>NZ_JGZR01000001.1 GCF_000741775.1 Bifidobacterium subtile
ATCGATGCCGCCCTAGGTGCGCTTCAAGGCGCGTTGGGGGATTGGGGCGCGTAGGGGAATTGCAGGGCTCAAACGAATCTCGTCGGAACGTATGAAAGAAGTCGCTGTTACGCTTCAAGTCTCGCGGCAAAGGTCGCCAGCCCGGCCTTTTTCAGTCCAGCATATTCTTCGGTCATAATGCGCGGTGGATGCTTCTTGCGCGCTGCCATCCGTGTTATTGCGCGACGAACGGCTTCGGGTGATTCGTCGTAGACTCGTGAGAGGAACGCGTCGGGATGCTCTGCTCTGATGCCGTACTTTTCCAGTGTTTTCGGTGGAAAATCGGCAAGGTTGATGGTGGCGATAATCGTAGCTCCTCCCGCTCGTGCCGCAGCGAGCACATGCCTGTCATCCGGGTCGGGAAGAGCGAGGTCGTCCAGGTGATTTCGCCAATCCGGTACTTGGGCATAAGGATAGGCTTCATTCACTGTACCGAGGAACGCGTCAATCTCGGATGTTGTCGCGTGCTTCCACGCTTTGGGCAGATTGCGTCTGATTTCCGCCATGATTTCATCCGACCAGAGCGGCTCGAGCAGGCTGTCGTCGGCTACGGTGAGCAGCGCGTCCAGAATCCATATATGGAAGAAGATGTTGGCATCGAGCACGGCGGTTTTCATGCGAATGATTCCTTAGTCGCTATGAGGCGTGCCGTACAGACCCATGTCTTCGGCCAGGTCACGCATGGCGTCAAGGGCCTTGCGCCGGTCAGAGCGCATGGCATCGCGATAGGCGATGACGTCGGACTCGCGCATCATATGATTGCCTGCCTCGCCGTTGCGGCGGAACGGGATCTTGCCGTCGTCAAGCATGCGCTGGACCGTCTTGCGTGAAACGCCGAGAATGCGGGCCGCCTCGCCGGTGCCTATAGTGCGGCTGTGCCCGGATGCGGCCATGGCAGCATCTACGGCCGCATTGAACGCCGCCTCATCCAATTGGTAGGTTCGTCCGTTGCCCTGCAGAATGAACGATGCGTCGTCAGCCACCGGCCTTGCCTCAATCATCGCGATGCTCATCATTGGCCTCCTCTACAGAAATGTCCAATATGACCAATTCTATCATTATTTGGTTGTGTTGTCAGACTATAGTTTGAACGGCTTAAATCCCGCGCGTCTTATGAGAAATTTGGTGAAGGCATGATTTTGTTGAATGATCCGCGTGTGCGCGAGGTGCCGGTCAACGATTGCGGCGAGCAGATGGTTTCGGTGGACGGAATCGATGAGCGGATTGCGGTTGACCGGTCGCGCAGCGAGATCGCCAGCAATTATGATCGCTTCTGCTATGCCCGCGAATCCGTTACAGGTATGTTGCGCCGAGCTGTTGCGTTCTTGCCTAGGGACGTCGACTTTCTTGTCAAGGAAATCTATCGGCCATATTCTAGGCAGGTTCGTTCGTTCGAAGAGGGCCTTGAGTTCTATCGTGAATCAAATCCGGAGTTAAACGAAGAGGCGCTGCGGGAGCTGGCCTGCCAGTATGTCGCTCCGCCCGAAGTCGCTGGTCACCCAACTGGCGGCGCAGTCGATATCGTGCTGATTCAGGACGGCAAAGAGCTTGACATGGGCACGAAGTTCAACGATGAACCAGTTGCGCCGGAGAACCTGACCTATACGGATTGCCCGTTCATCGCACCAGAGCAACGGGCGAACCGTCAGATGCTGTCGCGGGCAATGGAATCCGCCGGATTTGTGAACTATCCGGCCGAATGATGGCATTTCTCGTATGGCGATCCCTACTGGGCACTGATCACTGGCAATGCTGCTTGCTATGCGCCGGTTGGAGACGAATAAATTGCAGACTCTGCACTAAGCAGGGTTGTCGTGTTGCGGTTTTTGATGGATTTTCCGATAAATGCATGTATCTCGCTTATGTGTGGCGTTATTTGCAGGCCGCAGAGGTCTATCTGCGTTATGTGAGGCGCTATTTCTTGGAGAGTCGGGTATCAGGTGGCCTAAAACCGCCGTTTTTGGTCAACGCTACTTGGAGTGATATGGGATTGGTGCCTCACATAACGCAGATAGACCTCCGCGAGACCAATTTAGCGCCTCACATAACGCAGCTACATGATTATTCCAACCACTTTTACGCAGTTTCCGTGCTGTGGGCAGGGAAAGAGGCCGGGAGCTTCATCGCGCATACCCAAGCACAATGAAGCTCATGCGCAAGAGGGGTTTGTTGCGGCGGCTGCGAGGAATCCGCCTACCCGTGCGGCGCGAATGCTGTCCACTAGAGAACACCATCAGCTTGGTGTCAGCCCAAGATTTGCTCGTCGGGCGCAACGAATCTTAGTCTTATTGTTAGCTTTCCAGTCCGAGTCCGCGACGGGCGGCGACGTGGGCGAGCAGACGAGTCGTGTCGACGAATGGCAGGGGCGACTCGGCCTCGCTCGTAATCACCACCGGAATCTCGGTGCAGCCGGCGATGAAGCTGTCGCAGCCGGCGTCCACTAGGTCGCTGATGAGATTGACCATGTGCTCATGTGTTGTCGGGGTCTGCGGACCGTTGATGACCTCGTCATGCAGCAACGTATCCAGCTCGTGTTGACGCTCGGTCGAGAGCCGCACTGGTGCCATGCCTGCTGCGCGCAGCGGTGCCTCATACAGACCATCTTCGACCGTCGTGTTCACGCCCAGCACGCCTACGGTGCGGAAACCGCGACGCACGCACTCGGCAACCGTCACCGCCACGATGCTCACCACGGGAATCGTCGCCGCCTGCTGAATGCGGTCGATGGCGAAATGCGGCGCATTCGACGGGATTACCACGAAGTCGGCGCCTGCCCGTGCCAGCACATCCACGGATTCGAGCATCAGCGCGGCTAGGCCATCCCAGTCGTGGGCAAGCATCAGCTCTTCGTTGCGCTCGTGCTCCGGGTTCGTCATCGTGATGCGCGGGTGTGCGCCCGGGCGGCTCTGCAGGCGCACGCACTCGGCCACGATCTCCTGCACGCACAGCAGCGTGCCCGGAATCGTCACGCCCGCTACGCCGATATGCCCGAGGGCGGTGTCGTCCGCTGTAGATGCAGGTGTGGTTGAGGTCAGTTGCGAATCGCCATCATTCATGCGGCCAGTGTATCACCGTGCGCGTTTTGTCCAATCGCACCTTTCGGTTCTTAACAGAAGCTGGTGGGAGCGGACCGGACCATGTGCTTAGGCAAAAAATGTTATTGATCTTTGTCAACAGACTGTGCAGCGTCTTTCTGTCTGTTATCCCGTGGTATTCGACGTCTTAGAGTTCTCGGGAGATTGCCTTGAAACGCGGCTTAAGCGCCCTTGCCTCTATCGGTGAGGGAAACGATGGTGATGTGGCTGCCCCGCTCGTCTTTGCGGCTCTGCGCAAAACCCCGCTGCTTGAGCTTGTTCACTAGTGTCGGCCCGTCGAGGGATCGCGGAAAACGGCGCTGGAAAGCTGGTCAATCGAGATTTCCTTACATCTGAACAGATTGGCGATAACGTCGCCGTGCGAAGGCGCTAGGCTGGCCAAGCCGATTTTGCTCATCTTCCGCATGAGATATCGGTTTGGCTTCTCGCTGATTCTGTCTATCAGGAAGATAGTGTTATCCGTCTGCGTACCTGCAATATACTTTGATGTCAATGCTATGCAGAGAGAATTGCGGGTATAAACGTGGCATGGGCAGAGGGCTTAACAATCGGGCATTGCTTCAATGCAATACGCATGCGTCAAAAATAATCTTTTGCGATATGCGTTTGCCATGCTGAGATACCGACGCATATGGGGCACTTGGGATCGATATGTGAAGACGTGTCCATTCCGGTGAGTTATCCACATTGCGTTACTTGCGGCACGCCGGAGACCCAAGCGTTCGACCACATAGCCCTGTTTCGCTTGCATGGGCACAAACCCGGCCAATAGCGTAGATGGCAACTATCACCTATGCTTGGAAGCATACGAAAGGAACCCGGCCATGAACACGCTCATCAATAGCATCCCCACCATCGCGGCATTTCTCGCTGTCAGCGCGGTTTTGGCCAGGCTCGTCCTGACCGGCAACCGAAGCTTGCCAAGCGCATCGATGACACGAATATCCGTATTGACGGCGTTGAAAGCGGCCTCACTGGGCAGATTGACGGTGTCGAGAACAGTCTTACTAGGCGTATCGATGGTGTTGAGAAGAGCCTGACCGCTCGTATCGACGGCGTTGAAAAGAACCTCACTGCTCGTATTGATAGTGTCGAGACTAATCTTGGCAAACGCATCGACAGTGTTGAGACTAATCTTGGCAAACGCATTGACGAGAACAGCAGCGAGATACGGGCTATGGATGCTAAATTCAGCAACGAGTTCATCGCCGTCAATCAACGCTTTGATTCCGTCAATCAGCGTATCGACAAGGCGCTCGACCTCGCGATTCGATGACGGTTCTTCCGTCAGGAAGCCACGTTTAGCCGTGAATAAGGAGACTCCTCGTCGTCTGCCGGGAGAGTGCCGCATTCATTCGTCGCCGTCTTCATGAAATTTGGCGGAAGAAGGGGTGACGTTGCTGATTAATGCCTGAACAAGCGGACTCCAAGGGCGGTTTGATGGCCCGCTGAAGATCAGCTTTCGCTCCTTGGCCGGAGCGAGCGGAACCATTCTGGTGTTGGCCGCGAGCATGCCCATGCCGATCGAGGGGAAAACCGTCACTCCCAATCCGGCTGCGACGAAATTGAGCAGTGCGGCGTTGTCATACACTCGTTGCGCCGGGACGAAACGCTGATCCTCGGCTCGGAACATCGCGGTGACATCGGAGCCGCATCCGCCGCCGGAAATCAGAATCGGATCGTCAAGGAGATCGCGAGCGGTGACGCTCTCGGCTGCGGCCAGCGGGTGGTCGTCGCGCAAAACTGCGCAATAGCGGTCTTCGCCGACCGTCACGGCTCCGGCGGGGACATGGTTCGGGTTAACGAGAATGGCGGCATCCGCAGCACCGTCGTCAAGCCATTCGACCAGTTCCGGGTCATCGCCCTCGAAGACGCTTACCGTGATGGCTGGGAACGCCTGTTGCCAATCGGCGAGAAGCTTCGGCAGCAATCCGAAACAGACCGTAGAAGGGGCTGCCAATCGCACTGTTCCGGTGAGATTGCCTGCTGCGCGCGCTGCCGTAGCCACGAGGGCGTCGGCTGAGGAAAGCGTCGAACGCGCGTAGGGGAGGAGTTCGGAGCCAAGCGCGGTGAGTGCGATTGCCGGCCTGCGAATGACCAATGTCGCTTCAAGCTCGGCTTCCAAGGTAGTGATGGCATGCGAAACCGCCGATTGGGAGACTCCCATTTCATCCGCTGCTGCGGCGAAACCCTCGAAATCATGCACGGCAACGAGCGCACGGAGCTGTGCAAGCGTGACTGCCATGAGCATCCTTCATGTTTAGGTGAATTCGATTGATTTGATTCATGTCAATAATACGCGCAATCTGAAACACATGAAGAACCATATGAAAAACCGTATGAAGCGCCATAAAACACCTACTGTCATAGTGTTCGGCCTGCTCGGGCTGCTGTGGGGCGCGAGTTTTCTGCTGATCAAGATCAGTCTGCGAGGGCTCAACCCGGCCCAAGTGGGGCTGTGTCGCCTGGCGCTTGGCGCTGCGACGCTGACCGTTGTCATGCTGGTGACGCATCGCCCTTGGCCTCGGGACGCGAATATTTTCAAGCATCTTGCGGTCATCGCGGTGTTCATGTTCGTGCTTCCAGTCGCGCTCTACTCTTGGACCGGGCAGTTTCTCTCGCCCAGTCTTTCCGCGGTGCTCAACGCGACCACGCCGTTGATGACGCTTATCATCGGCGCAATCGCATTGCGCAGCGAGCGTCTTACCGCCAGGCAGATAGGGGGTGTCCTGCTCGGGGCGGCCGGAATTATTCTGGTGCTGGCGCCGTGGGAAAAACAGCCCGGCGGAGAACGGCTGACGGTGGCAGCCGGTAGCCCCCGGTTCTGGCTTGCGGCGTTGGCATGCCTCGCTGCCACATGCTGCTATGGATGCGCATACGTGTGGATGCGTCGTTTTCTCGTGCCGACCGGCGAGGCGCGCGATCCCGTCGGGCTCACCGCCATGCAGCTGCTCATCGCCGCAGCGCTGGCCGCAGCAATCTCGCCGTGGAACGGCGTGTTTGGCTCAATCCCTCGGCTCAGTATTCCGGTAATCATCGCAATACTCATACTTGGCGTATTTTCCACTGGCCTCGGCTATCTGTGGAATACCGACATCACCGCGCAATGGGGTTCGCTGCGCGCCTCGCAGGTCACCTACCTGACGCCGCTCGTGGGAATCGCCCTCGGAGCCATCATCCTGCACGAACCCATCGCACTTCATCATCTCGCGGGAACGGCAGTCGTGCTGATAGCCATTGCCTGCAGCCGGTAATGAATATTAGCCCTGTGCTCCCTCAGCCTAGCGACTGGGTGTGCCGGCCGAGGCGCAGAATGAGCAGGACTCCGGTCATGCTCAGGAGGAAGCCGGCGATCTCGAAGGGGCGGGGTGTGGTGGCGGTGAGCAGGTGTGCCAGGACGAGGTCGCCGCCCGGTCCCGGGCATGCAGACGCGGAAACCCGCCCCAGAGCAGGAGGAGCGCCGAGATGCAGCCCAGCAGCAGGTAGCGCCCTGCCGTCAGCATGGGCACGTCCAAATTCGGCAGCAGAATCGGCACGGCCACAGCCAGTGTCCAGCACAGGTTCGCGCCGACTCCCGCGATCAGCCCGTCGGTCAGCGGGAGGCGTAAGACGAGTGCATCTGCATGGGTTCCCCTCATGTAACTGTCATATAGGCAACCATAACGTTACACCACTCCTGTATCGCGTCTTGCATGATGTGCTTCGTCGGGAAGCATACCAATATGCGGCTTGAACGGCTTTGACGATTCTGGTGATTACTGGGATGATGGTGATGGCCCCGAACGCGATGAATGCGACGGCGCTGGCGGCCTCGATCGTGATTGTTGCAAACATGCTGCACCGTGTCGAGGGAAGACAAGGCCTATTCGGCATCGTGAAAGACCTGTGCCAGGAAGAGGTTCGCGCGGGAGGCTGTGGGCTTATGGCCTAAGCAGGAGCATCAGCAGATCTTTCAATTGCGCTCGCTGCTCGGCGGTGAGCTGGCGGCCAAACGCTGCGTCTCCGGAGACGGCTGCCGCCAACCGCGTGCGTAAGGCCACACCGGTGTCCGTGGCGGAGATGAGTTTGACCCGGCGATCGCTCCCTGTTGTGCGAGTGGCGAGGCCGTATTTGGTAAGTTGATCGACCAGCGATGTGACGTACGAGGGGTCGCAGCCAAGCTGCTCGGCGATATGGCGCATCGAGCGCGGCTCGTCAAGCAGCAGGAGTGCGCGGCACAGTGTGATGGGGATGCCGAAGCCGCCCGCTGACTTCGCGAAGCCCTGCCGCGCATTCGTTGCCGCCTGCACGACGAGTCGGGCGAGCTCTCGCGATTCCTGAGGTTTTGGAGCATTTTCCGTGCGTTGCGCAGTTGTCATGTCTTGATACTATTCAAAATATCAATAATTGACTAGTCAAGTTTTGACTTATATAATATTGAGTACTGTTGAGTTCGATATTGCTGAATCAAATCAGGCATTGGCGAATTAAGCGCTGTTGTACGAGGCACTGCTGAAATAAGCACTCTTGAAATAGGCAACATTGAATGTGAACGTGCAGCAGGCGACGGAAGGAATCCACCATGACAGCAAGCACTGCGCCCACGAATTCTCTGACCCCGAAGCGTTCATTCGGCCTGCTTCGGCTTATTGCCGCAGCGGTTATCGCGGCCATCGTCAACCTCATCGTGTTTTTCCTCGCGAGTGCAACCGGCACCACCATTACGACTTTCGGGAAGCCCATGGGTGCCTACGAGCCGATTGTCGCATCCCTTGTTCCCATTGTGATTGTCGGGCTGATCGTCTGGCTTGTGCTGCCTTACTGGCGTTGGATCGGCGGCATTGCCCCGGTGGTCGGAGGCATCGTGGCGGCGCTCACGGCCATTGCGCCGCTGGTTATCGTGGGCGGCGCATCCGGCCTGTGGCTTGCGCCGATGCACATCATCGCCGCAGTCGCTTGGTACTTCGGCACACGCTCGCGGCGCCTCAGCCTCAAGTAGGGCTTGACATTTGCGGACACGGTTCTGATCGACCTGCGCGGCGTATCCCTTCATTTCCCAATCGTGCACGCAACCGTCTTTGCACCACGGCCACCACGGCATTGTGACTTGACTCTCGCTCGTAACCACACCGACGCATTTGTCTTGCGCTGCGAAATTCTTCGATCGCATCTTCATGAGCTGAATGGGCGAGCGCTCTCTCTGAGCGCCGCTAGCTTTCCCAATACATCGGTGCTCGAGTCAGAGACGAATGCGCCAGCAGCCGCCATCAGAGCATTGACACGATCCATTACTTGGCTTAGTCCGGCACGGTCTGCATCACCAGATGTTATGTGAGCGTACTCGTATTCCATCCAGGCGAGAATCACAGCAGTCGTGGCTCGCGCATCCAATGAATCGTCGCAGTATTCGGCAATCATCTGGTCCAGGTATGTGACGCTTGACACGACGGTGCGCCTGACTTCGTCGACATCGGCATCGAACCTTGCCTGCCCATTGCGAAGAGCATCATAGGCATCTGCCGCTCTTCCCCACAGTTCGTCGCCCCGAACGCACGGAAATGTCAGCACTCCAGACCTCAGTTGCAAACCGGTCGGTGTCACCTCAACCGGTTTGCTACCATTCAGATGGAACAGTGCAAAGTCAGCATTTGCAAAACCCGCATCCGCTGTGGGATATCTGCGCGCGAACACGCCGAAGACGATGGCTGTCGCCGGAGTGAGGATGAGGGCGGCCCCCAATATCAATATGAGGATAAACGCCACGACTTTCCTGGCATTATCGGGTAGTTGCTGCGGGATGCTGTAAAGAACGAGCAGGACGAGGGTCGGGAGGCAATAGCAAATGATCGCTGCAATGAATAATGCCATGGAGATGCGCGACCACCGACGCCTGACCATCATGCCGCTGAAGCTCCCAGCAGCGGCATCAATGTCTGGGGCGTATGACTTCGGATATGAGACTTCCCCGATGTAATAGGGTGCGAGCCAGTCCTCCTCGTCGGCTTGGTACTCCCACGTCACCGGCCAGTTGATGTGATTGTCAGATCTCTCGATTTCGCAATTCTCCATCAAATCCTCTGTTCTCCTTATGCATGGCCAGATCACGTTAGCTACCTAGGCGAATTAAGACTGCTGATGAAGTCTGACTTCCGTCAAGAAACACAGAATCATGCGGCTTTTGCAGTGCATCGTGTGTGCTGCTGCAGCTTTGCCGACGGCATTGAGCGGTTGCGGGTTGAGGGATCCTTGCAGTACGGATGATTAAGACGCTAGAGCCTCACTGCGTCGTGAGTTGCGATATCGCAGATCTGCCCGGGGTAGCGCAAGCCGCTGAAGTACCGGTTGGTGTGCGCCACGATCTGTTCACCTGTGATTGTGACGCCATCCCATTCAGTGCTGGTCGTGGTATGGGCGTCGCTGACAAGGGTGGTATCGTATCCTTCTGCTGCTGCGCGTTGCACCGTGGTTCGGATGCAGTAGTCCGACTGCGCCCCTGCGACCACCAGTCTGGTTGCTCCCAAGCCGTCAAGCACGCTTTTCAGATTGGTGCCTGCAAAAGCGTCGCGGTAGGTCTTACGTACTAGTGGCTCGTCATCGTTTCGGCTCAATGGCGCGGCCAATTCCCAGTCGGAAGTGCCGAGTGCGACACCGTCGTCCTGCACCCATACGATAGCTGTACCATTTTCGCGTGCCCGGGCGACGAGGTCCGCTGCGCGCGTTAGCACATGGCTGGCGTCAAAGCATTCAGCCATCACGCCACGTTGCAAGTCAATGACCAGTACCACGGTCCGCGCGCCTATCGTCATTGCGTTGCTTTTCTCTACGAAGGCCCTCATGCCCGGAATGTATCGCGATTGTCAGACCTGGCTGATGCCTGCTCGTCGGGGTTCGCAGTAACGTCGATGGAATGGTTTTTGCGACACGCCTGAAACTTGACTCTCACGCTGCGTCAGGCGGAAGGCTGAGGTGTATGAGCAATTACTACAACGCCTTTGACATGAGTCCAGTCCCTGCGCCCGGCGTGGATGCGGTTGCGCCTGAGTCGTTCCGCGGCATCTATGGGATGCCGATGTTCGTCGCCGTGCCTGCTCGCGATCTTGCTGCATCGGAACGGTTCTGGCGAGATGGTATGGCAACATGGCTGCGCGAGATCATCGAAGCAAACGCCCTCGTCCACAGTGTGGCCCACAGTGTGAATCTCGAAATGGTCACCTGGTCCTAGGCGAGATGCCTCTCACTGATTGTCATTCGGCAATAGATGCGGACCAACCCTGAAGTCACCGCAACGATGTGGGGCATAGAAGGTATGGACAGAGGAAAGGTCTCTAGCTGTATTCGTCTGCACTCGATTGCACGAGTCTGCCCCATTCCTCGCCAACCGAGGACCCTTCTGCAACTTGCGAGAGAGCAATCTGATGTTTGCCCACTGGATTATCGGACAGTTTATCGGACATTTATCCGACATGTCGGATAAATGTCCGATAAATAGTCCCAATAGTGTTCTAGAAGTCCCAGTCATCGTCGTCGGTTTCGACGGCGGTGCCCATGACGTAGGACGAGCCGGAGCCGGAGAAGAAATCGTGGTTCTCGTCGGCGTTGGGGCTCAGGGATGTCAGGATGGCCGGGTCGACCTGCGTGTCCTCGGCGGTGAACAGCGCGGGGTAGCCAAGGTTCATGAGCGCCTTGTTGCCGTTGTAGCGTACGAAGGCCAACACTTTGTCGACCAAGCCGACGCCCTTGTACAGGTCCTCAGTGTACTCGACCTCGTTATCGTAGAGATCCTGCAGCAGCTCGTACGTGTAGTCCTGCAGCTCGTCGCGGCGCTCCTGGCTCAAGTTTTCAAGCCCGATCTGGTACTTGTAGCCGATGTAGTAGCCGTGCACGGCCTCGTCGCGCAGAATCAGGCGGATGATATCCGCCGTGTTGGTGAGCTTCGCGTGCGCGGAGAGCCAGAAGGGCAGGAAGAATCCCGAATAAAACAGGAAGGATTCGAGCAGCACCGAGACGATCTTCACCTTGAGCGGGTCGTCGCCGTTGTAGTAGTCGAGCACGATCTGCGCCTTCTTCTGCAGATTCGGGTTCATCTCGGACCAGTCGAAGGCCTCGTCCACCTGCTTCGAGGAACACAGCGTCTCGAAAATCGAGGAATACGACTTGGCATGCACCTCCTCCATGAAGGTGATGTTGCAGAACACGGCCTTCTCATGCGGGGTGATGGCATCCTGAATCAGCCTCGGCGCGCCCGCCACGCCCTGAATGGTGTCGAGCAACGTCAGCCCGGTGAACACGCGCATGGTAAGCGTCTGCTCATCATCGCTCAGCGTGCTCCACGAAGGGATATCGTTGCTCAGCGGCACCTTCTCAGGCAGCCAGAAGTTGCCCGTCAGCCGATCCCAGACCTCTTTATCCTTCGGATCGATGATCTTGTTCCAGTTAATCGCCTGAACGCGCGTCACCGGATGGTACGTCAGCCGCGGGAACCGCTCCATCGGATCCACAGTAGACGTAGCCTCAAGCGTCTCGTCCTTCGCGGTGCTATCAGCCATGATTGCTTCCTTTCGTATGTTCTCTCTCATGTTTTATGTTTTTATGCGCTCAACAAGGGCCTCTGCGCTCTGATGCATGCTGAGATGAGCGTCTTTAGCGTGAGTGGTGGGAAAGGGAGGCATGTTGTCCGACCGTATGACCGGCCGAGCGGCCTTGGAGCGTGTCGGATAATATGCCTCCCTTTCCCACCACGACAATCCCTACACGCTCATCACAGCATGCAGCTGACGCAGCCTTGGACTTCTGTTCCTTCTAGCGCCTGCTGCCGGATGCGGATGTAGTACAGGGTTTTGATGCCTTTGCGCCATGCGTAGATCTGGGCCTTGTTCAGGTCGCGCGTGGTGACGGTGTCGGGGAAGAAGAGCGTCAACGACAAGCCTTGGTCGACGTGCTGCGTGGCTTCGGCGTAGGTGTCGACGATGGGCTTCCAGCCGATTTCGTAGGCGTCCTTGAAGTACTCGAGGTTGTCGTTGGTCATGTACGGCGCGGGGTAGTAGACGCGCCCGATCTTGCCTTCCTTGCGAATCTCGATCTTCGAGGCGATCGGGTGAATCGAGCTCGTGGAATGGTTGATGTACGAGATCGAGCCGGTCGGCGGCACGGCCTGCAGATTCTGGTTGTAGATGCCGTCGCGCAGGATCGCGTCGCGCAGCTCCTCCCAGTCCTGCACGGTCGGGATGTGCACCTCGAAGCGTTCGAAGAGCTCCTTGACGCGCTGGGTGCGCGGTTCGAGGGAGCGGCGGCCGTCCGTGTACTTGTCGAAGTAGTTGCCTTGGCCTGCCGGCTTCGCGTAATCGCTGGTCGGGAAGCTCTTGAAGGCGTGGCCGCGTTCGACGGCGAGCTCGTGCGAGGTCTTGTAGGCGTTGAACGCCACCGTCATGAAGTACATGTCGGTGAAGTCCAGGCCTTCTTCGGAGCCGTAATGAATGTGCTCGCGGGCGAGGAAGCCGTGCAGGTTCATCTCGCCCAGGCCGATGGCGTGGCCTTCGTCGTTGCCGCGCCTGATTGAAGGCACGCTGTTCATCTGCGTGTGCTCGGAAACGGCGTTCAGCGCGCGGATGGCGGTCGAAACGGTGCCGGTCAGGCCGCCGTCCATCGCCTTGGCGATGTTGAGCGAGCCGAGGTTGCACGAGATGTCGCGGCCGACGTGGGCGTACGTGAGGTCTTCGTTCAGCACGCTGGGCTCCTGGACCTGCAGGATTTCGGAGCATAGGTTGCTCATCGTGATGCGGCCTTCGATGGGGTTGGCGCGGTTCACGGTGTCCTCGAAGAGGATGTAGGGGTAGCCGGATTCGAACTGGATTTCGGCGATGGTCATGAAGAATTCGCGCGCGTCGATGTAGGTCTTGCGGATGCGGTCGTCGGCCACCATCTCGTCGTAATGCTCGGTCACGGAGATGTCGGCGAAGGGCTTGCCGTAGACGCGCTCAACGTCGTAGGGGCTGAACAGGGCCATCGGGGCCTTGCGCTTGGCCAGCTCGAAGGTGATGTCGGGGATGACGACGCCCAGCGACAGCGATTTGATGCGGATCTTCTCGTCGGCGTTCTCGCGCTTGGTGTCGAGGAAGCGCAGAATATCAGGGTGATGCGCGTTGAGGTACACCGCGCCGGCGCCCTGGCGCGCGCCCAGCTGGTTGGCGTAGGAGAAGGAGTCTTCGAGCAGCTTCATCACCGGGATGACGCCGCTGGACTGGTTTTCGATGTGCTTAATCGGCGCGCCGAGCTCTCGCAGGTTGCTCAGCAGCAGCGCCACGCCGCCGCCGCGCTTGGAGAGCTGCAGTGCCGCGTTGATGCCGCGCGAGATGGATTCCATATTGTCTTCGATGCGCACGAGGAAGCAGCTGACCGGCTCGCCGCGCTGCGCCTTGCCGAGGTTCAGGAAGGTCGGCGTGGCGGGCTGGAAGCGGCCGGAGATGATCTCATCGGCGTACTTGACGGCGAGGTTTTCGTCGCCGGAGGCCAGTTCCAGGGCCACTGCGGCGGAGCGCTGCGGGAAGTCCTCAAGGTACTGCTTGCCGTCGAAGCTTTTGAGCGCGTAGGACGTGTAGAACTTGAACGCGCCGAGGAAGGTGTCGAATTCGAAACCTTCGGACTCGATGTGCTCGTAGAACGAGTCCAGGAATTCCGGGCTGTACTGGTCGAAAACAGCCTTGTCGTAGTACTGGTTGTCGATGAGATAGGCGAGCCGCTCGGCGGTGGAGCCGAACTTCACGGTGTTCTCGGCGACATGGCCGGTCATGTAAACGCGCTCGGCCTGCTTGTCCTTGTCGAACTGGATGTTGCCGTTCGCGTCGTACAGGTTGAGCATGGCGTTGAGCGAGTGGAAGTCGTGCGCGGGATCGTATTGGTCCGCGGTGTCGCTGGTGTTGTCCATGACCAGCGCGGTGCTGTCGGTGATTGCCATGAGGCTGTCCTCCGGTGTGGTGTGGTGGATGTAGTGCGTGTTATGTATGTGATGAGGTGTGACTGTGGTGTTATCGTATGGCGCTTGCGGCGATATGCGTTGGGAGAAATGGGGTCGCGGCGGTTTTCAGCTATTGTCTGCGGGCCATGGATTCTGCATGGCATCCGCAGTCCTGCACGTTCTGCGAAAACGGTTTAAATACGGTCTGTGTACGCTCTACATCTCTATATATAAGGACTTCGCCAGTCCGCATTCAGTTGTATCGGCCAACCAGTCTCATCGGTCCCATTGGGGCCTATAAGCCGAAACGGCTCTCAGAGCCTCAGACGGTCGCTGCTACCGGCTCTCGCGCCTTCGTGTAGAAATCGAGCAATCCTTGGCGCACTGCCGTCCGATCTTCCGGGGTGCCCATGAGCTCGAAGCGATACATGAACGGCACCTTGCACTTCGCCGAGATGATGTCGCCGGCGATGCAGTAGGCCTCGCCGAAGTTGGAGTTGCCCGAGGCGATGACCCCGCGGATGTACTGCCGATTATCTGGATTGTTGAGAAACTGCTTGACTTGGGTCGGCACGGCCTTGTGGGCGCTTCCGCCGCCATAGGTCGGCACGATGAGGACGTAGGGTTCGCGCACGTTGAGCGCTGGGTCCTTGGGGCGCAGAGGGATGCGGTAGACGTTGATGCCCTCGTCTTGAAAATCACAGTTGTCGACGAAACGCGCGGTGTTCTCCGAAGCGGAAGAGAAGAAGACGACCGCTCCGATCGCCGCTCCTTCCGCCTTGTACAACGGCTCGCTCAGTGCGTCGGTCTGCGATTCGCTCATGCCAGTACACTCATTGAAGGAACACTGGTCTTGGTGAGCTGCTTGATGAGGTCGGGGCGGTATCCGCTCCACGAGGCGTCGGGGGTGATGACGATCGGGGCCTGACGGAAGCCGGCCTGCTGCAGCTGCTCAAGCGTGGAGGGGTTCTCGGCCAGATCGACGACCTCGAAGTCGATGCCCTGCTTGGTGAGCTGGCGCTTGGTGGCCTCGCACTGCGGGCAGCGATACTTGGTGAAGACGGTGACGGTCATGGCTTTCCTCCGGTTGACTGATGTAAGTGTGTCTGGGTAGATAGATTACATGGATGTGATTTAGAAATAAACACCATGTCTAGTGGCGTGTCGGGGTATCGGCCACTAGATATAGTGCTTCACACTCTCGGATGCCTACAGCGGCAAGAGATTTCGGGCATACGGTCTGCTCGCCCATAAATGTGTAAATGTTGCATTAATCACATTGATGTAATTCGGCTGACGATTTCGGCCACCGTGGGGTGATGATGAGGTAGCGGCAAAAGCGCTAACGGTGCCCTGACACTACAAAACGGTCTATAGGGCTTGGTTATCGTCCGGATTGTAGCGGTGGCCTTGAGTTAGCGCTACAAAACTGCCGCTAACGAGGGCTTATCGTCCGGATTGTAGCGATAGCCCCAAGTGAGCGCTACAAAACGGACGCTAACGGGCGGTGAGCGTCCGCGCTGCAGTGTCAGCATGGGCGATGCTTTTGATGCTTCCGATGCCGACTGTGCCATGGAAACCTGCGGATGTCCGTGGACGGCACATCGGTCAGCGCTCGTTACGGTTGACCCCGCGCCCGCCCTTGCTGCCGCTCTCCCCGCCGTCTTCGCGCATGGACTGGGCCACGGCTCGTGCGGCCTGCTCGACCTGGGCGATGATGGCCCGAGCCTGATCGTCGTCGTGCGCGGACTCAAGCAGCCGCATGCCGCTGGACACCAGGCCTCTGGTGATGGTGGCCCCGACGCGGGGTGAGTGCGGGCACAGCTGTCGCCAGGCGCGGGCGACCGGCATGGCGATCGTGGCGTGGAAATCCGGCTTGTCGTCAGATCCGTCATGGTTGACATCAGGCTTGGTGTCCGGCTTGGGCTTACGCGCCGCGGCGCTGCTAGTCGGATGCAATTTCATCATCCAGCCGTGGCCGTGGATTGAGGTCTGCTCAAGATTGATGCGTACCCAGATGGCGATGGTCTCAACCGGGTCGTTCACGCCGGCCAGCCCATCCTCGAGCGCCTTGCGCCAGCCGGGCAGATGGCGCTGCAGCAGCTTGTGGCGCAGATCGTCCATATTATCGACATAGCGGTAGATGGAGTTGCGTGCGATCCCCGCGCCTTGGCTCACCGCAGCGGGGGTGAGCGCGTCGTTGCCCTGGGTTTTCACGATGTGCTCCGCGCAGTCGAGCAGGGCGTTCATCGTGTTGCGACGGTGCTCTTCGAGGTTCGCTTCGCTGATACGTGGCATCGCATTCCGGTCCTTGTGCTTCGAGTCGTGTGTGAACTTGTGTGAAAATTCTGGTGGCTGTTCAATTCTGGCCAACTGGCTGCTGATATCGCACGCAGCCTTGGCTGGTTCGCCAAGTGCGCCAAGCGTGGCAACACAACCGAGCGGATGCGCCGCACCCTCGCCTGCGCGGATTCGTTGTATATTGTACCGCTGCATTCCTGAGCTGCCGCGTCTCCGGCCGTTGTGCTTGCGCCATGTCGGATCATTGCGGATGAAGAGCCGATATATACATGTATGCGGCATAACGCTGGCTGCGAAGCGAGTCGTTGGGGATTGAGCCTCAGAATCTCCGTGCCCGAGGTTCTTTGCGTCATTTGCGAACTCTGCGTGCTGGAACGAGTGAATATTGTCGTGTTGCATGTGTATCTGCGTTATCTGTGGCGTTAACTGGGTGCTGCAGGGGTCTATCTGCGTTGTGTGAGGCGCTATTTTTCGGAAGGTCGAGTATCAGGCGGCTACAAACCGCCATTTTCAGCCGTCAATACTCGAGGTACCAAGGAATTAGCGCCTCACACAACGCAGATAGACCTCCGCAGGGGTGAATTAACGCTACAGATAACGCAGATAGCCGGTTTTTGACCAGCGCAAGCTTTGTTGCAACGATGGTAAGGCGCGAATTTTCCGCAAGCCATTGTTCTCTGTAGAGAATATGCGCGGCGAAACCGGCGGGCGGCGACTACCATATTTCGGTAAGGGGCGTCGGCGATGTGGGGGCGCTCGCAAGGAAAGGTGTGCCAGGATGAGAACGCTTACCGCAAGGGCTTCCGGCTATTCGATGGATGAGATCAGCGCGCTGGATGCCGAGGATGTGTATCGGGCGCTGAAAACGAGCGAGGACGGTCTGTCGCAGTCGCAGGCGGAGATTCTGCTCGCCAGCCACGGCAAGAACGTGATCGAAGAAGAGGAGAAGACGCCGGTCATATTTGTCTTTCTGCGCTGTTTCACGCACTTGATGGCGCTGCTGCTGTGGGCCGCGGGGGCGGTCGCGTTTCTGGCGAATATGCGCGAGCTGGGAATCGCCGTGTGGATGGTCAACATCATCAACGGCGTGTTCAGTTTCTGGCAGGAGTACAAGGCGGGCAAGGCGGCGGAGGCGCTGCGCAAGATGCTGCCGCAGTATGCCACGGTGATTCGCGAGGGGCAGGAATGCAAGGTGCCGGCCGAGGAGCTGGTGCCCGGCGACGTGTTCGTGCTCGAAGAGGGCGATAGCATTTCCGCCGATGCCCGGCTTGTGCAGTGCAGCGACTTGCAGGTGAATCAGTCCACGCTCAACGGCGAATCGACGCCGGTGCGCAAGAGCGCCGAGGCGATTGACGCGGATGGCGCAGCGGGCCAGCCTGCCGCGCAGATTCCCAATCTCGTGTTCGCCGGTACTTCGGTCGTGCGGGGCAATGCGCGCGCGGTGGTCGTGTACACCGGTATGAACACGAAATTCGGCACCATCGCGCGGCTCACGCAGAATGTCGAGGACACGGGCAGCCCGCTGCAGCACGAGCTCAACCGGCTGACCCGGCAGATCACGATTCTGGCCATGTGCATTGGAGCCGTGTTCTTCACGCTTGATGTGGTGTTCGTCCACAGTCAGCTCGCCGTGGCATTCATCTTCGCGCTCGGCATGATGGTGGCGTTCATCCCCGAAGGGCTGCTGCCGACGGTCACGCTGGCGCTCGCGATGGCCGTGCAGCGCATGAGCAAGCGCAATGCGCTCGTCAAGAAGCTGTCGAGTGTGGAATCGCTCGGCTCCACGTCGGTCATCTGCACCGACAAGACCGGCACGCTGACGCAGAACGAGATGACGGTCGAATACCTGTGGACGCCCGACCGGGAATATCAGGTGACCGGAGGCGGGTACGCGCCGCAAGGCGAGATCCGCAGCGAAGGCCGCCGCTGGTTGGCCGCTGATGACGAGGGCCTGCGCCGACTCGTGACTGCTGCGGCATTGTGCAACGATGCGCGGCTGGGGCCTGCTGCGGTGCCGGTTGCAGATGGTGTGGAGGCGGCGGGCAATAGTGCGGATTCGACGAGCAGCAGAAAAGGTGACGTCGACGATAACGCCGACAGCAGAGACGATGGCGATGACGGTAACACAGGCAGGAGTGTCGGCGTCGGAGATGACGGCAATAAGTCCGATGAGATGAATGGCAATGCTGGTCATAACGTCAACGCCACTGATGCTCATACCAACGTTGACAATGGTGGCGAGGATAGCAAAATTGAAACCGTCAAGGTCGCCGGCGCCGTCGATGCTGCTGCTGCTGCTGTAGCTGGCAATATCGGTGATGATGACGGTGATACTAATGAGGACGGCGATGGAACTGCCGAAGCCGATGACAATGGCAATGGTGTTCAAGGGGGCGCCGCCAATACTGGTCCTGCCGAAGGCAAAACAGATAATGAATCTGCCGTTTCTACCGCCCGCAGGCAGGTCTACGGCGATCCGACTGAAGCCTGTTTGCTGGTGGCGTGCGAGAAGGCGGGTCTGAGCCCCGAGCGCGAGGCGAAGCGGATGCCGCGCAAGCACGAGCTACCCTTTGATCCGCAGCGCAAACGCATGACTGTCATCTGCGCAGACGCCGATACCGATGCCAGGGGTGATGGCGGCGATGGTGCAGGGCTGATCGCGTTCACCAAGGGCGCGCCGAATGAGATCGTTGCGCTCGCCACCCGCGTGCGCATTGGCGGCAAGGATGTCGCGATGAGCGACGAGCAGCGCACCGCGATCATGGCCGCGAACGACGCCTACGCCGACCGAGGGCTGCGCGTGCTGGCAGTGGCCTGCCGCGCGGTGAGCGAGCAGGAGATGGATGACAATAACAGAGACAGCGGCAACAGCAACAAGAAAAGAGGCACAGGCGACGGTGTCAGTGTCAGCAACGACGGCAACAGCAACAAGATATGTGCCGCTGATGCCGCTGACCTCACTGGTATCGGCAGCAGCGGCACCGTAAAAACCGGTGATAAGGGCGACGGTGCCGAAACCAAAAACGCTGGCAAGAGCGATGCTGCCAATGCCTTAGGTACCAATGCCTCCGTCGCCGCCGATGACGCAGGCATCGCCGCACTCTGCACGCCCGAACGCATCGAACGCGACCTGACCTTCCTGGGCCTCGAAGTCATGGTGGACCCGCCGCGCCCCGAAGTCGCGCAGGCCGTGCAGACCTGCCATCGCGCGGGAATCCGCATCATCATGATCACCGGCGACTACGGGCGCACCGCTTTGGCGATCGCCCGCCGCATCGGCATCGTGCGCGACAAGCATGCCCGCGTCGTCTCCGGCACCGAGCTTGAAGCGATGAGCGATGACGAACTCACAGCAGCACTGCGCGGGGAGATCATCTTCGCGCGCATGGCCCCGGAGCAGAAGCTGCGCATCGTCGGCTGCCTGCAGGATATGGGCGATATCGTGGCCGTCACAGGCGATGGCGTCAACGACGCGCCCGCGCTCAAGAAGGCCGATGTCGGCGTGGCGATGGGCATCACCGGCACCGATGTGGCGAAGGAGGCGGCGGATATCATCTTGACCGACGACAACTTTGCCTCGATCGTCGATGCCATCGAGGAAGGCCGTGCGGTGTATGCGAATATCCGGCGCTTCCTGCTCTATATTCTCAACTCGAACGTGCCCGAAGCCGTGCCGAGCGCGGTCTACCTGTTCTCCGGCGGCCTCGTGCCGCTGCCGATGACGACGATGCAGATCCTGACCATCGACCTGGGCACCGATATGATTCCGGCGCTGGGCCTGGGCACCGAGCCGCCCGAGGACGATATCATGCGCCAGCCACCGCGCAACCCGAACGAACGCCTGCTCAACCGTGCCATCGTGCTCAAGGCTTTTTTCTGGTATGGGCTGCTGGGCACGGCGGCGTCGATGCTCGGCTACTTCTTCGTCAACATGCTCAACGGCTGGCCCGGCGTGCCGCTGGCGGGGCTGGGCAACGACCTCGACCCGGTGTATGTGGCGGCGACCACGATGACGCTCGCCTCGATCGTTTTCGCGCAGATCGGCATGGTCTGGAATTGCCGCAGCGACACGCGCTCGGTGTTCTCGATCGGGCCGTTCTCGAACACGACCATCACCATCGGCATCGCGGTCGAAATCGTGCTGATTCTTGCGATTATCAACGTGCCGATACTGCAAGGCGTGTTCCACACCGCACCGCTGCATGGCGCGGAGTATCTGTATCTGGTGGTGATCCCGGTCGTGGTCGTAGGGCTTGAGGAATTGCGCAGGCTTATCGTCAGGCGCGTGGGTGCCGGCACGGGTGCCAGCGTAAGCGCCAACGCAGGTGCCACCGCGGACGGTGCGTAACCGCGCTCCAACGTACCGTATCCAACGTAACCACGCCCTAACATAACCGCGCCTCAGCGCGGACGCACCTGCGCGACTTGTGTGAATGATATCTCACTGCCCAGCGTGAATCGTGGCCGCGCGGGTGCAGGGCGGGGGATAGACTGAAAAGCGTTGTGATCATGCGCTTGCGTGGCAGGCGCAATCGACTCGAAAGGCGAGGCATATGGCCGAGGCAACAGCAAACATCGGAGTTATCGGGCTGGCAGCTATGGGCTCCAACCTGGCGCGTAACCTGGCGCATCACGGCAACACCGTGGCTCTGTACAACCGTCATTACGACCGCACGGAAAAGCTCATGGCCGAGCATGGCAGCGAAGGCAAGTTCGTGCCATCCAAGACGGTCGAGGAGTTCGTCGCGTCGCTGAGCAAGCCGCGCACCGCCATCATCATGGTCAAGGCCGGAGCGCCGACCGATGCGGTGATCAACGAGCTGGCCGATGCGATGGAGCCGGGCGACATCATCGTCGACGGCGGCAACTCCTACTTCATGGATACAATCCGGCGCGAGAAGGACATCCGCGCGCGCGGCTTCCACTATGTGGGCTGCGGCGTCTCGGGTGGCGAGGAGGGCGCGCTCAACGGCCCGTCCATGATGCCCGGCGGCACCGAGGAATCGTGGCAGACGCTTGGGCCGATCTTGAAGTCCATCGCGGCGGTCGCCGAGGGCGAGCCCTGCGTGACCCACATCGGCGAGAACGGCGCGGGCCATTTCGTCAAGATGGTACACAACGGCATCGAATACGCCGACATGCAGCTGATCGCCGAAAGCTACGACCTCATGCGCCGCGGCCTGGGCCTTGATCCGGGCGAGATCGCGGATGTGTTCGGCCAGTGGAACACCACCGAGCTCAACTCCTACCTCATCGAGATCACGGCCGAAGTGCTGCACCAGACCGATGCGAAGACCGGCAAGCCGCTCGTGGATCTCATCGTCGACCACGCGGGCATGAAGGGCACCGGCACCTGGACCGTGCAGACCGCCCTGTCGCTGGCCATTCCGGTCACTGGCATCGCCGAGGCGGTGTTCGCCCGAGGCCTGTCCAGCCAGGCCGAGCAGCGCGAAGAGGCCGCCAAGCAGCAGCTGACCGGTCCCAGCGGCTCGCTGGATATCCCCGCCGATGAGCGCGAGGCCTTCATCGAGGACATCCGCCATGCGCTCTACGCCTCGAAGATCGTCGCCTACGCGCAGGGCTTCGACGAGATCAACGCCGGCGCGAAGGAATACGACTGGAAGATCGATCTGGCCGCCGTCGCCCGCATCTGGCGTGGCGGGTGCATCATCCGCGCCCAGTTCCTCAACGTCGTCTCTGATGCCTTCGAGTCCGGCGAGGCCAATGTTTCGCTGCTTTTCGCGCCGTACTTCAAGACCGCCATCGAAGAGGCGCAGGAGTCCTGGCGCCGCGTCGTGGCCCGCGCCGCCACTTACGGCATCCCGGTCCCGGCCTTCTCCAGCTCGCTGTCGTATTACGACGGCCTGCGCTCGAAGCGCCTGCCTGCCGCCCTCATCCAGGGCCAGCGCGACTTCTTCGGTGCGCACACCTACGGCCGCGTCGACGCCTCCGGCGCCTTCCACACCCTGTGGGCCGAGGACGGCCGCCCCGAGATCGAGGCGTAGTGGGTCTCGCCTTTGGCTAGACGCGATGAATAAGGAATAGGGCAGTATCCCGACTCTGATGCCCCTTTCGTGACGCTAATCCGAACTGTCCGTCACGAAAGGGGCACGGGTCAGGAGACACTGCCCTTTTCGTGACTATGAACGCAAGTTAGCGTCACGAAAGGGGCAGGGCGGTCACCCACGCTGTCTCGTTTACGACACTTGCCGCTGATAACTGTCACAAACGAGATAGAGCACAGCAGCCAACCTGTCGAAAGCAGCCTGCGGGTTTTGCACGTTGCACATGCCCCCGCATCACACGTCACCGATTCGCCCCGACAATGTGGGCCGGCACGCCTACTGCCGTCGCGTCAGCGGGCACATCGTGCAGCACGACCGCATTCGCTCCGATTTTCGCATTGTCACCGATGATGATGGCACCGAGAATCTTCGCCCCGGCCCCGACGAATACGCCACTGCCCAGCTGCGGATGCCGCCGCCCCGCGTGGTTCTCCACGCTGCCCAGCGTCACCCCTTGATACAGCACGACGTCATCACCGATAACAGCTGTTTCCCCGATGACGATGCCGGTGCCGTGATCGATGAGCAGGCGCTTGCCTAGGGTGGCGGCAGGATGTATTTCGACTCCGGTCACCATGCGACCAAGCTGGCATACGATCTGCGCCGCCAGCTCGTGGCCTCGGATCCACAACCGATGCGAAATCCGATAGCACCATACCGCGTGAAGCCCGGAATAGGTGAGGGCAGCCTGAGAATTCGAGGTTATGGACGGATCGTATCGCCGCACCCCCGCCACGCCTTCATGTATGCTTCCGCCAATTTGCGCGAGCATGCGGGCAAATCGAGAAAGACGGGCAAAATTGGCAAATCGGGCAAAGCAAGCGCAGCACCGCTGAGCGCACCGGAGCATCGTCCGGCGCTGCTGCTTGAAGCGGGTGCTGCTTGGCGGCTGTTTGGCGGGTGCTGCGGAACGGCCCATTGCTTATAGATTCCCTTCGATATCCGATATGGCCTGGTCGAGAATCGCCATGCCTTCGTCGATTTCATCATAGGACACGGTAAGTGGCGGGGCGATGCGGAACACGCCGCCCATGCCGGGCAGGCAGACGATGTTCATGTGCAGGCCCAGCTCGAAGCAGCGCTGCGTGATGAGATCTGCGAGACGCTCGGAGCGCTTCTTGCCCTGCTTGTCCTCCACGATTTCGATGCCTTGCAGCAAACCCCTGCCTCGGGCATCTCCGACGACGCCGTGGGTCTCCACGAGCTGTTCGAGCTTGTCATGCAGATAGTCGCCCTTGGCCTTCGAGGTGCCGACCAGTCCGTCTCGCTCGATGACATTGAGCACAGTGCACCCCACTGAGGCGACCATAGGGTCGTTGACATGCGACGTGAAGAAGGTGAAACCGCGGTCGAAGGCCTCCTGTTCGATGCGCTCGCTGGTGACCAGAGCGGCCAGCGGCAGCCCTGCGCCCAGCGTTTTCGAAAGCGTGAGAATATCGGGCACCACGCCGTCATGCTCAAAGCCGTACCACAGGCCGGTGCGGCCCAGCGCCGTCTGCGCCTCGTCGATGATGAGCAGCATGCCGCGCTCATGGCATTTCTCCTTCAACGCCGCCAGATACCCGGGCGGTGGTACTAGGATGCCGCCGCCGGACAGCACCGGTTCGATGATGCAGGCCGCGAGGCTTCCCACCGACTGCGCGTCGATCAGGTCAAAGCCGAAATCCAGCTCGCGCCGCCAGTCCAAGCGGCCTTCGGAGTCCACGAAATCGGGCCGGTACTCGTACGGCGTCGGAATCGCGTACTGGCCGGGAGAGCCGGGCACACCGAGCTTACGCGCCGAGGAGTAGGTGGCTCCGCCGCTCGCCTCGGTCACCCCGTGCCAGGAGCGGCTGAACGAGACGACCTCGAACTTGCCGGTGACAGTCTTCGCCATGCGCAGCGCCGCCTCGTTCACCTCGGAACCCGTCGACAGCGGGATCACCTTGGTCAGCGGCTCCGGGAGCGTCTGCGCGATGTGGGTCGCCAGATTGATGGCCGGCCGGGAGAGCATGCCGCTGAACAGATGATCGAGGCGTGTCGAAGCGGTGTGGATGGCCGAGACGATATCTGGGTTGGAATGGCCCAGAATCGCGCTCATCTGCCCCGAAGTGAAGTCGAGGATCTTCCTGCCGCTTTCCGTGTAGATGTAGCTGCCCTGCGCATGGTCGATGACTTCGGGGACGAAGTATGGTGCCCCGTACCGGCCGACATGGCGTTCAACATCCTGCCACGGGTCGTCTCTGCGTTCGAATGGATCAATGATCATGTGCATTTCCTTATCTTGTGGTTATCCTGTGTGGTCGTTCGCGGTGTCTGTTCATATCCCGGTAATATCAGTATGTTTATTCTTTTGAAACGATGTAATTACATTTGTATGGAATTCCTAAACAATATATTCGGAAAGTATGAAGTGACAGACGATGTTCAATACATGGCGATTGCAGCTTCTGGTCCAATTCGAGGTGCTGGGCACGATGCACCGCGTGGCCGAGGTAATGAATGTCAGTGCGTCCACGGTCTCCCAGCAGCTGTCGTTGCTGGAACGCGAGACCAACACCGTGCTGTTCGAGCGTGCCGGGCGCAGGGTGCGCCTCACCTTGGCGGGGCATGAATTCGCTCGGCAGGTGCATTCCGTGTTGGGTGAGCTGGAGCTTATCGAGAACTCGATGAACGGCAAAAGCTCGATTATGCAAGGTACCGTTCGCGTCGCCGCGTTCGCCAGCGCATTGCGTTCGATTGTCATCCCTGCCGCCGCCGACATCCGAGAGCAGTATCCTTCGCTGGAAACCAAGATGTTCGAGATGGAACCGGGGCAGAGCATTCCCGCGCTCGACCTGCACCAGACCGATATCGCAATCGTCGCGTATTTCGGCAAGCCGACGCTCGACAAAAGAGACCGCAAGCTTGTCGCGCTGGGCAGCGATGCGCTGAAAATCGTCGTCGGGCAACATAATGAGCTGGCTCAGCGCACTTCCACAGCCATAGACGCGCTCGACAAGCAGCGCTGGGCGATGGAATTCGACAGCGCATATCTGTCCGACTATCTCAAGCACCTGTGTCGAGAGTCCGGGTTCGCTCCGCAGATCGGCGGCGTTTTCGCCAGCTACGCCGCCATGCAGGAGGCGGTACGCAGGGACCTGATGATCTGCGGATTGCCCGAGCTTGCAATACTTTCCGACGAAGGGGTGTCATTGCTCGATTTCGCTCCGGCAAGGCACCGGAACATATTCATGGTGACGCGAGCCTCCCAGCGCAATGTGAAAGCGGTGCAAGCCGTCTACTCAGCGATACAGGCTTCAGCGAAGCAAGTGCTGGACGATGCTGCCGCAACTGCTGGGGACGGTCAATCCGGTCAATCCGGCCAATCAGCATAGTCTGTCGCCCCCGGCAGCGTGCAGCGTGTGAGCCGTCCGTTATTTGCCGTTGCTATCGTTGCTGCCGCTACTCGGTTTTGCCCTGCTGCGCGTGGTCGAAGACCGGCCTGTTATCGCCGTCGAAGGCATAGATGCCGATGTAGGCGGAGCTCGGATCGTTCTTCTTGTTGAACGGCCCCACTCCTGACTGCCCGTGATAGGCGATCTCCTTGCCATCCTTGAGCAGAGCAAGGCAGTCCGCATACGATCCGCACTGCTGGCCGCCCTGTGAACCGGATACTGCAGGCAGGTTCTTGTGCACGGTCGCTGGGTCGCTGGCTCCGCCCTTTTGCGCGGCAAGTGCCGAAAGCACTACTGCGTCATAGGTTTCAGCGGTATAGGTGAAGCTCGTCAGCGAGGAATCGATGGCTTTGAGCCGCTTCTGGAACTGTGCGGAGGCATGGGCGCCCGGAATCGTGCCCTTGTTGCCTTTGAGAGTGCCGGCTGCGAAATCCTTGGAATAATCCGCGGTGTTGCCGTCGAAGAAATACAGCTTGTGCGGATCGATGCCAGCCGAAATCAGCTGCTTGACCAGAGGAATGGTCTGGACGAACGCGATGACGAGCACTGCGTCCGGCTTGCTCGCCTTGATGGTGGCGGCCAGCGGCGCGAAGTCGGTTTCCACGGGATCGAAGGATTCGCTCTTGCCATATACGACATCCACGCCGTCGCTGGCGATGCGCTGCGACACGACATCGCGCATGCCGTTGCCGGCCTCGTCATTGAATGATGCGATGGCGAGCTTCCTCACACCGTCCTGCGCGATGGTGTCGGCGAGCACTGCGCCCTGCACGGAATCGGGCGGCACGGTGCGGAAGAAGTAGGGGCTGATGCCCGAGAGCGAAGTGGCCGTGGCGCCGACGGAAATCAGCGGCACTTGGGCGGCCGCTATCGTACTGTACGTGTTCTTCACGACGCCGCTCGATGGGTTGCCGACGATGACGCTTGGATTCTTGGAGAGCAGCGAATTCGTCGCTGATTGGTTCTGGTCGGCGTGGTCGGCATCGTTGACGTCGGCTGTGGCCGTTTTGATTGGCGTGCCGAGTACGCCGCCGGCCTTGTTGATATCCTGTTCGGCCAGCTTGAAAGCGGCAGTTTCCGGCGGACCGAAATAGCTCAGGGAGCCGGTCTGTGGGAAGAGGCCGCCAACGAGGAAGGGGGCTTTCCCGCCTGATGAGGAGTCTCCTGACGAGGATGCCCCGCATCCGAACAGTGAGAGGGCGAGGGACAGCGAAACGCCTGCCGCCGCCCACTTTCGCCAAAGGTGTTGGCTGCGGTTGTGTCGTTGATGATGGGCATGTGAAGTGTTCATGATGCTCCTTTATTCCTCTGATTCCTCTATGCGATGTGTGCGCGATGGTTGATGGTCTTGTTATTGGTCATCGCGAGGTGGGTGTGGGTGTGGATATGAATGTGAATGGTGGTGATCCGCAGGCACGATGCGCGGATTCCGCGGATTCGTATTTCACGCTAGAGGGGAAAGAAACCGCCACATGTCGGGCATATATCGAAGCGTTTGCCAAACGACGACAGGCAGATGACAAACCATTGCTTATCGCGAACATGCCATACAGAAAACATGAATAGCGCATGGCGGTGCGCGGTGCGCAACCCTTTTTCAGCCCCGATGCCCCTTTCGTGACGCTAATCCGAACTATCCGTCACGAAAGGGGCACCGGTCAAGAGGCACTGCCCCTTTCGTGACTCTGAACGCAAGTTAGCGTCACGAAAGGGGCGGAGCGGTCACCCACTCTGTCTCGTTTACGACGTTTGCCGCTGGTAACTGTCACAAACGAGACAGAGCCCAGCAGCCAGCCTGTCGAAAACAGTCTGCGGGTTTTGCGCGTTGCGCACGCATCTGCATTGCTCATGGCTTTTCGGGCACAGAGCAACAGCCGCTACGGCTCTAGCTGCAGAAACAGCTCGCAGCCCTTGCCGGACTGTGCATAATGGATCGGTCTGGCTCCATGCGTGCTGATGATTCCATCGGATTCCAGTTTTCGTGTGGGCTCATTGCTGATATCAGATATTTCCCACTGTTGAAGCTCTCGTGATTTACCGCTAAAGGCGGGTTTTGCCAAAATCAGACTATAGGGAGCCCAAAACCATCTAGCGACGGCGTCCGTCTGCATACTGCGGGCCGACGGTGAGCGTTTGCTGCGGCCAGGGGTCGTCGAACTTCTCGCCGCGCTGCCAGGCGGCCACCTCGTCGGACGTGCACAGACACTCTTGGAGCCGGGTGAGAAACGCCCGCGTATCGGCCTCCTCTCCCAATAGGGTGATGCTCGTGCGGCGATCGCCGAAAATCGGGTCGATTGCGTTGACCTCGCGGGTGAGCCCCGCTATCTCGACGGGCAGCAGCCGCCGTTGCACAGGCCCTTCTCCGGGCGTCGATTCACCGATCTCGGCACGGCGTTCGCGCTGCAGCACGCCAGCCTTCCAGTAGCCGAAGAACCCAAGATCCACGCCGCCCGCCGCCTGATTCCACAGCAGCACTTTGTCGTCGCGGGTGGGAATCCATGTCATGCCCTTGCTGCGATAAAGCGTCTGCGGTAGCGCGGTCGTGTAGGCATCCCATAACCGTTGGGGATGGAATGGCCGCGGATCGTCAAGCACCAGCGAGACCAGCCGCCCGGTCTCAGGATGCGCGGTGTCGAACGCTTCGATTTCACTCCCGAGCTGCCGAACCCGGTCCAGCGGGAACCGTGGCTGCCTCAGCACCGTGTCGAGTTGCACGCTGCCGAAGCGCACGCCGGTGATGCCGGCGAAGGGATTCAGCTGGTGCAGCGCAGCCGCCGTGCGCGTGACCTGCTCGGGCTGCAGTTTGTCGAGTTTGGTTAGGTAGATTTTAGAGGCGAACATCACCTGCTCGGCGATCAGGGTCTCGACGCCAAGTGTTCCGGCATCGAGCTGACGGCCCACCTGTGCCGCGATCGACTCGCCGTAGTCGAAATCGTCGCGGAGCATCGCCGCGTCGACCAGCGAGAGAAAGCCGTGCAGCTGCAGTCGCGGATGATTGGTGAGCGCTTTGATCAGGGGCCAAGGTCGGGTGCTTCCCGAGGTCTCGATGAAGATGTGCTCGATGTCGCATGTGTCGAGCATGGTCTCGGCTATGCCGATCAGCTTGGGCAGCAGCTCGTCGCTGTGCACGCTGCCCCCGCTGATACTGGCGAAGTTGCCTTGCTGTTCGCTCACAATTTCGGTTTCCTCGACGACAATGCCATCGACATCGAGCGAACTCATGTCGTTGACGATCACGGCGGGACGCAGGCGCGGCGTGCGCTTCCCTGCCTGCAGCAGCAAGTTCTGCAGCATGGTGGTCTTGCCCGAGCCGAGAAAGCCGTTCAGCACGGTAACCGGAACAGGCCGGTTCCGGCGATGTTGCTGCGCACGCTTGCGCGGATCTCCGCTGCGTGAAAGAGATTTCTTATTGCGAACTATTTGCAATATGATACGCGCCTGATTCGTGCGCAGTCAATGGCCCTGTCTTTGGCCCTAAGCTTGATGGCCGCGAGCTCGATGGCCTCGAAACTGAATCGAAGTTCCTCCGTCTGTACGACTGCTTACAGCACCTTCTCGACGGCGTCAGCCGTGGTGAACCAGATGAATTCTTCGGTGCCGGCAGCGAATGACGAGGGGTAGGCGGGGTTGTCGGGCTTAGCGAAGACCTGCGCGATGGCGTCGGCCTTGGCGGCTCCGGCGGTGAAGAACCAGGTACGGCGGCTGCGGGCCAGCAGCGGTGCGGTGAGCGAGAGCCGCAGCGGGGGCATTTTCGGCGAATGATTGACGCCGACGGTGAGTCGATCGGTGATGTTGATTTCGGTGTGGCCGGGGAAGAGCGAGGCGTAATGTCCGTCCGGCCCCATGCCGAGGATCAGCAGATTGAACACCGGCTGCTCGCCGAGTTCGGCAACGAGTTCCCGCTCGTACTGCTGCGCGGCGGCATCCAGCAGGGCGTCATTGGCTGTGTCGTCACCCGCGTCGCTGGCGGCGGCATCGGCAGCGACCTGCTCGGGGGAGCGGGTGTCGGCGGGCATCTCGTGGATATTCGCCGCAGGAAGGCGACCATCGCTGATCAGCGCATCCAGGAACCTGCGCCGGGCCTGCAAGGCGTTGCGATCCTCGTCATCGGCGGCGACGAAGCGCTCGTCGCCCCACCAGATGTGGACGCGCGACCAGTCGATGACCTCTGTCAGCGGGTTCGAGGCCATATAGCTCAAGGCTTTCAGACTGTCGGAACCGCCGGTGAGCGCAAGATCGAAGCGCGCGGGCTGTGGCTGCGCACTGAGCGCGTCGAGTATCGCGAGCAAAGTGCGTTGCGCACCCGCCTGGGCGATGGTGTCGCTGTCGCGATACACCACAAGTTGGCGTTCGGCCATAATCGAATTCTCCTTCACCGCCTTGAATAAAGGCTCTTCCTACTTGGTTGTGCATGGCAGAGGGGTAATCTCTCGTTCGCGATTACTTGTGACTATCTGCGACCGCGCAATGGGTTGTGACTGCCTTATTCGTGGCACTGTTGAGGTGCTGCAGAGATCTATCGAACTTATTTAGCGGCACTGATCTCGCGTCATCTCGTGTATTGCCGCTCGCATATGGCGGTTTTGCTGTCATGCATCTGAGTTTACTGCGTGGCGGTGTCACAGATAAGCCAGATAAGATGGACTCCGCGAGATCACGGTAATGCCTCAAATAAGGCACATGCACGCAAAACATAAGGAATTACACAGTACAACATGAAAACCTGAGTGCATTCCTTCAAACTGCTGCTTCGAGATGTCGACCAAGCGTCGATCATGCATCAACGCACCGTGTACCAGCCAAGCGTGGCACTGCATCGACGCGCCAACGTATGCGAGTGGCTGCGAACCGACAAACGCGGTTGCAGCCACTCGCATAAGCCAAGCACTCGGCTAAGTCAGTTATGCTCAGCCATAGCTATGCCTAGCTGTACATCAGATCCCAGCCGGAGCTGATGACCTCGGTGTAGACCTCATCGGGCTCAAGACGGCGCAATTCCTCGCTCAGGCAGTCCTCGTCGGTGCGGATGGGCATCGAAATCGGCTGTGGCGCCTGATTCGGCTGCCGCACGACCGTCTGATCCTCGGCGGGCCGTTCGAGTGAAATGACGCCGTCCTCGCGGGTCAGGTATACGCCGGTTATCGCGACCGCATCCTCCACGATTTCCAGCTCAACCGGCACGTCGAGGCGAAGCCGCAGCCAGGCGCGCAGCAGATCGAGCGACAGGAAGTTCTTCGGGCCGCTCACCTTCGCCTTGAGAATCGGCAGGTATGGCGGCTGGTCAAGCATCGAGGCGAGCATCGCGCGCCAGACCGTCAGTCGAGTCCACGACAGATCGACGTCCTCGGCGCACAGATTGCGTCGCAGCCGCTCCATCGTCGCCTCCGGATTGTCAGAGTTCGCAGCATCGGTGATGCGGCTGCGGGCCATTGCGCCGAGCAAGTCCTTGGCAGGATTGGCGGGCGGATCGGTCGGCCACCACGCCACGATGGGCGCGTCGGGCACGAGCAGCGGGATCACGAGCGTGTCCTGATGGCGAATCAGGCCGTTGCGCGGGTGCAGAATGATGATCTCGCCAGCGCCGGCGTCCGCGCCGAAGCGCACCTGGGCGTTGAGGTTCGAATCGTCCTGCTGCGGGTCGATGTCGGAAGCGGTGTCCGGCACGATGGCGATGACGCGGCACGGATGCTCGCGGCTGGCCGCATTCGCGACTTCCAGCGCATGCTCAAGATCGGTGGTTTCCGTGGAGATGAGCAGCGTGAGCACGCGGCCGGTCGCGGCCTCGCCGCGCTCCTCGTGCAGCTCGTCGATCTTGCGGGCGATCTCGCTGGTGTGGGTGTTGGGCATATCGATGATCATGGCATCCTCCAATAACGCCCTTCGCGGGCCAGCATCTCATCCGCTTCGGCCGGACCCCAAGTGCCCGAGCGATACGGCTGCGGGCGGCCCTGGGTGGACCAGAATTCTTCAATCGGGTCGAGGATCTTCCAGCTGAGGTTGACCTCCTCGGTGGTCGGGAACAGCGGCGGGTCGCCGAGCAGCACGTCGAGTATCAGGCGTTCGTAGGCCTCCGGCGAGCTTTCGGTGAAGGAACGGCCGTAGCTGAAGTCCATCGACACGTCGCGCAGCTCCATCGAGGAGCCGCCCGGCACCTTGGAGCCGAAGCGCATGGTCACGCCTTCGTCGGGCTGCACGCGGATGACGATGGCGTTCTTGCCCAGCTCCTGCACCGCCGTGTTCTCGAACGGCAGGTGCGGGGCGCGCTTGAAGACGACCGCGATCTCGGTGACGCGCTTGCCCAGCCGTTTGCCGGTACGCAGGTAGAAGGGCACGCCAGCCCAGCGGCGCGTATCCACATCAAGGCGGATGGCCGCGTAGGTTTCGGTGATGCTGTCGGGCGAGACGCCCTTCTCATCGAAGTAGCCACCGACGCGGGTGGAACCCTGCCAGCCTTCGGAATACTGCCCGCGCGCGGTATTCGCCGCGAGATCCTTGGGCAGACGAACAGCCGAAAGGACCTTGGACTTCTCAGTGGCCAGGTCGTCCGCCGAGAAGCTCACCGGCTCCTCCATAGCGGTCAGGGCCATGAGCTGCAGCAGGTGGTTCTGGATCACATCGCGCGCGGCGCCGATGCCGTCATAGTATCCGGCGCGGCCGCCGATGCCGATGTCCTCGGCCATCGTGATCTGCACATGATCGACGTAGTTCGAATTCCAGATCGGCTCGTACATCGTGTTCGCAAAGCGCAGCGCGAGCAGGTTCTGCACGGTTTCCTTGCCGAGATAATGGTCGATGCGGAAGACCGAGCTGGGGTCGAAGACCTCGGAGACCACGCGGTCGAGCTCCTTGGCGCTGGCCAGGTCGCGGCCGAAGGGCTTCTCGATAATGACCCTGCGCCATGCGCCCTCGCCTGATTTCGACAGGCCGGAGGCGGCGAGCTGCTTGGAGACGACCGGGAAGGCGCTCGGCGGCACGGACATGTAGAAGGCGTGGTTGCCGCGCGTGCCACGGTCGCGGTCGAGCTCCTGCACGGTGTCGCTCAGGCGCGTGAAAGCCTCGGAATCATCGAAAGTGCCCTGCACGAAGCGGATGCCCTTGGCAAGGTTCTCCCATGTGGAGTCCTTGAATGGGGTACGTGAGCGTTTTTCAACGGCGGCTTTGACGAAGTCGATGAAATTCTCGTTGGTCCAGTCGCGGCGGGCGAAGCCGATGAGGCTGAAGCTCGGTGGCAGCAGGCCGCGGTTGGCCAGATCGTAGATGGCGGGAAGCAGTTTTTTCTGAGCCAGATCACCGGTGACGCCGAAGATCACGAGACTGCATGGGCCGGCGATGCGCGGCAGACGCAGGTCGCGCGGATCGCGCAGCGGATTGACCCAGGATGTGGAATCGTTCATAGGGACCATAGTAGTGTCGTCACGTTTCTTTGGCACGGCTGTATCGCCACTAACGATATGCAATCCATGTATGGAATATCACACTTGAGCGCACTTGGGCCGCATTGATGCCGTTGGACGGACGTTGGATGAATGCTGGGCGGGTGCTTGGTGAGTGCTGGGCGGGGCGGAATGTGAAGGAATGCGGGAGAAACGTCGCCTTTTGACCGCTAACGCGACCCTGACGTAGCAAACGTCACGTTAATTTGCCCCCGAACGTAGCATTTTGTACGTCAGGGTCGCGTTAGCGGTCAAAAGACGACGCAAGTGCCACGAAGCCCGCACCACCTTCGAAATGGTACGGGCCTTATGACGGTTCAAACGGGATGATGGGACACGGAGCAACGGGATGCAGCCAAGATGCGCCGCAAGACGCGCCCGGGTTGCACCCAGCCGCTCTTACAGCACCTTCGAGAGGAAGGACTTCAGGCGCTCGCTCTGCGGATTGCCGAAGATCTCGTCGGGGGTGCCTTCCTCGTCAATCACGCCGGCGTCGGTGAAGATGACGCGGCTGGCGACCTCGCGCGCGAAGCCCATCTCGTGCGTCACGAGAATCATCGTCATGCCTCGTTCGGCCAGGCGCTCGATGACGCCGAGCACGTCGCCGACCATCTCCGGGTCGAGCGCCGAGGTGGCCTCGTCGAAGAGCATCACGGCCGGGTTCATCGCCAGTGCGCGGGCGATGGCGACGCGCTGCTTCTGGCCGCCGGAAAGCGAGGCGGGCCGGGCGTCGATTTTCTCTTCGAGCCCGACGAGCTTGAGCAGCCGCAGCGCGGTCTCGTGCGCCTCGGCCTTGGGAACCTTGCGCACCATAGTCGGCGCGAGCGTGATATTCTCCTCGACGCTCATGTTGGGGAAGAGGTTGAAGTGCTGGAAGACCATGCCGATCTGCTCGCGCACCTTGTCGATGTTGGTGGCCTTGTCGCTCAAATCGTGCCCGTTGACGACGATGCTGCCCGAGGTGGGGGTCTCCAGGCCGTTCAGGCAGCGCAGCAGCGTCGATTTGCCCGCGCCCGAGGGGCCGATGATGCAGACCACTTCGCCTTTCGTGACGGTCAGATCGATGCCTTTGAGCACTTCGGTGCTGCCGAAGTTCTTGCGCAGGTCGTGCGCGTCGACGACGATTTCGGCGCTATCGGTTGTGGTGGTGACGGTGGTTGCCGGGGCCACAGCGGTTGCAGTAAGCCCGGTGGCAGGTGTTGTTGCGTTCATTACTTGTTCAGCCTCCTATCGGCGATGTTCGCGACCCAGGTGAGCAGCGTGATCGCCACGAAGTAGATGATGCCGACCATCAGCAGCGTCTCGGTGACGCGGAAGTTGGAGGCGTAGAGCTGTTGCGCCTGATAGAGCAGGTCGGCGAAGCCGATGGTCAGCAGCAGCGAGGAATCCTTGAGCATGATGACCAGCTGGTTGATGATCGACGGCGTGCCGATCTTCACGGCCTGCGGCAGCACGACCTTGCGCAGCTTCTGGCTGCTGGTCATGCCCAGCGAACGTGCGCCCTCGGTCTGGCCCACATCGACCGACTGGATCGCGCCGCGAATGATTTCGGTCAGGTACGAGCCCGAGTTGAGCGAGAGCGTGAGCAGGCCGGATATCCACAGCCAGTTGGGCAGCGCATGCCCCGCGAGCTGCGGGATGCCGAAGTAGAAGAAGAAGGCCCAGACCAGCACAGGCGTACCGCGGAACACTGCTACATAGATCTTGGCAATCCAGCCCAGCACCTTGTTCGTGCCTACGCGCATCAGGCCGAAGCCCAGGCCGAGAATCAGCGCGATGATGAATGACAGCGCCGTGATGATAAGCGTGTTGCGCAAACCGGTCATCAGCGCGGGGAAGGACTGCTTGGCCAAGTCCCAGAAGCTCGTCTTCTTGACGGTTTTCACCGCGTTGGTGTCTGCGGACGCGGAGGCGTTATTGCCAAGGTACTTTGTGAGAATCTTGTCATACTGTCCGGAATCCCGCAGCTCCTTGAGGCCGACGTTGAAGGCGGCCAGCAGCTCAGGGTTCTTGGCCCTATTCACTGCGAAGCCGTAGGACCCTTCGGGCACCTTGGGCGTCACGGCCTTGAGGCCGTTGTTCTGCGAGATGCCGTAGGCCAGCACCGGGTAGTCGTCGAAGACGGCGGCGGCGTTGCCCGACTTGACCATCTCGTACATGGTGGCGGACTGGTCGACCGATTTGACGGTGAAGCCGTATTTGCCGGCGACGGATTTGGCGTAGCTTTCGCCTTCGGAGCCGGTTTTCACGGTGACGGTCTTGCCTTTGAGATCAGCGTATTTCGTGATGCTGGTGTCGTTCTTCGCCACCGCCATCTGCACGCCTGACTGGAAGTACGGGTCGGAGAAGTCGTAGATCTGCTTGCGTTCGTCGGTGATGGACATGCCGGCGATGACGCCGCTGGCCTGGGGAGGCCGCCGGATGACTTGGACACCAGGGTTACAAGAACAGGTTCGCACCCTGCGCACCGCCGGGGTGACGTATTCGAAGATCAGCGAGTTCTTGAACCTAAATGCGAACTCGGTGAAATCGTGGTGCCGCCGCAACAACGTCGAACCGGATATTAACGCTGTGAGGGCTGATGACCCGGAGGGTGTGTGGTGCCGATCCTGCGGCACCGTCCTCACCCCTGGGCGGCGCGCCAAATTCTGCAGCGAAGCGTGCCGCCGCTCCTGGTGGCATGCGCACTCCGAACTGATCAACCGGCGCGCGTTCTACACGTTCACCTGCGCCCACTGCGGCGGCGAGTTCGAAGCGTATGGGAACTCGACGCGCAGGTACTGCACGCACTCGTGCTACATCCAGCATCGTTTCGGTACTCGCGGCGGCAGGCGATGACCAGTGAAGAACTCACCGCCGAAGCCCGCTACGCGGCCACCCTCACCAGGCTCGAATACCTTGTCACTGCGGGCGTGATCACCGAGGTGCAAGCCGCTCGTATTGCCGTGCGGGTCGCTGATCGAACCGGCGCGATGTTGGGCGGGTTGAACGCTCGGGTGCGCGTTGACTTATCTGCCGCGCCGAGTGATCTATAGACATGCAAAGGATACAAACCCGCAAACAGTGAGAGGGAAACCCGTGGCGCGAATGCAGCGAATCATGGCACCAGAGAAAGCCACTAGGCCGCTGAGGGTGGCGGCGTATGCGCGTATCTCGTTCGAGACCGACCGTTCACCCAAATCACTCTCACTCCAGGTATCGCACTACTCGCATCTAATTCAGACCACGCCGGGCTGGGAGTACGCGGGCGTCTACGCGGACTCCGGGATCTCTGGCACCACCACCAACCGACCCGAGTTCCAAGCGATGCTCGCCTCCGCACGAGCGGGCGAGATCGACCTGATCCTCACGAAGTCGATCTCCCGGTTCGCCCGCAACACCGTTGACCTCCTCGAAGTCGTGCGCGAACTCAACGGCCTCGGCGTTGAGGTCAGATTCGAGAAGGAGGGCATCTCCACCGCGACCGCTGATGGGGAGTTCATGCTGACCCTGCTGGCGTCCTTCGCGCAAGCAGAATCCGAACAGCTCTCCGCGAACGTGAAGTGGCGAGTACACCAACAGTTCGAACAAGGTCTGGCCAACGGGTTCCACCTGTACGGGTACACCGACTCACCCGACGCCAGCGACGTACAGGTCATCGAACATGAGGCCGTGCTCATCCGTAGGGCTTTCGACGCCTACCTCGCGAAAGTCTCGATGGAGCAGTTCACCGCAGATCTCACACGTGAAGGAATCCTGACCCGAGAGGGCAAACCCTTCTCACCAGAAGCACCCAGATCATGGCTTTCCCGCGAGGCATACACCGGCACGCTCACCCTCGGACGCTGGCACACCCCCACCCTGGGAGAGCGCGCCGTGGCGAACACCGGCGAGGTGCCCATGTATCGGGTCGAGAACGCCATCCCCGCGATCATCCCTGCTGAAACATTCGCGGCAGTGCAGGCCGAGCGGCAACGTCGCCGCGATGAAGGAGCACACGCGAACTGGGCGATCCCCACCAGTTGCTTCACCTCGAAAATCAAATGCGGGATCTGCGGGATGAGCTACTCGCGGTCAGGGAAACGTTCCACCAACGGCCAGGTGAAGTACATCTGGATATGCCGCACCAAACGCGACGGACACAAGCGATCCGGTGGGCGCTCCTGCACCAACAAGAACATCCCCGAACCCACCTTGAAAGATCTCTGCGCCGAAGTACTTGGCACCGACACCTTCGACGCGGGAGAATTCGAACGCCGCGTTGACCATGTCGTGATGCCAGCACCCAACCGCGCCACATTCCACCTCAGCGACGGAGAGGTCATCGACCGTGAATGGTACTCACAACAACGACTCAGAGCGTGGAGTGATACGCGCCGGGCGGCATGGGGTCAGTATCAACGCACCCAATGGGATCAAGACCGCCGCGAAGAAACTGCAGAGCGGATGCGCAAGCGCGCAACCCCCGAGCGCCGTGAATCCCACTCCAAGAAAATGAAAGCGTGGTGGGCTGACCCCGCCAACGCCGAACGCATGGCTTCCCTACGTCAAAGCCGAGGCGCAAGCTCATGACCCGCACCGTCACCACGATCCCAGCGACCCGCCGCCTCCACACCGGCGCTCCGCTCAGCCAAACCCGCGCGAAGAACGTCGCCGGATACGCAAGGGTCTCAACCGACCACGATGACCAAGTCTCCTCCTACCAGGCGCAGGTTGACTACTACACCAGGTACATCACCGACCACTCCGGGTGGGAACTCGCAGGCATCTACACCGACGAAGGCATCACCGGCACCTCAACAAAGAAACGTGCCGGGTTCCAGGCGATGGTCACTGACGCGCTGGCCGGGAAGATCGACCTCATCGTCACCAAAAGCGTCTCAAGGTTCGCCCGCAACACCGTCGACTCGTTGACCACCGTGCGTACCCTCAAAGAGCACGGCGTCGAGGTGTACTTCGAGAAAGAGAACATTTGAACGTTCGACGCCAAGGGTGAACTCATCATCACCATCATGAGTTCCCTCGCGCAAGAAGAAGCACGCTCCATCTCAGAAAACGTGACCTGGGGGCACCGCAAACGCTTCGCCGACGGGAAAGTCACCCTCCCGTTCAGCAGATTCCTCGGCTACGACCGAGGAGAAGACGGCAACCTCGTCATCAACGAGCTAGAGGCCGTCACCGTCCGCTACATCTACTCAATGTTCCTAGAAGGTCTCTCACTCACCGCCATCGCCAAACACCTCAAGGCTGAAGGGCACCTCTCACCCGGCGGGAACCAGAACTGGCCGCTCGGCACGCTACGCAGCATCCTCACCAACGAGAAATACAAAGGTGATGCGCTCCTGCAAAAGAGCTACGTCGCAGACTTCCTCACCAAACGCCAGATCGCGAACCAAGGTGAAGTGCCCCAGTACTACGTGACCGGCAACCACGAAGCGATCATCAACCCCGCCGTGTGGGACTTCGTCCAAGCAGAACTCGCAGCCATCAAGAAAGGCCGCCGCTCCGCCTCCCGCCAACGCACCTTCTCAGGCAAAATCCGGTGCGGCCAGTGTGGCTCCTGGTACGGATCGAAAACCTGGCACGCCGGATCAAAATACGAGAAACGCGTCTGGCGGTGCAACCACAAATACGATGGCGGCTCGGTTTGCACCACCCCGCACCTGAGCGACCAGCAACTACAAGTAGCGTTCGTGGAAGCCGTACGCGAGATGCTCGCTGAGCGCGGCGGCGTTGATGGCGTACTCGAAGCCGAGCTACTTGCAGAACTCGACACCACTGACCTGCGACTTCAAGCCGACCGGATCAGTGCCCAAGCCGCGACAGTTGGTGACGCGATTGAGAAACTGATCGCCACGAACGCCCGAGTCGCACAGAACCAGGCTGACTACCAGCACCGTTTCGACACACTCTCCGCCGAGCACACGGACCTACTCCAGCAGCACGGCATCATCCTCGCTGAGATCACCGACCTGCAAAACAGGCTCAGCGCCTACCAGCACTACAAACTCAACCTCGCCGAACTAGAGACGAGCCGGATCGAGTTCACTCCCTACCTCTGGCACACCCTCACCGACCACGCCCAAGTGACCGCCGACGGCATGATCACCTTCGTGTTCAGGGACGGGAGTGAAACTGCGTTGAAAATGAGTGACCTGGCTTCCCGGTAAAGACGTTAGGAGAGCTGCCATTCCTTGATGAGGAGTGCTTTCAGGTCAGCCTGTCGCCTCTCGATCACTTCAGGAGTCCACACCGGTTCTTGGAGTACCTGGGTCGTCAGCGCAAAGACCGCGACACCTGAATTGGACGTGAAGTACGCTTCCTTCTTCTTCTCGAAGTCGTAGTTCTGCGCCTGCGAGTTCTTTCTGCGGTTCAACAACAGAAGATTTCCCAAGCGGTGAGTCCAATACTCACGCTCATCCTCGGTGAAATCCTGCAGCCAATCGCTACCTTCACTTGGCGTTTGTGGAAGGACATGCTCCACCGTGATCAAGTTGTGGTCGTATGAAGCACCTGGATCGTTAGCGAGTGCCGAATCAAGGCGCAACAGCACGTACTTGCGGATCCGCGTGTAGGTGTATAGCTCACCGTCGAGAGTGTGGATGCTCTCTTCCTTCTCGCGGTCGCTCAGTTCAAAGGCGGGCGAGTCAATACCGGTGCCCTCGACAAGTTGACTCAGTAGTTCCATGTAGCGTTGCGCACGCGGAGTCGCGTACAAGCGGCGCAACAACATGCTTGCTGCCAAGCGTTCCAGTTTCTGCAGGAATGCCTCAAGGAACACCGGATCGTCACCGTGGTGTTTGAGTGCCCATAGTGCAACCGGTCGCCAGTCATCGTTGTCCAACTGGCCGAGGCGCTTCAACCAGGCGTTGACTCCAGCCCAATCGGCTCCTGCGAAGTCGGCAGAGTTCAGGCGCACATCCGCACGTGCATACGGTTCGAGTACTTCTTTGATGAAGCCCTTACCGTCGTCGGCGAGCAGGTACTTATTCAGCACCTGTTCCGGGAACTCAGTCAGCAGGCTTCGCACCGCACGCGTCTGGCTGGAGACTGCTCGAATATAGAGGAACAGGTTTGCGAACTCGTCACGCCCCAAGTCTTCTTCGAGCTTCTCCCACAAGTCAGCGTAATGTTGCTTGTCTGAATCAGGGATCGCACCAATCACCTGCGACTTGAAAATATCGGAGGGCGCAAGAGGCATGCCACGCGAGTTCATCACCGAGAAGATGCGATAGGCCGAGTTCAGGTCAGGGGTAGAGACGGTGACCATGAAGGTTCTCGCACCCATCATCTTGAACAGAGCTTTCAACTGTTCCTGATCCCAGCCTTCAAGTTCAGCGCGCAGAGCCTTCGCGTTGTCTCGGATGGCGCGTTGGGAATCAGTCTCGGTGACGTTGTTGCTGATGTCCACCAGCTGCGCAGTCCCATCCACTGTTTGGACGTACTCATTGAAGAAACGTTTGTCGCGAGGTCGCAGGGCAAGCCGTGGAGTCGCGGGTTGGTCATCGTCCCACTCGACAGCTGGCTTCTCGAGGAACTCATGTATAGCTCGACTCATGTTCGGGTTATCAACCAGATCGCGCAAGACACCCAGAATTAGCGAGAGCGTCGTCAAACGCTGCTGACCGTCGATCACCTCTGACTTCGTGTCACCTTCCTCCTTGACGAGCACTACCGACCCCAAGAAGTAAGGCTCATCCGTGTCACGCTCCAGGGCGCTCTGCAAGTCAGACAGCAGTTGCATCGTCTCGTCAGTACCCCAGGTATAGGGACGCTGGTACTCCGGAATCACGAAGTCGAAGTCGTTCGAGAATAGCTTCCCGAGAGGAATTTCAGCGGCCTTGAGAGGCTGTCGCGTTGTCGCCATACCTTTAATCACCTATCGAATGAACGTTGCACCAGCATTATCCCAAATGCACCAATCAAGCAGCGAGTCGGTAGCCGCCGCTGAAATGTATCCAATCCGCTCGGAAAGTTTCTAGGTTGAAAAACACGTCCAGTTTACGATCGCCGTTCACATATACGGTCACATCTATGCCACCCATGGGGTTGTGTCTGATAGTGCCGTCATCGATGGTGTACGAATGGATGACGTCCCTGTCGGTGAATGCGAGGGGGTCATAGCCTTGCAAGGTTTCCCTGAAGGCTTTATCGGCTTCCTTGCTGTGTACGATCTGGCGCATGTCATTCTGCTGGCTTTGCTGCATGGCGAATACTCCTCCTGCGATGGCCGCGATGATCGCGATGATAATGCCGATGACGATGAGCGCGATCTTCCAGCCCTTGCGCTGTTTCGGCTGCAGTGCCGGCTGAAACGGTGACTGCGGCATGGACTGGAACGGCGGCTGCTGCGCCGGGCCGGGCATCGGCCCGAGTTCCTGCTGCGCTGGCGCTGGTGCAGCCCATGTCTGACTTGGAACCTGGTTTTGCGTCGGCTGCTGTGCCGATTCCTCTGCTGACATTTGGTTCAAGGCGCGTCTCCCCTCAACTACTCCCCTTAATTTACACCTCCGGGAAGGGCAGCGCTATCTCTCGCCCGGCGACGAAACGATGCGTGATGCTGCGGTCGTCGCCGGTGTAGATGTAGCGTTCGAGGCGTTCCTGCGGAGAGAGGCTGAGCGGATTGTCGTCTTCGCGGATGACGAGCGCATCGAAATCATAGCCCGGCTCGAAAGAACCGACTCGGCCGAAGAAGGCGCCGCTGGCCTTGGTGGCCATAGCGAAGGCCTCGGGCAGGCGCAGCGGGCGCTCGCCCTGATGCTCGGGCAGCATGCTGAGCATTTTCGACGCCTCGATCGACTGCACAATGTGATGGTTGATGTCGGGCACATGGCCGGCTCCGACATCGCTCGCGATGCTGATATTCAGGCCGTAGTCGAGGTCGCGGCGCACCGGCATGATGCCGCTGGTCAGATTCATATTCGACTGCGCACAATGCGCCAGGTACACGCGGCGTGCCTTGAGCAGTGCGCGCTCGCGCTCGCTCGTATGCACGCAGTGGGCCATGATCGTCCTGCCCTCAGGCATCAGGCCATAATGTTCGTAGACTTCGGCGTAGCTGGGGATGTCCGGATGCAGCTCGCGCACCCAGTCGATCTCGCCGAGGTTCTCGTCCAGATGCGACTGCACTGGCAGATCGTAGTGCTCGGCCAACTCGCCCAGGCCCTGCATCAGCTCGGGCGTGGTGGAGGGCACGAAGCGCGGCGTGATGATGAAGCCGATGTCTGGCGTGAGTTCGCGGGACTCTTCGATAAGTTCCTGCGTGGTGGCGAGGCTGTCGTCGGTGCTTTCAATGAGGCTTTCCGGCGCATTGCGATCCATGTTGACCTTGCCGATGACCGGGCGCAGGCCGGATTGCTGACTCAGGCGCATCAGCTCAAGCGTGGAGCCTGCGTGCAGCGTCGCAAACGCGCTGAATCGCAGGGTTCCCACGGACCAGAGCTTGTTCAGGAAGCGCTTGTACCAGCGCTGCGTTATCTCCGGGTCGGCGAAATTCGCCTCGGCCGGGAAGGTGTAGCGCTCAAGCCAGGGGAGCAGCTCGTAATCGAAGCCCAGCCCGGCTATCGGATACTGTGGCGCATGGATATGCAGGTCGTTGAACCCGGGGATGATGAGCGAGCCGCTGTAGTCGCTCACCGGCAGGTCTGCGTACTCGCTTGGCAGGTTTGAGGTGACCTGTTGCACCGTGCCGTTGGCGACAATGATGTAGCCGTCTTCGCATACTTCGAAGGCGTCCGGCGTGGGAGTGTGCAGGATGTCGCCTTTGATGATGCGGATGGCGGCGTGCGCAGCGGCGGGGATGTCCGGGATGCCGGTTGCGGCGTCGATGTCATTTTGGTGTGCGTCGTGCCGCGTTATGTTATCCATAAGTTCCGTCCCCTGTCGTGCGTTCCGCGTGTCGCCTGCGTGGTTCATCCGACGCCAAACCACAAGCTGCAAGCAAATGTCCAAAAGCTGGGAAAGAAGATATCACACGCATATGTTGCCTTGGAAAATCGAGAGTCGAAAAGGCTGAGTTATTACAATGCCATTCGGGCAGAAGATGACGACGTGCCAGACTTGCACGCGTTTTCTGCTCTACGCTGCAATGAGGCATATATCTGCTCCTTATCCGTGGTGCAATACGCAGGTCTTTTCAGGCCTATCTGCCTTATCTGTAGTGTAGATATCGTGGCATCGCTAATACAGGCGTCCGAGAATGGTGATTTCCTGCCATAAATACCTGGTGGATCAGGGGAAACGGCACTACAGGTAAGGCAGATGCATCTCTGCAAGTTCGGGATTGCACTACAGATGAAAGATAAGGTAGATAGCCCGTGCGCGATCTGCCCAAAGGGAAGGCAGGAGGGCGTTCAGGAAACTGGCACATCAGCGGTGCCATTCATGAAGGCGATTGCACTTGCAAGTTCATCAGCGGTATGGCGATACGCATCGTGGTGCCCTGATCGCTGGTCTGCGCCACGTCGATCCAGCCGTTGTAGCGCATGGCGATATCGCGGGCTAAGGCCAGCCCCAAGCCGTAGCCCTGATGCGAGGAGCCGGAATCGGCGCGGGAAAAGCGCTGGAAGAGCCGTTCGGGGTCGTTGCCGATGCCTTTGCCGTGGTCGCGCACGAGGATTTCGGCCTGATTCGACGGGCGTTCCTTCCGCGTGAAGCTGCCTCTGCTCGCTGCTTTGGACGCGTCGCCTATGCTGGTGGCATTACGCGCATTGCCTGGACCGACCGCTTCTGTCGCTTCGCTTGCTTGCATGGTTCGCACGCGCACGTCGATGGAGGAGCCGCGCGGCGAATGGGCGATGGCGTTGTCCAGCACGGCGACGATGCACCGCTCGATGCCGGTTTCGCCACCGCGCACGATGACCGGATGCGCAGGAGCAGCAAAATCGATGCGAACCGCTGCCTTGTCGGCCAGCAGCGCGACCGAATGAATCGCGCGACGGGCTGCTGCGATGACGTCGGTGGGAACATCCTGCCGGGCGCCCTGCGCCGCGAGCAGCAGGTCGTTGATCACGCTGTCCATACGGGAAACGTCGTCGCGCAGGTCGTTGATGACCGGGTCGAGCGCCTTGCCCTGCTGCAACCGGTGGTCGAGCAGCTCGGTGCGGGCGCCGATGACCGCGAGCGGCGTTTTGAGCTCATGGCTGGCGTCGGCCACGAAATTGCGCTGCAGTCGAAGCGCCTCCTGCATGGGGCGGATCTCCTGACGGGAGAAGAACCAGCCGACCGCTCCGGCGGCGAGGATGATGCCGATGGCGAAGAAAACGATGAGCAGCAGCGCCTTGCGGCTGTCGATGACCGAGGCCCCGTGGAATGCGGCCGGCAGATTCACGTCGTTGGGATTGATGTCATGCTCGCTGAGCTCGCGCCGCGACCCCCAAATGACGCCGATGATAAGCAGAATCGTGCCAATGAAAGTGATGACGCTCATCGTCAGCACGATGCGCAGGCTGATCGACCACGACGCCTTGTTGCCGGCGAGCGGGCTGGTAATGTGCGGCCTGCCGGCTGCGTGGATGCCAATTGCCTTGCTACTCGCGGAATCATCTGGTACTTCGGGTGCAGCCTTGGCGCTGCCATCGTGATCGTCTGGAGTTGCTATCGCACGTTTGATGTTGTCGCCATGCCCCGGGACCGATGCCCCCGACTCCCGTATCTTCATGATTCCTGAGCATTTTGGCGATTTCGCCGATTGCTGTAACCGCCCAGCCGTCTGCGATTCCGTTGTTTTCCAAGGCCCGCCATCCTTGGGTCCACCATCTCCAGCCGTACCATGCCCACGCTCGCTCATTCCTCCGGCCTTCCCAAGACATAGCCCTTTCCACGCACCGTGAGAATAATATCCCGGGTCGTTTTCTGGCGGATGTACGACACATAGGTGTCCACCGTGCCTTCCACCGCGTCGGGGCGAAAGGCGGTGCCCAGCAGTTCGGCGCGGCTGAACACGTGATCGGGCGAATCGCACATCACCTTGAGCAAGGCCGCTTCGGCGGCGGTGAGCGGCACCAGATCGCCTTGTGGGCTTTCCGCCATGGCGGTATGCGCGTGGAAGACCCAGTCGCCGATGCCGTACGAATCGCCGCGCTCGGCGTCGTACCCGCGCAGCATGGCCCGGAGCCGGGCGTCCAATTCCTTGAAGCTGAACGGTTTCGTGAGGTAGTCGTTCGCTCCGCCGTCTAAACCGTCGACAATGTCCCCGACCGCGCCCAGCGCGGTGAGGATCAGCACCGGCGTGGTGACGCCGCTGGCCCGCAGCGACCGCACGAGTTCCAGACCATCCATGTCGGGCAGCCGCCGGTCGACGATGGCCGCGTCGAAGGAGCCAGCCGCAAAGCGCGACTTCGCTTGAGCGCCCGACGTCACCCATTCCACGCGATACTCGTCATCGAGCAGTTCCTTGGTGATCTGCCCCAGCCGCTCGTCGTCCTCCAGCAGCAACAGCCGCGGCTGCAGCAGCTTCGCCGGGTCGTTCAGCGCGTATGAAGTCATCTGCTGCGTATCGTCCGTCATCGTCGCCTCGTCCTTCCATTGCCGGGTAATCGGTAAAATATGCTGTCGGTGCTGTCGGTGCTGTCGGTGCTGTCGGTGCTGTCGGCTGTGTCGACTGCACCGGTGCTATACGTATGTCCGCCGCCTACTGGCCTTGATGCCTGAGCACGATCACCGCTCTCGTCACTTTCGTCTCGTTCCGCGAGTCTGCCCCGTATAGCAAGTATAAAAAACATTGGTGATTCCATCATGCCAGCAGCATGCTGAGCGAATGCTAAGAAACCCGATGCTGTGTATGTTTCCATGTATCTATCGCCGTTATTTCGGGAGCGTGATTTTTCAACTGTAGGTCTCTCGGACGTTCGATGCCTGCTGGATTGCGCTATGCGTGTCAGGGCTACGTGTGGATATGGACTACGATGTGTGCAATTGTGCGATTTCGTGGCTCATGGAACCCGTCTGTGTGCGCCTCTTGGCTCCTTTGAAATCTATTCAGCAGATTTGGATGAATCATGTTGTTGCATACGCTGAGGCTCGTGAATTCTGGAACCTGTAAACGTTGGTATTCCGGCAAAACGCTATGTGCGATACTCGTGGTCTACTTCGGCAAGTGCTTAATAGACGAAAAAAGTGCTGAATAGGTGTTTGATGCCGGACATCAATCGTCTGCCAGTCGCGAATGTATGTAGAGCAACGGCTGCAGCGCCCGGTTGCACATCTATTAAGCACTTTTTCGACTATTAAGCAGATGCGAAAGTAGATGCTCAATATGCGTGCAACAGAATCGTTGAAATTCTGCCATTCTGCGAAATAGGACAATGCCGGTTACAGCCCCATGCAGGTTATAGTGCCCGGCAATCTGCTTAATTGATGAATGACGGATGATTGTCTAGGTGAGGAATCAGTGCGGGAACGATACCACGTCGACGCATTCGCAGAAATGAGTCCGCCGAGGCAAAGCCACGTATGAGATCTTCATAATTCTTGGATATAAAGAGTTGCAAGGCTTTGCATCATGGTGCAGTGCTGCTAGTGACGGACCGGAAGTGGTCTCAAGATGAACGACAGCGATATCCTTAGTGAACATTAAGGGTCATGACCCCATACTGGCGACGTGATGAATACGTCGAATGCATCGAATGACGTGCTGGGCAATCTGCGTCGCCGCGCCGCGCGCCCTGCTATCCGGCTACTGCTGATTGCCGCGCTTGCCGCCCTGATTGCAGTTGTGCCGCTTGGCCTGATGCTCAAGCGCAGCGCTTCGGATTACGCGGCGGAGATGGCGATGCTTGCGGAGATTCAGCGAGTGCCCGCTTGGCTTGTGGTGGTTTCCAAGGCTTGCGCGGCGCTCTATGCGCCGATGGTCATGGGGCCGGTGATGGCCGTGCTCGTCGGGGTAGTGCTGTGGCGATCGCGTAACGTGCGGGCGGCAGTGTGCGTGGCGCTAGTCGCTGCCACGCCCCTCGCCATGACGTTCGCCGTCAAGCTGATCGTACGGCGCAATAGACCGGCCACGCCCTTGGGCGTGCTGGCTCATGATCCAAGTTTTCCCAGCGGCCATGTCGCTACTGCGGTGGCATTGAGCGCTCTGCTGTTCGCTATCATGCGTATGCGTGCCAATGTGCGAAAGGCGCACGGCGTCGAGCTTTCGCCGCGCGGCCAATGGGTTTTGAGTGGCTTCGCCGCCGTTCTCCTTGTGCTGCCCGTCGTGGTCGCCGCCTCGCGACTCATCCTCGGCGTGCACTACCCGACCGACGTTCTCACATCACTGGTGCTGTGCTCGCTGATCAGCGCCAGCGCTTACTGCCTGTTCGCCCCGGAGAACGCCATGCAGATCGCGTAGCTGAAGTGCCGTTTTGCGGGGAGATGGCTTTCCGTGGAGAGACGACTTGCATTGGGGTAGGAGGTCCGACTGCACAATTCGTGCGCCGTCGCCTATTTTTTCGTGTCGTGGCGTGGGCGCATCGCGACGTGTGCATGTATCTGCGTTGTGTGTGGCGTTAACCTGGCCTTGCGGAGGTCTATCTGCGTTATGTGAGGCGTTACATCTGCGACACCCCGAGTAGTGCTGGCTGGAAATGGCGGTTTTGGAACGTCTGATACTTGGGTCTCTTCGAAATAGCGCCTCACATAACGCAGATAGACCTCCGCAGCACCCCAATAACGCTACACATAACGTTGATAGCCGATTTGGAGGACTTGGCGTCTCGCCGACTCTTCAACTTCTGAGGGGTTGGAATGATTGTTCTGCGTTGCGGCCATGCCGGATGCGCATTGCCTCGTTGCGTAGGATTCCAGCGCTGCGCGGAGATTGCGGGTTGGACGGCACAGGCAAATCCGACGGGCGTCCAAATGACTCGCTAAGAATTTGCTGAGAATCGCCGTTGAGTCGGCAGAGGGCAAGCGGCTTCGTAGGATGGTTCTTATGACTTCAGCAAGCGTGCCTCCTGCTACTGGGCCCTTCATAGCTGCGTCCTGCGCCGCGGCATCTTCCACGGCTGCGTCTTCTACGCCGACAGTGCTTCCAAAAGCAGCGCATCCGACAGCGCCGACACCCGCAGCCGCTGCTGCAACGACAGTACCTCCTGCTGCTATCAGGCTCGTGGTCGAGCATGCGAGCTGCCGGGTTCCGCAGCATACGACTGACGTTCATGCGCCACATTATGACGGGGCGAACGCGCTGCGCCGATTCTGGCTGTGGCTGCCGGGCAAGAGGCATGTTGAACATGGTGAGGCCAGTGCCAAGAGCGCCGGCGCCGAGGCCAACGCCGCAGCCGAGGCTAATGCGGTTGCCGAAGCCAATGCGGACGACCGCGCAACCATCTTCTGCGACCTCTCATTCGAACTGCACGCTGGGCAGATCGTCGATTTCATCGGACCTTCGGGCTCGGGCAAAAGCACGCTGCTCACTGCAATCGCCCGGCTCAACCCGTATGCCGTGGCCGAGATGACGCTCGACGGCGAAGACGTCGTGAGCATGACCCCGGAGCGATGGCGGAGGCTGGTGGCCTACGTGCCGCAACGGCCGACGCTGATTGGCGACACCGTGCGTGAGGCCATCATGATGCCGTATCGTCTGCGGGTGCATCAGCGTACCGATGACGACAGCACATCCGAGCGCCGTCCGAGCGAGGCGACCCTGCGCCGCACGCTCGATGAGGTCGGATGCGGTGACATCGAGCTTGACCGACCGCCGCAGGAGCTTTCGGTGGGCCAGCAGGCGCGGGTCTGCCTACTGCGGACCTTGCTGACCGACCCGAAGGTACTGCTTGCGGATGAGGTCGACGCTGGGCTGGACGACGAGAACGCCGACAAGGTGGGCGAAATGCTTGCCCATGCGGCGGGCAGGAATATGGCGATCATGCGCGTGCGGCACCGCGCCGCCGACGGACGGGCCTACCGCACGCTGCGGCTGCGCGACGGCGTGCTGAGCGAGGTGACCTTGACCCGCGAAGCGCAGCGCGGCAATTCGGACAAACCAAGTCCCGAGCCCGCTCATGCACAAGCCTCGCAATTCTCACAAATTTCACAGACTGCGCAAACTACACAGGCCTCACACAACGCGCAGGAAGGCGAGGATACGCGATGAGTACTGGAGCCATCACGGTCGCGTCAGCCCTTTCCTCAGCTGCTACGGCTACCACGGCCACTGCAGCAGCAGTCACCCCTACCGCAGCGGAGAGCTATCCCATCGACGTATGGGGCCTCGTCATTACCGTCGTCTTGGTCGCCATAGCGGCCGGGATGTCGATTGTCGTGCGGCTGGGTGTCGGCCGGCAGATGCTATGGGCGACGTTGCGCTCGCTGATTCAGCTGCTGGCGATGGGCTACGTCATCAAATTCGTTATCGAGGCGAATAATCCGTGGCTCGTGTTCGCGCTCGTCGCGGTGATGATTCTGGCGGCCATCCAGATCACGTTGAGCCGCGCTTCCAACATCCCCAAGGGCCTGGCGCTGGACGTGTTCCTGACGCTGCTGGTCGGCGCGCTGCTGCAGTTCGTCTTCGCCACTCAGCTGATTGTCCGTCCGCACCCGTGGTACGCGCCGCAGATCGTGGTGACGATGACGGGCATGCTGCTGGGCAATATGGTCGCCGCGATAGCCGTGGCGATGAGCCGTTTCTTCGACGATATGGCCTCGCGCCGGTACGAGATCGAGATGCTGCTCAGCCTCGGCGCCACACCCTTCGAGGCCGCGAAGCCGTCGATCATCTCCTCCGTGAAGCTCGGCATGATTCCCACGATTTCACAGCTGGCGTCCAGCGGCATCGTGCTGATTCCCGGCATGATGGCCGGTCAGGTCATCGCCGGAGCCGATCCGCTGACCGCAGCAAAATACCAGTTCGTAGTGCTGGCCATCATCAGTGCGCTGACGCTGCTGGCTGATTCGCTGATCATGCTGCTCGTCTACCGCAAGCCGTTCACCGCGCTGCACCAATACGTTCAGACGGCATAGCGTGCAAGTGTGTTGTCTTGGGGCATAGTTGACAGGCGTCTTGGGGCATGCCTTACACCGTTCGGCGGCGTCAAAGCCTCCGGCATTCGGACATCGACAGACCTTGACCGTATTCAGGACAAAAGGGCCTGCAAGGCACCGGCACACGCCGGCAGGCCATCAAAGGCCCGATCCGACGGGCGAAATGCGAGACCGGGCCCGCCCGGCCGCCGCAGGGATCGCAGCCGGCCACTGCACGAGAAACCGCGCAGACCCATCCCGACAGACGCACGCCCGACAGCCCACAGTTGTCAACCACTCCCCAAAACACCTGTCAACCATCCACCCGAACAAGACACGGCATAGCGTGCAGGTTTCTTAGGGTCTAAAGGTCATAGCGTCCCAAAGTCATAGCGCTCACAAGTCATAAGGTTCATCCGTCATACCATTCACTCCCCATCGCCTCCCGATTTCTTAGCATCGGCTCAGCCGCAGCCGGTTAGCATGAACATCGTCATGCGCACGGCGGGTTTCTGCATAGCACAGGTGTCCGCCGCGTGCAAGCGCCTGTTGATGGCCACTGTTTGATGGATACTGTTATATAGCCACCGAGCCGACTGGTTGACAACGATTGACTTATGGAGACTGATTGATGGACACTGACGCAATAGCAAACGCGACGCCGAATGGCGCTGGCACTGCACACGGCAAACCGCCTGTCGTGGGACTCGCCGGCTGGGAGGTCGAGGAGCGGCGGCAGCGCGGCGAGGGGGAGACCGGCGCGCAGAGCATCACCAAATCGGTGGGCGCGATTCTGCGTGAGAATATCTTCACGCTGTTCAACGCGCTCAACCTCGCCATCGCGATTATGCTGTTCGCGGTTGGTGCCTACTCGAATATGCTGTTTTTCGGCATTATTCTGCTCAATGTCATCATCGGCATCGCGCAGGAGCTCAAGGCCAAGAAGCTGGTCGACGAGCTGGCGATCCTCAACCAGCCGCATGCCATCGTCCTGCGCGACGGCGTGGAGACGAAGATTCCGGCCTCGCACATCGTCAAGGACGATATCCTCGTGCTCGACTCGGGGCAGCAGATCTGCAATGACGCCGTGGTGGTTTCCGGCACGCTGGAAGCCAACGAATCGCTGTTGACCGGGGAAAGCGATTCGGTCGACAAAGTCGCCGGCGACGAGCTGTTCTCCGGCAGTTCGGTGGTGTCGGGCCGCTGCTACGCGCGCGTGACCCATGTGGGCGACGACAATTACGCCAATTCGCTCATCAACGAGGTGCGGCGCGAGAAGCGCGTGCATTCCGAGCTGCTCGACTCGATGAACAAGGTCACGCGTTTCACCAGCTGGCTCATCATCCCGCTGGGCATCGCGCTGTTCTTGGAATCGACGCTGCTGCGGCACGGCGGCATGTACGATTCGGTCGTCTCGTCGTCCGCCGCGCTGCTGGGCATGCTGCCCAAGGGGCTGGTGCTGCTGATTTCCGTTTCGCTGGCCACGGGTGTCATCAGGCTGGCGAAGATGCGCATTCTCGTGCAGAACATCTATTCCTTGGAGACGCTGGCCCATGTGGATGTGCTGTGCCTCGACAAAACCGGCACGCTGACCGACGGCAATATGACCGTGGAGTCGGTGGTTGCGCTGAGTGGTGCAGATACGCTGAGTGGCATAGCCGTATTGAGCGCTGCCGACTCCGATAATGCAACGAATGCACTGAATGCTGCGGGTACGGCTGGAAGCGATGCCGGCACTGATACTGATACAGGTTCTCGGAACACGACAGGCGTGGCGGCGACTGCGGCTGCGGCAGGCAAGGGTGCAGCCGCGTTGGATGGGGATTTGCTGATGATATCCTATCTGACCGCGAGCGACGACAACAATGCCACGATATCCGCGCTGCGAAGCCACTGGCTTGGCGACGAGGCCGCAGCAGACAAGCCTATCGGCAAAAGCGGGGATGATGACGATGAGAAGGGCAGCGCCGGCATTAGCGATGTGCCTGCAGACGCAGTCGATGGCGGTGCCGAGCTGCGCACCCAGCCATCGGCGGATATCGCAGGCCAAGGCATCATGCTGCCCGAGTTGCCCGACGATGAAGCGCCGCAGGCTTCCGCTGCTTCACCGCAGGTACGCAATACATCCCAGCCGCTTCAGGCCAGCGGCAGCATCGCCTTCTCCTCGAAACGCAAATGGGGCGCCATCAGCTTTGCCGATGCGGGCACGGTGTTCCTGGGCGCTCCCGAGCGCATCCTCGGCGAGCTGCCGCAGGAAGCTCAGAACCTGATGCGCCAAGGCCTGCGAATCATCGCAGTTGGCTACCTGCCCGGCCAATGGAGTGACGAGGAGCAGCTCCCCAGCAATCTGCAGCCGCTGTATCTGATTGCGCTGAGCGACAACATCCGCACGCGCACCAAGGAGACGCTGCGGTATTTCCGCACCGAAGGCGTCGATGTGAAGGTCATCTCCGGCGACCATCCCGACACGGTCAGCGCCGTCGCCAAGCAGGCGGGGCTGGAACGCTGGAACGACGCGGTCGACATGTCCACGGTCGACGCCGATGCGCCGGATGAGGTCTTTGACGATTTATGCACGCAATATGCAGTATTCGCCCGCGTGACGCCCAAGCAGAAGCGCCTGCTCGTCCAAGCCCTGCAGCGGGCCGGGCATCAGGTCGCCATGACCGGCGACGGCGTCAACGACCTGCTGGCCCTGCGCGAGGCCGATTGTTCGATCGCGATCGCCTCCGGCTCTGATGCGGCCCGCCAGATCTCGCAGGTCGTGCTACTGGACTCGGATTTCACCTATCTGCCGCATGTCGTGCTGGAAGGCCGCAAGGTCGTCAACAATGTGACGCGCACGGCCGCAGTGTTCTTCATCAAGACGACCTACTCGGTACTGGTGTCGCTGTTCTGCCTCGCGCTCAACATGCCCTTCCCCTTCATCCCGATTCAGATCACGCTCGTTGACGCATTCATCGAGGCATGGCCGTCGTTCCTGACGATCTTCGAATCGAGCACCGCGCGCATCCGGGGCAGGTTCCTGCCCACCGCGCTGCGTTCAGCGGCTCCATTCGCCGTAGCCGTCACCGGCATCATCGTCGTCACGAGCCTGATCGCGCCCTTCGGCGCGCTGCAGAACCAGACCACCATGTTCGTGCTGCTCATTGCCACTTCTATGGTCGCGGTCGTCCGAAGCTGTATCCCCTTCACCCGCCTGCGCGCCTTCGTCTGCGTGACGATGGCCCTCGGTGCGCCTGCCGCGCTGCTCGTGCTGCCGAAGCTGTTCCAGGTCGTCGCGATCACCGCGCCGATGTGGGCGTACATCGCCGTGGCTTTCGCCGCAGCGATGGTGTTTCTGCTTGTGGTCAGCTTGGTGCAGCGTGCTATGTCTTCTCGATGATTGCGTTTTCCAAATACTGTGTCTTCTCGGTAATCGTGTCTTCCCAATACTGTGCTTCCTCAATACTGTGCTTCCTCAATACTGTGCTTCCTCAATGATTATGGCTTCAGGTCACGAGTCTGCACGATGAGTGCGGGTAGGGCGCATTGCGATTCTTCTCATGGGCAAGACGTCTTTTGGCAGGGTTGCCTAGGATCGCCGGTGTGCGGCAGTCCATCGGCGATCGGTAATACGACAATGCCGCGAGGAGTAACGACATTGCGCGAGGGAAGCTCCCCGCCAGAAGCTCGATATCCGCTTATTCCACAGGGGTGAACGGATATCGAGCATTCTTGTGACTTGGTTATGGTCTGCTTTCGCCGGCCCTACCAGTAGCGGTAGCTGGCCGATTCGGCCGAGGATGCTGACGATTGCTGTCGCATTTTCGCGTTGAATGCTCGCTGCTGCTGGTTAGCACCGTGTAGGTTAACGCTGTGTAGATCAAACAGATGATCGACCGGGCCGTGGCCGGTTTCCGGATGCCGGCTCAGCCGCCAATCGGCACCGGCTTCGATGGCCCGATGCAGGTAATCGCGCGCATTGGCGACGGCTGCTGGCGAAACGCCGGTAGCCCTGGTGTCGCCATGCAGAGCGGCGCTGGCTGCGATGGCCGAGCTGAGCGTGCAGCCGGTGCCGTGCGTGTTGCGCGTACGAATTCTCGGACTGGCGAATCGCGCGACGCCCTCCGCACTTGCCAGCACATCGGTAAGCACGTCGTCATTCAGATGCCCGCCTTTGACCAGTGCCGAACGAGCTCCGGCCGACACCAGTGCGCGGGCCTGCTGCTCCAAGTCATCGGCATTGTGCGCCGTGGGCACATCGTCGCCCAGCAGCACAGCCGTTTCGGGCAGGTTGGGCGTAACGATGTCGGCAAGGCGCATAAGCCGCGTGCGGATGACAGCCACCGCATCCTCTTCGAGCAGCCGGTCGCCGGAGGTCGCCACCATGACCGGGTCGAGCACCACAAGTCCGAACTCCTCGCGACGCTCTTCAATCACGTCCGCGACAGCGTTGGCCACAGCAGCATTGGACAGCATGCCCAGTTTGGTCGCAGCGATTGGCAGATCGTCCAATACTGCATCGATCTGGTCACGCACGAGCTGCGGATTGACAGCTATCGCCTGGCGCACGCCCTGCGTGTTCTGCACGGTGAGGCCCGCCAGTGCCGCCGCGCCGTAGACGCCAAGCGCGCTGAATGTTTTGAGGTCCGCCTGCGTGCCTGCGCCGCCGCTGGGGTCGGAGCCTGCGATGCTGAAGGTGACGGGTGGCTGCTGGACCGTGTGTTGCATGACTGTGTGTTGCATGATTGCTTCTTTCTTCATTAATAAGGGATGCCATTGTTCCCCGATTTGGGGGCGATCGGCTGAACAATGACCGGCTGGTTGGTTGTGCTGCAATGGGCCGAATCCGAAGCGTGCAGACTTCGTGATACCGACCGTTGAATATGAATATGTATGCGATTCGGTCAGACGGAAGCGCTGGAATCGTCCCATGCTTTCAGCAGCTCGGCAGCGGCCTGCTGCGGATCGGGACGCGCGGCGATTGCCGAAACGACGCAGATGCCATCGACTCCGGTGCCGATAACCGAGCGAACATTGCCGTGGCTGATGCCGCCAATGGCAACCGTTTTCGCTCGTCTATTGGTCTGCTGCACAAGCGTTGCGGCTCCGTCAAGGCCCAAGGCCGCTTCGGTGTCGGTTTTGGTGGGCGTGTCCCAGATAGGAGACAGCCCCAGCACATCGGCGCTCTGGGCGGCAAACTCGGCGTCGAGTTCTGTCTGGTTGGAGATCGACAGGCCGATGAGCAGCCCGTCGCCAAGCCTGCGACGCGCCTCGCGAATGTCGCCGTCGGACTGGCCCATATGCACATTGAGCCCAAGCTCTTCGGCCACCTCAAGCCGGTCGTTGACCACCAGCGCCGCCTGCCTGCCGCAGCGCTCATATGCCCGCTGATTGGCCGTGACGCAGGCTTTCGTAAGCGCAAGAAAATCATCGTGCGGCAGCGTTTTGTCGCGAATTTGCACAACGCCCGCGCCCCCAATTACCGCCTGCTCCACGAACCACGGCACCCGCTCAGGGCCGCCCGCAAGCGGCGTATCGGTCACGAAATACAATCGCCAGTCCACGCTGTCAGCGAGGCCGGGCTTCGCCGTCGTCATGATTCCTCGATTGCCGCGAGCCGGACGACTTCGTCGGGCTTCACGGTGTACAGCGCATCAATCCATGCGGTGCGGAAGCTGGCCGGGGCGCTCGCCTGACGATCGGCCAGCGTGCCTGCCGCTGCGAACAGCGCGTGCGCTGCCACGACGCCGTCATGGTCGGTCAGCTGCGCCGATCGGGCTGCGGCTATGCAGGCGGCGACCACTGCGCCGAGCGAGCAGCCAGTGCCTACGACAAGCGGCATCAGCGGGCTTCCGCCGGTGATGCGCGTGGTGCGGTCGGGCGAGATCACGACATCGGTCGGGCCGGAAATCGCCACGACAGCGCCGCTGGATTGTGTCAACGAGCGGGCTGCGCCAAGAGCGGCCTCGACCTCATCCGTGGCGTCGACGCCACGGCCGCCCGCGCTTTCGCCGGTCAGTCCCAGAATCTCCGAGGCGTTGGCGCGTACGGCGGCGGGATGGTGCTGCAGCACTTCCCGCGCCAGTGCGGTGCGTACCGGCAGGCCGCCCACGGCCACCGGATCCAAAATCCACGGCGTATGCGCGGACTCAGCGGCATCGACCGCGAGCCGCATGCCCTGATGCTGCTCGCCCAAGCCGTTGCCGACGTTGATGAGCAGGGCGGACGCGAGACCGGCGAAAACCCGCGCATCCTCCGGCAGATCGATCATGGCGGGCGCGGCGCCTATCGCCAGCAATACGTTGGCGGTGATTTCGGGCACAACGCTGTTCGTCATGCAATGGACGAGCGGCGTCGTCGCGCGGACGTTTTCGAGTATGCGGATGACCTGAGTCATATGGCTCCCTTCGCTAGCACTGTCTAGATCAGGTGTTGCGGGTGTGTTCTCAGCCCTTGCGGGCACCCCGGCACTTCGGGAGCCATACTAGCACGCGCACGGCCCGTTCCCAAGGCCGCTGCAGTGCACGATGCGGCTTTTCATGGTGTGCTATGTGCGGAGTCAAGTGGAGGCGTGCATTTTCGCGGTGCTCGGGTGCTCGAAATCCTGTAATGCCTCGTGAACAATCGGGTATCTCACTTATGTGTGGCGTTATTCCAAGCCCGCGGAGGTCTATCTGCGTTATGTGAGGCGCTATTTCTCGGGGAGTCGGGTATCGGGTGGCTTAGAACCGCCGTTTTCGGCCAGCGGTACTCGGGGTGCCAAGGTATTAACGCCTCACACAACGCAGATAGATCTGGGCGAGGTCAACTTAACGCCTCACATAACGCAGATACCTGCATAAACTGGAAAATTAAACATGCTGCAGCATGAAAACACATAAGTAATTGTGCGGTTCGCTTGGGTTCGTGCGTGCAAGCCGATAGATATGGTTCTGCGGCCCTTGCTTGAAACGCAAGGGCCGCAGAACTCGGATGTGCTGCGCGGGGGCGGGGAGAAGCGGAATATCGCTACTATCTACCGCCGCTACCGTCTACCGCGCCCGCACGATGGATGTGATCTTGGCGATCGCGTAGATGCAGGCGCAGGTCAGCGCGACGAAGAACCCGACCGGCATATCGGTGACGACAGACAGCGCAATCGACAGCCACATGCACAGCAGCGAGAACACGCAGGACAGGATGCCTGCACGCACTGGCCGCGAGCATAGCAGGCAGGCGGCGGCGGGCGGCGCCACGAGCAGACTGAATAGCAGCATGGCGCCGACGACCGGCACGCTGGCCGTGGTGACGGCGGCGATGACCAAGGTGAACACGAATTCGATGACGCCGTTGTGGATGCCACGCGCCTCGGCAAGCTCCGGCATAACCGAGCTGAGCAACAGCGGCCGGGCGATAATCGCCACGACGATGATGCCAAAAATGGCGAGCGCGGTCATAAGCACCAGATCAGAGTCCGCGACCGCGAGCACTTGGCCGAAGAGCAACGCATAGACCTGATTCGTATAGTTGCCGCCGAGACTGAGCAGGAACGCGCCGCCGGCGAGCAGAAAGACGAGCGTCGGCGCGATGACGGTGTCACGACGTTGCCTCTTCCTGCCGAGCAAGGAGATGCCAACTGCTGCGGCGAGGGCGGCCAAGCCCATGCCGACGACTGAACTGACGCCAAGGTATATGGCTGCGGCAGCCCCGGCGAACGAGCCATGCGGTATCGCATGCGCAAGAAACGAGTCGCCGCGCAGCACGACGAATATGCCGATGATGCCGGCGCTCAGCGCTACGACGGTTCCGGCGATCCAGGTATTGGCAAGATATGCGTCAAACATTGGCGACCGCCGCCTTCTGGCTGCGGCCGCCGGCCGTATGATCGTGCTTGCGATCGCGGCCGAGGCTGCGGCGACTGCGTTGGTCGCGCAACCAGCTCGCCAGCCGCGAGAGCAGATAGCAGACCGTGACCAGCGCCACGATGCAGAAGCTCACCGACCATGAATGCCCGTGCATCCACGAATAGCTTTCATATGAGATCACAATGCCGCCCCACACGCAGAACAGGCCCGATGCGCAGGCGATAATCATCGAGTTCTTCACGCGCTTGGCCAGCAGCAGCCCGCAGGATGCCGGGCCGATCAGCAAAGCCGTGGACAGCACGGCGCCGACGGATATGGAACTCAGCGCGACGCTGAGCGCCAGCACGACCATGAATGCGGCATTGGTCGCGCCGGTTGCGACGCCGCGCGCGTGAGCCAGCTGCGGCGCGACGGTGGAGAACAATGCCGGACGCCAGATGATCACCAGCATCAGCAGGCACAGAGCCGACAATATGATGACCACCGGCACGACGCCCGGGCTGATGGCGAAGAGCGATCCGAACAGCACGTTGACCGAGGCGCTTGCACCTGAAGGACGCATGGTGGACAGGCTCAGGAACAGCGAGGTGAGGCCCATGCCAGTGGCGAGCATGATGCCAGTGGATATGTCGCGTCCGCGCAGGCGTTCGATGCCTATGGCATGCATGCCCAGCGCCGCGATGATGCTGGCCACCACGAAACCCCACAGTTGATTGACTCCCAGCAGGAAAGCGGCGGAGCCGCCCACCGAGGCGAGGTCGGTCAGCGAGTGCCCGGCGAAGGATTGCCCGCGCAGCACGGTCAGCACGCCGACCAGCGCGGTCGCGATCACCACGACGGAGCCGACGATCAGGGCCGTGCGCACCTCCGGAACCGCCCAAAGCGCACTGAAGCCGCTTGCCGACAACGTGGACGATGCTGATGAGGCGGACGATGCGGGCGATGAGGTCCGTGTGGGTAAAGATTGTGCAAGCATGATAGGCGATACGTTAGAGACGGCCATCTGGCGAACCGCCTTCCTGCGTTTCGGCGCTTTCGGAATTTTCAGCGCCGCTGTATTCCGCAGCGTGGTGACCTGGCTCGCCGCCCTCATCGGCCAGCACCACAATGCGGCCCTGCGTGCGCAGCACGGTGATCGGGTGCTGATACAAATCGCTGAGCGCGTCGGTGCGAATCACCTCATCGGTGCGCCCGAACGCTGAGCGGCCCTGCGCGAGATACACCACGCGATCCAGCACCCCGAGCAGCGGATTGATATCGTGCGCGGAAAGAATGATGCCAATGCCGTTTGCGTTGCGGATATGGTCGAGCAATACGACGATATCCGCGCTGTTGGCCGGATCGAGGTTCGCCAAGGGCTCATCGAGCAGCAGCAGGGCGGGGTCGGCGACGATGGCGGCTGCGATCATGATGCGCTGCTGCTGGCCGCCGGAGAGCCTGCCCACAGGCCGGTCGGCGTATTCCAGCGCTCCGACCCCCTCCAGCGCGTGCTCGACCCGCTCCCAGAAATGGCGGCCGCGCAGCGAGACGCCAAGTCTGTGCCCATCAAGTCCCAGCGCGACGAAGTCTTTGGCCAGCAGCGGCAGATCCGGGTCCAGCGCTATTTTCTGCGGCACGTAGCCGATTTCACCGGTACGCGTGCCCTTGTGGCCAAGCACGTCGACGCTGCCTTCAAGCGGCGTGATATCGCCGAGAATGGTTTTGAGCAGCGTGGTTTTGCCGGCGCCGTTTGAGCCGATCAGTCCCACGAACTCGCCTCGGGCCACGTTCAAGTCAATGCCGTTGAGAATGCTCCGGCCTCCGAGCGATACTCGGAGGCCGGAGATGTTCAGCAACGGGCGATTGGTATCGTCAGTTGGCTTCATGGGTGACTATTCGATGCTGTCGGTCGACGTCTTGTCGGCGGCGGCTTTGGTGAGCGCGTTGAGCTCCGCCAGCATCCAGTCGACGTAGTGCATCTTGGTCGGCATGGTCTCATAGGCGGCGACGATCGGGATGCCGTTGGTCTTGGCGGCGGCCAAGTACTTCTTGGTCAGGTCGGAGACGACCTGCTCGTTGTAGACGAAAGCGGTGACCTCCTTGCCGTTGAACAGTTGCATCTGAGTGGCGGAATCCTGCGCCGAGGGGTCTTGGCCGTTCATGATGTCGGCCTGCAGGCTCCACGGGGTCTTGATGGTCACCTTGGCATTGTCGAGCAGATAGTTCGCCACCGGCTCGGTCGCCGCGACGGAGACGTCCGGATACTTGTCCTTGAAGGTGTCGAGCGCCTTCCAATACTTCTGCACGGAGGTGTCGAAGGTCTGGAGATTGTCTGCGTAGTCCTTGGCGTTCGAAGGATCGAGGCGCGTGAGGTTGGCTGCGAGCGTGGCCGCGACGGCGGGCATCGTCTCGGGCTTGTACCACAGGTGCGGGTTCTTGGTGTCGTCGGGCAGGCCGAGCACCTGCTGCGCGCTGATGACGGTGCGATCGGAGCTGGAGTGGCTCTTGAGCATCTTGTCGAGCCAGTCGTCGTAGCCGACGCCGTTCGCGATGACGATCTTGGCGTTGGCGATCTGCTTGGCGTCCGAAGGCTTGGCTTCGAAGTCATGCGGATCGGCGTTCGGATCGCTGATGATCGAGGTCACCGAGACGTGCGAGCCACCGATCTGCTGCGCGACATCGCCGTATTCGTTCTCGGCGGCCAGCACGGCGATCTTTCCGTTCGATGAGCCGGTTGCTCCAGAATTCGAGTTCGAAGCGCCGCATCCTCCGGCGAGTCCAAGCGCCGCCACCAGCACTGCGCCGACCGCAGCCCTTGCCACATGTTTCAACTGCATGACTGATTCATCCCTTTCACGGCCGTCGCCTGGATTTCTAGGTGGTCATTCGGGCGCACGGCATTATGTAATGAAAACGGTTATCATTTTAATAGGGTTGGGGTACAGCGGGGCGACGCAGGGGAATTGGGGGCGCGTTGCGTATGGTCTCCGCGGTGGTTGCTGCGGTGCTCAGCATCCGCGGCATTGCTGCGGTTGCGCGGTGAACAGGCGGGGAAGCGGTCGTATAGCACAAGCATGTGAGCGCACACATGCGTATCTGCCTTTCGATGTTCGCTGATGAAGTCTGGTGGTGGTCGGCGCAAACGTATTCGGCATGGCGTTGCACGATGGCACTACGCAATCATGGAGTTGCGCGATGGGCATGCACCGTGGCATTGCAGAATAATGGCGCGAGTGCGTTGGCTGGGCGTTGCGGCTCCGCGAACCACGGCGGTACCAAGGTGCCGCAACGCTGATTGCGCGACATGCCCGGGTTTCCATACGCAAGTCGCCTATTACGAATTTTCGGTGGCGGGATTGTGCCATTCGTCACAGCTATCCGGTGACTTGTGCGCAGCATTCCGGGCGCGTCGTTCCGGCGGGCCCGGAGTATGGCTCAGAGCGTGAATGGCGGGGTATGACTACGTCGTGCTGGACCGGCTATGTTGCCTGAACCGCCTGCATTGTCTATGCCGCTTATGCCGTCTATGTTGTCTATACCACGAGGTTCGTCGGCGTGCCGTCGTGCAGGTAGGCGCGGATGTTGGCGAACAGCTCGTGCAGGCGCTTACCGAGTGCTTCGTCGGTGGCGTAGCCGATATGCGGCGTGAGGATCGTGTGCGGGGCGTGCAGCAGCGGTTCGTCCGCTGGCAGCGGCGGCTCCTCGTCGAACACATCGATGCCGGCTCCTGCGATTTGCCCGGCGTTCAGCGCCTCGGCGAGCGCCGCGTTGTCGACGACCGGCCCGCGAGCCGTGTTGATCAGCACCGCGTTCGGCTTCATCAGGCCGATGAGCTGCCTGCTGACCAGCTGCGCCGTCTGCGGCGTGGAACTCACATGCACGGTAATGATGTCCGCCTGACGCATCACATCGTCCAGCGGCAGGAATTCGACGCCCGTGATGTCGCGTGGCGTGCGGTTCCATGCCACAATCCGCGCCCCGAACGCCTGAGCCAGTTCCGCCACGCGGCGGCCGATATTGCCGGTGCCGATGATGCCGAAGGTCTTGCCCGCGATTTCGTTCCGGCGCAGCCCCGCGCTGGTCTGTGCCGAACGCGCGGCTACATCATTGGCCTTCACGTCACGCAGGAGTGCGAGCGTGAGCAGCATGACGAGTTCGGCCACGGCCTCGTTCGAATACCCCGGGCAGTTGCTCACGGTGATGCCATGCTCGCGGCAGTAGTCGAGGTCGATATGGTCGAAGCCGACGAAGGCCACTGCGATGGTGCGCAGCTTCGGGCAACGTTCCAGCACGGCGCGGCGCAGCGGAAGGTTCGTCACGACCAGAGCCTCAGCGTCCTTGACGCGCTCGATAAGCTCGTCGTCATCGCGTGGCCGCGTGTCGTAGGAGCGCACCGTGACGTGCTCCGGCAGCGTGCCCAGCTCGGCCTGCAGCGCGGCGTCCGGCACTCCTAGCGGTTCCAGAATCGAGATGACTGCGTGTGGGGTAGCGGTGTCTGATCCAGCAGTGCCTGACGCGGCAGTATCTGCATTGTTTAGGTCAATCGCCATAATTCATCCCCATCGCGTCCGAAAGCAGCTTTTCAACCACAGTGTACGCTTTGCCATATTCCATTCTTATATTCTTGCGTCTTGCATTGTCGAGCCGTATCCCATGCTGACCGGAGCTGCCGGATACGCCATCGAATAAACCGCCGAATAAGACGCAACGCCGTATTTGTTTTGTCCGTCAGCCGCGTGTATCGTTAAAGAGTTGCCCCTTTAGCTCAACGGTTAGAGCAGCGTCCTTTTAAGTCGTGGGTTGTGGGTTCGAATCCCACAGGGGGCACTTCTGAGTTGCGATGTCGAGGACAGTCGGGTCGTGACATATATGGCCTGAGTTCTCATTACAGTTGCGACAATGCGGCGCTGCTAATATTTGATATTGGATGCAACATATTACGGATTTTTGAATTGGCAACGTGGCTATATCGATGCTGAGCGAGAAACTACGAAGATTTGCTGTGTTGAAGTGCTGGTATTTCTTTGAGACAAAGAGATGTTGGAAACGGCTGGGAGCACTAGGATTTAGACCTTTTTGTTGAACCCAACAAAAAGGTCTGGAAGGATGAAAGCAATGGACAGAACGATGATTGAGAGACATATCGGCGAACTCGATGCCAGATCCAACAACGATGAGACTGGCGTGGAATTCTGGTATGCACGCGATGTCATGAGGTTCATGGGCTATACGGAATGGCGAAATTTTTCCAAGGTCATAGGAAAGGCAAAGGATGCCTGCAGGAACTCTGGAATCCGCATCGAGTCTCATTTCCAAGACACTGCGCGCGAAGTGGCGTTAGGCAGTGGCGCAGTACGCTCAATAGACGACGTGAAGCTCACCAGATATGCGTGTTACCTGATTGCTCAGAACGGCGACCCGCACAAAGAGGAAGTCGCCCTCTTGCAGAGCTATTTCGCTGTGCAGACACGGAACGCGGAACTCATTGGTAAACGCATGGGCGAGCTGAGCCGCATAGCGACAAGGCAGGCGTTAGCAGACGAGGAGAAGCAGCTCCATGCTCTCGGATATCAGCGAGGCGTAGATGACAAGGGATTCAGGCAGATTCATCTGCACGGGGATCGCGCCCTGTTCGGCATGGATACCAGAGAAATGAAGATGCACCTCGGGGTCTCACAGCGAGAGCCATTGGCCGATCGGCTTCATCCGATCGCTGTCACGGCAAAACAGTTGGCTACGCAGATGACCAATCATGGCATCGAAGACAGGGATCTGCATGGCACGTACTCCATCGACCGTGAGCATTCAGACAACAACAAGAGCCTTCGTAAAGCATTGGTGGAGCGCGGAGTGGCCCCTGAAGACCTGCCCGCAGCTGAGGATATTAAGCGCGTCAAGCGCCGTGCCAAGGATGACGAACGGCAAATCGAGGGCCGTGGATTCGACGATGGGCGAGGCGTCGACTAGGAGTCTGAGATGAGACGGAGTTTGGCCTTGTCTGCGTTTGAGGCCCGGTGCAGGAAATTGAGCATGCTGAAAATTTCAGAGCTTGAGCGCCGCCGTGGTGCTCAATATTGATGGTAATCTGTCGGGAATTCCGACAGATTCATAAAGAATAGCGATATAACTGAGGTGAATCTTCATATATATTGCGGCAAGTCAACTCGTAAGCATTCCTTGCATATTCGTAAGAGCAAGAAGGAGAATAAAAGGGTCGACACGCATCTCGAATGTTCTTCTGCCTCCTAACGCTGGTTTACAAACAACAGATGCGGCATGCAACGTGTGCGAAGAAGACTGACATAACCCGCATAACCCCCTATAACTAACGACGATAACCCAACGGTGGCGTTGGGCAGCGACCCGTTTTAGAGTGGGTGCAGTTTTGCAGAACGTGCGGAACAATCGCAGATTTGGCAAAATTGCCAAAAGGGGAGTGATCATGTCGGATTTGGCATGGAACTGGTTGGCCTTGGCGGTCACCGTCGTGCTGTTCGCAGGCTTGGCATGGCTGAGCCGCAAGAGGCGCGTGAATTTCAGCATCAGAGTGATCGTGGCGACGGTGCTCGGCATTGCGGTCGGCGTGGCGTTCAAGGGTCATGTGGAGTATGTCGCGGCGTTCGGCGAGGTGTGGGCGCATGCGATCAGTGCGATTGTGGTGCCGCTGCTCGTGTTCAGCGTGATTTCGAGCATCACCGGCTTGGGGGAGTCGGTCAGGCTGCGCAGCATCGGTCTGAAGACCGTGTTCTTCCTACTGCTCAACACCCTGACTGCGGCCGCGATCACCTTGGGCTTGGCGATAGCGTTCAAGGTCGGCTCAGGCTTTAGCGGCTCGCAGTCTTCCGGCGGGCATGCGCACGAGGTGCCCGGCGTTCTTGACACGCTGATCGGCCTGTTCCCCTCGAATTTCGTGCTCAACTGGTCGCAGAACCAAGTGGTCCCCATTGTCGTCTTCGCGCTGATTCTGGCCATCGCGTTCAATGAGGCGTCCCGCACGAAACGCGGCGCGCAAGCGGTGCAGCCATTCAAGGTCTTTGCCGACGCCGGCAACGTCGTGCTGTCGAAGGCTACGCAGATCATCGTGGGATTCACGCCGTATGCGACGCTGTCGCTGATCGCCGCTGCGGTGAGCAACAGCGTGGTTTCGGCGCTTGTGCCGCTGGTGTCGGTGCTGGTTGTCGCCTACATCGCCTTGGTGTTGCAGCTGTTCATCGTCCAGCCGGTGATTCTGAGCGCTGCGGCGCATTTCAACCCGATTCATTTCTTCAAGGCCTTCGGACCCGCCGGCGTCGTCGCCTTCACTTCGGAAAGCAGCATCAGCACCATTCCGGTCACAGTTCGTCAGCTCAAGCGCGGCGGCGTTCCTGACGATGTCGCCTCATTCGTCGCCAGCTTGGGCGCCAATCTCGGCATGCCGGGATGCGCCGGCGTGTGGCCGGTGCTGCTCGCCGTGTTTGCGGTGAACGCGCAAGGTCTGAACTACTCCTTCGGGCAGTACCTGCTGCTGATCGTCCTGGCGCTGCTGGTGTCCATCGGCACGGTCGGCGTGCCGGGCACCGCAACGGTGACCGCGACCGCATTATTCGCCTCGGCAGGTCTTCCCGTGTCCTTCATCGCCGTCACCCAGCCGATTTCGCAGATCGTGGACATGGGCCGCACCGCGGTCAACGTCGCGGGAGCAGCGAACACGGCCTTCATCGTCGCCGCCTCCGAACATGAACTCGACAAGGACCTGTACTACCAGCGCAAGCCCTGGGATGACGAAGACGATCTCGGCAGTCGGCCTGTCGCATCGGCTGTCGAAACCAATGCTCAGGCTGTTTCCGCCTCTGCTGCCACTGTCCCCGTCGCTAGTACAAGCGCAGCCGACGAGTCGTCCGCAAATGCGGCTGCGTCCGCTGTCGCGGCGCCCGTCCCATCTTCGAGCAATCTGCTGTCGCTGTCGTCCAGCGCTGCTCTTGAAGGCACCGGCGGAGAAGCCTGCGGCGTGTCCGATCGCGGGCCCTCGGAGCGGTAGAAACCGCGCGGCATCACGCGACTATTCATGCGGCCGTCCGAAGCAGCGGCATGTTTCGGACGGCTATTGTATGTTCGACATGATTGATATGCATGCGTATGCCATCTATTAGGCAGATTTCGCGTGCGACTGCTGCGGCAAGGCCTTGCGTGGCTTGTTCACGCATGTAAAGATTGGCGAAATTCCAAGGATTCCGCGAAGAGCGTGACGCGCACATACTTTACCTATGTGCCTAATAGACGAAAAAAGTGCTTAATAGACGTTCGCAGAGGATATGCACCCTTGGCAAAGCCAGATTTTTCGTTGATTAAGCACTTTTTTCGTCTATTAGGCACATGTCAAAGTAGGCACCAAGTCAGGCGTGCAGCATTGTGGCGGAATACCGCCATTCTTGAGGATTTGTGTGTGGGCGTTTGCATGTATGAGACCGCATGATTCTCTCGAATCTGCCTAATAAATCGAGAGAAGCTGCTATGCGCTGCTCAAGTGCCTAGCATCCGCCCATACTGCCTGTGCGGATAAGCGCACAGATAAATGCATATGCTTAATGTTTTGGATTTCAGTTGTTTCTTCTGGCAAAGACATAGGATTCAACGATTCGTGGAGGTGCCATACACCGGTTGGCGAATTCGGGGATGGCAGGCATCGTGTCGTGAAACCTCTGGCACGCCATAAATTCGCCCAAGGTCCCGGCCTAAGCTTGGGTAAACACAGGTAAGATGAGGCGATGGTTCCTAACGAGCATGGCGGCGAAGGGATGCGTCGGGCGTATCGTTGCAATACAATTGGTGCAGAACGAAAACGAGGGGGCGGCATGGCGGACCGGATCGCTGGCGGTGTGGAATCCGAACGAATCGCTATGGCGGAAACGGGCGGCGCGGATGCTGTTGGCGATGCGAATGCCGCCGGCGCTGCAAACACCCGTCCTTCCCAGGTTCCGCAGGCCCCTCAGGCATCCACCGCCAACACCGCCATCGAGATCATCGACGGCGCCATTGCCACGGTTGACGTATCCAAGCATCCGGTGGCGTCGATACCCGAATCCGATCTCTCCCTTGCCGATATCGAGCGCAGCCGATCAAGGCCGCTGCAGTTGGGCCTGTACATCGCTGTCATTCTGGTTGCGTTGATCGCGCCGTATTGGCTGGGCCGCACGCTCGCGGCGAATCGGACCGCATGGCTGGTCTCGCACCTGAATCTGCTCAATGCGCAGGGCGTGGCCTTCGTCTCGTGGACCGTCACTTTGCTCGCCGTCACCGGGCTTGGGCTCATGATCGTCGACGTGCACAAATGGCTATGGCGCACCGTGTTCGCGGTCAGCCTTGCCGCCGAGCAGTTCATTGCGGGCTTGTGCCTACTCAGGTTCAACTTCTGGTATTCGACCTACGTCGTGTATGGAGAGTCGGCAGGACTCGCGAACGCCGCGAACCTCGGCATCATTGCAGCGGGCTTTGGCGTAGCCGTTTTCGCAGTGCTCTGGGTCGGGCTGCTGGTGCTGGTCAGGAAGGATTCGCCGCTTAACGTGCTTACGCGCAGCTGGGCCTCGTTCATATTGTTCTTCGTGATTGAGCTGATCGCTTTGGCCGTCGTGCTTGGAGCCTTGCTGTACATGTTCTAGGCAAAGTATCCCTTACAAGAATGCTTGCTGCGCCGAATCCCTTCGGCATCCTGCGCTCCCTGCGACACCCAGTATGTTCCTTGCGATATTCGGTCGCGGGATGTTTGTATGCTGGTCGATTGGCGTGTTTCGCCCGCGGATACAGAGCGCTTGCGGCATTGGGTTGCAGGCACCGCGCAGTGACTACAAGGAGGATGCCGTGGCACTTACGGCTGAAGACAAGCAGGGTATTATTTCGCAGTATGCGACGCACGAAGGCGACACGGGTTCCCCGGAGGTCCAGGTCGCGCTGCTCACCCGTCGTATCAACGATTTGACCGGGCATCTCAAGGAGCACAGGCACGATCACCATTCGCGTCGTGGTCTGCTGCTGATGGTCGGCGACCGTCGTCGTCTGCTTGATTATCTCAAGCGCGTCGACATCGATCGTTACCGTTCCCTGATCGAGCGACTCGGCTTGCGCCGATAACCAACTGTTGCCCGGACGACTCGTCGTCCGGGCGTTTTTGCATCGCGGACTTGTGCCGCGGGGCACCGGCTGCGGCGTGGATATGGGATATAACGGCCGAAACCGCGCAGCGAAAGATAACAGACGTGGCGGCAGACAGTAACGAAACTGGACGGATACACCGGATATAACCGGTCCAGGTTCTTCAATGGCAGTGCAACGAGTGGTATAACGAAAGATGACAGGCGAATCGAATGCTCAACGGGCGGTCAATGCGCCTGAGGGCATTTGTGAGGACGCGACGAACGCATATGCCGCCGCTGCAGGGACTGCGGCGGATCTACGGCGTAGATGCCTGCGCTTGCAGGCGCGGCGAAACATGAACGGCTTTCGGTCTAGGCGGACGGCTCAAGCAGCCGCAGACGAAGGCCGACGAGAATAACAGAACAGCACAATACTCAAGACATAAGTGAACAATGAGATCCGAATGAGGATGCGCGGCCAGGTATGCCGCGTCGGATTGGGCGCATGGGCGCCAGACAAACGGATTGGCTTATTTGGTTATGTTGCGTAGGAAATAGAAACAAAACAGAAGGAGGAACCCGTGGAGGGTCCCGAAATCAAGGCCGCTGAGGCCGTTATTGACAATGGTTCATTTGGCAAGCGCACATTGCGCTTCGAGACGGGTCGCTTGGCCCAGCAGGCGGACGGCGCAGTAGCCGCCTACCTCGACGACGATTCGATGGTGCTTTCCACCACGACCGCCGGATCCAGCCCCAAGGAGAACTACGACTTCTTCCCGCTGACCGTCGACGTCGAAGAGAAGATGTACGCCGCGGGCAAAATCCCCGGCTCGTTCTTCCGCCGCGAAGGCCGCCCGTCGACCGAGGCCATCCTGGCTTGCCGCATCATCGATCGCCCGCTGCGCCCCCTGTTCCCGCACACGCTGCGCAACGAGGTGCAGGTTGTGGAGACCGTGCTCGCCGTCAACCCGGACGACGCCTATGACATGATCGCGCTGAACGCCGCTTCGGCATCCACGCTGATCTCCGGCCTGCCCTTCGGTGGCCCGGTCTCCGGCGTGCGCTTGGCGCTCGTCGACGGCCAGTGGGTCGCCTTCCCGCGTTGGAGTGAGCGCGATCGCGCCGTCTTCGAGATCGTGGTCGCAGGCCGCGTCATCGAGAACGGTGACGTCGCCATCGCCATGATCGAGGCCGGCGCCGGCAAGAACGCCTGGACCCTCATCTACGACGAGGGCCAGACCAAGCCCGACGAGGAAGTAGTCGCTGGCGGTCTGGAAGCCGCGAAGCCCTTCATCAAGGCTATCTGCGAGGCGCAGAACGAGCTGAAGGCTCAGGTCTCCAAGGAGACCAAGGACTTCCCGCTCTTCCCGGAGTACACCGACGCGCTGTATGCGCGCATCGACGAGATTGCCCACGAGCAGCTTAACGAGGCGCTTTCCATCGCGGAGAAGCTGCCGCGCCAGGAGCGTCTGCACGAGATCAAGAACTCCGTGCGCGAGACGCTTGCCGGCGAATTCACCGAGATGGATCCGGCCGAGAAGGACAAGGAGCTGGGCAACGCCTTCAAGGAGCTGCAGCGCCAGATCGTCCGCCGCCGCATCCTGACCGAGGACTACCGCATCGACGGCCGCGGCCTGCGCGACATCCGCACGCTGTCCGCCGAGGTCGACATCGTGCCGCGCGTCCACGGCTCCGCGCTCTTCCAGCGCGGCGAGACCCAGATTCTGGGCGTCACGACGCTGAACATGCTCAAGATGGAGCAGCAGATCGACGCCATCTCCGGACCGCAGACCAAGCGCTACATGCACAATTACGAAATGCCGCCGTATTCGACCGGTGAGACCGGTCGCGTCGGCTCACCCAAGCGCCGCGAAGTCGGCCACGGCGCGCTCGCCGAGAAGGCGCTGGTGCCGGTGCTCCCGGACCGCGAGGAGTTCCCCTACGCCATCCGTCAGGTCTCCGAGGCCATCGGCTCCAACGGCTCCACCTCGATGGGCTCCGTGTGCGCTTCGACCATGTCGCTGCTTGCCTCCGGCGTGCCGCTCAAGGCCCCGGTCGCGGGCATCGCGATGGGTCTGGTCTCCGGTGATGTCGACGGACAGCATATCTTCAAGACACTGACCGACATCCTGGGCGCGGAAGACGCCTTCGGCGACATGGACTTCAAGGTGGCGGGAACCTCCGAGTTCATCACCGCCCTGCAGCTTGATACCAAGCTCGACGGCATCCCCGCCGACGTGCTGGCTTCGGCGCTGAACCAGGCCAAGGAAGCCCGCACGACGATCCTCGAAGTCATCAACGAGTGCATCGACTGCCCGGCCGAGATGAGCCCGACCGCGCCGCGCATCATCACCACGACCGTTCCGGTCGACAAGATCGGCGAGATTATCGGGCCCAAGGGCAAGATGATCAACCAGATCCAGGAAGACACCGGCGCCAGCATCGCCATCGAGGATGACGGCACGGTCTACATCTCCTCCGAAGGCGGCGAGGCCGCGGAAAAGGCGAAGGGCATCATCGATTCCATCGCCAACCCGCATGTGCCGCAAGCCGGAGAGACCTTCAATGGCAAGGTCGTCAAGACGACGAGCTTTGGTGCGTTCGTGAACCTGACGCCCGGCACCGACGGCCTGCTGCATATCTCGCAGATCCGCAACCTGACTGACGGCGAGCGCGTTGAAGCGGTCGAGGACGTGCTCAAGGAAGGCGACACCGTCGAGGTGATCGTGCAGAGCGTTGACGATCGCGGCAAGATCTCGCTGGCCATCCCCGGCTTCGAAAGCCAGGAATCCTCGGCTCCGCGCCGTTCGCGCGACGATCGTGACGACCGCCGTGGCGGACGTGACGACCGTGGCTATCGTGGACGTCGCGATGATCGCGACTACGATGACCGTCCGCGTCGTTCGCATGACGACCGTGGAGATCGCGGCGACCGCTATGAGCGTCGTGACGATCGCCATGATGACCGTCGTGACGACCGTCACGACGACCGCGGTGGCTATGGCGATCGTCCGCGTCGTTCGCATGACGACCGCTCGGATCGTGATGATCGCCGTGGCGGCTACCGTGGTGGCCGTCGCAACGACCGCAACCCGCGCTACGCCGCCGACGATCACTACGACGAGTACAGCGCCGACCGCGCCGAGCGTTCGGAGCGTCCGCGCCGTCGCGTACGTCGCGACTTCGATCCCTTCGAGGACTGATTATCCGACTGATTGTCGAGATGCTGAGCTGATCTGAGTCGAATCGACTCGATAAGCGCAGCTTTACAGCACAAGAGGCCCGCCCTGGTTCATAGCCGGGGCGGGCCTCTCGCATACTCTCATCTTCACGTCATTTGTTGTCGCGCGGATTGATTATCGGTTCTCTTTGCCCGGGCATAGTCGATATTCGCGCGTGCATCTGCCCTCTGCCGTGCATCTGCGTTATGTGAGGCGTTAACTTGGCTTTGCTGAGGTCTATCTGCGTTGTGTGCGGCGTTACTTCCTTGGCACCCAAAGTAGCGCTGGCCGAAAATGGCGGTTCTGGGCCGTCTGCTACTCAACGCTCCGCGAGTTAGCGCCTCACATAACGCTGATAGACCTCTGCAGCACCTCAATAACGCCTCACATAAGCGAGATAGCCAAGATGTCCCAAAGATATCCAGTACCATTCTTCTCGTTTGTGTCGGCAGCTTGGCTGCAAGCCACTTGCTGGCGAATGATGTAGGAGTGACCTGTTGCTGCAGCTGTGCTTTTACAGCTGTGCTTTTTACAACTCTGCCTCGGCCAATGCGTGATCGATGTCGCGGATGAGGTCATCGGTGTCTTCCAGCCCCACGGCCAGGCGGAAGAAGCCGCGATGAAACTCCTGCGGGTAGAGGTATTGGCGCTCGTCGTCCTCGCCGAGGAACACGATAAGACTTTCGTCATGGCCGAGCGAGACGGCCGAGGTGATCACGCTGAGCTTGGAGACGAAGCGGTTGTGCCCGTCGTGGTCGGTGTCAAGGCCAAAGGCGAGCACGCCGCCGAAGCCTGCATCGGACCGGGCGATCTGCCTCGCTGCCACCTCGTGATGCGAGTGCGATTGCAGCCCTGGATAGGCGACGAACCGCACCTGCGATAATGATTCCAAGTGTTTGGCGACGGCCAGTGCAGAGGCGTTGTGCTGTTTGATGCGCAGTGGCAGCGTCACCGAGCCACGATTGATGAGCCAAGCGTTGAACGGCGAGATGACGCCGCCGTAGTTCACCTGATACGTGAAGCGTATCTGGTCGGTGACCTCTTTGCGCGTGGCGATGACGCCGCCCAGCGCGTCGCCGTGGCCATTGATGTATTTCGTAAGGCTTTCGATCACGATGTCTGCGCCGAGGTCGGCCGGGCGCACATTGAACGGCGAATTGAAGGTGTTATCGACGCTGAGGAGCGCGCCCGCGTCATGCGCAATCGTCGCAGCCGCTTCGATATCGGTCACCTTGAGCGTGGGATTGGCAGGTGTCTCGATATGCACGAGCTTCGTGTTCGGCCTGATGGCATTCGCGATGTTGCGTGCATCCGAGGAATCGACGATTGAGGTTTCGATGCCGTATTTCTCCGGCAGAATCTGATTGAGCAAGCGGTACGCGGCGACATACGTCGTGTCGGAGAAAACCGCATGGTCGCCGCGGTTCAGCACCGTGGTGAAGGTGGCGGCGAGTGCGGCCACGCCGGAGGCGAGCACGACCGCGTCCTCGGTGTTTTCGAGGTTCGCGAGCTTCGCCTCAAGGTAGCGCTGGTTGGGGTGGCCGTTGCGGGCGTACAGGTTCGTGTCCGAGCTGGACCAGTTGATGTCGGAGGGGTCGTAGGGCAGCGCGTAGGCGTTCGCCAGCGTGATCGGCCGGCGGATCGCCCCGGTTTCGGCGTCTACGCCGTTGCCGAGATGGATGGATTTGGTCGCGAAGCCGAGCGGCGTGCCGTCGAAGGATTCGCCATGATGTACGAGATCTGAAGTCATGATTCCAGTCTGCCAGCATCGCGTTATGTGCGCATGTTCTCCAAAACTTTCAGAACCGCAAGATTCCGCCGTTTGATAGCCGCTCATAGAAAGAATCGAAGGCCTTGCGGCGGATGGTTGCGGAGGCGTTTGCATCGATGGGCGCTGTGGTGGGCATGCAGAGGTTCGTGTGATTTACGCGGGTTCAGCAGAGCCATGCGAGTCCATAATGCCTATGCTTGTGCGATTGCATGCCGTGCGCGACACACGGCGCCGCACAAGAACAGAAAATCTGCAGTTTTCTGCAGATGACCTTGCATTGCGGACAATGCAGTGCATTAATAGTGAAATTGTAGCCAATTACGGGGGAGGACTCATGGAGAATAAGGGGATTCGCCGTGCGAAGACGCGCGGCACAGTCAGGCGGGTATCCGCTGCCGCGACATGCGCTGCAGCCGCAGCGTCGCTGTGTCTGACCCTGATGCCAGAGGCGGCATTCGCCGATGCGGCGGATCCGTTGTCTTCGCCGCCCACGGTCTCGCTGCTCTACCCTCGGTGCCCGCCGTGGTTGCAATGGCTGTGTGGCGAGGGTTTCTAGCGGTTATTTCGAAAACTATGGTCTCTTAAGACTCATTCAGCTCGCGGCGTCGTCTTGGAATCCCACGGAATGCGTGTTTCCAGCGTCCAGCTGTCCGCGGTCTGTTCGATATGCCACTGCCCGTGCAGCGCCTCGATCTGCTCGCGGTAGTGCCGCATACCCGAGCCGAGGCCTTTCGCATCGCCCTGTCCTTGAGGCTGCCGCTGAATGCCAGCCGGCGTATCGGACAAGCTCAGATCGCATTCCTCGTCGCTGGCGCATATCGTCATCACATAGCCGCCGTCAGGCGCGGCATGCCGGGCGATGTTGCCGAACAGCTCCTTGACCAGGCCCATGATCAACGGCGCGTGCTGCGTGTCGGTCTCAGGGAACGGCGAGGGAACGAACACGGTTCCGGTGAACCCCAGCCGATCCAGCATTTCCTGCTGCTCGTCGACGAGCTGAATCAGATGCGTGCGCAGATCTGAGGGTTTTCCGGCCATATGCGACGGGCATTGCGCCTCGCCGTCGTCGCGCAGCGCGAGAATCGCCTGCCTGGTCTGCGTCAGGGCGTTCAGCGCATTGCTGCGGATCAGCTGTATCGTCTCGGCCGAGTCATGATCGGAATCGCCGTCGAGCGTGAGGTCGGCGAGCATGATGATGTTGTTCATGTCATTGGTCGTATAGTCATGCAGCCGCTGCGCAATCAACGCGTTGCGGCGCAGCGCGAGATTCTGCAGCTCCTGCGCCCGATGCCGCGTATTCAGTCTTGTGAGCAGGCCGGCGCCAAACGCGATCAGCACGAACGCGACGAACGACAGGATGCCTCCCCGATGCATGGCTGAATCATGGTGAATGATCATGCCGGCCAGCGCCGCGGCTACCAAGAGCGCACCCAGCGCCCCGCCGAGCCGAGCGTCCAGAAAGCTTGCGACGCCTACGGCTATCAGCGAGGTGATGAGCATGGTGGTCGGCGTCGACACGGAGGTGAGCAGGTCGAGGATCTGCGAGACGACGACTAGGCAGGATCCGGGTTTCGGCCGCAGCACGAAACTGACGATGGCGGCGAATCGCAGCGCCAGCAGCATCGTGCCGAGCATCTCGACAGGTGAGGTGCTGGCCCAGTACACGCTTTCGATCAGCGTGAAGGTGCCGGCGGCTGCGGCCAGCAGTGAGATGTGGGGATGAATGAAATACCGTGAGATGTATGCCTGCAGCCGGTGCGAGGCGCTTGCCGCGGCCGGCTGCCGTTGCTGACGGCTGGCTCCCTCTTGGCTGTTGCCGTCAGCTCGGCCGTCATCAGGCGGGTTGCGCCTGTCCGGGCTCGTGGAGGTGCTGGCGGTCATAGCGGTTTGCCTGCCTTATGCGATATGCAGTTCGCGGCAGCGGTCGACCGCATCGTACCAAGTGCTGGCATGGAATTTCTTCTTGATATTGCGCCGATGCGAGAATACGGTGTCCGCCGAGACGCTCAGCTCCGTGGCGATCTCCTTCGTGCTCATATGGCTCAGGCTCAAGGTGATGATCTGCTGCTCGGTGGCTGTCAGATGCACGCTCGCAGCAGAGGATTCGTCCAGCGCAAGCGTCGCGTAGGCGTTGCGGATCGACGGGAATCCGCTGCCAGCAGGATAGGGCAGACCTTGCGACACCGCATCAAGCGCCTCGGCGAGCGAGTGTTTCAGCGTGCTTTTGTCCAGCAGCGCCTGAGCGCCCGCCGCACGCATATCCTCGGCATAGAGTTCCGGCGCATATGAAGTGATGCCTATGATGGCAATGCCCGGCGCGTGCTTGCGTATTTCCATGGCGACCTGTGCCCCGGTCAGCCCGTTCAACGCCATATCGATGAACATGACATCCGTGGGATGCGTCCCGAAGCGGCAGTGCTGCATAGCCTTGGCGGGGTTGTCGCTCGACCACACTTCGAGCCTCCGGCCCGCGCGGTTGTTGAGATGGGCGATCATCGCGACGATGCATTCCAGTGCGCAGCAGTCATTGTCCAGCACGCCGATGCGCAGCTGGCGTTGCCTGGGACCTTGCGGATTCATCATGTCACAAGCTTAGCGAGAGGATGTGAACCTTGTCGTGAAAGGTCCATAATTCGCACCTGCCTTTCGGCAAGATGGATTTTCGTCGTGATGCTCCGGCTGCGACGTTGCCAGCGATGTGCGCTGGCGCATGGGCGGCGCACGGAAACGCGCAGGATGGTGCGCAGGCTCGCGATGAGCTTCGCCGGACACGGCGCGTTGCGTTGCGGCCTGGTGTTTTCTGCGCGTGCCGCGAAACGACCATCCCTACCTTTTGCGAGAATGGGGATGCAAGCAAAACGTAAAGGAGCGAATATGAGTGCCGGTCTTATCATCCTCATTGTCGTCATCGTGCTCGTCATCCTGCTGCTGTGGGGCATGGGAGCCTACAACGCGCTGGTCGCGCTGCGCAACCGCGTCGGCAACGGCTGGGCGCAGATCGATGTGCAGCTCAAGCAGCGCGCCGATCTGATTCCCAACCTCGTCGAAACGGTCAAGGGATATGCCACGCATGAATCCGAAGTCTTCACCCAAGTGACGCAGGCCCGCGCCAAGGCCCTGTCAGTGGCGGGCGATCCCACCGCTACGACGGCCGATCGCGCTCAGGCGGAGAATGCGCTGTCGCGCACGCTGGTCAATCTTCAGGCGACGGCGGAAGCCTATCCGCAGCTGCAGGCCAACCAGAACTTCATGGATCTGCAGGCCCAGCTCAGCGCGCTGGAGCAGAAAATCGCCTATGCGCGGCAGTTCTACAACGACGTCGTGCTCAAGTACAACACCAAGATTGAAACGGTCCCGAGCAACATCATCGCCGGACTCTTCCGATTCACCCAGGCGCAGTACTTCCAAACGGATGAAGCCGATCGGCAGGTACCGCAGGTCAAGTTCTGATCCTGCAGGTTCGCGTCGGCCGCAAACCAGCCACAAACCAGCCACAGGATTGCCGAGGTAGGTTCTTATGACAGCGAAACATGCAGTGCGTTCCATCGTCATAGCGCTGATCGCCGCCGTGATCAGCGCCATGGTGGTGCTGGCGGCGGCTGTAGGCTTGGGGAATTCGTCTGACCAGAGCTACCGCAGTCTGGACTATGATGTCACGGTGCTCAGGAACGGCGATCTCAAGGTCACCCAGCGTATCGACATGAAGCTCAAGGAGCGCGACGGAGACCGCCCGTGGCGGCAGCTTTACCAGCAATATGCGCTTAAGGCTTCGAATCTGACGAACATCGCCGACGTTTCGGTGAAGAACCTGACCACGGGGGAGCGCTACGGCGAAACCGCGCCGCAATCGCCCGAGGGAATAGATGAATCGGCATGGAACGAACGCTATGCCAGGCATTGGTACATTGCCGACGTGACCGGCGGCGACGACGATCCCCAGCCCTACTCGCGCGACGACCCCGCGACGGGAAAGCCCTATGATTCCGACCGGACCGCGGAAATCGGCTGGAACATCCCATATACCAACAAGGCGAACAGTCTCAAATTCGAGGTGACCATGACGCTTGAGGGGGTGTCGACCGCCTACAGCGACGTGGCGAAATTCCAGTGGGAGCCCTTCGGCGACCGCAATCAGATTCCGATCGGCACCGTGAACGGCACAGTGCGGTTCCCCGAGGGCGTCACCGCCCGCAACTCTTGGGCCTGGCTGCATTTCTCAGGTACTTCGACGACTTCGCGAGACGATGACGGCACCCTGCATTTCACGGCCTACGATGCCCGCAATGGGCAGCATCTCGATCTTGTCGCGATGTTCGATGCCAGCCAATCGCATGGCGTGCAAAGAACCAGTCCGGATGCGGCGAAGGAGGCCACCATTCGCGATGAGGACCGCCAGGAGACGCAGTGGCGGCAGGATCAGCAGCGTCGTGCCCGGCGACTGCTCGCACTGGCGATCGGGCTGTCTCTCGTGGGATTGATAGTGATCGTCGGCGGTGTGGCGGCCTCGATTCGCAGCAACAGACAGTCGCAGTACCATGGCGATATCGAATACTGGCGCGATCCGCCGAATATGAGTCCGGCCAGTGCCGCTGGCCTGCTTTCGGTGCTGCAGAAGGTCTCGGCCAGCACCCTGAGCTCGCGGCAGATGGCATCCACGGTGCTGTCGCTGGCGTCGAAGAAGGCCATTGCCATCTACCCGGGCGCGTCGAGCGATTACCGTGGCATCGACATGAGCCGCGCGTCGGCATCGCAGATCTCGGCGATGTTCCAGAACGACATGAGGCTGTCCGGTCGCATGAACGACACCAGCACGATCATGATCATGCCGGTATGCGTGAATAATCGCAAATCGCTGCGGCTGAGCCAGAGCGAGGAGGGCGCGTTGCAATTGCTTGAGGCCGGGGCCGAGCGGGTCGGCTCGGCGGTATTCGACCTACGTGAGATGAAGGCCGCCTTCAAGGGCTGGGACGATGGCTACAAAGTGCAGAACCGCTATGTGACCGGTTTCAAGAACGAGTTCGCCAGGCTCGGCGCTACCAGCTCTTCGGGCGGCGTGGCCAAGGGATTGGGCGTGATCGCCGTGATCCTTGGATTCGTAGGTCTCGTCGGACTGTCCGCGAACGGCCAGCTGGCGTTGAGCCTGATCGTCGGCGGGCTGACCCTATTCGGCGGGTTCTTCGTACTATTCAGCTCCAAGGGCACCGGGCTGACTGAGAAAGGCCAAAATCTGGCCGGGCAGGTCCTAGGATTGAAACGCTATCTTGAGCATTTCAGCGATTTCTCCGATCGTGGCCCCGCCGACCTAGTGCTGTGGGACCGCTATCTGGTCTATGCCGCGGCATTCGGCATCTCCAAAAAGGCCGTGAAGGAGCTTGCTGCGGCCTATCCGGAGCTTCGCGACCCCCGGTGGCTGGATGCCAATGCCGGCGGATCGCTGCTCTACTGGCAGTACCGTCCGTTCTTCTGGGGCATGGCAGCCGGTCAGCTGGGCGGCGCCGGACCGAATGCAGGCGCTGGCTTCGCCGGTGGATTCGATCCCAGCTCGCTCAGCGCCAATGTGGGCGACATCGGTGCGCAGCTCACTGCAAGCTTTGCCGATCTGAGCAGCACCATTCAGGCCGCAAGGCCATCCTCATCGGGCGGTTCGGGCGGATCGTTCTCCTCGGGCGGCTTCGGCGGCGTGGGCGGCGGTTCGGGCGGCGGCTCCTTCGGCGGCCGGTGACGTGGCGCGATAGCACGCCGAAACGTTTCAGGACGCCGGACCTGCCTCCGGCCCGTTGTATGGCTATTTCCCTCGTTGCGGCGACTGCTTGCGCTTTGCGCTCAACGCGGCCTGATTAGACTTGGATACTGGATAATCCACATGCCATTGAAATCCACTGGAAGGAAGAACATCATGGTGCTGCACCGCAATTTAGGACCATACGATACGACTGCCATCGGCCTAGGAGAAATGCCGCTGACCTTGGAAAACAACCTTGGCGAGGCCAAGGGCCTGGAAACGATCCACGCGGCGCTGGATGCCGGCTGCCGTCATATCGACACCGCGTGGGCCTACTACTGCTCAGGCGGCGAGGAGCAGACCGGCGAAAAACTGGTGCGCAAGGCCCTTGAGACCTGGGACGGTCCGCGCGATGAGGTCAGCGTCGCCACCAAGGTCGGGCACTTCCGCAACTTCACCGACGGTGTGCCGACCTGGGACGTTGACGGCAGGCCGGAGACCCTGATTCGCAACGGCAAGCTGTCGGCCCAGGCGCTCGGCGTAGATTCCATCGACCTGCTGTACATGCACCGCCCGGATCCGAAGGTGCTCTACAACGAGTCCATCGAAGCCATCAAGCAGCTGGTCGACGAGGGCGTTGCCAAGCGCGCCGGCATCTCCAATGCCTCGATCGAGCAGATCGACGCTGCGCGTGCGATTCTCGGGGATTCGCTCATCGCCGTGCAGAATCAGTATTCGCCGATCTACCGCGACACGCAGGACACGCTCGACTACACGGCCAAGGTCGGCCTGGCCTTCGTCTGCTGGAGCCCGCTCGGCGGCTACCGCAAGGCCAAGGACGATAGCAAGTTCGATCCCTTCCGGGCTGTGGCCGAGGCCCATGGCGTCAGCTATCAGCAGGTCGTGCTGGCGTGGGAGCTGGCGAAAGGCGACCATGTCTTCGTCATCCCCGGTGCGCACCGCCCAGAAACGATTCTCGACAGTCTCAAGGCCGGCGACCTGAAGCTCACGCCCGAAGAGCTCGCCACCCTCGGCTGAGGCTGCACTGGCTAGGTCCGCATTGGATAAACCGCACTGGGTAAGCCCGCGCTGGCTGTAACGTCACAACTCCCGCACTATCCCGACCCTTGTGCGGGCCTTGTTGCGTTTCAACGCAGTCATACGTCACATTTCCCGCACTAACCCGTAGTAGGTGCGGGGAATGTGTCATTTCAGGCTGGTTATACGTCACAACTCCCGCAGTGCCCCGGCGGATAGTGCGGGAGTTGTGACATTGCGGCGGCTCAGCGTCGCCTTTTGACCGCTAAGTTGAGGCTGCCGTACACAATGCAACGTTTCGCAGCCTGATTGCGTTGCGTTTTGTACGGCAGCCTTACGTTAGTGTGCATAATGTAACATTTTCGGTTGATTGTGCAGCCGGGCGCTTGGGTAATCGGGCGATTGGTACTTCGTGCCATCAGACTGGCAGGCGTTCGGCTATTCGCCGACGGTGCAAAGCACCGTCCTTCGCGCCCTTCGCGGGCGCTCACCTCGCCTACGGACTGACGGCGCAAAACACGCCGTCCTTCGGCCCCTTGGCGGGGCCTCACTTCACCTACAGACAGCACACCGTGCTGTCTGTTTTACGGTTCAGCTGGACTGTGCGCTTCACGGCTCAGCACAGCGAGGCGCGGTAATCCGGGCTTCATACCATGATTGGGGCTATGACCGATTTCTCTTCCGCCATGCATAATGCTTCGCAATTCGATGACGCGATTCTCGACAGCAGCGCGATGTCGCCGACCGATAGCGCGGGCAATCCGATTCCTGTCACCATCCCGATCGATCTGGCGCCAGGCATCAAAGTCGTATATACCACGCGGCTGGGCGGCGTAAGCCAAGGCGATTGGGGCAATTGCAACTACGGCGGCAAGGGCGGGGAATCGCCGAAGCGCGTCGCAGCCAATCGCATCGCCCTAGCCAAGGAGCTGAACGCCGACCTGTCGTTGGTGGACCAGATTCATTCCGGCATCGCCGTGGACATGGACGAGCTAGCTGACGGTCGCAATGCGCCCTTTGGCATCGACCTGTCGGGAACGGTTAAATCGCGCGATGGCCGATTGGAACTATCGAGCTTGCCGGGTAACGGTTCAGCTGCTCAGCACAGCGCGCAAACCGGTGTCGTTGGCCTATCTGGTGCCACTGATCAATTCAATGACACAGCGCAATCCAACGACTCAGCGCAAGCCGATACCGTTATCGAAGCCGATGCGCAGGTCACCTCCCGCACCGGCCTCGCCCTTGGCATGTTCGCTGCGGATTGCATGCCGGTGCTGCTCGCGGACCCCGAACACGGCATCATCGGTGCGGCGCATTGCGGCCGGGGCGGCCTGATGCGCGGCGTCATCGGCGCATGCGTTGAGCTGATGGTGCGCAAAGGTGCGCAGCCGCAGCATATCGTCGCCACGTTGGGCCCGTGCATCTGCGCGGATTGCTATGAGGTCGGCGGCGAGATCGCCGATGATTTCGATGCACATTTCCCGGGCAGCTATTCCCTGACGCGTTTCTCGGGGCCGGGCGTCGACCTCGTGGCTGCCACGATGCAGGAGCTGGCCGCCGCTGGCATCCCGCGCGACAACGTCATCGACTCCCGACCGCGTGTCGCTGCCGCAACCCAGTATCTGAGCGAAGACGAAGAGCTGATCGGCCTGTGTCTGCGCGATGACGAGGATTCCCCGCGCCTGAGCGAGCGCATCGGCAAACTGCGCCATCCCATGTGCACCTTCGAAAATCCGCTGTGGTACTCGCATCGCCGCAGCTCGCGGGCGAACAAGGCGCACGAAGGCCGCATGCTCGCGCTGATCATGCGAAACTGATACGCCGGATGATGCTGCCCCTTTCGTGACGGATATTGCCGCTAAACGTCACGAAAGGGGCATAGCTCGAGGGACGCTGCTCCTTTCGTGCCTCTTACGGCCGATTAGCGTCACGAAAGGGGCATAGCTCCGCAGACGTTGCCTCATTGGAGCCGTTCAGCCCGACTGAGAGTCATCAATGACGTATAACTGCGGCAGTGCCAATATCGAGTCTTAGCTGATTGCGCAGCCACTCCTTGCCAGCTTCGGTAACCGCGAGCGCCCGGCGAGGCTGCGTGCGGCGGAGCGCCCCGGTGCTGATCAAATAGGAGCATAGCGCGGTGCCGTAGCTTCCGGCCAGATGCATGCGTCGCTGCGTCCAATCGAGACATGCGCGCACATGCGGCGCGCGAAGGGTTCGGCCTTGCAGGATGCCGTTGCTGCGGAACCATGATTCGCCTTCACCGCTCAGCGAGAAGGACTCGTCAGCAGCGATCAGTAGCGAACGCTTGACCATCGTCTCGGCGATGGCGACGCCGAGTCCGCCAGCGATGTGGGAGTAGCAGGTGCGCGCCGTGCGCAGCCGCTGATCTGCCTGCACCTGCCGATAGCCGATCGGTTTGGCGGGCGGTTCGCCGGAGACATTGCCCAGAAATTCGACGACCGATGCGACATGATCGCCGGCGAGCATGACATAGCGATGGCGCCCTTGCCGCACGCTGCGCACGGCTCCGGCAGTTTCGAGGCGATCTAGGCAGGCGCTCATCGCCGGAGCGCTGACGCCAGCCGCTTGGCGCAGCTCGCCGGGAGTCCACGCGCATCCGTCCATCAGCGCATCGCAGACCGCAGCCCGGGTCGCATCCGCGAACAACGCCGCCGTTGCACTGATTGAACTGCCAAGGCTCGGCTCGCCCGCATCTGATGCACTCATGCGCTCTATCCTAGGCGAAGCATGCTTCCATCACGATGGAAGGTTTGGCGTGCCATCATGACGGCATGATCGACAACGACTGCGTGGCAAACCGCACTAGTGCAACGAACCGTGCCATTGATGCTATTGACACCAACGACACCAGCGACACGCATAGAACCATAGCCCCGAGCATTCTGTATTACAGCACGTCCGTCGCCCTGCTGAGCACTACGAATCCGGACGGCTCCACGAATCTCGCCCCGATGAGCAGCTCGTGGGCGCTCGGGGACGCAATCGTACTGGGCATGGCGCTAGGCAGCCGGACTGCGAGCAATCTCGAAGCCGGCAGCGACGTGGTCGTGAACCTGCCGGATGCTGGCCTCTGGCGGCAGGTGGAGACGCTGGGCGACTTGACTGGCAATGCCGAAGCCCGTCCCGGCCACCAGCACGGCGCTGCGCCATGCCACGACAAGTTCGCTGCTGTCGGCTTCACATCCGAGCCATCCGAGCTGATATGCCCTGAACGCGTGTCGCAATGCCCCTTGCAACTCGAATGTCGGACGGTGAGTGTCGAGCATGATGCGCTGCGCGACGGATTCCTCATCGTCCAGGCGCGCGTGATCCGAGTCCATGCCGACGCCAGCCTGATCGTTCCCGGCACTGATCATATCGATCCCAAGCGCTGGAAACCGCTGATCTACAATTTCCGCCATTACTTCACCTTGGGCGGCCAGCTCGGCGAAAGCCGCATCAGCGAGACTCCTGCCCCACAACGCTGAGTCAGCCGTGTGTTGCCCATGCGCAGCTCCGAACGCTAGACTTAGAGCTATGGAGCATATCAGCGTCGTGATTTCTGGTTTCGGACCGTACGAGGGCGTCGAGACCAATCCCGCCTATGAGGTGCCCGCCGCATTGGCGGGGCAGGGCCTGGGCGAAAGCGGTGATGGACGGGACGATGCGCTGCGCGACGTCGAGGTGTCGATCACGGCGACGAGGCTGCCGATTAGCTTCGGGGGCGCCTGGCCTACGCTGCTCAAAACCATCGAAGCCGTCAACCCCGATATCGTCATTGCCACAGGCCTCAAACGGGCTTCGCACGGCATTCTGCTCGAGCGCTGCGCCACCAACGTCATGGATGCGAGCCGGCCTGATGCCGATAACGCGTTGCCGACTCGCCTGCCCATTGATGCGCAAGGACCCGCTGCCTACTGGACCAGATTGCCGCTGCGCTCGATTCTCGCTGACTTCACCCGGCACGGCATCCCGGCGTCGCTGAGTTCCGACGCCGGGACCTTCGTATGCAATTCGCTGTTCTACAATCTGCTTAACTGGTCCTCGGCGCAGCCGCGCGTGCTGTCGGGTTTCGTCAATTTCCCGATGCTGGCGAGTGCCGACAGCGCACAGCTCGGCCTGCCGATGGATCAGCAGATCGAAGCGGGGCGAGACGTGGTGCGCGAAGCCGTCCGGTACTATCTGCAGCCGTCGTCCAGCGACATCCTGCTTGAGTAGATGCGGGGGTATTGCCAAACCCATTGTGCCCGGCGCAAGTCGCAGATCGGTCGCATATCAACCTCATATCAGCGCGGGCGACTTCGCCTTCAACGCCTTGTAACTGCACAGTGGTGCTGTTTCTTGTAGCGGTATCGCTAAGGATTGCGCGAGTCTGTGGCAAATGCGCGGTTTCGCGCGCTACAGTGCAAGCGGTGATGTGTTTTATGGCACGCTACAGTGCCGGCGGTGAAAGGAAACAACAATGGTGGAGGGCTTCCCAATCGTCCTGCGGGGATATGACAAGGACAGGGTCGATGAGGTATTCGCGCAATCCCGCGAGACGCTGAACAGTCTGCGCGAACAGGTCAAGTCGAGCGACGATACGATTCTGCAGCTTCAGGCCCAACTGCAGGAGGAGAAGAACAATGCCAAGAAGGCGTCGCAGGGCAACTCCTTCGCCTCGTTGGGCGCGAACGCCCAGCAGATGCTCGCATCGGCGGAGCAGACCAGCACCGAACTGCTCGAACGCGCCAAGCAGGATGCCGCTGCCACGCGTGCCAGTGCGCAGGCGCAGGCGCAGACTCTGCTCAATAACGCGAAGCTGGATGCGCAGCGCATGCTCGACGATGCCGATGCGAAGGCCGAGTCCACGCTGGGCAAGGCGAAGAACGAGGCTGACACGCTGAGCAAAAGCACCCGCGCCGATGCCGACCAGCTCACTTCGCAGACGGCCAAAACCGTGGCCGAGCAGCGTGACGCGCTGGAAATAGAGCTGAGCAACGCGCGTGAGGAGCACAATAAGCGACTCGCATCCGAACGGGCGACTCAGGAGCGGGAGATCGCCGAAATGAAGGCGCAGGCGACCAAAGAAGTCGCTGAGCAGCGCAAAACGGCGAATGACGAGATCGCGCGGCTCAAAAGCGAGGCGAATGATCAGATCGAAACCGCGCTCGCCGAGGCGAACAAGAAGCTTGCGGATGTGCGCGAGCAGGTCTCGCATATGATGACCGAAGCCAAGCGGCAGGCCGGGGAGATCACCGACTCCGCGAACGCAAAGGCCCGTGAGATTCTTGATGAGGCGCAGGTGCAGCGCACGCAGATGATCAGCCAGGTCAATGCGGAATCCGAGCAGATTCGCAATGACATCACCGCGCAGCAGGACGAGGCGACCGCCAAGGTCAACGAGTTGCTCGACCATCTCGAGCAGCGCCGCGCCGAGGCCAAGCAGGAGGCGGACGAACTGGTCGGCCAGGCCAAGGCCACGCGCGAGCAGGCTGACGCCTATGCTGCCGCCAGGCGCGAGGAGGCCGATCAGGAGGCTGCCGGCATCCTCGACAAGGCGGGACAGGACGCCGATCGGCAGGTTGAGGAACGCCGTGCGGCTGCCCAGTCCGAGCTGGATGGTCTGACGATGCATATCAAGGAGCTGCAGGAGCGCGAATCCGCAATCACGCAGCGGGTGGCGGAACTGCGTTCGCTATTTGCGAACGCATTCTCAGGCTTCGACTTCGCCGGACCGCAGGCATCCGGCGCTGACAACGTCCCGGTGCTCAATGCGGTTGCATCTGAAGCTCACGCCGAGCAGCCTGAGCAAGCCGATGCCGCCGAGCCGAGTGCAGAGGCAGGCGCAACGCCGAATAGCGGGCAGGATGCCGAGACGGCGGGCGAAGCGCTTCCGGCGCAGGACGAACCGGCGCATGATGACGCCGCTGCTGCCTCGGACGGCAACGGTTCAAACGGCGAATCCGCACAGCTCGGACACGATCAGGCTGGGCAAGATCCAACTAACCAGGAAACGCAGGAGATCGCATTGACTAACTGAATGCGGTAGTCACTGCCAGAACCAAACAGGACGGCTGAATCTGACGGGATGCGTTGGATTCAGCCGTTTTCGTTGCGCATGTCGCTGTTGTGCGCAGCCATGCCTTATCTGTAGCCCATGTTCGGCGATAGCGAGTGATGAGCTGCGCGGAACCGCCATTCCCGGGCGATGATGCGTGAGATAGCGCGGGATGAACGATACGGCTAAAAGGGAGATAGGCATCGGCGGGCTGCTAGGAACCCTGCAGATAGGGCAGATGCAATATGATTTTGGCGAAATTCATGACGTTTTACATGTCGTATGGTGCCTTGTTCCGTTGCGCAGCGACGCTCTTCAGTCCCAATGGGCTAGACTCGTGGTGGAATTCCGGCGGCATGAGCGGCGATTCGCCGTCGCCATGCCGCGTTGTGCGGAGTCGGCATCGGCCGGGTTTCGTGTCAAACGGCACCTGACACGGCATGTTGCTGACTCATTGACTAGAATCAAGGAGCAGTATGACTGAAATCAAGCCGCTGAATGAAACCAGGCTGGAAGAGCTGCGCGAGGGCTTCGAGTCCGGGGCTTCCAACCGCCTCGCCATGAACGCCGTCACGACATCCGGCATCGATAAGGTGGCGCGCAACTACGACCGTTCGCGCCTGTTGCAGCGTCACTTCTCGGTGACCGTCGATAACGGCGAGGTCACGAATCAGAATCGCTCCGGCCGCTGCTGGCTGTTCAGCTCGCTCAACGCAGCGCGTTTCATCGCCAAGAAGTCGATGGATATGGATCAGTTCGAGCTGTCGCAGAACTACGCGATGTACTACGACAAGCTTGAGCGCGTCAACTATTTCCTGCGGGATGTGGCGGCGTTGGTCCGCGCCGGCGAACCTGCCGATTCCCAGCTAATGCTGCACTTGCTGGCGGATGTGATGGGCGACGGCGGCCAATGGACGATGGCCATGAACATCTACAAGAAGTACGGTGCGGTGCCCAAGCCGCTGTTCCCGGAGACGCAATCCTCGGCGAATACCAGCCAGATGAACTACGAGCTGCGCTCCATGCTGCATACGCAGGTCGCGCGGATGTACGCCGAGCCTGCGCGCATCGACGAGATCGTCGACGAGGGCGTGGAGGCCGGGCATCGCATGCTGACGATTCATCTGGGCGAGCCGCCGAAGAGCTTCGACTGGGAGTGGACCGACAAGGATGGTACGTTCCATCGCGATGGCGAGATCACGCCGGTCGAGTTCTGGAACAAGTACATCAACGCCGGGTTCGAGGATTATGTGTGCCTGGTCGACGACCCGCGTGCCGAGCACCCGAAGGGCAGGAAGATCGGCATCGAGCATTTGGGCAATGTCGCCGGCGGCGACCCGACCGAATATCTCAACGTTCCCAACCAGTTCATGAAGGACTGCGCACGCAAAATCATGACCGAGCAGGGCATTCCGGTGTGGTTTGGCGCGGACTGCCATCCGATGATGGATCGCGACAACGGTGCCTGGGCCACGGACCTGTTCGAGTACGGCAGCGTCTACGACTTCGATTTCGACCTCGACAAGGAGCAGCGCGTGCGCTTCGGCGATTCCGCGATGAACCATGCGATGGCCTTCTGCGGCGTCGATGTGGCCGACGACGGCACGACGACCCGCCGCTGGCGCGTCGAGAACTCGTGGGGCGACAAGATCGCCGACAAGGGCTATTTCACTATGAGCGACGACTGGTTCAGCGAATACGTCTACGAGATCGCCGTCCCCAAGTCCATGCTCCCCGAAGAGTACCTCCAAGCCCTAGCCGAACCAGCCCAAATGCTCCCAGCCTGGGACCCAATGGGCGCATTGGCCTAAAAGAAACAGCCCTGTGGGCTGTTTCCGGCCAATACGCGCCGAGGGCCGGCCTACGCCGGTCCTCGGTACTCCTCGTAGACTACTCAACGTAACTGTTATTTACCAAACGTAACCACCGGCGCATTGGCCTAAAAGAAGCAGCTCTGTGGGCTGTTTCCGGCCAATACGCGCCGAGGGCCGGCCTACGCCGGTCCTCGGTACTCCTCGTAGACTACTCAACGTAACTGTTATTTACCAAACGTAACCACCGGCGCATTGGCCTAAAAGAAACAGCCCTGCCGAACCGTTAAACAGGCAGCACAGTGTTGCTGCCTGTAGGTGAGGTGAGGCCCCGCCAAGGGGCCGAAGGACGGCGTGCTTTGCGCCGTCAGTCCGTAGGCGAAGTGAGCAGCCGCTAAGGGACGCGAAGGACGATGCGGAGCATCGTCAGTTTCCGGCCAATACGCGCCGAGGGCCGGCCTGCGCCGCCCTCCGGTACTCCGCAAACACTGCAAAACTCAAGCCTTTCCGCGCTAACCCAACCCCAGACGCGTTGGCTTTATCTCAAGGCCCAGTGGACTTTTCCGCGAGAGCCCTGAGAGCCAGCCTCCCCCGCAATCCCACCATGCAACCACCCGTTGTGCATATATGGCAGTTTCCATATACTGTGAAGGTTCGTTACGCGTATGGCGACAAGGAGAGAAAAGACAATGGCAGGTCTTCGTGGTCCGGACAGTTCCGAGGATAGGCGGCGGTTTGACGATCGTGCGGTGCTTCCGGAGACCGTGGATGTGAATATCCGGCAGCTCGACCCCATTCCTGCGCCGCGTGCCTTCCTGAAGGAGCTGCCGCTGCGCGATACGATGAGGGATCTTGTGCTTTCCTCGCGCCAGGCGATTCGCGATGTGCTGGATGGGCGCGACGACCGGTTGCTGGTGATCGTCGGGCCGTGTTCGATTCACGATCCCAAGGCGGCGCACGAGTATGCCCAGCGCCTCGCGGCGGTCAACAAGGAGCTGGATGATCGGCTGCTTATCGTGATGCGGGTATACTTCGAGAAGCCGCGCACGACCATCGGCTGGAAGGGCCTGATCAACGACCCGGATCTCGATGGGCAGTTCAACATCCGCAAGGGCATGTGGCTGGCGCGCAAGGTGCTCACCGATGTGCTCTCGATGGGCCTGCCCACGGCGACCGAGTGGCTGGACCCGATCACGCCGCAGTACCTGTGCGATCTGATCAGCTGGGGTGCCATCGGCGCGCGCAACACGGAGAGCCAGGTCCATCGCGAGCTGGCGAGCGGCCTGTCGATGCCGGTCGGCTTCAAGAACTCCACTGACGGCTCGATCAAGGCGGCGGCTGATTCCTGCTACGCCGCGTCCTGCGAGCATCATTTCCTCTCCATCAACCTGGACGGACGCGTCATCGCGGCGGAGACCAAGGGCAACCCCGACTGCCATCTGGTGCTGCGCGGCTCAAGCCACGGGCCGAATTATGATGCGCAATCCGTGGCCGATGCCATGACTGCGCTCAAGGCTTCGAAGGCCGGAGGGCCGAGCGAACACGGTCTTGTCATCGACGCCGCGCATGGCAACTGCGGCAAGGACGAAACTCGCGAGGCGCAGGTCGTGGAGGAGATCGCGGCGCGCATCGCCACTGGCGAGCCGGGAATATCAGGCATCATGATGGAAAGCTTCCTCGAAGGCGGGCATCAGAAGCCGGCCCCGCTGAGCCAATTGGTCTACGGGCAGTCCGTGACCGACGCCTGCGTGCCGTGGGCTCGGACCGAGGAGCTGCTGCACACCTTGGCCGCCGCGGTGGCCTCGCGCAGGGCGGCCTGACGCGCACTACTCCGAGCGGCTCGGGAGTAATGCGCATCAAACGAACACATCGTGTTCGCTTCGTTATGGCAGTGCGCGTTGAGATTGCGCCATTGATGCGATAAAAACCTATCAGGGTGTCTGTTCGTTTCGCTCGCACTACTCGTAGTGACTCGCGAGTAGTGCGAGCCGCTTCTCGTTCATGCATGGCCTTATCCTTGGCAGCAGTATGAATGTCAAGGAGAATGTGATGCCTGCTGTCCCAACGCCTCGGCCGTTGAATACCCCCGAGGAGCTGCATGCCATCCGCACCGCCGTGCGCGAGGGCAAGAACCCGCTGATCGCCACTGACGTGCCTCGCTGGGAGGATGAGGTCGGCGTCAGCCGGATCATCAATCGCAGGGTTTTGGAGCTCGAACCGCTGCCGACTCCGGCGCAGGTGCTCGGCGAGCTGTCGATGTCGCAGCAGTCGCAGGACCTGGTGGCGACGTCGCGCGACGAGATTCGCGCCTGCCTGTACGGCCAGGACGATCGGCTGTTGGTGATCGTGGGCCCATGCTCGGTGCATGATCCGTCGGCGGCGCTCGATTACGCGCATCGGCTGGCTGCGCTTTCTCGCGAGTTGTCGGGCGAGCTGCTCATCGTGATGCGGGTCTACTTCGAGAAGCCGCGCACCACCGTTGGCTGGAAGGGCCTCATCAATGACCCCGACATCGACGGCACCAATCAGATTCGCAAAGGGCTGCTGCTGGCGCGCAAAACCCTGCTCGGCGTGCTGGACGAGGGACTGCCTGCTGCCACCGAGTTCCTGGAGCCCACTTCGCCGCAGTACCTCGCCGATGCGGTGAGCTGGAGCGCGATCGGGGCGCGCAACACCGAATCGCAGATCCACCGCCAATTGGCGAGCGGCCTGTCGATGCCGGTCGGCTTCAAGAACGCCACCGATGGATCGGTGGGCGCGGCGGTCAACGGCTGCTTCGCGGCGGCGCAATGCCACACCTTCTTCGGCGTGGATCATATGGGTCGTGCCTGCGCCGTCGAGACGCTGGGCAATCCGGACTGTCATGTGGTGCTGCGCGGTTCGAGCCACGGCCCGAACTACGATGCCGACTCGGTGGCGCAGGCGATGCGCGATATCCGAAAGACGATGCCTGCGGACAGCGCAGCGGCGCAAGGCCTGATCATCGATGCGGCCCACGGCAATTGCGGCAAGGACGAGAAACGCGAGGCGCAGGTGGTGCGCGAGATCGCCCAGCGTCTGGCGGCAGGGGAGCGCGGCATCGTCGGCGTGATGATGGAAAGCTTCATCGAAGGCGGCCATCAGAGCGCGGCCCCCTTAAGCGAACTGGTCTATGGCAAGTCGATCACCGACCGCTGCATCGCGTGGCCCGACACGCGCGACCTGCTGCGTGAACTTGCCCGCGCAGTCGGCGCACGACGCTGGAGCTAAGCCGCGCCGGAAGCGGAAAGACGATGCAAACATGCTGGGCGGAAAATGCGGCTTTCCGAAGCCGGCATCAAGGCCGTAGGCGTTACGCCATGCGCACTCCGCCTGCCAGCGGAAAGCCACGACGTCCTTCGCACGCCCGATCGTCGTGTAGACGGCCCGACGAGTACTTTATGGATATGAGGGACCTTGCAGCCAGGAGGCAGCGGAAGGAGTCGAACCTATGACAACGATAGCCATCATCGGGGCGCTTGAGGAGGAGGTCGCGCATATCGCGGACTCGCTCGGCAACGTGCGGCATGACCGTGGCGCGAGCCTGGACGTCGTGTATGGCACGACCGAGGCATTGTCCAACGGGCAGCCGGGCAGGCAGATCGCCGTCGCCGCAACCGTCGGCGGCATGGGGCTGGTGAACGCGGCCGCGACCGTGCAGCGTCTGCTCGACGTCTACCATCCCGATGCGATCATCTTCTCTGGCATTGCCGGCAGTCTGAACAAAAGCCTGCATATCAACGATGTCGTGCTTGGCGGCACCTTGCGCTACTTGGACAGCGACATGCGCCTGATCGCCCAGTGGAAGCCGCAGACCGAGGAGTTCCACAGCGACCCGCGGCTGCTGGAACTCGCCGAGAGAGCGCTGGACGAGATAGGCATCGCGCATATCACGGGCACCATCGCATCCGGCAACTACTTCGTCGACACGCCGGAGAAAATCACGCAGGTCATCGCGCAGACCGGCGCCGACGCCGTCGAGATGGAGGGCGCTGCCGTGGCGCATGTCGCCGCGCGCAATGACGTGCCGGCACTGGTCATCCGGGCGCTGAGCGACAATGCCGACACCGATTACGAGGTGTTCAAGGATTTCGATATCAGCGAATACGCCGACACCGCCGCTCGGCTCGCGCTCAACATCGTCAAGCGGCTGTAAGGCTATGCCATGATGGCCGACATCACTGCGATGCAGCTCGTCGTTCTCGCCGCCCTGATCGCCATGGTCGCCTCGATTGCGCTCACGTGGCTTGTCGTCTCCGTACGGGACCGCAGCAGCGAGCGCGCCGACGGGGCGCCCTGGCGCTCGGAGCAAGGGCTGCTCGCCGATGAGCCGCTTTCGCCGCAGGTCGTGCGCCGGCTGATCGAGACGATGCCCAACGCGCTTATCGTGTGCAGCTCCCAGGGGTTGGTCAGCTATGTGAGCCCTGGGGCGGCGCAGCTGGGTCTGGTCGAGCATGCCCGCCTGATGCCGTCTGAGTTCATGGATCTGCTTGCGCAGGTGGTTTCGGACGGCGTGCTGCGCGAGCGGGAGATCGCAACGGATTCCGGCGAGCAGGCCACGCATATGCGCGTGCGCATAGGGGGCATCGACGACGATTCGTATGCTGTGTTCCTCGACGATGTCAGCGAGCAGCGGCGGTTCGAGGAGGTGCGTCGCGATTTCGTCACGAATGTCTCCCACGAGCTCAAAACGCCGTCCGGGGCCATCGCCCTGCTTGCGGAGACGATCGGCGACGCGTCCGACGACCCCGAGGCCGTGCGGTATTTCGCCGGTCGGATCATGAAGGAATCGGAGCGGCTCAGCCAGCTGGTGCACCATCTCATCGACCTGCAGCATGTGCAGGATATGAGCGCCATCCAAGTCACGCAGCGGGTTGACGCGCTTGCCGCAGTGCGCGAGGCGATTGCGCTCGACGCCACGCAGGCGCAGGCCAAATCCATCGCCGTGCAACTGACTGCCGATCGCCGAGTGCTGCCGCTTGACGCCGCATCCGAGGCCCATGGCGAAGCCGGGCCGCACGCTGAGGCATTCGAGGTGCTGGCCGATCGCGAATCGCTGACGACGGCGGTCAGGAATCTCGTCGAGAACGCGATCCGCTATTCGCCGCAGCACGGGTCGGTCGCCGTCACGCTCGAACGGGCCGGATCCGTGGTGCGCATCCGCGTGGTCGATCAGGGCATCGGCATCCCCAAGGAGGCGCAGCAGCGCATTTTCGAACGCTTCTACCGGGTCGACGCCGCCCGTTCGCGTGCGACGGGGGGTTCGGGGCTGGGCCTTTCCATCGCCAAGCACGGCATCGAAGAGCACGGCGGCACGCTGGGCGTATGGTCCCATGAGGGCTTCGGCTCGACCTTCACCATCGAAATGCCTCTCGCTCCTGAAAATGCCGCGACATGAGAAGTCCAACTGGCCGAATCGTCCACCGTGCCTGTATAACTGGCTTGTGGAATGGTTCGCCACTCACGGAAGGCATCAGGCATGACGCGAATTCTTATCGTTGAGGATGAGGAATCCTACAGGGAGCCGCTGGTCTACCAGCTCACTCGCGAAGGCTATGCGGTGAGCGCGGCGGCGACCGGCGAAGAGGGCCTGCTCCTGTTCACGCGCGGCGGCATAGATCTGGTGCTGCTTGATCTCATGCTGCCCGGCATCGACGGGGTCGAACTGTGCCGGCGCATCCGCGAGCAGAGCCGGGTGCCGATCATCATGGTCACGGCCAAAAGCGCGGAGATCGACACTGTGGTCGGGCTGGAGATCGGCGCGGACGACTATGTGACCAAGCCCTATTCATTCCGCGAGCTGCTGGCTCGCATACATGCGGTGCTGCGTCGCAACCAGATCGACGAGGAAGACGCGCAGGCGCACGACGACGGCGTGACGCTGCGCTGCGGCGAGGTCGCGATGCATGTGGGCAAGCACGAGGTCACCGTGCGCGGGGAGCAGACCTTCTTCCCGCTCAAGGAATTCGAGCTGCTGCAATACCTGATGCAGAACAAGGGCCGGGTCATGACGCGCCACCAGCTGATCGACCGCGTATGGGGCTCGGACTACGTCGGCGACACGAAAACGCTCGATGTGCATGTCAAGCGCATCCGCAGCAAAATCGAGGAGGATCCGGCGCATCCGCGCTATCTGACCACCGTGCGCGGGCTGGGATATAAACTCTCCGACGAAGACCGTTAAGCAGACAGCACGGTGTGCTGTCTGTAGGTGAAGTGAGGCCCCGCTAAGGGGCCGAAGGACGGCGTATTTTGCGCCGTCGGTCAGTAGGCGAGGTGAGCGGCCTCTAAGGCCGCGAAGGACAATTGTTTCTATGCTCTGCGCCCAGCACCCACGCCTGATTCCCAAGAATTCATCTTCCGTTCACCCAGTTCGGCTGCGGACTCCCGTGAGGCGTTTTACGCTAGAGATGTCATGAAAAACACCGTGCGAATCGGATGACGACGTGGCAACACGAAGGCGATTCGCGCACGTTGGCGGCATATGCCGCCGGTTGATGAGGGAAAAAGAAATGCGCAAGAATGCACTTACCCGTGTCCTAGCCGTAGGATGCGGCCTGACTGTGATGGCCGCGCTCGCGGCCTGCGGCGACAACACTGCCGCCAATACCTCCGGCAGCTCGTCCAGCGAAGGCGCTGCCAAGCTCTCGGGGCAGTTCCAAGGCGCGGGCGCCTCCTCGCAGCAGTCCGCGGTCGAGGCCTGGATCGCCAGCTACCAGCAGAAGAACCCGGATGCTCAGATCGCCTACAATCCTACGGGTTCCGGTGCGGGCGTCACCACCTTCCTGACCGGTGCAACCGCTTGGGCCGGCTCGGATGCCGCGCTGAGCGCCGACGAAGTCAAGCAGTCCGCAAGCGTCTGCGCTTCGGGCACCGCCTTCGACATCCCGGTCTACATCTCCCCGATCGCCATCGTGTTCAACCTCAAGGGCGTCTCGGGAAAAGACAAGCACATCAATCTTGACGGCCAGACGATCGCGAAGATCTTCGACGGCAAGATCACCACGTGGAACGACGACGCCATCAAGAGCCAGAACCCGAAGGTCGATCTGCCGAGCACGCCGATCACCGTCGTGCACCGTTCCGACAAGTCCGGCACCACCAAGAACTTCCTGAGCTACGTCAAGGACACCGCAGGCAGCGACTGGAACTATGAGCTTGGCGAGAACTGGCCCAATGAGGTCGGTCAGGGTGCCAAGGGCACCGACGGCGTGATCAACACCGTCTCGCAGGCCGATGGCACGATCGGCTATGCCGATGCCTCCAAGGCCGGCGAACTGGGCACGGCCGCCGTCAAGGTCGGCGACGCCTATGTGCCGTACTCGGCCGATGCCGCAGCGAAGGTCGTCGACGCTTCGCCGCTCGACAAGACCGCCACGGAGAAGAACCGCGTGGTCGTCGCGCTGGACCACAACATCAAGGAGGCGAACGCCTACCCGGTCGTCCTGGTCTCCTACGACATCGCATGCCCGGCCTACAAGGACGCCAAGACGGCTCAGTTCGTCAAGTCCTGGCTCACCTACGTGGTGAGCGATGAAGGCCAGAAGGTCGCCGCCGACTCCGCCGGCTCCGCTCCGATGAGCGACGCTCTGCGCCAGAAGGTGACCGCCTCCATCAACGCCATCGCCACCAAGTAGGCAAAGTTCCTGCCCGATGCTGATCGACATCATAGCGAATCCGCCGGTGGCACGGGAAGCGTCCGATATTGCTAGAGTGGGACGTGAACCGTGCCGGGCGCAGCGCCTCGTTGCTGCGCCACCGGCGGATTCGCATGCCGATGCGGGGAAATAAGGAGAACTGGTGAGTTCGCACAACAGCGGCGCCAAGCCGCAAGGCGATGGAAAAATCGCCGACAATGTCTTCAAGGTCATCGTCTACGCCTGCGGCATTCTGATACTCGTCGCGCTTGCCGCCGTGACGCTGTTCCTGTTATTCCGCGCCTGGCCGCTGATCGGAGGGGATCAGAAGGCGAACGTCGCGACCATCGAGTCGTTCACCGGCGGCGGCGCCCACAACTTCTGGCAATATGTCGGACCGCTGGTATTCGGCACTGTTCTCGTCGCCGCGCTAGCGCTGGTCATCGCTTTCTTCATCGCCATCGGCATCGCCCTGTTCATCTCGCATTATGCGCCCAAGCGCGTGGCCACGGTGCTCAACTACGTCGTGGATCTGCTCGCTGCGATCCCCTCGGTCATCTACGGCCTGTGGGGCGGCATCGTGCTGGTGCCCGCGATCCACCCCTTCTGGAACTGGGTGGCGACGTATCTTGGCTGGATTCCGATCTTCTCCGGTCCTGCCGCCAACCCGTCGCGCACCGTGGCCTCGGTCGCCGTGGTGCTCGCCGTGATGATCCTGCCGATCATCACCTCGATGTCGCGCGACATCTTCGTGCAGACCCCGCGGCTGCAGCAGGAGGCGGCGCTGGCGCTGGGAGCCACGAAATGGGAGATGATCAAGCTCGCCGTGCTGCCCTTCGGTCGCTCGGGCATCGTCTCCGCCTCCATGCTGGGCTTGGGCCGCGCGCTCGGCGAGACGATGGCCGTGCTCATGATTCTCTCGCCCGGTCTCAAGTACTCGGTCAAGATCCTGCAGGCCTCGCAGAACCAGACCATTGCGGCTAACATCGCCGCGCAATACCCCGAGGCGAACGGCCTTGGCGTTTCCACGCTGATCGGCACCGGCCTGGTGCTCTTCGTGATCACCTTCGCCGTCAATGCGCTCGCGCGGGTCGTCACGCGAAAGGTGGTCGCATAAATGTCACAGCAAATTTCGCAGCCTACGGCTGATCCTTCGTCGCAGGGCGACGCTCCGGCCATCGACTTCGACAAGTTCAAGCCCTCGCGCTCATACACGGCGGCACGCAAGCGCAAGGATCTCTTCATGCGCGTGCTGATCTCCGCCGCGTTCATCGTCGCGCTCGTGCCGCTCGTCTCGGTGCTGTGGACGGCCATCGTCAACGGCATCAAGCGACTCGACATCAACTTCCTGTCGTACAACATGTCCGGAGTGATCGGCGGCAACCCCACGCCTTCAGGCGGCTACGGCGGCATCCAGCATGCGATCATCGGCACGCTTGAGGTCACCTTCGGCGCCATGGTGATCTCGGTGCCCATCGGCATCCTGTGCGCGGTCTATCTGGTCGAATACGCGCACAACGGCACGCTCGCGAAATCCATCGCGCTGCTGGTCGACGTCATGAGCGGCATACCGTCCATCGTGGCCGGCCTGTTCGCCTTCTCGATGTTCACGATCGCCTTCGGCCCCGGCACGATCAATGGCTTCGAAGGCTCGGTGGCCTTGTCGCTGCTGATGATCCCGACCGTCGTCAAATCGAGCGAGGAGATGCTCAAAGTCGTTCCCGCCGATCTGCGCGAGGCGGCCTATGCGCTCGGCGTCACCAAGCAGCGCACGATCACCAAGATCGTACTGCGCACCGCTCTTCCGGGCATCGTCTCGGGCGTGATCCTGGCCATCGCCCGCGTGATCGGCGAAACCGCGCCGCTGCTCATGACCGCAGGATTCATCTCCTCGACGAACGTCAACCTGTTCTCTGGGCAGATGACGACCCTGCCGGTGTATGTCTATCAGGAATACAGCAAGCTGTCAGTCACCTGCCCTGCTTCGGCCGGCGTGAAATGCGTCACTTCCATCCCGATGGAACGGGCATGGGCCGCGGCGCTGACGCTGATCGTCATCGTGCTGCTGCTCAATCTTCTGGGCCGCTTGGTAGCCAAGATCTTCGCCGTGCAGACCGAGCGCTGATCGACATGGCGCGAAAAGAAAGCACAGCAGGCCCGCAGGGCCGTTCAGCCGCCGCAGCGGCGAGCCGGCCGCGATAAATACGAAAAGGAATATTATGGGACAACGCATCGATGTCAATCATCTCAACATCTACTACGGCGACTTCCTGGCCGTCGAAGACGTGAATATCGCGATCCAGCCCAACAAAGTCACCGCGTTCATCGGGCCTTCCGGCTGCGGCAAGTCGACGGTGCTGCGCACGCTCGACCGCATGCATGAGATCATCCCCGGCGCGCATGTCAAGGGCGAAGTGAAGCTTGAAGGACGCGATCTGTACGCCAAGGACGTCGACCCGGTCGAGGTGCGTCGCGACGTCGGCATGGTCTTCCAGCGCGCGAACCCCTTCCCGACCATGTCGATTCGCGAGAACGTGCTGGCCGGAGTCAGGCTCAACAACCGCAGGATCAGCAAGTCGGACGCCGACGATCTGGTCGAGTGGGCCCTGCGCGGCGCGAACTTGTGGAACGAGGTCAAGGATCGCCTCGACAATCCCGGCGTGGGTCTTTCCGGCGGTCAGCAGCAGCGTTTGTGCATCGCTCGCGCCGTGGCTGTGCATCCGCAGGTGCTGCTCATGGACGAACCCTGCTCGGCGCTCGACCCGATTTCGACGCTGGCCGTGGAGGACCTCATCAATGAGCTCAAGAACGACTACACGATCGTGATCGTGACCCACAACATGCAGCAGGCCGCCCGCATCGCCGATTACACGGCCTTCTTCAACCTCAAGGCCGTGGGCCAGCCCGGGCATCTGACCTACTTCTCGGATACGAACACGATGTTCAACAACCCGCAGAACGAAGAAGCCGAGCGCTACATATCAGGACGCTTTGGGTGACAGACAGCCCAGTGGGCTGTCTGTAGCCGGGCGCGATGTACGAGCGCCCGCGCAGGGTACAGTCGCCGCCGCAGGTGGCGTCCGTATGTGTTGAAAGCCCTGTGCCGAGCCGTTAGGCGGACAGCCCTGCTGAGCCGTAAAGCAGGCAGCACGGTGTGCTGTCTGTAGGTGAAGTGAGGTCCCGCCAAGGGCGGGGCGAACGATGCTATTGCAGCATCCGTTCGCCCCGCCCTTCGCGTTGCCTGCCATTGCCCAGCTAGGCTGCATACACGCATTCGATGATAAATCGCTGGAATCTGCATGTAATATACCTGACTGCTGCGGGTGGTAAGGTCTCCTCTGTCCGCATCCGGCGGGCGAGTCGCAGTAATCCCGTCACGGTTCAGCCCGTGCGTAAGCCAAGGAGCAGAAAGCAGTAATGGAGCACTTCTTCCATTTGAAGGAGAGCGGCACCACGGTCTCCACTGAGATCATGGCCGGCTTGACCACGTTCTTCGCTATGTCCTACATCATCATCGTCAACCCGCAGATCCTGAGCAAAACCGGCATGCCATGGGGCGGCGTGTTCCTCGCGACCATCATCGCAGCGGTCATCGGCACGCTCGTCATGGGCCTGTTCGCCAATGTGCCTTATGCCCAGGCTGCAGGCATGGGCCTCAACGCCTTCTTCACCTACACGGTCTGCCTCGGTCTGAAGTTCACCTGGCAGGAGACCATGTGCATGGTGTTCCTGTGCGGCATCATCAACATCATCATCACCGTCACCAAAATCCGAAAGATGGTCATCGAGGCCATTCCCGAATCGCTGCAGCAGGCGATCGGCGGCGGCATCGGCCTGTTCATCGCCTATGTCGGCATGCTCAATGTCGGCTTCCTCAACTTCAAAGCCGGCGTCCCCGCGCTTTCGACGCTCAACCAGCCTGTGCTATGGGTCTTCCTCATCGGCCTGGTGCTCGCCATCGTGCTCAACGTACTCAATGTCAAGGGCGCGATGCTCATCACCATCGCGGTGACGGCCATCATCGGCATTCCGCTCGGCGTGACCAATTTCGGCGCCTCCCATTCCTTGGGCCAGACCTTCTCGGAGCTGCCGCAGACCTTCGGCGCGATCTTCACCGATAAGGGCTTCCCTGCGCTGTTCTCCGACCCGGCCAAGCTGCCGCTCGTCATCGTGACGATCTTCGCGTTCTCGATGTCCGACACCTTCGACACCATCGGCACCTTCATCGGCACCGGCCGACGCACCGGCATCTTCTCCGAGGAAGACGAGAAGGCCTTGGAGTCCGGCTCCGGCTTCAGCTCCAAGATGGACAAGGCGCTCTTCTCCGATTCGATCGCGACCTCGGTCGGCGCGATCTTCGGCACGTCGAACACCACGACCTACGTCGAATCCGCCGCGGGCATCGGCGCGGGCGGCCGCACCGGCCTGACCTCCGTGATCGTCGCGATCTGCTTCGTGCTCTCCATCTTCTTCGCTCCGGTCATCTCCGCGATTCCCGCGGCGGCCACCGCAGGCGTGCTCGTCGTGGTTGGCTGCATGATGGCCGCGAGCCTCAAGGACGTCAAGTGGGACGAGCTCTCCGAAGCGGTTCCGGCGTTCTTCGCCGCCGTGTTCATGGCGTTCTCCTACTCCATCTCCTACGGCATCGCCGGCGGCTTCATCATGTACTGCATCGTGATGACCTGCAAGAAGAAGGCCAAGGATGTCCATCCGATCATCTGGATCGTTTCGGCCCTGTTCATCCTCGACTTCGTGACCATGGCCATTCTCGGCTGATCGCTTGCTCGCAACGCTCATTGGGCCTCTTCGACTCGTTCGGGGAGGCCCAATTGGTATATGCCATGCGATATATGCTACGTGCGGTACTATGCGTTTCATATCGGCCATCGTGCGCGGCTAGGCTGGCTCGTCCGCGCTGCGCAAATCCGCATACGCTGCGATGCGCAGGCAAACCTCACTATGCAAGCGCGCCACGCATAATGCTGCAGCGCTCGCCAATGCACAGCGCCCACCAAGGCATCCGGGAGGAAACGTGTCATCGGGAATCGTCGAATACGCCATCAAACCGTGGAAGCGCAAGGATCGCGCATCCTGCGACCAGCCGCAAGGCCGCGTGCTGGTGATGCCGGGGACCGGGTACACCTGCGATCGACCGCTGCTGTACTGGGCCGCGCAGATGCTGGTGCAGTCCGGATGGCATGTCGACCGGCTCAACGTGCGCATCACCAAGGACGATCTCTCCCAAGTGACGCCGGTCATCGAAACCGCCATCGATGAGTGGCATGATTCGGTGGTGGCCCAGGCCGCCGACGCCGGGTTGCCCCGGCCGCGCATGCTGCTCATCGGCAAATCGCTCACCACGCTTGCCTACGCCCATGCCTGCGAGCTCGGCATGCCCATGGCGCTGCTCACGCCGGTGCTCAATCCGGCTCCCTTCGACCTCAGCAGCCAGCGCATCGCCGTGCCTGGCGAGACGACGGCGGCGCATGGGGCACCGAAGCTGATGCAGGCATCCTGCGAAATGCCTTCTGCGGCACCTTCCGGGAACGCCGGCAGCGTGTACGACGCGGCCCGGAAGCCGCTTATCTGCGCTGGGACGGCCGACCCGTATTACGACGCGGACAGGGCGCACGCCCTCACCGACGATGTCCATGAATTCCCGGACGCCAACCATTCGATCGAAGTGCCCGGCGACTGGCGGCGTTCGCTGGGCTATCTCTCCGGCGTTGTGGATGCGATCGCCCGGTATGCTGCCGCGCTGTAGGTCGTTGCCGTAGAAAGTCGTTGCCGTAGGCGACGCAATGGGCCATGGTGCAGCCTGCAGAAGGGGGTTCGCGGATGAGACACGACTGAAATGAACATCACTTTTGCAAATTTCATGATTGGTATTACAGTGATGCTGTAAGGTTCGCGCCAGAGCGCCGCGGGCCGGATGTGCAACAAAGGGGCGATGAGGCTACTTATCACTAATATCACGACATATCTCAATGGAGTTCAGCACGTCGGCATTCCCACGACGGATCTGCAGGGGACCATTGACTACTACGACAAGCTCGGTTTTGAGGTCGCAGGCAAGTATCCCAACGGCGAGAGCACTTGCGCGTTCCTGCGCCTTGCCAATCTGACGCTTGAGGTGTGGACCGTCGACGAAGCTGCCGGCGTGACCGGAGCCATCAACCATTTCGCGCTTGACGTGACCGACATCGACAAGGCCTTCGAGGAGGCGCAGAAGCTGAATCTGGACTTCGTCGAGGGATCGGTCCAATACATCCCGACGTTCTGGCAAAAGGGCATTCGCTACTTCAACGTGCTCGGCCCGAACCACGAGACCATCGAGTTCTGTCAGATTCTCTGATTCGGCAGACGCGAAGTCGGCAGACGCCGATTCGATGCACGCTGATACTACGGTCCTTGGATTCCACGGGCGCAAAGACTCTGTGGATTGCATCTTCGTTCGCCCTCGCCAAAAACGATAGGCGGCGGGGAAGCTGAAGGAACCCGAACGAGTTGCGCGACGCCGCGCAATCCGAACTATTCGGCACTGGTCGTCCAGTGCCGTGCTATCCAATATTTGGTCAGGCGCACCAACGCGGCTCGACGCCGTCATGCGCCTGGGGAAACGACAGACCTCGGACAATCCCGCCCCTCGGTCGTCTCCCAAGAAAAACCGGCAAGAAAGAAGAAGGACAATGTCAGCAAAAGAAGTGCCATGGAAGGAGCAGCCGGACGGATATCTCGACCGCACTCCGGTCCTGCAATTCGTTCTGGTGTCTATTCTGTTCGCCATGTGGGCCATTGCGTCGAGTCTGAACGACATTCTGATCACGCAGTTCAAGGTTGTGTTCAATCTGAGCGATCTGGCTACCGCCTTCGTGCAAAGCGCCTTCTACGGCGGCTACTTCATCATCGCCATCCCCGCTTCGCTGTTCATCAAGAAGTCCAGCTACAAGATGGGCATCATCGCCGGCCTGGCCTGCTTCGCCGCAGGATGCTTCATCTTCTTCCCCGCGTCCCACTTGGCGACGTACGCGCCGTTCCTCTTCGCGATCTTCGTCGAGGCGATCGGCCTGAGCTTCCTGGAGACTTCGGGAGACACCTATGCGACGCTGCTCGGCCCGAAGCGCCTGGGCATGGTCCGATTGAACATCGCGCAGGTGATGAACGCGGTCGGCCTGATCGTCGGCATCCTGCTGGGCAAGTACCTGATCTTCCAGGACTCGAACCTCAAGACGGAAATGGCCAAGATGACGCCTTCCGCAGCTCATGCCTATGGCGTGGCGCAGCTCGGCAGAACGCTTTCGCCGTACAAGTACGTGCTGATCGTGCTGATCGTCCTCATCTTGGCATTCGCCGTCACGAAGTTCCCCTCCGGGCGGCCGAAGACCGCCGAGGGCGCCGATGCGCACGCCGGCTTCCGCGAGACCATCAGCCACTTGATGCATAATCGCCGGTACTGGGGAGGCGTTGCCAGCCAGTTCATCTACATCGGCGCACAGACCGGCATCTGGTCCTTCACCATGCGACTCGCCCTCAACATGTTCCCGCACTTCACCGAACGCGATGCGGCGGACTTCATGCTGTGGAGCTACGGCTTCTTCCTCGTCGGACGCTTCCTGGCGAGCTGGCTGCTCACGAAGTTCCGCGAGACCCGCGTGCTGGCCGTGTACATGCTGATCGGCACCTTGATGCTGATCGGCACCGTCTCCATCCACAGCGTCGTCGCCGTGTGGATGGCCGCCGGCGTCAGCCTCTTCCTCGGACCCGGCTGGCCGACCATCTACTCAAGGACCCTGGAGACCGTCGAGGATCGTCGCTACACCGAGACCGCCGGCGCCATCATCGTGATGGCCATCGTCGGCGGCGCTGTTCTGCCGGCGCTGCAAGGCGCGCTGTCGGACGCCGCAGGAATGCAGTTCTCCTTCATCCTGCCCGCCGCCGAATTGCTCATCGTGGCGATCTACTTTCTCTTCGAGATGCGCCATGACAAGCTCACTCCGAAGCAGAAGCGCGAACTGGCGGCGCAGGGCCAGCTGGTCTGAGTCGAACCATGCTATGCGACTAGTCGCCGCGCCCTGCCAATCGCGACCTTGCCCGCCGAATCCTGACGCATTCGCCTAGGCTGGGAGCCGATTCGCCCCGTTCATGCGCCCGCCCACGGTTTTTCCGCCGCCGGTCTGTGTTCTGCAGACCTGGCGGAACGGAACCGGGGCGGGCGCATGGCGTTGCTGCATGGCCTTCGCGCCGAGGCTGCTGTGAGGCTGCTGCCGCGAGTCGCAGCAGTTGCGATAGCATCATGGCGATGGGAATGCGCTATCGGGGCGACACGCCATGAGAAAAGTCTCCGCGCTCGCGTATAGTATTCATCTTGTAAACCACAGACCGTTGGTTAGAGGCTTCAAGCCTCTCGAAGTTTGGTTCGCCAAGCCAGCGCAGGTTGAGATGAATGGCTCTTGGTTGTGCATTGAGAGTCCGCCGCTTGCGGCCAAGTTCGCTCTGCCTGTGCGCAGAGCTTTTTTATTGCCCTGCGAGGCGAATCGCACCGAACTTCTTAAGTCAATGGTCGACTGTAGGAAGGAACGCCATGAAAAGGCCCGAAAAGGCAGAGGTGATCGCGCAGCTTACGGAGCAATTCCGCAACGCCGATGCGGTCTACCTGACCGAGTACCGCGGGCTTACTGTTCCACAGATCTCCGATCTGCGTGAAAAGCTAGGCCGCGATACTTCCTATTCCGTGGCTAAGAACACGCTGGCTCGCATCGCCGCCAAAGAGGCTGGAATCGAAGGTCTCGATGAGACTCTCGCCGGCCCGACCGCCATCACCTTCGTCAAGGGTGACTACGTCGAGGCTGCGAAGACGCTGCGTGACTTTGCCAAGGTCAACAAGCCCCTCGTGCTCAAGGCCGGTTTCGCTGATGGAACCGTCTACGATGCCGAAGGCGTCCAGAAGCTTGCGGATCTCGAATCCCGCGAAGTGCTTCTGTCCAAGATGGCCGGCGCGCTCAAGGGCACGATGGCCAAGGCCGCTTACATGTTCGCCGCGCTGCCCACCAAGGCCGTGCGTACGTTCGACGCCCTGCGCGAAAAGCAGGAGAAGGCCGCCTGATTGCCTCGCGGCCCATGCCGCGGCACGACGATCAGCATAATAAAACAACAATATTGTTGGCGACGGGCCAACACACTTATCACCCCGCCGCCGTGAAAGAAAGGAAGCCATCATGGCTAAGCTCTCCAACGAGGAGCTCCTCGACGCGTTCAAGGAAATGACCCTGGTCGAACTCTCCGAGTTCGTGAAGTCCTTCGAAGAGGAATTCGACGTCGAGGCCGCCGCCCCGGTCGCCGCCGTTGCCGCCGCTCCGGGCGCTGCCGCTCAGGCCGAGGAAGAGAAGGATGAGTTCGACGTCATCCTCGCTTCCATTGGCGACAAGAAGATCCAGGTCATCAAGGCCGTCCGCGCCATCACTTCGCTCGGCCTGGCCGACGCGAAGGGCCTGGTCGACTCCGCCCCGAAGGCCGTGCTCGAGAAGGCCAAGAAGGAAGACGCCGAGAAGGCCAAGGCTCAGCTCGAAGAGGCTGGCGCCACCGTCGAACTCAAGTAGTCGCCGCGGCTTGTTCTAGCCGCAGCCTGCATAGGACTGGACCCCGTCATCCGCGTATCGTCGCGGGCGGCGGGGTCTGTCATTGTGTATGAGTGTATGAGGCTCGCGCTTTTTTGGCGTGTTCCTGGCAGAGCTAAAAATGCGAGGCAAGCGAACAACGTGTGTTTGCCTTCTCGAAGCAGCGATCGTCGGGATCGCAGCATTCCTGTATGTAAAAGCTGTTATTTTCCATGTGCGTTTCGCTCGTGCCTTTTTCAATGATGATAAAAAGTGCGAGCCGCAGCTACGCTTAAGCATGCCGAATGCGTGAAAGTTGTCAATTCGTGAGGGTAATCCGCGACGCGAGAACGAAAACATGACACAATAGCAGATAGTGTGCGTACATGGAAGGAAGGCCAATACGGTGAGCGAGCAACGGATTGCACGGCGGTGGATCGTCAAGGCCAATGGAATCGAGCAGACCGAAGTGGAGGAGGGCACAAGCGTGGAAATCGGGCGCAAGCCCTTGCGCCCGCTGCCCGACGACGGCTTCGAGCGCATGGAGATTGAAGATTCGTCGCGTTCGATGTCGAAGCGCCATGCCGTATTCTCGGTCGATGAGCACGGTTCCGCCGTGCTGCGCGATCTCAACTCCACGAACGGAAGCTATGTCGTCGGCGACCGTGGCGGTCTGATGAGGCTGCAGGGCGGTGTTGATTTTCCGCTGCCCATGTCGCCCATGCGCATGCAGTTCGGAGATGTTCCCGTGGACTTCGTGCAGATGGAGGAGCCGGGCGACGAGGAGGAGGAAGAGCCGGTCGCGCAGCCGCCGGACCTGTTCTCCTATGCGACTGACGAGGCGAAGCCCGAGCCGGGCATGGCCGATATGTCGGTTGACGACATTCTCAACCTCAGAGCGGGCGAACCGACGACCGCGTTTTCCACCAGAACAGTCGCAGGCAAGGTGAATGCGCTGAAAGCCAGCGCGGCATTCTCCTTCCCGCCGACTGATGAGGCGGGCGCTGATGAAGTAGGCACCGATGAGGCTGACCATGCGGCTGCGGATGGCGTTGCAGGAGGTGAATCCGAGGATCAGGGCGATGCAGCGCACTCGGATGGTGCGCGGCCGGAGGACCGGCAGCCAGACGGCACGATGTTCCCTGATGCGCAATCACCGGCAGGAGCAGAGCGGTCTGCCGAGCAGAATCAGGGCGTATCGGATTACAGTGTGTCGGATAATGGCACGCAACCCGAAAGTGCGCAACCCGCTGGCGTGCAGGCTGACAGTGCACGGGCCGACAGTGCGCAGGCCGGTATCGAACACGCCGAACGATCCGATGACGAAACCCGCGCTTTGCCGCAGGGCAAGGAGCCCGCGCAGAACGGGTCTGAGAGCGATACGCATGCGGCAGCTGCCGTTATGGCCGGGCACGCCTCGGCGCGTATATCGGTGAATATCATGCAGCCCGGGCAGGGCGATGCCGCGCCGCAACGCGATCTCTTCGTCGATGCGCTCAGCGATGGCGGGGAAAATGAGCAGGCGGAAGCCGACGGCGACACGGCTGAAACGCAGCATGGGGCTCAGGCGGACTCGGGGCGCGCGGAGCATCGCGACTATGCCGATCGCTCGGGCCATGCGGGCCACCCGGAATACGCAGGCCGCGAGATTGGCATCGATGAGATTTTCAGTGCTTCGCATCGTGATGACGGCGCTGTCCTGCCGGCGCTGCGGGAATCCGCTGATATCGCTCCGATCGACGTGCATGGCGACACGCATGACACGCATGATGACGCTGTACGTGAAGCCGTCAAGGACGAACGAGCTGCGGACGAAACCAACGTATTTACCCCGGCCTTCGAACCAGGCTCGGTTTTCGAACGGGTGTCCAAGGGCGACTTCGGCAAACGCGAGCCGGCTGTCGACATCGACGGACTGACCTCAGACGATGCGAAGCGCACGGGGGACTTCACTGTGCAATTCGAAATGGCGAAGCATCCGCAATTGCTGCCCTTCCTGGCGATGAACCCGTCGCTCTACGACGATCTCTACGCGTGGCTGGCAGCATTGGGAGACAAAGACATTGACGCGGCGTTGGCGCGTAACGCCGGATATGAGGAATACCGCACAGCGGTAGGGAAGTGAGCGGGGCATGAGCGAAACCACGCAGTCCGGATTCTCCGGAGCAGGCTTGGAACGCATTCGTCGGTGGCATGAGGATTTCCGCACCGGCCTGGGCCCGTCACCGCTTGAGGACGTGAGCCAGCTGACCGCGCAGCTGGATATGACCCATGCGCATCCTTCGGGGATCGCGCAGCTTTTCGCCAGCGGGCAGGCCGCGCTCGAAGCGTTGTTCCGCGACTCGGGCATGCTGCGCGCCGCAGGGCGACGGCTGGAACGCGTGCTGGACGACCGCGCGGCGAAGCGCAGGCTCAGCGGCGTGGCTCCGTTGTCGATGATCGTGGGCGTGGCGACGTGGACGGGCAACAGCGTCCCGGTGCTGATGTATCCCGTCGATGTGGTGCGCAAGCCGAACGGCAAGGAAACCGATGCCACAATAAGGTTTACGGGGCATGTGCGGCTTAATCCGAGCTTCGTGGCCGCCTTGCGCGAGCAGGGCGTCGAGCTCGACGAGGACGAGCTCTTCGACGGCAGCAATTATGACAGCGGGACGCCTGAGACCTCGGCCGTCTTCGAGGCCATCATGCGGCAGGCCACCGGCGTTTTCGCTGATTTCGATATCGAACGCGACATTGTGCTGGGCTGCTTCATCGACCCAGCATCGCAGATACTGCTTGAAACGCGCGCGATCATCGAGCGCCTCGAGCACGGCGGCAGCGGCAGCACCGTGCTGGACGCCCTCGCCGGAGACCAGCAGGCCGCAGCCGCGCTTAAGGGCTCCGAACCATTGCCATACAGTCCTTTTGACGGCGACCCGCATAACGAGTACGAGATCGGCGACGTGGACAATACCGTGCGGTACGCGGCGAATATGGCCGCTGCCGGAAAATCGCTGTTCCTGGACGTTTCGGCTGGGCGCGACACCGCCTTGGAATCCGCGGCCATCGCCTCGCGCTGCGTGATGAATGGCCGTTCGGTGCTCTACGTGCCTTGCGTGGCCGAGCAGAAACGTCGCTTTCTCGCTGCGATAGGCACCAGCGAACTGGAAGGGCAGGTGCTGGACGCCGCCGACGAACACCTCAACCACAGCCTGGACCGGCAGCTGATTGAAGCGGTCGGATTCCAGCCCGGCGTGGCGATCTCGCGCTTCGACCAGCTTGCTGATGAGCTGGTCGGGGTCAGGTCACGGCTGGCGCGCTATTTGGGCGATCTGCATGGGGTGAGCGAGCAGTGGGGCGTTTCCGCCTACCAGACTATCCAGAATCTGGCGACTATCGCCATGCTGCCCACTCATCCGGCGACGCATGTGCGGCTGAGCAAAGCCGCGGCCCACTCGATCGGCGAGCATATGGACGAGTGGAGCGCCAAGCTTCGACAGGCCGGCGAACTGGGCGAATACGCCGTCGGCCCCGAAGACACCTCCTGGTACAAGGCTTCCGTGCTGAGCGAGGAGGAAGCAGTCGCAGCATATCGCCGCGTCGGCGACGTGCTGCGCAAGCTGCTGCCGGCCACGCGCTCGCAGGTCGCCTCCACAGTGCAGACCTGCGGATTCCCGATTCCCACTACTGCGCAGGAGTGGAGCCGCCAGACCATGGTGCTGCGCAATCTGCGCCGTGTGCTCGATGTGTTCCAGCCCGAGATCTTCGAGCGTGACATCGATGCGATGATCGAGGCCAGCAAGCCCAAGTCGCTGCGCAAGTCCGAAGGCACGTCGATGGGTTTCTGGGAGCGTCGTCGGCACGTCAAGGAAGCCAAAAGCCTATTGCGCGTCGGCGCGCAGGTGGAGGATCTGCACGAGGCGCTCAAAGTCGTCGCCAAGCAAGCCGAGCAATGGCATATTTTCGTGCCGCATGGCGGTTGGCCGGTGCTGCCCGCCAAGCTTGATTCGATTCTCGAAACGCAGGAATCGCTTATGGAGAGCATCACGGCCCTTGACGCCGTGCTCGCCACCACGCCGCTTGGCGCGAATCTGGAGACGCTTGACTTCAACACGCTCGAGGAGCGTCTCAAGGCGCTGTATGACGATCATCTGGCGTTGGATACCCTGCCTGGCCGCTGCCGGCTGGAACGCGAATTCCAGACCATAGGATTGGGCGAGCTGGTGGATGATCTACGCAATCGCGCCGTCGACACCGATGCGGTCGAAGGCGAGCTGCAGCTTTCGTGGTGGACGACTGTTTTCGAAGACATCGTGCGCTCCTCGGCCATTATCTCCAACCAGGATGGCTCGGCGATGCAGGCCGCCGCCGATCGCTTCGCGCAGGTCGATATCGAGCATGTGCGCTCGATCGGTCCCATGGTGCGCCAAGAGGCGATGCGCCGCCTGTGCGATCTGCTGTTCTCGCGCACCCAGGAGGCCAACCAGCTGCATACCGTATTGGCCGGCGCCTCGCCCGTGCGGCTGAGCAAGCTGCAGCGCGACCATCCGCAGATTCTCGCCGCGGCCAAGCCCATCATCGTAGGCACGCCATCCACGCTCGCCGCGCTGAGCGACCCGGTTCCGCTATGCGATGTGGCGATTATCGACGCGGGCGCCCACCTGCCTTCCATCCAGTTGTTGTCCGTCGTCAGCCGCGCCCGTCAGATCGTGGTGCTGGCGCACCGCGACACCGTGACCTCCGATGCCTTGGCCGCGCTAATCGACATGCTCCCGGCCGTCAAAACCGCAGCACGCCCGGTACGACGTTCGCCGCAGCTTGCCGCGCTGCTGGAACACCAAGGCTACGGCCCAGCGCCATGCGATCCGACAAGCGAAGCCATGCAAGGCCATGTCGCCTTCCACAAGATCGAGGCGGTCGGCGTTCCGGTGATGTCCAGCGGACTGGTAGAGAGCAGCCAGCAGGAGATCGACGAAGTCATACGCCTCATCACGCAGCGCGCCTCGAGTTTCACGATCGTGCCGGCCGGCTATGTGCTGGGCGTCGTCACGCTGACTTCGGTGTTCAGAACCCGTCTGGGAGCCGAGCTCAAATCGCTGGCGACGAAGAACCCGGCGATGGGCCGCTTCCTTCGCCATGTACGCCTCATCAGCATCACCGATGTGACTGGAGCCCGCGCCAACGATGTGATCATCTCCCTGTGCTACGCCAAAACCTCGCACGGTCGGCTGCTCCAGCAATTCGGCCATCTTGAAGGCGAAGGAGGCCGGGGCCTGCTGCTCGATGCTCTCGCTCTGGCCGATCGCAACGTGGACATCGTCTCCGCCTTCGGGTCCGAGGATCTTGATGACGATCGCCTGCACCAGCCCGGTCCCCAGCTGCTGAAAACCATGCTGGCGTGGGCCGAACAGCAGGAAGACGAGCCGGTGCGCCCCGCAGTCAAGACGACCTCGGACAATGTGCTGCTCAACGATCTGGCTGATCGCATCCGCGCTCGCGGGCTGAACGTGGCCGTGGATTACGGCTTCGCCAACGGCATGCATATTCCGCTGGTCGTGGGGCTGAAGGCCAAGCCTTTCGCACTCGCGGTGATCACGGACGATGCGCGCTTCATGGGCATCCAGTCGACTCGGGAGCGCCACCGCGTCCTCATGCAGGACTTGGAGACGCTTGGCTGGTCGGTCATGAACGTGTGGAGCGTAGGCGCCTTTGTGAACCCCGACAAAGAGGTTGACCGCATAGTCGAACGCATCAGCGAAATCTACCGGGAGGTGCGATGAGCGCCTATGATCCGAGTCGTCGCAAGCCTCGTGCGCATGCCCGCGTCGTGCGGCCCGGATCCGAGCGGTTTGATGCGGACGGCGTCAAACTCGAACCTGGCGATATGCGCGCTGAGGGCCAGCGCGAGGCCGATGACGACAAGCGCATACTGACCGAGCTGCCGCCGCACTGGGGCGTATTCGCCGAACGCGACTGAGATCTTGGCGAGTTTCGAGGCATCGGCTTGCCTGATTCCTTCGACCTGGTCGGACGATGCGCTCGGGCCTTGGCGTGACTGCATCCTTGTGATGATTCACGGGCCTCGCCAGTCTCTTATGCCATCTTCTCTTGTTGATTCAGCGCATCGGTTTCTCCTGCCATGTCGTAGGCGTCATCGATTTCCCTATTTGGCTACAGCCATAATCGCCCCCTGCTCTTGCACGGACAGCATGATGGCGGCATCATGGGGCGGAAGCGCGAGCGGCACGGACACGCCCGCGCCGGTATCATCGCGATGCGCCTCACCCATGACGATGGCGGTGTTGACGATCACGCATGTGGCCTCGCTCCGCTCGGCTGGCGGCGCATCGCCGTCGCTTGGCGTGCCTTCGGGCTGCGCGGCATCGGCATCGGCCGCCGCGTCTCCATCCTGGACGCCGCTGTTTTGGGAGTCGCCGTCTTGGGAGTCGTCGTTAGCTGTAGGGGTTTGCTCCGCGGGGCAGCTGCTGGAGGCCGCCAGCGACACTTCGTCGCCGAGCCGTATGCCAAAGGACGCCCCCGCTAATCGGGCTTCGACCACGGTGAAGCCCTTGGGCACCACAGGCGAGGCTCTGATCATGTTGCCTACAAGCAACTGCCCGGGCTTGATATCGATCTGCGCGATTCGTCCATTCACCTCGGATGGTGTCTGCGCCGCGGACTGCCATGCCGTGGCAGCCGGAACCGTGCGCGTTTCGACATCGGCGGTGCGAATGAGCGCACCCTGCCGCAGCGGCCGGGCGGCCACGAGCACTTCCTGCGTCGCGGTGGCGGAAGCCACGCTGTGCAAGGTGAACAGCACGGCGAGTCCAGCCAGCACAGGTATCAGCACGCGCCTCAGCGCAGCGATGGCGCGTCGCCGTCGCAGACCGAATCGTGGGGGAGGCTGATCGCTCCCACGGCCGCGGAGATGGGAGCGAGCCGCAGCCAACAGGGGTATATGAAATGAAGTAACCATATTGCCATGGTGGCCTCATCGGCTTGCCAAGTCCACACGAATCAGGTCATGTGGTCGAACGCTTGGACTTATCCACATTTCGGGCGTGCCGAGCCGTTAAGCAGAAAGCCCTGTGGGCTTTCAGGTGAGGCCGAGTGGCCGATAAGGCCGCGAAGAACGGTGTCTAATGGCACCGTCGGTCTGTAAACGAAGTGAGGCTTCGTCAAATCATGGACGAAGCCATGGCTTGACGGCCATGCTGGGCCCGGCCTCCGGAATCGGATTTAAGAGACGATGCCGGAGGCCGCAGCTACTTCGAGCTTTTCCCGCTTCCGCTGTCCGTGCGGTAGAAACCGTGCCCCTTGAATTCGATCGGAACCGCCGAGAACACCTTGCGCACCTGTTCTTCATGGCAGCTCGGGCATACGGTGATAGGGTCGTCATCGAACGATTGATGTTCGGTGAAGTCATACCCGCAGTTCTTGCAACGGTAATGATAGGTTGGCAACGGTCTTCCTCCACTGGTTCAAGTCAGATGATCGGCTGAAATTCAGTCCGTTCATATCCTAGTACCAGCCTCGACACGCGCAGTTTCACCAGTCGTGAACGACGCAAGCTCATCGCCGGACGAACTTAATGCGAAATCACAAGTCGCCCAGATCCAATGCCTCATCCACTGCGATATCGTGATCCTCGCGCGGCAACGGCCCGCTCGTCCGCTCCCAAGGCCAGCAGATAGCCACGGTGCGTGTGTGCGGTCCGCATTGAGCAAGGGCGCGGTCGTACCAGCCTCCGCCGCGCCCCAGGCGCATATTGCTGCCGTCGAGTGCCAAAGCCGGTACGAAAACCACGCTGGCGTCGCGCAGAGCCTCGGCCCCGAGCACCTCTCCGCGCGGTTCGCGAGGGCGTATGCCGCCCGAAGCCGTGCGCGGCATGGTCTCAAGCGCACTCGAATCGTCCATTTCGCCCCATCCGATGTCCAATCCGGAGCCGAGGCGGGGAACCAGCACGCGCATGCCGCGCCGCTGCAAAGCCGCGATCATCGGCAATGTCGGAATCTCGCTTCCCATGGAAATATACGCGGCAACCGTGCTGTGCGCCGCGAGCCCTTCGACGCGCCGCAGCGCAGCCTGTGCCAGCAGCTCGCCGGCGCGTTCGAATTCATCGGCTCCGATGGCCCGACGCCGTTCGAGCGCCTTCTTGCGCAAGGCTTTCTTCGTGGCTTTCACTTCGTTCATGATCATCCTCGTTTCCCTCGCTCGCTTCGAAGCATGCGTCATTCGCGGTTCAAAACAATTCCGAACCGCTGCAGCGACGAATGCGCATTCGTCGCGTGCCGCCCTCCAGTCTAGGGGCAAGAGGACTTTCTGCACGATTGCAGCCGAAACGCCTCAGAGCCGTATGGGCCAAAATAGAATGCTGGCGGAGAGGATGATTCCTGTGTAATCCGGTCCGTGGGAGAATAGGGCCGTGTCATTATTACGGTCATTGCGCGAGGCGTTTGCGCCAGAAACTGACGGCGTCCATGTTGGCGTCCACATGCCCGACTCGCTTGCCGCCCCAGCGGGAGCGGTTCCCATCACATTACGAGCGATGGATGCGCAGGATTATGACGAGTGGAACGATCTGCGCTGGCGCAATCGCGAATGGCTCAGGCCTTGGGAATCGGGCGATCCGCAGCATGGCCCGGGCATCAGTTTCAATGCCTGGCTGCAGCGCCAGCATCGCGATGAAAGCAACGGGACGGGTGCGCTGTTCGTGATTGAATACCAGATGCGCATCGTCGGCCAGGTTTCGCTGGGCGCGATCAGCTACGGTTCGATGCGCACCGGGGTGGTGGGCTACTGGGTCGATCATCGGCATGCCGGGCTGAACATCGCTCCGACGGCCGTCGCATTGCTGGCCGATTGGGCGCTGCACGACCCTGACGGCCCCGGCCTGCATCGGCTGGAGATTGCCATGCTGCCGCATAACGCGCGCTCCCGACGCGTGGCCGAAAAGCTCCACGCCCACCATGAGGGCATACGGCCCCGATACATGTACGTCGATGGCGCGTGGCGCGACCACGACACCTTCAGCCTGCTGGCCGAAGACGCTCCGGAAGGGTTCGCGAAACGGCTTATTGGCCGACACGCCCGGGAATAATCATCCCAAAGTGACAAAAAGTCTTCTATTGTTAGGAACCATGGGTTACGAGTCAGTGAGCACTATCGTGGTTCTTGCGATTCTCGTGATCGTGATGGTCGGTTGGCTGCCCGGAAAGACGGTCGACAGCATGAGGCGGGTCATCGAACGCCGACAGGATCGGTTTTCGTCATCGTTGCATCTGGTCGATGAGAACAGCGGCATGCGGTTTTCCGACGGACGTACGCATATGGTGAAAGGGGCGGTTATGCAGCCACAGCAGTCACGAGGCTCGGAGGCGTCCCGCGAGCATATCGCGCAGGTGCGCAAGCTGCGTCGCGAGGCGATTCGCCGCCGCAGAATCCTTGTGATCGCGCTGGTTGCGCTTGTTTTCGCCGTATTCGGGCTTTCGTTCGTATGGCATTATGATCCGCTGTTCGCGCTGATCCCCTTGCTCCTGGTGGCGCTCGTGCTTGGTTTGGGCGTGCGCGCATCGAGACAGGCGCGCGAATGGGAGCAGCGCGTGGCGGCGCGGCGAACAGGTTCGGCTCGGCGCAGGTCCGTTCCTGAGGTTGGGACGTCAACCGCTTCTTCCGAACGCAAGGGCTCGAACGCTGAGCAGAGCGCGCACGCCGAGCCGGACGAGCGAAATCACAGCGATGTTCCGACCGACGTCATGGAGCAGCGTGAGATCCGCCGCGCACTCAGACGTGCTCAGGAGGAGGGCCGGGCCGCGCGCCTGCAGCATCAGGCGCATGCCTCGTCCTCGTCTGCCGGGGCAAAAGCCAAGGCTGCAGCTTCGCAGGTTGCTTCGGGCGAGGTCGGCTCCGCCGAGGCTAAGGCCGAGGGAACCGTGCCGGCTGTCGCTCAGCCGTCAGCAGCTGAGTCGTCTGCGGCTCAGGCAGCTGCGGGGCTCCAAAAACCGGTGGAATCCAAGGTGGATTCCAAGAAGGACGCAGGCGTTGCAGCAGAAGCCGTCTTGGGACAGCCGGAAATCGGCCATGCGCATGATGCCGCTGACGCCACTTCCGAGCTGGAACGAATCCATGCCGCTCCGGCGCTGGACGTCTTCGACATGGCGACGCAGCAGGATCTCATCTCCTTCTCGCTGGGCGCTCCGCGCAACATCGAACAGGAGGCGCCCTCGGCGCCCGAAAGCCTGGAAATTAAATCGATGCGTCAGGTGGCCAAGGCCGTGCCGCAGCACAGTGCGCAGAACGAAGACGCTGCCGCGCGGCACGATGGCGCCGCGGCCAGCGACGCCGCCCCTGCAAATGACGCTGCTCCTACGAACGACTCCGTGCCGACCGGCGATTCCACTTCCGCAGGAGTCGCCGTGTCCCAGCATGCTGCAGCTGCACCCGCAGACGACGCCGGCCAGGCTCCGGCTGCGCAGAAAGAGCCGGCGCAGGACTCTTCGCAAACCGCGCTGCAGACGACCGATCGCCCGGTGAACGACGCGCGGGCCTTCCACCGCGCTGAGGTCGAGGCTGACATCGAAGTGCCTGATGCTACATCGGATTCGCTCGGCAGCGACATCGAGGCAGTGCTCGCCCGTCGCGTTTCCTGAGCGCCGAGCGGTTCTGCGGTCACCGCGCTGCCTCTCTGTGCCTTGGCAGGGTGGATTCGCGTGGACACTTATCGGCGGGTGATTCCCGCAATTACGAGCGTTTCACTCTCAGCGTTAGCACTCGAGTTGGCAGAGTGCTAATTTTCGCGCTACGATAAGGCACGAGCGCAACGGGACGATGCGGACAGTGATCGTCAGCCCTGGAAGCGGTGCCCCCGCGCGGGAACAATCGATTTCTCTCACATAGAAAGAGGAGGTCCACAGTGTCGATCTCACTCACACCGTTGGAAGACAAGATCATCGTCAAGCAGGCTGAGGCCGAGACGCAGACCGCTTCCGGCCTGTTCATCCCGGACAATGCCAAGGAGAAGCCCCAGCAGGGCGAGGTCCTGGCCGTTGGCCCCGGCCGCCGCGATGATGACGGCAAGCGCATCCCCGTGGATGTCAAGGTCGGCGACAAGGTGCTGTACTCCAAGTACGGCGGCACCGAGGTGAACTACAAGGGCGAGGATTACCTGATCGTCGCTTCGCGCGACGTGCTCGCCATCCTGAACTGATCGGCTTCGACGGATCGCGTTCATTTCGGCCCCGGACGGCTTCATGCCTTCCGGGGCCGAAGCGTATGCTGACGATGCCGGGCAGGCGGTCGCTCGCGAAAAACTTCCGAAAATACCATTTGTAAAAATAACGTGCAGATCGTTGTTGCACCGCCTTATCTCGCTTCCGGGGGAATCCAAGGCGATTCGATGCCAAACGCCAAACTTGTGACATATTGTGGGCTTACCGTTTTGCGATACCACGACGCGCACAGGGGGTGCTTATGACTGAACCAGCCGAAGGCGCGGCCCTAGCAGGCCTGCATGGGCTGTCGGAATCGGCCGACAGGGGCCATATCGGGCTCGGCGTCGGATACGACGCTCGCGACACTGACGACAATTCGCAGATCATGGCGGATCTCATCGACACGCTCGACGCGGTGCTCTCCTGTTCGCGCGAAGTGGTCGAGCTGGCGGTCGCCACCTTCGTCGCCGGCGGCCATCTGCTGCTTGAGGATGTGCCGGGCGTGGGCAAGACCACGCTGGCGCGGGCATTAGGTCGTGCCATCGGCGGCTCATCGCGCCGCATCCAGTTCACTCCCGATCTGCTTCCCGGCGACCTGACCGGCGTGGATGTCTTCTCGCAGGCCAGCGGCTCCTTCGTCTTCCATCCCGGGCCGCTGTTCGCGAATGTCGTCATAGCCGACGAGATCAACCGGGCCAATCCCAAAGCGCAGTCCGCGATGCTGGAGGCCATGGGCGAGGGGCATGTCAGCGTTGACGGGGAGACCTACGAGCTGCCCGACCCGTATTTCGTCGTGGCCACGCAGAATCCGATCGAACTTGAGGGCACGTACCCGCTTCCCGAAGCGCAGCTTGACCGCTTCATGGTCTGCACGAGCTTCGGCTACCCGCAGGCTGCTGCGGAGTCCGCGATGCTGCGCGACGCCGACGGCTCCGACCCGCTGGAAGGTATGCGGCAGGTATGCAGCGAGCGGCAGATAGCGGCTGTGCGCGGCGCCTGCGGCAAGGTGTTTTTATCCGCCCCGGTTGCTGATTACATCGTCGATCTGGCGCATGCCACCCGCGAGCACCCGGATGTGCGCTACGGCGTATCGCCGCGCGGCAGTCTTGCTTTGGCGGCGATGGCTCGGGCGCATGCGCTCGGGCAAGGCCGAAATTTCGTCATCCCCGAGGACGTGCAGCGCATGGCGGCCCCGGCGTGGGCGCACCGGCTGGTGATGGCGGAGCGACCCTTTGGCGCTTCGCCGCTCGAACAGTCGCGCACGACGATTGCCGGCATCGTCGGGCGAGTTCCCCCACCCCGTCCTCAGGCGCACGACGGACGCGTCGGTCGTCTGGCGGTCCGTCGCGACGTGCTCAGCGCGGAACGCTAGGAATATGCCTATGCCGCGCAACGGATTGCATCGGTCTGAGCGGGCTGCGCGTCGTTTCGCGACGCATGGCTCGCTCAGGCCGAGTCTCTCCGGCTGCGTAGCCCTCGTATTGGATGCAGCGGTATGGTATGCCGCGCTGCTGTTCGATGAGCGCACGCTGGTTGCCGGAGCTCTGGCCGGGGCTTTGGCGCTTGCCGTCGCCTTGCTGATCGCTGTGCTGCAAGCGGTATGCGTGGCTCGGGTCGACCGTCGCGACATCGGTCGCGGCACTGGTCGCCGCAGCGTGATGCTGCGCGATGGCCAGCGGTCGAAAGGCGATTCGCATGTTGGAAGCGCTCGTCTCGGACGCTGGCTGCGTTTCCAACTGCGTTTCCAATTATGGCCGCACGGCGTAACGGTGATGCGCCAGTATGAGCAGCGCGATCAGGACGGCGAGGCAATCGCACGATTCGCAGGGGAGCTGCCCCAAGCAAGAGGGCTGTTCTGCAGCGCACGCGAAGCCTGGCGTTGGAAGGACCCTTTCGGCCTGTTCGTGGTGCGCGTGGTGCTGCGCAGCGATGCGGAGCATGCGATGCTCGCCAATCCCGAACCCGCCGCAGGAGCCAAGGCTGCTGGCCTGGGGCCGCATCCGCGCGATCGCACGCAAGGGGAGAGCACGCCGCTGGTGCGTGACTATGTGGCTGGAGACCCACCCAAGCTGATCGCCTGGCGGCAAAGCGCTCATCGGGGCACATTGATGACCCGGGAGACATCGCGCGAATCGAAGCCAACGATTGTGATCGTGCTCGACGTGCGCACGCCGGGAGTCACGCAGGCCCAGGTCGAATTCGAGGTCATGCAGGCATTGATGCTCATACGTGGCGTCTCAGGGCAGGAACGGGATATCGTCGTCACTGATGGCGTGCAGAGCGCCGCGACTGCGCACGAGCGCATTCGGCTGCTGGCATCCATGCGCGCGATTGCGGGAACCGCAGCCGAGGCGTTTGCACCCGAAATACGGCGTCTGGCTCAAGTGGGCCAAGGCCCAGCCACGGTCGTCCTGCTGACCGCCGCAAACGAAGGTGCGCTATCTTCGGCCTTGCGCGAGGAGCTGCCTCCCGGAAGCCTGCGGATACAGACCGTTGATGGCGCGGCCGGCGACGAACGCAACCCGCCGCTTCGCCATATCGCGCTCAGCTCATCGCCAGATGCGATTTATCTCGGCCAAGCGCACGGACGAACGCACGGCCAAGCGCAGCCAGGTCGAAACGCGGCAATGAACGCTGCAGCGGCGCAGCGCCCACAATCCAGCCGCTTGCATCGCAACGATCTAGTCACTGCGCTGGCATTGCTGGCGTTCTTCGAACTGGCCGTGCACGGCTGCGCCGTGCTGGTCGCGCCGGACGGCTTCTGGGTTTGGTTCGCGCGGATCGCCTTCGCGATGATTGCCGCGGGCCACGCCCTGCCGGAGCGCAGCGATGTGCGGGAGCTTGCGCGCGCTGCCATTGCGAGCCTCGCCATAGTGCTGGCCGCTGCGGCAATGGTGCTCGTTCGAGTGCGCAGCATCACCGGGATATGGCTGTTCGATGCGGCCGCGTATACCCGCAGCGCCTCGGGCATGCCCAGTGCTCCAAACGACTCGTTCTGGCAGCGTGCGTGGCAGTTGCTGGAAAGCTGCTTCCAACAGGGTTTCGATGCCTTGATCGAGCAACTGCCTCCGGTCAGCGTGCGGCCGTCATCCGATTTGGTGCTGATCGTCGTCGTGGCCGTCGCGGCGCTGATAGCCCGCTGGCTGCTCGTCTACCGGACGCTTGCACCAGTCTTTGCGCTCATGCCGCTGGCCGCACTTGCCGCGGATGCCATTTTGCTCGGCCACAAGAGTCCGGCATGGTTCATGACGCTGGCGACTGTCGCATTCATGCTTTCGCTGTGGTCGAGAAAACCCGCCTGGTCAGCGGCCTACGAATCGGCGGAGAGCGCACGCCCTGAAGATGCTGCGGAATCCGAGCAGCCGGGACACGCTGACCCCATAGCCCTGCCGACACTGTCCTCGGTGCTCGTCGCCGCGCTGACCATGGCGCTGACCGGCAGCGCGATGAATCTGGCGTACGCGGTGCCGTTGTCGATCGGCGATTCGACGGGCCTGCTGTCGGCGAACACCATCAACCCGATGGTCGATCTCAAGCGCTCGCTTGCGCAAGGATCAAGCGCAACCGTGCTCGAATACGCCTCCGAGCACCCGCGCTACCTGCGCATGAGCACGCTTGACGACTTCAACGGCGACACGTGGCGATACGACCGAGAGCTCGCGCGCAACGGTGATTTCTATGGCTCGCCGCTGCTGTCCGCAGGCGAGGGCCAAGGCGGGCGTTCGCGAACCTGGTGGTTCGACGATCCGCTTGCGGTCTATCTGAATCTGCAATACCTCGGCTTGGGAAGCGCAACGACGAGCTTGTATGGCGACGGCGGCGACTACTCGACGATATCCGGGAATTCCGGATCGGCAACGCCTTCGCCCTTCATGGCCCGGGCGGATATCCGCATCGAATCGCTCAGCTCGCGCTTCCTGCCGGTGGCGGGCGATCCCGTGAACTTCACCGGTGTAGACAGTTCATGGCTGGTCGACGATCAGGGAATCGTATACAACCCTGCGCGGCCGACAACGCGCAATATGCGCTATTCCGTCCTCGGCGCGTATCTTGAGCCGATTTCCTCGGATTCCGGATTCGACCAGATCAGCCGCGTGGAGGCGCTGCGCGAATCGATGATTGCCGAGCAGCCGGGCACCTCCATGTCATGGCGTGAGCGGAGCGCCAGCAGGCGTGCGGCGGCGAGCGATGCCGCGGGCAGCGGAACGAGCATCGACGGCAACTGGCTGCTCATGCCCCTTTCCATCCGAGCCGGAGGCGACGTCGTCGACGCATCCGGAGCCGTGGTGGGCGAGGTCGGCGAATCGTCGGGGACACTCGCCGATGCTGGCGGCAAGTCGACCGAGCTGAGGAACATCGTCTTCAACGATGCCCTGAATCAGCGCTTGGGATTCAGCACCCGGGATGAGCCATACGGATTGGCCTTCGAAAACGCTGAAACGCTGACCTTGGCGATGCTTGTGGACGCTTCGGCAGCGCCTGCGCAAGGCTGGGAGGGCGGCGATGCCGGTGCGGCAGGCGATGATGGACTTGCAGCATGGCAGCGCAATCCCGGCAGCACGTTGGCCGACATGTTCCGCAGGCATGATCTGGGCGCGGCCGGCGTCATCACGTCCGGCGCTGAAACGAATGATCGCACCACGATTCCCCGATCGGCCATGCAGCGGATCGCGGCTTCCGAACAGCGCATCCAGCAGCAATACACGCAGCTTCCCGTGCAGCTTCCGGCCAGAGTGCGTGCCATCGTGGATGCCGCACGCGCAGCAGGAACGCCTGCCGCAGGCAACGACGCCGACAGCCAGATAGCGGCGATGCGATATCTTGTCGACTACTTCGCCGACGCCCGCAATCGCTTCGCCTATTCGCTCGACGCCCCGGACGGCGGGGGAAGAAACAACATGCAGGTCATCGACGACTTCCTGGAAACCCGTAGCGGCTTCTGCATCCACTATGCCAGTGCGCTTGCGGTGCTGGGCCGCGCGATGGGTGTGCCGACCCGCATGGTGCTGGGATATCGCGCCGGCGATGAGACAAGCGAACGTAATGGAAGTTACGCGGTCGCGGCCAAGCAGCTGCATTCCTGGGTCGAGGCCTACATCGATGGCGTCGGGTGGGTGCCCTTTGATGTGACGCCGGCATCCGAAGATCAATCCAGCGTGGCGACGGGGATCTCATCGGCTTCTTCGAACGCGTCGGCGACGGCGGCTCCTTCGCAAAGCACCCCCTCAAGTGCGTCGACATCGCGCGAGAACGCTCCTTCGCCTACTTCCGGCGACTCTGCGGCTGCGGATGCGAAACCGGCGCAAGGGGCCGATAACGGCATCTTCGCCATGCTGCTGGGAATGTCGCGCTGGGTGCGCATCGTGCTGTGGCTGGCGCTTGGCATGCTGCTTGCTGCTGCGGCTGCTTGCGCTCCGGCGGCGCTGCGCGCCAAGCGGCGACGGCGGCGGATGCGGACCATCGGCTCGGCCTCCCAGCTGGTGCATGATCGCGGCAAGGCCGCGCAGGCGTGGATTCTCGCCTGGGATGAGCTGCAGGACACGGCGTGGGATGCGGGCGTGCGCTGGAATCAGAACCGCACGGATCGAGACATTGCCGCCGCGATCATTCAGTGGCTTGGGCAGCGGGTCGAGCAGCGCTCTGAAAGCAGCCAGTCAGGCGGGCTTGCTGATGATGTCGAACGCCTAGCCGATGCCGCGCTCGCGGCTGCGTTCTCGCCCGATGGCGGTGCGCCGGTCGGCGATTTGCAGGAGCGTCTGGAGGCTCTGATCGAGACGTTGCTGCAGGCCAGGCGCAAGAGCTCACGGAAGGGCTGGCTGGCGGCGAAGCTCCTTCCTTCGTCATTGTTGAGACGGTCGCGGAACGACGCGCGGTCAATTGCCTGATGATCGTCTGATGATCGCATGGCAGCTGCGAGGGTTTCGCGCGGCATCTGCGCGGGAGCGTGGCGCGGCCGAGACGCGAGGCTGGAGTGCGGCTCTGGATCGAGAATCCGGCAAAATGCCTTTGGCGAAGCTCACCGCGCCAGCAATGTGACCGAATGCGGCGGGAAGGGATTACGATGGACGCATGACTTACCAGCATCGTGCGATCATCGACACCATCCCCGGATACAAGCAGGGCAAGCCCGCCCCCGAAGTGCAAGGGCAGCGCAGCTTCAAGATATCCAGCAACGAGAACCCCTTCGAGCCGCTTCCCAGCGTGGTGGAGGCCATCAGGCAACAGGCGTTGGACCACATCAACCGCTATCCCGACATGCGTGGCTGGGATCTGGTCGAGCGTTTGGCATCGTTGAACGGCGTCGGGCCGGAGAACGTGGTGCTGGGCTGCGGATCATGCGAGGTCATCACGCAGCTCGTGTCCTTGGTCGCCGGCCCCGGCGACGAGATCGTCTACCCGTGGCGCAGCTTCGAGGCCTACCCGATTATTGTCGCAGGAGCCGGCGCTGCCAGCGTGCAAGTGCCGAATCGGCCTGACGGCTCGCATGACATCGATGGCATCATCGGCGCGCTGAACGAACGCACCCGCCTGGTCATCCTCAACAACCCGAACAATCCCACCTCGACTTCGCTCGGCGACGAGGAGGCCCGGCGCGTTATGGAGGCCGTGCCTTCGGACGTGCTGGTGCTCTTCGACGAGGCGTATTTCCAGTTCAACACCGATGCGGGCACGAATGTGGCCATGAATCTGTTCCGCGAGTACCCGAATATCGTGGTCGCGCATACTTTCTCGAAAGCCTACGGGCTGGCTGGTCTGCGCGTGGGATATGCGGTCGCGCCCGCAGACGTGATCGACGGCATGCGCAAGGTGTCCCTGCCTTTCGCCGTGAGCGACGTGGCCCAGAGCGCGGCGCAGGCTTCGCTGGACGTTTCAGGGGAGCTTGAGGTGCGTGTGAAGTCGATCATCGGCGAACGCGATCGCGTCGTGGCGGCGCTTCATTCCCAAGGTTGGGACTTTGCCGAGCCGTACGCGAACTTCTTCTGGCTGGCGTTGGGGGAGCGGACCGACGAGGCTGCGGCGATCTTCACCCAGGCCGGGCTGTCGGTGCGCGTGTTCAGCGGTGAGGGCATTCGCATCACCATCGGCGAGCCGGAGGCGAACGACATCGTCATCGACGTATGCCAGCAGCTGAAGACGCAGGGATTCTGAATTCGGCAACTGACGAATACCGGCAGCGATGTGCGCCTGAATGGACTTTGCGGAAGGCCCGTGTGCATCGCTTTCGGATCGTCTGCGCACGGCCGTCGGCCACGAACCGCATAAAGTCCACGCAAAGGCTGCGGCCGCAGGGCCTTGGTGCGTATGCCGCTGCGAGAAGCGGGTCTGCCAGGCATCGCACGGCGTGTCCCCGACTTGCGCATGTCGGGCAATCGTGGCATTATAGCCAAGTTGCCAATTTACGGCTTACGTCGTGAGCGGCAGCATGCCGGATTTCCCAAGCGGTCAAAGGGAGCTGACTGTAAATCAGCCGTCTACGACTTCAGTGGTTCGAATCCACTATCCGGCACGCCTCGATAGCTCAGTGGTAGAGCACTTCCTTGGTAAGGAAGAGGTCGTGAGTCCGATTCTCACTCGAGGCTCTCTGGCGGGGTAGCTCAGCTGGTTAGAGCGTACGACTCATAATCGTAAGGTCAAGAGTTCGAGTCTCTTCCTCGCTACAAAGACTGGCATACGCCAGTACCAACGACCACAGAGGTGAACGAAATGGCAAGCAAGAGCGCCGATATCCGTCCCGGCATCACGCTGGCATGCACTGAGTGCAAGGAACGCAACTACATCACGACGAAGAATCGTCGCAATACGCCGGACCGTCTTGAGCTGAAGAAATTCTGTCCGCGCTGCGGCAAGCAGACCGCGCATCGCGAAACCCGCTGACCTTCAGGGGAGCATGCCCCCACAATCATGCGCAATCGTTGCAAGCCCGACTTCGGTCGGGCTTTTCTGCATTTCCGGACGTTTGCCTGGATCGGTCGGCTGAGGTGCCTGCCCCTACCGTGCGTGAGAGCATCGAGGTCGACAAAAGTTCCTATGACTCCCGGGCGCACCCAAATAACTGCGTATCTCGCTTATGTGTAGTGCTATTGGGGTGCTGCTGAGGTCTATCTGCGTTATGTGAGGCGTTAGATCTATGGGACCTCAAGTAGCGCCGCCCGAAAATGGCGGTTTCCGATTGCCCTATACTCGGCTCATCAGGAAATAGCGCCTCACATAACGCAGATAGACCTCAGCAAGGCCAAGTTAACGCCTCACATAACGCAGATACACGCGCGAATGGGGAAAGCGGGCGACACGAGACGCGAAGGGCCTTGTTTCGCTCGAGGGTTGCAGACCTGTGAGCTGGTTGGATAGACCGGTTGGCTAGAATGGCACATCATGAACGTATTTCCGTCTTTCGCCGAGCTGGCTTTCGCTGACCTGACCACCATCGGGGTCGGCGGCCCCATCTCGCATTTCGTGGAGCCCACGAGCCGAGTGGGGATCATCGAAGCTGTCGAAGATGCCGACCGGGCTGGATTGCCGCTGTGCGTGATCGGCGGCGGCTCGAATATGCTCGCCGCGGACGACGCCTTCGAAGGCGTCGTCGTGCGTGACGGCTGCCGGGCGATAACCGTTCCCGATGAGGCTGCGCCGGTCGAAAACGGCGAACCTGTCGTGCATGTCAATGCGGAAGCGGGCTGTAATTGGGATGATTTCGTCGCCTTTGCCGTGGGGCTCGGTCTGACCGGAGTCGAGGGGCTTTCCGGCATACCGGGCACGGTCGGCGCCTCGGTGGTGCAGAACATCGGCGCCTATGGGCAGGAAGTCGCCGCAAGCGTGGAATCGGCGGAAGTCTGGGACCGCGAGACCAAGCGCGTGCAGTATTTGCCCGCTGCGGATCTGCGTTTCGCCTATCGTTCGTCGGCGTTGAAGACCAGCATGTACGCGGCGCCGGGAATTCCGGGGCCGAAGTACTTTCCCACGCCGCGCTATGTCGTTCTGTCGGTGACCTTCCGGCTTACTCATCGCAGTCATGGCGTGGTGGGCAACGGACAGCTTGCCAAGGCGTTGGGAGTGGAAATCGGCGACAAGCTGGAAACCACCGCCATTCGCGCGGCCGTGCTCTCCGTACGTGCCGCCAAAGGCATGCTGGAGGACGCCGGGCGCTATGCCAATCCGGCCATGCAGGGCACGAAGCGCGAAGAAAACATCCGCGCGGCTTTGGACTCTCAGCGGGCGGCGACCGGCGTCGAAGGCCCCGACTGGGACCGGCATAGCTGCGGCAGCTTCTTCATGAACCCGATTCTGCCGGCTGCCGTTGCCTCTGCGTTGCCTGCCGACGCGCCACGCTTCCCGGCGCTTGCCGCCGACGGCTCGCCAGCTGTCAAAACCTCCGCGGCATGGCTGATTGACCATGCCGGCTTCCACAAGGGCTACGCACTGGTCGCTGAGGCTCCAGCCGCATTGTCGAGCCGGCATACACTGGCATTGACCAATCGCGGAGGAGCCAAGTCCAGCGACCTCGCCGCATTGGCTGCCGCCGTGCGCGACGGCGTGCGCAGCGCCTACGGTGTGCGCCTCGTCCCCGAGCCCGTCGTCATCGGCATGAATCTGGTCGCAGACTGAATCCCCGGCTCAGCGCCCAATACCTGCCCCGGCCTGACCCTCGCCGGCCCAATTCTCCTCGCTCAGCCCCATTTTCCCGTGAAACTGTTGTTTCTGGAGCTCTGGAGGCGCTGTTTCGCGTAATTCCTCGGGATCACGTTGTTTTCGAGTTTGCGAGAAGGTCCGCAACAGCACGAGCACGGGAAAATATGAGATGGGGCATACGATGGGAGCAGGCTATGCGCTGGGATGCAGTACTCTCTATTCTCTTATGCCGGCGTACCCGCCAGAGTCCGCTCTCGCGGGTACGCTGGAATGCAGTTTTACACCTGTGCGGCAAACGAATTCGATGCAAGGAGGTCGGCCGATGGCTTATGTGATCGCCCAGCCATGTGTGGATGTCAAAGACAAGGCCTGCGTGGACGAATGCCCGGTCGACTGCATCTACGAAGGTTCGCGCTCGCTGTACATCAATCCCAACGAGTGCGTGGACTGCGGAGCATGCGAGCCGGTGTGCCCTGTCGAGGCCATTTTCTACGAAGACGATGTGCCTGAGGAATGGGCTTGGTACAAAGACGCGGCGGAGAGCTACTTCGCCGAAGTCGGTGATCTGGGCGGTGCCGCCGCCGCGGGACCGCTCGGCAAGGACCCTGTACAGGTCGCTGCGCTGCCGATTCAGAATCAGGACTGAGACGCACATATGGGTTTTCATACCTTCCAAACCCCCTATGACTGGGGTCGGCTTGATGAATGCAAGACAATCGCAAGCCAAGTCGAAGGCGGCATGATCGATCTGTCGGTCGGTTCCCCCGTCGACCCGGTGCCCGAAAGCGTGCGCCAGGCGCTTGCCGGAGCCGCAGACGCGCCGAACGCGCACGGCTATCCGGCCACGATAGGCACGCCCGCGCTGCGCACTGCCATCGCTGACTGGTTCCTCAACTGCCGCGGCATCGACCTGCGGCCGATCAACGCTGGTCTGGTGCCTACGGTCGGCTCCAAGGAGGCAGTGGCCATGATGGCCTCGCTGCTGCACTTGGGCGAAGGCGATCTCGTCGTGCAGCCGCGCATTTCCTATCCCACGTATGAGATCGGCACGCAGCTCGCCGGAGCTGGAGTCCTCAAAGTGGATGACGTCTCCGACGTGGAGTCGTGGAAGAATACGCCCGGAGTACGGGCCATCTGGGTCAATTCGCCGTGCAATCCCAGCGGCGAGGTGCTCTCCGCCGCGCAGCTGACCAGCATCGTCGCCGCGGCGCGTCAAATCGGGGCCGTGGTGCTCAGCGACGAATGCTACGCATTGATGAGCTGGTGCGCCGATGCCTCGCCGAGCGCGCTGGGCGTCAACGTGTGCGCTGGGAGCGCCGAAGGCATTCTGGTGCTGTATTCTCTAAGCAAGCAGTCGAATATGGCGGGCTACCGTACTGCGTTCATCGCGGGCGACAAGGGCATCATCGACGAGATGAGCGTCTACCGCAAGCAGATCGGCCAGATCATTTCCGGTCCGGTGCAGGCCGCCATGGTGGCTGCGCTGCGCGACACCACCGCGGTTTTCGAGCAGCGCAAACGCTATCAGCAACGGCTCGCCAAACTGGTGAAGGCTTTGGGCGCTTACGGGTATGAGGTCAAAATGCCTGCGGGGGCGCTCTATATCTGGGTTCGTGCACTGTCCGGCGGCTGCTGGCAGGATATCGAGGACCTGGCTCGGCGCGGCATCCTCGTAAGCCCCGGCGAGTTCTACGGTGCACCCGACTTCCTGCGCATCTCCTCTACTGCGACCGATGAAGCCATCGATGAAGCCGTAGCGCGATTGCTGAGCCACTGAGCTGCTGAGCCGTTAAGCGGGCAATCCGGTGGATTGCCCGTAGGCGAAGTGAGGCCCCGCCAAGGGGCCGAAGGATGGCGCCCTATATCAGTACCGTCTCGTTAAGCGCACAGACCAAGGTCACTTGCGGTGGTCATCATCAATAATCCTCAGTAATCCGTCACAAAAGAGGTTTTATCCTCGCGACACTGCCCCTTTTGTGACGCTAAACTCACCTTAGCGTCACGAAAGGGGCGTTAAGGGCAGTGTTGTCGCTTACTGTGTCTTGTTTGCGACACTTAGCGGGGGTTATTGTCACAAACAAGACAGAGTTCACGAGGGGCGGATGAGACTCTGTCTTGTTTCTGTCGTTAGGGTCGGCTTGCTGTCATAAACGACACAGAGTCGGCAATCCGGTCGGGTCGATTCACGCCCCGAAGGTCGCGGCCTTCTTGCCGTAGCGCTGCCGCACGGCATCCAACGCCTGCTCGGCTTCGCGCAGCCGAGCGGATTTCGTCACGCCGCCAGGCGATTGCGTCTCCTCAAGCAAGTCGTCCAACGATGGCTGAGTGACCACGCTATGGACGCTTTCCAAACCGCTGGCGCTGACTCCGGCGAGCCTTACCTCGCGAGGAAGCGGCATTTCGTCGTCTGCGTCGACGGGCAGTCCGGTCATTGCGGCCAGCAGCTCGCAGGCCTGCGGATACAGAGCGCTTGCCGTATCCATAGGCCGCTGCAACGTTCGCGCCTTGGTCGCATAGCTCAGATCGGCGAAGCGCAGCTTGACGGTCACGGTTCGCGCAGTGAGCCCGCGCCGGCGCAAGGTGCTGGCCACCTCGTCGCAGCAACGGCGCAGCAGCGAGCGCACGCGGCGAATATCGCGGGTGTCGTCAAGAAATGTGCTTTCGGACCCGATGGATTTCTCGGGCGCGCGCATGGTCACTTTACGCGCGTCTTGCCCCCGCGCTGCAAGGAACAAGGTATGCGCCAGCGTTGCGGAGCCGCACGCCTGCGCCAGCGTGGACTCGTCGGGCTTGGCCAGGTCGGCCACATCGTTGATGCCCCAGCCGTTGAGGCGCTTCTCAAGCGACGGCCCGATGCCCGGTATGCCGCGCAAAGGCATCATCTGCACGAATTCGGCCTGGCGGTCTCGGGGGATGAGCAGCATGCCGTCCGGCTTCGCGTTGGTCGAGGCCATCTTCGCCACGAGTTTGTTCGTCGCGATGCCCACGGAGCATGTGATGTGGAAGCGCTCGGCGACCCGGCTGCGAATCCATGCGCCGATAGCGCTCGGAGCCTGCCAGCGGATGAGCGCCGCCGAAACGTCCATATAGGCTTCATCGACCGAAACCTGCTCGATGCGATCGGTCACCGCGCCGAATACCTCGCTCACAATCCGATGTGATATCGAGCGGTAGTAGTGCATGTCGACCGGCAGAAACACGCCGTCCGGGCACAGCTGACGGGCGCGGGCCGAGGCCATCGCCGAATTGATGCCGTAGCGGCGGGCCTCATAGCTCGCTGCGGAGACCACTGAGCGCGGTCCGGTGCCGATGATGACGGGCTTGCCTCGCAGCGCTGGATTGCGTGCGATTTCCAGCGACGCGTAGAAGGCGTCCATGTCGATGTGCAGCACCGTGCAACCGGACTCGTCATGTCCCCAGTCGCGTTTGGCGGCTTGGATCCTCGGTGCTGTGCTCATGGTTCCATGGTAGTCAACGTGTGCGCCAGCGGCTTTCGCTCTGGACTTGCGCAAACAGCCAACACCAATTCTGCAAAACCGGCGGTTTGAGTCTCGCGCAGATGCTAGAGTAGATTGCTGTTGCGCCACGCACGTGTCGCAATGCCGGAGTCGTGCCTGAGTGGCCGATAGGGGCACCCTGCTAAGGTGTTAGTCGCTTACAGCGGCTCGAGGGTTCGAATCCCTCCGACTCCGCTCCGCGATAACAGCCGGAAACCGTTGAAAAACAGCGGTTTCCGGCTGTTTCGTTCTCGATCTGCGGTAGTACTCATGACAGTGCTGGCAGCCGTGACGATTCCGGCGCCGATCGTTCACGGCTAAAGGCTATGGCGGCTGTATGCACAACATTCGCAGCGGACCACTATTCAATCCCTACCCTTGATACTCCTGTGACCTGGTATTACTATGTCGGTTTTGGCGGCGTCATAACGGCGTGCCTTGAGAAGGAGACGGTCAACGATGCAACTCTTTAGAACCAAGTCGGTGGAGCAGACGCTCGCCGAAACCGGCGACAGCAAGCGCAAACTGGTGCGCAGCCTCAATGCGTGGGATCTTGCGGTCATGGGCGTGGCGGTCGCCGTGGGCGCGGGCATCTTCTCGGTGGGCGCTCAAGCCGCCGCCTACCATGCCGGGCCTGCAGTCATCGTCAGCTTCCTGATCGCCGGCGTGGTGTGCGGCGCGGCTGTGATGTGCTACGCGGAATTCGCCTCGCTTATCCCCGCCGCAGGTTCCGCCTACACGTTTACGTACACGACCATGGGCGAGATCGTCGCCTGGGTCATAGGCTGGGATCTCATCCTCGAAATGCTCATGGCCGGGTCGGTCATCGCCAAATACTGGGGCGTCTACCTCAATGATCTTTTTCATCTGATGGGACTCAATTTCAACACCGTATTTCATTTCGGGTCCTTCACCTTCGATGTCGCACCGCTGATCATCGTCGCCTTCTTCACCGTGCTGCTCGTCTTCGGCACGCGTCTGTCCGCCCGCGTGGATGGCGCGCTCACCGTGCTGAAGATCGCCATCGTCGCCTTCGTCGTCATCGTCGGCTTCTTCTACATCAAGGCATCCAACTACACCCCGTTCGTTCCGCCGTCACAGCCTGCGAGCAGCGTGCCGGGCGCTGCGGCGAGCGGCATCATGGGCCAGCCGCTGTGGCAGTGGGCCACAGGCCTGCAGCCGTCGATCTACGGCGTTTCCGGCATACTTTCCGGCGCGGCGCTCGTGTTCTTCGCCTTCATCGGCTTCGACGTGGTGGCCACCGCCTCCGAGGAGACGAAGGATCCGCACAAGAACGTGCCGCGCGGCATCGGCCTGGGCATGCTGTTGGTGACGGTGCTCTACATTCTGGTCGCGATCGTGACCACCGGCATGGTGTCGTACAAGGATCTCGCCAAGGCGGCGAGCCCTTCGCTGGCCACCGGCTTCGAACTGGTCGGCGCTACATGGGCGGCCAAGATCATCTCCTTCGGCATCGTCGTGGGGCTCACCACCGTGGTCATGGTGCTGCTGCTCGGCCTGACCCGCGTCGTCTTCGCGATGAGCCGCGACGGGCTGCTGCCGCGCAGGCTTTCGACTGTCGGCAAGCATGGCACTCCGGCCAGCTTGCAAATCGTGCTGGGCGTCATTGTCGCTCTGGTCGCCTCGTGCTTTGACGTCGGCGTGCTCTCCGACATGGTGAATATCGGCACGCTTTCGGCCTTCACGCTGGTGGCGGTTTCCGTGCCGATCATGCGAAGGAAGCGCCCCGAACTGCCCCGCGCATTCAAGATGCCTGGCAGCCCGTGGGTGCCGATTCTCATCGCGCTCGCCAACCTGTGGCTGATGCTCAATCTTTCCGTGCTGACCTGGATCCGCTTCGTCGTGTGGCTCGTCATCGGCTTCGCCATCTACTTCGGCTATTCGTACCGGCACTCGCGGCTCGGCAATAAGGAGCTGTCCGCGGACCTTTCCGAGGAAACGAAAACGAGCATCGGCTGACTGAGGCGCTGCCAACCCTCTCAAGGCACGCAAAAAGTATGATTTTGTGGTATGAAAAACGCCGATGTTTCATGACTGTTCATATGGCTTGCTGAAGTTACGATAGCATTTCCTCAAAGTATGCAGAGAAGCGTGAGCAATTGCGTTGCAGAAAGCAAATTGAGAGGGGAACTCGTGGGCTTGTCTTCAGAGTCGTCATTGCATTCGGGAAAGGCGCTTTTGGGAGAAGAAGGTCCCTCCGAGTGGATTCCGGGGGAGTGGAAGAGTCTGTTTCGGGGTTCTGCGGCGATGGTGACGATTCCGAGGCGTCGGCTGCTTCGTTCGGTTGTGGTGGCGAGGCATCGCTGGGTGAACATCAGCGGGGCTCCGGGTTCGGGCAGAACGACTTTATTGCGGCAGCTTGGCGGCGAGCTGGGGCGCCGGCGTCGCCCGCATGTCATGGTTTCCGATTCCGGCAATGAAGGCCGCACCCCCTCGCAGATCCTCAGCAGCCTTTGGAGTGAACCCGGCCGGACTGAGGGTTCGCAGGAAAATCCACAGGCCTCTCAGGGTTCGCAGCTTCCGCAGTCTCAGCAACGAGATGCCGTGCTGCTTGTCGACGATTTCGATTATTGGCTCGATGACGGCCGCGCCGAGGAGCTCAGGGACATATTCCGTGAGTCTGCCTCGCTGACGGCCGTCGTGGTGACGCTCAATCCGATGGCCAAGCCTGGTTCCGCTCCGATCACGTCCACCGTGTTCGACAACGGCAAGACCGTGAAGGAAGTTCCTAGCGAGGGCACGTGGACGATCAAGGTCGTCGACGGCCAGCCGGTCGCCACCTTCACTCCGGCCAAGGGCTTCTCGGGCAAGGCCACGCCGCAGCGGTACACGGTGACCGACTCGAACGGCAAGACCGCTGAGGGCACGCTGAGCGTGGAAGTGCCCGCGGCTCCGGCTGCTCCTGGCAAGGGTTCGGTCAAGACGCCTGCTCCGGCCGAGAAGCCGCAGTCCATTCTGGCCAGCACTGGCGCCAGCGTGGGAATCGCGCTGATCGCCATGCTCGCCTTGGCTGCCGCTGGTCTGGGTCTGCGCAAGCTCTCCCGCCGCAACGGTTCGGACTGACCGGGCCTGACCCGATCTGATCCGGTCTCCCGGGCCTGCCGGCTGAATGGCTGGCCGGCCTAGGAAAGACGATAACTGAATTCCGCGCATGAGGCGCTGGCGAAGTCATTGCACGGTGACTATCGCCAGCGCCTTTTTGCGATTTGCAGCATGGGAATAACGTGCTCGGTAGGGTTGTTTAAATTTCCTTTTCTCAATCAGCGAGGGCCGCCGACATATCGCTATGTCGGCGGCCCTCGTGCGTTTACCGCTCAGGGTTAAGGGTTACGGCCCTCAGCTTTTTCCGGCGTAGGCATCGTCGAAGAAGCCGAGTTCGTAATGCACGGCTTGCGTGAAACGCTCGCGCTGCTCGGGATCGTCAGTGTCGGCGACGCGATTGAGTTCGCCGATCAGGAATGCCACCCACTCAGCAAAATCCTCGCCTCGGTGCACGTCGACCCAGCCTCTGTTCTGGGCCAGCTTGGGCATGCGGGTGCCGTGCGCGGTCTGCAGTTCGGCCCAGTCGAGATAGAGCGACTCCGCGACGGTGAGCACGATGAGCGCGTCGGCGTATGAGCGCGTTTCGAGCGTCGAGCGATACAGCTGCCGGAATCCCTGCGCTGAAGGCGTGAGCTGCGGGTTGTCGATCTCAGCCTGCGGCACTGCAAACTGGGCGAAACGGTCTTGGAAGTACGCGTCCTCATCGTTGGCGATGAAGCCGAGCTGCCGGGCGAGCCGGTTCTTGGCCGGCATCGTGTCGGACGAAGCGAGCGCCTGACCGAGCAGGGACAGGAAGTCGAAGGAGAACTGATTGTCTTGAATCAGATAGTCGCGCAGCACATCGTCGGGCAGCGTGTCGGCCACCAGCTCGCGCACGAAGCGGTGATCGATGGCGGCTTGCCACTCACCGTGCGCCAAAGTGCGGAAACGGTCGTAAGGTGTGGCGCTCGTGGCTTCGGATGCGTCAGCGGATGTGGCAGCAGTCGTAATCGGAGTACTCATCGAAGGTCTCCTCGCATATTGAATCGTGTATCGGATTGCGCATCGCCGTTGTCGGCTTGCGCATCGCTGCGCACGCCATCGTCGGAGAAATCAGGCCAAGGGCGGCGGTGCAGTGCCGAATCCCAGAAGAGGTATTCGTACCGCGTGGCGGTGCGGTAGGCGCGTCGCATCTCGTCGCGTTCCGCAGGCGAAGCCGATTGCGCGGCAATGTCCACATTGCGGCGAGCCTGTTCCACTGAAGCATGGAACTCTTCGCCGTCGTATTCGGCGATCCACTGGGCATATGGATGCTCGGGGTTGCGTTCCAGCAATGCCCCGGCCTGATGCGCCAGCCGTTCGGCGACATGCGCATACACCCAGAAGCAGGGGAGCACGGCTGCGGCACCCACCGGATACGGCGCCTGCGAGGTCTGCGCGACGAGGAACGACGTGTAGCCCAAGCATACCGGCGATGGCAGCTGGTCGGCCGGCGAAAGCAGATCGGGGCCGTTCGGCAGGACGCTGCGGTGCAGCTGCGTCTCCTCGATGCTGGCTCCGCGCGCGGCCTCGGCCCATGCGGCCGTCAGCTCGGAAGTGGGGCTTCGAGCGGAGAGCAGGGCGAGCGACTGCGCATATCCGCGCAGGTACAACGTGTCCTGATGCATGTAGAACTGGAAGTCGGTGGCGTTCAATTCGCCCGATCCCAGCAGCCTCAGGAACTCCATCCTATGAATGGCCGCCAATTCGGGGGCTGTCGACTCCCAAAGCTCATCGGTGAAGCGGCGGTCGTTCGACGGCGAAGCCGACGTTTGCGGTGATATTGATGATGACTGCGATCGCGAAAACTCGTCCATGACATCCCTTCGTCAGCATGATCTGCATCAGGTTCAACGGGTGTGGTCTCAGTCGCCGGCGGCGACACCCCGTGTCGATTGCCGATTGTAGCAGCGCAGGCGGATGCGGTCCAGACCGGCTTGCGTCGGTTGAGAGCGTGCGGTGGTTGGGACCGTGCTTGGGCAGGAGACTAATGGAACGAATGCGCCGTTGAGTTGCGGGGGTGCGGACGAAAAGTTGGATATGCTTTTCGTCCGCACCGTTTCGTCCGCACCCCTTCGATTAGCGTCCGGATTGTAGCGCTGATTTTGACCGAGCGCTACAAAACGGTCTCTGAGACTTCGTTATCGTCCGGATTGTAGCGTTAGGGTGTAGCTGACGCTACAAAACGGTCTGTAAGGCTTCGTTATCGTCCGGATTGTAGCGTCAGGACGTGGCTAGCGCTACGAAACGGACGCTGAGGGGGGCGTATTCGTTCCATGAGCCGATGATGTTCGTGCGTTCTTCGATAACGTGTTGCGTGAAGTGGAGCCGGAGGTACGCCTTTGTCCGTCCGCCTCCAGTTGCCAGTCTATAGGCACTTCATAGCGAGCAACCACGTGCCCCATTGCGATATGGTCGCACGCGGCGTGTCGCAAGCGTATGCCTTACGCGCCCCCTGCACGCTGCACTCCCTGCGCTTCGTCAGCGTACGTTTCATGACACGTTTGCAGGTCTGTATTGGAAAACGTACGCTGCCGACGGCTTAGCGTACGTTTTCCGATACGGGGTCGTGCAGCATGCTGAAAAACGTACGCTTGGGGACCGTGGGCTGCGTGCCTGTCGCTCAGCCGCAAGCAATACAGCCGTGAGTCGGGGGTCGTGGACACCATAGGTATCGATGAACAATGCAGCACGTATCGGCCACGCAGAATCCGCGGATTCCACACCCTTCCCGGTTTCCACGGACTACACCGTGCTCAATGAGCCCGAGCGCCCGGCGCAGGGTTCCTTCGTCGAACGCAAATCCGAATTCATCGGCAACGCCTGCCATGTGGCCACACTCGATGAGGCGCTCGCCTTCGTGCAGACGATTCGCGAGCATCATCCCAAGGCCCGGCATGTGGCCTATGCGGGCGTATGCGGTGCCAGCGAGCAGCTGAGCGAGCGCATGAGCGATGATGGCGAGCCTTCGGGCACGGCTGGAAAGCCCATTCTGGATGTGCTGCGCACGAAGCGTCTCACCGATTGCGTGGTGAGCGTCACGCGGTACTTCGGCGGGGTACTGCTGGGGTCGGGAGGCCTGATTCGCGCTTATGCAACGGCGGCTTCGATGGCCTTGGAGGCTGCCGACACGGCTGCTTTGATGCCCAGTCGGCACTACCGGGTCGCACTGGAATACCGGCATTTGGGCGCATTCGAACACTTGCTGGAATCGGTGCAGGGCACCAGAGTGGATGTGAGCTATGCCCAAGGAGTCGTATTCGAGGTGCTGGTGCCATGCGAGCGGTGCGATCGCTTCGAATCGCGGCTGCGCGACGCATTCAGCGGCACGGTGCGGCCGCAGGCGCTAGACACGGTCAATCAGGTCGTGCCGCAGACAGCGCCCCCGCAGACCGTGCTTCCGCAATGAATTGTGCTTCCGCAGTGAGCCGTGCTTCGGCTGGGCAAGCTGCTGTGAGATGCTCCCCAGCGGTTCTGTCTCGGTGAAGTTCTTAAGGGCAGGCGATATGCTGGGCGATATGAGCGAATTGCAGGAAACGGCGCAGGAACCGGCACGGCAGGCCGGAGCGGAAGACGCCAATCAGTCGCAGAAGGATGCTGTGCGGCCAGGAGACGCTGCTGCCGCTGAGAGCACCGAAACGAATACCGGGGCGAGCGGCTCAACGGCGGATAGCGACAATGCGACGGACAATGCCCTTCCCGCCTCTTCCTCCGCGCTCGCCGCCATTTCGGCCGTCCCGGTCAATTCCGGCAAACCCGACGATTTTGAACCGTTGACCGATACCTACGAGCGGCTGCGACATTCCCATGACAGCGCCGAGCTGAGCGAATTCGCGCGCAGGCCTCTGCCCGACAAGGCCGATCAGGCGGCGTTCTCCCGAGCGACCGCATTGCTCGAAGCGGTGGCCGGCAACCCCAGCACTCCGATCGAGGACCGTGTGCAGCTGGCGCAGACCATGCCGTTCCCGAATGTGCTGGTCAAGCTTTCCGTCGACTCTGCGCCTGAAGTGCGCCGAGCGGTGGCGGGCAACGCCGACGATAAGAACTGGCTGGTCGGGCGGCTCACCAAGGATGAGGATGCCCAAGTGCGCGATATCGCCCTGCGCAACGGGCGCACCTCGTGGAAGATGCGTCTGGAAGGTGCGCAGAACCCGCAGACCAGTCCTGAAACGCTTGATTTTCTAGCCAAGCTGGGGGCGGAGCTTGAGTCCAGCGCCTCCGATGTGCTTTCCTCGATGGTCCGCCGCGCCGTCGCGCTCAATCCGCAAGCGGCGCGGCCGACGCTGGAACGGCTCGCCGCGGATTCCTCGCCGCAGGTTGCCAAGGCCGCCCGCTCGCGGCTACAGGACCAATGAATGCCGACGAATGCGTGGATTACAAGGTGAGTTACGCCACATGACCCTCGCTATGGTGGACGCAGGTGCCGTATAGAGCCAAATTAGGGGTTATACTGGAGGAATGACACAGAAAGTCGAAAGCGAAGAACGCTTGGCGCGTCCTCTGATCCGATTGGCTCGGCTGGTCGGGGTGGAGACCAGCTACATCGGGCAGAGCAGCGATTACCACGAAATCGAAGATGATGTCCTGATCGCTGTGCTCGGTGCCTTGGGCGTTGACGCTGCGAGCGATAAGGCCGTAGCGCAATCCATCACAGCAATACTGAACGACCGGCATCGGCGTTTGGTGGCACCCACCGTGCTGCACACCGTAGGCGAGGAGAGCGCGGTTCCGGTCAATACCGGCGTGCTCGACGTCCCCTCGGCCAGCATCACCTTGGAGAATGGCGAGGAATTCGGCGGCGACGTGGCCATCGGCGTGGGGGACGGTTCGCCGGTATACCCGCTTGAGGATTCCTTCGTGACCACGGCCTCGATCATGATTCCTGCGGATCTGCCTATGGGCTACCACACGCTGCATGTCGCGGTCGGGGAGCGCACGCAGGACGCCACGCTGATCAGCGCGCCGGAGAGGATCGAGCCCTTGGAGCCGCTCAAGGACGGCCGGATGTGGGGTTGGATGGCCCAGCTGTATTCCATTCGTTCGGCTCAGTCGTGGGGCGTGGGCGATTTCGCCGATCTGAAGACGCTGCTGGTGGAGTCGAAAGGCAAAACCGGCGCCGATTTCCTGCTGATCAACCCGCTGCATGCCGCCGAGCCGGTGCCGCCGCTCACGCCGTCGCCCTACTTGCCGGTTTCGCGCCGTTTCGTGAACTTCACCTACATCCGGCCCGAAGACATCGAGGAATACGGTTTCCTGGACGAGGACACGCGGGCGCAGATCGACGATTTGAAAGCCCAGGTCGAGGCGCTCAATGGCGATGCGCAGCTCATCGATCGCGATGCGATGTGGCGCTCGAAGATGCGTGCGCTCTGGCTCATCTTCAAAGCCGGTCTGGGCGCTGCGCGGCAGGCGCAGTTCGACCAGTTCAAGCAGGCCACCGGCGACGAGCTTGAAGCCTACGCGACCTGGTGCCTGTGCTACGACAAGTGGGGCGCTCCTGACGACAACGACCCCAACAGTTGGATTCACACGCTGTCTAAGGATTCCGAGCAGATCGCGCAGATTCGCGAGCAGTTCCCCGACACGCTCGACTTCTACTGCTGGCTCGAATGGGTCGCCATCGGACAGCTCGAAGACGCTCAGCGCGCGGCCAAGGGCGCGGGCATGGGCATCGGCATCATGTCGGATATGGCCGTCGGCGTGCACCCGGCCGGCTCCGAGGTGTGGTGGAATCCCGAGCGCTTCGCCAAAGGCGCTACGGTCGGCGTCCCGCCGGACTACTTCAATCAGCAGGGCCAGAATTGGAGTCAGCCGCCGTTAAGCCCGCTGTCGCTGGAATCCACGGGATACCAGGTCTATCGTGACTTGGTGCATGGCATGTTCTCGCAGGCCGGTGCGGTGCGCATCGACCATATTCTGGGTCTCTTCCGGCTGTGGTGGATACCGCAGGGCCATACGGCCACGCAAGGCGCCTACGTGCGCTACGACAGCGAGACCATGCTCGGCATCCTGGCCATCGAAACTGAACGCGCACATGGCGTGATCGTGGGCGAGGATCTCGGCGTGGTGCCCAAATTCGTGGTCGATTCGCTCAAGCGTCACGGGATTCTGGGCTGCACGGTCGAATGGTTCGAGCAGAAGGACGGCGTGTTCCTGCCGCCCGACACTTGGCGTCGCGATGCGCTCGCCTCCGTCAACACGCATGACCTGCCGCCGGCCGCGGGGTATCTGAGCTATGAGCATGTCGAGATACGCGATCGGCTCCATCTGCTCACCATGCCCGTCGAGGAGTTCAAGGCCGAAGCGATTCAGGAGCATAACGCGATGCTCTCGATGCTGGTCGACAAAGGCTTCCTCGATCCGGCGCTCATCACCGAGGAAACCGAGCACGAGCAGCTGATCGTCGAGGCGCTCTACCGTGGGCTCAAGGCTGCGCCGAGCAGGCTCTTGGCGGCTTCGCTGACCGATGCGGTGGGAGAGCACCGCACCCAGAACCAGCCGGGCACCAACAACGAATACCCGAATTGGCGCATCCCGCTGGCTGACGAGAATGGCGACGTCGTGCCGCTCGAGACGCTTTTCGACAACTCCCGTCTGCAATCCCTTGCCGCGATCATGCGCGACTGAGCACCCCGGCCTAGCGTTTTCCCGGGATTTTGCGGCGGCTGCGCCTCGGAACCGTTGCAGGCACCGCTGAGGGTTCCGGTTCGGCGCAATCCCGGGAACATGCGGAACACGCGAATAAGGGATGGCTCGCCATAGCCGGCTCGCCGCATGGCGTGTCGGGCGTGTTGCAGGAAGTCAAGGCTCGCGATATAGTTGAGGATTGTTGTGTTTCCCTAAGGGGTCCTTCAAAGCGCTTTCCCACTCGCAACCGAGGACTTTCAGGGAGCCCACGGATAATGAGGCTGAAACTGTCGTGACTTTTCACCACGGCTCTCGAAGCCCGGAACACAATAACCTAAGAAAAGGTACACTCGTGAAAACTTTCACACCGAAGCCAGCTGATCTGACTCACGACTGGTACGTCATCGACGCGACTGACGTGGTGCTCGGCCGTCTTGCCACCCAGGCGGCGACGCTGCTGCGCGGCAAGAACAAGCCGACCTTCGCGCCTCACGCCGATTCCGGCAACCATGTCATCATCGTCAACGCCGCGAAGATCGCGCTGACGGGCAACAAGCTGGGCAAGGAGCTGTACATGCACTCCGGACGTCCCGGCGGCCTGCGCAGCGACAACTACGGCGATCTGCTGCAGCGCAACCCCGAGCGCATCGTCACCACGGCGATCAAGGGCATGCTGCCCAAGAACCGCCTGTCCAAGGTGCAGCTGGATCGACTCCACGTCTTCGCTGGCGCCGAGCACCCGCACACCCCCCAGAAGCCCCAGAACTACGAGATCTCCCAGGTCTCGCAGCAGGCCAAGTGAACCGAAAAGGAGACAAGAGAAACATGGCTGAAAACACCAACGACTCCGCGGTTCTCGAGACCGAAGAGGAGCTCACTTCCTACAGCACCGAGACCAACTCCGGCGCAGGCACCGGCACCTCGGCGATCGAGCCGGGCTACGGCACCGGCCGCCGCAAGGAAGCCGTCGCCCGCGTGCGACTGATTCCGGGTTCCGGCAAGTGGACCGTCAACGGGCACACGCTTGAGGAGTACTTCCCCTCTCGCCTGCAGCAGCGTGAGGTCAACTCGCCGATCGTGCTGCTCAAGCTCGAAAACAAGTTCGACGCGATCGTCCTCGTCGAGGGCGGCGGCACCACCGGCCAGGCCGGCGCAATCCGCTTGGGCGTGGCCCGTGCGCTCAACGCCATCGACCGCGACGCGAACCGCGCGGCTCTGAAGAAGGCCGGATTCCTGACTCGCGACGCCCGCGCCGTCGAGCGCAAGAAGGCCGGTCTGCACAAGGCCCGCCGCGCTCCGCAGTTCTCGAAGCGCTAGGTTTTGCGCGTTATATGCAATACGACATTGGCCCCCTGCGATGCACTCGCAGGGGGCCAATGTCGTTGAGAATAGACATGTCTGGGATTCCATACACAAGTCGGTAGATAAGTGATTTGCATCATTGCAATGATGCGGATGAGAAAAACTATCTACCGACTTGTGTATAGCAGTCCTGACGCGTCGCCGCCACGCCGGCCCTACACGATCTGACGCATCAGGCAGATGCTTCGTCCGGGGATGTCCCATCCTTCCGGCTGCTCGGGAACGGCGTCCGCATCGTCGCCCGCCGAGGTCCACAGGCACCGCCATTCGCTGTCCTGCGGCAGCCGGAAGCTCTGTGCGCCCGCGTCGCCGTTGATGACGATGAGGATGTTCACTTCGTCGTTCGAGGTCAGGCGCATCGTGAAGGCGCGTATTTCGGTGTCGAACCAGTCGCGCTCCATCGGCGTGGTGCCGTCGGGCAGGAACCACTGCACGCGGCTGGACTGCTTGAACAGACCCAGCTGGGTGAGCCGCGTGAAGAAGTCCTCGTGATGGTAGAGGTCAAGGGATTTGCGAATCGAAACGAGCCGTGCGACGGATCGCATCCGGCTCAATTGCGGACTCGGCTCGTCTTTGTCCAGCCAGTCCCATTGCAGCCATGAGATGTCGTTGTCCTGGCAGTAGGCGTTATTGTTGCCCCGCTGCGAGTTGCCGAATTCGTCGCCCGCCGCCAGCATCGGCGTGCCGAGCGAAAGCAGCAGCGTGCCGAGCATGTTGAGCGCGGCACGTTCGCGCCGCTCGCATATCTCCGGATCGTCGCTGGGGCCTTCCACGCCGAAATTGGCGGAATTGTTGATATCCGATCCGTCGGTGTTGTTCTCGCCGTTGGCCTGGTTGTGCTTGCGCGAGTACATGGTCAGATCGCTCAGCGTGAAGCCGTCATGGCTTACGACGTAGTTGATCGAGGAAGTGGCGCCGCGGCCCGGTTCGGTGGCGAACAGGTCGGCCGAACCGCACAGCCGGGTGGCCATGTCCTGCATGCCCACGGCGTTTGCGGTGGGGGATTTCTCGGCGTCGGAGAGCCAGAACTTGCGCGTGGTGTCTCGGAAGCGGTCGTTCCATTCGGCGAAGGGCGAGCCGAACTGACCGGTCCGCCATCCGGCATTGCCTAGGTCCCACGGCTCCATGATGAGCTTGAGATTGCCGAGCAGCAGATCGCTGCGCAGCGCGTACAGGAAGGGATGGTGGTGGGTGAATTCGCCGTCGAGCCGGGCCAGCGAAGCCGCCAGATCGAAGCGGAAGCCGTCGATGCCGATGCGCTTGGCCCAGTAGCGCAGCGAATCAATCGCATAGGTGACGACATGCGTGTTCGTGAAGTCCATGGTGTTGCCGCATCCGGTGGTGTCTTCGAGAATGCCGGGATTGTCCTTCATGCGGCGGTAGTACGACAGCTCGTCCAAGCCGCGCCAGCATACGGTCGGCCCCTCCGGACCGCCTTCGCAGGTATGGTTGTAGACCACGTCCATGATGACTTCCAGACCCGCCTCGTGCAGGGCGTGCACCATGTCGATGACCTCCTGGCGCACCGCCTTGGCCCCTTGGCTGCGCGAGGCCTCGGTCGCATAGGAGGGCTCCGGCGAGAAATAGCCCAGCGTGGAGTAGCCCCAGTAGTTGGTCAGCCCGTTCTCGCGCACATGCAGCTCGTCCTGCTTGGCCTGAATGGGCAATAGCTCGATCGACGTGACGCCCAGCCGCTGCAGATACGACAGCGTCTGCGGATGCGCGAGCCCGGCGTAGGTTCCGCGCAATTCTTCGGGCAGCCACGGCGCGTTCGCCGTGAAGCCTTTGACATGCAGCTCGTAGATCACCGTCTTGCTCCACGGCACATGGGGGTGCGTAGGGTCGCCGACGTGCTTAAAGGTGTCCCGATCATCGATGGCGACCGAAACCGGCACCGAGCCCAGCGAGTCGATGGTGCTCATCCCGTCGAAGGCGGAGCCTTTGACCACGTTGTCCACGACATCGCAGGTATAGGAGAACGCCGCCGGGGTGAGTTCCATATGCCCGTCGATGCCTTTGGCATACGGGTCGAGCAGCAGCTTGTACGGGTTGAAGCGCACGCCGTGCTTCGGATCCCAGGCCCCGTCCACCCGGTATCCGTAGCGCATGCCGTCCCAAGCCTTCGGCAGATGCACGTACCACAGGCCGTAGTTGGGTCCGCTCATGCGGAACAGCGTCTCGCGCATGCCGAGCGACTGCACGATGCGCGTGCTTCTGTCATGGGTGTGGATGTGCTTGAGCATGCAGGTAGCCTTGCCGTCGAGCACTTGGATGGAGTCTGAGTAGAACGCGGAAGGCCGGGTGACCGGCTCGTAGACGCACAGCCATACCTGATCGGCCGTTTCCGAGCGGACGATGGCGTCGGCGCCGCCGTCTTCGGTGAAATACAGTCCGGGTCGTGTCGCGTAGCGGTGAAGTGGAGGATTGCGCATGCATTCATTGTATGTTGCCGCATGGCACATTCCAAATGCCTGTCTTGGATGTGGATTTGGCGGATTTCAAGGGAATCGCAGGAACGATGTGTGTCGGATGGGCGCTGGGTCGGTGCTGGATGGGGGCCGGTCGGCCGCTTGGTTGGCCGCTTCGGACGATTTGCCGCGCGACGCGATGAAACTTTTGTAAATGTGATTTGTAAAAGTATGGTTTTCGGCTTACACTCAGTGTCGGAACATGCGGGGCGAGCGCTCCGGATGGCATCCGTAGAAAGACAAGGTAGTCGGCTGCGGGGCGATGCGGCCTCGCGGAAAGGAACGGTCATGAAAGCACTGGTGCTGACCGGAATCAAGCAATTCGAGATCATGAATCGTGACACCCCCTTCATCGGGGAGAACGAGGTGCTGGTGAACACCGCCTATGCGGGCGTGTGCGGCACCGATCACGATCTGTACGCAGGGCGGCCAGGGTCCGCGCCCGCGGTGCCGCCGATCGTGCTGGGCCACGAGAACTCCGGCGTCGTCGCTGCGGTCGGCTCGCAGGGTCACGAACGTCAAGCCGGGAGACCGGGTGGCGGTCGACCCGAATATCTACTGCGGGCAGTGTGAATTCTGCCTGACAAGCAGGCCCGAGCTGTGCGACCACCTCAGTGCGGTCGGCGTCACCAGGGACGGCGGGCTGGCGGAGCAGTTCGTGGCCCCGGCCTCGGTGCTGTATGCGTTGCCCGACAACGTCCCGCTCAAGGACGCTGCGACCATCGAGCCGATTTCATGCGCGGTTCACGGCGTCGATCTGCTTGAACTGCATCCATACCAGAAGGCGCTGGTCATCGGCGATGGCTTCATGGGCCAGCTGTTCGCGCAGACGCTGCAGGCGTATGGCGTGCATCGCGTCGACCTCGCCGGCATCTTCGATGACAAGCTCGAGCGCAACAAGGCGCTGTTCGGCGTGGCCGGCACCTACAACACCAGGCGCGAGCGGATTCCCGAGGAATCCTACGACGTCGTCATCGAGGCGGTGGGACTGCCCAAGACGCAGAGCGACGCGGTGAAAGCCACTAAGAAGGGCGCGCAGGTGCTCATGTTCGGGGTGGGGCCGCAGGAGGCCCATTTCGAGATGAACACCTATGACATCTACAAGAAGCAGCTGGCGATCAAAGGCTCCTTCATCAATCCGCACACCTTCCGCGACGCCATCAGTCTGCTCGCCAGCGGCAAGATCAACGTCGCCCCGCTCATCAGCCACGAATTCGAGCTCGATCAGGTGCAGGACTTCCTGGATGGCAAGGTCGAAGGCGTCTCCAAGGCAGTGGTGAAGGTCGCCGCGTAGGCGTCATGAGCGAGGCGTACTGCGTTTCGGCTGGGCTGGAGGTGCGGATAATGGGTCGCTTCCTCGACCAAAGTCCGCCCGGCGCATTCGGGCGTTTCATCGTTTCAGACGCCCGAATGCGCCGGGCAGGTGGGACCAGTCATGTGATGCTGTCCGGATTGCCGCGTTTCGGTCAGCCAGATGCGGCAATCCGGACAGCGGGCTATCCGATCGGCTAAGCAGCTAGGCGGCTAACCATGAGGCGCTGCCGCCGATCGCCTGATTCATGCCCGTGCGCTCGCCTGCCCGCACAGCCGCGCGACGAAGGGCTCCACGTAGCGCAGCGCTGCTCCTATGACGTCCTGATCCGGTGCGCAGATGCTGAAACGCAGCGCATATTCATCGGCCCCGAAGGCGCTTAGGCCATCAATGCGGCTTTTGAGCTCGCGCAGATCCTCGTCGTTGAGATGCTGCGCAAGCTCGCCGCCGAGAATCACATCGGCGCACAGCACGGTTCGTGCATTCGCGATGGCTTGAGCCAGATAGCCGATCCATGCGTCGAAACGACTCCGGGCCAATGCGTTGCCCGGCGCATTCCCGTCGCGCAGCGCTGCGAAGAACTCGGGCAGATCAGCGAAATCGCCTTCGGTCAGCCGTTCGCAGGAGCAATAGGGATCCATGCAGCCGCGTTGCCCGCAATAGCACGGCCGGCCTCCCGGCACGAGCGTCATATGCTCGATGGTGCCATTGCGCCGTGTGCGACCTTGGCGCAAAGTCCCGTCGATGACCACGGCCCCGCCGGGCCGGGCGCCCAAATACACGCATAGCGCATCGCGCACGCCGTCGTTCGACCACAGCTCCGCCATCGCCGACGCGTCCGAATCGTGAATGAGCAGGCAGGGCAGCTCGATCGATTGCGCGATGGTGTCCAAGCTCAGTCCGGTGTTGCCCAGAATATTGCCGAAAGTGATGCTTCGGGCGTCGGCCGAGACCAGGCCCTGCATGCTGAAAGCCACGCCGAGCGCAGGGGAGCCCGAGCCTGCCAGCTGTTCGGCGAAATTCTGCACGGCAGCGCCGATGCGCTGGAAGAAGGCATCGGCGTTCGCATAGTCGAGGTCGAGCGTGCGCTTGGCGAGGACCGAGCCATGCAGGTCGATGGCGCATATGACGCTGTGGTGCCGGTGCAGCCTTACGCCCAGGGCCGTATGCGCGGAAGGCGCGAAGGCATAGGCCTGCGCCTTGCGTCCGCCGGTCGAGGCCAGGCGCTCGCCGCGCGATACCAGTCCTTCGCGCTGCAGCGCGAGCAGGTTGGCGCGAACCGTAGGCCGGCTCAAGGCAAGAGCGTGCTCCAGCGCGAGCATGGTGGCGTAGTCGTGCCGGTAGAGGTAATCGGCGATGAGGCTGCGGTTGTGCCTTTTGATTGCCGCGGACGATGACTGCCTCGTCAGCGCCGTGCGCGTAGTGCCCTGCTGTGACCCCATAATTCCTTCATTCTATCGGCTTCGGCCGCGGCTGGCTGTAATCGGTTGCGCCGGCTGCGGGAGCGGATGATCGATATGGTTGCCATAATGTGAACTGTTAGCGTGAACATTGGCAGCATTGCAATGGGCGAACCTCCGAATGCAACGAAATCGCTCAGATTTGATAGTAAGCGAACATTTTTTACAACAAAAAATATACAATAATGGACAAATGTCAATCGGCTTCACTCATGACACGCTCAAAAAATGGCAGCCTCGACAACGTACATGCGGTTCGCTAGTTTGTGACCTAAGTCACAGATGCATGCTCTGCGACCGGACCCCAGACCGCGTGCAAAGCGGTCTCACGACCGCATCAGAGGAGGACCCAAGTGGCCGACGCGAAGAAGAACAGTACGGCAGGCAAACCCAGCGCCGAGGACAAGCAAGCCGCAGCGCAATCCGAGGTCGATGCCTTGGTGAAACGAGGGCTGAAGGCGCTCGAGGAATTCGAGGAGCTGGACCAGGAGCAGGTGGACAGGATCGTGGGCAAGGCCTCGATCGCCGCGCTCAAAAACCATCTCGTGCTGGCGAAGATGGCCGTCGACGAAACCGGGCGCGGCCTGGTGGAAGACAAGGCCACCAAGAACATCTTCGCCTGCGAGCATGTGACCCACTATCTGTCAGGCCAGAAGACGGTGGGCATCATCAACGAGGATGATGTGCTGGGAATAGACGAAGTAGCCGAGCCGGTAGGCGTGGTCGCCGGCGTCACCCCGGTGACGAACCCGACATCGACCGCGATCTTCAAGTCGCTGATCGCCTTGAAGACCCGCTGTCCGATCGTCTTCGGATTCCATCCCTTCGCTCAGAAATGCTCGGTCGAGGCCGCGCGCATCGTGCGCGACGCCGCAGTGGCGGCCGGCGCTCCGAAGGACTGCATCCAGTGGATCGAGCATCCCTCGATCGCCGCGACCGGCGCGCTGATGCAGCATCCCGGCATCGCCACCATTCTGGCCACCGGCGGCCCGGGCATGGTCAAGGCCGCGTACACCTCCGGCAAGCCGGCCCTCGGCGTCGGCCCGGGCAACGCTCCGGCCTACGTGGACAACGATGTCGATGTGGTGCGTGCGGCCAACGATCTGGTGCTGTCCAAGCACTTCGACTACGGCATGATCTGCGCCACGGAGCAGGCCATCATCGCGCATGCGGACATCTACGATCCGCTGGTCGCCGAGCTCAAGCGCCGCAAGGCGTATTTCGTCAACGAGGAGGAGAAGGCCAAGCTTGAGCAGTACATGTTCGGCTGCACCTCCTATTCCGGCGGCACGCCTTCGCTCAACTCGGTCGTGCCGGGCAAATCGCCCCAGTTCATCGCGCAGGCCGCTGGCTTCGAGGTGCCGCAGGACGCGACGATTCTGGTCGCCGAATGCCGCGAGGTCGGCGAGATGGAACCGCTGACGATGGAGAAGCTCTGCCCGGTCCATGCGCTGCTCAAGGCGAAGGACAAGGACCAGGCCTTCACGATGTGCGAGCAGATGCTGGTGCACGGCGCAGGGCACAGCGCGGCGATTCACACGAATAATCAGGATCTCGTGCGCGAGTACGGGCTGCGCATGCACGCCTGCCGCATCATCTGGAACCAGCCTTCGTCGCTGGGCGGCATCGGCGACATCTACAATTCGATCGCGCCCTCGCTCACCTTGGGCTGCGGCTCCTACGGCGGCAACTCCGTGTCGGGCAACGTCCAGGCCGTCAACCTCATCAACGTCAAGCGCATCGCGCGGAGGAACAACAACATGCAATGGTTCAAGGTTCCGGCCAAAACGTATTTCGAGCCCAATGCGATTCGCTACCTGCGCGACATGTACAACATCCGCAGGGCCGTCATCATCTGCGACAAGGTGATGGAGCAGCTGGGCGTCGTCGACAAGGTCATCGACCAGTTGCGCGCCCGTCCTGAGCTCGTCACCTTCCGCATCATCGACTATGTCGAGCCGGAGCCGTCGGTGGAGACCGTGGAGCGCGGCGCGGCCATGATGCGCGAGGAATTCGAGCCCGACACGATCATCGCCGTGGGCGGCGGCTCGCCGATGGACGCCGCGAAGATCATGTGGCTGCTTTACGAGCACCCGGAGATCTCCTTCGACGACGTGCGTGAGAAGTTCTTCGACATCCGCAAGCGCGCGTTCAGGATTCCGCCGCTGGGCAAGAAGGCGCGGCTCGTGTGCATTCCCACATCGTCCGGCACCGGTTCGGAAGTGACGCCGTTCGCTGTGATCACCGACCACAAGACCGGATACAAGTACCCGATCACCGATTATGCGCTGACGCCGACCGTCGCCATCGTCGATCCGGTGCTGGCCCGTACCCAGCCGCATACGCTGGCGCAGGACGCGGGCTTCGATTCGCTCACGCACGCGATGGAGTCCTTCGTGTCCGTATACGCGAACGATTTCACGGACGCGATGGCGCTGCACGCAGCGAAGCTGATCTGGGACAATCTCGCCGATTCGGTGAATGCGGCTCCGGGCCTGCGCAGGACCGAGGCGCAGGAGAAGATGCACAATGCGGCTACGATGGCCGGCATGGCCTTCGGGTCTGCGTTCCTGGGTATGTGCCACGGCATGGCGCATACGATCGGAGCCTTGTGCGGCATCGCCCACGGGCACACCAACGGGGTGCTGCTGCCGTATGTCATCCGCTACAACGGAAGCATTCCGCAGGAGGCGACGAGCTGGCCGAAGTACAACAAGTACGTGGCGCCGCAGCGTTATCGCGAGTTCGCGAAGGTTCTTGGAGTCGACCCGGGAGCCACGGACGCCGAAGGCGTCGAGAATCTCGCCCGCGCAGTCGAGGACTACCGCGACAACAAGCTCGACATGGACAAGAGCTTCCAAGCGTGCGGCGTCGATGAGGATTACTTCTGGAGCATTCTCGACCAGATCGGCATGCGCGCCTACGAAGACCAGTGCACGCCCGCGAACCCGCGCGTCCCGATGATCGAGGATATGAAGGACATCGCCATCGCCGCGTACTACGGGGTCTCCCAGGCCGAAGGCCACCGTCTGCGCGCCGAGCGAGAAAGCAAGTCCGCCACGATCGAGGCGTCGCAAGTAGCCAAGGACTGAGTCAAGTCCTCGCTGCCTCATCGCGGCAAACCCCAATCCGCCTTCAGTCCCCCTGCCGTTGCCGGCGCAGTGTCACCATTGCGCCGGCAACGGCAGGGGGACTCTTATATGCTCTGTTCTGCTCCGCCCGTACCAGATGTCGGGTTCGGCCGATCAGCGTTCGTTTTGTAGCGCTCATGGCGGCCTGTCGCTACACAACGGTCTCTAAGACTCGGTTATCGTCCGTTTTGTAGCGTCAGCCGCTCGTTAGCGCTACAATCCGGACGCTAAACTTCGTCATGGGTTCGTTTCCTCCAGTCGTCGTAAAGCATTCGAGCGCCACCGTTATGCGGGCAGTCCGGTGGACTGCCTGTAGGTGGCGCTGAGGCTCCACGAAGGGGACGAAGTGAAGAAAAACAATTCCCGCGACATGCGCCACCGTTAAACAGGCAACCCGGTGGGTTGCGTGTAGGTGGCGCTGAGACCCCGCTAAGGGGGCGAAGTAAAAAAGACGATTTGCGCGTGACACGCGCCACCGTGAAGCGGGCAACCCTGTGGGTTGCTCGTAGGTGGCGCCGAGTTTCCGCTAAGGAAACGAGGTAGAGGGAAACGATTCCCGCGACACGCGGGAATCCCTTGTAATACCCCCTCGATGCTTTAATAGAGAAGTTGCCTGTTTTGGGCTCGCATATTGGAATCAAAAAAGCGAGTGCGGCGGCGGGTTCGTGGTGTGATGCACATCGTGAACGTCGCGTGCTGCACACTGATGCGTTGGACCGCGGGGTCATACCCGGGGGTCCTGTGCGCCGGTGTCCTTGAAGAGCAGGCTGGTAAACAGTAAAACGAATCGCTAGAAAGGGCGGACGGCAATGGCGGGACAGAAAATCCGCATCAGGCTTAAGTCCTATGACCATGAGGTCATCGACCAATCGGCGAAGAAAATCGTCGAGACGGTTACGAACGCGGGCGCCACTGTGGTGGGTCCGGTTCCTCTGCCGACCGAGAAGAACGTGTTCTGCGTGATCCGCTCTCCTCATAAGTACAAGGATTCTCGCGAGCATTTCGAGATGCGCACGCATAAGCGCCTCATCGACATCGTGGACCCCACGCCCAAGGCTGTGGACTCCCTGATGCACATCGATCTGCCTGCAGATGTCAATATCGAGATCAAGCTGTAGGGGAGGAGGAAACCGCAATGTCGCAAAAGGCAAATCGCAACGCGCTACTGGGCAAGAAGCTCGGCATGTCGCAGGTCTGGGATGAGAACGGCTTCTTCGTCCCTGTCACGCTCGTAGACGTCTCCACCAACGTGGTCACGACCGTCAAGACCGAGGAAAGCGACGGCTACAACGCCGTGCAACTCGGCTACGGCCAGATCGACCCGACCAAGGTGACCAAGCCTCTCGCAGGCCACTTCGCCAAGGCCGGCGTCACGCCGCGTCGCCACCTCGCCGAGGTGCGCACCGAGAACGCCGCCGAGTTCGAGCCCGGCCAGGAGCTGAGCGCCGAGGTCTTCGGCGAAGGCGCCGTGGTGGATGTCACCGGCACCACCAAGGGCAAGGGCTTCGCGGGCACCATCAAGCGTTGGGGCTTCAAGTCCTATCGTCGTACCCACGGCTCGCACAAAAACGAGCGTCGCCCCGGTTCCGTCGGCGCGTGCGCTACTCCGAGCCGCATCCTCAAGGGCAAGCGCATGGCTGGCCGCATGGGCCATGTCACCTCCACCGTGCAGAACCTCACCGTGGTTTCCGCGGATGTGGAGAGCGGCATCATCGCGCTCAAGGGTGCCGTTCCCGGCCCCAAGGGTGCCATCGTGCTTGTCCGTTCCGCAGTGAAGGGAGCCTGAGACAATGGCTAACGTTACTTTGAACGTCACTGACGCCAAGGGCAAGTCCGCCGGCTCCGTTGAAGCTCCTGCCGAGATCTTCGGCATCTCCGACGAAGACGTGCAGGCTCATGTGCCGCTGATTCACCAAGTGGTCATCGGCCAGCTCGCGGCGGCCCGCCAGGGCACACATTCCACCAAGAACCGTGGCGCTGTTTCCGGCGGCGGCAAGAAGCCGTGGAAGCAGAAGGGCACCGGTCGTGCCCGCCAGGGTTCGATCCGTGCGCCGCAATGGGCTCACGGCGGCGTGGCCCATGGTCCGGTTCCGCGCAACTACGAGCAACGCACCCCGAAGAAGATGAAGGCCAGCGCCCTGCGCTACGTCCTGTCCAATCGGGCCAACGCCGGCCGCATCGCCGTCGTGGATCTGGGCATCACCGATACCCCGTCCACCAAGACCGCGATCGCCGCACTGAACCCCGTGACCGAGAACAAGTTCACCACCGTCGTGCTGTCGCGCGACAACGTGAACGAGTGGCTCTCCGTGCGCAACATCCCCACCGTGCATGTGATCTTCGCCGATCAGCTCAACACGTACGATGTGGTCACCGCTCAATACATCGTCTTCACCAAAGACGGCTTCGACGCCTTTGTGGCTTCGAAGACCGAGCCGATCGCCAAGGAGGCCTGATCCACATGGTCGCTATTCACAAGCCAGCACATGACATCATCCTCAAGCCTGTCGTCTCCGAGAAGAGCTATGCGGCCTCTGACCGCGGGCAGTACACCTTCGTGGTGGCGCCCAGCGCGAACAAGGTGCAGATCAAGCAGGCCATCGAAGAGATCTTCAAGGTCAAGGTGACGAACGTCAACACCCTCAACCGCACCGGCAAGCGCCAGCGCACCCGCTCGGGCTTCGGCCAGCGCGTGAGCGAGAAGCGCGCGATCGTGTCCGTGGCCGAGGGCCAGACGATCGACATCTTCGGTAACTGAAGGTTAGCCGAGAAAGTCAAAGGAAGAACTACATTATGGCTATCCGTACATATAAGCCGACCTCTGCGGGCCGTCGCAACGCTTCGGTTTCGGACTTCTCCGAGATCACGCGCTCCACGCCCGAGAAGTCGCTGGTTCGCAAGCTGTCCAAAACCGGCGGACGCAATTCATACGGCCGCATGACCTCCCGCCATCGCGGCGGCGGTCACAAGCGCCAGTATCGTCTCATCGATTTCAGGCGCTGGGACAAGGACGGCGTGCCGGCCAAGGTCGCTGAAATCGAGTACGACCCGAACCGCTCCGCGCGCATCGCGCTGCTGCACTATGCCGACGGCGAGAAGCGCTACATCGTCGCTCCTGAAGGCATTGGCCAGGGCGACGTGATCGAGACGGGCGCCCAGGCCGATATCAAGCCGGGCAACAACCTGCCGCTGCGCAACATCCCGACCGGTACCATCGTGCACGCCATCGAGCTTCGCCCGCTGGGCGGCGCGAAGATCGCGCGTTCCGCAGGCGCCGGCGTCCAGCTGGTCGCCAAGGACGGAGCCTACGCTCAGCTGCGTATGCCGTCCGGCGAAATCCGCAACGTCGACGCACGCTGCCGCGCCACCGTCGGTGAGGTCGGCAACGCCGATCACGCCAATGTGGAGCTGGGCAAGGCAGGCCGCGCGCGCTGGATCGGCAAGCGCCCGATCACCCGTGGCGAGTCCATGAACCCGGTCGACCACCCGCACGGCGGCCGCACCCGTGGCGGCAAGCCGCCAGTGTCTCCGTGGGGCAAGGGCGAAGTTCGTACGCGTCATCCGAAGAAGGCTTCGAACAAGATGATCGTTCGTCGCCGTCCGAATGGTAAGAACCGCAAGTAAGGGAGTGTCGAGCAGATGACTCGAAGCATCAAGAAGGGCCCCTTCGTCGACGCCCACCTACAGAAGAAAGTCGACGTTCAGAATGAGAAGGGCACGCACAACGTCATCAAGACGTGGTCGCGCCGTTCGATGATCACGCCTGATTTCATCGGGCACACCTTCGCCGTTCACGATGGCCGCAAGCATGTCCCGGTGTTCGTCACCGAGGCCATGGTCGGCCACAAGCTCGGTGAATTCGCCCCGACCAAGACCTTCCGAGGTCATGTGAAGGACGACAAAAAGGCACGCCGCTAAAGGAGAGTAAAGACTTTATGGAAGCTAAAGCAATCGCACGTCACGTACGCGTGACGCCGCGCAAGGCTCGCCGCATGGTCGACCTCATCCGAGGCAAGCAGGCGACGCAGGCCATCATCACCCTCAAGTTCGCCCCTCAGGACGCTGCCACTCCGGTGCGCAAGGTTCTGGAGAGCGCTGTAGCGAACGCCCGCGTCAAGGCCGACAAGGCTGGCGAGGCGTTTCACGAGAACGATCTGTATGTCACGGAGACGTATGTGGACGAAGGCGTGACGCTCAAGCGTTTCCGCGCTCGTGCGCAGGGCCGTGCCGCTCGTATCAACAAGCGCACCAGCCACATCACGGTCGTCGTCGCCAACAAGGAAGGAGCCCGCTAAAGATGGGTCAGAAGATCAATCCCTTCGGATACCGCCTGGGCATCACCGAAGACCACCGTTCCAAGTGGTTCTCAGACTCCAGCAAGGCCGGCGAACGCTACCGTGATTTCGTCCTCGAAGACGATGAGATCCGCAAGGTCATGAGCAAGGACCTCGAGCGTGCGGGCGTTTCCCGCATCGTCATCGAGCGCACCCGCGACCGCGTGCGTGTGGACATCCACACCGCCCGCCCGGGCATTGTGATCGGCCGCCGCGGAGCTGAAGCCGAGCGCGTTCGCGCCAAGCTCGAGAAGCTCACGGGCAAGCAGGTCCAGCTCAATATCTTCGAAGTGAAGAACGCCGCGCTCGATGCGCAGCTGGTCGCTCAGGGCATCGCCGAGCAGCTGACCAACCGCGTCACCTTCCGCCGTGCGATGCGCAAGGCCCAGCAGGACGCCATGCACGCCGGCGCCAAGGGCATCCGCATCAAGCTCTCCGGCCGCCTCGGCGGCGCGGAAATGAGCCGTTCCGAGTTCTATCGCGAGGGCCGCGTTCCGCTGCAGACCCTGCGCGCCCTGATCGATTACGGCTTCTTCGAAGCCAAGACCACCTACGGCCGCATCGGCGTGAAGGTGTGGATCTACAAGGGCGACATGACCGAGCATGAGTTCGAGGAGCAGCAGGCCCAGCAGGGCGCGGGCCGCCCCGGCCGTCGTGGCGGCGATCGCCGCCCGCGCCGTGGACAGCGTCCGGGCTCTCAGCGCAGGACCGAAGCCGGCTCGCCGGCCGAGTCCGAGACCGCAGCCCCGGCTGCTGCCGCGGCTCCTGCTACAGAAGTGAAGGAGTGAGCATCAATGCTTATCCCAAAGAGGACCAAGTATCGTAAGCAGCAGCGTCCGACCCGCCGTGGCATGTCCAAGGGCGGCAACGAGATCGCCTTCGGCGATTACGGCATTCAGGCGCTTGCCCCCGCATACGTGACCAACCGCCAGATCGAGGCCGCTCGTATCGCCATGACCCGCTACATCAAGCGTGGCGGTCGTGTGTGGATCACGATCTTCCCCGATCGCCCGCTCACCAAGCACGCGCTTGGCTCGCGAATGGGCTCCGGCAAGGGCACGCCCGAGTTCTGGATCGCCAACGTGCGTCCTGGGCGCGTCATGTTCGAGATCGGCGGCGTGAGCGAGGACATCGCCCACGAGGCGCTGCGTCGAGCGATCGACAAGCTCCCGATGAAGTGCCGTATTATTGCTCGCGAAGGCGGTGACATCTGATGTCAGTCGGAACTGCAGACTACACCATCAAGAATCTCAATGAGAAGACCAATGACGAGATCGAAGGCTTCCTGAAGAAGTCCAAGGAAGAGCTGTTCAACCTGCGCTTCCAGAACGCCACTGGCCAGCTCGACAACTCCGCTCGTCTCAAGGCCGTCAAGCGCGATGTCGCCAGGATGTACACTGTCCTGCGCGAACGCGAGCTGGGCATCAGCCAAACTCCTGAGGCAAGCGCAACCAAGACCGAGGAGAAGTAAGCATGGCTGAGAAGCAAGAGCGCAACTTCCGCAAGACTCGCAGCGGCTATGTCGTGTCCGACGCTATGGACAAGACGGTCACCGTCGAGCTCGAGCAGCGTTCGACCCATCCGCTCTACGGCAAGGTCGTCCGCACCACTCGCACGGTCAAAGCCCATGACGAACACAACGACGCCCACGTTGGCGACCTCGTGAGTATCATGGAAACTCGGCCTTTGAGCAAGACCAAGCGTTGGCGCGTCGACTCCATCGTCGAGCGCGCCAAGTAACAAGTTCGGCAAGGCTCCGCGAGACACCTGCAAGGGTGCTCGGGGAGAACCAGCTCGGCTAAGGAGAATCAATGATTCAGCAGGAAACGCGGCTTCATATCGCCGACAACACGGGTGCCAAGGAGATCTTGGCCATCCGCGTGCTCGGCGGGTCGAAGCGACGCTATGCCGGCATTGGCGACGTGATCGTCGCCTCCGTCAAGGACGCGATCCCTGGCGGGTCGGTCAAGAAGGGCGACGTGGTCAAGGCCGTCGTCGTCCGCACTGTCAAGGAGCACCGTCGCGCTGACGGCTCCTACATCAAGTTTGACGAGAACGCCGCCGTCATTCTCGGCTCTGGCCGTGAACCCAAGGGCACTCGTATCTTCGGACCGGTCGGTCGTGAACTGCGCGACAAGCGCTTCATGAGGATCGTGTCCCTCGCCCCGGAGGTGATCTGAAAATGGTAGCCAAGATCAAGTCCGGCGACCAGGTCAAGGTCATCCGCGGCAAGGACCGCGGCAAGGAGGGCACCGTCACCCGCGTGCTCGCCAACGACCGTCTGATCGTCGAAGGTGTGCAAATCGTCAAGAAGCACGTGCGCGCCACACAGCAGGGCCAGCAGGCCGGCATCGTCTCCGCCGAGGCGCCGATCCATCGCTCCAATGTGATGCTGATCGACCCCGAGACCAAGGAGCCCACTCGCGTGGGCGTCGCGGTCAAGGAAGAGGCCCGTGACGGCAAGGTCAAGGTCGTGCGTACGCGCGTCGCCAAGAAGTCCGGAAAGGAGCTGGCATGAGCGCCACAGCAGTTGAAGCTCCAGCAACTCCGCGTCTGAAGCAGAAGTACAACGACGAGATCGTCGCCAAGCTGGAGAAGGAGTTCAAGCACTCCAACCCCATGCAGGTGGCGCACCTCAAGAAGATCGTCGTCTCCATGGGCGTCGGTGCCGCGGCTCGCGACTCCAAGCTCATCGAAGGCGCCGTCAAGGATCTCACGCTGATCACCGGCCAGAAGCCCAAGATCACCAAGGCCAAGAAGTCCGTCGCGCAGTTCCACCTGCGTGAAGGCCAGGCCATCGGCGCCTATGTGACGCTTCGCGGCGAACGCATGTGGGAGTTCCTCGATCGTCTGCTGACCCTCGCCCTGCCCCGCATCCGCGATTTCCGCGGCATCAACGGCAAGCAGTTCGACGGCCAGGGGAACTACAACTTCGGCCTCACCGAGCAGTCCATGTTCCATGAGATCGATCCCGATTCCATCGACCACCAGCGTGGCATGGACATCACCGTGGTGACCAGCACCAAGGACGACAAGGAAGCAAGCGCGCTCTTGAAGCACCTGGGCTTCCCCTTCAAGGAGAACTGATATGGCAAAAACCGCTCTTAAGAACAAGGCGGCCGCGAGCCCGAAGTTCAAGGTGCGCGGCTACACCCGCTGCCAGGTTTGCGGGCGTCCCCATTCCGTGTACCGCAAGTTCGGCCTGTGCCGCATCTGCCTTCGCGAGAAGGCTCACCGTGGCGAGCTGCCCGGAGTTACGAAGTCCAGTTGGTAAACATCGACGCTGAAGGTCCCTCATTCGCGCAGCCGAATGCTGCGCGGGTGGAGGAAACCACGGCGAGAAAGGGCGTACGCCCACAATGACAATGACAGATCCCATCGCAGACATGCTTACGCGTCTGCGTAATGCGAGTGCGGCAAAACACGAGACCGTGGACATGCCGTATTCCAAGTTCAAGGCGAACATCGCCGAAATCCTCGAGCGCGAAGGCTATATCAAGGGTTTCTTGGCGAAGGAAGCCAAGGTCGGCCAGACCTTGGAAATCGCCCTTAAGTACGGCCCGACCGGGGAGCGTTCCCTGCAGGGCATCAAGCGCATCTCGAAGCCGGGATTGCGCCGCTATGCGAAGTCGGACTCCCTGCCCATGCCTTTGGGCGGACTCGGCATCGCCATCATCTCGACCAGTTCGGGATTGCTGACCCAAAAGGAATGCCTCGACCGGGGCATCGGCGGCGAAATCGTCGCCTACGTGTGGTGAGAAAGGAGAGCTGAACATGGCATCGCATATTGGCAAGCTCCCCGTCGCCATCCCGGCAGGCGTGGAGGTCTCCATCGAGGGACAGAACTTCTCCGTCAAGGGCTCCAAGGGCTCTGACTCCTACACGATTCCCGAAGGCATCACCGGTGCGGTCGAGGGCGATCAGATCGTGCTGACCCCGGCCGACGATGAACGCCAGACCCGCGCATACCACGGCCTGAGCCGTTCGATCATCGCTTCGATGGTCAAGGGCGTGCACGACGGGTACACCAAGACGCTTGACATCATCGGCACGGGCTACCGTGCGCAGATGAAGGGCAAGGGCATCGAGTTCTCGCTTGGCTACTCGCACACCATCACCGTGCAGCCGCCGGAAGGCATCGAATTCGAGCTGCCGAACGCCAACCAGGTCATCGTGAAGGGCACCGACAAGCAGGTCGTCGGCCAAGCTGCGGCTAACATCCGCAAGCTGCGTGCGCCGGAACCTTACAAGGGCAAGGGCATCAAGTACACCGACGAGCACATCCTGCGCAAGGCTGGAAAGGCTGGTAAGTGATATGAGCGTGAAGATTTTCGGCAAGGGCAAGTACGTCGCACGACTTCGTCGCCATTCCCGTCTGCGCAAGCACATCTCCGGCACCGCCGAGCGTCCGCGTCTCGTGGTCACCCGTTCGAACCGCCACATGGTCGCCCAGATCGTCGACGACACCAAGGGCATGACCTTGGCAAGCGTCTCCACGCTGCAGGCTGACTTCAACGGCTTCGAGGGCACCAAGTCCGAAGCCGCCAAGAAGGTCGGCGAGCTGATCGCCAAGAAGGCCCAGGACGCCGGCATCACTGCGGTCGTCTTCGATCGTGGCGGCAACAAGTACCACGGTCGCGTCGCGGCTGTGGCCGATGGCGCCCGCGAGGGAGGTCTGGCACTGTGAGCGACAACACTGTGAGCGTCAACGATAAGGAAACTCAAGTGGCTGAAGAAACTCAGAACACTCAAAGCTCCGCCCAGGGCGGCAACGATCAGCGCGGGGATTCCCGCGATGGCCGTCGCGGCCAGCGCGGCGAGGGCCGTCGTGGCGAAGGCCGCGGTGAGGGCCGTCGCGGCGAGCGTCGCGGCCGTCGCGAGGAGAATCGCGGCGACGAGCTGCTCGACCGCGTGGTGACCATCAACCGTGTGTCCAAGACCCATAAGGGCGGACGTACCTTCAGCTTTGCCGCTCTTGTAGTGGTGGGCGACGGCAACGGCACGGTCGGCGTCGGCTACGGCAAGTCCCGCGAGGTCCCTGCGGCCATCGCTAAGGGCCAGCTGGATGCCAAGAAGCATATGTTCAATGTTCCGCGCGTTCGCGGCACGGTCACCCACCCGGTGATCGGCCATGACGCCGCGGGCACGGTCCTGCTGCGTCCTGCGGCCCCCGGCACCGGCGTTATCGCCGGCGGTCCGGTGCGCGCCGTCATGGAGTGCGCCGGCATCTCCGACATTCTCACCAAGTCGATGGGCTCCACCACCGCGGTGAATGTCGTGCGTGCCACCGTGGACGCCCTGAAGAACCTCGAAGAGCCTGAGGAAATCGCCGCCCGCCGTGGCGTCGCCCTCGAGGAAGTGGCTCCCGACGCCATGCTGCGCGCTCGTGCGGCCGGCATCGCCGAGGCTCGCAAGGCCCGTGAAGAGGCTCAGGCCAAGAAGGCCGCCTCCGACGCAAAGGATGGTGAGTGATGGCTAATCTCAAGATCACTCTGGTGCGTGGCTTGGTCAATAGGAAGCCCGCCCAGCGCGAGACGGTCAGGACTCTCGGTCTTCACAAGATCGGCCAGAGCGTCGTCCGTGAGGATTCGCCCGCCAATCGTGGTCTGGTGCACGCCGTGCGTCACCTGGTCACTGTCGAGGAGGTCGACTGATTATGGCAAACGAAGAAAACAGCATCCTGCAGATGCATGATCTGCATCCTGCTCCCGGCGCCAAGAAGGACCGCATTCGTGTGGGCCGAGGCGAAGGCTCCAAGGGCAAGACCTCGGGCCGTGGAGACAAGGGCACGAAGAAGCGCTATCAGGTTCGTATGGGCTTTGAAGGCGGCCAGCTGCCGCTGTACATGCGCCTGCCGAAGCTGCGCGGCTTCAAAAGCCCCTTCAAGAAGGAGTTCCAGGTCGTCAACATCGCGACGCTTGCCGAGCTCTTCCCCAAGGGCGGCGAAGTGAGCGTCGAGGATCTGATCGCCAAGGGCGCCGTGCGTTCCGGCTACCCGGTCAAGGTGCTTGGCGACGGCGAGGCCACGACTGCTTTCACGCTCAAGGGCGTCAAGGCATCGGCCTCGGCCAAAGCCAAGATCGAAGCTGCAGGCGGCTCCATCTCCGAAGACTGATTGTCTATGGGGATACGCTTGATATAAAGCAAAGGATATGGCCCTCCCCGCGTTGCGCGGGGAGGGCCATATCGTTATCATCACGCCTCGGCTAGGCATGCGTCTCTCGTAGACGCTCTACGCTAAACTCGACGATTAGAGTCTGTTTGCATGGGTGCGTAAGCTACGCACGACAAGGGAAGGAAACCCCAGGTGAGGACGTTAATCCAGGCCTTCAGGACCAAGGAGCTCAGGAACAAGATCCTGTTCGTCTTTGGCATGATCATCATCTACCGCATCGGTTCGTTCATCCCCACGCCCGGGGTGGATTACAAAGTGGTGCGCCAGTGCGTCGCCACGCTGTCCTCGAACCAGGAGAACTTCATAGGCCTGGTGAATCTGTTCTCCGGCGGCGCGATGCTCCAGCTGTCGATCTTCGCGCTCGGCGTGATGCCCTACATCACCGCATCCATCGTGATTCAGCTGCTGCGCGTCGTCATTCCGCGCTTTGAGGCGCTGCATAAGGAAGGCCAGTCCGGCGAGGCGAAGCTCACCCAGTACACGCGTTACCTGACCATCGGCCTGGCCGTGCTGCAGTCCACCACGATTCTGGTCACCGCCCGCTCCGGCGCGCTGTTCAACTACCAGTGCTCGCAGGTCATCCCGAACGGCTCGGTGTGGAACCTGGTCGTCATGGTGCTGGTCATGACCGGCGGCACTGGCCTGATCATGTGGATGGCCGAGCTCATCACCGAGAAGGGCATCGGACAGGGCATGTCCGTGCTCATCTTCATGTCGATCTGCTCCGGCTTCCTGCCGCAGCTGTGGGAGATCGGCTGGGGCACCAACGGCACGAACGGCGACTGGACCAAGTTCGGCATCGTCACCGCGGTGCTGCTGGTCATCCTCATCTTCGTGGACTTCGTGGAACTGTGCCAGCGCCGCATCCCGGTGCAGTACACCCGGCGCATGATCGGGCGCAAGATGTACGGCGGCTCCTCGACGTACTTGCCGCTGAAGATCAATATGAGCGGCGTCATCCCGCCGATCTTCGCCTCCTCGATTCTCGCCATCCCCACGCTGATCGCGCAGTTCGGCAAAACCGACCAATCCTGGGTCAAGTGGATCAACGGGAATCTGGCCAATACCACTTCCATCTGGTACATCGGCCTGTATTCGCTCATGATCGTCTTCTTCTGCTTCTTCTACACCGCGATCACCTTCAACCCGGACGAGACCGCCGACAATATGAAGCAGTACGGCGGATTCATCCCCGGCATCCGCGCCGGCAGCTCCACAAGCCGCTACCTGAGCTACGTGATGAACCGGCTTAATACGGTCGGCGCCGTGTATCTGCTCTTCGTGGCACTCATTCCGACGGTGCTGATCATGGCTATGAACCTGAATGCCAAGCTGCCCTTCGGCGGCACGACGATTCTAATTATCGCCGGCGTCGGACTGGACACCTTGCGCCAGGCCAAGGCGCAGACCGAGCAGTTCCAATACACCGGATTCCTCTTCGAGAACACCGATCACAAAGAGGGCTGACAGCGAAGGCTGACCGCTGCGAGAGGCTTCGCCTTTCACAAGCCGACTAGGGGTTTGCCGGGATGCGCTTCGCTCATCGCGGCTTCGGCTCCGCTGCAAAATCCGGAACAACAAACACACATCAAGCAAAGGATATGATATGCGACTGCTGATTATGGGCCCGCAGGGCGTAGGCAAGGGCACTCAGGCCGCGCTGCTGAGCGAGCACTACGGCATCCCGGCCATTTCCACCGGTGATATCTTCCGCTACAACATCAAGAACCAGACCGCGCTCGGCAAGGAAGCCCAGTCCTACACGGACAAGGGCGAGCTGGTGCCCGACGAGGTGACCAACCGCATCGTCAAGGACCGCTTGGCGCAGGACGACGCCAAGAACGGCTGGATCCTCGACGGCTACCCGCGCAACGCCGCCCAGGTGCAGGCGCTGGACGAGATGCTGGCAGAGATCGGCACGCCGCTCGACTATGCGGTCGCGCTCGAAGCCGACCACGATGTGCTCATGGAGCGCATGCGCAAGCGCGCCGAGCAGGAAGGCCGCGCCGACGACACACCCGAGGCGATCGCGGAGCGACTCGCGATCTACGAGCGCGAGACCGCGCCGCTGATCGACATCTACAAGAGCCGCGAGCAGCTGGTCACGGTCAACGGTGTCGGCGACATCGCGCAGATCAACGCCAAGATCGTTGAGTTGCTTGGCTGACTGCAGCCGGTTTTTTATATAGCACTGCAACTGCAAAACGGGAGACACGACACGCCGAGCGTGCCATGTCTTCCGTTTTGCTGTATGCTTTGAATTTGGTGTGTTTTCGCAACACCCATAAGTAAGCAAGCCAAAGAACGGATTGAGGCTCATGGCAAAAGACGGTGTGATTGAAGTCGAAGGACAGGTAGTGGAGGCACTGCCGAACGCGATGTTTCGCGTTGAACTCGAGAACAAGCATATCGTGCTCGCCACCATCTCAGGCAAAATGCGGAAGAACTACATTCGCATCCTGCCGCAGGATCGTGTGGTTTTGGAAATGAGCCCGTATGATCTCAACCGCGGTCGTATTACGTACCGTTACAAGTAACTGTACACAGCAAAAGGAAAACCATGAAGGTCAGCCCTAGCGTGAAGAAGATCTGCGAGAATTGCCGCGTGATCCGTCGTCACGGTCGCGTCATGGTGATCTGCTCCAACCCGCGCCATAAGCAGCGTCAAGGCTGAGCAATCCCAGCGACAACCAAATAATACGCTAAGTCGCAGCACTTCGCAGTGCTGAACCCCGGGTACGCAGGCTCGGGCCGGGAAACCGGATGACTTGGTGCAAGACCTGCGGAAAACAGAAGGAATCGCAATGGCACGTCTTGCCGGAGTCGACATCCCCAATGAGAAGCGCATCGAGATCGCCCTCACCTATATCTTTGGTGTAGGCCGCACTCGTGCGAAGGAAACCCTCGCCGCCACGGATATCAATCCTGATACGCGCGTGAAGGATTTGACGGATGAGCAGCTGATTACGCTGCGCGACTATCTTGAGTCCAACTACAAGATCGAAGGTGATCTGCGTCGCGAGGTCGATGCGGATATCCGTCGCAAGATTCAAATCAATTGCTACCAAGGCCAGCGTCATCGTAGGGGACTTCCTGTGCGCGGACAGCGCACCAAGACCAACGCACGCACCCGCAAGGGCCCGAAGCGCACGGTCGCCGGGAAGAAGAAGGCCACCAAGTAGTCGGTGGCATGATTCGGGCCACGAGAAGCTTCACGCGTCTCATCGTCCGAACAACCAAATAGTTCGTTACAAGGAAACGAGGGTCAGTTGGCAGCTCAAAAGCAAGCCACGCGCAAGCCGCGTCGCCGGGACCGCAAGTCGGTGCCGGTCGGGCAGGCGCATATCAAGTCCACATTCAACAACACGATCATCTCGATCACCGATCCGTCCGGGGCCGTCGTGTCCTGGGCTTCCGGTGGCGATGTCGGTTTCAAGGGCTCACGCAAGTCCACGCCGTACGCCGCAGGCATGGCTGCGGAATCCGCAGCTCGCAAGGCGATGGAGCACGGCGTCAAGAAGGTTGACGTCTTCGTGAAGGGTCCCGGCTCCGGCCGCGAGACCGCTATCCGCTCCCTGCAGTCCGCAGGTCTTGAGGTCGGCTCCATCACCGACGTCACCCCGCAGGCACACAACGGTGTCCGCCCCCCCAAGCGCCGTCGCGTCTGAGCACTCAAGAATCCATCCATCCAACCCGCCTATGGCCGGTGAGTGCACCACCGATCAGAAGCTGAAAGGATAACTATAGTGCTTATCGCACAGCGTCCGACATTAACTGAGGAATCACTGAATCCGCAGCGTTCCCGCTTTGTCATCGAGCCGCTTGAGCCTGGCTTCGGTTATACGCTCGGCAATTCGCTGCGTCGCACGATCCTGAGCTCCATCCCTGGAGCCGCTGTGACTTCGGTGCGCATCTCCGGTGCCCTGCACGAGTTCACCACTCTGCCTGGCGTCGAGGAGGATGTGACCGAGATCCTGCTGAACATCAAGGGCATCGTGCTCACGAGCGAATACGACGAGCCGGTTGTCATGTATCTGCGCAAGAGCGGCAAGGGTGAAGCGCTCGCGGGGGACATCACCCCTCCGGCCGGCGTCACCATCGCCAATCCCGATATGCACATCGCATCGCTTGCGGAAGACGGGGAGCTCGAAATCGAGTTCACCGTCGAGCGCGGCCGCGGCTACGTGCAGGCGCAGATGAACAAGTCGGATAGCGACGAGATCGGCCGTATTCCGGTCGATTCGATTTATTCCCCGGTGCTCAAGGTGAGCTACAAGGTCGAGGCCACACGCGTGGAACAGCGCACGGACTTTGACAAGCTCATCCTCGACGTGGAAACCAAGCCGGCTATCTCGCCTCGCGATGCCGTGGCATCCGCAGGCTCGACGCTGGTGGAGCTCTTCGGCCTGTGCCGCGAGCTCAACACGCAGGCGGAGGGCGTCGAAATCGGCCCCGCACCGGTTGCCGAAGAGTCGAATCCGGAGATGGCCGTGCCGATCGAGGATCTCAACCTCACGCAGCGCAGCTACAACTGCCTCAAGCGCGAAGGGATCCACACCATCGGCGAGCTGGTCGCCCACACGGAGCAGGATCTGCTGGACATCCGCAATTTCGGTATGAAATCGATCGATGAGGTCGAGGAGAAGCTGCAGACGCTCGGTCTGTCGCTCAAGGCCTCGCCGTTGGGATTCGATACCAACAACCTTGAAGGGGGCACGTTCTTCTCGCCGGAAGACGAGTGACGCGCAGCCATTCATCAAACCGCCGTCGGGTCCGGACGTTCGGGCAGCTGCCCACCTGGACCCTATGGCAATAAGGAGTAATAATGCCTACACCCAAGAAGGGCCCGCGCCTGGCTTCGAGCCCCGCGCATGAGCGCTTGATGCTCGCGAACATGGCGACCAGCCTGTTCGCCAACGGCCGCATCAAGACCACGCTGCCCAAGGCCAAGCGTCTGCGTCCGCTGGTCGAGCGCCTGATCAGCTTCGCCAAGCGCGGCGATCTGCACTCGCGTCGTCGCGTGATGCGCGTGATTCGCAACAAGTCCATCGTCCACAAGCTCTTCACCGAGATCGCCGAGCAGATGGAACAGCGCGAAGGCGGCTACACCCGCATCATCCGCGTCGCTCCGCGCAAGGGCGATGCCGCGCCGCAGGCCATCATCGAGCTCGTCACCGAGCCGGTGAGCCCCAAGCAGGCCGTCGTGAAGGAAGCCGAAGCCGCAGCCAAGACCGCTGCCGCTGCTGACGCCGAGGTCTCTGAGCAGGCCGTCGCGGATGCCTCAGCCACTGCCACCGAGCAGGCTGTCGAAGCCGATAAGGCCAACGCAGAGGCTGTCGTTGCCGAAGACAAGGCTACTGAAGCCGAGGCCGCTGCCGCTACTGAGGAGTGAGCGACTGAAGGTCTGACGGCCTTCTGACAGCTTTCCCTAGCACTGAAAACCGGTTGGTCGAAGTCACTATGACTCCGACCAACCGGTTTTCTTTATAAGGCGATAGAGTACGAAGCATGCGTGTTATTGCTGGACGATTCAAGGGCATGACCCTGCCCGCCGCCAAAACCGGAACGCGGCCGACAACCGACCGAACCAAGGAGGCGCTGTTCTCCCGGCTGGATGCGCTTGGCCTGATTGAGGATGCACGGGTCCTTGACCTGTTCGCCGGCACCGGCGCACTCGGCATCGAGGCCTTGTCCCGCGGCGCACGGGAGCTAGTGGCCGTGGAATCCGCCGGCCCTGCGGCGGCATTGCTGACGAAGACGCTGGGGTCTTTGCACCATCAGCACGAATGGCAGCCGGGCATGTCGGCCCGGGCAATGCGTCGTCGCGCCGAGCGATTCGTGGCTGACTACGCCGGAGCGCCCTTCGAGCTGATTCTCATCGACCCGCCGTATGCCTTCGCGACCAATGAATGCGAGGAGCTGCTTACGGCGCTGGCCTCGGGCGAGGCGACCGATGATAGCAGCACCATTATTCTGGAACGCTCCACACGCTCGCAGGCCCCTCAGCCGCAGGAGAGCTGGGGCATCACCGACCAGCGGCATTACGGCGAAACCGCAGTATTCTTCATCGAGCCGGAGTGACGCGGAGATGCTGGTAGGAGGGTGGACGGCATGTGCCGCTGGCATCCGCAGGGCGGAAGGTGCCGAGTCCGCTCTAGCAGATTCGAAAGTGCAATTCAAAAGTGCAGGGTCGAGGGTGCCGAAAGTGCAGTCGGCACTGCATGGCTGACGATGCAGAGTCGAAAGTCGCCAGACCACACACGGATAGCCACGAGGAACCTAGGGGCAGCAAACCCTAAGCGACGTGCCGCGGATGCGCCCCCGACACCTCCCAGCCGAGCGCCATCAGGGTTTTGCGATCGAATTTGTCGAGCTGCTGGCAGTCAAGCGCCTCAATGAGATCCGGCCGGATCTCGCTGGTGCGTTGCAGCGCCTCATTGCGGCGGAAGCGATCGACTTTGCCGTGGTCGCCGCTGAGCAGGACATCCGGTACTTCCAAGGAACGCCAGGCCGCAGGTTTGGTGTATTGGCGGTGTTCGAGCAGAGCGTTGCCGCCGGTGTAGGACTCCTCCACGATGGACTCGGGATTGCCCATGAAGCCCGGCAGCAGCCGTGTGATCGCCTCAAGCATTACCGACACGGCCACTTCGCCGCCGTTGAGCACGTAGTCGCCAATCGAATACTCTCGCACGTCGACGCCCTGCGCACGATAATGATCGGGGATGCGGGCATCGTAGCCCTCGTAGCGGCCGCATCCGAAGATCAGCCGATCGGCGTGCGAAAGCTCGGTGGCGTCGCGCTGGGTGAATAGCGGCGCCGAAGGATTGGGGAAGATGAGGACGGTGCCATGTGCATCGGTGCCATGTGCGTCGGCGGAGTTTCCGGGCGCAATGGCGTCCTCCGATATGACGGCGCCATCGAGTGTTGCGGCCTCGCCAGGCATGACGGGGCGATCCGAAGTGCCGATGTCATTCACGGTGTCTGTTGGATGCGGTGCAGATCCACCGTTGGTCAGGGCAACGGATCCCGCACTGTCCGGTTCATGCCGGCCGATAGGGTCTGTGCCAGCTGCTTCGCCCGGGTTGGCATCACCGTCATAGGCGTCGCCACGCAGCCCCAGCAGCTCGTCAAGGCACTCGCCCCAGACCTCCGGCTTCATCACCATGCCGGCCCCGCCGCCCACCGGCGTATCATCCACCGAATGGTGCACGTCGTGGGTCCAGTCGCGCAGATTGTGCGCAGCCACATGCACTAAACCGTTTTCCTGGGCCTTGCCGAGCAGAGAGAGCCTGAGCACGTCGAAATATTCGGGGAACACGCTGACGATATCGATATTCATAAGGTACAAGACTACCTGCAGCCCGGATGGTTGCATACGGCCGGTGCCGACGCGGCTTTCGTCATGCCAGCGCTGTCGTGAGTTCCTGTGTGTCGTAAGTGGCAGTACCAACGCTAATCGATATATATGGCGCACTGTCTGCCGCTCCACGTGCTTTGCATCATATATGCTTCGGAAGGCGGGTCGGCATCCCCGATGATGCACTGCGGCTATAGAAGATATAGAAAGCACAGAGCTTGTTGCACATCGCAGTGATGAGGTGATGCGGCAATGTCATCAGCGCTCAGCAGCGTTCGTCAGTTGCCCGCTATCATCCGCAGGGGAATGGATGCCGGCGCTCTGACGCATCTGCCAGAGAGTTGCGCACACTTCGCGGCTCTGCCTAAGCCAGCGTAAATATCGCGATTGATTCGCCGGTTCATCCGGGGCCTGGATGACTTCGGTAAAATCGCGCACTTCTTCGCTCATCGGGTTGCCGGTCGCGGATCGGCAGATCTCCTGCACCGTACCGTCGCCTTCCACAAGGCGCACGCTGCCGAGATCCCCGCCATTGTCGAAGCTGAGAGTTTGACGACCTGCGTATATTTCGGATCCAAACCGAGAGTTGACGGTTTTCGATATGAGAAGGGTGGCATCGAAATGCTGATAGTGCAGCACGCCGGTGCCCATTGCATCGGTGCCGGTCGAGAGCAGCAAAGGATGATATTGCGCGGCAAGCGGCGCTCCGAAAAGAGCTATCGCGTCATACGCCAGATATACCCCCAGATCCTGCAAGGCTCCGCCCGAGAACCGCGCGGTGAAAATGTTCGGTGTCTCTCCTGCGAGGAAAGCGTCATATTTCGAGGAGTATTTCATATAAGAGAGGACCGCGCCGCTGATCGCTCCCATATTGCCGACCTGCTGTGCGATGCTGCGGAATGCGTCGGTATGGATATGCCGGGCCGCCTCGAAGAAACGCACTCGAGGATGGCGCTGGAGCAGCATCTCGATCTTAGCGAACTCCGCTGGATTCGAGAATGCGGGTTTCTCGACGATGACGTTCTTCCCCGCGTCGATGGCCTTGGCCGCCTGGCTGTAATGCATGGAGTTGGGCGAGGCGATGTACACCGTGTCGATCCTCGGGTCCGCGAGGAACTCCTCGATATCGCCATACGCCGGATACGCCTCGCCGGAGAGTTTGAATCGCTCCGCGGAATCGCGTGTTCTGGAAAGAACTCCTGCCAGCTGCGCACCCTGCTGCCGTTGCACCGCGTCAGCGAACTGACGTGATATCCAACCGGTTCCGATAATCCCTATGTGCATTATTTCGCTCCTTTGCGCGTGCTGCTCCAGCCTGTAAGTCGGGCCTCCGGGCGGGTCGATGGCGAGCGTTCGCTCGTCCAAGTCGACTGGTCTTCGAGATTCACATAATTGTAACCGGGGAAGAGATTGCGCGGCGCCGTGGACTTGGCGCCCTGCCGGGTGCCTGCCACTGACCTGATCGGGAACCGTTGCGCGGTTTGCGTCACTCGCCCCGCCAGTATGCGCGGAATCATGGCAACCTCCCGTCGTGCGAATTCATCAGCATGCACCATGCTAATTCATCAGCGCATACTGTGCGATTTCATCAGCGGCATTGCCGCGTCCTATTGTTTCCGGTCTTCGTTACTGCGCACCCTGCTGACCTTTGTGCATCATAAGTGACGGTTGCGCATCAGCGCCGGCGAACCATGCCGAATCGAAGCGCGCCGTTCGCCAGTCGGTATCCAATGCGTATGTGGAGGCATCCCGCCAATCCGGCAGCAGCGCATAGTTATTTCTGGAACCGATTACTTTGGGATTGCCGACGCGCAGGAATTTCTCGGTCGCTAGGCGGGTTGTGCCCGGCCCTCGAATGCTTGAGCGCCGCCGCTGTTTTCCTACAAGCGGATTACCTCGGTTTCCGTTGGTTCGAGCGCTTTTCATTGATAGCCTTGTTATGTCTGATTATCGAATTCGAAAGGGGTGTGCAAATATGAGTGAGTACGATAAGGATGCCGAGGAAAAGAGCCAGGATACGGCGAAGGTCAATGGCGTGCCGGTTCAGGATGCGCCGCAGTCCTCTAATCCTGAGACTCCTGCGAATACGGCTTCGCAAGAGGAGAAAGAGGATATCGACAGTGCGTCCTCCACAGACGATGTTACCTATGACGTGCCGCCGGCCGACCTGTAGATAAATGACTACGAGTAAATGAATACGGATCTGCAGGAATAATCACCGCATATCACCGCAGGAACGGCGTCCATCGCGAAAGATGGACGCCGTTCTTTGTTTATGGGCAGTTGGGGAATTCAGTGTCCAGATTCACGCTCCGGGGGAGGCGATGAAAACTTTTGCCAGGCCTGTGTCAACAATGACTATGCCAAGCTGTCGTGGACAGCCTTTCCTCGTACGATTTCACTTTGTCACGCCTTATAGACGCGAACCGCTGCGTTCAATGCGAAATGTCGTTCAAATGAAGCGTCTTTTACGGCGCTATCAAGCAGAATCCTAGAAGAGCGGTCAGGTATCGCTGTGCGACTCGCCCTGAAAGGGTGATTTGAAAGGCGGCGACGGGAGGCTTTCCGCTGGCTGTGGGCTTGGCGTTCGATCGCTGGTATGCGCCGGAATGCAGCAAGCTGGAAGGCTTCAATGTTGAGCTGGCGTTGCAGGCCATACGCCGAGCCTACGCCACGAAGTACACCGGTTCGAAAGTGGATACCGGTCATGCGCGCACCTCGATGCTGTTGTCCTTCATGCCGCGTTTCAGCGAACGTCATGTCAGAATGATCGCCAAGTCGATTTCCGGCTTATCCAATTATTCCGTCTTTGATAATTTAATTGTGATCGGTTTGCAGGATGGAAGCGGGCCGAGCGCGACGGGCTATGCTTGGAAGGATTCGGCGTGGCGCGTGTTCCTCAAATGGAACGAGTCGGCGCGTGATGTGCGCACGAACCTGATGCGCATGCTGTTGGATGTGGGAGATTTCGCGCAGGCATTCGATCAGATGATTCTGCTGGAGGATATACCGGCGGCTGAGCAGTTGCTCGCCCGTCATTTCATGAAAGTATATGAGGGATTTGCTCCTGAGGTTCAGGAGGTGCTGCTCGGCCTTTCGCCTGAGGAACTGGATCGTGCGCCCTACCTGCGGCTTACGCTGGCGCTGCTGAAACTTGAGATGGGCGATGCCTCGGCATCTCGGCGACCAGGTGTTCTGGCCAGTGCTGCCGCAGTTATTTCGAAGAGCGAGCATGGCATGCAGGCGGTTATCGCCTCTGCGGCGATCGCGTTGCGCGTGGGGAAAACGCGCGACGCATACAGCAGGGCGGAACGGGCTTTGGCTGGCGCAGCGGGTCCGGATGATGTGTTTCAGGCCGCGCAGCTTATGCTGCGGTGCGGTGCTTTGCCGGAGACGCCCTTTCCTAGACTGTCTGAGGGGCGCATGGCGAGCGTCAACGAGGCGCTGACCGAGACGCTGTTCAATAAAATTGTTGCGGGGGGGGGGGCATCCGCCGACGCCCATAGAGATGTTATGCGATTCCGTTCGCTTATCTGCTCTGACGAGTGGCTGGAGCGGGAGAACGCCAAATGGAGTCTGCTTGACGCGATGTTCGGTTCGCAGGATGCCGCCGTGCCCGCCATGCAGGAGCGTTTTGCCGAGGCCCCGGTGTATTTGGGCAAGCTGTTCGCCTGCGCGAGGCTTCTTGCCGTAGGCAATCTGCCGAAGGCCGTCGATATCGCCGACTCCGGATTCGCCCCGGGGCCGGCGCGAGGAATCGCGCAGGCCATCGTGCTGCTTGCATCAGGGCAAGAGTATAAGCTGCCTGATGTCTTGGCCGAAATTCAATCGGATGGAAGCCGACGTACGAATGCGATTCTTGACGTGCTGCGGGCGGCGTCATTCAACCACCAGAAACTGAATGACGCCGCCAAGCCGTTGCTTGATGATTTGCTGGGCATGCCTCTGCCCATTGCTGCGTTTGCCCTCAGCATCCTTCCGTCTGCAGGCCTTGCTGCGCTGCTGGATCTGCAGCCAGGCCTCGCCGAGGCGGCGGCAATCGCTGCAAGACGCGGAATCGTGGGTCTAGGAGTGCCATTGCCCGTTCAACTCAACGTCGTGGAGCTGACCAAGCGGGAAATGGAGATACTGCATTTGCTGCAGCAGGGCCTCTCGGACAGAGAGATATCGGATATCTGCTATATCTCGCTGAATACCACCAAGACGCATATGCATACGATCAGGAAAAACTTGCAGTAGAACGACGGCGAAATATCCTTGCCCGCGCTCAGGAGCTGCACCTGCTCTGAGCGGTGATCGTGCGGGCGTATGCGGCAGCACGATCGCGTTTCCCCGCCGTTGCTACTGCAATCCGGGAATCAGGCCGCCAGGCGGGTCGATGGCGAGCGTGCGCCCGTCCAAGTCGATATCGGGCACAATGGGATCCACGAAGGGAACAAGCGCTGTGGTGGGCGCATCTTCGACGGTTGCGTCAGCGCTGGATGCAAGGCCACTGGCCAGCCGCAATTTCAGCAGCGACTGTGCGGGGCCGTCTATCACATCGACGATCTTGCCCAGAACCTTGCCGCCGGGCAGACCCAGCGCATTATCGTCGGCAAGCCTCGCCTCAAGACCGATGAGGTCCTTGGGGTACCACGCGTCTTCCTGCGCCATCTCCTCAGGGTCGTCCGCCTCGGCATACAGCTCGATGCCATTGAGCGCCTCGGCTGCGTCGCGGCTATCGATGCCATCGAAATGCACGATCCAGCGGTCCTTGAAAGTCCGCGCGCCTTCGACGGTGTATTCGTCAGAACCGTCGCGGGTGAAGAGCGACGCGCCGGGGGAGAAGCGCCGCCCGGGCTCGTCGGTGGTGATGCGGATGTTGACCTCGCCTTTGAGGCCCTGCGCCCGGCCGATACGACAGACCCTCAACAGCTCGCGCTGCTGAGGGTCATTGCCATGCACTGAACGCGTCACTTCTTGCGGACATCCATGATGTCGACGCGCACCTTGTGGTCGGACAAAGCCTGCGCCACGGTGCGGATCGCGTTGGCGGTGCGGCCGTTGCGGCCGATCACGCGGCCGATATCCTCCGGGTTCACACGCACGCGAAGCAATTCGCCGCGAGGGTTCTCATGGGATTTGACGGACACATCGTCGGGAAAATCCACGATGTTGGTGATCAGATGTTCAACGGCTTGCGCGAGCATGATTACTCAGCCTGCGCTTCCGAAGCCTCGGCCTCTGCCGGCTCGGACTCAGCTGCTTCGTCGGCCTTGGCGGCTTCCGCTTCAGCTGCAGCCTTGGCCGCCGCTGCGGACTTCGCAGCCTTGACCTTCTGCGCCTGGGCTTCGACGGCCTCGACGCGAGCTGCCGCGTCCGGTCCGTCCTCGGCGACCTTCAGCGTGCCTTCGGCACCTTCGAGTCCCTTGAACTTCTGCCAGTCGCCAGTGATGTTCAGCAGCTTGAAGACTGCTTCGGACGGCTGTGCGCCCACGCCCAGCCAATACTGCGCACGCTCGGAATCAATCTGGATGAGCGACGGCTGCTTGTTCGGGTCGTAGATGCCGATCTCCTCGATGGACTGGCCGTCGCGCTTGTTGCGCGAATCGGTGATGACCACACGGTAGAAGGCATAGAACTTCTTGCCCAGTCGCTTCAGACGAATCTTGGTTGCCAAAATGGCTCTCCTTGTTACTTAGGTTGCCGGTTGCCGGTTTTCTGTGGGGGCACAAAAACCTGCGGCCAGCGTGTTCCTCGCGGCGTACGGGAATGAGAGGGCCCCGCATCCGTGAATAACTGGGACATTATACAACACAGGCATGGATAGCGCGACGCGTTGCCGAGTCGGACCGTGTTGGCTGTGCTGACTTAAGAGCGCGATGCCGGGCGCCGCCCGTTTCTTCGCCGCGGTTCGTTTCCCCGGAATTGCGTTGAAAACAGGATTCTGCGAAGTCTGAGTTCAACGCAATCCCGGGAAAACGTTGAAGGGATCCCGAAGGGCCTATTTTGCCTATGGCCCCGTGGAAGTATGGTTTGCATCGTCATGCAACGGTCAGCGTCGCCGCAAGCGCCAGATGATCGCTGCCGGGAATCACGAAGGATTCCGTGCCGGACGACTCGAGGCCGGCGCTGAAAAGAATATGGTCGAGTTCCAAGCGCGGCCAGCGCAGCTGCGTGGGGAAAGTCGTGATGCGGCGTCCTGATCCTTGACGCAGACTGGCATCGTGCATGCCGGAGCGCAGCAGCGCACGGAAGCTGGGATGATGCAGATTCGAGTTGAGATCGCCCATGACAACGGTGCTGCCGGGGCGAGCGGCGCCGTTGTCATGGGCGACGGCATCGTTTACGCCTGCGAGGCCGATAATCCCTTGCGACCATTGCGCGCTTCCGCGCATGGGCGACTTCGGATGGGCGGATGCGAACAGGATCGTGCGGGCCTGAGAAGCCTCGGATGTGGTTGGGCTGGTTAGGGCAGTTGGGTTGGGGGCGCTTGAATCGGCCGGGGCGGAGCCGGTTGAGTCAAGGGAGCCGACTACATCGTGGTCACGCTCGCTGACTGTCTGCTGCGGAACTGCCACTATCAGGCTGGGCACTGCGGCAGCTGGGATGTCGATCGTGTCGGCAGTGGCGTCGATGACACGCAGATTGGTCCAGATCCCATTGAATCCGCCATTGTCGGTGTCGCGTATCGTGCCGATCTGGTGGTGGGGAAGCAGCCGTCCAAGTCCTGCTTCGCCGAGATGCTGTAGCAAATCTCGGCTCATCTCCTGCAGCGCGAGCACAGCGATGTCTTTGCTGCGCACAGCCTCGACGATTGCCTGGGCATCCGCCCTGCCATAGCGGCAATTCAGAGTCATGACCTGTAGCTTGGTGCCTTGACCGGCCTCCGCCGTGGTCGCTGGAGTCGCTGGGGTGCCATCACTTGCTGCGGTGACGCCAGTGCCAGCGGCGGCGGCATTATTTTCGGTTGCGGTTGCGGGCGTGCACCGATAAGCATGCCGCTCAATAGCGATGACCAGCATCGCGATCGCCGCCCCCGCAACCGCAACCCACCATTGCCGCGCGAGCAGCGCATACGCGGCAATGGTGGCGGCGGGAATCCACGCGAAGGGCACGAGCGCAATAAGGTATGGCAGCACGCCATGCGCTTCGCCTCCTGAAGGAAGGAAGCACAACGATACCCATACTGCGACGATGAGAAGCGCGGCCGACAGCAGCCAGGAAATCATCCGAACAGGCCGGACAGTCCGCCACCCAGATTCGGCGGCAGCGTTGGTTCGCCGTTCTCTCCTGCGCCGCTTAGTGCCTCCTGCAGTCCGGCGGGAAGGGCTGGGTTCTGCGGCTTCTTGGCGAAGGCCGAGCCACCGGATTTGGTGCCGCCCTTGCCGGCAAGCCGCTCGCGCAACGCCTTCTCCTCGGCTTCGCGTTTCATCGGATTGCCGGATTTGGAGCTCTTCTTCTTGCCCTTCTTGCCGCCCTTTTTGCCGGAGCCAGTGGCAGGCCCGCCGAAGCCGGGGATGCCGCCCATGCCAGACTTGTTCGACATGCGACGCATCATCTTTGCGGCCTGTTCGAAGCGCTGCAAGAGTCCGTTTACTGCGGAGACGGTGTTGCCGGAGCCGTACGCGATGCGCGCGCGGCGTGAACCGTCGATGATCGAGGGGTCGCGCCGCTCGGCCGGCGTCATGGAGTGAATGATGGCCTCCGTGCGGTCGATCTCGTGCTCGTCGAACTGCTCGAGCTCCTTGCGGTGCTGCGCCATACCGGGAATCATGCCCAGCAGGCTCTTCATCGAACCGAGCTTGCGCACTTGCTGCAGTTGCTCAAGGAAGTCGTCAAGGCCGAAGGTGCCTTTCGACATCTTCTCCGCGGCCTTCTTGGCCTCTTCCTCGTCGAACTGCTTCTGCGCCTGCTCGATGAGGGTGAGGATGTCGCCCATGTCGAGGATGCGCGAGGCCATGCGGTCGGGGTGGAACACCTCGAAGTCCTTGAGACCCTCGCCATTCGAAGCGAAGAGAATTGGCTTGCCGGTCACGCTGGCGACCGAAAGCGCCGCGCCGCCGCGGGCGTCGCCATCGAGCTTGGAGAGCACGACGCCGGTGAAGTCCACGCCCGCGTCGAAGGCCTTGGCGGTCTGCACCGCATCCTGGCCGATCATCGCGTCGATGACAAAGAGGATCTCGTTGGGGTGCACGGCGTCGCGGATGTCACGCGCCTGCTTCATCAGTGCCTCGTCAACGCCGAGACGGCCTGCCGTATCGATGATCAACGTGTCGTAGAGCTTGGTCTTCGCCAGTTCGACCGAGTCGCGGGCCACCTTGACCGGGTCGCCGCTCGTCGCCCCGGGAGCGGAAACCGCGTCGCCGCCGGCTGATTGGACGCCCTTCTCCGGCGCATAGACCGGCACGCCGGCGCGTTCGCCGACCACTTGCAGCTGCGTCACCGCGTTCGGGCGCTGCAAATCAGCCGCCACCAGCAGCGGCGTATGCCCGGCGTCCTTAAGCCAGTAGCCAAGTTTTCCAGCCAGCGTGGTCTTGCCCGCGCCCTGCAGGCCGGCAAGCATGATGATCGTCGGCGGGTTCTTGGCGAAGTTCAGCGGCCGGTCGACGCCCGCACCCAGAATCGCCGTCAGCTCCTCGTTGACGATCTGCACCACCTGCTGCGCGGGGTTGAGCGCCTGCGAGACCTCCACGCCGAGCGCGCGCTCGCGAATCTTCGCTGTGAAGGAGCGCACGACTTCCAGCGACACATCGGCGTCGAGAAGCGCACGGCGTATCTCGCGGATGGTCCCGTCGATATCCGCCTCGGAAAGCTTGCCTTTGCCCCGCAAATGCTTGAAGGCATTCGAGAGCCGGTCTGTCAAAGAACTAAATGCTGCCATAATGCCATTTAGTCTAACCGTTCGTAGGGAGAAGCGGGGGCGCAGGTCGGGGCAGGCGGTATGCCATGAGGAGAACGGGGGCGACGGTGGATAGCCGCACTGTTGTTGCGCACCCGCACACACAAACCTGTCGCATAATCTCCTACAATCATCGTTGATACGGGCTATCTGCGTTGTGTGAGGCGTTATTGATGGTCTGCGGAGGTCTATCTGCGTTGTGTGAGGCGTTGCTTCATAGCGAGTCGAGTATCAGTCGGCGAAAAGCCGCCATTTTCAGCCAGCGATACTCAAGGTGCCACGGGATTAACGCCTCACACAACGCAGATAGACCTGGGCAAGGTCGAATTAACGCCTCACACAACGCAGATACGGTTGAACTGGTGCCTCATCGAAGCTGAAAGGGGTGTCCAGGATGCCGACGTGGGAGCGGTTGGGCGAGTGTGGGGTAAGCGCAGGTGTTTCCAATTGTTTTCGTACTTAAGTTCTTTGACATGGTGTTCTTAGACACAGTTTTTTTTGACATAGTGTACTTTGTAGTGTAAAGTTACATAGTAACGCAAAGTAAACTGCATTCGTAAAACGTAAGGATGTAGACAGGCAATAAGAAAGAGGTGGTGACCATGGAACAGCGAACTTATAATCATCTTGGTGAGCCGATCGCGCGGGATTCCTCGCGGGCGAGCGAGCGGGACGATTCGCAGGCGCTCGACCGCAGGTCGGCTGCGGATGCAAACGAATCGAGCAATCCGTCGAATGCGCAGGCAGGCGGGCCAATAGACTCGCAGGCAGCGGCCTTCGACGGCGAATCGCTGTCCGACCCGCGCGAGGCGCTCAGACTCATCGAGCATCAAAGCCGGCGCGTGGGTCGTATGTTCAATGTGTTTCATTGGAAATTCTGCTTGGTGTGGGGCTTGTCATGGCTTATCGGGTACGGCGTGCTCGGGTTCTCGACCAGGGCTGCGGGCGGAGTGACGCCCGGCTGGGCATGGGGCGTTGGCGCGGCTCTGCTGGTTGGCGCGGTTGCTATTTCCGTGATCGTAGGCTTGAGGGGCGTGTCGGGCTACAAATCATCGGCGCGGGCAGCTCGAGACGATTCCAGACGCGGCGCGATTTACGGCTGGACATGGTCCCTCGGCTTCTTCTTCGGCATGGGCGGGCTCGGCTCGTTCGTGAATCGCTTTGCGCTTCCCGACGACGCATCTTCGATCCTCTTCAATATGGTCGCGATTCTGCTCGTCGGCGTGCTGTACATGGCAGGCGGCGCACTGTGGGGCGACTTGTCGCAGCTGATAGTCGGCGTGTGGATGATTGTGATCGTCTTCGTGCTGCCTATGCTCGATGTCGTCACGGGTTTCTTCATCATGGCCTTCCTCGGCGGCGGGGCCATGCTGCTGATGGCGCTCTGGGCGGTAACGCTGGGCAATCGCAATGCGGCCTTCGCCGCATTGATGGGCGGGCGGTGAGCGTATGGAGGACGAACTCGACCCGGTCATCCATGCCGCGTCCCGGTTGCGCATCATGACGGCATTGGCTGCGATCGGCAAGGATTCCTCGCTGTCGTTCGCGAAGCTCTCCGAGCTGCTCGGCATGACCCCGGGCAATCTCTCGGTGCATCTGACCAAACTGGAAAAGGCCGGATATGTGGCGATCGAGAAAACCTTTGAAGGACGCAAGCCCGCTACATTCGTCGCCATGACAGTGCAGGGCCAAGAGGCCTTCGACCGTTATCTCGCCGCGCTCAGGAAGCTGCTTGGCCCGGTCGGCAAAGGCTGAGACCGCGGCTGCGAACAGCCCGATGGGAGAAGCATTCCATCGGGCTTGCCGTTGCGTGAAGCCAAGGAATATAAGCTATGTCACAGTGCAATGAAGCCAGTGTGATGAAGGTCATAGGAAACCTCGGAGCATGCCTTGGCTGAAATGGTAATCTGGCAGTAAACGTGTCGCACGACCTCTGCCGCAGCGAACGCAAAGGCGAGTCGGCGGTCTTAGGACAATGAAGTAGGCCAATTTGGCGGCCGCGCACACGGGCAAAAGATACTGCTAACCGGCTATCCGCAGCCTGCAGGGTTGCAACGCAAAGGAGACTCATGGCAAAGAACGTCATTCAGTTCGGTTTCGACGCCAAAACCGCGAACCAGCACGAAGAGGGGACCATCAAGGCCGGCGTCGCCACAGTCAAGGTCCTCGAATCCTGGGGAGTCAAGCACATCTTCGGCATTCCCGGCGGCTCGATCAACTCGCTGATGGATGCGCTCTACGTCGAGCGCGACAACATCTACTACGTCCAGGTGCGCCACGAGGAAGTCGGTGCGCTGGCCGCCTCCATGCATGCCAAGTACACCGGCCACATCGGCGTGTGCTTCGGCTCGGCGGGTCCTGGCGGCACGCATACCCTGCAGGGGCTGTATGATGCGCGTGAAGAGCATGTGCCGCTGCTCGCGCTCATCGGCCAGTTTGGCACTGCCGGGCTCAACTGGGACACCTTCCAGGAGATGAACGAGAACCCGATCTACGCTGATGTCGCCATATACAACCGGCAGGTCTCCACCGCCGAGCAGATGCCGCACGTCATCGACGAGGCGATTCGCCAGGCCTACGCCAAGAACGGCGTCGCCGTCGTGCAGATCCCGGTCGATCTCGGCTGGGTAGACATCCCGCAGGACGGCTGGTATTCCGCAGCTCATGCATATCGCCGCTACCCGAACCCGCAGCTCAACGCCGAAGACATCGACGCCGCCGTCGAGCTGCTGAACCAGGCCGAGCGCCCGGTCATCTTCGCCGGCATCGGCACGCGCGGCAATGGGCAGGCGGTGATCGATCTGAGCCGCAAGATCAAAGCTCCGCTGGCCAACACCGGCATCAGCTTCGACAACTTCCCTTCGGACTATGAGGCGCTGCTCGGCAGCCCGAACCGCGTCTCCACCAAGCCGTCGGTCGAATGCTTCCCCGAGGCCGATACGGTGCTGTTCGTCGGCAGCAACTACCCCTTCGCCGAGGTGTCCAAGGTCTTCAAGAACGTCAAGAAGTTCATCCAGATCGATATCGATCCTTCCAAGCTGGGCAAGCGCCACAATGCCGATGTCGCCATATTGGGAGACGCGGGCGACGCGCTGCGTGCGATCTGCGAGAAGGTCGATGAGAAGGAAAGCACCGGCTGGTGGCGCGCGAATCTTGCGAATGTCGCCAATTGGCGCGAGTACGTCACCAAGCTGGAGAAGAAGACCGAAGGCGACTTGCAGCTCTATCAGGTCTACGACGCCATCAACCAGGTGGCCGACGAGGACGCGATCTTCTCGATCGACGTCGGCGACGTTACGCAGACCTCCATCCGCCATCTGCACATGAATCCCAAGCAGATGTGGCGCACCTCCTCGCTTTTCGCCACGATGGGCATCGGCATCCCCGGCGCGATCTCCGCCAAGCTCGACTTCCCCGACCGCCAGGTGTGGAACCTCGCGGGCGACGGCGGCTTCAACATGACCATGCAGGATCTCGCGACCGCCGTGCAGTACGAGCTGCCGACGCTTCATGTGGTCTTCAGCAACCAGCAGTTCGGCTTCATCAAGGACGAGCAGGAGGACACCAACCTCGGCTACCTCGGCGTGCATTTCATGGACATCGACTATGCCAAGCTCGCCGAGGCGATGGGTGCCGTAGGCCACACGGTCACCGAGATCAGCCAGGTGCATGACGTGTTCGCCCAGGCCGTGCAAGAGGTACGCGAAGGCAAGGTCGTCGTCATCGATGCCAAGATCAGCAACGAGCGCCCGCTGCCGGCCGAAATGCTCGAGCTTGAGCCGCGCCTGTACTCGGCTGAGCAGATCGACGCGTTCAAGAAGCGCTACGAGGCTCACGACCTGAAGCCGCTGAGCTACTTCCTTGAGCAGGAAGGTCTCGAAGCCCGCATCGAAACCGTCGAACAGGGCGGGTTCTGATCTTGAGCAGACTCGGTGCATGACGAGGTGCCTGCGGTCCGCATGACCGCAGGCACCTTTTGCGTTTCCGCGGACATACCGCCGTTACGCCAGACTCCATGTGGAACCTTGCGGCCCGTCTTCGATGGCGATGCCGGCGGCGTTCAGGGCGTCTCGTATCGCATCGGCCTTGGCGAAATCCTTGGCCTTGCGGGCTTGGGCGCGGGCGTCGAGCCGTTCGGCGATCAAGGCGTCCAGAACATTGTGCTCGGATGCCCCGGTACCGGTGGAGGCTGAACCGCTGCCTGCACCACCGGCCCACGGCTCGGCCAGCGGGTCGAGGCCGAGTGTGTCGAGCATAGCGCGTACCGAAAGCAGCGTGTCCCGCAGCAGGTCTTCGGTTGCGGGACCAGTCGCAGGCTCCGTGCCCGCAATGATTGGAGTGCCCGCAGCAGTCTCGATGTGGCGGCCATGTGCTTCGCCCTTCCCCGCGAACTGTGCGCCTCCGGTCGTATCGGCCACTGCATTACCGGTGGCGGCAGTATGGGCAGCCTGACCGGCGTCACTGTTGACGGAATGCGCCGCAGAATCCTTCGCAGCGCCACCCTTCGCAGCGCCGGCCGCCAACTTCGCCAGCAGCGTGTTGCCGCTGCGGATCGCGGTGAAGATCGCGGCGGTCGCGCCGGAGACGTTGACGTCGTCATTCATGGCTTCCACGAACTCGAATGGCAGCCAGTCAGCCGAAACGGCCGTGACCTCTTCTCGCGAGGGCTGCCCGCCGAAGTCAGCCAGAGCGGCGCCGGCCCGTTCGATGAAGTTGCTGATGCGTTCGTAAGCGGAGCGAGCTTCGGCAAGCGTCTGATCCGACCACTCGAGCATCGAGCGGTACTGCACGGAGCCCAACGCGTACCGCACGACCCAGGGCGAATCCTGCACCAGCACGGCCGGCACCGACAGACCGTTGCCGAGGGACTTCGACATCTTCTCGCCCTTGGCGGTCACCCACGCCGAATGCATCCAGCGATTCGCCGAGCGCCATCCGGCTGCCTTGGTCTGCGCCATTTCGTTCTCGTGATGGGGGAAGCGCAGGTCCAGCCCGCCGCCGTGGATGTCGAACATGTCGCCCAGGTACCGATGGCTCATCGCGGAGCATTCGATATGCCAGCCGGGCCGGCCGGTGCCGAACGGCGTCGACCAGCGTGCGGTCTGCGGGTCGCTGGGTTTCGGCGCCTTCCACAGCGCGAAATCGCGCACGTCATGCTTGTCGGGGGAGGCGTCGGCCGGGTCGACGGGATTGTATTTGTCGTCGCCCGCCGAGTCCACGCTCGGCCCCATGCGGTCGGCGACCGCAGCGGCTTCGTCAACCTCGGCGGCAGCGCTCGCTCCCGCACTGCCGGACTGCTTTTGATGCGTCAGCTCGCCGTACTGCGGCCAGCTGACCACGTCGAAGTACACGTTGCCGGTCGGTTTGCCCTGCTCGTCACGCACGATGTAGCCGTGCCCGTTGTCGATGATGCGCCCGATCAGTTCGACCATATCGCTGACATGCCCGGTGGCCCGCGGCTCGACCGTAGGCGGCAGCACGCCGAGCTCGTCATAGGCCTGCGTGAACTCGCGCTCGTAGAAATACGCCCGCTCCCACCACTGCTGGCCGGCGGCGGCAGCCTTGTCAAGGATCTTGTCGTCGATATCGGTCACATTGCGCACGAACGTGACCTGGTAGCCCAGCCGCAGCAGCCAGCGGCGCACGATGTCGAAGGCGACCGCCGCGCGGATATGACCGATATGCGGCGAGCTCTGCACGGTCGCCCCGCACACGTAGATGCCGACCTTGCCGGGCACGATGGGCGTGAAACGCGAAACCGCGTGCGAAGCGGTGTCGTAGAGCCGCAGCTTGGCGGCCGCATGGGCCTGCAAACTGTTGGAATCGAGCGGTTTTTCGGCATCTGTCATACCTATGAGGGTATTAGCGTTCCGCGACAACATGCGGGCGATAACGCGGGCAGACAACGCCGTGTGTGCGTTCTTTACAGGGGCAATGCCACAATAGAGGGTATGACTTCACCGAAAGTGCTTATCGTGCAGCATGTCCCGTGGGAGAAACCAGGCCGTATTCTCGATAATCTTGAGGATCTGAATCTGCCGACGCTGACCATGAACATCGCCAAGCACAAGAAGGCAGAGCTGCCCGACTTCGGCGATCTTGCGGGGCTGGTGATCATGGGAGGGCCCATGGGCGCTACGGATTACGACCGATACCCAGGGCTGAAGAACGAGGCGAAGCTTGTGCGCGCGGCGATTGGCGTAGGCAAGCCGGTGCTCGGCATATGCCTGGGCCATCAGATCATCGCCACCGCGCTGGGCGCGAAGCTGAGCACGAACGACAAGTCGGAGATCGGATTCGCGCCGATCAAAAGCGTCGCCAAGCACGACTACTTCTCGATGTGGAGCAAGCAGCTCGACGTGCTGCACTGGCATCAGGACGTGGTGGAGGTGCCGGAAGGAGGCCAGCTGCTGGCGAAGTCGCCGGGCACGCCCAATCAGGCCTTCCGATTCGGCTCGGCGCTAGGGCTGCAATTCCATCTCGAAGTCAGCCGCCCGCTGCTGGAGGAATGGCTGAGCGAACCCACTATGACGAAGGGCTTGAAAAAGACGCATATCGCAAAGTTGCGCGATGATTTCGATGCATACAATTCTCAGCTGCAGCCGCTCGCCGATCAGGTTTTCGCCAGTTTTGCCGCCCGCTGCAACACATACGCCCGCACGCTGACAGCGTAAGTCATAAGAAGGCAACGATGAACGATGCCGGCGTCCGGCATGATGTGATATTCGCGCAGCACCTGCGGCTGTCGCATGGTGCGAACCTCTGATATGCCGCCATTCCCGGCGTTTCTGAAATTTCGCATTGCGATATTGGCGTCGCGTATGTGCCCATGCCGGTGCGCTCGTCAGTGGCGCAGGCGGGGATCGTGCATCGGCCGCGGTGCCTAGGGCTGGCGGTATAGTAAAAACTCTTATGCCTACGTATGACTTGGGATTAGAGCACGTTTCGCTCAGCTTCGCCACCAAAACCGTATTCACCGACGTGACGCAGGGCGTATTCGAAGGGGATCGCATCGGCATCGTCGGCCGCAACGGCGACGGCAAATCCACGCTGCTGCGCCTGCTGGACGGCGATCAGGAGCCGGATTCCGGGCGCGTCACCCGGCGCAACGGACTGACCTTCGGCATGCTTGACCAGCGCGACCCGCTCGATGACAACGCCACGCTGCGCCAGGCCGCGCTTGAGGGACGAGAAGACTACGAATGGGCGGCCGACTCGCGCTCGCGCGAGATCGTTGAGGCGCTGCTGGGGGGCCTAAGCCTCGAAACGACGATCGGCTCGTTGTCAGGCGGCCAACGGCGCCGCGCCGACTTGGCCCGGCTGCTGCTGCGCGACTGGGATATCCTGGCGCTTGACGAGCCGACGAATCATTTGGATGTGGTGACGATCCACTGGCTCGCCGAGCATCTGCGCCAGCGCTGGTCCGCAGGGCAGGGCGCACTGCTGCTGGTGACGCATGACCGCTGGTTCCTCGATGAGGTGTGCGAATCCATGTGGGAGGTGCATGACGGCGTCATCGATCCGTTCGAGGGAGGCTACAGCGCCTACATGCTGCAGCGCGTCGAGCGCGACAGGCAGGCCGGGGTGCGCGAGGAGCGCCGGCGCAATCTGGCGCGCAAGGAGCTCGCGTGGCTCTCCCGCGGCGCCCGCGCCCGCGCCACGAAGCAGAAGTTCCATGTGAAGCAGGCGAATGCGCTGATCTCCGACGTGCCGCCGCTGCGCAACACGTTGCAGCTCAGGCAGATGGCAACGTCTCGGCTGGGCAAACAGGTGGTGGATCTGCTCGATGTGACGCAGGTATTCCAGGATCGTGCGCAGGGAGGTGCGCTGCCCGGCGGCGACAGCGCCGCTCAGGCATTGGAAGTGGCGTCGGATGCGGCATCGGACGTGCTTTCAGGCGATTCTCCCGCGCAGATGGACATCGTGCCGGCTTTGTACGCGGAACCGGTGCTCAAGGGTTCTCTCGATCTGGATGTCGACGATGCCGACGATCCGCGTCTGGCGGATGCCGGGGTTGCGCTGGATGCCGTCGGCGCAGTGGCCGTCAATGGCGACGACAGCGCTCACCTCGACGTCAATGATGTCGTCGCGCGTAATGCTTCCGGCAGTGATGCCTCCGACAATGGTGATATCGCTTCCGCCGACTCGGATGCGACTTCGGCCGCGCACCGAGTGCATGTCAGCGGGCGCATGATTCTTGACGACGTGACCTGGCTGATCGGCCCGGGCGACCGCTTCGGCATCGTGGGGGCGAATGGCGCGGGCAAATCGACGCTGCTGCGCATCATCGACGGCACACTGACCCCGACCGCCGGGCGGGTGAACATCGGCAAGACCGTGAAGTTCGCGGTGCTCTCGCAGCGTCTGGACGAGTTGGAGAAGCTCAACGCCTACAAGGTCAAGGAAGTGCTCAGCCGTTACAAGCCCAGCTACATCGTCGATGGCAAGGAAGTCACGCCGGCGCAGCTCATGGAGCGCCTCGGCTTCGAATCGGCGCAGCTCATGACCCCGATCGGCGATCTGTCGGGCGGCCAGAAGCGGCGCATGCAGCTGCTGCTGGTCCTGCTTGACGAGCCGAATGTGCTCATCATGGATGAGCCGGGCAACGACTTGGACACCGACATGCTCGCCGTGATGGAGGACCTGCTCGACACCTGGCCGGGCACGCTCATCGTGGTTTCGCACGATCGCTACCTGCTCGAGCGCGTCACCGACCAGCAGTTCGCGCTTATCGGCGGCAAGGTGCGCCATCTGCCCGGCGGCGTGGACGATTATCTTGCGATGATCGAGGCGGCGCAGTCGGGCGGTGGCGCGATCTCTCCAAAGCCTTCAAAGCAGTCGGATTCCGCAGGTTCCGGCACGGCTGGCTCTGACGGTGGTGCTGTCAGCGGTGGTGTCATGGCTGGCAACAGCGAAAAAGCGGAGTCTGATGGCACGGAGAACGATGACAAGCTCACCGGCAAGGCCTTCCATGACGCGACCAAACGCATCTCGGCCATCGAGCGGCGGCTGGCCAAGCTCGAAGAGGGTAAAGCCGACATCGAAAGCCTTATGGCCGCGCATGACCCCAACGATTTCCAAGGACTCAATGCGCTCAATCAGGAATTGAACGGCGTGCAGGACGAGACCGAGGCATTGGAAGCCGAATGGATGGAGCTTTCCGAGCAGGTCGAGTAGCGGGAGAAACCGCAACGTTCAGAAGGCCTCGGCAGGTTTTTGCCGGGGTCTTTACTCTGGTGCGGTTGAAATAGGGCTGCTGTGCTCAAGATTCAGCTGTTGATACGCCCGGGTGAGTTGGGCCCATACGCATTCAGCTATTCACATTCCCAAGGATTGATCAATGCCACGCCGGTGCCTTCGAAGTCCTTGACATTGCGTGTGGCAACAGCTGCGCCATGAGCGCGAGCGATAGCGGCAATCATCGCGTCCTGTGCGCCGATGGGTCGGCCGACCTGCCGTCGTTCAGCGACGATGGCCGCATAATGTGGCGCGGTTTCCCGGCTGAACGGCAGGATTCGTTGTTCGTAAACTCGAAGAAAAGACTGTACGGCGGCAGACAGCGCGTTTCGTTTTCGTCCGGCGGGCTGAAGGGCGAGTCCGTACAGTAGTTCTGCTGCATTGATTGCGGTGGTATGACAATTGTGGGGTGGCAGCGTGATGAACCAGTCAATGACATGTGAATTGCCTTTGCCTTCTTTGAGGATTTCGCTCACTACGGTAGTGTCAAGGACGATCATCATCGTCTCCGAAATCGATGGGGCGAGGCTCGACGTCGTATGTGTTACGAGGAGGAACTAATTCCTCGTCCTCGTCAAGGCCATCGCCATCAAGCAAGCGCCACATCTCTTGAACGAGATCGGCATTCGATACGACATGATGTGTGATGTACTGGGCCGTGTATTCTTCCAAAACTGATCGCACTTCAGATTCCATGGATCGATTGTTGTCTTGGGCCGCCTGCTTGAGCACGGCTACGCATTCATCGGGTACTTTTCTCAGAGTCAGTGTTGCCATAATGTACCTTCTTGTTGCTGTCATAATGCTAGCATACAGTGCTGTCATTATGCAGGCATGCAGTGCTATTATCATGCAAGCATGCAGTGAGGCAGTCTCTGCTGACCGATTGAGGTAATTCCATTGGAATGATATTGCCAAGAAAATGAAGAGGGAATGCACACGGAGTGCATTCCCTCTTCATCGTTATGCGGATCAGTCAGCGCCCGGTGATCTCCGAGCCGATGACCTTCTCGCTCAGGGCGTGCGGGCCACGCGTCATCGCGACCGCACCGGAGCGGACGAGTTCGATGACTCCATACTGGCCCAGCAGGCCGAGCAGCGCATCGATCTTGCCTTCGGCGCCGGTTGCCTCGATGGTGAGCGATTCGGTATGCACATCGACCACGCGTACGCGGAAAAGCCGCACGATCTCCAGCACGTCGGAGCGGCTCGACTCGTCGGCGGCGACCTTGATGAGCACGAGTTCGCGTTCGACGGTGGTATCCGAGTCCAGGTCGACGATCTTGAGCACGTGCAGCAGCTTGTTGAGCTGCTTGATGATCTGCTCAAGCGGCACATCCTCCACGTCGGCGGTGACCGTGAGCCGGGAGATGTCCGGGCGCTCGGTGGGGGAGACCGACAGCGAGTTGATGTTGAACGCGCGGCGTGCGAACAGGCCGGCGATGCGGGCGAGCACGCCCGGGCGGTTCTCTACCAGCACCGAAAGGGTGTGGCGCTTGGAACCGGGCTGTGAAGCAGGATAATTGGCCATGATGAAGCTCCTTGTCTCCTTGAACTAGCCCTAGTCGTTCGTGCTCTGCGCTGCGGCGGTGGAACGCGGTGCGGCTGCAGAACGTGCTGCTGCGGGACAAGCAGCGGAAGAGCCGGCAGCGCCAGCCTCGCCGGCTGCGCCATTCGTCTTCAACGGCGTGACGCCAGGCTTGTAGACCACCTCGTCGTTCGAAGTGCCGGCGGCGATCATCGGCCAGACCATCGCATCCTTCCACACGCGGAAGTCGATGAGCACCGGGCGGTCGTTGATGGCATTGGCCTTCTCGATCGCGGCAATCGCCTCGTCCTTGGTGCGCACGCGCAGCCCCACGCATCCGTAGGCGTCGGCGAGCTTGACGAAGTCGGGGATGTCAGTCTCCTCGGGCACGTCATCGCCGTCGAAGAGATCCGTCTGCGAATAGTGCTGCTTGTAGAACAACGTCTGCCACTGGCGCACCATGCCGAGCGTGGAGTTGTTGAGTATCGCGATTTTCAGCGGCATATGCTCCTGGAACGCGGTGGCCAGCTCCTGCGGGTTCATCTGGAAGCTGCCGTCGCCGTCGATAAGCCAGACAGGCTTGGCGCCCTTGAAGTCGCGCTCCGAACCGACGCATGCGCCGAGCGCCGCAGGCAGGCCGTAGCCCATCGTTCCCAGCCCGCCGGAGGAGATCCAGGAATGAGGGCTCTGGAAGTCGATGAACTGCGAGGCCCACATCTGATGCTGGCCGACGCCGGAGACCCAGATCGTCAGCGGATTGGCCACATCCGAAAGCTGCTCGACAACCCACTGCGGGGCCAGCGAACCGTCGTCAGATTCGGCGTAGGCGTTGGGATACTCTTTGCGCCATTCGTCGATCTGCTGCCACCAAGCCGCATGCTCCGGCTTGCCCTGAATGGATTGCGTGCGCCTGATCTCCACGATCAGATCGTCGAGCACGGTGGCCACATCGCCGACGATCGGCACGTCGGCCCGCCGGTTCTTGCCGATTTCAGCCGGGTCGATATCGATATGAATCACGCGTGCCGTCGGCGCGAAGGCGTTGAGATCGCCGGTGACGCGGTCGTCGAAGCGCGCGCCGATGGCGACCAGCAGATCGGAGCGCTGAATGGCCCCGGTCGCGGCGATGGTGCCGTGCATGCCGGGCATGCCGAGCACCTTCGCATCGCGGTCGGAGACGAGCCCGCGTGCGGGCAGCGTCGTGACGATGGGGGCGTTGACGAGTTCAGCAAGCGTCTTGACCTGCGCTCCGGCGTCGGAACGCACCGCGCCGCCGCCCACATAGAGCACCGGCCGGTAGGACTGCTCGAAGAGTTTCGCGGCTTCGCTCAGCACATGGCCGTGGGCCTTGGTGACCGGATTGTAGCCGGGCAGAATCATGCGCTGCGGCCAGGAGTAGTACATCAGCTCCTTCTGCGCCGTCTTGGTTACATCCACGACGACCGGCCCGGGCCTGCCCGAGTTGGCGATGTAATGCGCCTCGGTGAGAACGCGCGGGATGTCCTGCGCGCGGGTCACGAGGAAGGAATGCTTGGCCACCGGGTAGGTGATGCCGACGATATCGGCCTCCTGGAAGGCGTCCGTGCCGATGGCGCTCACGCCGACCTGGCCGGTGATGACCAGCAGCGGCACCGAATCCATATTCGCGTCGGCGATGGCCGTCACGACGTTGGTGGCGCCGGGGCCGGAGGTGACGATGCACACGCCGACCCGCCCGGTCGCGATGGCATAGCCTTCGGCGGCATGCCCGGCCGCCTGCTCATGGCGCGTCAGCACGAAGCGGAATGAAGTGTCGTCGTTGATCGCATCGTAGACCGGCAGAATAGCGCCGCCGGGAATGCCGAATACGTCCTTCACCCCCAGATCTTCCAGGGATCGGACCAGCGCCTGAGCGCCGGTCATCTTCTCGCCGTCGACTATCGCCTGCTTGCGCTCCGGCGCGGAAGGCCGGGGAACGCCGCTGAATGCCTGGAGAGGCGTTGGTGACACCATAATTCCTCTTACTTGTTCTCTTTGCTGTAGGGTGCCGCACCGAGACGCGTCAGATGTTCTCGGCGCGGCGGATGAATAAGCGCTCCTGCCATATGTCCGCTTGTGGCGGTGCAAACGACAGGGCGCAGTTGCCATCATGGTAATAGCAGCGGGCGGGGAAAACGCCCGGATGCCCATATTTTGGCGGCTGCATGTGTTTTTCGGCTCTTGTTTCCGGGCTATTGCGACTGCGCCTGCTATCGCGGGTCTTGGCTGGCGGGAACTCGGCTCGCCTTTCATGAACGTTTGGAACGCCTAGGGCCTCTGGCATCCAAAGTCTTCCAAGCGTCCTGCGCGGCTGCGAGCTGCGCCTTGCGCTTGCTGGTTCCGGAGCCGGTGCCCAGCACCTCGTCATTATCGGGCAGCACGGCGCGGGCCGTGAAGGTCTGCCCGTATTCTGGTCCCGCCACCGCCATGCGGTATTGCGGATCCTCAAGACCCATCTGATGGGCCTTGACGGTCAACGAAGTCTTCCAATCGAGGGCCGGGCCTTCATGAGAGACCTCTTCAAGCGTGTCGTCGATCAGTCGGTGGATCATCGCTCGCGCCTCATCGATGCCGTGTTGCACGAAAGTCGCGCCGATCAGCGACTCCACGATATCGCACAGAATCGAGCTTTTATCCGCGCCGCCGTCCTCGGCCTCGCCATTGCCCAGCAGAATATATGGTCCGACTTGCAGTTTTTCGCGGGCGATTTTGGAAAGCGCCTCTTCGGAGACCGCCTTCGCCCGCATTTTCGCCAGCTGGCCCTCGTTCATGTCCGGGTGCAGGCGATACAGCGTTTCGGTCGAGACGAGTTCGAGCACCGCGTCGCCGAGGAATTCGAGGCGCTCGTAATTCGCGGCTCCTGGATGCTCATGCGAGAACGAGCGGTGCGTGAGCGCCTGGACCAGCAATTCCGGTTCGATGGTGGTGCCCAGCACGGCGAGCAGTTCGTCGGCGGGCGTGCCCGCTGGCGTGATAACTGGTGCGCTATGCCCGGCTAAATTCGTCTTGACGGCATCTGGCGTCGGCTCGCTGCCGGATTCGGACTCATGATTGCTCGTGGATGTTGGTGCGGTATGCATCGTGGATTCTTCCTTCACGAATTTCCTTCATGCTACGCAAAAACCCCGCCACCCGTCGATGGCAGGGTTTCATAGCTGGACTACTCTACTGTCCGGTTGACTGCGCTCACTTGGTGTGGGCGGACTGGATGGCCTCGCGGTAGACGCGGCCGCGGAACGATCCGCAGCTCGGGCAGGCCATGTGCGACAGCGTCGGGGCGCCGCAGTTCGGGCAGGTGGTGGTCGGCGCCGCAGACGCCTTCCAGTTTGCGCGACGCGAATGCGTGTTGGCGCGCGAAGTCTTGTACTTAGCAATGCCATGGTAATTCCTCTGTTTCGTTCGAACGATTGAGCTTAAGCGTCCAATATCGTAACGCGACCGCCGTACATTGTCCATTGCGCTCATCGATGGCCTGTCGATGCTACGCCTTGTTCGACGGATCCTGCGTGCTTTGGTTCTGCTCCAGCTGCGCCTTGAGGCCGGCTAGGGAAGCGAAGCGAATATCGGTGACATCATGGCGATGATCGGGATGCTCATTGAGATTCACGCCGCATTGCGGGCATAGGCCGCGGCAGTTCGGCTTGCACAGCAGTTGCAAAGGCAGATTCTCGACCAGCGTGTCGCGCAGCAACGCTTGGATATCGGCGTATACGCCATCGGCGCTCAACGGGTAGGTGTCCTCGGCCTCGTCCTCGCCGGCGATGATTTCCACCTCATCCCTGGCGGCCCTGTCCTCGGCCGCGCGTGCATTGTAATGCATGGCGCCGGTAGGCTGCGGCGCATAGGGGAAGAAGGCGGTCGCATCCAGCCCCCAGTCGCGGTTGATTGGCACGAGGCAGCGCGTGCACTCCGCGTGCAGCGGCGCGATGACATGCGCCTGGAACACCAGCCCGTCCACAATCGAATCGAAGGCGCCATCCACGCGTATGTCGCTGCCCTCCTGCACGCCTACGATCTGGTCGCCGATGCCATCGGGAGCAGGGTATGCGGCATCGACCTCCTGACGCTGCCCCGGGCGCGAGGAGACCTGCGCCACGGGTATGGCCCATGCGGAATCTTCAGGACGAATCATGTGTGACAACTTTAGCCTTCCGGATAGTCGGTGCGATCGAGATGCGGCAGCTGCTCGGCGGCGGTTTGCTGGCGCTCGCTCAACACGTCGAGACCGGCCTGCACGTCGTGCCCGAGCTTGCCCAGCTGCTCCTGCAAGCCGCTCATGACCGTGGCGCAATACTGGTTCGCGCCCCGTGTGAGCTGCTCGGCCTTGGCCTGCGCCTGATCGAGGATAGCACGCGCCTTCTGGCGGGCAAGCTCGGTGACATTCTCCTGACCGGCGAGGAACTGCGCCTGATCCTGCGCCTCCTGGACCATTTGCGCGGCTCGGCTCTGCGCCGATGCGATGATCGCGTTTGATTGGCTCTGCGCGTTCTCCAAGCGCCGCTCCGATTCGCGCATCAGGGAAGATGCGCGCTCGAGCTGCACGGGGAGCTTGTTCTTCAGCTCGTCGATCCGGTCTTCGAACTCGATGCGGTCGACCTTCACCGTGCCGGGCGAGAAAAGACTGCCCTTGGCTTCGTGCAGCGCCTCCTCAAGATGATCGAGGATGTCGTAGACCGTGGTGAACTCGGCCCGGCTTCGGCTCTGGGCCGAATCAGGCATGTCCGTGTCGGCCGTCTCGCGCAGATCGGGCAGCGACGACATCGGGAAGAGATCATGGACCCGGCCGCGGCCCTGCGCTTGCGCAGAGCCGCCCGCGTCCGGCGATTCGCCGACGTTGCGAATAGGCTGGTTGCCCAGATTGGAGCGCATCGAACCCGTGGTGTCGTCAGCCGGTTCGCCTGCGGAGTAATCGCTGTCGTTCACGGCATTCGTGTCGGCCATTATCGGCTCCCTTCTTGTTTGAGCGCGTCGGCAAGCAGCGGCACGACGCAATCGGGCACCATGCCGGTCACGTCTCCGCCGTGGCGCGCCACATCCTTGACGATCGAACTGGAAATATGCTCCAGCACGGGGTCGGCCGGCAGAAACAGCGTCTCGATGTGCGCGAGCTTGCGGTTCACCAACGCCATGCCCAGTTCGGCCTCGTAGTCGCCGTTCTGCCGCAGGCCCTTGACGATCACCGTCGCGCCGACCTGCTGGCAGTAATCAGTGATAAGTCCTGAGGTGGAGGCCACTTTGACCTTGGTGTAGCCGTCCTCGTCCAAGGCGCGGCGGATGGCGTGGACTCGGTTGGCGTCCGTGAACATCGGCGTCTTTGCGGCGTTGACGGCCACCACGACGTGCACTTCGTCGAAGAAGCATGCGCTGCGCTCGATTACGTCGAGATGTCCGGCGGTTACGGGGTCATACGAGCCGGGGCATACTGCGATAGTCATAGCTCTAGGGTAACGCTGCCTTGCGAGTAACGCCGCGGGCCATCAAGTGGGCGTGTTCGCCGCTGGGCGCGGCATCGTATGCGGATGCGGCGTCCGTTGGCACGGAGTTCCGCTCTGCGCGGGTGCTGTGTTTTCGAACAAGGTCTCTTGCGGTTTCTCATGGACGCGATATTTTACGGATACGTCATGGTTATGAACACCGTGTCTTCTATGATGGAATGCAAACGGCATCGCGGCATCGCAGACCTGCTGCGGCGCGACGATAAGCTCGCGCGGAGAACTGCGTTGCGGCCATGCAATGGCTAGGACGATGGTTGATGTGCGTTGATGGTTCAACGGTAAGGACGGATGTATGTTTGGCAAGGTAATGAATAGTGAGGGCGGCGTCCCTATCGCCGCACGCCGCGCGACTGCGGGCCAGCCAGAAGGCCCTGCGCTCGCAAATGCCGTCGCGCTTGACGACGCCGATCCTGTCTCCCCGCTTTCGAACCCCGATTCCGGCACCGGCACTGCGGTGCTGGAACGCCCGCAGACCGAGGAGCAGACGAGCAGGTCGGACGACGGCGACGCCGACCGCTTCGCCCATTACGTCTCCAAGGACCGCATCATGCAATCGCGCATCACCGGTCGGCCCGTGGTGGCGCTGTGCGGCAAGATCTGGGTGCCGAAGCACGACCCCTCCCAATACCCGGTATGCCCGGATTGCAAACGCATCTACGAAGAGATGACCGGCGGCAAGTGAGACGCGGGCGAGGGACTCACTACTGACTAGTGTGCTGGCCGGTTTCACGACTGGCGTGACGGCGCAATCATATGACGGCGCAATCACGCGATTGCGCCGTCAACTGAAATCGCCGTCAGCGTGCGTTTTACGTCACGAGGGCGGGCCATATCGGAGAACGTACGCTGAGTGCGCGTCAGCGTACGTTCTCCGGTACGAGGTAGCGAAACGTCACGGAAAACGTACGTTGGGCGAATGGTTTCCGGCGGGTGCGCGCAGTTAGGCGTTGATGATCCAGGGCACCGTGTTTTACAGCACCGTCACTTCGGTCGGGATCGCCGGATCGCCCTTCATCAGCGACTGCGCGGTGATCGGCAGCTCGGCCAAGGCCTGCGCCCGGTACGCCTGCGCGTTCATGATCGCATCATGACCTTGGTAGTGGGCGTCGATGCTGCCGTGATCGACGTAGCTCACCAGCAGATCCTTCCAGCTTTCCGGCATCTGATAATCGGCGAGGCTGGCCTCTGAACCGGAGATCACATGCTCGCAGTCGGCGAGGCTGTATTCGTACGAGCGGTAGGCCAGCTTGCGGCCGGGCACGCTCGCCTTGTCCTTGGATTTCTTGGCCACCGGCTGCATCACGCCCGCGCTGTTCTCGCGCTCCGCCAGCTTGTAGACCATCGCGCAGGTCGGCGCGCCGGAGCCGGTGACGAGCATCGTGCCCACGCCGTAGGAGTCCACGGGAGCGGACTGCAGCGCGGCCAGCGCGTATTCGTCCAGATCGTTGGTCACCGTGATCTTGGTGTTCTTCGCGCCGAGGGCATCGAGCTGGTTGCGCACGCGCTGCGCGAGCGACGCCAAATCGCCCGAGTCGATGCGCACGCCGCCTAATTCCGGCCCAGCCACCTCGACTGCGGTTTTCACGGCCTCCTCGATGTTGTAGGTGTCGACGAGCAGCGTGGTGTTCTTGCCGAGCGCATCGATCTGCGCTTGGAAGGCGTCACGCTCCGAATCGTGCACGAGCGTGAAGCAGTGGGCGGCGGTGCCTATCGCCTTGAGGTCGTAGCACTGTGCGGCAAGCAGGTTCGCGGTGCCTTGGAATCCGCCGATGATGGCGGCTCGTGAAGCGGCGACCGCGGCCCATTCGTTGGTGCGTCGGCCGCCCATATCCATGCAGGGGCGGTTCTTGGCCGAAGTCACCATGCGCGAGGCGGCCGAGGCGACGGCCGAATCATAGTTGAGAATCGACAGGATCAGCGTTTCCAGCAGCGTGCATTCGCCGAAGGTCCCCTCCACCTGCAGGATCGGGGAGTTGGGGAAGAACATCTCGCCTTCGCGATAGCCGATGATCGACCCGGAGAACCGGAAATGCTCCAGCCAATCGATGGTCTTGCGGCCTACAATGCCGCGATCGGAGAGGAATTTGAGTTCCCCGTCGCCTAAGCGGAAGCGCTCAAGCGCATCCAGGATGCGCCCGGTGCCGGCCACGACCCCGTAGCGGCGGCCTTCAGGCAAGTGCCTGGTGAACACCTCGAACACGCATTGGCGCTGTGCGGTGCCATCGCGCAGCGCTGCGTCCAGCATGGTGTATTCGTACATATCCGTCATCAGTGCTGTTGAACTTAGTGCGGTTGAATATTGCGCCGCCGAGTTCAGTGCCGTTGAGCTGTCAGCCATCGTTGCCCTTTCGTTGTGCCATTGACACGCATTGCCGCCGGAAAGCGGGCCTTTGCCGATTCATCCTAGTCGTCCAGTCAGATTCTGGCGATAAGGTGGTTCACTATGAAATCCAGAAGCGCGATGAGATTCGTTGCAGGGCTCTGGCGCTTGGCATGCGCGTTCCTGTGCTTCGCGGCCACGAGCGTGGCCTGGCACACGCCTAATTATTGGGTCTATTTCACCTATCAGACCGGTTTCGTGCTCGGCATCGTGATGCTGTGGGCGGGTGCCGCGAGCCTGCTCAATGGCATACAGCCGCCGGCTTGGCTCAAAGGCTGCCTTACCTTTTATATCGTCATCACCGGCATCGTGGCATTGACGCTCCTGCCACCGCCCGACCCGGCGACATCGAAGTATGTGTTCGGCATCCTGACCAACACGATGCTGCATCAGGCGGTGCCGATTATCGCGGCCATCGATTTTCTGCTGTTCGACGAGCATCGGCGTTTCGCATGGCATTACCCGCTTACCTGGCTCATCTACTTCCCCTTCTACCTCACCTTCGTGCTCGTGCGCGCCCAGCTGTGGCCGCGCTCCGGACCCCAGCCCGATGGCGGCGCCTATCCGTACGATTTCATCAACCTCGCGAAATTCGGCTGGGTGCAGGTGGGAAGCAACATATTCTTCATGCTCATCGGCTTCATATTGCTGGGCCTGCTGCTGTTCATCGTCGACCGCATACTGCCGAAGAGGCCGCTGCTGGGGTGAGCGGGCCGGGCAGTTGTGCCGGCCGTGGTTTCCGTTGCGCTGGCTGGGTGCCGGATTGGGCAATGTCATTGGTCGTGATATTCCGCTGTAGTATCGCGTGTCGGGCTGCTCGGGATGCTCGGGATGCCGTGGACGGACGCTACGCGAAACGGCAGATGGTGCTGCTGACTTGAGATAAGCCTGCGCATATGATTCGCGCGACATGCGTTTCCAGAGGGGCGTCGAGCGTGTGCCCGTTGCAGGCAGCCGCGCCATGCGTGGTGATAGGTTGAAAGCATGGTTGAAATCAAGGATATGATGGGCGACGCGACCGTGACTCGCGCCGATGGCCGCACAATCGACGAACTGCGGCCGGTGAGGATAACCCGCCACTTCACCGATGCGCCGGAGGGTTCGGTGCTGATCGAATGCGGCAACACGCGTGTGATGTGCACGGCGACGTTCACCGACAGCGTGCCCCGCTGGCGACGCGATTCCGGCCTTGGCTGGGTCACCGCCGAATATGCGATGCTGCCCCGTGCCACCTCCCAGCGCACCGACCGCGAATCGGTGCGCGGCAAGATAGGCGGCCGCACGCATGAGATCAGCCGACTTGTCGGTCGCTGTCTGCGCGGCGTCATCGACATGAAGGCTTTGGGCGAGAATCAGATACAGCTCGACTGCGATGTGCTGCAGGCCGATGGCGGCACCCGCACCGCCTCTGTCACTGGGGCGTACGTGGCTCTGGTGGATGCGCTGCGCTGGGCCGAGGAGCAGCATCACATCAAGTCGGCTGACAAGGTCATCACCGATGCCGTTTCCGCGGTTTCGGTCGGCGTGATCAACGGCGTGCCGATGCTGGACCTGCCCTACGCCGAGGACAGCCGGGCCATGACAGACATGAACGTGGCCATGACCGGCGCCGGCGCCTTCATCGAGATTCAAGGCACCGCCGAGCATCGCCCCTTTAACCGCGAGGAGCTCGGCACGCTGCTGGATCTGGCCGAAAAGGGCAACCGCGAATTGCAGCAGGCCCAGAGCGAGGCCCTCGCACAAGGCTGATGCGCTGGCGATTGCGGAGCGGCCGTGCCGGGCAATCACGGGCGGCCGTTCAGCGTTTCGACGCGCTATATTGTGACGTGCTATGTGCCGCGTGCTGCGTGCCATTGTCATTCCACACATTGATTGCAAGCATCAGTAATCGCACATTGGAGGAGCATGTATGAGAATCATCGTCGCCACGCATAACGAAGGCAAGCTGGTCGAGATTCGCCGTATCCTGCAGCAAGACCTCGGCGCACAAGCCGACGAGGTGGAGCTGGTCTCCGCAGGTTCGTTGGGCTTGCCTGATCCGGTGGAAACCGGAACGACGTTCGAGGAGAACGCCTTGCTCAAGGCCCGCGATGTCGCCAGCCGCACTGGGCTGCCCGCCATCGCCGACGACAGCGGACTGATCGTCGACGTGCTGGGCGCTGCGCCGGGCATTCTGTCGGCGCGCTGGTCCGGCGTCCACGGCGACGACGAGGCGAACAACGCTTTGCTGCTGGCCCAGATCGCGGATATTCCAGATGCGCACCGCACCGCACGCTTCCGCTGCGCCGCCGCATTGGCGGTGCCGGAAGGCTTTGCGGCGGATGCCTCCGTCTCCGATGCCGCTGAAGCTGGCGCCATGGCTGTTGATGACGCTGCCGACAGCGACCATGCCAACGCTGACGTGGCTGCGGACGCTGACGACCGCGGCACGAACGGTGTCGGCTTCGGGACTGACACCGACTTTAGTGCCGCCGGTATCGCCGAACATGACAGGGGCGGCGAGCGCGGCGCGGTCGAGGACGGTGACCGTAACGCCGATAATGACGGCGCAACCCCAACCCCGTATGCCATCGCCGCGCAATACGTGCAAACCGGCGATATGCCGGGCTGCATCATCCGCACTCCGCGTGGCAAGCAGGGCTTCGGCTACGATCCGCTTTTCGTGCCCGACGACCAGCCCGGTCGCACGAACGAGCACGGCGAGCCGCTGACCAGCGCCGAGATGACGCCGGCCGAAAAGAACACTATCTCCCACCGTGGCACGGCCATCGCCGCGCTGATGCCCAGCATCGAGCGACTGCTTTCGAACCGTTAGATTCAGGGATCTCAGGACGCAGAATCCGTCCTGCCCGAGACTGTTTTGTCGCGTTATCTTGCCCTTACCGCTACAATTCGGTCGCTAAGGCTTCGTTATCGTCCGTTTTGTAGCGCCAGCAACAAAGTATCGCTACATAACGGTCGCTAAGGGTGCAACACGTGCGCGGCTTGGGTGGAATTGGTGCCCAAACCCCGCGTTCATGCGCCGACCAAAAAGTGGAAGCCCATCATCATCACGATGGCGATCACGGCGGTCAGCGACAGCGTGAAGCCGGCGAGTCTGGCGTTGCCGAGCACTTTGTCGGTGAACATCGTGGAGAAAATCGCCGTGGGGGCTAAGCAGCATAGCGCTACGGCCTCGCGCACGAGCGGGTCGAAGGGGAGTAGGAACCATGCCGCCGTGGCAAAAATCAATGAGCACGGCAGCCGCCAGCCGATTACCGTGAGCACGGCCTTGATATCATGCGAATCCCGTGGCAATTCGGTGAGCATGCCGACCATAAGCATCGAGCAGAAGGCGTTGGCCGAGGCGAAGGGCTGCGAAACCGTCGCGATCCACGTCGGTATTGTGATGTTGACCAGCATGAGCAGCACCATAAGAATATACGTGTCGAACGAGGGCGAAGTGAGGAATCCGCGCGCCACATTGCGCCGCAGGGCACGCCGTCGCAGCCGACGCGCGTCGCGATCCGCCGGGCGAACGTATGGCAAGGTCGGTGCGGCCCCGGCGTGCTGTTGCGCGAGGGTTTTGCCCGGCTCGATGTGCAGCAGGGTCTGCATGATGACGTTGGTGCCGGCCGCGACCATAACGCTGTTGCCGATGTCGAACATCGCCGCGGGAATGAGCGCCGATGGGCCGAGCAGGGACTGCAGCACGGGGAAGCAGAAGCAGCCGATGTTGAACCCGGAGCCGTTGAGCATGAGGAATGCGCGGTCGCTCACCGGGCGATGCCGCGAACTCAGGAAGATCGCCAGCGCGGGCAGCAGAGCCGCCGTCAGCGAGAACGCCGAGATGGCGAGCAGACTGATGTGATGCGGGTTGGTGGCGAAGGAGTAGATGATGGCGCCAGGCAGCACCAGATTGAACTCGGCGGTCTGCAGCACGCGGTAATCGAGCGGGCCGAACAGGCGGGCGCGTTTGAACAGATATCCGGCCAAGATGATGAGCAACAGCGTCGTCGGCTGGATGATCGCAGACATGGCTTCTTCTTCCCTGGGCTGGCGGCGGCGTTCGCATTTGGTATGTCACCAGCCATGATAGGCCTCGGCTGTTATCGGGCATGGCGCATGGTGCTTCGCTCCCGGAGGCATGCTAGATTAATGGGGGCCATGCGACCATCACCGTTGCCGTGGCATCGCGCACATGGCGGAATTGGTATACGCGCAGGATTTAGGTTCCTGTGGCCTTGCGGCCGTGAGGGTTCGAGCCCCTTTGTGCGCACACCGAGAACAGAGCCGAAAAGCACTGGAAACACTGGGCAAAGAAAAACTTACGCGTCCTCCGGAACCTGTTCTGAGCGCGTTTGTTTTGAGTGCATGCCCGAGAAGAATATCATTCATGGCCTCACCGACGGCATCAAGATCAACGTCGAACAGATCCGCGTACGCGTCCGACGTCATCGCGGCGCTCATGTGCCCCAATTGCGTCGCATTTTCCTGGAGGCGCTGTGCCTTTGAAGCGCATACTGCATTTTCGCAACACAGTGTCCGCAAAATGTGATATTTCCCTCATAATCGGGCGAATCGGCTGCGCGTCGCCCGCTCCTGACCGTTTCGAAAGCGGGCCGTATATATACTTGCAAAGGTAATATAGGCAGTGGTTCGACGCGGCGCGATGCGGCGTCGTGCGGTGCTGCCGCAGAGAAACAGTCCCATCGTACGAAGGTGACATTATGACGACAATTGCTGTTCTAGGCGCAGGTTATGCGGGCATGCGCGCGGTCAAGCGGCTGGTCCACGAAAAGGTGGATGCGCGCATCGTTCTGGTCAATAATAACCCCTACCATTACGAATCCACCCAGCTGCATGAGATCGCGGCAGGGACCAAGGAGCCGTCCGATATCACTTTCGACATCCGCGATGCCGTTTCAGACAAGGTCGAAGTCGTCATCGACACAGTGGAACGCATCGATCGGGAAAGCAAGCAGGTGGTTCTCAAGGAGAGCCAGCCGCTCGCCTATGACTATCTGGTCAACGCGCTGGGTTTCGAATCGGAGACCTTCGGCATTCCCGGCGCCGAAGAGAACAGCCTGTCGTTCAGCAACATCGACTCCGCGCTCGCGGTGCGCGAGCATATGGAGAAGACGCTGGCGAACTATGCGACCAGTCATGACGAGAACGACCTGCACATCGTGGTGTGCGGAGCCGGATTCACCGGCATCGAGCTGCTCGGCGAACTCGCCTGGCGCGTGCCGCAGCTGGCCAAGCAATATTCGCTGCCCGAAGACCTCATCCGCATCACCTGCGTCGAAGCCTCGCCGAAGATACTGGCGATGCTGCCCGACAATCTGTCGAAGTGGGCGGTGGACTACCTTACTTCCAAAGGCGTCGAGATCCACAACGGCATTATGATCACCGAGGTCAGGCCCGGCGTCGTGGTGACGGCTGATCAGGAGTTCCACGCCAACACGATCATCTGGACCACCGGCGTGCGCGGCAGCCATGTGATCTGCGATTCCGGTTACGAGCAGAAACGCAACCGCGTGATCGTCGAAGACGATCTCTCCGTCAAGGGCCATCCCGACGAGTATCTTGTCGGCGACGTCAGCGCCGTGCCGGACGCGCAGTCGGGCCGGCTCTACCCTACGACCGCGCAGATTTCCATCGCGCAGGCCGATGTGGTCGCAGCCAACATCGCGGCTCGTCTGGCCGGCCGCGAACCGCACAAGTTCACTTTCAAGAGCCTGGGCACGGTCTGCTCGCTCGGGCCGCACGCCGGCGTGGCCGAGCTGAACATGATGGGCCATTGGAAACTCAAAGGCCACAAGGTCAGCATGGTCAAACGCCTGGTCAACGACCGCTCGGTGCTTGAGCTGGCGCATGTCAAGGAAATGCTGGAAAGCAACTAGACGCTCGGCACGCTGGCACTCAGTGAACCGCTACTCAGTAGACTGGTACTGAATAAACACAGTGCTTGAATAAACACAGTATTTGAATAAACACAGTATTTGAATAAACACAGTACTGACGAACAGGCACCGAGCACCACATACTGAGTACAAGACGCTGGGTAGCAAGTACTGGGCAACTGGGCAGGGCCGCCCGCCAAGCATGGCGCGTGACCCAGCACAGACAGACATCGTGCGAAACATCGTTCGAAAAGAGGCATAATCGTGGGACTATCCATTCTGGGGCTGTCGCGATTCCAGTTCGCGATGACGACCATCTATCACTTCTTCTTCATCCCGGTTTCGATCGGGCTGGCGCTCGCCGTGGCCATCATGGAGACGATGTACGCGGTGAACAAGAAGCTAGTCTATCTGAAAATGGCGAAATTCTGGGGCAAGATCTTCCTGCTGAGCTTCGCCGTGGGCGTGGTCACCGGCATCATCCAGGAGTTCCAGTTCGGCATGAACTGGTCGAATTATTCGCGCTTCATGGGTGATATCTTCGGTGCGCCCTTGGCCATCGAGGCGCTGCTCGCCTTCTTCATGGAGTCGACCTTCATCGGCGTGTGGATGTTCACCTGGGACCGCTTCAAGCCCGGCGTGCATGCGATCTTCATCTGGCTGACCTGGCTGGGCTCGACGCTCTCGGCCATCTGGATTCTGGCGGCCAACAGCTTCATGCAGCATCCGACCGGCTTTGAGATCAACAAGGCGACCGGGCATGTGCGGCTGCGCAGCTTCATGGACGTGGTCGCCAATCCGCAGCTGTGGCGCGCCTTCCCGCACGTCATCTTCGCGGCGGTGATGACCGGCGGCATGATCATCCTGGGCATGAGCGCCTTCGCTATGCTGCACAAGCGCACGCAGCAGCATGACGGCGACAAGGTCTTCTTCACCAAGTCGATTCGCTTCGGTGCGGTGGTCGCGCTCGTGGGCGCGGTGTTCGCGACGGGTGCCGGCGACTTGCAGACCCAGTTCATCATCGAGGATCAGCCGATGAAATTCGCGGCGACCGAGGCCATATACAACGACACCAGCGACCCGGCCCCGTGGGCCGTCGTCTCGCTGATCAACGAGGAGGACAAGACCGCCAACAGCATCGAGATCCCCTATATGCTCTCGTTGCTCTCATATCACAGCACATCAGGCTCGGTCAAGGGCATGAACACGGTCAACAAGGAGCTGCATGAGCAGTACGACGCGAAGTTCGGCAAGGACATGAACTACTATGTGCCGGTCACCACGCTGTTCTGGAGCTTCAGATTCATGGCGCTGTCCGCGGCAATAGCAGGGCTGGCGTCGATCCTGGCGCTATGGTTCACGCGCAAAGGCAAGGACACGCTGATGAACTACCGCTGGCTGCTGTGGATCATGGGCGCGTGCACGTTCGTGCCGTTCATCGGCACCACCGGCGGCTGGCTCATCACCGAGCTCGGACGCTACCCGTGGATCGTCTACGGGCTGCTGACCATCGCCGACGGCGTCTCGCCGACCGCCACCGTGCCGAGCCTGCTATTCACCAACATCGTCTACTTCCTGCTGTTCCTGCTGCTGGGAGCGGTGATGATCTTCTACTCGCGCCGGGTGCTCTACCAAGGCCCCGACGGCGAGGGCGAGCTGCCGGCCGGCAAAGCCAGGGCGGCTGAACGCACATCGCCTGTGTCTGCTCAATCAACTGGTTCGGTTTCTGGCAACGCAGGTGGTACTGAAAGGAGCGTGGCACTCTCATGAATTTCCTGGAAGGCTTATGGTTCATCGTCATCGCGCTGTTGTTCGCGCTGTTCCTTGCGTTTGACGGCCTCGACTTCGGCGTCGGCATGGCCACGCGCTTTATTGCGGAGAATGGCCGCGAGCGCAGCCTGTTCATGCGTGCCATCGGCCCGCATTGGGATGGCAACGAAGTGTGGCTCATCACCGCCGGGGGCGCCATGTTCGCGGCGTTCCCGCTGTGGTATGCCAGCCTGTTCTCCGGCTATTACATTCTGCTGTTTCTGGTGCTCGTCGGGCTCATTCTGCGCGGCGTATCGTTCGAATTCTCCGCGCATGCGCTCACCGACCGCGAGCGTTCGATATGGCAGTGGGCGAATTTCGTCGGCAGCCTCGCCGCGCCGTTCTTCCTGGGGATGATGCTCACCAGCCTCATCCAGGGTGTGCCGATGGACAGCGATGGCAACGCATGGGCTGGCTTCTTCGACGTATTCAACTGGCTGTCTGTGGTCGGCGGCATCGCCGTCGTGTTCTTCTGCTTCGTGCATGGGCTGCATTTCCTGAGCCTCAAGCTCGACCGCGTCATGTCGCGCAAGATGCTCAATGTGACGCAGAAGGCCTATTGGATCGCCTATCCAGCGCTCGCAGCGTTCGTGGTGCTTGCGCTGATCTTCACCGATTTCTATGCGGTGCGCCCGGTTTCGAGCTGGCTGATCACCGTGGTGATACTCGCGGCGACTATCGCCGGGCATGCTTCCGCGCTCGCCCATCGCGGTGGCTGGGCCTTCATTTCGTCGGCCGTGACGCTGGCGGGGATCATCGCCTTCATCTTCAATGGTCTCTTCCCGCGCGTGATGATCGCGACCGATGCGGCCAATGATCTGCTCATCAAGGATGCCGCGGCTTCTCCGTACACCATGGCCATCATGACCGTCGTGCTGTGCGTGCTGCTGCCGGCCGTCGTGGCGTACTTCGCGTGGAGCTACGCCATCCAACGCAAGCGTCTGCCCGCTGTCGATGCGCCTGACGCCAATCTGAAATACGCGGAGTAACAGCGGCTGAGGGCGGGCTGGGCCGTCGAAGGCTGCGTCGGCATATGCCGACGCAGCCTTCGAACGAGCTGCAGCTAGCTGCGTCCAGGCGCCACGCAAATAGCTGGTTTTGAATGGCGGAATACTTCGAATAAACACCATGCGGCATGTATCTGCGCTGGTTGAGACGCTAATCTCATGACACCTCGAGCCTTGGTAGAAAAATGACGATTTCCGGCAGCCCGATACTTGATGCTCGCGAAATAACGCCCTACATAACGCAGACAGGTCGCTGTTGGCAGGGAATATCCGCGTGCGGCCAGATTACGATTGCAATGGCTGCAGCGATGCACGCATAGGCGTCGGCGATGTACGGCCTAAACGGCATACGGGTTTTCCATGTGCAGCAGTGTTGCGGTTCCCAGCAATGAGACAAGAAGGCGTGCGATGATCGACAAAAGCCTGTTCCGATTTCCCGGGTTCAGACGGACCATAGGTTTGCTGGCGGTGCTTTCGCTGGCGCAGGGCGCCAGCATCGTGGCGCAGGCCTATGGCCTGACACGCGCGTTGGTGGAGATCTGGCAGCGGCATGCCATGGCGTCGCTGCTGTTGCCCGTGGCGATATTCGGCACGGCCTTCGCCTGTCGGCAGCTGTGCGAAGTGGGCAAGCAGCGCGTCGCCACGTATTATGCCGGTGGCGTTGTCGATGAGCTGCGGCCGCAAGTGCAACGCAAGGTCTTCCGGCTCGGGCCGGCAGCATTGGCCAAGCGGGGAACGGGCGCATCGGTGACCATGCTGATCGAGGGACTCGACCAGACCAAGACCTACATCCGGACTGTGCTGCCGAAGATGATGGATATGTCGTTCATCCCGGCCATCGTGCTGATCGCCGTTTGGTCGCAAAGCTGGCTCAGCGGCCTCGTGCTGCTGCTCGTGCTGCCGCTGCTGTTCTTCTTCATGGCTATCCTGGGCATCGCGGCCCGCGACAAATCCGACAAGCAATACGCCGAATTCCGCGCGCTGAGCAACACGTTCGTCGACACGATTCTGGGCCTGCCGACCCTGCGGATGCTGGGCGTCGACAAGGAGTACGAGCGCACGGTTGCCAGCGCCAGCGATCGCTTCCGCAAGCGCACGAACAGCGTGCTCAGAGTAGCGATGACCTCCACCTTCGCGCTCGACTTCTTCACGACTTTGGCGATTGCGATCATGGCCGTAGCTCTGGGCAACGCGCTGATCAACGGCACGGTAGTGCTGTTTCCGGCGCTGTTTTCGCTGATTCTCGCGCCGGAATACTTCCTGCCCATCCGCCAGTTCGGCGACGACTATCACGCGACGCTCAACGGCAAGAACGCACTGCAAGACATCAACGGACTGCTCGGTACGCCCGAACCTGAACAAGACGGCGGCCTTGACTGGCCAGGCTGGGGGAACGGCAGCACGCTGAAGGTGCGCGGGCTTGCGTTTGTGTATGAACACAGCGTGTATGAACACAGTGTGCATGAACGCCGTGCGCATGATGCTAACGGTGGCGCAACCGGCGCAAAAGGCAGTGACGACGCCAACGACGCCGGCGGCAAGGTCAGCGATGAGAATAACGGCGCGGATGAGGCTGATACCGGTATTTCCAGCAACACGGCCAGCGTCGCAATCGCCACAGCGGGTGCCGTCGCAGCCAGTCAACCCGGTGATGCCCATCCCGCGTTGCACGACCTGTCCTTCACGCTGCACGGCTTCGAGAAAGTCGCCATCATCGGCCGATCGGGCGCCGGCAAGTCAACGCTGATCAATATGCTGGCCGGTTTCAACATTCCCCAGCAGGGGGACATTGAACTTGATGGTCAGCAGCGCGCGCACTTCAACGCGCCCGCATGGCAGCGGCATATCAGCTATATTCCGCAGACGCCGTATATTTTCAGCGGCTCCATCGCTGATAACATCCGCTTCTACAACCAGTCAGCGGGCGCCGACGATGTGCGCGACGCCGCCGAGCAGGCCGGACTGGGCGATTGGCTCGGCATGCTTCCCTATGGCTTGGACACGCTGATCGGCGAGGGCAATCGCGGCATCAGCGGAGGGCAGGCCCAGCGCATCGCCTTGGCCCGGGTCATCGCCGACGGATCACGCTCTATTCTGTTGTTTGACGAGCCGACCGCACACCTGGACATTGAGACCGAATACGAGCTCAAACAGACCCTGCTGCCGCTTATGCACGATCACCTGGTGATATTCGCCACGCACCGCCTGCACTGGCTGGCGAATGTCGATAAGGTGCTCGTGCTTGACGAAGGCCGCATCGTGGATGCGGGCGCGCCAACGCAATTGCTTAACCGGGAAGGCCCGCTGCGAGAGCTCATCGATGAGATGGGAGGCAACCAGATTGAAGGATGTTTCAATGGGCAACGCCGCGAATAATGGCATTGACGATGGCGCTCCACGCCCCAGCGGCTTCTCACGGTACCTGCGCATCTGGCGCAACGACCACTGGTTCTGGCCCTACTTGCGGCAGCACCGCCTGCTGCTGGCCGGGATTTTCCTCGTTGGCGCGTTTACTTTCGTATGCGCCGCCGGACTGATGTTCACCTCGGGCTTTCTCATCAGCAGATCGGCTCGCCACCCGTACAACATCTTCGCGGTCTACGTGCCCATCGTGCTCACGCGCGCCTTCGGCATCGGCCGGCCGTCGTTCAAGTACCTCGAACGCATCGCAAGCCACGACTGGGTGCTGCGCGTGGTCTCCAAGCTGCGCGTGCAGCTGTACCGCACCCTGTCGCGTGATGCCGCATTCCTGACCGAACACGAGCGGACCGGCACAGTGCTGGGCCTGTTGGCCGACGATCTGGACCATTTGGAGAACTTCTACCTGCGCACAATTTTCCCCACGATCGTGGCGTATATCATGTGGATCGTCGTCACGATAGCCGTCGGCGTCTTCTCGTGGCAGACCAGCCTGATTCTGTTCCTGCTCTTCGCGCTGGTGCTGATCGCCGTGCCGCTGATGTCGCTGGCGTTCTCCGATGCCCGCTACGCACGCGAAAAGGCGGCGCAGCAGCACGAATACACGGCCGTGACCGAAAGCTACCTAGGCTTAAGCGATTGGTTCATCACGCATCGTGGCGAGGAATTCAGCGCGAACGGGGCCGAACAGTTTGCGCAGATTGGCGCAAGTCAGGCCGAGCAGAAGCGGTTCGAGCGCTGGCGCAACTTCGCCATCCAGATGATCTTCGCTGTGATGGCGGTTGGTCTGCTGGCGGGCTCGGCGCTGTTCCTGACATCCAGTACGAGCCGAGCGGATTTCGCGGCCGCCGTGGTGCTGTCGTTGTTCCCGCTGATCGATTGCTTCATCGTCGTCGCGCAAGCCTTCGCCGAAGTGCCGCTGTACAACGATTCCCTGGGGCATCTCAATGCGCTGACCGAACGCGTCGAGGCGCACCAGCCGGACGAAGTAGTGCAGCAGCAGCTTGTCGGGCCGCTGCGCGCCATTGATTTCGACCACGTGACGTTCTCCTACGGTCCCGACCAACCCATGCTGCTCGACGATTTCAGTCTGCATATCGAGGCTGGCCGGAAAGTGGCGCTGCTCGGCCCCAGCGGCGAAGGGAAGACCACGATTCTGCAGCTGCTGCTCGGTGATCTCCTGCCTCAGCGCGGCGAGATCCGCGTCAACGGCATACCCGTGCGGGCATTGCAGGCCGAACGTGCGCGGCTGTTCGGCTACCTGAATCAGCAGGCCTTCGTATTCAATACGACCATCGGTGACAATGTGCGGCTTGGCCGGCCCGATGCGTCGGATGGCGACGTCTGGCAGGCGCTGGATGACGTGCAGCTCGGCGACTTCGTCCGCAGTTTGCCGAATCAGCTTGCCGAGCCGGTCGACGAATCGGGCCGGCGGCTCTCCGGCGGCCAGCGCCAGCGCCTTGCCTTGGCCAGGGTGCTGCTCAAGAACACGCCGGTGATCCTCTTGGACGAGCCGAGCATCGGCCTCGACCCGATCACTGAACGCACGCTAATGGACACGATTTTGCGTGTGAGCCGGCAGCGCACGCTGCTGTGGGTGACCCATCACTTGCAGGGTCTCGAGGACGCGGACCGCGTGGTATTCCTCGAATCCGGGCGCATCGCGATGCAAGGTGCGCCCCACGAGCTCTATCGCAGCAACGCGCGATTCCGCGAACTCTACCGGCTCGACGTCGGCGAACTCACGGCATAGCTACAGTTGCCCGCGGATGCGGCGCAGCACATCCCTGATCTGTCGGATCGTCGCCGATTGGAAGGCGTCCGCCGATCCGGCGAGGCATGCGTCGGCCTCGTCGAGATGCCGCATGGCTTCATCTTGGGAACGCCGGATCAGCTCAGGATGCAGCTGGAGATAGTCCTCCACAAGTTTTGGGTCGTTGCGGCTGAGCAGCCCGGCGACATCGGGATTATCGCGCAGCGCCAGCAGCACGGGAAGCGTATAAATGCCATCCGCCACGTCTTCGAGCTTGGGTTTGCCGGTATCGTGCGCGAGATCGAAATCGGCGATATCGTCCATGATCTGGAAAGCCATGCCGACGTGATCGCCGAAAGCCCGCGCGGTCTCCAGCAGCGCTGGGTCGAGGGCCTGCGAGCCCAGCCGCACTCCGGTGAGGCAGGCGAGTCGGAAAAGCGCGGCGGTCTTTCCGCCGATGGCCTTGCGATAGTAATCGAGCGTCGTTTCGGCGTTATGGCGCGCCGCTTCCTGCAGCAGCTCGCCGCCGACGATCTCGCAGACGGTCGAGGCCTGCTCGCGCAGGAAATCGGTGCTCGGGGCGATTTGTGCCATGATCTCCATGTAGCGCGACAGAATCAGATCGCCAAGATATATTGCCGCCTTGTTGCCGGCGGTGGTGTGCACAGTGGGCTGATTGCGCCGGATAGGAGCAGAGTCAAGCACATCGTCGTGCACGAGCGTGGCCAGATGCAGCATCTCGATCGCCGCCGCGCCAGTGATGACCTGGCCATCGAGCTTGCCGGCGTTGCCGCCGGCTGCCCGGCCGAACAGCACGACGAGCGTAGCGCGAATCATCTTGCCGTGATTGTCGAGCAATTGGCGGTACTCGCGGCGGTACGGGGCGACGCTGGTCTCCTCGCCGTGAAGCGTCTCGACGACGCGGCGCATATCCGACTGCAACGTTATTTCCTGCTGTACTGACATGCGCCCCGCTCTCGTTCTTCGGCTATAAACCATACCAATATATCAATGTTTGGCGCATCCGCGACCGCCCTGTTGATTTCAGGCGGCGCCGAACGCACGATAGCTGCGTGCAGCGTGCGCATGCCGCACGAGCCCTGTACAGGTGCCCAGCGGGCCAGCCCGCTAAGATGGATTGCAGTGTCTGCGCGCAATACCGACGCACAGCGAAAGAAGGGGAGGACATGGGTCTGAATCCTTGGGCGGTCGCAGCGCTGTTCGCGCCTGCGGCCGTATTCGCGGCGGTGTTCCTCGTATCATTTCTCAACGAGCCCAGGCAGTTCCGCAACGCCATCTGGTTCATGCTTTTGCAGATTTCGCTGATCGGCGCAGGGCTGATAATCTCCGAGCAGGAATGGCTTATCGTCTTGGCGATCGTAGCGGTTGGCTTTGCGCCGTTCCTGGTGGTTCTTTTTCTCATAGCAAATTCGGTGAGCGTCATCCGGCGAGAGGGGTTGTCGCTCGCCACCATGTTGCCAGGCGCCTTGGCCTTCGCCATCGTTCTTTTCCTCGCGCTGTTCATATGGGGCCTTGGCGCCGGCTTGCGCTGGCTGACGAACCTGATCGGTCTGGCGCTGCTCGAAGGGCTGTGGTTCTTCTTCTCGTTCGCCGCGTTGCTCGTATATTCCTGGGTGTACCGCACCCTGCCGCGCAAACGCCGCTATGACTACATCATCATCCATGGCGCGGGTCTCGATGGCGACAGGCCGAGCCCGCTGCTGCGCGGCCGGGTCGACAAGGCCGTGGAGCTGTGGCAGCGCCAGAAGCGCCATGGCGTGCTCGTCGCATCCGGAGGGCAAGGCGGCGACGAGGTTGTCAGCGAAGCTGCGGCCATGCGCAAGTATCTGATCGAGGAATGCCACGTCCCGGAGGGCAGCATCCTGATGGAAGACCGTTCCACGACGACGATGGAGAATCTCGCATTCTCGAAGAAGATCATGGGTGCGCGCAGCGGCTCTGGACCACGCGCCTATCGCGCCGCGCTCGTGACCAGCGACTACCACGTGTTCCGCGCCAGTGAATATGCGCATAAGCTCGGGCTGAATGCCGATGGCGTAGGCAGCAGCACCAAGGGATATTACTGGCCGGCCGCATTCATCCGCGAATTCATCGCCGTCAGCCGCTCCCACCTAGGGCCGTATATCGTCATCGCGATCCTGTGGCTCCTCCTTATCCTCGCCGACCATGTGCTCATCCCGTGGTTCGCGGGCGGGTTCTGACGTACTGCCTCGTGACTGGGGTTCCGGAGCAGTGTTCCGAACAGGGCCTCGGCGCATTTCCCGTGAAAGTGTTGGGCAACGGTCTGAAAAGGACGGAGAACAGACGGGAAACCTGAACTTCGCAGGAACATTCGATTGGGGAAACAGTGGAGCCGCTTGACAGAATCGAACTGTCGACCTTCTCATTACGAGTGAGACGCTCTACCAACTGAGCTAAAGCGGCATTGGCCCGAGCGGCGTTCGCCACCCGCGCACAAGATGATGAGTGTACTGGATGGCCTCGAATTTGTCCAATGCACCAGCTGCATCGACCGTGTCATTCGGCTGCGGCAGCTGTCGTCGGCTGTCGTCAGTGTGCTCGTGCCATGCGCTTGTTCGGCCGCTGCGCGACAATGGAGGGCATGGGCGAGACGAACGATTTGCACGATTTTCATGTGATTATTCCGGCGGGCGGCACCGGCACCCGGCTATGGCCGCTCAGCCGCGTCGCCCGGCCGAAATTCCTTTTCGATCCCCTTGGGCAGGGGAGTACGCTGCTGCAATCAACCTTCGACCGCTTGGCGGCGATCGCAGGCAAGGACCATGTCGTGGTGAGTACCGGCTGGCGCTATATCCAGCAAGTGCGCGAACAGCTGCCCGAACTGGGCGCCGAGAACATCTTCGCCGAACCGGTTCCACGGGATTCCACGGCTGCGATTGCCTTGGCCACTGCCGTGCTCGCGCGGCGCCACGGCGGGCAGACGATCGTCGGATCCTTCGCCGCCGATCATGTGATACGCGGCGCCGAAGCCTTCGCCGAATCGGTCCGGCAGGCGGTGGCGACCGCGCGCGCCGGCTACGTCACGACCATTGGCATCGCCGCATCGCGCCCATCCACCGCGTTCGGATACATCCACCAAGGGCCTTCGCTCGCCGCGCGCATTCCCCAGGCGCCCAGCGCGCGCGAGGTGGAGCGCTTCGTGGAGAAGCCCGATGCCTCGACTGCGCAGGCGTACCTGTCGACCGGCGAATACCGCTGGAACGCCGGCATGTTCGTCATGCGCGCGGACGTGCTGCTGGGACATCTGCAGGCGGGCAATCCTGCGATGTTCGAGGCGATTTCGCATATCGCCGACGCGTACATGGCGCCGCCGGAAACCAGGGATGAGGCCGTGGACGAGGCCATGGCCCGCTATTGGCCGAGCATCGAGAAGATCGCCTTCGACTACGCCGTGGCCGAGCCGCTGAGCATGAGCGGGGGAGTGGCGATGATCCCGGGAGACTTCGGCTGGGACGACATCGGGGATTTCAACTCGGTGGCCGCCTTGCTGCCAAGCGCGAACGAGCGCAATGTCAAGGTCATAGGAGACGCCGACCAAGTGGTGTGCCTCGACTCCGCCGGCGATGTGGTCGCCCCCGCATCCGGGCGCACGATCGTGCTGCTCGGGGTCAACGACATGGTCGTGGCCGACACCCCGGACGCGCTGCTCGTCGCACCGCGCGCCCGCAGTCAGGAGATCAAGTCCGTCGTATCGCAGCTCCAGGATGAGGGGCGTGACGCGATCCTGTAGCAACGGGTGGTGCTTTTGACTGAGGGCGCTGCGCAGCGCCCTGTCCAATTTTGTGAGTACCTTGTGAAATGAAGGAATCAGTGCAACCGCGCTGCACGGTTCGCAGCCGTCCGTATGCCGTGCGCTGATTCATAGCGATGATGAAAGGACCATACATGGCCATCAATCCTCCTATTGACGCGACGCAGACCCAAGAGTGGGCCGCGCTGCAGCAGCATTTCGACGAACTGCAGGCCGAGGGCGTCGACCTCAAGACTTGGTTCGCCAATGACTCGTCGCGCGTCGAGAAACTCAGCTTCGACGCGGGCGACTTGCATTTCGACCTCTCGAAAAACCTGATCAAGCCCGAGACGCTGTTGCTGTTCGCTGATCTTGCCAAGGCGGTCAAGCTCGACGAACGCACCAAGGCGATGTATACCGGTGTGCATATCAATAACACCGAGGACCGTGCCGTGCTGCACACCGCGCTGCGTCGCCCGGCGGAAGACGAAGGCAAGGTCATCGTCGACGGTCAGGACACCGTCAAGGATGTGCGCGAAACCCTTGACCGCATCTACGCCTTCGCGGACAAGGTTCGCTCCGGCGAGTGGACTGGCGTGACCGGCAAGAAGATCACCACGGTGGTCAATATCGGCATCGGCGGCTCGGACCTGGGCCCCGTCATGGTGTACGAGGCGCTCAAGGCCTATGCGGACGCGGGCATCAGCGCTCGCTACATCTCCAACATCGACCCCAACGATCTGGCCGAGAAAACCAAGGGCCTGGACCCGGAGACCACGATGTTCATCATCGTCTCCAAGACCTTCACCACGCTCGAGACGCTCACCAACGCCCGCGAGGCACGCACCTGGCTGCTCGGCGAGCTCCAGGCCTCCGGTGCCATTGACGGTTCCGACGAGCAGAAGGCCGACGCGATCCGCAGGCATTTCGTCGCCGTCTCCACCAATCTGGAGAAGGTCGCGGAGTTCGGCATCGACCCGGCCAACGCCTTCGGATTCTGGAACTGGGTCGGTGGACGCTACTCCGTCGACTCCGCCGTCGGCACCTCGCTCGCCGTGGTGTTCGGGCCGGAGCGCTTCGAGGAGTTCCTGCACGGCTTCCATGAGATCGACGAGTACTTCGCGGCCACCCCGTTCGAGAAGAACGTCGTCGTGCTGCTCGGTATCTTGAACGTCTGGTACCGCAACTTCTTCAAGGCCGCCTCGCACGCTGTGCTGCCCTACGACCAGTACCTGCACCGCTTCCCGGCCTATCTGCAGCAGCTGACCATGGAGTCCAACGGCAAGTCTGTGCGCTGGGACGGCACGCCCGTCACCTCCGAGACCGGCGAGATCTTCTGGGGTGAGCCCGGCACGAACGGCCAGCACGCTTTCTACCAGCTGATCCATCAGGGCACGCAGCTGATTCCGGCCGATTTCATCGCTTTCGCCAACACGCCGAACCCGACCAAGGACGGCGGCCAGGATGTGCATGAGCTGTTCCTGGGCAACTACCTCGCGCAGACCAAGGCGCTGGCCTTCGGCAAGACCGCTGACGAAGTGCGTGCGGAAGGCACGGCCGAGGAGATCGTGCCGGCGCGCGTCTTCGCGGGCAACCGCCCGACCACTTCGATCTTTGGCGACGCGCTGACTCCGTTCTCGCTGGGCGAGCTGATCGCGCTCTACGAGCACATCACCTTCGTCGAAGGCACCGTGTGGGGCCTGGATTCCTACGACCAGTGGGGCGTGGAGCTGGGCAAGCAGCTCGCCAAGCAGATCACCCCCGCGATCTCGCAGGATGATGACGCCCTCGCGCAGCAGGACGCCTCCACCCAGGGCCTGATCAAGTTCTACCGCGAGCACCGCAAGTTCTGACACATCAGTTCTGACAGCGATTCCTCGCCTCGAACGTCACGAATCCCGCATCATCTCAATGATGGTGCGGGATTCGTGACGTTCGAGGCGGTTATACGTCGCAACGCCCGCGGAGGCGTTAAGCTCACAGCGCTGTGCGCTGTGAGTAGCCGACGCTGAGGCCCCGCCAAGGGGCCGAGGAGACAACGGAGATCTCCTTTCGTACAGCTGCTGAAACGTCACAACGCACGCACTATCACAGAGATAGTGCGGGCGTTGTGACGCTGCCGTCGTGCCTCGGCGTCGCTTTTTGACCTCTAACGCGAGGCTGGCGTACATTTCGTAACGTTAATAGGCCGATTTGCGTCACTTTTTGTACGGCAGAGTTGAGTAAGCGGTCACAAGGCGACGTTTATCACCTGTTCTCTCCGTCGATGATGAGCAGATCGTCGTCGGCATCATAATCGAAGAGCTCGCCGTAGCGGCCCCATGTGACGGCGATGTGGAACTGCTGCCACGCCTTGGCATCCTCGTGGCGGTTGCGCAGCAGATTGAGCACCAGCTCACCGCGCAGACGACCGGTTTCCGACTGCTTGAGGGCGAGATCGATGGTGCGCACGAGGGGAGCGTGCCGCAAGGCCAGCTGTGCAAAGACCTGTTTCGAGCCCAGAATGTCCGCATCATGCCATGCCCAGCCCTGGTCGGTGAGCCGCACGCGCCCTTCGCGGACGGTCAGCACGCGGAGCATCGCTCCCGCATCAATCAGGGGGAAGAGATCGTCCACCTCGAAGGACAGCAGGCTGGCGAGATCGGCGAGATCTATGCCGGAGGGGTTCTCCGCTATCACATCAAGCAGGCCGGCCAAACCGCCCGGTGTGGCATTGGGCAGGAACGGCTGGTCGGCTGCTGTCGCCCTCGGCGTCGTATGCGCTCCGTTAGCGCCGGCTGGTGTTGTGCCGGCTGGTATTGCGCCTACGGATTGCGCAGTGTCCGCGGCCTTGCCGGCTGCCGATTGCATGCCTTACGCGTGCTCGGCGGCGCTGCTGTGCTGGTTTGACGGGGCTGTTGGGGCTGATGGGTCTGTTGAGTCTGATACTGCCGGCTGTGACAGTGCCGACGGCACTGCGGCAGCCGCTGGCGTCGCCTGCTCCTGCCGAGACGCTGCCGCTGCCGCAGTCGCATCATCGCCTTCAGCCTTGCCCGCAGCGGAGCGAGGCGTCTGGGGACGCTGCTGCGCACCGGTCAGCACCGAGTACAGGTAGTCGACTCGCGCTTCGAATTCGGCGCTGTGACGGTTGCGCGGCCGTGGCAGGTCGATCGATGTCTGAGCGATGAGCCGGCCCGGATGCGAGCCGAACACGATGACGCGGTCGGCCATCTCCACGGCCTCCTCGATATTGTGCGTAACCATGAGAATCGAACGGATGCCCTGATCCTTGCCGTTCCACAGGCTGAGAACATCCTGGCGCAGCTTCTCCGCGGTCAGCACGTCAAGCGCCGAGAAAGGCTCGTCCATGAACAGTGCATCCGGGCGCATCACCAGTGCGCGGGCGATGCCGACGCGCTGGCGCATGCCGCCGGACAATTCCTTGGGATATGCCGATTCGAAGCCGTCGAGGCCGATGGCATCGATGGCCGCGAGAGCCACGTCGCGCCGCTGGCTCCGGGGCATGCCCCGAGCTTCAAGTCCCAGCTCCACGTTGGCCTGGACAGTGAGCCACGGCATGAGCGCGAAGGTCTGGAAGACGAGGGAAACGCCGGGATTCGGCCCGTCCAACGGTGCCCCGCGGTATTCGACGCTGCCCTCGCTGGGCTGGACGAGTCCGGCGAGAACGCGCAGGAACGTCGATTTGCCGGCGCCGGAGCGGCCGAGGATGGCGACGATCTCATTGTCATAGAGCGTGAAGGAGATGTCGTCGAGCACGGTGAGATCTGTCTTCTTGTCCGTGGCGAAGCGCTGGGAGATGTGCTGCGCGCTGATGATATTGCCGTGGGTGGCGTCGAGGTGCGCGAATTCGGCGCGGGTCGTGGTCACCCGCTTGCTTGCTGCATTCCTGATTGTGGTGCCTGCGCTTGCTGTGTTCTTGAAGGTGAAGTTCATTATATTGCGTCCTTAATATTTGTCGTTTGTCTTTGGTCATGCATGTGACGGCGTCATCTGCTCCTGCGGCGATGGTGCGCCGGATGCAGGTGCTGTCTGCGTTGTCTTGTCCGTGCTGGTAATCGGCGGTTTTGCTTGGCTCGCGTCGACTGCTGGCTGGGGCGGCGAAGCGTTGCGTGCGAGGCCCGGACTGGCGAAGCAGCGTGGCCTGCCGCGCGGGCCGCGTATTCAGGCGGTGATTGCGAATCGTTTGGCGGTGTACCGTTCGAGCGGATTCCAGAACAGCCGGTTGACCGCGACGACGAACAGGCTCATCACGACTACGCCGACCAGCGTTTTCATCGTGTCGCCAACCGCCGTTGCCTCGGTGATATACGAGCCCAGGCCAGGCGTGGTGAGCGTGTGCCTGCCTGATTCGACGTATTCCGCGATAATGGAGGCGTTCCACGCGCCGCCTGCTGCGGTGATTCCGCCGGTGCACCAGGAGCCGAAGACGGCGGGCAGAATCAGCTTGGTCCAGCGCATGATGCGCGGCAGGCGCATATTCGCTGCCATTTCGCGCAAATCGTCGGGAATCTGGCTGGCACCCGCAATCATGTTGAACAGGATGTACCATTGCGTGCCCAGCGCCATGAGCAGGATGGAGCCCCAGCCGAGGTCGATGCGCCATGCAAGGAACCACAGGATGACGAAGGGGAAGAGGAAATTGGCCGGGAAGCTCGCCAGAACCTGCACGATGGGCTGCATGAAGCGCGACAGCCTCGGGTTCATGCCAATCTTCGCGCCGATCGGTACCCAGATGACTGAGCATACGATGGTCAGCAGCACCACGCGCAGGAAGGTCAGGCTTCCTCGTCATCGTCTGAGCTTCAGCTTCGCAGGGCGGTGGCATCGCATTAGTTCATGCCTTGATTCGACAAGAACTGCTGACCTGCGCGCAGTGTCTCCACTGGTTTGCGGCAGCGATCCATATCCCTGCGGTAGCCTTACCTACCGATTCAACCTTAAGTTAGAGCCCCCGGCTGGATTTGTCAATCGCGGTGCAACCGGAGTGTCGCCGCGCTGCTGTGCGGCGATTGTGTGGGACATATGGGCCACAGGGCTTGCCGCTGTGGCTGCGTTTTCGACTGCGTTCCCAACTCTGTTTTCCTAAGACTCGCGGCCTTAAGGTCGCTCACTTCACCTACAGAGCGACGGCGCACAACACGCCGTCCTTCGGCCCCTTGGTGGGGCCTCACTTCACCTACAGACAGCACACCGTGCTGTCTGCTTAACGGCTCAGCCGTGCTGTCTGGCGAATCGCTTATGATAGTGCTTTGCTATGTCGAGTGACGAGCCGCCGCATAGGTTCGTCGCTTCACCGGGGTTCAGCCGCGCTCCCGCAGGGGTTGCGAGGCGAATCGGCTGGCTTTCCAGGGCAACGCGCTGGAAATACAGATTGTTGGGCACACTGCCAGTATGTTGATAGCAACGTCGGCAGCGAGTCCAAAGGATGTGCGCTGATATGCGGCAGCGACAGGAGAAAAACTATGGTTAACGCCATTGAGGCATTTGATGCCGCTCATATGAAGTCCGTCGACAGCATTCCGGAGTTCCGCCCCGGCGACACCGTCGACGTCAACGTCAAGATTCAGGAAGGCAACAACTCCCGTATCCAGACGTTCACCGGCGTGGTGATCGCGCGTCAGGGCGCTGGCGTGCGCGAGACCTTCATCGTGCGCAAGGTCAGCTTCGGCAACGGCGTCGAGCGTCGTTTCCCGCTGCACTCCCCCGCGATCGATTCGATCAAGCTGGTGCGCAAGGGCCGCGTGCGTCGCGCGAAGCTGTACTACCTGCGCTCGCTGCGCGGCAAGGCCGCTCGCATCGTCGAGCGTCGCGACAACAGCGCGAAGTGATTGCGCTCATCTGACGCACATGTGCGTCAGCGGTGGCCCGGCAATCCTTGTGATTGGCCGGGCCACTGGCGTTCTGCGGGGTTGATGGCTAGTTGGTGCTCCTAGTACTAACGTCACGCAAACAGGGCGTTTTGCATGACGACGCTACTAGAGGTTGACGGTCCTAGTATTTTCGTCACGCAAAACCGGGGTATTGAGTGACGAAAATACCAGTGGGTGCCGTTTCTCATGGCATTGGCACGGCATTGTTCCGATACTGTCACGACACTGTCCGTTGCTGAGCAGGTCTGACGTCGTGTGGCTTCCCGGCTGTAGGCTTCGGTCGGTATGATGACGCACAGACACAAGTGATGGCGCAACCAATAACGGCGCAGACCAGGGGATTTCCCATGCAGACTAGAACCTCAGGCTCCCGCTACGATTCGGAGGAGCATATGCAGCGAGCCGATGCGGCGAGCGATGAGAGCGACCTTCAGGACTCCCATATCCTCGAAGTCGCCGATCATGGTGTTGACCCTGTTCCGGCTGCACGCCGACGCGAACCCGCGCATGCGACTCCCGCCGATGCCGACGACGGCAGGATGGGGTGGCGTGACACGCTGATCTGGTGCGGCATCCCGGTTCTGATCGTGCTGCTGATACGGATTTTCCTGATCGGCGCATACACGATTCCCTCCGGCTCGATGCTGGATACGATTCAGCTTGGCGACCGCGTCTTCACTTCCAAGCTCACGCCGAAATACTTCAATCTGCATCGCGGCGATGTCGTCGTCTTCAAGGATCCGGCGCACTGGCTGAACGATGAGGGCAACCGTGCCTCGGGCGACCATCTCATCAAGCGGCTTATCGGGCTGCCGGGCGATGTCGTGGAGTGCGCGGGCGCGGGCAAGCCGGTGACGATCAACGGCGTGGACATCAACGAGACCGCGTATATCCGGCCCGGCGTCGAGCCAAGCTCCTTCCCGTTCCGGATCCATGTGACCCCCGACCATGTCTTTGTCATGGGCGACAATCGTTCGAATTCCGCTGATTCGCGCTACCATCAGGACGACGGATCCAATGGCTTGGTGCCGGTCGGCGATGTTTCCGGCGTGGCTCTGGTGACGTACTGGCCGCTCGGGCGCATGGGTTTGCTGAGCGGGCATCATGACGTCTTCGACAAGGTTCCCGATGGCACTGCGCAGTAAGGCGGCACCGAGCGGCAAGCCGTCGGTCGGCGGGCAAACTCCGCACAGCGGCGCCGGCTCGCACCGCGACTCGGCACGCTGCGAATCAGCGCCAGGCGGCGAATCAGGCTCACGCGGCGAGACGACGCAACGCGGTAAAAGGGCACAGGGCGGCAAGTCGACCTTGCGCAGCGAGACAGCGCCGAACGGCGAAACGGCACTGCGCGGCAAACCGCTCTTGCGTCTGAAGCCGACGCTGCATCTTGAGAACGATCTGGCGGGTCGAGGCTTCGATCTGATTGTCGGCTTCGACGAAGTGGGGCGCGGCGCATTGGCCGGGCCGGTTATGGTCGGCGCCGCAGCGATCTGGGCGAGGCAGCTGGCCGGCTGCGCGGTGCCCGAGGGGCTGGCTGATTCCAAGCTCCTGACCGAGCATCGGCGCGAGGCGCTGTTCGAGCCGTTGCAGGCGTGGTGCGCGGCCGGAGCGGTCGGTCAGGCGAGCAACGCGGAAATCGACGACTGGGGCATCTCGTATGCCTTGGGAATAGCGGCATTGCGTGCGCTCAACAGCGTCGAGCATCAACTCGATCTGCAGACCGACGCCGTCTTGCCGCCTTCGGCTGCGCATCAGACGATCGAGCAACGCGGCACCTCGCCCCAGCTGCTGCGCATCGGCGCTATTCTCGATGGCCCGAACGACTACATCACCAAGGCGCTGAACACCTTCGACGCCCCCGAGGTGCCCATTCAGGCCCATGTGACCACCATGGTCAAGGCCGACCAGCAGTGCGTCACCGTGGCTGCGGCCTCCGTCTTGGCCAAGGTGACCCGTGATCGGCTCATGGTCAGCATCGCACGGGGCAATGCCCTGTACCAGCCCTACCAATGGGCGCATAACAAGGGCTACGGTTCTGCAGCGCACCGCGAGGCGATCGCGCGCTACGGCGCAACCGATCTCCACCGCCGCTCCTGGCATCTGGTGTGACAAGCATTGTCTCCGACTCGCGATTTTTCGAGCGCGTCCGGAAAATGCGAGCCGGGTTCGTCGTTACAACGTACGAGGTAAGCTCGATCTCATAAGCGCATGCAGCGCGGTCTCAAAGATGGCGACCAAAGGATGGTGCCAATAAGACGATCTTACGAGTATGACGGCATGCGCATTCGCAGGGAGGCACGATGAAGACGAGTCATGGCAGCGGCAAGCGCCCGTCGATGTTCGAGGTGGCGAAGCTGGCGGGGGTCAGCCATCAGACCGTGTCGAGGGTCATCAACGACTCGCCCGATGTCTCTGCCGCCACACGCGCCAAAGTGCAGGAGATCATCGCCAAGCTCGATTATCGCCCCAGCAATTCGGCGCGGGCGCTCGCTTCGAAACGTTCGCGCACGATAGGCCTGATCGCAGGCGGACTGCGGTTCTACAGCTCTATTTCGGCCATCGCCTCCATCGAATCGCTGGTGCGCTCGCATGGTCTGTTCATGTCGGTTTCGCTGGTGCAGGAGGCGCAGTGCACGCAGGAGGAGTTCGACGACCTATGCGAGACCTTCGATGAGCAGAACGTTGACGCCTTCCTATTTTTGACGCCTACCGACATGATGTTCCGCGCGGCGTGCCGAGTGCGGCTCGACCAGCCGCGTGTGCTGCTCACTTCCACGCACGGGGCGTTGAGCATGCGCGAGGCCGGCAGGCTGGAGCATCCCGATGATCGGCGCCATACCGCGCTCGTCGGCATCGATCAGTGGGGCGCGATGGTGGAGGTGGCGCAGCTGGTCGCGGGATACGGCCATCGTTTGGCATTGTATTTCGCCGGCCCGCCGCAATGGCGTGATGCGACGACGCGCATGCTGGCCTGGAGCAAGGCCGCGCAGGCGCTTTCCATATCGTCTCAGGTCGTGCAATGCGAGTCGTGGGATTCGTCGGAGGCCTACGGGCGCATGAACCACATTCTCGATCATTTCGGTTCGAGCGGCTCAAGCCGACCGACCGTCGTCGTCACGGCCAACGATGGCCAAGCCATCGGTGTCATCCGCGCTTTGCATGAGCACCGGCTTCGCATTCCCCGCGACATCAGCGTGGTCGGTTTCGACGACATGCCGGCGATGGGCGATCTCTATCCTCCGCTCACGACGGTCCGCCCCGATTTCGACCAGATGGGAGTCGCGGCGATGCGTGAAGTGCTGCGCCTACTCGGCGAGGGGGAGGAGACCGCTTTCTCTGCGGCAGCGCACGGAATGGGCCTTATTCCCGCGAAAGTGATCAAACGCGCGTCATTGGGTCCGATTCCGCGAACATGAGCGTCAAAATATCTCGTCCTTCAGCAGGAAGCCCGTTGTTTCGACCTCATGTGGCCCACATGCTACGTTCATTAGGTTGATTTTTCGTTCGTTAGGTACTTCGCAAAGTAGACATTGATATTGGCGCTCGCAAATACGTTGGAATGAAGCCGTTTTCAGAACGAGCCGCTGATGAATGCGATTCGAAAGACCGCAAAAACGCAGTCAAAATACCTAATGAAATTCGCAGAAGCTCTGTGAGGCCGTCGTCGGCCGTTATAAGGCTGTTAACAATTTTCGGACAGGTTTTGCGATACGTTTTCGGACGGCTTTCGGCTATCATGGCAAGGTTATGACGCAGCATCCACGAAAAACCAGCGACGCAGGCCAATCCGACGATTCGGGAAGCACGCACCCCGGTAGCATACGCAGCAGTATGCGCACCGGCAGCGCCGCCCATCCGGGCAGCACGCGCAATCGAAGGTCGGCCAACGCCATCAGCGGGCCGCGCGGCAATGCTCATTTCTCCAAACGTCGCTTCGATGCGAGCAGCCCTTTGGAGCGGCTGCTGATTCTGCTGGTCGTGGCCGTCGTCGTCGGCATCACCATCGGCGTCGTGCTGCCGAAGATCAGCCAGCCGGTCGGCCAGCTCACCGGCGAGTATTCGGCCAGCGGCCCTGCGGCAGATGCGCTGAATGCGCTGGCCGTGAATGACAGCCCCAAGGCGGGCGGCTATCAGCGTGATGCCTTCGGCTATCGCCAGACGGATGCGGACGGCAATGGCTGCGATGTGCGCGAGGATGTGCTGACCCGCGACATGACCGACGTGCAGTACACGTATGCGGGCGGCTGCAAAGTGAAGTCCGGTGTGCTGCATGACCCCTACACCGGCAAGACCATTCATTTCGTGCGCGGGGAGAAGACCAGCTCAGCCGTGCAGATCGATCACGTCGTCGCGCTCGAAAACGCATGGCAGTCGGGTGCTAGCGCATGGGATACGGCGAAGCGCTACCGATACGGCAATGATATGTACAATTTGCTGGCCGTTGACGGCCCGGCCAATCAGGAGAAGGGTTCGGCTTCGGCTGCATACTGGCTGCCGACCAACGGCGCGTACCGCTGCCAGTATGTCGCCCGGCAGATCGGCGTCAAAACGAAATACGGCCTGACCGTCACCAGCCAGGAAAAACGCTCGATGCAATCCGTCCTGCACGCCTGCCCAGCTCAGGAGCTGCCGCAACGCTAGGTTCGTTGCGTCCGGTGTGCTGCGGCATTGCAAATATACGTATAAAGCCTTGCCGCCACAGCCCCTCGTTATGCTCTATTACGCGATGCGAGTCGGCCATTCGCCGGAGCCGACGCGTTCGTCCACCTCGGTGTGCAGGCGGTGCAGAGCACGGTGGGTGAGATCGCGAGTGGAGCCGGCGCCGTCGCCTTTGACGCCGAAGAGCACAGTGAATACCATGACCAGCACGATGGCGGAGCTGATGTGCAGCGCGGTCTGCACGCCGAAGATATTCGCCGCAATCGCATGTTCGGCGCCGCCGCCGAGCGCGTTCTGCCGTATTTTGGTGAAGGTCTCCATGAGAATCACGAGCACGGGTGCGCCGATGGCCCCGCCGAGCTGCCGCGCCGTGTTGGTCACGGCCGAGCCGGCGGAGACCTCGCGCGGGGACAGGCAGTTGAGCGACCAGGTGGTGATGGGCATGAGCACGAATCCCATGCCGATCTGGCGGATGAACTGGCAGATGGACACCCACCAGATCCATGTATCGGGGCCGATTGCGCTCATCATGAGCGTGCCTGCAAACAGCAGGATCGCGCCGGTCAGCGCGACTGGCCGTGCGCCGAATCGATCGAGTGCGCGGCCTCCGGCGAACTGGGAGATGCACTGGCCCAAGGCGCCTGGCAGCATGATCAGGCCGCTCATTGTGGCCGAATAGCCGCGGTCGCTTTGGATATAGAGCGGCATGATCACCAGAATGGAGCTGAAAGCGAAGAAGCTGAGCGTAGCGGTGATGGTGCCGATGGCGAAGCTGCGGTTGCGTAGCACGGTCAGGTCGAGCAGCGGCGGCTGAACGTCCGCGTCCTTCAGTTTTTGCACGGTGCTTTCGTCCGCGCCCGCCTTGCGAGCCGCATAAACGCGATCGGAGAACTCCCTGAACCGCTTCGCGCCTTTCATCTGGCGCAGCACGAACCAGATAATGCCGACGAAGCCGATGAGCATCGGCGCCCAGACCACAGGTGCGCCGAATCCGTATGCCTCGCTGTTGGTGAAGCCGTACATTACTCCGCCGAAGCCGAAGATCGACAGCGCGACGGAGAAGAAATCGGCCTTGACGCTGGTGTCGTTCTCAACGAAGTTATGCAGGCCGAAAATCGCCATCAGCAGCGCGAGCAAACCGATGATCGTGAGCGTCATGAAAATCGAGCGCCAGCCGCTCGCGTCAGTTTGCCACCCGCCGATGGTTGGCCCGATGGCGGGCGAGATGCTCATCGCCATGCCGACGGTGCCCATGGCCACGCCGCGGCGGGACATGGGGAAAATCGAGAACACGGTGATCTGCAGCACCGGCCACATCACGCCGGAGCCGATCGCCTCCAGGGTGCGCCCCGCGAGCACGAGCAGGAACGTGGGGCCGAGCCAGGCGAGGACGGAACCCAGCGTGAAGACGACCATCGAGGCGATGACGATCTGACGGGTCGAGAAGCGGCGCGTCAGGAACGCGGTAAGCGGCACCATGACGCCCATGATGAGCGGCATGACCGAGTTGAGCCACTGGCCGGTGGTGACGCTGATGCCGAATTCTTTGACGATCGTCGGCAGCGCGGCGCTGAGCTGCAGCTGCGTGAAATTGCCGACGAAAGTGATGAAGGTGAGGATTGCGATTGATATGAACGCAGGGCGGCTCAAATGGCCGTTTGCATAGGATTCATCTTTGGAAAGCACTCTGGATAAGCTGCTGCGCTTCGTGGCGAGTCCGGCGCTCGTAGCGTCTCCTGTGCTAGCCGTGGCATGCCCGATTCCGCGTCCGCGCCCACTCATGCGCCACCAACTTCTTCCGCTTTATTCGAATTTTGTTCGTCTGTTATCTTCTTTTGTCATGTTCGTCGTGATCACCACTACCCGCAAAGACCTCAAAAGTCTATACCGTTGCACGGCCAAGCGTCACTGATGTTCGCTATCTGGATGAATATGCGGCTGCGTGCGCCGGCGCGTGCTGCGAGACGGCGGGGGAGCATGGTGCGCCGTGGGCATCGTAGGCATGTCGTGCCGCCCGTTCTTGCGCGGGGCATGCTGATATTCGCTACGCTCACCTGCGACACGCCCGATAACGCAGAGGCAGGGCGCACCCGGATCATCCGAATGCGCCCTGCCTCTGTGCGGCCTGTGCTTTGTGGTTTGCGGTCCGCGGTCCGCGCGAGTGAAATCCGCTAAACCGCCACAGCCAGACTCCTGACAGCTCTAGTACGAGCCGGTGCCTCGAACCACTGCACTGATTGTCTTAAACAATATTGCGAGGTCTCCGGTCAGGGACCAGCTTTGGATATACGAAACATCGGCGAATTCAGACTGCTCCTGAGTCAAATCGCTGCGACCGGATATCTGCCAAGGTCCGGTGATGCCGGGCTTGACAAGCAGTCGGGTGGAATATAGCGTGCCATAGCGTGCGACTTCTTCAGGCAACGGCGGACGCGGTCCGACCATGCTCATATCGCCTTTGAGCACATTAATGAATTGCGGGAATTCGTCAAGGGACGTTTTGCGGATGAAACGTCCGATGTGAGTAACACGAGGATCGTTCTTCATCTTGAAGATGAACCTGTCTTCCAATCCGGCTTCCTTGGCCAGTTTCTCCTTAATTTCGTCGGCATCGGTGCGCATCGAACGGAATTTGTACATTGTGAATGGCTTGCCGTAGATGCCGATCCGCTGTTGAGAATAGAAGATCGGGCCGCCGTCCTCTCGTCTGATGAGTATGCCGACAACGAGAAGCAGAGGAGAGGTAACAATCAGCAAAGTAAGCGAGGCGACGATGTCAATGAGTCGCTTGATGATACGCGTCATGACGGAGTACTGCGGCAGTTTTGCAGTCAATATCGACATGGATGGGTCATTGCGCAGATGCAGTTTCGCGCCGCTGAGATCGGCCACAGTACTGGTCATGGCGAGTTCAATGCCCATCGATTCGACGGCGAGTGACAGCGTACGCATGGTTTCGGAATAGCTCATCATCACATCGGAGATAAGCACGGCCTGCGCCTTAAGGTTTTTGGCAGTTTGGGGCAGATGAGAGTTCATAGGCAGGACGCGCAACCGAGCTTCATATTCATCGTTGGGTTCGAATGGAACGGAGATGAGTCGTTGGGCGCTTTCTGGTTTTTCTCCATCGCTGATCGATGCGACTGGGCAGACAGCTATCGGTGCGTATCCTAGAGCCTTGTTGATTCGCGTCTGGCGGATCGTTCGGTGAATACCTTCGGGTGAGCCGATCACGATGGTGGGGTAGTTATACTCGCCTTTGCTGCGATTGCGATGCAGGGCCCTGCGCATAAGCCAGCGCTCAATGATTGTAAACAAAGCAGAGAGCGCTGGTACGAAGAAGGTCAGCGAGCGCGGAACATCGAGCTTGAAGAAGTAGCTGAACGTGGCCAAAATAATGAAGTCGACGAATAGCGCTCGCAGAATCTTGCTGTAGAGCGCATAGCCCTCACCCATCGTGTGTCGTTCGTAGATGTGGCTTAACGCGAGGCTGATAACCCACGTTACGCATATCAGTAGCAGGTACTCGATGAGTCCATCGCCCAACACGATGTGAGTCTGCAGATATCTATATGAGTCGGGATTGACGACAAATACGATTGCAGCAGAGATGAGGGTCATCACCATATCAAGTGCGATAAGAGTGGAATTGTAAATATAGCTCCACGTGGGCACGCTGTAATCGAAAAGCCGCCACCTACGACCCGTCTTGGCCTGAGTGGGTTTGCCTTGCGATCCACCGACGAAATACGAACCGTCGAAAAATGTGGCAGGAGCATCTTTCGGATTCGGGCAGGTCTCTTGGGGAGGCTCGGGAGGAGCGGAGTGCGCAGCGGACGCCCGCGGGCCGGATACGCGCATGCGCGTGGTCTCCTCAGAGACCGCCGAATCTACGTATGTATCCTCCAGAGCCATGCGCCCTCTCCTTCATGTTTCTCGGACTTTTAAGATATTACGCCGGGGGGGGGGGTGCTGTTTGCAAATGCATGCCGTCGTCAACATACCGTGCAACAGAGTCGTTCCCGTTATGCCGATTATGGCAGGGTACGCACAGATGTCCAAAAAACTTTTCATCATTTATGTGATGCTTTTGTGATGCTTTGCAGGCGCTGCCCTTGTGATCTACGATGAAAAGAGAATTTGGACGGCACAGCTTGGTGCGTTACATGGCATACAGCAGCATCCACACTCGAAAAACACCATGCAGCGAATGTGGTATCGAATGTGCAGAAAATGCGGGAAGCGTGGGCAAATTCTGACACTCAAGGAATATGAGGGATAATAGTACGGATATTTTGCCGCAGAAACCGGGAATGCAGGTGCGGCAGGAAGGGGAGACACCATGGCATCAAGCAGACACGCAGGCCACAGGCAGCAGGCAAGGAAGCGCCGCATTTGGCCTTGGGTGACGGCTGTGATTGTCGTGCTGCTCGCGCTCATCGCGACCGCCGGAGTGCTCGGTCTGAAGTTCTATTCGGAGGCGAAGCAGGTCAAGGCGCATGAGGAGAAAGCCCTGCAGATGGCAGGTGCCTTCGCGAATGTCGCGGATGCCGACGCCGCGCAGAAGCTGAGCAGCCAGCTGCCCGCCATCCAGAAGGAGACCGGGGCGGCGAAGAACATCACGCAAGGCAGACTGTGGAAGTTCGCATCCAAGCTCCCGGTAGTAGGCGGCGATGTCACTACCGTGCAGGGGATGACCGGCGTGGTGGATTCGATTATGAACGACCCTCTGCCGAAGTTGGTCAATGCGGTTTCTGGGTTGAAAAATGCCCAGCTCAGCGGCGAGGGCGGGCAGCTCAATCTGCAGCCCATCGTCGGCGCGCAGCAGTCGCTTGAGCAGGCGGACTCTTCGCTGCAGACGCAGGTCAGCCGCTACAAGAGCCTTCCACAGCCCCGTATCGGCATGGTCAAGGACGCCTACGAGGCGGGCGGCAAGAACCTGGAGCCCATCGCGCAGAAGGTGAATCAGATCTCCAGCCTCATGAAGTTTATCCCGTCCTTCCTCGGCGCGGACCATCCGCGCACGTACCTGCTGGCGGCGATGTCGCCTTCCGAGATGCGCTCGTCGGGAGGCCTGATCGGTTCGGTCGGCGTTGTGGCCACGGACCAGGGGAAGATAACCGTGGGCGATTTCCGCCCGAACGCAGAATACGAGCACTATGGTGCGATAGGTCCAACGGCTGACGAATGGCGCATTTTCAACCAGTGGGGACCACTGCACATGTCATTAGATATCCGCGATTCGGGGATATCTCCGGACACTTCTCGCGTTGCCGAGGCTTTACGGTCAGTTTGGCAGAACACACCGTGGGGGGCAGGTAAGGCCATAGACGGTGTGATGCTTGTGGACCCGGTGGTGCTGCAGCAGCTCAACGGCGTCAACGGCGGAGTGACCATGCCGGACGGGCAGGTGCTCGATGGCGGCAACACCGCCGAATTCCTGCTCAACACCATCTACAAGAACTATCCGGTGTCGGTGCAGGACGCCTATTTCCAAGCGGTGGCGGAGCAGAGCATCGGCGGCATGTTCTCGAATATGGACGTGCCGAAGCTTACCAAGATAGCTGCGGTGATGTCCGACATGGCCAAGCAGCGCCACTTCTCAATGGTCGATTTCGACCCGCAGATGCAGCAGACTCTCGATGGTTCCGGGCTCACCGCCCATGCGCCGAGTAGCGAGGAGCACCCGGCGGTGGGCGTATACGTGAACGAGCAGCACGTTTCGAAGCTGGGCTGGTATGTGCATCGCACGTCAACCATCACGCGCATGAGCTGCAATGCTGACGGGTCGCAGACCTATACCGTGCAGTACACGTTCGCCAACACGCTCACTGACAGCGACATGGCGAGCCTTCCCGCGTATATTCTCGGCGGCAAGCAGGACCAGCTGATGCCGGGTTCCGCGATGGAGAAAACGCTGCTGTACGCTCCTGCGGGAGGCAGCATAGCAAACCTCAACATCAGAGGCGATTCCTCGGATCTGCGCAAGGAAACCATGAACGGCAAGGCCGTGCAGGCATTCAATGTGCTGCTCAAGCCAGGGGAGAAGGCGATTGCGTCGTTTGACGTGACCACGTCGAAGAAGTCCATTAGCGATTTGACCCTCGACCAGACTCCTATGGGTTGGGTCGACCCTGGTGTTACCATCGACACAAGCGCCTGCAAGATAGGGAAGTGATCGTATGCACATCATGTTCGTCTGCACCGGCAACATATGCCGCTCCCCGATGGGCGAGCTGCTGCTGACCCGATACCTGCGCGGCACCAGCATACGAGTGTCGAGCGCAGGCACGAAAGGCCTGACGACGCACCAGATCGACCCGTCGGCTAGGCGCATCATGGACAGCATCGGCATCGATTCCAGCGGTTTTCGCTCCCGAAGGCTCACCAGGCCCATGGTGCAGTCCGCCGACCTGATCCTATGCTTCGAGCAAAGCCAGCGTAAAAGCATCGTTACCTTGGTGCCCACCGCCGTGCGCTACACCTTCCTGCTGAGCGATTTCGCCAACATGTGCGAGTATTGCGCCCAGCGCGGCCTCATCGGCGGCACGACCATTCAGGAGCGGCTGCAATCCGTCGTCGCCCAGTCGGCCATGATTCGCGCTATGGTTCCCGACTCGCAGGACATCGAAGACCCCCACAATCAGGAATTCGAGAAGTTCCACGATGCCGCCAACGCTACGAACGCCGCGATCCGCCGCATTCTGACCAGTATGCGCAAGCATTATCAGGTGCAGCGTGGAGTGGAACGGCGACAGTTGTTGAGTGTAAATCGTTCGCATGAAGTATCCTACCTACAGTAATAGCGGAAATACTATGCGATTACGATTGCTTGATATGGACTGGTTTTTGTTCCTAATTTTCTCGGATGATGAATGATGGAATCTTGGTCGAAAGATATGACAGGGGGTTCAGGGAGGGAGCGGTCAGGCTGTTGGCGGACTCGCGCGCCGATTACTCGTCGGAGACGAAGGCGTTGCAGGGTGTGGCGAAGGATCTCGGGATCGCAATGGAATCCCTGCGCCGCTGGCAGGAACGCTCCGATACGGCGAATACGGTGGATTTCGGTGAATCCGAGGAGTTGAGGAGGCTACATCGGGAGAATGCCGAGCTTCGCCGCGCGAATGAGATACTGAGTTCGGCGTCGGTTTTTCGCTGCCGGGCTCGACCCGACACGGCGCTGATGGTCGAGTACATCGATGTTCATCGCGTCGGGTTCGGGGTCGGGCCGATCTGCAGGCTGCTGAAGGCCTCGTTGGATTGCGTGTTTTTCACGTCGCGCGCTTACTGGCAGGCCAAGACGCGTGTCCCTCTCTTGGGTGCGGGCGCGGCACGAGGCCCTGGCGCGCGACGTCATGACGATTCATGCGCATCGGTTCATGGCCGTGTATGGCTACCGAAAGACGCTCATACAGCTGAGACGCCAGGGCTGGGTTGGCGTCGGCCGCGACCAAGTGCTGGGCGTGATGCGCTCCCTAGGCGTCCAGGGCGTTCGCCGCGGCCGGACCCCAGGTGACCACGCGGCCCGCGAGAAGTAGCAGCGGGCGTGGGGATCTGGTGCGGCGCCGCTTCACGGACGACGCCCCGGCCGGCTGCACGTCGCCGACATCACCTACGTGGGGCTTTCGAACGGGAGCTTCGCGTACGTGATATGGACTGGGTTTTGTTCCCTGTGTTTTATTGGGTGACTGGTGTCGCCTTGGTTTGATAATAGCGTGCTTCTACCTCGGCTGGTGTCCGGTAGTCGAGGCGTTCGTGGAGGCGTTGGTTGTTCCACCAGGAGACCCATTGGAAGGTCGCTGTTTCCAACGCCCGCACGGTCCCGAACGGCGCGGATCGTGTGATCAGTTCGTTCTTGTACGCGCCGTTGACGCTCTCGGCCAGCGCGTTGTCATAGGAATCACCCACCGTGCCGGTGGAGGCCAGGATCCCGGCCTCGTTCAGATGCGTGCCGTACAGGCTGCTGATGTACTGGGTGCCGTGATCCGAGTGGTGGATCAGACCGCGGGTGTCGCCGTGCCGGGCCGTCCAGGCGATCGACTGGTCCAATGCGACCAAGGGAAGCGCACGGGTGCGCTGGCTCGAGGATACCGCCCAGCCCACGATGCGCCTGGCGTACGCGTCGGTGACGAACGCCACATAGGCGAAACTTCCGGATGCAAGGCGCACGTACGTGATGTCGGCCACGTGCAGGCGGCCCGGAGCGTCGGCCGTGAAGCGGCGTTGCACGAGGTCCTCGCGCCCGCCGCGGCTTCTGACCGGCTTCGTGGCCACCGGGATCCGGCCACGGCGAACACCCCGGATACCCGTGGAGCGCATCACGCGCAGCACCTGGTCGGAGGGTGTCAGATTGTTTGTGTAAGTGGGGGTGTTTTTGATTGAAAGTTGAGACACTGATGACCATGATTGATAGACAAGAACGACAGGCGCGTGGCCGTGAGCAGGCTGAGGGCGTTGCGGCGCTTGAAGCGTCGGGTGTGTTGGATGATTTGTACGCGAAGATTGATGCTGGCCAGGTGAAGCTTGAGGGCCGTGACGGGCTGATCCAGCAGTTGATCAAGGCCGGACTGGAGCGCGGGTTGCAGGCCGAGCTTGATGGGCATTTGGGGTATGAGAAAGGCGCTCCGGATGCCAGCATTCACGCGAATTCGCGTAACGGGTTCTTCCCGAAAACGGTATCGACGAGTGTCGGTGACGTGCAGTTAGCGATCCCACGTGATCGTGATGGGTCGTTCACGCCGATGCTGATACCGAAGGGTCAGCGTCGGGTTGGCGGGCTTGATGACATGATCATCTCGTTGTATGCCGGCGGGATGACGATCAGGGATATTGAGCATCACCTGGTCACCACGGTGGGTACGGAGATCAGCAGGGAAACGATCTCGAAGATCACGGACGAGGTCCAAGACGAGGTTATTGCTTGGCAGCAGCGGCCTCTGGACTCGTTTTATCCAGTGATCTATCTCGACGCGTTGGTCGTGAAAGTCCGGGATGGCGCGCACGTGAAGAATAAGGCCGCGCATATCGCTATCGGCGTGGACATGGATGGCATCAAACACGTGTTGGGCATTTGGGTGCAGGCCACCGAGGGCGCGAAGTTCTGGGCTGGCGTGTGTGCCCAACTGGCCAACCGTGGTGTCAGCGATGTGTTGATCGTGTGTTGTGACGGGCTGACCGGATTCCCCGAGGCCATCGAGGCGACCTGGCCTGACTCGATCGTGCAAACCTGTGTCGTGCACCTGATCCGTGCAGCGATGCGGTTCGTGGCCTATAAGTCACGCAAAGCTGTTGCCCAGGCGTTGAAACCGATCTATCAAGCCGCCGACGAAGACGCGGCCAGGGCCGCGCTGACCGAGTTTTCAGGCACCGAGCTCGGGCAAGCGAATCCGAACACGATCCGCGTGTTCGAAGACGCGTGGGACAGGTTCACGCCATTCCTCGCATTCCCGCCCATGCTCCGCCGCGTGATTTATACGACGAATTCGATCGAGTCGTTGAATTTTCAGCTGCGGAAGATCATCAAAAATCGGGGCCATTTCCCCAACGATGACGCGGTCGTGAAACTGTTATGGCTAGCCATCGGCAACATCGAAGACAAACGCGCAAGACAACGCGAAAAAGAAAAAGGAGGCACCCGGAAAACGAAACGCAAAGCCGAAGGCAGACTCATCGAAGGGCAAATCACCACCAACTGGCAACAAGCACTCGCCCAACTCGCCCTCGCATACCCCGAACGAATCAACCCCTACCTATAACCACCAAACACACCCCTTACACAAAACACTTGACAAGCTCCCTGGTCGCGGCCGATCCCATCCCAGCCTTGGCGGATCAGCTGGGCATGCATCTTCCGGTAGCCATACACGGCCATGAACCGGTGCGCGTGATGCGCTCCACGGGTATCCGGGGTGTTCGCCGTGGCCGGATCCCGGTGGCCACGAAGCCGGTCAGAAGCCGCGGCGGGCGCGAGGACCTCGTGCAACGCCGCTTCACGGCCGACGCTCCGGGCCGCCTGCACGTGGCCGACATCACGTACGTGCGCCTTGCATCCGGAAGTTTCGCCTATGTGGCGTTCGTCACCGACGCGTACGCCAGGCGCATCGTGGGCTGGGCGGTATCCTCGAGCCAGCGCACCCGTGCGCTTCCCTTGGTCGCATTGGACCAGCGATCGC
>NZ_JGZR01000002.1 GCF_000741775.1 Bifidobacterium subtile
AGAGACCTCGCGCGCGCCGACCTGATCATCCTCGACGAGTTCGGCTACGTGCCCTTCGACATCGACGGCGCCAGACTCCTCTACCAGATCATCACCGGCAGCTACGAGAGAAGAAGCATCATCTTCACCACCAACATCGAGTTCAGCAAATGGGGCACGATCTTCGCCGACGACAAACTCGCCGCCGCGATCATCGACCGCATCGTCCACCACGGCCGCCTCATCGAATTCACCGGACCAAGCCGGCGCGTGAGCGAAGCCCTCATGTTCGGCAAGGAAATCCACAACCAATAACCAACAGCACGCTCCACGCCGAAACCCGAAAAAAATAAGTGACCAACCACAAAAAACCAACTTGACTAAAAACAGCGATGACGGACAGGGCCGTTCCCGCCGCGCCGCCGAGCTGGCGGAACATGTTGAACACGCCCGAGGCCTTGCCCATGAGCATGGGTTCGACGGATCCCAGCACGCCCTTCTGCAACGCGGGCCCGGCCAGGGCGAGACCGGCTCCTGATAGGACCAAGAGGACCGCGAGCAGCCAGTACCAGCCGCCGAAGAGCACGGCAGCGGCAAGGCTCGCATAGCCGACGACTTGCATCGCCATGCCCGCCAGCGCCATGTTGCGTTCGCCATAGTGGTCGACAAGCCTTCCTGCGAAGGGAGAGAGTACGGCGAACGCGCCGGTCCAGGGAAGCAGACCCAGTCCAGCGCTCAGCGTGCCCAGGCCGAGGGCCGCGTGCAGATACTGCGGCAGGAAGAACACGACGCCGTACATCGCCGCATACAGCAGGAACGTGGCCGCCACCCCGCCCGAGAGTGCCTTGGAGGAGAACAGGCGCAGCGGCAACAGAGAATGGTCCTTGCCCCGCTGCCTGGTGACGAACGCCACGGCAGCCAGCACGCTGGCCAAGCCGGCCACGCCCGCAGGCAGGCGCATCGCCACGTTCGGCGCCTCGGAGAGCGCCCAGACCACCAGCCCGGACGCGGCCACGACCAGCACCGCGTCAAACGGGTCAATGCGGGAGGCGGGCACGCGCGACTCGGGCAGCTTATAGTGCGCGAGGATCATGCCGGCCAGGCCGATGGGCACGTTGATCCAGAAGATCCACTGCCACGACAAGGACGCGGTGATCAGCCCGCCCAAAGCAGGGCCGACGACCAGAGCCAGACCGCCCACGCCGCTCCATATGCCCAGGGCGCCGCCTCGCTTGCTTGCCGGAGTCGCCGAGGTCAGAATCGTCATCGACATGGGCGTCATCGCGCACGCGCCCACGCCCTGGACGATCCGCCCGGCCAGCAGCCATGCGAAGCTTACCGACAAGGCGCAGGCTGCTGACCCCAAGGTGAACAGGCCAAGCGCGAGGATGTAGGTCCTGCGCCGCCCGATCCGGTCGCCGATGGCGACGCCCAGCAGAAGCAGCGCCGCAATCGTGATGTTGTACGCGTTGAGCACCCACTGCAAGCGCACCACATCCAGGCCGAACTGGCGTCCTATCGCGCCCGAAGCCGTCGTCACGATCATCGAATCCATCATCGCCATGAAGATGCCCAATGAGGTTAGTGCCATCAGCCACCCCTGCGAAACTCTTTGGTTGGACAACGGTGACGTGACCTCCTGGGCACCGCTGTGGTTGCTGGGTCATTCCGCCTCGGAAGAGGTGGCATCCGGATATAACCTATGCATAGGATCTCCTGTTTTATAGTTGAATAATTAAACAATTGTTAAACTATAAAACGGAGTGATGACTACGCCGTAATGGGTGTTTATTTCCTAGTTCAGGGAGTCAAAGAAGTGGGTGACGTACCGGTCGAAGGCCTCGTAGTCGAGGGTGACGTACTTTTCCCGCGCGTCCTTGCGCATGTGAATCAGGCCAGCCTCGCGCAATGTGCGGAAATGGTAGGATCCGGCGGATCTGGTGATATCGACTGCCAGGCCGACTTCCTCGCACGTCACGCCTCGCCCGACTTTTTTCAGATAGCGAACGATCTCAAGCCGAACCGGGTCTGACAGCGCCTTGAATACCTTCGCGGTCGTCTCGTTGTCGTCGGGCGCATTGTGTTCAACAGTCATGCAACCATAATACGAAAACAACTCCCCAAAACTCCGAAACCGTGCATTCTTACGTACGACACGAGTTCGAACATATGTTCTACTGCTTGTGTATTGTATGACCTACCGAATCGGAAACCGGCCACGAAGGAGCGCATAAGGAGGCGAGCTATGGCAGATCGGACTTACATAGCGATCGATCTCAAATCGTTCTATGCCTCCGTCGAATGCGTGGAGCGCAACCTTGACCCGCTGACGACCAATCTGGTGGTGGCCGATGTCAGCCGCACCGAGAAGACGATCTGCCTGGCAGTTTCGCCTTCGCTCAAGGCATATGGCCTTCCCGGTCGTGCGCGGCTGTTCGAAGTGGTGCAGAAGATGGCGGAGGTCAATGAGCGCCGTCGCCTGAACGCCCCGGGAAGGCGTCTCGAAGGGGAGTCTTTCGATGCCGATGAGCTGAGCGCGTCGCCGAATCTGAAGGCGACTTACATCGCCGCCAAGCCCAAGATGGCGCGGTATTTGCAGCGCAGTGCGGAAGTGTATGCCATTTATCTGCGATACGTGGGTGCGCAGGATATCCATGTGTATTCGGTTGATGAGGTGTTCATGGACGTGACCCATTATCTCAAGGCTTCGGGCATGAGCGCGCATGAGATGGCGGTTGCGATAGTGCATGATATCCAAAAGGATACGAAGCTGACTGCCACAGCCGGAATCGGCACGAATATGTATCTGAGCAAAGTCGCGATGGATATTGTGGCGAAGCATATTCCGGGCGATGAGGACGGCGTGCGCGTCGCCGAACTCGATGAGACGTCGTATCGTCAGCTGCTGTGGGCGCACAGGCCGTTGACCGATTTCTGGCGGGTTGGGCGCGGATATGCGAAGAAGCTTGAAGCGCACGGGTTGCTCACGATGGGGGATATCGCTCGCTGTTCAGCAGGCAGATCTTGCGATTATTACAACGAGGATCTGCTCTACCGAATGTTCGGCATCAACGCCGAGCTGCTCATCGACCATGCCTGGGGCTACGAACCCTGCACCATCGAGGAGATCAAGGCCTACAAGCCTGCGGCCACCAGCATGAGTTCCGGTCAGGTGCTCCAAACGCCCTATGACTGGAAGCATGCCCGGCTCGTGATCAAGGAGATGACCGATATGCTCGTCCTGGAAATGGTGGACAAGCGGATGCAGACCGATCAGATCGGGCTGTATGTCGGCTATGAGCGGCTGAACAATGTTGCGCCGGGTACCAGTGCCAGTATCAGCACTGGCCAAGCACGTGCTGCTGGTGCTGGTGCCGCTGACCGTGCTGGCGAGGGACATGCTGGCGGTAGGTATGCTGGCAGAGAAGGTACCGATGAGGAGAACGGCAGCGCTGAAAGTGCCGACGTCGAAAGCATCGGTGCAGAAGGCATTGACGTCGGTGCCGTCATGCGCAAGCCGTCATCGCGAGCCGTGGTGCAGGACCGTTTTGGACGCAAGGTGCCCAAACCTTCACGAGGCACGACGAAGCTTGGTTCGTACACGTCGTCATCCAAAGTCATCATCAAGGCTATGATGGCGCTCTACGACCGCGTGACCGACCCGCTGCTTATGGTGCGCCGGATGAACGTCGTCGTGGGTCGGCTGCGGCCGGCATATGCATCGGGCACGGGGGAGCAGCGCTATGAGCAGCCTGACCTGTTCTCGTGCGGAGACGACGAGGAGGCGGCCCGTCAGGCAGCCGAACAGGATCAGCGCAACGAACTCGAAGTGCAGCGTGCGATGATCGGTGTCAAGCGACGATTCGGCCGCAACTCCATTGTCAAAGGCATGGATTTGGAAGAAGGCGCCACCGGCATCAAGCGCAACGCGCAGATAGGAGGTCATGCCGCATGACGCTTGAAGCAACCCATCGTTACGATGACATCATCGCGATGCCGCACCACCAGTCACGCACCCACGCGCGGATGGCTCTGCGCAGTCGCGCCGCGCAGTTCATGCCATTCGCTGCGCTCACCGGATACGACGCCATCATCATGGAAGCGGCACGCGAAACGCATCAGCACGTGCTGCTGGACGAGGACGCACAACGCGAACTCAACGCGAAGCTGCAACGCGCCTTGGATCAGCGCGAATCCCGGCATCGGCTCGCAATCACCTATTTTCGCAAGGATGGCAGCAAGGACGGCGGCGACTACATCACCGCAGAAGGCATCATCCATCTTATCGACCGAGAACGGAAAGCCCTCGTGCTCGAAGACCACACGGCGATTCCGCTTGAAGAAATCATCGCCCTAGATGATTTGGATAAGCCGGGTGATGGGAAGACGCGGGTATAGGCAGCGAAGGAGCAATGTAGTCAGTCGAATGTGGGACGGCGCAGACTTATCATGGAGCCATGCGTGATATGCCCAGTTACCCGACTTGGATCAAACCATCGAGAATCCGATTGTTCTGGATGCTTTCGGTGGCGATTGTGCTTGCAGCCGTTGTGGCTGGCGTCATCTGGAGGCCTGGATTTGCGTTGGCCATAGTGGCGGTGCCTTGTATCTACATCGCTGGTCGTCATCAGTGTGACATCGTGGCGGCTGAGCCCGCAAGGCGATGATATTCAGGCAAAGGTTCATCAGCAGATCGTCGAGCGAGTTGGCGACGGCGAGAACTATCTCGATATCGGGTGCGGGAGCGGCGAACTGCTGATCAAGCTTGCGAAGACGTGGCCGGGGAAATTCATCGGCCTGGATTACTGGCCTGGGGAGTGGGGCCAGTTTGCGCGGGTTCAGGCAGAACGGAATGCAAGATTGGAACATGTTCCGCAAATAGCATTCGTTCATGGTTCCGTGTCAAGGTTGCCATTCTCAAATGGCGAGTTTGATCGCGTGGTGAGTTGCCTTACCTTTCATGAAGTCAAAGATGCTGACAACAAAAACGTGAGCATCGCCGAGGCCATCAGGGTTGTAGCGGACGGTGGTCGTTTTGCCTTTGTTGATTTATTCGATGATACGAAGATCTACGGAAGTCGTGAGTGCGTATTGGCTGCTATCCGTGATGCTGGCGGTCGAATCGAGGAACAGACCGTACTGTCCGCAGCACTTCCCTTGCGATGGCCGATGAACACGCCAAAAGTCCTGCGTTACGCCGTCATTATCTCCGGAACAAAACGTGCGTCATAGGCACAATGCGCATCGGCGCCGCTATACCAGGTCTCATGCTATATATCCACGACATTGCCAGCGAACTGAGGTCGGGGTAAATTCAGATTCACACACAACATCTACTGGCTACTGGGAACCGTTTGGCCTGTATGCCAATCTTTTGATACTCGTTCATTGACAGGTATACGGACGGAATGACAAGCAAGGCCGCCAGAGAATCGTACGACACTCATGCGGTGCCCGATTCCCCAGCGGCCTTACCAATGCTATGTATACCGGTTTGCTCTAGCCTGCGCCGATCCAGCGCAACCCGCTCACGCCGTGAAGTACTCGACTCCGGCTTCGAAGATCGGCTGGCGTTCGGTGCCGGGGACGTTGCGGTATAGGCCTGCGCCGGAGCGCTCGGAGTGGGCCATCTTGCCGAAGACGCGGCCATCGGGGCTGGTGATGCCTTCGACGGCAAGCAGGGAGCCGTTCGGATTCACGTCCAGACTCATGCCTGGCACGCCGTTTTCGTCCACATATTGCGTCGCTATCTGGCCGGAGGCCTTGAGCTGGTCGAGCACTGGCTGCGGGGCGACGAAACGGCCTTCGCCGTGGGATATCGCAATCGTGTGGATGTCGCCGACCTGCGTCTTGGACAGCCACGGCGACAGATCGGAGGCCACGCGCGTATGCACGAGGCGGCTCTGGTGGCGACCGATGGTGTTGAAGGTCAGCGTCGGGCATTCGGCCGTCATCGGCACGATGTCGCCGAAAGGCACCAGACCGAGCTTGACAAGTGCCTGGAAGCCGTTGCACACACCTAGCATCAGTCCATCGCGGTTGTTCAGCAGGTCGCGCACGGCCTCGGTGACCTGCGGCGAGCGGAAGAACGCGGTGATGAACTTGGCCGAGCCGTCCGGTTCGTCGCCGCCGGAGAAGCCGCCGGGAATCATGACGATCTGGCTGCGGGATATCTCTTGCGCCAGACGCGCGGTCGATTCCGCGACAGCGCCCGGGGTGAGGTTGTTGATGATCAGCGTGCTCACCTCGGCGCCCGCCTGTTCGAATGCCGCCGCCGAATCATATTCGCAGTTGTTGCCGGGGAAAACGGGAATCACGACGCGCGGCTTGGCGATGCTCGTGCCGGAACGGCGAGTCGTCTGACCAGCAATATGGCTGATCGTCTCGACCTGGGGGCCGTCCGCGCGGTAGGGGTACACCGATTCGATGCCGCCCTCCCAGACTTCCTGCACCTGCGCGAGATCCAACGTTTCCGCACTCGTACGGAACGCATAATCCGCCGTCGTGGTACCGATTGTGCCCATGCACACCCGGTTAGTCACCTTCGGCAGTGCGGCACCATCGGCCAGTTCCACGAAGAACGAGCCATATGCGGCTTTGAAGAGATCGTCAACCGCGATTTCCGGCTCAAGCGCAAGCCCGATGCCGTTGCCTACGGTCATTTCGAACAGCGCCGCGGCGCTCGCGCCGTAGCCCGGCGTGGAGACCGCTAGCGCGGAACCGTCTTCGATAAGCTCCTCGACGGCGGTCATCGCACCCAGCAGGCCCTCAGTATCCGGAGTCAATCCGTCGGCGGCATAGCGCGGCGCGATGCGCACGACGCGATGACCGGCACCCTTGAACTCAGGCGAAGTGGCGTGGTTCACCGGTCCGATGGCCACGGCGAAGGAGATCAGGCTCGGCGGCACGTCGAGATCCTCGAAACTGCCGCTCATGGAGTCCTTGCCGCCGATGGCGCCCACGCCCAGATCGACCTGCGCGTTCAGCGCGCCGAGCACTGCGGCCAACGGCTTGCCCCAACGGCTCGGCTCAGTGCCGGGCTTGCCGAAGTACTCCTGCAGGCTCAGATAAGCGTTCTCGCGCTTGAAGCCGCTGGACACGAGCTTCGACAGCGACTCGACCACGGAAAGATACGCGCCGGTGAACTGGTCGCGCTCCATGATGTAGGGATTGAAGCCCCACGCCATGGCTGAGGCAGTGGTCGTTTCGCCGAAGACCGGCAGCTTCGCCACCATCGCCAGGCTCGGCGTGAGTTGACGCGAACCGCCATAGGGCATCAGCACCGTGCCTGCGCCGATGGTCGAATCGAAGCGCTCACCAAGCCCCTTGTTCGAAGCGACGTTCAGATCGCTCACCAGCGCGTGCATGCGCGCCGCTAATGTCCCCGAGTTCCACGATGCCGGCGTGGCATAGTTGCTGCTCGGCCCCACTTGCACCCGCTGATGCTTTTCGGCACCGTTCGAGGCAAGGAAGGCGCGGCTCAGGTCGACGATGGCGTCGCCCTGCCAGTTCATGCGCATCCGAGCCTCTTCGGTGACGGTCGCGACAACCGTGGCCTCAAGATTCTCCTGGCGCGCGTATTCGAGGAATTCGTCCACATCGGAAGCGGCGACATCCACTGCCATGCGCTCCTGCGACTCGGATATGGCCAGCTCGGTGCCGTCGAGTCCCGCGTACTTCTTGGGTACCGCGTCCAAATTGATGATCAGCCCGTCGGCGATTTCGCCGGTCGCCACCGACACGCCGCCTGCGCCGAAATCGTTGCAGCGCTTGATGAGCTGACAGGCGTCCTTGCGGCGGAAGAGCCGCTGCAGCTTACGTTCGACAGGTGCGTTACCCTTCTGCACTTCGGCGCCGAGCTCAGTGGTCGAGGTGACGTCCAGAGACTGCGAAGCGCCCGTGGCCCCGCCGATGCCGTCGCGGCCAGTACGCCCGCCCAGCAGAATGATCTTGTCGCCCGGAGTCGGGGTTTCGCGGCGCACATGATCGGCTGGCGTAGCACCCACCACGGCACCGACTTCCATGCGCTTGGCCACGTAGCCCGGGTGGTAAATTTCGTCCACCTGCCCGGTGGCTAGGCCGATCTGGTTGCCATACGAAGAGTATCCAGCGGCGGCCCCGGTCACCAGCTTGCGCTGGGGAAGCTTGCCCTGCAATGTCTCGCTCACCGGCACAGTCGGGTCGCCGGCACCGGTGACCCGCATCGCCTGATATACATAGGAGCGGCCGGAAAGCGGGTCGCGGATGCAGCCGCCAATGCAGGTGGCCGCGCCGCCGAAGGGCTCGATTTCCGTGGGATGGTTATGCGTTTCGTTCTTGAACAGGAACAGCCAGTCCTCGTCTCGCCCGTCCACGTCGACCTTGACCTTGACGGTGCACGCGTTGATCTCCTCGGACTCGTCCAGCCCGGTGAGCAGGCCCTTGGTCGCAAGCCATTTCGCGCCGATGGTGGCCATATCCATAAGGCATATCGGCTTCGCGTCGCGGCCCAGCTCCTTGCGCATCGCAAGATAACGGTTGAAGGCCTCGCTCACCTTGTCATCGTCGAAGGCGATGTCGTCAAGACGCGTGCCGAAGGTCGTATGGCGGCAATGATCGGACCAGTACGTGTCAATGACCTTGATTTCGGTGATGGTCGGCTCGCGCTTCTCGCCGGCGAAATAGCGCTGGCAGCATTGCGCATCCGCCAGATCCATCGCCAGAGCGCGATCCACAAGGAAATCGCCCAGGCCTTGTTCGTCCAGTTCGTTGAATCCCCTGAGGATTTCGACTGATCCGGGCTGCTTGACCTCGTCGTTCAGGCTGGTCACCGGGTCGAGCGAGGCCGGCCGCGATTCGACCGGATTGATCACATAGCGCTTGACGGCTGCCAAGTCCTCGGGGGAGAGGTCGCCGGCGATGATGTAGATTCTGGCTGTGCGCACGGTGGGGCGCTCGCCCTGGGAGATGAGCTGGATGCATTCGCTTGCGGAATCGGCCCGCTGATCGAACTGGCCGGGAAGGTACTCCACGCCGAAGATGGCGTTGGATGCGGCGCCGGCTGCGGTATTGTCGCCGGCCTTGTTGTCGATTCCGGGAAGCGTCTCGGAAACCGTATCGACCTGCGGCTCGCTGAACACAGTCGCCACGGCCTGATCGAACAGCGCGGCATCGATGCCCTGCACGTCATAGCGGTTGATCATGCGCAGCCCGGTGATGCCCGTGATGCCCAGAATCGTGACGAGCTCGCTGCGCAATTGCTGCGCTTCAACGTCGAATCCGGGCTTCTTCTCCACGTAGATACGGAACACGGATGCATTGTCATGATTGTCATGCGCCGTTGCGTTTGCCTGTGCCGCGGTGTTTGTCTGAGCCACTCTTGTCCTGTCCTTCGGTCGGTGCTTGAGCACGGAATACACGGAATGCCTATGCGGTTATTGTTGGATGCTTGCGGTCTTCACCGAGTGCTGTATTGCACTGAGTGCCATATTGCGTCAAGTGTGTACTGCACTGAGTATTTCGTTTCACAGTGTTTCATTCCACAGAGTGCCGTATGGCTTGTGGTCAATGCAGTGTGACATGACACTGGATAAATGAGCATCGCCTGCACCCGAGGCTGACGGATGCAGGCGATTGCGATCATGCGCTGGGGGTGATGCCCTCGTCCTTGGCCAATGCGGTCAGGCGCGCGTAGATATCCTCGTATGCGGGGATGATATCGCCCAGATCCCGGCGGAAAAGGTCCTTGTCGAGATGCTCGACCTTGCCATCCTTGCTGCCCTTGTTCCACAGGCGGCAGGTGTCGGGGGTGATTTCGTCGGCCAGGAGAATCTTCCCGTCGCCGGTCTTGCCCTCTTCGATTTTGAAATCGACCAGTTGCACGCCGATCTTCGTGAAGATGTCGAGCAGCGCATCGTTGACCGCGCGCGCCTGGCGCGAGATCGTGGCAAGCTCCTCTTCGCTGGCCAGTCCCAGGGCGATGATGCCGTCATCGTTGATGAAGGGATCGCCCAGCTCGTCGGACTTCACGCAGAATTCGAGAATCGGCTTTTTCAGCTCCGTGCCTTCGGCGACGCCGTAGCGCTTCGCAAACGACCCTGCGGCGGTGTTGCGCATGATGATCTCAAGCGGGAACATGTCCATGCGGCGCACCAGCTGCTCGGTGTCGGACAAGCGCTGCACGAAGTGGCTTTCCACGCCTCGGGCCTTGAGCAGGTCGAAGATGACAGAGGTGATGTGATTGTTCAGCTCGCCCTTGCCTTCGATCTGGGCTTTCTTCGCGCCGTTGCCGGCGGTCGCCTGATTCATGTATTCGACCCAGAGAATGTCCGGATCGTTGGTTGCGTAGAGTTTCTTGGCCTTGCCCTCGTAGAGCTTCTCCAGTTTCTCCATGACCCGCCTTTCGCGTATGCCTTTTCCACAAGATTTGGAGCAGTGAATTGACGCTCACAGCGTAGCAAGCAGAGGTTACAACGACACGGATTGCTCGGGCGGACGACGAACTTTGTGCTGTCATACCTCAACAAACCGGGTATCTGCGTTGTGTGTAGCGTTATCGAGGTGCTGCGGAGGTCTATCTGCGTTGTGTGAGGCGCTATTTTTCGGAGAGTCGAGTATCAGGTGGTCAGAACCGCGGTTTTCGGCCAGCGATACTCAGGGTGCCAAGGAATTAACGCCTCACACAATGCAGATAGACCTCCGCAAGGGTGAATTAGCGCTACACATAACGCAGATACCATCGAAAACCGGACAATTTCTACGCATTGCAACTTGAAGACACCCGAATAAGGTGGCTAACGAGCCGATATGGCACACAAATTGCATGAAAACATCAGCTAATCGCGATGTGCAGTGTATCCGCCACCTGCGCGGCCCGTGCTCGCGCCTCGTCAACGTCTTTGCCGGTCGCCAGCGACACCGCCATGCGCCGATGGCCGTGCACGGCGGGCTTGGTGAAAATGCGCAGGTCGGTATCCGGCTCTGCCAGTGCTTCGGGCAGATTCGAGAACACGGCCTCGCCTTCGCCCTCGATCACAATCGCATGGCTGGCCGCGACCGAACCCTGCCGCAAGGTCAGATTCAGATGCTCCTGCGTCACTGGCAGCCCTAGCACGGCCCGGGCGTGCAGCGCGAACTCGCTCAGGCGCTGGGACATCATGGTCACCATGCCCGTGTCGTGGGGCCTGGGGGAGACCTCGTTGAAGAGCACGGTGCCGTTGTCGAGCACGAACAATTCCACGCCAAACACGCCCCAGCCGCGTTCGCCCTCGCGCTGTGCCTGATCGACCATGCCCAGCACCGCAGTGCAGGCGATGCGCTGCGCCGTCGCCAGAGTCGCGTCATCGACGTTGGCCGGCTGCCAGGACTCGCGGTAATCCCCATGATCCTGCCGTTGCCCGATAGGCGCGCAGGTGACCACGCCCGCGCGGGAGCTGACGGTGAGCACAGTCAGCTCATAGGCCAATGGCACCAAAGCCTCGACGATGACACGCGAAACCGTGCCGTCGTTCGCCGCGCGTCGGCCGGTCTGCGCCTCCTGCCAAGCCTGTTCGAGCTGTTCTGCGCCCTTGACGACCGACTGTCCGTGTCCAGATGAGCTCATAATCGGCTTGACGACGCAGGGGTAGCCCACAGCCTCAGCGCCGGATTGCAGCTCCTCGAAGGACCCGGCGAAGCGGTACGGCGTCGTGGGCAGGCCAAGCTCGTCATGGGCCAGCACGCGCAACCGCTCCCGATCCATGCAGATCGCGGCGATGCCGGAGCTCGGCACCACCTGGATGCCCGATTGGGCCGCTTTGGCCAGTTCTGCAGTGGCGATGGCCTCCACTTCGGGGATGATGATGTCCGGCTTTACGCGGGCTATGAGTGCATTGAGTTTCTGCGCGTCCGCCATATCGAGCACCTGCGCCTCATGCGCCACTTGGGCCGCCGGAGCGCCAGGGTAGCTGTCCGCAGCGCATACCCACGCGCCTAGCCGCATCAGCTCGATGGTGACCTCTTTGCCCAGCTCGCCTGAACCCAGCAGCAGCACGCGGGTCGGCTTCGCGCCCAAGGGCGTGCCAAGGGGCCGATTGATAGTCAAGGAAGAAATGGGAGAAATGGACTGCATGGTGGCGGACGTCGAGGCAGGACGATTCAGGCTGTTTTCGCTCATATGACCATTGTGCCATCTGTGGTGTATCGAAGATGTGGTGTATCGGGAGCGCGTGCTCTTGCGCTGTGCGGCGTTGGCCTGGTCGCCGTCGGCGGCGTCGGCTACGAGCAGCGGGCTGTGTGCGCTCGCCCGCGATGCTTCGGGAAACCGCGGCCGCGACAGATATTTCGCGTAGCACATGTTCTGCTCGGGCGATAGTAGTGACTTTGCAAGAGATAGCCGTTACAGTCATGAGAGGTCTGTTGCGATAAGGCGCCTATGGTTTTTATGGTTTCGTCATCATCGCAACGGCTGAAGGCACAGTTGGATCAGCGGATATGAGGAATACCATGGCACATATGGCAACGCACGTCAGCGACGCTGGTGCGGGCGAGACGAAGCCGCAGCTACCAGGCAGCGGCAAGCTGCAGACGCGGGACTACATCACCATCGGCGTGTATAACGTCTTGTATTTCGTGCTCATCTCCGTCGCCGCCGGCGTGACGCATGTAATACCCGTGGGCATGCCGCTCACGGGCTTCGCCTGCGGGCTTTTCGGTGGAATTCCGTACATGATGGTGGCTGCGAAATCGCATCGTTTCGGGGCGATTACCATCATGGGCATACTGCTCGCCGTGCTGATGGGCGCGATGCATGGCAATTACTACACGATTGCCACGGCTGTGGCCGCGTCGGTGGGAGCCGACCTGATCGCGTGGGCCGGGCGCTACCGCAGCCTCAATGTGAATATCATCTCCGCAGGCGTGTTCAACCTGTGGAGCATCGGCATGTTTCTGCCATTCTACATCGGCAGAAACGACTATCTGGGGGCGTTGACGGCCAAAAACGGCGCACAGTACTCCGCCGGTCTCGCAGGGTTGTTCCCCGGCTGGGTGCTGCCGGCGCTGCCCGTTCTCGGCGTACTCGGCGGCGTGTTGGGCGCGTGGTTCGCCAAACTGGTGATTCGAAAGCACTTTGAAAAAGCCGGCTTAGTCTGACATATGGCAGATAGGACAATGCACGCTTATGGACATCGGAAGTGAAGAATATCGCGGCTGGCTGCGCTTCGACCCGCGCACCAAGCTTTTCTACGTGCTGACGGTGGGGTGCTTCTGCCTGACGCTGCTGGGCGCAGACGCCTACTGGATACTGGTGGTGCGGTGTATGCTGGCAATCTCGCCGTTCCTGCTGCTGCTTGCCAACGGCCGGGTTCGCGGCGCGGTATTTTCCCTCATCGCAATAGTGGGATGCTTCCTCGTAGCGTCGTTCGTGCTGCCCTATGCTGGCGGCTTCATTGGATGGATGTTGTATGCCTCCACAGGCATCGTCACGCAGCTGCTGCCCAGCGCGATGACCGCTTACTGGCTGCTCTCCACCACCACGGCAAGCGAGCTGATAGCTGCGCTGCAACGCATGCATGTGCCGCAAAGCGTTACCATCTCGCTGGCGGTCATGTTTCGGTTCTTCCCGACGGCTGTTGCCGAACAGCGTTCGATCAACGATGCCATGATCATGCGCGGCGTGCGCTTCGGCGGCGGCAAGATGTCGGAGATCTTGGAATACCGTGTAATGCCGCTGATGACCAATTCTGTGCGCATAGCCGATGAGCTTAGCCAAGTGGCGCTCACGCGCGGACTCGGCGCTGGCAAGCGGCGTACGAGCATCGCCCGGATAGGGTTCCGTTTCTCCGATGCACTGGTATGGCTGCTATGTCTCGGCTGTTTCGCCGTGTGGGCGCTGACTTCTTTGGGAGTGCTGGCATGACGGCTCGGGATGCCGATAACGGCCTGCCCGGCATCGCTTCGGCTCCTCTTCGTGCGCAATCGCACGGCGATATGCAAGACTTTTCATCTGAGCAGGCGGGCGAGAATCTGCGCAATGGCGATATGCCGTCTGCAGGAAAGTCGATCCTCGCCTTCGACCACGTTTCCTTCGCTTACGGCGGGGGCTCGCATGCCGGAGTCCAGGACATCAGCGGCGGCATTGAAACCGGTGAGGTGATTCTGCTATGCGGCGACTCTGGCTGTGGCAAGACGACCATCACCAGACTGGCGAACGGCCTTGCGCCGCATTATTTCGAAGGCTCGCTCCAAGGCCATGTCGAAGTAGCTGGGAATGACAACGCGCATACCCCGCTGGCTCGAATCGCGCGTCGTGTCGGGTCGGTGTTTCAAAATCCTAAAAGCCAGTTCTTTACGCTGAACGTGACCGGTGAGCTGGCCTTTGCCTGTGAGAATTTCGAAATGTCTCCTGAGGATATTCGCAGCAGAATCGACGGAACCGCTGGCGATTTTCGTATTGAGTCGTTGCTTGACCGCGGCATTGCACAGATGAGCGGCGGCCAGAAGCAGCGAGTGGCCTGCGCCTCGGTCTCTACGGCGGAGCCGCAAGTGCTGGTGCTTGACGAGCCGAGCAGCAATCTCGACGCGCGTTCGATTGCTGATTTGCGGCAGATCGTGCGTCTGTGGAAGAAGCAGGGCAAGACGGTGCTTATCGCCGAACACCGGCTCTACTGGCTTGACGGTCTCATCGACCGCGCTTGGTACATAGCAGACGGTCGTATCGCACGCGAAATGAGCGCTGAACAGCTGCATGACCTTGATGTGCATGAGCGGCAGACCTTGGGCTTGAGACCGGTGACGGGCGAGCAGATCGTGCAGACCCTAGGCCTCACAGACCGACTGACCTCCTGCGACGAAACCAGCTGGGGAGCGCATAGCAAAGACGGAGCATACCGGATTTCCGATTTTTCGTACACGTATCAGGGACAGCGCGTTCCGGCTTTGCATATCGCGGGTGCAGAGCTGCCTCAGGGAATGGTCACGGCTGTCACCGGGTTCAACGGCGCAGGCAAAAGCACTTTCGCCCGCTGCCTGCAAGGTCTGGACAGACGATGCCACGGCACGCTTATCGCGCCGAGCGGCGAGCGGCTGAACCGAAAGCGTCGGCTGAAAGCCTGTTTTACGGTGCTGCAAGATGTGAACTGCGAGCTGTTCACCGAATCGGTGCTGTACGAAGTGCTGCTCGCGCAGCCGCAGGAGCGGCGTGATGCGGCCGTGGATATCTTGAAGCAGCTCGACTTGCAGACTTATGCTGACCGGCACCCGTTGTCGCTGTCCGGCGGCCAGAAGCAGCGTGTGGCCATCGCGGCCGCAGTCGCTTCCGAACGTCCGATCATTATTTTCGACGAGCCTACCAGCGGCTTGGACATGCGTCACATGGAGCAGGTCGCGGCGCTTATTCGCAGGCTCGCGGATATGGGGCGTACGGTGGTCGTAGTAACGCACGACGCGGAATTTGCGCTGGCCGCCTGCGACCGCAACATCACCATCAGCGGCGGCAGCATTCAAGACGCATACGATCTCAATGCCGAAGGCTCGCGCAAACTGGTCGAAGCGCTGGTCGCATGCGCCGAATGAGGCTGCTTATGCATCGGCTGTCATCATTATTCATGCCCGAGCATGACAGTCTCGTCAATGCGCGGTCGTCCAGTGCGATATCTGGAATCAACCTGTAGGGATTCGCGTGAACCAATTTCTGTACTAGCTGATCTCAACACAATTCCGGGAAATCGCGTTGCTGACTTGTTTCGATCTGTTTCAGACCCTGTTCGCAGCAATTCCTAGGAAAATCTGGCTAACGGTACGTCATAATCCATTCGACAAAGGATATGCGGGTATGTTCCTACAGCAGCGCGATGAGCTGGTCGGTGTGCTCCTGCGTGGTGGCCCAGCTGGTGCACAGGCGCATGATCGTATGCCCGTCGTCGACCTTGCGCATGAAGCCCATCTCCACGTCCTTCGACAGGCGTTCTATGGTGGCGGTGTCCATATTCACCATGATCTGATTCGTGGGGTTCTCGTAGGCCAGCTCGTAGCCCTTGGACACCAGCGCCTTGCGAATCTGATCGGCCTTGTCGTTGGCGTTCTGGGCAATGCTGAGATATAGCCCGTCGGTGAACAGCGTGTCGAACTGCAATCCGGTCAGCCAGCCCTTGGCGAGCAAGGCACCGTGCTGCTTGACCAGCGTCAGGAAATGCTTCGGGCTATTGCCTTTCGGGAAGACCACCGCCTCGCCGCACAGCGCCCCGACCTTGGTGCCGCCAATGTAGAACACGTCGGTGAGCCGGGCGATGTCTTCAAGCGTCACGTCGGTGCCTTCGGCGGTCAGACCATAGCCCAGCCGCGCCCCGTCGAGGAAGAAGGTCAGCTCATAGCGATGGCATACCTCGGCAAGCGCCTCAAGCTCCGCCTTGGAATACAGCGTGCCGTATTCGGTGGGATGCGATATGTACAGCGTGCCGGGGAAGACCATGTGCTCGTAGTTGCCGTCGGCGTAGAAATCCTTGCAATACTGGTCGAGTTCGTCGGCGTCCACCTTGCCGTCGTGCTCCGGCAGCGTGAGGACCTTATGGCCGGTATGTTCGATGGCTCCGGCCTCATGCACGTTGACATGCCCGCTGGTCGCGGCCACGACACCGGCATAAGGCGGTGTGACAGCGTCGATGACGGTCTGATTCGTCTGCGTGCCGCCTACCAGGAACCACACGTCAGCCTCGGGAGCATCGCACGCCTCGCGGATTTTCGCTGCCGCGCTTTCGCTGTAATGGTCGGATCCGTAGCCCGGCACCTGCTCCATGTTGGTTGCGGCGAGGCGTTCGAGTATGCGCGGGTGCGCGCCCTCGCTGTAATCGTTCGTGAATGAAAGCATGGCAGACTCCTTGGATCGGGTAATGCAGTGGCAAGCATTGTGTTAGCAGGCGCTGTGCTCACACGCATATGGCTTAATAGGCATATGCGGGTTATAAGGCACAGCGAAAACCGGCAAACAGCTGCGAGTCTATCGCGTGCGCCTCCCTACGGACGTAAGTCCGGCAGCCCGCAAGCTGCACAAGACAAAAGAGTGGCCCCGGAGACTGCGTCATCCGGGGCCACTCCGAGGAGGAACGCCCTGTGTTCCTGTGCCTGCTGCCGCGCCACGTCGCGCGACCTGTGTGTTTCATTCACTCAATCCACTCACCTGAGCCGGTTTCTGGCATCATCCTGATGCCTTATATCATTCGTCAGCACCATTCAATCACCAGCAATCACATCCGCGGCCCGGTTCCCAAACCGTACTGCCTCATTGCCGCCGTCGTCATGTTCTTCAATTATCTGTTGAAGGCGTTGCGTAGGGGCCCTCGGCATTCCTCAGGCTTTGCGCTTCATTGCAACCCATCGGCTAATCGACCGATTGCAACTCCGGCCTTCGCTTCATAGTATAGTGCGATCCTCGCCAAAAAGCCAGCAATCAATGCCTTGGAAACATAATGTTCAGTAGTGTTCCTGCACGGCTGTGTCAAACGCACAAGATCTGACATCAAAGCGGTTTGAATGTGCGATTCCGATTGATGTGAACATGGTTACCGAGAGCCCGGCGTGTCGCGATAAGTGCGCGTGGGAGCCAAGTTGGGAATGTGAGATTAAGGCTGTGTCAAACGAGACTTCTGCGACTCGCCGTATGCGCAAAGCATGAGAATCGTGTATAGTATCCATCTGTTGTGCGATTTCGCTAGCGGAGTCGACACTACATGGTGGCTATAGCTCAGTCGGTAGAGCACCTGATTGTGGTTCAGGAGGTCGCGCGTTCGAGCCGCGTTAGCCACCCCACTTGGGCCAGGTTCAAACCTTCGACCAAAGGAACCATCCTCGGTCCGGTCTGAACTTGGCCCTTCTGCTTCGCTTCGGCCGCCCAGTTCAGGGCGTTGCCCTGCACCTCGGGATCGCACAGCATGTCGAAGGGCTTCTGGAACTCGACCCTGACCCGTCGCTCGCCGTCTTCGTCGATGTAGATCCTGGTGAAAAGGATCACCGTTCGGGTCACGCCGGTATATTGCAATGTGCAGGAGAGTCAGAATCTGTCGTTCCATGGGTCAGGCGTGCACGTGCGCGGGCAACGCGGCCATGGAATCGTTCTTCTGTCTGCCAGAAGAAGAACGTACGTAACCAGCGTCTCCGCTGGCCCGACATCACCACGTTCAGACACATGATCATCCAGTGGATCGAGAGCACGCACAACAAGAGACGACAACACTCCCTGAGCAAGCTCACACTAGCGGAACACGAAACAGTACCTGCCATCAGCAACCAACTAAGGCATAACACAAACACAAGAAACACAGCCAACCAACCTCACAACAAACCCGTTTCCACTGCTAGGACGTCCACGCCCTTCACCGTAAGCTGGCGGAAACGGACGTGACGATCGTTTGTGAATCCGGTTCTTATGATTTACGACGTGCCTGACGTGTTTGCCTTGTCCGCGCCGCGGTGTGAGCGTGCGGGGAGTGTGGTGAGGAGGACGCCGCCGATGATGATGAGGCCGCCTGCGATTTGTGCGATGGTGATCGGTGTGCCGGTGGCGAGGGCCCCGAGGGCCGTGAACAGAGTGATGAGGTTGAGGAAGACACCAGCGCGGCCGGAGGAGACGACGCTGAGAGCGCGGTTCCACAGCACGTAGGAGCCACCGGAGGGGAAGATCGCGATGAACGCCAGCGACCACCATGCGGGGGTCGAATCCGGCAGAGCGACCCCCGCGAAGGGCGCGACGAAGGTGAGCCCGGCGACGATGAGCGCGGTTTGGATGGCGACCTGGGTGATGGGCGGTAGTCGTGGGCCTTTCCGGGCGGCAATCGTGTACGCCGTCCATACGACGATCACACCGAGCATGAGCAGATCTGCCGCGCTGAACGGCGTGGTGAGCAGGTGGGCAAGATCGCCGTGCGTGAGCACGACGAGCACGCCCAGCAGGGCCAAGGCGATGCCGACCCCACCACGCCACCCAACCCGCTCATGGAGCACGATGAGGGCAGTCAGAGCGATGAGCGCCGGGTTGGCCGCATTGATCAGCGAGGCGGCGAACGCGCTTGACGTGCGCAGCGCCGCGTAGAGCAGGAAGTTGTAGGCGAACAGACCGAGCAGTCCCTGCATGAGCAGGAACCGCCAGTGGTGCAGCACGGCCATCCAGTCGGGATGCTCGACGACCTTGGCGATCGCGACGAGTGGAACCAATGCGATCGTCCAACGCAGGAATACGATGCTGAACGGGCTCATGCCAGCGACCGCGACTTTACCGAACACGTAATTGCCGGCCCAGAACAAGGCCGCCGCAATCAGTGCCAGGTAGGCGCGTGCATGCGCATTCATTGTTCGCTGCCTGTCAGACGGTCGTACTTGGCGATCTTGCCCTCGACCGCGGTGATGGACGCATCGAGCTGTTTGCGGCGTCGAATCAGCTCGTCACGGTAGTCGGCAAGCAAGGCACGTCGACCCTGACGGCCCAGCCGACCTTGTTCGCGCAGCTTGTTGAACTGGAGAATCGTAGGGATCGGCACTCCCGCTTCACGCAGCCAGCGGGTGCAGGAGATCCGTTCCACGTCGAGGTCGCTATAGCGGCGGGCCCCACCCGATGTGCGACCGGCCGGGATGACCGCGCCAACATGCTCGTAGTAGCGCAGCGTGTCCGCTGGCACGCCCGTGCGCGCCGCCACTTGCCCAATCGACCAGCGAGGCTCCAACCAGGCGGGCGGCACCCCGTCAATCTCGCCCAACATACGCGTCGTGACAACCTTCATACCATCGAACATAGAACTTGAAGTCAACTTCAAGTCAAGAAACCGCGTGTCGACACCACCCCGGCCGGTCCGGAGCCGATCGTCACCGGACCCATCAGCGATGACGATCGAAGGACAGCTCCGGATCGTCGTCATCGGGGGCGTGGGCCGGCGACGAGCCTCTTAGCAGGATGGCCACCGTCCCTGCTCCGCGGCAGGTTGCGGGCGGCGACCGGCGGATTTTGCTGTCGTCGGCTCCTGGCAGCGCTCACGGAACTGTGTCTGCCGGGCGCGGTCCTGGCAGGTGATCGAGCAGTAGTGCCGGCCGCCGCAATCAGCCTCTCGTCGTCGGCGGCGCCTGGTCCTCGCGCCACTCTGCCCTTCATCCTCATCGCCCTGCCATGGACCGTGCGCAAATCCACGCAGCCCGGATTCGACTGGACCGGACTCGCGCTCGGCAGCCTCACCCTCGACCACGTCTCCTCACGGCTGGCCACCATGTTCCGGGACCAGGACTTTACCAGACTACCCATCGCCTTCGCCGGTCAACTCTTCATCCTCGAATCATTCAGCACGCTCGCCGCCTCCTTCTCATTCCTCGACCCCGACGGCTACACCGTGACCATGCACGACAAAGCCTGACCCGACCCACCGTCCTCCTAGCTCTTGCCAGCTGTCCTCATCGACAGCGCTGACAACGACGAACTCGTTCCCGGAGCCTCCTGCAAGACGCAACAGACTGAGCCGCGCGCACAGCAGTCTGGGCATCATCAGCCTCTCGAAGACCAATCCTGCGGGGCGCGGTGCGTACCTTCCGGGCATGAAGACTTCCACTGACTCCCGTTCTCGAGTCCACCTCTACGCGCTCATCGCCGCATCCCTCGCCCTCATGCTGCTGGCCGGGGTCGGCATCTACGGCCTGCCCGCCGGCCCCACGCCACCCGCCGCGCGCTCATCGGCAGCCACACCGCCCAGTACCGCGCCGACCGCACACGCCAACCCGTCGCCGACGGTGGCGAAGCCGTCGGCCGTGAAGGGATCGCGCAACCCAGACGTGTTCACCTGGGATACGACTGGGCGAGTTTTAGTGATTGTTGTAACGCTTGTTCTTTCGAGAGGGGGGACGGATGTCGCATTTTACGAGTACCGGGGGATTATCTATCCCAGGAGGGGCCTGATGTGCGCGGCGAAACGCGCTCGCTATATCGAAGTGTTGAACCAGGGGTTGAACTTCACCCAGGCGGCCAGCGCGGCCGGAGTATCCAAGCACACCGGCAAGGTATGGCGCAACGGGCGCACCAGGAGCACGGGAAGGAACGAGCACGCGTCGGTAGACTGGTATCGTAAGCCCAGACCCATCAGCTCGCGGTATCTGAGCCAGGTCGAACGCATCACGATGGCCAGTCGATCCGCGCGCCGGCCAGTCGATCCGCCCGATCGCCCGGCGTCTGGGTCGAAGCCCGTCGAGCATCAGCCGCGAGATCCGGCGCAACACGAATCCCGCCAACGGCAGCTACGAGCGGCGAGTTTTAGTGATCGTTGCAATTCCTGTTCTCCGTTGCCGCCGTGCTGCTCATCAATCCAGTTCTCGGAGCATGCGCCTTAGTTCTATGCGTTCCCATGGCACTGGCACCCATCGTGGCGAAGCGACCTGTAGATCTCGCGCGCCATGGCACAGCCGTGGCCATGGATATTCTGCATTACGGCGTATGGATTATCGGAGGATTGCTCATCATGCATGGCCGCATCACTCCTCAAGTGCTGAGCATGGTTGATACCGTCATCATCGTCGCAAACCAAGAAATCATGGACATCGGCTCTCCTGAGCAGGTTCATGCCTCAATCGAGAAACTCAATTTGATTATCGAACACTAGCCAAAGCAGCAACGGAAAAGATGGATGCTTGATCGGACTGCTTCCAGAGGCGAAGGCCCTTGTTCGGGGGCATATAGACGGGTCTCGCCGCCGCACACGCACAGACTTCAGGCGTTCCTGAACCGCACGGCGAAGAAGGGCCTGCACCGGCAGGTGCAGGTTCTTGCAGCAAACCCACGATCACTCGCCGGATCAAGGGCACATGCGACAGCAGACGCGACGGCAACGCCTTCCGGTCAGGCCTGCAAGTTTCGACCGGTCCGGGGAACGCCAGCACGGGGTCTGCGACACCGTAGCCGCGAAAGCGAATAGATAATGATGCCGGAATTGCATAGCAAGATTGACACCATGTCAACGAGGGCGTATGGTGATTTCGCAGTTGACATCGTGTCAACAGCTGTGGGTTGTCGTAGCGCTATCGCAGAGGGAGGGGGCTCATGCCTACGCAGACGTTCTTTGGTCTCGGCGCGGCTAAGCGCGAGCGCATCGAACAGGCGCTGCTGCATGAATTCTCATCCCATCCGCTATGTGAGGCGCAGGTGGCCAGGATCGTGCGTGACGCCGGCATTGCGCGCGGCGCCTTCTATGTTTACTTCGATGATTTGGACGACGCCTATCGGTGTGCGCTTGCCATCGCGTTGCGCGATATTCACGGCGGACTGATTGATGCTTTGCAGGACAGTCCCGACGATACTCTTGACGTCTTTTATCGGTACACCTCGGCAGTGGTGCATCAAATGACTTCCTCGCCTTATGCTGATCTGCTTCGGCTGCACTGGCAGATCAATGAGGACCAGCTCCAGGGCCACGATGAGGCTGCCGGCCTCAGGGGAAAAATGGGGGAGGGGCGGAGCGAAGTGGAACGGTTTTTCGGCGACCACCCGCTTATCATCGCTGGCCAACCGCTGCGCGACAGCGATGCGAACTGCGTCGCAGTCCGCATGCTCACGCAGGCCAGCCATTGCTGCGTGCGCGATGTACTTGCAGGCAAAACAGTCGGGAACGTCATGGCTGACTTCGCCATGCTGCTTCAAATCATGCGGGACGGGTTGCGATGCCGTGCCGGGAACTGCGCAGAGAGTCCTGTTGTCGAAAACGCTAATACGAAGGAGGCGACGGACTCATGTTCCTCGCACTTAAGGAAATGAAGCACAGTAAGCTGCGTTTCTCGCTTATCATCGTTATGATCGTGCTCATCAGCTACCTCATTTTCGTGCTCACCGCACTGGCGTACGGTCTGGCCGAATCAAACCGTCAGGCCATCGATTCCTGGCAGGCGCAATCCATCGCGCTCAACGCCGACGCAGACGGCGGGCTCACCCAATCCTCGCTCAGCCCCGCACAGACATCGGCGCTTGTCTCAGAGGGATCTGCTGCACGCATCGGGCAGCTTGCCGCAACTGTCGCTAAAGACTCTGGGCAGGACAAAACAACCGTTCAGATTCTCGGCATCCGGACTGATGAGTTCATTTACCGGCAATTGCGCATTGCTGATGGTCGCAAGGACTTCGATGAGCATAACGTAATCGCCGATTCAGGTTTGCGTAACGTCGGCTATCGATTAGGCGATACCATCACGGTCGGGTCGAGCAATGCTGAGTTCACCATCGTTGGATTCACCGACGGCGCCAAGCTGAGTGTAGCTCCCGTGATCTATATGCCCCTGGGCGCTTGGAGCCAGCTGAAATTTGGTTCCGGCTCTAATGGATTCACCGGCGCCTCGCCGGCTGAGGTGCCTGCTGCGAGTGCTGTCGTGTTCAATAACGCGCAGCATTCAACGACTCCGGATGGTGTGGAGCGCTTGACGATCGGCGATTTCATCCAGGAGCTTCCTGGCTATCGCGCGCAGAATCTCACGTTCCAATTTATGCTTGTGTTTCTGTTCATCATTACGCTGGTGATTGTCGCTGTGTTTCTTTATATCCTTACGATGCAAAAGATACCGAATTTCGCCGTACTCAAAATGCAAGGTATCCTCACGAGATACCTCATCCGCAATACCATTGCGCAGGCATTGCTCATCACTCTCATCGGCGTGGCTATCGGCGCGATCCTGACCGCGCTCACCGCGATATTCATTCCTCCTTCAGTGCCAATGAGTTTCAACGTCCCCTTGCTTGCGGCCGCAGGAGGGCTGCTGTTGATTATGTCGGCGATTGGTTCGTTGGCTTCGGTACACACCATCGCTCGTATCGATCCCATCGCCATTATGGAAGGCAATTGATATGAATACGACACTCAAGACAGTTGCTGGATCGGCCGGGCATGGCAAAACAGCTATTGAAATGAAAGCCATCTCCAAGGTCTACGGCAGTGCCGGCAATCAGACACAGGCGCTGCAGCACGTCGATTTCAGCGCCAGCTACGGGCAGCTCATCGCCGTTGTTGGGCCATCGGGATCTGGCAAAAGTACTTTTTTGGAGATCGCCGGCGGATTGCAGCCTCCCACTGCCGGCACCCTTGCCATCGACGGACATCCGTACCAAGGGCTTTCGGCTGGAAAGCGTGAAGAGCTGCGCCTCAATTCGATAGGGTTCGTGCTGCAGGCTTACAGCCTCGTCCCTTACCTAACTGTCGATGAGCAGTTCCAACTCGTGCGCAAAGTCAAGCGCACGCCGAATCTGGATCAGGACACCTTTGCCCGGGTGCTCAGCCGACTCGGGATCGATGCGTTGCTGAACAAATACCCTGAGTCCCTCTCCGGTGGGCAACGGCAACGTGTGGCGATCGCCCGATCGTTGTACGCCGATCCGAAAATTGTGCTGGCCGACGAGCCAACGGCTTCACTGGATAGCCCGCGCGCCTTCGAAGTCATGGAGATCTTCCGTGATCTGGCTCACTCGCTCGACAAGACCATTGTCGTCGTCACGCACGATACGCGCCTGGAGCGCTACGTGGATGCGCTGTACTCCATCACTGATGGTGTGATGCGCCGCGAAAGCATCTCGACGAAGACCGAAGGCTGAAGTTCGCTGTTGCTGCGTTGATATTGTCGTGTTCGAGGGCTTCGTCCCTGCCGCGGCCCAGCCTAGATGCAAGACGCGTTGGCACGAAATGGCAGCAGCCCGCAACAATGCCTGTGGAATTTCGTGAGAATCGTGACGTGGTTTGGCAGCTTGCGTCGCGCAGTTCAGACGTTCGGTCCAGCTGTCGCCTACGGCGTTTTCCACATACTGGCGCATAAGTTTCTTCGTCCGCAGCTGATGTGCTGGCGTCGGATACGAGGATTTGTGTGCAGCTGTTCCTTGTGATACGATAAACGCTTGTATGTGCCAATGGCATGCCTTATGTGATAGGCGTGGGCATTGGGATATCCCGACATCCGTTTGATCGCGCGCAGCAATGCGGCCGGCGAAAGGATGAAGGGCCATCGGGCCGGTGGACTGTGGCTATCTTTCGCGATTCGAAGTCGCTCGAGATGGGGCTGCAGCGCGGCGGCTTCACAAGAGACGAAATACATCATCTGAATCGGAGAGAATCAGTTGCCTACTATTGAACAACTCGTCCGCAAAGGACGCCAGGCAAAGCCGAAGAAGTCGAAGACTTTGGCAATGAAGGGGAGCCCGCTGCGCCGCGGCGTGTGCACCCGTGTATATACGACCACGCCGAAGAAGCCGAACTCGGCTCTGCGTAAGGTCGCCCGTGTGCGCCTGAGCACCGGCATCGAAGTCACCGCTTACATCCCGGGCGAGGGCCACAACCTGCAGGAGCACTCCATCGTGCTCGTGCGCGGCGGCCGTGTCAAGGATCTGCCGGGTGTGCGCTACCACATCGTGCGTGGCGCCCTTGATACGCAGGGTGTGAAAGATCGCAAGCAGGGACGTTCCCTGTACGGTGCAAAGAAGGCGAAGTAAGAGATATGTCACGTAAAGGACCCGCTAAGAAGCATCAGCTGCTGCCCGATCCGATCTACGGTTCGACCGTGGTGGCTCAGCTCATCAACAAGATTCTGCTCGACGGCAAGAAGGCCATCGCCGAGGACATCGTCTACACCGCCCTCGAACAGGTCAAGGACAAGACCGACCAGGAGCCGGTTGCCGTCTTGAAGCGTGCGCTGGACAACATCCGCCCGAGCCTTGAGGTGCGCTCCCGCCGAGTCGGCGGCGCGACCTACCAGGTCCCCGTCGAGGTCAAGCCTGTCCGCGCGAACGCTTTGTCGCTGCGTTGGCTGACTGATTTCTCCCGCAAGCGTCGCGAGAAGACCATGGCCGAGCGTCTCGCCAACGAGATCCTCGACGCCTCCAATGGCCTGGGCGCTTCGGTGAAGCGTCGCGAGGACACCCACAAGATGGCGGAAGCCAACAAGGCCTTCGCCCACTACCGCTGGTAATCCGTCCAAGAGCGAAAGCGTAAGGAAATACACATGGCACTAGATGTGCTCAACGACCTCAATGAGGTCCGCAACATCGGCATCATGGCTCATATCGATGCCGGTAAGACCACGACGACCGAGCGTATTCTGTTCTACACGGGCAAGAACTACAAGATCGGCGAGACCCACGACGGCGCTTCGACCATGGACTTCATGGCGCAGGAGCAGGAGCGCGGCATCACCATCCAGTCCGCCGCGACCACCTGCTTCTGGAATCGCCAGTCGCACGATCCCGAGCAGAAGTACCAGATCAACATCATCGACACCCCCGGCCACGTCGACTTCACCGCCGAGGTGGAGCGTTCGCTGCGCGTGCTCGATGGCGCCGTCGCCGTCTTCGACGGCAAGGAAGGCGTGGAGCCGCAGTCCGAGACCGTGTGGCGTCAGGCCGATAAGTACGGCGTGCCGCGCATCTGCTTCATCAACAAGATGGACAAGCTCGGCGCCGACTTCTACTACTCCGTAGACACCATCAAGTCCAAACTTGGCGCCACCCCGCTCGTCGTCCAGCTGCCGATCGGCGCTGAGAACGACTTCATGGGCGTCGTCGATCTGATCCGCATGAAGGCGTACGTCTGGAACGACGTCTCCGGCGATCTGGGCGCACACTACGACACCACCGACATCCCCGCCGATCTGCAGGCCAAGGCCGAGCAGTACCGCTCGGAGCTGCTCGACGCGGTCGCGGAATCCGACGAAGAGCTGCTCGAGAAGTATCTCGAGGAAGGCGAGCTGTCCGAAGCCGAAATCCGCTCCGGCATCCGCAAGCTCACCGTCGCTCGCGAAGCGTATCCGGTGCTGTGCGGCTCCGCATTCAAGGACAAGGGCGTGCAGCCGATGCTGGACGCGGTCGTCGACTATCTGCCGAGCCCCGAGGACGTGCCGTCCATCGTCGGCTTCGATCCGAAGGATGAGTCCATCGAGATTGACCGCAGGCCCGTCATCGAGGATCCTTTCTCGGCGCTGGTCTTCAAGATCTCGACCCATCCGTTCTACGGCAAGCTCGTGTTCGTGCGCGTCTACTCCGGCAGGGTCACGCCCGGCGACTCCATCTACGACTCCACCAAGGGCAAGAAGGAACGCGTCGGCAAGATCTTCCAGATGCACGCCGACAAGGAGAATCCGGTCGATTCGGCCGAGGCTGGCAACATCTACACCTTCGTGGGACTCAAGAACGTCACTACCGGCGATACGCTGTGCGATGAGAAGAACCAGATCTCCCTCGAATCGATGACCTTCCCCGATCCCGTAATCGAAGTGGCCGTCGAGCCCAAGACGAAGGCCGATCAGGAGAAGATGGGCCTGGCGCTGGCCAAGCTCGCTGAAGAGGATCCGACCTTCCAGGTCAAGACCGACGAAGAGTCGAGCCAGACCCTCATCTCCGGCATGGGCGAGCTGCAGCTCGACATCATCGTCGACCGCATGCGCCGCGAGTTCAAGGTCGACTGCAACGTCGGCAAGCCGCAGGTCGCCTATCGCGAGACGATCCGCAAGGCCGTCATGAATCAGGAATACACCCACAAGAAGCAGACCGGCGGCTCCGGCCAGTTCGCCAAGGTCCTGATGAACTTCGAGCCGCTGGACACCGAGTCCGGCGAAACCTACGAGTTCGAGAACAAGGTCACCGGCGGCCACATCACCAAGGAATTCATTCCTTCGATCGATGCGGGCGTGAAGGAAGCCATGGAATCCGGCATCCTCGCCGGCTTCCCCGTGGTAGGCGTCAAGGCGACCGTTACCGATGGCCAGATCCATGACGTCGACTCCTCGGAGATGGCGTTCAAGATCGCAGGCTCCATGGCGTTCAAGACCGCGGCCCCCAAGGCCAAGCCCGTCATCCTCGAGCCGATTATGGCTGTCGAGGTCCGTACTCCCGAGGAGTACATGGGCGAGGTCATGGGCGATCTGAACTCCCGCCGTGGCTCCATTCAGTCGATGAACGATGCCACTGGCGTCAAGGTCATCGACGCGAAGGTGCCGCTGAGCGAGATGTTCGGCTACATCGGCGATCTGCGTTCCAAGACGCAGGGCCGCGCGATGTTCACCATGCAGATGGATTCGTATGCGGAGGTCCCCAAGGCGGTCTCCGACGAGATCATCAAGGCCCAGCGCGGCGAGTGACACGCGAGGCTGCAGACGGTGCATCTGTCCCCAGTCGGCACTATGATTTTGTAGCGCTGACTGGGTTCGGGCACCGTTTATGGCAAGCGACCCAGAAACCCAGTAAAATGTAGCGGGTGCCTGGTGCTCAGGGCACAGGCAAACTACGAGACGTCCAGGAGGACAAAACATAATGGCAAAGCAAAAGTTCGAGCGCACCAAGCCGCACGTCAACATCGGCACCATCGGCCACGTTGACCACGGCAAGACGACCCTGACTGCGGCTATCTCCAAGGTGCTGCACGAAGAGTACCCCGATGTCAACCCGGAGTATGATTTCGCCCAGATCGACGCCGCTCCCGAAGAGCAGCAGCGCGGCATCACCATCAACATCGCCCACATCGAGTACCAGACCGAGAAGCGCCACTATGCGCACGTCGACTGCCCCGGCCACGCCGACTTCGTGAAGAACATGATCACCGGCGCCGCTCAGATGGATGGCGCGATCCTCGTGGTCGCCGCCACCGACGGCCCGATGGCCCAGACTCGCGAGCACGTGCTGCTCGCCCGTCAGGTTGGCGTTCCGAAGATCCTCGTCGCCCTGAACAAGTGCGATATGGTCGACGATGAAGAGCTCGTCGAGCTCGTCGAAGAAGAGGTCCGCGATCTGCTTGAGGAGAACGGCTTCGACCGCGACTGCCCGGTGATCCACACCTCCGCTTACGGTGCGCTGCACGACGACGCCCCGGATCACGAGAAGTGGGTCCAGTCCGTCAAGGATCTCATGGACGCCGTCGACGACTACATCCCGACTCCTGTCCACGACCTCGACAAGCCCTTCCTGATGCCGATCGAAGATGTCTTCACCATCTCCGGCCGCGGCACCGTGGTGACCGGTCGTGTCGAGCGCGGCAAGCTGCCGATCAACACCAACGTCGAGATCGTCGGCATTCGCGACACCCAGACCACCACCGTCACCTCCATCGAGACCTTCCACAAGCAGATGGACGAGGCTCAGGCTGGCGACAACACCGGTCTGCTGCTGCGCGGCATCAACCGCGAGCAGGTCGAGCGCGGCCAGGTCGTGGCTGCTCCGAAGTCCGTGACTCCGCACACCAATTTCGAGGGCGAAGTCTACGTGCTGACCAAGGATGAGGGCGGCCGTCACTCGCCGTTCTTCTCCAACTACCGTCCGCAGTTCTACTTCCGCACCACCGACGTCACCGGCGTCATCACGCTGCCGGAAGGCGTCGAGATGGTCCAGCCCGGCGACCACGCCACCTTCACCGTTGAGCTCATCCAGCCCATCGCCATGGAGGAAGGCCTGACCTTCGCCGTGCGCGAAGGCGGCCGCACCGTCGGCTCGGGTCGTGTCACCAAGATCCTCAAGTGAGCAATCCGCTGACGCAGCTGCGTTGATGCTGCCTGCATAGGCAACGAACGAAGGAATCCCCAAGGGCTTAGGCTCTTGGGGATTCTTGCATTGGGGGTTAAACGACAGGCATTATTGCTCAACCGAATGCGTGCCCAGTTAAGCAGAGAGTGAAGAGTCGATGCCATTGAACCGTCGAGTATAATTCACCCATTCGTAGAAACAGGTTAGACGGGAGATGGTATGAGCACGAATGACGAGAAACGGGTCCCTGGCATTGCCGCACAGGTCGAGCGTCTCGCAGAGCTTGGGGTCCCGACCCAGTTCGGTCTTAGCGAGAAATCCCTGCGCGATTTTGCTAATCAGCTTGATCGCTATCCGACCAAGGCGCTGATTGTTCCCTCAGGGAAACCGTCGAACTACTCCGCGCTGACGCAGTTGATTCAGTACAGGGGGAAGCGTGGATTTGTCGTCGTGGACTTTACCGACGCTGCTGATTACGAGGTGTTCGAAGGTTCGGATCAGCATGCTGTTCAGATGACTGAGAACGATTGGTATCTGCTCGTTGACCCGCAGCGTGGAGACGAGTTCGAGAGTGCTTCCCCGTCTGAGGCACTGGCTGAAGTAACCGCATCGAATCGAGTTGCCCTGTCGATTGTCGAAGGCTTGATGTTGGCAATCCAGGCACCCGGAATGCTGGAGCGGAACCATTGCTATATGACCATCGCATCCCGTAAAAAGAAGGCAAACGGCGGCTTTGACGCGCGGACTCCCGCGCTCTGGATCAGTAATGGAACCGGGCGCGATGCAGAAGAGAACGAGGACGCTCCGAAACTTGGCTGGTGTTGGTGGAACAACCGCCATACCTGGCTAGGCATCGCCCACGCAGACCGCCGCCAGTTCTAGTTGGGCAGCTCGCGAACTCATTGTGGCAACAAACTCGGTCCGTTGCCACAATGAGCATCGCTTCCAGCAGCGGCTTTGCGCATGCGGAAATTCTGCGGCAGGCAGTTATGGATATTGTTGTCAACGCGGCCGGCCGGGAGCGTTCGCGTTCCGAATCGGCAGGGCCACGCTGGAGGCATGGTCACGGTGCACGTTTTCACGCGGACATGGCTTTCGATGCTTTCGATGCTTTCGATAATCACTGCACAATGTGCTACGAAGATGAGGTCGTCGCTGCGTGAATGCTGTGTGTATAGGCACCGTGGCATAATAGCGAAGGCAAATTTTGACCCTGCCCATCAGATTGAAAATAGGTGACTTTACGTGGCACAAACAACCAATGACATCAAGAACGGTTCGGTTCTGAACCTGGACGGACAACTGTGGGCCGTCACCAAGTTCCAGCACGTCAAGCCCGGCAAGGGCCCGGCCTTCGTGCGCACCACCATCAAGAACGTGCTTTCGGGCAAGATCGTCGACAAGACCTTCAACGCCGGCATGAAAATGGAATTCGAGACGGTAGACAACCGCACGCTGCAGTACTCCTATGACGACGGCGACACTTTCGTGTTCATGGATATGACGACCTACGATCAGGTCAATATTCCTCATGAGCTCGTCGGCGATCAGGCCAAGTACATGCTCGAGGGCACGGACTGCATCGTGAGCTTCCATGACGGCACGCCGTTGAGCGTCGAGCTGCCGGCATCGGTTATCCTCACCATCACGCACACCGAACCCGGCGTGCAGGGCAATCGCTCGAACGCGGGCACGAAGCCGGCGACGGTGGAGACCGGCGCCGAGATTCAGGTGCCGCTGTTCGTGGGCGAAGGCGAGAAGGTGAAAGTCGATACGCGCGACGGCTCCTATCTGGGCCGCGAGAACTAAGGCGGGACGAGTCCATGGCACGTTCCACTGCTCGCAAGAGAGCGCTGAACACGCTGTACGAGGCTGATGAGAAGGGACAGGATTTCCTGTCCCTTCTTGCTGAGCGCATCGCGCAGCCCGGGGCGCAGACTCCTCTGCCCGATTACGCCATCGAGATCGTGCGCGGGGTGGCCGATAGCCGCGCGACCATCGATCGGGCGCTTGACGAGCACTCCACCGGCTGGAAGATACGCCGCATGGCCGTGGTCGATCGCAACATCCTTCGTATCGCCGCTTGGGAGATTCTGCGCAACGACGAAGTCCCCGACAAGGTGGCCATCGACGAGGCGCTGAGTTTGGCCCGAACATTGAGCGATGACGATTCCCTGTCCTTCATCCACGGACTGCTCAGCGCGCTGTGTGCCGACAAGGAACAGTATCCCGTCCGTAATGAGGACGATAAGGCAGAGGCAGCCGATGCATCCGAGAGCGATGAGTCGTCCGAAAATGACGAAGCGGCGGAGTCGGATGCGGAAGATGCAGCGAATGAACCAGCGCAGTCCGAAGGCAGCGTACCTGATGCCAATGCCCTGCAGCCTGTAGTTTCCGGCGACCAGCCTCAGCAGGGCAGCGATCGGGAAGCCTCGGAGCAAGAAACCGCGGCACAGGAAATCTCAGCGCAATCGCAGGATGCTATACCTTCTTCTCAAATGGATCCCGGTGTGAGCAACACGACAGAATAAGGCAACCGACAGCGGCGAATGGCCGGGCCGCGAGTCCCAACCGGCCACTAATCTTGAGTTCCGATACGAATTCGAGGGAAAAGGGGTTTTGGTGAACCAGAACGATTCCGTGGCCAGCAGTTTTACGCCATCCGATGCCGTGCTCGTGCTTGAAGATGGGCAAGTATATGTCGGCGATCCGTACGGCGCAGTCGGCTCGACCTGCGCTGAGATCGTCTTCTCGACCAGCATGACCGGGTATCAGGAGACGCTCACCGATCCCAGCTACGACCGGCAGATCGTCGTGCAGACCTTCCCGCACATCGGCGACACCGGTGTGAACGGCGAAGACCCTGAATCCTCGCGCATCTGGGTCGCCGGCTACGTCGTACGCGAGCCAAGCCCCAATGTGAGCAATTGGAGGGCTTCGAGCAGTCTTGATGACGATCTCGCCGCCCAGGACATCGTCGGCATCTGCCGCATTGATACAAGGAAGCTGGTGCGTCATCTGCGCTCCGCAGGTGTGATGCGGGCCGGCATCTTCTCCGGCGATACGCTCAAGGATTCGGCGACCGGCACGTTGCGCAGCGTCGACTCGCTGCTTGCGCAGGTCAGGCAGACCCCGCAGATGAAAGGCCTGAGCCTCTATGACGAGGTCAGTACCGAAGAGCGCTACACCATCGAGCCTGCTGGGGAATTCGAAGGCAAGGAGCCGCTTTTCACTGTCGCCGCGGTGGATCTGGGCATTAAGGGCATGACCCCGCACCGTCTGGCCGAGCGCGGCTGCCGCGTGCATGTCGTGCCTTCGACCGTCACCTTCGAGCAGATCGAGGCACTGCATCCCGATGGCGTCTTCTTCTCCAATGGCCCGGGAGACCCTGAACAGTCCGACCCGGTGGTCGAACTGCTGCGCAAGGTTCTGAAAGCCGGATACCCCTTCTTCGGCATCTGCTTCGGCAACCAGCTGTTTGGCCGTGCGCTGGGCTTCGGCACCTACAAGCTCAAATTCGGGCATCGCGGCTCGAACCGGCCGGTCAAGGACATGACCACCGGCAAGGTCGAGATCACCACGCAGAACCACGGCTTTGCCGTCGACGCGCCAATCGGCGAAACGGTGCCATCGCCCTACGGAAACGGCGAATTCGGCCGGGTCTTCGTTTCGCATATCGACCTCAACGATGACGTGGTCGAAGGCCTGCAGTGCCTCGACATCCCAGCGTTCTCCGTGCAATACCATCCCGAGGCGGCGGCGGGTCCGCATGACGCCGCCTATCTCTTCGACCGTTTCGTGGACCTCATGGCCTCCGCCAAGAAAGGTGAACTCCTCAATGCCTAAGCGCACCGACATCTCATCCGTCATGGTCATCGGCTCCGGCCCGATCGTCATCGGGCAGGCCGCCGAGTTCGATTACTCAGGAACTCAGGCATGCCGCGTCCTGCGCGAGGAGGGCATCAGGGTCATTCTGGTTAACTCCAACCCCGCGACCATCATGACCGACCCCGAAATGGCGGACGCCACCTACATCGAGCCGATCGCCACGCCGATTCTCGAACGCATCATCGCCAAGGAGCGCCCGGATGCGCTGCTGCCGACCCTCGGCGGCCAGACCGCGCTGAATGCGGCCATAGCCCTGGGCGAAGCCGGCGTCCTCAAGAAGTACGACGTTGAGCTGATCGGCGCTTCGCTTGAGGCGATCAACCGCGGCGAGGACCGCGAGCAGTTCAAGAAGGTCGTGGACAAAGCCGGCGGCGAATCCGCCCGCTCGGATGTCGCCCACACTCTCGAAGAGGTGGATCGCATCGTCGACGAGCTCGGCTACCCGGTGGTCGTGCGCCCCAGCTTCACGATGGGCGGCCTCGGCTCCGGCATCGCGCATGATATCGAGGAGCTGCACCGCATCGCGGGAGCCGGCATCCACTATTCGCCGACCAACGAGGTCCTCGTCGAAGAGGGCATCGAAGGCTGGAAAGAATACGAACTCGAGCTCATGCGCGACAAGAACGACAACGTCGTGGTCGTGTGCCCGATCGAAAACGTGGATCCGGTCGGCGTGCACACCGGCGACTCCATCACCGTCGCGCCCGTATTCACCCTGACCGACCGCGAATACCAGCGCATGCGCGATATCGGCATCGCCATCATCCGCGGCGTCGGCGTGGAAACCGGCGGCTGCAACATCCAGTTCGCCGTGAACCCGGAGAACGGCCGCATCATCGTCATCGAGATGAACCCGCGCGTCTCGCGCTCGTCGGCGCTGGCTTCGAAGGCCACCGGCTTCCCGATCGCCAAGATCGCCGCCAAGTTGGCGCTGGGCTACACGCTTGACGAGATCCGCAACGACATCACCCAGTCGACTCCGGCCAGCTTCGAGCCAACCATCGACTATGTAGTCACCAAGGTGCCGCGCTTTGCCTTCGAGAAATTCCCGGGCGCCGATCCGCTGCTCACTACATCGATGAAATCGGTCGGCGAAGCCATGGCCTTGGCCGGCAACTTCCAGGAATCCCTAGGCAAGGCGCTGCGCTCGATCGATAAGCGCCACCTTGGTTTCAGCTGGGATGGCGAACGCCCGGGCGCCGATGAGGTCGGCAAACTGCTTGAGCAGATGTCCACGCCGACCGAGAACCGCTATCTGCAGGTGCAGCGCGCCTTGTGGGGCGGGGCCAGCGAACAGCAGATCTTCGACGCGACCAAGATCGATCCGTGGTTCGTGAGGCAGTTGGCGCTCATCAACCAGACCGCCATGGAGGTGCGCGAGGCCGAGACGCTTGACGCCAGATTGCTCAAGAAGGCCAAGCTGGCAGGTCTGTCTGATCTGCAGATTGCGCATTTGAGAAACCTCGGCGACGAGGGCGAGAACACGATTCGCGAGCTGCGCTGGAACTACGGCCTGCGGCCGGTCTACAAGACCGTCGACACCTGCGCCGCCGAATTCGACGCGCTCACGCCGTACTACTACTCCTGCTACGCCGACGAAAGCGAGCTGCGCGAGCGCACGCGCGAAGCCGTGATCATCCTCGGTTCCGGCCCGAACCGCATCGGCCAGGGCATCGAGTTCGACTACACCTGCGTGCATGCGGTGCAGGAGCTGGGCAAGAACTACGACACCATCATGGTCAACTGCAATCCGGAGACCGTCTCGACCGATTACGACATGTCGGACCGGCTGTACTTCGAGCCGCTGACCTTCGAAGACGTGATGGAGATCTACGCGGCCGAGAAGAAGATGGGCCCGGTCAAGGGCGTCATCGTGCAGCTCGGCGGGCAGACTCCGCTCTCGCTGGCCGCGCGCCTGAAGGCCGCTGGCGTGCCGATCTTGGGCACCTCGCCTGAAAGCATCGACTTGGCGGAGAACCGCGAGCTCTTCGGTGAGGTTCTGCGCCGCGAGCACCTGAACGCGCCGCGCTACGGCACTGCGCTGAGCTTGGACGAGGCGCGGACTGCCGCCCATGAGATCGGCTACCCGGTGCTGGTGCGGCCCAGCTACGTGCTTGGCGGCCGCGGCATGGAAATCGTGTACGACGATACGCAGCTTGAGAAGTATGTCGACCGTGCGCTCGACGAGGCCAAGGCCGATACCGTGGTGTCGGGCCGGCTGCCGTCGCCGCTGCTCATCGACAAATTCCTGCAGGACGCCATCGAAATCGACGTCGATGCGCTGTACGACGGCGATGAGCTGTACATCGGCGGCATCATGGAGCATGTCGAGGAGGCCGGCGTGCATTCCGGCGATGCGGCCTGCACGCTGCCGCCGAGCACGCTGTCCGACGATCAGATGCGCCGTCTGCGCGAGGCCACGCTGGCCATCGCGCAAGGCTGCGGCGTGCGCGGGCTCATCAACGTGCAATACGCCTTCATGGCGAACACGCTGTACGTGATCGAAGCCAATCCGCGCGCTTCGCGCACTGTGCCCTTCGCGTCTAAGGCGACCGGCGTGGCGCTGGCCAAGGCCGCCGCACGCATCGTCGTGGGGGAGAGCATCGCCCAGCAGCGCGCCAACGGCCTGCTGCTGCCCAAAGGCGACGGCGGCATCATTCGCCCCGGCCAGCAGGTGGCCGTCAAGGAATCCGTACTGCCCTTCAAGCGCTTCCGCACTCCGGTGGGCAAAACCGTCGACGTGCTGCTCGGGCCGGAGATGCGTTCGACCGGCGAGGTCATGGGCTTCGATCGCGACTTCCCGCATGCTTTCGCCAAGAGCCAGCTGGCAGCCTATGCAGGCGGCCTGCCGACTTCAGGCAACGTGTTCCTGTCGGTCAACGATACCGACAAGCGTCAGCTGCCGCTGATGGCCGTGCGCCTGATCGAGTTCGGCTTCACCATTTGGGCCACCGAAGGCACCGCTTCGGTGCTGCGCCGCTACGGCATCGAGTCGAAGATCGTCGACAAGATCTCGACCCGCGTGGACACGGCCGCTGACGCTCCCGTTCCGATCGAGCACGCCGACGGCAGCGTGGGCAAGAATGTCGTGGACCTCATCGAGGATGGCACCATCGATATGATTCTCAACACCCCGAACTCGCGCGGCTCGCGTTCCGACGGCTATTCGATTCGCGCGGCCGCTATTGCCGCAGATCTGCCGCAGTTCACGACCATGACCGAGTTCTCGGCCGTGCTTATGGCGATCGAAGCGGTGAAGAAAAACGATTACCAGATCATGAGCATACAGGAGCATGCCCGTCAGCTCTTCGCCATGGAAAGGCAGTGATATCTGATGACCGAACGCCCCAGCCAAACGGAGATGCTTGCGAAGCGCTGTGATTTCGGAGTGCGACTTGGCAATTCGATGGCGAAGTACGGACCTTTGTGCATCGGCATCGATCCGCACCGCAAGATTCTCACCAACTGGGGCTACAACGTGGATGCTGATGGCGCCGAGATGTTCTCGATGCGCATGCTGCAGGCGTCGCGCGGCCGGGCTGCGGCGGTCAAATTCCAGACGTCGATGTTTGAGCGCTACGGCTCCAAAGGGTTTGCGGCCTTGGAGCGCGTGCTGTACGCCGCACGCCAGATGGGTATCATCACCATCGTCGACTGCCTGCGAGGCGGGCTGCCGACGACCATCTCCGCGCTGTCGGATGCTTATTTCAAGAAGGATTCGCCGATGCTGGCGGATGCGATCACCTTGCTGCCCTATTATGGGGCGCGTTCGATCAGCCCGCTGGTCGAAGAGGCGCTCGACAACGGCCGTGGCGTATTCGTAGCCTCGCTCACTTCGAATCAGGAGGGCGCGAGCCTGCAGACCGCCATCCGGCAGCGGGGCGAATACAAAGGCGAGACGGTGGCTTATGGCATCGCAAGCTGCGCTCAGAAATTCAATGAGGGCTGCGAAGGCATGGGTTCCGTCGGTCTTATCGTTGGCGCGACCATCGGCCAGTGGATGGACGAAAGCGGCGTGGATCCGTCCAGCTTCTCCGGTCCTATCCTTTCTCCCGGATACGGCTGGCAGGGCGCTGATGCCAAAGATCTCAAAACCGTGTTCAAAGGGACCAAAGGCAATGTGCTGATGACGGTGTCGCGCTTCATCGCCTCGCACAGCGCCGATATCTCCCAGCTGTCGCAGGCAACCGAATCCATTTCCCTGGATATACGTCAGGCATTGCTGGAGGCGACCGAGGAGAGGCAGGACGATGACCACGAGAACTGATGATGCTGATACGAAGGCTCAGTCCTGCGCTCATCATGCTGACCATAAGGGCCGGCTCATCGTCTTGACCGGGCCGACAGCCGTGGGCAAAGGCACGGTTGAGGCCGAGCTTCGAGCGCATCATCCCGAAGTCTGGGTATCCGTCTCCGCCACCACGCGCGCACCGAGACCCGGCGAGGTCGACGGACGCACTTATTGGTTCATGAGCGAAGCGGAATTCCTCGCCAAGGAAGCGCAAGGCTGGTTCCTGGAAACGGCGGTTGTGCACAATATGGCGCATTACGGCACGCCGCTTCAACCGGTACTCGATCATATCGCAGACAACACGCCGACGATCCTGGAAATCGATCTGCAAGGAGCTCGGCGCGTCAAAGACAGGGCCGGCGACATGGGGCTTGACGTCGTGTATGTGTTCATAGCGCCGCCAAGCTATGACGAATTAGTGCGGCGCCTGATCGGCCGGGGGACCGAGAACGAGGAGCAGCGTCGCAAGCGACTTGAAACCGCGAAACTCGAGCTGGCTTCGGAGAGCGAATTCGACGTGACCATCGTCAACAACACCGTCGAACAGTGCGCCGAAGACCTCTGGGCCATCATCGCCAAGGAATACGGGCTGGAATAGTAGCTGCCAGCGGCTGGTTTGGCAGGTTGGATACGTGCAATGCCCCTTTCGTGACTGATAACTCGAATCAGCGTCACAAAAGGGGCACTACGCAAAGGGCTCTGCCCCTTTCATGACGTTAACCACGGATAAGCGTCACGAAAGGGGCAGAACTCCAATATGGACTGCTGTCAGGCGAGACCAGACAGCTTATTAATCAGCTCGGGATCTCTGGTCGCGCCCTTGTCGGCGGAACGGGCGAAAGCCGCGTAGGCCTTGAGCGCGAGCGAGACCTTGCGGTCACGATGCGCCACATAGCCGTCGCCGGCCTCAAGTTCGGCACGGCGCTGGGCAAGCTGCTCGCCGCTCAGCTCGACATCAATGCGTCGATTGGGAATGTCGATCTTGATGATGTCGCCGTTCTTGACCAATGCAATCGGACCCTTGCTTGCTGCCTCTGGGGCGACGTGGCCGATGGACAGGCCCGATGAGCCACCGGAGTAGCGGCCGTCAGTGATCAGCGCGACGTCCTTGCCGATGCCCTTCCCCTTGACGAAGGATGTCGGGTAGAGCATCTCCTGCATGCCCGGGCCGCCCTTGGGACCCTCGTAGCGGATGATGAGCGCCTGACCGGGCTTGAGCGTGTCGTTGAGGATGACCTCCACGGCCTCCTCCTGCGATTCGACGACGAGCGCCGGTCCGCGGAAGTTCCAGATTTCCTTGGGCACACCGGCAGTTTTGACCACGCAGCCATCGGGCGCGAGATTGCCGCGCAGCACGGCGAGTCCACCTTCGGTCACGGCCGGGTGCTCGATGTCGTGGATGGCGCCATTGACGCGGTCCGTGTCCAGATCGTCGAACAGCGTTTCATGCGTCCACGGTTCGGGGGAGATGATATGGCCGGGCGCGGCGTGGAAGAGCTTCTTGGCTTCGTCGGTGCAGGTCGGGCGCATGATGTCCCAGGCGTTGAGTTTGTCTTCCAGCGAGGGGAAGTCGATCGAATGCACGTCGCGGTGCAGCTTGCCACCGCGATCCAATTCACCCAGAATGCCGCTGATGCCGCCGGAGCGGTGCACGTCGGAGATCTCCCAAGGGCCGGAGGGGCTGGCCTTGCAGATGCACTGCACGGTGTGGCTGATGCGCTCGATGTCTTCGAGCGTGAAGTCGACGTCGGCGCTCTGCGCTGCGGCGAGGATGTGCAGCACGGTGTTGGTGGAGCCGCCCATGGCCACATCCATCGTCATCGCGTTCTCGAAGGCGTGCTTGGTGGCGATGCTGCGCGGCAGCACCGAGGCGTCGTCCTCGTGGTAGTAGCGGTCGCTCAGTCGCACGATCATCTTGCCGGCCTTCGTGAAAAGCTCCTTGCGGTAGACGTGCGAAGCCAGCACAGTGCCGTTGCCGGGCAGCGCCAGACCCAGCGCCTCATTGAGGCAGTTCATGGAATTGGCGGTGAACATGCCGGCGCACGAGCCGCAGGTCGGGCATACGCTCGTCTCGTAAGCGAGCAGATCGGCATCCGAGACGTTGTCGTCGGCCGAAGCGTACATGACGTCGATCAAGTCGGTGCTTTTCTTGGTGCCGTCGGACAGCGTCGTGGTGCCGGCCTCCATCGGACCGCCGGAGACGAAGATCGTGGGGATGTTGAGCCGCATCGCGGCCAGCAGCATGCCGGGAGTGATCTTGTCGCAGTTGGAAATGCACACCAGAGCATCGGCGCAGTGGGCGTTGACCGAGTATTCGACCGCGTCGGCGATCAGGTCGCGGCTCGGCAGCGAGTAAAGCATGCCGGTGTGGCCCATCGCGATGCCGTCATCCACGGCGATCGTGTTGAATTCGCGCGGGATGCCGCCGGCGGCCTTGACCGCCTCAGACACCAGCCGCCCGACCTTATTGAGGTGGACGTGCCCCGGCACGAATTCGGAGAACGAGTTGGCGATGGCCACGATGGGCTTGCCGAAATCCTTGCCGTCCACGCCGGCCGCCCGATAGAGTGCCCGGGCCCCGGCGAACATCCGGCCCTTCATAAGTTTTTCAGATCGCATTTGCATATATTCCATTCAAATGTCAACGTGCGACACCTGCATGCTTACGGCCGCATAGTGAAACGTCTGTGCACCCAAAGGCCGGTAGCGCTCATGGCCTGCGGATCGCGCACCACGCCGATGAGCGGCGCTGCCGCTGCTCTCAGCGGATACCCCGATCGCTGAATTGCGAATGCTGAAATCGGCATGATGCGATATACTAAATACTTTGAAAGCCTTAGGGTTTCATGTGATGATGACTGGGAGATAACGCGATTGGGAGATAACAACATGGCATTTGGCACCGAGCCTAATCCGCAGGGATTGGCGAACCCGACGATCGACAATCTGATGGAGCACGCGGATTCCAAGTATGCGCTGTCGATTTTCGCCGCGAAGAGAGCCCGTCAGATCAATTCCTACTTCACGCAGCTCAACGAGGGCCTGCTGCAGAACGTCGGGCCGCTCGTGGAATACAAGAACCAGGAGAAGCCGCTGTCTATCGCTTTCCGCGAAATCAACGAGGGCCTGCTCGAAGAGACTCTCGGCGAGGACGATCTGAGCGAAGGCAACTGAATCTCCGGACGTTTCCGCCCGCCGCAGCCGCATCGCGCAGCAGGTGACTAGCTGAGGCAAACGAGGAAGCATACCGCATTCGCCCCGATTCGCGATGTGCACGCAAGGCGTGACACGTCGCGGGTCGGGGCGTACTATATGCGGCATGACAAGGAGCCGGGGCGCGACATGCAGCCGCCCATGCGATCCGGTGACGACATGGCGGAGCTCTGGATGCCCGGAGCAGGGGGAATTATGGAACAGCGTCTGATTTCAGCGGAATCCGTCACCGAAGGCCATCCAGACAAGATATGCGACCAGATTTCGGATGCCATTCTCGATGACATGCTGCGGCAGGACCCACATTCGCATGTGGCCGTGGAGACTTCGGCCACGACAGGCCAGTTCTTCGTCTTCGGCGAAGTGACCAGCGACGGGTACAGCGACATTCAGAGCATCGTGCGCTCAGTCGTCAAGAACATCGGCTACACGAGTTCGGATATCGGCCTGGACGCCGATTCCTGTGGCGTGCTGGTCTCGCTGACCGGGCAGAGCGCGGAAATCAACCAAGGCGTGGCCCGGCTGGGGTGCGACGAGGAGTCGGCCGTCTCGCGCGAGGAACGCTACGCCGCGCAGGGCGCCGGCGACCAAGGCGTGATGTTCGGCTATGCCAGCGATGAGACGCCCGTGCTCATGCCGCTGCCGATCCACCTTGCACACCGCTTGGCATATCGTCTGACCGAAGTACGCAAGCAGGGTATCATCGGCCATCTGCGCCCGGACGGCAAAACGCAGGTGACCATCGAATACGACGAGCAGGGCCGTCCGGTGCGCGTCGACACCGTGCTCATCTCCACGCAGCATGACCCCGAGGTGGATCATGACTGGCTGCTCGGCCAGCTCAAGGAGCATGTCATCGAGCCGGTGCTCGACGAGGTGTGCGGCGGCGATCTCAAGCATGACGACTACCGCGTGCTGGTCAATCCCACCGGATCGTTCGTGCTGGGCGGACCGGCTGCGGACGCGGGCCTGACCGGCCGCAAGATCATCGTGGACACCTACGGCGGCGCGGCCCATCACGGCGGCGGCGCGTTCTCGGGCAAGGACCCGAGCAAGGTCGACCGCTCGGCCGCCTACGCCGCGCGCTGGGTGGCCAAGAACATCGTCGCTGCCGGTCTTGCGCACAAGGTCGAGGTGCAGATCGCGTATGCCATCGGCGTGGCGGATCCCGTCAGCGTCAACGTCGAGACCTATGGCACCGAAACGGCGGGCGTGACCCGAGAGCAGATTCAGGCGGCGGTGCGCACGGTCTTCGACCTGCGGCCGGCCGCCATCATCGACGAGCTCGACCTGCTGCGACCCATATACTTCAAAACCGCCGCCTACGGGCACTTCGGCCGCACCGACCCTGATTTCACATGGGAGCGCACTGACAAAGTGGCGGCGCTCAAGGCCGCGCTGCGGTGATAACGATTCGGCCCGCGCCTTTTCTCATTCGAGGAAAGGCGCGGGCCGATTCCTTGCGCTTTGGGTATAAGTAAAATCTTTACCGAGTGCGAAATCGTCACGCAGGGCGCGAATAGGAGAACTAGGCTAAAACAGGAATATTCCTGTGGATGGAGGCGTGTATATGGCGGGTATGACCGTTGCGGACATGATCGGGCTGTTTGCGGATGATACCGGGCAGGTGAATGTCACGGCGTTCGATGGGTCGACGTTCGGGCCTGATGATGCGCCGCTGCATCTCATCGTCAAGAATTCGAGAGCCGTTTACTATATGGTCGAGCACCCCAATGATCTGGGGCTTGCCCGCGCCTATCTGCAGGGCGACATCGCCTCTCCGGAGATTCTTCCCGGCGACCCGTACGAGGTTTTCAAACGGCTGACCGAACTCGAAGGCAGCTTCCACCGGCCCGATTCGATCGGCCTGGCCAAGATGCTGTCCACCGTCGCCAAGCACGGCATCAGGCATCCGGAACGCCCGGCCATCGAAGGCCCGAGCAAGCTGCGGCGCATCACCGAAGGCTTGCTGCCGCACACCAAGGCAGGCGACGCGGCCACAGTGAGCTATCACTACGACCAGTCGAACGAGTTCTACCGGCTCTTCCTCGGCCCCTCGATGACGTATACCTGCGCGGTGTTCAACACGCCGGATGATTCCTTGGAAGAGGCCGAGGAGCGCAAGCTCAATCTGGTGCTCGACAAGCTCGGCGTCAAGGCCGGCGAGCGGATGCTCGACATCGGCTGCGGCTGGGGCTCCATGGAAGTCCTGGCTGCCAAGCGCGGCATCCATGTGCTCGGCGTCACCTTGTCGCAGGAGCAGGTCGATTGGGCGCAGGACTGGATCAGGCGCGAAGGCCTTGAGGATCTGGCCGAAGTGCGGCTTATGGACTACCGCGATGTGCCGGAGGGCGACTTCGACGCGATCTGCTCGCTGGGCATGATGGAGCACGTCGGCTTCAAGCACTATCCCTCCTACTTCAAGGAGATTCTGGACAAGCTCAAGCCCAACGGCACGCTCCTGAACCATCAGATCACGCGCACGCGGTCCACCGACGGCAAAACCGCCGGGCAATTCATCGACCGCTACATCTTCCCTGACGGCGAGCTGGCCTCGCCCGGCGAGATCGAAATGGTGATCCAGGACACGGGCTTCGAGGTCGTGAACCAGGAGAATCTGCGCCAGCACTACGCGCTGACCCTGCACCAGTGGAACAAGAACCTGCAGGACCACTGGGACGAGGCCGTGGCGATGGTCGGCGAGCCGAAGGCGCGGCTGTGGGGATTGTACATCGCCGGCAGCGCGCTGAACTTCGAACTGAACAACATTCAGATCCATCAGTTCCTGTGCGTCAAGCCAAACAAGGAGGGCACGGATTCCTACCCGCTGCGCCCATGGTGGTATGACGGGTCCAGCCGTCAATAGCCAATAGTTCGGTATTCCGCCGGGTCAATCGGCAGATCGACACGGGCTGAGTCGTCGCAGCGCACACTGCGGCGGCTCAGTCTATTTGCCGTCTGGGCGGACAGAGCGGCTTGAACTGCTGGAATCTAGGTCGTCGGGATTTGGACCGCGCCGGGAGCGTACGCTATAACCATGATCGAAACGCATGCCGAACAGCTCGCGCTTGACGGGCTGGCGCCCCGCAAACGGCGCAAGCGTGCCGCGGTACGCGAGCGGGCTCACGAATTGCCGGTAGCGCAGGTGGTGCTCGATGTCCAAGCCACGCATCTGGGGCAGACCTTCGACTATCTCATCGATGAGCGGCTCTCGGCCCAGGCATTGCCGGGCGTGATGGTTCGTGTGCGTTTCGGCGGCCAGCGAGTCAACGGCGTCATCTGGAACCGGGTCGCGTCCTCGCATGCTCCAGCCTCCGCGCTGCGCTACATCGAACGCGTGCTCAGCGCCGAGCCGCTGGTGGGGCCTTCGATGCGCGAGGACATCGCCATGATCGCCGACGCCTATGGCGGGACGCGGGCCAACATTCTGCGGCTGGCGGTCCCCGCCCGCGTGGCGCGTGTTGACAAGGAGCGCGAGGGCATCGCATCCGCCCAATCGGTGGGCGGCAGCAGAGGCATACCCCGCGCGGCCGGATCGGCGCTCGCTCGTGAATTCGAGCGGGTGCTGCGCGACTACGACTCGGCGACGCGCCTGCGTGGTGCGATCGAAGGCGGCGGATTCGCCTCCTTCGTGCTTGATATGCTTCCCGGCGCCGCCCGTTGGGCGCGAGACTTGGCGATTCTGGCCGTGGATGCGTTGGCGTCCGATAAAGCTGCGGTGCTGGTGCTGCCCGGCATGCGCGAGACCCGGGATATCGCCGAGCAGCTGCGCCGATTGGGGCTGCGAGCCTTCGATGCCGGACAGCCGGTGCACGGCTCGTATCATGGTGACTTCATCGTGCTGAGCGCCGCCCTGCCGCCTGTCGAGCGATACCGCGCATACTGCGCTGCGGCCAGTGGCGCGATACGCTGCGTGATCGGCACGCGCGCGGCCATGTACGCGCCGGTAGAGGGGCCGGGGCTGTTCGCCATCGTCGAGGACGCCGCATACCAGAACGCCGACGGCATGATGCCGTACGCGAATGCGCGTGGCGTGCTGCGGCTGCGTGCGAAGGCGCATCGCGGGGTGTTCGTGGCCATGGCCAATGCCCGCAGTCCGATCAGCCAATGGGAGGTTTCCGAGTCAGGCAAGGCTGGACAGAGCACGCCGGTCAGCGGTGCAAGTCAGGAAATCAGGCCGCTGCGTTCCGTCGTCAAAGAGGATATCCCGTGGATTCGCTGGCTCAATCGCGAGGAACTGACTCGTCTGGCTGATTCGGCGGTAGGAGCGCGTGTTCCGCATTTCGCTGTCCGTACGCTTTCCGAAGCGTTGGATCGCGGTCCGGTGCTGCTCTCGATACCCCATGACGGCGTTGCCGAGGCGCTCAGCTGCGCACAATGCCATCGCCAGGCCCGTTGCTCGCGCTGCACGGGGCCGTTGATGCGGGGCAACGATGGCACGGCCCGCTGCCGGTGGTGCGGGGCCGCCGCTGCGAATTGGCGCTGTTCGCATTGCTCGGGCGAGCGCATGCGCGCGGTGCGTGTGGGCGCTGCGGGAACAGCCGCGCAGCTGCAGGGCCTATTTCGCAATGTGCCGATGGTGCTTTCCGCCCCCAGCCAGCCCCAGGGCATCGTGGAATCGGTGCCCTGCCGCCCGATGCTGGTGATCGCCACGCCCGGCGCGGAGCCGCGAGTGCGGTCTGCCGATAGTCTGGCACCGCATTCGGCTGCGCCGCCGCATTCGGCTGCCGCTGCCCAGTCAGCAACGTGGTCTCCTGCCGTCGCGCAGTCTTCGGTGAACCGCAACGGCGATAATGGCGAGAGCGAACACGCCAGCGTGGTTGGCAATGACAGCGTTCCTGGCAATGAGTATGCTGCCGTTGCGATACTCGACGCCTGGACGAGCCTGTATGCGCCGGGCGTGGATGCGCGAGTGGACGCGTTGAATGCGTGGATGCGGGCGGTTTCCTTGTGTGCGCCGCGTTCCCGAGGCGGCCAGGCGCTGTTGATCGGGGAGAGCGACCCGGCGCTGGCTCGCTCGCTGGTGCTGTGGGATTCCTCATTGCTAGCTATGCGCGAGCTCGAAGAGCGTGCGGAGACTGGCCTGCCGCCAGTCGTGGCCTGCGCCTGCGTCTGGGGCAGACGTGACGCGGTCATGGGGCTGCTGCGTCATGTGGGCGCATTGGACGGCGATCTTGCCACGCTTGACATGGCAGGAGAGATGATGCCCGCCGTCCTGGGGCCAGTGCCGATCGCTGCGCCGCGCACGATGGATGCGCACGAGCTTGAGGCGACGCGCGACCGTGTCAAGGCGGTGATTCGGGCAGCTCCCGAGCGCCGGGCGATGCTCGCGCTGCGGCTGCGTGACGAAGTGGCCCGGCATGTGGCCGCGCGTGAGCCAGGGGAGCTGCGCTTCCAAGTCGACCCCAAGGACCTGCTGTAGCGTTCATCAGCGTTATCGGTGGCCAACTGCCACGAAAGGGCCCGCTGTGCTCATGGAACACAACATCCGCCCCCCTAGGCTTAGCGTCCGTTTTGTAGCGCTAGCTATGTCCTGACGCTACAATCCTGCCGCTAGCGAAGCTTTACAGACCGTTGTGTAGCGACAGGCCATAGCTAGCGCTACAAAACGGACGCTCAACGTAGGGGGTGCGGACGAAAAGCATAGCCAACTTTCCGCCCGCACTTCCAGTCGTCAGTGGCCTTTTCGCGCCAGTAGCCGGGGCGTGGGCCGGCTGCGAGGTCTGCACGGCATGGAAGCATAGAACGGCGACGGGCGGCGAGGTATGATAAGGCTTTGGCTTCGGCGCGAATTTGACCGCGAAAGAGCGCCAGAAGCGTTCGAGAAGTCATAAGGAGGATGCTGGTGCAAGGCTATCCAGGAGAACCTGATATGCGCTATGACCTGCTGCAGGCCGAAGGCAATGCGGCGCAGGCGCAAGGGCGGCCGGTGACGGATGTGATCTTCGACTTCGGCAACGTGCTGCTGAACTGGGACCCGGGCGCGGCGCTGGTTCCGCGCTACGATCAAGACACCATCGCACGTTTTCTCGATAACGAGATTTCGGGATTCTATGACGTCGACGACATGGTCGACGAAGGCGGCTCGGTGGACGATGCCTTGGCGATGGTGCGGGAAAAGCACGGCGAGCAATGGGCTGAAGTCATCCGATATTATTACGGCCACACGCAGGATTCGCTGGCGGGGCCGATTCCCGGCGCGCGCATGCTGATTCGCGATCTTAAGGCCGCAGGCATAGGCGTGTGGGGACTGTCCAACTGGCAGAAGGAGAGCTTTCCGCAGGCCGAGCAGCAGTTCGCCGCGCTGCGCGAGCTCGATGGCAAGGTCATATCCGGGCTCGTCTCGATGCGCAAGCCGCAGCGCCGCATCTACGAGTTTGCGCTGAGCACCTTCGGTATCGACGCCGGCACCAGCGTGTTCGTGGACGACAAGGCCATGAACATCGTCGGTGCGAACGAGGCCGGCATCCGCGGCATCCGCTTCTCCGACCCCTACCGGCTGCGGGCTGTGCTGATCGATCTGGGAATCGGTATTCCGCCAATCCGTTCAGTGTCATAGCGTTCGGTAGCATGGTCGTAGGCCTTTGCCCGGTGAGATCGGCACCGCTTATTGACGCGGCCATGCGCAACGACGGTCTGCTTCGACGTGCTACGGGCTGCCGATAACGATGGCTGCGGCCATGCGAATTCACGCATCGCAAAGGCCGAACAGCATATTTCAGGTCTTCGTCATGCGTCACTGCGGTTCGCGACCACGGCAGTTCAGGTTGCGTGCGGTTCAGATATTCATCAGTTCAAATATTGATCAGTTCAAATAACCAGTGGAATGGAAGAAACACATGGTACGAGTGTTGTTTGCAGGTACTCCCGATGTGGCGGTGCCCTCGCTGCGAACATTGGCGGGAGACCCCGAGCATTTCGAGGTGGTCGCCGTGCTCACCAGGCCGGATGCGTTACGTGGCCGCGGACGCCGTCTCGAACCCAGCCCGGTCAAGCAAGCGGCGCTGGAGCTGGGGCTTCCCGTGCTCGAATGCGACCCCAACGAGCCGGCTTTCGTCGATGAACTGCTGGCGACCGGCGCCGAGGCCGCAGCAGTCGTCGCCTATGGCAGGATCCTTAAGGAATCCGTGCTCGAGGCGCTGCCGATGGGCTGGTACAATCTGCATTTCTCCCTGTTGCCGCAGTGGCGCGGGGCGGCTCCGGTCCAGCGCGCGATCTGGGCTGGCGACACGCTGACCGGGGCCACCGTGTTCCGCATCACGCGCGGCATGGATTCCGGGCCGATTCTGGCGCAATCGACCATCGAGATCGGTCCGCATGAGACCGCAGGAGATCTGCTGGCCCGGTTGGCCGAAGATGGCTCCCGTCTGCTGGCCGCCGCGCTGCAGGCCATGGCGGACGGCCAGATCCAGCCCGTGGAGCAGCAGGTGGGCGCTTACGAGATCGCCGAGAAGATCCGCGTCGAGGATGCCCATATTCGCTTCGATGTGCCGGCCTTCGCCGTGGACCGCCAGATACGCGCCTGCACTCCCAATCCGGGCGCATGGTGCCTCGTTGACATCGATGGAACGCATGGTGGCAATAGCGGCGGCAACGATGGCGGCAACGTCGAGAGCGGCGATGCCATCACGATGCACGTTCTGCAAGCCCGCGTCGCTGATGCGCCTGGCACGTCCGAGGGCGATGGGGCCGATACGCAGGCGCAAGAAGCCGCTCCGGCAGATTTGGTTCCGGGTGCTATCGCCACGGCGAAGCAGCACGTCTGGGTCGGCACGGCGAGCGATCCCATCGAATTGCTGCAGGTCAAGGCGCAGGGCAAGAAGGCCATGGCTGCCGCCGACTGGGCGCGAGGCGCACGACTGACGCCCCAGGCCCGCTGCCGCTAGGACGCTCTCGTCTCGCAGGCAGGACGCATCCGCGTTGGCACTACCCGCGCAGCAGGTCGAGCACTAGGCGTAGATCGCGTGTGGTGATGGCTGCATCAGCGACTTCGCGCACGGCAGGCTTGGCGCAGAAGGCCACTCCGAGCGCCGCGCGCCGAATCATGGGAATGTCGTTGGCTCCGTCGCCCACGGCTACGGTCTGTCCTGCTGCGACACCGTCTTCCCGTGCCCAGCTGCGCAGCGCCTGCTCCTTGGTCGTGCGGCACACGATATCGCCCAGCACCTCGCCGGTGAGCCGGCCGTCGCGCACGTCGAGCCGGTTGGCGAGCCAATGATCCAGCTGCGCCTCCTGCGCCAGCCGGTCCACGGTTTCGTGGAAGCCGCCGGAGACCACGCCCACCTTCCAGCCGTGCCGGTGCAGGGTTTCGACGAGTTCAAGCGCGCCGGTGGTGAAATGCAGCGTCGCGTACACCGCGTCGAACACGGCGACATCCATGCCTTCGAGCAGCGCGACCCGCGCGCGCAGCGCTTGGCAGAAGTCGAGTTCGCCCGCCATCGTCCGGGCGGTGATATCGGCGATTCGCGCTCCCACTCCAGCTTCCTTGCCGAGCTGGTCGATGACCTCCTCGTCGATCAGCGTGGAATCCACATCCATCACCAGCAGTCCTGGCTGGGAAAGGGTCGGCTTGTCAAGGGCTTGCGAAATTTGTTCGTGCATGCTCTCGATTCTCTAGAGTCACTGGGACAATGGCCGGCATGCATATAACGGTTCTGGCGAACGCGATCGCTTCATGCCCGACTGCGAGCGGCGGTCTCATCGGCACGCTTACCGGCTGGCTGGTCTCGCTGATGGATGCCGTCGGCGGCATCGGCGTGGCGGCGGCAATTGCCTTGGAATCCATCTTTCCTCCCATCCCCAGCGAAGTCATTCTCCCGTTGGCGGGATTCACTGCGGCCCGCGGCTCCATGGGCCTTGTCGAGGCGATCGTATGGGCCAGCATCGGCTCGCTGCTCGGAGCGTGGACGCTGTACGGCGTTTCCCGGCTGGTCGGCATCGTGCGCATCCGCCGCGCGGCCGACGCCATTCCAGGCGTCTCCCGAGCCGACGTGGACAAAGCCAATGACTGGTTCACCCGCTATGGCACATGGTCGGTTCTCTTCGGGCGTGTCATACCGGTTGTGCGCTCGTTGATCTCCATCCCCGCAGGGTTCAACGGCATGAGCTTCCTGCAGTTCTCAGGCTGGACGCTGCTGGGCTCGGCCATTTGGAATTCGGTGCTGGTGGGGGCCGGATATCTGCTCGGCGATCAATGGTGCGCGATCCTGGGAGTGCTGGGCGTTGCGGAGGATATCGTCATTGCGCTGTTCGTTGTGGCCATAATTGTGCTTCTGGCGCGATGGATGCGTAATCTGGTGGTGAGCAAACGACGCGAGGAGAACGAACAATGAACGTGGAGCGGCATGCGCATGTTTAACGTGCGCAGGCAAATGGGCACGGGCGAACAGATGCAGATGGATCGAGCACGGACAAGGCGAACGAGGCAACTTACGTGATGGAGAACAGCAAGGCCGACGAGGCCACGGGTGCGGCCGGCGCGACCCCGGATATGGCCGATGGGGCCGACGGCGCGCAATCGGCGCAGAGCCATGGGGGTATAGGGCGAAGCCCCGAGGCGCTTGCCGCATTCAACGACCAGCTCATGGCTAAGAACCATGCGCTCGCGGCGGCGTTGCAGCGCGCGGGCAGAGAGCTGAACAAGGCGAAGTCGCAGCTGGCCCAGCTCGTCCAGCCGCCAATGACCTTCGCTGTCATGGTGCGCTTGGAATCCTCACACACCGACGAGCAGGGCGTGCGCCATGCCAGCGCCGAGGTCATCTCGGGCGCCCGGCGCATGATCGTCCCGGTGGCGGCGAACGTCAACGCCTCGCGGCTCGCCGCAGGCTGCACGGTGCTGCTCAACGAGAACATGGTGCTGGTCGATCAGCGCGACGTCGACGGCTTGGGGATGGTCCGGCGCATCACGCAGGTGCTCGGCGACGGCCGTCTGGTCGTGGCGGATGCCTCCGGCAACGCGGCTCTCGTGCGCCGTGGCTCGGCGCTGAGCCGTGTCGCGCTTTCCGCCGGCGACAGGGTGAGCGTCGACCCTGCCGCGCGGCTCGCCCTTGAGGCGATTGCCAACGAGGACGCCACCGATCTGGTGCTCGAGGAGACCCCGGATGTCACATTTGACGACATCGGCGGTCTCGACGCGCAGATCGAGCGCATTCGCGATGCCGTGCAATTGCCCTTCCTGCATCGTGCTTTGTTCGAGCGCTATGATCTCAACCCTCCCAAAGGCGTACTGCTGTATGGCCCGCCCGGCAACGGCAAGACGCTGATCGCCAAGGCCGTGGCGCACGCGCTGGCCGAGGGAAGCGGCACCGGTTCCGGCGTGTTCCTCTCGGTCAAAGGCCCTGAGCTGCTCAACAAATACGTCGGCGAGTCCGAGCGGCTGATTCGCATGATCTTCAAGCGGGCGCGAGAACGGGCCGAATCCGGCCGGCCGGTCATCGTATTCATCGATGAGATGGATTCGCTGCTGCGCACGCGCGGCAGCGGGGTTTCCAGCGACGTGGAGACGACGATCGTGCCGCAGTTCTTGGCTGAACTCGATGGCGTGGAGCGACTGGACAACGTCATCGTCATCGGTGCTTCGAATCGCGTCGACATGATCGATCCGGCCGTGCTGCGCCCTGGGCGCCTCGACGTGAAAATCCGCGTGGACCGGCCCGGCGCGGCGCAGGCGAAGCAGATCGTCCGGCATTACCTGACCGACGATCTGCCGCTCGATCCGGGTATGGACGCCGACGCTCTGTCCGGTGTTCTGGTCAACGACATCTACGCGCGCGATGAACGGAGGCATATCGCCGACCTGCGCGACGAGCAGGGACGTTGGAGTCCGTTGTATCTGGCGGATCTGGTTTCCGGCGCCATGCTGCGCAATATCATCGACCGGGCCAAAACCCATGCCGTCAAGCAGTCCATCGAGTCGCGCAGCGACATCAGGCTTGACGCGCAGCTGCTGGGCGCCGCGGTCGAGGAGGAATATGGCGAGAGCGCGGATTCGGTGCTGGACGTCGACGCCCAGCAGTGGTCGCGGATCAACGGCGTGGCGGGCGGCCGGGTCGTCGCGCTGCGCCCGGCGGGGGCGATGCGCTCATGAGCGTCGTGCGCGTGATGGGCACGGAAACCGAATACGCGGTTTCGCTGGCGAACGCGGGGTCCTATGATCCGGTCCGACTTTCCTTTGCCGTGGTGGCTGCCGCGGCCGACCCGGGCACGGCGCATATCCGATGGGACTACCAGCGGGAGGACCCGGTCAACGACGCACGCGGTGGACGGCTGCCCCGCGCACAGGCCCGCCCCGACATGCTCACCGACGAGCCGCAGCGCAATATCACGAATGTCGTGGCTCCCAATGGCGGGCGCATCTACGTCGACCACGCCCACCCCGAATACAGCGCCCCGGAGACCAAAGACCCCTTCACGGCCGTCCGATACGACCATGCGGGCGATATCCTGATGCGTGAGGCGGCCCGGAAGGCCAGCGAATGTTCCGGCAAGGCAATCGCGTTGCATCGCAACAATGTGGACGGCAAAGGCGCGAGCTGGGGCACCCATGAGAACTATATGATGCTGCGGAGCGTGCCCTTCGAGCAGGTCGCGGCGCTGACGACCGCCCATTTCGTCTCGCGGCAGATCTACGCCGGCTCCGGACGCGTGGGGCTTGGCGAAAGCAGCGAAACGGCCGGATTCCAGCTCAGCCAGCGCGCGGACTACCTGCATACGGCAATCGGCCTGCAGACCACATTCGACCGGCCGATCGTGAACACGCGCGACGAGCCGCATGCGCCGGGGGAGTACCGCCGGCTGCATGTCATCGTCGGGGATGCCAACCGCATGGATACGCCGCAGGCGCTGAAGCTCGGCACCACGAGCATGCTGCTGTGGCTGCTCGAAAACGCTCAGGCCTGCGGCATGGATATCGCGGGTCTGCTTGAGGCGGTTCGCCTGGCCGAACCGGTGGCCGCAGTACATGCGGTGTCCCATGATCTGGGGCTTGCCGCCGAACTGCCGCTCGAAAACGGCGGCGCGATCACCGCTTGGCAGCTGCAGGCCAGATTATTGTCGGCGGTGTACGAGGCCGGCGCCCGCACGTATGGCACCGACAGCCGTGGGGAGCCGCTGTGGCCGGATGGGCCCACCGTGCGCGTCATGGCGATGTGGCGGCAGGCCATGGCCGACACCGCGGCGGTGCGCCATGCCGATGACGATCAGCGGCTGGGTATGGCCGCCGAGGCCTCGCGCTTGGAATGGCTGCTCAAATGGCAGCTGCTCGAACGGCTGCGCCGCCGGCTGCATTGCCTATGGTCGGACAGTCGCATAGCTGCATTGGATCTGCGCTGGGCCGCATTGGACCCTGCGATTTCGCCTTGGGAGAAACTGCGCACGCGCACGGTCTGTCTGGATGATGCCGCGCAACTGCAGAGCGCCGAAGCCCAGCCGCCGGACGACACGCGTGCCTGGCTGCGTGCCTGGCTGCTGAGGCATTATCCCGATCAATTGGCGGCCGTCTCGTGGTCGCGCGTCACCGTGCGCGACCCCGACTCGCCCGCAGGGCTGCTCAGCATGGATATGTCGGATCCGCAGCGCTGGACCGCCGCAGCATGCGCGGAGGCGCTGCGGGAACATAAGGGACCGACGGCCGCTTCGGCGCTCAAAGGCATCATGGACATCGGCGCTACATGAAATGCCGGTGCAATCAATGCCGATGCGATCGCAGCATCAGTGCAGCATAAACATCATGGACGGCAAGTAGAATCTAGCGAGCACGGCCGGCGTCCCAACAGGCCACAGTACAGGCAGCATAAGGCATGAGGTGAGAGAGAAGACTATGGATCTACGGGTTTTGGCGCTGAAAGTGGCCGATGTGACTCAGGATGCGGGCAAGCGCGCGTTGCGGGATCAGCTGATGCCCCGCGATCTCGTTACGGCGTCCACGCCGAGCATCCCCGACGACCGCGAGCAGGTCACCTCAGGCGTCGACGATTGGCTGATCCGTTTCATCGAAAACCGTCTGACCTACCTCGATCCCTTCGATGGCTTCTGGGCGACGCGACCCGAGCAATGCGAGCCGGGAAGCCGCTTCTGGTGCGTGAGCGGAATCGACGGGGCCATCAACTTCATGCGCAGCATGTCCGAATGGACGGTGACGGTATCGCTGTTCGAATTCGACGAAGAGGGTTCGGCGCAGCCCATTCTCGGCGTGGTGCACGCTCCGGCTCTCGGCTTGACCTACTTGGCCGCTAAGGGGAAAGGGGCGATCCGCATCTGGCACGCTCAGACCGGGGATCGGCGCGAGAAGATCATGCCTTCGACCACCGCATCGCTCAATGGATCGGTCGTATGCTACGGCATGTCCTACTTCCCCGAGGAATCCAAGCGTTCGCTGGATGTGGTCGCCGCCATCGCCGGCAAGCCGGCCGACATCAAGCGCGTCGGACCGACCTCGCTCGACTTGTGCAAGGTCGCAGACGGCACATATGACGCTTATTTCGAACCGAATCTGCATCAGTGGGACGTGCCGGCGGTTTCAGCCGGAGCGGTCGTGGTGTGGGAGGCCGAGGGCAGGCTGCGACAATGGAACGGCGAGCCGATTCATTGGCGTCGCGAGAACGACGTCGTGGCATCCAACGGGCTGATCATCGACGAGCTTCGCCCGTATCTGTCCTGAAGCCCACGGAATCGGGCAGTTCGTTCGCAGTGTTTTCAGCGGCGCACGGCTGGCAGGCCGCATGCGACGCGCATGATAACGTGACAAGAATCGAGGAGATATGCCACAGCAATTCCAACGCAGACAATCACAGGATGACCAGTTCGACAACGTCGAGGCGCTGCGCACGCGCGAAGCCGAAGACGCTGCCGCTGCGCGGCAAACAAACAGCAAAGCCGATCAGGGCGACGCGCTGGATTCCATTCTGGACGACATCGAGTCCACATTGGAGTCCAATGCGGAGGAGTACGTCGGCAATTTTGTGCAAAAAGGCGGGCAGTGATGCCTCAGCTGCGCGACAGCGGCAATACCGGCTCGGCGTTCAGCCTCCGGGACGATGAGAAGCAGCACGGCTTCGCCAGGATCTTCGGCATCGAAACCGAATACGGCGTCAGCGTGACCGGCTCAAACAAGCCGTGCGACGCCGCGACGGTGGCCATGGCGATGTTCCGGCCGGTGGTTTCGCGTTCGCGCTCAACGAACACCTACCTGTCCAACGGCGCCAGGCTCTACCTTGACGTCGGCTCGCACCCCGAGTACGCGACCGCCGAAGCGCGCGATCCGCTCACTGCGCTGGCCCAGGACCTGGCGGGGGAGCGGCTGATGCGCCAGCTGGCGCTCGATGCCCAACGCAGGCTGAGCCTCGAATGCGGCGAGGGCACGACTGTGCACCTGTTCAAGAACAACGTCGATTCGGCAGGGCACTCCTTCGGCTGCCACGAGAACTATCTGGTGCGCCGCTTCGTCTCGCTGCACGATGTCGAGCGGGCGCTGCTGCCATTCCTGATCACGCGTCAGATATTCTCAGGAGCCGGCAGGCTTTCCGAGCGCGGCCTGGTGATCTCGCAGCGGGCCGACTATTTGGATGAGTCCATTTCCTCGGCCACAACGCGCGAGCGTCCGATGGTCAACACGCGCGACGAGCCGCATGCCGACCCCGAACGCTACCGACGCCTCCATGTCATCATCGGCGACTCGAACCGCTCGCAGCATGCGGGGCTGATGAAGCTCGCCACGACGCATCTCGTGCTGTGCGTCATCGAGCAGGCGGCGCGGCGCGGCGTGAGCTCAGGTCTTGAAGCATGCGCATTGAAGGACCCCAGCAGCGCCAATCGCGCGGTCAGCCGCGACCTGCAATTCAGCGGCACGCCGCTGGAACTTGCGGACGCGCAAGGATTCGCCAAAGCGCAGGCTGAATACGGCGAAATGAATTCGGCCGCGGCTGGCGGCGGAAAGCCCTGCGCGCAAGCCGTCGATGCGCTGGGCATGCAACGCCACTACGCGGCCGTTGTAGCGCGTTTTCTTGAGGACTACGGCACGCAGGTGCGCGAGGCGATGCCACGGCTGGATATCGAAGCTGTGATGCGCGAATGGAACGATGCGCTGGATCGTCTGGGAACAGGCGATTTCGCGGCTCTTGAGAACCGCGTGGATTGGATAGCGAAACAATCGCTGTTCGAAGCGCTGCGCCGACGCCATCCCGGCATGCCTGCAGCGCGTTTCGCGCAGCTCGACCTGGACTATCACGATGTGGCCAACGGCACAGCCTATGATTCGCTGGTGCGGCACGGTGCGATGCGCACGATTATTACCCCGTCGCAGGTGCACGAGGCCATGGTGCATGCGCCACAGGACACTCGCGCTGCGTTGCGTGGAGCCCTTGTATCCAAGGCCCTGCAATGCGACGCGCGCTTCTCCTGCGACTGGACGAGACTGACGCTGGGAACCTCCGGCCAGGATGGCGAGCGGGCGGAAGCCGTGTTGATCGACCCCTTCGAGACGCAACCCGGCGATGACTACCGCCGTCTTATGAGCCGGCTCGGAGCGTAGCAGCACGCCGCTGGGCATGCATGACGCCGATCGGCGAAGAAGCCGGCACGAAGAGTCTGCACGGAGCCAGCCTTGCCGATCGTTTTCATTGACGCGGCTCCACAATCGATATGAATGAGCCTGATATGAGTGAGCCCTGACTGTTTTCAGCCAGGACTCACTCATATCAATCGCCTGCACTGCATGGCGAAAGGCGGACCTTACTCGGTCACGGCCTTCTTCAGCAGCGAGCCAGCGGAGATGCGCACGCCGTAGGAGGCGGGGATCTTGATGGTCTCGCCAGTGCGCGGGTTGCGACCGGTGCGGGCAGCGCGCCTGACGCGTTCGGCTGAGAAGAGACCGGTCAGCTTCAGACCTTCGCCAGACTGCAGAGCCTCGACGAACACGTCCTGGAATGCGTTGACCGCTGCCTCGGCCTGAGCCTTGGTCAGATTCGACTTCTGGGCGATCTTCGAGACGAGATCAGACTTGTTGTATGCCATAAAGCATCCTTCTTGAGTCAGGGGCTTTCGTATTTCTTCAAAAGCCACGTTCACCCATTGATATTAGCGCAAATCCATCCCAAATGCCGCATTTTCAACGGTTTTAGCCGATGATTCACAAAATGGAAGCCGGCTGAGGCGCGTTCGCGCGGCGTGGTCATATCAGATTGCGACGGTCGAGCCATTTCATGGCCAGCGCGCCGAACGGGATGCGCAGCCAATAGAAGCACACACGGTAGAGCAGCGTGGCCGACAGCGCCACCGCGGAAGGTACGCCGACTGACGAGAAGGCGAACAGCAGGGCCGCTTCGACAGCCCCCAGGCCGCCCGGGGTCGGCACGGCGGAGCCGAGCGTGTTGGCGAGCAGGAAGATGAAAATCGTCTCCATGGGATTCGTCGGATAGCCGAAGGCCAGCAGCGCGGCCCAGAATCCCAGCCCAGTGGTGATATTGAGCACTAGGGAGCCCAGCACGCAGACGAGCATCTTCGTGGGCTGCGAAATCACATCCACGAGCTGGCGTGCGTAGGCCTTGATGATCGGCAGGTATTTGACGACGAGCAGCCGGCGCAGCGGCGCGATGACCATCGCAGCGCAGAAGGCGAGCGCGGCGATGCCGATCACGACGATCAGCGTGGGGCCCGGTATCATGCCCGAGAGCGTATTGCGGCCGGTGAACAGGCCGATGCTCAGCACCAGCACAATGGTGCTGAGCGCCTGCACCAGCCAAGTGGCGCTCATGATCGCCGTCGCAGCGGCGCTGCGGTACCCGCTTTTGCGCAGGTACTGCAGGTTCACGACGGCCGGGCCGACGCCGGCGGGCATCGACACAGCCGTGAATCCTGACGCCGCCTGCGAGCAGAAGAGCGCGAATGGATGCCGTTTGTCCTTATCCATGAACGCGCCCAGCGATATCGAAGCGCCCACCCAAGCGAGAATGCTGCACGCGAAGCACAGGAAGGCCAGGCCGATTTTGGCCCGGCGCACCGCGTTGATGACTTCGTCGGGCTGCAGCTGGGTCAGGATGACGGCGACGGCCACGACGGCCATGGCGATGACGATGAAGGACCGCAGGCTGAAGCGCGACAGCGTCACGGGCTCGGCGTTCTCCGTGCGATCTTCAGGGGCCAGCGCATTCACGGCAGTGCGCATCTCGCCTAGCAGCTGCTTGCTCCAGCCGGGCAATGCGCGCGTGGCGTAGGGCACGGCGACCTTCTGCAGGAACGGCGTCAGCGCGATGAGCATGTCGTCGCCCCAGGCTGAACGCGCCGCCGCGACGGTGCGCTCGACGCCGATGAGGGAGGCGAGCAGACTGAGCAGCTGCACCTTGTCGAGCGCGACGTTCGCGCCACTGCTGGCGCAATCGCCGTTATGCCAGCCGGCCAGCACTATCGCGCCCTCGCCTGTGCGGGCCAGCGACTCGGGCGTGATGCGCCGGTGCGTGTAGCCGCGGTTGTTGGCGGTGCGCAGATAGCGCATGGCCGCTACCGCGTCCTCGTCGCTCAGCGAGTCGGGATCGCAGGGCTGCGCGACGCCCTCTGCTTGGAAGACGAAAAGCGAGGATTCCTCGCTATCGGTGACGCCGTACGCTTTCGGCGTGGACAGCCCCAAGTGAGCCAGCCCAAGAATCATCGCCAGATGATGGTGGTTGGCGTCGGTTGCCGAACGATCCCGCCGCATCGGGACGCCGGTGAGCCGCAGCCATTGCCATAGCTGGTTGAAGTAGCCCGCGCTGTGCGTCTGGGCGTCGAGGACGGAGACGATATAGCGTTCGCCGGCATCGTCCACGGCGTCGTAGATGCGCGAATTCTCTATGAGATCATCGTCCAGCGAGGTCTGCAGCACGCCGGCGTCGCCTTTGTCGCTCTGCCGGCGCGTGAGACTGACCAGCCGCAGATTGATGTTGCGCAGGGAATCAACGATCTCCTGCCCCCATTCGCCCTTGTTCTGCGTGCCGGCGGCGAAACGCAGCAGCATGCCGACCAGACGGCCGATCGCGAAGGAGGCGAGCGCTCCGGAAAGGGAATGCCAGGAGAGAATGACGAGCACGACGGCCACGGCGTAGAGAATGTTCCAGCTCCAGCGCACCGTGGAGCGCAGCCGGCGCGGGCCGGCGACGGTCAGAAAAGCGCCGATGCCGGCGTAGATGTCCGGCAGCAGGCCGGAGCCTCCCATCGTCGTGCCGGGGGAGGCGAATGGCGCGATCAGCGCCATCCCGCCGAAATGCGACAGTGCGAGGGACAGGACGCGAATCGCCACGTAGCCGCCGAACAACGCGATGACCGCGATGGAGGATTGCAGCCATTCGCGCCCGATGAGCATATGGGCCAGCACGCTGACGACGATGACGAATGTCGTCAGCTGCTGCACCACCGAGATGGGCATGTTCAGCAGCCAGTCGAAGGCCCGGCTCGCGGTGCGGGCGTCGGATTCGACGCCGGTGGTGAATCCGCGCAGATACACGGCCATCAGGATGACCGCCACAGTGATGATCAGCGCCAGCGCGGCATGCATGAGGTCGGCGAAGTCACGCGAGCGCTCAGGCGCGACATCATTGATGCGCACAGAGGGAGAAGGCTGTGGTGACGGCGATGGCGCCGGCGACGACGATGATGGGGAAGAATCCTGCATCGTCGCCGCCGGAGCGGATGCTTCGCTCCGGCTCATCGCTTCTCGTAGTCCACCAAGGTGCTTGCCAGGCCGGTGTATCCTGCAGGACTCAGCGTTTTGAGGCGCTCGGCGGTGGCGGGGTCGAAGGCCAAAGAGTCGATGAAGCCTTCGACGTCCTCGCGCGAGATCTCGTGTCCGCGCATCAGCTCCTTGACCTTCTCGTAGGGCTTCTCCATGCCGGGCAGACCGGCCAGCTCGGCGGCGCGCATCGCGGTCTGGATGGGTTCGCCGAGCACTTCCCAGTTCTCTTCGAGCTCACGGGCTATGACGATCGTGTTGGGGTGGATGGATTGCAGCCCGCCGCCCAGATTGTCCAGAGCCAGCAGCCCGTGGCCGAGCGCGGCGCCGATGTTGCGCTGGGTGGTGGAGTCGGTCAGATCGCGCTGCCAGCGGCTTTCCACCAGCGTGGCGGAGAGGGTGTCGAGCAGCGAGCAGGACAGTTCGAGATTCGCCTCGGCGTTCTCGAAGCGGATGGGGTTGACTTTGTGCGGCATCGTGGACGAGCCGGTGGCTCCCTTGACCGGCTCCTGCGCGAAGACACCGCGCGAGATGTACATCCAGATGTCCACGGCGAGATTGTGCAGTATGCGGTTCGTGTGGCTGATCGTGCCGTAGAGCTCGGCCTGCCAGTCGTGGCTTTCGATCTGCGTGGTGAGCGGATTCCAAGTCAGCCCCATGCGGTTGGCGACGAACTCGCGCGAGATCGCGATCCAGTCCGCGTCCGGGCAGGCTGCGACATGTGCGCCGAAAGTGCCGGTCGCGCCGTTGAATTTGCCGAGATACTCTTGGGATTCGACATGGCCCAGCTGGCGCCCGAGCCGGTGCGCATACACCGCGATCTCCTTGCCCAGCGTTGTTGGCGTGGCGGGCTGGCCGTGCGTCAGCGAGAGCATCGGCAACGCGCGATAGCGTTGCGCCATATCGCTCAGCTGGTCGGTTACGCGTCGCGCTGCGGGCAGCCAGACCTGCTCGACGGCGTTCTTCACGCAGCGGGCCGTGGCGAGATTGTTGATGTCCTCCGAGGTGCAGGCGAAATGCACTAGGGTTTTGAGTCCCGGCAGCGCGCTGTCCGAGCCGAGAACGCTGCCGGCCTTGTCCAGCTCGTCGTCGATGTAGTACTCGACCGCCTTCACATCGTGATGCGTCACCGCTTCGTAGGCCGCATGGCGGGCGATGCCCGCGGCATCAAAGCCCTCGGGGATGGCGCGCAGGAATTCGCATTCGGCTTTGCTGAGCGGATTGAGACCTTGGAGCACCGGTGCCGAGGCATTGCCGTCGAAGCCGTTGCTCAGCAGGATCATCCACTCCACCTCGACGCGCATACGCTCGCGGTTGAGCGCGGGTTCGCTTAAGAATTCAACCAGCGGCGCGGTTTGGCGGTGATAGCGGCCATCCAATGAGGTCAGGGCGATTGCGGGGGAGATATCAGTCAGCTGCATAGGCTACAGCGTACTTCGAGCCGTGAACCGCTCACGCATGCCTGGCTATGCCGCTCAGGATCGCAAAACGTTCGAACGCATCAACGAACCGCTCACGCATGGATGGCTCTGCCTCGAAACGAATCAGATCCTCGAGGACGGGCGAAGAACCGCTCGTGCACATCCGTGCATGCCCGGTCATGCATGGGGTCATGCACGGGTCATGCGCATTGTGACGCGATGCCGCGCACTGTGATTCATCGCGCCTTGTTCGCTGCCTTTCTTTGCCGCTTGCATTGCCTATCGCATTGGCGTGCGGGCGCCGATGCGCTCGCCAGGCGCGGTCGGCGGACCCGAGGCCATGCGGCCCTGCCAATAGGAGGTCTCTTCGAGCTTGCCGCTGACGATGTCCTGGAAATGCCGTTCGTGCCACTGCACGGCCGGGGAGCCGAGATCGCTCGCATTGCGGTACGCCGCTTGGTGGTATCGCAGATGATGGGTGCTCTCCTTGCGCTCCGCCGCTCCTTCGACGGGCGCGGAGGAGAACGGGTTGACGAACGCGGGCGCCGCCCCGGGCAGACATGATTCGTCGGCGTTGATTGCCGGAGACGTTCCGGAGGGTTCGGGCAGCGCCCTGCCGCGTATGGTCAGCCAATGTTCATCCGATGGATTCGCCGCCCCGTCGAGTGCCGCCACAAGCTCGTCCTCCATCTCGATGCTCGTCATCCAGGTTGAATGCGGCACGGGGTGATTGGCTACCGGCGACCCCGCGGTCACGACATGCTCGATGCGGTAGCTGTCCTTCATGTCGGAGGCGATCGCCGCAGCGACGATGCCGCCTTGGGAATGCCCGATCAGCGCCACCTGATCCGTGGACCCGATGCCGGCCTGCTTCATCGCTTCGGCCACCATGCGCGCGCTGTCGCCGCGCATCCGCTGGCCCGCGTCTGCGCTCATCACCTCCAGATTATGCGGCCATCCGAATGCCGAATCCGGCTTGCCGTCCGTACCGGGAATCGTGACCAGCCATGAGAGCGTGCCATCCGCATTGCGGTACTTCTGAATCGCTATCGTTCCGTAGTCGAGGTTGCTGCCGTTGCCGTTCGCGCTGGCGCCGGCGGCGTCGCGACGCTGCGCGGCAAGACGCTGCAGATTCGCCAGCGATTGCGCGACGCTGTGGGATTCGCCCACCACCGGTCGGGTGGCCTCCACGCGTTCGACGCGCAGCAGATTGCCTTGCGCGAAATCGACGAGGCGCGAGGTTCCCATGGACAGGATCCCTGCAGCGCGATCCACACCCGCTCCCAGACCGCTTACTCCCATCGCACGGACGTTGACATGGTTGCTTGCCGCGCGCAGTGCGCCTTCTTGGGCCCATGCGGTGCTGGACAGTGCGCCTAGGGGATTGAAACGACGTTCTCCGACCGAGCTGGCTATGGCGCCGCCTGTGGCCAGCGCGAGGAACCCTGCGGCGGTTTGCCAAGGTAATATCGTGCCGGAGCCTTCCATCAGCGAGTTCATCGCGCCGCGGGTGGCATGCTCCGCCTGCGAGTAGAGCGAATGGGCCCGGACCAGCAGACTGGCCATGGCGCTGAGACCCTGGCTGAGCGTCTGGCATTGGACTGCGGCATTGTCGCAGCCTTCGATAAGCGCATGGTAAGGCAGGCTTTCATGATCAATGCCGATGCCGAAATCAGCCGCGTCCGAGCCAGCCGCCAGTCCTGACGCGCCGCTGCCGGTCAGCTGGCAGATGCCGCTGGCGCGGTAATTGCCCAGTTGCAGCGCCGCAGCGGACCAGGCTGTGGCTTGTCCGGACAGCTGCGACGCGGCATCGTCCAAAACCTGTGCGATGCCGGCGTATTCCTCCCGTGCCGCCGCTGTGTAGCTTTTCCCGCCGCCGATGGAGGAGGTGACGCGCCATTTCATGATGCGCCGTCCTGCCAGAGCATCGTCTGCATCGCGCCGATATCCTCATCCGTTCGCACGGATGAGGCGGCGTCGGCGTTCATGCGTGCGTGGAAGTATTCGGCGGCCTTGCCTTCCCATTCAATTGTCGCGGATCGGGTGATCGCGGCTCGCGCGTAATCCGTTGCTTCGAGCGTGGAGCGCGCCAGCGAAGCGATGAGGTCACGGCTTGAGGCGACGGCATTATGGCATGGGCATGAGCCCGTGCCGAGCGGTCGCTGGGCTAGCCCAGGCAGAACAGGAACCTCGCCCCGCGCCTCTGCCAAAGACGCGGGGCGGCTGATATCGGCGGTGTAGTGCATACCGTCATTGAACGCGATGCCTCATCATGCCGGCAAGCGGTGCAGGGGCATGTGGTCGAACGCCCGCAGTTATCCACATTTCGGCGTGTCGTCGGGAAGGCATTGGCGATGAGGCGCAAAAGACACGCCGATCACCAAGGTTTGACGGCGGAATTCCCATTGTCGGTGCCTGCGGCGTCCCCGGAATCCGATTGCGCGTCGTCAGGGGAAGGCGACTGCTGATTCGCCTTGAGCAGATCATTGAGCTTGTCGCGCTGCTCTTGGCTCAGACCATCGCTCTGCTGGCCGTTCTCCAGCGTGCCCTTGCCGGCGGTGCCGGAGGAGCTCGCCTGCCCTGTCTGCTGTTTGGTGATTTCCTGGCTCGTGCGTGTGGTCAGGGTTTTGGAGACTTGGGAATTGGCGTGAATCGACGTTTTGACCTGCGGCAGCAGCAGGAAGCCGAACGCTCCGGCTTCGTCGAACTGCTCGTCGGTCTGCTGCTGACGGGTTTTCAGATCATCGAGATCGGCATTGGGGGAGGCTGCCGACTTGAGATTCGAAGTAAGGGACCGCGTCGCCTGATTATAGGAGTGGATGGCGGCTATATTGAATCCGCATACCGTTGCCACGGCGGTGAGCAGCGCCGCTACGGCGATCAACGCCACGCGCGTCGGGCGCGATGCGCGGGTCCTGCGGATCGCGCCCGTCCTGTGACGAGTGCCTTTGCGGAGATTCCCGGGGCCTCGATCCGCATTGTTCCGGATTTTCGCATTCCGCGTCATAGCGACCTCCTTGACATGACGATCCATGCGCCCAGCTCCCATGTGAGCAGCGCCGCCGCGGCGATGGCGAACGGCCATACGATCGGCGTGACGCGTTCGCGCCGCTTCGCGTCATCGCTCACCCTCCAGCGTCGGGAGACCTTGTCGGAGACGTGGCTCGCGACGCTCTGACCTTGGCTCAGAATGACGCTGCGCCCGCTCAACTCGTCGGCGATATCCTTGAGGTTCTTCTCGTTCATTGCCGAGATGCCGGGCTGGCCGGTGCTCGGATCCATCACCCACTGCGACTGCTCATGGGATGCGCCCGGCGTCGTGCCGGTCTGCGGTATCTTGCCGCCTTGCGTCGATCCTACTCCCACGGTGAAGGCGTCGTCGAAGTACTGGCGCAGCGAGGAGTAAGTGCGCCGGGCCTTCGTCGAGGTCTGCTCGCCATCGGTGATGAGATAGAGCACGATGGCGTCCTGCGGATGCTCGGCGCGTATGGATTTCGCAGTGAGCAGCAGCTGGTCGATTGGCGCGTCGAGCCGAGAGCCGGTGGAGAGCGACGTCGGCTCCACGGACAGCGTGTCCGCCCAGCTGCGGATCGCCAGCGTGTCAGGGGTCAGCGGAACATCCAATGTGCCGCTGACCCCGAAGCGCAGCGCCGCGAAGCTTGAATTCGGGTAGGCCGCCGCAATCCCGTCGACCGCCTGTTTGGCCGCATCGATTCTCGATATGCCGCCTGCGGATTCGTATCCGGCGTCCTCGACGGCCATCGAGCCGGTGACGTCGACGGCGAGCACCACATCGGTCGTGTTCACCGCGCGCAAGGCAGTGGGCGCCGCAATGCTGGGGGTCAGCGCCATGACGGCGACCAGCAGGCACAAAACCGTCCGGCGAATGCAGGCGGCAAGGGTCTCGTCGCTGCGTAAGCGATGCTTCACATGCATGACCGCAGTCAGCACGGCGAGCACGGCCATCGCGACTGCTATGGCCGCTCCGAGCGGCCATCCCAATGCGGGGGAGAGAGTCAGTCCATTCATCGTCGCAGCCTCCAGGCGAGTGCGAGCCACGCGGCGAGCAGCACCGCCAGCGCCAGCGTCCACCATCCGGGCGCGTCGATTATCGCGGCGCGTGAATTGACGTGGTCCGCAGCATCCTTGCGCCGTTCGATGTCGCGCACCAGATCGTTCACCGAGGAGCCGTCCCGCTGCGTGATGAACGTGCCGCCATGCGATTCGATCAGCGATTTCATCTGTACGGCCGATTCGTCCTGCTCGCTCGCTTTGGGGCCTGCATACAGGCCATCCACGCCTATCTGCGCCTTTGCGGTCAGATCGAGCGCCTCGCCGAGCGTGTAGGTGGGTTTGCCGGAGACCACGTTATCGGTGGCCAGCACAATGGACGAGGCGCGGGCGCGCCGCGCATCGTGCGCCGGCTTGGAACCATAGGCGAAGCCGGGAAGCATCGCGGCGCAGCTCACGACGCCGTCGCCGATCAGCGAGGTCTCATCGGTGCGGTTCTGCGTGCCCTCAAGCCAATCGGCTATCTTCTGGTAGTCGGAATCGCTCATATGGTCGATATCGCTTTGCGTTTCGACTCCTTTGAGAATCGCGCCGGCCGTCTTGAGCTGCTTGGCGACCAAGGCATAGTCATCGGTCAGCGGAAACACCGTGCGGGAGGTCGAATTGAAGATGCTCAGGCCGATGCGCTCGCCTTGGAAGCTGGAGACCAGCGACAGGTATGTGGCGATCACTTCGCGATCATAGGGAAGCGTCGAGCCTGAGACGTCGAGGCAGAGCACGATATCCCTGCTGCCGGCGCGTTCCTCGCCTTGGTCGACTTGTGCGGGACGAGCCACCAGCGCAATCGATATGATCAGCGCCGCAACCAGCGCCGCGCCGGCCAGCCGTCCCAGCGTGCGCCACTGCCGCAGCAGCTGCGAGGCATGCTCGCCGCCCAGGGCGTCGTCAAGGTCGAAGACCTGAGCGGCGCCAGCGGTGTCGCGCCGGCGTGAGCCGCCGAAGGCGGCGGCGATTATGATAACGGCCAGCACTATGGGCAGTGCGATCAGCGCGGCTAGCGGCCATTGCCATGACAGCATCATCAGCGCCACCTCTCCACGAGCCGGGACACCCATGCGCAGGCCTGCTCCACCGAAGTGTCACGCGCCTGGGCGTTGAGCGCGTCGTCGGCGAACTGGGGCGGGTAGAGCGCGGCGATGGTCTGCCGCAAGAGATCCAGCCCTCGGCGATTCATGTCGGTGCGCGTGCCCCGGTTCAGATCGAGCAGGGTCTGCGTGCTCATGTCCGAGCCGCTGGCCGTCGAAGCGTAATCCCGCGCGATTCGTGCCAGTTCGTCGAAGGACTCGTCGCGGGCGAGTTCACCGCGCTGGTGGCGGGCAAGCACCTCGTTGATTCTGCCGTGCCACACGGATTTGCCGCTGGCTGGGCTATGCGCCCCCAATGTCCTGGCCTGTTTTTCGACGCGCCGGGGGCGGGAGAGCAGCACGGCCAGCACGATCGCGACGATGGCGAGCGCAAGGCTTGCAGCCAGCACGATGAGCAGCGGCCCATACAACGGCAGCTGCTCCAAGGGCTTCAGGTCCTCATGATTCAGGGCGTTGAGCCTCATTATCCCTGCACCTCCGGCACCGTGCGCATCTCCGGCAGACCGGCGCGTATGCCAGCATGCGCGCCGGCTGCGAGCTGGCCGGCGGCGGGGCGCATCAGCGCGAACGAGACCATGGAGACGAAGCGGGAGAACATCGCCTCGCTGGAGCCGGCGCGTATCAGCTTCGAGCCGCAGATCGCCAGCTCATGCTCCAGCGCGGCGGCCAGAAACTCGCGGTGCGTTCTGACCTCCTGCGCGGCCTTCGCGTCGCGCACGAACGCTGGTACGCGGCGGCGCGAAACGCCGTCGACGACCTGATCGCACGCTTCGACGTCGAAAGGATTGAGGGTCGCCACGTCGATGAGCACCAGCGGATGGGTGCGGGCTATGGTGCGAATCGTGCGCAGATGGCGTTCGCGCAGCGCATGCTCGTCGGTGGCCAGCACGATCAGCGCCTCGCGGTCCTTGATGCGCCGGGCATAGCTCAGCAGCGCATCGATGTTGCGCGCCTGACGCCACTCGCGTTCAAGCGCGGCATCAAGCGTACGCTCGAATTGCGCGAACCCTCCATGGAAGGGCACCCGGGTGATCGACGCCGCGTCACCGAATACCACAGAGACATCGTCCGAGCGTTTCAGGCTCAGCCCGGCGAACATGCATAGGGCATTGGCGGCGACCTGATGGGCCATTTCCCCTGAAGGACAGGTGCCGCACATCTCGCGTCCGACATCGAGCAGCAGCCATGTGCGCGAGGTGACCAGCCGCTCGCGCTGCACGACCATGGGCCGGCCCGCGCGAGCGCTCGTTTTCCAATCGATGAGCCGCGCCTCGTCCTCGAAGGTGTAGGAGCGGATATCCATCACGTCGTCGCTGCCGAAGCGTCGGCGCGAGGTATGCTCGCCTTCCACGACGCCCAAGGCCTTGCGCACAGTCGGCAGCGTGAGCGAGCCCGCGAGCGCCTCAATGCGCCGACGGGTCGAGACACTCGCGGGCGACTGCGCCCCATTATGCCGCGCCGCGCCGCTCACTGTCCCGTCGTGCGGAGCGCTGCTGGTTTCCGCCTCGCCGATTCGCGCCCTGCCGGTCCGTATCTGAGCCGTGCCGGCACGCGCCCTGCCGATTCGTGTCCCAAAACTCATGGGACCGGCACTGCTTCCAGCACCGAATCGACGACCTGATCGGCCGACACGCCATCGGCCATCGCCTCGAAGGTCAGCACGATGCGATGGCGCAGCACTTCGTGCACGAATGATTTGATGTCTTCGGGTATGACATAGTCGCGCCCTGCCAGCAGCGCGTTCGCCTGGCCAATGCGCACCAGGGCGATCGAGGCTCGGGGGCTGGCTCCCAGCCGCACCAACGCGGACAGATCGCGCAGCGGGTGGGTGCCGGCGCCGCGCGAAGTCGCGGCGAGATCGACCGCGTAGCGCAGACACGAGTCCGAAACATGCACCCGACGCGCGCAGGAGCGCAGAAACTCCACGTCCTGGATGGAGAGCGCATCTCGGTTCAGCGTCAGCGGGTCGAAGGTATCGGAGCCGCGGCGAGTGAGCATTTCCAGCATGCGCTCCTCCTCGTCGGCAGTGGGGTAGGTCATGACGGCCTTCATCATGAAACGGTCCATCTGCGCTTCGGGAAGGTTGAAGGTGCCTTCCTCCTCGATCGGATTCTGCGTGGCGATCACCATGAACGGCTTTGGCAGCGCGATGCGCTCGCCTCCGATGGTCGTAGCGCCTTCGGCCATCGCCTCGAGCATCGCGGACTGGGTTTTCGCGTTTGAACGGTTGATCTCGTCCAGCAGCACGAAATTGGCATGAATAGGGCCGATCTGTGTGCTGAAGCGCTGCGTGGAGAAGTCGAAGACCTGCGTGCCGACCAGATCGGAGGGCATGAGATCTGGGGTGCATTGCACGCGTTTGAAGGTGCCGGACACCGAAGTGGCCAGAGTCTGCGCGGCCGTCGTCTTGGCCAGCCCGGGCACCGATTCGATCAGGATGTGGCCGCCGGCGGCCAGCGTGACGATCAGGGATTCGCGCAGGGTCTCCTGGCCGACGAGGGTCTGGGCGAAGCGTGAGCGAAGGCGGTCCGCCAGCACGTGCGCACGACTGAGGTCTTCGGCGGCAAGCGGATGGCCTCCTCGGGGATTCGCCGGCGCAAGGCTGGGCTGTTCGGGCATATGCGGTGGGGTGGGGATTAACGGCATTATTTCACTCTATCCGGCGTTCGGTTGCGATTATTGTCAAGCATTACGGTTGTCTTGGGCAATACAGTCTCAAGTATTGTAGCGGCTATGGGCGAGAGGGGGCTGCGGGCAGCGACCAGTCGACGGCCGTGGATCCCATCGATGTCAGCGCCTGGTTGGCCTTGGAGAAGGGGTGTGAGCCGAAGAATCCGCGCGAGGCGGACAGCGGGCTGGGGTGCGGCGACTTGATGACGACAGCGTTGGTGAGCAGCGGTTCCAGGCTTTGCGCATTGCGCCCCCACAGAATCGCCACAAGCGGCTTCGCTCTGCCCTGATCGTCCGTTCTGGCGTTCAGCGCCCGTATGGCCTGGTCGGTGACGATCTCCCACCCCTTGCCTTGGTGGCTGTTGGGGCGGCCCGCCTGGACGGTGAGGCATCGATTGAGCAGCATCACGCCTTGGCGCGTCCACGGCGTCAGATCTCCGTTGGCCGGCATCGGCAGGCCCAGATCGTCGCCAAGCTCCTTATATATATTGATCAGGCTTTTGGGCAGCGGCCGCACCTCAGGCGCGACGCTGAAGCTCAGGCCCACCGGATGCCCCGGAGTGGGGTAGGGGTCCTGGCCCACGATGAGCACCTTGATGCTGTCGAAGGGGATGGTGAAGGCGTGAAGAATGTTTCTGCTCGCCGGGAGATAGCGATGCCCCTGGGCGAGTTCGCCGCGCAGGAAATCCCCCATGCGGTGGACCTCGGGCTCGACGTCGGCCAGTGCCGACGCCCATCCCGGGTCGATGATCTCGGACAGCGGCTTGACATGCGTATGGGTCATGGACTCCACTGTAGTAGCGGCGCATGAGTTGTGCATGCCGCATTTGCGCGGCGCCGTGATTCGCGCCGAATGCGGTTCGGCCTTCGGGTCGCGTTACACTCGGTGTGATATCGCACGCAGCATGATAGGTGCATGCTGGTGCAGCGGCTGCAAGGAAAGGGACGTGGTATGGCGCGCAAGGAAGAGAACGCGGCGGATTCCTACGAGAAGGATGCATTCGATACGCCCCCGGCAGGGCCGGTCGGCGTGCATCGTGGCAAGCAGGCCTTCTCGCGCCGCGCGATGCCATTCGTCGTGGTCGTCGTCATCGCCGCGCTGGCGGGTCTGCTCGTATGGGGGATCTATTCCGGTGAAATCGCCAAGATCCACATGCCTTGGCAGTCGGCGGCCACGTCGTCGCAGCCGGCGAGCACGCCGGGCAAGTCGTCTGCGACGGCCGCGCCTTCCGATTCCCAGTCGCAGACGGCGTCGCAAAGCCCCAGTGATCAGCCGTCGCAGCCGGCTCAGACCTCGCAGCCGGCTCCTCAGCAGACCGTCAACAAGGCCGCGGCCGTGCAGGTGCTCAATGCCACTGGAGTCACAGGATATGCCGCGCAGAAGGCCGCCGTGCTGACGCAGAACGGCTACACCAGCGTGACCGCCGCGAATTCCACCGGCCAGATTCCGGCCGCTTCGGTGGTGTGGTACCAGAACGAGACCGATCAGACGACGGCGCAGGACGTGGCCAACGCCCTGGGCATCGCCAACGTCGAGCAGTCGCAGCAGATCGGCACGCCGATTGTCGTGGTGCTGCTGAACTAGGCGCGGACGGCGCAGGCCGCCGCACGGTCCGATGTCGCATGACGGCCCGCTTATGCGGTTTGCGCGGCTTGGTCCTTTGACGCCTTGCCCTGATGCTTCGGCGAGCCGCTCGGCGTTTCTGACGTGGCCAAACGTTACAATGATTTTCAGCTGCGAGGTGGGAGGCCCGGAATCAACCGGACTTTCTGTATGTATTCGCGGCTACTCGAACGAGAGATGATAATTATGGCACAAGGCACTGTTAAGTTCTTCAATGCAGGCAAGGGATACGGCTTCATCAGCCCCGACGACGGGAGCGAGGACGTGTTCGTGCACTATTCCGCGATCCAGAGCAACGGCTTCAAGAAGCTCGATGATGGAGACAAGGTTGAATTCGAATCCGAGCAGGGTCCCAAGGGCCTGCAGGCCACGAGCGTGGTGAAGCTCTGATTCGACGATTGGACGCGAAATCCGTGCTGTCCGGCGGTGCTGTAAGCTAACAGTGCTTAGGCGAGAGCGGAATCGATGCCAATGTCTGTGAGGACCCTGACCGATACGGTCGGGGTCCTTTGCGTTGTATGGCGCGGGTACGGGCGGCGACGCCTGCGATTTTCTTGCCAACAGCGCAATCGGCAGACTCGTGTTGGCACTCGACGGGGCCGAGTGCTAATCTCCCAATTAGCACTCGGAGCCTGAGAGTGATAATCGGCAGCTGACGGCTGGTCGTTGCTTCTGGGTTCGGTGTGGAAATGTCCCATGTAGCCATATGTGGAGGAATAATGGCAAAGATTATTGCATATGACGAGGAAGCTCGCCAGGGTATGCTCGCGGGCCTCGATAAGCTCGCCGATACCGTCAAGGTGACTCTTGGACCCAAGGGCCGCAATGTGGTGCTCGACAAGAGCTACGGCGCGCCGACCATCACGAATGATGGCGTCTCGATCGCCAAGGAGATCGAGCTTGAGGATCCGTACGAGCGCATCGGCGCCGAACTGGTCAAGGAAGTCGCCAAGAAGACCGACGACGTGGCTGGCGACGGCACGACGACTGCGACCGTGCTCGCGCAGTCCCTCGTGCATGAGGGCCTGAAGAACGTGGTCGCCGGCTCGAACCCGATCGCGCTGCGCCGGGGCATCGAAAAGGCGTCCGACACCATCGTCAAGGAGCTGATCGCTTCCGCGAAGGAAGTCGAGACCAAGGAGCAGATCGCCGCCACCGCAACGATCTCCGCCTCTGATCCGGAGGTCGGCGAGCAGATCGCCGAGGCGCTCGACAAGGTCGGCGAAGATGGCGTGGTCACCGTCGAAGACAACAACCGTTTCGGCCTGGACCTCGAGTTCACCGAGGGCATGCGCTTCGACAAGGGCTACATCGCTCCCTACTTCGTGACCAATGCCGAAGAGCAGACCGCTGTTCTTGACGATCCCTACATTCTGCTCACCTCGGGCAAGCTTTCGAGCCAGCAGGATGTCGTGCACATCGCCGAACTCGTCATGAAGAGCGGCAAGCCGCTGCTGATCATTGCCGAGGACGTCGACGGCGAGGCGCTGCCGACCCTGATCCTCAACAAGATCCGCGGCACCTTCAACTCCTGCGCGGTCAAGGCCCCCGGCTTCGGCGATCGCCGCAAGGCGATGCTGCAGGATATGGCCATCCTGACCGGGGCGCAGGTCGTCTCCGATGAGCTGGGCCTCAAGCTCGAGTCCATCGATCTGTCCGTGCTCGGCACCGCCAAGAAGGTCATCGTCTCCAAGGACGAGACCACCATCGTCTCCGGCGGCGGTTCCAAGGACGAGGTCGCTGCGCGCGTCTCCCAGATTCGTGGCGAGATCGAGAACACCGATTCCGACTACGATCGCGAGAAGCTGCAGGAGCGTCTGGCCAAGCTGGCCGGCGGCGTGGCGGTCATCAAGGTCGGCGCGGCCACCGAGGTCGAGGCCAAGGAGCGCAAGCACCGCATCGAGGATGCCGTGCGCAACGCCAAGGCGGCCATCGAAGAGGGTCTGCTGCCGGGAGGCGGCGTGGCCCTGGTGCAGGCTGCCGTGAAGGCCGAGAAGTCCGCTGACATCACCTCGCTGACCGGCGAGGAGTCCACGGGCGCCGCCATCGTCTTCCGCGCCGTCGAGGCGCCGATCAAGCAGATCGCCGAGAACTCCGGCGTCTCCGGCGACGTGGTGCTCAACAAGGTGCGCGAGCTGCCCGAGGGCGAAGGCTTCAACGCCGCGACGAACGAGTATGAGAACCTGCTCGCCGCAGGCGTCGCAGACCCGGTGAAGGTGACCCGTTCCGCGCTGCAGAATGCGGCGTCGATCGCGGGCCTGTTCCTGACCACCGAGGCCGTCGTGGCCAACAAGCCCGAACCGCCGGCCGCCGCTCCCGCTCCAGGCGCCGACATGGGCTACTGAGTTCAGCCGAGGCGTGTGACTCAGTCATGAGTTCGAACCGGTGAAATAAACGGTGCGCACGAGGTCCCGATCCGAAAGGGTCGGGACCTCGTCATATGCGCAGGGTCATATCAGTAGGCGAAGAGATGGGAAGCCTGCGTTTCGGCGTCGGCGTAGACGCTCGAAGCCTGCGTCAGCGCATTCTGGATGGATTCCAGCGAAGCTTCCATCTGCTGTTGCGAAGCCCTCCACTGCTCGGCCACAGCAGAGAACTGCGTGGACGCCGCGCCTTTCCACACGCCTTGCAAGGCGGCGAGATTGGCATACATGCCGGCCACCGCCTCCCTGATCGATGCAACGGATGCGGACACTGCCGCGCTTGAGGATTGGATCTCTTCCGAGTCGACTTGATACTGTGCCATGATGGCTCCTTTGCTGTTGGCGCACTGCTATTGTGCTGGGTTGCTGATACTGCTTGGCGATCGGGCGGTGGAACCCGGCCGCTACTCTAGAAGCTATGCGAATGACGAGGAACAGGTGCGCAAAAACGGGTCATGTGGTCGAAGGCTTGCCGATTTCGGCCTGCTTCGGCGTGTCGCGGCCGTGCGAAGACAATAACCGCACTGCGTGGCGGCGCAAGGCACTGCACCGATGCGAATATGCCGGCGGCTACGGCGCCGTTGCGCTGTTGGTCTGCCTCGTGCTGCTCCTATGCGCGATGCCCGTCAACGTTGCGTTCGCCGATGAGAGCCGGAATACGCCGGGCCAGATGACCGTCACCGACAACATCACCGATACGCAGAATCTGCTCGGGGACAATGTGGGAGCCGTCACCGATGCCATCAAGAAGACGAAGAAGGAGTCGGGCGTCGACGTCAGGCTGCTGTATGTGGACACCTTCGGCGATGTCTCGAATCCGGAGCGATGGGCTTCGGATGTGCTCGAATCGACCAAGCCCGCGCCGAACACGGTTATGCTCGCCATCGCATCGGGAGATGGCAATCTCGTGGTCGTGGTCTCGCCAAAGTCCGATGAATGGCTCAGCAGCAAGAAAACCGCCGACGAGCTTTCGAAGGCCGCCTTGGATCCGTTGACTTCTAAGGATACGCCCGACTGGTCCGGCTCCGCCATCGCGATGATGAATCGGCTCGACACGCTCAGCCAGACTTCGACATCGAGCGGAACCTCGCGCATCGGCGTGGGCCTGATGATTGCGATTCCCGTGGCGTTGCTGGCCGCGGTCGCCATAGTGAAGCTGCTGCGCCGGCGACGCGCCGCCGGCGCCATTGCCGACGATGCGGCCGCCGCCGGCTCGATGCGGACCGATGGCACGGAAGCAGCAGACGAAGCAGCTGAGGACTCTGCTGCGCCGGCGCCGACCCGGGGGCGTCGAAGCGGACGGCATCGTCGGTGATGGCCGCAGGACCGTGAAGGATCGAACAACACACCGACGTCCGATGTTCCGCGCTGAGCGAACGTAGCACACTGTTTTCTGCCCTGCTGCGACTGCAATGTTGTTCTGCAAGATTCAGGGTACATTCAGGAAATCATCAGCAGTAGGAGCAAAGCTGAAGTTTATGAGCAATTCCATAGAAGCATCGATTGTTGTCGTAGACGACGAGCCCTCCATCAGGGAGCTGCTCGTCGCCTCTCTGCATTTCTCGGGATTCGAAGTCGAGACGGCCGCCTCCGGATCGGCTGCCATCGAGGTCATCGAAAAGACGCTGCCCGATCTGATCGTTCTGGATGTCATGCTGCCCGATATCGACGGATTCACCGTGACCCGTCGCATCAGGCAGGAGGGCATCACCGCCCCGGTGCTGTTCCTCACGGCTCGTGACGACACGCAGGACAAGGTCATGGGGCTGACCGTGGGCGGCGACGACTACGTCACCAAGCCCTTCAGCCTTGAGGAAGTCGTGGCTCGAATCCGCGCCATATTGCGCCGCACCCGGGATGAAATCGAAGACGACCCGATCATTCGGGTCGCCGATCTTGAAATCAACGAGGATTCGCACGACGTGTCGCGCGCCGGTCAGAGCATCGATCTGAGTCCGACCGAATACAAGCTGCTGCGCTATCTGATGGACAACGAGGGGCGGGTGCTGTCCAAAGCGCAGATTCTCGACCATGTCTGGCAGTACGACTGGGGCGGCGACGCAGCCATCGTGGAGTCCTACATCTCCTATCTGCGCAAGAAGGTCGACGGGCTTGAGGTCTACGACGGACAGGGCGGCAAGCGCAAGGTGGTGCCGCTCATCGAGACCAAGCGCGGCATCGGCTACATGATCCGCGAGCCGAAGACGAACCAGGCCGCCTGATGACGACGGAGGGCGGCGCGTCGCTCGATTCGCTTGATTGGCTTCGTTCGGCAACGCGTCGACGTCTCGACGCCATACCGCTGAGCACCAAGCTGCTCGCCTGCATGCTGGTGCTCCTGCTGGTCGGCACCGTCGGCATCTCGTTGTCGATCCGGCAGCTGGTGAGCAAGTACCTGCTGGACAAAACCGATACGCAGCTAAGCCAGCAGGCGGAGCTGGTGTACAACAACGTCGATCTGCTGCGCAGCAAAGACACGAACCAGGCTGCGGCCGGGCCGACCGACTATTTCCTGCAGATACGCAATACGCATAACGCCGTGGTCGGCGACGTTCTGGTGCCCACGCTCAAGGATGGCGTCGTTTCGATGCCCACGCTGCCGGCTGACGGCTCGATGGGCGGCGTGGAGCTCAACAAGCCCTTCACCACGCCGGCGAGCGTGAAGATGAACGGTCCGAGCGCCTCGCGCGCCACCATGGTCGCGGCGCAAGCCCCTTGGCGCGTGCTGGCGTTGCGATGGGTCGCCAAAGTCGACGACAGCACAACCAATGTGGGCGGGGTCGTATACATCGGACTGTCCCTAAGCGACCAGATCGACACAGTAAACAGGCTGACGCGCTACTGCACGATGGTGAGCATCGTCATCGTGCTGCTCGGCGGAGCGATCGCCTCCCTGCTGATCCAGCAGACGCTGACGCCATTGAAACGCATCGAGAAAACCGCTGCGAAAATCGCCGCCGGCGATTTGAGCCAACGCGTTCCCTCGGCTCCGGAGAACACGGAGGTGGGCTCGCTCGCCGCCTCGCTCAATACGATGCTGGCGCGTATCGAACGCAGCTTCCACGAGCAGGAGGAGACCACGGAGAAGATGAAGCGCTTCGTCTCCGACGCCAGCCATGAGCTGCGCACGCCGCTGGCGACGATACACGGCTACTCCGAGCTCTACGCGATGCAGCGCGACACGCCGGGCGCACTGGAACGCGCCGACGAATCCATAGCCCATATCGAAGCCTCAAGCGCGCGCATGACGCTGCTCGTGGAGGATCTGCTCTCGCTGGCGCGGCTCGACGAAGGGCGCGGCATCGACGTCACCCAGCATGTGCAGCTGACCGGCCTGCTCGCCGACGCCGCCGACGATCTGCATGCGCTGGATCCGGATCGGGGCATCACCCGTGGCATCGTGCGGCTGGATGGCGGGACGAGCGGGACCTATCTGCGATTCGAACAGGGCGATATGCCGCAGGTGGCGCTGAAAGGCGACGGCTCGCGGCTGCGTCAGGTGATCACTAATATCGTGGGCAACATCCACCGCTACACTCCGGCCGATTCGCCGGTCGAAATAGCCTTGGGCGTGCTGCCGGCCTCCATCGAGCTGGGGCGGCTCTCCGCAATGGCGTCTGACGCGGCATCCCTGCGACGCTTCATCGAAGCCGCGGAAGTGGGGCAGTCTTTGCGCAACGGCATGGATTACGCCGTGGTGCGTTTCATCGACCACGGGCCGGGGGTTCCCGAATCCTCGCAATCCCAGATCTTCGAACGCTTCTACACCGCGGATCCCTCCCGGGCGCGGCAGAAGGGCGGCACGGGACTGGGCATGTCGATCGCGCAGTCCGTCGTCAAGGCGCATCGCGGATTCATCTGCGCCTCCACGTCCGAAGGCGGCGGCCTGACGCTTACCGTCGTGCTGCCTACCGGCACCAGCCATGTCAAACCCGAGCAGGCGGGCGGCCAGGAGGCCGAAGGCGCGAAGGCCAAGGGCAGGTCAAGACCAAAAGCCAAGCAGGAGAAACGTCCGAAAAGGAGCAGGGAGTCCAAAGATCCTAAGCAGCCCAAGCAGCGATAGGCGCGTATCCATCCCCCGCGCTGTTGCCCATATGCTGCCGATACTGGGCGGACTCGTGTATTTCCTGCGTTGAAACGCATGAACCAGCCCAGTAGCCGTTACCTTCGCGAGCGTGACGGTGCGCCTGCAACGCAGGGATCCGCGCTCTGGCCGGGGTTGCGCTAAACTGGTGTGTTGATTCGCGGGATGCACAGAAGATCCCGCAAGGAGCGATGGAACGAGTGAGGTGTTGCTATGCCCAGCGGACGGGTACGTTGGTTTGACGCGAACAAGGGGTACGGGTTCATCACAGGCGACGACGGCAAAGACGTGTTTCTGCCGTCGGCGGCGCTGCCTGCAGGCGTGACGACGCTGCGCAAAGGCGCCAAGGTCGAATTCTCAGTCGCCGATGGGCGCAAAGGCCCGCAGGCCATGGACGTCACGCTTGCGGCGGCTGCGCCATCGCTGGTCAAAGCGACCCGGCCCAAGCCGGATGATATGGCGGCCATCGTCGAGGATCTGATCAAGCTGCTCGATTCGGCAGGCAACGGCCTGCGCCGCCGCCGCTATCCTTCGGCGGCGGAGAGCAGAAAACTCGCCACGCTGCTGCGCGCCGTGGCTGATAACTTCGATGTGCAGGACTGAGAACGCATGACTGAAACGACACAGGACCCCCGCAGCATCGCCCGCGATGCCGCAGCCGAGGCCGCTCAGGATGCGCAGCTGGTCGGCGACTTCGTCGAATCCATCGATATGGATGGCGGCGTCACCGATTTCCGTTTCGTGGCGCTTAATCGCGGCTATGAAGGATGGCAGTGGTCGGCCATGCTCTACCATGATGTCGAACTCGACCGGTGGACGGTTAACGAGACCACGCTGATTCCCACGGATGCGGCTCTGCGGCCGCCGGCATGGGTGCCGTGGAAGGATCGTCTGACGGCCGCCGACCTGTCGGTGACCGATTCGATCGGCACCGAGCCGGATGATCCGCGTTTGGAAGACGGATTCCGCAGGACCGCTCCTTCGCTAGAAAAAGATCCATCCGACGCGCAGCCTTCCAACGTACAGTCCTCTGCTGAGGAGTCGTCCGATGCGGATCCTTCGGATCCGGCGCAGGACTCCGGAACCTCCCAAGGCCCTGCGGGCGAGGAGAACGGCACGAATGCAGCGCAAACCGCCGCGGCCGCTGATTCCGGCAGCGAGGAGGCCGAGCCAGCCGCCTCGCAGTCGGATGTGGACGAGATGGTGGAGGAGTTCGATCTGTCGCGCCGCCATGTGATGAGCCTTTTGGGCCGCTCGGAAACCGCGAAGCGCTGGTATGAGGGCCCGCGTGGACCCAAATCGCTGTCTACGAAGACGGCTGCGGGCAAGGTCTGTTCGACTTGCGGCTTCTTCATTCCGCTCAAGGGCGACCTCAACGTGCTGTTCGGTGTGTGCGCGAACAAGTGGAGTCCCGATGATGGACGTGTCGTTTCCATCGACCACGGCTGTGGAGAGCATTCGGAGATCGAACCGCCTGAGACCGCTCCCTTGTGGGTCCAATCCGAGCCGGCGTTCGATGACCTGCACATCGATGTCGTCGCGCAGGCTCCGCGCGAAGAGCGCAGCGAGGTCGAACTCATCGAGAAGCTCACGGACACCGATGATTTAGAACCCGCGGCGACCGATGCCCGGAGCGAAGAGCATCGCGCCGCGATAGGCGAAACGGATGTCGCCGCTGCCAGCGATGCCAATGCCGCTGAACTGCAGGGAACGGCGCCGTTGTCGGAGATTTCCGAAGAAGCCTCCGACAACGAATGAGAAGCCGGAACCGATTTGGTGCCAGAAGAAACGATGTTCGGCTCAGTGCACCACGGTGATGGGGCACTGAGCTAGGCTCACGACCTGACGAGAGACCGACCCGAGAAAGCGCGCGTCCAAACCGTTAAGACCCCTGGAGCCCATGATGAGCTGTCCGGCGTAACGCGAGGCATTGAGCAGTCCCTTGGCCGCAGGAATGTGGAAGGCGTGCGCCTGAACCTCAATCAGGTCAGGGATGTGCGCCGTTTCTACTATGTCCTTGACCAGCTCCTCGGCATGGGCCTGACCGGCAGCGATCGGCGCGACCGCATTCTCGTACCCTGGTATGGGACCCAGCTCTTTGAGCTGCCAGCAGAGCACGACATGCAGCGGCACGCGATGCAGCTGCGCGGTGCGCGATGCGAGGAGCAATGCGCGCTGCGCGGCGGGGGAGCCATCGACAGCAGCCACGACGGGCTGATCCTGCGCTGGCTTTATTGCCGTCGTGGCGTAATCCCGGGACGATCCCAGAGCCGCCGCGATGCTGTTGCTCACAGCGTCCTCGTCGGCTTCCACGCTCGGCACGATGGTGACGGGCACATGCGACTCCTCAGCCAACGCTGCGGAAGTGGAGGGGGAGAGCCAGCGCATCACGCGCCCCAGCGAACGCCGTCCGACGACAATCCGCTGCGCCTGCGAGCCGATGTGCAGCAGCGCCGCCGTGCCGGAGGCCCTGACAGGCGTCAGCGTGATGTCATGAGGGTCAATGTCGATGTCTTGGCAGGCTTCGGCGACCCATTCCCGCAGCTTGCCTGTGATCCGATCACGCATGGCGAACCAGTCCTCATCGGTCTGCGGCTCGCCGCCCATGCCCCACGAAGTCGTCCATCCGAAGACCGCATTGACATGCTGCCTGCTGAGTTCGGCCTCGTGCAGCGCCCATCGCAGCGCGGCGAACGACTCGGGCGACCCGTCCACGCCGACGACGATATCCGTTTCGGCAGCGTTCCCGAGAGAAGCGTCGCCTTGGCGCGTGGTTTGCGTTTGTTGCTTGTCATCCATGGTGTCCTCCTTGATACCGGTTGATGTCTTCAATCTTAACTCGCCGTTGCGTTCACAGCGCAATTCGCAGATGCCCGGAAATAAACGTCACCGCGAATCGGTAGAGTGAAGTGGATTATCAAGAAGTGGAAGGACAAGCATGTTCGAACGGTTTACCGACCGTGCCAGGCGTGTGATCGTATTGGCGCAGGAAGAAGCCAGAGCGCTCCAGCACAATTATATCGGCACCGAGCACTTGCTGCTCGGCCTGATACGCGAGGGCGAAGGCGTTGCCGCCAAAGCGCTCGCCGCGAAAGGCGTGAACCTCGAAGACACTCGCAAGCAGGTCGAGGAGATGATCGGCAAGGGCAATGCCGCGCCGAACGGGCATATCCCGTTTACGCCGCATGCCAAGCAGGTGCTGGAGCTCAGCCTGCGCGAAGCATTGCAGCTGGGGCACAGCTATATCGGCACCGAGCATATCCTGCTCGGCCTGATACGCGAGGGCGAAGGCGTGGGCACCCAGGTGCTGATCAAGATGGATGTGGATCTGGGCGAGCTGCGCAGCTCCACCATCGACATGATTCGCGGCAACTCCGCATCTTCGGACGCCAGCGGCAAGGGTGATCTCGCCAATGCCGGCGGCGTGCAGGAGAAGGGCCGGCAGACCGGCTCCGCGATTCTCGATCAGTTCGGCCGCAACCTGACGGCCGAGGCCGCCGAAGGCAAGCTGGACCCGGTCATCGGGCGTTCGAACGAGATCGAGCGCGTCATGGTCGTGCTTTCTCGCCGCACGAAGAACAATCCCGTGCTGATCGGCGAGCCAGGCGTCGGCAAAACCGCTGTAGTCGAAGGGCTCGCGCAGAAGATCAGCGCTGGCGATGTGCCCGAGACCTTGAAGGACAAGCAGGTGTATTCGCTTGATCTGGGTTCGATGGTGGCCGGCTCGCGCTACCGCGGCGACTTCGAGGAACGCCTCAAGAAGGTGCTCAAGGAGATCAAGACGCGCGGCGATATCGTGCTCTTCATCGACGAGATCCACACCATCGTCGGTGCGGGCAGCGCGGACGGCGCACTGGGCGCCTCCGACATGCTCAAGCCGCTGCTGGCGCGTGGCGAGCTGCAGACCATCGGGGCCACGACCACTGACGAGTACCGCAAATACATCGAGAAGGATGCCGCGCTGGAACGCCGCTTCCAGCCCATCCAGGTCCACGAGCCGACCATCGCCGAGACCATCGAGATCCTCAAAGGCCTGCGCGAACGCTATGAGAACCATCATCATGTGACGATCACCGACGGCGCGTTGCAGTCCGCGGCCGAGCTTTCCTCGCGCTACATCCAGGACCGCAACCTGCCCGACAAGGCCATCGATCTGATCGATGAGGCTGGCGCACGGCTGCGCATCAAGCGTCTCACCGCTCCGCCGGAGCTCAAGGAGCTTGATTCGAGGATCGCCAGGATCTCGGAGCAGAAGGATCAGGCCATCAAGGACCAGGACTTCGAGAAGGCTGCCGAATTGCGCGACAGCCAGGAGAAGCTCGAAGACCAGCGCAAGGAGAAGGAGGCCTCTTGGCGCGAAGGCGGCTCCGACGTCAAGATGGTCGTGGACGAGGACGTGATCGCCGAGGTGATCTCGAACAGCACGGGCATTCCGGTCTTCAAGCTCACCCAAGCCGAGTCCAAGAAGCTGCTAGGCATGGAGTCCGAGCTGCATAAGCGCATCATCGGTCAGGATGAGGCCGTTTCGGCCTTGTCCCGCTCGATCCGACGCACGCGCGTGGGACTTAAGGACCCCAAGCGGCCCGCAGGCTCGTTCATCTTCGCCGGCCCCACCGGCGTGGGCAAAACCGAGCTGGCCAAGACGCTCGCGCAGTTCCTGTTCGATGACGAAGACGCTTTGATCCGCGTCGACATGTCCGAGTTCTCCGAGAAGTACGCGGCCTCGCGTCTCTTCGGTGCCCCTCCGGGGTACGTCGGCTACGAGGAGGGCGGCGAGCTCACCGAGAAGGTGCGCCGCAAGCCGTTCTCCGTGGTGCTGTTCGACGAGATCGAAAAGGCTCATCCCGACATCTTCAACACGCTGCTGCAGGTGCTGGATGACGGCCATCTGACCGACGGCCAGGGACGCAAGGTCGATTTCAAGAACACGATCATCATCCTGACCACTAACCTCGGCACACGCGACATCGCGAAGGCGGCCAACACCGGCTTCAACTTAGGATCGAACGCCGAAACGAGCTACCAACGCATGAAGGATCAGGTCACGAGCGAGCTCAAGCAGCAGTTCCGCCCCGAGTTCCTCAACCGCTTGGACGACATCATCGTCTTCCAGCAGCTCACTGAGCCGCAGGTGCGCCAGATCGTCGACCTGGACATCAGCCAGCTCAACGATCGTCTCTTCGAGCGTCATATGTCGCTGGAGCTGACCGACAACGCCAAGGATCTGCTCGCGCAGAAGGGCTTCGACCCGCTGCTGGGCGCACGACCGCTGCGTCGCGTCATCCAGCGCGACATCGAAGACGCCATCTCCGAGCAGATTCTCATGGGCAAGCTCGAAGACGGTCAGCGCGTGCTGGTCGATTCCGAGGGCGAAGGCATCCTGGGCGAATTCACCTTCAAAGGCGAGGACTTCGATGATCCGCAGCCTCAGGGCGAATTGGTCGGCGCATCCGTCGGCTCGGGCGATGCGCCGGTTGCGGCTGACGTTCCCAACGCCGAGGATCATGCCGAAGACGACGCTGAGGAGTAGCCGCCGCAGCCAGTAGTCCGCACGGGCAGGTGCCTGAACAGCACGTGTAAAGGCCGGTCTGCTTACCTGAGATCGATCTCAGGTAAGCAGACCGGCCTTTACACGTTGCAGGGGTATGGCCGAAGGCCACGGACCTGCCCTACTTCACGGCGTTGAGCCACTGCTCCTTGGTGGCCTTCTCGGATTCGAGCCTGGCCTTCTTCTTGGGATCGCTCGCTGCGTCGATCTGCTCGTCCAGCTCGGCGAGCTGCGCGGTCAGCTGCTCCTCGAAGCTCGACTTTCGGGCATCGGCCTCAGGGTCGCGGCTCTTCCATTCGGCATCCTCGACGGCCTTGATCTGCTTGTCGACAGCGTCGAGACGGCCTTCGATACGGCGCATATCCTCGCGCGGCACGTAGCCGATCTCGTCCCATTGCTCTTGGATGGCGGCCAAAGCCTGACGGGCCTGCTTAGCTGCCTTCGCATCCTTGACCGGAACCAGCGTCTCGGCCTTCTTGAGCAGCTCTTCCTTCTTGGTCAGATTCTCCCGCTCGGAGGAATTCGTCTGCTCGCGATCAGCCTGACGCGCATTGAAGAAGGTATCGGCGGCCTCGCGGAAGCGAGCCCACAGCGCGTCGTCCTCGTTGCGCCCGGCGCGGCCGGCCTGCTTCCAACGGTCCATAAGCTCGTTGAACTTGCGTGAGGTCTCGCCCCAGGTTGTCGAGTCCTTGAGTTCGTTGGCCTCGGTGATGATCTCCTCTTTGAGGCGCTTGGTCTCGTTGCGCTCGTTGTCGCGGTTCTGCGCCCACTTGCGGCGAGCCTGGTTGAAGGCGGTGCGCGCCGAAGAGAAGCGCTTCCACAGCGCGTCGGCATCTGCCTTGTCGATTTTGACCGACGTGCGCTGATGCTGCTGCCACTGGTCGAACAGGGAGCGGAACTTGTCGGCAGTCGAACGCCAGTTCGTGCTGTCTCCCAAAGATGCGGTCAGCGCCTCGGCCTTCTCCACGATCGCGGTGCGCTCGGCCACCGCCTTCGCCACGGCTTCCCGGTGCGCCTTCGCCAATGTGTCCTTCTTGGCCTCGCCGGACTTCTTCAGCTCCTCGTAACGTGCCTGCAGCGCGGCGATATCGCCGACGACCGCAGGCTGCGCGACCTCCTCGCCAAGGGATTTGATCGAATCGTCGATCTCCTTGGGCTTGATGTTCGTCGCCTCTAGACGGGCCGCGAACACTTCGAGCTTCGCCTTCAGATCAAGGAAGCGGTGCGCGTACAGGCTCAGGGCCTCCTCATTGGTAGCGCCTGGGAATTGCCCGACTTCACGCTCGCCTTCGCCTTCACGCACGAAAACAGTGCCCTGCTCATTCACGCGTCCGAAGGACTCGGCGGTCGTGACATCGGCCTGGGAATGGATGCTCGCGGGGAGTGGAACCTTGTGCTGCGCGGGTTTTTTCGCCAGCGCCGCAGGGGAGGGAATACGAGGCTTGGGTACAGGGGCCTTGGGTACGGGAGCTTTGGCCTGCGGCGCGGCGCTGGGCTGCTTGGGGGCTGCCGGCGTCGGAGCCTGTTGAGGGGTCTGTGGGGTGTGTTCGGGTTCGGTGACGGTTTCGTCGGCCATGGCCAGCTCCTTACGGCTTGTGGTGCACAGGGTACGCAGGCGCGGGAGTTGTTCCCGTGTTTTTCCGCGACTTCACCTATTATAGGGAATCGTGTCAAAAGGTGCATCAATATCAGGATTTCCGGAGTGGCTCCCCTCCGAGCGGGTTGTGGAGCAGCGCGTCATCGATACGCTACGTAGGGTTTTCGAGCTGAATGGCTTCATCGGCATCGAGACACGCGCGGTGGAGCAAGGCTCGAGTCTGCTTAAAAAGGGCGAGACCAGCAAGGAGATCTACTTGCTCTCGCGGCTGCAGGAGGTCGGCCATGAATCCGACACTCCGATCGAGGATCGACTCGGTCTGCATTTCGACCTGACCGTGCCGCTAAGCCGGTATGTCGTCGAGCATTCGGGTGCGCTCGCCTTCCCGTTCAAGCGCTGGCAGATTCAGAAGGTGTGGCGCGGCGAGCGCCCGCAGGAGGGCCGCTTCCGCGAATTCGTGCAGGCCGACATCGATGTGGTGGGCAACGGCGATCTTCCGGCGCATTATGAAGTTGAGGTGCCGCTGGTGATGGTCAGCGCCTTGGAGGAGCTGCGCACGTTCGGTCTGCCTAAGGCCACGGTGCATGCCAACAATCGCAAGCTCTCCGAAGGCTTCTATCGAGGGCTTGGCTTAAGTGATATCGAAGGCGTGCTGCGCGAGATCGACAAGCTCGATAAGGTCGGCGCCGACGAAGTGGCACGGCTGCTGGTTGAGACCTGCGGCGCGAACGTCGCTCAGGCCAGGGCTTGTCTTGCGCTTGCCGAGCTGACTGCCGCCAATGGCGCCGAGCTTGCCGAGCGTTTCGACGCGCTATGCGAAAGCCAAGGCATCAGCCGCGACAGTGACGCCTACACGCTGGCTCGCGAAGGACTCGATACTCTGGCGATGATCGTGGATGAGGCGGCGAAGATACGCCCCGGGTCGGTGATCGCGGATTTGAAGATCGCCCGCGGACTGGATTACTACACCGGTTCGGTCTACGAGACCTTTCTCGATGGCGCGGATTCCCTGGGGTCGATATGCTCCGGCGGGCGCTATGACAATCTGGCCACACAGGGCTCCAAGCGCTATCCGGGAGTGGGTCTGTCCATCGGGCTGTCGCGGCTGGTGTCGTATATGCTGCATACCGCAGGGGCGCACGCTTCGCGCGTCTCTCCCGCCGTGGTGCTGGTGGCGGTATGGAACGAGGCGGACCGGGCGCAGTCGAACGCCATCGCCAATGCGCTGCGTGTCCGCGGCATCGCTGCCGACGTCGCGCCGAAGGCCGCGAAGCTCGGCAAGCAGATCAAGTATGCGGACAGGCTCGGCATACCGTATGTCTGGTTCCCGGCACAGGCGGCGCAAGGCGACGAGGAGAACGGTGAAACGGCCGGCGACGAGGTGCGCGACATCATGTCCGGCGAGCAGCAGTCGGCTGATATCAAGTCGTGGGAGCCGGATACTGTGTACGCTCGGCAAACCGTCAGCCTCAAGGCCTGATTTCCAAGGCTTTGCAAGGCGGCCGCACTTCAGGCGCGGCATGGAAAATGTTACGGATTGACAAGGATTCAAGGAATAGAGGCAGCATGAGCCGCACGGCTTACAGAACACATCATGCCATCGAGGTGACCGAGGCGCTTATCGGCAGCACGGTGACGCTCGCCGGATGGGTCGATCGGCGTCGCGATCACGGCGGCGTGGCCTTCATCGATCTGCGCGACAGCACCGGCTTGGTGCAGGTCGTCATCAATGATGAGGAGATTGCGCGCCCGCTGCGCAGCGAATTCGTCGTGCAGGTGGTCGGCGATGTGCGCGAACGTCCCGAAGGCAATGAGAACGTGCATCTGGCGACCGGCAAGATCGAGGTCGTGGTGCGCGAGCTCACCGTGCTCGCCAAATCCGACGCGCTGCCCTTCCAGGTCTCGACCGCGCTTGAGAACGAGTCCGAGAACAAGCTGCCCGGCGAGGATGTGCGCCTCAAGTACCGCTACCTCGATCTGCGTCGTCCGCAGATGCAAAGCAACCTGAAGCTGCGTTCCGACATGACCCGCGCCGCCCGCCACGCCTTGGAGGATATGGACTTCACCGAGGTGGAGACCCCGACCTTCATCAAGTCCACGCCGGAGGGCGCACGCGACTTCGTGGTGCCGGTCCGCATGGTACCGGGCTCGTGGTACGCGCTGCCGCAGTCGCCGCAGCTGTTGAAGCAGCTGCTTATGGTCGGCGGCGTCGAACGCTACTACCAGTTGGCGCGTTGCTACCGTGACGAGGACTTCCGCGCCGACCGTCAGCCCGAGTTCACCCAGCTCGACATCGAGATGAGCTATGTGAGCCAGGAAGACGTCATCGGCATGGCCGAGCAGGTCATCGCCGCCATCTGGAAGACCCGCGGCTACGAGGTCACGCTGCCGCTGCCGCGCATCTCCTGGCAGGATGCTATGGACAAGTACGGCTCCGACAAGCCCGATCTGCGCTTCGGCAACCCGCTCGTCGAGCTCACCGAATACTTCAAGGACACTCCGTTCCGTGTGTTCAAGGCCCCGTATGTCGGCGCGATCGTGTTCAAAGGCGGTGCCTCCACGCCGCGTCGCCAGTTCGACGCCTGGCAGGAATGGGCCAAGCAGCGCGGCGCCAAGGGCTTGGCATACGTGCAGTTCACGGCAGACGGCGAGCTCAAGGGCCCTGTCGCCAAGAACCTCTCCGACGACGAGCGCAACGGCCTGAAGGCCGCAGTCGGCGCCGAGGACGGCGACGCCGTGTTCTTCGCCGCGGGTTCGCGCGAATCCTCCCAGCTGCTGCTTGGTGCCGCCCGTGTCGAGCTGGCCCGCCGCGCCGGGCTGCTGCACCCGGACGAATTCGCGTTCACCTGGGTTGTTGACTTCCCGCTGTTCAAGCGTACCGACGACCCCGATGACGACGATGTGGCTGTCGGCCACTCCAAGTGGACCTCGATGCACCATCCGTTCACCATGCCTTCGGCCGATTGGATCGACACCTTCGACAAGGACCCCGAACATGCGATGAGCGATTCCTACGACATCGTGTGCAACGGCGAGGAGCTGGGCGGCGGCTCTGTGCGTATCCACCGCGACGACATCCAGGACCGCGTGCTGAACGTGCTCGGCATCGGGCCAGAAGAGGCGCAGGAGAAGTTCGGCTTCCTGCTTGAGGCGTTCAAGTACGGCGCCCCGCCTCACGCGGGCATCGCGTTGGGCTGGGATCGCACTGTGTCGATCTTGGCCGGGGCTGATTCCATCCGCGACGTCATCGCCTTCCCGAAGGCCGGCGGCGGCCGCGATCCGCTCACCGGCGCCCCCGCACCGATCTCGGACGCGCAGCGCGCCGAAACCGGCGTCGACTACGACCCGGACGAGGACAAGGACTGAGCCATAACGGGCCAGCGTAGGCGGCCGGCTATATGATGCGGTGTCTGTCTCGTAATTTGGACAGCATACAAAAATACAGCCGTATGCCTTTATTTTCAGGCCGGCATGGTGTTTCATTGGAGGGAAACTTCATCAAAAAACATCATGCCGGCCTTATTCGTACCTAATCGTAATAATTCTTGGCTAGGCTAAAACGCGAGTTGTGCTTAAGGAGAGGAGCGACACTTATGACATCTTTGGATTCGACCACAGTCGAAGAACTGACGAAATCCGATGCCACGCATACCGGGCAGGCGGCGGAACGTCCGCTGGTCGAGTTGCGGCATGTGGACAAATACTTCGGCGACCTGCATGTGCTCAAGGACATCAACCTCTCGGTGTCCAAAGGCGAGGTGCTGGTGATCATCGGACCCTCTGGCTCGGGCAAATCTACCCTGTGCCGCACCATCAATCGTCTCGAGTCGATCGATTCGGGCGAGATCCTCATCGACGGGCAGCCGCTTCCTCAGGAGGGCAGGCAGCTCACCAGGCTTCGCGCCGAGGTGGGCATGGTGTTCCAGTCCTTCAATCTGTTCTCGCACAAGACGATTCTCGACAATGTGACCCTTGCCCCGCGCAAGGTGCGGGGCACGTCCAAGGCCGATGCGGAGAAGGAAGGCATCGAGCTGCTCTCGCGGGTCGGCGTGGATACGCAGGCGAGCAAGCTGCCCGTGCAGCTTTCAGGCGGCCAGCAGCAGCGCGTCGCCATCGCGAGGTCGCTGGCCATGCATCCCAAGGTCATGCTTTTCGACGAGCCGACCTCGGCGCTTGACCCTGAGATGATCAACGAGGTCCTCGACGTCATGGTGAATCTGGCCAAGGAGGGGATGACGATGATCGTCGTCACCCACGAGATGGGCTTCGCGCGTCAGGCCGCGAACCGCGTCGTGTTCATGGCCGACGGCGAGATCCTCGAAGAGGGATCGCCTGAGGAGTTCTTCGAGAATCCGACCAGCGAAAGGGCCAGGGACTTCCTGGGCAAGATCCTGACGCACTGATTCCTGATCCGCGAGGCTGTTCGCGTCTTAACGGCCGTAATCGGCAGCAGGCCATGCATTGTCCTGGCTGGCTGCCGGGCTGCGGCGAGACGGGCGGGGAACGAGACGGTTTCGCGATACCGATAAATATCAACATGTATCCAACAATTAATGAAGAAGAGAAAGCGAGCATCTGATGATGAAGCGCATGGGTAAGGTAATGAAGGCCATCGCGGCGGTGGCAACCGTTGCGACGATGGCGTCGATGGCGGCGTGCGGAGGCTCGTCGTCCGGATCGTCCGATGGCGGCAAGAAGATCACCATTGGCATCAAGGTCGACCAGCCGGGGCTCGGTTTCAAGCAGGGCAGCAGCTACAGCGGCTTCGATGTGGACGTCGCTACGTACGTGGCGAAGAAGCTCGGCTATTCCGCCGATCAGATCGTATGGAAGGAAGCGCCTTCCAAGCAGCGCGAAACCCTGCTGCAGAACGGCACTGTGGACATGGTCGTGGCCACGTACACCATGAACAAGGCGCGCGCCAAGGTCGTCGATTTCGCCGGCCCGTACTTCGTGGCGGCGCAGGACATTCTGGTTCGCTCGAACGACAAGAAGATCACCGGACCGAAGGCGCTGGACGGCCAGAAGCTGTGCTCCGTCACCGGCTCGACCTCAGCTCAGAACGTCAAGGATGAATTCGCCCACAACACGCAGCTCATGGAGCAGCCGGGATACGCCGAGTGCGTGACCGCGCTGTTGTCGGGAACCGTGGACGCGGTGACCACGGATGACATCATCCTCGCCGGCCTTGCTGCCGCCAAGGGCAACGGCCAGCTCAAGGTGCTCGGCACGCCGTTCTCCGAGGAGCCCTATGGCATCGGCGTGAAGAAGGGCAAGACCGATATGGTCAAGAAGATCAACGCCGCCATCGAAGACATGATCAAGGACGGATCATGGAAGGCAGCCGTTGACAAGGCCACCAAGGGCACCGGCTACAAGCCGAACGCGAAGTTCAACCCGCCGACCAAGATCGGCGATGCAAGCTGGCTCCAGGACTGAGCGGCTCGGTTGCGGGCATGTGCCGACATGGCTTTTTCGATGCTGGGTCGGCACACGGCATACAGGATGAGGATGGGTCTGCGCGGCGCGTCGCATATGACGCGCCGCCGAATCGCGGATGAGGCACTATGGATGTTCTGATCAATCTATTTAGCAATTACAATATCGTGGGCGCGTTCGTGGTCAATATCGAGCTGACGCTGTGGAGCTCGCTGTTTTCGCTGCTGCTCGGCGTGCTGCTGGTCACGCTGCGCATCTCCCCGGTGTCCTCGCTCAGGGCGTTCGCCTCCGGGTACGTGGAGTTCTTCAAGAACATGCCGCTGACGATCATCATGGTGTTCATGGTGCTGGGCGTCTTCGGCCAGCTCAAGTTTCAGTTCTCGAACAACTTCGACACGAACTTCTTCTGGCTCGCGGTCACCGGTCTCACCCTGTATACGGCGGCCTTCGTGTGCGAGTCGCTGCGCTCGGGCATCAACACCGTGCCGCTGGGCCAATCCGAGGCGGCGCGTTCGCTCGGCTTGGGATTCGTGCAGTCGGCCACGCAGATCATACTTCCTCAGGCCTTCCGCGGGGCCGTGGCACCGCTGGGCAACACCTTCATCGCCTTGCTGAAGAACTCCACGGTCGCTGCAGCCGCATCCGTCGCTACCGAGAGCTCGAGCCTGATGAGTTCGATGATCGAGGACAACGCCAACGCGATCATCACCATATTCCTTATCTTCGCCTTTGGCTACGTCATCCTGATCATTCCGATCGGGCTGCTGACCACATGGCTTTCGAACAAACTGGCGGTGAGACGATGAGTGGAGAATCGAATATGACGAGCGCAGCTTCTTCCGTGCCGGCAGTGCAATCGCAGCCGCGCCGGCGCAAGAAAAGCGTTTCCGCGTCGGTGCTGTTCGACGAGCCGGGGCCGCGCGCCAAGCGCAAGATCGCAGTGGCCAACGTGCTTGGCGTGTTGGTATTCGTGGCTCTTGCAGTGCTCGTGCTTATGCGCCTGCACAAGCCTCCTCAGGGGCAGAACCAGCTGAGCGCCGAGCTGTGGAAGCCCGCGCTGTCGAGTGATGCGTGGATCAACTTCTACCTGCCCGGTCTTCTCGGCACGCTCAAGGCGTCGATTATCGCGGTGATTGGCTCTGTCATCTTCGGCGTCATCTTCGGCATCGGGCGGCTTATGCCCGCGTGGCCGGTGCGCGCCATATGCTCGGTCGTGGTGGAGTTCTGCCGGGCCGTGCCGGTGCTGATGTTCATGATCTTCTTCTGGCGCTGGTTCTCGGCGATGGGCATTTCCGAGCAGGCCGCCTTCTATGCGGTCGTGCTGGGATTGATTCTGTACAACGGTTCGGTGATCGCCGAGCTGGTGCGTTCGGGCGTGGGCAACCTGCCTAAGGGCCAGCGTGAGGCGGCGACCGCGCTGGGCATGAGCCCGCTGCGCTCCCTGCTGTCGGTGGAGGTGCCGCAGGCCATCATCGCCATGCTGCCCGCCGCCGTCACCCAGCTCGTCGTGGTGCTCAAGGACACCGCGCTGGGCTCGATCATCGTCTACACCGATCTGCTGCAGCAGGCCCGCCGACTCGGCTCCTCCTACTTCAATATTCTGCAGGCCCTGGTCGTCGTCACGGTCATCTACTTCATCATCTGCTGGCTGCTGTCGAAGTTCGCGGAATGGCTTCCCACTCGCATGCAGCGGCGCACCACAGGTGACGCCGGGCCCGAGCCGCTTGCTCCCATCGCGATTCTGGACGCGTCCAACCGCAGCCAGATAGCGGTCGCCAAGGAAAGCGAGGAGCTGCCCTTCGGCGGCGCTCCGCTCCAGCATCACGTGCGCTACCAGGGTTCGAATGCTGCGATTCAGGACTGGCAGCATGTCGAGTATGTTCAGGGCTACGATTTCACGCATCCGGAAACCCAGATCGACGTGCGATCCCTGCAGATTCCCGACTTCCTCAAACCGATCATTCCCGGACTCGACGGAGACAAACGCAAAGAGGATTAGACCGGCGAGAAAATGGGCGGCACTGAGTAGATGGCACTGAGTAGATGGCGCTGAACTCCAGAGGAGGGGCGCAGCACGAGTGATCATGCTGCGCCCCTCTTTTCCGTATGTATTCCGGCAGGTTGCCTGTGCCCGGGCAATGCGCATTTTTGCCGCCTTCGGCGTTTTCCGGTGCCATTGCCTGCGGCGGATGGCGGAGACGATGAAACGAGCAGTGCGGCTCCTGCTGATGCCAACAGTGTGGGGTATGCTGAACGTATGAATGAATCAATGAAGAATCATGGCATACAGGCCTGGCTCACTGATATGGATGGGGTGCTCGTTCACGAGGACGAGGCGCTTCCTGGCGCCGTCGAGTTCATCGAAACGCTGAAAGAGACTGGCACGCCCTTCTTGGTGCTGACCAACAATTCGATCTTCTCACGGCGCGATCTGAACTGGCGGCTTCATGCCAGCGGCATCGACATTCCCGAGGAGAACATCTGGACGAGCGCATTGGCTACGGCTGAATTCGTCAGCCAGCAGATGCCGGGCGGCAAGGCGTATGTTGTCGGCGAGGCGGGGCTGACCACGGCGCTGCATGATGTCGGCTATGTGCTCACCGACAAGAACCCGGACTATGTCATCATCGGTGAAACGCGCAACTACTCCTTCGAGCAGCTGACTCGTGCGCTTCAGCTCATTCAGGGCGGTGCGCGCTTCATCTGTACGAACCCTGACTACACCGGCCCGTCGTCCAGCGGCGACCTGCTCGCGGCCGGCGCGGTGGCCGAGATGATTCACAAGGCGTCGGGCTTCGAGCCGTACTTCATCGGCAAGCCCAACCCGATCTTCTTCCGGACGGCGCTCAACAAGCTGACCGCGCACAGCAAGACCACCGCGATGATCGGCGACCGGTTGGACACCGATATCCGCGCAGGACTTGAGGCCGGCGTCGAGACTTTTCTCGTGCTCACCGGCATCTCCAAGGCCGACTCGGTCGACAAGTTCCCCTTCAAGCCCTCGCACGTCGTCAACAGCATCAGTGATCTGATTCCGCTGGCCAAAGGCGCGCATCCGGATACGCTTGAGAAACCCAAGGAGCTGCCGCAGCCAGCGAAATCTGTTCAGTCGGCGCCGGCTGCTGCGGCAAAGCGCAAGTAGCGGCAGGCGCTGGTTCCCTATCACGTGGCAGATGTGTACTCTGTCTCGTTTGTGACATTTATTCACCATAACTGTCATAAACGAGACAGAGTTTTTTACTTCGCTTTAAAACTGTTACACCGCCAATATCAAACGGGGGAACGGTCGCGACTACCTGCCTATCTATCTCGTTGCATTCCTGTGAAGGGGATATACGGGCGCGGATGACTGCTCGGTAACGGCTGAACGATAGACTGGGCGCATTATGGCGGATTCACAGGAAAAGAACGATAGACAAACACTGGGCGAGCTCGCGCCGCGCTGGGGCGACGAAGGCGGCGCGATCGACGTTGACGAGATATACGAGCGCTTCTTCGACTGGGTGGACGAGGTCAAGGGCATCGAGCCGTGGCCGCATCAGGAGGAAGCCATCACCGATCTGCTGGCCGGCGACCATGTGGTGCTCAATACGCCCACCGGCTCGGGCAAGTCGTTGGCAGCGCTGGGCATGCATTACGCCGCGCTGTGCACGGGCAGGCGGTCGTATTACACCGCGCCGATTAAAGCGCTGGTCTCCGAGAAGTTCTTTGACTTGGTCGAGGCCTTCGGGCGCGAGAACGTTGGCATGATCACAGGGGACACGCGCATCAACGCCGATGCGCCGATCATCTGCTGCACGGCGGAGATTCTGGCCAATCAGGCGCTGCGCGAAGGCAAGCACGCCGATGTGGGCTGCGTGGCGATGGACGAATTCCATTACTATGGCGACCGTGAGCGCGGATGGGCGTGGCAGGTGCCGCTGCTGACGCTGCCGCATACGCAGTTCTTGCTGATGAGCGCCACGCTGGGCAATGTCGACGCGATAGCCGACAAGCTGGAGGCAATGACCGGCACGGATGTCGATGTCATCGCGGACGCGCCCAGGCCGGTGCCGCTGAGCTACGAGTACACCGACAAGCAGCTTGCCGGAACCGTGGAGCTGCTGTTCAACCGGCAGGACACGCCGATCTACGTCGTGCACTTCTCGCAGGATGCCGCGCTGGAAACCGCGCAGGCATTGGCTGGAACCGGCGTGTCGAGCAAGGAGCAGCGCAAGGCCATCGCGGAGGCGATGAAGGGCACGAAGTTCACGACGGCCTTCGGCAAGATTCTGCAACGACTGCTGCGCACCGGCGTGGGCATCCATCATGCCGGCATGCTGCCGCGCTACCGGCGCCTGGTCGAGCAGCTGGCGCAGCAGGGTCTGCTGCCGGTCATCTGCGGCACTGACACCCTCGGCGTCGGCATCAACGTGCCGATTCATTCCGTGGTGCTGACCGCGCTGACCAAATTCGACGGCACGAAAATGCGCCGCTTGCGCGCCCGCGAATTCCATCAGATCGCCGGCCGCGCGGGCCGCATGGGATTCGACACCGAAGGCTTGGTGGTGACTGAAGCGCCCGAGTTCGAGATCGAGAACGCGCGGGTGATCGCCAAGGCGGGCGACGACCCGAAGAAGCTCAAGAAGATCAAGCGCAAGAAGGCTCCCGAGGGTTTCGTGACCTGGAACAAGGGCACTTTCGAGAAGCTGGTGAGCGCCGAGCCGGAGACTCTGGTGCCGCATATGGTCATCACGCATGCCATGGTCTTGAACGAAGTCGCGCAGGGCGGCGATGCGCGGGCGCGGCTCGACCAGCTCGTTGACGATTCTGCGCAGACGCCGGATCAGAAAGAGCACCTGCATAATCGCGTCGGTGAGATATTCCAGACGATGTTCGATTCGGAGTTCATCGAGGTGGAAGACAACGATCGCGGCGGCAAGGACTACTATCTCGCCATCGATCTGCCGGACAACTTCGCGCTCGACCAGCCGCTGTCGCCATTCCTGCTGGCTGCGCTGGAACTGCTCGACCCCGAGTCAAGCAGCTATGCGCTCGACGTGATCTCGATGGTCGAAGCCACGCTGGACGACCCGCGTCAGGTGCTCAAGGCGCAGCAGCGCCAAGCCCGCGACGCGGCGATGGCGACGATGAAAGCGGACGGTCTCGATTACGAGGAGCGCATGGAGCGCCTGCAGGAGGTCACGTATCCCAAGCCTTTGGAGGAGCTGCTTGACGCGGCCTTCGAGCAGTATCGCAAGGATGTGCCGTGGGCGAACGACTATTGGCTGAGCCCCAAATCCGTGGTGCGCGACATGGTGGAGACGGCGAGCGATTTCACGGGGTACATCTCCCGCTACGGCATCGCGCGGTCGGAGGGCACGCTGCTGCGCTACCTGTCGGACGCCTACCGGTCGCTGGCCCGCACCGTGCCGGTCGAGAAGCGCAACGAGCAGCTTGAGGATGTGATCTCCTGGCTGCGCGTCGTCGTGCGCTCGGTCGATTCGAGCCTCATCGACGAGTGGGAGCATGCGGGCGATGCCTCGCAGAGCGAACTCGACGCGCTATCCGCAGCCGCTCCGGGTGCTGCCCACCAGGTGGTCGAGGACCGGCGCGGGCTCATCGTGCTCATCCGCAACGCCATGTTCCGCCGCGTCCAGCTCATGGACCTCGACAAGCCCGCCGAGCTTGGCGCGCTCGACAAGGACTGGGGCTACAACGTGCATGAGTGGGAGGACACGCTCGACGACTACTACGACCAGCATGAGTACGTCGGCATCGACGCAAAGGCCCGCAGCGGCGAGCTGTTCATCCTGGATGATGCCCGTGAGCGCGACGAGCACACGTGGAAGATCCGCCAGATCATCGACGACTCCGACGGCGACCACGACTGGGCCATCACCGGCACCGTCGATCTCGACGCCACGCAGGAAGGCGGCGAAGTCGTCTTCGTCGACTACCACGTCGGCCCAGTCGCGACGGTGTGACACATTTTCGATTCAAGGGCGGTTGTGGCGGCACGGATCTGCTGTACGAGTCTGCCGAATGGTGAATTTCGTGTTGTTATGCATATGCCGAGGGCTCTCCGACGCGCTCATCGACTTCAGTTGCGCTGATATCTCGTAATTGACCAGAATAATCCTGGTATCTCCGCTACGTGTAGCGTTATCGGGATGCTGCGGAGGTCTATCTGCGTTATGTGAGGCGCTATTTCATAGAGAGCTGAGTATCAGACGGCTACAGACCGCCATTTTCGGCCGGTGATACTCAGGGTGCTGCAGGATTAGCGCCTCACGTAACGCAGATAGACCTCCGCACGGCCCAGTTAACGCCTCACATAACGCAGATAGACTAATCTGATTGACAAACATACTTGATATGAAGGTTTTCGTTGCTGCGTCCGGTTGTCTTGCAGCCATATGGCTGAGCGCGGTGGACGCGGCCTGACTACACTGGCAGTATGACTGAGGATTTGTTTGGCGCGGCCGATGCGCCCGAGGATATGACGCGGCCGCTGGCGGTGCGGATGCGGCCTTCGACGCTGGCCGAGGTGGTGGGGCAGGATCGTGTGCTGGGGGAGGGGTCGCCACTGCGGCGGCTGGCCAATCCCGCATCGAAGGGTTCGCTGACCGCGCCGAGCTCGATTATTCTGTTTGGCCCTCCCGGAGTGGGCAAGACGACGCTGGCCTATATTGTCGCCAAGCAGTCCGGGCGCGTGTTCGAGGAGCTTTCGGCGGTCACCTCCGGGGTCAAGGATGTGCGCGCGGTGCTGCAGCGGGCGCATGAGCGGCTGGTGGCGCAGGGGCGCGAAACCGTGCTGTTCATCGACGAGGTGCACCGCTTCTCGAAGTCGCAGCAGGACGCGCTCTTGCCCAGCGTGGAGAACCGCGATGTGACCTTCATCGGCGCCACGACCGAAAACCCGAGCTTCTCCGTGATTTCGCCGCTGTTGAGCCGTTCCGTGGTGGTCAAGCTCGAAGCCTTGGAGCCTGACGACCTGCAGGTGCTGCTGACGCGCGCGCTCGACGACCAGCGCGGGCTCAAAGGCGAGGTGAAGGCCAGTGACGAGGCTATCGATGAGATCATCCGCATGGCTTCGGGCGATGCGCGTAAGTCGCTGACCATTCTCGAAGCCGCAGCGGGCGCGGTCACCGGTGACAAGGAGCGCAAAAAGGGCGCTCGCAAGCCGATCATCACGCCGGAGGCGGTCGGCAAGGTCATGGACGCGGCCACGGTGCGCTACGACAAGAAGGGCGACGACCACTACGATGTCATCTCCGCTTTCATCAAATCGATGCGCGGCTCCGACCCCGATGCCGCGCTGCACTACTTGGCGCGCATGCTCAGGGCGGGGGAGGACCCTCGGTTCATCGCCCGGCGCATCATGATTGCCTCGGCCGAGGAGGTCGGCATGGCCGCGCCGCAGATATTGCAGGTGACGGTGGCCGCAGCGCAGGCCGTCGCGATGATCGGCATGCCCGAAGCCCGCATCATCCTGTCCGAAGCGACCATCGCCGTGGCTACCGCGCCCAAGTCGAACGCCAGCTACAATGCGATCAACGCCGCGCTCGCCGACGTGGACGCCGGGCTGATCGGTCAGGTGCCGCTGCATCTGCGCAACGCGCCGACCAAGCTCATGAAATCCTGGGGCAACCACGAAGGCTACCAATACGCCCACGACGCGCCCGGCGCGGTCGCCGCGCAGCAGTACATGCCCGACGAGCTGGTCGGCCACGAGTACTACCACCCCAACGAGCGCGGCTACGAGCATGAGCTCGGCCCGCGTTTGGAACGCATTCGCTCGATTCTGCATGGCAGTGGGAATACGACCGGCAGCAGGGACGGCAATCAGGGCACAGCCGCTTCGGATTCGCGCGAAGCGTAGGTAACCGGGTGGCTATGTCGGGGCTTACATTGGAGTCATGAACACAACGCAGCCCGAGTCCGCTGGCTCGCAGCAGAATGGCATTCACTCCCCGCGCCTCATCGTCAATACCTTGCCGCTGAACGCCGAGCAGCGCGGGCGATTCGCCCAAGCGGCAGACGGCATCCGGCAGGAGTTCGTCAACGACACCGCTGACCGTGAGAATATGATATGGCATGCCGAGCTGCCGGCCGCCCTTCGACCCGAAACGACCGCGATCATCGGCAACGTGCCGCCCGCCGACGCTGCGCAATGCCCGCGCCTGGAATGGCTGCAGACCACGAGCGCGGGCGTCGACCGCTACGTGGCGCCGGGTGCGCTGGCTGAGCCTGTGGCCGTCACCAACGCCACCGGAGCCTACGGGCTTACCGTATCGGAGCATATGTTCGCGCTGATGTGGGCGCTGATGAAGCAGCTCCCCGATTATGCACGCAATCAGGCGGCCCATCGCTGGGCCGATGCCGGCAAAGTCATGAGTCCTCAAGGCGCTGCGGCCGTGGTGATCGGCACCGGCGACATCGGCTCATGCTTCGCCAAACTAGTGAAATCAGTGGGCATGCGCACCTACGGCGTGCGCAGGAATGCGGACCAAGGCGCCGAAGGCATCGACGACATGTACGGCTTCGAGGATCTCGACGGTCTGCTTGCGCTCGCGGATGTCGTGGCGATGGTGGTTCCCTCCACGCCGCAGACCCATCATTTGCTGGATGCGCGTCGCCTTGGCCTGATGAAATCCAATGCAATCGTGATTAACGCCGGACGCGGCGATGCCATCGACCCCAAGGCCTTGCTGGATGTGCTTCGGGTCGGAGGCATTCACGGCGCAGGACTCGACGTGACCGAGCCGGAGCCCCTGCCTGCGGATGATCCGCTGTGGGACGAGCCGCGCTGCCTGATCACGCCGCATGTCGCAGGCGGCAATCATCTTGCGCAGACGAGTGACGCGATCATCGCAATCGCGCTCGAAAATGTGAGGAGGTATGCGGCCAGAGAGCCGTTCGTCAACCGTCGACGCTGACCGGGCGAGTGCGCGGGCAACGTGCACGATCTGCTCACGGCAGCCGCGATCGTACAGTGAGTTCGTCAGCATGCCTTACTGGATGGATTCGTGCATTTAAGACGCTGAAACGCACGAATCCATCCAAACCCGACTCTTCGACCAAGTGCTGGGCATCGCTGCATTTCAGACGCCAAAACGCACGAACCCGCCCAGCAGCGGCTAGCCAAGGAGCGAGGCGATCGGCTGACTCTGCTGCAAAGCTGATGCGTTGGGAATGTCAGAGCCGCTCATCAAGCATCGTGTCGATGTCGTCGTAGCGCTTTACTTTCGGGCGCCATACGGGTCGTCCTGCGGCGACTACGAGCTTCGGCGCGGTGAGCGTGCGAAGATCAAGCGCCGGGTCGGCGTCGAGCACCAGCAGATCAGCAGCCTTGCCGACTTCGATCGAGCCGGTTTCCTGCTCGATGCCGAGAATCTCCGCATTGACCTGCGTAGCCGCGTGGAACGCCTGAGCTGCAGTGAATCCAGCGTAATGAGAGAGCAGGTACAGCTCGCGCCATGTGGCGTACTGGGTGACGAATGTCATGCCGGTATCGGTGCCGACGCCGACGCGGATGCCGTTCATATGCGCCTGCCGGGCACCGGCAAGCATGCCTTCGGATACCGGCTTGGAGTTCTCGTACTGGACTTCGGTGATGCCCGTGACCTCGCGCGGGAACGCATTGATGGACAAGCCCGCGGACAGTGTGGGGATGAGCGAGGAATAGCCATTGAGCGAATTGGGATTCTCGCGGAACAAATCAAGCAGCTCATCGTCAAGTGCGCTGCCGTGCTCAATCGTATCCACACCGGCCGTCAGCGCATTTCTGACGCCTTCAGGGCTTTGAGCGTGCGCGGCGACCAGGATGCCGCAGGCGTGCGCAGCATCGCAGATCGTGCGCATGCTTTCGACGTCCATCTGCGGGCTTCCCGCCTCGCCGGGCACTTGGGAGTCGGTGATACCGCCGGTGGCCGCGATCTTGATGGCGTTGACGCCGTGATCGATATTCGCCTCCACGTTCGTGCGGGCGGCAGCCTCATCATCGCATTCCAACGCCACCAAAGGAGCCCCGTGGCCGCCGGGAGCGGCAAGCATCGGGCCGGAGGAGAAGACCCGCGGACCGAGCATCTTGCCGGCCGCGATCTTGTCGCGCAGGCCGACCACGGTGTACCCTACATCGCCGACGGTCCGAATCGTGGTGACGCCGGAATTGAGCAGCGCGTCAATGCCCGACATGGCCTTCGTGCGGATATACGCGCGTCCTGCAGGGGTGCGGACCAGCTTGGAGAGCAGGGCCTGGCCTTTTGGCGTAGCCTGTTTGGGGTCGATCGGCCTGCCGTCGGAGAAGAGATGCACGTGGAGATTGATCAGCCCGGGTGCCACGAACTTGCCGGAGGCGTCGATGCGGTGGTAGCCCTGCGGCACCCCGATCTGCTTGCTGGGCATGACCTGCGAGATGCGTCCGTTCTCGTCGATCACGATTGTCATATCGTCCAGCGTGCGGCCGTCCTCATCGCCGGTGACGATGTTCGTATGCTCAAGAGCGAACGGTTCGATGACGGTTTTCCGTTTGCGCAGCGCCATGGTCAATCTCCTTTGATGGTCGTGGATATCCGTTCACTGTATCACCTGCATATGGCGTCGATGCGCCCGAGGCGCAAAGCGCAGTGCGGACGAGAACGAGCGACCAATCAAGCGCCCGACAAGGCAGGAATCAGAGTAGTCCCAGCACGACAAGAGCCGCGATATAGACTGCCGCAAGCGTGCCAAACGCGATATCGCGAGACCTGACGCGCATGAGCCGCCAATGGGTTCGGCGCACGCCCTCCTCGTAGCAGCGGGCGTCGAGCGCCAGCCCCAGATTGTCGGCGTGCCGCAAGGTGCCGGCGAATACGGGCACGATGATAGCGCTCAGCGCCTTGATCCGTCTGGCGGGCGCCCCGGTTTCGATGCTGCCTCCGCGCGCCGACTGCGCGTCGATGATGGCGCGCGTCTCACGTCCCAAAGTCGGCAGGAAGCGCAGCGCCAGGCTCATCACGAGCGCAAGCTCCTGGGTGTGCATGACGCGACGCAGCGGGGAGAGCAGCGAGCCGAAGCCGTCGGTCAGCGCGGTAGGGGTCGTGGTCTCCAACAGCACGGCGCCGAGTATAACCACAAGCGCGAAGCGACACATGTACAGCATCGCAACGGTCAGGCCGTCCGTAGTGACCGGCACGGACGCGAGCGTGAACAGCGGGGTCCCCGTGCGCACGAAGAACACGTTCAGCAGTCCCATCATCACGAACAGCGCCAGGAACATATGGATCGAGGCGAGCAGTCGCAGCGGGCTGATTCGAGCCGCCGCGACGATGCCGGTCACCAGCGCGGCGCTCAGCGCCAGCTGCGCGGGGGTGTGGATCATGAACGCCGTGAACATGAGAGCCAGGAAGGACACCATTTTCACCCGCGGGTCGAGACCGGCCACAAACGATGCGGGGCGCGGCTCGCCCTGTTCGCCCTCTTCGACAACGGAAAGCGGGGTGGCCTCGTTCTCGGGAAGCGTGATGATGCGACCGGCCAAGGCTCGCGCCTCGGCGAGCGAGTGGGTGATCATGACGATCGTCACACCGCGTCCGTGCAGCACGCGCACCAGCTCATGGATGCGCGCGACGGCTGCGGCGTCAAGACTGGCCGTCGGCTCATCCATGATGAGGATGCCGGGCCGGCATGCGATGACGCCGGCAATGGCGACCAGGCGCTGCTGGCCGCCGGAGAGGCTGGCGGGGGAGCGCTGCGCAAGATGGCTGATGTGCAGCATCGCCATGGCATCGTCCACGCGGCCGGCGACTTCATCCGAAGCGAGATTCTGATTCGATGGGCCGTAGGCGATGTCCTGGGCCACGGTGTCGGCGAACAGCTGCCGTTCGGGCCGTTGCATCACCAGCCCGACCTGGCGCCGCAGCTCCTTGCGGGCGCGTCTCGACCGTGTGGCCGGGTCGATGCCGGCGATGCGGATCGTGCCCGTAGTGGGCTTCTCCAACGCGGCCAGCAGCCGGGCGAGCGTCGTCTTGCCCGAGCCGTTGCGACCCATGATCGCAACGGTTTCGCCTGGCTCAATCGTTAGCGACAGCTCATGGAGCGTCGGCTCCTCGGCATTCGGATAGCGCATCGAAACATGGCTCACCTCGATGGCGGGGCGGGTGGTATGCGCACGCCAATCCGCCGTCATGGCGTGCCATTCGGCATTGAGAGGGTCGCTGGATCCGGCGGCAAAAGCCGTGTCGAAGTCTGCATCAAGGCCGGGGCCGGCATCGGCATCGAAAGCGTGGATGCCGGCCCCGGCGACGGTGGCGTCGGAGGCGATGCGGCCATGCTCCATGCGGATGATGCGGTCGGCGCGCGTGGTTTCGCTGCCGCGATGCGTGACATGCACGATCGTGGTGCCGCGGGCCTGCAGCTCGTCGAGTATGGCCATGACCTCGTCCTGCGCCTGCGCATCAAGCATGGCGGTGGGCTCGTCGAGCACGATCATCGAGGGCGCCATCGCCAGCGTTCCGGCGATCGCGATGCGCTGCTGCTGGCCGCCGCTCATATGCGCGGGATCGCCGTGTCGGTACGCCGCCATGTCCACGGCCCTGAGTGCCGCAGCAAGACGCCGTGCGATGCAGGGGCGCTCAAGACCGAGATTCTCCGGCCCGAACGCGACATCATCCTCGACTACGGTGGTGACGATCTGGTCCTCAGGATTCTGGAACACCGCGCCGATGCCGTGGCGGGCCTGCCGGTACGCCTGCGGATCAGGCCTCGCGCCATCGAAGACCTCATGCCCCAGCAGCTGCACGCTGCCGTTGTCGGGCGCTACCAGACCGGCGATGACTCTTGACAAGGTCGACTTGCCCGAGCCGTTCGGGCCGACCAGGCAGATGCGTTCGCCGGGTCGAATGCTCAAGTCGACGCCGTCCAACGCCCAGGTCGCGCCGCGGTCATAGCTGAAGCGCACGCCGTGCAGTTCCACGGCCTGCAACGCCTGTCCTGGCGACGGCGCAGGATCTGCTGGCGCCGCAATGCCTGTTGGCATTCCAGCGCCTGCCAACGACGAGGCATGCCCGAACGATTCGGTGCATGGCATCGCGGCGGCGAGTGCTGAGGGACGCGACTGCGTGATCACATTCGTCATGCGGCGCTCAGCGATGCAGCAGATTCGAAACCGGCTTGTAAATCAAGTATGTGGCGACGCCGTGAATCGCGAACTTGATGAGATTGAACGGCAACAGAGCCGGCACGATAAGCGCGGCGACCTGCGCGACGCTCATATGCGCATAGATCGGCGTGACGACCAGATTGCCCAGAATGGCCGCGACCAGCGCACACGCCGCTCCCAGCAGAATGCCCGCTATGGCGCCGCCCTGGCTGCGACGGTATTTGTAGACCAATGCGGCCGGCACGCTCAGCGCCAAGGAGACCAGAACCGCCATAAGCGTGCCCCATGGGTCCATCAGCAGGTGCGGGGTGAAGCCCAGCACGCTGACGATGCCCGCGGCCGAAGGCCCGAAGGTGAATCCGGCGATAAGGCATACGATGCCGGAGGGATCATATTTGAGCCACGGGACGCCCGGCATGATCGGGAACTCAACAAAACTCGTGGCCATGGCCAGTGCGACGAACAGCGCGTAGATCGCGATGCGTCTGGTCGACCAGCGCCCGGAGTCCGAGACCCCGGTATCATGCGCGTTGCGCGCGGCCGTCGACTGCGCCGCGGCAACGTCGAAGGACGGCTCATGCGATGCTTCCGCTGCCGATGCCGATGTCTGCCCGCCGGACGGCGCATGCGAAAGATTCTCGGTCCTTCCTTGGGAATTGCGCTGAAGCTCCGGCGATGCCGAAGTCGATGATGACGCCGGAGCATTTCCGGCACGCGAAAGGTCGCTCATAAGAGCCTCGTTTCTTCCATCCGGACTGTAACCGTTGGCCCCGGATTCCCACCGGATCAGCCGCTTGACGCGGGTCGCGGGCTTCTTCTTCACCGTTATGCGTCGAAAGACATCGGAATGGAAGTTACCGCCAGTAAGGATTTTCACCTTCCCTGAAACTTGCGAGTTCTTTTATACCCCTCGCCGGGGCGCGATGCAAGGGGCATCTCTTGTAGCGGACAAGATGACCAGAGGGCAGGCGCGGCGAATGCCTGTCTGCAGACCACGATGCCGCGGCCTTGGCGAAGCTGCGGCATCGTGGTCTCGTCGCCGAGTCCTGCGGCGGCGCAGCCCATCGATTCCGCGTGCTCGGTTCAGGCCTGCCGGCGCGAGAATCGTCCGCCATCACCCCATGTCCAGCTGCCTGAGCCGGCTCCGATCTGGAAGTGGAGCTTGGCTATCCCCAGATCGTTGAAGGCGTGATTGTCCTGCACGCTGTAATCGATATGCGCGGTGGCCGTATCGTCGTCGGCATCGTAACGGAAGCGGATCGGCTGCAGATTTCTGGCGCTGGGAGACTTCATCGCCGCCTCGACTCCTGCGGTGAACCACTTCAGCGCCGAAGCCCGGTCCTCGGCACTCATGGCCGGAGTGAACTCTTCGAAGGATCTGCTCGAGCGATGTGCACGCTGCTCCTGCGCAAGGTCCTCGTAGCTGCGCTGAGCATAGTCCTCATGATGCTCCGGATGCCCGATGGCAGCCACGAGGTAGAGCTCCTCGCCGCGATTGATGCTGCAATGGCGCTCCACCTGCTCGCGATCGATGCTTGCGGCCACCCAGCAGGTGCCCAGCGAACGCTGCACGGCCGTAAGCACCACGCGCTCGCCATAGAAGCCGGCCTTTTCCCTGCCCTCGTTGTCGCCGCGCGGACCCACGATGGCCAGATAGTTCATGACGTTCGCGAAGCGGCCGGATGCGACAGCCGAGGAGAACGCCCGGTACTCGTTGCAAATGAGCTGAAGATGCAGTCCTGACAGCGTATTGACGGCGTCGAGGGTCATGTCGAGCTGGCGGGCCGTGTCCTCGTCGATAGGAACGGGGTCATAGCGACGGATGGCTGTGCGGACGGCGACGGCGTCAATGAGCTGGGTGTGCGACATACTTAGATTATCGCGCATATCAGCCTGCATGGCATCCAGGAAACGCCGCTGACGAGCGATTGAGAACGCCGAAGCAACGGGTTTTGCCCTAGACCGCGCCCCTGCGCGAGCTTGCATGAAAACGTTTGCCTAAGTTTTGCGAGGGCCAGCAGCGTGTCGGGCACCGGGCGCGATAGAATCGCGGATATCGATACCGTTATCCTACAGAGAGGTAAGAGATGATTGAAACAGCACAGGCGTTCGGCGTTGACATCGGCGGCTCGGGAATCAAGGCTGCACCCGTCGACTTGGAGCAGGGCCAGTTCGCCGAACCCCGTCTGAAGATCCTCACCCCGGAGGTCTCCACTCCTGATTCGGTGGCGCAGATCGTGCGTCAGCAGCTTGACCATTTCGAGGTGCCCGAGGACGTTCCTGTGGGCATCGCCTTCCCCGCGCCGATCAAGCCCGGACGCAAGCTCGATTTCATGGCCAACCTCGACCAGTCGTGGATCGGCGTGGATGTCACCGAGGTCTTCTCCGCCGCCTGCGGACGCCCGGTCACCGTGGTCAACGATGCTGATGCCGCGGGCTTGGCTGAGCAGCAATTCGGCGCCGCGAAGGGCCAGGATGGCTTTGTGATCGCCACGACGCTGGGCACAGGCATCGGCACCGCGCTGATCTATGACGGCGTGCTCATCCCCAACAGCGAGCTGGGCCATATCGAACTTCCCAAAGGCAAGGGCGATGCCGAGAAGTGGGCGTCCTCCGCCGTGCGCGAGCGGGAGGATCTGGACTACAAGAAGTGGGCGAAGCGGCTGACCAAATACTACGGTCTGCTGGAAACGTATCTGAACCCGGATCTGTTCGTCGTCGGCGGCGGCGTGAGCCGCGTGAGCGAGAAGTTCCTGCCTTATATCGACATCAAGACCCCCATCGTCCCGGCCACGCTGCGCAACGCCGCCGGTATCGTCGGCGCCGCCTACTACGCGACGACGAAGCGAAACGGGCAGTAAAGTAAGCGGCGAATAAGGATCGATGTTCTTCGAGCGAAGGCCCGCCGGCGGGAGTCGGCGGGCCTTCGCATGCCGCTCGCTCGACTTTTGTCGAACCACGGCCTTGCGCACATCGGCAAACTGGCTGTCGTCGCTTCGCAAGCAGGCATATCGTCGCGAATTCTTGTTGCGCGGCTAGGCTGGGCATGTGCGTTTTTCTTCACGAGTGGATATCAGCGAGCCCAATCCCATAGCTCAGGCAGATGCGCGGGCTGCGAGCCGAGGCATGGCATTGGGCAGGCTCAACGATTCGAATCCGACGCGGCACGGCCTAGGTCCCGCTGCGATTCCCGGCGTCTACGCCGCTCAGCCTCGCGGGCCGCTCAAGGCCCGCGAGGCGCTGGCGGATTTTCTTGGCTCGCGCGATATGCGTGGTTCCCAGGGCGGCGGCGATCTCGAGAGCCGCGGCGGCTCTCGGCGCGCTGTCGACCCCGAACGGCTGTATCTGCTCAGCTCGACCTCGCAGGCCTACTCCTGGCTGTTCAAACTGCTGTGCGACGCCGATGACATCGTGCTCGTGCCCAAGCCCGGCTATCCGCTGATCGAATCGATCGCACGCCTGGAATGCGTGCGGACGCGCGAATATCAGCTGGGCTTCGACGGTTCGTGGTTCATCGACGCGGCGGCCTTGAAAACGTTGCTGAACGGCCCGGACGGCCCGCGCATTCGAGCCTTGGTGCTCATCAATCCGAATAATCCCACCGGTTCGTACATCAAACCGCAGGAACGCGGCGCAGTGGTTGCGCTGTGCCGCGCGCATGACGTCGCGCTGATCGCCGACGAGGTGTTCTTCGATTATGCGCTTGAGCCTTTCGCCGGCAATGCGCGTCTTGCCGGCGAAAATGGGGTTGTGACCTTCGCCTTGGATGGCTTCTCCAAAATGCTGGCCGCCCCGCACGCCAAAGTCGGATGGATTGAGGTCTCCGGGCCGAAGCCTGACGTGGACGAGGCGCTACGCCGGCTCGACGTAATCGCCGACGATTACCTGCCGATGAGCGATATCATCGCCGAACGCATCCCGGAGCTGCTGGCCGCCGCCCCAGCGCAGACGGAACGAGTCGGATCCCGCGTGCAAGGGAATCTCGCCGCGCTGCATGCGATGCTGAGCCGGGACCCTGACGGACTGGTGTCCGTGCTGCGAGCGGAAGGCGGGTGGAATGTGCTGCTGCGACTGCCGGCTGTATTGGATGAGAACGATGTGGTGCTGGCGATGATTCGCGATCACAGGCTTTCCGGTCAGCCCGGCTACTTCTTCGACATGACGTCGAACGGCTACCTCGCCCTGTCATTGCTGCCCGAACCTGAGGAATTCACACGTAACGTGCGGGCGGTGCTCGACACCGTCGCAGGACTTTTGGATTGAAACACTACATGAACCAAGAACGCACCCCGTAGTAGAGCGCGGGGGCCGTGTGGATCAGCGCGTCATCGCGTCCGGGGACGAAGAAGGACAGCACCGTTGTCACGAGGCTGGCAAGCATCAGCGCCAGCATCATGATCCGCATGAACCAAAGCGCGGAGAATAGCCGGCAGCTGCCCGTGCCATGGCTGCCGCGGCGTTCTCCTCCGCGCCATGATTCGTGGCGCGATGCCAGGCGACGCAGCCCGGACGAACGCGTATCCGGACCCGTGCTCAACTCCCTCTCCGCAGATGGCGGCGAATCGGTTTCCCGCAGCATCACCAGCATGACGGCGATGGCGCCAAGGGAGAACAGCCATCCGGAATCGGTCATATAGCGCCAGCCGAGCCCTCCTCGCGCGGCATCCACCAGTATCAGAGCCATGGCCAGCGACAGGCAGACCATCATGGTGCCCCACAATCCCGAGGCGCGCAGCCGGCGTCGAAGGAACGGCAGCGCCCAGGCCAGCAGCAGCGCCGGGCACAGCACGAACAAGCCGCCGACCAGCGGTTCCGTATACGCCCATTGCGCCAGCGGGGTCGGGGAGAGCGCTAGGAAGGGGAAGCCGCTCGTCACGCGCAATGGCAGCGCGAGATAATAACCGGCGATCGTCAGGATGTTGGACGACGAGGGCGCATACCGCGTCATATCGGTGACTGTGAGCTGGTAGCTGTCGCCGAAATCGAAGGGGGAGCCGAATCGCGCCGCATTGTATGCGCCAATCGGCACAACCATGCATAACGCCGGCACCAGCACCGCGCACGCTGCGCGCAGCGCTCCGATCGCCGGCGTTGCGCCCGGTCGCGCTGCGCGCAGCACGGCGGCGATCTGCCGAAGGAAGAGCGGGAAGCCCAGCAACGCGACCAGAGCGAAGGTCGGCCGGCACCCGACGTTGGCGGCTATGCACAGGCTGCCCGCAGCCAGATGCGGCAGCGATATCGCCGGCGCATCGCCGATGCGCCACATGCCACGCCCGTCGTGCCTGGGGCCGCTCGCCGCTATCCAGAACCACAAGCCGAGTGCGCTGAGCAGCAGCGAAGCCGCGAAGGGCACGGAATAGAAATTCCTGCGCAGCCCTAGATATGCGACATTCGATCCAATCAGGAACAGCAGCAGCGCCATCGACGTGGCCCCGAGCGAAGCGTGCGGCGCGAGGCGACGCACCAGTCGGACGATAAGCAGGCTGCCGACGACCACGAAGCCCGTCACGAGCAGCAGCACTGCGGCCGAGGCGGGCAGCATCTCCCCGCCCGGCGTCCACAGCGCGGAAATCATGCGATACGGCGCAAACAGCGCGATAGCAGGCAGCACGCCGAAATACGAGAACCAATGACCCTGATGGAACGCATAATCCCAGTAGATCGGGCTGACCCCTCGTGCAAGCAATTGCTCGCGCGTCGCGGTATCATAGGGGTTGGCCGCGGCAGCCAGCTGCTCGGGCACCGGCAGATCGAGCCAGGTCCGGCCGTGCAGCAAGGCATCGGCCATATGGCCGTATTGGTCGAAATCATACGTGTATTCGCCGGGGACATGAAAAGCCAACGGTGCCGCCGTGCGCAGCTGGCCGATGATGCCAGCTGCAGCCAGCGCGACCATGAGCAGCAGCGGAACGGCGAAGGCGAGGCGCTGCCGTGCGCTTGCCGGATCGAGCGTGATCCGCCACAACGCCGATCTCGGGCGCAAGGCCGCGATGATCAGCATGATCGAGGCCATGACGGCCACCCTGAGCCAGTCGAACCGGAACGGCACGCGCACGTTGGCGCGAGCCGCGCGAATCGCAATCAGCGACCCTGCCGGCTCCTGCAGCCACAGGCGTATAGTCGCGCCTGCATCGGCATGCAGATACAAGGAGCGAGGCGCACGCAGATCCACCGATTGCGAGCGACCCGCGTTTCCGTCTGAATCCAGTCGCACACGCACCGTCGAGAGCGTGCCCGGCGCATCCTTTGCACGCGGCCCGTGTGGCATCGGCAGCGGATCGAGCCGCGCGAACGACGACGAGCCGTCGGCTTCGAATTCGAGATAGGCCTGGGTGGGATCGACCACCTTGAGCAGCCCGTCGGCGGTGCGGACCACGCCCGGTCCCATCGCATTGCTCGCCCCATCGGAATCGGTGCTGGCGGCGAGGGTGGTCCAGAACGGGAGGTTGAAGACCACGCATTCCATCACCAGCGTCAACGCCGCCGCCAGCAGGGCGCGTAGCAGCGTCCGGCGGTGCTTTCGTAAGGGTCTCATGCGTGCGATCACCCCATTATTCTATAAGCATCATGTCTGAGTGGATTGGAACAATGAGACGCATGCCTGAATTCATCCACGATACGAACGAGCATGCCCGCTCAGGGCGCGGATCTGCCATATTCGCACGGTTGCGACGCGCGATTCGCTCCCTCGGCATGGCGGGTGATGGCAGGCGGCAGCCAGGCGGCGCGCATGACGCCGGCCCCTCGACCTCCTCGCACGACGGCGTTGCCGGTCTGCTAGACGATTTGCGCCAAGGCGCATTGACGCTTCCCGCACTGACCAAGCACCGGATGTTCACGCAATTCGAAGGCGTTCCCGATGCCTTGGCGCTGGGCTGGGCCCAGCTGCCGCAAAGCAATGGCCAGGCGTTCTCGCTCGGCGTATTCATGGGCGAACGGCATTTCGCCCAGATTGCGCTCGCCGATGGCAAGGGACGCGTGTTCATCGGCACCGATCCGGCCATGGACACGCATGGCATGGAGCCCTGTCTGATCTTCGGCAAGGAAGGGCTGTCCCGCTTGTCGCAGGACAGCCGTTTGGGCAAATCCGGCGTGACGCAGGAATCATCGTTCGAATCAGTGCTGAGGCAGCTGAGGCTGGCGGCGCAGCCCGGGCAGTCGGGGCAAGGGCAGCACGGCGTCGACGTCGTACGCGGCGGCATCGTGGGACGCGATACGAGCGGGCAGATGATGTGGCTCGCCTCATGGCTCAAGCACGCCAATCGCTACACGCTTGAGCAGCTGCGCATGGAGCTGCCCGAATCGATGCGCTTCGATCTGGAATATCGCGACGCCATAGCCATCGCCTTCTTTGGCGCCTACATGCTGGTGCAGATCGGCGGGCAGCTGATTGGCTTCGGCTCGGGCAATATCTTCCGCAGACTCAACCGCGAGGCCCCGATGGGGGCCATCAGGCGATGCGTGCGCGACATGAACGACGCGCGCTCGCGCGGCCTGCGCGTCTCAGGGCTGGAAGAATATTTCTCCGATCTCATGGAGCAGGCCGGCGCGATGGAGCCGACTGCGGGCCTGGAGGCGGTGCATGGGGCGGAGCCGTTGCATCTGTATACGTCGAGCTACTCGGGAAGCTACTTCTTCGCATGGGATTCCTCGATGGAATTTGCTCCTGCGCTTACAGCGCTGCGCATCGAAGGCAATCTCAATCGCTTCTCCTCGGTCAGCGGATGGCTGGAACGCAATGCGCGCATCGGCGCCATGCCGATTGAAGACACGGTCACTCGCATTCAGGCCGCTCAGATCGATCTGGCGCTGCTCGAAGACCCCGCCCTGAGCGCACTCGGCTTCGACGACCAGCAGGCGGCTGACCTGAGCGATGACGATGGCATACGGGCCATCGAGCATATGCTTGACGTGGCGCAGGAGAGTGCGCATGCCATTGCCGATGAATCGCCCGACCCGGCAGGCAACGCGAACGCCCGTTCGGATTCGGAGTGGGTATACCGCCAGACGCTGGCGACGCTGCTGCGCCGACTGCGGCTGCCCTATCGTTTCGACGTGGAATTCCGCTCGAATCTGGGAGATGGCAATGCCGCCTTCGCTTTCACTACGGCGGGCATGTCGATGATGCCCACGCAGCGCTATGAGCGCGAAACGCACACGTGGGCGGAGATCAGCCCGGAGCGTCGGGCGGCGATGAGCGCCGAATACAATCTGCGCATCGGTCTGATCATGGCGGTCCTCGGCTTCGGTGCCAATCCCCGTATCGGGAAGGTGTCGCTGCACATCGATTCGATCGGCCTGGAGGAGGCCGTGGCCGAGCAGGACAGCGCGATCACGCAGCTGATGAACCAGGCGCTGAACGCTTTTGAGCGTATGCGCACGCCTGATCTGCGCTTCGATTCGTCCAAGGCCGGCCCCAAGGACGGCGACATGCATGGGGACCCCTCACGTTCGAACGCGGCGCCTCATGACGAGGATTTGCGGCGCCGGGGCGAAAATCCGGCGACTCAGACAGGTCCGGAGTCGAATATGCATCCGGCTTCCGGCGAGGCCGGCAGCGCTGGAGACGAGACCGCGAGCGGGAATGGAGGCGCTGCCGCGAATAGTGCCGCCGACGATGCTGCGAGCGCCGATGAGAATGCCGGCGGACCCGTGCGCGACGAGGCGTCCGAGAATACGCATGGGCGGGAGGATCAGGCGCGGCCGCGCGGCGAACAGGGCACGCAGCCTTCGATCGATCGGCAGTTCGAGGATCTGATGCAGGGCATCGCCTTCCCCGACATTGATGAAATGACGTTCGACGCGATGGGCGGTGGCGCTGCCCACGAGATTCAGACGGCGGGGGAGGATGGGCAGGCTGGCGGCGACGATCCGCTTGAGGCCCTGCGCCGCAACCCCAGCGTGCGCAATATGGTCACGGTCACTTTCACGCGCGAAGAGCTGCTGGCTCGGCTGCGCCAGGACGGGTTGCGCCACCCAGTCGAGACCTACCGTCTTTTCGGCGCGGTCATGGATGTGGACGAGCGCGGCGGGCTGCGCGCCGTGAACGCTGATTTCAATCTGCGCGACGCGCGTTTCTCGCCGCTCGGTTCCCAGGAGGAGCCCGAGCTCTCGGATGTGGACTTCACGCCGAGCGTGGCGCATGTGCTGGGTGCCAGCAGCACGGTAGGGCTCTCGATCCAGCGTGAGGATCTGCTGCAGCGCGCGGTCGACGATTTCCATCGGCTTGCCGCCGACGCTGTGAAGCCTTCCGTAGCCAAGGCTCAGCAGGCCATGCGCATCGTCGATGAGCTCGGCGACCCGGAGCTTGCCGGGCTGGCTCCGCAGGTCGGCAGCGCCTTGATCGACAATCAGGACACGCCGGATTTCGAATTTTCGCTGTCGCCGCAGCTCGATCAGGAACGGATCAAAACCCGTGACATGCTGTTCTCGGGGCAGGTCGATCAGGCCCTGCAGCATCTCATCGGGCAGGTCGATCGGCTTGATGAGATGTTCGCAGCGGGCGACGGCGTGCCGCGGTACTTCAACTCCTACGCGGAACGCGTGGTCTACAACCGTCTTTTCGCCACGCCCGGCGAACGCACGGTGCTGATACCCGACAACCTGTTCTATGCGCATATGGAACTGGCCGATGTGCTTGCGCAGCTCAAGGGGGCGAAGGAATCGCTGCCGCAGCTCAATGCGATGGTGTCCTATGCGCCGGCCTACCCGTTGTCGCATCTCAAGCTTGCCGTGCAGCTGGCCCGCAACGAGGACTGGGACTCGGCCAGAGCCGCCTGCCTGAACGCATTGCGCGTCGCGCTGGACCGCAACGACGCCGCATTCGCGTACTATCGCTTCGCCTACGCCGAATGGATGCGTGACGAGCTGGACGTTGCGGCCGCAGCCTACATCATGAGCGATCATATAGCCTCCGGGAGCATCGGCGCACTGGATGCGGAGCTGCATGAGCTGCTCACCCGCGCGCAGTCGCAATGCATCGCCGTTCCGCGCGACGTGGAACAGGCGCAGCGCCTGCTTGCCGCGCACGACCTGCCGGTCTGGCCGCATACCGAGGCAGCCGCCATCGTGCGCGATGCGGCGAGGGTGTGCGTCGACAACGCCATGTTCGTCCCGGCACGCACGCTCTCGGTCGCCGCAGCGCGGATGAACGATTCGGGCGATGACGGAATCGATATGGCGCAGGCGCAGTTCCTGAGGTCGCTCAACACCTGAGGCGGAGCTATGCGCACTATTCTCATAGCTCATCGCATAGTGCGCACGAAGCGAACATGCTCGGCGTCGATGGTCTCTGGCATGAACCTTGCCATTCCGCCGTTTTGGAGGGGAATTGCTTCGACCCCGATGTTCGGTTCGTGCGCACTACACGAATCGCGGCATGCGTAGTGCGCATATACAATCGTGACAGACAATCCATATCCACGTAAGTCATGCAGGTGAAACGACTATGAGCGACACGATACGAACCTCGTTGGAACCAGGCTCGGCGGCGTGGATCGCCGCGCTGCAGCCAGCCGACGCCGATGCGATGCAGCTCGACGATCTCGACGTGAGCGCGATGAGCGCCGAGAATGCTGCCAGACTGTGGGCTCGGCTGGCCTCATGGGTGGAATCCGACCAGATCGCCTATTACGTGAACGACGCTCCGACCGCATCGGATGCCGCCTATGACGTGCGCATGCGCTGCCTGCAGGCGCTCGAAGCCGCGTTCCCGACGCTGGATTCGCCGCAGTCGCCGACGCATCGCGTGGGCGGCGCGTTCTCGAACGATTTCGCCTCGGTGCGCCATCCCTCGCGGATGATGAGCCTGGACGACGTGTTCTCCATCGAGGAGCTGCGCGATTGGTACGATTCGGTTTGCCGCGATCTCGACTGGCCGCAGGACAAGCCGCTGCCGATGACGTGCGAGGTCAAGATCGACGGACTGGCGCTCAATCTCATATACCGCAACGGCGTGCTCCAGCAGGGCCTGACGCGCGGCGACGGCGTGACCGGAGAAGACATCACGATGAACGTGCGCACCATCGCCACGATTCCCGCCAACCTGTCCGGCGATGCCAAGGATATTCCCGAATTCGTGGAGATCCGCGGCGAGGTGTTCATGCGCTGGGACGACTTCCGCACCCTCAACGAGCGCAACGAGGATGAGGGCAAGGCTCCGTTCGCCAACCCGCGCAACGCCGCAGCCGGTTCGCTGCGTCAGAAGGACCCGCGCATCACCGCCACGCGGCGGCTGAGCTTCTATGCTCACGGCCTGGGGCAGCTGCGCTGGCCGGGCGGCCGGGTGCCCCAGGGCGCAGGCCATCTCGAAGACCAGTCGCAGGCCTATGCCTTGTACCAGACTTGGGGCATCCCGGTCTCCCCGCACAATCGCGAGGTCACTGATTTCGACCAGATTCTGACGATGATCGACTATTACGAAGAGCATCGCGGCGACATCGAGCACGCGCTTGACGGCATCGTGGTCAAGGTCGACGATCTGGCGCTGCAACGCACGCTGGGCGCCACGTCGCGTGCCCCGCGTTGGGCGATCGCGTATAAATATCCGCCCGAGGAGGTCAACACCGAGCTGCTCGACATCCAGGTGCAGGTCGGGCGCACGGGCCGCGTCACCCCGGTCGCGATTCTGAAGCCGGTGCTGGTCGCCGGCTCGACGGTGTCGCGCACGACGCTGCACAACGCCTTCGAGGTCAAGCGCAAGGCCGTGCTCATCGGCGACACGGTGGTGGTACGCAAGGCTGGCGATGTGATTCCCGAACTGGTCGGGCCGGTTTTGAGCCGTCGCGAAGGGCGCGAGGATCAGCTGCGCGAATTCGTGATGCCCAAGCATTGCCCCTCCTGCAGCGCAGTGCTGGCGCCGGCCAAAGAGGGCGACAAGGACATCCGCTGCCCGAATGTGGAGGCGTGCCCGGCCCAGCTCACCGAGCGCATCATCAGCCTGGCTTCGCGCAAGGCCTTCGACATCGAGCACCTCGGCGAGCAGAGCGCCGTGGCGCTGACCAATCCGGAGGAAAATCGGCCGAGCTCGGCGGATACCTATGCGCCGAATCTGCGCGAGATAATCGTCGATCCTGGTGAATCGCCCAAGCCCTATGAACCGGTCGAAGGGTTGGGGCTGCCGCCCGAGCAGATGCCAGTGCTCACCAGCGAGGCAGGGTTGTTCTCCATCACGGCCGAGGATCTGCGCAGCGTGTACGTCTGGCGCGAGGCGCCCATCATCGAGGTGAGCGCGCATATCGACGAGTCCGGGCGCAAGCACAAACAGCGCCGGCGAATCGGCAGCTCAGGCCTGTGGCACCGGGTGCCCGCGTTCTATAATCAGAGCAAATCAGGCGAAATCGCCGCCAAGCCCTCGCGCACCACGCTCGCCATGCTCGACGAGATCCAGAAGGCCAAGGACGCCGACCTGTGGCGGGTGCTCGTGGCGCTGTCGATCAGGCGGCTTGGGCCTCCCACCGCGCGGCTGGTGGCCACTCGTCTCGGCTCTCTTGAGGCCATCGAGCAGGCCAATGTCGAAGAGCTGTGCGACATTGACGGCATCGGACCGGAGATCGCCCAATCAATCGTGGAATGGTTCGCCGCCGCGCATACGCCCGGCGATTGGCGCGGCGCGATACTTGCCGCATGGAAGGCCGCAGGAGTCGGGCGCGGCGTCGAGACCAACAATGAGCCGCAAACGCTGACGGGCAAAACAGTCGTCGTCACCGGATCTCTCGAAGACTTCAGCCGCGACTCGGCGAAGGAGGCCATCATCTCCCACGGCGGCAAGGCCGCAGGCTCGGTGAGCAAGAAGACGGATTACGTCGTCGTCGGCGAAAACGCCGGGTCCAAGGCAAGCAAGGCCGAGTCGCTGGGTCTGCCCATGCTCGACGAATCCCAGTTCAAACGCCTGCTGGCGACCGGCGAACCAGGGGAGGCGAATACGTCGGCGGACGAGGCGTAACGCTCGGAGTTGGAGCTCCATGTCCGAAAAACGGCGTATGATTGGCGAGGTCACCGCCGGTGGCCACCTTGCGCGAAAGAAAGGTGTGCCCTTGTCCGTCGAATATGTGTCGCAAGTCGATTCCACTGCTGGAAAAAGCACTGCCGAAGATAACACTATGGAAAGTGCCGCCGTCGGCTCCGCAGCCGATCGATCCGCAGCTTCGGATCATGCTCCTGACTATCCTTCGTCGCTCGTCGGCACCAGCGTGGTGACGCTTGACGATATATCGACCTCCCAGATTCGCGAGCTGCTGCACCGGGCGCAATACATCGACGCCCACCGCAAGACCGTGGCCCACACTTGCGATGGCAGGGTGCTGGCCACGTTGTTCTATGAGCCGAGCACGCGCACGCGCCTGAGCTTCGAAACCGCGATGCTCCGCCTCGGCGGACAGGTCATCGGCTTCGCCGGCGCACAGCTCTCCTCGGTGAGCAAGGGCGAATCGATTGCCGACACGCTCAAAACCGTGTCCAACTACGTCGACGTCGTCGCCATTCGCCATCCCAAGGAGGGCGCAGCGCTCGTCGCCTCACGTGCGGCCTCGGTGCCGGTCATCAACGCCGGCGACGGCGGGCATATGCATCCCACGCAGACGCTGGCCGATCTGGCCACCTTGCAGTCGCGCTTCGGGCGTGTCCAGGATCTGACCGTCGGATTGTGCGGCGACCTCACCTTCGGCCGCACGGTGCACAGCTTGATCGAAACGCTGTGCCGCTTCGGCCATGTCAATTTCGTGCTCATCAGCCCCGACGAATTGAAGACTCCGCAGTACGTGCTCGACCGCATCAACGCGACCGAGACCTGCTCGTACGTCGAGGTGAGCGATTTGGCCGGCAGCATCGGCGACCTCGACGTACTCTATATGACCCGTGTGCAAAAGGAACGCTTCTTCAACGAGGACGACTACCTGCGCCTGCGCGACACCTACATCCTCGACGCCGACAAAATGCGCCTAGCGAAGCCGGATATGGCAGTGCTGCATCCGTTGCCGCGCGTCAACGAAATCGCCGTCGAAGTTGATGACGACCCACGAGCCGCCTACTTCGAACAGGTGAAGAACGGCATGCTGATGCGCATGGCGCTCGAAAGCGCGGTGATAGGAGACAAGCTGCCGGGCTATGAGCCGCTGCAGCAGGAGGAGGTGCGGGTCTGATGGAAGTCACCAGCATACAAAACGGCATCATCATCGACCATGTCCCGGCTGGGCAGGCATTGAAAGTGCTCGAATATCTCAAAATCGACCCGGCTACGACGCAGCTGGCGCTGATCATGAACACCACGAGCAACCGATTCGGTTCGAAGGACATCATCAAAATCGAAACCGAGAAGGACATCAACCTTGAGGTGCTCGGATTCGTGGCTCGCCAGGCAACGGTGGACATCGTGCGCGGCGGGACCATCGTCAACAAAGTCAGACCGACGATGCCCAGCCACCTCGTCAACGTGCTGACCTGCGCGAACCCACGCTGCGTGACCAGCAGCGAAACAGGCCTCGACCAGATGTTCCACCTCGCGCAACGCGAGCGCGGCGAATACCGCTGCGACTACTGCGACGAAAAGGCGAAGCGGTAAAGGCGACCCTGCTGCATCGGCGGCATCACATCCGGCATTGCATTGATAGCAATTGACAGCAATTGACAGAAGAACGGCATTAGGAACGGGGAGCACAATGCTCACACTGCACAACATCCGCGTATGGGACACTGGCGAACGCATCGACCTGAGCGTCGAAGCCGACTCAGAGCGTGCCTTCGCCGATCCCGACTGCGTGACGGCCGGCGAGATCGACGGCTCGAACCTCACACTCGCGCCCGGCTTCGCCGATCCGCATGTCCACTTCCGCGATCCCGGACAGACGGCCAAGGAAACCATGATTTCCGGGTGCCGGGCTGCGGCTGCCGGCGGATATACCGATCTGCTCATCATGCCCAACACCGAGCCGGCCATCGATGGGCTGCCGGTTGATGCCGGGCAGCCGGGCGCTGCGGAAGTGCTCGATGCCGGATACGGCACGGTCATCGACTACTTGCAGCATTACGAGCAGGCGCATGGCGTTCCGCTGCCCTCGCATTACGATCTTTCGGTCTGCGCCTCGAAGGGACGCGCGGGTGTCGAAGCAAGCGATCCGGCCGACTGGGAGCGGTATATCGCAGGACATGACGACGACGCGAAAGATGCGGAGCAGCGGGCCCACCCCATTGCCGCCATTAGTGACGACGGGTCGGCGGTGACCGACGAAACCCTGGACGCGGCTCTGAACAACGCCAAGCAGACCGGATTGTGCGTGGTTGAGCACTGCGAGCACCATGATTCCGGCATCATCAACGAGGGTGAGATCTCCCGCCAGCTCGGCGTGCCGGGGATCCCGGCGGATACGGAGCTGGCAATCGTCGCCAGAGACATCGACAAGGCCCGCGAAACCGGTGTCCATATCCATTTTCAGCATGTGAGCACGGCCAGCTCCTTCGAGGCGATTCGCAAAGCCAAGGCCGAGGGTCTGCCGATCACTTGCGAGACCGCGCCGCACTATCTGGCCCTGTGCGACGAGGACCTGCTCAAATACGGTGCGCTCGCCAAGATGAATCCGCCATTGCGTTCTGCAGCCGACAAGCAGGCCACGATCGAGGCCGTCGTCGATGGCACGGTCGATATGATCGCCACCGACCATGCGCCGCACACCATCGAGGAGAAGCGCTCCGGTTTGGAATCGGCGCCGAATGGCATTATCGGCTTGGAAAGCGCCTATGCGGTCTGCCATACGGTGCTGGTCGACGGCGGGTACATCGATGACAGGCGACTTATCGAGCTGATGTCGACTCGTCCGATGGAGTTGCTGAGGCGGCAGGCGGTTGATATTGATGGTTTGCTGAACAAGTCGGCGTATGGTGCGTCGAACGGCAGTGTTTCTGCTCTTGGCGTGGGGCACGACGATCTGGCAGGCGTTGATGTGGAATCGGGCGATTCCTCGATTCATGGTGTGGACCATAGCGGCCTAATGGCTGGTGACGTTCATGATGGCACAGCATCTTCGACTCGTCGGGTGCTTGACCTTGCTGGGATTTCGGCTGCGGCAACGGCAAACCAGACGGGCGTCGATCTCGTCCTCATCGACACTGATGCACGCTGGACCATCGACCCCGAGCGCTTCCATTCCAAGGCCCGCAACACGCCGTTCGGCGGTTGGGAAGTCACCGGCAAGCCTATGGCCACGATTCTGGACGGACGGCTGGTCTTCAGCAGAATCGCGCAATCCGAGCGCTAGATACGGCTAGATACGCTAGCCACGGTTGGCTTGACACAGGTGTGACACGGCCAAGCAAGAGAACTTCAGGAGTTCTCAGGAAAGGAACAAAGCCATGGACCGTCTGATCGCGGCAATCAAGGCCGTACAGAATCCGAGCGTTATCGGGCTGGACCCGACCACGGCGTTGGTGCCGCCCCAGGTGTTCGACGCGGTGGGCGATGATTTGGACGCCGCGGGAGATAAGACGGACGCTGGGTATGCTTCCGAAAGTGGCGCGCAGCAAACGGCTTCGCGCCTTGCCTTGGGGTACTTCGAATTCAACCGCGCGGTGATCGATGCCGTCGCCGACATCGTGCCTGCCGTCAAGGTGCAGATCGCGATGTACGAGGCGCTGGGGCCGGCCGGCGTCGACGCCTACACGATGACCTGCGAATACGCGCAGCAGCAAGGGCTATACGTCATTGGTGACATCAAGCGCGGCGACATCGGCTCCACCGCCGCTGCCTATGCGCAGCATCTGAGCGGTTTGCCGCGGATTGCGGACACGTCTGTAGTCCAACCTGCCGATGCCGACGGTATCGTGCGACCTGCTGATGCAGGCCATATCGGTCATGCAGTCCGTGCCGACCGCATAGACTCCGCTGGACGCACAGACAACAGCGCGGGCATCGTTGACGCACATCGAGCGGCTGCACATGCCGCCGAAGAACCGAATGAGTCCGACTCCTACAACGACCTGTGGCACGAAGACGCGGTGACGGTCAACCCGTATCTTGGCGCTGACGGCATCACGCCCTTCGTGGACGCGGCGAAGCAGACCGACAAGGGGATTTTTGTGCTGGTGCGCACGTCAAACCCGTCGAGCAAAGACATTCAGGAGCTTGAACTGGCTTCAGGAGAACGGTTCTACGAGCATGTCGCCGATCTGGTGAATGGCTGGGGGAGCGACTCGCTGGGAGCCGAAGGATATTCGCGCGTGGGTGCCGTCGTGGGCGCGACCCATCCGCAGGAAGGCCGTGCGCTGCGCGAACGCATGCCGCACACGTTCTTTTTGGTTCCGGGCTTTGGTGCGCAAGGCGGCACCGCGCAGGATGTGGCTGGCATGTTCGATGCGGACGGGTCGGGCGCCATCGTCAACTCCTCGCGCGGCATCATCGCAGCATGGAAGAAATCCGGCGGATACCGCAGCGATATGACCGCCGACGAGGCACTTGACCTCGTGGCCTCCGCAGCGCGGCAGGCGGCACTCAACATGCGCGACGAGCTGCGTGTAGCCGTCTACCGGTGAGCTTGGGAATGCAGAGTCCGAACGTATTGATCTTGCTCAGTCAAGCCGGCCGCTGTCCGCCTGCTGCTGGCAATGGGAGCCGGTTGTTGGCTGCCGGTATCCGGCGCGATACGAGTGCTGACGCGAATTCAGGGCATTCTTTCGTATGCCGGGCATGACAAGCGGGCGAACGATGGTATGCAGTATGGCCAACGCGGCGAATGCGATGGGACACAACTGAATAATCAAAGAAACGGCAATCAGAAGGATGAAAATGAACACTGTAGACACTAAGGATGCGTCAACCACGGCCAATACGATGAATACGGAAACAGGAATTTCCGCCGCTTCAGCGCATGGAGAAGCGGCGGACTCGTTGGACAGCCGATTTACTGCCTTCCTGCTGCAATCACAAGCCTTGAAATTCGGCGACTTCACCTTGAAATCCGGCAGGCAATCGCCGTATTTCATCAACGCGGGCGCGTTCAACGATGGCCGCAAAATCGCCACGCTCGGTGCCTTCTACGCCGAGCGAATCGCCGCCTCCATAGCCGCTGAGGCGTTGCCCAGCGACATCGATACCGTGTTCGGGCCGGCGTATAAGGGCATCCCGCTGGCCGTTTCCACTGCGATTGCACTGACCTCGATGCACGATGCGCAGATCGGCTACACCTTCGACCGCAAGGAAGCCAAGGACCACGGCGACGGCGGCATGCTCGTCGGAACCCAATTGCGCGACGGCATGAAGGTGCTGCTCGTCGACGACGTCATGACGGCCGGAACCGCCGTGCGCGAGGTCGTGCCCAAGATCAAGGCGGCGGCCGACGTCGAAATCGTCGGTCTCATTCTCGCGGTGGACCGCATGGAGAAAACCAAGGATTCCGACCGCTCTGCCGTCTCGTCTGTGGAGCAGGAGTTCGGCTTCCCGGTAATCCCTATCGCCAACGTGCGCGAGATCTTCGCCGCAGCCGAGCAGATGACCGATGCCGCAGGTCAGCCCTTGCTTAGCGCCGATCTCGCCCAACGGGCCAAGGACTACCTCGCCCAGTATGGCGCGTGATCGCCGGATGCTATGTTCGGCTGTTTTGTCAGAATGGGCGATTTCACGTTGTGAATGCTGCTATGTCCACGGCAAAACAGCTTGTTGCCCGATGAAATAAGACGAAAGATCTGGTATCTGCATTATGTGAGGCGTTAACTCACCCTTGCGGATATCTATCTACGTTATGTGAGGCGTTAAAACCATAGTACCCCGGGTATCGACGGCTGAAAATGGCGGCTTCTAGCAGCCCAATACTTGACTCCCCACGGAATAGCGCCTCACATAACGTAGATAGACATCCGCGGCCAGCAGTTAACGCCTCACATAATGCAGATGGGCCTCAGTACGATTCGGATATGCCTTATCTAGGCGAAAGAGTGCATCGTCTGGACGGCTGCACGGGCAACATCATTGCAAAGGTTGCCTGCGAAACCGCGAGATAATGCTGCGACTTGTCCAATCTTGGGGTTTTCAGCCCAACGGCATCATCACAGGTATGCAATATAGTGACTGTGCCAATGTCTTTGAAGTGTCCGTATGCATGACTTGAGATTTCAGGAATATTCTTGTGCATCTAGTCGGTTGTGGTGCTGACATGTCCGGCGCGATAGCTGAGACGTATTTTTCCCTGTCAGCCAACGAACAGAACGGATTGCATGCCAAACCACTGCCAGTTATCCACATATCCACATTATTGAGCTTCGGGGATGCAGGAGCAGGTGGATACCTATATGGTCGAGGAATGGCACAGGAATCGATAAGTTTAAGCGCACTTACAGAGCTCAAGTATCAGCGGATGAGGGTGTGCTCATCGAAACGGCGACGAAGTGACGCAGAGCTGGTGTATGCCCTACCGACGGCCTTGGAGCTGCTCGCCATCGAAAAACCTAAGCTGCCTGAACGTATGCGGTTTAAGGATAAGATGTATGTCGTCGTGTCCGATGCCCTCCGCCGTTCTCATGTTGATGGAGTTTCATTCATTGTGTGGCAGGGGCCGATAGAGACTGTAACTGTCGAGCGAAGATTTGTGTGTACTTCGCCTGCCTGCACCTGGGCGATGATGTCGGCATACCTCTCCGTAGCGGAATTGGCGATTCTCGGAGACTCTATGATGCGCCGGGATAATCGTCTTAAACGCGCTACTTTTGAGGATTTCATCGCATTTTTGAAAAGGGCGGAGGAGTATTGTCAGGAATCAGTGGATTCAGGGCAGCGCAGAAAAGCATTCAAGGGAATTCGTAACTGCTACAGAGCATTGCGGCTGATGCGGGAGAATTCCGATTCATCGTTCGAGACGCGAACGCGGTTAGCCTTGATGCGTTATGGATTGCCATGCCCACAGGTGAATTATGCCATTCGAAACCCGCATACCAACAAGGCGATGCTGCTCGATATGGCATATCCCGAATATTCGATTGCCATTGAATATGATGGCGGCGACCATGCAGGGCAGTGGCTGGCAGACACAAGCAGACGCCAGGCTATTCAGGGTGCGGGATGGGAGTATATTCAGGTGACCAAGCTGAATCTTGGGGATGAGGAGCAAGAGGAGAGACTGGCGCGACGCGTGGCTGAAGCCATCCACAGGGCTACTGGTTGGCCGGTAGCGTTGACGGATAGGCAGTCGATTCGTCAACTGAGCGATGGCAGACGCGATTCGCGATGGCAGTCGCGATAATCGGGAGCGATAAAAGACATGCTGGATTTGTCGATTCAATGCAGTTCTACCGCCGCAATGACAGTATGCGTGGTTCCGCTGGTTCGCCGACGTACTTTCGAGCGTCGTTGATTGGTGCTGATGGCAACCGTGGGTAAGAAAGCTGCGGATACCTGTTGCTGGCTGCATCGGCCCAGGCGGGAATCCGAATGGCTCGGGTGGGTTGCAGATATACAGTTGCGGAACTGTACCGCGAAATTATAGCCAAGCATTGTGGCCTTATTCTGCGCAGTTATGAGTGTATCCGCATTATGTGAGGCGTTAAACCGGTGTTGCCTAGGTCTATCTGCGTTGTGTGAGGCGTTATTTCGAGGAGGCCTGAGTATCGGGCGTTCCAAAACCGCCGTTTACAGTCAGCGATACTCGGGGTACCAAGGAATTAGCGCCTCACACAACGCAGATAGACCTCCGCAGGGGTGAACTAACGACTCACATAACGCAGATAGCTGGGATTTCTTGGAATCATCCTTGTGAGCGTTGCATGGGAGGTCGGTCTGTCGCGTTTGCTGGAAGCATATGTTCAGGCACATAGGGGATTGCGGCGGAATCTCTCTGGCGGTGCGCTAGCATCATGCGGAGGCTGGCGGAGCGGGAACGCGAATATCGCGCGGACTTCGCCGAGGTGCTGCTCAAACGCATGTCCGACTCCCATACCGCTCGTTCGCTGGCAATGCTTCGGTCTTGAATCCGTAATATCTTGACGTCGTAGACGACAAGATGTGTACAGAACTTGTCGTCTACGACGTCAAGATATTACGCGACGCCAATCGAATCGTGGACAACGTCAGGGCTCAACTGTGTCGGGAAATGTCAGCACCCTGTCCGCCAATTGCTTATGACGCCTGCTGCATGAGCTCGAAGAGCTGCTCGCTGGTGGGGTGGCGCAGCGCTGCGTGGTTGACGCCGTCGGCGAGGACGATGACGCGGTCGGCGGTGGCGGCGAGATCGAAGTCGTGCGTGACCATGATGAGCGAGCTGCGCGGCGTGATTCCGGCGCGCATGAGCTGCATCACCGATTTGGCAGTGGCGGGGCCGAGCGAACCGGTCGGCTCGGCGGCGAAGAGAATCGCGGTCGCAAGAATCAGCGCCAGCCACGATTCCACATCTCTCGCCACGGAACGCACCACCAGCTTGATGAGCAACGCGAGCCCCCCCTGTTGATTTCCACCACGGTATTGCCTTGTGGTACATTGTAGCGCTTGTAAATCAAGGCTTTTCGCTGTTTGTGGTGGGCGGTTGTTAGTTGGTGGTGACGGCTTTGAGGTCGAGGTTGCTGCTGTTGAGGTAGATCATGGTGGCGAAGTAGTCCATGTTGCGCAATCCTCTGGCTCGCCGTTTGATGTTCTGGATGATGCTGTTGAGGCCTTCCAGGATCGCGTTGGCGTAGGGGTGATGGAAGTAGGCCATGATCTCATGGCAGTGCCGGCGGATGAGGGCGGCGAATCGTTTCATGGGCTCGAGCCTGGAGCGCGTCATCCACGAGCACAGCCGGGTCAGGCCGCCGTACGCCCCGGCCGGGCTTTGGCTGTCCTGGTAGATGTCCCGCAGGGTCTCGCGCATCCGGCAGGCGCGCGCCGTCTTCAGCCGCTGCCTCATCAGGTTGCGCTTGGTCTGCAGACGGGCCGGCGAGAGGCTGCGCTCGTTGCCCAGCCACAGGTATTTGGTCTTCTTCAGGAGCTTGTTCCCTCGTCCTTGCGTCTTCCCGACTTCGTCGACGGCCTCGTTGGCGTGCTTGATGACATGGAACCTGTCCACGATGCGCCTGGCGTTGGGCAGGTGCTCGCGCACTCCTTTCTGCAAGCCCAGGCTCATGTCGCACGTCACCGAGCGCACGTACTCGGGCACGCCGTTGTGATCCATGAAATCCCGGGCGAACCGCTCGACCGTAGAGGAGTCCTTGCCGGGCGTCACGTCGACCACGTCATGCTCCGCCGGGTCGGCGACCACCGTGATGTAGCCGTGGCCCTTCCTGCTGGTCTCGTCGATGCCGATCGCCTCCGCTCCCGTGCAGTCCAGGAGTCGGCGGGCCTCTTGCGCGTAATGCGCGATGAAGCGCCACAGGCGGGTGTCGCTCTGCCCAACGAGCCCGGCCAGCACGCTTACCGGCATGTGCTTGGCCAGCTCCACGGCCCACGCCTCGAACAGGAGCGTGAACCCGCTGCCCGGACGCGCCCAAGGCGCTCCAACCGTTCCGACACCGTGCTGCGAGCAGATGACGCGCGGCACGGCGGCGTGGATGAACGCCTTGTACCGGAAGAAGTCCAAATGCCGCCACACCCGCTCGCGCGTGTCATGCACCATGCAATCCGCCTGGACGCACCCATCCTGGGGACAGGGGAAACGAGACCCGGGCTCGAAACCGATCCCCATATGCAGCTCACGGCCGCCGTCCTCGACGTCCCGGAACTGCACAGACCCGACCTTCCAAGGATCCGGCAACTGCAGCGCGGCAGTAAACAAATTCGCAGTATCCATGCCCCCAACCTACCCGAAACACACCCAGCCACCAACCAACCCCACCCACCACAAACAGCGAAAAGCCTTATTTTTATTGATACTGCAGCTTATGCGGCTGCTTACTCATCGAGTATTGCTTCACTTTCGCCACGCCGCCGCACGAGCACCTGATAGGCGGCCAGCAGCGCGGCGATCCAGATGGGGCCGACGATGACGGCGACTACGTAGCCGGGCGAGAAGCACATGAGCACGACTACGGCTGCGAGGAAGGCGAGCACTGCCCACGGCGTGACGCTGGCGAATGGCAGCGTGAATTGCAGCTGGTCGAGCGCCTTTCGGCCTGTCTTGCCCGCCAACGATCCCGGACCTTTGCCCGCAGCGACGCAGCGGCGGAAATGATGTTCGGTGATCATGATAATCGTCCAGTTGATCATGCCGGCGATGGTGGCGATGCTCATCAGGTAGTTGAAGGCGAACTGCGGCCACAGGAACACTACGACCACGGCCAGCGCGGTGACGGCGGCCGACGTGAGCACGCCGGCAATCGGCACGCCATTGCTATTGAGCTTGCCGAGGTATTTGGGTGCGTTGCCTTGTCTGGACAGCGAGTAGAGCATGCGCGAATTCGCGTACAGCCCGGAATTGTAGACGCTCATCACGGCGGTAAGGCATACAAAATTGAGGATTCCGGCCGCCGCGTGCACACCGACGGAGTCGAAGATCTGCACGAAGGGGCTGGAAGTACCGTCGATGGTGTTCCACGGCACCACCGCCATGATGATGCCCAAGGCCGCGATGTAGAACACGAGAATCCGCCAGATGACGCCGTTCGTGGCCTTCGGTATGGTGCGCCGCGGGTCGGCGGTCTCGCCTGCGGTGATGCCGATCAGCTCGGTGCCGCCGAAGCTGAACATCACCACGCACAGCGCCATGAGCAGGCCGGTCCACTGGCCACCAGAATGACCGCCAGAGACATGTGTCATCAGCCCGTGCGGCAGGAATCCGCCTTTCAGCGAGAACCAGTTCGAGAACGATGCGGGGATGCCGGAGGCAGTCGGCAGATGCATCAGTAGAATCGCCAGCCCGCCCAGAATCATCGCGACGACCGCTACGATCTTGATGAGCGCGAACCAGAACTCGAATTCGCCGAACTTCGCCACGCCCAGCAGGTTCAACACGGTGATCGCCACTAGGAAGACCGCGGCGGACACCCACTGGGGGATGGCCGGGAACCAGTAGCTCCAGCCCGACACGAATCCGGCGCGCTTTGACCAGTACCTTGTCGCGTAGTAGCTGAATGCCCGGCTTTCGGATCGATACCCGCGTGGGCGCGATGTCGCCAGCGCCGCGACGTTGCCAATACTGTGATAATGCTTACATATATTGCTGATGATAATGAATCACGATAAAGCCATGGAGTGTTACAGTGGCCTTGAGTCACAACGAAGGCGACTCGGCAAAGTAGCACATAGCACACAAGCACATGAATGGAGTGGTTCATATGGCTGATCAAAGAGTTGCGGTTATTACCGGCAGCGGTCGCGGCATCGGCAAGGGCATCGCGGAGCGTCTGGCGAAGGACGGATACGCCGTGGTCATCGCGGATCTGGACCCGGGCACCTCCGAGGCGACAGCGCAGGAACTCGTCAGCAAGGGCTTCAAGGCAGTCAGCGTCGCGGGCGACGTCTCCAAGAAGGCGGACCACGAGAAGTTCGTGCAAAAGGCGGTCGACGAGTTCGGCCGGCTGGACACCTACATCAACAACGCGGGCATCGCGCAGATCAAGCTGCTGCAGGACGAGACGCCCGAAGACATCGAGAAGATCTTCAGCATCAACGTCTACGGCGACCTCTACGGCATTCAGGCAGCGGCGGAGCAGTTCCGCAAGCAGGATGACGGCGAGCGCATCCGCAAGATCATCAACGCTTCCAGCATCGCCGGCCATATCGCCTTCGACCTGCTCGGCGCGTACTCGGCGACCAAATTCGCCGTGCGTGGTCTGACTCAGGCGTCGGCGAAGGAGCTGGGCCGTTACCATATCACGGTCAACGCCTATTGCCCGGGCATCGTGGGAACTGCCATGTGGGATTTGATCGACGAGAAGATGGTCGAGCTCAACGGAGGCGAGAAGGGTCAGTACCTCAAGCAGTACGCGCAGTCGATCACGCTGGGCCGCGTGGAGACGCCGGAGGATGTGGCCAACTACGTGTCCTACCTCGCTTCGACCGATTCCGATTACATGACCGGCCAGGCGGTGCAGATCGACGGCGGTATCCAGTTCATCTGACCCGTCGTTCCGGCCGCTTGCTGTGCGGCCAAGGCTTCGCAAAGGCGATGCCGAAGGCTCCTGAGCTCTCCCGGGGGCGGTGCGTATCGCAGCCGACTGGCAAGAAACCGAGCAAAGGTCTCGTCGTATTCACGGCGGGACCTTTGTCGTATCGGTCAACCGTCATATTCAGCTCGCCGTCCACGCCGCTCGTCGTCCGCTCGTATACGGCATCGCGCGCTGCAACGAGAAGAGTTTCGCAGCGTCGTGGCGCAAGATGAATCTTCGGCGAACCGCGGATGAAAAGCATTTGAAAATGGGGACTGTCTGGATTGGGCGCAGATAGTGTGGAAATCGAAAGGCGGAACTGATCGTCGGACAGGGATTGCGGCTGGCTGAGGGGAGTGGAAGGCAGATGAACAAGGGTACGTGGATATGGTCGCTGGCGTGGGCGGCATTAGGGATCATTGCGATTATTGGTGTGATCGCCGGCGTGGCTGTAGCCGCGGTTTCAGCCGGCGCTGACATGCCTCACGTCGGTATGGGGATTCTGCTGCTGCTCACGGTCGGCGGCATGCTCGGCGCGATGGTGCTGCCCGGGAGAGTTTTCGATAAACGCTAGCTGGGATGGGCGCTGACTGATGCGTGCGATGGCCGGTCAAAACGATTCAGCTGTGCAGGGTGGTCGTGCCGATAATGCCGATTGCCGGTGCAGCGCCGATGCGGCTTGGACGACGGCAGGGCTGCACGAGCGTCTCACGCACTGGCGCACCCACGAATCGGGAGATCACGTAGGCGAAAGCAAAAACCACGCACCCCGCCGCCGCGCAAGGCAGAAGGATACGTGGTTCCGTGCGGCGAGTTCGTTATGCGTCGATCAGCGTGTAGCCGTGCGAGGCGACGACTTCGCGCAGCTTGGCGAGGTAGGTTTCGGCGGCGTTGGAGAGTTTGGCGCGCTCGTTGCTGATCCAGCCAAGCAGCATGGTCTCGTCTGATTCGAGGGGCACGGTGACGATCTTCTCGTTGTTCAGGTCGCCGTTGTCGATGCCGGTGCATACCGTGTAGCCGTTGAGCCCGATGATGAAGTTGAGGATGGTCGCCCGGTCGGTCACGTTGATCTGCTTGGGGGAGTAGTCCGGCCAGACCGCCTCTTCGGCGAAGTAGAAGCTGCCGTCCTCGCCTTGCTCGTACTGGATGAAGGGGTAGGGCTTGAGATCGTCCATCGTCACCTTGCGCCTCGTGGCCAGCGGATTGCTGCGGGCGATGAACACATGCAGCGGCGCACGGAAAAGCGGGTGGAACTCGAGATGCTTCTCGCGCAGCAGCTTGCCGATCACGTCCTTGTTGAAATCCGACAGGTACAGTATGCCGATTTCGGAGAGCATGTTGGCGACCTGCGTGATGATGTCCTTCGTGCGGGTCTCGCGGATCGTGAACTCGTATTCGTCGGATTTGGTCGAGTTGATCATCTCCACAAACGCCTCCACGGCGAACATGTAGTGCTGCGTGGAGACGGCGCACAGCTGCTTGCGCGGCTTCGCGTTCTTGTAGCGCTCCTCGAGCAGCGCGGCCTGGTCGAGCACCTGCCGGGCGTAGGTGAGGAATTCCGCGCCGTCGATGGTCAGCGCGATGCCTTGCGAGGAGCGGGTGAAGATCTCGATGTGCAGTTCGTTCTCCAGCTCCTTGACCGAGGAGCTCAGAGCCGGCTGCGACACGTAGAGTTCATGCGAGGCCTCGTTCATGGAGCCGCATTCGACTATCTTGACGATGTACTTGAGCTGGAGCAGAGTCATAAATATCTTGTATAGCATCGAGGGTATACGTAAAGGCTACTTATAACGACATGCGGCTGTGAGACGACGCCGATATCGCCGACAGCGTGACTTCGGCGCCAGCTGCCATGCGGATTGCGGCCGATCTTTGCCGGGTTTTCGGTTGCCGTCTGCGGCCTCTTCGGGCTTGGGCGGCAATCGGCCTAGATACGTACGCCGAGCTGGCGAAGGTCGTGCCGAGCCATATCCGCATCGGCGAACAGCAGGCCGTGGATGCCGACGGCGTTGGCGCCGCTGACATTGCGGGCGGTATCGTCGAAGAAGACGCAATGCGCGGCCTGCAAACTGAAGCGCTGCAGCGTCAGCTCGTAGATATCGGCGTTCGGCTTGCGCTTGCGCTCAAAGCCGGAGACGACAGTGCCGCCGAGTGCGGCTTCGAGCTGCGGGAATCGATCGAACGCCGTGTGGAAGGTCTCATGCGACCAGTTGGTCAGTCCCCATGCGCCGATGCCTGCGCTGTGCAGATCGGTGAGCAGCTCTTCCATGCCGGGAACCATGCGGGGCAGCGAATCGGCGTAATGCTCGATGTAATACGTAAAGACTTTTGCCATATCATCGCCGAATTCCTCACGGTATTGCACGATGAGATCGGCGAATTCCTCGCCCGAATCCATATGGTCCTCATAGCGGTAGAAGCCATACGGGTCGTCGTCGGCGCAGATCTCGTCCACTAGCTCATCGGGGAAATGACCAGCAAGGCATGCCCGGCACTGCCAGTCGATGAGCACGCCGCAGAAATCGAAAATCACGTCGGTGATCGCGTTGTCGGCCGTAGCTTCAGTCGCGTGGGTCATGTCGGTCATCGTTTCGCTCCGTTTCTCGTGGTATCGCGCAGTGCAATGCGCGCGTGAACCAGCGTAACGCATGGGTGCGGCGAAGGCATTCGGGGACATGGCTCACACTTTTTCGGGCTGGTTCAAAAGGTGTGAGCCGAGTCTCAAGACAACAGCTCTTCGAGAGCCTCGCCAATCGTACGAACGACGTCCGAAGCCACAATTGGATGTCCGGCATTGTCCTCGGCGACGACGGGCGGCATGCCGAAGACCTGTGGCGTCTGCCAGCCTTGCTGGTCGCTATTCGAGGCGATGCCTGCAGCCATCCCGTGCACATAGGCCGCAGCGGCGGCCACTTCGACGCACAGCGACGAATCCTGCTGCAGGAGCCCGTCCTGCTGGGCAAGCAGTGCGCCCGTAATGCCGGCCAGCACGTCACCAGCCCCGGCAGTGGCGAGCCATGCGGGCGCCGAACCGGAAACCAGCGTGCGCGTGCCGCCATCGCCGTCGTCGCCGACCACGATGGTTATGGCGCCCTTGAGCAGCACGGTTGCCCCGGTGATGTCATGCGCCCGCTGCGCCCAACGCCACGGCTCGGCCTGCACCTGGGCGCGGTCGATGTCCTCGCCAAGATCCGCAAGCAGATCGGCCAGCTCGCCTGCATGCGGGGTGATCACCACCTGCGGCGGCACGTGGGCGGGCAGCAGATCAAGCGCTCCGGCGTCGACGCATATCGCCGGCATGTCGTAGGCCTCGATCGTGCTCGGGTCATCCTGCGGGGAATCGGCATCGTCATGCGTCGTCGGAGCCGGCTCAGCGTCGCCGCTCAGCTCATCGCCCGTCGAATAGTGAGCGAGCAGGGCGGCGATCGTGCTGCGCTGCGCGTCGATGCCGGTTTCGTCCGCACTCGCAGTAGGCACGCCAGACCCGACGACCCACGACTGCACATGTCCCTTGCCGATCACTGCCTCGGGCACGGCAGTCAGCACCATATTCTGGGCGCGTTGGGGGCCCAGATAGCGAATCATGCCCGTGTTCGTGCGGGCGGCAGCCTCAGCGCCCAGCACTGCTGCGCCTGGGAAGCGAGCGGATCCGGTGATTAGCCCGACGACGCCGCGCGAGTATTTGGCGTCATCCAGATGGGGGAGCCGAATGGCCTGGCGGGCCAGGCCATCATCGGCCGATTCGATCGCCGGTTGCTGTTCGTCGATGTCGAATTCGAAGTCGACAAGCGTGATTGCGCCACACGCGTATGCGGCGGGCGGCAGCATCGCACATGGTTTCAGCGCGCCGAACATCACCGTCGCGTCCGCGGGAATATACGGTCCAGACAGGGTTCCTTCGTCGATGTCGATGCCAGATGGCGTGTCGATGGCAAGCACCAAAGGCGTATCGCGATCGTAGATGGTCTGCGGGTCGTGAATTGCCGGTTCGGAGGGCAGGTCGCCATCGAGCCCTAGCGACTTCGCAAGCGTTGAAGGAATGCCGCGCAGCGAGCCGTGAATGCCGATGCCGGTCATCGCGTCAAGCAGCAGATCTGACTGCGAAGCCAGCGTGATGGCGGTGTGGAGCCGTTCGCCCGCCTCGCCCGCGCTGAATCCGGAAGCGCATCCGGGGATATCGGACTGCGGGTCGAGCACCAGCACCTTGCCGCCGGCCTGCACAAATGCGGCGAAGGCCTCGTCATGCAGTGCGCGACCTACGGCGATGGCTGTGACTGCGGCTCCGTCACGGGCCAAGTCAGCAGCCGCATACAAGCCGTCCCCGCCATTGTCTCCAGCGCCGGCGAGCAGTGCGATCTGCGATTCGGCGACGTCCAGATCGGCATCGGCAAGCATCTGCAACGCCGTGCTGGCCGCAGCGCGCGCCGCCATGCGCATGAGTGGCATATCGCGATCGAGCAGCGGCCGTTCCATCGCGCGTACGGTGTCCACGTCATAGGCGCTATGCAGCAGGGTGTTCAGACGTTCCGAATCCTCAGTATTGCGTTCCATATGATCTCCCGATTGCAGCGGTTGCTTACGTCACCAACTGTAGTCCCTGGCGTGGGTCGCCAATCAATCCCTGCGTCCTATCCACGGGCCGTTTGCCATGGCGGGCGTACGCTTTCTGTCACGTTTCGCAGGCTCATGTTGGAAAGCGTACGATAACCGCAGCTCAGTGCACGTTTTCCGATACGGATCCGTCAGCGTGACAGAAAACGTACGCTGACGATGGGGCAGGGCAGGGCAAGGTTGGGGGCAGAGCCGTGGCGAAGGCGAGTTGAGAGTTAGGGCAAGGAAAGGAGAGGCTGACCGACGTAATCAGCCACAGTCTATTCCTCGGCGACCAGATCCAGATAGGTGTCGTTCCACAGATCTTCGTCGCCGTCGGGCATCAGCAGCACGCGCTCGGGGTCGAGCGCCTGCACCGCGCCTTCGTCGTGGGTGACCAGGATGATAGCGCCCTCGTATTTGGCGATGGCCTTGAGTATCTCGTCGCGCGAAACCGGGTCGAGGTTGTTGGTCGGCTCATCGAGCAGCAGCACGTTGGCCCGAGACGTCACCAATGTCGCCAGCGCCAGGCGCGTCTTCTCGCCGCCGGAAAGCACCTTGGCCGGCTTCATCGCGTCGTCGCCGGAGAACAGGAAGCTACCCAGAATCGAACGGGCATGCGTATCGTCGAGTTCGGGGGCCACATGCTGCAGGTTTTCGAGCACTGACACATCGAGATCGAGCGTATCGTGCTCCTGCGCGAAGTAGCCGATCTTGCAGCCATGGCCGTAGATGACCTCGCCGGTGTCGGGCTGCTCCTCGCCCGCCAGCAGACGCAGCGTCGTGGTCTTGCCCGCGCCGTTATAGCCTAATATGACCACGCGCGAGCCTTTGTCGATCGCCAGATTGATGCCGGCGAACACGATGTTCGAGCCGTAGGCCTTGGAAATGCCCTCGGCGGTGATCGGCGTGCGGCCGCAGGGCGCGGGTTCGGGGAAGCGGATATCCGCCACCTTCTCCTTCGTTTCGGCCTCGCTGGTCTGCGAAAGCAGCCGCTCGGCGCGGCGCATCATGTTCTGGGCGGCGACGGCCTTGGTGGCCTTGGCATGCAGCCTGATGCCCTGCTTCATGAGACGGTCGGCCTTCTTCTCGGCGACTTCGCGCTCGCGGCGACGGCGCTCCTCATCGACCACGCGCTGATGCAGGTAGGCTTTCCAGCCGAGCGAATACATATCGATCTGCCCCAGCTGCGCATCCAGATGCCAGACCTTATTCACCACCTCGTCCAGCAGCTCGGTGGAGTGGGAGATGACGAGGAAACCGCCCTCGAAACGCTTGAGATAGCTGCGCAGCCACTCGATCGAATCAGCGTCCAAATGGTTGGTCGGCTCGTCCAGGATCATGGTGTCGGCATCCGAGAACAGGATGCGCGCCAATTCGATGCGGCGGCGCTGGCCGCCGGAAAGGGTGCCCAGCTGCTGCTCCATCGTCTCCTGCGGCAGCCCCAGGCTGTCGGCCATGGCGATGGCCTCGGACTGCGCCGCATAGCCGCCGGCCTTCTCGAAGTCCTGCATGGCCCTGTCATAGCGGTCCATGGCCTTCATCATGATATCCGGATCGGGATCGGTCATGTCTTTTTCCGACTTGCGCAGGCGGGTGATGATCGCGGCGATGTCGCGGGCGCTCATCAGCCGGTCGAGTGCGGTCTGCTGCGGATCGGCGGCGTGGGTGTCCTGCGGCAAGTAGCCCAGTTTGCCGCTGATGCGAACTTTTCCCGCTGAAGGGAGCATGTCGCCGGTGACGACGCGCGTCAGCGTCGTCTTGCCTGCGCCGTTGCGGCCGACCAAGCCGATCTTGTCGCCTTTGGCTACGTGGAAGTCGGTGGGATGGAGCAGCGTGCGCGCGCCGATCTGAATCTCAAGTCCCTGTGCCTCAATCGCCATGGCCTACCTACCGTCTTTCCTCTGCAGCTATGTGGTGAATATGCGCGCGTGATCGCGCGCTCAATCGTCGACACGCATATCGACCTCGTGTCAATCGTCATTCAATGTCATGCAACGGAGCATCATCATAGCGAGGGGGTATCGATGAATGGCGTTACGGCCATGAAAACATCGCCTGCTCGGCGGATTCGCGCGTTTCGGCACAGTCCAACGCGACGAACCCGCCCAGCAGGGCGGGCTGCATATTCGCTACTGGATGGGTTGGCGCGTTTCGACGGTCAAAACACGCTCGCTCATCCAGCAGCTCGGCAATGCCGCACGCCGATGCGCATCAGCGGCGCGGCAGCAGACGCGTCCACGGGGTGTAGATGACGATCGCGCTCAGGGTGGCGAACACGATAAGCGCCACGGCGAATATCTTTGACGTATCCATAAGCCGCACGCCGATGGCCACTGCCGACCAGATGACGACGAGACCGAACATCCAGTCATGCATGCGGGCGTTCATGAACGCGGACACGGCGACCAGCAGCGCAAGCAAAGCGAGCGTCGAGACGGCCTGCACGAGCACGTTGCCGCCCTTCGGGTCGAAATGGCGCGAGACCACATGCATGATATTGGCGATGGTCGCCACGGCAAGCCATGAGCCATACAGCGACAGCGGGGCCCAGTCCAGCACGTTGCGCCCATCGCCTCGGCTCAGCGCGCATAGTGTCCAGACGGCGGCCAACAGCAACGCGATCATGATGATGCTGGCAGTGAACTGCTTGTAATGCCATGTGACAAGCCATGCGATATTCAGCGCGCAGGTGAGGACGAACAACGCGCCGCGTGCGCTCATCGGCAACGGGCCGAGCTGTTTGCGGCTCTTGTCGCGCGACAATGTCACCAGCCAAATCGCAAGACCGATGTAGATCGCGCCCCAAATGGTGAACGCATATCCCGCCGGCGTGAACCAGGAGAAGGCTTCATTGGAGATCTCTCCGGTCGAGACCCCGCCTAGTTTGCCGATCTGCGCGAATGCGTTGAAGCCCAGCATCACCGCCCAAGCGGTCCATGCGATTATCGCCTCGGTGCGAGTCCAATGCCGTGGGGCTTTGCCGTTGGCGATATCGGCATTGCCGCCATCGCCTGACGGCTTCGCGGGGACCCCTTCGCGTGCCTGCTGCGCGAGTCGCGCGTCCGAATCATGGTCATTGGCGCGAGCAGCGGCCGGATTGCCGGCTGCTGAGTTGCCAGTGAAATCATTGGCCGTTGTCATATGACCCTCCCTGATGGTCTGGCCCGATGCCTGCGAGCCGCGTGGTACCCGAATTCGGCAGGTTCGAAACATGACGCACCCGCCCGGTGCCATACACCAGCTGCGATAGAGAACAGCTACGGTACTGAACTCATGCGTCGAGCTCCGTCGCGCGAGGCGGTCAGACAACCTGTGCATAAGTATATCGGCCATGGTCCTGGCAGTCGGCCGCGGTTCGCTGAAGATGAAGGGCCGCGTGTCGAAAGTCGAACACATGTTCGAAAATAGTCCGAAGATGCGGTATTCTTGGGTGGAATCAACAGACGGCTTTGGAGGTATCGGTGGCTTCTCACATAGTGGCTTCTCATTCGGCAGCGCACAGCGTCACGGCGCAGCATGACTCGGTTGCGGAACATGTCTTGGACAGCGAAACGTTCCTCTCAAGGGAACTGGCGAAGGCGCAGCTGAAGGGGTCGAATGGTTCGCTGGTAGCGGATATCTCACACATTCCCAGCGATTTGAAGATCACCATCCAAGGCGCTCGCGAGCACAACCTGCGCAACGTCGATCTCGCGATTCCGCGTAACCGCATGGTCGTGTTCACCGGGCTGTCCGGCTCGGGCAAGTCCTCGCTGGCCTTTGACACCTTGTTCGCCGAGGGGCAGCGACGCTATGTCGAATCGCTGAGCGCCTACGCTCGCCAGTTCCTCGGCCAGATGGACAAGCCCGACGTGGACTTCATCGAGGGGCTGAGCCCCGCCGTCTCCATCGACCAGAAGACCACGAACCGCAATCCGCGATCCACGGTCGGCACCATCACCGAGATCTACGATTATCTCCGCCTGCTGTTCGCCCGCACGGGCGTCCCGCACTGCCCGGTGTGCGGCGAGCTCGTCAGCGCCCAGACGCCGCAGCAGATGGTGGACGCCATGCTCGCTTATCCTGATCGCACGCGCTTCCAGATACTTGCGCCGGTCGTGCGCGGGCGCAAGGGCGAGTTCGAGGATCTGCTTGAACTGCTGCGCGGCGACGGCTATTCACGTGCGCTGATCGACGGCGAGATGCGCCAGCTCTCCGATGACATCAAGCTCACCAAGCAGAAAAAGCACACGATCGAGGTCGTCGTGGATCGCTTGGTCATCAAGGACGGCATACGGCAGCGGCTCACGGATTCCATAGAGACCGCGCTCAAACTGGCCAAAGGCATCGTCATCGTCGATTTCGTGGATCTTGACGTCAAGGACCCGAACCGTCGCCGGCCCTTCTCCGAGAAGCGCGCCTGCCCGAACGGCCACCAGCTTGACCTCGATGAGATCGAGCCGCGCACTTTCTCATTCAACGCACCGTACGGCGCATGCCCGGAATGCACCGGTATCGGCTTCAACCTCGAAATCGACCCGGAGCTGGTGATTCCCGACCCGGACAAAACCCTCAACGAAGGCGCCATCGAACCGTGGGGCATGACCAAGGGCACCGGCGAATACTATCGCCATGTGCTTGAAGGCTTGGGCGAGGAGATGGGCTTCAGCCTTGATACTTCGTGGAAGAAGCTGCCCGAGGACGTGCGCCATTCCATCATGTACGGCCATGATTTCAAAGTCAATGTGTCCTACCGTAACCGGTGGGGCCGTATGCGCGAGTATTCGACCGGCTTCGAAGGCGTGGTGCGAACCTTGATGCGCCGGCATGACGAGACCGATTCGGACCAGATGAAGCAGTACTACGAATCCTATATGCGCGAAGTGCCGTGCCAGGCCTGCCACGGCAAGCGGCTGCGCCCCGAGGTGCTGGCGGTCACGGTCAACGACCAGTCCATCGCGGATGTCTGCGATATGCCCGTGGAGCATGCTCTCGCATGGGTCAACGAGCTGAAGCTGACCGGTTCGGCCGTGAAGATCGCCGGCGAAGTGCTCAAGGAGATTCGCGCCCGACTGGGCTTCCTCAACGATGTTGGGCTGAACTACCTGACCCTGTCGCGCGCCGCCAAAACCCTGTCCGGCGGCGAAGCGCAGCGCATTCGCCTGGCCACGCAGATCGGCTCGGGGCTGGTGGGCGTCATGTACGTGCTGGACGAGCCGTCGATTGGACTGCATCAGCGCGACAATGAGCGACTGATTTCCACGCTGCACCATCTGCGCGACCTTGGCAACACGCTGATCGTGGTCGAGCACGATCAGGAGACCATCGAGAAGGCCGATTGGCTGGTCGATATCGGGCCGGGAGCCGGCGAGCATGGGGGAGAGGTCATCTACTCCGGGCCCTCGAAGCATCTCGTCGAAGCCTCGCGCTCGGTGACAGGAGACTATCTGGCCGGTCGGCGCAGCATCGCCGTGTCCGCGAAGCGCCGCAAGGTGCGCAAGACCAAGCAGCTCAAGGTCGTGGGCGCACGCGAGAACAATTTGCAGAACCTGACCGTGAACTTCCCCGTAGGCGTCATGACCTGCGTCACCGGCGTCTCCGGTTCGGGCAAGTCCACGCTGGTCAACTCGATTCTCTACCCGGTGCTGGCCGACAAGCTCAACGGCGCGCGCATCGTGCCGGGCAAGCACACCCGCATCGAAGGCGTGGACCAGTGCGACAAGGTGATTCACGTCGACCAGAATCCCATCGGCAGAACGCCCCGCTCTAACCCGGCGACCTACACCGGCGTGTGGGACAAGATTCGCACGCTCTTCGCCAAGACGCCGGAGGCTCAGGTGCGTGGCTACGGCCCCGGCCGCTTCTCCTTTAACGTCAAGGGCGGGCGCTGCGAGGCCTGCCACGGCGACGGCACGCTCAAGATCGAAATGAACTTCCTGCCGGACGTCTACGTGGAATGCGAGGAATGCCACGGCAAGCGCTACAACCGCGAGACGCTCGAAGTCACCTACAACGGCAAAACCGTCGCCGATGTGCTCAACATGCCGATCGAGGAGGCCGCGCAGTTCTTCAAGGCATATCCCTCCATCGCCCGGTATCTCGACACCTTGGTGCAGGTGGGACTGGGCTATATCCGCCTCGGGCAGCCGGCGCCGACTCTGTCCGGCGGCGAATCGCAGCGTGTCAAGCTGGCCACCGAGCTGCAGCGCCGTTCGACAGGCAGCACCGTCTATATTCTGGACGAGCCGACCACCGGTCTGCACTTCGAGGACGTGCGCAAGCTGCTGCTCGTGTTGGACGGCCTGGTCGACAAGGGCAACACGGTGATCGTCATCGAGCACAATCTCGATGTCGTCAAATCCGCTGACTGGCTTATCGACCTCGGCCCGGAAGGCGGCAATGGCGGCGGCACCATCGTGGCCGAAGGCACGCCGGAGCAGGTCGCCCAATGCGAGGAAAGCTGGACAGGTCGTTTCCTCAAGCCCATGCTGGCATGATGGACATGTATGTGCAGATATGAGGATCAGCTGCGGCGGCGACAGGTAAAGCGCGGCGGGGCGGAAGCCCATGCGACAGGGAAAGCCTAGCTGAGAAGACGCGGCGGAAGACATAAACGGCGTAAATGCGGGATGGCAAGAGGCGAATGTCTCGAAAGCCGCACGAGACGCAAAGGAAAGGCCATGACAGGAATCATCGAGAGGCACAGCCCGGACGAATGGCGCAGGACAGCCAGCAGCACGGCTAAGCAGCTGGGTGACTCGCGCGACCTGTTCCGGCCCAAGACCGGCGAAATTCCGGCCGAGCCGGGCGTCTATAAATGGCGCGACGGCGAAGGCCGCGTGATCTATGTCGGCAAAGCCAAGAACCTGCGCAACCGGCTGACCAACTACTTCCAGCCGCTCAATCAGCTGCATCCGCGCACGCAGACGATGGTGCTCACCGCCAGAAGCTTGGAATGGACCGTGGTCGGCACCGAGCTTGAGGCGCTGACGCTGGAATATACGTGGATCAAGGAATTCGATCCGCGCTTCAACGTGGTGTTCCGCGACGACAAGACCTACCCCTATCTGGCGGTTTCGGTAGGCGAGGACGTGCCTCGCGTCTGGGTGACGCGCAACCGCAAACGCAAAGACACGCGGTATTTCGGTCCGTACGCGAAGGTGTGGGATCTGCGGCATTCGCTGGACAAGCTGCTCAAGACCTTCCCGGTGCGCACCTGCTCTCCTGCCGTGTTCCATCGGGCGCAGCTGACCGGGCGACCATGCCTGCTCGCCTCGATCGGCAAATGCTCCGCGCCCTGCGTGGGCAGAATCGGCTTGGATGAGCATCGCCGGGACTGCGAGCGGCTCGTCGGCGTGCTTACGGGGCGCTTCGGCAAGAGCTACATCAACCAGCTGACCCGCGAGATGAAGCAGGCCAGCGCCGACATGGAATTCGAACGGGCTGCACGGCTGCGCGACCAGATCCAGATGCTGCAGACCGTCGGAGAGCAGAATGCCGTCGTGTTCAGCCAAGATGTCGACGCGGATGTGTTCGGCATGGAATCCGACGAACTCGAAGCCTCGGTGCATGCGTTCTTCGTGCGATTCGGTTCTATACGCGGCGAACGCAATTGGAGCGTCGAACGCGTCGAAGACGTCAGCGACGCCGAGCTGATCTCGGACCTCATCGTGCAGGTCTATTCGGATATCGAGACGGCGTCTGCCAATGACGTACAGGATTCCGGAGTACAGGATTCCGGCGGGCTGGCTCTGCCCGAGTATGAGGATTCGATTGCACCGGCTGCGCTCGAATCTGAGGTGGCAGCTGCTGGCGAGCATGAGATTGCCGCCGATGGCGACGGAAGCTCCAGGGTCGAAACGGATGCGGAGTACGGCGCCGAGTCGCACGATGATGCCAATGCGGACGATGGCATAGCATCGCATGAGGATATTCATGGCATTGCAACGTCAGCTTGCGCCGAAACAGAAGAGGATCTTGACGCGCAAGACGAACCCGATTCGGCTGACCCTGAGACCTCGAGCGATGCCGCGTCGCAATCCGGCCGTCCGTCGGTGCATATCCGCGCGAGACGCGATGCCCTTGGCTCCACGCAGACCATAACCGCCACGGATGCCATAGCGCGCGCCCAGGCGACGCGCACCCGCAGGGAGCGTCAGCAGCAGACCGGCCGGGCCGATCTGCTGGCCCCGATCGCTCCGATACCGCGCGAGATCATCGTGCCGGTCGAGCCTGCGCGTCGGGCCGAGCTGGAGATATGGCTCAGTCAGCTGCGCGGGTCCTCGGTGACGATTCATGTTCCTTCGCGCGGCGAGAAGAAGGCGCTGATGGACCGCGCCAACGACAATGCCAAGCAGGCGCTGCAGCGCAGCAAGCTCAGCCGCATCAGCGACATGGGCGCCCGCACCCAGGCGATGAACGACGTCGCCAAGGCGCTGGGTCTCAAGCAGGCCCCGCTGCGCATCGAAGGCTACGACATCTCCAACACCATCGGGGGCGTCTTCCAGGTCGCCTCGATGGTGGTATTCGAGGATGCCATCGCGAAAAAGTCGGAATACCGTCGTTTCGCGATACGTGGCGACGACGGCAAAGGCGCGCTCGACGACTTGAGCGCCGTGTACGAAACCCTCACCAGGCGCTTCAAGCACGGCAATATCGCCGGCGACTCCGGCGAGGACCTCGAAACCGAGCAGCGCATCCGCAAAGCCTCGGAGCGCGGCTTGGCCGAAGGCGGGGACATGAAAGAAGAGAACGCCAATGCTGGAGTCATTGGCGCCGCTGCTGTCGCAGACGCTGCTGAGGCTCCCGCGCATGCGGCCATGATCGAAGAGCCGATCGTCCAGCAGAACGCCGAGCGTCATCATTTCGCCTACAAGCCCAATCTGATCGTCGTCGACGGCGGCAAGCCGCAGGTCATGGCGGCGGCGCGTGCGCTGAAGGACTCCGGCGTGGACGATGTGGCCGTATGCGGCCTGGCCAAGCGGCTGGAAGAGGTCTGGGTGCCGGATGACGACTACCCGATCATTCTCAAGCGCCAATCCGAAGGCATGTACCTGCTGCAGCGCGTGCGCGACGAATCGCACCGCTTCGCCATCACCTACCATCGACAGACGAGACGAAAGGGGGCCCTGCGCTCGGCGTTGGATGACATCCCAGGCATCGGCGAGGCTTATCAGAAGCGTCTGCTCAACGCCTTCGGCTCGGTCAGGGCGATGCGACAGGCCTCGCTCGAAGAGCTTATGGCCGTCAAAGGCATCGGCGAGGCGAAAGCCCAAACCATTTACCGCGCGTTGCACAAAGAAGGCTCCCGGGCATCCTGAGCCGCAGCTGCGCTATGGCGCTCGTCGCCGGGCTTCGGCTAGCATGAGATCGCAGAGAAGGAGGCCTCCATGGCAGCGTCGAATCATCGGGAGCGTGCAGTGCAGCAAGAGCATGCATCCCAGCCCGCGCTGAGACATTGCTGCGCGGTGCTGGGCAAGCCCATTGCGCATTCCCTTTCGCCGGTGCTGCACAATGCCGCGTATCGTGCATTGGGATTGATCGGCTGGGAATACAGCCGTGAGGAAGTCGGCCAAGAGGATTTCGAAAGGTTCCTCTCATCGCTGGATGGCACTTGGGCCGGCTTGAGTCTGACTATGCCGCTGAAAAAAACCATAATGTCGTATGGCACGCCATGCGACAGATGGAGCCGGGAGCTTGGTCTTGCCAACACGGCGGTGTTCCGAGGCGAACCAAGCGCTCACGACGCGCCGCACGTCGTTTCGCACATTATCGACCCCCACAGTGTCGATTCCCACAGTGCTGCCTCCCGCAACGGCATTGCGCTGTACAACACCGATGTCGATGGCATCGTGCTCGCCTTCCGTCATGCGTGGGAAGCAACGGTCGCCGATCAGTTGCCGAAGGCCGGCGAACCGGCGAATGTCGTGATTCTGGGCAACGGCAACACCGCGCTGTCCGCGCTCGCCGCATGCGTGGTGATGACCCACGGGGCGCACGTCACCATGGTGGCCCGGCATCCTGAAGCGCATCTCAGCATCACGCAGTTTGCGCAGCGTCATGCGGGTACGATATCCGTGCAGCCGCTCTCCATGGCAGGCGACGATCTTGACGTAGCCATCGAGCGCCTGGGCAACGCCGATATCGTGATCAGCACATTGCCGGCGCATGCCGCCGACGGCATCGCGCAGCTGGCGTACGCCAAGCTTGTGCCGGGCGCTGTTCATGGCGCTTTGCTTGACGTCGCCTATGATCCGCGCCCCAGCTCCTTGCAGCTTGCGTGGTCGCAGGCCGGTGGCATTGCAATCGGCGGCGAGGAGATGCTGCTGTATCAGGCGATCGTGCAGGTCTGCCTGATGACTGGCCGCGATGCAGGCAACTACCGGGTCGCCGAGTCGGAGACAAGGGCGGCGGCCGGTCATGCCATGTCCGCATGCTGGGAATCCGAGCATGCTACATCAGCTGGTGACACAGACGATGTACGGTTGGAGCAGACTATGAGGGAAGCGTTAGAGGAGGCAATGTGAGCGAGCCAGAGGCGTCCAAGGCGAATGCGGCAAGGTCGGCCGCGTCTGGGGACGATGAACGCAGCGGTGCGGATACCGGCATTGCGCCATCCGGCACCGCCGCGTCCAATAGCGCAGCAGCGCCGATGGGGATAGACGCGGGCGAGCCGAAGCCTGCGGACGAGTTCGAGGTGCTGCTCATCACCGGCATGAGCGGCGCTGGCCGATCTCATGCCGCGGACTGCGTCGAGGACATGGGCTGGTATGTGGTCGACAACATGCCGCCGAAGCTGATGGTGCCGCTGGTCGACATGATGACGGCATCCGCATCAAAGGTCCATAAGCTCGCCGCTGTCGTCGACGTGCGTTCGCGCAGCTACTTCGACGACCTGTCGGTGGTGCTCAGCCATCTCGACGATCTGGGGGTCAAGACTAGGATATTGTTCCTCGACGCGGGCGACGAGGTGCTGATCAAGCGCTACGAATCCGTGCGGAGGCCGCATCCGCTGCAGCACGGCAATCGGCTGATCGACGGCATTCACGAGGAGCGCGAGCTGCTTTCCAATCTCAAGGAACGCGCCGACACCGTCATCGATACCTCCAGCTTAAGCATCCACCAGCTCTCCACGAAGCTCTACGAGGCGCTGCTGGGTTCGGGGGCGTCCACGGTCTCCGTACACATCTTCAGCTTCGGATTCAAGTACGGCATTCCGCTCGACGCGGATTTCGTCGCCGATGTGCGATTCCTGCCGAACCCCTACTGGGTGCCTAGCCTGCGCGAGCTGACCGGGCAGGATCGACCGGTGAGCGACTACGTGCTGTCCAGCGACGGCGCGAACGAATTCCTCGATGCCTACGAGAAGGCCATGATGACCGCCATCGAAGGCTACGCGAAGGAAGACAAGCATTACGTGACCATCGCCGTGGGCTGCACCGGCGGACAGCATCGTTCGGTGGCGATGAGCACTGCCTTGGCGCAGCGGCTGCGTGCGCATGGCCTATCGGTGACGGTTTCCGCACGGGAGCTGCATCGGCGTCAACGCAAGCTTGGCGAGGCGTGAATGGATTTAGTATTCTTCAAATATCCATATTGCGAGAATTTTCATCTCAAATCTAGCGACAAAAAGGTAATCTTGTCCAAGTCGTTAGGTATCACAGATAGCCGTGGCGTTGCGGGAAAATCACCCGTTGACATGCCTTACCAGCATCAAGGAACGGGAAGTAGGAGGTCGGTTCTTGGCTCTTCTTGACGATGTCAAAGGCGAACTCGCCGCAATAGAAAACGATTCGCCTGCTGCGAAAATGGCGCAGGCCTCGACGATGATGCGATTCGGCGGCGGATTGCGCCCGGTGAACAATCAGGCCGTGATACGTGCGCAATTCGATTCGCTCCAGGCCGCTACGTGGCTGCAGAACACCATCGCCGCCTACTTCCAGAAGGAAGCCGTGATTAGCCGCACCACGCGGCAGACCCCCAACGGGGTGGTGCAGCGCTACGACGTGCTTGTGGAGCGCGGCGCGACGGCGCTGGCGCTGCAGGCCGGTTTGCTGGATCGCCGCATGCGCTTGGTCAAGGGCCTGTCCGCCGATATCGTGGGCGGCAACATAGCCCAGATCAAGGCGGCATGGCGCGGGGCGTTCCTGGCGAGGGGGGCCATCTCCGACCCGGGCAAGGCCAGCTACTTGGAAATCATCTGCCCTTCGCATGAAACGGCGCTGGCGCTGCAAGGCGCGGCGCGGCGGCTGGGCATCAGCGCGAAGGCGCGGCAGCTGCGCAGCTCGGAGCGCGTCACGCTGCGCGACCCCGATGCTATCGAGCGCATGCTCATCCTGATGGACGCCCCGCATTCCGCCCGCGAGTGGACTGGGAAACGCTCGGACGGCGAGGCTCGGGGCAAGGCCAACCGCCTGGCCAACTTTGACGACGCCAATATGCGGCGCAGCGCCAAGGCTGCGGCCGAAGCCAGCGAGAAGGTGCGTCGGGCGTTCGAGATTCTCGGCGACGATATGCCGGAGAACCTCAAAGTCGCCGGCCGGCTGCGGCTGGACCACGCGGACGCCAGTCTCGAGGAGCTGGGCCGCTTGGCTGAGCCGCCGATCACCAAAGACGCGATAGCAGGCCGCATCCGCCGCTTGCTGCAGCTCGCCGACAAGACTGAGAAGGCGCGTCGGCAGGGCTGAGGGACCGAGCTGGCGAGAGGTCAGGCGAAAGCGCAGAAAACATATAGGCATACAATGGAGACGTCGTGTTCGCATATGAGTGAACACGACGCTTTGTTTATTGCTGACGCTAATATAAGTGTGGCGTATATCACGTCAGACTCTTCCCGCTTCAGTCGCGTCCGATGCGGGGGCGACAGGGCGGTTAGGAAAGGATATTCATGAAGACTCTCAAGGATCTTGGAGATCTCAGTGGCAAGCGCGTCCTTGTCCGCGCTGATTTCAACGTTCCGCTCAAAGGAACTACCATCACCGACGACGGCCGCATCCGCGCCGCGCTGCCGACGATCAACGCGCTGCGCGGCGAAGGTGCCAAGGTGATTCTCATGGCGCATCTGGGTCGTCCGAAGGGCAAGGTCGTTCCCGAGCTGTCCCTGGCTCCTGTGGCCAAGCGACTGGGCGAGCTGCTGGGCACCGATGTCACGCTGGCTTCCGACACCTACGGCGAAGACGCGCAGGCCAAGGTCGCAGCTTTGCAGGACGGCGACGTCGTGCTGCTCGAAAACGTGCGCTTCAACCCGGAGGAGACCAGCAAGGACGCCGCCGAGCGCTCGGCCTATGCCAAGAAGATCGCCGCGCTGGGCGACGTCTTCGTTTCCGACGGTTTCGGCGTCGTGCACCGCGCACAGGGCTCCAACTACGATGTGGCCACCGATCTGCCGTCCGCAGCCGGTCTGCTGGTCGAGAAGGAAGTCATTGCGCTGTCCAAGGCCACCGACAACCCCGAGCGCCCGCTGACCGTGATCCTTGGCGGATCCAAGGTCTCCGACAAGCTCGGCGTGATCGAGAACCTGCTGTCCAAGGCCAACCGCCTCATCATCGGCGGTGGCATGGTCTACACCTTCCTGAAGGCCAAAGGCTACGAGGTCGGCGAATCGCTGCTCGAAGAGGATCAGATCGAGAAGGTCAAGAGCTACATCGAGACCGCCGAGAAGAACGGCGTCGAACTCGTGCTGCCGACCGATATCGTCGTCAACGCCGGCTTCCCGGCGGGCGATACCCCGATCAACCCCGAAGTTGTTCCGGCCGATGCCATTCCGGCCGACAAGATGGGATTGGACATCGGCCCGGATTCGGCCAAGCTCTTCCACGACAAGGTCGTCGACTCCAAGACGGTCGTGTGGAACGGTCCGATGGGCGTGTTCGAAGTCCCGCAGTTCGCCGAAGGCACCCGCGCCATCGCGCAGGCGCTGGTGGATGCGACCGCGGCCGGCGCCTTCACGATCGTGGGCGGCGGCGATTCCGCCTCCGCAGTGCGCAACCTGGACTTCCCGGAGAGCGGCTTCTCGCACATCTCCACCGGCGGCGGCGCCTCCCTCGAGTTCCTCGAGGGTAAGGAGCTGCCGGGCCTGAAGGTGCTCGAGTAGTCTCCTGGGTGATTCGCGGCCTTCGCAGACTGGCGCTTGCTTCGGCAAACGGCTAGTGTGTGAAGGGCATCTTGTGCGGAAAGCTGCAGAACCCTGCGAAGGCTACGGTGAGGAAGCGCAGCGCACGCATTCGTTGCGGGCATGGCCTTTCACGGTCATGCCCGCAACGTCGTAATCGGCTTTGCGGTCGACTATTGCGATGCGGCGAGAAACCGCATGGGACTGGGCAAGGCTCATAGAACTCGCACGAGCACGGAAAACGGGCACGGAAAAGGACGGCGGATGACAGCGATACGCACCCCTCTGGTGGCAGGCAACTGGAAGATGAACTTCGATCATCTGGAAGCGACCTACTTCGTGCAGAAGCTGGCTTGGCTCCTGCGCGATGCGCGATTCGACTACCAGCGTTGCGAAATCGCCCTGATGCCGCCTTTCACGTCGCTGCGCAGCGTACAAGTGCTGGTCGAAGCCGACAAGCTTTCCATCCATTACGGGGCGCAAGCCGTATCCGTCACCACGCAAGGCGCTTTCACCGGCGATGTCTCCGCCGACATGCTCGCTCGGCTCGCCTGTGATTATGTGATCGTGGGGCACTCGGAACGACGCAAATACCATCCCGAGGACGATGCCAACATCGTCGATCAGGTTCGTGCCGTGCTGACCGCGGGCATGCAGCCGATTCTGTGCGTAGGGGAGAGCTTCGAAGAGCGTCGACAGGGCATTCAGCTCGAATTCGCCGTCGGTCAGGTGCACGACGTCACACGCGATCTATCCGATGCGGAGGCGGCCAGGGTCATTGTCGCCTATGAGCCGGTGTGGGCCATCGGCACCGGCATGGTCGCCACGCCTCAGACTGCTCAGGACGCCGCCAAGGCCATCCGGGACGATTTGCGCGAGACCTTCGGTGCGCAAGTGGCCGAGGGCGTGCGCATCCTGTATGGCGGATCGGTCACTTCGGGCAACGCCGCCGAGCTGATCGAGGAAGCGGATGTGGACGGATTCCTCATCGGCGGCGCGTCGCTGGACGTCGAGGAGCTGGCGCGCATCGCCAGGCTCACGCTCAAATCCGTCCGGAAATCGACTCGCTGAATTCGCGAATCTGCGTTTGCGGCGAGAATGCGTCGCATTGTTCACCACCTTGCGCTATTCTTAAGCAAGTATTCGTATATATGGAGGTTCACTCGTGTCCGCTATGGCTATCGTCAAGCTTGTCCTGCAAATCATTCTTGTCGTCTTCAGCATCCTGCTCACGCTGCTGATCCTGATGCACCGAGGCAAGGGCGGCGGCCTGTCCGACATGTTCGGCGGCGGCCTGACTCAGAACGCCGGAACCTCGGGCGTGGCGGAGAAGAACCTGAATCGGTGGACCGTCATCATCGCCCTGCTGTGGGTGGCGGTCGCGATAGGGCTTGGGCTGATGTCGAAATTCAATCTCGTCTGATGCGTCTGCATAGACTGCTGTGACGAAGGGCTCCATGATCGCTGTGATCATGGAGCCCTTCGTGCTGCTGCGTGGGCCATTTGCTCTGCTCCATATGCCGTATTCCAGTTACGAACCTTAAGGACACCGTGCCATGACCGTAAGCGCTGCACCAAGATCCACACGATTGATTGTCGCCGACCTTGACGGCACCTTGCTGCATGATGCGTCGACCTTCGAGGAGCGTTTTCTTTCGCAACGTTCCGTCGATGCACTCGTGAAAGCACATGAACAAGGGCTGAAATTCGCCATTTCGACCGCTCGGCCAGTGAGTACGGGACTGTCCTTCGCCCGCCGATTGCCGGTTGACGCCTGCGTGTATCTCAATGGCGCGCTGATCGACATGAATCCCGCATGCTCGGATTTCGACACGCTCACCTCCGGCGAGCTGCCGGTCGACGGGCATTTGCGCCGCATAGGCTTCTCCTCGCAGCGTGCGTGCGAGGTATGCCGCATGCTGCTCGGCGCCATGCCCGGCCTTCAGCTCGGCATTGTGATGAACGACGTGCGCTACACGAATTTCGATGTCAGCGTGCTATGGAAAACGCAGGAATTCCGGCTCACTGATTTCACCGACGTGCCCAACGGCCAGGCCGACAAAATCTTCATCATGCCGCGGTCTGAGCAATGCGCGCAGCTCACAGGCCTGATACCGGCTGATTTCAAAGTGAGCATATCCGAAGGAACGATGTGGATGCTCATGAACCCACAGGCCAACAAGGAATCCTCCCTGCGCACCGTGTGCGAGCGGTTGGGCATCGGACTGGGGGAGACGGCCTCCTTCGGCGACGATCTCATCGATATCGATATGCTGAAAAGCTCCGGCACGGGCGTGGCCGTGGCCAATGCAAACCCTCGTGTGCTGGGCATCGCCGATGAAGTGTGCCCGGCCAACAACGAAGACGGCGTGGCGCAGTGGGTCGAGCAGCTGGTTGCCTGAAGCGATGCTTGGCAACAATGCCCAGAAGTTCCGATGCTCGCAAACAGGCTTGGAACAGAGTGTGAAACAGGAGAATGACGCCATATGACAGGTGCAGCAGAGCCGTTTGCGGCGATCCGCGGCGAAGGTTTCCCGATTCTTCTCGTGCATGGCATGGGCGTGGACCATCGCTCGCTGATCCTGCTTGATGACGCCTTCCCCGAGGAGACGAAACGCATCTATATCGATTTGCCCGGCTCCAGCAAGACGCCCGCTCTGACAGGGACTGGCGGTCTGCAGGATCTTTCCGACTGGCTGCGTGACACCGTGCCCGCGCTCGTCGGAGATCAGGATTACGCGTTGGTCGGCAACTCGATGGGCGGTGCGCTGGTGCGCGATCTGCTCAGCGCCCGCCCAGAACATTTAACCGGCATGGCGCTCATCGCCCCTGTGGTCGACCCGGTGAGGGCGCATCGAACGGTCGCAGAGCATACGATCAGCCACCCCAATGATGAGCTGACGGCGACACTGCCGGAATCACAGGTTTTCGATTTTCTCGAGATGGGCGTCAATCAGTCCTTCGAAGCATGGCGGCGCTATCAGCGCTTCATCCTGCCTGGCACGCGGCTATGCGATCGCGAGGCAACGCTGCGGCTCGACGCCAGCTACCGGCTTGATGCGGATCCCGAGGAGAGCATAGGCGTATTCGCGGGTCCTGTCGCCATCATCTGCGGCAGGCAGGATCAGATCGTCGGCTATGAGGATCAGCGCGATTTGCTGCCGCATTACCCCAACGCCGTCTATACCGTGGTGGATGACGCCGGCCACAACGTGCACATCGACCAGCCTGACATCGTGCGCGAGGCGCTGCGCTATTGGGCGGACCTGTTGCCGATGTGACGTGCGGTGCGCTCAATAACGAAGGAAGCCCTCCCGACCAGTGTGATCGGGAGGGCTTCCTTGATGGTGAACTGAATCGTGAGATTCAGTTCGCTACTTCATCAGGTGCATCGGAGGCATCAGGCGTTGACGCGGTCGATGCCGGCCTGGGTGTCGGACAGCACCGAATCCCAGGAGGCGATGAAGGAGGCGACGCCGTCGGCTTCGAGCTTGTCGGTGACCTGCTTGATGTCGATGCCCAGCTCGGCGAGCTTGTCCATGATGGCCTTGCTCTCCTCGTAGGTGCCCTCGATCGAAGGCGCACCATTGCCGTGGTCGGCGAGGGCGTTCAGCGTCTTCTCCGGCATGGTGTTCACGATGAACGGGGCGACCAGCTCATCGACGTACTTGCAGTCGGAGTAGGCGGCGTTCTTGGTGCCGGTGGAGGCCCAGAGCGGGCGCTGCTTCTTGGCGCCCTTGGCTTCGAGGCCAGCCCAGCGGGGATCCTCGGCGAACTTCTTCTCGAAGAGCTCGTAGGCGAGACGGGCGTTGGCCACAGCGGCCTTGCCTTCCAGAGCCTTGGCTTCATCGGAGCCGTTCTCCTCGAGCAGCTTGTCGACCGCGGTATCGACGCGGGAGACGAAGAAGGAGGCGACGGAGCCGATGTGCTTCAGGTCGTGGCCGTTGGCGTCAGCCTGCGCGATGCCTTCGATGAAGGCGTCGATGACCTGCTCGTAGCGTTCGAGCGAGAAGATCAGGGTGACGTTCACCGAGATGCCCTTGGAGAGCGTCGCGGTGATGGCCGGAAGGCCTTCGAGCGTCGCCGGGATCTTGATCATCGCGTTCGGGCGGTCGACCTTCTCCCACAGCTCCACGGCCTGGGTCTTGGTGTTCTCGGTATCGTGGGCCAGACGGGGATCGACCTCGATGGACACGCGGCCGTCGACGAAATCGGTCTTCTCGGCGACTTCGCGGAAGATGTCGGTGGCGTTGCGCACATCGGTGGTGGTGAGCTCGCGCACGGCGGTCTCCACGTCGACCTTGCCCAGCTCCTTGAGCTGCGCGTCATACGGGCCGACCTGACTCAGGGCCTTCTGGAAGATGGAGGGGTTGGTGGTCACGCCTACGACGTTCTTGTTGGCGATGAGATCCTGCAGCGAGCCGGACTCGATGCGGGTGCGGGACAGATCGTCCAGCCAGATCGAGACGCCGGAATCGCTGGTGCGCTGCGTTGCTTCAGTCATATTGTTTATCTCCTTATTCCAAACCAGATGCTGGCATGGGTAAATATTTCAAAGATCGGGGGCCTCCGCCAAGCGTTTCGGGCGGCGGCCCCCGGCTGGTTACTCAATCAGGCCTTGGCCTCGGCGATGGAAGCCTTGGCGGCCTCCACCACATGCTCGGCGTCGATGCCCAGATCGATCATGTTCTGCCCGCCATCGCCCTGCAGACCGAAGCGCTCGATGGAAACGGCCTTGCCATAGGTGCCGAGGTACTTGTACCAGGGCATGGCGATGCCGGCCTCGATCGAGACGCGAGCCTTGACGGCCTTGGGCAGCACGGACTCCTTGTAGTCCTCGTCCTGCTCTTCGAACCATTCGAGCGAGGGGACGGAGACGACGCGGGCCTTGATGCCTTCGTCGGCCAGGGTCTTGGCGGCGGCGACGGCCCACTGGACCTCGGAGCCGGTCGCCAGGATGATGACATCCGGGGTGCCGTCGACGTCGACGAGCACGTAAGCGCCCTTCTTTACGCCTTCCTTGGCCTTCTCGGCGGTCTCGGCAAGCGTCGGGACGCCCTGACGGGTCAGGATCATGGCGGTGGGCAGGGTGTTGTCCTTCTCGAAGAAGTAACGATAAGCTTCGGCCGTCTCGTACTCATCGGCCGGGCGAACGACCTCGACCTGCGGCATGCCGCGGAAGGAAGCCAGGTGCTCGATCGGCTGGTGGGTCGGGCCATCCTCGCCGAGGGCCACGGAATCGTGGGTCCACACGTAGAGGTTCGGAATCTCCATCAGCGCGGCGAGACGCACCGAAGGACGCTCGTAGTCGGAGAACTGGAAGAAGGTGCCGTTGAACGGACGGGTGTCCGAGCCGAGCAGGATGCCGTTGGTGATGGCTCCCATCGCGAACTCGCGCACGCCGAAGTGCAGCTGGCGGCCATACTCGGAGACCTCAGGCCAGGTCTTGGTCGCATCGGCGTCGGGGCCGAAGGACTTGGCGCCCTTGATGTTGGTGTTGTTCGAACCACCGAGGTCGGCGGAGCCGCCCCACAGTTCGGGCATGACCGCCGCGATGGCGTTGAGCACGGCGCCGGAGGCCTTGCGGGTGGCGACCTTGGAGCCGGCCTCGAAGGAGGCTTCCAAATCGTCGATGGCCTTGTCGAAGCCTTCGGGCAGCTCGCCGGCCTTGATGCGCTCGTAGAGAGCGGCCTTGTCCGGGTTGGCCTGCTTCCAGGCTTCGAGCTTCTCGTTCCAGTCCTTGTGGGCTGCAGCGCCGCGTTCGCCGACTTCGCGTGCGTGGGCCAGAGCCTCCTCGTCGATGGGGAAGGCGACCTCAGGGTCGAAGCCGAGAATCTTCTTGAGTCCGGCAATCGGCTCAGCGCCGAGCTTGGATCCATGCGAGGACTCGTCGTTGGTCTTGCCCGGGGTGGGCCATGCGATCAGGCTGTCGACCTTGATGAACTTCGGTCGATCGGTGACCTGCTCGGCCTTGTCGAGGGCCGCGGCCAGCGCTGCGGTGTCTTCCTTGTAGGAGCCGTCGGGCTGAATGAAGCTCACTTCGTCGGTGTACCATCCGTACGCCTCATAGCGCTTGAGGATGTCCTCGGAGAAGGTGAGCTTGGTGTCGCCCTCGATCTGGATGTGGTTGGCATCGAAGATCACGGTGAGGTTGCCCAGGCCCTGGTTGCCCGCAAGCGAGCTGGCCTCGGAGGAGACGCCTTCCTCGACGTCGCCCTCGCCGCAGATGACCCATACCTTGTGATCGAAGGGCGAGGTGCCCGCCGGAGCGTCGGGATCGAGCAGGCCGCGCTCGTAGCGCTGGCCATAGGCGAAGCCGACCGCCGAGGCGAGACCCTGACCCAGCGGGCCGGTGGTCATCTCGATGCCCGGGGTGAGGCCGACCTCAGGATGGCCTGGAGTACGCGTGTCGGCACCGCCGCGGAAGTATTTGAGGTCGTCGAGAGTCACGTCATAACCCGAGAAGAAGAGCTGCACGTACTGCGTGAGCGAGGCGTGGCCTCCGGAGAGGATGAAACGGTCGCGTCCGGCCCACTGGGGGTCGGCGGGATCGTGCTTGATATAGTGCTGATAGAGCGTATAGGCCACTGGGGCGAGCGAGATGGGGGAACCGGGATGTCCGTGTCCGGCCTTCTCGACTGCGTCGGCGGAGAGGGCCTTCGCCATCTTCACAGCGCGCTCGTCCAAGTCAGACCAAGTGAAATCGGTCATAGGTGATCTACTTTCCTTCCAATACTGCGAGCATCACGCATACGGCTTATGCCGCGCCATATATGCCCTCACATTGCCCCTTCATGGTAGCTTTCGCAGACGACTTGACGCCGCGGCGTTGGCGTGTTCGGCCGGTTTACGGTTCGTGAGCGTTCACAGAATCCGCATATTTCCACCGAAATCATCCCAGAACGAAAGTATTAGCACTCCGGTCAGCCGAGTGCTAATACAATAGAACAAGACAATCCACGCATCAATGCGTTTTGCCGCGGCTTTCACGCGTTGCACGGCTCGTCAGCCGACTGTGCGGTTCGCTTTTCAACGGACGGCCAGAAGACAAGGTCAAGGTCGGCAGACGGTCGTGCGGCAAGGCATGCGGCTGATGTGGATTGCCGGGAATGTAACGGGCACGGATACAAGGGAGGGCAGCATGGCGCAGTCACGTCGTATGATCGTTCTGCGTGCCGTGATAGAGGACTACATCCGCTCCCAGGAGCCGGTGGGCTCGTCTTCACTGACGAAGCATCATGATCTGGGAGTGAGTTCGGCGACGGTGCGCAACGATATGGCCGCTCTGGAAGACGAAGGCTACCTCATCCAGCCGCATACCTCCGCCGGCCGAATCCCCACGGAGCAAGGGTATCGCTATTTCGTGGACCGGCTGTCTACCGTCGTGCCGCTGTCTCAAGCCCAGCGCCGCGGAATCAGCCGGTTCCTGCAAGGCTCCATCAGCCTGCAGGACACCTTGCAACGTGCGGCGAGACTGCTGGCGAACATCACCGGGCAGGTGGCGGTGGTCTCTTCGCCGGCGCTCTCCAAGACGACGTTGCGGCACGTCGAACTCGTGCCCATCGCGATGAGCACGGTGCTTGCCGTGATCATCACCGATACCGGAAGCGTGGCCCAGCACACGCTTGACGTGCCGGCGATGCCGGAGCGCGAAACCATCTCCGCGTTCTCGAACCGCGTGAACGGCCAGTGCGTAGGACTCTCCTTGGCCAAGGCGGCCGAGCAGGTGCGTCAGCTGGCCAAGCGGCCGGACATGGCCGATGCGCACCGACTGGCGTCCGTGCTGGCGCAGGCCTTCGAAAGCATGGCCGAGGACGAGACCGCGGGCGATATGTATATGGCTGGCACCTCGCGCCTTGCGCATCGGCGCAGCGTCGTGGACCTTGCGCCGCTGTTCGACGCGCTTGAGGAGCAGGTCGTGCTGATGAGGCTCATGAGCTCGCTGAGCGAGGAGACCTCCGGCGTGGGCGTGGCGATCGGCTCGGAAACCCACACCCCTGGGCTGATGCACTCCTCGGTGGTGACCAGCGGGTATGGGCACAGTTCGAACGATCCGCATGGCGATGCGCAGACGCAGGGGCAGGGTCTGCAAGGTGTTCTGACCGGCACCGATCAGCCGGTGGCCTTCGTGGGATCGATCGGGCCGACACATATGGACTACTCCACGACCATGGCGGCGGTACGGGCCGTCGCCCGCTACCTGACCGTGCTGGTCTCCCACGATCCCTATGGCGCCCGTGATGCTGACGAGCAGGACGCCGGAAGCTGATACGGCTGGGTCGGCTTACGCATGCTGACCCAGCCTTATGGCACAATGACTGCGCGAACCAATGACTGCGCGAATGCAAACCCGCGAATACGATTTATGCAGCTATGACATGCAATACATAGACTTGCGAACACAAACCCAAGGATTGAACAGTGGCAGATTATTACGAGGTGCTAGGCGTCGAGCGTTCGGCGAATGAGGACGAGATCAAGCGCGCATACCGCAAGATGAGCCGGAAGTACCACCCCGACATCGCCGGCCCGGAATTCGAGGACAAGTTCAAGGAGGTCAACAACGCCTATCAGGTGCTGTCCGACCCTGACAAGAAACGCATGTACGACTCGGGCGTCGACCCCAACGACCCCAATGCGGGCGGCTACGGCGCAGGCGGCTTCGACATGGGCGATATGGGCGACATCTTCGGCCAGTTCTTCGGCGGTGCCTTTGGGGGAGCCTCGCAAGGCCCCGTTCCACGCACCCAGCAGGGCCGCGACTCGCTGGCGCGCGTCTCCATCGACCTGAAAACGGCGGTGTTCGGCGGCACGGCGCATGTCAAGATCAATACCTTCGGCCTGTGCCAGCAGTGCGGCGGCTCCGGCTCGGCCAACGGCGAGCAGCCGGTGACCTGCCCCGATTGCGGCGGGCGCGGCGTGCGCCAGAAAGTCGTGCGCACCATGCTGGGCCAGATGATGACGACGGCGCCCTGCGAGCGATGCGAGGGCCATGGCACCATCATCAGCAATCCATGTCCGGCCTGCATGGGGCATGGCCGCGTGCGCACCACGCGCGAGGTCGGCGTCACCATTCCCGCGGGCATCGCCGATGACGCGCGGCTGCGACTGGCCAATCAGGGCGAAGTCGGCGAAGGCGGCGGCCCTGCCGGCGATCTGTATATCGACATCCGCATCAAAGCGGATAAGCGCTTCACCCGCGATGGCGACGACCTGCATTGCTGGGTCCAGATTCCCATGAGCTGGGCGGTGCTTGGCCACGATCTCGACATCGACACCTTCGACGGCGAGGAGACGCTTTCCATTCCTGCCGGGTGCCAACCCGAGCAGACGGTGATGCTCAAGGGGCTTGGCGTGACCCGCATGCGACGCGGCGACGAGCGCGGCGATCTCATCGCTCACATCGGCGTGCACGTGCCCACCAAGCTCAGCGACGAGGAGCGCGACCTCATCGAACGCTTCGCGAACTCGCATGACACGGACTCGCAGCATATCGCGCAAAGCTCGAAGCCCGACGGCGGCAGCGCCAGGAAGGGCTTCTTCGGCAAACTCAAGGATGCGCTGAGCTAGCTGGGTTGCGAGAGAGGCTCACACTTTTTGGCTGCAATGGAGAAAGTGTGAGCCAAACCGAACATGCTGCGTTCGGTTTTACAACTGCTGAACTGTGGAATTTCGCCAATTATGTGGCACAAAGCTACCATTCGTCCTGTTTACTTGGCTCACACTTGTTGACCGAGTGCGGAAAAGTGTGAGCCGCAGCATATCCGTTATAGCAACGAGCGGCACATCGCCCGATACTCGCTCACATAGCCGCCGCCGAAGAAGACGCAGTGGCCGGCTATGGGGTAGAGCTGCCAAAGCGTAACGCGGTCCTGATATCCGGCTTTCAATGGATGCGCCGACTGATAGCCGTCGAGGATCTCGTGCAGATACGACATGCCGAACAGGTGCAGCATCGCCAGATCCTCCTCGCGATGGCCGCCATGCGCGGCCGGGTCGATGAGCACGGCCTCGCTCTGCCCGCGGTCCGCGGTCCACATCACGTTGCCGCTCCACAGATCGCCATGGATGCGCGCCGGCTTGTCGTCGGCGGCCCGCCCCAGCAATTCCGGGAGCTTGTCGACTATGCGCTGCGTGAGTTCAAGATCGCCCTGGTTGAGCGTGCCGCGCCTGACACCCAGCTGCACCATGGGCAGGAGCCGTCCTTGCCCGTAATACGTGGCCGGGTCGCTCCACTCGCCGGTATCCATCGGCACCGGATCCTGCAACGGCCCGAAATAGCATGTGCCGTCGTATCCTTCGGGAGCGGAGCCGAAGTATGGGGCTCCTGCGTCATGCATATGCGCCAGCGCCACGCCGAAATCGTGCGCGGCCTTCGGCGTGGGAGACGAGGAGGAGACCCGCTCGATATCGAGCCAATCACGGCCCCACCCCAGCACATCGACCACCCGCGGCCCGCCGGATGCCTGCGCCTGCCCCAGCCACTGCAATCCGCGCCCTTCGCATTCGAAGAATCCTTCGGGCGCAAAGTCCCGGCTCTTGCGATATTTGCCCATCGTATGCCTCCCTGCTTTTTCCTGCCTTCATTGTGTGCACGAGAGCCGACAAACGCCTTGGCACGTTTGGTCCGCGGGCGAACCGCAGACCGATTCCATGCAGTGGCGCCGTACCAGCAATCTTCAATTCTTGCCGGAATCTTAGGGCGGCTTCGGTAGTATGGTCGCAGCGACAGCAAAAACCTGAGTACTGAATAAAAGAGGGGTTATGAATTTCTTCCAGGCGATTTTCCTAGGACTGGTCCAGGCGCTGACCGAATACCTGCCGGTGTCCTCAAGCGCCCACATCCGCATCATCGGCGATCTGATGCTGGGGCACGACCCCGGCGCCGCGTTCACCGCCATCATCCAATTCGGCACCGAATTCGCGGTGCTGCTGTACTTCCGTCACGACATCGCGCGTATTCTGAGCCACTGGTTCGGCTGCCTGTTCGGGCGCAACGGCAAGGACCTGAAGTCCCGCATGGGTTCGGGCGACAAGGATGCTGCGCTGGGCTGGTACATCATCATCGGCACCATCCCGATCGTGCTCGCGGGCGTGCTGTTCAAAAGCACCATCGAGACGACGCTGCGCAATCTGTGGATCACGGTGACCGTGCTCATCGTCTTCGGCGTACTGCTATGGATCGCCGACGCTCGCTCGCGCCAGGTCAAAACCATCGACGACATGAATACGAAAGAGGCGATCGTGTTCGGCATCGGCCAGATGCTGGCCCTTATCCCCGGCGTCTCGCGCTCCGGCGGCACCATCACCTTCGGACGCGCCATGGGCTACACCCGCGAGGCGGCCGTGCGTGTCAGCTTCCTGATGGCCATCCCGGCCGTGTTCGGCGCGGGCATCCTCGAAGCGATTTCCGCGGTTTCCGATCTGAGCAATCCCCAGGTGGCAGCGACTTTCCCCGGCTGGGGCGCGACGATAGCCGCGACGATCGTCAGCTTCCTCGTGGGATATATCGTGATCATCGGATTCCTCAAATTCGTCTCCACGTTCTCGTATCGAGCGTTCGCCATCTACCGCATCGTGCTGGCCGTGGTGGTGGCGATTCTGCTGATCACCGGCGCGTTGCCCGCCATCGATGCTGGGGCGTGACAGGGGCTGGCAGGCATGATGGGCCGCTAGGCTAGGGCCAGCTGCCTATCGGCGGCGTTGATTACGGCGGGGTACGAGGAACAGTCCTCGTACCCCGCCGTTTCATGCCGGTCGAGTCGATATCTCGCTTAAGTGTGGCGTTATTGGTCGGCTGCGGAGGTCTATCTGCGTTATGTGAGGCGTTAATTCGCAGAGCGTCGAGTATCAGACGGCCCAGAACCGCCGTTTTCGGCCAGCGATACTCGGGGTACCTTGGAATTAGCGCCTCACATAACGCAGATAGACCTCCGCAGGGTCGGGTTAACGCCTCACACAACGCAGATGCAGCTGTTTTTCGCTACTCGTCCATATGCGAGAGGAATTCCTCGGCTTCCTTGACCAGCATTTCGGCCTGCGGCGTTCCGAGGTCGGCAAGCGCACGAGCGTTCTGCTCGCTATCGTATTCATGCTCGAGGTGCTCGACGTATTCGGCCAGCTCGTCGTTGCAATGCGTGAGCACGGAGGCCTGCGCCTTCCACGCCTGCGCCTTTTCAGGCAAGTCGCCCTGATCCAGCTCGACGCCGAGTCTGCCGGAAAGATGATTGAGCATCTGCAACGTGGCCTGGGCGCATTCGTCGCTGCCGAGATACTGCGGAATCGAGGCCCAGAGCGTGCTGGTCTCGAACCCCTCGTCGCAGGCTATCGTGTCAAGAACAGTGGGGATGCCTACCGGTCCGTTGTATTCCCGATCCATATCGCATCGGCAATTCGCGTCCGATTCGTCGATCGGCAGTGGGCGGGTGTGAGGGCAGTCGGCGAACATCGAACCCAGCGTAAGTATCTGGTCGACGTCGAATTCCTCGGCGATGCGCAGGCTTTGATGGCAGTATTCGACCCAGCGGTAGTTGGGCTCGGGGGCGATCTGGGCGAAGACATGGGTGGCCGCATCGATTGCGATATCGTAGAATGTGGTCTGCGGCCATAGGATGCGTCTGCGCCCACTCACCATGCAGGACATCGGCCGCGTCACCTGATAGTCATAGTAGGCATCGCATCGAATATGGCGCACCTCTATCGCATCGTAGCGCCCAATAAGGTGGCGAACGACGTTGGTGGCTGCCTGGCAGGCATCATTCCACCCCTCGAAAGCGCATATCATCGCGGTCTTCGGTGTCTTCGCTTCTTCTTTCATGTGTTCTAATGTAACCTGTGGAAACAACGTCTCGCCAGCTTATGCCATAGGTGAAGCCCGGCATCGTGCCCCGCGCCGGGTGCTGGCAGGTGATGCTGGACAATTTCATGCGTGCTGGGCTAGGGAAACGCACGAAATTGTCCAGTACCGTATGACGATATGTCGCTGCTGGTCGGATTGCTGCGTTTCAGCGGAGAAACGCAGCAATCCGACCAGCAGGACTTCAACAAGGCTGGCTGCGGGCCGGTTGCGCGATTGAAGCCATAGGTGAAGCCGGCCGATATCCTTGCAACCAGGCGGTTTTTGTATGGCGACACGCTGGAGTTGCAAATGCCATGGATGTGGTTATAGTAGTGACTCGTGCTTCGGCAGCGGTTAGCTGCGGAAAACACATGCGGACATAGCTTAGTTGGTAAAGCGCGACCTTGCCAAGGTCGAGAGCGCGGGTTCGAGTCCCGTTGTCCGCTCGAGGTCCGAAGAGTTGACGACCTGTTGGTGGGTTAGCCAAGCGGTTAGGCAGCGGCCTGCAAAGCCGTATAGACGAGTTCGACTCTCGTACCCACCTCTTGGTGAGTCAGATGCAAGTCTGGCGAGCTAAGGAAGACCCGGGCGGTTGGCGCAGTGGTAGCGCACTTCCCTGACACGGAAGGGGTCACAAGTTCGAATCTTGTATCGCCCACGCAGAGCCGAGGAATCGGCTCTTGACAATTGAATATGGGTGATTGGCGCAGCGGCTAGCGCACTTCCTTCACACGGAAGGGGTCGCAGGTTCGATTCCTGCATCACCCACATATCATATATTTAGATTCATTCATATTCTTTGAGCATTTCAAAACATTGGGATCGTATGATTTCGAAATTCTGACGCCTGCCTTGGCAGCTGATTCCCTATCGGCAATCGGGTTATGAGCTTTTCGGCCTATGCCTCCGACAATCCGATGAAATGATGCAAATTACCGTATCGCTATCACTATATGCCCTATATGCATATGCACTATATGACTGTGCTGAGCAGGTACACCAGCGGGATGGTGAGCAGGCTCAGTATGGTTGACAGGCTCATCAGCATGACCCCGGGCTTGGTGTCGTCTCCGTTGCGCATGGCGAAGAGCACTACCATCCCGGCTGCGGGGCACGATGATAAAATGACCGAGGTGGTGAAGGCCGTGCCTGTGACCGCGAAGAGCTTCAGCATCAATATGGCTATCACCGGGTAGAACAGGTTCCGCAGCAGCAGGGAGATCATGATCGGCAGGTCGAAGGTGACGGATCGCAACGGCATGTCGACGAGACTGCTGCCAATGACGATCATGGAGAGCGGCGTGAACAGATCGCTGACGTATGTGAGGAACTGATTGATCTGACTTGGAAAATGTATGGAAAGCACGAACATGGCCAGGCCGATGAGTATCGCCGCTATATTCGGGTTCACGATAATGGCTTTTGCCTTTGCCCTCCAACCATTTTTGGAATGCGGACCTTGATAGAGCGAAGTCCCGTGCGTCCAGGCAAAGATGTTGAAAACGGCCAGCGAAACCACGGCGTAGAACACGCCAGCGCTGCCGAAGAGCGCTTGGGCAAGCGGGATGCCCATGAATCCCGCGTTCGAATATACGCTCCCGAATTTCGCCGTCCGTTGTTTGGCAGGGTCTTTCACGCGCATGAACAGCAGCTTGGACAAGACGATGCTGATCAGGCAGGCGGTGACGACGGCCGCTGCGGTTGCGCTGAGAACATGGAGGCCGGATGATGAAAACGGCTGCTGAAATGCCCGAATGATTACCAGCGGCGAGATGTAGTACAGCAGCATGTCGGTGAGGTCATTGGCGGTTGTCTGGTGCAGATGGCCGCTGCTGCGGATGATCACTCCGAAAAACATAAGACAGAAGGCCAAGGCGATTTGCGTCGCAAGCTGTGTGAATGACACGATCTTCCTTTCCTCGGGCCAGTCCGGATGATCAAGCTGGGGGATGCTAATAAGCATATCGAGCCGATTGCATCGGAAATGTAATCGATTCGATATGCCTGGCCATCGTTATTGTCTGAACGGCTGAAGCACGGCATGATGTGACAGCAAGACCGTTAGGCTGGCATGATCTACTTGCCTTCCGCGCTCTTTTTGCCGCGCGGCACATAGATTACGGTGTCGATGAGCTTGGCATAGGCTTGCTCGATGGCGGCGCGCTTGGTTTTCAGGCTCGGGGTGAGCAGACCGTTCTCCGAGGTGAAGGAGTCGGGCAGGATCTCGAACTTGCGGACCGATTCGGCACGGGAGACCGAGGTGTTCGCTTCGGCGACCGCGCGCTCGACTTCGTCATGGATGATGGCGTTGCGGCTTGCCTGCTCCAACGTTTCGACAGGCTTCGCGCCCTGGGCCTTGAGCCATTCGTTGGCATCGGACAGATCGAGGGTGACCAGCGCGGCGACGAAGGGCCTGCGGTCGCCTATGACGAGACACTGGTCCACGACGGGCGAGGTCATGACGGAGGCCTCGATGCCGCCGGGGGAGACGTTCTTGCCGCCTGCCGTGATGATGAGATCCTTCTTGCGCCCTGTCAGATGGAGGAATCCAGCAGCGTCGATATCGCCCAGATCGCCGGTGTGCAGCCAGCCATCCGTGATCTGCTCGGCGCTGACTTCGGGCTGATTATGGTAGCCGCGGCAGATCATCGTACCCTTGATGCAGATTTCGTCATCGTCGCCGATGCCGAAACTCACGCCGGACAGCGGCTGCCCGATCGTGCCGATCCGGTTGCTGCCGGGCAGGCTCACGCATACGGGGCCTGCGGTTTCGGTCATGCCGTAGCCTTCGAGCAGCGGCATGCCGATGCCATTGAAGAAATGCGAGATCATCGGATCCATCGGGGCGCCGCCGGTGATGCAGAAGTCGGCGTTCGAGCCGAAGATGCGCAGGATCTGGCTGTACACCGTCTTCGCATAGAACGCATGGCGGATGCGTCCGGGCAACGGCAGGTGCTTCCCCTGCTGCTGGGCCATCGACCATTCTCTGGCATTCTCCACCGCGCGCTTGAAGAGCTTGCCTGCGAACCCGCTGCCGGCCCGTTGCGATGCGGCGTTGTAGACCTTCTCGAACACGCGCGGCACTGCGAGCAGCAGCGTGGGATTGAAGGTCTGGAAGTCGTCGATAATCGTCGAGAAATCGCTGGAAAGCCCCAGCCGCAGGGTTCCTGCGAAACTCAATATCTCCATATATCTGGCGAAGACGTGCGAAAGCGGTAGGAACAGCAGCAGCCCGCGGTCGGGGATGTTGCAGGCGCGCGGCATGAATTGCAGGCCGGAAAGGCACAGGAATGCAAAATTGGCATGCGTCAGCTCGACGCCCTTGGGCGTTCCCGTCGACCCGGACGTATAGACGATAGTCGCCAAATCGTTGCCGTGCGCGGCCTTCCTGCGCTCTTGGAAGTTCTCGTCGCTCACGCTCCCGCCGAATTCCTCGATGATATCGGTTGCGCCGCACTCGATGACATAGACATCGCCCAGCGTGCCGATCTGGCTGCGCACGGATTCGATCTTCTCCCGCTGTCCCTCGTCTTCGGCGAAAACGAGAGTGACTGAAGCGTCGTTGAGAATCGCGCGAATCTGCGCGGCCGAGCTGGTCTCGTACACCGGCACGGTGACTGCTCCTATTGCCATGATGGCCATGTCGAGCGCCGTCCACTCCCAGCGGGTGTGCGAGACGATCGCCACGGCATCGCCTTTCCGCACGCCTTTCGCGATAAGACCCTTGGCGAGGGTGACAACGATCTCAAGGAATTCCCGCGAGCTGAAATGCGCCCATGCTCCGTTGCTTTTGTATTCGATCACCGTGCCGTCAGGGTCGCGCTCGGCTCTGGACTCCACGAAGTCGAACAGGTTGATATCGATGTCGATCGGGTGTTGCATCCCGGCCGTATACTGTTTTTTCACGATTCCTCCGCACGCTTCCTATGATGACTATGCTCATACTAGGAACCACTATGTAAATGACAACTGCATGAATAGAAACCACTGCGTAAATGGAAACTATGTAAATGGCGATCGTGCACGTGACAGCCGGTAAGCGCAATCGCCTTCGAGCGACGCATGCGATGCGCTAGTCTGTGTATTGTTCTTTGCGAGGATTGATATGGCTTTGTCGTATTGATGGATTGAAAAGATTCCCGAACCGGATGGATTGCAGGACCCAGTTTGCAGGTTGCGGCGTAACGATATGAAGCTTGTTTGAGGAGAGGAAATATATGGAGCACAACGTAGCGGCGTCTTCGGCCGTGGAGCCATCCCAGCAGGGAGAGAATATTAAATCCAATCGCAAGAAGATCAATCCGTGGGTTTCGCTGTGGTCGATGATCATCGGATTCTTCATGATTCTGCTGGACACGACGATTGTGGCCGTGGCGAATCCGAGCATCCAGCAGGGCCTCGGCGTGGACGTCGGAACGGTGCTCTGGGTCACCTCGGCGTACCTGCTGACGCTCACCGTGCCGATGCTCATCGCGGGAAGGCTGGGGGACCGCTTCGGACAGCGCAACATCTATCTTATCGGCTTGGTGATTTTCACCTTGTCGTCGCTGTGGTGCGGGCTGTCGTCCAGCCTGCCGGGCAGCCAGATCGGCAATCTGATCGCCGCGCGCTCGGTGCAGGGTTTTGGCGCAGCGCTCATCAGCCCACAGACCATGGCCGTCATCCAGCGCATCTTCCCGCCGACGCGCAGGGGAGGAGCTATGGCCGTGTGGGGGACCGTCGCCGGCGTGGCCACAATGGTAGGGCCCGTGCTGGGCGGGTTCCTGGTCAGCTCCTTCGGCTGGGAGTGGATTTTCTTCATCAATGTGCCGGTCGGCATCGTCGCGCTGATTCTTGGCTGGGTGAACATTCCGAAGCTTGAGACGCACACGCACTCCTTCGATTGGATTGGCGTGGCGCTGTCCGCTGTTGCCGTCTTCTTCCTCGTCTTCGGCATGCAGGAGGGCAACGCGCACCATTGGGATGGCTGGATCATCGCGTCCATCGTGTTCGGTGCCGTCATGTTCGCTGTCTTCTTCCTGTGGCAAGCACGCGCCGAAGGGGAGCCGCTGGTGCCGTTGAACCTGTTCAAGGACCGCAACTTCTCGGTGTCGTCGGCCGCCATCGTCTTCGTCGGCTTCGCAATCGCCTCCATGTCGGTTCCGCTGTACTACTACTTCCAAGTCGTGCGCGGCCTCGACCCGACCCAATCGGCCCTGATGACGCTGCCATCGCCGATCATCGGCATCGTGCTCGCGCCGATCTCCGGCAAGATGATCGACCGCATGCACCCGCGCACGCTGGCCGTTCCGGGGCTGCTGTGCTCCTCGCTGGGGTTGTGGCTCTATGTATGGATCATGCAGGTCGACGTCTCGTGGGCCTGGCTGCTGGTTCCCTCGGCGGTTCTCGGCATCGGCAGCGCGTTCATGTGGGGGCCGCTGGGCGCGGTGTCCACGCGCAATCTGCCGCCGTACATGGCGGGCGCGGCTTCCGGCGTGTACAACACGGCCCGTCAGCTCGGCACCGTCATTGGTTCGGCGGCTATTGCAGCGCTTGTCTCTGCGCGGCTTGAGCATTACCTTCCCGCTGCCTCGCAGCATTTCTCCGGGGCATCCGCAAGCGGTGCGCATATGCCGCTGAATGCGGCGATTCGCTTCACCAGCGCGATGAAGGATTCGCTGGTGATGCCAGCGACGGCGCTGCTTATCGGCTCGCTGATCTGCGTTGCGTTTGTGGCTCCGCGTGCGTGGGAGCGAGGGCAGGAGCAACATCACCAGCAGTCTTCGCAGCAGGAATAAGCGGGCTCAACGTCGCGCGAGCATCCCGATAGTCTGAGCTGGTCTTCCGAGCTGTATCTGCTCTCCTGACTGTGTTTTCTGGCTGTGTCGGCTCACGGTGTCTTTTGCACAAGGCCTTGAGGCTCGAAGTCACCGTGCACAGGCAGTCAAGATTGTTGCCGCATTGTTCGCGCACAGCGCTTCGCCGACGGCGCACCGCTGAAATTGCTACGCTGTATAAGGACAGGACAACGACGAAAGGACCTCTTATGACCGTCTACACGCTTCCCGACCTTCCCTACGATTATTCGGCGCTGGAACCGTATATTTCCGGCAAGATCATGGAATTGCACCATGACAAGCACCATCAAACCTATGTCACCGGCGCGAACAAGGCCCTCGAACAGCTCGAAGAAGCCCGCGACAAGGACGACTTCGCCAATATCAGCCGCTTGGAGAAGGATCTCGCCTTCAATCTCGGCGGCCATATCAACCACAGCGTCTTCTGGAAGAATCTTTCTCCCGACGGCGGCGGCAAGCCCGAAGGCGAGCTGGCAGCGGCCATCGACGAGTACTTCGGCTCCTTCGAGAAGCTCCAGGCGCAGTTCAACGCGACCGCGACGACGCTGCAAGGCTCCGGCTGGGCCATCCTGGGCTGGGACACCATCGCCAAGCGTCCGCTGATCTTCCAGCTCTTCGACCAGCAGGCCAATGTGCCGATTTCCATCGTCCCGCTGCTGCAGCTGGACATGTGGGAGCACGCCTACTATCTCGACTATCTCAACGTCAAGGCCGACTATGTGAAGGCTTTCTGGAACATCGCCAACTGGGCCGATGTCGCCGAGCGCTTCGCCAAGGTCAGCACGGACTGAATGTAGCTGACTCTGTAGCTGGCAGTGACTGACTGATTGCTGATTCCCTGAATCCCGAATTGGGGTTCAGGGAATTTGCGTATCAGGCGTACTGCCCCTTTCGTGCCTCTTATCACGAATGAGCGTCACAAAAGGGGCAGAATTCCCTTGTATGCCTTGTACATGCTGTCCTATAGCTGACATGGTTCTGGCCAAAACGGACAGGCAGGGAGTATGGTTGCCTGCGTGCGTAATGAGAATGTGAATGAAAACAACGGCGACGAACCAAGCATGCATGCGGCAGAAGGAACTGCGGCAATTGCATCGGAGGGTGGAGTCGACGCGGCTTCCGGGCTGCAATCCGTGGAGACGCTGGACCGCAGCAACGATATGGAGCGGGGCCTGAAGAACCGGCATGTGCAGTTCATCGCCATCGGCGGCACCATCGGCACGGGGCTGTTCCTGGGGTCGGGCAAGTCCATCAGCCTGACCGGGCCGAGCATCATTGCGGTGTACATCGCCGTGGGTGCGGTCATGTTCCTGCTGATGCGGACGATCGGCGAGATGATGTACCGCGACCCGAGCCAGCACACCTTCATCAATTTCATCGGGCGCTATCTCGGCGACGCCTGGGGCCATTTCGCCGGCTGGTCGTACTGGGTCGTCCTGGTGCTGGTCGGCATGACCGAAATCAGCGCGGTCGGCACGTATTTCGTGACCTTCTTCCGCATCTTCGGCATCGACCTGCGGCACTGGAACTGGCTGATTCAGATTGGCTTCCTGGCGGTGCTCGCTATGGTCAACCTCATCGCAGTCAAGGTCTTCGGCGAAACCGAATTCTGGTTCTCGATGATCAAGATCACGCTGATTCTGGCGATGATCGCCACCGCTGCGGTCATGGTCATCATCGACTACCATTACCCGGCCGTGCAGATTCACGGCATGGACGGCATTTCGTCGGCCGGCCACGCGGGCTTCGACAATATCACGCGCGGATTCTCCTTCTTGCCTCACGGCTGGATGGCATTCCTGATGAGCTTCCAGATGGTCTTCTTCGCCTACGAAACCATCGAATTCGTCGGCGTGACGGTCTCCGAGACGCACAATCCGCGCAAGGTGCTGCCCAAGGCGATCAACCAGCTCATCGCCAGAATCCTGATTTTCTACGTCGGCGCGCTGGTTGCGATCATGCTCATCGTGCCGTGGAGCACTTTCAGGCCGAACCGCGACGGTTCCTTCGCCTCGCCATTCGTCATGGTGTTCCAGTACGCCGGGCTCAACTGGGCTTCGGCGCTGGTGTTCTTCGTGGTCATCACCGCGGCCTCGTCGTCGCTCAACTCGCTGCTGTACTCCGCCGGGCGGCATCTCTATCAGGTTGCCGACGAGTTTGATTCCCCGCGGCTGTGCCATTTTGCGACTGTCTCGAAGAGCAAGGTGCCCGCGCGTGCGATCATACTTTCGGCCCTGCTGATTCTCATCTCCCCGCTGTTCAGCGCGATTCCCGGCATTTCCAGCGCCTTCGTGCTGTTCTCCTCGGCATCCAGCGCGGTGATCATCTTCATCTACATACTCACCGTGGCCGCGCACCGCAAATACCGCCAATCCGCCGACTTCATCACCGACGGCTTCGTGCTGCCGGGCTACAAGGTACTCGACATCGTCGCTATGGCGTTCTTCGCTTTCATCTACCTCACGCTGTTCCTGGCCGCCGACACGCGCGGCCCGGCGCTGGCCGGCCTGGGCTGGCTGATTGTGTTCGGTGGATACTGCCTGCTGCGCAGTCGACGCAGGAAATCAGCCAGTGCCGTGGGTGCAGCGGGTGTCGAAGATGTCGTCGTGGAATGACACGCTCAACGTATAGAACGTATAGATACAGCAGGAGGATACTTCCCAATCCGATAATGACGTTGGACGAGAAAACACCCTCCCGCTTGATTATGGGATGGACAGCTTAGTTTTCCGGACGTTTTGCGTTAGGCGCATTCGAGTCGTGTCCATTCGGACCAATGCTGGTTTACCATTGATGTACTAGCTGATTTTTTTAATCTGTACCGGTGCGGAGAGGAGCGTGCTATGGCGAATATCACCGTATATCCGACCACGCTTCGCTGGGCAGTGCGAGAAAGCGACGCCGACCCCTCTGCGATTGCTCATAAAAAGGGATTGGCTGACTTTCCGGAATGGCTGATGGCGACGGATCCGCTGCATCTTTCCTTCAGCAAGCTTTCTGCAATTGGCAAAGTGCTGAATATGCCGTTTGGCTCTTTGGTGCGTTCGGTGTCTCCTGAGTTTCAGGAGGATGCGGTAATCCGATACCGTACAATCGGCAACCAAACTGTTGAGCCAACTCAGAATCTGCGGGACATCATTCGAATCATGCGTGGCAGACAGAGCTGGGCGCGGGACGAAATGGTTTCCCAAGGTCTGGGAGGCAACCTTCTCGTCGGCAGTGTGTCTCAGGCTGCTTCTGCCCGAGAACTTGCAGATGCAATGCGCGAGAAACTGTCTTTGCAAGCCGATTGGTCTTTGCATAAGGATTCCGGAGAGCGATTCCGTTATGTACGAGATAGGGCTTCTGACGCCGGTCTGCTTGTTATGATCGATTCCAAAGTCGGTACGTTCGCTCGACGCCTAGACGTGCATGATTTTCGTGCGTTTGTTTTGCTCGATGATATCGCTCCGCTGATTTTCATCAATTGCAACGATTCCTACGCGGGGATGCTGTTTTCCTTGCTGCATGAGATAGGCCATGTGCTGCTGGGATTGGACGAAGTGTACAACGACCTTTCTTTTGCCGCGGATAACACGAAGAATGAGCGTGTGATTAATCGGGCCGTGGTGATGTCTGTTGTGAACGATGTTGATTTTCATGCCTACTGGCGCAAGTCTGCTGAGATTCATGGGCAAACACAGGATGTAGCTGACGCCTGCGCAAAACGGTACGGGCTGAGTGGGCTTGCCCTGACCATCTACGCCCATCAGCTTGGCTTGGCGACAGAGGAAGACATACGTTTAGTACGGATGTTAGGCGAAGAGCGCACAGATGCACGAACGAGCTCCGGTGGAAACCAAAATCGCACGAACGCATCCCATCTCGATACGCGGTTCGTTCGGCTGGTCAGCAGTGGCATCGAACGAGGCACGCTCGGCTATTCGGACGGGCTTTCGCTGTTAGGGCTTAAATCCATTCATGCCTACGAGGGACTCCTCGAAGAGAAGGGCATGATCCGATGAAAGATGTGTTCTTGCTCGATTCCGACGTTTTCATCAGTTCCCACCGCATTCATCATCCTTTCGATTATAAGGAATTCCACCCATTCTGGCACTGGATGGAAAAGATGGCTGCACATGGCAAGGTGAAAATTCTCGACATTGTATTTCAGGAGATTACTCAACGAGACAGCAAAGGCAACAGCGATGAACTTGCCGATTGGTTCCGTGCACTGTTCGTTGCAAGGCAGATTTCTCACAAGACGGATGATATTGGTGAGGTGTACGCGCAGGTTCAGGATTATCTGGTGACTTGCGGTTGTTATCTGGCTGAGTCGTATTCACAGTGGGAACCCGAAGGCAAGGCGGATCCGTGGCTGATTGCAGCGGCAAAAACCTTCAGAGCGACCATCGTGACCGATGAACGGCCTGTAAATCCTTCCTCGCACCAGCCGATGAAGAAAGAGCCGAAGATACCTGACGTCGCGGAGGCGCTCGGTGTGCCAACGATGAATCTCCGAGAATTCTACGATGCCAGCGGCGAGCTGGTTCATATGCAGTATCCAATTCAATTGGCTTTTTGACGTTCTCGCTTGTTGGAGTTTTGCATGGTTGCCGATGTGCAAACGCAATATCTCGGGTCGTTTACTGTTTCCTTGCCTGTTGCTGAGGCGCTGGAATACGGTATGAAACACCCGAGGTCGAAGGTTTCATGCGAGGCTGTACGCTGGTAAGCAACGTGGCGATGAACGCCGGTAACCACATTTTTTGCGAGGGAGTAGTACATGGTATCGAATCAGTTTGATGAGGATCGTCCTGAGGGTTGGTGGAAGTCTGCGGTGGTCTATCAGGTCTATCCGCGCTCGTTCCAGGATTCGAACGGGGACGGCGTGGGCGACATTCCGGGCATTGATTCGCGGCTCGATTATCTGGCCGATTTGGGTGTGGATGTGATCTGGCTGTCGCCGGTGTATCGCTCGCCGCAGGTGGATAACGGCTATGACATCAGCGATTATCGTGACATCGATCCGCTGTTCGGCACGCTCGGCGACATCGACAAGCTCATCCACGACGCGCACGAGCGCGGCATCAAGCTGGTCATGGATCTGGTGGTCAACCACACGTCCGACAGGCATGCGTGGTTCGAGGAGTCGCGCGACCCGGCCTCGTCGAAGCGCGATTGGTACTACTGGCGGCCGGCGCGCGAGGGCGCGGTTCCCGGCGAGCCGGGGGCGGAGCCCAGCGACACGCCTGCGGCGTTCGCGCCGTCGGCCTGGACGTATGACGAGCGCAGCGGCGAATACTATCTGGGTATCTTCAGCCCGGCGCAGCCTGATCTGAATTGGGAGAATGCGGATGTGCGGCACGCCGTGTACGACATGATGCGCTGGTGGGTGTCACGCGGCGTCGATGGCTTCCGCATGGACGTGATCAACCTGATCTCCAAGCCCGAAGCGCTTACCAGCGGCGGTCCTGTACCGGTTGATTTGTCCGGTGATGTCTCCAACGGTCCGCGTCTTGATGAGTTTCTTGCCGAGATGAACCGCGAGGTCGGCTTGGACGAGCATAACCTCTTCACCGTGGGCGAGATGCCCGGTTCCACGGTCGAGACCGCGATTCGCGCGACGGCCGCGACTCGGCATGAGCTCAAGATGGTGTTCACGTTCGAGCATATGGAGCTGGATCACACGGCGGATGGAACGAAGTGGGATCTGGCCGACTTGCCGCTGCCGGTGCTCAAGAAGAACCTGGCCCACTGGCAGGATGGTCTGGCTGAAGCGGGCTGGAACTCGCTGTACTGGAACAATCATGATCAGCCGCGCGTGGTGTCGCGCTTCGGCGACGATAGCCCCGAGTACCGGGTCGCCTCGGCGAAGGCGCTGGCCACGGTGCTGCATCTGCACAAGGGCACCCCGTATGTCTACCAGGGCGAGGAGTTCGGCATGACCAACCTGCCGCTGCATTCGATCGGGGAGTATGAGGACGTCGAGTCGATCAACTACTACCATCAGGCGAAGAAGGCCGGGCTGGACGAGGCCACGATCCTGAAGTCCTTGCAGGTCAAGAGCCGCGATAACGCGCGCACGCCGGTGCAGTGGGATAATACGGCTAACGCCGGGTTCACCACGGGCACGCCGTGGTACACGCTCAACCCGAATTATGCGAGCGTCAATGCCAAGGCGGCCGTGGCCGACCCGGACTCCGTCTACGCCCACTACCAAAAGCTCATCGCATTGCGGCATAGCAGCCCCGTCGTGCGCGAGGGCCGCTTCGAGCTGCTGCTGGCCGACGACCCGAACATCTGGGCCTTCACCCGCACCCTGGAGGGCGTGACGATTCTCGTGGTCGCCAACTTCTCCTCGCACGAAAACGCGCTGCCCGTCGACGGCCTGCCCGAGCTGGCCGGCGCCAAGCTGCTGATCGGGGAGCGTGCGCTGGAGGGCGTCACCACACTCAAACCATGGGAATCGTCGGTGCTTGAGCTCGCCTGAGGAATAGAGCTGGAGCTGCATATGCGGGGGATGGGCTTGTAAGGAGCCATTCCCCGCATTGCATATCTTCCGATTTTCGCAGGTGGGCCTGCACGAATACGGATGAGTACAGATTCGATGCGGGGCTGTTGAAATTTCGACCGAGATGTCCGAATAGGCATCCGAGTGGCTAAAGAGTCTGTAACAGGGTCCCCCTAGCCGATTGACCGGCACGCGGCGGCGTGCATACGATATCTCCGTATGCGCGGGCACGATTGCGCGGCCTACTGATACGTCGATGTCAGGCGGTCAGGTGCATTGCCGGGAGCGCTGCGCAAGAGGATGAAAGGAAGGAAACCGCTGTATGGGTGAGTGCCAGTCAAAAGATTGCCGGTCTGAGGGTTCTCAAGGTCAAGTGTCACAGCGGGTTCTGGTGGGGGGAGCGCACGCTGTTCCATGGCGAAGGGCTTGATATCAGCCATAGCGTGTTCCGCGACGGGGAGTCGCCGCTCAAGGAAAGCCGTGACGTCAAGCTCCATGACAGCTCCTTCGAATGGAAGTATCCGCTGTGGTACACCCGGCAGGCCGAGGTCCGTGGCGGGGAGCTGCTTGATACGGCGCGTTCGGGCATCTGGTACACCCACGGCATCGCGATGACCGACACGCTGATCGCCGCGCCGAAGACCTTCCGCCGGTCCTCGGACATCACGCTCAATCATGTGTCCATGCCCAACGCCCAGGAGACGCTGTGGACCTGCGAGCATGTGGCTATGAGCGACGTGCAGGCGAACGGCGACTACTTCGGCATGAATTCGGGGAACGTCAAGGCCGAGCGTTTTCGTCTGAACGGCAGTTACGCCTTCGATGGCGGCCATGACATCGAGGTAAGCGATTCGACGCTGCTGTCCAAGGATGCGTTCTGGAACTGCGAGAACGTGACCGTGCGCGATTCGACGATCATCGGCGAATACTTGGGCTGGAACTCAAAGAACCTCACCTTCGTCAATTGCACCATCGAAAGCCTGCAGGGCCTGTGCTACATCGACAATCTCGTGATGCGCGGATGCCGGCTGATCAACACGACCTTGGCGTTCGAGTATTCCACGGTGGACGCCGAGATCGAGGGGAGCATCGACTCGGTGATGAACCCGACAGCCGGGCGCATCCAGTGCGCGGGCATCGACGAGCTGATCATGGAGCCGAACCGAGTCGACCCGTCCCGCACTACAATCATCACCCAGCAGCACTAGCGCGAACAGTGCTTGGCAATATGCGCGAACTGACATGCTGCCAAAGCCAAAATAGTGCGGGTGCAGAACAGTGCAGCCACAGGACAGCGCAGTCGCAGAACAACACAGAAGAGGCATGATATGACTTACGATTTCGACGAGCCGGTCGAACGGTCGGGCACCTATGCCACCAAATGGAATGTGGCCCCCGGCGAGCTGCCCATGTGGGTGGCGGACATGGATTTCCGCACCGCTCCCGAGGTCACCGAGGCTGTCGTCGCCCGCGCCAAGCACGGGGTCTTCGGCTATACGGACATCCCCGACGAATTCAGGCAGTCGGTGGCTTGCTGGTGGCGCGAGCGGCACGGTTGGAACGTCGACCCGCAATGGGTGGATTTCTGCACCGGTGTGGTGCCGGCGCTCTCATCATGCGTGCGCACGTTGAGCCAGCCAGGTGGCAAGGTCGCGGTCGTCGCGCCGGTCTACAACATCTTCTTCAACTCAATCCTCAATAGCGGCCGCGAGGCGATCTCCTGCGACTTGGACTATGTGGACGGCGCGTACCATTTGGATCTGGGCGCTTTGGAACGCACGTTGTCCGACCCGCAGGTGCGGCTGCTGATCTTCTGCAACCCGCACAATCCAACCGGCACCATCTGGACTGCGGACGAGCTGCGCGCAGTCGGCGACATCTGCGCGCGGCATGGGGTGACGGTGATCTCGGACGAAATTCATTGCGACCTGACCGCGCCCGGAACCTCATACACGCCCTTCGCCTCCGTGTCCGATGAGTACGCGCGGGTGAGCGTCACCTGCGTGTCCGCGTCCAAGGCCTTCAACCTCGCCGGGCTGCAGGGCGCGGCCGTCATCATCCCCGACGACGAGCTGCGGGCGAGAGTGGTGAAGGGCCTGAACCGGGACGAAGTGGCCGAGTCCAACGATTTCGCGGTCGTCGCCGCGATCGCTGCCTTCACCAAGGGTGGACCGTGGCTGGACGAGCTGCGCGCATACCTGCAGGCCAACCGCGAGCACGCCACGTCGTTCATCGCCAGCCGTATCCCCGGGCTGCACGCCACCGCGGCGAATGCCACCTATCTGATGTGGATCGATTGTGGTGCCATATGCGAAGACAGCATCGCGCTGGCTGGCTTCCTGCGCCAAGAGACCGGTCTGATTCTTTCGGCGGGCGCGGTGTACCGGGGCAATGGCAGCCGTTTCCTGCGTATGAACCTCGCCTGCCCGCGCAGCAGGCTCGATGACGGGCTCGGCCGACTTGAACGCGGTATCGCAGCATGGACGAGGCGCTAGGGAGTCTCTGCGCATACCCCTTTCAGCCGAGACTTGCCGGCGCTTCCGGCCGGTGGTGCAATGCATGGTGATGATTCCGTGGCCGCATGGGGCGGCGCGGGCATCGTAGAAAGGACGCAGACCATGCGTGTATCAGCAATACGAGCGACCTCGAGCACCGATCCCCTGATTCCGGGCAGCATCGAGCGCCGCGAAACAGGACCTCATGATGTCCTGATCAAGATCGTCTGGGCAGGCGTGTGCCATTCCGATATCCACACCGTGCACGAGGACTGGGGCCCGGTGCCCTTCCCGCTGACCGTCGGCCATGAGATAGCCGGCATCGTGCAGGAGATCGGCTCCGATGTCACCCGATTCGCGGTCGGCGACCGCGTCGGCGTGGGCACGATCGTGAACTCGTGCGGCGAATGCGCCAACTGCAAGGCCGGGCTCGAGCAGTACTGTCTGAAAGGCAACACCCAGACCTACGGCTCGCTGGACCGTGACGGCACCATCACCCAGGGCGGCTACTCCACGCATATCGTGGTCGACGAGCATTTCGTGCTGCGCCTGCCCGAGCAGATACCCTTCGAGGCCGCGGCCCCGCTGCTGTGTGCGGGAATCACCACGTATTCGCCATTGCGTCACTGGGGAGCTGGTCCGGGCAAAAAGATCGCGATCGTGGGCCTTGGCGGACTGGGTCATATGGGCGTCAAGCTCGCGGCTGCTATGGGAGCCGAAGTGACGGTGCTCTCGCGCACCCTGAAGAAGAAGGACGATGGGCTGCGCTTCGGTGCGCATCATTATTATGCGACCAGCGACCCGGATACCTTCAAGCGGCTCGCCGGTACCTTCGATCTGATTGTGAACACCGTCAGCGCCGCGCTTGACGTCGATGGATATATAGGTTTGCTTGCTCAGGACGGGACGCTGGTCAATGTCGGTGCGCCTTCGAGGCCGATGAGCCTGCATGTGCAGCCGCTGCTCGGAGCCCGTCGCTCCTATGCAGGGTCGGCTACCGGGTCGATTGCCGAAACCCAGGAGATGCTCGATTTCTGCGCCGAGCAAGGGGTATCTCCGGAAATCGAGGTCATTTCAGCCGACCAGATCAACGAGGTATGGAAGCGCGTGCTGTCCTCGGACGTGCGCTACCGCTTCGTCATCGACATGTCGACCTTGTCCTAGTTGACCGTATCCTAAGCAAAATCCAACGTTAAGCAAAAGGAGCCTTCAGGTGACTTCACCAGCCAACCAGACCGTGCAGAGTAAGCAGCATCTGCCGCTCGTAACGTATATTCTGGCCGCGGGCGTGTTCCTCATGGGCACCTCGGAGTTCGTTGTGGCCGGCATCCTGCCTGAAATCGCCAGCGACCTGCGCCTTTCGATCGCCGGCACGGGGATGATGATCACGGTGTTCGCCATCGGCATGATCATCGGCACGCCGACCGTGGCCGCGCTCACGCTGCGGCTTTCGCGCCGCATCGCCCTGAGCCTGTCGCTGATCGTGTTCTGCGCGGGCCACGTCATCGTGGCCTTGTCCGACAGCTATCCGATCATCCTCGCAGCCCGCTTCCTCACCGCATTGGCGACCGGAGGCTTCTGGGCGGTATCGGCCGTGGTGGCGGCCCAGAGCGCCGGCAAGGAGATGGGCACGCGGGCTGTCGGCGTCGTGCTCGGCGGCGGCATGGTCGCCAACGTCATCGGCGTGCCGCTGGGATCCTTCGCCGGCCAGTCCATCGGCTGGCGCGGGCCGTTCTGGGCCCTGGCCGTGCTCTCCTTCATCGCCGCGTTCGTCATCTACCGCATGATCCCGCAGGACAGGCCGACAGCCAATCCGCCCTCATTGAAGGCCGAAATCACGGCATTGAAAGACAGGCGTGTTCTGCTCATCCTAGTCTGCTGCGTCTTCGTCAACGGCGCGGTGATGACCGTCTACAGCTTCATCTCCCCATTGCTGACCGACAACGCCGGCCTGCCGAACTCGACAGTGCCGCTGGTGCTCGTGGCATATGGCGTAGGCGCTGCGGTCGGCTCGTACGTGGGCGGACGCATAGGCGACACCAGGCCTCTCCTGCTGCTGTTTTCCTCGGCTGGGGCGACCTTGCTCATCATCCTCGCGCTGGCGTTTCTTTCCCACGTTGCAGTACCTACCATTGTGCTGGTCGCGCTGCTGGGGTTGTTCGGCATGTCCATGAATCCGGTGCTCATCGGCATGTCCGTCGGATACGCCAAGGACGCGCCGACACTGTCCTCGGCTATGTGCACGGCAATACTTAACGCAGGCACCGCCATCGGCACGGCCTTCGCCGACTACGCGATCACAACCCCGCTAGGCGCCACCGGGCCGGTGGTCGTCGGAGCGGTCTGCGCCGCGCTGTATTTCATTCCGCTGCTGGCCTTGACCAGAACGCCGAATATCTAGAAGCGGCCTTGGACGCGAACAAGAGAGGGAGTTGACGCTTTGCACGTCAACTCCCTCTCTTGTTCGATGATTGCTTGATTATGCTTATCGGCGTTCGATGGTCACGCTTTGCGAACCGCTCCATCCGCGGAATGCCGACATATCGCCCTGGATGCGGCCGAGGCGAACGATGCCGGTGAAACGGGGGACATCGGTGTAGTAAAGCACGATGACGTGATCGGGTGTGTAGTATCCGATGGTTCCCTCCGGGGCGCTTTCACCCGAAGGCATGCCCTCCATCGTCAGCGGCTTCGGCGGACGGGCCGACACTTCCTGCCCTCCAAAATCGGAGAAGTCGAGCGAAAGGGGGAGCTGGCTGATCAATGACCGGGCGGCTGGATTGTTGCTGAGCGTCGCGTTCAGGCTGCTGCCGCCGACGGTGATGCGGATGGGCGTTTCATTGTTCATGGTGTCTCCTGACGACTGCCCGTCAGCGGTACTGCTTGGCGAGGGCATAGATGTTGAGGGCGCAGATGATGAGGGTGCGGATGGCAAGGCGGTGACGCCTGCGCTGGGACTCTGGGATTGCGCAGACGACTGTGGCGATGAATTGCCGGCTGATCCCGAGCAGGATGCGATGGTGAAACAAGCGCACAGAACCGCCGCGCTCGCGACGAATCGTCGCATCATGCCTCGTGATGTATGGTGTTTGCCCATGCGCAGACTCCTTTCCACAATGCAGTGACGTTGCTGCAAGGCATTACGCGATTACGATATGCAGATTGCTGCCGCTGCCCAAGGCGACCTCGCGCGAGCACATCCGGCTCAACGCCGAACTCGACTTCCACCTGACCGATGCCGAGATGAGCAGGTTGGACGCTTTGAAAGGCGCTGCTCCCGGACGGGGCATGCATTTCCCTCAGCAGCACTGAGCGGTGCTGAATAGCGGTGCATGCGCGGGAGGGACTGCGATTGCCTTCGGCCGCGACGCTGTGATATGCGCTTCGCTATGGGACGAAGACAGAAGATTCTAGTTGGATAGTAAAGAACGGACAAGAGCGAGCGACATGCTGCGCATGGCAATACGGGAACCGGCATGAGAGGAGCCTGAAAATACGCAGGTTTGTGGCGGAGAGGAACACGATGCAAAGCATACGACGGATAGCAGCCGCCTTCGCGGCTTGCGCGATTTCCTTTTCCTTGGCTGCCTGCACGGCAGGGGGCCGGAATGCCGAGCCGACGGGGACGCAGCCATCATCGGCGCATACCGGTTCCGGCGACGGTACATCGATTGTTCAGGGCTTGGAATCCCCTTGGTCGATCGCCTTTCTGGGAGATGCCGCGCTGCTCAGCGAACGTGACTCCGGCAGGATTCTCGAGTTCGACGGATCAGGGGAGACGCGTGAAGTCGGTACGCTTGGCGGCGCGTCGCACTCCGGCGAAGGCGGTTTGCTTGGCATCGCGACGCATGACGGCTATCTCTATGCCTATATGACCACTGATCAGGACAATCGAATCGTGCGCCAGCGCATCCAAGGCCAGCCTGGCTCCCTGTCGCTGGGCCGGGAGGAGCTGGTTCTTTCGGGGATACCTTCGGCGAGCTACCACGACGGCGGCCGCATCGCCTTCGGACCGGATGGCATGCTGTACGCGACCACAGGCGATGCGGGCGATCGCAGCAACGCTCAGGATCTGGATAGTCTGGCGGGCAAGATACTCAGATTGGCGCCGGACGGCACGATCCCGCAGGACAATCCCTTCGCCGGTTCCCCCGTGTACAGCTACGGGCATAGGAACCCGCAGGGATTGGCATGGGACGATCGGGGCGTGCTGTATTCTTCCGAATTCGGCCAGGACACATGGGACGAGCTCAACGTCATCAAGGCGGGCGCCAATTACGGCTGGCCGGTCGTCGAAGGCATCGGGCATCGGAACGGGTATGTCGATCCCGTGCAGCAATGGCATCCTTCGGACGCCAGCCCCAGCGGGATGGCGATAGCGAACGGAACCATCTACATCGCGAATCTGCGGGGCGAGTCCTTGCGGACCGTGCCGCTTGACGATCTTTCCGATTCCACCGTCCTGTTCAAGGGCCAGTACGGGCGCCTGCGCGATGTGGCCCAAGCGCCTGACGGGTCGCTGTGGGTGCTGACGAACAACACCGACGGGCGCGGCGATCCACGCCAAGGCGACGACAGAATCATCGCAGTGCAGTGACGAATCGGTCTTCTCAATCGGCTACGTACGGCTTCATGCGGCTTATGCTTCCGTAGTGTTCTGCTGCTGGTGCCTGCCGAGCGCGAACGACAGCAGCAGCGCCGCGGCTGATATCCACACTCCCCAGAGCAGTGCGCTGTGCACGCCTTGCAGCTGCGCGGCAGCGTGGTCCATTCCACTGCTGGCGCCAACGCAGCTCACCTGCGTCATCACCGACACGAACAACGCCGTGCCTACGGCTCCTGCCAGCTGCTCAGAATTCGTCATGAGAACAATGCGTGGGCGGGCGCCGAATTCGTCTGGCTCGACGTGGATCCGAACGTCGTGGCGTTCCGGCGCGGCAGCCTCATCTGCGCGGTCAACTGCTCGGGCAAACCGGTGAGCTTCCCCTCGGACGGCGAGGTGCTCGCCTCAAGCAGTAGCTACAACGGCTCGCTGCTGGAAGGCGACTCGGCGGTGTGGTTGCGCGCGTAAAGTGATAGCTTATGCCGAGCAACCATTGCATGCAGGTCCTAAATTTTTGGTGGTTACGTTCATGTTCGTCTGCTCCCCACACGCTGATTGTGTATGGTCTCAGTGAAGCGGTCCTTGTCAGGGCCTGTTTGCGACGCTCTGCTCGGCCTACCTTGGATAGTGACATCGCAAGGACTGCGACAAGCGGGCAATACGGTAAGGAGCGTACATCATGCAATATCGTCATTTGGGGCGTTCGGGGCTACTGGTCAGCGGCATCGGTCTGGGCACTATGAACTTCGGGGATGCGACCGACGAGGACGAGGCTTTCAAGATCATGGACCGGGCCGTGGAATCGGGCGTCAACTTCTTCGATTCCGCCGACGTGTACGGCGGCCCGCAGCGACCGGATATGGAGAAGGGCTACGGGATATCCGAGGAGATCGTGGGCCGCTGGCTCAAGCAGTCCGGGCACCGCGACGACATCGTGCTGGCGACCAAGGTCTATCAGCTGATGGGCTACGGCCCCAACGACAGGCATCTGTCGGCCTATCACATCAAGCGCGCCTGCGAGGCGAGCCTCAAGCGCTTGCAGACCGACCACATCGATGTCTATCAGATGCACCATGTCGACCGGGCCACGCCGTTCGAGGAGATCTGGCAGGCGATGAGCCAACTGATAGCCGAAGGCAAGATCGCCTACGTCGGGTCGAGCAACTTCGCCGGCTGGGACGTGGCCGTGGCGCAGGCGGCCGCCGAGAAGCGCAATCTGCTGGGACTGATATCCGAGCAGAGCATCTACAATCTCGCGAACCGAGCCATCGAACAGGAGCTGATTCCCGCAATGCAGCATTTCGGCATGGGACTGATTCCGTGGAGCCCGCTGATGTCCGGCCTCCTGGCTGGGCCTGCGGCAGGAGCGAAGGGCGTGCGCAGGAATGAGCACAGGACGGTAAGCAACCGTGAGCGTCATGCCGATCAGATCGCGGCCTATGAGAGCTTCAGCGCGCAGCTGGGGCAGACGTCTGCCGCTGTGGCCTATGCGTGGCTGCTCGCCCAGCCGGTCGTCTCCACCGTCATCGCCGGGGCGCGCACGCTCGAGCAGCTCGAAAGCTCCGTGCAAGCCATGACCGTCACGCTCGATGCCGAATCCAAGGCTAAACTCGATGAGATCTGGCCCGGGCCGGGCCAGGCCCCACAATCCTATGCGTGGTGACGCGCCTGCGGCAGAGGCTCTGGCAGTACTCCTTTGAAGAGGGACTGCCAGAGCCGGTGAGTCGCATCCTGCTTGGTTCTATAGTTGCTTTCGAATCCAATGGTTCGCTGCAATGACGCATCGTGAAGGAAAGGTTGTCATCAATTGGACTACGCAGCAACAGCAGCCGCGGTGCTCAAGGGCGTCGGCGGCGAAGAGAATGTCAAGGAGCTGACGCGCTCCACCTGAAGAAAGCGGATACCTATCATGTCCATGGAGCAACTTCCCTATATGAACAATTCGCTGCCGGTTTCCGGCCGCGTTGACGATCTCCTTTCCCGCATGACCTTGGAGGAGAAGGTCGGCCAGATGATGCAGACCGATGCGCGAGAAGACCTCGAAGGCGACATTCTTCGCGTGGGAGTCGGATCGATTCTGCACGTGTCGCCGGAGAATATCGTCAGGGCTCACGAGCTGACGCGGCAAACGCGGCTGCATATTCCCGTTCTGATCGGCGAGGACTGCATTCATGGCTATTCCTTCTGGAAGGGCGCGACGATCTATCCGACGCAGTTGGGCATGGCTGCCTCATGGGATCCGAGCTTGTTGGAACGAGTCGCCCGCGCGACCGCTCAGGAAGTGTCTCCCACAGGAGTGCACTGGACCTTCTCCCCGGTGCTGTGCATCGCACGCGATCTGCGCTGGGGGCGCGTAGGCGAGACATTCGGCGAGGATCCCTTCCTCATCGGCGAGCTCGCCTCGGCGATGGTGCGCGGATACCAGGACGACGGCCCGCAGGACAAGACCGGAATCATGGCGACGGCGAAGCATTTCGCCGCGTACTCGGAGACCCAGGGCGGGCGCGATGCCAGCGAGGCGGATGTATCCCCGCGCAAGCTGCGCTCCTGGTATCTTCCGCCCTTCGAACGGGTCGCCAAGGAAGGCTGCCGCGCCTTCATGCTCGGCTACCAGTCGATTGACGGGATTCCGATCACGCTCAACAAATGGCTCATCAAGGATGTCCTCAAAAAGGAGTGGGGTTACGAAGGTATCCTCGTCACCGACTGGGCGAACGTAGGCCGGCTGGTATGGGAGCAGAAGGTCCAGCCCGACCATGCGCATGCCGCGGCGGCAGCCGTGAAGGCCGGCGTCGACCTGTCCATGACGACGCCGGAATTCTTCGATGGCGCATTGCAGGCGGTGGGCGACGGCCTGCTGTCCGAGACCGATCTGGACGCGGCCGTGCGCCGGATCCTGGCGATCAAGTTCGAGCTGGGTCTGTTCGAAGACCCGCGGCTTCCTCAGCCCGAGGTCATGGCTTCGCAGATCGGCTCGCCGGAGCACGCGGCCCTCAATCTGGAAGCGGCGCGGCGTTCGCTCGTGCTGCTGCACAACGATGGCACGCTTCCTCTGGCATCCGACGCTCCCAAGCGCGTCGCCGTCGTGGGCCAGCTCGCGGATGACGCCCAGCAGCAGCTCGGCGACTGGGCCGGAGGCTCGGGGCAGGCTTCCGGGTTCATTGATGAGCAGCCGCGCACGATGATCACGACGGTTCTCGATGGCTTGCGCCAGCAGGCGCCATCCGATTGGACCATCGCCTATGCCCAGGGCGCAGGAATTGTGGAGCCCGTCCCATATCCGGCGCTTGACGTAACTGCGTGCGAACCCGATGACGGCATGATCGCCGAAGCCGTCGCGGCGGCCAAGGACGCCGATCATGTCATCGCCGTCGTCGGCGACCGATTAGAGCTCGTGGGAGAAGGTCATTCCACGGCGACGCTGGAACTCATCGGAGGGCAGAAGGCTCTGCTGGAGGCGCTGGCGGCCACGGGCACGCCCATGACCGTAGTGCTCATGGCATCCAAGCCGCTTGTGCTCCCTGACTGCGTGCTGAACGCCTCGTCCCTTATCTGGGCTGCGAACCCGGGAATGAGGGGAGGGCAGGCGATTGCCGAGCTGATTCTCGGACAGATCGAGCCCTCGGGCCGTCTGCCGATCTCCTTCGCCCGCCACGCGGGGCAGCTGCCGATCTACTACAACCAGATTCGTGGGCAGCACGGCGCCAAGTACGCCGATCTCACGCAGGATCCGCAGTTCGCCTTCGGCGAGGGACTTTCCTACACGACGGTCGAATACTCGAATCTCCATATTCTGGAACCGGAACTGGGAATCGGCGACACTATCGTCGCCGAGGTGACGCTTCGCAACACTGGCACCCGTCCAGCGCTGGAAATCGTGCAGGCCTACGTGTCCGATCTGGTGACCTCGGTGACATGGGCGGACAAGGAGCTCAAAGGCTACCGGCAGGCGGCGCTGGAACCGGGCGAGGAGACGACTGTGCGGATCGAAATTCCCGCCTCGGCCTGCTCGATCGTGAACGCGGACGCCGAGCGCGTGGTGGAGCCGGGCCAGTTCGAGCTGCGCGTAGGACCCAACTCGCGAGAGGAGAACTTGCTGCGCGCGCGCTTCGCCATCGGCGAGCCTCTCGAAACAAGCGCAGCAGCCGAATCAACTCTCAGCCTCTTCTAATAGCGCGCAGCCAGCCGGCAAAGCGCGTACTTCTACGGTAGGCAACGGATTCTCCTCTCGGCCAGCAGTGTTTGTACAGGGAGATGAAGACAGACTGAAACAGTCCCTGACAGTAGCCCCTCGCGATGATGCGCCCTCGATGTCACGGGACGTATTGTTATGTACATGGAAATCGAGCAGGAGATACGCAGTTTTCTCATGAGTCGGCGGGCCAGGATCACGCCCGAGCAGGCTGGTCTACCATACGCTGGGGGCAACCGCAGAGTTTCTGGTCTGCGTCGCGAGGAAGTGGCGATGCTGTCCGGGGTCAGCGTCGAGTACTACACGCGCCTGGAACGGGGAAAGCTGAGCGGCGCTTCCGACAGCGTGCTGGAGGCCATCGCCCGCGTGCTGCAGCTCAGCGATGACGAGTACGCGCATCTGCGCGATCTGGCGCGCAACGTGACGTCGACCGGCCGCGTGCGCATGACGCGCACCCGCAAGTCGAATCCGATCAACGGCTCGGTCCAGCAGGTGCTCGACTCGATGAGCGTGCCGGCCATTGTGCAGAACGAGCGGCTCGATATGCTCGCGGCGAACAGGATGGGGTGCGCGCTGTACAGCGACATGATCGCCTCCAGCCCGAGGCCCGTCCCGAATTTCGCTCGGTATGCGTTCCTCGATCCACGCTCCGAGTCCTTCTACATCGACACTGACGCCTCGCATGACCTCATCGTCTCGTCGCTGCGCGCCGCAGCAGGCCACGATCCGGCGGATCGGGAGCTGACCGGGCTGATTGGCACGTTGTGCGCGTGCAGCCAGGACTTCGCCCAACGCTGGGCCAAGCATAACGTGCGGCGCCATTCGCGCGGCCGCCAGCTCATCAACCACCTTGGCGTGGGCCGGCTCGATCTTGAGTACAACGACTTCGCGCTGCTGTTGCACCGCGGTCTCCATCGTCACCTACACCGCCGTGCCGGGTTCCGCCAGCTCTGACAATCTCGCGATCCTCGACGCATGGGCATCGACTCGAAAACAGGCTGCATCGGCACCACATTTCTCTCAGGAACACGATACGCAGGGGAACGCGATGCAAGCCTAGTTTGTAGTCAGAACCCGCGCACGTCCATCATTGGGGCAGCGCGACTTTCGTTCTGCCCATAGATCATTTTCGAGAAGTTTTATCCTTCGGACCCCGCTTCATTCGAAGCATCATCCTGATCGTTTCCTCTGCTGTCGTGAACGCTGCTGCGAGAGAACACCGGCGTCAGCAGATTGCCTATCATGGTGAGGACCGGCAGTGCAAGGAAACCGAACGAAAGAGCATTGCCCGTCTTCATGAACGCGATGAAAGTAAACGCTATCGACAGCAGGAATATGAAAGCGCTTATCCAAGTGCCAAGATTGGACTGCCGTATCTCATTGTCCACAAGACGATCCTGGCGTTTGGACTCATCGGTAGTGAAGGCGTCGTTCCACTGGCAGATGCGCTCTTGGACTTCAGGCGAATAGGCATTGAAGTCCTCGGCACGGGGCAGCATGCCCGACCACGACTCGCTCACCCCAAGAGAAGCAATAAGGGTCTCGATGGCTTTGAAATCGTTGCGCTGGTCCTTCGTCAGTCCTCTGGGTAACGGGTCTCCGCCAGCTTCGCCAAGGCCGTCATCGTCAACCTGCTGCGGGTTTGACGCGACAGGTTCCTGTGTGCTGTGCGCATGGACTCCTTGCGTACCCGCTGCAGCTTTTCGCTGTTGTCCAGTCCCGGTATGGTCATCATCGTCATTATCGCCATCGGAGTCTCTTCCTTCTATGCTGTTCATATCCTTAAGCCCTTAAGCCTGAGTTCGTCGGGGTCGTACAGCAGTTCGGCATCCAGCTCGAAAAGTCAAATGCCGTATGCAAGAAATGTATCACGTCTCCCTGCATATGGCTGGAAAAGCTTGGGCTTAAGCCAATGGCGACAACATCATCGGCGTGTCTGCCCACCATTCTGGGATAACGGGGCAGCTAACCCGGCATAGGGCGGCTCGATCTTGGATACAACTATTTCCCGCGCGCTGCAACACGCGTGCCTGAGCAAGGTTGCGGTTCGCAAAGGCCCGCATAGAATGAACACAGTTCGTGATAACGGCAACGCCGGTCGCATGGAAATATGCTCACGAGGAGCAACGGTCTTGCGGCGGCGGAGCAACCGCCACGGCGCACGCCATGAGTAGCGATTAGACACCGCGAACAAGACAAGACGAACAGTGCAGCGGCACGCAGCAGTCCGCAGCCGAACGCAAGCACGCAACCTCAAGGAATGCGAGAGTTTCTCACATGTATGTCGACCCGGCCCGCAACCAGCAAGCGGGAAATCTTCGATGGATCCTGCCATATTGCAAGCCTGACCTGCCGCGTGTGGCCGGAGCAGCCATCCTGTTCATCGTCAACGACGCAATGGCCCTGACTATCCCGCTGCTTGCCGGCATGATTGTCGACCAGGTCATCAGGCAAGGGCATGTCGACAGGCTCGCGCGACTATGCGTGCTCATGATCGTGCTTACGGTCGTGCGCGTCTTCTCCCGATACGGCTATCAGATGTGGATGGAGCGCTTCGGGCAGAACTCGATCTACCGTCTCGTAAGCGACGAGTACGAGAAGCTGCATGAGCTGGACTTCACCTACTTCAATCACACGCGCACGGGCGACATCATGAGCCGCATGACCTCCGACACCGATGCGATTCGTCACTTCCTGAGCTGGGTGAGCTACCAGGTGACCGACAGCGTGGTGATGTTCGTCGGCGCACTATGCGTCATGTTCGCGCTTGACTGGCGACTCGCGCTGGCACTGGCCTGCGTGACGCCATTGCTGTTCGTCCTCACGCGGGCGCTGGCCGGCCATGCACGACCGCTGTTTCTTGCGATCCGCAACTCCTTGGCCGATATGAACTCTATGGTCGAGGAGAATATCGAGGGCAATCGCGTGGTCAAGGCTTTTGTGCGCGAGCCGCATGAGACGCGGAAATTCGATGAGCGCAACGACGACTATATGCAGCGCAACATGGATCTGGCGATGAACAGCCGCAAGTACATGCCATGGCTCGACGGCCTGGGCTTCGCCCTGCAGCTGATCACGCTCGGCTTCGGCGGCCTGCTGGTTATGCGCGGATCCATGACGCTGGGCAGCCTAGTGGCTTTCAACAGCTTCCTGTGGATGATCGACGGCCCGGTGCGCTATTCCGGCTGGCTGATCAACGACTGGCAGCGCTTCAACGCCAGCTGCGTCAAGATCAGGCGGCTGCTTACTGCCGAGTCGCGCATCACCGAGCACGCCGACGCGCATGAATCAACGAAGCGGGCGTCTGCCGTCCGCATCGGCGTCGACGGCAAGCGACCTGCCACGCCCGACCGCATCAGCGGCGAGATTCGCTTCGAGCATGTCAGCTTCGCCTTTCCCGACGACCCCGACACCCCGGTTCTGCAGGACCTCGACTTCTTCGTGCCTGCCGGCTCGAAGCTGGGCATCTTGGGGGAGACGGGCGCGGGCAAGTCGACGCTGGTGAGTTTGATTTCGCGCTTCTACGACCCGACCTCCGGCCGTGTGCTCGTCGACGGCATCGACGCGCGCGACTGGCCGCTGGCTATGCTGCGCAGCCAAGTCAACATCGTGGCGCAGGACACCTTCCTGTTCTCCGACACGATCGGCAGCAACATCGGCTTCGGCGCACGCGGCGGACGTGACGACCGCTTCATTCAGCACATGGCGAACATTGCCGGCGCGGACGAATTCATCCGCTCGATGCCCGAAGGCTACAAAACGATCGTGGGCGAGCGCGGCGTGGGACTGTCCGGCGGGCAGAAGCAGCGCTTGAGCCTAGCCCGCGCCTTGGCCGACGATCCGGCGATTCTGATCATGGACGACACCACCTCGGCCGTCGATATGGAGACCGAGGCCGAGATCCAGCAGCACCTGCGCGAGCTGGATGTCGCCAAGACCATCGTGACCATCGCTCATCGCATCTCGTCGGTCAAGGACGCCGACCTGATCCTCGTCTTGGAGCATGGGCGCATCATCGAGCGCGGCACGCACGAGGAGCTCGTCGCGGCGCACGGACGCTATTGGGAGATCTATCGCAAGCAGCTGGGCCTGCAATCAGGCCAGCCGCAGGGCTTCAGCGAGTAGGAAAGGGGAGGATATCATGGCGCAACGCAACACCTATCGCGAGGACGAAGAACTCGAAGAGCAGATCAACATGCACGACATTGTGCGCGTCGGCAGGTATCTGAGGCCATACGCGGGAGCAGTCGCGCGGATTCTGCTGGTGGTGGTGCTGATGAGCTGCATCACTGTTTCCGTGCCCTACCTGACGAAGATCGTGATCGACGACATCATCCCAAGCAAGAGCTACAGCCGGCTGGGCATGCTGACCGCGCTACTCGCCGTGCTGATCGTGTTCTTCGAGCTGGGGCTGCGCTACCGCACGCTGGAGATCACGCGCATCGGTCAGCTCATGCTCAAGGATATGCGCAGAGACATCTTCACGCATATCCAGACGCTGCCATTCAGCTATTTCGATTCGCGGCCCCACGGCAAGATATTGATCCGCGTCGTCAACTACGTGAACACGCTCTCTGACACGCTCTCCTCGGGCCTGATCAACGTGATCTCCGACGTGTTCACCTTCATCATCACGCTGATCGTCATGTTCGCGATCGACTGGCGGCTCGCGCTGTGGAGCCTCGTACTCTTCCCGCTGCTCATCGCTTGGGTGCGCGTGCTGCAGGTATTCCAGCGCCGCGCCTATCAGAAGCTCTCGAACAAGCAGAGCAATCTGAACGCGTACATCCACGAGTCGATCGCCGGCGTGAAGACCACGCAGACCTTCGCGCAGGAGCGCACGCAATTCTCGGCATTCCAAGAGCAGCAGGGCGATGTGCGCAGCGCGTGGATGAAGGCCGTGCATATCCAGTTCCTCATGTGGCCGGGCGTGCAGATCATTTCCTCGACGACAATCGCGCTGCTGTACTACATCGGCGTCATGAGCTTTGGCGGCGTGAGCGTGACGACCGGCGTACTCATCGCCTTCGTGGGCTACGCGAACAACTTCTGGAATCCGGTGATCAACATCGGCAACTTCTACAACCAGCTCATCACCTGCTCAGCCTATCTCGAACGCATCTTCGAGACGCTGGACGTCAAGCCCGAGATCGTCAGCAAGCCAGACGCCGAGGACCTGCCGCTGATCCGCGGCAAGGTCGACTTCAACGACGTCGTGTTCCGCTACGAGCCTGAGGGCCGCAACATCCTCAACCTGGTCGATCTGCACGTCGAGCCGGGCGAGACGGTCGCGCTCGTCGGGCCGACCGGCGCCGGCAAGACGACTATCATCAACCTGTTGTCAAGGTTTTATGATGTGTCGGAAGGCTCGGTGACCGTCGACGGCTATGATGTGCGCGACGTGACCCTGCCATCGCTGCGTCGGCAGATGGGCGTCATGCTGCAGGACACCTTCATCTTCTCCGGCAGCGTGCGCGAGAACATCCGCTACGGCAGACTCGACGCCGCTGACGAGCAGATCGAGGCGGCCGCCAAGGCCGTGCACGCCCACGAGTTCATCATGGAACTGCCCAACGGCTACGATACCGTGGTCGAGGAGCGCGGCTCCACGCTCTCCGCCGGGCAGCGCCAACTGATTTCCTTCGCCCGTGTGCTGCTCGCCGATCCTCGCATATTGATTTTGGACGAGGCGACGAGCAACATCGACACGCGCACCGAGGAAGCGCTGCAGGCGGGATTGAACCATCTGCTCACCGGCCGCACGAGTTTCATTATCGCGCACCGACTCTCGACCATCGAGAACGCGGACGAGATCTACTACATCGACCACGGCCAGATCGTCGAGCACGGCTCGCACGCCGAACTCCTCGAAAAGAAGGGCGCCTACTACCGCCTCTACGAATCGCAGTACGCGATGATCCGCGTAGGCATGGGCGAACATGAGTAGAGGCTGAAAGCTGGTGGGTGTCGCTACTTCGGCAGTTCCTGCTCTTCAATGCCTTCGGGGATTTCGCGCCTGGCATGGTGCATTACACCGCCAGAGTCCTCTTCGACGAGGTATAGGAGCACCCAAGCTTGTCCAAGCGCGGCCGCAGTCTGGTGACGATCTTCGCGCCGACCGCACTAAGGAAGATAGGCCAGTTACAATTCCACCTAGACTTCGAACGCCAGAACGGCATCATCGACTGGGTGGCGTGGTAGTGCCGGCCAGGGGCTTGTCGCCGGGTCTGGCGTGGGGGCCGACGAGTTCATGCGCGTTATACGGCTCTTCGAGGTAGTCGATGTCGCTCTGGTCGAGGTGGATGTTGAGCGCTGCGGCGGCCTGCTCCACGCGCTCGGGCGACGAGCAGCCCACGATGGGCAGGGACACATTGGCAGTGGCTCCCGGGCAAAGGTCGTCCATCATAGTGTGCTGATTGTCCCGCTGTGCGTGGTCCCAAGCCCTTCAACCCCTCTGGCGTGGACCGATTCGAGTGGCGCAAGGCGGAGGTTCTGGTCTTCCAACGCACTAGAAAGGTATTCCATGCGATGAACTGCCGGCCAGAATGGCTGCGCAAGTTCAATGAACGGGATTGAAAAGAGCGGGATATGACTAACGAAACGAACATGGATATTGACTGGGGCAAGGTCTCGGACGACTACGCGGCTCACCTTCCGGCTATTATCGGGGCGATCATCCATCGGCATCGGGCGATTACCATGGATGATTTGGACGACATCTTCGCAGGGCGGCCATTGGCTGAGGTACCGCGAGCCAAGGCCGATGTGCTGTGCAAGATCTATTTGACCGTCGACATGGAACAGCAGGTGCGCGAGCAGGCGGAAGGCGAGCATATCGGCAAGAGTGCGCTGGTGCGAAAGGCCTTGGCAGACTGCCTCAATGCCCACAGGCCGCATGCTGCCTTCGCCTAGAATCAATTTGCAAACCCGAAGGAAGCTGGGAATGTCTGCGAGCATTCTCAGCTTCCTTCGGGTTTTACTGCAATCTGATACCGGTCATGGGGTTTATAAGCTATAAGCCTATAAACCCCTGTCTGCAATGACCAGCCCATTCATATCGCATACCATTACTTATTTCTCCGTACTCGTAGATTCGCGTGGCGCACTCCATGAGAAGAACAGTGCGGCAACCAGTGCGACGGCCAAAGCAGCTAATGGGACGATCATAGAGAACCTGAGCACGCTGGCGTATTGTTCGGCGACCGAGGCATCGCCGATGGCCAGACTGCCGTTCAGCGCCGGGTTCGATATGAGCCCGCTTGCTGCGAGCTTCCAGCTGATGGCTGCTGAGATGAGCGCGTTGCCCAGTGCCGAGCCGATGATTCTCGCTGTGTTGAACGCTCCGGAGGCGGCGCCTTGCAGTCCCGAGGCGACGTTCGAGGTCGAGGAATAGGCCAGTGGCGAGAAGAAGAACGAGGCTCCTATCCCGACCACGAGGTAGCCGAGCGTGATCCAGACGACGGCCGCGCTCGGGTTCATGACGTATGCCAGCGTCAGCGTGCCGAGCATCGCGATCAGGAACGCGCCGGCCATCATCGGGGCCGTTTTCCACTGGTGCATCACCGTGCCCACGAAGCGCGCCAGCAGCACGGTCGTGCCGGCCATCGTGACGGTTCGCAGCGCCCCGATGAACGGGCTGTCGCCGTGCATGCGTTCCAGGTAGTACATGACGGCGAGGAAGGTGCTGTTGACCGCTATGGATACCAGAATGACGCATATCGTGCTCAGCGAGAACCTGCGGATCTGGAATAGAGAGAGCGGCAGCAGCGCCAGGCCGCCATCGGCGCGCTGGGCGAGTGCGAATCCAGCCAGCAGCGCCAAGCCAGCCAAGGCCAATGCGGCGGGCTGCCACGGCGAGTGCATGGACGTGGCGTTCTGCAGGGCGAGCACGACCAGCGCCAGGCCGCACGCGTACAGCGCGATCTGCCAAGGGCTGAGCCTGGCCCGGCTGCGCGGTAGCGCAGGCACCAGCAGCACGGTCAGGGCGACGTGTTTTGGTTCAATTGTTTTTTGTGGTTTTGGTCAGGTAGTTTTTTCGGGTTTGGGCGTGGGGCATGCTGACCATAGTCGGGCTGTACCTTGGTAGTGCTTCGTTATCTATCGAGGAGGGCCGGAAAGGCAATGATCAACATGTCCAGAATCAATTCTATCCGTCGTCGGCGCAGGGAGGGCGAGTCCATCGCTTCGATCGCGCGCGCCGAAGGCGTCAGCGAGCCGACGGTGCGCAAGTATCTGAAGGTCGATGACCTGTCGGCCAGGCCGCCGGTCAGGAAGGGGCGGGCCTCGATGCTTGATGAGTGGACGCCTGTCATCGAGCAGTGGCTCGCCGAGGATCGTGTCACGTGGCGCAAGCAGCGGCATACAGCGACCAGGGTCTGGGAGCGGCTTCGAGACGAGCATGGGGTGAAGGTCTCGTTGTCGACGGTGACCAGAAAGGTCGCGCAGCTCAAGCGCGAGTTCGCGTTCGAGCGCGAGAGCGGGTTTCTGGATCTGGTGTGGCATCCGGGAGAATGCCAGGCCGATTTCGGCGAGGTCGATGTCCGGTATCGCGGCTCGGTGACGCGCATGCGTCATTTCGTGCTTGATTTCCCGTATTCGAATATCGGGCTGAGCCAGCTGATGCCGGCAGAGAACGCGGAGTGCACGTGCCAGGCATTATCGGATATCTTCGAATGGCTCGGCGGGGTTCCCGTCAGGATCGTGTACGACAACGCCGCGGGCGTGGGGCGCAAACGGTTCGACGGGATCCGCCTGACCCGCTTGTTCCAGGCGTTCCAGACCCATTACGGGTTCGAGTATTCGTTCTGCAACCCGTATCCCGGCCATGAGAAGGGAGGGGTCGAGGCTCGCGTCGGGGCCGTGAGACGGAAACTGTTCGTGCCGGTGCCGAGCGTATGGAACATCGAAAGCTTCAACGAGCGCCTGCCCGAACGCTGCCTCGCGTTGGGAGACAGGGAGCACTACAGGAAAGGAGAAGGGCAGGCGGGCCTGTTCGAGGACGATCGCAAGGCGCTGATGCCCCTGCCGTCCAAACGCTTCGACGTGGTCACCTGGAAACGATTGAAAACGGACAAGTACGGGCAGGTCACGCTTCAGGGACGCCACCGGTACTCGACCGGTCCCGAGCATGCCGGCCGCGAGGTCATCGTCGGCCTGCGCGCCCTCGGGATCGAGATACTCGACGCCAAAGGCGCGCATATCGCGACGCACCCGCGCGCTTACGGCGACAAGCCGACCAGCAGCATCGGAAGAAACCTCGGAACGT
>NZ_JGZR01000003.1 GCF_000741775.1 Bifidobacterium subtile
CTGGGGAGCCTGCCCGTTCGTGGGAACATGCTGACCTTGCTGGGGAGCATGGCCGAATTGCGGTCCTGCCGGCTGGAAAGCATTCGCACCGTATGCAGCCGTCGCCGGCTGGGAGGGTTGCTGTGGCTGTTCAGACGGCGTCTGTCCGAACGGAACCTGCGCAGGGCCGGAATCACCTGTCGGGTTCTCGTTATCGAATCGCGTCTAGTCCGTATCCGATGTCTGGTTTTCGTCGCTCATGGAAAGCTCCTTTCTTGATTGACATCTGCCCGCCTTGGCACCACATACAAGGCCCCCTTGCCAAGGAACTGCAACAATGCCGCTGCAAATATCTCTTCAACCCTATCAAACGGGGCACACTGCGTCAGCAACCGTCCCATAATGCAGCGCTTCTCGCACCGATTAGGTTTGCGGTGCCGAGCTGCGGTTTCGTGTAAAACTCAATCGCTTCAACCGCTATTCATGGCTGAACAACGATCTGTTCGCTCCCCGTTCCGCAAACGCCATGACTTATCCTATGGGAGCCTTGGTATGCATATGCCGCACGCTCGAAGACGTGCGGCATATGCATACCAACTTTGCTCATTGCCTGATATACCGCGACCTTACTGCTGGTCATCCTGTTCGTAGATGGCTTCGGTGATTCGCTCGCGCAGCTCTACGAAACGGGGATCAGAACGTACCTTCTCCATATCTTCCTGATTCGCCGTATCGCGAGGAATGTCGATGGGGATGTCCATTTTGATGGTTCCTGGATGCGCGCTCATAACGATGACCCGTGTGGCGAGGAAAATCGCCTCGTCGACGCTATGAGTGATGAAGAACACCGTGTTCTTATGATCCTCCCAGATGCGCAGCAACTCATTCTGCAGGCGCTCGCGAGTCAATGCGTCCAAGGCACCGTACGGCTCGTCCATGAGGATGAGATCCGGGTCGGTGGCGAGCACTCTGGCGATTTGCGCACGTTGCTGCATGCCTCCGGAGAGTTCGTAAGGACGACGATCGGCAGCATCTTTGAGACCGACCAGCTCGAGATACTGTTCGGCTCGCTCCTTCCGCTCATCCTGCTTCACATTCTGCATTTTCATGCCGAACTCCACGTTTCCGCGCACGGTGAGCCACGGATAGAGAGGCGGCTTCTGGAATACCACGCCGCGACGGGGGCTTGGCCCTTCGACCTTGGCGCCGCGGAAGATGATTTCTCCCTCAGTTGGCTTCTCGAATCCGGCCAAGGCGTTGAGCAATGTGGTTTTGCCGCAACCGGATCGTCCTACGACGCAGATGAAGTCGTGCTCTTTGATCTGCAGATTGATGTCGTGCAGCGCAATAACTTCATCTCCTTCCTGTGTGGTGAATCTCTGTTGGAGCCCTCGGATATCGGCAGCGATTCCTTGCTTGCTCATCGCAGTTCGCTCGGTCAGCTCGTCCCAAGCCATCGTCTGTTCACTCATCGTGACACTCCTTTCGTGCTGTGCGAATGCAGTCCTACTGCTTCGCCACCGCGTCGATCGCCGTTGTGTAGAGCGCTGGCGCGTAGTCCGCATTTACAGCGTCAAGATCGCCTTGGCCTTTGAGGAACTGCGCAGTCGCCTTGAAAATGCCGGGCAGTTGGTCGGAGAATATCTTGGACTGCTCGGCAGCGTCCGGGTAGGAATATCCCTTGAACTGAACTTTGACGTCCTTCGGGCTGTTACCGAGTTGCGCCGATATCGAGTCCGCGGCGTTATCGGGATCGCTGGCGATGAGGCCGATCGCGTAGTTCTCAACCGCAGTCCAAGTTTCGACGGCGCTGGGATTGGCTTTGATGAAGTCATCCGAAACCAGTTCCATGTCGAAGGTCGCAGCGCCGTTCTTCGCCGTTGCCGCGCTCGAAGTCACGACCGAACCACCGTCCGCTTTGAGTTTGGAAAGCACCGGGTCCCACACCCATGCCGCGTCTATCTCGCCACGCCCCCAAGCCGCAGCCATCTTATCAGGGTCGAGGTTGATGAGGTGGACGCTTGAAGAGTCCATGCCGGCCTGGCTGAGCGCGGACAGCAAGCTGAAGTGCGAAGTGGAACCGAATGGCACGGCAATGTTCTTACCAGCGAGATCCTTGATCGATTTGGCCGACGAGTTGTGGGCCACCAAGGATTCCGCCTCGCCGATGATGTCATGGATCCACAGAACCTTGACCTTCAGATTCAACGGAGCCGATACCGATTTCACGGCCGGGCTTGATCCGGCCAGCCCGATGTCGACAGAGCGCGAGCCGAACGCCTGCACCACATCGCCTCCGGAATTGAACTGATTCCATTGGATGGTTGCATTCGGTATGCAGGCCTCGAGCAGCTTGCGGTCTTTGACGACGAGATCGGCATTCGCAATGGCCTGCCAGGCGATGCGAATGGTGCCTTTGGCTTCCTTATTGACGGTGACGGGGCATTTCTCAGACGAAGCATTTGAAGCGCCGGAAAGCTGGTCGGCCTTTTGCATCGCTCCACATGCTCCAAGCGATCCGACGAGCATGGCACTCACCGCTACCGCGATGCCTTTGATCCATGCGCTGCGTGAATTCGCGAATAATATTGTCTTGCGTTTCATGATTGTGCCCTTTTTGAATCGATGAATAAACTGGTTTCGTTGGCCTGTTCCTTATTCCCTTCCGACCCATGGCGTGACCATCCGCGTGAGCAGCACGATCAGACCATCGAGGGCAAAAGCAGCGATGCCGATGACGATGATGCAGGCAATGGTCAGTGGCGTATTGAGCTGAGTGCCAGACAAATAGGCAAGTGCACCGATGCCTGGAATGCCGTTATTCAGCTCAGCTGCAACGACCGTAGTCCATGTGAATCCGACAGCCAGCCTGATGCCGCTCATAATCGACGGCAGTGTGCTGGGAAATACCACGTGTACAAAAGCCTGCAATGTGCCGGCACCCAATGACTTCGCCGAATTGACGCGATCAGTACTCACCCCGGAGATTCCCTCCACCGTTGCCAGCACGATGGGCGGGCATGCCGCAAGGAACAGCAGCCATATCTTTGAAGTATCGCCGATGCCGAACCAGACGATCAGCAGACCGATGTAGCCTAGCGGCGGCAGTGCTCGAATGAAATTTACATACGGCATGATGATGCGATTAAGCCAGGTCACCGATGCGAGAATAAATCCAAGCAGCACTCCGGCGATAATCGCGAATCCCATGCCGACGCCGATACGCTGCAGGCTGGCCAGCAAGTGCTGCCAGAGGAAATATTCCTGCTCGCCGCAGACGATTTTGTTGGATCCTTGAGTGATGGGATGACAATTGTTTGCCTTGACCAGCGCATTCCATACAGAGCCTGGACTTGGCAGGTAGAGAGGGTTCACCAGTTTCGCGGCAGTGACCGCCCACCAGACGACAATAAGCAGAATCAGCGAAAAAATCGACTGAAGCCTACGTGAACCATTTGCAATCGTTGATAGCATTCGCTGTTTCATTGTTCCCGTCTTTCTCATTGGATTGCTTCCTGTAAGATCGCCGGGCCGCTTGTTTCCTATCCCGGCAATCGGAGTTAACCGATGCCGGCCAAGCTGCGATACATTGCGTCAAGCATGTCATCGCTGATTTCAACCGGATTGTTGTACAAGTTAGGATGTCTGCTGATGCGCACCAGCTCGGCTATCTGCTCGTCGCCAAGGGACAAGTCGCTCAGATCGGTGCGCAGGCCCAGACTCGCCTTGAGCTTGTAGATTGCATCCGCCATGGCACTGGCGTTCGCAAAGCCGAGCGCCCGGGCGAATTCCTGTACTCGGCCGCCTTGGGCGTCCTGATTGATTCTGGCGAAATAATCCAGCGTCAGGGCGCAGGCCTCGCCGTGCGGGATGCCGTAGAGGTTCGTGAGTGGGAAGGAACAGGCGTGCGAGGATGTGGTCTTGGGAAGTGTGAATGCCAGGCCGGCGATGATCGAGGCCTCGCACATCTTCTCCCGCGCCTCTATGTATGCAGCCTCGTCGTCGGGATGAGCGGCGGCGATGGGCAGATACTGGAACACAAGTTTGGCCGCATGCAGCGCACAGGCGTCGCATATCGGCTGGTGGCCTTTGCTCCAGAATCCTTCGATCGCTTGGCTGAGCACGTCCATGCCCGTGCACGCCGTGACGTATGGCGGCACGGAATAGGTGAGCTCGGGGTCGACGATCGCCACGCTGGGGTAGAACCCGTCTGAGACGATCGGCGCCTTCTTGCCCAGCGCGCGGTCGGTGAGCACGGATACGCAGGTGACTTCGCTTCCCGTTCCCGCCGTGGTAGGCAGGGCAATCAATGGCAAATGCTCGCCCGGCAAGGTCTTGCCGGTGCCGTGGTATTGCGCAATGGACTCATCGCCCATGCAGATGCTGGCCGCCGCCTTGGCGAGGTCCATCGCGCTGCCGCCGCCCAGAGCGACCACGAATTCGCAGCCGTTGGCCTTGATCGCCGTGGCGCAGGCGTCGACTTCCGTGACATCGGGGTTAGGCGAGAACTGTGAGAACACCGTGGTCAGCATGCCATCGCGGGCGTCGACCAAACGCTGCGCCTGGCCGTTGCGCACGAAGGATGGCGTGGTCACCAGCAGACCATTATGCAGCCCCATCGAAGCGGCCACATCGTTGACTTCCGTGGCGCGGCCCTTGCCGAAACGGATGGCCACCGGCTGTGCATAGTCCCAGTTCATCATCTCACCTCCTTAGTTGTGGTGATCTCAACGTTGTCGTTGCTATTGGCCGTCAGTTGCACAGGTTCTCGTCGACCCATGTGAGCACTTCGTCCAGCTTGGGAAGCTCCTCGCGCAGCTGCTCCTCGGTGATGGTCAGCGGCGGGCAGATGTTGATGTTGCTTTCACGCCCGAAGGTGGCGAATCCTTTTTCCATGAGCTTGCCCATGATGGTGGGCATCACCGAATGCGCGTCGTGATACGGCGACATCAGCTCGCGGGTCTCCTTGTTCTTCACGATGGTGAGCGCCGCGAACAATCCGATGCAGCGAGCCTCGCCTACGCAGCGGTGCTTGGCCTGCATGCTTTCGAGGTAGGGCTTCAAGATGGCTTCCATCTCCAAGACATGCGCACACACATCGTGCTCAGCGTAGTAGTCCATCGTGGCGACTCCTGCGGCACAGGCCAGCGTATGCCCGGAGTAGGTCAGGCCGCATTGCAGCACGTTGTCGCAGAAGTAGTCGGAGATGGCCTTGGAGACCACCACTCCGCCCAACGGCACATAACCGCAGGTCACGCCTTTGGCGAAGCTGAACATGTCGGGCTGAATGTCGAAGTTCTGCCAGGCGAACATTTTGCCTGTGCGGGCGAAGCCGGACATGACTTCATCGCAGATCATCAGGATGCCGTACTTGTCGCACAGTGCGCGGATGCCTTCCAGATATCCCTTCGGCGGCAGAATCACGCCATTGGCGCCCACCACGCTTTCCAGGATGATCGCAGCGACGCTCGTCGGGCCTTCGTACTGCAGCTGCTCTTCGAGACGCTGCAGATAGTCGGCGGTCACCTCCGCATCATCGACGCCGCGCGTGTAGCCGTTCTCGTACATGTTCGCATTCATGAAGTGTACGAACCCCGGCAGCGATCCGCCCGTCTCGGCGGCGAAGCGACGCCAGTCGCCCGAAGCGTTCGATGCGGCATACGTGGCGCCGTGGTAGCTGCGGTAGCAGCTCAGGATCTTCGCGCGCCCGGTGACCATGCGGGCCATTTTGATGGCGTTCTCGTTCGCGTCCGCGCCGCCGTTGGTGAAGAACACGCGCTGGTAGAAGTCGGCTCCCGCCACTTCGACCAGTTTTTCGGCCAGACGGGATTTCGGCTCGGTGGCGTATGCAGGCGACATGAAGCACATCCGGTCGGCTTGTGCTTTTATGGCGTCGACGATCTCGGGCAGCTCATGGCCCAGATTCGAGCACACCAGCAGCGAGGACATGTCGGCGTAGCGCTTTCCCGCATAATCCCAGAAGTAGATGCCGTCGGCTTTGGAGATCGCCGTGACATCGCCTCCCTGCTTATGCCAGGGCTGCATCACATGCTCGCGGTGCAGCTGGGCCACCTGTTCTCCTGTCAGTTCCTCCATTGCGTTCCTTCCTTGCGAGAGCGGGCCGCGCCATCAACGAATATGTTGCCGATGCGCGAATGCAGTCCGTGCGAAGCGGTTGTCATCTGACCGTGAGGAGCTTGTGTTGCTTGCCTCCGTGGGTCTTATCTAGCAGTCTATGGAGGCGATGCTCAGCCAGCAATGCGCCAGCGCACGAGACTCTTTGTGCTCCAGCATAAAGAAACGAACGGTGCCACAGAGCTGGCAGCGGTCATGGTTGCCGCTCTGATTGCGGCTTTGGCTGCGCCCCTGAAGGCGGTTGCACGGGTCTGGAATGAAAGGAACGAGAAGGCTTGCGGCAGCTCCATTCAGCGGTCGTCTGCAGCTTGCGTTCAGGCTTTTTGGCTTATTTCAGCCGTTCCCGCCTGCTCTCAGCAGTCGAGCAGCTCCTTGACGTGCAGCCCGATGAGCAGCTCCATGCGCACCGAGAAATCGGAGAGGTTCACGCCCAGAAGATCCTGTATCTTGCTGATCTTGTAGTTCACGGTGTTTCTGTGCACGAACATGCGTTCGCTGGTTTCCTTGATGCTGCCGCTCGAACTCAGATAGTTGTTCAGCACCTGCGTCAGATCGCCGTCGTTCACCCGGTCATACTCAATGAGCGGGCCGATGCTGTTGATGTAGTAGTCCTCGAGGATCTCCTGATCATCGATTGAGAGCAGCAGCCTGTCGACGCCCGCCTCGTCATAGAGCAGCGGATCGCGCGGCTTGCCTCGATGCCTCTGCAGCCTGTCGAGCATAAGCCCCTGATGATAGCTTTTGCCGATGCACCGCGCGGAATGCGTGACCTTGCCGACCCCTGCGAAGATCTGCTCGTTCTTTGCAAGCGATTCGACGCAGAGCGCAAGTATCTCATGCACCATCGCGGCGGCAGCGTCAATCGCGTATCGCGCGAACACGAGCACGATGCGATGCTCGATCGTGAGCACCACCGAGCGCCATTGCCGCATCGTCATCAGGGATTCAATCCGGCGCACGAAAGCATCGAGCCGCGAATCGGGCACATAAGCCCCGGTAGCGACGCCACGCGCCACGGCGCATACGTCGAACACGGCGACGCAGTAGTTCCAGTCCTTGCCGAAACCGTCCTGCTCCATGTACTCCATGTACATCTCTTCGCGCGCGGGCCAGAAGATGGCGTTCTCCAAAGCCGCGGCAAGTTCGATGCTATGCTTCTCGCTCATCGTGATGTCGAGGCTGAACTGGTGCATGATCTGCGCCATATGCTCGCTCCACGGGACCCGGAACAGCGGAAAGTCGCGCTCCTTGCAAAATTGGATGACGTCGGGGCCTATCGAGTGGATGAACGGTCCGAGATTAATCACGATGCCGCTGGCCCCGCAGTGGTAGGCGCTGGCGACCAGCTCCTTAAGACCTGCCTGCGATTCCAAGCCGATGCCGGTGGTGAAAGCGATCTCCTGTCCTTCCAGGAAGCCGGCGATCTCCTCGTTCTCCACCATATGCACCCATCGCACCGGGCGCTCCAGCCCTTTCGAGCCGGTCACCAGCACGATGTCATGGCCCTGCGCCAGCGCCTGCTCGTACAATTCCTTCAATCGGACCGTCATAGCCAGATGCTCCTTTCATGCTCTTTTCGATGCTCTTGCCTGTCCTCCACCCGGCAAACGCTTTGCCGGCGCAAGGCACAGTCACGCACGTCTGCGTGCCTTCATATGCCGACTATTTCACACCTCGATGTACTGCTCATTACGATGCATTCCCGTATTCCTCCATGCCCCGCAGACAGGCACATTGCGCTCTCTTGCTGCCGCCCATCGCGCTATCTCATCCGTAGCACCCTACTCACAGCACACTCGCTTGCAGTGCGCTTCAACTTCCTGTGCGCAATCACATCACAATCGCTCACACCACAATCGCTCACACCACAATCGCTCACACCACAATCGAAATGCCGGAAACGATAAGCAGCACATAGGTCAGCAGCAGAAATGCGCGCTGGCTGATGCGCCGCTGCAGCCGATTGCCCACGACGATCGACACCGCAAGCAATGGCAGGCCTAACGCCGCCAGCACCAACGCATGTGGGGTCCATTCACCAGCTACGACCTGTTGCGCACCCATGAATATGTTCAGCGCAACCCACACGCAGGAGACCGTCGCTCGGAACTCGTCCTTGTCGCGCAGCACCGCTGTGGCATACACCACGAGCAGCGCCCCGCCGGACACGAACAGGCCGTGCACGACGCCCGCCATCAGCAGCACCGCAATCAGCACCCACTGGGGAGGATTGCTGTGCGCAGGGAAGAACAGACCATATAGTGCCACGAGGATGATGAAGATTCCGTATGCTTTCTGCAGCGGGGCGATGGGCAGCAGACCGTAGAGCATGATGCCCGCGACCATGCCGATAGCCATGAACCCGACCATGCGGGCAAGCTCATGCCAGCGAATATGCCGACGGTTCTGCACGCCAATCCACAGGCAGGATGCGAACGCCATCGCGTTGAGCACCACGCGGGCCTCGCCCGTGCCGATCAGCAGCATCGAGGCGGGCATGGCCAGCACCGTTCCCGCGAATCCCGTGATCGCCTGAATGACATTGGTAACAAACAACACCGCCAGGAACAACGCGTCGCGCATCGTCTCGCTCACATCCACCTCCTTTCATGGGGTTGTCCGCAGCCCTGTCTGCCCACGAAATCTCATTCGCAAACCCTTGGCCTTAGCCGGAAACGATGGCGGAATCTGCAGAAAACAGCAAGAGCCTTCGCTGTGAGGCCGCTTGCATGGCTACTCGCACACTTGCCCGCAAACTGCCTGCAAGCGGATTAGGCAGTCTCTCATGTCCGCCGTATCCATTGCGCCTCTCACAAGCCTCCTGCACGAATACGCACGATACAGACCCAATGTAAAAACGTGATTACGAGATAGCAGGCGTCTTCGTCTGCTTGTCTGCATACGCTCTGTGTGTCGCGGCGTACGCCCCTATGGCACCAAACATATGCACCTAGCGTCCTTAGAAGTACAAACAGCCCGCGAGATCAACCATGGCGCCGGACACATGTACATCTACAGTTCTCCCGTCTCGATGTATTCGAGCACTGTGCCGTCGGGATGCCCGAGCGATCAGCCGGGCGCCATTAGGCCCGGAAGCTGGCCCTTCCACAAGCTCGCCGCCTGCGGCCCGAATGGCGTCGACCACCGGTCGAATATCGCGGACATTCACTGTGACCGCATGGGAGCGAACCTCGTCCGACGCGCCCTGAACAAGCAGGAAAACGCCCACCTTCGCCAGCCGAACCTCGCCAAAATCGAAACGATGCGGAGCTTCGCCGTCAGCCAATTGCTCATATAATGGCAGCGCCTTCTCGATGTCGTCCACATAGATGCGCGCAAGCACGCTGACGATATTGCTGCGGTTCATGGTCGGCTTCTTTTCTCGAGCATTGTTGTAGGTTAGATCCGACATTCAGCATAGCGATAGTCCTAAATCCAAAAGTTTTACCAGTCTACTGATAGAACTTTCCGAATCAGAGAGGTTTTACCAGTAGACTGATAGAACTTTCCGATTGATGGCGCGCACAAGAGGATTGATGATTCAGGTCCGGATGGATGTGATAGCGTGTCGCCATGCATGAGAACTGGATTGAATACCGGCGCGAAGGCGACCATGAGCGCTTGGGATGGATTGTGTCGGAAGGCGATGGCTTCGTCGCCATTGATCTGCTGGGCGAGCGCCGAACCTGGCCTGTGGACTGGATGGCGGCCGAGCGGTGTCTTGACGAACTCGGCCTGTCGTATCTGTTCGAGCCATATGAAATGCTGACCGAGGCAGGCGCATGGGTTCCCGTTCGTATCGTCAACGCCTCCCCCAGCGCAATCGAGGTCAAATCCGAGGACTACGGTGCCATCGATGCGCCATCCACCGCATGGAAGTTGCCGTTCCCGAAACCAGCTGTGTTGCGCCCGACTGCGGGTACTCAGTGATATGCCGAGACGAACAATATGCCAAGATGAACGGTCCGTTTGCCTATATCGCGAAGAAAAATTCCGAATTTCGGACTCACGCGGACGCATCTCGCTTATGTGAGGCGTTATTAAGGTGCTGCGGAGGTCTATCTGCGTTATGTGAGGCGCTATTTCTTAAAGGGCCGAGTATCAGGAGGCCGGGAACCGCCGTTTTGGGCCATTGATACTTGGGGTGCCGTGGGATTAACGCCTCACATAAGCGAGATAGCCGCAATTATCAGGACTTCTTGTATCAATGTCGACAGCTCGCACCCGATATGCTTAAATTCGCTGCGAGGCGAACATACTAAAGCACTCCCCGATTCAGCAACAACGCAGCGGTATGCTTGTGAAGTTAACGTGTTGAAGTATGTCCACCCAAGGAAAGGCGGCATTGCATGGCGGACGTCTACGTGGTTCACGGCTTCGAATCGAATCCTCAAGCCAACTGGTTCCCCTGGCTCAAGCAGGATGTCGGCACGGCATTGGGGCTTGATGTCAAGGTGCTGAATCTGCCCGATCCTTTCCATCCGACGCCGCAAGCATGGGATGTGGCATGCGACGAGCAAATTCAGCGATCCGATGGGTTCACCATCGTCGGCCACAGCCTCGGCTGCATCCAGACCGTGCGGTTCGTGGAGCAGCATGACCTGCACGACGTCAACCTCATTCTGGTGTCGGGCTTCGACGAACCCTTGAGCACCATTCCAGCCCTCGACGATTTCACCAAGACGCCCATCGACTACGCCAAGGTGCTGCCGAAGCTCGCCCGCGCGGTGGTAGTCAGCGCCATGGATGACGACGAAGTGCCGTTCGTCTACACGCAGACGCTCGCTCGCCATCTGCACGCGGCCTTCATGCTGCTGCCCGAAGGCAAGCATCTGAACTGGGAGCAAGGCTACACAAAGCTTCCCATCGTCGAAACGATTCTGCGAGAGTTTATGACCGTTTCGGACGGGCAATAAGCAGCCGTACATTCACTGGGTTCGGCATCCTTCTCTTCGTCCGGAGGCTGCCGTTTCCCAAGCAGCCTCTCGTGGATAGCCGCACACAGCTAATCCCAATTTCGCATGGCACAATGGCCCTATGATATTCGCTATCCTTCAAAGCGCAGGCTCCCAGCTGGATGCCATGCTGCAGGCGATATGGGCCTCCTCAACGACCCGGCTGCCGCCGCTAGACGTGCGCGGAATCATGCTGTGTGCACTCATCGCGCTTGCTGCAGTGCTGCCCGGCCCGGTATGGCATGTGACGAGAAACGCCATCACCATCGCGCATGAAGGCGGGCACGCGCTTATAGCCGTGCTGACCGGCCGCAGGCTCGAATCGATTCGTTTGCACGCCGACACCTCGGGTGCCACCGTCAGCGCAGGCAGAAACCGTGGCCTCGGTCTGATGCTGACGACCTTCGCGGGCTACATCGCCCCTGCGCTCTGGGGATTGGGCTGCGCGGCGCTAGTCGCGAACAGATACGCGAGCGCCGCGCTGTGGCTGCTCGTGGTACTGCTGGCCTTCATGATCGTGCGGATCCGCAACGGGTATGGCTTCGCTGCCATCATCGTCGCGCTGGCATTGACCATCGTCATATCGTGGTGGGGTGCCGCAGCGTTGCGCATCTACGCAGGTTATACGCTGGCCTGGTTCCTGTGCTTCGGGGCGATTCGCCCCTTGTTCGAACTGTATCGCCAAAGAGCGATGCATGGCGCCCGCGATTCCGATGCCGATATGCTGGCGCAAAGCACCGGCGTCCCCGCCCTACTGTGGATGCTGTTGTGGCTCGTTCTCGATCTCGGTGCCCTGTGGCTCGCCACGCACTGGATGATACAGGATGCCGGCGGCATTGGCGCTGTGTTCTCCCCAACCGGATTCTGGAATCACTGAACGGGCCGGAGCAAAGCATTCAACGCTGATTATGCCGTCTGCTGCAGTAAATCGCATAAGGAAAGGTCCCGAAAAGAGCAGGAAATTGGGGGTATGGAACAGTAGGCTTTCTCATGACCTTTGCTTCATGTCATGAATTTGAACGATAATCCTACGACAAATCAAATCATCCACAGAACTCTCAAAAAAATATGGACATCGTCTGCGGCGATGACTATGCCCAGCGACGCACGCTCGTACATTGTATGCTGCTACAAACAGCCCACCGGACTTTCAAAAAAATGGAAACAGCCTGCGGCTGCCACATTGTTTAGCGACGTGCGCTCGTCAATCGCGCACTGCTACAAACAGCCCACCGGGCTTTCAAAAAAAACGGAGACAGCCTGCGGCTGCCACATTGTTTAGCGACGTGCGCTCGTCAATCGCGCACTGCTACAAACAGCCCACCGGGCTGTTTGTCGGGCTGACAGGATTTGAACCTGCGACATCCTGCTCCCAAAGCAGGCGCGCTACCAAGCTGCGCTACAGCCCGAATGCCCAAGGGCACAGCTATCTATTGTATAGCAACCTTGGACCGGCTATGACGCACGTGTTCTCTTGCACGAGGCCGTTCATGAGACGCATCCTCACCTGCTCGTACATACCGGCCGGATACAATGGGCACGCGAACGGGGGCAGCACGGCGATTCGCACCGCTGAACGCCCTGTCCGCGAACAAAAAAGAAAACGACCACAGGCACAACGGCAACGGCAGCGGCGACAAACTAAAAACACGGAACAGCACCACTATCCCGAAACAGCATAGAAAGACACGGAAAGAACGACTATGGGACGGCATCAGCATGCGGAATCGGCGGGACTTATGTCTTTCCTGTGCTGCGCCCTGATCGGCGGCATCGCCATGACGCTGTATCTGCAGCTGGCACCGGCGATCTGGCAAGTAAGCCGCAGGCTGTTCACCGTGTCCTCGGGCATCGTGGCCGCGTGCGGCGTCGTGTCGTTCATCGTGGCGTATGCTGGCAAATCGCGCTCGCTGAAGGGACGGAGCAGTTGGCTTATCGTCACGCGCAGAATCATCGAGATCCTCGCCTTGTCGGTCGTCTATGCCTCCACGCTGTTCCTGGTCACATTCATGGTGCTCGGCGTCATCAACGAGCTGATGGGGCGCTCGTTCATCAGCTACATCGCCGCGCTATGCGCCGGATTCGCTGGCGTGTCGGGCTATGTGACCTTTGTGCAGGCCTCGCTGATGGATGCCAAAACCATCGCCTCGCTGCTGCCCTTCTTCGTCGTCTCGGGCGTGAGCACAGCGGGGCTGACCAGCGATGACCCGTACTGGTACAACAATAATTTCTCGCAGCTGGGCGACCGCACGACCTTCGCGGCCCAGATGTTCAATTCGACGCTGATGCTGGCCGGCATCTGCATCGTCATCATCAGCTACTTCTCAATCTCCGAGCTGGTGACCACTTACCGGATGCGACGGCTCTGGCCGGACGGTCACGCCCCCGGGCATACGGAAAATATCAGCCATTTCAAGGTGCGCATTGGATGCTTGGCCGCTCTGCTCACGCTTTCGGGCATCGCCTTCGTGGGAGTTGGACTGTTCCGCTACACGCCGCATCCGATCATCCACAACATCTTCGCGCGCGGACTGCCCGGCATTATGACGGTGCTGCTCGTGGGTCTGCCATGGATCGCGCCGCAGCTTTCGCGCGCCATGTATCTGGTTTCCGATCTGGCGATCGTGGTATGCGCCGGCGCGGGAATCGAATGGTTGCGCGCGGACAACACGCTGACCAACGTCGAGGCTTTGGCTGGACTGCTGTTTCTGGGCTGGTTCATCGTCTTCTCGCGCCAGATCGCCGCCATCGAGGCCGACCGCATCCAGACGCAGCTGCTGCATCATCAAACGGACAACGCGCTCCCGGCCATCGCCTCATCAGCGCCGAGGCCGGAATCGCGGACAGAGCCAACTGCTGCGCAATCATCCGGCAACGACACGCCTGCACGGAACGACGAACTCGAGCCGAAGCCTTCGGCGAATCGCTGAACTCTTGTGAGTTCGCCTCGATAACGCGCGGCATCTGCGTTGCATGTAGCGCTATCGAGTGTTGCAGAGGTCTCTCTAACGTCATGTGTTAGCTGATTCGGGTTGCTGCTAGCCCGTGAATCAGCTAGCGGCAACCCGATCGCACGCGCAGCAGCGGCTCTATAGCCCCGTCTCTCAGAAGTTGAGCGGCGACTTGGGCTTCTTGGCGCTCATGAGCAGCAGGAAGCTGCGCGACTGCGCGGTGATGGAGAATCCCGCTTCATAGCTCAGCTCCGGACCCTTGGGGTTGTGCGTGTCCACGATCAGCTGCCATTTGCTGCCGTACTGCTCGTCGGGCAGCGTGAACATGATCGGCTCGTAGTGGGCGTTGAAGATGAGAATGAAATCGTTGTCGACCATCCGATTGCCATACCAGTCGGTTTCGGGGATGTCCGAGCCGTTGAGGAACAGCATCACCGAGAAGGCGTGCGTATTCGACCAGTCATCGATATCCATGATCGAACCAGTGTGGTCGAACCACTCCGCCTGCGGAATCGTGGAGCTGTCGTCGTTGGGGCCACGGCCGGTGAAGAATCGGCGCCGGTGCAGAACCGGATGCTCAAGACGCAGATGAACGAGCTTGGAGACGAATTCGAGCAGATCCTGCCGCGATGAATCAAGGTCCCAGTCCGTCCAGGAGATCTCATTGTCCTGGCAGTAGGCATTGTTGTTGCCCTGCTGGGTGCGCGCCACCTCGTCGCCGCCGCTGATCATCGGAATGCCCTGGCTGACCAGAAGAGTCGAGAACATATTGCGCATCTGGCGCTGGCGCAGCTCCTTGACGTCATTGATGTTGGTCGGCCCTTCGACCCCGCAGTTCCACGAGCGGTTGTTGCTCTCGCCGTCGCGGTTGTCCTCGCCATTGGCCTCGTTGTGCTTGGAGTTGTAGCTCACCAGATCGTTCATGGTGAAGCCGTCGTGCGCGGTGATGAAGTTCACCGATGCCACCGGTCGACGCCCATTCACTTGGTAGAGATCGGAGCTGCCCATCAGTCTGCTGGTGAATTCGGGCAGCGTGGAGGGCTGCGAGCGCCAGAAATCGCGCACGCAGTCGCGGTAGCGCCCGTTCCATTCGGACCAGCTTGGGGGGAAGCCGCCGACCTGGTAGCCGCCGGACCCCACATCCCAAGGTTCCGCGATCAGTTTGACGCGCGAGATGACCGGATCCTGCTCCACGATGTCGAAGAAGGCCGAAAGCTTGTCGACCTCCTGGAACTGGCGGGCGAGCGTGGCCGCCAGATCGAAGCGGAAGCCGTCGACGTGCATTTCGGTGACCCAGTAGCGCAGCGAATCCGTGATGAGCTGCAGGGCGTGCGGCGAGCGCATGAGCAGCGAGTTGCCGGTGCCGGTCGTATCGAAATAATGCCGTTTGTCATTGTCGACAAGGCGGTAGTAGGACTCGTTGTCGATGCCCCTGAAGCTCAGCGTCGGTCCCTTGTCATTGCCTTCAGCGGTGTGGTTGTAGACCACGTCGAGGATGACTTCCATGCCGGCGCGATGATAGGCCTTGACCAGGGATTTGAATTCGTTGACCTGCTCGCCGCGCTGGCCCGAGCTGGAATAGGAGTTTTGGGGCGCGAAGAAGCCGATGGTGTTGTAGCCCCAGTAGTTGCTCAGGCCCTTCTGCTGCAGGAAGGGATCGTTGACGAACTGGTGGATCGGCATGAGTTCGATGGCGGTGACGCCGAGCTTCTTGAGGTATTCGACGACGCTGGGATAGCCGAGGCCGGCATAGGTGCCGCGCAGATCCGGAGGAACATTGGGGTTGAGGTTGGTGATTCCGCGCACATGCGCCTCGTAGATGACCGAATCGTGATACGGGATGTCCGGCAGCTGGTCGCTGCCCCAATCGAAGTACGGGTTGACGACGGCGGCCTTCATCGTATGGTCGGCCGAGTCGAGCGTATTCATCGTCGCCAGATCGTCGGGATGATCGAAGGAATACGAGTACAGGCTTTCGTCGCCGTCGACGTTGCCTTCGATCGCCTTCGCGTAAGGGTCGAGAAGAAGCTTGTGCGGGTTGCAGCGCAGCCCGTTGGCCGGATCGTACGGCCCGTAGACGCGGTAGCCATAGCGCTGCCCCGGCTGGATGCCGGGAATGTAGTTGTGCCAGATATAGGAATTCTGTTCGGTCATCTCGACGCGAGTCTCGTTGTTGTTCTCGTCGAACAAGCACAGTTCGACTTTCTCAGCTACCTCAGAGAACAATGCGAAGTTTACGCCGGCACCGTCATAGCTTGCGCCAAGCGGATACATGGAACCTGGTCTGATTTGCATAGACACTAGTATGGCACAAGCCGCTGCTCCGCGTTCGAGGTTGCCTGATAAATCCCGGATTTTCGCCATTTCTTAACGTTGCCGCGTTAAGCCGACAGCGGCTTGGGCGAGCCGGCTCGTGCCTTGCGCTCCCCCACGGTCATGCGACGAGCCGCGGCTGGCCTGCCGGGACGAGATAGGCGGGAAAGCAAATAAGACTTGGCCTCCGCCCTTCGCCTTCAGCCTTTGCTTGAGGTTTCCTCGCGCAGGCGACGCAGCTCCTCGTGCTGGATCGCGATGACCGGATTCGACGAGGTGATGGGCAGACGGGAGAGCTCTCTCCAGCTCACCCAGGCTGATTCCACGTATTCATCGGCGTCGAAGTGGCGTTCCACGCTGTGCCAGCGGTCCAGATGCAGCACCATGACATGCGCGATTTCGTCGCACATCCCCTCGGAAGAGTGGAAGGCGCCGACGTGATCGATCCGAACGGCGCCCGCTTCAGGCTCCACGCCGGTCTCCTCGCGCAGCTCGCGCAAAGCGGCCTTCTCCATGTCCTCGCCCGGGTCGATCAACCCGGCAGGTATGCCGTAGGCGAAGACGTTCGACCCAGCACGATACTCGCGTTCGGCCAAATACCGGTCGTTTGCCGTGTCGTGCACCAGCATCACGACGCTGGGGGCATGGCATACCACCTGCCTGCGGAGGGCCACCGGCTCGCCCTCATGCGTGGAAAGCAGCACCGCGCGATCCTCAACCGAGAAGATGGCCCCCTGATAGACCTTCTTCGTGCCTATGATCTGCGCCGGCTTGTCCATATCGATGCGCGTGCCCTGCACCGCCTCGTCATCGTGGGCGGCTCCAAGCGCAGAATGACGCCCTTTTCTGGCCTCGACGTGCTTCATGTCGTCGTTCCCCTTTGCTGTTGTGGCCGGCTTGTTGTTCGACTCGACGGCGTCGCGAAGGATGGCAGACCGCGCCCCTCGCCGGGTCCGCTCGTAGGAAACCCTCTGCCCATCGAAAGACGGCATGTCAGAAGCGTGCTTATCGGAAGCGAGATCATCGTACGATATCGACAGCTCCCAAGGGTCGGTGCTGCGTTCGATGCGCCGCACTTCGTCGAAGCCCTGTGCGCCGCTGCGTTCCATGGCTTTCGGCACGTCTTCGATGGCGTAGCGCAGCCAGAGCGATTCGATGGCGCTGTGCGCGGTGTTGATCAGCGCGGGCCGGCCGGAGGAATTCCCCCGTCCCGCTGCAATCCCATCGGCGCGAAGCGAGGCCTCATAGCGCATCTGCTGCAGCGTGTCGGTCGCAGGGTGGTGACGCAGATCGCTGGTCACATACACGTCGGCGGCGCACTCGCGCACCTCGTCGAACATGGAGTCGCCGGAGCCGGGCAGCACGGCGACGCTGCTGACCAGCGCCGACGGATCGCCGCCCACCTGCACGCCCAGCTTCGTGGGCGGCAAGGCTGCGGCAACTCGGCGCGCGAATTCCTCCAGGCGCAATGGTTGCTCAAGCCGTCCGATGCGGCCCAAGCCCACCGGCTGCTTCGCCTCTGAGTCGGCCACCGGAATGAGGGGGCGCTGCTCGATCAGGCCAAAGGCATCAGCGGCTGCCTGCGCGACCCCGCGGTACGCGCAGTCGGCGTTGGTATGCCCGACCCACAGCGCACAATGGCCCCCATGCAATTCACCGACGATCGCACCGCGAAAATCAAGTCCGGAGACGGCGTGCACCGGGCGGAAGAACAGCGGATGATGGCATATCAGCAGGTCGGCGGACATGGCCAGGGCCTCGCGCACGACCTCCATGGTCGGGTCGACCGCGAAGGCGACGCGGCGCACCGGCGCATGCAAGTCGCCGACGATCAGCCGGGTGCGTCCCATTCCTCGGCGTATCGAAGCGGATACAGGTCTTCCAGCACATCAACGACTTGCTTGAGCGTAGGCATATGGGCGTCCTTTCTCGAGACTTGATGATGTCGGCGGCTGGAACTTGGGCTAGCGTGAGACGGAAGGCGCTGACGGCCGGTCGGCGATCAGTGGGCGGCGAGCTGCCAGTCCGCGCCGATGCCGATCGAGACATCCAACGGAACGGCGAGGTTCACGGCGTGCTCCATGGAGTCCCTGACGAGGTCGCTCACCTGTTCGGCCTCGCCCGGCGCGACTTCGATGACCAGTTCGTCATGAATCTGCAAAATGATGCGGCTGGCGACCCCGGCCTCGCGCAGGAGACGCTCGGCGCGTATCATCGCGAGCTTCATGATGTCGGCGGCGGAGCCTTGAATCGGAGCGTTCAGCGCACCGCGCTCGGCGGCGTCCCGCGCCACTCGGTTGGCTGACTTGAGCGCCGGGAAGTAGCGCCGCCTCCCGAAGATGGTTTCGGTGTATCCCTTGCGTTTGGCGGTCTGGACCAGCGATTCGAGATAGTCATGGACCTTGCCGAAGGTCGCGAAGTACTTCTCTTTGAGCACATCGGCCGCCGCAGGGCTGATCTTGAGCTGGTGCGCCAGACCATAGGTGCTCAGCCCGTAGGCCAGACCGTAGCTCATGGCCTTCACGTGACTGCGTTGGTCCGAGGATATATCAGCCACAGGCAGGTCGTAGACCAGACTCGCCACGTACTTGTGGAAATCCGTGCCGGAGCGGAAAGCCTCGATAAGCGCCTCGTCACCGGACAGGTCGGCCATGATGCGCAGTTCGACCTGCGAATAGTCGCAGCTGAGCAGCGATTCGTAGCCTTCTCCCGGCACGAAGGCGGAGCGGATCTCACGCCCTGCGGCATTGCGGTTGGGGATGTTCTGCAGATTCGGATCCACCGAGCTCAAGCGCCCCGTGGCGGCCACGGTCTGCTCGAAAGTCGTATGCACCCGCATATCGCGCTGGTTGGTGGCGTCGATAAGCGTCTGCACGATCTGCTTGAGCTTGTTGGTCTCGCGGTGGCGCAGCAGTGCGCCGAGGAAGGCGTTCGCCCGTTCGTTATTAATTGACTTGACGTAAAGATCCTGCAAGGAGGCGGCGTTGGTGGTGTAGGAGCCGGATTTGGTGCGACGCGTGGGTTTCAGGCCCATATCGTCGAACAGCACCGTCTGCAGCTGCTTGGGGCTTTGCAGGTTGACTTCGGTGCCGGCGGCCTGCCACGCGATCTCCTGTGCCTGGTTGGCTTCGGCGGAGAACTGGTCGCGCATCTCAGCCAGTCGCCGCACATCCACATGGGCGCCAGCGTGCTCCATGCCGTGCAGCACATCGGAAACAGGCATTTCGATGGAGCGCAGCAGCCCGAACTGCCGACGTTCGTCGAGTTGCGGCGCCAGCGTGTCAGCAAGTAGCCGCACGATGGCCGACTGCTCGATCACGCTGTCGAATTCGCCGCGTTCCGGCTGATCGTCATCCAAGTCGAGCTGGCCTTGAGCCACTGCATCGGACGTCTCCACCCGGATGTCGAGGAAGTGCTCCGCGGCCTGTTCGAGCCTGTCTGCATGGAAATCCGGGTGGACGAGGTATCCGGCCAGCTTCGTGTCGAAATATGGGGCGCTCAGACTGAGACCCGCCGCACCGAGGATATGCTTGTGCTCCTTGTATCCATGCATGACCAAGGAATTATGACGCTCGTCGAGAAGCGCCTGAAGCGCGTCATGGAGTTCATCGCCCATATCGCCATGCAGCACCGCCGCATGGCTGTCAGCCAGCAATACGATCATGTCCAGCGAGGCATGGCCCGGCTTGGGCGATCCCGAGGCATGCAGCACCCATGTCGCCGCCATGCCGGAAACGCATCGGACGGTGCCGTCTACGATCTTTTGGAAGTCCTCGGGCGATTCAGCCGACGCCTCGCGCGACGCGCCGTTTGGCGCCTTATCCGGCATGCCCGCCGGCTCAGGCGACTGCGATCTGGCAGCAGGCGTCTCGCCACTGCCTTCTTCGCCGACGGAGGCTGCCGGGCAATACCGCTGGACCCAGTGGCGCAGCGCTTCGGCGCCTTCGATAAGCTCCGTCTGCGGCTGCACAGGCAGCTGCGGCGCATCCTCGGCATCAGGGGAACTGGGAGTCCCGGAGCCGAGCGCGCCGAAGGTCCTAAGCACTCGCTGTTTGGTGCGCGCGCCGAATTCGAGTTGGGTAAACAGCTTGTCGAGCGCAAGCGCATCGACCTGGCCGAAGGTGCAGTCCTCGATTTTCACGCCGAGATCGAGATCGCGCACCAGCGCGTTGACCTTGCGGTTGAGCCTGACCTGGTCCAGATTGGCGCGCAGGGATTCGCCCTTCTTGCCGGAGATATCCGCCGCGTGCTCGATGATGTCTTCGAGTGAGCCGAACTGGTTGATCCATTTGGCCGCGAAACCGTCGCCCACGCCCGGCACGCCAGGGATGTTATCAGCGGTCTCGCCGCGCAGCGCGGCCAGATCGGGATATTGCTGCGGCGTGACATGGTATTTCTCCACGATCGCGTCGGATGTCATATGCTTGAGGTCCTTGAAATGATGCCCCGGATACAGCACGGTGATTGCATCATCGACCAGTTGGAAGGCGTCCCTGTCGCCCGAGAGCACCAGCGTGCGATACCCCCGCCGCTCCCCCATCGTCGCCAGCGTGCCGATCACATCGTCGCCCTCGTATCCGGGCTTTTCGATATATGTGACGCCCAGCGCGGCAAGCATGTCCTGAATGAGCGGAAGCTGGCTGAGCAGCTCCTCGGGCGCGGCGTCACGCGTGCCTTTGTACTGCGGCAGCATCGTGTTGCGGAAAGTGCCGCCCGCGACGTCAAAGGCGACGGCAAGATGATTGGGCTTCTCCGCCTCGATCACTTGGGCGAGCATGGTGGCGAAGCCCCATACCGCATTGGTGGGCTGGCCTGATGACGTCGAAAAATTCTCGACGGGCAGGGCAAAGTACGCACGGAACGCAAGCGAATGCCCATCGACGACCAGTAATGTCCCCTCCGGACTCTTTTCTTCGCTCATGTCCTGCCTATCGCTTGCCTATCGGACTTTGCCTTCCACGCTATCACGCGCGGATTTTCACTCGCTGGCCTCAGGCTTTTCGTCGCCGTATTTGGCGATGATGGCCATGGCCAAGCGCTTCTTCGGAATGCGCTGATCCATCGAGGTCTTCTGGATCCAGCGGAAGGCTCCCTGCTCCGAGAAGTCGGCCTTATCCATCAGGAGTCCTTTGGCACGATCGACGAACTTGCGCTCTTCGAGCGTGTCCTCAGCCTTCTTGAGCTTCTCTTCGGTCTTCTTGAGCTCGTCCTGCGCCTCCTGAAGGCGACCTTCGCTGCGCTCCACGCTGTCGAGCAGATCGTTGATCTCCGCGAAGCGCCCCATGGCGACCTCGAGGGCCGGCAGCAGCTTGGATTCCTCGTAGGGCTTGGTGACATAGGCCATCGCGCCCGCGCCCGTCGCCTGCTTGACCAGATCAGGCTGCGAGTAAGCCGTCAGCATCACCACCGGGGCGATGTTCTCGTCGCAGATGGTGCCTGCGGCGACGATGCCGTCCATGCGGGGCATCTTGACATCCATGCACACCACGTCAGGGCGGAATTTACGGGTGAGCTCGATGGCTTCTTCGCCGTTCGCAGCCTCGCCCAGCACTTGGTAGCCATTGTCTTCGAGCATCGCGACCAAGTCCATGCGGTTCACGGATTCGTCTTCGGCCACTACGACAGTGGGCTTGTGAGGCTTCTGTTCGCTTTCGGCGGATTTTTCGCTCGCTGCAGCCACATCGCCCTGCGCTACAGCCTTGAGTTCCTCGTCGGTGAGCACGGGTTCGGTGACATCGGACGCTTCCGTCCCCTTCTTCTTTGTAACCATCTGAAGCCTCTTTCCACAATCCATTGTCGCCCGGAATCCATCCATGATTCATTGCATCGAATACGGCTTGACCGGCCTGACGTGCCCTTGGTGGGACTCGAACCCACACTGCACAGATTTTGAGGCTGTTTCCTCTACCAATTGGGATACAAGGGCGTTGCATCGTTGGGCGCGACGCTATTCGCGTCTCACTGCCACATGGAAATTTACCATACTCAGGCGACCACGCAAATCGTGTGTCGCCGATCTGCCCAAAGAGACAGCTGCGAGAACGGCTGATGCTGCGAATGCCGGATAGCCTGCTATATGAAACAGGCTATCCGGCATTCGCAGCATCAGCCATCAGCTATGCCAGAAAAGGCTGGAAGAGCCGATATCAGTCGCAGGAGCCGACGGTGTGCACGTAGATGGAATCGGTGCTGCCCGACTGATGCGATCCCTGAGCGGAGCTGAGGACGACGATCTTATCGCCATCGGTGACCTTGCCGGCATCGCGCAGCGTCTTGTCGGTGAAGACCATGAGATCGGTACGGCTCATATCATGGTAATCGCCCGGCAGCAGGAACGCCTCGGTGCCCCAGCTCAGCGCGAGCCAATGATAGGTGTGCTCGCTGTTGGTCAGGCCGTAGATCGGCGCGACCGGACGCTCGCGCGAGACGCGCTGCGCAGTGTGACCGGTCTGGGTGTAGGCCACGATTGCCTTGGCGTTGAGCTTGTCGGCCAGATCAACGGCAGCCGAGGAAACGGCGCCGGTGCTCGACATGTCGAGGACCTTGAGCTTGGGGATGCGGTCGTATCCATGCTCGGTGGCATAGCCTGAAATGCGGCTCATGGTATCCACCGTCTCGGTGGGATAGCTGCCCACGGCCGTCTCGTTCGACGTCATCGTGGCATCGGCGCCATCGAGAATCGCGTTGGCGCAGTCGGAAGCCTCGGCGCGTGAAGGCACCGGGGAGTCGACCATCGAGCCGAGGACCTCGGTCGCGACGATAACCGGCTTGGCGTACTGACGAGCCAGCTCGATGCAGCGCTTGGTGACCAGCGGGACCTCCTCGAAAGGCATCTCCACGGCCATATCGCCTCGGGCGACCATGATGCCGTCGAAGGCCTTGACGATATCTTCGAGGTTCTCTACGGCCTGCGGCTTCTCGATCTTGGCGACCACCGGCAGGCGACGGCCTTCCTCGTCCATGATCTCGTGGGCGCGGTCGATGTCGGTCGCGAAGCGCACGAAGGACATGGCGAGCATATCGGCGCCGGTCTGGATGGCCCAGCGCAGATCCGCCTCGTCCTTCTCAGTGAGCGCCGGCAGGCTCACGGCCACGCCGGGCAGGTTGATGCCCTTGTGGCTGGACACCGGACCGGCCACGATCACCTTGGTGTATACGTTGTTGCCCTCGACCTTGGTGACCTCAAGGCGCACCTTGCCGTCGTCGATCAGAATCGGATCGCCGGGGTGGCAGTCGCCGGGAAGGCCCTTGAATGTGGTGGAGGTGATGCGCTCGTCGCCCTCGACGTCGTCGGTTGTGATGATGAATTCCTGGCCGCTCTCAAGCTGGACCTTGTCTTCGCCCGCAGTGTTCTTCTTGAACCATCCGCAGCGAATCTTCGGACCTTGCAGATCGACGAGCGCGGCGACGTTGCGGCCGGTCGTCTTGGAGGCCTGGCGGATGTTGTTGTACACCTTGAGATGGTCCTCGGGAGTGCCATGCGAGCGGTTGAGACGCGCGACGTCCATACCTGCCTCGACGAGCTTCGTGAGGTTCTCCAGCGATTCGGTAGCGGGACCGATGGTGTCTACAATCTTGGCTTTTCGCATGAATGCCTACCTATTCTTATATATGAATCATTGGGTCGTCGTATAACCCAGCTGACTTGCTCCTTAAGTCTACTAGTAAGGCCATGTCGAATCCATGACATGGCCTTGGCGTGTTGTGAGCGCTCACGACGACTCTGCTTCCGCAACGGCGTGCGGTTTCAGACGCTCTCGGACTCAGAGGGAAACCGCCCTTTATTTCGTCAGCTTCGCCTGCGCATCCGGTTCGCTGCGCATCTTGAGCACGCTGGCCAGCGCGGAGCCGCCGATAGCGACGACGATGACCGCCAGCGAGAGCCAAGTGGGCACTTCAGGCACCTGCTCAATGGGATGACCGCCGTTTATGAAAGGCAGGGAGTTGCCGCTCAACGCCTCCATGACGAGCTTTACGCCGATGAATCCAAGCACCACCGCCAGGCCGGCCGGCAGATAGACGAGCTTGTCGAGCAGCGCGCCGAGCAGGAAGTAGAGCTGCTGCAGACCGAGCAGGGCGAAGACGTTCGAGGTGAAGACGATGAAGGGATCCTTGGTCAGGCCGAAGATCGCCGGGATGGAGTCGAAGGCGAACATCACGTCAGTGGTGCCGATGGTGAGGAACACGATGAGCATCGGCGTCCAGAATCGTCTGCCGTCCTTCACGGTCCGCAGTTTCTCGCCGTCGAAGTCATCGGTGATCCTGACCACTTTGCGCAGGGCTCGTATGACGACGTTCTCGTGGTATTCCTCATCGTCGTCCTCGCCCATCACCAGCTTGACGGCCGTGAAGATGAGGAAGGCGCCGAAGATGAAGAACACCCAGGTGAAGCGCGAGATGATCGCGGCTCCGATTAGGATGAACAGCCCGCGCAGCACCAGCGCCACAGTAATGCCGATGCTCAGCACATATTTCTGCAGCTCGCGCGGCACGGCGAAGTTCGCCATGATAATGACGAAGACGAACAGGTTGTCGATGCTCAAGGAGTATTCGGTAAGCCAGCCGGAGTAGAACTCGACGGCGGGTTTCGCGCCAGCGAAGAACCACAGCAGGCCACCGAAGATCAGCGCCATGACGACGAAGAACGCGATGTGCTGCAGACACTCCTTGGTCGATGGCACATGCGGCTTGCGGCCGACGACGAACAGATCGACGACAAAGAACACCGCCAGTACTACGAAGGTGGCGATCATAAAGGCGAGGGGGGTTTCAGACATGGAGTCAAGCATACGGACGGCTGGTGACGGGGGCGCTTTGATCACTTCTGCGCCTCGGTGATTTGGCGCAGCTCCTTTTTGAGATCGCGAATCTCGTCGCGCAGACGGGCTGCGAGCTCGAATTGCAGCTGCTCGGCGGCGGTGTGCATCTGCTCGCTCATCTGCCGAATCAGGTCCGCGAGATCCTGCGCGGGCAGTCCGGCCTTAAGGATCTCCTCATGGCGCTTGTCGGCCTCGTCCTGGTTGAAGTTCGGCAAGCCCAGATGCGTGTTGCCCGCCTTGCCGGCATTGCGGTAGCCGCCTTCGAGCAGGGTCTGGGTGTCGACGTCCTCCTTGGCGAGCATGTCGTTGACGTCGCTGATCTTCTTGATGAGCGGCTGCGGGTCGATGCCGTGCTCGGTGTTGTAGGCGATCTGCTTGTCGCGCCGGCGATTCGTCTCGTCGATGGCCTTGTGCATCGCGTCGGTCATCTCGTCGGCGTACATGAGCACGGTACCCGACACGTTGCGGGCCGCGCGTCCGATCGTCTGGATGAGCGAGCGATAGGAGCGCAGGAAGCCTTCCTTGTCGGCATCGAGAATCGCCACCAACGATACTTCCGGCAGGTCCAGGCCTTCGCGCAGCAGGTTAATGCCCACGATGACGTCGATCTTGCCTTCGCGCAGCTCGCGCAGCAGCTCCACGCGGCGCAGCGTGTCGACGTCGGAATGCAGGTATTCGACCTTGATGCCGCGCTCCAGCAGGTAGTCCGTCAGATCCTCGGCCATCTTCTTAGTCAGCGTCGTCACCAAGGTGCGCTCGTGCCTGGCGACGCGGTCCTTGATCTCGGCGAGCAGGTCGTCGATCTGCCCCTCGATCGGGCGCACTTCGATCTTGGGGTCGACCAGACCGGTCGGGCGGATGATCTGCTCCACGACGCCGTCCGAAAGCCCCAGCTCGTAGTCGCCGGGCGTTGCGGACAGGTAGATGGTCTGACCGACGCGCTGCAGAAACTCAGGCCATTTGAGCGGCCGGTTGTCCATCGCGGAGGGCAGGCGGAAACCGTGCTCGACCAAGGTGCGCTTGCGGCTGGCATCGCCCTCGTACATCGCGCCGATCTGGGGCACGGTGACATGCGATTCGTCGATGACCAGCAGGAAGTCGTCCGGGAAGAAATCAAGCAGCGTATGCGGCGCGGTGCCGGGGTCGCGGCCGTCGAAATGCCGCGAATAATTTTCAATGCCGGAGCACACACCCACCTGCGTGAGCATCTCCAAGTCATAGGTCGTGCGCATCGTCAGCCGCTGGGCTTCCAATTCCTTGCCCTGCTTGTGCAGCTCGGCGACGCGGCCATCAAGTTCGTTTTTGATGTCTTTCAAGGCCCGTTCCATGCGTTCAGGGCCGGCCACATAGTGCGAGGCGGGGAAGATATGGACGGATGCCTCATGGGCGATCACGTCGCCGGTAAGCGGATGCAAGGTCGAGATGCGATCGATCTCGTCACCGAAGAACTCGATGCGCACGGCGAGCTCCTCGTAGACCGGAATGATCTCGACGGTGTCGCCACGCACGCGGAAGGTGCCGCGCGTGAAGGCGATGTCGTTGCGCTTGTACTGCATATCGACGAATTTGCGCAGCAGCGTATCGCGATCGATCTGCTGGCCCTCTTCCAGGAAGAGCATGCGGCCGGCGTATTCCTCGGGCGTGCCCAGGCCGTAGATGCAGGAGACCGTGGCCACGACGACGCAATCGCGCCGGGTGAGCAGATTGGCGGTGGCCGCATGGCGCAGCCGCTCCACATCGTCGTTGATGTTCGAATCCTTCTCGATGTAGGTGTCCGTCTGCGGAATGTAGGCTTCGGGCTGGTAGTAGTCGTAATATGACACGAAATAGCTCACGGCGTTGTCGGGCATGAGCTCGCGGAATTCGGCGCACAGCTGCGCGGCGAGGGTCTTGTTCGGCTCCAGGATCAGCGTGGGGCGTTGCAGCTTCTCGATAAGCCATGCGGTGGTCGCCGTTTTGCCGGTTCCCGTCGCGCCCATAAGGACCACGTCGTTCTCGCCGTTCTCGATGCGCGCCGCCAGCTCGTCGATGGCCTGCGGCTGGTCGCCCGAAGGATGGTAGGGCGATTTGACGACGAAGGGCTTGTCCGCGCGCTCGATATTGAATCCCATATCCATTCCGATCCTTGGCCGTCTGTGTCACTCGCACCGCATTATTCGTGCCGCGTCATTTCCAACGACGCATTCGACGCCGCACCGTCGAATCAACGCCTTGCCTGCTGCATGCCGCCATCAACGATACGACTCGTCGCGAAGTTCGCTCCGCCATTGCGCAACCAGCGTATCAACATGTTCGAACATTCGTTCGATAGGCTGCGTGGCGTCGATGACTTCATCGGCCAGCGCCCTGCGCTCCGCCTCGCTGGACTGGTGCCGGATGCGCCCCAGCGCCTGTTCGCGGGTCATGCCGCGCGTGCCCATCATCCGCGCAATGCGCGTTTCCGCTGGCGCTTCGACTGAAACGATATGCGCGAAGGAGAACGGCACGGCATCGATCACTTCGGCAAGCAGCGGCACGTCGTGAACGACGATGGCCCGCGTTGCTGCCTCACGCCCTCCTCGGCTTCTGCTGCCATCATATTTCCCGCGCCTCTCATGGTTCTCATCATCGTCGCATTTGCCGTCGGTTCCACCGTCATGCCCGCCGGTTTCGTGATTGCTGTCGACATCGGCCCCGTCGACTTCGCCATCAGTCTCGCACTCCCCGCGCATCAGACGCTGCTCGATGCGACTCGCCGCCTCGTAGATCAGCGGATGTTCAATCGCATCGAGCCGTTCACGCGCACCGGGAGCCGCCTGCTCTCCGAACACATGCCCGGCCAGCCAAGAACGATTCAGCCCGCCGTCTTCGCCGATGGCCTGTTCTCCGAACTCCTGCGCGATTCGCCGTAGCCCCTCGCTGCCAGGGGCTACAATCTGCCGGGCCAAAGCATCATAATCGATGACGACCAGCCCCAGGTCGTTGAGGCGCTGCGCCACCGTGCTTTTGCCGGCCGCGATGCCACCGGTCAGTCCGATCCTCATCATGCCTTCCATCGTATCGCGAAGCAGATCGAAAGCATTGAAGGGGTCGCTCCCCGCTGCTGGTCGGATTCGTGCGTGTCCAGCAGGGAAACGCACGAATCCGACCAGCAGCAGCTGCATAAGCGCTGTCACAAGAGAACCCGGCGGCAAGCCGGCAGCGGGCAGATACAGTTGCAGCCCGGCCCCTTTCGGGTGCCGGGCTGCAACGAACTCGTGGGGCTAGCGAGCCAAAAGACCACCTAGCCTCTTGAAGCTCAGTTCTTTTCGCTCAGCAGCTGCTCGCGAAGCGCGGCAAGCTGATCGGAACCGGCGAGCGTGCCTTCGTTTGCTGCGTCGGAGGAGTAGTTCGAGGTTTCCGAGCCGGCGGAAGCGGCGGAGTGCTCGTGGCGCTCGCCCTGACCGTCCTCGGCAGCCGAAGCGGCCGCGTTCTCGTTCTCCTTGGCGACGAACTCCTTGTGCTGCTCCCACAGGTCGTGGGCGGACGCGTACTGCGACTCCCACTCCTCGCGCTGCTGCTCGAAGCCGGCGATCCACTCGTTGGTCGTCGGGTCGAAGCCTTCGGGGTACTTGTAGTTGCCCTCGTCGTCGTACTCGGCGGGCATGCCGTAGAGCGCGGGATCGAAGTCCTCGGAGGTCGCGTCGACGGAGTCGTTGGCCTGCTTGAGGGACAGGGAGATGCGGCGACGATCGAGATCGACGTCGATCACCTTGACGAACACCTCTTCGTTCGGCTTGACGACCGTCTCGGGGTTGTCCACGTGGCGGTTGGCCAGCTCGGAGATGTGCACCAGGCCTTCGATGCCGTCCTCGACGGATACGAACACGCCGAACTGCACGATCTTGGTGACCTTGCCCTTGACGATCTGGCCGGGAACGTGGGTACGCGCGAAGCGCTGCCACGGATCCTCCTGGGTCGCCTTGAGCGACAGGGAAATACGCTCGCGGTCGAGATCGACGTCAAGCACCTCGACGGTGACCTTGTCACCGACCTTGACGACTTCCGACGGGTGGTCGATGTGCTTCCAGGACAGCTCGGAGACGTGGATCAGGCCGTCGACGCCGCCAAGATCGACGAACGCGCCGAAGTTGACGATGGAGGACACGACGCCCTCGCGAATCTGGCCCTTCTTGAGCTGGGAGAGGAAGGTCTCGCGCACCTCGGACTGGGTCTCCTCGAGATACTGGCGACGGGAGAGGACCACATTGTTGCGGTTCTTGTCGAGCTCGAGGATCTTGGCCTTGATCTTCTGGCCGATGAACGGCGTCAGATCGCGCACGCGGCGCATTTCGACCAGCGACGCGGGCAGGAAGCCGCGCAGGCCGATATCGACGATCAGGCCGCCCTTGACGGCTTCGATCACGGTGCCCTCGACAACGCCATCGGCGTCCTTGATGGCTTCGATGTCGCCCCAGGCGCGCTCGTACTGCGCACGCTTCTTGGACAGGATCAGACGGCCTTCCTTGTCCTCTTTGGTGACGACGAGAGCCTCGATCGAGTCGCCGACCTCGACGACCTCTTCGGGCTTGACATCCTTCTTGATGGAAAGTTCGCGGGAGGGAATGACGCCCTCGGTCTTGTAGCCGATGTCGAGCAGGACCTCGTCGTGGTCAACCTTGACGACGGTTCCCTCGACCAGATCGCCATCATCGAAGTTCTTGATGGTGGAATCGACTGCCTTGATGAAGTCCTCTTCGGTGCCGATGTCGTTGATCGCGACCTTGGTGACTTCCGTATTGTTCTCTGCCATTAATTAAGTGGTTTCTGTTTACTAGTGAGTGGATATTACCGGTTTTCAGTTATGGCGTGCCTTCGCAGGCACATACAGAGAACAGGATACAAGGAGCCATATCCAAAGAATCATGGACATTCCGGGCGTGTCATGCGTCATGCCGCACGGCGTGTCACGCGGTATGACGCGAAACCCGGCGCTCGGCCATTTCCACCACATTGGTCAGCAGCATCGCCCGCGTCATCGGCCCGACGCCGCCCGGATTCGGCGTATAGGCGCCGGCCGTCTCGTAGCAGTCCCTGTCGATGTCGCCCTTGATGCGATAGCGTCCCGACTCCTCGTCGAACACCCGTGCAATGCCTACGTCAACGAGCACGGCGCCGGGTTTGACGTCATCAGGCCCGACGAAGCCCGGCTGCCCGGTCGCGGAGACGATCACATCGGCCCGACGCAAGTGGCTCCGTACGTCTTCGGTGCCGGTGTGGCACAGCGTGACAGTCGCATCGACGCCCCGGCGCGTGAGCAGCAGCGGTATCGTGCGCCCGATGGTGATGCCGCGTCCGAGCACGCACACGTCTTTGCCGCCCAACTCGATATCGTAGCGGGCAAGCAGCGCCAGTATGCCGCGCGGCGTGCATGGCAGCGGCGTGGCGATATCCCCGGCGACGTGCAGCACCAGCTCGCCCAGATTGTACGGGTGCATGCCGTCGGCGTCCTTGGCCGGGTCGATCGCATCGATGATCGCGCCCTGATCGACGCCCTGCGGCAGCGGCAGCTGCACGATGAAGCCCGTGCAGTCCGGATCCTCGTTGAGCGAGCGTACGGCTTCGAATATCGCCTCCTGCCCGGCGTCGGCGGGCAGCTCGCGGCGGATGGAGCGAATGCCCACCTCGGCGCAGTCCGCATGCTTGCCGGATACGTATTTGGCCGAGGCCGGGTCCTCCCCGACCAGCAGCGTGCCCAGGCCTGGCTGCACGCCGCGCTCCCCAAGCGCACGTACGCGCCGCGCCAGATCGGCCTTGATCTCGCCGGCGACCTGCTTTCCGTCAAGCTTCAGCGGCATCGTCATTCGCTCTCCTTCATTCTCATCCGATTACTTGCTCGCGCGTATGCGGCACACCTTAGATTATCGTTAGGGGTATCGATTCCCATCGTCGCCGATGCATCGAGCGCAGGTGCGATACACACGCCACACCGGCAGTGGCGGCAACGGCAGCACGATGCGCAAGATTTAAGGGAGGATCGCATGGCTCTACGAATGAAGACCGCGAGAAGACTGGTCATGCTCATGCTCGCGGCGATGCTGACGGCGGCGATGGCAGCCTGCGACTTCGCCTCCTCCGACCCCAAGCACTCACCCGCGACGCCTGCGCCCACCGGGCCCATCGCCGTCGTCGCCTCGCTGAACCAGTGGGCCTCGCTCGCCGAGCAACTCGGCGGCAAGGACGTCAAGGTCACTGCGATCACGCCGCCAGCCACGCTCGATGCTCGGAATTTCGAGCCGAGTTCGACCGACATCGCCACACTGCAGCACGCCGACATCGTTGTCGCCAACGGGGCGGGGTACGACGACTGGGTGCTGAAGAACAGATCCAGAGGCAGCGCGGTCGTCTCCGCCGCGGAGACCGTAGGCGCGATGGATGGCGACAACCCTCAATTGTGGCTCTCCAAAGATGCGCGCGCCGGCATGGCCTCGGAGCTGACGGAAGCTTTCAGCAAGGCCCGACCTGCCAAGAAGAAGACATTCGCCGCCCGGCTCAAGACGTGGCACAGCGAGGAGGGCAGGCTTGAAGCCGCGTTCGCCGCATTCGCCAAATCGCATGGCAATCCGACCTATGCCGCTCTCGACGATTCGGCTTTCTATCTCATGTCCGATCTGGGATTCAAGGACCGCACGCCGCAGGACTACGCGCAGTCGGCTCTTGCGCAGCCCGAGAGCCCTTCTCCCCAATCCTCTCCTCCGGACATCAAGAACTACCAGAAGCTGCTTGAAGGCCGGCAGGTGGATGTGCTGATCGGCAACGGGCAAAAGCCGGATGAGACGGCTTCCGCCCTGATCGCTTCAGCCAAAATCGGTAACGTGCCTTTCGTCGAGGTTCCCGGGCAGATGCCAGCCGACGCTTCGTCTCTGGTCGATTGGGTCAAAGGCCTCGCGTCTCCCATCATCGCAACGGCGAGCGCGGATGATGAGTCCGGCGCTGGATCCGGCGGGTCGGAAGGCGCGGGCAAATCTCAATCGACCTCGCCCTCCGACTCCGGCCAAAGCTCCTCGAACAGCACCCCGCAGGACGCGTCGCCTCCGGCGCAGTAAAAATCGCACGTGGATCGACACCGATTTTCAATCGGCCGCATCTTCCGCAGCATCTGTTCGCAGCGGCTTTTTCGCCGGACCCATCGCCGCGACACGCTTTGTCATGAAGACATCGAAGCGAGAAATAATAACCCGCAATAATTGAGAATGGTTGTCACGCTCGTTTGCGATAATTTGTATTCTGCCTGCACATCTGCCGAGATGTGCAACGCGAGCCGCCGCAGCAAAACCGAGCGGCGATGCGACAATAGACCGGCAACGCGGCACCATGCAAAGGCCGGGGAAAGAGGATGGCATGCAATCACGACCCGTCGAAGCGGCCACGATCGGCGACGATGGCAGGAATGACAGCGCTGACGACGCGGCCATAGTCTTCCGCAACGCCTCGATCAGACGCGGCGATCGCATCATCTGGCAGCATGGCGACTTCTCGATTCCCGCCGGATCGGTCACCGCGATCGTGGGCACGAACGGCACCGGGAAGACCACGATGATGAACGCCGAGCTGGGACTTCTCCCGCTCGCCTCCGGTTCACTGAAGGTGCTGGGCAAGCCGGCCGGCGCGCTCAACCATCTCATCGGCTATGTGCCGCAGAGCTACACATCCGAAATCGATTCGAACCTCACGGCCGAGCAGTCGGTGCTGCTGGGGTTGACCGGAACCCGATTCGGCATTCATCTCATCACCAAGACGCAGCGGGCCAAGGCTTACGAGGCCATGACCTTCACCGGAATCGCGGACAAGGCAAAATATCGTCTTTCGCAGCTTTCCGGCGGTCTGCGCCAGCGCGTGGCCATCGCCCAGGCGCTGGTCTCGGATCCCAAGCTGCTCATGCTCGACGAGCCACTGGCCAACCTGGATCTGGCGAGCCAGCGCGCGACGGTGCATGTCCTGTCCAAGCTCAACCGCGAATTGGGCATGACGATCCAGGTCGTGGCCCACGATCTCAACATGCTGCTGCCGATTCTCACCGGCGCCGTGTATCTGCTTGACGGGCACCCGCACTACGCCGCGATGAACGAGGTGCTGGATGCCGATCTGCTTACGCATCTGTACGGCACGACGGTGCAGGTCGTGACAACCCCGCAGGGCGATATGTTCGTCACTCCGAGTCCCGACGAGCCCGACAGCATCGAGCAGGACACCCACGATCCCGCGGAAGTCGCGCACTTCCACCATCACCACGCATCGCGCAGCACCAGCCTCGGTGCCGAGGAGGAACAGGCATGAAGGCCGTGAATTTTACATATGATCCCAATTGGGTCGAAACGCTGCGCACGTCATTCATGACGAATGCCTTCGTCGCCGGGCTGTGCATTGCGCTGGCCGCCGGCATCATGGGGTATTTCACCATCGCCAGACACTCCACTTTCGCAGCCCATGCTTTGGCCCACATCGGCCTGCCGGGCGCGACCGGGGCGGTGCTGCTGGGCTTGCCCGTGTCGCTGGGACTTGGCGCGTTCGCCTTGGGCGGCGCCATCGTGATCGGCGCACTTGGCAAACGCGCCTCGCAGCGCGAAATCGCCACTGGCACCGTGCTCGCCTTCGCCACCGGACTGGGCCTGTTCTTCGCGCGCCTGTCCACTTCGGCCTCGCAGCAGATGCAATCCATACTTTTCGGCTCAATTCTAACCATCACCACCGGTCAGATCATCGGGTTCGCGATATTCGATCTGCTGCTGCTCGCCGTGCTGTCGATCATTTACCGCCCGCTGCTGTTCAGCGCCCTCGACGAGCAGGTGGCCCAGGCCAAAGGCGTGCCGATCGGGCTGATGAATCTCGCGTTCATGTCCATCATGGCCGGCGTCATCACCATCGCCGTTCCAGCCGTCGGCACGCTGCTGATCTTCGCGCTGGTCATCACCCCGGCAGCCACCGCCAACATTCTCGCATCCTCGCCCTTCCGCGCGATGGTTCTGGCCGGAGCGCTCTGCCTGGCATCGATCTGGGGAGGGCTGCTCATCTCGGCGATGTTCCCCGCGCCGCCAAGCTTCATCATCGTAACGATATCGACTCTGCTGTGGGCCATCGCCAAACTGGCCGCCTCACTGAGACGTTGAAGCATTCGCGCAGCCGCGCCATATGAGCCATGCGCGGCACCGCGCATGGCATAAAACAGCAGCGAATAACGAAACAGGCGTTGCGCACCCCAACGGGATGCGCAACGCCTGTCGCATATGCGTAAAGCCGTGTGTAGCGCGATGACGCTACTTCTTCTTCGCCTTCTTGCTTTCGCTCTCCAACCGGGCCAACGTCTGGAAGGCAGGCTCCTTAGGCGCTTCGGTATGATGCTTCTTGTCACCCGGCTCCGGGTCGGCGTATCCCAGGTTCACATCCAGCAGGTGCTGGGCCTCTTCCTCCTCAAGTTTCTCGGAGAGCGCAATCTCGGAGGTGAGAATATTACGCGCCCGAGTCAGCATCCGCTTCTCCCCGGCCGAGAGCCCGTGCTCATCCACGTCACGCTGGGCGAGATCGCGCACGACCTCGGCGATCTTGTTCACATCGCCGGTGGCGATCTTCTCGACGTTCAGCTTGTAGCGCCGCGACCAGTTCATCTCCTTCTCGATGATCGGCGTGCGCAGGATATCGAATACCTTGGCGACCTCGTCGGCGTCGACGATGTCGCGCACGCCGACCTTCTTGGCGTTCTCGACCGGAACGTTGATGACCAGCCCGTCGGACGACAGCACGGACAGCTGCAGGTATTCTCGAGTCACGCCCTTGACCGTGCGCTCGCTGATGGCTTCGACCTTCGCCGCGCCGTGACGCGGATAGACGACCATATCGCCGACCTTATACCCCATGAATCCTCCGTGAAAACAGCAATAAACCTGAACAATAATGCCATGTGGGCGCGACTTGGGATAATATGCACAATTTCATGCGACACGTCCCCGTTTTTCGCTAAAACACATGTCTATGCTTTTAGCATGGCTACAGAACCAACAATCAATGATGATCACGCAGCTCTCTCCGTCGATTCAGGCAAACTCGACAGCGTGAGCAACGCGCAGTACTACAATCCGCATGAGGTGCTTGGCGCCCATATCGACGAGGACGCCGGCACGGTCACCTTCCGCCTGCTGCGCCCCTTGGCGAAGTCCGTCACCATCCTCACGCAAAACGGCGAATACGAGGCCAGTCACGAGCATAACGGCGTGTTCGTGGCGCTCGCGCCCGCAAGCGAAGTCGAAGGCCATCCGGCCGTGCCGGACTATCGCGTGCGCACCGTGTGGGCCGACGGCCAGTCCCTGATCGAAGACGACCCATACCGCTACCTGCCGATGATCGGCGAGATGGACACCTATCTGTTCGGCGAGGGGCGGCATGAACGGCTTTGGGAGGCCTTGGGCGCCCACGTGTTCCGCTTCGACGATCCGATGGGCGCCGCCGACGGCACCGCAGGCGAGCCGCTCGTCGGCACCGCGTTCACCGTCTGGGCGCCCAATGCGCGAGCCGTGCGCGTCGTAGGCAATTTCAACGCCTGGGACGGCCGCCGTCATGCTCTGCGCGAGCTCGGCTCCTCCGGCGTCTGGGAGATCTTCGTTCCCGGCGTGCAGGCTGGCGACGTGTACAAATACGAGATACTCACCAATCACGGCGGCTGGATCATGAAGGCCGACCCGATGGAGCGTTCGCACGAGATTCCGCCGAGCACCGCTTCGGTCGTGGTCGATTCCACGCATGACTGGAACGACGGACAGTGGATGGAGCATCGGCGCAACACCAATCCTCACGACGGCCCGGTGAGCATCTACGAAGTGCATGCGATGAGCTGGAACCGCGAGCTGAAGACCTACCGCGAGCTGGCGGACAAGCTGGTCGACTACGTCAGCCAGGAAGGCTTCACGCATGTGGAGTTCATGCCGCTGGCCGAGCACCCCTTCGCCGGCTCATGGGGCTACCAGGTCACGGGATACTACTCGGTCGATTCGCGCATGGGCAGCCCCGACGACTTCAAGTACCTCGTCGACCGGCTGCATGAGGCCGGCATTGGCGTCATCATGGACTGGGTGCCGGCGCACTTCCCCAAGGACGACTTCGCGCTCGGGCGTTTCGACGGCGCGCCGCTGTACGAGGATCCGGATCCGCTGCGCGGCGAGCACCCCGACTGGGGCACCTACGTCTTCGACTTCGGCCGGCGCGAGGTGCGCAACTTCCTGGTGGCCAACGCCTGCTTCTGGCTGGACGAGTACCACATCGACGCGCTGCGCGTGGACGCCGTCTCCTCGATGCTCTACCTCGACTACAGCCGCAAGGACGGCCAATGGCGGCCGAACATCTACGGCGGGCGCGAGAACCTCGAAGCCATCGACTTCCTCAAGGAAGCTAACGCCACGGCCTACAAGAACAACCCCGGCATCATGATGATCGCCGAGGAATCCACCGCCTACCCGGGCATCACCGCGCCGACCGACACCGGCGGGCTTGGCTTCGGGCTGAAATGGAATATGGGCTGGATGCACGACACGCTGCAGTACCTGCACGAGGAGCCGATCAACCGCCGCTGGCATCACGGCGAGATCACCTTCTCGATGGTCTATGCCTATTCGGAGCACTACGTGCTGCCGATCAGCCATGACGAGGTCGTGTACGGCAAAGGCTCGGTCTTCGGCAAGATGCCGGGCGACGACTGGCAGCGCTACGCGGGCGTGCGTGCGCTGTTCGCCTACCAGTGGGCTCATCCGGGCAAGAACCTGACTTTCATGGGCAACGAAATCGCGCAGCTCGGCGAGTGGAGCCAAGAGGGTTCCCTCGATTGGGGTTCGCTCGACTGGGACGGGCACCGCGGCGTGCAGCGGCTGGTCGCCGACCTGAACGCCTTGTACAAGCGCTCCCCCGCGCTGTGGAGCCAGGACTTCACGCCGGACGGATTCCAATGGCTCACCAGCGACGACGCCGACCACAACGTGCTCAGCTTCGTGCGCGTCGGCTCGCAAGGCGAGCAGATGGTGGTCGTTGTGAACTTCTCCGGCGAGGCATGGCAGAACTACCAGGTCGCGCTGCCGAAGGGCGGCCGCTGGCATGAGGCGCTGAACACCGACGCCGAGCAGTATGGCGGATCGGGCATCGCCAACGCCGACTTCGAGGCGGAGCCGGAAGCGTATCATTCACGCGACTGGTCGACCAGGCTCACCATTCCGGCACTGGGCGCGGTATTCTTGGAACCGGAACTGTAGAAAGGCGGAACCTGCATGCTTAACACTTCGGCACATCAGACGAGTCCTCGCACGATTTTGGTCGTCGAGGACGAGCCGGATCTGGCTACGGCCATCGCACAGCGCATCACTGCGAAAGGGTGGACCGCGCGCGTGGCCTCTGACGGCGCAAGCGCGGTACGCGCAGCCAGCCAGCTGAAACCTGATCTGGTCATCATGGATATCATGCTGCCAGTGATGGATGGTGTCGAAGCGACCAAGCGCATCGTGGCCGAACGCCCGGTGCCCGTGCTCATGCTCACCGCCCGCGATGCCGAATCCGACAAGGTGATGGGCCTTGGCGCAGGCGCCGACGACTATATGACCAAGCCCTTCTCCCCGCGCGAGCTGATCGCCCGGTGCGAGGCGCTGCTGCGCCGCGTGGAGCGCGCCACCATCATCGCCAAGAACCTGGAAAACGAAAAGGTGCTCGACTTCGGGTCGCTGGTCATCGACCCGAGGCAGCGCATCGTCACTATGGACGGCGAGCAGGTGCATCTGACGCCCACCGAATTCGATCTGCTGGCGACGCTGGCGCGCAAGCCGAAGTCGGTTTTCAAGCGCGAGAAGCTGCTCGAAGAGGTGTGGGACTGGCCGGACGCCTCGGGCACGCGCACCGTCGATTCGCACGTCAAGGCGCTGCGTCACAAGCTCGGCTCCGACATGATTCGCACGGCGCATGGCGTCGGCTACGCCTTCGAACCTCCGCAGGATGGCGAAGCCAGCAGCGAACGATAAGCCGAGCGCTCAATCCATGCCATGCAAATCACACGATTCCAAGTCCTTTGAACCGAAGCCCTTTGACCCCATATCCTTGCGCCGCCGCGCAAGCTCGCTGAGGACAACGGCCAGACCTATCGGACTGTTCTCCTCGCTCAAGCTCGAACTGAGCGTGCTGATCGTCATCGCCACGGCCATCGCCTTCGTGATGGCATGGTTCCTGCTCAAAGTGGGCTTGAGCGGCTGGATCGCCATGCCGCTCACTCTGGCCGTGGCGCTGGGCATCACCTACTTCTTCTCGCGAGGCATGATCGCTCCCCTGCGCCAGATGCGCGACGCCGCCGAAAGCATGGCCGACGGCGACTATTCCGTGCGCATCAGCATCGGCACGGACAGCAACGACGAAATCGGGCAGCTCGCGCGTTCCTTCAACGAGATGACCGAGGAGCTGCAGCACGCGGACCAGATGCGGGCCGATATGATCGCCAACGTCAGCCACGAGCTGCGCACGCCAGTCTCCGCATTGCAGGCGATGCTCGAAAACCTCGCGGACGGCGTGACCGAGGCGACGCCGGCGAATCTCGAAGCCATCCTCAACCAGACGCATCGGCTCTCCGATCTCATCGCCTTCCTGCTCGACCTCTCGCGCATGGAGGCGGGCGCGGCGAGTCTGCAGATCGAGCGGTTCGACTTCGCGGAATTCATCGACGAGACCGTGGAGCCGCTGGAAATCGCGGACGCGGGGCATGCGCACGACATCGAAGTGCGCATAGCGCCCGACATCATGATCGAAGGCGATCAGGATCGGCTGCGCCAGCTGTTCACCAACATCATCTCGAATGCGCTCAAGCATTCCGCCGACGACACCACCGTGCTGATCGAAGCCCACGAGGACGACGAGCTGGGCACCGTGGTGACCAATGTGGTGAACTTCGGCTCGCAGATACCCTACGAAGCCCGCTCCGACATCTTCCGCCGCTTCGTCAAGGGCAAGACCGGTCCCGGCACCGAGTCGGGAGGCACCGGTCTGGGGCTTTCCATCGCCCGTTGGGCAGCGCAGCTGCACGGCGGCACCGTCAAGGTCGTGGACGACACGCGCGGCGCCAATTTCGAGATCACGCTGCCGAAGTATCACACGGCGGAGTAATGACCAGGAGGAACTGTCCGGGCTGTCCTTCATAATGGTTCGAACATATGTTCGAGTTTGAAGGAGTGGCCATGAGCACTGCATCCCTTGCCCGCACCGCAGCATCCGGCCGCGCCCGGCATGCCGTCAGCATTCGGCCTGCGCACGACCAGCGCGCACACGCCAAGTCTATGTGCGCTCATCCGCCTCGCACTCAGTCCTCTTTTGCTCAGCCTTCCCTCACCCATTGCGCTCGCGCCCATCGGCCTGCTGCGATTGAGCGACGCGACCGCTGCACGGCAGTGCTGGTGCGCTCCTATGCGCACCGACGGCCCACGCGACTGCCGATGGCTCTGGAATCGGTTCATGCCGGATTCCCCTCGCCTGCGCAGGATGATTTCGCCGGCGGCTTCAGCTTCGACGAACAGGTGACCGAGCATCCCTGCGCGACCTATATCGTCACGGTGGCGGGCGATTCGATGCAGGGAGCGGGCATCTGGGATGGCGATCTGCTCGTAGTCGACCGCTCGCTCGAGGCCCGTCACGGCGACGTGGTCGTTGCGATGCTCGGCGGCGAACTCACCGTGAAACGCCTGTGGCTGCATAGCGGCAGCCCGGTGCTGCACGCCGAGAACCCGGCCTATCCCGATTTCCATCCCGAGCCGCTTGAGGATCTAACGGTTTGGGGCGTGGTCACGGGCAGCTTTCATCCGCAGGAAGGCCGTCGCCTCATCTGACTGCGAGTTGGCGGCTGGGTCTGCGAAACGCCCGCTTGCGCCAGAGCGAGCGCAGTGAGGACGCCGGCGCCGCCATTTCGCAGTGCGCCGACGCATTGGCGCATCGTGGAGCCGGTGGTGACGATGTCATCAATCAGCATCACCAGCGATCCTTCGACATTAGCGCCCCGCCGCATGACGATATGCCCGCCGACCCTGCCAGCGCGTTGCGAAGAGCCCCGCATCTCCACGGATTTGCGAGCTACGCCGCGCATCGTCAGCACCGGTGCGGCATGCGCATTGATGCCCCTCTCGCGCAGCAGCCTCGCCAGTCGCCGCGCAAGCGGAAGCATATGCCATCGCCCGCGATGCCGGACGGAACGCCGCGAAGAGGGCGCGGGCACAAGAAGAAGCTCCCGGCCGCGTACAGCCTGCTCTGCTCCGACACGCAAGGCCAATACCGCAAGCGCCTGCGCGAATGCGCGCGTGCATTCCTCGTCACCGTGGTCCTTCCACGCCAGAATCGCCTGCCGCGCCGTGCCCTGATATGCTGCGCAGGCATATCCAAAGCCCGCTGCCTCTCCCTCAAGCGCATAACGCCTCAGGCAGTAGAAGCCGGCCTCGCACGAAGGGCATAGCACCATATCAGGCATGTCGCACCCCGCGCAGCCTCGCGGCAGCACCGCATTGAGCACCGCGCCAAGCACGCTGCGCATTATACGCCGCCCAGCCGCAGCTGACGTCCGTGGGAATCCGCCATCGCCGGCATCACCATCATCATCCATGACGCGAGCCTACGCACAGCGGCACCGCCGGCGCCAGCGAAATCGGGTCATGTGGTCGAAGGCCCGGCCAAACGACACGCCAGAGGCACCGTCACCGCCACGCGCCGGGGAACATACGCATCAGAAAACCCTGCATTACCCGATACTGGGCAGATCGCCGCGTTTCAACGCCCAAAACGCACGAAACCGTCCAGCAAGAACGCCAAGCTTCCTGATAGTGGTCAGATTGCCGCATTGCTAGCGCTGGAACGCGGCAATCTGACCGCTGCCTCCCGTTGCACCATTACGACAGCCGCGCGATCAGCTCGTCGCATACTTTGAGCGTGTCGTGGGGGCCGGAGACGCGAATCGCAATCGTTCCAGCCATGGCCGCCGGATAGTCGTTGCCGTCCGGATCCATGCGATCGCCGATGTAGACGATGGCGTTTACCGGCACATCGAGCATCGCGGCAAGCCGATTGATGGCGTAGGCCTTGTCGACGCCGCGTCGCGATACGTCAACGCTGGTGGCCCCGCCCGAGTGCACGGCAAGATGAGGGAATTCGGCAGCCAGCGTGGCGGCCAGCACGTTCTTCTTCGCATTGTCGGGGTCCCAGGCCTCTTTCTCCTCGATCGGCGCTTCCTGCCCAAGCGCGGAGAAGGTGATCTGGCTGCCGCGATCCTCGATGCGCTCGCCCCACGCGTGTTCGGCCCACAGACCCTGCTCGCGCGCATGCCGCTCGAACGCGGCGATCACGGCCTGACGGTCGTGCGCGCTGAGATCATAGGCATACTCGCGATGCCATTCGCTGCCGTTCCAGCGGTAGTATCGCGTGCCGCTGGTGGGCATCAGATGCATGTTGTCCCTGTTGGCGCTGGCGTCAAGCATGGAAAGCACCTGGATGTCGACGAGTTCGAAGCGCCCTCCCGTAATGATGGCGACCGGTATGAGACGAGTCAGCGCAGCTATGCGCCGGGCCATCTCGGCGCTCATCGGCCTCTTGGATCGCGCCAGCGTGTTGTCGAGGTCGAAAGCGACGACTTTGGCCTTGTCCCCTACCTCATCCATATCAAGTTCAGTCCATACCGGTACCCGGCTGACAGCCATGTCTTCCTCCCGATTCCGTTTACCTCAGTTCATCATCCTATCGCAAATGGCCTCGCCTCGTCCTATCGTGGAGGCCATGTCGCGCGTACCTTGGCAAGCCCATGTCTACCGAAACCGTCACGGGCGGGGCCTCCGCACCCCTATGTTCGGCGTCCGTCTGCCTCGATACCGCACCAAAAGCGGACTCTTCGACGATATCGTGGCAGCGCAGATCAGGCGTCTGTCCGCAGCGTGGCCGCAGCTGGTCAAACCCGTGCAATTCGCGGTCGAAGACGTGCCGCCCGTGCAGAGCGACGTATGGCAGGATGCGTCGAGCACGACATCGCGCGGCTTCCCCGCACAGCATGGCGTACCCGCCAGAATCGTGCTGTATCGCATGCCCTTGCAGATGCAGGTGACCAATCGCATGGAGCTGCAATGGGCGATCCGCGACGAGCTGGTGTCGCAGATCGCCGAACTCTACGGCCGCCGCCCCGAGGAAATCGATCCCGACTGGGGCATGTAGACCCCGGCAGGAAAAACCGCCAGCCCCGTCAGCGTACGGTGAGCAGATTCGGAACGGCGCGAACGCGCGCATGCCGAGGTTCGAGCGGTTGCGGACCCAGCCACGCCACGTCGGGAAGATCGGCATTGCGCACATCATCCTGCGAAAGCCTGACGCCCCATTGCAGGCCCGCGTTGTCGTCGAGCACGAACAGCCGGGCATTGTCGCCGTAATCCTTGGAGCCCAGCCGCGCCACGCCGTGCGCATCGATCTTCAGGGCATTGTCGCCCACATGCCGGCCATCGGCGTCGTACGCGGTCAGCGTGGCCTTGCGCAGTCCATCGGAGGGATTGCCGACGATGATGTCGCCGCCAACCTTGTCGGGCAGCACGATAGCCGAGGAGGCAGCGGCGGGAACGGCGTTCACCAGCGCGAAATCCTCGCTGTCGTCATGTCCGGAGCCGGTGATTTTCGCCGCGACCTGCAGCGCCGTATCCGAGGAGATCAACAGCGCGGAAGCACCCTTGGGCGCCTTTCCCAAGTCGATCGTGGAAACCTTGCCCGCAGTCAACTGGGCGGTGCGCGGCTTGCCGCGTCCCGAGCCGCCCATCCATGAGGCCTCAAACGTCGCATTCTCCTTGCTGAAGGCGAGCAACGCGACCGAATCCCCCGCACTGATGCCATCCAGCGTCGTCGTCTTCGTCGAGGAGCCCAGCGGCATGGCGAAATCCGAGCCCTTGGAGGTCAGCCCGTCCATATGCACGACACGCACCACTGCGGCGATCGGCGCTTCCTGGCTCGACACCGTGACGAACAGCGCATCCTGATCGGGAGCGCCCGCAGCCAGATCGAGAGTCGACTGGCCGTAGGCTGCGACATTGAGCGTTCTGCCGGTCGACAGCGTCATGGTCCCGGTTTGCTTGGATCCCCAGACGTCGACGCGCAGCGAAGTCGCCTTGGCCGAGGGGTTGGCCACGACCAGCTGCTGCGTGGTGCCCGTGGCGGTATCAGGCAGCAGGAACGACTGCTTGAGACCTGTGGGCACGCAGGATGCAGCGGACATGCCTTTAAGATCCCCCTTCGTCGCCCATGCGGCGATTGCGGCCGCGCTGCCGGTGCCCGACTGCGCCTGCAACAGCCGCGTGTCCACGAGCCGAGCGCCGTGGTCCGCATCCCCTGCGGCGACCTTCACATCCGCCTGGCCCTGAGCGTCGGCGTCTTCAAGCGACGTCTCATCGCCCCCATCGGCGTTCAGCGGCCCGACGCTCGACTGGTAGACCGCGCCGAACGCCGCGTAGCGCGCAGCGGAAGCGATGTTGCCCTGCGAGACGTGGTATTCGCTGTCGCCATATGTGGCATCGTCCGACAGCGCCATGCGCGCCGGACAGTACGAGGTGACCTGCCGCTGCGACACGTTATAGCCGCGCGATGATGCGGCCACGCCCGTGGAGTCCGTCCATTGCGGCGCAAGCTGGAACACGCTCAGCGCCGCGAACAGCGCAACCAGCAGCACTGTGGTGATCACGGCAAGTATGACGCGGCGAACCCGCCCGGCTCCGCGCGAAATGCGTCGAGGTGCTTCGCTCATGATTCCTCCCTGACCTCCCTGAGACGCCTGTCCGGCCGCGGCACGGCGACCAGGCAGTACAGCGCCAGCAGCAGACCGGCGCTCCATAGCCAGGCGCGTCGCCACACACTGCCTTCGATCGTCTGCTGCCGTGTCATATCAATGCCTTGGGATTGCGGTCCGAGCGCAGTGAGTCGGTAGTAGGCCCCTGAGGCATTGGACACCACGGCCTGCACGCCGTCAGAAGCGGTGATATGGGTGATAAGCGCCTCGCTCAGGCGGCTCTGGCTGCCGCCTTCGCCTGTGGCGACATAGATGCCGCCGAAGCCGAGCCGTCCGATGCGCGCGATTGCATCGCTGTCCATGTCGGCCAGCAGTCTCGCGCTCATTTCGCAAAGCGTTTCATCGTCGCCGTTGCTCACCCCTGAGACGACCTGCGTGCGCTGCGCTGCCGAGGAGTCGATGAGATCGCCTCGGCCGGTGCGTGCAACGCTGTACGACACGCTCGCCGCTGAGTCGACGTGCAATGCGAGGATGCGATGCCCCTCGCCTTTGCTCAGGTAATCGACGGCGACCGCTGGAAGACCCCCGTTGCTCACCGCCACCTGATGCGCGTTCGAGCTCGTCACGCCCAATCCAAGCCATAGCGCCGAGCCGAGGGCGAGCAGCCCGACAAGCACGGCGCGCCCCACGCGTATGGGCAACGCGATGGCCGACGCACTGCCAACAGCAGCCCGGCTGCTCGCCGCCGCCTGCGGCAGGAGTTCATAATGCTTGACGGCTCCCCCGGCCACCTGGCAGGCGCAGCACAGCACAGCGAACAGCGCCAATACGAATCCCGGCGTCACCGAACCCGCCACGGGACCATCGGCGTCCACCGCGACGACGACCCGCGACGAGACCAGTCCCAAAGCGATGCCGAAGACTGCGACCACCCACATCATGCGCGAGACGCGCAGCGCGAACGGCAGAAACAGCGCGACGACCGCCAGCGCCACCAGCACAGCCAGCACGATGAGACCGGCTACGCCCAGCCAAGTCTCCCAGCCTCGCATGGTTTCACCGGCCAGCGACACGCCAAAAGCCGAAGATGCCATATCGGCAAAATCCATCGCCCGCGGATGCCCGTTCGCCGCAGAGGATGGCAGCATGATATCGCCGAACAGCTGACGCCAGAAGCCCTGTCGGATATATCGCGCCGCATTGACCAGCGTCGGCGCGACCACGAAAGCGGCGGGCAGCGGAATAAGCAGCAGCATGGAGCGATGCCTCGGCATGAGCACGAGAAACACGAGGAATGCCAGGATCAGCGCCAGCAGCAGCTGCGGCTCGGCTGCCACCACGGGAATGAAGCACAGCGCGGAGCATGCGGCGGCTTGTGCCGAGGAATGCGGTTTCACCGGCTCTTCAGTGCGGTACACGCCCACGGCCCGGAAGACGAAGGCGAAGGCCGCAGGCAGGAACATCATCACCGTCAGCATCGCCAGATCGGCGCTGCCGTAGAATCCCAAAGCCAGCGCAGCCGCGAACCACAGCAGTCCGGAGACCACTCGGACCGCGTCGGAACGCGTGAAGACTCCCGCCAAGGCCCAGAATGACAACGCGCTTATCGGAGCGGAGGCAAAGAACAGCAAGGAAAGCGCCGGCGCGGCATGGCCCAGCGTCGCCAGCGAAGTCAGCAGCCAGACCAGCAGCCATGGCGCGGGAGGCGCGGGCACCCCGGTCGAAGCGCCGAACACCCATGGCGTCGTGGCGGACTGGACGAGCTGAAGGAATCCGGCCTGCGTAGGCACGAGATGCGGCGAATACAGCGACCCGCCGGATACCGCTGCACGTAGCACATCCCAGTACAGCACGGCGATCAGCGCGAAAGCGGCGAATGCCATCGCCCCCGCCGCGCCGAATCGCGCCAGCGCACGCCGCCGCAGATGATTCTTGGCCAACGAGCTGAGCAGCACGGTGCGCCGCTGGCTTTCCAGCGCCTCGCGTCGCTGCCGCCACTGCGCCAGCTGATGGCGGTCGGCCGTCAGCGTCGGCAGCCTCTTCAGCGTCGTGGCGCTCTGGCGCCTCACTCTGCCCCGCGCCTTGAAAGCCGCCGGCATATCGGCAAGCGCATACCACGGCAGCCGCAGCGCACACCATGCCTCATAGGGTCTTTTGCCGAAAAGATGGCGGACGGCCAGGCCCAGCACTCGAATCAGGCTCCACAGCCATAGCAGCGGCCACCAGGCGCGGTGCACATCCGTGTAAAGGTAGCGCTGATCGGCGCGCAGCACCGACATGGCGGTGTTCTGCGGGTAGCGCTCGTCAACGGGCTTGCCCTCCTGCGTGCGAATCCCTTCGAAGCGCACCCTCCGATGGGCGATGCGCGCGGAAGGAACCACCACGACGCGCGAACCTCCAAGACAGATGCGCCGGGAGAAATCAGCGGATTCGCCGTAGGTGCCGAACCACGGATCCACGCCATTGAGCATGTGCATCGTCCGCATCGGCACCAGGGCTCCAGCAAGGGAAACCGCGAAGACGTCCTGTCTGCCGTCGTACTGCTCCTGATCCGGCTCACCGTCCACAACGAGGCTTTCGACGCGATGCCTGCCGGCATAGGCGCCTACGTCGTGCAGATTTTCGGCCTGCCAGTCCAGCTGTTTGGCCCCGAGCAAGGCCGCCGTTGGCGCGTTGCGCCATGTTTCAAGCAGATTCTCTAGGCAGTGCGCGTCGGCTGGGCGTGAATCGTCGTGCAGCATCCACACGCCGCGCAGACTATTGCCCAGATGGGCATAGTCCAGGGCCTTGGACACCGCGTCGCCGAATGAGGAGGCATCGTCGACCCCGACCAGCCGCACGCTGACCGTTTTCGCCTCCGGCACTTGGCTGGCCAGCCCTGCGGGCGTGGGAATAACCTCGAATTGCGACTGCATGGGCTCCTTCACCCGATCCGCGCAGTCGGCGACGACGATGACCTGGGGCAGTATGCTTTGGGTCAGCACCGCGCCCATTGTGGCCTCGAAAAAGCGCATATCCTGCTCGACGGCGATGACTGCCGCCACGCCGGGCTCCACATCCTGGCGATGCGAATAGGGACGAGCCGCGATGACCCGAGCCAACACCTGTTGGATATCGACGTTGCCTGTTGCGTTCATACGTCCAGTGTACGCAGGCTTGCGATCGCGCTTCAGGCCCGCCTCCTGCGTTCTTTCTTGTAGCGTCGGCGCTCCCGCTCGCTCATGCCGCCCCATATGCCAAACCGTTCGTCGTGCTCAAGCGCCCATTGGAGACATTGCTCGCGCACTTCGCATTGCTCGCAGACGCGCTTGGCATCCCGTGTGGAACCGCCTTTTTCGGGGAAGAAGGCCTCAGGGTCCGTTTGCGAGCACAGCGCCCGATGCTGCCATGACAGATCCTCGTCCGGGCGGAACAATCCCCATAGCGCGCCCTTGGTCTGCGGTCCCTCCTCGGAATCATCGATGACACCCCACATGTCGTATCCTGCCTACGCTTGAATTCATGTCAGTTGTGCTAAATTACACACGTGCGACTTGGGCCTTGTCAAGTCTTATGCGTGTCAATACAGCGTTTTCACAGACTTTGTGATAATGAGCTCTAGCAATAATCGGCGCTCGTCTGTCGGTCTGCCCGCGTTGCAGCTGTCGCGCGTACATGGATTCGCCGCACAACCTCCGCAACCGCTGCTCATTCAGGCGCGGATTTCGTAAACGTATGGCCTTGGAAGCACGCGTTCTCAGTTTTTTTCAAGCTAGTGACATAGAATCTAGGGGTTCAAGTACTCACAGGCTCTCGGCTGGAACATGCACAACGCATATGCCGGACGGCAGGAAGGCAACAGCGTGACTTCTCATCGCAGCGATGACCGACTCCCCGATCTGCATGGCTGGCGCGATACGCGTCCACGTCACAGCCCCGGATATCGCGTGCGGCGCACGGCGCTCAGCATGGCGGCCACCGTGATCGTGACGGCTCTGGTGTTTCTCACGGCGGCCATCGCCCCAGCTGTCATCGACCTTGGCCACCAGTACAACGTGATACCGGTGCTCCCCCAGCCCAGCGGGAAGTCCGCCGAACCGATCGATCCGAATGCGGGCAAACCGATATCCTTCCTTCTGCTTGGCCAGGACACGCGCGACGGATCAGGCAATGAGGCCTTGAGCGGCGGCACCGCAGCCGACGCGGGCAGCCACAACGCCGACACTTCGATGGTGGTGCAGATCAGCGCGGATCGCTCCTACATCAATCTGGTTTCAATTCCGCGCGACTCGTTGGTGGATGTCCCCAGCTGCCAGACTCCAAAAGGCACGATTCCAGCGCAGTATGGCGTGATGTTCAATTCCATCTTCTCCACCGCTTGGGATGCGGGCGACGGGCTCCCGTCCGCGGCCAGCTGCACGCTCAACGCGGTCAACGCGCTCACCGGACTGGATCTGCAGCAGTTCGTCATCGTCGATTTCCAAGGACTGAAGGACATGATCGATGCGGTCGGCGGCGTTGACGTGTGCGTGCCGGTCGATACGCAAGATTCCTTCACCGAATTGGATCTGAAAAAGGGCCTGCAGCACCTCGACGGCCTGCACGCCACAATGTATGCCCGCATGCGGCACGGCACGGGGACCGACGGCACCGACGTCATGCGCACGACGCGGCAGCAGTATCTGGTCAAGCAGCTGATGAACGAGGCGCTGAGCAAAAATCTCTTCACGCAGACCGGCCAGCTCTATCAGCTGGCAAAAGCGGCGTTGGGTTCCCTGAACTTCAGCAGCGGGCTTGGCAGCATCTCCACATTGGTCGGCTTGGCAATCAGCCTGAGGAACTTGGATCCCTCGCATTTCTATGCACAGACCATCCCTGTCGCCGAGGCCCCCAGCGATCCCAACCGCAGGGTGTGGACCGCCGACGCCGACGCGGTGTGGGCCAAACTGCGCAACCATCAGCCCTTGACTCTGGCGGCTGCAAGCAGCAGCACCCCTTCGGCGACGCCAAGCGAATCGCCCAGCGCCACTGACGAGCAAACCACCGCGACGGACGGCACGACGCAAAGCCCGGCACCGACTCCGGATCCGAAGACCGGGCTGATCACCGAGTCGGACGGCACGCTGATCGATCCGAACACCGGCGGCATCGTCAACCCTGAAGACGGCACGATCACCGATCCGAATACCAGCGAATACCTCGGTATCGCGGACCGTTATCTCAACTCCACGGTATGTGCCGTTCCTGCGCAGAAGTGAGGCGAGACGCGCGAGAAGGTAAACCAGCCGAGTAGAAGTGGAACGGACTCGCGCATTGGAGGGGAATATGAGCCAGGAAACGGACGGAACGAACACGCCGGCTACACCGCCGAGCTTCGTTCCCGCTGCCACGCGCAAGCGCCGCTCGCCCCAGGATATGCCGCCAGCCAAGGAGCCCAGAGGCTCTCGGGAGTCGTCGGCATCGGTTCCCGAAGCAGGCGAGCCTGCGCGTTTCACTCCTCAGGCCAAGCGCCGGTCGTCCTCCTCGAAGCGTTCCGCTCAACAGGCTTCGCATTCCTCTCGACAGTCGTCACGGCAGACGCCGGATAAATCGTCGCAGCAGCTGCCGCATCAGACTTCGCCGCGTCATGACGACGCGCATGCGGCCCCGTCGGCGCCAAGTTTTCAGCCTGCACGCTCTTCGCGCACCGTGTCGCACGCTCCTTACCCACAGACTCCGCGCACGGCCCGACGTTCCGCAGGTTCTACGAGTCAAGCCGGATCGGCGGCTCAGCAAGCGTCATCGAGATCAGGGGCACGGCGCCCAGAGGCGCTGGATTCGGGATTGCGGGATGTCGGAGCACGCTCTTCGAGGCCCGGAAAGCATGGCGAAGCGCGCAATTCCACGCCATCGCCACATATCGCCGGAAGGTTGGGAAGCGTGGGTTCCGCACAGGCAGACGTGGTCCGCACACGGCCTCATCGCGGCCTTCGCCGACTGTTCATCGCCCTCGCGATAATCGTCGCCTTGCTGATTCTGGCGCTGTTCGGCACCTGGAACTGGGTCGACCGACAGCTCAACAAATCCGATTGGGTCACCAACCACGCCGACACGACAGGGGAGACCTGGCTGATCCTGGGATCCGACAAGCGCGACGGCACTACTGGCGATGACGGCACCGTGGGATTCCGCACCGATACCATCCTCGTGCTCACCAAGCCCAAATCCGGTCCCAGCTCGTTGATCTCCATCCCGCGCGATTCCCTCGTGAACGTCGGCGAGGACTACATGAAGATCAACGCGGTTGCGCAGGCCGCCGGCCAGAAGGCGCTGGTCTCGCAGGTCGAAGATATCACGGCCCAGCATGTCGACCATGTGGCGCTGATCCAATTCGGCGGACTCAAGGGAATCGTCGACGCTCTGGGCGGGGTGCGGCTGTGCTACGACCAGACGGTTAACGACGTGGACTCCGGGCTGAACTGGCAATCAGGCTGTCATGTTGCCGATGGGAGCACCGCGCTGGCATTCTCGCGCATGCGCTATTCGGATCCCCAGGGCGACTTCGGGCGGGCTTCGCGCCAGCGTCAGGTCATCGGGGCGATCATCAGCAAAGCGGCGAACCGCTCCACGCTCACCAATCTGGGCAAGCTGAACAAGGTCGCCACGGCAGCGCTCAAATCCATCACCGTAGACCAGAGTGCCAGCCCCTACACCTTGCTGCAGATGGCGCTGGCGTTCCGCTCGGCCACCGGCGCGAAAGGCATCAACGGAAGCGTGTACTGGAGCGATCCGGATTATTACGTCGACGGCGTCGGCTCTTCGGTGCTGCTCGACGACGCGAAGAACCATGCGCTGTTCAACGAACTCGCGCAGGGCACGCATGCGCCCGGCACTGTGGGCACATTGGCTGAAACGTTCCAGCAGTAGGCCTGGCCGCATCGGTGTCGGCGTGGCGCTGACTGGACGAAGGCATGAAGATCCGCGGTCAGGGGCATTCCCGCGTCTCCATACGGCTGATGCAGCGTGATATGCCCGCGGCATTCGCGGGCGAGACTTTTGCGGCAATAGCCCTTGGATGAGCCACATTTGCTTGCCGCAAGAATTCTTCATCGCCCTGACAAACCTCAAAAGGGCGAGATACAGCGCGACACGCCGACACCCCAAGCCTTCGACCACATCCCCCGGAACCGCTTGCGCCGCAGCTGCGCCTGCCTTCACACTGAAGACATGAACACACGCCGACATCAGGCTGGCCATCGGACAGCCCATCAGCGCCAACGGCATGGGCGCGAAAAGTCTTCCGGCATGCTCGTGCTGCGCTATGGCGCGCCGGCCCTCGCCCAAGCCATGATGGCAGCGGTGATGCTGGCAGAGCGCCGCTGGCTGTTCGCGCTGATGGTGCTGCCTGGTCTGGCGGCAACGCTGGTGGCGGTGCTGACCGTCATACGCACTAGGAAGATGGCGTCTGCAAAGACAAACGCTTCGGCGGTGCCGGCCGAAGATCGTGAGATGAAAACGCCTCGTGACGATATGCGCTCCTTAAGCTTGCGGACCTTGGAAGCACTGCTCGGCTTGGACGAGGATTCGTTGATATGGCGAAGCGTGGTCCGTCGCTGGCTGCAGCCGGGAAGTCTGCGGGTCCCGGTGGCCATGTCGGGCGAAGGCGTGCATGCTCTCGATCTCCGGCGACAGGGGCCGCACGCTTTAGTCGCGGGAACCACCGGATCAGGCAAATCGGTGCTGCTGCAAAGCTGGTGTCTGGCGATGGCCTTCGCCAACCCGCCGGAACGGCTGCATTTTGTCTTTCTGGATTTCAAAGGTGGTTCTGCATTCAATCGGCTCGAAGAGCTGCCGCATGCAGTCGGCAGCGTGTGCGATCTCGATCTGGGCCATGCCGCACGCGCGCTGCTAGCTGTCGAGCAGGAGCTCGAACGACGCGAGCGGCTGGTTGCCGAGCGACGTGCGGGCGATCTGCGAGCGCTGCACGATCGGCCTGCGGCGATGGTGATTGTCGTCGACGAATTCCACGCGCTGAGCAGCCAGCTTCCCGATTATGTCGACAGGCTCACGCGCATCGCTTCGCTGGGCCGCTCGCTTGACATGCACGTCATCGCCTGCACGCAGAACCCGATGGGGCAGGTCAGCGCCAATATGAAGGCCAATATGAGTCTGAACATATGTCTGCGCGTGCGCGACGGGGTTCAGTCCAGCGAATTGCTTGGAGACACCAGAGCCGCCACAATTCCCCCTGAGCTTCCCGGCGCGGCCTACTGCACGGATGGCGGCGAGCTGACCGCCATTCGCTGCGCCGCGCCGCGCAGCATCGAACGTCTTGTTCGAGCGATGCGGCTGGCTCATAGGTTTTGCGGTGGGAGTGCCGCTGCCGCGTTGTTCACCGCACCGCTGCCGCGCATGGTGCATGACATAGCCAAGCACCTAGGCCGCTCCCCCACGGCCTCGCGCTCAGCAGTGCCATTCGCGCTCGGCGACACCGGCGTGGCGCTCGACGCGGCGATGCTGCCCATCGGCTGCGGCAATATCGCCGTCATCGGCACGCAAGGCCGCGGCAAGACAACGCTGCTGCGAACGGTATACGAGCAGGCGCACGCTGTGGATGGGCTGGATGCCGTCTGGTTTAACGGGAATGCGGGCAGATCCGCCGGCGGAGCTTCTGCGCCTCCTGCGTCATCGCTCTCTGCGTCCTCGCCGTGCCGCGAGACGGCTGCATCATTAGAGACGACTACGACGGCTGGCTCAGCCGTCGGACGCCATTGCGCAGCCGACTCCCTCGAGCCCTCCCCTCAGCCCCATGCCGTCTGGCTGGTGGACGACGCCGACGCATGGCTTGAGCCTTTCTGCGCAGATCCCGTTGCGGGCGGATTCCAGTCAGCGCTGGCCGATTCCGCGATCACCGTGGTGTTCGCCATGCGCACCTCGCGGCATCTGCGCATACCCGAGCATTGCACGACCCGGATTGTGATGCCTACTGGCGAACGCGCCGTCGATCTCATGAACGGCATCCCGGCAGGCCTGCTTGCCTCCTTCGATGCCGGAGCTCTGGCAACGCCTGGCCGAGCCGTGTTCCTGCGTGACGGCAACGCGACACGCGTCCAATGTCTCAGCCCTCGGACGCGTGGTTCCTGAAACGCAGGCGACCAGGACAACCGGATAAGTTGAGCGAAAACCCTTGAAAATTCGATGCGTTCGTGGTTATCTAGTAGGGAACTCACAGCGATGACATCATGGCAGCACGTTCATGTGCCATGGTTTCAACAGGAAGGCGAATTTGATGAGCAGTGCTTTTGACTGGCGCGCGAAGGCGGCATGCCGCGACAAGGATCCGGAGCTGTTCTTCCCCGTGGGAAATACCGGGGCGGCGTACCAGCAGATCGAAGAGGCCAAGGCCGTGTGCCGGACCTGCAAGGTGATCGATGCCTGCCTGAAGTGCGCGTTGGACACCAATCAGGATTATGGCGTGTGGGGCGGGCTGAGCGAGGACGAGCGCCGCGCTTTGAAGCGTCGCGCCATGCGCGCCCGCCGTTCGCAGAACATGCAGATGCAGATCTGATTCCTTTGGCTTGTATAGCCTAGCCGCCGACTGCAAATCGGTTGGGATTGGGGGTTTCCGGGATTTCCCGGAAACCCCCAATTGCGTTGCATGCGCACATTGCCGCGTCACACCCGCACCCGGTGGGAGTCACGCATGGTGAACGGCCCTGAACGCAATTCCCGTATACAGGGCCGTAATAACGCGGGAAATGCGGCGTAGCACGTACGCGCATCCATGCCGAAAAACCTTTCAGATGAAAAGTTTTGGCTGGTTTGCGGCATTTGGTGCTTGTATGGGATGAGACATACGCGACTGCGCCGCTGAGCGCATAGGGCAGCGTATCGGGCACGACTGCTCCGGCAGCACAGGACTCTGGACGGGAGGTGGAGCATGGGGCGCATTCGCATCGGCGATGGCATACCAGAGCAGCTGGGATTGTACGGACTGCCGTCAGGCGAGTTCGTGTACCGGGTGAACTATGCGCGCCAGCACCCGTATGATTGGCGATTCGCGCGAAGCCGGCTGCTGCTGGGCCTGCCGCTATGTCTGGGCACGCTGCCGGTGGGCGGCTGGCATACCTGGTGGCCGCTGGCGGCGATGACGGGGACGGTGGCGTTCGCGCTGGTGGAGCTAGTGACGGAGATGGGCGACTGGTCGGCTCGGTGGCGCAGATTCCTGCGCATGGCCGGTTTGCGCTGGTGGTGGACGGCCCGAGATCTGCAGCTGCAGCACAATGTGCTGCTGAATGCAGGCGGCATCGTGGCCATGCTCTATATCGTGATTTTGTTCCCGACATGCATGATATGGGGCATTCTGCCATTGTTGGGCACAGGGTCATCGGTTGCTGCCGATTGGAGAGTGCTTGGCGTGTGGCTGGGAGTGACGCTCTACCAGATATCGCTGGCGCGCTCCTTCCTGTATGACACAGGTTTTTTGCAGCCGTCACGCAGTCGGATGTCCGAACGCTTCCGTATTTGGGTGCGCTGGCTCGCTGGACCGGCGCTCACGGGATGGCTGCTGGTGCAGCTTGCCGTGGGATTGCCCGGTGAGGCACGTCTTTTCACCGGTATGACGCCCGCGTTCTTACTGGTGGCGGGGCTGCCATTGCTGCTCATCGGCGAGGTTTCGTTGTTCAGCCGGCAGGTGATCGCCGAGGATCGGGAATACCGGCGCGCACAGGAAGAGCAGCGCAGCGAATTGGTTCGCCGTGCGCTCGACATCAGCGAACCCGTTCTCGCCGCCGCCATTCGCGAGCAAGGTGAAACGGACAGGGGCGTGGGAGGCCTGGATGTGCTTCCGTTCCTGCTCGGCACGCTTGCCTATGATCAGATCTCTCCTTCCGATCTGTCAGCTGAGGCGGTCGCCGAGGCGGTGCGTGCGCTGGCAGCCGGATATGGGGTCGACGCGCATGCGGATGTCACGTGCTCCGATGTCACTATGCCGGAATTGCGCACTATGCTGCGCGTGGTGGGGACCGTCCTCGCTGTCGGCTGCGCCAGGCAAATTGCGCATGAGACCGCACAGGCCAACGCAGCGTCGATGCTGACGGTCAGCATCGACGGCCAAGGCGAGCGGTCCCGGCAGCTGCAAATCACCGTGCATTGCACGGACAGTCGCGTGCGGCTGGAGCCTGGGTTGGATGCGGAGGCATTGCAGGCCAAACTGCTCGCCATGTATCCGGTGGTCGGACACAGACCCATGATCAGCGTCGAACGGCATGGAGACGGTGCGGCCGGATCGAGAGTGCTCGGCGTTTGCGTATCCTTCGGTCAGCAGGCCCGGCAGTAAAGGCTCGAGGGCCCATCCTGCTCCGATTCGATGCCGCTTCGATGATGCGAATCACCTTGTGACTGCATGCGTATCACGGCAGCGCGTGTACGACATAGCGACAGTGTCTAAGCGAGGTATCATCCCATTGAGAAGAATCGTCGGGGAAGGGCGGGGCACTATGGCATCGGCGCTCATGCACAGAAAGGTGCTGCTGGTGGGCAGTCCCTACCTGTTCCAGGATTTCGTGGCTGCCGGCATTCCCGAAGACTGCTACGAGCTGGCGGAAACCATCGAAGATGCCAAATCCTTCTGGGACGATCGCGGGGCTGCGCGTTGGCTGGCAGTCGTGGCCGTGCTGGACCCGATGACCGTGTATGGGTCCTCGAATGAGCAGATCCTGCGAGCTACGCACAAACTGCTGTCGGGAGTCGCCCTGTTCGACTACATTCGCGACCATCATGGCGTGAAAACCCCGCTTGTATGCTTGGTCAATGCAAGTCACCGCTGGGGGCCCGATGCCTTGTTCGCAATGGCCACCGTGCAATGGTTCGGTGGACAGGTCCTCGATCTGACCGACTCCGCATTGCCTCAGGGAATGCAGCTTATCGACTGGCTCGCACGGGGCGAGTCCGTCAGCACCATGGTCCGCGAACGGGTGCGCGAGCAGGCGCGGCTGGTGTTCAATCAGCTGGTCACCATCGAGAGGCAGGACTCCCGGCGCGGCCCGCACGCCAAAGTGGACAATGCGATCGCCTGGCTGCGGCTGATCTGCACGGACGAATTCAAACCCATGGACATCCACCGGCATTTGCAGGAGCACGCTGAACGCGAATCCTATGACGACCGTGCGTCCGCAAGCAACCACGTGCTCTCAGCGCCTACCATCAAGCTGCGCCTCGCACACACGCTGAACGTCATGATCGACATCGCCGAAGCCTTCCGCGCCGACCCATGGGAGCGCATCGACGGCGACGCTCACCGGTCCCGATTCTGGGAGGATTCCGCCCTGCAATCCGCCCGAGCCTTCATCGCCGAAGGACAGCAGTTCTACTCATTCGAAGACATCGACCCCGTCTGGCGCAAGGAATCCACCAGGCTGCAGCGCGAAGGCCCCGACGGCCGCCAGGCAAGCCACGGCAGCCACAGCGACGGTCAATAAGCTGGCTGCGCCGAGTCCTTTGCGTTGCAACGCCCGCATCACTGCAAAGATAATGCGGGCGCTGTGCCGTTTCAGGCCGGTTGCCGGTTATACGTCACGATTCCCGCATCACCTTGCAGATAGTGCGGGAGTCGTGACGTATAACCGGCTCCACATCATCGCAATCACGCATCCGGGAGCAGCTCAGGTCGCGGCGATGCGGGGTCTGCAACGTTTGCGCTCACGCATAAGGCTCACAGATCCGTGGCGTTGCTGTCCTCCTGAAGGTCCTGGGCCGCACGCAGGCGCATATCCAGAATGACCCTGGTGCCGCCCTCGCGGCGAGGCTCCCAATGCACGGTGCCGCCGAAATCGTTCGTGACGAAGGTGTTGATGATCTGCGTGCCCAAGCCCGACCCCGAAGAGCGGGCCATGCCGTTGTCCTCCTCGGTGTCCAAGCCGGATCCGTCGTCCTCGACGACGACGTTGAGATTGTTGCCGCCCCGGCCCACTGAAATGGTGATGCGCCCATCCTTGCGCCCTTCGAAGCCATGCTCGACGGCGTTGGTGATCAGCTCGGTGAGCACTAGCGACAGCGGCGTGGCGTCCTGGGCCGGCATCATGCCGAAGGAGCCGATGTAGTCGATGTGGATGTGCTGGTCGCGCATGGTGGCGAGATCCACGGTCATCTTGAGCAGATTCGAAATCACCTTGTCGTAGTCTACCATCTCGTCGGCGGTCTGGCTCAGCCCTTCGTGCACCATGGCTATCGTCTGCACGCGGCGCTGGGCCTCCGCCAGCTCCTTCTTGACCTCGTCGGATTTGGTCTTGCGCGCCTGCAGCCGCAGCAGCGCCGAAACGGCCTGCAGATTGTTCTTGACCCTGTGGTGAATCTCCGAAATCGTGGCGTCCTTCGTCTGCAGCTCCTGATCGCGCCGACGCAGCTCGGTCACGTCGCGGCACAGAATCAGCGCGCCGGACCGTCCGTTCGCGCCATACAACGGCAGAGAGCGAATCGAGATCACCGAGCGATTCGCATTCAGTTCGGAATCGACGGCGGCCTTGCCCGCAAGCACCAAAGGGAGGGCTTCGGGCACTGGATCCTTGGTGTGCAGCAGCTGCGTGCCGATCTCGCTGAGATACTGGCCCTGCATCGTGGTCACCGCGCCGAGGCGTCGGAAGCAGCTAATGGCATTGGGCGAGGAGTAGCGCACCACGCCGTCCACGGTCAGCAGGATGAAGCCATCGGAGACGCGGGCGTTGTGCCGCTGGTTCATCACCGGATCATGATAAGGGAACTGCTCGCGCGGAATCATCTCGAAGAGCTGCTTGCCGGCGTTGATGCTTTCGGACTCGTAGCGGCCGTTGGATTCTCGCGTGGACATATTCGTCTCGCGGATGACGACGCCGAGCGTTTTGCCGTTGTGTCGCACCGGCGCGTAGACGTTGCAGACCGTCGAACGGCCCACATCGCGCAGCACGGTGGAGCGCACGACGTCGTTCGAGCGCATCGTGGTGTCCAGCTCGTCGATCATATCGTCCTTGATCTCATTGCCCACCACGTCATCGATGCGCAGGGTCATCACGGTGGAGGGCCGACACTGCTCGGCGACGACGTAGCTTCCGTCGCCTTTTTGCAGAACAAGCAGCAGGTCGGCGAAGCTCAGATCGGCGATGACCTGCCAATCCGCAACAAGATGATGCAGCCATTCGCGGTCGCTGTCATCGAAATCAGGGCGCGTTGCGAGAATGTGAGTGAAATCAGCCATGGTCTCCATCATACGCAGGGCGCAGGCCTGCAGCGGATCGATGTGTTTCAGGTTGCCGAGCAGATCGCGGTGCGCGAAAATGTACCAGGCATGCATATGACATGCGCAAGGCTGGGCAAAACCGCGATGCGGCGTCGTCCAGCTTGACATTGACATCGGTTACGATATCGTAGGTTACGTTTGCGTAACATACGGCATCATACACGGCAACGGAGGATTATGGACAGCACGAATCATCCCGAAACCGAGGCAAGCGCGAAATCCGGAGACGCAGCCGCAGCCGTCATCGCGGCCCGCGAGCAGGCCGTGCGCGCCCGGGCCGAGGCGGCACGCGCCAAAGCGCGCAACAGGGCCGATTCCGTGCGCCGCACAGCCGAGCGGCGGGCGGCAGCCATCATCGCACAGGGCGAGATTCGCGCCGCGCGCATCGAAGGCGTGCCATTCGAAACTACGGAACGCCGGGTGCGTCTCGACGTGCATGGCCGGCCCAAGCCTATCCTGCGCGGCTGGATTCATGCGGTCTCCGCCCCCCTTGCGCTGGCGGCCGGCATCGTGCTGATCTGTCTGGCGCACGGCACGGGGCTGAAGTGGGCCTGCGCCATCTTCATGGCATGTTCGGCATTTCTATTCACGAATTCGGCAGCCTACCATCTGGGCGACTGGTCGCCGCGCGTCACCGACGTGCTGCGCCGCATCGACCATCTCAATATATTCCTGCTGATCGCCGGCACCTATACGCCGGTCTCCTTCGCGCTCGATTCCTTCTGGCGCACCGCGATCATCGTGGGCATGTGGAGCTGCACCTTCGTGGCCATGGTCATCCACGTGATCTGGATCAGCGCGCCTCGCTGGCTCTACGTCATCGTCTACATCGTCTTCGGCATATCCGGTCTGGTCTTCATGCGGCTGTTCTGGCTCTCCCCTGCCGCCGGCCCGGCCGTTGTGATACTGATCGCCGCCGGCGGGGCATGCTACATCGCCGGCGCCATCGTCTACGCCCTGCGCAGGCCCGATCCATGGCCGCGCGTCTTCGGCTTCCACGAGATCTTCCACGTCGGCACCGTCGCCGGATTCGCCTGCCACATGGTCGCCATCTACATGGTCATCGTCAATCTGTGGTGAGCGCCACGCAAGTCTATCCGACTATTCGCCTGGCTCCTGCGCATCCTGCGCCATATGAAGTTCCTGTAAACCCAAAGTTCCCCCTATGCCGGGCAATCTGGCATAGGGGGAAAACGTCGCCGCCGCTTTCGCAGCGTCACGACAGCGGCTGGGAGTCCTTGACCGTCACCGATATCTCGCGGCCGTTCGGCGTCTTGTAGCTGACGGTATCGCCCTTCTTGGCGCCTATGATGGCGGCGCCGATCGGCGATTCCGGACTGATGACGTCGTATTCGGTGGCTACGGCGATGTCGCGCGACCCCAGCACATAGACCACCTCGTTGCCTGCCAGGTCCAACGTCACCACGGAGCCGTTGCCCACGGTTCCCGCTTCGGGAGCCTCGAGTATCTTGGTGTTGCGCAGCTTGACGATGAGCTCATTGATGCGGCCTTCGTTCTTGCCCTGCTCCTCGCGCGCGGCCTGGTATCCGCCGTTCTCCGAAAGATCGCCTTCGGCACGCGCCGTCGCGATGCGCTCGGTGATCTCGTCGCGGAATTCACCCTCGCGGTAGGCGAGCTCCTGCTTGAGCTTGTCGTACGCCTCCTGCGTAAGCAGAATCGTTTTCTCCTCGGCCATAATGCCTCCTCCTGACCTTATCCTTAGGTTATATATATGACTGCGCCGGCCAAGCCCGGTACGCTATGTCTGCATGCGTACCAAACCTCGCCAGCGCTATACGTGTTGCTCTATAAGACTCGTCCGGCTCAGCGGGTCGAAATGATGTCGATGACGAAGACCAGCGTGTCCTCGCCGCCGATGCCCGCCTGCGGCATGCCCTGCGAACCGTAGCCGTACTCCGGGGGAATCGAGACCACGAGACGCGAGCCGATGTTGTGGCCCGGCACCGTCTGGTCCCAGCCCTTGATGACCTGTCCGACGCCGATGCCGAAGCTGGCGGGCTGATGGCGGTCGAAGCTCGAATCGAAGGGCGCGTCGCCGCCCCAGACCACGCCATGGTAGTTGACCGTGACGGTGTCGCCGCGCCGAACCATCGGACCGTTGCCTTCGACGACCTCGGCGACCTTCAAGCCGGCCGGCGGTTCGGGCGCGGGGAACGTTATCTCCGGCGCGGCGCCGAACTCGGCATTGACTTGCGGCATGCTTGCTGTCATATTGGCCTCCTTACGCACAATGTGACCCAGACTAGCACTTGTGGTTGATGGGGGCATTGCAGCGCGTCATTGTGAGCCGCCGCTGCGGTTCAGCTGCGAACCGACCGCGAATCAGCTGGAAACCTAGCATTCCACGACGTTGACCGCGAGACCGCCCTTGGAGGTCTCCTTGTATTTCGACATCATGTCCGCTCCGGTGTCCATCATCGTCTTGATCGCCTGATCGAGGCTGACCAGATGCGAGCCGTCGCCGAACATCGCCATGCGCACCGCGTTGATCGCCGTGTTCGCCGCCATCGCGTTGCGCTCGATGCAGGGAATCTGCACCAAGCCGCCCACCGGGTCGCAGGTAAGGCCCAAATGATGCTCGATGCCGATTTCCGCCGCGTTCTCGACTTGCCGCGGCGTGCCGCCCATCACTTCGCACAGTCCGCCGGCCGCCATCGAGCAGGCCGAGCCGACCTCGCCCTGGCAGCCGACCTCAGCCCCGGAAATCGAGCCGTTGCGCTTGAACAGGTAGCCGATGGCTCCGGCCGTAAGCAGGAATCGCACCACGCCGTCCTCGTCCGCGCCGTCGACGAAACTCCAATAGTATTGCAGCACCGCCGGGATGATTCCGGCCGCGCCATTCGTGGGCGCGGTGACGATGCGCCCTCCCCCGGCATTCTCCTCGCTGACCGCCAGCGCGAACAGATTCACCCACGCGGCATCGGAGGATTCCAGCGCGTCCAGCGCCGCCTCGCCACGGTGGTGATCGCGTCGCAGCGCGTCACTGCCCGGAGAGAGCCGCTGGTACATGCGCGGCGCACGGCGGCGCACCTCAAGGCCACCGGCCAGAATCTCCTTGGTGCTGGAGCACCCCGCCAGAATGCAGCCGTGCATCATATGCCAGATGTGCAGCAGCCGCTCGCGCACCTCGTCGGCCGGGCGCATCGCGGTCTCATTGGCCCAGACGATTTCGCTCACGCGCAGCCCCGTGCGCTCGCACACGGCCATGAGTTCGCCGCAGGACGAGAAATGATAGGGCACTTCGGGGCCGAAATCCACCTGCCCGCCGGTTTCCTGCTCCGCGAAAGTCATGCCCTTCGCAGGCCGCTCGTGGATGCCGATCATCGGATCGTCTTTGCCCCCGAGCCGGATGAACCCGCCGCCGATCGAGTACCACACCTGCTCGTCGAGCACATCGCCGGCGGCGTCGAACACCTGAAAGCGCATGCCGTTGGGATGCGCCGCAAGCCGCTGCCACATCTCGAAGACGACATCGTGCGCGTAGTCGAACGCAATCTGCTGTTCGCCGCCCAGCATCAGCGTGCCGCGCTGCTCGCATTCCTGCCGAATATTCAGCAGATGCTCGATATCGACATCCTCCGGCATGCTGCCTTCCAAACCGGCGACCACCGCTCGATCGGTGCCGTGGCCCATGCCGGTCATCGACAACGAGCCGTACAGCACCGCACGCACCCGAGCCACCTGACCAAGCACGCCGGATTTGCGCAGCGAGGACACGAAGGCGCTGGCCGCGCACATCGGCCCTACCGTGTGCGACGAGCTCGGCCCGACGCCGACGGTGAACATCTCAAGGACACTGAACATATCACGACCATTCTTCTCTTGTGTCTTACGCATTCATTGTGTTTGCGCCTTGGCTGTATCCGTTGCATATGCTGTTTGCGCCTTGCCATGACGCACGCGCCGACGACCGACGACCTCAAAGCTCCGGCAAACGCCGCAAACCCACGGATGGGATTATAGGCAAGCCATGATTACGCCGAGACGCGCTCAGCCGTCAGCGCATAAGCCGCAAACGGTCTTGGGCAACCCTCGTCGCAGACTCCCTGGCAGTGCCTCCTAGTACAGCACGCCATAAACCTTGGCGACGGTGAAAGCGCCGACCGCCGCGAACAGCAAGGTCAGCACGCCGATGGCGATCACCACGCCCCTGCGACGGGCCAATACTTTGGGCGCAATCGAACCGAGGAAAAACGCCGCGAAGCCCAGCGCCGCGCAATTCACGCCTATGCCGACGACCTGACCGTTGGCCAGTTCCGGCAGTCCCAGCGGCGTGAGCATGGAGTTGATGAACGCCGTGAACACCGCGCACCCCCAGATCGTGAAGCCGATCAGACCGGCGACCCCGTAGGCGACCGGCATCAGCGCGGGTCGCAGCTTGCCGCCCAGCGATTCGACGCACCACAGCAGCGCGAAGCCGACGGTATACGTGAACGCCACCGCCAGCAAGCAGGCGACCATAGCCCACGGAAGGAGCGCGAACCGGCCCTGCGTCATGCCGACGTAAATCGGCGCACACAGCAGCTCGCCCACGCACAGCACCGCCGCCGCAGAAACCGCCTGCACCGGCATGATCGGCAGCCCCGATTCCTCGTCGCGCGTGATATTGGTCCATTGTCGAGCCATAACGTTCCTTTGCTGTGCGTGCTTTGCCTGTACCGCCGTACTGATTGCTCACTCCATGCTATATGGGCATATGCCTAAAGCTTCAGAAGGCGCACTGCCCACGCTCGTTCAGTTGCTTCCTGGCATAAGCATGACCCGGCATTCGCAGAATACATAGATTATATGATTCGCGGATGCCGGGCCGTGCCGCAGCTATTTTGCCTGTACTGTTCGCAGTGCCTTAGACCTTGGTGACGTGGCCTCCAAATTGCGCGCGCATAGTGGAAATCGCGCGCAGAATATCGTCGGCTCCCCCGCGAGACATCTGTTGCATATGCAGGGCTGCTGCCGTGACTGGCGTAGGCACGCCGAGTTCCAAAGCGGATTCGACCATCCACTTCGCCTCCCCGGATTCGTTGGCGACCGGAGGCATGCCGCTGAGCGTCGGATCGTCTTCGAAAGCGTTGGCGAGCAGATCAAGCAGCCACGAGGATACGACCGAACCGGACTTCCACGATGTCATCACGGCTGCCGGGTTAGTGATGCAGGGACTTTTCGCCATAGTGGCGAATCCCTCGCCTAGAGCCTGCATCATGCCATATTCGATGGCGTTGTGCACCATCTTCGCATAATGTCCGGCACCAACGCCGCCGGCAAGCACAAGACCGTCAGGACCGCTCGGCTTCAGAGCATCAAGCACGGGCTTCACTCTTTCGAAATCCTCGAGCGAGCCTCCCGCCATCACGGCATAACCGCGCTCGGCACCCCATACTCCGCCCGATACCCCGCAATCCATAAAGCGGATGCCGCGCTGGTCAAGATACCGCGCATGACGGGTATCGTCGGCATATCGTGTGTTTCCGCCATCGACGACGAGGTCTTCGGCATCGAGCAGCTGCGCCAGAGTTTCGATTACCGAATCAGTCGGCTCACCTGCCGGAACCATCACCCACACCACACGCGGCGAAGACAATGCTTTGACGAGAGCTTCCATGCTGTCAACATCGCGATCCGACTGCGGCGAACTGTCGTAGCCGACAACCGCATGGCCTCCTTCGCGCAGCCGCTGGGCCATATGCCCGCCCATGCGGCCAAGTCCTATCATTCCAATATTCATATGTGCTCCTTATGTCACGTCTTTACATGTCACAGTCTCCATGCATGGATATTCCATTGGATATCCATGCATGGCCTTTCGCACCAGCACCCGCGCCTTAATCGCCTTACAGGAAGGATGTATAGGGCAAATCAACGGGGTGCGTATACCTATCGTCAAAGCCGCGATCGTGATAGTATTCCAACTTGTTCCGGTCATCCGGGTAGACGAAACGCCCGCCCGGAAGCCAGCACAGCGGATGGAATCGGTAGCCGAACCGCTCGCGTCGCATCTTCCATAGCGTTTCGACCTCGTGCGGATCTGCAAGCATATTGCTCCATACATCCCAATGCAGCGGTATCACCACGTTGGTGTTCAATGCCTCGCTGGCACGCAGCACGTCAACCGACGTCATCTTATCCTGCACCGATACTGGGTTCTCACCATAGGCGAGAAGCGCCACATCAATGTCGAAACTTGCGCCATGCTCCGCGTAATACGTGCAATAGTGCGAATCGCCCGCATGGTAGATAGTTCCAGCGGTTGTCTCGATGACGTAGTTGACGGCACGTTCATCCATATCGGGTATGTCTGCCGACCCCGAACTTGTCTCAACCTTGACCGGATCGGTGATAAGCACGGTTCGGTCGAAGGATTCAACGACATGAATCGTCACATCCTTGATTCGAACTTCGTCACCCGGATGCACCACGTGGCATCGTTCGGCAGGAACGCCCCACGCCAGCCATTGATCGACCACGCACTGAGGCCCGATAAGCGGGATAGGGCTTTCGACATTGTGAACGATGGCGGCCGCGACATTCATATCAATATGGTCATGATGGAAGTGAGTGACCAGTAAAGCGTCCAGAGTCCGAATCGCGAAGGGATCGATCACCATGGGCGTGGTGCGCAGATTGGGCTGGATTTTCCGGCCGCCAGTCAGCCGCGACCACTGGTGCCGCGCAGACATATCCGGCTTGTTATGCGTGGTTTTGCCAGTGCCGCACCACAAGTCAACGGCGATATTTGTCTGACGGTCGGTCTTAATCCACACGCCCATGTTGCCAAGCCACCACATGGTGAATTTGCCATGCGGCACTTCGGTACCATCTATCTCTTCGTTGAGCCAAGTTCCCCAGTCCGGGAACACCTCATTCATCCACGTTTCCCGAGTGACCTCGCTGATATTGCGTGCCGGCATGCCATTACCTTCTTCCATATACTGCTTTGGGCGTAAAAGCGGTCGTTTACTCTCCAAGCTCCTCAATACGCGCATCGAGATGCTTTTTGATATCGTCCCGGTCAACAAAATTGGTCAGCACGATGGTTTTTTCTTTACAGTCGTCCGGGAACTGATCGGCCAACTCTGTGGTGGTGATGTAAATATCGGCTGGTGCGCCCTGGATACTGCCTAGGTCGACGGTATCGACTGAAATATCATCTCTGCCTTCATCGGCAAGAATGCTTTCGATGTTCATTTTCGCGATGACGCTCGATCCGACGCCGAAACCGCAAACGCATACGATCTTCATGATAATTCTCCTTGAGTGAGTTGTTGTATTGGTTGATATAGCTGGTTACATCCATGATCAGAAGCCCAGGAACAGGCCTCTGACGAGCTTGAGCAGATACATGATCGGCATCCAGACCAAGGCATAGTCGATGTTGGACCAGGTGAGACCCGACCCGTACACTGCGCCAGTCAGCGGATACAGCGCGATTACTGCAAGCGAGGAAAGCGCGCCGGTCACGAAGCCCGCGGCGATGGCGCCGCGCCATCCGCCCGCCTTGTTGCCGAAGACCCCCATGACGTTGCCGTCGAAGTACATGATGATCGGGCTGGGGAACACGATCACCGGCGAGTGGAACACGATGGTGCCTATCGCCACGAGAATGCAGGCGACCGTGGAGCCGAGGAAGCCGAACATGCCGCCCATGGGCGAGTATGGGAAGAAGGTGGGCGCATCAAGCGCTGGAACGGCTCCGGGAAGGAACTTGTCGGATATGCCTTTGAAGGCGGGGACAATGGAGCCGACGAACATGCGCACGCCTTGCAGCAGGATGACGATGCCTGCGGTGAAGACGAATCCCTGAAGCACGAGCCATAATATCCAGTTGGTGTCGCTACTTCCCGTGCCCGACAGGACTTCGATGCCCTGACGGCCGACGGCGAGGCCGATTCCTACGAAGATGATCGGCATGAGGAAGAACATGACCACGGTGTTGTCGCGGAACATCGCGGCCCATTTGGGCAGCTTCATCCTATCGGCGTCCTGCTCCGGCTTGGCGCTGCCGAACCATTTGCCGACGAAATGCGCGACTATGGATCCCACCTGATCCATGAAGCCCAGCGTCGACACGTCATGGGTCCATGAACGGGCGATTCTGCGCGTGATGGCAGGAGAATAGGTGTAGTACAGGGCGTTAAGAACTGTTCCCACCGCTATGATCACCGCCGGGTTCGAAGTTTGCAGGACGACAGGCAGTGTTACCGCCATGAACGCGGAATGATAGAGCGCAAGATGCGCGGTGAGATATACGTTCTTGAAATCCTTGCCCGGTGTGATTCGCACCAGCAGCAGATGCAGGAAGAATGCCAGCAGGAATATGACCGCCGTATTCTTCGCCGCATCCTGGAATTTGAGCACAACGCCGAACACGGCATCATTGGTCGGCAGAACGCCTTCGACGTTGAGGGTATCATTCAACGATTTAACCACCGGCGACAGCGAATTCATCAGGATTCCCGCGCCGGCCGAAAGCACGGTCAGGCCGATGATGGTTTTCACGACGCCGTCAACGACCTGAGGGAACTTTTTTTTGCAGCAGCAAGCCGACCAAGGCGATTAAACCGAGAAATATGGTCTGATTGCTCAGAAACTGATATACGATAAAATCGAATATCTGCATCTCATTCTCCTTTATTTACAGTGCTCACGATGGCCTGGGCATCATCATTGGTGCGGGCCTCGCGCAGCATATCGAAACCATTCTCCTCATTGAGGAACGTGACCACTTTTTGCAATAGCGCAAGATGGGCGTCGTTGCTTGTAGAGGCCACGACGATGACGATATCGACCGGATCGTTCTGCTCGCTGCCAAATTCGACAGGCTCGTCGAGAGTTGCAATAGCCAGACACGGGCGGTGCACCGCCTCGCTCGGGCGCGCATGCCCCAGAGCAAATCCGGGAGCCAGCACGATATACGGGCCGAGATCCTGAACCGCTTGGATCATCTCGCTTACGTACTGCGATTCGATGCTTGCATCGTCGAGCAGTGGGTTGGCCGCGCGCCTGAGTGCATCTTGCCAATCATCAGCATGAATCCGCAGCTGCACATGACGAATCTGCAGCATAGGGTCGTCGTTCATCAAACCATCCTCCTTGAAGTAAATAATCATCATTAATTATTTAAATTTGATGATTATATTTTACATCATTGCTTGAGATGAAGCAAATCGAGCGACAGTGCCGCGAATACGCACTCAGACCGCAAATCACACGCGAAAAAAAGGTTATTCCCTTAGGATGGAATACGACGACAGCATGAGGGAGCGAACGCATGGATCTGAGCATCATCGAGCGAATCAAGGCCCGCTACCAGCGGCTGGGCGCAAGCAGTCGCAAAGTCGCCGACTACATCATCAACAACAGCACCAACGCCGCATCGAAGACCATCACCGACATTTCCCAGGAATGCGGCGTTTCCACCGCCACCCTTTCGCGCTTCGCTCGGACGCTGGGCTATTCTACTTTCTCCCAGCTGCGCTGGGCTCTCGCCAGCGAGATCAACACGCAAACCGAATCGGTGGAAGATATCGACATCGCGGACTCACCCAAAACGGTAGCGCGGAAAACGCTCGCAGCTAATATCGAAACCTTGACAGGAACCTTCGCTCTTATCAACGAACAGGATCTGGTTCAGGCACGCGACTACATTGTGCACGCACGCAAACTCGGATTCTACGGGTTGGGCGGCTCGAATATCGTCGCTTTAGACGCTTACCATAAATTCATGCGAATGCCCATCGCCGTGATTCATGACATCGAGTATCACATGGCTCTTATGCAAACCGCGCTGATGGACAAACAAGACTGCGCCATCGTCATATCGCAAACGGGAAACGATACCGATACGCTGGTGCTTGCTGAATCGTTGCGCAACAACGGTGTTCCAATTATCGTCATCACCAGCTTCGCCGATTCACCTCTGACCGAATACGGCGACGTGGTCTTTTATTCGATTTCGAAAGACTCAAAAACTCATTTGGAAGCTTTGGAATCCTTTACCTCGCAGCTGGCAATCAACGATTGCCTCTATGCACTGACCGCACAGTACTTCGGCAAACGCGGCGAAGCGAATCGCGACAGGATTCGGGCTGTGATATCCACGAAACATCCCTCGTAACTGTGGCATCTCAGGCATCGCTCACGAGCCGATCCTCACGATTCAGAGCCTATGCCCACATGAAAATGCGCATTCCCTTGCGCCGCTGTCCCCATTTATGGGGACATTCAGGGGAAATTCAGGGTGTTCCCGGATATCATGACAGCGGGCGATGTGCTGGAATGAATCATGAACGGATATTCGGCATACGCCTGCATGGTCAATGGGGGCGTTCTGGCGTCTTGCGTTTTCCTGGCGCGCAGCTACTTAGGGCGCTAGGCGACGGCAAGGTGCTTGGGGGGAAGCCAAAGGTGCCTCCTCGCGCCGCGCCCGCCCGGGAAAGGAACATAGCAATGCAAGACGCAAGGCCAGATCACGAATGGACACCGATTTCGCAAGCTGACGGCGATGATGCCACACAGCCGAAAGAGGCGCAGCTAGGCGATTTCGCTCAGGAGCAGGAGCCCGGGGAGGCGACACGCCAGCTGCAGCCAGTGGCCGGCCTTGAATCGGACAACGACGATACACGGGGCGCTGCTGCCGTCGGCATGCAAGACATCGGCAGCAGCGTGCTGTCCGGCGCCTCAGAAAGTTCTGAAGTCAATGAAAGCCGACTTCGGCAGGCTCATGCAGGAGCGCAAGGTGCGCAAGAAGAAGCGGCTGATCCGTCGCATCATCATAGCCGTCGTCATCGCGGCGCTGGTGCTCGGCTTCATCGTCTACAACGCATTGCGACCAGCAGCAGGAAGCGGAGCAAATGCCGCCCCCACGGCAACGGTCGAGCAGGGGCGTTTCATCGATCAGGTGAGCTCCACCGGAGCCATCGAGCCGATCTCCTCGACCGTCGTCGCACCGCAAGTCGACGGCACCATCGGCGAAGTGAAAGTGCAGGAGGGCGCGAATGTCAACGCCGGGGATGTGCTGTTCACCATCAACAACGACAAGCTCGATCAGGACGCGAATCAGGCCTATTTTGCGCTGCAAGCCGCCCAGTCGAGTCTTAACGCCGCACAGGCGCAGGTCGGCCAGATCAATACCAGCGTCGCTAACGCGAGACGGCAGGGTGGCGCTCAGGGCGATGCCGCGGCGTCTGCGGCCGGCGAGCAGCTGCCCGCTGCGCAGAGCGGCGTGGACAGTGCGCAGATCGCCGTGCAGCAGGCCCAGGCCACGTATGATCAGGCGGCCGCCCAACTCGACAAACGCACGGTGACAGCCCCTGTCGCCGGCACTATTCTGACCATGAGCGCGGTTTCGGGCGCGACCGTTTCCGCCGCCGGCACAGCAGCGGCCTCGGGAAACGGCAAGCCGCTGTGTCAGATATCCGATCTGTCACGCATGAAGGTCAACGTCAACGTCAACGAACTCGACATCACCAAAATCGCCAAGGATCAGGCAGCCAAGGTCACTTTCTCCGCTGTCCCCGGCCTCACGCTCGACGCGACGGTCGACACCATAGCCAGCACCACCTCCCAGGGCGATTCCTCTGATTCGGCAGCGGGGGCAGGCTCCCAAGGTTCGGGAAACACCGGGTATGCGGTGCGTCTGATCATTCCCTCCCCCGACCCCCGGCTGAAGCCGGGCATGACCGCGGGCGTGAAAATCACTACCAAGAATATAGACGACACGCTGATGGTGCCGATTTCCGCCATTACGGACGATAACAGGGGCGGAAGCTACGTGATGCTCGAGACCAACGCCGACACCCACGAGTTGAAGCGTGTAGGCGTCAAGGTCAAGGACAAGAACAGCACCAAGGCCGCAGTCGACGGCAACCTCAAGAAAGGCGATAAGGTCGTTGTGGCCGCTGGCGCGAGCGGCGTGGAAGGCTCGTCCGGCGCTGATGGGTCTGCGACCGTAGGCAGCGCGTCCGAAGCTCCGCTTGAGAAGGTGCGGTAGCCATGTCACTGCTTCATATTCGACCTTGTGCCAAGAACGGAAACGCTGCCGTCGATCACCGTATCAACGCTGACGCCGCTGGCGCTGCCGCATTTACCAACCCTGCCAACCCTGCCAACGCTGCTCAGCCAGGCAACGCCATCAACCCAGTCAGCACCGTGCAGCGCCCAGCGACCAGCGCCGCGATTATCGAAACCCACGGCATCAACCGCATCTTCGAGACGGGAGAGACCTTCACGCATGTGCTCAAAGGCGTGTCGCTGAGCGTGCGCAAAGGCGAATTCCTGGCGATTATGGGGCCGAGCGGCTCGGGAAAATCCACGCTTATGAACACACTGGGGCTGCTCGACCGGCCTTCCTCCGGCAGCTACCGGCTCTGCGGCATGGATGTGCACGACTTGAGCGACGACGAACGTTCCGACTTGCGCGGGCGGCTCATCGGCTTCGTGTTCCAGTCCTTCAATCTGCTGCCGCGCACCAGCGTGCTGCGCAATGTGATGTTGCCGCTGGCCTATTCCGACTGCCCGGTTCGCCAGCGCGAGGCGCGCGCCATCGAAGCGCTGCGTTCAGTGGCATTGAGCCCCATGCTGTTCGATCGCAAAACCAATGAGCTTTCCGGCGGCCAGATGCAGCGCGTGGCCATCGCCAGGGCGCTGGTGCGCAATCCACCGCTCATTCTTGGCGACGAGCCGACCGGCAACCTTGATTCCAAAACGGGCGAGGCGGTGATGCGCACCTTCGAACGGCTACGCGACGCGGGCAAAACCATCGTGCTCATCACGCATAGCCCCGAGGTCGCCGCCCGTGCCGACCGCTGCCTGCACATGCGCGACGGCGTGCTGCGTGAAGGGATGTACCGATGAAAGCTCGCGATCTGATAGCGGAGACCGGCTCCGCGCTCAAGGCCAACAAGGGCAAAAGCGCTCTGACGATACTCGGCATCGTCATCGGCATCACCGCCGTCATCACCATGACCTCGCTGGTCGGCGGCATCCGCGATGCGCTGGTAAGCGAAATGGGCATGAACGCGGCCCGCGCGATCAGCATCTACCCCTATAACGGCTCTGGCATCAACGATGATCAGCTGGCCGCAATGCGCGAGCAGCTGCCCGACTACGAATATCTCTCCCCCACGAATTACGGCTCCGCGCAGGAAATCGCCGCACCGACCACAGCCGAGAAGCTCTCGGCGTCCATCACCGGCGTCGACGAGCACTATTTCGATGTCTCGGGTCTGAAAATCGCCCAAGGGCGGGCATTCACCCAAAGCGAATCCGCCGAAGGCTCGATGTCGGTGATTCTCGACAAACAGGCCGTGCAGAAGCTCTTCGGCAGCTCAAATGAGAATCCAGTGGGCAAGATCGTGACCTTGGACGGCACCGAGGCGACTGTAGTGGGCGTCGTCGAGAACTCGGCGCTGATGGGTGGCGGAGGCGGAGGCAACGGCAGCCTGAATATCTACATGCCCGTATCCACCGTGTCGCTGCGATTCTCAAGCTCAGGCACCGGCTATCAGCAAATATTCGGACTGGCCAAACAGGGCGTCGATGTTGCGAAGCTCACTGAGCAGAGCAAGGTCGCCGCCGCGAAAATCCTCCGGATACTTGCCGACCAGATCGATCAGGAGCTGTCGGTGTCCAGCGCACAGTCCGTGATCGACCAGATGAGCAGCTTCATGGGCGCCTTCCAGCTACTGGCAGGAGCTGTGGCCGGCATCTCGCTGCTGGTGGGCGGCATCGGCATCATGAACATGATGCTGACCAATGTGACTGAACGTATCCGCGAAATCGGCCTGCGCCGGGCGCTAGGCGCGACCCGGCACGACGTGACCGCCCAGTTCCTCGCCGAGGCCATCGCCATCACCGTGATGGGCGGTCTCATCGGCACCGTGCTCGGCTACGGTCTGTCGATGTCATTGTCCGGCTTGGTCGGCGGCATGGTGGGCGGCATGGCGATCGCCCCCTCGGTTTCCGCGCAATCGGTCATGCTCGCGGTCGGCATCTGCATCGCCGTCGGCGTCATCTTCGGCAACTATCCCGCCCGCCGAGCCGCCCGCCTCGACCCAGTTGACGCCCTGCGGCATCAGTAGGGGCGTGCGGACAGCTCAGTGGTTGTCGTGGATCAGACACCCCGCAAAGGGATCTTATTGGTCGGATTGCTACGCTACAGCGGTTGAAACTCAGCAATCCGACCAGTATTCGTTATGCATTTGCCAATACTGAACAGATTTGCGATGCATATGGAGTCGTTCATGCTTGGCTGTGTGAGAAATGGAAGTTTCCTTGGTTATGATGGTTGCAAGTGGAATTAGGTGGAATCAAGGAGGCTCATGATGACTGTTTTGACGTTTGATGATGTGAAGTACGCCAAAGCTGAGGCTGAGGCTCATAGGCGAGGCGTTGATTTGCTGGGCGATTTCAAGCGGCGGATTGATTCGTACGCGCACGATGCGGACGTTCGCGAAAACAATCTGATGGACGACAATGAGATAGTCGCGGTATTCCACACGCATGAGGAGCTGCGCGCGTATTGTCGCGACATTATCAGAGAAGCCAAATCCCAATGATTGATATCATTTTTGCAAGCGGCTTCGACAGAGATATGCGTAGGATTGCACGCAGACGAGTTGATCTTGTCGAAGATCTGATCGCAATCATGGACGAAGAGCTGTCTGTGATGGCTCGGTATCAGAGTCATATGGGCCACATGTGCTGGATAACCCGGGCGGCGTGTACAACGGGTGCATGGAGTTTCATCTTGATGACAATGTGCTTGTTCTCTTTTCTCCGCCGTTCCCCAACAATTCAGTGACCATGCGCCGTATTTGCACGCATGCTGAACTGCTCTGCGGTCGATTTGGCGATGAATGGTCCGACGAATGACACATGATTGACACGCAGGCGATTGGCCTAGGAACGTGGCATAATAGCTACGGTCGGCTTGCTTGATGCAGGGTAGGCCATGCCCCCGTGGCGGAATCGGTAGACGCAACTGACTTAAAATCAGTCGCCTTTGGCTTGTGGGTTCGAGTCCCACCGGGGGTACGCATTCTAGTTCGGCAAAGTGGTGTCGAGCGTAGGTCTCGGGCTATTTCACATTTGCGCCAGCTCGCAAGGCAGTAATTTACTCACTCAGCAGCCGACGGCCGTAATCGAGCACGATGCCGTCGAGCAGACCGTGCTCGCTGGCGACGAAGGAGTCCAACGGCTCGTCGTGATCCTGCGCGGCTGCCTCGGAGACTCTGGCGAGCACGCGGTTCCAGACCAGCGCTCCCCCGCCGACCACGTCGATGCGACCGGGATGGATTGTCTTGTATTCACTGCGCTCAGCGCGGGTCATGTTGAGGAATTGGTTATCGACATCGAATGCCTGGAAGAATGGAATGCGCACACCGTCAACGGCCTGGTGATTGTATTCCTTCAAGCCCAGCGCCAGCGCGGTCATCGTCGTGACCGTGCCCGACACGCCGATGATGGTGCGCGTCTTGCCCGCAGGGACCTGCTGGAATGCCTCGTCGATATGCTCGTCGATATCCGTGGCGGCCTCGCGAATCTCCTCGGTCGTCGGCGGATCGGAGCGCAGATGCCGTTCGGTCATGCGCACCGACCCGATGTTCATCGAGAAGGCCGCCTGCACCTGCGTGTCCGGCGCGCTCACCCCATCGCCGCCGAGCACCAGTTCCGTCGAGCCTCCGCCGAGATCCACGACGAGATACGGCGCTGCGAGGTCATGCCGCGGCGCGACGCATGTGGCACCAAGAAAACTCAGCGCGGCTTCCTCGCTGCCGGGTATGACCTCCGGGCGCACACCGAGAAGTCGCTCCATCGAGGATTCGAACACCTCGCGGTTCTCGGCGTCGCGCGTGGCCGACGTGGCTACGAAGCGAATGCCGTCAACCGGATGCTCGGCCAGCACATCGGCGAATTCGCGCACCGCGGCATCGGCGCGTTCCAGCGCTTCATCGGCGAAGCGGTGGGTTTTGTCCACATCCTGTCCGAGCCGAATCACCCGGAGCATGCGGGGCACGATGTCATGCGTGCCATCGGCGTCGACGCGCGCGATTTTGAGACGAATCGAGTTCGTGCCGCAATCGATGCCTGCGACCGTCACCGCATCCCGTTGTGAACCTTCCATAGCCCTCGCTGCTCCTTCTCCGTGCCGATTGCCCGTGCCGATTGTCCGTGCAAGCGCGATCCTCATTAACAATTCCTCAAATAACAGTCTTCATAACAACTCGCCCGAGTATACGCCGCCGCACCGTCTCGCCGCCCGATTCAGTCCTCAATCTGCGTCGTGCATCGGCACACGGTCGGGCTGAATTCGCTACGAACCCGCTCCAAAGCCATGTCTCCTATGGGATTGGCTCCAGACCCCATGACCAGCGTCTGCGCCAGCAGTGCGTGCAGGCATTTGACACGCGTCGGCATACCGCCCGCGCTGGTGCCTGCGATATGCTCCTCGCTGTCGCCCAGACGCGTGGCGAGCTCGTGGCGGAATGCCAAGTACAACGCATGGGCGCGTTCATAGGCCTCATGCACCGCGTCGTCCGCGTTAAGCAGCTCGTTGTATTCACGCATCACGCCGTTCGCTTCCACATGCGAGATTGCCTTGACGGCCTCGGGACTGGTGAGGTAGCAAGTCGTCGGGAAGGGTATGCCATCGTCCAGTTCCGGCCGAGTAACGACCGCCAGCGGCCGGCCGCAGACGCACCGCGCGCCGACGGCGACCATGCCTCGGGGAAAGCGCCCCAACTGCTTGCGCACCATAGCGATATCGTGCTCATTGGCTGGGTCGGCGAGGCATCGGTCGACCAGCGCGGCGGCCTGCTCACGTGTCTCGGCGTCGGTTGCACCCTGCTGCAGTTTGACCTGAGACTGAATCATCTTGCTCTCCATCGTCGTTATCGTCCGTTGCCGTTGCGGCAGTCGTTACGAAGCCCCTGTTCTTTCGGGCTTTCGTGGCTCGTAGGCGATGTCTCGCCGTGACGCGCCTATGATTTCAGGCATCTGCCTTTCATCGGACGTTCGCCATTCACCGATATTCTCCATGAGAAACCAGAAGACTACTTGCCCGCTGTGCCGTCGTTCGACGTCGCATCATTTCCCTGCGCACCGCCAGCACCGTCTGCACCGCCGCTGGCAGGACTTTTCGCACCCTGATCTTTGGCGCTTTTCGGAAGCGGCGCGTCAGCCTGCTTGAAGGCATAGGACAGTTCGCCGTACCATGGCAGCGCCTTATGCTCGCCTTCTGAGGAGGACCCGTTCGCTTCGGCATCCTTGGGGTTGCCCGTAACCGCCTCGGGGTGTTCGACGCGAATCGCCTGCTCGCCTGGGAAAACGAAGCCCAAGCGCTCGCGCGCCTGCGCGGTGATGTAAGCCTTGTCGTTCCACCGGGCGATGTCGTTCTCCAGATCCTGCTTCTTGGCGATCAGCGCGGATTCCTGCCGTTTGAGGCCGTTGAGCTCGGCCAGATTCAACGCATATGAATGGAATGTGGAGACCAGCTGAATCGACCCCAGCGCCACGATGAACAACGCGATGAAGAACGCCACCGGGCCGCTTCCGCGTCTGGACGACGAAGTTCTTGCGGCACGGGTCGATTTGCTCATAGACATGAAAATACCCGTCGCATTCGACTTGGCCGAATGCGACGGGCCTTCCAAGCTCATGCGGTGTCGTGCAGCGTCACGCGCTGCACGACATCACGCGAACCACGCCTTACTTGGTGTACTGCTTGCAGGCCTTGAAGGCGCTGTAGCCGGCGTAGAGCGCGGTGGAGCCAAGCTCCTCCTCGATCTCGAGCAGGCGGTTGTACTTGGCGATGCGCTCGCCGCGGGCCGGGGCGCCGGTCTTGATCTGGCGGGTGTTCTTCGCAACGGCCAGGTCGGAGATCGTGGTGTCCGGGGTCTCGCCGGAACGGTGGGAAACCATGGAAGTGAAGCCGTTCTCGGTGGCCAGCTCGATCGCGTCGAGGGTCTCGGTGACGGAGCCGATCTGGTTGAGCTTGACGAGCAGCGAGTTGGCGGCCTTGAGGTCGATGCCCTTCTGCAGGCGCTTCGGGTTGGTCACGAGCAGATCGTCGCCTACGAACTGCAGCTGGTCGCCCAGTTCGGCGGTGATCTTCTGCCAAGCATCCCAATCCTCTTCCGAGTAGGGATCCTCGATGGAGACCAGCGGGTACTTGGAGACGAGCTCCTTGTAATAGTCCAGCATGTAGGCCGCATCGCGGTCGGCGCCGTCGAAGTGGTAGGTGTTGCTCTCCTTGTTATAGAACTCGGAGGACGCCACGTCCAGGCACAGGCCGATCTGCTTGCCGGGCTCATAGCCGGCAGCTTCGATGGCCTTGACGATGTACTTGAGGGAATCCTCGTTGGACTCCATCTTCGGCGCGAAGCCGCCTTCGTCGCCGAGACCGGTGTCGTGGCCGTCCTTCTTCAGGATGCCCTTGAGGGTGTGATAGACTTCGACGCCGGCGCGCAGAGCTTCCTTGTAGGTGTCGAAGCCGTAGGGGGAGATCATGTATTCCTGGATGTCGGTCGCGAAATCAGCATGCGCACCGCCATTCATGATGTTCATATTCGGAACCGGCAGGATGTGTCCGTTGGTGCCGCCGATGTAGCGGTACAGCGGCATGCCAGCGGATTCGGCCGAGGAATAGAGCGCGGCCAGGGAGACGCCGAGGATGGCGTTGGCGCCCAGCTTGCCCTTGTTCGGGGTGCCGTCGAGTTCGATCATCGTTTCATCAAGTGCGCGCTGATCGGCGGCGTCCATGCCGATGACCTTCGGCGCGATGACCTCGTTGACGGCCTTGACCGCATCGAGGACGCCTTTGCCCTGATAACGGGACTTGTCGCCATCGCGACGCTCCCAGGCTTCCGCCTCACCGGTAGAAGCACCGGAGGGGACGAGGCCGAGGCCCTGCGCACCATCATCGGTGTCGAGAACCACTTCAACAGTCGGATTGCCACGGGAATCAAGAATTTCGCGCGCGTATACGCTTTCAATTGCTGCCACAACTACTCCTTCAAGCGTTGGTTGTATGACACCGTCAAGAATAGTGTGTTTGTTGGACTACAGCGCGCTCTGACGGCACCGCCCGCTGGGAGCGTTCACATCCAACGATGGAAGGACGGCGTTTGCGTTGGGCGAATAGCTAGTCAAAGCAAAGAAAATTCGCCGCGCCGTGCTTATTGCATCACGATTACATTAATCACGATGCAATAAATCGTGATGCAATAAGAGAATTTCCGCCTGTTTACAGGGTTTTGAGCACGCTACTGATGAATTAGCATAACCTCAACTGATGAAATATCATAACGTCTACTGATGAAATTGCATATTCTGGTTGATGCACTATTACGCAGCACACAGCGACATGAGAGATTTCCGATGGATGGGCTCGTATTTTCGGACAACACTAAAAAAGTGCGGACGCATCCAGCATAACTCACCCCCGAGGCGTCCCCTTCCACGCCAAATCCTCGAGCAGCTGCTCGGTCCAGCGCATGATCTGCTCGCTGCTCATCGGCGCGGAGCCGAGCGAACCGGCGAAAGGCGCAGGGATGAGCATGGTGTGGGTGACAAGGCGGTACTGCATGCCGCGGTAGATACGCGACATGCGCATCTGCAGCGATTCGGGCGGGTCGATTTTGCCTACGCGCACGCGATTGCCCTGCGTCATAATTTCGCTGATGCCCAGCCCTCGTGCTTTGGCCCGCAGCCGCGCCACGTCGAAAAGCGTCTCGAACTCCTGCGGCAACGCGCCATAACGGTCGGCCAGCTCCTCGCGCAAATCGGCAAGATCTTGCTCGCTGCGCGCGGCGGCCAGCTTGCGGTAGGCCTCAAGACGCAGCTTGTCGGAGTCGATGTAATCCACCGGAATCGACGCCTCAATCGGCAAGTCGATGGTGACGGCGACCGGCTCGTGGCGCTCCGGCTCCTTGTACTGCTCCACGGCCTCGGAAACCATGCGCACGTACAGGTCGAAGCCGACGCCTTCGATATGCCCGCTCTGCTCGCCGCCAAGCAGGTTGCCGGTGCCGCGCAGCTCCAGATCCTTCATCGCCACGTCGAAGCCCGAGCCCAGCGCGGTGTTCTGCGCGATGGTCTCCAGGCGATCGTGCGACTGCTGAGTCATCGGCTTGGCCGGGTCGTAGAGGAAGTACGCATACGCGCGTTCGCGCCCGCGACCGACGCGCCCGCGCAGCTGGTGCAGCTGGCTGAGCCCGAAGCGGTCGGCATGGTCGACAAGCAGCGTGTTGGCGTTCGAGATATCGAGGCCGGTTTCGATGATGGTCGTGCACAGCAGCACGTCGACATCGCGATGCCAGAAGTCGCGGATGACTCCGTCGAGCTGCTTCTCCCCCATCTTGCCGTGGGCGACGCCGATGCGCGCTTCGGGCACCAGCTCGTGAATCTTCGCGGCGATGCGGCCGATATCCTCCACGCGATTGTGCACGTAGAATACCTGCCCGCCGCGCAGCAGCTCGCGGTTGATGGACGCCTTCACCTGCGCATCCTCATACGGTCCGACGTAGGTGAGCACCGGAAGCCGGTCCTCGGGCGGGGTCGCCAGCGTCGACATCTCGCGGATGCCAGTGACGGCCATCTCCAAAGTGCGCGGGATAGGAGTGGCCGAGAGCGAGAGCACATCGACGTTGGTGCGCAGCGCCTTGAGCGTCTCCTTGTGCTCGACACCGAAGCGCTGCTCCTCATCGATGACGAGCAGCCCGAGATCCTTGAACTTGATTTTGGGGTTGAGCAGCTTATGCGTGCCGATCACGAGGTCAACCGTGCCGTCCGCCAGGCCTTTGAGAGTCTCGTTGATCTCCTTGGTGCTTTGGAAGCGGCTCAGCGCCGCCACCTTGACCGGGAAGCCCTCGTAGCGCTCGGTGAAGGTCTCGTAATGCTGCTGCACCAGCAGGGTCGTCGGCACCAGCACAGCCACCTGCTTGCCGTCCTGAATCGCCTTGAAGGCGGCCCGCACCGCGATTTCGGTTTTGCCGAAGCCCACGTCGCCGCAGATGAGCCGGTCCATCGGCACGGACTTCTCCATGTCGGCCTTGACTTCGTCGATGGTCGTGAGCTGGTCGGCGGTCTCCTGGTAGGGGAAGGCGTCCTCAAGCTCCTTCTGCCACGGCGTGTCGGGGCTGAAGGCGAATCCGGCCGTGCTCTGCCGCGCCGAGTAGAGCTTGACCAGATCCTCGGCGATCTCATGCACATGCTTGCGCGCCTTGGCCTTGGTCGCCGCCCAGTCCGAGCCGCCCAGCTTGTTGAGCTTCGGGGCTTCGGCGCCGATGTATTTGCTGACCTGGTCGAGCTGGTCGGTGGGGATGAACAGCTTGTCGGGCGGAGCGTTGCGCTTCGAAGGCGCATACTCGATGACGAGGTATTCGCGCGTGGTCTTGTTCGCACCGACGCCAATCGTGCGCTGCCTCATCTCGACGAAACGCCCGATGCCGTGCTGCTCGTGCACGATGTAATCGCCGGTTTTGAGCTCCACCAAGTCGATGGCCTTGCGCCGGCGCTTGGGTGTTTTTGCCTGCGTCCCAGCACTGATGCGCCCGGTGATGTCGCGCTCAGTGAGCAGCGCGACTTTGGCGGCGTTGTCCACGAAGCCATCAATGGCGTGCGAGCGGATACACTCGAATTTCGTGATGCCGGTTTCGTTGATCACGCGCTTCAAGCGCGACAGCGTGCCCTGCGCCGGCGAGGTGACCGTCACCGCATAGCCGTCAGCAATCAGCAATTCGATGCCATGCGAGGCCTTGGCCTCATCGCCGCGGAACTGCGCGGGATCCTGCGCATCGAGCTGCACGTGACCCGGCCGGCTCGCATCCACGCCGAAGGACGTGAGCTGAATGACCTCGTGACGGGAGAATTCCAACGCGCTGATAGTCTCGTCATAGTCGAGGAAACTCGCCTGCTCGAAGCTGATCGGCGCGCCCGCGCCATGCCCGGCTGCTGCCACATGCCAGCTGGCGGCGAGGAATTCGTTCGCGGTTTTCGTCAGATCCTCAGCGGCACGGCGCAGCTTCTCCGGGTCGGAAAGCAGCATAAGCGCATTGTCAGGCAACAGCCCGGCGACCGGCTCCATATCGTCGATGAGCGCGGGCATGAGCGATTCCATGCCTTCGACCGGTATCGCGTTGGCGATCGATTCGAGCATGTCGTCGGCGTTGGGAATCCGGCCGATGAGCGACTTCGCCCGCTCACGCACCGCATTATTGAGCTGCAGCTCGCGGCAGGGCGTGGCCCAGATTCCGGGCATGTCGTCGCCATACGTGCGCTGGTCGGAAACGTGGAACTCGCGGATGGAATCGATTTCGTCGCCGAAGAACTCGATGCGCACCGGATGCGGCGCAGTGGGCGGAAAGACGTCGAGGATGCCGCCGCGCACCGCGAATTCGCCGCGATCCATCACCAAGTCGACGCGTGTATAGGCGTTTTCGACCAGTCTGCCTGCGGCCTCGTCAAGCGGCAGCTCTTTGCCTTGCTCGAAGACCAGCGGTTCCACGTCGCCGAGTCCGGCCACCACCGGCTGAATCAGCGAGCGCACCGGCATCACGAGTATCTGAATCGGCCCGAACATATCGCTGCCGGACTGCGGATGCTTCAACCGGCGCATGACGGCCATGCGGCTGGCCACAGTGTCAGCGCGGGGAGAGAGTCGCTCGTGCGGCAAGGTCTCCCAGGATTCGAACTGGGCGATGGCATTCGGGTCGTCCTCATACCAGGAGCGCAGCGATTCCACGGTTTCCTCGGCCTCGCGGCTGGATGCCACGACAAGCACAACCGCAGCATGCCGAGCCGCCGCAGCAGCTGCCGCGATCGCCGGGCGTAGACCGCTAGGTGCGCCGACGACGATGCTGGGGTCGGTTTTCGACTCAGGCTGCTCGATGTCGCCATTGACCAGAGACTTGAACGATGGGTCGCGTTCGAGCGATTCGAGGACGCCGATCAGCGACTGATGATCGGAAATGGGAGCGGCGTCTTTGCGCCTTCCGCCTGATGGTGCTGCTGCGCCTGCCGCTGCATTCTGCGTTGTGCTATCCGCCGCTACCCTATCCATAACCGCTGTTTCACCTACCATTAAAGTGTTCCTGCGCAGCGTTCAATCCGTCAACAATCACCGTTTCCGTCGCATCGGCCCCATCGGCCAGGAATTCCGGCAGCTGCTTGCGCTGGTCGGGTCCAAAACCGCCCAGCACCCAATCCACGGTATTGTCGTGGGCGCGAGGACCGCGCTGAGCATGGCCCACCCCCATGCGCACACGCGCATACTGGTTCGTACTCAGCGACCGGTCGATGGATTTGATGCCGTTATGCCCGCCTGCCGAGCCGCCCGCCTTGACCTTGATACGGCCGAATTCCAAGTCCATATCGTCATGAATGACCACGATATGATCGGCTTCGATGCCGTAGTACGCGCTGATGGAGGCCACGGCGTTGCCGGAGTCATTCATATAGGTCAACGGCTTGGCGAGGAAGAATTTGACCGAGTGCCCTTCGAGATTCATCATGCCCTTGCCCAATTTGGCAAGCCCCTTATGATCGGAGAGGGAAACGGCCCAGCGTTCGGCGAGCACATCCGCCGTCATGAAGCCCATGTTGTGGCGCGTGCCCTCGTATTTGCTCCCGGGATTGCCCAATCCCACAACCAGCCAGAACGCCGAAGCCATACCATTCTCTCTTTCCACCCGCACAGTTCACCTACATGGACCGTCATCATCATGCGACCCAAACCGGCCGCATTCGTTGCGCGTCATAATCGCGCATATCAGCCGATTCATGGTACCGAAGGTAAGAGACGAGAGCTGTACGTCCTCGGCTAAGGGCATATCGGCGGCGTGCTGAGTTATTCGGTTCCCGCACGGCTGCTCACCATGCTTGAAAATGCGAGACCCATCGACTTTTTCAACCGCCACAGCATCCAAAACGAGGTATCTGCGTTATCTGTAGCGTTATTCGAAGCTCGCGGAGATCTATGTGCGTTATGTGAGGCGCTAATCCCACGACGCCCCAAGTATCACTGGCCGAAAATGACGGTTTCTGGCCGCCCGATACTCGACCCTCCAAGAAATAGCGCCTCACATAACGCAGATAGACCTCCACCGCCAGCAATTAACGCATCACATAAGCGAGATAGGATTGTATGAGCTTCCAATATCACAATCAGTGCCGATATACTGACAGCTTCGACCTCAATCACCCAACTGGAGATAGTTCATGACACAAGCAATGCGCGTGGAATGTTTCGGAGATCCTTCCGCAGGCGTTCATATCCATTCACAGACGATTCGCCCAGCTCGCGGACGCGCAATAGTCCGTATAACGCACGCATCGGTCGGCAGCACGGATATCGCGGCGGTTCGGGGCGATTATCTGCTGCAGCCGTTCACGGGCTTCACTCCGGGCTACGATTTCGTGGGCGTCATCGAAAATCTGGAGTCGGTGCGGCATTCCGATCTGCAAATCGGGCAACGTGTGGCGGGAGTGCTGCCTCGCATGGGAACGCATGCCACGCATATCGCAGTCGCCCCGTCGCTTGTGGTGCCGGTCCCCGATGAACTCGATTCCGCGATCGCAGCCACGGCACCGTTGGACGCCGTGACCGCCCGCTTTGCTATCAGCTATGTGGGATCCGAAGAAGGATCGCTGCTCATCCAAGGTGCCGGAGGGGCCGTCGGCAGCTGGGCGGTGCAATTCGCCAAGGCGCTTGGATATTCCGTATTCGGCACCGCATCGCAGCGAACGCGCGGATTGGCGGAACGCTTGGGCGCAACAGTGCTTGATTATCACGACCCGGATTGGATGGACAGGCTTATGTCCGCAACGCATGGCGGCGTCACCGGCGCCATCGATCACACCGGAAGCCGTGCTTTGCGCCATGCCATGGCTCCCCGTGGGCGCATCGTCCGCATTGCCTTCGACGACGAATCCAAGCATCAGCGTCTTTCGACGGCAACGGGCTTCCTCGCCGCAGGCCTGCACCGATGCTCCCGTCCAAACGAACGAATGTGTTCGGTTCCTCTCATCGTCGCGACCCGCCGCGCAGCCTACCGCAACGTGCTCGCCTCAATATTCAGAGGCCTCGCGATCGGCTCTCTTGCAGCCCCTCGCGCAATCGAGCACCCGTTCGGCGGCTACGCGGACGCGCTTGAACATGCCAGCCACGGCGATCCCGGCACCAAAACCATTCTCGTCATGCCGTGAGGCATCTTCGCCAGTTTGAACGGCTTAGCCAGAGCACGTCTTCTCGCTGGGCACGCACCTTTTGCCCGCTAATGTGATGCTGCCATACAGAATGTAACGTTCTAGGAGCCGGTTTCGTTACATTCTGTACGGCAGCATCACATTAGCGTAGATCCCGGCAACATGTCGTTACCCTGCCGCTGCCTTACAGCTCCTTATACCAATACGACATGTCGATGTACCGCTTGCCGTCGTAGCAGGCCTGCGGCAGGAAGCCGAACCGAGTGAAGCCGAAGCGGCGCATGAGCGCGACCGAGCCGGCGTTGTCGGCGAAGATCAGCGCAGTGGCCATGCGGCAAGAACGTTGCCTGGCGGCGCCGAGCAACCATTTGACCATAGCCGTGCCATAGCCGTGATGCTGAGCGTCGCTGGCGATGTAGTAGCTCAGCTCGACCACGCCATCATAAGCTTTGCGCGGATGGAAGTGCGAAAGCGAGCCGAACCCGGCCACGCGGCCTGATTCGTCCTCGATCACAACCACCGGATAGTCAGTGCGCGGCGTGTGCGATTCGACCCACTCGCGCCGCTGCTCAAGCGTGCGAGGCTCAAGGTCGGCGGTGGACCCGCCGGCGATGACCGCCTCATTGTAGATGTCGGTTATCGCCTGCAAATCGCTGTCTGCGGCGTCGCGGATGACGAATGCGGAGTCTTTCGTCGTCTGCTGGCCTTGCACTGTCTGATGGCCCTCTGCCGGCTGCCGCTCCTGAGCAGCCTTTGCCGCCTCCGCCGTCACTGCGCGAGCTCCACGGCCTTGTTCAAGGCGTCGTTGAGCTGCTTCTGCGCATTGCCGTAGGCGGTCCAGTCGCCGGACTTCATCGCAGCGTCGGAATCCTTCATCGCCTTGGCGGCCTGGTCCAAAGTGGCCTTCAGCTCAGGACTCATCGAAGGAGCCGGCTGTTTGGCGCCACCGCTGCCTTTGCCTTCCGAACCAGTGTCCTTGGAGCTGTCGGAGCCATCGGCATTGGCATCCGCGCCGCCCTGATCGTCCGAAGCCGACCCGGTATCCCCTGTGGCGTTCTGCGCGTCGCCGGCCGATGCGCCCGAATCGCCGCCGAAGACCTGGTCAAGCGCCTCGTCCAAGGTGTTGGCGAAGCCGACCTGATCGCCGAAGGCGACAAGCACCTTCTTGAGCAGCGGGTAGCTCGTCGCGCCGCTGGACTGGATGTACACCGGCTCCACGTAGACCAGTCCGCCGCCGAGCGGCAAAGTAAGCAAGTTGCCACGTCTGACGTTGGTGGAACCGGTCTGTAGCAGGTTGAGCTCGCGCGACACCGTATCCTTGGCGTCGAAGTTGCTCTGCGCCTGCCCCGGCCCCGGCACGTTGGCGTCCTTGGGCAGCTCCTGCAATCGCAGCGTGCCGTAGTTAGGTCCGACGATGCCTTTCTTGCCGCCCGCATCGGAATCCACCGACAGGAATCCTGTGAGGATTTCGCGTTTCACGGTTCCTGCGGGGATGTACGACGAAGTCAGCGAGAAGATCGGTTCCTTGGATCCTCCGGTCTGCAGAGTCAGATAGTACGGCGGCTGCAGAATGTCGCGATTCTGGGCGGACTGCGATTCCGTCGGATCGGTCGGATTCTGCCAGAAGTCCTCGCCCGAGAAGAACTGCCCGGCGCTGCCGACGTGATACTGCGCGAGCAGCTGACGCTGGACCTTGAACAGGCTTTCCGGATAGCGCATATGGCTCATCAGCTGGCCATCGATGTCGGAGATCTGGTGATACTGGCCGGGGAATATCTTCTCCCAGGCCTTGATGACCGGGTCCTTCGTGTCCCATACATACAGGTCGACCGAACCATCGTAGGCGTCGACGGTGGCTTTGACCGAATTGCGAATGTAATTGGCCTTCTGCGAGCCTAAGCCCTGGATGGTCGAGCTGGTTTCGGTAGTCGAGTCCGCCGTGGCCGAACCCAGATCGGTCGTCTGCGAATACGGGTAGGCGTCCGAGGTCGTGTAGCCGTCGATGATCCACTTGACCCTGCCGTTGACGACCGCCGGATAGACACGGCCATCGAGCGTCAGGTACGGTGCTACCTTCGCCACACGCTCCTTTGGATTACGATTGTAGAGAATCTGAGAGTCCGGAGTGACGCGATCGGAGAAAAGAATCTGATCGGAGCCGAAACGGACCGCATACAGCAGCCGCGCGAAGAAGTTGCCGATGCTTGGGCCGCCATTGCCCTTGAAGGTATTGGTCGCTCCCTGCGAACCGGTCGGATAGTCGAATTCCCATGCCTTGGAGCCTTGGGGCGAGCCGACGATCGAGTATTCGGGGGCGTTGGGCGAGAAGTAGATGCGCGGCTCATAATGCTGCGTATCCGTGAGCTTGCCCTGCGTGGGAATGCCGTATTCGAAGAACTGCGGCTGACCGTCGGAGGTCACCTTGTTGCCGTAGGCGGCCACGACGCCGTAGCCGTGCGTGTACACGGTGTGGTCGTTGACCCAGTTGCGGTTGTCGTTGCCGGCGAGATTGAGCTCGCGCGCGGCGATCACCGTGTCCTGGCTGACGCCGTCGATGTCATACTTGTCGACGGACAGCGCATCGGCGAAGGAATAGTACTGCTTGGATTGCTGCAGCTGCTGGAAGGTCGGCGAGACGACTTGCGGGTCAAGCAGGCGAATCTGCGCGGTGCTCTCCGCAGCGGACGCCAGCGCACCGGATTTACCTTGGGTCGTCGCATTGTACGTATCGGTTTTAATGGCATCAAGCCCGTAAGCTCGCTTGGTCGCATCGATATTGCGCTGAATGTAAGCCGACTCCACTTCCTGCTCGTTCGGCGTGACCTTGAATCGCTGCACAAGCATGGGCCAGATCACGGTCAGCACGAGCGAAGCGGCCACGACAACCGCGATTGCGGTGATCGGCGTGCGCCATGCCCGGATCGCCGCCCCGGCCCGCGCCCCTACTGAAGCCGGCTCCTGCAGCGCGTGCGAGCGCATAAGCCAGACCGAAAGCACCACGCCGAGCGCGGCCACAAGCCCGGCCATGACGAAGGCGAAGGGAATGCCCGCATGCGTGGCCGTGTAGGCGGCGCCGGTGATGCGGCCGTCCTGCGCGGTGAGCTGGTCGAAGACGTGCAAGGCCATCCGCGCCGCGCCGAACAGCATGTTGAACAGCAGCCAGATGGCGACCTGACGTCGGGCCCGCTTGGTGATCGCGAACAGACCACGGCCGTTAAGCGGCATCGTCAGGCGGATGCCGCCCATCAGCACATGGGTCACAACGGAGAATATGATGCCCATGAGCAGCAGCATCGAAACGGCGGAAAGCACGAGCTTGAGCCCGGGCAGGATGAACACGTAGAATCCGTTGTCCAAGCCGAACTGGGGGTCGCTCACGCCGAAGGGCTGCGCATTGAACATCAGCAGAATCTGCGACCAGTTGGCGTTGAACTGCGCGCCGAACACCAGGCCGACTATCAGCGAGATCACCACGGCGACACGCCTGGCGTTTCTGGAACTCACCGACTTGCCGATCTCGACGATATCACCGCGAATGCGAATCGTGGAGCCGTCGCTCGAATCGGGTCTGGCCCGAATCGCCAGCGTCGCGGAACCGTAGCTCACCACGGCCATGAGCACCGCGTAGGCGACCCACAGGCCGATCTTGGTGAACAGCTGCGTCCATACCACACGCGCAAATCCCAGCTGCTGATACCACATCACATCGGTGATGAAGCGATCCAGCGCAAAGAACAAGCCGATGATAACCGCCAGCGCCACGACGACGCCGATGAGAATCTTCGAGCCGCGCGACGAGGGCAGCCCGGATCCCTTGGTGCGTTTGCCCGAACGTCCGCGCGGCGGGCGGGTGCCGCTGCCGCCCCTGCGGTTGGCGCTGGAGCTGCCGGCGTTCCCGGCGGATCCATGGGAGCTCTTGCTGCCTTGGGCATCGTCGCCGTCGACTTGCACGTCGATCACTACAGGATCGTCCTCGCCGGCGCGACGACGCGCTCTGCCGCGGCCTGATTGGTCTGGGCCGTTGGAGTCGTCAGGGTCGAACATCTGGCCGAATACATCGAAGAATGACATGCCCTCCACCCTACTATGAACCGGGAGCGCATGAGGACGCTGTGTGAGTCGCCGCCATAGCGTGCCGCCCAAAAGACAAGTCCTCCGAACGCATTAAGGCTCAGCGCCTCTGCTGTGCCCATACTGTGCAGGTTGTCTGATCGCTAAGCGCGGAAAGGCAACGCATATAGCCGATCTCATCAGCAGGAACCGCCCTCGGCCCGGTATTCTTCGCTGACCTTACCGCCCGCCGCCATCGGCCGGCAGCACCGAAACCATATGAGATAGGCATGTGCGGTAGTGAGATAATCGAGGAATGATCTCACGGCATACCCAGCATGATTCCCGAAGACACCGCATCCGCACCGCGATCATCGTCATTCTCGTATTCGCCTTGGCCGCCGCCGCTCTGGCATTGGCTGGCCTGCGTTGGAAGGCGAGTGACACTTCCTCGATGCCTTCAGCCTCGTCATCGACCTCGTCCATGTCTTCTGCCCTCAGCCGTTCGAAGGCCCCGAAGGCGTCATCTTCGCCGAGCCATGCTGCCGCTGACGACGCACCGGAGGAGAAGGCGAGCAAGGCAGTGGACGCCATGCCGCTCAAGGATCAGGTCGGTCAGCTGGTGATGGCACCGCTGTTCGCCGGCAGCGACCCATCGAGTCTGCATGATCTCGTTGCCGATCAGCATGTCGGCTCGGTGCTCATCATCGGCAATTGGAACACCGGGGTCTCCGGCGTGAAGCAGTCCACCGATGCCTTGCAAAGCTATGCGCCGCAAAACAATCGGCTGATCATGGCGACCGATCAGGAGGGCGGGCAGGTGCAGCATTTGCGCGGACCCGGATTCGATGCCATGCCTTCCGGCGTCGAGCAAGGCCGGCTGAGCCCGAATCAGCTTACTGATTCCGCATCCCAATGGGGCGGCCAGCTCAAATCCGCCGGCATCAACGTCGACTTGGCTCCGGTAGCCGACACGGTGCAGACCGATCGTGCCGGCAATGCGCCGATCGGGGCGCTCGACCGTGACTTCGGGCTGGATGCGTCGGGCAACGCGCAGCATGCGACTGCGTTCATCAATGGCATGCGGCAGGCGGGAGTCGAGACGACGATCAAGCACTACCCCGGGCTTGGCACCGTCAGCGGCAATACGGATTTCACCGCCAATGGCATCCTCGACACGACCACGACGCTGGACGGCGACGAAATCGGTGCGTTCACCACCGCGCTGCAGGCCAAGCCGGGCATGGTGATGATGTCGCTGGCCACGTATCAGGCGATCGATCCGGCGAATCCGGCGGCGTTTTCCAACGCGTTGATCGACGGGCATTTGCGCACGCAGAGCGGCTACGACGGCGTCGTCACCTCTGATTCGCTATCCGCAACCGCGGTGAACGGCATCGCACCAGACCAGCTTGGCGTAAGATTCATCGAAGCCGGAGGCGATTTGGCTTGCATCGGCGCAAACCAATACGTGCAGCCGATTCTCGACGGGCTGAACCAGCGGGCCGCCAGCGACCCAGCCTTCGCACAGAAGGTCAAACAGTCGGCAACGCGCGTCATGACCCTCAAATACCGCATGGGGCTGGCACAGTAAAGGCAGCGCCAGCATGCACAGCGCCAGACAGAAGGTGGCTCTGTCTTGTTTGCGACAGTTCTCAACGACAAATGGCAGGAGTAGGACAGAGCAGAGCGTGCTCTGTCCTACTCCTGCCATTACAGCGTGCTTACTGTCATGAACAAGACATAGTTGCCGTAATCAACCCATTCCGGCTTACTCGTCCTTGGGCACTACTCCAGTCACGTGGCCGATGGCCTTAAGGCCGTGGTACATGACCAGCACCGCGATGGTGGCAATGGCGATGCCGTTGAACTGCACGCCGGAGATCGCGAAGCCGAAGTTGGCGATGCCGATAATCATGGTGACGGCAGCCGTCATGATGTTGAGCGGCTTGTTGAAGTCGACGTGGTTGTCGACCCAGATACGCACGCCCATCATGCCGATCATGCCGTAGAGCAGCGTGGTGACGCCGCCGAGCACGCCGGCGGGAATCGTGTTGATGACCGCGCCGAACTTCGGGCACAGGCTCAGGATAAGCGCGAAGCCGGCCGCGCACCAGTATGCGGCGGTCGAATAGACTTTGGTCGCCGCCATCACGCCGATGTTCTCGCCGTAGGTCGTGGTTCCGGAGCCGCCGCCGAAGCCGGCGATCATCGTGCCCAGGCCGTCAGCCGCGAGCGCGGTGCCGATCTGACCGTCGTAGTCGCGCCCGGTCATCTGCGCCACCGACTTGACATGGCCCACGTTCTCGGCGACCAGCACGAGCACGACGGGCAGGAACATCGGCAGAATCGAGAAATCGACCTGCGGCAGGTGGAATTGCGGCAGACCGATCCACGCTGCCTCCTGCACAGGCTTGAAATCGACTTGGCCGCGCACGCAGGCGTAGATATAGCCGATAAGCACGCCGAGCAGAATGTTGAGACGGCCCAGCAGCCCCCTGAACAGCACGGCCACCAGCAGCACAGCCGCCAGCGTGACCAGAGCGGTGTCGGGCGCCGCCTTGAAGTTCGTCCAGACGTTCGGCGCCAGATTGAAGCCGATGATCGCGACGATCGCGCCGTTGACCACCGGAGGCATGATGATGTCGATCCATTTGGCCCCGGCGAAGTGCACCAGCAGGCCGACGAGTCCCAGCAGCAGGCCGGTCATCATGATGCCGAAGCTGGCCACCGCGATGCCTTTATGCGCTGATGCGACCGCCGCGATAGGGGCTATGAAACCAAACGAGCTACCCAGATAACTGGGTAGCTTGTTCATATTGATCAGCAGGAACAACGCCGTCGACAGCGCCGTGAAGAACAGCGTGGTCGACGGGTCGAAATGGGTGAGGATCGGGACCAGGAAGGTCGCGCCGAACATGGCGACTACGTGCTGCGCTCCGATGCCCGCCGTGCGCCCCCATGTCAGACGTTCCTCGGGGGCGATGACCTCGCCCGGTTTCAGCGTTTTGCCGTCCCCATGCAGTTTCCATGTGAATACATTGCTCATGGTTGTCCCTTTCCTTGTTCTCTCTTGGCTCTCTTGTGGAAATTACGCGCGTGGCACGCAGTCGGCCCGCGCATCGTGTGCCATTGTAGCCACGCCATGGCCAATCGGCGTTTCTGACGTATTTCCAAACGTTTGCATGAAGACATAGTCGGCGCATTTCCATGCATTTGCGCGAGGGCACAGGGCACAGTCGACGTATTTTCACACACTTGCGAAAGCATGGAGAAAAGCGCAGAACCGTGAGGAAAGGTGCATCGATTATCGACGTGAGCTGCGATGCAACAGCTCACGCACATTGAACACAGCGTGGCGGAGCCAAGTTTTAGGCAATGAGCACTCAGCGCGCCAAACCGGAGAGATGCGGATCGACCGAATGCACCACATCCACCAGATCGCCGTTGGAGAGCAGCGGACGCTGGAACTCGCGCCACGGCTCGACCTCGACCTCCCAGCGCCCGGTCTGCCGGTCGAGCACCGGCCGCGCGGTCTGCTCCCAGCGCACGCGGTGCGTGGTGCGACCGGTCTGCGGGTCACGGCGCGAATAATGCAGGCAGGTGCAGTTCGTGATGCGCCATTCGGGCGCATCGGCACGCTTGAGGAACTCTTCATCGGAAAGATCTTCGAGCGTGAGCATGAGCGCCTGCATGAAGTCGCCGTGGCTGACCACCACCACCGACTGCGCCTCCGCTCTGCGGTTGAGCGAAGTCAGCAGATTATGCACGCGATCCTCGGCCACGTCCGCGATGGATTCGCCTGCCGGCGGCCGCCAGTACAGCGGATCAGTGCGCTTGAAGATCCAGTTGCGCTGGTAATTGGTGCGGAACTCGTCTTGCGTGACCGTGCTGATCTCGCCCCAGGAGCGCTCGCGCAGCACGCGCGTCTCCTCCCATTTGGCCTTCGGCAGCGCCATGGTCGCCGCCGTCTCGCGCGTGCGCACATACGGCGAAACCAGGTAGCGGTCGAACAGCTGCTGCTTCGAGACCAGCCAGCGCCCGATGCAGTCGGCCTGCTTGCGCCCAGTAGCGGTCAGCCGCCACGAGCGATCGGGGACCGTGACGTTATCCTGCGTGAACAGGGAATTGTCGCCGGCTTCCCCCGCCTTGACGATGACATTCGCCTCCGACTCCCCGTGTCGTATCACATACAGATCCAATGGCATACCCATGCCCTAATTCCTCCTTGAAACCGCGCCCCGCGGCCATTCGTCCATTCATTCATAGCTATCCACTCCATACTGTACCGTCATCCGCCCGCATTCGGCCACTGGAGCATCCGACTGTTTGCGATCCTTCCTTCATAGCGCAGCCCGCCGTGAAGCAGCCCGTTATAAGCAGCCCATTATAAAAAGCCCGTTATAAAAAGCGCTGATAGCCCGAAGCAACCGGCGAAAAAGCCATTCAGGTAGCATTGGACGCGAATATTAAGGAGAGCATCATGACCATCACATCCCGAAAAAGCAAGGAGGCCGCTGCGCTTGCAGCGGTAATCGGCATCGCGCTGGCGCTCGGCGGCTGCGGGGCCTCGGGCGGCGGCAACGCCTCATCAGGACCGGCAGCCATCATCGTCAACGACTCCGAGCCCGCGGCTGGTCTGGTTCCCAGCGACACCAACGACTTGGCCGGATGGAAGGTGGTCACGCAGCTCTTCGAAGGGCTGGTCACCTTCAGCAACAGCGGCAAGCTAATCTACGCGGACGCCCAATCCATCACGCCGAATGCGGACGCTTCGCAATACACGATCAAGCTGCGCCCGGGACTGAAGTTCTCCAATGGCGAGGCGATCACCGCGAAGACTTACGCCAAGTCATGGTCCTTCGCAGCCAATGCGGCGAACGGGCAGATGGGCGCCTCCATTTTCTCGACTATCAAGGGCTATGACGCGCTGCAAGACAAAAACGTCGACAAGAACGCGCAGCTTTCCGGGCTTGACCCTCTCGATGATTCCACGCTCAAGGTGACGCTCGCCGCCCCGGACTCGTCCTTCGCCTACAAGGTCGGCGATGTGGCGTTCCTGCCGCTGCCATCAGCAGCCTACAGCGACATCAAGACGTTTGGCCAGAAGCCCATCGGCAACGGTCCCTACGGCTTCAAGTCATGGACGCATGACCGGCAGATCGAGCTGGTGCCGAACAAGACCTACACTGGGCCGCGCAAAGCTCAGAACGGCGGGGTGACTTTCCGGCTTTACACCGATCTGGATAGCGCTTACGCCGATCTGCAGGGCGGCAACCTCGACGTGCTCGACACGATTCCCAACTCCGCGCTGTCCACCTATGCCAAGGACGATTCGGTGCAGGCCTTCAACAAGCCCGGCCCCGGATTCAAATCCTTCACCATCCCTCAGAATCTCAAGCATTTCACTGGCGAGGAAGGCCGTCTGCGCCGAGCCGCGATTGCTCTGGCCGTTGACCGCGCCACCATCATCACGAAGGTGCTGCACAACACGGCCACGCAGGCGACCGATTTCACCGCGCCAACCATCGTCGGGCACAGCACGGGCCTCGCCGGAACCGACGTGCTCGACTACAATGCCGCCAAGGCGAAGGAACTCTGGAAGCAGGCCGACGCGATTGCTCCATGGGACGGAACCTTCCGGCTTGCCTACAGCGCCGACAGCGGCACCAAGCCGTGGGTCGAGGCGATCGCCAATTCCATCGGGAACGCGCTGGGAATTATGAGCCAGCCGTATGCCTTCCCCACGCAGAAGGAGCTGACCGGGGCGATTCAGAATCGCACCATCGGCGCGGCTTTCCTGCAAGGCCTGCAATCCGACTATCCGCATCCCGAAGGCTACCTCGTGCAGGCATACTCCTCCGCCGCAGCGGACGGCAAGGGCCTGAACAACGGGGACTACAAGAGCGCGGCCTTCGACAGTCTGCTCGCCCAGGCCGCCCGGCAGACCACGCTGGACGGCGCAATCGACTACTACCACCAGGCCGAAGAGCTCCTGCTCAAGGATTTGCCGGTAATCCCGCTCTGGTATGCGAACGTCAACGCGGCCGCCGGCAAGAACATCAAGAACATGTCGTTCAGCTACATGGGCGTGCCCGAATACCAGAAACTGCGCAAGTAGCAGTCTGCATCCTGCGGATTCGCTGGACTTTTTGGACTCTTTGGACTCTGTCTTGTTTGCGACACCGACAGGGGTCAGATGTCATAAACAAGACATGTCCGGCGAACTCTGTCTCGTTTGAGACATTTATCTGGGTTACTTGTCGTAAACGAGACAGAGTACAGAGGGCTCTGTCTCGTTTACGACACCCAGCCCCTGTTAGTGTCATAATCGGGACAGAGTCCGCAGGCCGCTACCATGCTTGCGGCACACACCCCGGCTTAGCGTCACGAAAGGGGCATTATCCGGGCAGCTGTGCCCCTTTTGTGCCTCTCAGCTCAAACAAGCGTCACGAAAGGGGCATAGTCATACTCAACGCTGCCCCTTTCGTGACGCAAGACGCAAACAGGAGGCCGTGTCGGCACAGGCAACCCCGTACCGACACGGCCTTTCGTGTGCAGCTCGAAAGCTGCGGTTCACGCATCAGCTCTCAATGGCGATCTGATGCTTGACTTCGACCTGCGGCTTCGGCTCGACCTTCGCAATCGCGAGACTCAGCGTGCCGTCCTTGTAGCTGGCGTGGATGTCGGACTCCTTCACCGCGTCGCCGACGTAGAAGCTGCGCGAGCACGAGCCGACATAACGCTCGCGGCGCAGCCACTTGCCGCTCTTCTCGTCCTTGTCCTCGTGGCTCTCGTCCTTGTGCGCGGACACGGTGAGATACCCTTCATGCAGCTCGATTGCGATATCGTCCTTGTTGAAGCCGGGCATGTCGATGTCGACGTCATAGGACTTGTCGCTTTCACGCACGTCGGTCTTCATCATGTCGCCGGACGCGGCCGCGCCGCTCACCCGAGACGGCAGCTCACGCCATTGCGAGAAGAAGGGATCATCGAAGAGATCCGTGAACATCGAGTCATTCATCAGTGACGGAAACATAGCCATAATCGATACTCCTTGCATTACGAGGGAAACGTCTGGTCAGGCGGCCGACATTGCTGCCGACCGCCTGACCAGACGTTTCCGGAGTCCCTTCAGGGGAGCTCCCGTGTGTTCCTTTCACTGTGTTCAACCGAGTCAGGAGCAGACATCTTCCCAAGTTTTACCTTGAGTGAACAAAACTTGAGTGCTTGAGGCTCAAGTTTTGGAAAACATGCATTGTGCAGTTAAGCCTGCCGACGGATGACCACTATCTGTCACTTGTCACCGTAAGGAAACACCCGGCTATGCTGAGCTTCGAACTCACGCACTCGGCACATGCGGCCTTCGTCATTGAACTCGATGATGGACACACCGTCGAATATGTAGGGCTCCTTTTCGCGCCCGCTAAATGTCCAGGTCACGCTCAACGCCGGCATCCCCAACGGATTCAGGCCGTGCATCATCTCATGGATATCCCACGAATCGACCACCTGCTTGGCGAGCATATCGCCAATCCATCGATGCATCTGTTGCAATCCCCGATAGACCGGCCCATAGCATTCCTCATACCGGCAATCCTGCGCGAACAGCTTGTCAAGATCGCTGAAATCGCAAGTCTCCCACATTGCGAAATACCGTCTGACTGATTGCTCGAGTGCATCCCATGACATCGTTGGGACGCTCGCTTCGGCACGGTCCTGCGGCATTTTGGAGTCGGTCGCGTCCGCGGCATGCATGCCGCCTGCGTTACCGGCGTCGTCAGCCACGTCAACCTCTGTAAGCAATCGAACTTCGGCAACGTGCGGCTCGTCAGTCGGATTTTCGGCGCCATCGCCGTTGCCCGCATCGCATGAATTCGAATTCATGGCATCATCGTAGCCCTTTTACCTCTTCGCCATATGCCTCGGAGTCTTATCATGACAACCGTGCGGCAAGATAGTCGCGCAGTATTACAGCCTGATTATGCTCCGGGTCTTTCGCCCCATACAGCAAGGTCACCGCATCGTGCGCTCTGCAGATGTCCAGCAGTTCGCCAACCGCCGGATTACCGTCCAGCTCTTGGAGATAGCGAGCGCGAAACTCCTCGAAACGCTCAGGATCATGCCCGAACCATGTGCGCAGCTCCGTCGAGGGGCCAATCTCCTTGAGCCACAGGTCGAGCCGCGCCTTGACCTTCGATATGCCCCGAGGCCAAAGCCGGTCAACAAGAACCCGATAGCCGTCGTCGTTGTCGGCGGAATCGCCTACATCGTCATAAATGCGCTTGATTGCAATACCCATGCTTCCATCTTCGTCGCCGCTATGACATTTACCGCTATGACATATAAGACTGCGACATGTACCGCTATGACAAGTAAGACCGTGAGATCCAAGGGTATGGCATTTGCCGCTACAACTTCCCTACGCACCCCCAGCCCTGACTTGAAGCCGCGTCAGCTCACGCCGAGCAGCATTCCTATAGCGAGCACGATGGCACCGCCCAAGGTGACCACGAGGAGGGAATTCTTCATGGGCACATGCAGGAAATGGTAGCGAATCCAAGCAATTACGAAGAGCTCAATGGCGACCACGATGAGCGCGATGAGCAACGACAGCCGCAGACTGGGAATGAGGAATGGCAAGGTATGGAAAACGCCGCCAATGGTCGTCATCCCGCCGGTTATGACGCCGCGCACGATGGCCGAACCGCGTCCCGTCGTCTTGCCGGTGTCGGAAAGCGCCTCGGACCAGCCCATGCTCACGCCTGCGCCAAGTGCCGTGGCCATGCCGACGAGGAACGCCGTTCTCGGGCTGGACGACATGGCGGCGGCGAAAATCGGCGCAAGCGAACTGACCGTGCCGTCGATAAGACCCACCAGACCAGGCTGCACATATTGCAGCACAAAGGCGTCGTGGCTTATGCCGTGTGGGAAATGCGTGTCCTGTGACATTGCACGCTCATCGCCCGTTTCGGCCTCGTACGCCGAAGTTGCTTCGTTCAATGCCGCTGCGCTCTCTTTATTTTCTTCGCTCACAGCGTTTGCTGAGTTTGTTGCGTTCGCTGCAGCATTGATCACCATTCCGTTGATTTCCTTGCCCTGCGCTTGCGCGGCACCGCCCATTGCGAGCGCACCCGCAGCTATCCCGTTTTCCATGACCATGTCGGTCCTCCAATCTTTATTCGTTCTTTATCTTAAGTCTTTTTTAATAAGATGCAAATTAAAGAAAAGAAACGCTGGAAATAAAGGAGACACGCTGGTACCCTTGGACCTTATGGACTTGGAACTGAAGGAACGGCACGGGGTGCGCGACCTCGATAGTCTGCTGCACGATCGCGGGCTGCGCAACACTCCGCAGCGCCAGCTCATCTACCGCATCGTCGCTTCCTCCCCCCAGCATCTGAGCGCCGTGGACGTGCAGCAGCGGCTCGAAGACACCATGCCCGGCATCTCGCTGCCGACTGTGTACGCCACGCTGGATCTCTTCGCCGAGCTGGGCATCGTGCGCAAAATGGCGCTGGCCGAAGGCCCTGTGCTCTACGACACCGGGCAGCGTCACCCGCACGCGCATATGGTGTGCCGTCAATGCGGCCGCATCTTCGACCTCGACATTCTCCCGGTCAATGACGCCGACGTCGCTGCCGCGGCGAACCAAGGCTTCCAGGTCGATTCCGGCGATCTCGTGCTGCACGGGCTGTGCGCTGACTGTCAGGCCCGCGGGCGCATATCAGCTGTTAATGCCGTCACCGCCGTCACCAAGGAGCAGCGCAAAGCGGCGTGACGCGAGTCGCTTCGGAATCGAAAGGCGCTTCATGAAACGCAGACGAATCGTTCTCGGCGTCGGTATCGTTCTGATTGTCGCCTTGGCGTTGAGCATCATCACACTGCATCGATTGAATTTTCGCTCTGTCGTCTACCATGAGACGCCAATGCAGACGTATCGGGTCATACATCCTCTTTCAACCACTCCGGTGAACGATTCACCAAACATCGCAGACTGCAAACCCGAGAACATCCGTGCCGTTGCGGAATATTTCAATGCCGCCATGGGAACCGGCGGAATGTCGATTCGGTTTGCGAACGTCAGCGACCAGCCCTGCCGCATCACTGGCGCAACGCCGAAGCTCACTATGGTTCGCGGCGGCACAAACATGAAGTTCAGACAGCTGCCGTTGCCCGACTATAGGTCTTCTGGCAACGACGAAACGAATCCGAAAATCGCATATATTCCAAACGGAAAGGCTGAGATACTGGCTTCGTACGAGTCCGCCACCGTTTCCGTGAACTGGCAGATCAGTCAACAGATCGATCGCACAGCCCCTATCTCTTTGACGGCTGCGCTGCCCCAATTGGGCGAAATCGCTATAGTGCCGGGAACTAACGCTTCGAATGGTGATGTCATCAGTACCGACCCCGGGCTTGATATCACTGTGAGCACGCTGACAATGCCTAGCTTCATCTCGCCTAACGACGACCCGTTGCAAGACAGCAGCCGCGTGGAACCATGCCGATTCGCCATCGAAGATTTCCGAGCGGACCCTCCAGCGTCCTCGTCATCAGGCGAAGGCTCAGGCCCGCGCTCATTGTCTCTGACCTTGCGCCATCTCGGATTGCAGCCATGCAAGCCCGACAGCATCATAGCCATTGCGGCTGCGAACAATCCGAGCTATCCGACGGAGCTTCTATCAATTTCACAATCGACTGTGGCGTCGCCTACGTTGTCGACGGATGGGGCCACAGCAAAGAAAAACCTTCTCGCTCCAGGCAAGAACATTATCTACAGCTATACCTGCGGGCAGGAACAGCCGGTTCGCAGGCCGCCGAGCTGGGTCGCAGAGCATTACGGCAGCTGGAAGCCAGCGCCAATCGACGTGGTGCCGCTGCCTGAACAATCCTCCAAATTACTGTCGTGCGCGTCGTAACCGATATCTGCCTCGCAACGGACACAAAAGTTATGCTGCACGGTTAGCCCAAAAATATTCCAGCAGATAACATCTAGTATGATAGCGATTATCCGAGTTTAACTAGAACATACCAGTGCTAAGGAAAAAACCGATGCGATACGTGCCTACTACCGTGAAACGCGACCTGCGCATCATCGGCGAACGGTTTTCGCAGCAGCGCAAACTGCTGCTGCTGACCATCGCCGACGTGGGGCAGCGCGCCGGAGTAAGCCCGACCACTGTGGCGAACCTCGAACAGGGCAAGGCGGTGCGTTCGGATTCGATGCTCGCCATCGCCCGCGTGCTGCAGCTTGCCGACGCCATTGTGACGGCAAGCGACCCCTACCGAACTGATCTCGGCCGGCTCCGTGCTAACGAACAGCTTCCTAAGCGCGTCCGGAGGTGAGGGATATGGCCACGCAGAAAACGCAACCGACCGACGCAAACGTCGATGAATTCCTTGATGCCGCGATCCCTGCAAGGCGTCGGGAAGACGGGCACGCACTTGCCGAAATCTTTCATGAGGTCACTGGCGTCGATCCAGTGATGTGGGGACCATCGATTGTGGGGTACGGAAGCTACCGCTATATTTCCTCAGCGAACCCTCACAATCGCGGTATATGGCCCAAAGTCGGGTTCTCGCCACGCAAGGCGCAGCTTTCGCTCTACGGCCTCAAGGATATGCCCGCCGGCGCCGAGCTGCTGCCGAAACTCGGCGCATACACCGAAGGCGCGGGCTGCGTCTACGTGAAGAAGCTCGACGATATCGATCTATCTGTGCTCCGCGAACTCATCGCCATCGCATGGACCCGCGAAGATGATCCGGAGCCTGAGTCTGTGAGCTGAGTCTGTGCGCTGACGATCCACAATCGGCGTTCGGCGTACATAACTGTCAGCCAGCAACCTCATTGTTTTCAGCATCATCGGCAACAAGCTCGATTTTGAAGCGCTCCGAGTTCTCCATATACGCGACGTGCCAGTCCTCGCCGCCAGCAAATGGATGGCGGTCTTCATACAAATGCCTCCAGCCGTGCGAAGGCCCCTTCTGCCACAACTGATCAACATCGCCGCGGCTTCCGGCATGGAAGGCAAAATGGCTGAGCCCCGGACGCCGCCGATCATTCGAACCGGTCAGCCGGGTCGAAGCGACGACGATATACGTGTCTCCTGATTTCCAACTGCGACCCTCATCCCAGCACTGGTAAGGAACCCAACCAAGTGCCTCGAGTAGCCAGCCCCATTCACCAATGGCAGGAGCAAGGTCACGAACCTGGATTTCGACATGGTTCAACGTTCCTCGCATACACAAGCTCTTATCGTCCTTATCGTCAGTCACATCATCCTCAAGGTTTGGTAGATGGCATTTGCGTCATGGCGGGCTCCATCAAATGCTGGCCATGTCGCCACGCCGTCTCCGGATTTGCGCGGGATGATATGTATATGCAGATGCGGCACGGATTGCCCGGCATCCTTCCCGCTGGCGTTAAGCAGATTCACCGCACTATATCCGCAATCGGACACGACATGATTGCTTACAAGCCTGACAGTGCGCATCAGTCGGGCAACCTCCACGTCAGGGCAATCGAGAATGCTCTCATAATGCCGTTTGGTAATCGCAAGCATGTGTCCATCCACATCGTTAGCAGTATCCATGAAAACCATGGTGTCGGCGTCTTCAAACACTTTCAGGCAAGGAGAATCCCCTGCCGCAATCGAACAAAACACGCAGACCATGCTCGTTATCGCCCTTAGTAACCCGAAACTGTTCGACCCATCGCAGATGCCAGACTGGGCAATATGGAACGACTCACTTGCTCACGTTGAATTTGAACTCCACGATGTCGCCGTCCTGCATGATGTAGTCGCGGCCTTCGAGGCGGAGCTTGCCGGCGTCCTTGATCTTGGTCATGGAGCCTTCGGCGGCTACGAAGTCGTCGTAGGAAACGATTTCGGCCTTGATGAAGCCTTTTTCGAAGTCGGTGTGGATGACGCCGGCGGCTTGCGGGGCGGTCCAGCCTTGGTGAATCTGCCAGGCGCGGACTTCCTTTTCGCCTGCGGTCAGGAAGGTCTGCAGGCCGAGCACGTCGAAGCCGACGCGGGCAAGCTGGTCGAGGCCGGATTCGTCCAGTCCGGCGTCGGCGAGCATCTCGCGGGCGTCGTCCTCGTCAAGCTCGGTCAGGTCTGCCTCGAACTGCGCGTTGAGGAAGATGGCCTTGGCCGGGGCCACAGAGTCAGCGAGCTTCTTCTTGGCGGCGTCATCTTGCAGCTCGTTGTCATCCACATTGAACACGTAGATGAACGGCTTGGCGGTCATCAAATGCAGGTCGTAGATGGCGTTTTTGTCGATTTTGCCCGCGGCGGCCGCGTGATCGATGGTTTCGCCGGCTTCGAGAATCGTCTTCGCCTCATTAACGGCGGCGACGTATTCACCGCTGACTTTCTTGCCTCGCAGGTCCTTTTCGAGCTTCGGCAGCGCGTTCTCGATGGTCTGCAAGTCGGCGAGAATCAGCTCGGTGTTGATGGTGTCGATGTCGTCCGCGGGGTCGACTTTGCCGTTGACGTGCACGATGTCGTCATCCACGAAGGTGCGCACGACCTCGCAGATCGCGTCCGCCTCGCGGATGTTGGCCAGGAACTTGTTGCCCAGCCCCTCGCCTTGCGACGCGCCCTTGACGATGCCTGCGATATCGACGAAGGTCACGGTCGCCGGGATGATCTTCTCGGTGTGCACCAGCTTGGCGAGCACTGGCAGACGCTTGTCGGGCAGCGGCACGATTCCCGTGTTCGGCTCGATGGTGGCGAAGGGGTAATTCTCCGCAAGCACGTTGTTGCGGGTCAAGGCATTAAAAAGAGTCGACTTGCCGACGTTGGGCAGGCCGACGATTCCGATAGTTAAAGACATGACTTCCAGTCTAGGGGAAACGCTGACATACCAGTGCGCACTACTCGTGATGCGTTGCGAGTAGTGCGCACGAATCTAACACGCACTGGCTGGCCAGCTGACGTGAATCCGCGCAATGGTAACGAGACCATCGATTTTCGCGTCCACATGCATGTTAATTTCATGCGCACTACGCAAAAGGCTTGGCGCGTAGTGCGCATGCACTACCCCTCTATCGCATTAATAGCGTCAATGACACTCCCGCGGAAGCCATCCTTTTCCAATTGCACGACGCCGCGGATGGTCGAACCGCCAGGCGAGCAGACGGCGTCCTTCATCGCGCCGGGGTGGGTGCCGGTGGCCAGATACAGCGCGCCGACGCCTTCGGCCATCGCAGCGGCCAGGCGGTAGGCGGTCGCGCGCTGCAGTCCGTGCTGCACGCCAGCGTCACCGAGCGCCTCGATGTACATGGCGGTAAACGCCGGAGCGCAGCCTGCGATATCGGTGGCGATGCCCAAATGCTCGCTGTCGACGCGCTCGATCTGCGCAATCGGCGAGAAAATCTCCTCGAAAATCTTGGCTTCCTCATCGCTGAGCGTATTCGACTCTTCGGTGACCAGAATGCCCTTGCCCACGGCGATGGGCGTGTTCGGAATCGCGCACTGCACATGCGCTCCGTCGCCCAGCAGCTCGCGGTACTGCTCCAAGCCCCAGCCACCGGCAATGGAGACGATGACCGGCTTGCCGCTCTTGAGCTGTTCGGACACTGGGCCGAGCACGCCCTCGATCTGATAGGGCTTGACGGCGACGACCACGATATCGGCGGCTTCGACGACTTCGGCGGCATCATGCTTGGCCTGTGCGCCGATGGCCACCGCGTTGCGCTCAAGCTTGTCGAAATGGCCGGCGCAGGCCACGATCCGCTCCCCTGGCACCACGCCAGCGTTGACCAGGCCTTGGGCGATGGCCTGGGCCATGTTGCCGTATCCGATGAATCCTATAACCGGCTTGTCCATGTACATTCCTTTCGTCGTCCGCATCTGCGTGCGGCGCTGTTCTCCAGTTGTTGCGATTGTTGTGACGGCTTATTTGACCATGGTAATGCGGACTATGCTAATTACATGTGATCACACGAATAAACCGGCCAGGTCGCCGCGATCAAGCGCCTCGCCATAGAGCCGCAGAAACACTGTGTCGCCATGCAGGCCATCGTGCTCGAACTCGTTGGTGACCCAGTAATGCGAGCGCCCGATGCGCGACAAGGTGTCGAGCTGCAGGCCCGAATCGACATACATATCGTCGAAGTAGACCGCCGACTGCAGCGGCACCTCGTTGCGCGCCAACTGCTCTGTGTCGTATATCGTGCCGAAATGCGTGTCGCCCATGAGTACATCCATCGCAGCGCGGAAGGGCCGCAGCACGCGCTCCTGCTCGAACATCCATGGGAACATCGCCTCGCCAGTGAACAGCAACGGCCGTTGCTCGGTGCCGAATTCAGGATGCTCGTCGCGCACCTGCTGCGCCGCCCAGTCGATCGGCCGATTCAGCTCGCCGTTAGCATAGATGAACTCCTGCAGCGGCCAGTAGAGCGGGTTCGACGCCGTGGCCGACTCGACAGCAGCCAGAAACTCGCTCGACAGCGCGGATTCGTCGCCTGGCTCGCCGTCGCCGTCGAGGAAGGCGCTGTCGAAGATCCAGTGCACACGCTCGAAGCTCGGCTTCATGCCGAAGCTGCCGCCCAAAGTCTGCAATTGTTCGACGCTCAGCGGGTCGCCGTTGGGCAACACGGGCAGCGTGGATAGCGTTGACTGCGTTATGGCATCGCCGCCACGCCCGAGTCGGTCGGCAACGGCCGCAACCCGCGTGCGATCCTGCGGATAGCGCTCGTAATATTGCCGCGTTTTGGCGGCCATACGCGGGAAAGTATGCTCATAGACCTCGCGCGCGTCGGCTGGCACATGCGGTATGCCGCCGCAGGTGAAACTCGCCGCAAGCCCTTGCGGGAACAAGGACAGATAGGTCAGCGTCAGGAATCCGCCATAGCTCTGGCCGAGCGTCACCCAAGGCGCAGCGTCGAATTCGGCGCGCCGCAGATGCTCGAAATCGCGCACGATCGAATCGGCCAAAAAGTGCTTGAGATACGCCGCCTGGTCTTCGGGCCGCTCGAAACGGGCCATGACCTGCGCATTGACATGCGAGGAGCGCCCTGTGCCGCGCTGATCGGGCAAAACGACGCGGAAATGCTTGATCGCTTCAGCTATCCAACCGTCGCTTGAAGGGCTGAGCGGCCTCGGCCCTGCTCCGCCCGGGCCGCCTTGCAAGTAGATCAGCAGCGGCAGATCGGCATCGTGCGCATGCTCAGGCGCACTGAGCACACGGTAGAACAGCGCGAGAGAATCCACCGATCGCTTCGCCACCGCGAGGACTGGAAGCCCCGGCGTTTTGCCGGACCAGTCGAGCGGCACCGCGATCGAATGCTCCTCGATATGTAGCCCCGGAACGTAATACTCATGCAGCAGCGTCATCGTTCTCTCCCGTCTCTCCCATCAGCACAAGCCGTATCGCCTTATTGTAAAGCCAACGTATTCACGAGCCTACCTGCAGGCTGCTGCAACCGCGTATCTGCCCATCCGCAGCTCGCCGCAGCCTTACCACAGCGTCGCCACAGCCATAATTTTCATTCGACGCACAGCCACCCGTCCACACACCTCCCAGCATCATCCGCCAGCACGATAGCCTTGTGCTTCCGCACGCGTTAGCCTTGAAGCATGAACTCAGCTTCACGATTCGGCGCATGGTGCCGGCGGTACATCCGCCCATCCGACGTCGTGCTCGCGCTGGGCTGTCTGCTCACCATCGGCATCAGCGGGTCGCTGTCCGATACGACGGGTCTCTTGGCCTTTTACGGGCAGACCGCCCAAGCGCTGTGGGGACTTGCGCTCATGGTCCCTGCGCTGTTTCGTCGATGGCGCCCGCAGGCCGCCGCCATCGCTTTCGTCGCGATCTGTGCCGTGCAACTCATAGCTGGCCCGGCGGTAGTGCTCAGCGACGCACTGGCGATGGTCATGCTCTATTCGGCGATCGTTTACGGCAGGCCAGAAAATACGCGGCGCTTCATTGTGCTGGCTCTCATCATGGGCGCCTTGGCGGCACTGGTGATGGCATGGTCGACCATCGGCCCGCTGCACAGCGCTCCCACGCGCTCCTGCTTGGCCAAGGGCACGATAAACTGCCTGAGACCATTTGCGCTGACCGCGGCGGCGGCGGCTGCAGGGATACTCATATGCCTTGGTTCGACCATCATCATCGCCTACTGGACTCGGGCGCGGCTCGCCACGGTCCGCCTGCTGCAGGAACGCAACGCCTCCATCGAGGCGCGAGAAGGCGAGGAACGGCGCATCGCCGCGCTTGCCGAGCGTGCCCGCATCGCCCGCGACATGCACGACGTGGTGGCGCATACGCTCTCGATCATCATCGTGCAATCAGACGGCGGACGCTACGCCGGCACCCATGATCCGGCCGTCGCGCGTTCGACCATGGAGACCATACGCCATGAATCGGAGCACGCGCTGCATGACATGCGGCGGGTTCTCGGAGCGCTTGGCGGGTCTGCGCATGCTGATTACAGCGATATCGGCACCCTGTTGACTCAGGCGAGAGCGGCCTCGCCGGACTGTCGTTTCGCGCGGCGGATTACGGGAATGCCAGCAGCTGAGAGGCTCGATGCCACGGCGAGCGTCGCCTTGTATCACGCCGTCCAGGAATCGCTGACGAATATCCGCAAATACGCCGGGCCGAAGGTCAATGTGCTCGCCACCGAGGCATGGGACGAATCGGGCGTGCACGTAACCGTCAGCGATGACGGGCGTGGCGCAGGAGCCGCACTCGACGGGCATGCGAGCGGCTATGGACTGGTCGGCATGCGCGAGCGCATCGAGGCGGCGCACGGCACGCTTTCGGCGGGGCCGCAGCTCGGCGGCGGTTTCGCCGTGCACGCGTTTGTGCCGTACGCCGGTTATACCGTCGCTCAGAGTGTTGTAAGTGGCGTCGAAACCGGCAATTCGAACATCGCGAGCCATTCATATGATTCCGATGACGCACACGGATTCCCGAACCCCGCTTTCGGAAAAAGCCACAGCGAATTCGGCGATATTCCAAGCTCTGAGACGCAGAGGACATACGCCAGAACCTTCGCCGATGGCAGCGGCGATGCTGGCGATGACCAGCCGCACGCTTTCAGCGGCACACCCGGCGACGTTCCTCCAAACGCTGGCACGAGCAGTGAAGCCAGAGACAGCCATATCGCTTATGGCACCGGCAATGGCAATAGCAATATGCGTCCTCGCGAACCGGATTTTTCGATTGTGCTCAAAACAAGGCTCAGCGACATCACGCATATGCTGCGCTCCAAGCCTATAGGTCAGGCCTCGTCCCAGGAGGAGGGGCGTTTTAACTGGGTCGAGCGGCTGTCGCGGTGGACCGAACGGCATTATCTGCTGATCGATATCGTCATTATGCTGTGTCTGATCGTGTTCTCATGCGCAGGCGATTCTACCGCCTCCCTCCGTTACCCCGACGAAAGCATGATGCTCTCACGAACGCTGAGCATCGTAAACCTTCTGCCGTTGGCCCTACGACGTCAGGCTCCGGAATTCAGCGCGGCCTGCGTAGCGATTTTCTCGGCGCTGCAACTGGCGCTCTACGCGCCTCTGCTGACCTCGAATATGTTCGCGCTGCTTTCGCTGTATTCGGTCGTCGTCTACGGCCGCGCACGCCGATGGGTATGGGCTGCGGTGCTGATCAATGTCGTGCTGTTTGGCGTGAAAATAGCCACTTTTTCCAGCGGTTACGAATCGATTGCCGATGTGCTGCTGGGCATCCGCGCCGGCAGCCGTTCCAACGGTTCATCGTGGGAGCCGCTGGCAGCCGGCGGCGGCTCCGCCATCGTTCTGGCCATGCTGTGCGCGGGAGTCATCGCGCTGGGACTCTGGGTGCGCGCCAGCGGCTCGAACGCCTTGGTGCTGCGTTCGCGCGAAGAGGCTCTGCGCGCCGAGCGCGAGCAGCAGAAGATCCTGGCGGCCAACCTCGAGCGCGACCGCATCAGCGCGTCCATTCAGGCCGAAGTCACGCATACCCTGACCGGCGTGATCGATCAGGCGGTCGCGGGGCTGCGGATGCTGGATGACCTTGAATCGCGCGGCGAGCGGCCCTCGCCGCAGGACCTGGCCTCGGCATTCGAGGATATTGGGGCGCGCGGGCGTTCAGCACTTGCCGATATGCGTCAACTGCTTGGCGTGCTGCGCGAGACCGGGTTCAGCGATGCTATGCATGGCGGTGCCGCTCATGGCGAGTCCAGCGATCATGACATGCAGCTCAAGCCCGCAAAGAATCTGGACGAGCAGTTCCAAACGACTGCGCGCACGGCTTAGCCTATGTCTGCCTGCGTCTTCAGTCAATCGTGCCACCAGTATGGTTCATTGCATACGATTCATTGCATACGGCACCCGCCGCAGAATCTCAATCACTCAATCAGGAGCTCGCGGCCGCTCACTGGAGTCGGTTGCTCGCTGAGCCCCTTAAGGTCACTGAACCTACTGAAATCACTAAGCTCACTGCGGAGATACGCTAAGCTCTTCCTTCTGCTCCTGCTGCTGCGCGGCAAGCGCACGCAACGTGACCTCGTGCGCGTCTTCGCAGACTATAGCGCCTGGGTCGGCGATCGCGCGGATGATGTCGCGGCAGCGGCAGTCGCCATCGGCGTCGACATGACGTGCCATGCAGCCGGCGCCGACCATCGGAAGCTCAGGCACATGCATGGCCTCGCAGATCAGGCGCGACACTACGGCACCCGTGGACCGGGCGTCGAACACCCCGTCCTCTTCGCTGGTGCCGGCCAGGCAGAGCGGCTCGTCGTCGAAGAAACGCTCCTCGAATTCGTCGAGTCCTACAGCATTGGCGATAGTGGCGATGCGCATGCCCGCTCCCCATTCGTTCAAGCTGAGCAAATCGTCAAGATACTGCGCGACTGGCGTGCCTTCGACGCCTATTGGCAGCGCGATGAGCACAATGCCGGAGCGGCCGCTCAGCTGTTCGAGCATTCTGGCGGCGTCATGTTTGACGGTGCAGGTCAGGCAGCAGTCGCTCACCGGGCACACCTGCGTGTCTGCGCTGCGCAGCCCGGTATCGCCTCCCGGCATGCTCACGATACGCAGCACCTCCATGTCGGAGACCGGCTGCCCGGGTTCGGCGCACTCGATCTCATCGGGGGCGTCTGCGCTGACACGCACATCGTATGTGATGCCATACGCGGCTTCGCAGGTGTCCATCAGCGAAAACGCCACGGAGTCCAGCGAGAGACGATCCGCACCCGTAAGCAGCACAATATCCAAGGCTGCCGTTTGCGCTGGATTGCCATTGCGCGATGCTTCTGGGCGCGATACCAAGGAATCAGACATGACATCCCTTCAACTTGTGATAACGATTCTCGTTTGTTATATTGGCAGACATGACCAAACAATGTCAAATTCAGGGCGCGCATGTCTCAACCGGCAACAACGTATCCCACTCGCATCGCAAAACCCGCCGCACCTTCAAGCCGAACCTGCAAAGCAAGCGCTACTGGGTGCCTTCCCTGCAGCGTCACGTCACGCTGACCGTAAGTACAAAGGGCATCAAGACCATCAGCCGCATCGGCATTGAATCGGCCCTTGCCCAGGCGCAGGCCAAGGGTCTCGTCGACCTGAAGTAAACGCGCTGGTTCACTGAGTCCCGGCCAATCGACATCTCGGCAAACGGCGACGCTTTCATTAGCGAGGCAACCGCTAATCGTCCGTGTCGCTAATTGAGCCAAGCCGTTAAATCAGCCGATGGCGAACGGCGGCGTCAATTGGCCGTCGTGTAGGACTGCCAACCGGCAAATGACCGGCAGCCGACCGCGCTTAAAACCAGAGCAGCAGCACACAACTTCACAGCAACAGAAAGGACCATGGCATGGCCAGCAAAGCATCGGTAGTCCGACCCATCATCACCATGCGTTCGACCGCAGGAACCGGATCGACCTACACCACCACGAAGAACCGCAGGAACACGCCGGACCGTCTCGAACTGCTCAAGTTCGACCCCGTCGTACGCAAGCGCGTGATCTTCCGCGAAACGCGCTGATTCGCGTCTTTCGCGCGAGTCTCGCGTTATGCGTTCGCGCGTGAACGTATCAGCGCATAACGCACCAGCAATCTCACACCATCAAGCAATCCTAAGGAATCCAAGCATGGCCAAGACCAGCAAGATATATCGAGAACGGCAGCGAAAAGAAACCGTCGCCAAGTATGCCGAACGCCGCGCCGAATACAAGCGCGACAGCGTCAACCCGCACTTAAGCGCCGAGGAGCGCGAGGAGGCCATGCGCAAGCTGCATGCGCTGCCCCGCAACGCCAGCCCGGTGCGGCTGCGCAACCGCGACAGCATCGACGGGCGCCCGCGCGCGTTCAACCGCAAATTCGGCCTCTCCCGCATCAATCTGCGCGAGAAGGCCCATCGCGGCGAGCTGCCGGGAGTCACCAAGTCCAGCTGGTGACCCTTGCGCAGTTCGGGCGCTGCTTCAAAGGCGCACTCAGCAATCAATTCTTCTGACCAATAAGGAATCATATGAAATCCGACATCCATCCCGCATACGGCTACGTCGTCTTCCACGACCGCTCGGCGAACCGCTCCTTCCTCACCAAGTCGACGCTGGTAGCCAAGGCCTCGCAGCTGCCGACGATCGAATGGGAGGACGGCAACACCTATCCGCTGGTGAACGTGGAGGTCTCCTCGTACAGCCACCCCTTCTACACCGGCAAGAACGTCGTGCTCGACACGGCCGGCCAGGTGCAGAAGTTCAACGCCCGCTACGGCAAGCGCACCAAGTCGCAGGCTTGAGCACAAGCCGCTGGCTGCGCTCCCCCTGTCGATGTAGCAATATTAATCCGAAAGGAATCACCCCATGAAAGTCAAAGCGTCGATCCGCTCCCTGGCGCACAAGGACGGCTCGTCCATCGTGCGACGCAGGGGCCACCTGTACGTCATCAATAAGAAAAATCCGCGTTGGAAAGCGAGGCAAGGCTGATGGCACTGCCAAAGTATAAGACATCACGAGCCAACACCCACGCGCGTCGCTCGCAGTGGAAGGCCGAAGTTCCGCAGCTCGCCACCGTACGCACGCCCGAAGGCGAAACCGTGCAGGTGCCGCAGACGCTCGCAGCCGCCGTGCGCAAGGGTTACGTGAAGCCGGAAGATCTGTGAGATCGTAAAGCCACGATAAAGCCATGAAGCCTATCGCGGTGAAACCGTCAGTGCTTTCCGCACTTTCCTGTTCATGCTGACGGTTTCATTGCCGTAGATAGCGTGTTGCGATAGGCAATATGCCGCGATAACTCAGGTTTCGCACACGATTGTGGGCTTGGCGATTCGATGAATCGCCAAGCCCACAATCGTTTCATCTGTGATAACGACTAACCCGACTCTTTTCTCTCCAAAAGCGCGGGATTCATATCTATCGTTCGCCCTCAGGATGTCTGGCAATGTCGCGACGCGCGTACATCACTGCCGCCACCGTGACAGTCCGCGATGGCTCGTCAACGCGGTAGAACATCAGATAATTGCCGACTGCTACTCTGCAGTACTCATGTGCAAGCGGGCGAAGAGGAGCATAGACGCGGTGCGAATACGGATACTCGCCCGAGGAGTCAGCCACAGCCATGAAATCATCCGCGAGACGCCCGGCAGCTCCCGGTTCGCCAAGCTCAGTCGCGATATAGCGAACCGCATCACTCATGTCGGCCAGAGCCGTGGGAAGCACAACGACGTCATACACTTCAGGCCCCGGCGATGGTGTCTTTGAGCATATTCAAAGTCTCCTTGGTGCTGAACCGGCGCTTGTCCACTGTGGCCTGACGCTCCGCCTCAAGCAGATGCGAATACACCTGACTGTCGAACTGCAGATTCTCGTAGACTTCCATGCTCAGCACGACCATGTCGCCAAATCCGTTTTTAGTCAGGAACACCGGCTCGCCCGTGTCATGAACCGTTTTCGAAATATCAGCAAAATTGTTGCGCAGATCCGAAACCGGCCTGATCTTTTCCTGATGCATAGTCATAGTGCCCGCCTCCACCAAAAGATTAGCAAAATTATGCTAAATTTTGATGTGTTAGGCGACCGTCCCTAGGCTCAGCAGCAGCCTGCCGTCGAAGAGCTCGATATCTGATTGTGTCATGCCTCCTCGCAGAGGAAGATAATCAAATCGTCATCCACCGCTGTCATGTGCAATGCCATATACAACAGATTAGCGCTGTCCGATTTTAACTAAGCAGATTTTGGTCTGATGGAGGCGAATCTGTGGTTTTTCAAGTTTTCGGACGCTCATGGAATGGCGGCATATCAACGTTTCCAAATTGCTGAATATCATCGATACTTGGAGAGGTGCTGAATAGACGAAAAAAGTGCTGAATAGATGCAAATAGATGATTGAAACAGTGCATATCGGCCAGATGCTCTTGCAAGGTGCGACGACTTGCATCTATTCAGCACTTTTTTCGTCTAATAAGCAGGTACGAAAGCAGACAGCCGAAACCCGCCGACTCACAATGGCGGGATTCTGCCGATTCGCAAGAATCGTTTTCCAATCACCATGCTGTTCTCGCTGTGATTCGAGCGAAATCTGCTTAATAGATGCGGTCAGCACGAAAAATGGTGGCTGAGAGGTCGCTGACGGCCTTTCAGCTCTTTCCAGATAACATCTTATTGTGCATAGACACAGATGATTGACAAATTATTGCACCACCTACTGCTGCTTGGTGAGATCCTTTTGCAGAGCGAGCAGCACGAGGGCCACGAGCAGCAGCGCGGCGATGGAGAGGACGCCTATCGAGGCGTTGCCAGTCAAGGCAGTGGCTGTGGCGACGAGGAAGGTGCCGAGGATCGAGGCGGTCTTGCCGAAGATGTCGTAGAAGCCGAAGTATTCGTTCGCGTGGTCCTTGGGGATGATCTTGCTGTAGTACGAGCGCGACATGGCCTGGATGCCGCCTTGGAACACGCCGACGGCGATGGCGAGAATCCAGAAATCGACGGCGGTACGCATGAAGAACGCGGCAAAGAAGACGATGAACAGGTAGGCGGCCGTTCCGACCATGATCATCGTCTTCGTACCGAAGCGCCCGGCGAGCTTCCCGTACCATATCGAGCAGGGAAAGGCGACGAACTGGGTGACCAGCAGCGCAATCACCAGCTGCGTGGAATCGATGCCGAGCTGCGTGGCGTAGGAGGTACTCATCGAAATCACGGTGTTGACCGCGTCGATGTAGAAGAAGAACGCGAGCATGAACATCCACAGCGGCTTGTTCCTCACGATTCTGGTGAAGGTGCGGGCGAGTTCGGAGAAGGTGCTCCGCACCGCCGGGCCGATGCGGTCGGCGGTGCGGAAATGGGTCTGCCTGTAGCTGGTCAGGAGCGGGATGGTGAACGCCGCCCACCAGATCGCCGTGATGATGAAGGAAGCCCTCGTACAGGCCGCTGTGCTCCAGCCAAAGGCCTTCGGGCCGCCGAAAATCAGCGCGATGCACAGGATGAACGGTACCGTCGAGCCGATGTAGCCCCAGCCGAAGCCGTGCGCCGAAACTCTGTCCATCCGCTCGTTGGACGTCGTGTCAACCAGCATCGAATCGTAGAAGGTCAGCGACCCGTTCAGGCCGATGGTGGCCAGCATGAAGACGATCAGGAACGGCAGCCACGCCAGTGGCACAGCCAGCGCGCAGCACGCCACCGCGCCTGTACCGAAGAAGCCGAGGAAGAAGCGGATTTTCATGCCCTGCACGTCGGCGATCGAGCCGAGCACCGGCATCAGCAGCGCGATGACGATCGAGACGATGGTCTGCGCATAACCCCAGGTCGATACGATATTGGTCTTTCCCGCCGCATGCAGCAGGGAGTTCGCGTAGATCGGCACTACCGCGGTCGAAAGCAGCACGAAGGCGGAGTTGCCGACATCGTAGACGATCCAGCGCTTTTCGGTTCCTGTCAGTTTCATTGTTGATCGCTCTGGCACATCAATCATCGCAAACCCCAGTGTTATGAACTGTTCTTATCGTATCGTCTCTATCGTAGAGGTCTGCACGGCTCAAGTCGCGGCCGCAGAATGAATATCACGTGAACATTATGGCGGCTGGCGCATCAAGCGCTGAGCTGGATGGAGGTGCCGGATAATGAATTCCTCAAGTCGCGGCCGCGCAAGAGCCACCCGGTTCGCTAGAGTGGAACCATGAGCGAAATGCGGCGGATACGGGTAATCATTGCGGACGACCAGGAACTGGTGCGAGCGGGGTTCTCGATGGTAATCGGCTCGCAGGCTGATATGCAGGTGGTGGCGCAGGCCGGCGATGGCGCACAGGCCGTGGCCATGTCCGAAACGCTGTATCCCGATGTGGTGCTGATGGACGTGCGCATGCCGGGCATGGACGGCATCGAGGCGACGCGGCTCATCAGCGCCATGAACACATCGATGTCGGAGCCGGGCGAAGATACGCGAGATCAGGAAAGAGATTGCGACTCGCGGGCGCCGCAGACGACGCGAGTCATCATCCTGACGACCTTCGACCTGGACGAGTATGTGATGGCCGCCATCAATGCCGGCGCATCGGGTTTTCTGCTTAAGGACACCGAACCGGAGACGCTGCTCAATTCGATTCGTACCGTGTTTCAGGGCAACGCGATCATCGCGCCGACCGCAACCAAACGGCTTATCGAGAAAATGCTGGATGGGGAGATCTCCGCTGCCGGTCCGAATATGCGCGATGGCCAAAACGGCTTGAACGAGCTGAACGGACAGCAGCATAGTCAGTTGCCGTACGGCGCACAATCAGCTGGAAACGCTTCGGCGCCAACTCGCTACACCGATCCGGAGCTGGACGACCTGACCGAGCGCGAACTCGAGGTGCTGATCGAAATCGCCCATGGCCTGTCGAATCAGGAGATTGCCGACAAGCTGTTCATCAGCCTGCCTACGGTCAAAACGCATGTGGCGCATATTCTGGCGAAAATCAACGCCCGCGACCGCGTTCAGGCCGTCGTGTTCGCGTATGAAAACGGGCTGATTGAGGCATAGGCGATTTTTGGCTCGCATTTTTGAATTCAGACGAGAAAGTGCGAGCCGCGCGAACAAGGAAGATGCTAGATTTCAGACATCATAATGGCGGATTCTCGATGTTCTTGTGAATAAAAACGAGCATGAAATGTTCATTGCGACTCACATTTTTTTCGGGAGGGAAGAGCCAAAAAGCGTGAGCCGAATTCGCCAAAACAACTCATTGAGACCCGCGCTAGCGGTTTGCGGAAGGCATCGCTCACGAAATTTCGGGGGCAAAATCCTTCCAAGACGCAGAAACGCGGAGTTGGGGCCCGATGGGTCCCAACTTCGCCTAAAGCGAGCGAATGTCGCAATCACGAACCGCCTGACGCGACACCCGTGGAACGCCGGCAGGCCTATGCCTCGGCGAGCGCCTCCACCGGAGCGGTCTTCAGCGCACGTCTCGCCGGGAACACGCTGGCGAGCAGTGCGGCGATGGCGGCGACCAGCAGCACGATGCCGTTCGTCTTCCAATCAAAAGGCAGCGCGACCTCTCCGTAAAGGCTGAAGACCATGTAGGAGCCCAGCCATGCGAACAGCGTGCCAAGCACGATGCCCGCCAAGCCGCTGACCAGCGCGATGAGCAGCGCCTCGATGGACAGGGAGCGCCGCAGCTGGCCGCGCGTCATGCCAATGGCCCGCAAGGTGGCCGATTCGCGTGTCCGCTCGATGACGGACAGACTCAGGGTGTTGGCTACGCCGATCAGGGCGATCAGCACGGCGACGGCAAGCAGTCCGACGAGGAGTTTGAGCATGGTGTCGATGATGCTCTCCCACTGCAGCCGTTCGGCGATCGGTCCAGTCAGATTCACCCCCATGTCGGAGCCCAGCGCGTTTTGCACGTTCTGGAAGGTGTCCGTGAGATTCGTGGCATTCGGATTCACGCTGGCCAGCAGCATATGGCTTTGCGCCTTGAGCGTCCCGGAGTCGAACAGTCCGGCGTCCACGAAGGCGGCGACGTCATACTTGTCGGATACCTGGCGGAAATCGCGCTGCCCGACGCCGAATTTCACTCCAAGGTCGTTGCCCGGCTTGGCCGAAGCGCCGGACGAGGTATCGGCGGAGGCGCCTTTCGAGCTGCTATCGGATTCGCCCTCAAGAGGTTGGAAGAGGGCCGTGTCGCTGAAGGTCAGCTTCTTGCCGCTGAGCGCTGAATACTGAGGGAGCAGCGCCTGCTCGCCTGCTATCTGCGCTCCCGCAAGGTCTGCGTGCATGACCGCTTTCAACTGGTCGGCCCCAGTGACGCCGATGAGCAGCGCCGAATAGTCATGGCCTTTCGCATCGGCGATGCTGCCCGAAGCCGTCGGCGCGTAGAGCGTGTGCGACACGCCGGAAACATGAGCCACCTTATCGGCCGATTGCTGACTCAGATGCGGTCCTGTGGCCACGAGATCAACGCTGTAGCGCGTGTCGAGCGCGTTGCCCATCGTCTGTTTGCCGCTTGCCGCACCAGTCGCGATGGTCGAGACGAGCGTCACGCCGATGAGCAACGCCAGTCCGGTGGCCGCCACACGGCGCGGGTTCTTCTGCACGTTGGCGTTGGCGATCGTGGCCGACGGGCCAGCCAGGGAAACCAGTGCGCCGATGCCCCTCATCAACGAGGGCAGCCAGGAGGACGCGGCAAACGCCAGTCCTAGGAAAATCAGCACGCATGAGGCGATCGCCATGAGCAGAATCATCGTATATCCGCTGTCATTCGAACCTTCGACATTGGCGGCCCCAAGGAAATCACGCATTCTGATGAAGGAGACTGCGGCAAGCGCCGCGCCGATCAGGGTGAGCAGAGCGCCGATAATCGTGCGGGCGCGGTGACTGGATCTGGCGCTCTCGCCGAGTTCCATCGGCCGCAGCGCCTCCAGCGGGGTGACTTTAGTAGCGGCGCGAGCCGAGCCGAGCGCAGCCAGCACGGTCATGACGATACCGAATACGAGCGGTACGACGACAACCGGCACGGTGATAATCAGCAGAGCGCGCGGATCGGTGCCATACACCGACTTCAACGCGCCTGTGCTTCCGGCCAACGCCATGATGCCCATGCCAAGCGCAATGCCGATCACCGAGGACGCAAACCCGAGCAGAATGGATTCGAGTATCACCGAACGGTAGATCTGCCCGCGTTTCGCGCCGATCGTGCGCAGCAGCGCAAACGTGCGCCGACGCTGCGCCACGAGCACCTGGAAGGTGTTGGCGATGACCAGCGCGGCGACGAACATGGCGATGACGCCGAAAACCAGCAGGAATATGGTCACCGGGCTCGTGCCGCCCTCGCCGAGCGCCTTCATCTGCGCGTCCGATACGGACCGGCTGGATTGGATGTCGAATCCCTTGGGCACCAACGAGCGTATCCGCGCGATGGCCGCGTCCGCCTTCCCTTGGTCGATGTCGAGATACAGCGTGGAGGTGTTGACCGTGTCGAAACCCTGCTCGTAGCCCTGCAGCGAGGCCACGGCGTCGTCGGCGAGAATGACGGCACCGCTGGTGTATGCGAAGGCACCATGGGGATCCTCTGTGAACCCGACGACGCGCATCTGGGGCATCGCTGAGGAGCTGCCCGTTCCAGAAGACTGCGCATTCACTCCGACCGTGTCGCCGATGCCGACCTCAAGCTGCTTCGCCATGCCTGCAGGCAGCGCTATCTCCTGATCGTTGCGAGGCTGCCTGCCTTGCGAAAGCGTAATGGGAAGCAGTTTCGCATCGCTCGATCCGCCGATGCCCACCGAAGAGATGTGCGTGTCGCCGTTGCCGACCTCGATGGAGACCCGTGTATCGGCGCGCAGTCCGCGCACTCCGTCAATGGCTTGAATCTGGTCGGTATGGAAGTCGGCGACGGTTCTGGAGTATTGATCGGAGCCTTTGTAGTTCTCTTTGACGCCGATGGCGTAGTTCGCTTGGCCGAACGAAGCCGTGAGCTGCGAGCGCAGCGAATCGTTCATTGCATTGCCGAAGAGGAAGGTGCTGGCGATGAACGCCGTGCCGATGACGATGGCGATGCCCGCGGGGATGAGCATCCGCAGGCTTTTCTTCATAAGTTGTAAGGTCACTGACCACATGGGAAATCCTTTGCATTGGCCGTTGCGGCGTCTGAAATGCAGGCGACGGCACTGTTGGTGGCGCTGCTGCTGACGGCGCAGTTGGCGGCATGGTGAATAGCGTGGTTGACGGCAAGGCCGCCGTCGGTTCGCATATCAATATCGGATACGGGTGATTCACCGGCCATGCTTCGACCCGTTGGAGTTCTGCCCGTTCGCATACTCTTGCGCGGAAGCCTTGTGCGCCGGACCGCGAGACTGGTCCGCTATGTGAGGCTGCGCCGGCTTGTCGGCCATGAGCTGGGCGACTGTGGGTGCTGCGCCGCTTCGGGTGGCGCGTTCGCGTTCCTCCATGAGCAGCTCGCTCATGCGTTCGGCGGCAGGATCGTTCTCATCGGCCACGATGCGCCCGTCTGCGAAGACGATGGCGCGATCGGCGTAGGAAGCGGCGATCGCGTCATGGGTGACCATGATGATGGTCTGGCTCAGCTCCTTGACCGACCGTTTGAGGAAGCTCAGGACTTCGGCGCTGGAGACCGAGTCGAGGTTGCCGGTCGGCTCGTCGGCGAAGACGACTGCGGGCTTGCTGATCAGCGCACGGGCGATGGCGACGCGCTGCTGCTGTCCGCCGGACAATTCATTGGGCCGGTGCTCCAGACGGCTTTCAAGACCCAAGGTCTCGACCAGCACCTTGAACCATGAGCGGTCGGGCTTCTCGCCAGCCAGGGTCAGGGGCATCAGGATGTTCTGTTCGGCGCTGAACATCGGCAGCAGATTGAAGCTTTGGAAGATGAACCCGATGCGATGCCGCCGCAGCAGCGTCAGCTGGCTGTCGTTCATCGCGGTCAGATCGGCCCCGTCGAAGATGATCTTGCCGCCGCTGGCCGAGTCAAGGCCGGCCAATGTGTGCATCAGCGTGGATTTGCCGGAGCCGGAAGGGCCCATGATCGCAGTGAATCGCCCCTGCTCGAAGCTGATGTTCACGCCGCGCAGCGCGTGGACCGCATTCTCGCCGCGGCCATAGTCCTTCATGAGATCGATGGCTTCGATTGCCACCGGGTTGCTTCTTGTCATCGCTTCGCTCTCCTCGCGTTATCGGTGTTCTGTTGCGGAACATTGTTGTTCGGAACACCTTTTACGCTACGCAAGCAAGCGGTCGGGCGACATCATGCGCAAGACCGAAAAGTCGGAGCCCTTCTCTCATCCTTACGAATGAGGGAAGGGCTCCGACTCGTGAAAAGAGCAAGCGGGAACTCTAGGGGCTGAACGCGGTTGTTTATGTTCCGGCTCGACGCCATGGCAGTCAGCCATTTCTTAAGTCAGGCGCTGCTGTGATATAGGGAAGAATGACAATGCACTGACAATGCTAGAGCACCTGCGACAGGAAGTGGCGCAGGCGATCGGACTTGGGTGCCTCAAACACCTGGTCCGGATGGCCGGACTCGATGATTCGCCCTTCGTCCATGAACATCACCTGTTCGGCGACCGATCGCGCGAAACCCATTTCGTGGGTCACGACCACCAGCGTCATGCCCGAGTCCGCAAGCTCAGTAATAGTGCCGAGGACGCCCTTCACAAGCTCGGGGTCGAGCGCCGAAGTGGCCTCATCGAAAAGCATCACCTCGGGATCCATCGCGAGCGCCCGAGCGATGGCGACGCGCTGCTGCTGCCCGCCGGACAGGCTCGCGGGGCGCGAGTCCGCCTTGTGGGCAAGCCCGACCCTGTCGAGTTCGAGCAGCGCACGCTCGTTCGCCTCGTCCTTTCCAAGCCCTTTGAGCTTGATCAGACCGAGCGTGACGTTCTCGCGCACGGTCTTGTGCGGAAACAGGTTGAAATGCTGAAACACCATGCCCACACGCTGCCGCAGCTTGTCGGGATTGTCGCTGAGAACCGAACGGCCATCGAGCAGCACGTCGCCTGAATCTGGTTCGGCGAGCCGATTGACGATGCGCAGCGTCGTCGATTTGCCCGACCCCGAGGGGCCGATGAGGCAGGCGGTCGTTGCGGCGGGCACCTCAAAGCTGATGCCACGCAACACCTTATTCGAGCCGAAGGCGAGGTGAACATCGTTGAGTGCGACGCTGACGCCCTTGCGCTGCGGAGTCGCCGTCTTTGATTTGTTGGTCACGGCGGTTGTTTCGTTCACGGTCATTATGCCTGCACCTACTTCTGTGTTTCGCTATCCGTTGCGCCTGCGATGCCGCGAGCCTCAGCATCGCCCGGCACCTGCTCGTCGGAATCCTGCTTCATCGGCCTGCCGTCGCGCAGCCGCTTATCGATGTGGTTCACATAATGGGTCAACGGCACGGTAATCGCAAGATAGAACAGCCCGGCGAGCACCAGCGCCGACTGGTTGCCGCTGTTCGCGGCAGCGTCGGCACCGATTCTGAACAACTCGCGCTGGCTGGCGAGAAGACCTAGGAAGTAGATCAGCGAGGAATCTTTGATGAGCGCGATGAACTGATTCACGAGCGCAGGCAGCACCCGCCTGATGCCCTGCGGAATCACGACAAGACGCATCGACGCGCCACTCGAGAAACCAATCGCGCGAGCTGCCTCGTTCTGTCCCTTGTCGACGCTTTGAATGCCGGATCGGAAAATCTCGCCGATGTAGGCGCTCGCGATCAGAGACAGGGCGAGGATGCCCAGCGGATAGGGATTTGGACCCCACAACTCGATGCCGAGCGGGGCGAATCCGACGCCGATCAGCAGGATGGTGACTGCAGCGGGCAGGCCTCGGAAGATATCGGTGTAGACCCGCGCGGGCCACCGCAGCCAGCGGTGTCGAGACAGACCTGCGACCGCGAGCAAAAGACCTAGAATCGTGCCGATGACGCCTGATGTCACCGCGAGTATCAGCGTGTTCGGAAGCCCTACTTTCAGGAGGTCGGGGAAGGCCTTCTTCATGGCATTGAAATCGAAGAACGCCGACCAGACCGATCCCAGCGAGCTGCCGCCGGCCGAGCTGGCCCTATTGCTCGTGGGTTTTTCGACGGAGCCCTTCCCTGAGCCCGGCACGAATTCCTTCGGAATCGCGCGTCCCGGGTAATACTGTTTTTGCAGCTTCAACCAGGTGCCGTCGGCGATGACCTCGTCGAGGCCCTTGTTCATTGCCTCGCGCAGGGCGTCGTTGCCTGGCGCCACGGCATATGCCATGCCGCCGGGATCGAGCACCGAATCGACCGCAGCAAGCTTGCCGCCGGACTCTTTGGCGCTTTTCTCGCCGATCTCGGCAGGAGCAATTCATGCGGCGGCCCCGCCCGTGCGCAGCTGGTTGAGCGCCGCGTTGTAGTCATTGACGCGAACCGGGTTCAGCTTCTTGCGGGTCGCATAGTCGTCTTGCACCGTTCCCTGCACCACGGCGACGCGCTTGCCCGCCAAATCGTTGAACGACTTGACAGGAGAGCCGGCCGGGGCGATAAGACCCAAGTAGCCGAAGTCATAGCGGTTTGTGAAATCGACGGTCTGCTTTCGCGCTTCCGTGATGCTGATGGAGGAGGAACCGACATCGAATTTGCCGCGCGCCACCTGCGTCAGCAGCGAACTGAACTCGGTGCCGACAAACTCAACCTTCAAGTTGAGCTTCTTGGCGACAGCAACCAGCAGATCGTTGTCGAAGCCAGTGAACTTGCCGTCTTTGAGGTACACGTTTGGCGGCGCGTCGGTTAGCGTGCCAGTAAGCAGCACGCCCGGCTCGACGAGACCGTATGGGTTGTCCTTCGAATTACTCGAAGAGCCCGCCGCCATAGCGGGACCGCCGCCGATGAGCGCTACAAACGAGAGCACGGCGGCCAAAACTATCGAGGCAGCGAAGAATCGCCTAACCTTTGTCATCACAACCCCTTCAAAACTAAGCTGCCCGCCCAGACTATTGCGTCTCTGGACGAGCAGCTTGGTTCCCATTAACCCTGAATTCGCCGGAAAAGGAAGGCACTACAGATCCTGCGCCAACACCTGCGCCGCGCCAAGAAAGAAACTCTCAAACACCATGTTGAGTTCCTATAAGCCGCGGGCGGCTATTATGCTGCGAATGCGATCATGCCATCTAATGCCGTGATGTCAAGGACTGCGGCGTCATTTCGCCAGACCGGATTCGCGCAATGCCTCGAATCCACCCTTCAGATCATCGAGGATATCATCGATGTTCTCGGTGCCGATCGACAGGCGAATCGTGCCCTCGTGGATGCCCTGATCCTCCAGCTCCTCAGCGGTCTCCTGCGAATGGGTGGTCGAAGCCGGGTGGATCACGAGGCTCTTCACGTCGGCGACGTTGGCGAGCAGACTGAACAGGTGCAGGTTGTTGATGAACACGCGCGCCGCATCCTTGCCGCCCTTGATTTCGAAGGTGAAGATCGAGCCGGCGCCGTTCGGGAAGTACTTGAGGTAGAGCTCATGGTCGCGCCTGCCTTCGATGCTGGGGTGCGAGATCGACTCCACCTCCGGCACGGTTTGCAGGTACTTGACGACCTTGAGGGCGTTCTCGACGTGGCGCTCGACGCGCAGCGAGAGCGTCTCGGTGCCCTGCAGCAGCAGGAAGGCCGCGAAGGGGCTGAGCGTGGCGCCGGTGTCGCGCAGCAGAATCGCGCGGATGCGGGTGACGTAGGCCGCGCCGCCCAGCGCTTCGTAGAAGTTGAGGCCGTGGTAGGAGGGGTCCGGCTCGGTGAGCGTCGGGAACTTACCCGGCACTTCGGCCCAGTTGAACGTGCCGCCCTCGACGACTACACCGCCCAGCGTGGTGCCGTGGCCGCCGATGAACTTCGTCGCGGATTCCACGACGACGTCCGCGCCGTGCTCGAGCGGGCGGAAGAGGTACGGCGTGGCGAAGGTGTTGTCGACGATCACCGGCAGATGGTGGCGGTGCGCGATTTCGGCGATAGCTTCGAAGTCAGGCAGATCGGCGTTCGGGTTGCCGAAGGTCTCGAAGTAGACGAGCTTGGTGTTCTCCTGGATGGCGTCCTCGAAGTTCTGCGGAACCTCCGGATCGACGAAGGTGGTGGTGATGCCGTCGCGCGGCAGCGTGTGGCGGAAGAGGTTGTAGGTGCCGCCGTAGATGTTCTTCGAGGAGACCAGGTGATCGCCGGACTGCGTGATGTTGCGCACCGCGTATTCGACTGCAGCCGCGCCGGAAGCGACGGCCAGGCCCGCAGTGCCGCCTTCGAGCGCCGCGATGCGGTCTTCGAACACGCCTTGCGTGGAGTTGGTCAGGCGGCCGTAGATGTTGCCGGGATCCGCCAGACCGAATCGCGCCTCGGCATGATCGAAGTCGTGGAACACGTAGCTCGTGGTGGCATAGATCGGGACGGCTCGCGAATCGGTCACGGAGTCGGCCTGCTCCTGGCCGACATGCAGCTGCAGGGTCTCGAAACGGTACTGATGGTTGTTCTCGCTCATGGCGTCCTCTTTTGTTCTCTGTTGGCGTGTTGTGAAACGTTGGCCCGCTTCGTCGGGCCGCTATGGGCGGCTGGCGAAGCGATAACCTGAGATTACGACGTGCACGGACTCGACGGCAAGCTGACCGATATCGCATTCTTTTATAACCGATTAGCAAACGTTGCGATACGTGGTTTTATACGGAGAATTTCGTTGCCGGAAGCTTCGTCAGAAGGTGCAAAGCCCGCTCGACACGCCGAACGGACGCATGGCGAAAACGCCTCGTAGCGGCGCACGGCTAGGGTCTAAAGTCGTATACGACGAATCCCGTCCGGGCGAGATCTGATCCGAATCTCCCGGACGCTGGCCGAGCGCAATAGAAAGGCTATTCATGACTCAGGATGCTCAGGATGTGACATTGTTCGAACGCGATCCGCGCTATATTCCGCGCGTCGCGGCGGTGCACGACATGTGCGGCTACGGCAAGTGCTCGCTGACGGCGGCGATTCCGATTCTTTCGGCGGCCGGCTGCGACGTCTGCCCGGTGCCGACCGCCCTGTTCTCGGCCCATACCAAGTACAAGGTGTTCACCTTCCACGACACCACGGAGATCTTGAGCGGGTACCTCGACGCCTGGAAGCAGGAGGACGTCGATCTCGACGGCGTCTACAGCGGCTTCCTCGGCTCGGCCGAGCAGGTGGCCATCATCCAGCGGCTGTATCGCGAGTATCCCAAGGCGCTGCATCTGGTCGACCCGGTGATGGGCGATGGCGGCGAAATGTACCCGACCTACACCGAAGAGCTGTGCCGCGCCACGGCTCAACTGGCCGACGGCGCGGATGTGCTGATGCCGAATCTGACCGAAGCCGGTCTGCTCACCGGTCGCGAGTACGCCGGGCAGAATCTTGACGACGCGCAGGTGGACGCCGTGCTGCAGGCGCTGCTCGACCTCGGCGCCAAGAACGTCGTGCTCAAGGGCATCGATCGCGGCGACGGGCAGCTGCGCAACTATGTGGCAAGCGCTGCTACTGGCGTTGCGGCCAAGCGCGAGCTGGCGCACGAGAAGCTGCCCTTCATGATTCACGGCACCGGCGACGCCTTCGCTTCGGCGCTGTGCGGAGCGGTGATGGCCGGACGCACGCTTGTGGAGTCGGCGCGGATCGCCGGCGAATTCGTGCGCCATGCGATGCAGAGCACCCGCAACCAGCCGCATTACGAGGATCGCGGCGTGAGCTTCGAGCTCAATCTGGGCGAGCTGGCTTCGCTGGTGAAGTAAGGCGCGGATGCGTCTGGGCTGGTCCGGTCTGGACGGGGGTGGCTGCAATGCACCCCGGCAGCGTACGTTATCCAGCATGCTTGTGCGGTTCGTATTGGAAAACGTGCGCTGATCGGTGGTTATCGTACGTTTTCTGATACGAGGTCCTGAAACACGCCATGAAACGTACGCTGCGGACGACTGGGCAATAGCGGCGAGCAGCGGCTGCATATGCGCAACGCTGCGGCCACGATGCGTTCGTACGCAGTGCGGCGTACGGACGCTCGGCATTGTGGATAACCCGATTTTGTCCACATCCTATCCACAACACGCCGGATTCGTACCCTTCGACCACATGACCTGAAACCGCTGTGCTCGGCGAGCGTTTTCTGGTCAACTGGTTATATGAACATACAACGCATTGACACCCAGCCTCGTACCGAGATGCAGTCGCTCGCCGACACGCAATCGCCTGCCGCCGCACAGTATTTTGCCAACGGGCAGCGCATCGGTTCGCAAGGCATCAGCACGCATCTCCTCGACGCACGGCCTGGCAACATACAGACCATTAATCCATCTCAAGCCGAAATAACCCCTACCGCTACGATTCCCGGCATCGAATCCCCGGCTCTGGCAGCGGCGAGTGCGCTGCAGGATCTGTCCGCACATCTGCGCGATGCAACGCTCTCCCCCGCGCGTTTCGGCGTTCTCGGCGAGGAGTACGCCGCAGCATGGCTGGCCAGACGCGGATGGTCGACTCTTTCGCGCAACTGGCACACGCGCTACGGCGAACTGGACCTCGTCATGCTCGATCCGGAGCGCACAATCGTTTTCGTCGAGGTCAAGACCCGCCGCACCACACGCTACGGGAGTCCGCAGGAGGCGGTGACAGCGCGAAAACGGCTGCGATTGCGCCGAGCCGGGGTGCAATGGCTGCTTGAGCCGGAGCATCGCATTGCGCATAACGGCGTGCGCTTCGATGTGGTCAGCATTCTGCTTGAGGCAAGCGGTCCGAGCGTGCGCTATATTCCCGAGGCGTTCTAATGGCTATCGGCGGCGCTCTGTCGGTCGGCCTGATCGGGCTCAAGGCTTTCGTCATCCAGATACAGTCCTTCATCTCGCCCGGCCTGCCCTACTTCTCCATCATCGGACTTCCCGATGCTTCGCTGAGCGAGGCCCGCGAGCGCGTGAAATCAGCCTGCCAGGCGAGCGGTTTCTCCTGGCCGCAGACACGCGTCACCGTCAATCTCTCGCCCGCCTCGCTGCCCAAGCGCGGTTCCTCGCACGATTTGGCGATAGCCGCTAGTGTGCTCGCCGCAGCGGGCGCGATAGACGCCGAGTCCTTGGTCGACACCATCGTGCTGGGCGAGGTCAATCTCGACGGCACAGTGCTGGCGATCAACGGCCTGCTGCCGATCATGCTGCATGCCAAACAGCACGGTTTGCGCCGCATCATCGTGCCGCACGCCAACGAGGATGAGGCCAGACTGGTCGGCGGGCTGGATACGGTCTGCGTGCGCCACGTCGGCGAGCTTATCGAGATGATGGGCGGGCATGCGAAGTACCAGCTGGCTCCCGAGCGCCGAGGCGAGGCGCACGACTTGTCGCATGGCAATCAGGCACCGATCGAACCGCAGGATATGAGCGAAGTCGTCGGACAGGAGCATACGAAATGGGTGCTGCAGGTGGCTGCAGCCGGCGGGCATCATGTGCTGATGACCGGGCCGCCGGGCGCAGGCAAAACCATGCTCGCCTCGCGCCTGCCCGGCATCATGAGCCCGCTCGACGATGCGGAACAACTCGAAGTCGCTTCCATTCGCTCCTTGTGCGGAACATTGGGAAGTCATGGCATCAGCGATATACCGCCATTCGAGGCGCCGCACCATACAGCGTCGAACGCCGCGCTGGTCGGCGGAGGCTCGGGAGTCGCTCAGCCCGGCGCCATCACGCGGGCGCATCGCGGCGTCCTGTTCATGGACGAGGCGCCTGAATTCTCTCCTCGGGCGTTGCAGACGCTGCGCGAGCCGCTGGAATCGGGATATGTAGCGCTGTCGCGTGCCAAGGGAACCACATATTATCCGGCGCGTTTCCAACTGGTCATGGCAGCAAATCCCTGCCCGTGCGGCTTCGGATATGGCGACGGGGAACGCTGCACGTGCCGGGAGAAGGACCGGGTGCGCTATTTTTCGCGTCTGTCCGGGCCGATTCTCGACCGCATCGATATCCAGGTGGAGGTGCCGCCTGTCGAGCGGATAACCGGTCAGCTTACGGCGCAAGGCGCGTGCAGCCGGGATATGCGCTTGGCGGTATCCAAGGCACGTGCGGCAGCGAGGGAGCGTTTCCGCGAGCGGCATTGGGGCTGCAACGCCCAAGCGGGAGGCACTTGGCTGCGGGAGAACACCTCGCGACAGGCCGTTGAGCTGGTCAACCAAGCCTTGGAACGCAAACGGCTGAGTCTGCGCGGTGCTGACCGCGCCATGCGCCTGGCGTGGACGCTCGCCGACCTCGAAGGCAAGGACTCCCCGGGCAAATCCGAAATGATGCAGGGCATCGCGCTGCGTACGAGGCTGTCATGAACAGCGGCGATGGCATCGCGCCCGACAGCGCAGGCACCCCAAACGATCAAAAATCCACTGCAACCAGACAGTCCGGTGCAATGAGGCCGGAAGGTGGCGCAACCAGTCAGACGGACGTCGCGTACAGTCATGAGAACACTGCGCACAGCCATATGAGCATCGCAGACAGCCCTGCGACCACTGCACCGAGCAGTCAGCCTACGATTTCGCCACCTGATACCGAGACGCTTGCCCGAGCCACGCTCACCTTCTGCCTTGATGGCGCAGACGCCTGATGTTCGCCCTGCTCAAAGGCGCGGAGAGCGCACAGTCGGTGGTAACACTATTCCGTGATGCCACAGTGGACGGCATGTGCGCGAACTCCAGCGCCGTGCCGAATCGTGACTCGCCGTACTCTGACACGTCGCACTCCGACACGCTGCACTCTGGTTTGCCGTACTCTGACCCTGAGCGCCTTGGCACCGTGCAATTGGGCACAGCAGGTTCTCAAGGTTCCGGTGCGCCGAACCTCGCCGCAAGCAACCCTGATACGTTGAAAGTCAGCACGTCGAAAACCAGCGCTCACGCCAGACGCGAGCTGGAATCTCTCTTCGCCATGGGCATCGCGCGATGGGGACGCAGCGTCGACCATCGCGGCATGCGGATTTTTCGTCGCACGCTGAATCGGTGGCTGTCTCGTTTCCTGCAATTGCCCGGCTATGATCCGCAGCTGCTCTCGGACTGGTTCACGATGGAGGGCAGCCAATGGATCATCGCGCCGCACAGTAAATATTGGCCGAGTCAGCTGGCTGATCTATCCACGCGCAAGGATTGGGCGGCACCATTGTGTCTGTGGGGATATGGAACGCCATCAAGCCTTGTCGCCTGTCCTAAGCCGATAGCGATTGTCGGCTCGCGCGGAGTGAGCGAATACGGGCGAAGCGTCGCGCATGACATAGCTCTGCAAGCGGCGGCTGATGGTCATATTGTCGTTTCGGGCGGCGCGTTCGGCACGGATGCGGCTGCGCATTGGGGTGCGCTCGAAGCCTCGCGCCGCGACGACATCGGAGCCGGCACCACTGTCGCGGTGTTCGCCGGAGGATTGAACCATATCGGTCCACAGCGCAACGAGCGCCTGTTCGAAGCCATACTCGCCAACGGCGGAGCGCTTGTCAGCGAGCTGTGCCCCGGCACAGTGCCTGAAGCGCGGCGCTTCCTGCTACGCAATCGGATCATCGCCGCCCTGTCCTCGACGGTTGTCGTGGCACAGGCCCGAGCTCGCTCCGGCGCACTCAACACCGCGAACTGGGCGGCGGAGCTGGGGCGGGAGGTCTACGCGGTTCCTGGCGGCATCGACTCGCCGGACAACGCCGGATGCAACGCGCTCATCCGCGATGGCAAAGCCGTCATTCTGTGCTCGACGCATCATATCGATGAGCTCTGCCATAAACGGCATGAGCGATTTGCACCAGAAACGGAGTCCTCGGAACCAACCGAATTCGGCACATCGACCGATTCGGACGAACAGACAGATCGGACGGGCCAGCTGCATCCCGGCAACTCCAACGACGAACCTGCAACCGACGCCGGTCCCAAGGAAGTCGAGGCATCGCGCCGATACGAGTCGGTGCGCACCGCCATACGGCGATGCCGACGCCGAGGGCTGGCCGCCGAACCTAACGCCATCTTCTCCATGCTCGTCGGCGACAACGCGTCCGGGCACAATGCCACAAGTTCCTCGACCAGCGCCGATGAAGAAGCTGGCCGGCAAAGCGCATCATGCGGAATCGCGACATTCGCTCAACTCACCGAAGCGCTTGGCGAAATGGAACTGATGGGGATGGTCGAATTCCATAAGGGCGCGATCCGCATCTCTCGACAATCGGACAAAGAGTCCGGCAACAGCTGCGACGCCAGCCGTTCCAACGACGCCAGCCAACGATGCCCAGCTGATAAGGAGAAGCAATCATGACCATGCTATGCGCAAGTGCAGCTGTAGCCAAAAGCCCTGCAATTCCAACGGTTTCTGCCGTGCAGCAGCACTATTCACAAATCATGCGGCGGCAGAGGAAAGAATTGAGCGGCACACTGCGTTCACAGACGCTATATTCAGGGCCATCGCGCTCATATCGGCATGACCAAACGTGCGCACCATCGCATTCTTGCGCACGCACCTCACAGCACCCCTATGAAGGCGTGCCGACATCCAATGATGAAATCAATGACGTGCCATGCCAACACAAACGCAAACGCGATCGAGCGTACAAGCCGGCGCGCCGCCATCAGGGTGCCGAACGCACCTCACTCCTACCATTGGCAGCGCTGCAAGTCGACCAGCCAGCCGTCCTCGCCGGCGTTGGCATGGCTTTTGGCGGGCGGAATGAAGGACACGCCTTCATTCTCCAACAGCGCACGCTGGCGTTCCGGGCCGCCGAAGGCGAATCCGGGAGCAAGCGAGCCGTCGCGGAAGACCACGCGATGGCAGGGAATGACGCCCGGCTCCGGGTTGGCATGCAAGGCGTAGCCGACGATTCGCGCATTGCGGGGGTTGCCGGCCAAGGCCGCCACTTGGCCATAGGTCGCCACCTTCCCCGTCGGAATGCGGCGGACAACATCGTAGACACGACTGCTGAAGGATTCGCTCATGACCCTATTATCGGCCACCGGCTAGAAAACGCGATGCCGGTTCGCGCCCGACAAGCCAAACGCGCCCGGACGCGCGGCAAACCGGCCCCGCGAGTCCTGCCGTGTGCAAGAATCGTGGGTATGAGTCCCGAACATGTGGAAGAAATGTACGACGCGATCATCGTGGGTGCCGGAGCCGCCGGACTGTCAGCAGCCCTAGGGCTGCTGCGCTCACCCGCGATGCAGGCGGCGCGGGAGAACGGCGTGGAGCCGAAGATCCTGGTGATCTCCAAGCTGCAGCCGCTGCGCTCGCACACTGGCTCGGCCGAAGGCGGCATTGCTGCGACTCTGGGCAACGTCGAGCATGACGATTGGCATTGGCACTACTATGACACCGTCAAAGGCGGCGATTGGCTGGTCGATCAGGACGCCGCACAGGTGCTGGCGCAGTACGCCCCTGAAACCGTCATCAACCTCGAACGCTCCGGGGCCGCGTTCTCCCGAACCGCAGACGGGCATATCGCCCAGCGGCGTTTCGGCGGCCACACCGCTGATTTCGGGCATGCGCCGATTCGACGCGCCGCGTATTCCGCTGATCGCGTCGGGCATCAGATTCTGTTCGCACTATGGCAGCAGTGTGTGGCGAACGGCGTCGAGTTCGCCGAGGAATGGGTCGTCACCGACCTTGTGTTGGACGAGCCGTTGACCGCCGTGCAGGGCGTCGTCGCCTTCGATACGCATGCGGGCGAAGTCCATGCGCTGCACGCGAGGACTGTTGCGCTTGCCACCGGCGGCGCAGGACGGCTGTTCCATACCACGACGAACTCCTGGGACCTGACCGGCGACGGCATGGCGCTTGCGCTTGAGGCCGGATTGCAGCTTGAGGACATGGAGTTCATCCAGTTCCACCCTACCGGGCTGGCCCACAGCGGCATACTGCTCTCCGAGGCGGTCCGTTCCGAAGGCGGCGTGCTGCGCAATGCGCGAGGCGAGGCGTTCATGCAGCAATATGCTCCCGAGCACGGCGATCTGGCCGCACGCGACGTTGTGAGCCGCGCCATCTTAGACCAAGTCGACCGAGGCCTAGGCGTGCCGGATCCCAAGGACCCCAACGGGCCGCACGATTGCGTATGGCTCGATATGACCGGTATTCCGACCGAACATATGCAGCAGAGTCTGCCGCAGGTGCTTGAAACCATTCATACCTATGCAGATCTCGATCCGAGCCGGGATTATGTGCCGATCAAACCGACCGCTCACTACACGATGGGCGGCATCCCCATCAGCCTCGATGGCGAGGTGTACCGCTGGCATGAAGGCGCGCGCAGCATCATCCAAGGGCTATACGCCGCTGGAGAATGCTCCTGCGTCAGCGTGCATGGGGCGAATCGCCTGGGCGGCAACTCGCTGCTCGATGCCTGCCTGTTCGGCAACCGTGCTGGAGCTGCCATCGCGCGGAAGATCATGCAGCCAATCACGGACGAAGGCGATGCTGATGCTGTGGTTTGCGATGCACTCAGCGACGCACCCGACGACGCACCCGACGATGCGGATACGAGCGATTCCTCTGCAGCCGCGGGCCTATCGCATGCCATCGCGACTGATGGTACAGATGCGAATGGGCTGGCAGTCGCCAAAGGAGGTAATGCCTCGGATAATATTGGCGAAGATCTGGTCGGCATAGCCGCCGAACGTCGCCGAACGGACGTGCAGCGGCTTCTGGCGCAGGATGCCGGCACCACCGGGTCTCATCAGTCCGGACTTGCTCACGGGCACAATGCCAATAGCATCGGCGAAGCTGCCGGCACCGACCCCGCAGTGCCCGCAGCTTCGCGCGATCCAGACGTTAAACCCGCCGAGCATCCCGATGGCAACCCTTACGAGCTGATGTCCGAACTCGGCGAGGTGATGGAAAGCGCCCTCGCCGTGCGCTGCGACGCGCACAGCATCGAGATCGCCCGCACATGGCTGCATGATACGGCATCGCCGCGCACACAGGCTCTTCGCAGCCATGCGCCGACGGCAACGTTCAATCAGGAGCTCATTGCGATTTGGGAGGCGCGGCATCTGACGACGCTTGCCGATGCCGTGCTGCGGGCTTCCGATGCACGGCATGAGTCGCGCGGCTCCCTGTACCGCTCCGATTTCACCGAACGCGACGACGAGCATTACCTTGCTCATTCCATGACTGCAACCGGCTCGGATGTACTGTGGCAGCCCGTGCATATCCTCGACATGCCGCCGCAGGCACGCACTTATTAGTTTTCGTGCTCATTAGTCCGTACTCGTTTGGCACTGTTCGGTTACCATCATCCCCTCATCGTTGCCTTCGGCAACCTGACCGAACCCCATGGCAAAATAGTGACGTTAACAAGTGCGGCAAGGCAAGAAAGGCGTGCGCATGGGCGGCATAGGCAATGCTACGGCGACGGTCACGATACGGGTGAAACGCTTCGCGCCGCGACCCGAGCGACCGAACCGCAGCGCCGTCACCGCCTTGCGAAAGCCCGCATCGCCTTTCGGCTCGACGCGCAAACGACCTCGTGGCAAGCAGTGGAGCCAGGAATACACATTGCGCGTCCACCCGCATGATACCGTGTTGGACTGCCTGCTCATCATCAAACGCACACTCGATCCCACGCTTGCATTCCGCTACTCCTGCGGGCACGGCATGTGCGGCTCGGATGCGGTCGCCGTCAATGGCACGCCGACGCTGCTGTGCACGGCAAGAATATCCGACTACGCGAAACAGCTGCCGCAAAACACGCAAAACGAAGGGTTTCGGCGCACTGCAACGGTCAATCGCTCCGCAGCAGCAACACGCGGCTTTGCCGCGTCGGGCGGCAACGTCACAGAAACGAACACCACAGAGACAACTGAGGATACGGACGCAAACTCAGTCAGCGCTACGGATGCCAATGCGACCGTCGTTGCCGCCGAAGGCACGGTCGCACCGACGCCGCTCGCGCCCGATCTCGGCATCATCGAGCTTGCGCCGCTGCCCGGATTCCCCGTGCAGCGCGATCTAATCGCCGACATCGACCCGATACTCGACCAGATCAAACGCCTTCAGCCCTACTTGCAGGCCGACGGTAAGCTCGCCACCACGCGAGAAGGCAAGGTCGATGTCTTCGAATACTTGCAGAAACCCGAACAACTGGCCAAATACGAGCTGCTGAGCAACTGCATCGCCTGCGGCGTGTGCGAAGGCAGCTGCCCGGTGTTCGCCGGCGGCGAGGCCTTCATCGGTCCTGCCGCACTGGTTATGGCATCGCGCTTCCTCAATGATTCGCGCGACGACGCGGCCCAGCAGCGGCTCGATGCCATCGACACCGCCGATGGCATCGCCGCATGTCAGTCGGTGCGCGCATGCGGCCGCCAGTGCCCACGCGGCATCGACGTCGGCGAAGAAATGTGGCAGCTCACCACCGCCGTGCGCGAGCGCTGAATCGCCAAAGCTGCAGTGCGGCACGGCACAGCCCGACGCCCTAGGCCACGCAAATGCCAGCTGAAACCCTGTCAGTATGCTTGGGAATCCTGTATCTACGTTGTATGTAGCGTTAAATCGGCCTTGCGAAGGTCTATCTGCGTTATGTGTAGCGCTATCTCTTGGAGAGCCGAGTATTGGGTGGCCGGAAACCGCCATTTTCAGCCAGCGATACTCGAGGCACCAAGGAATTAACGCCTCACACAACGCAGATAGACCTCCGCAGCACCCCAATAACGCTACACACAACGCTGATAGCCCATGCGAGCGCAAATCGACTCTTCATATTGTGCCGTGCGAGGCTTACAGTGTGCGGCATACCGAAATCACGCGCCGCGGATGCGTAGCTTTTTGCACGCTACCTCGAAGCTGCCGTATGAAATATACCGGAATCGACCCCTGAAACGTTACATTTCATACGGCAGACCCGGTGTACCGTACGTTCGAACACGGTCAGTCAACACGAAGAATCATCATTAGGCAGATTTTCGCCATATCCGCGGCACATTCCGTCCGCATGCCGGTAGAGTAGGGAGTCATGGATAAGACGTCGTACACCAATCTCGCGAAAATGTGGGAGCTCGCCGAGGACCGTGCGTTCTCGCACCAGTCCGAGGACATGAACGCCGTGCGCCGGCACGCCGAGGAATCAGGCTCCCCTCAGGGCACAGCCCAGCAGGCCGAACTGCTGAATCTGCTCGTGCGGCTTGTCAAGGCTTCCTCGGTGATTGCGGTCGGCACCGGGTCGGTCGTGGAGACGCTGCAGCTGGTCCGCGGGCTCGAAGGGCGCGGGCAGCTGACGGCAGTCGACTCCTCGGCGCAGGGCATCAGCCTGATTCGTTCGCTGTTCACCCGGCTCGATGACGTGACGCAGACCACGCTTCGCGCCGTGAATGCCCCGGTCGAGGTGTTCCTGCCGCGTCTGAACGCTGGGACCTACCAATTCATCGCCGTGTGCGGCGAGGCCGGGAACTACGCCGCGGCCTTCGAGCAGGCGCCCCGTCTGCTCGGCGAGCATGGCATGATCGTCTTCACGGATGTCATGGCGCTGGAAGGCCCCGAATCCAACGGCGGCGTGCTCAATCCTGCCGACCGCAGCGACAAGGCGGTCGCCATGCGCACCATGCTCGACGAAGTGCAGTCCGACGAACGCTTCATCTCAACATTCGTGCCCGTGGGCACCGGCATGCTCATCGCCATCAAAAACGATTAGCCGTTTCGGGCCGCTTTATGCTCCCGGGCCGCTTTACGAGTCCGGCCGTCGGAACCATCCGTCGGGCTGGCCGCCGTGACCTCCATAACCGTCGCGGGATCGGCTGACGAGGCTAACAATCCTCAAGTCTACAGAAAACCATACGAACGTCTACCGCGCGATGCCGCTGACCGCCACCCGCACCGCCTCATCGGGATCGTCGGTGAACGCCACCAGTTCGGGGTCGAGCGGCGAAATGAAACCGCGGCCTTGCACGTTTGCTCCCAGCCAGTCGAAAAGCCCACGCCAGTACGCCGTGTCGAAGAGGACGACCGGAATCGACTTGACCTTGTGCGTCTGCACGAGGGTGAGCAGCTCGAAAAGCTCATCCAAGGTGCCGAATCCGCCGGGGCAGACGATGACTCCTGAGGAGTATTTGACGAACATCGTCTTGCGCACGAAGAAGTAGCGGAAGCTGATGCCGAGGTTCACCCACTGGTTGATGCCCTGCTCATGCGGCAGCTCGATGCCCAGGCCGACCGACTTGCCGCCCACGCTCGATGCCCCGCGGTTGGCTGCTTCCATGACTCCCGGTCCGCCGCCGGTGATGACGGCGACATTGCGTTTCGCAATCGCCTCGCCCATGTGCATTGCGCTGAGGTAATCAGAATCGCTCTCCTTGGATCGGGCCGACCCGAACACGCTTACCGCAGGCCCCAGCTCGGCCAAAGCGCCGAATCCGTCGACGAATTCTGCTTGGATGCGCAGCACACGCCACGGGTCCATATGCAGCCAATCGGTGGACTGCTCCTCCTTGAGCAGGTTGGCGGTCGTGTTGTCGCTCGGGACCATCGAGCCACGCAGCAGCACCGGGCCGCGCCGGTAGCTCTCCCCCAACGGCGAATGCCCGCTGTCATCCTCGCTGGTGCCGTCGGCCTCGTCGGAACCGTTGAATTCGACGGTGGAATCGTTCGTGGGCTGCCCATCGGCGAACTTCTCGTTTTCGGCTTGCTCATTCGCAGACTGCCCGTCAATCGGCTGCTCGCCTCCAAATGTCACCGCGTTCTCGGTCATGTTCTCTCCCTCTCCTCACGCATCGCAACCGTGTCCGTCAAGCATCGATCTCGCGCCACGCAAACCATCTCACGACTGCCGTTCGGCCGCCGCATGATCTTTCATGCGTCACATCGCGCAGTTCGCGCCGCCGAAATGCTGCGACGCGTGGCCGGACTTGCGGTGTCCGAAACCGATGCATGTGCCGTATCGTATCCAAGGGTAGCGTTGCCCGCCGATTGCGGCACGCGCATGCCATCGCACGAACATGTCTTGCACAGTCATGGCGCATCGTCATGGCGCAAGCGTACCAATCAGCGAATTGACGCACCGGATTCTGGTTGCGCAAGCCCACGTTCGTAGCGCTTGGATTGACGATGCAGCAAACCACCGGATATTGCGGCGGAGAGCAGTGAGGCGAGCAGAATGCCGATTCTGCTTTCCGCGACCATGACCGCGTCGCCATATGCCAGTGAGGCGATGAGGAAGGATACGGTGAATCCGATGCCGCAGGCGCAGGACATGGGGAACAGGTCGCGCACACGCAGCCCTTCGGGCAAGTCCAGCCGGGCGATATGCGTGCATATCCATGACGTGGCCATGATGCCGAGCGGCTTGCCGACAACCAACGCAATAAGAATGCCCATGACGATCGGCGAAACGAGCAAAGCAGGCGTGAAAGCGTCGAAATGCACCCCCGTGGCGAACATTGCGAAAATCGGCAGCGCCACGAGCGCGGACAAAGGCTGCAACCGGTCTCGGTAACGTGCCGCGCGCGGGGTCAATTCGCCATGCCGTTCGATTGCAGGCGTGAGCAGGCCGACCAGTACACCCGCCAGCGTGGGATGCACGCCGGCTTCGAACATCATGACCCACGCCGCGATCCCCACCAGACCGACCGCGAGCCACGGTACGCGGCGCATGCGCACCAGCAGCGCCCAGACTGCCGCGCACACAGCAAGCCCCGCGAACCAGTACCACTCATTGAGATGCGAGAAGAACACGGCGATGACGATGATGCCCAGCAGATCATCGACCGTGGCGAGCGTCATCAGAAACGCGCGAATCGAGCCGGGCAGCGCCTTGGCGAACAAGGACAGCACCGCCAGCGAGAACGCGATATCAGTCGCCGTGGGAATCGCCCAGCCTTGGGCGATAGCGCCGAGTCCACCCGCTGCGCCGCCCGGCTGCATCGAGTGCAGCACGTGCGCGACCAGCAGGAACAGCGCCGGAGGCACCAGCATGCCGCCGATTGCAGCGAGCATCGGCACGGCGGCGGCCTTCGGATTGGCCAGCGTTCCCGTGGTCAGCTCCTGCTTGAGGTCAAGCCCCACCACCAGAAAGAAGATGGTCAGCAGTCCATCCTGCGCCCAGTGCCCTATCGGCAGGTCGATGTTGGTCGCGGGAATGCCTACATGCGTGTGCGCAACGAAGGCGAAGGTGTCAGCCGTGGCTGGCAGATTCGCGAGCATGAGGCCCAGCAGCGCGCACCCGAGCATAATCAGCCCCGAAGCCCGGTCCGATGCGCCCAAGCGCTTGATGGCAGTCAGCATTCCATGTGTTTTCATATCTTCCTTGTCTGGTCGCACTATCCCCTAGTCGCTCTTAAACACCGCTAGCCAGCAGAGCCTGGTCGATGGCGTGACGCAGGAATTGCGAGCGCGATTCACCTTTGGCTTTGGCATCCGCATCGATGGCCTTCAACCGCGATTTGGGCAAGCGGAACGAGACGGTTTCAAGCTCCTCGTCGTAGATTCTCGGTCGTCCCGGCGTAATCTGGCCCACCGTGCCGTTCCAATCGCCGTCCTCGTATTCAGCAGCCATACGATCGAGCTGCTGGTCGGTGACACCGAACAAATTGTTGATTTCTTCGCGATTCATGATGTCCTCCTTGCTGCGTTGAGCTCATTCATGGTCTTTTTCGATGGGGCGTCATCGCATGGTAGATGAGCCATCGTCTGTGCCTATTAATGGACACCATTTCCAGCAAGCGTCCATTGCTATCCATTCCCACGGTAACCCATGAGCCGGAGCCGTCCATTCGCAAAGCGGAAAGCAGCGCCCCATGCCAGGCGTCCAACACATCGTGCTCACTGATCTGCGGATGGCGTTCATGAATCCTAGGATGGATGATCGGTTCGTCATCCATGTAGGAAACCTTCCTTGCCTATTATTGTATTGCAAAACCATAATACATTATTCTGCGTAGGACGATACTCAACAATACCCAACCGTCAGGCATGATTCGCAAGGACGCCATCCCACTCACGTCATTGTTTTCACGCAACGACACGCCGCGTTTGCCACGTATAGGCAAACGCGGTATCTTATACGAGTTGCCAAAAACAAGGTCAAGGAAACAAAGCCTCGTGACAACATGCGCCAGTAGCCCAATGGATTAGAGCAGCTGACTACGGATCAGCAGGTTGCAGGTTCGAATCCTGTCTGGCGCACAACACTTAAGCCCTACAGCTGCAACAGCTGCGGGGCTTTTGCATGTTTCGCGACACGGCTGGCACGCCCCGGCAAGGAGCTCCTGCACCCGTGACGCAGCACCTGGAGGGGAACGATGAGCCAACAGCCGACAACCGCTGGATCCACGATGCGATCGGGCCTCATCTATGGGTTCGGTGCCTATATTTCCTGGGGAATCCTGCCGCTCTTTTTCCTGGCTCTCGCCCCGGCCGGCGGATGGGAGATCGTCGCTTGGCGGGTTGTCTTCTCTGCCGCTTTGTGCGCGATACTGCTCACCTGCATGCGCAAATGGCGCGGGTTCATCGCAGTATGGCGCAATCGCCGTCTTCGACTTGCCTTCATCGTCGCGGCCCTGCTCACCTACATCAACTGGCAGACCTACGTGTTGGCCACCACCAGCGGACATGTCGTCGACTCCGCGCTTGGCTACTTCATCAACCCCGTATTCACGGTGCTGTTAGGCGTCTTCGTGCTGCACGAGCGGCTCCGACCCATGCAATGGGCATCGGTGGCTCTCAGCGCGGTAGCGATCATCGTCCTCACCGTCGACGAGGGTCGCATCCCTTGGATCGCCCTCATTCTAGCCGGCTCTTTCGGAATCTACGGCCTGATCAAGAACCGGGTCGGGAGCAGCACGGACGCTCTCACCGGACTAGCCGTGGAGACCACCGTGCTCTCCCCCATCGCAATCGTCATGCTGATAGGAGTGCAGTTCGCCGGCGGAATCACCTTCGCCACCCACGGCGTCGGACATGCCCTGCTGCTCATGCTGGCGGGACCGATGACCACCGTGCCGCTGATCCTGTTCGCCGCAGCCGCCCGACGCGTGCCGTTGAACTGGATCGGGTTCCTGCAGTATGCGTCCCCGACCATACAATTCCTGATTGGCGTATTCGTGCTGCATGAGGCCATGCCGGCGTCACGCTGGGTCGGCTTCGCCATCGTATGGGCCGGGCTCGCACTCCTCGTCGCTGACTCCATAATAATGGTGGGCCGCCGTCATAGGATGCTCGTGCCCGGCACCCATTCCGCTTGAATGTCGAGATGGAACAGGGTTTGCCAGTCTTTTGCGGCTCCTATCTCTTATCGTCCTTGGGCCGATTGCTGAAGAGACATTGAACGCGAGACATTCAACATCATAGGCGGCTCATCCGCGTACGAGAACGTCAGAGCTCCCGCAGAACCCGCGCCATCAAGCAGATTCATCGCATCCTGCGTGCGACTTTGCTTTGACAGCCTGCATCATGGTGTAACGCGCTTCTCTGCTTCCACGATACCAGTGACTTGGACACAAGCCCTCAAAGACGCCGACCACATCCTCGTCCTCGACAACGGCAGACTCGTCCAACACGGCACCTATGAAGAACTCAACAACCAAGACGGCCCATTCCGCCACCTGCACGCCAGCAGCCAACAATAGAAACCAGACCGCTAGGCACTGGTCAGCGGCACCATGATGCACGACACACCGCGCCTTGCCTTTGAGCGCACTCGAAGCTCTACGCTCGGCAGCATGAACAAGCATTCAACAAACTCAACAATATGGCTCATTACTGGTGCATCATCCGGGTTCGGACACGCACTTGCCGTCGCAGCGCTGCGTCGCGGCGAGAAGGTCGCGGGAACAGCGCGGCATCTCGAACGTTTCGCCGATCTCATCAACGAATATGGTGATCAATTCCTCCCGATCGAACATGATATCCGCAATCGAGACTTGGCCGCATCCGTGGTTGACCAAACGATTAAACAATTCGGAGGACTCGATGTGCTTGTCAACAACGCGGGCGTCGGCCAGGTCGGCACAGCGGAAGAGGTCACCGACGCGCAGCTGCTGGATATGCTCGCGCAGCATATTCTCGGCCCCGCCGCGATGGTACGCACGGCATTGCCGACCATGCGAGCGAACGGCCACGGGGCAATCGTTCAGATGAGCAGTCAAGGCGGGCGGCGTTCATTCCCGGCCGTCGGCAGCTACTCTGCTGGAAAATTCGCGCTCGAAGGCTGGTCCGAAGCACTCGCAGGCGAGGTGGCGCCGTTCGGAATCAGGGTCCTTATCGTCGAGCCGAGCCGATTCCGGACAGGGTTCAACCGCTCGGACGTGCTGCAGCTCGCCGAGGAAAATGCAACGTATGACGCTGTCGTTGGCAACGTGCGCACCGACATGACAGCATCGGACGGGCGGCAGGAAGGCGATCCCGCCCGCGCCGCCGAAATCATTCGCCGCGTCCTTGCGGCTGAGGACATGCCCTTGCGCCTGCCGCTCGGCGCGGAAGCGGCGCACAACCTCACGACGCTCTACGAAACGCAGCTGGCGAATACGCGGGCAATCGCCGAGCTTTCCGCTTCGGCTGATTTCCCCGACGCGTCACACGCTGGACGCGGGTTCTGATGACGCTTTGGCGGTCAACCTCCCGCTTGTACACTCATTGATATGCCGACTCACGAACTCATTGCCAAGCTTCTCGATGCCGCCGATGCAACTCCCGCAACGGATACGATCGAAGCGCTTCACGAGTTGCTCGACGATTCGACGATCGAAGCGGTCAGTGCACCTGTCCGCATTTCGGATGCGGCCGCGCTGACCGGCCTCTCTGCATACACGCTGCGCTACTACGAGTCGAAGGGACTTGTGCATCCTCATCACAACGCGGCTGGATACCGCGAGTATTCGGCGTTCGACCTGCGCAGGATCGTGTTTATCGCGCGAATGCGGCTGTCCGGCATGACGATGGCGGATTTGCAGCGTTACATTGGCCTCGTCGAGCAGGGCGATACGACGATACCGCAACGTCGGGCGCTGATGATCGCCCAACGCGAGCGAATCGAGCGACAAATACGTGAGCTCTCATTGGCGCTCGAAACGACGAATTACAAGATTAAGACCTATACTCCGGAAATGACCTCGGACTAGACGGAGTAACGATAAGCGCGCCACAACACTTGAGCGCCACCGACTGTTGCTCAACTTAAGCGAGGAACACTTTGGCGTAAAACCATGGCTGAAACTAGCGTAAAATCGCAAATCAAACTGGCGTAAAATCATAAATGATTCGATATTGTCCTTGAATTCAAGCGCCGGGTAAGCGGGAATCCTTCGGCTTCGGGTGTCTGCGATACATCTTGTCGCGATATGCATTGTATATTCTACAGCGCGTATGCATCGCAACGCATTTCATGAGACCGGCATCTGCCGATACCGATATTTCGCAAACGAGGTAGCCATATTGAAGGCAGACACTGTGAAGGACGACACTGCGGAAGTGCCCACTGCACCGGAGGAAACCCACGTCTCCGCTAGAACCAAACTCTCGATCGGAGCGACGGCGCTGCTCTCGTTCGTCGGCGTGCTGACCGAGACCTCGCTCAACGTCACCTTCCCGACCATGACCAAGGAGTTCGGGCTGCCCCTGTCGACGATCCAGCTGCTGACCTCCGGCTATCTGCTCATGGTGACGCTGGTGATGAGCACCTCGTCGTTCCTGCTCAAGCGCTTCGACGCCCGGCTGCTGTTCCGGCTCGCGATCGCCACCAGCTTGGCGGGAACCGTGCTGTGCAGCGTGCCCGCGAACTACTGGGTGCTGCTCGCGGGCCGCTTGCTGCAGGCCGCAGCCACCGGAGTCTCGACGCCGCTGATGATGCATGTGATTCTTTCGCTCGTCCCGCAGCGCAGACGCGGCGTCTACATGGGCATCGCAGGCATGGTGATCTCCCTCGCCCCTACTCTGGGGCCGACATATGGCGGACTGATCAACTACTACTGGTCATGGCATATCATCTTCGTGCTGACCGTGCCCTTGCTGTTGCTGTCCTACATTCTGGGCGAACTCAATCTGCGTCTTTCGCCGCGCAGCAAGGCAGCGCAGCATTTCGATGCGCTCGGCCTCGTATTGCTCACGTTCGCTTTGGTGTCCCTGACTCAGATCTTCGACCGGCTCGGCGCCAGCGGAACCTTCAACGCCCCGGTGCTCATCGCCATCACGGCCACTGTGATCGCCTTCGCGCTGCTGATATGGCATAGCGTGTCCAGTCGTGCGCCGCTGCTGAACGGCAGACTGCTCAAAACGCCGACCGTGGGCTTGCGAGCCATCAATTTCTTCATCCTGCAGTTCATCAATATCGGCAGCTCGTTCCTCATTCCCGTATTCGCCGAGCTTTTTTTGGGCGCGAACTCCATGCACGCCGGCCTGCTGCTGCTCCCCGGATCGCTGCTGGGGGCACTCATCGCGCCGTTCGCCGGGTCAGTGTACGACCGGCACGGAGCCGCGCTGCCATTGCTCGTCTCGAACATTTCGATGCTGATAGGCGTCGGCGCCTTCTGGTGGCTCACCGGCAATCTGACCCTGCCGCTGATCACCGGACTCTATATATTTCTGAAGCTAGGTTTCAACATCGGCTACAGCAACACGATGAGCGACGCGAGCAAGTATGTCGCCGCCGAGCAGCAGACCGACTTCAATTCAATGTTCAACACGTTCCAGCAATACGCCGGGTCCCTAGGCACCAGCGTGCTGGCCTGCTCGCTGGCGGTGAGTGAAGTCGCGCGGCCCGGCGATCCCACGCACGCAGCAGCCGAGGGCACCAGCCATGGTTTCATGCTGCTCATCGGCCTGGCGCTCATAGCCCTGATAGCGACGGTCGTCTCAGTCGCGCTGCGCCATAAGCCGCCGATCCGCCTCACGCCCGTCAAGATCTGAGAACGTCAAAGGCTGCGAACGACAAAGGCTGAGGATAGCAAATGGGGCTTGGTCCACAGCCGCAGCCATGACCCAAGCCCCATTCCACTCGACCGAGTGCAGCCTGCTACTCGGCGAGCGTGTCCTTGATCGCGCCGACGAAGGCGTCAAGGTCGTCGGGCTTGCGCGAGGAAATCAGACGCCAGCCGTTCGCGTCGCACACATGCACCTCTTCATCAACCTGCGTGGCACCGGCGTTCTCGACATCCGCCTTGATGTAACGGGTGCTGCTCGACGTCTTGCCCGGCAGCAGGCCAGCATTGACCAGTAGCCATGGGCCGTGGCATATCGCGGCGATGGGCTTGCCTGCATGGGCGAAGTCCTGGGCGAGCTTGACGGCGGCCGGGGCGACGCGCAGACGGTCCACATTGCAGGTGCCGCCTGGCACCACCAGCAGATCGTAGTCCGCCGCCTTTACGCTGTCGTATGTGGTGTCAGGCTGCACGGTCTCGCCCTCGTAACGGTCATGCTGCACGGTCTCGACCGGATCCATCGATGCCGCAGCCAAAGTCACCTGTGCGCCTGCGGTCTTGAGCTCGCGCAACGGCCGCGTCATTTCGGTTTCTTCGATACCCCAGTTCTGCACAATGATCAGGACCTTCGCTTCTTCGATAGCCTTTGCCATTCCATCCTCCTTCGCTAGTAATCGTTCCCAGTTGCAGCGCCCTGCAAGCTGCCGCAACCTCATTCCGCTGGCCACAATACGACCAGCCGTACTTACGACGATAGCGATATTCTGCGCCGCACGGGCAGTTTCAAGCCCGACGCGAAGTGAACGATCTCACATGAGCGCCCATGCCGGAGATTCGTCGTGCAGCATGCGCGGGTTTTGCCCGCATCGCGCATTCGCATCACGCACATGTACGGCTACACGATACGATCCGTTGGCATTGGTCGCTGCAAAAAGGCGATCGCGGACTGCAAATACCGACTTGCATATGGAATTCCGGGCGTGTCGAGCATGGCAGGCAGGCGCATACACTGGTGGATTATGACATTACAGGATCTCTCCCCCAATGCGCAGGACTATCTCAAGGTCATCTGGGGCTTTCACGAATGGGGGCGCACCCCCGTGCAGCCGTCGGATCTGGCGAGCAAGGCGCATGTCAAGCCCTCGACCGTTTCCGGGGCCGTGGCTCGCCTCGTATCGGGAGGATATGCCCGGCATGATCCGTATGGCGCCATCGAGCTGACCGACACCGGCGAGCGATACGCGCTGGCCATGGTGCGCCGGCACCGGCTGCTGGAGACCTTCCTCGTCAGCGCACTGCACTACTCATGGGACGAAGTGCACGCTGAGGCCGATGCGTTGGAGCACGCTGCTTCGGACATGATGATCGATCGCATCGACGATATGCTCGGTCACCCGTCGACTGACCCCCACGGCGATCCAATCCCCCGTGCCGACGGCTCGATGCCGAACGTCGCCGAAACCCCCTTATCCGACGTCGAGACCGGCGCAGCCGTCACCATCGAGCGCGTCAGCGACGAGGACCCCGAACTGCTGCGTTACTTCGACGCCCACCACGTCACCATCGGCACGACGCTGCGCGTCGAAAACCGAGACAAGGCCTCTAGCACAATAACGCTCTCTCGACTGAATTCGTCGGCGTCCACAGCCGACTCTGAAGGCGCAGATCCCGACGGCGACGGCCAACTCGCCTCCACTGCCCCAATCACCCTGCAACCCTCATTCACCGACAGCATCCACGTGCGCGTACTCTAGGCAACGCTTGCGAATACGGGCGCATATTATGATTTTCTCCGAGCTGGGCATCAGAAAAAAAGACCGGCTCTTTGCCGAGTATTTTCTGCAATCGCGGTACACTTCTCCACTTTGCCAAGCGTCTCCTACTTGGCGGGCACATCCTTGCAATTACAGGGATTACCGCGGTAGCACTACTCCTAGAAAACACAAAAGGGCAGTGGCCTCATAGAACTCATCCGTACGAGATCACTCGCCTCCTCGCACAGCGTCTTCTGCAAACGTAAAAGGCGGTGGTTTCATAAGGTTATTCGCGTGAAACCACCGCCTTTTACGTATCAGCCGTCAACGCGCCCCGAGCGCTGCAGCACCTGACTCCTGCTCCTTCTGAAGTCGCGCCTTGACCTTCTGCGCGTACTCGTCGACATAGTCCTGGCCACTAAGCTTGCGAATGGCCTCGGTAACGCGGTCGGTCAGCGAGCGCAGCTCATCGTGTGTGATCTCGTCCGGATTCTTCTTCGCCACGGTGATCGGCTTGCCATAGATTACCAGCGAACGGCCTTTCGAGGGAATCACCTGCCCGGGCTTCTGCAGCTCGCGGCTGCCTATGACGGCCGTAGGGATAATAGGACAGCCGGTTTCGAGCGCCAGTTTCGCGACGCCGACATGACCGCGATAGAGCCGCCCGTCGGGGCTGCGCGTGCCTTCGACATGGATGCCGAAGAGATGCCCGTCCTCGAGGATTTCGCGCGCATGCGCCAACGCGCCCAAGGATTTCGAGCCTCCGGAGCGATCCACGGGGAAGACTCCCACCGAAGTGAACCACCATTTCTGGAATTTGCCTTTGATGCCCTTGCCTTCGAAGTATTCGGCCTTGCCCATGAAATGGATCATGCGCGGGCTGGTCAGCGGTATCAGCGCATCGTCGATGACGGCCAGATGGTTCGAGGCGATGATCGCGCCGCCTTGCTTCGGAATGTTCTCGACTCCCCGGCTTGACGGGTTCATGCGCCAGCGGGCGATGGGGCCGAGTCCCTTGACGAACAACCAGTAGAGCATGGCTCTCCCTTTCGCGCGGCGTTCGACGGCCGCCACCTTCATTCAGCGGCATGGTCGCGATGCGCCAAGTTGTTACGGCATCCCTATTAGAGTGGTGCCTATGACTGAACTCAACAATAGCAACGGCGAAGATACGAGTCCAAACTCCACGCCGAAAGATGGTCCGAGCGATGCCAACAGCAGCGTTGACGGCAGCAAAGACGCCAGCGCTGCCAACGCCGACGAGCTCTGGGCCGAGTTCGAGAGCAGTCACGCCGACGATCTGGGCGATGTCGCGCATTCCCGCAGCGCGAAGCAGTTCGAAAAACACGCCAAGCGCAAGGAGAAGAAGGCGCTGCTCTCAATCAATGACCTCGATGAGGGATCCTTCGCCGACGACATGCCGCGCGCCAGCCGTGGCCCGCGCGATTTCACGGCCTCGAGCTGGCTGGACGCCGACGACACGCTCGACGCGCAGGACGATTTCGTGCCGCCGAATCCGAAGATCGGCCACATCGACGCCACAACGCTGGTGTTCTGGGGGCTGCTGCTCGTCGGCATCGCCGGCACCATCGCGTCGGTGTTCTTCCACCAGTACACAGGCATACTGGGCATGTTCTTCGGCCCGTGCGCACTCATCGGCGGCGCAGGCCTCATCGCTCGTCATCGCGGATCCGCACAGACCCGCGATGACTATTTTGACGACGGCGCCAGAGTCTGACCGGCGCGGCCTGACGACGTCTGACATTGCAGCATTCAGCTTGTAGGGCCGACTCTTTCAGCCTTTTGGCAGCCAGATAGCCCCGACTCGCACAAGCCACACCAAGCGGTGCTGCTCTGCGCCGGCGGCCTGACCTCGACTAATCACCTGCTATCGCTTGGCCTGGGCTGCGGCGAGCCAGCGGTCGAGCAGCGCCTGGGCCGCGCCGGAGTCGACGGTCTGCTCCGCAATCGCATAGGCCGCCTTGAAACGCTCGATGAAATCATCCTGCGGCACCAGATGCCCGTCGGCCACGATGGCCGACGCGGCGTTGAGCAGCGCCGTTGAACGCGATGACACGTTCTCGCCAGCCAGAAAGCGGCGGAAGATGGAAGCGTTGAGCTCTGGCTCCCCTCCCCTGAGCGCGCTGACATCGATGCGCTCAAGCCCCAGCTGCTCCACCGGGTCGAACTCGATTTCGGTGACCTTGCCATCGGCAATCTCCCAGACGGATACCGGCCCCGTCGGAGCCAGCTCGTCCAAGCCTTCGTGCGAGGTGTAGACCATGCCGCTCTGCCCATGTTCGGCGTATACCTGCGCCATAAGCGGGCTGAGCTTGCGGTCGGCGCAGCCGATGGCCACATGCTGCGGCTTGGCGGGATTGGTCAACGGCCCGAGCACGTTGAACACGCAGGGAATGCCCAGCGCGGAACGCACCGGCCCGACGAAGCGCATCGAAGGATGGAAGGTCTTGGCGAAAGCGAAGGTGATGCCTACCTCGTCGCCGATTTCAGCCACAGTCTGCGGTTCGAGATCAAGCGGAAGACCCAATGCTTCGAGCACATCGGCGGCACCGCACTTTGACGACGCAGCACGATTGCCGTGCTTGACGATTTTGACGCCGGCCGCCGCAGCGACCACCGAACCCATGCTCGACAGATTCACCGTCGCGGCGCCATCGCCGCCAGTGCCCACGATATCGGTGAGCTCTCCGCTCACCTCAAGCGGCACGGCATGCGCGACCATAGCCTGCGAGGCCCCTGAAATCTCATCGGCAGTCAGCCCGAGCTGCTGCTGCATCGCCAGCACGGCGCCGACCGCCGCCGGATTGGCGTCGCCGTTCATCAGGTCATCCACGAACCATCGAGACTCCTGTGCGTTCAAGTGGTCGCCGCCGACCAGCTTCGTGAGAATCGACTTCCATGTGATCTCGGACATAAGCCCTCCCTGAGGCGTGATGCTGCTGCTCATGGCACATCACCATGACGATGCCATTCTACTGTCTCCCTGTCACAGAATGCTTTCGCGTTTCCACATGTCGGGCCGCCGAACGGGTTCGTGCGTTTTCTGCACGAGAAAACGCTCGAACCGTTCGGCGCTTTGGGTTCTCAAGCATCATTCAGCACGTGCGACGGGCAACCCGCAGGTGGCGTCACGAGAGCGAGACCCTAAACAATGTTCAGCGGAGGCGATTCGCAGGCCATCGGTAACCCGAACACGGCAATAGCCATTTTGCCTATTTTGCGAAATCTAGAGAATCCAAAACCCTTCCAGCAGTAAAGTCGCCGGCTATACATGCGCTGTGGGCGATGAGGGACTCGGACCCCCGACATCCACCGTGTAAAGGTGGCGCTCTAGCCAACTGAGCTAATCGCCCGCGTCGCACTACTGTACCGCACCCCCTGCATGTGGCGCCACGCGGCGTGGCCGTGCCCGTGCGCCAACATCGCTCGTACGGCATCCACAACAGTATGGCAATGTATGGCAGCTGAGCGGCTCCTGCTGGTGACATGGAGCTTCTGCCTAGTTCTGCCTAGCGTCCGTTTTGTAGCGCTAATTCATGGCTGACGCTACAAAACGGACGATAAAGCTCCGTTATAGACCGGATTGTAGCGCTAGGCCCTGTTTAGCGCTACAATCCGGACGCTTACCGGCCAGATCCGCAATCGCCCCGTCTGCGACCCCACTCTGCAAGACACTCCGCTGCAAGACACTCACGCAGCAATCGGTTCGGCGCACGACATCGCAACCGTCTCGCAGGTGCCTATCAGGTCGCTGTACCAGTGATTTTGCATGGTGGGCGCGGCGACGAGGAAGGTGGGGATCGTGATCGTAGGTTCGATGCTGACGACCCGAATGCCCTCGTACTGGTGCTCGGCCTCGTAGGTCTCGTAGATCGGCGTCCACATCGGCGTCGGATTGGCGGCCATGACGGCGAAGGTGGCCTCGACGCTGGTGAACGGCATGCCCACGGTCAGTCTCAGTCCTTGAGCCGAGTAAGCCTCATTCAGCACGTCATGAAGCGCCGGATTGACGTCATAGGAAGCCAGCGCCACGGGCGACCCAGCCAGTTCCTGAATCGACACCGAATCCTTGCCGGCAAGCGGATGATGCTCGGGCATGGCGGCGATGAGCCGGTCCTCCCAGACGCGCCCGCTGCGCAACCTCATATCCCGAACGCGCCCGCGGAAGAACGCGGCGTCAATCGTGCCGTCTGCCAGCGAGGCCGCCCGCTGCTCCGGCGGCACCTCGACGGCGCGCACCGTGTAGCCTTTGCGGGCAAGATCCTTGAAGACGAGCGGGACTCGCCTGCCCATCCCGCACCCGATTCCGAGCCGCAGCACGCGCGTGGACCGGTATTCATTGGCTGCGGAACTCAGCGCGGCCGCGTCGTCCAGCAGCGTGCGAGCAAGCGGCAGTAAGCTCATCCCGGCCGAAGTGAGGATAATGTTCCTGCGCGAGCGGTCGAACAATTCCACGCCGAGCGCATGTTCAAGCCGCTTGACTTGCTCGCTGACCACGGATTGCGGCAGGAACAGGCGGTCCGCCGCCCGTCGGAAATGCAACTCCTCGGCGACGGTGACGAAGATGCGCACCTGCCGCAGTTCAAAATCAGCCATGCTGGGTCCTCTCCATCTGTCTCTATCTGTTTTCGATGATTACCGATAACCGATCTGCAGTTATCGCGTTGCTCTGATCGTAGTTCACGATCATTACCTTCGCAGTTTGGCTCTCGATAAAACTTGCAGCATCGACAAGGATTGACATTGTCACCGAGACAGCCCGAGAAGAACAATCGACTCGGGCCGAGTGCGAGCAATACGTTCAAGCAATCAACAAGGAGCATCATCATGGCAAACATCGTCATCATCGGAACCGGAAACGTCGGCGGCCCTCTGGCACGGCGGTCCGAGCAGGCCGGTCACCAGGTCACCACGCTCACGAGCAAGACCGAAGCCGAGACCGCAGTAGCCGCCATCAGCGCGGCCGACATAGTGGCGCTGGCGCTGCCATATCAGGCTGCTCTGGAATTGCCCGAAGCGTGGGCGCAGGCATTGGCCGGCAAGACCGTCATCGACGCCACCAACCCGCTGACCCCGGACTTCACCGCGCTGACCGTCGGCTTCACCACCTCCGGCGGCGAAGAAGTCGCCAAGCATCTGGCCCGCGCCAAGGTGGTCAAGGCGCTCAACACCGTGCTCGCCCCCAACCACGACCCCGCCGCATTCCCCGCAGGCTCGATTTTCGCGCCGGTCGCAGGCGACGACGAAGAGGCCGTGAAGACCGTCGTCGAATACCTCACCTCCCTCGGTTTCGACGCAGTGCCCGTCGGACCGCTGGAAAACGCGCGTCTGCTTGAGCCGTTGGCTGAACTGCAGATCCAACTCGCCTACGTCCAAGGCCTAGGAACCGCCATCAGCCTGAAGCTGCAGCGCGCATAACCCGTCTGCCGGCGACAACGCCAGCAGTAGCACCATCAGCAGCGGCCAGCCGCCACGTGAACGATTCATAACGATTGCTCGCGCTGCGGCTGGCCGTTGTCATACCTGCACAGTCATACCTTCGCCGGGATCGATCCATCAATGATTACCGAAACATCAACGAGGTTTCTTGTCCCGAATCGAACCTCACCGTACGTTTTCCCTTACGTTCATGAAGGCGTATCGAAAAACGTACGATAACGCCGATTCAGCGTACGTTTTCCAATACGGCACACGCTTGTGTGACATAGAACGTACGCTGCCGCATTTAATCAATCTGTTCTGCGGATTATTTCAGCTGCACGACCCATCTCCCAACGCGTCTCCGTGCAAGCCTTCAGTGCATCTCCGCAATATGCTGTCTGAGTGTTCGCGCCATGCCATGCCATACGCTACCCAGCCGCTTCACTCCTCCGCTTTGAGACCTCGCGCCCATGCGGCTGCCCGCTCTGTCTCTTCAGAGCGCAGCTGGTCGGCGCCGGTGACCCAGAAAGTTGCCCCGTAGCGTGCATTCACGCCACTTGCGGCAAGACTTTTGATGGCCTTCTTGGCCGCTCGCCCAAACAGGGGTCCTGCTCCTGCGACGCATGTGTCGAACGTGAGCACCTTGGTCGTGCTGGGGATGGACGCTTCAGCGATCCACTCGCGCAGTCCGGTCGCGCTGGCACGGAAGCCACCGCTCCTCGCCGCCTGCGCCCCGGCAGTCTTCCGTTCCAGCGCCGAAGCCCTGCTATCAGCACTGGAAAGCGTGAACGCGTGCGTCGGGGCCCCAAGAATCAGCAGATTCACGCTTGGGTCAATCCGTTTGGGCGCATTATCGATCCGGAGCAGCGTCGCATCGGGAAAAGCGCTGGCGACGGCCTCGCCTATGGTCCACGTGTTGCCAAAATGCGACTCGACAATGACTAGAGTACCCATCTCATGCCCCTTGCTCATAGATAATCGATCGAGTCGAATACTGATCGCTCACGAATGAGTTCTGCGTGTCGTCCTGCACGACGGCAACAATGACGGCAATCAGATTACGATTGCTGCAATCAGTATGGAACCTCATAGCACAGCCTACAATATCCGACGAAATTCTCAATTGCTGTGTTTCCCCTTTGCAGCAACGCAGCACTATATGGCGGCGAGCCGTTGCACCTCCATGTCAAAGAGAACATATACTCATCAACTTCTACAAGCACTACAAACAACGCATCACGTCACACCCGAAGACCGCAACTCTTGACACAACACGACTCAGTAATGATCCCGCACTGAGTACAAGTGGATGCCTTGATTGTCGACGTGATAGATGAGTCGATGCTCCTGCCTGACATGCCGACTCCATGCACCAGCGAGATTGTGTCGCAGGGGTTCGGGCTTGCCCAGCCCGCTGAATGGATGCTGGTCGATGTCCACAATAAGGCGCTGAATGCGCTCGAATCGTTTAGCGTCGGTTCTCCTCCATTCGAGGTAGTCGTCATGGACTCCGCTCGCCCACAGCACATGCCGGGTGAGCTGGTATCGGACCTGCCCAATGACGATTACGGGCAAGGGCCTAGAGCTCGTCATACTCCTCCTCGGCGCCCTCGGCACTCTGGCGCATGCCAGCCAAGACGCGGCGATGCAGATCAGGATTCGACTGCACGCGCAGCGTCTCCATAAGCGATTCGTAGTCATCCTGACTCATGACGACGATATTGTCCGCCGGATCGCGGTTGGTAACGAGCATCACGTCGGCATCGTCATGAAGCCTGCGCATGTTCTCCTTCATATTATTGCGAAAAGATGTGTACGGCAGAGTAAGCATATCCACCTCCAAGTTGTACTGTTATTGGTACCATAGTACCATAATCTGTCATCCGTATATGATTTGCCGTTTCAGAACATATCCATCTTGCGACCACCATCACAGATCACGCAACCGACACGACCATGCGGCATACTGATATTCAGCTAGTAACTTCATCTTCCACACTTACGAAAGGCCTATCGATGACCGCAGCCGCTGCACCCGTCCCAACCGATGACCAAACCTTCGACGCACAAGCCAAACCTCAAGAACCCCACGAACCTCACGAACACTACGATTTCTATGCCGCAGGCCCGTTCTTCAACGACGAGGAAATCCACAGTATGGAGCGGTTGGAAGCCGTCCTCGAATCGCACGGCAGGAAGCTATTCAAGCCTCGGTTCGGCGAGGCGGACAAGCGCGAGCACGATGCTGCCTGGCCCAGGTTCTGCTTCGAACAAGACATCGACGGCATCCACGATTCCGACGCAGTCATCGCCAATCTCATCGACGGCGATACCGGCACCATGTTCGAAATCGGCTATGCCTACAGCCGCGGTATGCCGGTCTACGCTTATTACGAAGGCGTCAAGCCTGCGGACACCATCAATCTCATGATCGCGCAGTCAGTGAGCGCGGTGTTCGCCGGCCCCGACGACCTCGCCCATTGGCTCGAAACCGGCGAGCACACACAGCCCGAGTTCAAGCAGTTCTGAGGTTCTGAGCTGTGGCTCTCCCGAAACATTCCGCACCGCAACAGCATCCAAAATGCGAAATTATTCAGGACCCTCCTACTCATAATGGTCCCGCGCGGAAATAATGCACAACCGCCCTTCAACAACCGTGTACACAATGCGATTCGCCGAATCGATACGCCGGGACCATGCACCTTGCAGCCCCCATCGCAGTGCCTCCGGCTTGCCGATGCCTTCGAATGGATGGTTGCACATGTCGTTGATGAGCCTGTTGATTCGTTTGAGCGTCTTGCGATCCTGCGACTGCCAAAACAGGTAGTCATCCCACGCATCCTGCGTCCACGCAATAATCATGCCGCCGCTCCGGAACCATCATCATCGAACAATGCATGCTCCTGCACCCGCCCCTGATGCACCTGCTCAAGTCCATGCGTAATCTTGTTGCGCAAGTAGGGATTCTGATAGACGCGCAGCGTCTCCATCATCGAGTCGTAATCGGCGGCGCTCATCACCACGACGTCGTCATCCGGATTCGTATTGGTCACGAGCAGCATGTCCGAATCCTCATTGACCTTGCGCATATACGATTTGAGATCCTTGCGGAAATTGCTGTATGCGACCGCCTGCACCATGATTGCCTCCAAAACAGTACTTGTACATGATATTGTACCATTCAATATACAAAGGCACCAATTCAAATTCCGCAGCGCAGCATTGGGATGCTTGCACTATCATCCCGCATCCGTCACCGGCCCACGCTTGGCAGTATTTGTCGACGTACCCAGTCTCAAGCCGCTCGCCCCCCACTCCAATCCTCCAAGCAAAACCTGCCAAGACCTGAAAATACGAAGCACTGCCGCGAGACAGAAAATAACACGACACACCCTTACATTGTTCGCTTACAGAATACGGAAATATTATCAGCAAAAGTTATAGCACACGTAGAACTCTGTATTTGCAATGGTTTTATGCATGTTCTCACACAACATCACATGCTCAACAGCAAGAAACAGCACAGTAAAATCTAACACAATCGAACATTTTCCTGTGTCCCACATCACACTGCACGGCTAGCCCCCAGCGTGTCGCAACAACGGCCTGACAGAACGCACTGCCGTCGTGTTATTTTGTTTCGTGTAGAGAGCGCAGGCAACCAATTCACCAGCAATTAACCAGCCCATCAGTACAGGAAACGTTGCGCCCAAACAACACAGCGTTCCCAAAACACTGCAACCATCTTGCCCTCGCGCATCACACCACCACACACCACCGAGTCACACACCACCGAGCTGTACATCATCGCGTCATAAATCTGCGCGACTCTGTGCGACTCGGCTGTACTGCTGCGCGCCTTCTGCACAATAAGAGAAAACAGAGAGAGGATTCCATGTCACGTATCGCCGATAATCGTTGGACGCGGGCCATTGCGCCGGCACTGCTGATTCACGTTTCGATAGGCACCGTGTACTGCTGGAGCGTATTCAAGCAGCTCATCGCGGACCGCATGCACGTGCCCGCGGGAACCATCGAATGGGGCTTTTCGCTCGCCATATTCTTTCTCGGTATGTCGGCCGCGTTCCTCGGCCCTATGGTGGAGAAGGATATCAAGAAGTCCGCGCTGGTCTCGATGATCTGCTTCGTCGTCGGGTTCGCCGGCACGGGCCTGAGCATCGCGTTGAATTTCCTGCCGGGCGTGTTCATCTGCTACGGCGCGATTATGGGCGTGGGACTCGGCATCGGCTACCTCGTGCCGGTGAAGAACCTCATGCTGTGGTTCTCGAATAACAAAGGCCTGGCGACTGGCATCGCGGTAGCGGGCTTCGGCCTGGCCAAGGCCATCGCCAGCCCGGTGATGGAATACCTCATCGCGTCGGTCGGGTTGGTCGCGATGTTCTACATTCTGGCAGCCGTCTACGCCGTGATGATGTTCGCCGGATTCCTGCTCATCAAACGCCCGCAAGGCTACGTCTACCATCCCGAGGCGCAGGTCAGCCGCCGCAGCATCATGAAGAAGCCCGTGTTCTGGGGCATCTGGCTTGCCTTCTACATCAACATCACCTGCGGGCTGGCGCTGATCTCGCAGGAGAAGGACATCCTGCACGATGTGCTCAGCCAGATGCCGAAGTACGCGAGTCTGAGCGTCGACAAGCTCTCGCTTGCCATCGCGGGCATCATCGGCACGGTGCTGGCGGTCGACGCCGTGTTCAACACGCTCGGACGCATCGGCTTCTCCACGCTTTCCGACCATCTCAAGCGGCGCGAAACCGTGTATCTGATCATCTTCGCCGTGTCCATCGCGGTGTGCCTGCTGCAGATCGGCACGCACAGCATCGACCGGGCGCTGCTCTGGGCCGTGCTGGCCATGCTCTTCCTCGTCAATGCCGGGTACGGCGGCGGCTTCTCCACGCTGCCGGTGCTGCTCGACCAGCATTTCGGCATCACCGCCGTCTCCACCACGCACGGGCTGGCGCTGAGCGCGTGGGCCATCGCCGGACTGTCGGGCAATCAGCTGGCCTCCTTCGTCGTCAGCCACGCCTCCGACCAGACGCATCGATACAGCGCGCTGATTCCCATCCTCGCGCTGCTCTATGCGGTTGCGGCCGTGTCCATCTGGCTGGTGTCGCGCGTCAAGAAACGCGAGCCCGTCGCCGCCGCGTGATTGTGCGCACGACCGTTCTCGCAATGATGTAATAGCACCGATTGCTAGCCTTAGCGTCCGTTGTGTAGCGCTAACGTGAGTCTGTCGCTAAACAACGGACGCTAAGGCTTCGTTATAGGCCGGATTGTAGCGATAGTTGCTCGTTAGCGCTACAATCCGGACGCTGGCATTCGGCTGAACAATAGGTTTGGCACATTGGCTGGCCGCCCCGCACCCAATACGCCCCAGCGTCCTCCCCCATCCCCAGCGAAACCGGTACAATGCATATCGGAAGCACAATCGAAACCACTGTTCACAAACCGCTAGCACGTTAGGAAGCATGTATGACCGCAATAACTTCCACACCCACTGTGGCGCGCACCTCTGAGGCCGCCGAATCCGCTCAGTCCGTTGAGCACCCCTTGGCGCAGACTCCGGGCGACGTGTTCAACGCCCCGATCGCGCAGGCCGATCCCGAGATCGCCGCGCTGCTCGACGGCGAACTGCGCCGTCAGCAGGAGGGCCTTGAGATGATCGCCTCCGAGAATTTCGTGCCGCGTGCGGTGCTGCAGGCGCAGGGCTCGGTGCTCACGAACAAGTACGCGGAAGGCTACCCGGGACGGCGGTATTACGGCGGCTGCGAGGTCGTCGACCAAGTAGAGACGCTCGCACGCGACCGGGCCAAGGCGCTCTTCGGCGCGGAGTACGCCAATGTGCAGCCGCATTCTGGTGCACAGGCCAACGCCGCCGTATATCAGGCGCTCATCAAGCCCGGCGACACAGTGCTCGGCCTCGCGCTCGACCACGGCGGCCACCTGACGCACGGCATGAAGATCAACTTCTCCGGACGTTTCTACCATGCCGAATCCTATGGCGTGAATCCGGAAACCTATCGCATCGACCCTGACATCATTCGCCAGCGGGCGCTCGAAACTCACCCGGCCCTGATCATCGGCGGGTGGAGCGCCTACCCGCGCATCGAAGATTTTGCCGCGATGAAGGCCATCGCTGATGAGGTCGGCGCGAAGTTCTGGGTGGATATGGCCCACTTCGCCGGACTGGTGGCGACCGGCCTGCACCCCAGCCCTGTGCCGTACGCTGATGTCGTCTCCTCAACCGCGCATAAGACCTTGGGCGGCCCGCGTTCCGGGTTCATTCTCGCGCGTTCGGAGTATGCCAAGAAGCTCAATTCAGCCGTATTCCCCGGTCAGCAGGGCGGCCCGCTCATGCATGTGATCGCTGCAAAGGCCGTCGCCTTCGCCGTCGCGGGCAGCGCGGCGTTCAAGGATCGCATGCAGCGCACGCTTGATGGCGCCAAGATCCTCGCGGAACGGCTCAGCGCTGCGGATGTGAAGGCCAACGGCATCAGCGTGCTCACGGGCGGCACCGATGTGCATCTGGTCATGGCCGACTTGCGCAACAGCGAGCTGGACGGCCAGCAGGGCGAGGACTTGCTCGCGCAGTGCGGCATCACAGTCAACCGCAACACCGTGCCCTTCGACCCGCGCCCGGCTTCGGTCGCCTCGGGTCTGCGCATCGGCACGTCGGCGCTGGCGACCCGCGGCTTCGGCGAGGAGCAGTACCGCGAGGTGGCCGACATCATCGGCACCGCACTGGCGCAAGGCACCTCCGCCGACACCGAGGCGCTGCACGCCCGCGTCATCAAGCTGACCGAGGACTTCCCGCTCTACCCCGGACTCGATCAAATCGACTGAGCGGCCTATACGCGCAGCCGTGTGCATCATGCATTCACAATGCCGAACGCACGCGGCTGCGCCTTCGTATAGTAAGTAGTGTGCATACTGCCGTATGAGAATGAGACTCGACTCGTCTGCTCCTTCAGGCGCCGCGTTCAATCTCTTGCGGCTTTCAATTCACAGTGCTCGCCTTCAAACAGTGCCCACCATCAATAGTGATCACCATCAATTAAGCAGATTTCCTCCTGAGACCATGGTTTTCAGGGCATGCCAAGTGTTCTCGCACGCTCAGAATCAGCGGAATTGCAAGGATTTCACGAATGGCATGTTGAGCCTATACTTTCGTATCTGCTGAATAGACGAAAAAAGTGCTGAATAGATGTCGATTTCCATCGGCTCGATCAATGTTGGCCGGTTTCAGCTGCCGGATAGCTGAATGTCGATTGTTGCCTGACTGCAGTTGGCCGCATTCATCTATTCAGCATTTTTTTCGTCTATTCAGCACCTCGCAAAGTAGACCATGGATCGAATATGTAGCGTTTTGGCGGAATACCGCCATTCCTCTGAGTCTGCATATGCAAGTTTCAAGGCCCAAAATCCCGTGGCTATCACAAATGTGCTTAATAGATTTTGCGGACGCGCCTATACAAGGTGCGAGCGCGTACATCCGGACTACATACGCCATGCAGACGGCAACGCTAGTCGCCGATTGGCCGGTACCTATTACACAGGTCAATTACGCAGCGCCCGAAGCCTCAGCATCCGAAGCCTCAGCGGCCTTTGCCGAAGGGGCGCAAACGTATGCCGTTCCAGTCAGGGGCGACGGTCAGCGGCGTGGAGCCGTTCATGCCAGCGGTTTTGGCAGCGGACAGCACGATATTGGGGTTGGCAGCGCCAGGCCGCCCGGGCTTGGGGGTCAGCACCCACAGCGGGCCGTCCTCACCCAAGACGCCGTAGGCGTCGACGATAGTATCGGCGAGTCCGTCTTCGTCATCGCCATCGCGCCACCAGATGATCACTCCGTCTACGGCGGAATCGTAATCCTCATCCACCAGATCCTCGCCGGTCAGGGCTTCGATCTTGGTGCGAATCGCGTCGTTGACGTCATCGTCCCACAGCCATTCCTGTACGATGTCGCCAGCGCGAAAACCGAATTCTTCAGCGTTTTGAGATGCCGTTTCATTCACAGTAGGCATCTTAGCAAGACGCTGCGAACAGTTGCGTTACACGCCCAGTCGGGGTATCACCATGTGGGCATTCGTCCTCGTCGTCGTACATCAGATTTCTCCCGCACACAGACCCGATGCTCGTATGGCACGGGGCCCTAGCTCGCGGCAGCATCGCGGAAAATGCTGTAAAACAGGCCTCAAGCAGCCCGGGAACGACACAGTCATGGGAAATCTGCACAGGCACATGGTCACATGGTCATGAGTCCGCGCGGCTATGGCAGCATGGGTGCGGATGCCCGGCCAGTTCTGATCAGGCTCTAGCCCGGTCGTCTCTCCTAGCGTCTGCCGCCGGCCACGCAATGCGGCAGCGCGTCGCCTTTGCCTTGGCCGATGGCGACTACGGCCTTGTAGGCCTCGTCCAAGGTGGACACCTGTACGTCGCGCAATCCCTCGGGCACATGCCTCACGACCTCGCCGCAGTTCGACTTCGGGGCGAGGAACCATGTGGCTCCGTCGCGTTTCGCACCGATCATCTTGAGCCGGATGCCGCCTATCGCGCCGACTTCGCCCTTGGCGTCGATGGTGCCGGTGCCGGCAATCGTCTTGCCGCCTGTCTCCTGAGCCGCAGTGAGCTTGTCGATCAGGCCCAGGCTGTACATCATGCCCGCCGAAGGGCCGCCGATATCGTCGACATGCATCGAGACCTTCACTCCCGACACATCGACGCCGAGACGCCTGGCATAGCCCAAAGCCGCGGCTTTTGCCGCATCCTGCGACCCGGTCATCTCCCCCTGCACATGCTTCTCGTACTGATCGGCGTTCTGTCCAACCGGGAACACCGCCTCGCTCGGCGTGACTTCCTCACGCGCATCCAGCCACGCCCATAGCGCCTGCGCGTTGCTGACCGGATAGCCGGGAATTCCCATGGCGTTGACGGTCACTAGCAGCAGCTTGCCTGCATCACGATGCCCGCTGCCAGCCGTATCAGAGTCGCCCGATGCGCCCGAAACCGTGATGATTCGCTTCCCCTCGCTTGATTCGAGCACATCGCGCGTCGGCCCCGGCGACTCCACGACATAGGGGCTGGGCAGAGCCAGCACGATAATGCAAAGCGCCAAACAAATCAGCCCCGCCAGATAGCGCAGAGAACGCGATGCAAAATACGAGCGCACAGCATCCACGGTACGGCTGAAAAGTCCCGTTCGCCCCTTGTCCGAGTCCTGGGGCCGCGGCGACGGCCGCGCGCCGTGAGACTGCGGCTGCTCCTCGTTTGCATGCATAACCGACATAGGCATCAGTATGCTGTCTCCCCTGTCCAAATACCGCGCATACGTGGACGAAATGCTGCCTCACTTCGCACGCCGCTGGCTGAGGATGCCCGCCTGCTGCGCCAGCAGCTACGCTATCCGCTGCGTTATCGGCATATTTCCCCCGGCTTTACACATGTCTCCCTCAGCGAAACGCCTAGAGTAGAGGAGAATAAGTGTTAACAGGGCAATTATCAGGAGAACGACGACTCACCGCCGCAAGCAAAGGATGGATGGGCATGGACGAGAACGCGATTCACCAATGGCTGATTGAATGCTTCGGACCGATTCAGGGCGAGGTCGCTTGGACGCAGATTTCCCAGCTTCCCGAAGAGGTCCGCACCCAGCTCATGAGCCAGGATTCCAGCAAGCTTCCCAAGCCGCAGGAAGTGCAGGCGCTGATGCAGGCCTTCTCCGCCGGCGGGCTGAATACGGTGGGCGATATGCAGCGCACCGTCGCCGAAGGCCCCATCAACGTCAAGCTGGCGACCTCGATCGCGCTGCAGCAGGCCAATGACGACAGCTCGCAGCGCACCGTCGCCGCGCAGGATGGTCAGGCGGTGCGCAGCGCGATGAGCGAGGCCAACCTCTGGCTCGATACGGCGTGCTCCTTCGACCCGGCACCGGGCGAGCCGCAGGTGCTCACACGCGCCGGCTGGGTGGAAGGCACCGTGGATGCCTGGGCGAAATTCGCCGCACCTGTCGCGCAGTCAATGAGCGAAGCGCTCTCCGCCGTTCTCTCCGAACGACTCGGCGGAGCCTTGGATGGCGAAATTGCCGGAGTCTTCGCGGGGCCGGTGCCACTTCCGCTTCCCGAGGGGATGAAGGATCCGGTCAAGCTCATCAAGCTGCTGGGCAATACCTCATACGCGATGCAGCTGGGTCACGCCGCTGGCGATCTCTCCCATGAGGTGCGCGGCAGCTTCGATCAGGGGGTGGCGCTGCTGAAGAACCCGGCCGGTGCGCTCATCGCGCAGAACGCCGTGGAATATGCCAAGGAGCTGGATATCGAGCAGGGCGAAGTACTGGCGTTCCTTGCGCTGCAGGAGGTGGCGCACGCCCGCCTGTTCGCCGACGTTGCATGGCTGATGCCGCGTTTCGAGGCGTTGATCGGCAAGTATGCCCGTGGCGTCGATATCGATCTGGACGCCGTGGAGGAGCAGCTGCGCGAAGCCGACACGATGAATCCCGAGTCCATCGCGGGCGCCGTGAACCTTACCAAGGTCGGCATTCCCGACACGCCCGAGCAGAAAGAGGCCATGGCGGGGCTGGAAAATCTGCTCGCGCTGGTCGAAGGCTGGGTCGATTGCATCACGTGGAAGGCCGGCATGGCACACATTCCGCATATCGAGCAGCTGCGTGAGATGCTGCGGCGCGAGCGCGCGGTAGGAGGCCCCGCGGAGCGCACTTTCGAATCGCTGATCGGCATGCAGCTGCGCCCCAAGCGCATGCGTGAAGCCGCGGCTCTGTGGGAGTCCATCGGCGGCACAGAGGGAGCCGAGGCACGCGACGCCAAATGGGGTCACCCCGATCTGCTCCCCAAGCTGCAGGGCGATGATGCCGCTATCGCCGCCGCAAACGCCACAGACGTTACCTCGACGGGCGCAGCTCCGGCGGCTGGCGGCAAGGCCATCGAAAGCTCCGCGAAGGAACCGACAATCGACTGGGACGCCGAACTGAGCAAACTGCTCGGCGAGGAATCCGGCGATGGTGCTGACGATAACTCGGGCGGCGACAACTCGGGTGATAGTGACGCATCCGGCAACTCAGGCGACGACAAACCCACAGCCTAGGAACACTGCCCAGCTGCCTCATCGACGCCTCATCTTCCCACGTTGCGGTGCCCATAATCGGCACCTCTATCATCGAATGCCCCTTTCGTGACTGTTAGCTTGGATTAGCGTCACGAAAGGGGCATTGCCGAGCAGTTACCGCCCCTTTTGTGACGCTCAAGGCGAATCAGCGTCACGAAAGGGGCATTAGCCGCAGACAAGACAGACCTCTCACACAGACCGCACATTAGGTGCTGACAGTTAGGCTCCTGACGGTCCTAGGGCACGCTCTCCCTCACAGAAAGCGGCTCGGCACACGGGCGATGCCGCCCGACGAGTCCTTGCGACGCGCGTATGACAGGTGCAGCGTGTCCTCGGCACGAGTCACGCCGACGTACATGAGCCGCCGCTCCTCCTCAAGCTGCTCGCCGGGGCTGGGCGAGCTGAACGGCAGCAGGCCCTCCGAGCACCCGATGATAAAGACGTGCTTGAATTCCAAACCTTTGGCGGCGTGAATCGTAGACAGCGTAACCCCTTGCTGAGTGCCTTGCTGCGCGCCCGCGCCAATCTGCTCCAAGGCCTCCTGCCGCGCCTGACTCTGCGCCTGATCCGGCCCCGCCCCCTCGTCCTCAAGCGCCGAATGCTGCCAGCCCGCATCCCTGCGCACCCGATAATGCAGATCTTGCTCACGCAATGCACGGCAAACGACTCGGTGCTGGGCGTTGATTCGAGTGAGCACGGCGAAATCGTCCGGCACAGCCCCTTGGGAGACCATACGCGCGATGCGCATCGCCACGCCACGCGCCTCCTCGTCATCATCGTCGTAGACGGTTCTGCTCACCCGTGCGCCGCCCTGCCTAGCCGCCGTCAGTTTGAGATAATCCTCGCGATTGGCCGCCGCCGACAGCACACGATTCGCGCAGCCCACGACCTGCGGCGTGGAGCGGTAGTCGATGCCGAGGTCGATGTCCGCGCTCAACGGCGCGAATTCGCTGGCGAAGCCCAGCAGATCGTAGCTGCTCGCCCCCGCAAAGGAATAGATGGTCTGCGCCGGGTCCCCCACCACGCACACGTCGCGGTTTCCGTTCAGCCACAGGCCCATCAGCCGATGCTGCAGCGGCGAAACGTCCTGGTACTCGTCCACGGTGAGCCAGCCGATGGCGGCGCGAATATGCGCGGCCTCCTCCGGGAAGTCATCGAGGATATGGCAGGTCAGCAACAAGATATCGTTGAAATCAATCTCCCCATGTGAGGTCTTCACGCGCTCGTATTCCTGCATCACATCGACGAGCCGATCGACTTCCATGCCGGCAGGCGGCTGGCGATGCGTGGCCGCGCACACCCGCGGGTAGTCGGACGGCGCGATAAGCGACACCTTGCACCAGTTGATTTCAGCCAGAACCGCGCGCACTTCGGCGTCGCCGAACTGGTCGGTGCCCAGAACCCGGCGCATGCACTGATCGATGGCATGGCCCGGCTCGCGAATCACATGCGGGAACGGCGCCTCGCAGATGTCCGGCCAGACCTGGCGCAGCTGGTGGAGCGCCGCCGCGTGGAAGGTCGAAGCCGTCACCTGCTCGCCGACGCCCAAGGAAGCGAGCCGCGATCGCATCTCGGCTGCGGCCTTGACCGAGAAGGTCACCGCGAGCGTGCGCGCAGGGTCCCAGGCCCCGCTCGCGCAGGCGTAGGCGATGCGGCGCGTCACGGTGCGCGTCTTGCCCGCGCCGGCCCCGGCGATGATTCGCACCGGGCCGCGCAGGGTCGTGGCGGCGGCCAATTGGGCGTCATCAAGCCCCTGCACGATGGCTTCGGCTGATGCGTTCATAGCTGCCATTGTGTCAGCTGCACCCCCTAATCGCGCCCCCATCGCGTTGCCTGGCACACAGCCAAGCGGCCCGATAGTTGGGTTTGCCTCCCGTTCTCCGCATGTCGTCTCATCCCTTGCCGGCTCGACCGCTCGCCATGTGGGACGCAGATATGCTAACGGATGTGCAGAATGCGAATCCGCAGGCCGGCGAATGACCGACACGAATGACCGACAACGCCGGAAAAGCCAGAAAACGGCATAACGTGTTGGTTTTAGACGCCTATGTATTAGTGTGGAGGTGTGAATCAACGACGCAATCTCATGTTGGCGGCACTCGCATCGGCGGCTATGCCGAGCATCGCCGTGGCCGGAGCGCGCAACAGCGAGCAGAATAACGCCACGGATGAGGCGATGGGCATCGATCTGGCGGTCGTGCAGGACAATTCTGGTGCCTTGTACGACGTCTTCGCCTCCGACACTGAGGAAGGCAAAAAACGTCTGGCCCGGCGCGTGCATGCCGCGAACACCCTGGCGAGGGCGAAGGAGCCAGGCGGCCTCGGGTTCGCGATGGACAACGTGCTCGCATTCGAAGACGGCGCGTCGGATCGGGGGATCACCGGCAGCACGGCGGTTTTGGTCGCCACGCATCACAACGGGCAGTCTCGTCCGCTTGATCTGCTCACCTTGGACGACAGCGCAAGCGTAGGCACCGCAATCGGCGCAATCCACCGTCTGCGTCCGAATTTCCTGCAGGAGGGGAAATACCCGGTGTTCTCCACCGGGCAGATTCGCGCTCAGCTCACGGCCTGGATACGTCGGCTGCGGCAGGCCGGCCATATTCCGTCTTCCATAACCGCAAGCTGGTCGCGCATACTCGAAACCGAAGGCCTGTGGTCATTCGCCACCTGCCCGGTGCATGGCGGCTTCTCGGACGGCGATTTCCTCTTCTCGGATTCCACCATCACTGCGGTTACCAATTGGCAGGACATGCAGGTCAATGACCCGGCGCGCGATCTGGCGTGGGTGTTCTCCAAACTTGACGAGCCGCATCGCAACGCCGTGCTGACGGCTTACGGACGCATGCTGGGCTCGCGGCTAGACGATCTGATTATGCTGCGTGCGAATCTATGGCTGCAGATGGAGCAGGTCGGCGAATTCATTCAGGCGCTCAACCGCGCCGACAACGCCAAGATCATGCAGTTCAAGGCGCAGGTCGAGCGGCTGGCCCACCAGCTCGCCGTAGCGACGCAAAGCCGTGCCGATGCCGCTCCTGCCGTGCGTTCCGAACAGGCTTCGCCGCATCAGGCGCCGTCGACCATCACAGTCGGCACGCTGCTTTCCGAGTCGGAGCGCCGCCGCGTCGCCCTCGAAGCCGCGGAGCAGGAACGCGCTGACCAGTCGCAAGACGGTGACGGAACCGGGCAGCTGGATGCCACGGGCGAATCGGATAGAACCGGTTCGGCGCGAGCGAGCCAGCCCGCCGCCGCGTCCGCTGATTCGGATTCCACTGCGGACCGCCCTGTACAGTCCAAGCAGTCGGCGCAGCCCAGACAATCAGCGCAGTCAGATGGGCATTCCGGTCAGACTGGGCGGCGCTCCTCATCGGCGACGATGGCCATCGATCCTTCATTGTTGCAGCGCCCGCAAGGATTCGCTGGCTTGGAGGGCAGCGGAGGCTCGGCCCTTGGGCAGGACGGAGCCGATGCCGATAATGCCTTCGACAGTGGCTCATTCAGTCCCAGCGACACTTCCACCATCGTCATCCCGCTGCTCGAACGCGAGCAGCGCGCATTGCACGACGCGCAGGAGGGATTGGGCGGTTTCGACCCCGACGATACGACAAGCAGCGGCGTGCATATCTACCCCGACCGCAATGAGTACCCGCCGCAGGAGTCCGATAGCGCGTCGCATGGCGATATCGATGAAGGCGGCGCGTACAGTGCCGATGCCGATCTCGCCAACGATGCGGGTCTTTCTAGCGACACGGCATCGGATGACGACACGAACGACGCCACGCCGAAAGCGTAAAGCGCCGCGTGCGGGCACAATGGCTAGGGACACAACGAACATGCGCCCGGCGTGAGTCATGCATGCGATGCACGCGGCACGCAACGAACGCGTTGAGCATAAGACCGAGTTATAGCAACAAGGAGTAATGATGGATATCGAACTGGGCATCCAGAACGTGGCACGGCCGGTGAATTTCAGCAGCGACGAAAGCGCTGACAAAATCGGCTCGATCATCGCCGATGCAGTGGCCAACCAGACCATGATCGACATCACCGACAGCAAGGGCCGCCGCATTCTGGTGCCCGGACGCGCCCTCGGCTACGCCACGATCGGCTCGGAGACGCGTCACGCCGTCGGCTTCGGCGCACTGTGACCGACTGCGCCGCAATGCGCTGCGCCCTATGACGCACTGCGAGTCTGAGCCCTGAACCCGATTCGGCCATATCCATTTTCCTTGCAGGCCTGAGGCCCCTGCCCGAGCGAATTATTGAGCGGCCCGCAGATAGCAGCAGCCGAGCAGTTCTGCTATCTGCGGGCCGCTCGGGTTTGGCCATAACCCCTGCTGAAACCGCAACAGTACCGGCAGAGAGTATTTACTTCGCCGAGAGTGCTTCTTCTGGCGCAGGCGGCAGAATCGGGGAAATCGCGCCTCGTTCGATGATTCGCGCCACAGTTTCAGGGTCGGTGACATTCTCTCCTAGCAGATTCGGCTTGCCTTTGCCGTGCCAGTCCGACCCTCCGGTGGTCAGCAGCCCGTAGCGCTGTGCGAGGGCGAGCAGTCGGAGCCGCTGCTCCGGGGCATTGCCGCGGTGCCACACTTCCAGCCCATCCAATCCTTCGTCCACCAGCGCACGAATCTGCTCATCGCTGAGCAGCACCCGGTTGCGGCCGGTATCGGCAGGATGCGCGACGACGCTCACGCCGCCGGCTTCGCGTATGGCCTCCACCACTTCCAGCGCCGTCGGCGAAGGCGTGGGCACGTAATATTCGCTGCCCCCGCTCACCGCCCCTTGAAATGCCTCGGAACGCGTGGCGTAGATGCCCGCGGCTACCAGCGCATCGGCGATATGCGGCCGACCGATCGTGGTGCGAGAACCTTCCTTGACCTGATCGAGCACGTCATCCCAAGTGATTGGGAAATCCTCAGACAGCCGCTCGACCATGATCTTGGCGCGGCGAACGCGGCCGTCGCGGGTTCTGGCGAACATTCTGGCGATATGCGGGCTGTTCGGATCGTATTGGTAGGCGAGCATGTGAACGGAGGTGCGGTCGAATTCGGCGGTAATCTCAGTGCCGCGCAGCAAAGGCAAACCAAGAGACTGCGCGGCGCGGCGCGCCGGCACCCAGCCACTGGTCGTGTCGTGATCGGTGATGGCCACGCCAAGTAGCTGCATTGCCTTGGCTTGGCGAATCAGTTCTTCGGGGGTCTCTGTGCCATCGGAAAAAACCGTGTGGCAGTGCATGTCCCAGCCGGTTCGTGGCCGCCCAGCAAAATCGTCATACGTCATGCAACTATCGTAAGCTGTCGCACAGCGAACAAGAGCATGATAGCGGCATAATATGTCATCATGTCGCCGAAATCGTGAGGTTGTCATGATGTGTATGCGGCGAGCAGCCGCCATCGCGGAAGAATCAGCCGCACAGCAGCCAATCAACGAACAACTAGTATTGGGAAACAATCATTGGGAAAGCACAGAGGATGATAGTGGACGACATCAAGAACCCAGCCATATCCGATAGCGGAGCGGACGTCGCGGACGCTGCAACGGCAACAGTCGTGGCGTCCGCAGCAGCCGCCGCGATGCCTGACGCCGCTGGCACCGCATCGAGCAACATCGCAGACGTCGATGACGCAGAGTCTGGCGTCGCAGCGTTGCGCAGGAATCCCGTCCCCACGCCTGCTTCAAGCTCGCCGCTCACCCCATTCGCGCCGGCGCTGGCCGGGCGTCGCCATAGCGCGACATGGAACTATGCAGTGATGCTCGCGTTTTCGCTCATCGCGCTGCTGGTTTCGCTGATCCTATCGGCCGAAACCCTCCAATTGGCGCGCAACCCCAAGAAGCTGCTGGATTGCGATGTCAACAGCGTGCTGTCCTGCTCGACGGTCGCCGAATCGTGGCAGTCTGAAATCGTCAAGTTCAATGGGCTGAGCTATCCCAACGCCTTCTTCGGCATCGCGGCGGAAAGCGTCTTCATCACCATTGCCGTCATCGGCTTGGCTCGCATTCGCGTGCCGCGCTGGTTCGCCGTCGCCACCTGGTTCGGCGGACTGGCCGCGCTGCTCTACGCGTACTGGCTGTTCACGCAGTCCGTTTTCGTCATCCAAGCCCTATGCCCGTGGTGCCTCGTGCTTATGTTCTCCACGACCATCCAGTTCATGGCGCTCTCCCACGCCACGGTCAGCGTGCAGCATTTGCCTGACCGCGCAGGTCTCAAGACTTACTACCGTCTCAACTATGATCTTATGGTCGATGCGGTGTGGATCCTGTTCCTCATCGCCATCATCATCGTCAAAGACGGTCCCGCGCTCTTCGGCTGAGTGGATTGTCCTATTCTGGTGCGCCCTGCCGAGATCGCGAACTCTCCCGTGGTTTCCCGCAGTCTGTTCTCTGGGTCTGTCTGGGGCAAGTTGCGGCAAAATAGAAAATTACATATCCGGCTTCTTCAGGGCACTGGTTATGGCAAATTCCGGGGAAAATCTCGTATTCCCACTTTGTAGGGCACTGTTTTTACCACGATCCGAGGAAAATGCGACTGCAGTTATAAATCGTCGTGGGTGCGAAGGTGCCCGGAATGCTAGGCGAGTCGGACTTCGCCGACGATGGTGGCTGGCCCGGTGAGGGTGACGGTGCTGTCATCATGCACGGTGACGCGCAGCCGGCCGCCACGCACGGCTATCGTCCACTGATGGATGCCGGTGAGCGCCTGCAGCACCACGCCCGAAGCGCATAGACCGGTGCCGCACGACAAGGTCTCGCCTACGCCGCGCTCGTTGACGCGCATGAATGCCGAGCCTTGATCCTGTTCCGGCTCCAACGCGCGAATCGCAAGGAACTCCGCATTCTGGTCGCTGTCGATCGCCGGGTCGACCACCGGCTTGGTCACCAGATCGAGCCTCTCCACATCGGGTAGGCTCACAGCCGCCAGCTCGTTGTTCAAAACGGCGAATTCCGGCCTGCCAAGCTCTTCGCCAGCGCTGGCCGTGACGCCAAGAACCGCGACGACATGCGGATTTCCCATGTCAACAAAGGTGCCATTGGCCTGACCGGGCGTTCCCGGAATCGTCACGCGATACTCGCCGATCTCCCCGATCGAGAAAGCGCCCATCTCCACTTGGAACACATCCTGCCCTAGCTCAGGCACATCGCCCAACGATGTCAGCGTTTTCACTCCGGCTCGGGTCGCGAGCGCGAATGGGCTTCCTGCGGCGGCGAGGCCGAGCTTCTGCGCGAACAGCGTGATCGCGCGGGTGCCGTTGCCGCACATCTCGGCGATGCTGCCGTCGGCGTTGCGATAGTCCATGAACCATTCGGCTCCGGCGGCTTTGCACGCTTCGACCAGAGCGCTATCCAATCCGCGCATGTCCTCAGTGCGGGCGAGCCGCAGCAGGCCGTCGCCGCCGATGCCGAAGTGCCGGTCGCACAGCCAGCGCGTTTCCTGCTCGCTCGGCTCATATACGCCGTCCGGGTCCCAATACATGACGAAATCGTTGCCGGTGGCGTGGCCCTTGGTGACTTTGCTGGGGAATGTCATATGCCATAGCCTACTCACTGCGCACTACGCCCGGAGCGTTCTGCGTAGTGCGCACGAAGCGAACATGGCGAGGCAGGCGCTCAATTGGCGAATCGCTGCAATGGCGCGGTTTCGGCACGAATCACGCGATGAGCGCATGTTCGATTCGTGCGCACTATGGAAATCGTCTGGCGCGTAGTGCGTAATGTGAGCGCCGCACCGAGTATGGTATTGCCCGTATGTCCAAGCAGGTTGGCGGCAAGTCTTCAGGAGGTTCGGCTCATGGTTTCGCGTGCAGCGATCGGCGTGTTCGATTCGGGCCTTGGCGGCATCTCCGTCGTGCGGCAGCTGCGGCACGACCTGCCGAATGAGCGCGTGCTGTATTTCGGCGATTCGGCCAACGCCCCCTATGGCCGGAAGACCCCGGAGCAGGTACGTGAGCTGTCGTTCGGCATCGTCGAACACTTCGTGCATCAAGGGGTTAAGGCGGTCGTCATCGCCTGCAACACCGCGACCTCCGCCGCCGTGGACGCGCTGCGCGAGGCATATGACATTCCCATCATCGGCATGGAACCGGCGCTCAAACCGGCCTGCGACCGTGGGCACGGAGCGGCACAGCGCATCATCGTCGCCGCCACTCCCCTGACGCTGCACGAGCCGAAATTCAAGCGTCTTATGACCCGTTTCTCGGATCAGCACACCATTTTTTCGCAGCCCTGCCCCGACCTCGTCGAAATCCTCGAACATGGTCAGCTCGCAGACCGCGACCGCGTCCTGCGCACCTTGCATGGCTATCTCGATCGGTATGACCTTGATGCCATCGATTCCGTGGTGCTCGGCTGCACGCACTTTCCGTTCTTCCGCAGCTATTTCCGCGAACTGCTGCCCGAAACGACGGCGATCATCGACGGCAATGCCGGAACGGTTCACCACCTGCAGGTCGTGCTCGAATCGCTGGGCAAGCTTGCCCCTGAGGACGCGGCGGGCGGTGCTGAGCTGCGTAACTCGGACCCCAGCGAGCGCGTCGCCGCGTTGGAACGCAGCCTGCTCGAACGATAAGGGGCATATAGCTGTCAGCGTACGTTTTATGACATGATCGCGGAGCCCGTATCGGAAGACGTGCGATAACCGCAGCTCAGCGTACGTTTTCCGATACGGGCCCGTGACAGAATTCCAGCGCATAGGAGACTGTCCGTCTTCATTTCTGCCCAATGTCCTGACACGATGGGTAAGCTCGGGCGCATTAGTAGGAAAGAGGCGCATTATGACTGCAAGCGCACTGATTGACGTCGGCGGAGGATTCCGTTCCATATTCGGCGCAGGAATCATGGATCGCTGCCAGGAGCTGGGCATCGATTTCGACCACTGCTACGGGGTGTCGGCGGGGGCCGCGAACATGACCTCGTTCATCGCCCGGCAGCACGGCCGCAACCACCGCTTCTACACCGAGTACGCCTTCCGCAAGGAATACGCGAGCGCCACGAACTTCATCAAGGACCGCAATTTCGTGCACCTCGATTACGTGTACGGCGATCTGTCGAATCACGATGGCGAGTTCCCTGTCGACTACGCCGCATTCGAAGCCAATCCGACCGAATTCACTGTGGTCGCCTGCAATGCGTTGGACGGCTCCACCAAATACTTCGACAAGTCCGATATCGGCTTCGACCAGATGAATCCCGTCAAGGCTTCGAGTGCCGTTCCGGTCGCTTGCAAGCCGTATGTCATCGATGGCATACCGTACTTCGACGGCGGCATCGCCGACCCCGTGCCGGTGCGCAAAGCCCTCGACGACGGTCACGATCGCATAGTGCTCATCCTCACCCGGCTCAAGGACGTGCTGCGCGAGCAGCGCAAGGACATCACGCCCGCACGTATCCTCAAACGCAGCTACCCCGCCGCGGCCGAACGCTTGCTCAACCGCTTCCAGACCTACAACGACGAAGTGGCCTTCGCCAAGGAATGCGAGCAGGACGGCCACGTGCTCATTCTCGCGCCCGAAAGCCTCTACGGCCTGTCTACTCTCACCAAGACTTACGAAGGCTTGGAGCGCATGTACCGCGCCGGCTACGCGCAGGCCGAGCGGATCGCCGATTTTCTCGCGTCCTGAGGATGGTTTGCGTGATGCCTTGCGCCGCATTGGCACATCGGCATCCGACAGGCCGGAGTCGCGGCACTGCCAGCGTCCGGATTGTAGCGCCATCTTCGCTCTGACGCTACAATCCGGTCTCTAAGCTTGGGCTATAGTCCGTTTTGTAGCGATAGGGCGTAGTTAGCGCTACAAAACGGACACTCAGCAACCTCTACCAGATACCAGAATGTCGGGCACGCCATCGAGGCGCTACTGGTCGGATTCCTGCGTTTCCCAGCCTGAAACGCAGGAATCAGACCATTACATACACATAGCGCATACGTACGAATGCACAGCCGACCACTAGGGGTGCGCACTTGTGAAGCCGACCCGTATGCCATCGGCGCAACGAGTCATCGCCGCAAAAGCGAATTCGCCATTTCACCGCTGCGCGACGATTGCGACGTAATTGCCCGCCTCATGCCCCTCGATCGGGTCTTCGACGCGGTCGTTCTGATAGGGTGGATTCCCCAGCACGGTCTGGAAGTACTGCAGATTGTGGAATCCGATACCTTCAAGCAGCTTCGCGTACCACGCGATCTGGTGCCAGTTCGGCTTGTAGGCGTGGGTGTCGAGATTGAAGAACGAAGTGCCGACGAGCAGATCGTCCACATCCTCCCGCGCGATGTCGTACTTCTGCGCCAGCCGCAGCACGGTGCCCAGCGCGCTTTCCCTAGGCACATCGGTCAGAACCAGACGGCCCCCTTCGGCGAGGACGTCGCGGTTGCGCGTGAACGTCGCTTCGATCTCGTCGTCAGGGATGAACCCGAAGCTTGATCCGTTGTACACGATGGTGTCGTAGGGCGCTCCCGGGTAGTTGTAATCCTGCGCTGTGCTTTGCACGACATTGATGCCCTTCCCGCGCGCCTCGGCGCCCAGACTCGCGGACGGTTCCACGGCCTCGGCGACCTCGATGCCATACCGGTCGCGCAACAGCGTTTCGAAGATGCCCGACCCGATGCCGATGGACAGTATCTTCCCGGGATCCTCGGTCGTGAGCGCCCGATGCAGCAGACGCAGCCGCGATTCGTAGATGTTCTCACGCGCGTGCCAGGTGTCGTCCAGCACGCGGCCGTTGCCTTGGTATCGGTCGATGAATTGCGCTGTCATGATAGTCCTCCTCTATAAGTGCTGTGCTCTATGTTGCTGTTCCGCATGATGCTTGGCGCGTGGCATACGTCATGCGGCGTATTCGCATGCCGGTGCCTACGCGCATCAGCGATCGGCGTGTTGGCTGATGCCGGCTCGATGCTACTTGCGAGCCACCAGCGCGACGTAGCTGCCTTCCTGGTACCCTTCGACAGCCTGCTCCGGGGCGTCATTGTGATAGCTGAGATGCTTGCGCAGCGTCTGCCATGCAGCGAATGAGCTGAATCCAGCCTCCTCAAGCAGCGCGCGATACTGCTCGGCGGTACGCCAGTAGGTCTTGCGCGGCGTATCGGCCGCATACCAGCTTTGGCTGAGCACATCCGTGACGTAATTCTCGCCCGTGAGCGCAAACGACGCCTGCACGGCAAGTCCCAGCGCACTGGCCGGCGGAACGTCCAGCAGCGCGAGCACCCCAGTGGGTTTAAGTTGCTGGTAGTGCTGACGAAACACGGTCTTGAGCGTCGTTTCGTCGATGAAGCCGAATGCGCTGCCGTTGTAAAACACGGTGTCGATTGATTCGTCTTCGAAGGCGACATTCTGGATCAACGCCTTCGTCACATTGAACCCGCGGCGTCTCGATTCGGCCGCAAGATTCGCGGAGGGCTCCACGATCCGCTGCACTTCCAGCCCTTCCTCACGTAATGCGGCTTCATAGGATCCCGTTCCTGCACCCACGGAAACCGTGTAGCCGATATCGCGCGTGCCATCAAGCGTGATGGCGATTTTCAGCAGCGCGAGCTTCGAGGCGAAGATGTTGGGATGCTCGCGCTCGAAATCGTCGAAGTACTCGTGATTGAAGATATCGGTCATTTCACGTTCCTCGCCAGCTCCTCCGCCTTATCGGTGCGCTCCCACGTGAAATCGGCGTCATTCCGGCCGAAGTGGCCGTATGCTGCGGTCTTGCGGTAGATCGGCCGACGCAGGTCGAGCTCGTCGATGATGGCGAGCTGGCGGAAGTCGAAGGTGTGCGCGACTGCCCGCTGGATCTTCTCGCGGTCGACGGTTTCGGTGCCGAAGGTCTCCACGTCGATGGTGATCGGCTTGGCGACGCGGTTGAAGTAGCCCAGCTGCACCTGGGCGCGGCGTGCGAGCCCTGCGGCCACGATGTTCTTGGCGGCCCAGCGCGCGGCGTATGCGGCGGAGCGGTCGGGCTTGCGCGGGTCCTTGCCGGAGAATGCGCCGCCGCCGTGGCCGGCGATGCCGCCGTAGGTGTCGACGATGATCTTGCGTCCGGTCAGTCCGGCGTCGGCCTTCGGCCCGCCGTTGTTGAATGGAGCCCGGTTGATGACGATCTGCGCGTCGGACGCATCGACAGGCAGCGTTTCAAGCACTGGGTTGAGCACGTTTTCACGCACCTGTTCGCGCACCTCATCCAAGGACAGTTCCGGAGAATGCTGCGTGGAGATGAGTATATGCCGAATCGCCTGTGGATCAGTGACATTGTCGTTGGCATATTCGACCGAAACCAAGGTCTTGCCATCCGGTCTAAGCAGCGGGATGATGCCGTTCTTGCGCACGTAGGCAAGACGTTCGGCGAGTCTGCTGGCTGCATAGATCGGCAGCGGCAGCAGGGCTTCGGTATCGTCAGAGGCATAGCCGACCATAAGCCCCTGATCGCCGCCGAAAGTATTATAGGCGTCTTCGCGGCTGATCGAGGTGTCGTCGCCGTAATTGCCGTATGCTCCGCCATCGTTGCTGTCGAATTCGCGTGGGCGGATGTTGTTGATCACGCCGGCGCCTTGCGCGTCAAGCCCGCTGGCCGCATCGGTATAGCCGATGTCCGCAATGGCCTTGCGCACGATTTCGACATGGTCAAGCGTCCTGGGAGCCGACACCTCGCCTTCTACGACTACGAGTCCGTCTTTGGCGGAGGTCTCGACGGCGACGCGGGAATCCGGGTCCACCGCAAGATACGCGTCGAGGATCGAATCGGAAATAATGTCGCACACTTTGTCGGGATGCCCCTCGGTTACGGATTCCGAAGTGAGAAGTCTGGTCATGTCAGTGCCTTTCCTGATGTATTCGTGACTGAAGAATATGCATGAATGCAACGAATACTATGGGCCGCATTCCCGCTCGTCAATCGTCGAAAACCTTGCGTTTCCAATGTTTTGGGGCATAAGCGCAAGTTTGAACGAAGTACGGTTCCTTGGCATTGCCGGCGTGTGGGACGCCCTTGTGCCGCACGCTATAGACCGAAGTGTCTCCCGAGTATAAGCAATGGATATAGGCTATTGCGTCATCATAATTTTTAGGTTGATGCCATCATAAGTTTTCGCGATTACGGGGCCGGAACGGCCGGTTTGCAAGCATGTTAGATTGTGTGGCACGCGGCGGGAACGGGGAATATCCGCAAGGCTTCGCATCATCCATACCCCATATCCATGCGGCTGTAGCGCAAACGCCTACGGCGCAGAAAGACCGAAAGATCATGCCTATTGAGCAATTCGACACCTCGCAAGTACACGCCGGCTTCGACCCGGCAGCCAACGCCGATTCGGTGGCGCCCGTCATCTACCCCAATGCCGCGTTCTGGCTGGAAAACTCCCAGCGAGGCCATAACGTCGCCAACGGCGACGAACCAGGGTACCTGTATTCGCGGGTGGCCAACCCCACGCTTACAGTGCTTGAGCAGCGCGTCGCGCAGCTCGACGGGGCGGCGGAGGCTGTGGCGGTGGCCTCCGGCATGGCGGCGATCACCTACGCGCTGCTGAACGCCGCCGAAGGAGGCGGCCGCATCATCGCACCGTACGACGTATACGGCGGCACCTTCGATTCGCTGCGCACGCTGCTGCCCAAGTTCGGCGTGACCACGACATTCGTGGAGGACATCAATGATCTGACTCATGTGGAGTCGCTGATTCGCGACGACGACAGCGTGAAGGCAGTCTTCGCGGAATCGGTGTCCAATCCGACCACGCATGTCACCGACGTCGACGCCCTCGCCGAACTGTCACACCGCCACGGCATTCCGCTCATCATCGACAACACGCTCCCCACGCCATACCTGTACCACCCCATCGAGCACGGCGCCGACATAGTCGTGTACTCGGCTACAAAGGCGCTGGGCGGTCACGGCAACGCGATAGGCGGCCTGGTGACATCCGGCGACCGCTTCGACTGGTCCACGCAACGCTACCCGCAGTTCAGCGAACCGGAATGGGTGCTCGGCGAAGCCGCAGGGCGTGCGCCTCGCAGCTTCGTCGAAGCGGCCGGGCCGCTCGCATTCATCAGGCGGCTGCGTTTGAAATATCTGCGTCTGACCGGCGCCGTGCTCGGGCCATTCGAGGCGTATCTGCAATTGCTTGGTTTGGAGACGCTGCAGGAGCGCGTATCCAAGGAAACCGCCTCGGCCCTCGAAGTGGCCAAGTTCCTCGACGCGCAGCCGCATGTGACCGCCGTCCACTATGCCGGGCTTCCAGGCAGCGAGCAGCGCGGGCTGGTGCCGCGAGACTACCCGCGCGGCGTGGGTTCGGTCCTGTCCTTCGAACTCGAAGGAGGAGCCGAGCAGACTGCCGCATTCATCAACCATGTGCGGCTGTTCCGTTATCTGGCGAATATCGGGGACGTGCGCTCGCTGATCGTCGATCCGGCGAACACCACCCACCGCGAATTCACCCAGGAAGCCCGTGCGATCGTGGGCGTGAACGCCTCGACCATCCGCCTTTCGATTGGGTTGGAAAGCCCTAAGGACCTGATTGCGGATCTCTCCCAGGCCTTCGAAGCAGTGTATCCGCGCTAGCGGAGCAATTGCGCATATCAAGGCGGCTGCATCGTTGGATGCAGCCGCCTTGATCGAATAGTCAGCAAGCGTTAGTCAACAAGCAACGATGCGGTGGCTTGCCCCAAAATCCGTAGCCAAATCCTTGGGGCAAGCCACCGCATTGTTATTTCGCGCGGCTTGTCTTTTCTATTTCTTCTATTGCTCTTCTCCCGAATGATTTTCGGCGGTCTTTTGCGTTTCGAAGTGCAGTTTGGTCAGCAGCAGCTTGCGATATGCCGCGAAATCGTCGGACACCCGATCGCGGTGCGCAAGATCGATAGGCACGATCTCCTTGATTCTCCCGGGCCGAGGCGTCATGATCACCACGCGATTGCCGAGATAGATCGCCTCGTCGACATCATGCGTGACCAGAATCATCGTCATATGGTACAGCTCCCACAAATCCAGCAGCGTATCCTGCAAATCGGCTCGGGTGAACGAATCCAAGGCACCCATCGGCTCATCGAGCAGCAGCACTTTCGGCCGGTCGATCAAAGCGCGGGCGATGGCCACGCGCTGCGCCATGCCGCCGGAGATCTGATGCGGGTAGGACTGCTCGAATCCCGTCAGGCCGACTTTGCCAAGGTACTCGGCGACTTCTCCCTTGCGCCCGCTGTAGACGCCTTGCGCCTTGAGCCCAAAGGCCACGTTCTCCTCGACGGTCAGCCAAGGAAACAGGCTGCCTTGCTGGAAGACGTATCCGCGTTCGGGATTCGGACCTTCGATGGGATGCCCCTTGAAGGTGACCGAGCCTCGCTGCGGCGCGTCCAAACCGGAAATCAGCCGCAGCAGCGTCGTCTTTCCGCAGCCCGAAGGGCCTATCACCGAGACCAGTTCCCCGGGGCGAATCTCAAGATTGATGTCGGACAGCGCCGTAACGGCCACGCCGTCAGGACCGACGAAATCGCGTCCGACGTGATTGATGCCAATCAGCGATTGCTCATGCACGAGATCATGCGCCTGTATGTCGCGTTCATCACTCATTTCACCAGCCCCTTCTGCCAGCGCAGCGCCCGGCCGCGCACCAGTTCGATCAGTTTCATAATCAGCGAGAACAGCACGGCCATGACCACGATCGCCGCCAGGATCTTGTTGTACGCCGACCAGACTTTTGCCTGATCGACGTAATATCCAAGCCCGCCGGGCTGCCCCATCATCTCGGAAATCACCAACGTCAGGAACGAGAGGCTGTTGGCCATGCCGATGCCCGTGAAGATGCTGGACATCGCATGCGGCACAGCGACGTGGAAGAGAATATAGGGCGTGCGTGCGCCGAGGGTGCGCGACGCCTCGATCAGCATTTTCGGCGTGCTCTGGATGCCTTGCGCGGTCAGAAACGCGACCGGGAACCACGAGCAGATCACCAGCAGGAACACGGCTGCGATGAACGGCGTGGGCATCAGCGTCAATGCGAAGGGCATCCACGCCACGGCGGGGATGACGCCGGTGATCTTCAGCAGCGGAAAGACCCAGTAATAGGCTCTGGCGAACCATCCGATCAGCACGCCCGTCGCCACTCCTAGGATGACGCCGACTATGAACCCTGTGCAGAAGAGCCGCAGCGAATAGAACGTGTTGATGGCTATGTAACCGCCTTCAGTCAGAAATGCTTCGAGCACTTGGGAAGGGCCTGGGAAGAATGGCTGCGGCAGCACTTGCAGCTTGGTGCCGGTGATATCCCAGAGGGCGAGCGCCAAGCCCATGGCGAAGCGGAATTGCGCCCGGCTGCGGAAACGACGCACGGTCTCAGGCTTTCTGCCATTGAGAACGCCTGCGATGGCGTATGCAGCGGCCAGCACGATGAGCAGCATGCGATACGCCTCTTCGCCATTCAGCAGGACGATCCACAGCCTGCCTTCTTCGAAGGTGACGGCCGCCCGCTGCGGGAAAGCGGCATTGACTGCTAAGGCGATGATGAAACCGGCGATGGTGAACAGCACCATCAGCGGATATGGCGGCGCGACGCTGAAACGGGGCAAGGCATCAGCGGGCGTCCTGCTCTTAGACCTCGATCCCTCCCCCGCCTCAGGACTGATCGCCAAATCAGGATACGCCGCCGCTGGCGTCGATGCGCTCCTGTCGGAAAACTTATCCATGAAACTCTTTTCCTATGAAAGGGGGCACGAACGAAAAGCATATTCGGTCTGCCGACTGCGCCCCTGAATGATTATGAACGAGAATGCGTTTCCCGGTCTCTTTGCGGTTTCCTTTGGAACTGGGTCAACCGCACCGGGCGGCAAGGCGCGTATCTTCGTCTCGCCGCCCGGCAAACGGTCTGCTCACTGATCGATATGCTTGTATATCCTCGTGGAGAACGCCGCAGGGTCGTTGGTCTTCAGGAAGCCGATCTTCTTCAGTCCTTCAGAGAAGTAGCTGACATCGCTTTGGATACGCTGATCCTCATTCGGCTGCACGGCATAGTCGTAGTCCTTGAACAGCTGCACGGCCAGCTTCTGATCGGTTATCGTCGAGTACTTCTTCTCGGTGATGATCTTGGCGGCTTCCTGCGGATGCTGCGCTATGAAATCGCGCGCATTGTTCAGCGCACGCAGGATGGCGCTCATCTTCTGCGGATTGTCGGCGATGACCTTGTTGGACCCGTACAGGAAGCAGCAGAAGCGCTTCGCGAATTTCGGATTCTTGCCAAGGTCGAAGATGATGTCGACGGTGCCCTTCTGCTCCTGGATGGTCGGCAGCGGATCCCACAGAGCGGCCGCGTCAATCTGACCGTTCTGCAAGGCCTGGAACTCAAGATTTGCATCATCGAAGGGCAGATACTTCACGTCGCCGTTCTTCTGATCGACATTGAGCCCGGCATCGCCCAGCCATAGGTTGGAGGCCATGTACGGCGTTCCGCCTATTTCGTCAACGCCGATGGTCTTGCCTTTGAGATCCTGCGGGTTCTTGATTGCGGAACCCTTCTTCACCGCGATTTTGATGCAGCCCTTGTGCAGCGCGCCCACGACGCTGGTTTTCACGCCCTGCTCAATGGACGGGAAGAACTGGAAATCGCCGTTGGTCACTGGAAATCGCCCGGTATCCAAGCCGATCTTACGTGTTTCGGTATCGGCCGTCACGAGCTTGGGATTGATTCCCTCCTTCTGGAAATATCCCCTTTCGACAGCGATGGCGATAGGCGAGCTGCACAACGACCCGGACTTCGGGAACTCCACGGTGCCGTATTTGTATGTGGCCGTCTTCGCGGATGCCGACTTGTCGTCGGACGCTCCGGAGGCTCCGGTCTGCCCGGTAGTGATGCTGCAGCCAGCCGCAGGCATCAGCATCAGCAGCGCACCAAAGATCGCGACGCCCTTCATGATATGTCGATATTCGGTTAACATATGCCTTCCCCTTCCCTCAGGATGCTTAGGTCTGCGCGAATATGCAAAACGACCAGACCGGCATGCTGATGGTGATGAATACGAGATTCTCTCTGTTATGTCAAGACCGGGATGATCGGCTTTCGCAGCGCTTGTGCATTGTTCCGTTGAAGTTGTGCAAGCCGATCCCCTCGGACTTGCTGCCAGCATAGCGACTGTTTCACGTGCGCATGGCGACGTTGCTATAGCGGTTGCTTATGAACGGATATCAACCTGCGACTTCGCCGTCTTCCGGCTGCTTTTGCACACTATGCAAAAAGGCGGCTGCATCGTTGGATGCAGCCGCCTTGATCGAACAGTCAGCAGAACCGGAATCGGCAGAAAGACTCTGCCGCCTGCCTACTATTTTTGTGTCTCGTTGACGGTGAGCATGGCGTTGGCGACCTGGTCGTACATGGTCTGGTAGCCGGCTGGCGTGGAGGCCGGCAGCACGACAGTTTTCGCGTTGTTCGACTCGCTCAGGTTGCGCAGCACGTCAAGATACTGGTTGAAAAGAACCACGTTGTTCACATCGGAGATATTCATGCCGACCGACTGCAGGCTCTTGATCTGGTCGACGATGCCGTTGGCGATCTCGCGGCGGTAGTTGGCTTGGCCCTCGCCCTGCAGCCTGGTTCTTTCGGCCTCGGCGGTGGCCTGCGTTTCGATCTGGATGCGTTGCGCGTCGGCCCGGTTGCGCGTGGCTTCCTTCTCGCGCTGGGCGGCGTTGATCGAATCCATGGCGGCTTTCACCGCATTGCTTGGGTCGATGGCGGTGATCAGCGTCTTGACGACAGTGAAGCCGTAGCGCACCATCTCGGCGCCCACGGTCTTCTGCACGTCGGCGGCGATATCATCCTTGCGAGCGAAGGCGTCGTCAAGCGTGAGAGCCGGGATGGCGGAGCGCAGCGCATCCTCCATGTAGGAGCGCAGCTGGCCCGAGGGGTCGCGCAGCTCGTAGAAGGCCGTCGCCACGTTCTCGGGATTCACCCGGAACTGCGTGGACGCCACGACCGTGACGAACACGTTGTCGAGCGTCTTGGTCTCAAGCTTCACATTGAGCTGATTGACGCGCATATTCGTCTTCATGGCGATGCGGTCCACCAGCGGAATCTTGACATGGATGCCGGCGAACTGCACCTTGTGCAGCTTGCCGAAACGCTCGATGATGTATGCCTGCTGCTGCGGCACGACATACAGCGCCGACACCAGCAGGATGACGACAAGCACCAGAATGATGATGAGAAATACGAATTGGCCGATCATGGCTACCCCCTTTGGGTTTTGCGGCAGGGCTGCCATCGCCCCGAGGCTTTGTTCCATCGTAGCAGTCGGGTGGCATGTTATAAAAGTTGCATATTCACCTTATTAATGAGTAAAATAGCCTCATCAAGGAGGCAAATATGCAGCAATTATCTCGTACTCGTATACAAATCAGCACGAAGACAACACTTAAAGAACAAGCCGATCAGCTTTTTGATTCGCTGGGAATCGACATCGGTACAGCAGTGAACCTTTTTCTTGCGCAATCAGTACGCGAAGGCGGCCTGCCGTTCCGCCCGACGACAGTGACTCCATTTGAGCAATCGGTACTGGATGCCGCCGCGGAGACGCCGGTTTACGTCAACAATCTGGATGAGATGAAGGAAATAATCCGCAATGCTTAGGCTGGCCTACTCACCTGCGTTTCTGCGCGATGTACGCCGTTTGAAACGCAAGCATTACGACCTGACGAAGATGGATGCTGCACTAGATGCGTTGATGGCGCAAAACGTCGATTTGCTCACGACACGATACCGAGATCATGCACTTAAGGGAAATTTGAAAGGGATTTCGTGAGTTGCATATCGAAGGAGGCTGGCTGTTGGTCTACAAAGTGACCAAAACAACGCTGACATTAACTCTTATTCGCACTGGAAGCCATGACACGGTTCTTTAGCCGAGATAGATTACTTTTTGTCACGTATCGGCCTCTTGCACAACACAAAAGACCTTCGCATAACCAATCAATTCAGGCGGGTTGCTCCTGCTGCGGCTCGCACAAACTGCAGCAGGAGCAACCCGCCTGTCACCGCCTACCCGATCACAAAGCCCAGCAGGGTTGCGGCCAAGCTGAGCACGAGCATGCCGCCGGTGTGCTGCAGGGCGCGCACGGGCTCATGCGCCTTGATGAGGCGCACGCCTTCGACGCTTGCGGTGCTGAAGGTCGAATAACCGCCCAGGAACCCTGAGGCAAGCAGCAGGCGCACGGTGTCGGAGCCGATGTGCGAGGTCACCCAGCCGGTGAGGATGCCCATGAGCAGGCAAGCGGTGATGTTAACGACGATGGTGCCCAAGGGGATGGTCAGGCGGTTGCGTTTGTTCACCCACGTATCGACGAGGAAACGGCTGGCAGCGCCAAGGCCGCCAAGCAATGCTGCGAGGACCAGCATCATGACCGCCCTCCTTTCTGCGCGTTCGCGCGAGCAGCAGCATGTCCAGCATCCGGAGCGCCGCTGTTCCCCGCATTGCCGCTCGATACATTGTCGTTCGACGCAGAGCCATTCCCTGCCGATCCTGTCGCATTAGGCCCGTCGTCGGCACCATGCGCTGTTGCATCGACTGTCGGCGTCGAAGCGCCAATTGTCTGGGCCACTGACTGGGCAGCAGGCAAGGATGCCGCGCGAGCGTTGCGTCGGTTTCCGAGCCGTTCTCCCGCGCTGATGCCCAGTCCGGCGCAGAACAATCCCACTACCACGCTGATGACGAGATAGCCCAAGGCCAGGGCGACGGCGTGGCCGGTTATGCGGGTATCGGTTTCCAGGATGAACGTGCTGTAGGTGGTGTACCCGCCGATGACGCCAGTACCCAGGCCGAGTCGCCAGATTCGTCTTGCGCCGATGTCTTCGCCCGTAGTGGCCAGATACTCCAGCAGACAGCCGAGGATGAACGACCCGGTCAGGTTGATGAGCAAGGTCATCCACGGCCACGACGCATCCGGGGCCTGCAGTTTGCTTAAGGAGATGCGGATGAGGGAGCCGACGCTGCCGCCTGCGAAAACGGCGGCGACGGATTGCAGCAGTACTCTAGTGCGTGAGTTCACTCGTCCTCCCCGACTCGCTGCTTGCCGTCGTTGCCGGTTTGCGCGAAGATTCCCGCAACGGCGCCATCAGCATCAACTCCAACGCTGCCAGCACCAGCTCCGCCGTCATACTTCCCCAGCGGTATCACCACGACTGGGATGCTTTGGCTGTGTTCAAGGCGCACGGAAATGGAGCCGCGCAGCCACTCTTCGACCGCAGCGACGGGACCATGCTCGCGCGTTCCCACGATGATCGCCTTGGCATCAGCGCGCCTCGCCTCATCAGACAAGCAACGCATGGGATCGCCGCCAAGACGTTTGAAGGCCACGGGGAATCCGGAGCTTCGCGCCATGCGATCGATGCGCTGCCCCAGCTCGAAGGCCTGCACACGTTGTTCCTCGTCCAAGCTGTCGGGATCAAGCGGCTCCCAGTGGCCATCGACCTGTATCAAGGTGGGATCGACGTAGATGGCGATCAGCCTGTCGAACAGGCCGGTCTTGGCCCAACGCAATGCGGTCCGCATAACCAGGTCAGGCTGGTCGGGCGCGATGCCGACGATCGCCACGCGAAGCGCCCCGGGCCTTCTCTCCCCCTGCGGCTGTTCCCGTTGGGGCGCTGCACCAGAGGGTTCACGCGCAATCGAATCGTCAGCAATGTCAGTAGTTTTCGCCATACCATAGCTCCTTTCAGCAATATGCCTAGCGGCATGGCAAAACGTCACGCCGTTACACGACAGATTGAGTAGGAACCATCAGCACTGTGTTTGTCGGCATTGCATTCATCAACGCCATGCTTGTCAACACTGTGCGGTTCGGACATGCGTCCAGGCGGGGCCCATCACCGTTCTGCCCGACAGCCTACCACTTCTGCGCACGCATTGCATTCGGGAGGACGCGATTGATGGTAAACGTCCAACTCGATGCCACATCACGCAGACCCAGCATGGATAATCACGAATATCACGGAAAACAGTCGTTATCTCACTCACGAGAGGTGCTGTTCATGCCTCGCTAAAATCTATCTGCGTTATCTGTAGCGTTATTCGAAGCTCGCGGAGGTCTATCTGCGTTATGTGAGGCGCTAATCCCACGACGCCCCAAGTATCACTGGCCGAAAATGACGGTTTCTGGCCGCCCGATACTCGACCCTCCAAGAAATAGCGCCACAGATAACGCAGATAGACCTCCGCAGCCAGCAATTAACGCATCACATAAGCGAGATACGTCTTCATGCGTTCGGCAACGTCTGATTCATCGGGCGATCGCGTTCTGCAATGCGCCCGAGTCGCGCAGCCATCCCCGCTCAGTATGCGCCGGCAATCGCCTGGTCAAGGTCGGCAATGAGATCGGCGGGATTCTCAAGGCCGATGGAGATGCGCAGCAGGTTGTCGTTCACGCCGGCCGACAAGCGGTAGCGCTCCGGGACTTCGCGGTGCGTGATGCGGGCCGGGTTGACGATCAGCGAGCGCGAATCGCCGATGTTAGGCACGTAGGAGAACAGCTTGACGCCGTCGACGATGCGGTTCACGTGCGATTCCTCGCCTTCGACCTCGAAGGAGAGCACGGTTCCCACGCCCTGCGGCAGGTATCGCGCGACCAGCTCGTGCTGCGGATCGTCGTCCAGACCGGAATAATTGACACGAACGATATGATCCACGCCGCGCAGATGCTGGGCGATGAGCTTCGCCGTGGCGACCTCCTGGCGCACGCGCTGCGGCAAGGTTTCCAAGCCGACCATCTGCAGATAGGCGTTGAACGGCGAAAGCACTGCGCCGAAGGTGCGCACGTATTTGGTGCGGATGCGCCTGATGAAGGCCGCATTGCCGAAGGCCTCGGCGAAGCTGCGCCATACGCCATTGCGTTCGTCGCTGATCACCAGCTCCTTGCGGGTGAGATGCGAGAAGCGACCGTTGGTCCAATCGAAGTTGCCTGCATCCACAATGACGCCGCCCAGCGCATTGCCATGCCCGGAGATGCCTTTCGTGGTGGAATGCACGACGATGTCGGCGCCGAATTCGATGGGGCGCAGCAGGTAGGGCGTCGGCACGGTGTTGTCAACGATTAGCGCGATGCCATACCGGTGCGCCAAGTCGGCAAGCGGCTTCAAGTCGGTGATTTCAGTAGACGGGTTGGCAACGGTTTCGGCGAAGATGGCCCTAGTGTCCGGACCGATCTTCGATTCGACCTCGGCCAGGTCGTTGATATCGTCCACGAAATCCGTGTGGATGCCGAACTGCGGGAAGAAGGTATCCATCGCATCCACCGAAGCGCCGTACAAATCAGTTGGCGAAATGATGCGCCCGCCGCCTTCGGCCGCGCACAGCAGCGCAAAGGATACCGCGGCCATGCCGGAGCCCACGGCAACCGCGCCGATGCCGCCTTCCAACTGCGCGATGCGCTGCTCCAACGCGTCCACAGTGGGATTGGCGACACGGGAGTAGGAGAAGCCGCTCACCTCACCGGCGGCAATCGCATCAGCATGTGCAGCGGAGCGCAAGGCGTAGGCGACGCTGGGATAGATTGGCGCACTGGCCGCGTCATGATTATCCGAGGTATCGTATCCGCCGTGAACGCTTGCGGTTTCGAAACCCACTGACGACGCAGCTGCCGGGTCTTCCGTCCCAATCTCTGCTACCGTGCCCACCTCGGCGGTCTGCTGCGCGAATTGCCTCCGACATGCATCATCATGCGTCGTCTTCCCTGTTGCCATTGCGAATGCTCCTGTTCCTATGCTGTTCTCTGTCGCGGTCCGGGCTGACGACGCTGCGTGCAGAACGTCATTAACGCACCATACTGAAGGTAACGTATCCGCCCATGGCCGCCACGCGCAGACGTATACCAAAAATCTATAGGCTATCCGCGATTTTTTCTTATATCAGCCTCCGCATCAGCCGCTAACAGCCGGCTTTTGATGAACCGACTTCCTGCAACTGTCCATCAGACGTTGAACTTGGCGGAGACTTCCTGCCTCGGGCGCAGATCCACATTGCTGATATGAACATCGGGAGTGGCATTCGCAACCCAGAGAACGGCATCAGCCACGGTCTGCGGATCGATATAGTCCTGCGGGATAAAATGCACGCCGAGCGCACGATCAATGCCCTCAAGCATCTTGGTGGCGATCTGCCCAGGATAAATCGTGCTCACGCGAATGCGGTGAACAGATTCTTCGAGACGCAGGGTATCGGCATATCCGCGCAGCCCGTGCTTCGAAGCGGCGTATACGGCATGATTGCCGACGGCGCGTTCGCCTGCGCCCGAATTGATAAAGACGATTGTCCCCTGCGCTTCGCGAACCGATTCTATGAGCGACCCCGTCAGCAATGCCGGCGCGACCAGGTTGGTGCCGAGCACCGTGTTCCAGTCGTGCACATCTGCCTGAGCAGCCGGGCCTACTGCTGCAACGGCGGCCGCATGCACTAGCAGATCCAGTCGGGAGTCGAAACGCTCGACGATCTCATGCGCGGCATCGGCTATGGCATCCGAATCGAGCAAGTCAAGCGTCAGCGCACTGACGCCTTCGATGCCATCAAGCTCATCGGCATGTGCCTGCGACCTGACGATGGCGATGACATTCCAGCCCTGCGCGGCGAGCGAGCGCACAAGCCTGCCGCCCACGCCGCCGCCTGCGCCGGTGACCACCGCCGTTCGCTGCCGTGCCTCATGATCGCTCATTTGTTGTTCTCCTTCGCTCCGCCAAGATAGGCTTCCTGAACGCGCGGATCATGAAGCAGCGTCTGCGCCTCGCCATGCAGCCGAATGCTGCCGTTCTGCAACACATAGCCATAATCCGCCACCGAAAGGGCGAGTTCCGCCTGCTGCTCGACGAGCAGCACCGAAACCCCGATTTCATCGCGGAGCTTGACGATCTGCTCCAAGACGTCCTCGACGAGCTTGGGCGAAAGGCCCATGGTGGGTTCGTCCATGCAGATGATCTTCGGCTTGCTCATCAGCGCACGAGCGAAGGCCAGCATCTGCTGCTCGCCACCGGACATGGTGCCCGCCTGCTGAGCACGCCGCTCTTTGAGCCGTGGGAAGCGTTCGTACATCTCTTCAAGGTCCCCGGCGATATCGTCGGAACGAGAACGCGTGTAGGCGCCGGAAAGCAGATTCTCCTGCACGGTCATCGCAGGGAACACCCGCCGAGCCTCGGGAACCGAAGCGATGCCTTCGATGACGCGATGGCGAGTGCTCAGCGAGGTGATGTCGCGCCCCTGATACTGAATCGAGCCGTTCTTGGGGTTCACCAGTCCGAGAATCGTCTTCATCGTGGTCGACTTGCCCGAAGCGTTGCCTCCCAGCAAGGAGACGATGGCCTTCGGCGGAACGTGCAGCGACACCTGCTGCAAGGCGTGCACCTGCCCGTAGAACACGTCGACATCATCCAGATCCAGCAGATCGGGCGTGGCGTTCTGCTCTGTTTCACGGCTTCGCGCGAGAGCATCGCCCTGAGCCGATTCCGTCCCCTCCTCCAGTTCCTCGATGGAGTTCTGCTTTGCGAGCACATCGGCTTGAGCGGTCGAAATCCGCGTTTCACGCCGCTTGCCGAGATACGCCTCGATAACCGCAGGCGTATTGCGCACCTCATCCGGCTCGCCGCTGGCGATGATCTTGCCGCCGTCCATCGCCAGCACCTGGTCGGATATCGCGGTGACCAGCTCAATCTTGTGCTCTACGAGGAGGATGGTATGGCCTTGCGCCTTGAGATACTGCAGCTGCTGGAGCACTTCGGCGGTCTCGGACTGATTCATGCCGGCCGTAGGCTCGTCGAGCAGCAGCAGTTTCGGCTCGCTGATATGCGCACGCGCTATCTCCGTGCGCCTGCGGTTGGCGTACGACAGCGTGTAGGCCAAATCGTTGCGTCTGGTCCCCAAGCGCTCCTTGAAGCGGTCGATCTCGCGCACCACGCGCTCATCGACCTCCTTGTTCTCCCTGGCTATCGCCGGGAACGGCAGCAGCGCGGCGCCGGTTTCGGCCAGCAGCGACAGCCAACGAATGATCGGGAAACGCTGCAGACCTTTGAAAGGCCGCTGGCTGCTGAGCTTCTTGTGATATCCCAGCGCGATGTTCTCGTCGACGCTCAATGCGCCGAACACCCTGCCGTTCTGGAATGTTCTGGCGATGCCGCGCTCGGAGACATTCGCGGATCCGCGGCCGGCGATCGGCTCATCCTCGATGTCGATGAGCCCCGAATCAGGAGTAAGGAATCCGGAGATCAGATTGATGGTGGTCGATTTGCCCGAGCCGTTCGGCCCGATGATGGATATGACCTCGCCCTTGTGCAGGTCGAAGGATACATCGTCCACGGCACGCAGTCCTTGGAAGGATTTCTTCAGTTCCCGCACGCGTAGGATCACCGGAGCCTGCGCCACGGCCCGGCGATGCTCCTGCGGATCGAGAATGACATCGACATCGCGATGAGGGTCCGACACTTTCGTCGCATCGATCGCGTCGCCCTGTTGAATGGATGCAGTCATGAGCAGTCAGCCTTTCCTCGCAAACAGTCCTTGCGGCCTGAAGAGAATGATGAGCACCAGCAGCACTCCGTAAAGCAGCACTCGGGTGTCGGAGGCGAAGCGCAGCAGCTCGGGCGCCCCTATCAGCACCAGCGAGCCAAGCACCGCACCGAGCGGCGAGTTCATGCCGCCCAGCACGATGATGGTCAAAATAAGCACGGACATATTCGCGTTGAAAATCGTCGGATCGATATACGTGTATTGATGAGCCAGCAGCGAACCCGCGATGCCTGCAAAGAACGAGGCCAAGGCATAGGCGAGCGCCTTGTATGCGCCGGTATGCACGCCGAGCACCTCGGAGGCGTCCTGATCGGAGCCTACGCCTTCGAACACCTTGCCCAGATGGGAGGATCGTATGCGCGTCACCACGATCAGCGTCAGCACCAGCAGCACCGCATCCAGCAGATACATCATCTGCGGCGTGTAGAGCGATATGCCGAAAATATTCGGGAAGGGGATGCCCTGTATGCCCAGCGAACCCTTGGTCAGCGGCTCCCATAGGCGGATGATGGCGACCATGACCGCACCGACGCCGATCGTCGCGATCGCCACGTAATGCCCGGAAAGCTTCCAGACCGGGAAGGTCAGTATGCTGGCGGCGATGGCCGCGATGATGCCGGCAAGCAGCAGAGCCGCGAGGAATGGCCAGTGCAGGCGAGTCGTCAGCAGCGCCGAAGCATAGGAGCCGACAGCCAGAGGCCCCGCCATGCCGAGAATCGTCTGGCCGGCGGAGCCGGATATCAACGTAAGTCCGACTGCGGCTATGGCATAGATCGCCACCTGAGTGCCGATTCCGGACAGATAGTCGGACAGGAAGAACGGGGAGGCGAGCAGCAGTGCCGCAAGTCCGACATTGGCCCACCATGGCAAAGTGATCGGTCGGCCGCCGCCCAGGAACGTTCCGGCGAGCGGCTCGTTCTTGACATCGTTCTTCGCGCCGAACAATCCCTGAGGCTTGACGATGAGAATGATCAGCAGCGCCCCGAAGGTGATGAGGTCATGCGCGCCATCGCCCAGCCATGAGATGCCGACCGCTTCGACCAAGCCTAGGACCAAGCCGCCCGCGACCGCTCCGGGAATCGACCCCAGTCCGCCTATGGTGGCGGCGACGAAGGCGGTCATGCCGATGCTGCCGCCGTTCATCGGATTGATATTGCCGTTGAACAACCCGATGAACACGCCGGATATGCCGGCGAGGATGGAGCCGATGACGAATGCGAGGTTACGAATGGATTTGACGGGGATGCCCATCTGCCGCGCCGCCTCCGGATCCTGCGAGGTCGCTCGGATGGCCTGCCCGGATTTGCCGAATTTGAGGAACGCCCATAGCCCCAGCATGGAGACGATGGCAAGCACCACCATGACGATATCCGAAGTGCCGAAGCGCACGCCGAACAGCTGCAGATTGTAGGTCGGCAGCAGCTTGGGGAAAGGACGCGTCTGCGGCCCGAAGATGATCTGCAGGCCGTTGTCGAGAATCTGCCCGATGCCGATCGTGGCAAGCAGCGCGGCAATGGGCTTGCGTCCTTCCAGCGGCGATATCACCGCGAAGTTCATGATAAAGCCAAGCACGGCGGTGACGAGGACCACGGCGAGCAGGGTGGGCACGATGCCCCAGCCAAGCGCCGACCCCAGCCACCATGAGACCATGATGCCGACCGCCACAATCGAGCCTTGCGCGAAGTTGGCGACATTGGTGACGCCGAAGATCAGCGACATGCCCACGGCCACCAAGGCGTAGGCGCTGCCGTGGATCAGCCCAGAAAACAGAATATCAATCATTGTGCAACAATCTTTCCTCACATCGTCAAAGCCTGGCTTGGCGAACGCAGCAGACGACTACTCGCCATGTTCCTGTGTGTGATCCCGTATACGTTCGTATGCGTCATGACGTCGGCTCGGACGACATCCGCCTTTGGCATGCATATGATGCAACGGATGTCATCCGAGCCTGTCGATTTCGGATCGGCGATCAGCCTGACCGACGCCTTCCGCTACTCCTCGTACTGTTCGAAGGCCCCGTTCTTGGCGATGAGTAGAATCGGATCGATGTTATCGGCCCTGCGCGTCTTCTGATCGAACTTGAACGTGCCGCCATTGCCCTGGTACAGCGGGAAGTCCGTCACGGTTTGCAATGCCTTCTGAATGCCGGCGCGGGTCGGCTCGGTTTTGTTGGCCGCATATGCCAGATCGATAATCGCCTGATATGCCGTCACCTCGAAGTTGCCGGGATTGTTGCCGTACGCCGCATTGAAGTCCTTAACGAACTGCTGCGCCTTCTTGTCCTTGGTGCCAGTGGCCGAGAAGCTGCCGGTGATGATCGAGCCTTCGGCGTTCTTGCCAGCCAGGTCGAGGAACTCCTTGGTCTCCTGGCCGCCGAAGTACGGTCCGGTATAGCCCAGCTTGTCACGCAGCGTGTTCAGCACCAGCGCACCATCAGGGCCATAGCCGATATCCACCACCGCGTCGGGCTTGGAATCGCGCGCCGGGATGAGAATCGGCGACAGATCGGTGGAGTCCGCCAGATAGGACGAGCTGTACGCTATCTGCACGCCCTTTTTGTCAGCTTCGGCCTTGAAATACTGGAACGCCTGCTTGCCCCAGTCGTTCTCGATGTAGGTCACCGCGATCTTCTTGTATTTCGTGGCGATGAAGTCGGCAATCTTGGCCTGGTATTTGTCCTGGCCGATCTGCGGCGTCCAGACGTGGTCGCCCGATTCGGTGAAGGTGGGCGAGGAATTGTTGAATCCATAATGGACCAGTCCGGCAGTCTGGAAAGTCGGAGAGGCGGCCGAGGAGGCGGGCGACGCGTAATCGCCCACCACCGCGATAATCGACTTGTCGGCCACGAGCTTGGGTGCCACCGCAGCATCCTGCTTGGGATCGGACTGCGTATCGAAATACTTCAGCCCCAGCTTCCTGCCTTTGATGCCGCCATCGGCGTTGACGTGCTTGACTGCAAGGTCGAAGCCCTGCTCGAACAGCCGTCCGTACTCGGCGTACTGGCCGGTCTTGGGGTAGATCACCCCGATATTCACCGGTCCGGAGCCGCTATTGTCGCTGCTCCCAGAGCTTGAGCTGCCGCCCAGACCGCAGGCGGAAACCCCTACCAGCGTTGCCGCCGCGACGAATGCCGCAAGCGTTGCGCGCAATTTCTTGTTGATGGTCATGATGTTCTCTCTCTTTGTGTTCTATACGATGCCATGCTGCGAGTCAATCCGGAAGTCAGCTCATGGAAAGGATTCGCAGCACGGCAGGAATGAAATTTCGGGCGATCTCAGGCGATGCGCGCATCACTGAGGGCACGCAGGGCATTGTCGTTCGCAGGCGTGGGAACGGTGCAGCTGGGAGCCAGCAGGAACGGCCTGCCCTGATGCTGCGCGACGGTCTGCGTTATCTCCTTGCGCACCTGTTCCTCCTCCCCGGAGCCATTGGCGAACAGCTCCCAGTTCGGGCCGGCCACGGGAACCGCATTGAATGCGGAGTCATCCTTCGGATTACCCGGAAGATAGCGATCCCAATGCAGCAAGTCGACGCCGTCGACATCGAACCATTCGGGATGCGATTCGGCGCGACAGGTGTGCAGCAGCACCACGGCATCCGGATTCTCGTCATGGACCGCATCAATGACGAGGCGATCGTACGGCTCGGAGAACTCGCGATAACGGTCCGCATCGAAATACCCCTCGCTCACCGTGCCGGTCACTGCGTAGAAAATGCCATCCAAGCCCGCGCCGCCCTGTGCTTTGGGCCGCACGAGGCGACGCGCATAGCCCGCGAGCGTGCGTGCGATGTTGCCCAACGCCTGCTTGGCGACTTCTGGCTGGTTCAGCACGGCATCTTCCACGCTGATCTGGGGAGTGGCATAGGCATCGCCCGGGTACAGGGGCAGATCGGCGATCTGCAGCAGCACGGAAAGCGGCGAGAACACGGTCTGCACGACCGCCCTGTCCTCAAGGCCGTCCCGGATGAGCGAAGCTGCATCGAAGGCTTCGGCAAACGACGCGTTCTGCGCCGGATCGAGTTCGGCGATGTCTGCGACGTCTTCGGGAGCGACGATGGCGGAGCTGATCTTCTTAGGCAGCGGCGCGTCCGAAGCATAGTCATGCGAATCGTAGCGCGATCCCCATGCCTCGGCGTAGTAGACGGCTCTGGGATTGATCTTGACCCATTCCCAGTCCCATCGATGCACGAATTCGATATAGGCCTCGGCGAACTCCTGAGCGCCATATTCATGGCCGACCAGGTGCTGCCACCCACCGACGAGGTATGGCGTCTGCGACGCGCCGCGGACTATATCGCGGAACGTCTCACGACGGGTTTTCGACATAATGGACAACCTTCCAAAATTCTCATTCGACTGGATGCAAGCGTCTTCGAACCGCGTGACGCTTTGACGATGTATCTAAGGTAAGCACATGCTCGTTACGTTCGCACCGGGCGCGTCACAGGCGTTCGTTATATCGACTTATCAATCAGAGCAATAACAAGAGCATCATCTTATTATTCGTGCCGCCATCAATGCACCGCACTTTCGTCGCGGCTGGCGGTGCAAGAGCATTCAATGGGGAGCAAAGCGCGGGATACTGCCCATTTTGCACGGGCTATCGGTTATTGGTATGACGCGAAAGGCCATAAAGCGAATGCCGCTGAGGTCGTGCCCGTTACTGTGGAAACACGACGATCGATTCCAAGGAATCGTCGTTTTCGTTTGCACTATGCCTACGCGACGTCCGCACATGCGTGGCTGCCGCAGTATGTTAAGGAAAGGGAGGATGTCTTGGCCAGCAATCTGTACTTCATAGGAGGCGGCAACATGGCGGAGGCCATCATCACCGCGGTAAGAAAACATGATGACCGCTACCCTGTGGACCACATCTATGTCGAAGACATCAGCGAGGCCCGCCTCTCCTATCTTGAAAAGACCTACCAGGTGACCCCGGCCACGCCGCGCGACACGCCTGACAACGTGGACATCGCGGTGATTGCCGTACGCCCGCAAGACGACGTGACTGGCGTGGCCACATCGATCGTCAATCGCTTCGACCAGCGCACGACAAGCGTGGTCTCGATCGTCGCCGGCTACACCATCGCTCAGCTCGAGCGCACGCTGGGCGGCGAGCGCCGCATCACGCGCATCATTCCCAATACGCTGACGACCGTGGATTACGGCTACAGCGGAGTGTCGTCCAACCAGGCAGCGGCCGATGCCCCGGATTCGGTCAGGAAGGGCCTTGACGCCTGGCTGAGCACCTTCGGCAAGCCGCTGCATGTCGAAGAGCGTCTTATCGACGTCATCACCGGATTCTACCCGCCGAACCTCGTCTACCACTTCATCGACGCCTACGTGGACGCCGGCGTGCTGGCCGGACTGCCCCGCGACATATCCAAGGCCATAGCACTGGACACCGTCATCGGCGGCACCGAGCTGCTCAAGCAGCGCGACGTGCTGCCGCAAGTGCTGCTCAACATCAACAACTCCCCCGGCGGCGTCGGCATCACCGAGGCCTACACCCTGAACAAAACGGGATTCGCGGCAGCCATCCAATCGGCCGTGCTCGCCGCCGTGGAGCGCACGACGAAGCTGGGAAAGGAAGCGCAATGAGCGAGCAGACGCTAGCACAGGCGCAAGCGCCGGAATTCATCTGGGATCATACCGTCACCGTGGTCAACGACCTGAACGAGGTCGAGCGCACCTTCGCCGACCACGGGCTGACCGCCGCGTATGGCGGCAAGCATGTCGGGCACGGAACGGAAAACGCGCTGGCCTACTTCGGCGTGAACTATGTAGAGTTTCTCGCACTCTACAATGCTCACGAGGCCGCTGCGGAAAGCCCCGAGCAAGGCCTGCTGTTCCGCGAGGCCGCACAGCTGCTTCCCGGCCGGGAGCGCTTCTATCGACCGGGCCTGCGCGTGCACGGCATCGAGCAGGTGGCGCAGCATCTCCATAGCAAGGGAATCGTCACCGGTCCGGTGATTCCGGGGAACCGGACGACATCCGACGGCCAGGAAATACGCTGGAAGCTGCTGTGGATACTCTCCGACACGCAGGCAAGCGTTCCCGGACCACGCTATCCGTTCATCCTCGACTGGCTGGAAGACGAGGAGACGCATCGCGAGACGCTGGAGCACAGCGGTCTGTTGCATCGTCACCCGCTCGGCGAAGTGTTTACGCAACGTGCGGTGTTCACAGTCAGCGAGCCTGAGGCTGTGGCCGCCCGCTGGTCCGAGGTCTTCGGCTTCGCCAAGCACAGCGGCAACGGCTACATTGATCTCGATGTGGCGGAAGGCCGGCAGTGGCGTTTCGTCAAAGGCACTGACAAGGATCCGGATACCGGCGACGACATCAATGAAATCACCGAGCTGCGCTACCAGGTGCCGCAAGGCGCTTCCTTCGACATCGCGCTAGGTTCGGCAAGGTTCGCAAGCCTGTAAATCATGCTGCGGCATCGCATGAGGCTGCCGATTAGGCGCGGTCGGATCGCATGAATCCGACCGCGCCTAACGCTATCCAGATGTTGGTCATCTGTCTATTCGCATCTCTGCATCGTTGGAGGAATCATGGGGATCATCGACAATATTCTGCGCCTCGTGGGATGGAGCGATAGCGCATCATCTCAGCCAGACGAACCGTGCGGGCAGCCCTATATCACGGTGCTGCCCGCCGTCCCCGGCGATCTTTCGCAGCCCGTCACCGTGCTTCGGCGTACGTACGAACGCAAAAAGCGGAGCATGATCAACAGCTGCTGACCATGCTCCGCTCGATGTCCGGGCGATATCAAATATGCTCTTCCTGCATCACCCGTTGTACTGCTCGAATTTACCGTCTCGCGCGATTTCGAGAATCGGCTTGATATTGGCGGCCCTGCGCGTCTTCTGATCGAACTTGAACGTGCCGCCATTGCCTTCATACAGCGGGAAGTCGGTCACGGTCTGCAAGGCCTTCTGGATGCCGGCGCGGGTCGGCTCGGTTTTGTTGGCCGCATATGCCAGATCGGTGATCGCCTGGTAGGCACGCACCTCGAAACTGCCAGGATTCTCACCATACTTCGCCTTGAAGTCCTTGACGAACCGCTGCGCCTTTTTATCCTTGGTCCCTGTGGCCGAGAAATTGCCGGTGATGATCGTGCCTTCGGCGTTCTTGCCCGCAATCTCAAAGAATTCCGGCACCTCCTGTCCCCCGAAAAAGGGGCCGGTGAAGCCGAGCTTGTCGCGCAGCGTGTTAACCACCAGCGCGCCATCAGGGCCATAGCCCAAATCCACCACTGCATCGGGCTTGGCATCACGCGCCGGGATGAGAATCGGCGACAGATCGGTGGAATCCGCCAGATACGACGAGCTGTACACGATCTGCGTGCCGTTCTTCGCCGCCTGGGCCTTGAAGAACTCGAAGGCCTGCTTGCCCCAGTCGTTCTCGATATACACCACGGAGATCTTCTTGGCCTTTTTCGCGACGATGTTCGCATTCGCCTTTTGCAGCGTATCGATGCCGATTGCCGGGGTCCAGATATGGTCTCCGGTATCGGTGAAGGTCAGCGCGGAATTCGTGAACCCGTAATGGACCAATCCAGCGGCTTGGAACGTCGGCGAAGCGGCGGAAGAAGCAGCAGATGCGTAATCGCCCACCACCGCGACAATCGACTTGTCGGCCACGAGCTTGGGTGCGACCGCGGCATCCTGCTTGGGATCGGACTGCGTATCGAAGTACTTCAGCCCCAGCTTCCTGCCCTTGACTCCACCGTTCGCGTTCACCTGCGCCACAGCGAGGTCGAAGCCGCGCTGGAACATCTGCCCGTATTCGGCATATTGGCCGGTCTTGGGGTAGATCACCCCGATATTCACCGGACTGGAATTGCTTGTGCTGCTGCTTCCCGATGACGCATTTGCGCCGAGGCCGCATCCTGCGGTGCCCAACGATACGCCGAGCACCGTCACGATGGCGGCGGACAGGGTTGCAATCCTTCTTCTTGCGTTCATAGCGATTCTCTCCTCGTATATTTCCGCGTATGGTTGCCTGTGCGATATCTCACAGTGCCCTCACCATAATTCGCCTTCTCAGAACCCACACCGTAGCGGTAACAGGGGTTAGCTATGACGCATTATCATTGCCAATGATTGCCTTGGCTCTTGTACGTGCCATCACAATTTGCTATATCGCCCGTGCAATGGCAGCGCCACGCGCACATCACGCCTGACGCAGTAATCTCAGGTTCTCGTCTCCGGGATTCGGCGGAATCGTGCAGCTCGGCGCCAGGAGGAAGGGCTTGCCTGCACGGGCTTCAGTGGTGACAGTCAGCTGCCTGCTCAGCTCCTGAAGATCTCCGTCTTTGCCAATCAGCGCGGCATCCGGTCCGCTCACCGGAACGGAACCGTAAGCGTCAGTGACCGGCGGGTTGCCTTCTACGAAGGAATCCCATTGCAAGAGGTCGATTGGGTAATCCGCGAACCACTCAGGGTTCGAATACTCCTTGCAGGTGTGCAGCAGCTTCACCGAGGAATCGGCAGCCTGCAGCACAATGCGGTCATACGGCTCGGAGAACTCCGTGAAGTGCTCATGGTCGAAGTACTGGCGGCTCGCCGTTCCCGTCACTGCATAGAAGATGCCGTCAGCACCAGCCCCGCCCTGCTCGACCGGCGCAACAAGCTGTTTCACATAATCCGCCAAGGTCCGAGCAATGGCATTCAAAGCCCGCTTCGCCTCGTCGGGGCGCTCATAAAGCAGCTCATCGCGACTGAGCGTCGGCTCATGTCCATAAATCGCACGATGGTTGATGCGCGGCAATGCGGCAAGTCCCAGCAATACGGTCAATGGAGAGAACACGGTCTGCAGAACGACACGATCAGGAAAAGCCTGATGCACACCACGAACGATACCGGTCTCTTCGCTCAGCGCCGCAGAGGTCTCAGGATCGACGTAGTCGACGTTGCGCAGGTCATCGAGTTGCTTTACGGGCGGGGTGATTAGTTTCGGCGAGCGCCCGTTGCCGTAATCGTCATGGTCGAAGACGCCTCCCCATGCCTCGGTGTAGTAGGCGCTGCGCGGGTTGATCTTGATCCAATCCCAATCCCATTTCGTCACGAAATCGGCGTGCGCGCGTACCTGCTCCTCGACACCGTATTCGTGATGAACGAAGTGCTGCCACGCCGAAGTCAGATGAGGCACCGTCCCCTCACCGGCAAGGATGTCATGAAAAGCCTGTTTCCTGTCAAGAGCCATGAGGTTCTCCTTAATTGTTTGTTTGGCGCTGCAATCGCTTGGTCAACCAGCTATTATGAGGGTGCAGTGTCGTAATTCTGTTATGAATTTTTTGACCAAATATGTACTGCATGGGGCTTTTCGAGTCGTTCTGTCTGCGTGTCGATTTCGTCATGCAACGGAGACGCTTTATGGCTGCGGCGGGTGGAATGCCCGCAGCAATGCCGGCATTTGCACATGCCGCAGCGCAGCCATCAACGCTCACAGCTCCTTCAACGTGCGCAGCGCCACCGTGGCCAGCAGGTCCGCGCCACTCGCCAGCGCATCGAGCTTGGGGAAGAACGTCGGGCCGTGCATGGGGCGGTCAGCATTGCCGACGCCGATGTGAATGAAAGCGCCGGGCGCCTGCTGCAGATAGTACGAGAAGTCCTCGCCGCCCAGCGACGGGTGCGGAGCGGCAACCGTGAAGCCCACGTCGGTCGCGGTCGATGCGGCGAGCGCCGACCAGTGCGGGTCGTTCATCACGGACGGCGAGCCATATTCCCATTCGAAATCCGCTGTGACGCCGTATGCGGCGGCGACGCCATCGACGACTGCCTGCAGCCGATCATGAATCACTGTCCGGTCTTCGGGGAACGCGGTGCGTGCGGTGCCTTCAAGGAACGCCTGCGCCGGAACGACGTTCCATGTGCTTCCCGCCTCGACATGGGTGACGGTAACCACGCGCGGATGCGCCGGATCCACATCCTGGCCGGCGATGGACTGGATGCCCTCGATGATGGCGACAGCCGGGCGAATCGGGTTGAGACCGCCTTCCGGATGCGCGGCATGCGTGCCTCGGCCGTGCACGGTGATGCGGAACTTGTCGACTGCGCCGCTGTCCGGCCCCGAGCCGATGATGACGGTTCCCGGCTCAGCCTCGTTGGTGTCATGCGTGCCGTAGAACGCCTCCACGTCGGCGAGCACGCCGGTGTCAAGCACGGCGACGGAGCCGGTGGGCGTGTCCTTGTCGGCCGCGACTTCCTCTGCCGGCTGCAGAATCACCTTGATCGTGCCGGCGAAGTCCTTGCGCCGCTCGTTGATGATGAGCGCCGCGCCGATTGCGGTCGTCATGTTGTAGTCGTGTCCGCACCCGTGCAGATAGCCCTCATTGAGCGAAGCGTAGGGCAAGCCGGTCTGCTCGGCGATGGGCAGGGCATCGATGTCGCCGCGCACCGCCACGACATGGCCTTCCCCCGCGCCCGCGCCTTCGCCCTGAATCACGGCGACCAGACCGGTTTTCAGCCCGGAATCCAAAATCTCGATGCCGTGCTCATCGAATATCTGCCGTATCCGCCCGGTGGTCTCGAACTCCCGATACGAGGGTTCGGGATGCTGATGGAACCACTTCGCATATGATTCCAGTTCCTGCTGCAGATCGCGCTGAGACATGAGCAGCTGCCTTCCTATGTTTTCCAAATGCACGGTTTTCCAAATGCACGGTTTTCCGAGTGCACGATACCGCCGTGCCGAGTGATGCGGCATTGAGCGCTGTGTTGAATGCCATCGTGCTGCAACACGCACGCCATCCATATCATTCTGCATCGATTTCGTATCGAGACACCGAACGAAATTCATGCACGCTGTCGTAACGCTGATTCATGACGTCGGCACATATCGCATACCTCGTGCGTCCCCTCTGCGCACGATTTCCGCTTTACGTACGTACCCCTTACGCAAACGCGCCGGATCGCAGCTGGCTTTCGACGTCTTCGGCCGGAAGCTCCTCATACGCCTTATCGAAGGCCTGACCGAGGTCCTCGACGAGATCGCTGACGTCTTCGATGCCGACGGACAGGCGAATCAGCTCGTCGGTGATGCCGACTTTGAGGCGCTCCTCGCGCGGCAGCTCGAAATGCGTCATGCGACAGGGAAGCTCAGCAAGGCTTTCGACCGCGCCCAAGCTGACGGCGAGTCGGAAGACGTGCAGGTTGTCGAGCACGGTCGACGGATCGACGCCCGGCACCACTTCGAAGGACAGCACGCCGCCGAAGCCGCGCAGTCCCTTGGCTGCCGCGTTCTCCCCGCTGCCCGGAAGGCCTGGGTAGTTGACTTTGCGCACCAGCGGATGGGCCAGCAGATACTGCGCGATGGCCAGAGCATTGTCCTGCTGGCGCTCCATGCGCAGCGACAGGGTCTGCATGCCGCGGCGCACCGCATCGCATTCGGCCGGGGCGAGCACGCCGCCGATGCGGTTCTGCGCGAAGTAGATGCGCTGCGCGAAATCCTCATCCTTTGCCACGACGAGGCCGGCGATCACATCAGAATGGCCCGCGAGATACTTGGTCGCCGAATGAATCACGACATCCGCGCCCAGATCCAACGGCTGTTGCAAATACGGCGTGACGAAAGTGTTGTCCACAATGACATGAGTGCCATGGCGCTGCGCGATCCGCGCGATGGCTTGCACATCGTTGACCTGCAGCAGCGGGTTGGTCAGCGTCTCGAAGTACACGGCCTTCGCCGGCGTGGCCTGTTTACCGCCATCATTGCCATCGCCATCATTGCCTGCGATGATCCGTTCCAACGACTCAAGATCGGCGGTGTCAGCTGCCTCGATGCACAATCCCCAACGACTGAAAAACTCATTGAACAGCGAGTAGCTTCCTCCATAGATGTTCTTGCCCACGACGATGCGATCCCCCGGCGAGAAGGTCGAGAGCACCGCGTGAATCGCCGCCAGCCCGGAGGCAAAGGCGAAGCCGCGCACCCCGTGCTCAAGCTGCGCGATCTGGCCTTCGAGGAAATCTCGGGTCGGATTGCCGCTGCGGGCGTAGTCCCAGCGGGGCATGGCGTCAACCGATTCGAAAGCATAGGTTGATGAGTTGTAGATAGGCGGATTCACGGCGCCGGTGGTGTTGTCATGCACCGGCAGCCCGTGGACCAGTTGCGTATTGAACCTCGTCATAGGCACCTCCTGGGACTTGTTTCATGCGGAATCCTGGCTGGATACGACCGCGACTCCAGCCACGCTAAGTCTCATGAGCAGCATGCGGCAAGCTGGGAGGCATACACGTTATTTATAGGATGCTCAAAATCGTTGGAAACACTTGGCTACGCCGCTCTCTAGCCGGCTGGTTCAGTGCCCAGTGAACGTCCCACGACACGCCAAAGCTCTATTTCCACCGCCGCGGCACTCTGCCGATTGCTTTCACAACGGCATCGCATAAGCCGAGTCGTGCGATGGGCCTTCGCGCATGGCCGAAAAACCGTGCGGGCGCTGGCGTCTTGCGCAATGCGGGCTACGATGAGGTGAAATCGAACGCGGCGGGATCGGCCGTGACTTTGCACGAGGAAATTGATGTTGGATTCCCGCGCTGCACGACCAATCACAACGAACCTGCTGCACGAATCAACTCTGCAAGTCAACAACACAATCACACAAAGGGAGCATGACATGACCGCAATCGCTGTTATCGGAGCCAATGGACGCGCCGGAAGCCGCATCGTCGACGAGGCGCTGAACCGTGGCTTTGACGTCACCGCCGTAGTGCGCGGCGCGAATCGCACACGCGCCGGCAAGACCATCGTCAAGGACCTCTTCGACCTTAAGGCTGAGGATCTTGCTGGCTTTGATGCGGTCGTGGACGCCTTCGGCGTATTCGACCCCGCTAAGCTGCACGAGCACTCCACTTCGCTCGCCCATCTCGCCGAGATCCTGTCCGGCTCTCCGGTTCGGCTGCTTGTCGTGGGCGGCGCGGGCAGCCTGTACACCAATGCCGAGCACACCGCGCAGCTCAGCGACGGCTTCCCCGAGGACATCAAACCGGTTCCGCTCGCTATGGGCAAGTCGCTGGACGAACTGCGGCAGCGCGACGACGTGCGCTGGACCTACATCAGCCCAGCCGCCGATTTCCAGGCCGACGGCGAACGCACTGGCGCGTACACCCTCGCAGGCGAGGATTACAGCACCGACACGAACGGCGTCAGCGCGATCAGCTATGCGGACTATGCCATCGCCGTAGTCGACGAGATCGAGCACGGCTCGCATATCGGCGAGCGCATCTCCGTGCGCTGGTAGGACGAAACGTTGCGTTTACGGCGTCACCATTGCCGCTATGGCTTTGGCATAAGCCCGCAGACGCTATACCCGCTGTGACCCGGCGCGAAAAATCAGGGTATCTGCGTTGTGTGAGGCGCTGTTGGAATGCTGCGGAGGTCTATCTGCGTTGTGTGAGGCGCTATTTCGAGAAGGCCTGAGTATCAGGCGTTCCAAAGCCGCCATTTTCGGCCAGCGATACTCGGGATGCCAGAGGATTAGCGCCTCACACAACGCAGATAGACCTCCGCGTAGCCAAGTTAACGCCTCACATAACGGAGATAGCCGTACAAACCTGAAAAACAACCATTGCGGAACGCGCAGTATCGTCTATGCATCCGTTTTCTGCGCGCCGCCCGATGCGGCCTTGCCATCGCTCTGCGCTGTTGCAGAATTGGAGACCATGCCGCTGTCGTCCGAGCCGCTCAATTCGTATGGCTCCCCTGTTCCATCCAACTGAGCGTCATCCGGCTGAGTGCCATCCAGCTTGTCCGACCGAAACGCATCCTTCGCCGCTTCCACGCGTTCTGCCTCGCCGGCGATCATTGTGCGCATATCCGCGTTGATTCGGGCGAACAGTCGTGTGCCGCTGCGCGTCTTGAAACCATACTGGTGGCGGGACTGGGCGATGAAAGCCGCACAGAACATAATCACCTGGGCCATGAGGTTGAACCAGACCAGCACGCCGATGATGGCCGCGAAGGGCGCGAGCAGCGGATTCTTGGTCGCGCCGGCCACCAATCGGCCACCCAGCAGCTGCATCACAGAAAAGGCCAGCGCCCCGATCATCGATCCCAGCAAAATGAAGCGTCCGCGGCGAATATGGGCCACTACGCGCATCAGCATGAAGAACAGCATGAGATTAAGCACGAAGCCGGTCAGGAAGCCGACCACGTCGAGCAGCAGCCAGCTTGCAAAGGAATCCGTGGGCAGACCGACCAGTTGCAGGCCAGCGTGCACCACGCCGCCGGAAACCGCGCCCGCGACGGTCGACAATATCAGCAGAAGGAAGACGAGCAGCACGCCCAAGCTGTCGCGCAGCTTCGTTTTGATGACGTCCGAGGACTCGTCCTCCCCGTCGAACATGGCGTGCACGGCGTTGCGCAGCGAATCCATCCACCCGGTGATGCTCCACCAGAATGAGGCGAGCGTCACCAAGCCGGTCCAAGTCAGGGTGCCGGAGATCTTGCCGAGCGCATTCGTCGATTCCAGCGTATGCGCCAACCCAGGCACCAGATTGCCGACGACGGCAATCACTTTGTACTGCAATCCGCTGCTGCCCGACACCACGAGGCCGAGCAGGCTGAACAGAGTCCAGAGACCGGCGAAGAAGGCGAACAGCAGGCCGTACGCCAGACCGTTGGCCAACAGCCCGCCGCGGCGCGAGGAGTAGCGCTCGATCATGCCGCCGAGCAGCGAACGCTTCCATACGCCGAGCAGGGCGTTGATGAGTTCTCCGATTCGCTTCATATCTCGACTATACGCGGCTGGCTCGGAGCAGGCCCGATTCGCTCGCCGCTAGACGAATGACGCAGTCAGGCGGCAGCGTCTGCGTCGTGCGAGCATGGAAATGATGCTTAGGCGTTATCCCGACGGCTCCGGCCTTTGTGCGGCAAAGCTTGCCGCACAATGCGACGCCAAACGATCAAGCTCCCTGAATCTCCTGAACCTGCGGCCCTGACCCGGCATCCTGCGCCTGCTGCAGACGGCGCTGCAAGCGCCGGTCGTACAGTCGCGCGGAGGGAACGGCGAACATCAGGATGGCCGAGAAAATCGAGCCGATGCCCGAAATGGTGAACAGCCATTGCACGCCGACCGCGTCCGCCAACGGGCCTGCGAACAGCAATCCGACCGGTCCGGCAAGCCCTGAGAACGCCATGGTCACACCGAAGACGCGGCCCAGCTCCTGGGGAGGGAAGGACTGCTGAATCATCGCCATCGACAGCGCCATGGGGAATGCGACGGCCAAGCCGGCGAAAGCGTTGAGCACTGTGAACATGACGAATCCTGCCATGGTCGGCGGCAGAAAACCGCTTACTGCGAATGCCGCGCCAAGCACGGCTATCGAGACGATGATCGCCGGCATGCGATCCTTTTGCACGCCGAATATGCCGATGAGCGCACCGCCGAGCAGCGAGCCGGCCGACCAGACCATCTCGACGATGCCCGCTTGGAATACGGTGCCCTTGAAATACCCCAAGGTCATAAGCGGGTACAGACTTCCGGCCGGCATGAACATCAGCGTGAATAGCGAGCTGATAAGCAGCACCGACCATAGGCCTCGCACCGTGCCGATGCGTTTGAAGGCGAAGACCATATCAGCGAGTATCTGCGGCTTTTCGTCCACCTGCGCGAGGTTGGAGGGAATCGCGATGAACATGAGCAGGCCGATGCCGAGCGCCGCGCCGAGCACATCCACCAGAATCAGGTAATTGATCGGAATGAAGGCGTACAGCATCGCCCCCAGCGCGGGCGAGACGATCATCGTGGCGGACTGCACCATGCCGAGCTGGCCGTTGATCTTGGTGACTTCCTCGTCCGGGACGATGGTCGGCAGAATCGACTGGATCGTGGGCATTTGGAAGGCCTGCGCGAGCGAGCGCACCAGCAGCGACACGAACACGAGCCACAGCGGGAAGGTGTGGTTCAGCGTGCCGACCACCGAAAGCGCCACGGCGAAGGCCGCCGCCACGATATCGGGCACGATGAGCAGCGCCTTCTTGTTCCAGCGGTCGATGAAGGTGCCGATGAACGGGCTGACCAGAATCATCGGCAGCATCGCCAGCAGCGTGGCCAGGCTCAGAATGGTCGCCGAACCGGACTGCTGCGTGAGATACCAGATGATCGCGTACTGCACGATCATGGAGGTGATGCCCGTCGCGAACTGGCTGAGCAGGAACAGGTAGCTGTTGCATCGCCAATAGAGGCCGATGGCCGGAGTGGTGCCTGTCATGATGGGCCTTTGCAATGTCGAAGGGGCGGTCGGAGGTACGCGGTAAGCACGATGACGTTGGCACGATCCGCCAGACAGTCAGATGGCCATATGGCCAAGCGGTCAGGTGCTCTCGCTTCGGTCTGATGCATGCTCGCGCCGACTCGGTTAGCACCATGATATATGACGGCGAACGGCGAAACTTTCAGATTCTCCGAATCTCGGGCCGTGCATCGCCATCGGCGTAACGCGCAGACCAGTACCGTGACACCTAGGCATTCACCGGTTTGGCGAGATCCATCGAATTGCAGGAGGCGCGTCGCTGCTGACGTTCACGCCGCCGGCATGCATCCTATCGGCATGCGTGCCACTGTCACCTATGACACGCCGTCGATATACGCACCGCCATCAACATGCATGAAGTCCTCGACCCGATTCCACTTGACCGTGTACCCGGCTCCGTGCGCGCAGAATACGGAATCCGGCGTGTTGTCGAGGTCGTTTTCCGGGTCGTAGCCCGCCTGCGCGATGACTTCGGCCTCGTTATGGCATGGCCGATAGCCCGCGAATACGCAGGTGATGCTGCCCTGCCCGTGGCTGTAAGCATTGAACTGGGCCGTGTAGTCGCGCATTTCGCTGACCGGCGCCTCGCCCTCCAGCACCACATAGCCGCCGTCGATCTGCGGCTCCTCGAAGCTGCCGCTCATGCGCTGGATATTGGCCATCGCGCGGCCCAGCAGATCCTGCGGCAGTTCGAGCCGGAAGCGATACCACGGTTCGAGCAGCCGGCACTGCTGTCTACTGTTGGCCTTCATCAGGCCCTGGCGCACGGCTCGATAGGTGGCCTGGCGGAAATCGCCGCCTTCGGTGTGCTTGAGATGGCCGCGACCGGTCAGCAGCGTGATGCGCATGTCCGCGATTGGCGAACCGATGAGCACGCCCAGATGCTCGCGTTCGCGCAGATGGGTCAGAATCAGCCGCTGCCAATTGCGGTCGAGCACGTCTTCGCTGCACGCGGAGGCGAACTGCAATCCGCTGCCGCGCAACGCAGCTTCGAGCAGCAGATGGACTTCGGCGTAGTGGCGCAGCGGCTCGAAATGGCCCACGCCTTCCACCGGCTGCGTGATGGTCTCGCGGTAGAGGATGCCGCCCGGGCCGAAGCTGACGTCAAGACCGAAGCGGTCGTGCATGAGCTGCTGCACGACTTCGAGCTGCACCGCGCCCATGAGCTGCAGTTGAATCTCCTGCAGCCGCTCCTGCCAGCGTACATGCAGCATCGGATCCTCGTCTTCGAGCGTGCGCAGGGCGACGAGGGCCTTATGAGTGTCGAGGGCCTTGTGCGTGTCGAGCGCGTTGGTCGCGTTGGCGCTGGATTTCTTGGCGTCGGCACCGCTGCTATTGGTTGCACTGCTGTCAGCGCTGCCAATGCCAGAGTTGCCGACACCCGCTTGCCCGAAAATCACGGTGTATGTGAGCACGGGTTCGAGCACGGGCGCTTCGGCATCCGGCTCGAAGCCCAGGCCTTCTCCCGGGAAGGTCTGCGTCAGCCCGGTGACCGCGCATATCGAGCCGGCCTGCGCCGCGTCGCTCAGCGTGAACTTGGCTCCGGAATACACGCGTATCTGGTCGGCCTTCTCATGCCACGGCTCAGTTGCAGGCGCTTGATTCATACGCTCGTCAGCAGCTTCGGGAGGCCTGCGAGCATTCGTCAGCATCGCCTTCACCGGCAGCGCTCCCCCGGTCACTTTGAGCCAGGTGAGCCGATTGCCTTGGCTGTCATGCGATATCTTATAGACTTTGGCGCCGAAATCCTGCGGATAATCAGGCTGCCGCGTGGTGCGCTGCAACCCGCCGAGCAGCGTATCGATGCCGTCGAGCTGCAAGGCCGAGCCGAAATAGCACGGAAACAGCAGCCGTCGCGCGATCATCGATTGCACCGTGGCGTCGCTCAGCGTCTCCCCGTCCAAGTACTCGTCCATCGCATGCTCGTCGAGCGTGGCGATGTCCTCGTATTGCGCGGCGAGCTCGTCCGGATCGTCGAAAGCCATGCAGCCGTCGCTGCAATGCCGCCTGAGCTGGGCGAGCATGGCGGCACGGTCGGCACCCGCGGCATCCATTTTGTTGACGAAGATGAAAGTCGGCACCTGGTAGCGTTCCAAAAGCCGCCAGAGGGTCTGCGTATAGCCTTGCACGCCATCGGTGGCGCTGACGACGAGAATCGCGTAATCCAGCACGCCGAGTGTGCGCTCCATTTCGGCGGAGAAATCGATATGTCCGGGCGTGTCCAGCATCGTTATTTCAACATCATCATGCTGGATGATGGCCTGCTTCGAGAAGATTGTGATGCCGCGCCGCTTCTCCATCGCATCGCTGTCGAGAAAAGCGTCGCCGTGATCGACCCTGCCCAGCGTGCGCAATTGCCCGGAGCGATACAGCAATCCCTCGCACAGCGTGGTTTTGCCGGCATCGACGTGTGCCAGCACTCCTAATACCACACGCCTCATGCCGCGCCTGTCGCCATCATTGTCTTGCCGTCTATGGGTTGATTATGCGTATTGCCGGTTGTCGAATTCCCGCTTGCGGCTATCGCCTATTGCACGTTCTGCTGCGCGTCGAAACTTGACGGCTGCGATGTCGCCGCATCGCCATCGTGGCTCCAATCAAGGCCACAGGCAAGACCCAGCACACCTGCGATGAGCCCGCAGATGCCTGCCGGGAGCGCCGCGAAGAACGACAACGCGAAGCTCACCGCGCCAAAGGCCAATGCGATTGCCCCCACGATGGTTTTCGGCTTGATGACCATAATGCGCCCCCTGCTTTAGCGTTATTTTGCTGTATTTCCTGATGTGCTTCAGCTCTTCTTGGTGAATATACCCTTGACGAACGAGAAGACGAGCGTCGCAAGGAACAGCACAAGCGATACCCAGAACAGCCACAGCAAGCCCTTGAGCACCAGTCCGGCGATTCCTCCGATAATCCACAACGCCAACAGCACCAATACGAATGCAACCATTGTCATCAGCCTCCTTTGGGTTTGAATGTATTTTCACCTTAACAGCTCCGACATGGCAGCACGGCTCAATTCGCTGTGATATGAATCTCTTCCGGCAGCAGGAAGCGAGTGGTAGGGACGTGCAGCGTGCGCACTACGCATGTCGCGATTCGCGTAGTGCGCACGAAACGAACATCGAGGGCTCTGATGATTCTGGCCACAATGGCGCAATCGCAAGGCTCATGGCGCAACCGACACCATCGGGCGTGTGCGTTTCGTGCGCACTACGCAATAGAGACAACGCGTGGTGCACAGTTTCGATAGGGTATTACGCCGTGCGACGCCTCGCGGCGGCGACGAGGAGCTTGGGTTCGCCTAGGCCATTGACCGAGGCGGCGTCAACTATATACAGGCGATGTTGCTGTCGGTGCGCGATTCCGTGCCGCCGATGAGCACGCCGTTGTCGTTGCGCACGATCATCTGCCCGCGTCCGAAATCGGCGCTCTCCATGCTGATCGAGACCTGATACCCGCGCTCCTGCAGATCATGCATGATGTCGGCGTCGAAGCCCAGCTCCATGCGTACGTCGCTGGCCTTGTCCCACTTCCAGCGCGGGGCGTCCAGCGACTGCTGCGGGTTGAGGCCGAAATCGATGTAGTTCATGGCCACCTGCACATGGCCTTGCGGCTGCATGTACCCGCCCATCACGCCGAAAGGCCCCACTGGCCTCCCGTCCTTCATCAGGAAGCCCGGGATGATCGTATGATAGCTGCGCTTGCCCGGCGCGAGCGCATTCGCCCGCTTGGGATCAAGCGAGAAGTCGGCCCCGCGGTTCTGCAGGGCGATGCCCGTGCCGTCCACCACGATGCCCGAGCCGAAGCCCATGTAGTTCGACTGGATGTAGGACACCATATTGCCCTCGCCATCGGCGCAGCACAGGTACACAGTCCCGCCGTCCGCAGGCGTCTCAGGGTCCGGATCTCCGCGCCCTGGCCGATCCGTGCGGCCCGATCCGCCCCGTAGACCGGCGAGAGATACGATTCGATATCCATATCGCGGCCATCAGGATCGGTCACGAACTCGAAGGCGTCGGCGAACGCCATCTTGACGGCCTCGATCTGCCGGTGGCAGGTTTCGGCGTCCTCCTTGCGCACAAAATCGAAATTGGAAAGGATGTTGAGCGCCATCAACGCGACGATGCCCTGGCCGTTGGGCGGAATCTCACACACGTCGTAGCCGCGATAATTCACATGGATCGGGTCGACCCACTGCGGACTGTATGCAGCCAGATCGTCATATCTGAGGTAGCCACCGTCCGCTTGGCTCGCGCGGTCGATCGCACGCGCCAAATCTCCTTGGTAGAACGATTGCGCATTGCTTTCGCCGATGGCTTGCAAGGTATCGGCGTGATCGGGCAATCGAATGATGTCGCCGGGCGCAGGCAGCGCTCCCCCAGGCGCGAAAACGCGGAACCACTCATCGAACCGTCCATTATCATTGCTGTGCGCGTAACGCCGCGCGGCGCGCGCCCAGAATTTGGCGAGATTGGGATTGCAGGCGTAGCCGTCGCGCGCATAGGCGACTGCCGGAGCAAGGTCCTGTGAAAGGCAGAGCCTGCCGTAGCGCCCGGCCAGCGCTGCCCACGCCGCAGGGGCTCCGGGCACGGTGACCGGCGTCCAGCCGAGCAGCGGCATATGACCCGCATCGTCACGGCCATCAGCGCGCAGACTGTCTATGGATATGCCCGCAGGCGCGGGGCCGCTCGAATTCAGCCCCACCAGCCGCTGCTCCTTGGCGCTCCACGCGATGGCAAAGGCGTCGGCACCGATGCCGTTCGCTGTCGGCTCCACCACGCTCAGTGCAGCCGCTGCGGCCACTGCGGCATCAAAGGCGTTCCCGCCTTTCAGTATCGCCCGGATACCTGCCGACGAGGCCTCGAACAGTTGACCATCGCGTCCTTCGCGTAGATGGGAAAGCGCCGCGAGGGATAATGCTGCGACAACGGGTTGAACATATGCTGCTTCTTTCTGCCGTCTCCAATCCAAGGGAGAATCCCCTGCCGGCCACTTCCAAAAAAGGCTTCACGCCAATTGAGCGAGGATAATCAAAGCCGTTACTCGCTTTTCTTCTCTTCCTGCTGCTTCTTAGTGCGGCCTTCCTTGCTCCGTTGCTTGTTCACGGTCGCCGCTGCTATCTCTTCGGCCCGGTCGTTGCTGTGGCCTTGGTCAAGCTCGCTGTCCTTCACATGCTGATACTGTTTTTCGTCTTTCTTATTCCAGGCTTTTGGCATTGCGGTCTCCTATCGATGAGTGCGGTCTATAAGTTCACATGCTTGGCTCAGTATTATAATGAGGCGTGCGCACTACGCTCATCTCAGGTTGCGTAGTGCGCACGAAACGAACATAGCGAACCTGATGCTTCTGGCTGAAATGGCGCAATTGCAAGGTTTGCGAGGAGGCCTGCGTCACTAGGCGTGTGCGAATCGTGCGCACTATGCAATGGGGGCAACGCGTAGTGCGCAGTTGCGCGCGGCGTCTTACGCCGTGCGACGCCTCGCGGCGGCGACGAGTTTGGGCTCGCTCAGGCCTTTGACCGAGGCGGCGTCGACGATGGCCTGCTCGACGTCGTCCAATTGCGGCAGCCGGAACATCGTAGATTCGAGGGTCTTTTCGATGATGGAACGCAGGCCGCGCGCGCCAGTCCCCTGCCGCATCGCCGTCTGGGCGATAGCCGTGATGGCTTCGTCGGTGAACGCCAGATCCACCGAATCCTGCGCGAAGAGCTTGCGGTACTGCTTGGTCAGGGCGTTGGCCGGCCTGACGAGAATATCCTCAAGATCCTGCTCGGTCAATTCCTCCAGCACGCTCACAACAGGCAGGCGCCCGATGAACTCAGGCAGCAGGCCGAAATCAGACAGATCATCCGGCCCGGCCTGCGCGAGCAGTTCGCGCCGCGATATTTTGCGCTCGCGCCAGGATGCGGAGAAACCGCTTTCATGCGTGCCCAAACGCTGCTCCACGATGTCGTCAAGGCCGACGAATGCGCCGCCGCAGATGAACAATATGCCGCTGGTGTCCAGCTGCACCGTATCCTGATCGCGGTGCTTGCGCGTGCCCTCCAACGGCACCGCGGCGATGGTGCCTTCGAGGATTTTCAAGAGCGCCTGCTGCACGCCTTCACCGCTCACATCGCGGGTGATCGAAGTGTTCTCGCCGCTTTTGCGCGCGATCTTGTCGATTTCGTCAATATACACGATGCCATGCTGCGCACGACTCACATCGCCATCCGCCGCCTGCAGCAGCCGCTGCAGCACCGTTTCGACGTCATCGCCGACGTATCCAGCCTCGGTCAGCGTCGTGGCGTCCGTGATGACGAAGGGCACGTTCATCACACGCGCCAAAGTCTGCGCCAAGTAGGTTTTGCCTACGCCCGTAGGACCCATGAGCAGGATGTTGGACTTCGAGACCTTGACGTCGCGCAGCGGGTCGACTGAGTCCGCTTTCGAGCGTACGTTGCGATCGGAAAGCTGGTTCGCCGCCTCGCGCAGCTCCATGTTGACGCGCTTGTAATGGTTGTAGACCGCGACCGACAGCGTGCGCTTGGCCGCAGCCTGCCCGATGACGTATTCATCCAGATAGTCGTAGATCTGCGTGGGCTTGGGCAACTTCAGCACGCTGACATCGGCGTCGCGCTGGCGCTCCTCGGAGATGATATCGACGCACAGCGCGATGCACTCGTCGCAGATGGCCGCGCTGGGGCCGGTCACGAGCTTGCGCACCTGGCGCTCCGTCTTGCCGCAGAAGGTGCAGCGAGGCGCATCCTCGTTGTAGCTGATCACGCGTCCCATACGTCGCTCCTTGATCCGTTTCCCGCCAGTTTCAGTGGTCTCTGCGGCATGCGCTGTGGGAGGCTCACGATGCGCGGGATATATGCTATGCATCGCGGGCAGCCCTCTGATCGCGTTGCACGCAGTCGCGCCGCAGACGTCCGCTTACGACGATACCCCCAACACAGGCGTGTCAGGGGCATCGGATTGTGGAGATTAACGGTGGAGATCGCAGCAGTGGAAACCAACCGTGGAGCCAGTGGCGATTCGCCGATACGATTATCGCCGAAATCCGCCTACGAAAGCTCCCGTCACATCACCCAGCCTACTTGCTACTTGCGCGAAGCGAGCACCTCGTCGACGATTCCGTATTCCTTGGCTTCCGGAGCCGTGAGGAAGGTGTCGACCTCAATGTCCTTGCGCACTTTTTCGGCCGTTTGGCCGGTGTGCTTGGCGAGCGTGTCTTCCAGCCATTCGCGCATGCGCAGCATCTCCTTAGCCTGGATCTCGATCTCGGTGGCCTTGCCGAAGCCCTGATCGATGGCCGGCTGGTGGATCAGCACGCGGGCGTTGGGCAGAATGAGCCGCTTGCCCTTGGTGCCGGCCGCGAGCAGGATGGCGGCTGCCGAAGCGGCCTGCCCCAGGCACACGGTCTGCACGTCAGGCTGAATGTACTGCATGGTGTCGTAGATCGCGGTCATCGCGGTCATGGAGCCGCCGGGCGAATTGATGTACATCATCACGTCGCGGTTCGGATCCTGGCTTTCCAGCACGAGCAGCTGCGCCATGATGTCGTCGCATGAGGTGTCGTCCACCTGCACGCCCATGAAGATGATGCGATCCTCGAACAGCTTGGTGTACGGGTCCTGCGTCTTCATGCCGTACGGCGTCTTCTCGCTGAACTGCGGCAGGATGTACCGGTCCTGCGCCTGCAATCCCGTTATTCCACGCGGCCCGGCCAGACGCTCGGCGCGGGATATGAATTGTGCCTCCTGTGAAGCCATGTCACTCCCCTTCCTTGCCGGCTTTGTCGGCGCTCATGGTATCCGGCGTGGTCACGAGCTTGTCGATGAAGCCGTATTCGAGCGCCTCCTGCGCGGTGAACCAGTGATCGTACTCGTTGTCGCGGTAGATCTCCTCGACCGTGTGCCCGGTCTGTTCCGCGGTGAGCTCGGCCATGGTCTTCTTCATATCCATGATGAGCTCGGCGTTGATGCGCACGTCGGTGGCGGTGCCGCCGATGCCGCCCGAAGGCTGGTGCATGAGCACGCGCGCATGCGACGTGAGGAAACGCTTGCCTTTGGTGCCGGAGCTCAGCAGGAACTGCCCCATCGAGGCGCACATGCCTAGGCCTACGGTCGCCACATCCGGCGCTATGAGCTGCATGGTGTCGTAGACGGCCATGCCTGCGGTGATGGAGCCGCCGGGCGAATTGATGTACAGCCAGATATCTCGCTTGGGGTCTTCGGCGGCGAGCATGAGCATCTGCGCGCAGATGACGTTCGCATTATCATCCTTGACCTCGTCGCCGAGCCAGATGATGCGCTCCTTGAGCAGCCTGTTGAAAATCGGGTCCGTGATGGACGGCCCTTCGCCCTCTTGCATTGCGGGCGATGATGTCAGAAAGTCTGCCACCAATATCTCCTTGATCTTGCGTTACGTGAATTACGCGTTTCGTACCGTTAGAACAATACCGCCTTTAAGCGACGGCCCGCCCAGTTTTGCGCTCACTGCGAGAAAAGGCGGCATTGCAACGTTTCAGCACCCAGCGCGAGACGACCACAGCAGCTGCCGAAGCCAGCGCGACCGGCACGAAATACGTTATCGGGGCCGCGCACAGCTCCATCACCAGGCACATGGCCATCAGCGGAGCCTGCTGCGAGGCGGAAAGCAGCGATGCGGCGCCTACCAGCGCGCATGCGGCGATGGGAATCCCTGCCGCGGGGAACGCCGCAGCCCACAGCAGTCCAAGCAACGCACCGGCTATGGCGCCCAGCGCGATGCCCGGCTGCAGCACGCCGCCCGACGCGCCGGAACGTATCGTCAGCAGCGTGACGAGCGCCTTGGCAACCAATGACACGATCAAGACGGCCACAACCATGATGAGCGGCTGACTTGCCGAAGTGCCGAACAGCGAAAGGCCGGGAGCCTGAGCAAGGCGGGAGATGAGCGAAGGATCGAAGGACAGCTGCGCCGAGGCACGCCCGTTGCCCATCACTTGCGGGATCCAGATCGCCACGACGCCGGTGAGCAGTGCCGCCGCAGGCATCTTCCACAGGATGCCGGCATCGTTGCGCGGCCCTTTCTCGGCCCACTGCGATCCCAATCGGAACAATGCGCCGAGTGCGCCGAAGACCACGCCGCCCACCAGCGCGAACAGCATCAGGCTCGGCGTGTTCTCGTGCAACAGCCCGGGAAGATGGTAGAAGACCTTCTGCCCTTTGATCAGCGAGGCCACGTAGGCCGCCGTCGCCGACATGCCGAGCGAAACCGCGACCTTTTCCAGCGTGACATCGGCGAGCAGGATCTCGACGGTGAAGAACATCCCGGCGAGCGGGGCGTCGTAGACGCCGGCCAGGCCAGCGCCCGCGCATACCGCCACCAGCATGCGCTTATCGGCGCCAGTGAAGCCGATTACGCCGCTGAAACGCTGGCCGAGCATCGCGCCGAATTCGCGCGGCGCGACCTCGCGGCCGATCGACGAGCCGGAGCCGACGATGAGAATCTGCAGCAGCACATGCACTGTGGTCTGCCATACCGGCATCGTTTCACCGTTCACGGCCTTGGTGACCGAAGGCACACGGGTGGTTTTCGTGCGCAGCAGCCACCAGATAACCGCCGCGATGAGTGCGCCGCCGACGACGCCGAGTATGCGCCGGAGCGCCGGAACCGTGAAGGGGCCGGGCAACGAGCTATGTTCGGTGTAGCCGAATGCGAGGTATTCCACGCCATAGAGCATCTGCGAGAGCAGACCGGCAGCTATGCCGATCGCTATGCCGAGCGTCAGCACCGCCACGATGAGTCTGGCGGTTCTCGTGCGCGTGGAAGTGGCGTCTGCCATCATCGCTCCTTGGTGTGTCTCGTGTCAGCAGCGTTGTGCTGCAGTGTGTTACGTTGCCGTGCCGTATTGCCGGTGTTGTGCACCGGTGTTGCCGATGCCGTACCCGTCTCGTGCATGTCCGCACGACGCTGCTACCAACATGCCGATTATCACCATGCCCAGCAATCGGGCATGGGCATAAGAATACGGCCCGGAACCTTACGCAAGGTTTCGGGCCGTAGCATTCACGATGCGCGGGGTGCCTGACGCCTCAGCCGTGCATCAGCGCCGCAAGCCGCATATCAGCGCAGGGCGCTCACTCGCTGTCTGCGGAGGCGTCCACGTTGGAGAGTTCGTCGGCGACGGCTGCGGCTGCGGAAGCCGCCTCGACGCTTTCGGACTCCTCTTCCTGCGCCTCTTCGCCGAGGAAGGCGCTCAGGTCGAGCGTCTCGCCTTCGGAGGTGAAGGTGACGGCGCGCATGCCGGCGAGCAGGCCCTTCGAGCGGCCGACTTCCTGCACGGCGGAGCCGAGCTGGCCGTTGTTGACGATCGCGTTGATGAACTCGCTGGGATCCATGCCGTACTGCTGGGCGATGGAGGCCAGGAAGTTGGTCACATCGGCCTGCGAAACCTGAACCTCAAGCTTCTCGGCGAGCGCATCGAGCACCATCTGATCGCGCAGTTCCTTCTCGGCGCTCTCTTCAGCTTCCTTCTTCTGCTCAGCAGTGGCCTTCTCCGGGCCGCCAGCCGCACCCTTGAGGTGCTCTTCGACCGTCTGAGCCTTGACGCCCTTGGGCACCGGAATCTCGGCGCCCTCTTCGAGCTTGGCGATGAACACGTCGCGGGCTTCGGTGGCCTGGCGGCCTTCGGCATCCTTCTCGCTCGTCTTGCGGATGTCGGCCTTGAGCTCCTCAAGCGTATCGAACTCGGAGGCATCCTGAGCGAAGTCGTCGTCAAGCTCAGGCAGCTCCTCGGTCTTGACCGAGTTGACCTTGACCTTGACCTGCGCCTTCTCGCCTTCGTGGTCGCCCGCTTCGAGCGTGCCTTCGAAGGTGGTCTCCTCGCCGGCAGACAAGCCGTCGAGCGCCTCGTCAAGACCGTCGAGCATGGTGTTGGAACCCAGCTCGTAGCTCACGCCCTCCTGGGAATCGACGACTTCGCCGTCGATCGTCGCTTCGAGATCGATGTTCGCGTAATCGCCCTTGGCTGCCGGGCGGTCCACGCCCACGAGCGTGCCGAAGCGCTGACGCAGCGCCTCAAGCCGCTTGTCGATGTCCTCATCGGTGATTTCCGGCTTGGCGACCTCAAGCTCCAGGCCTTCCAGCTCGGGCAGCTCGATGTCGGGGCGACGCTCCACGGTGGCGATGAACTTGAGCTTGGTCTCGTCCTGCGCGGAGGCGGGAACCTCCTGCACGTCGAGCTCGGGCTGGGCCATCGGGCGAATCTTCTTCTCCTCAAGCGCCTTGGAGTACAGATCGGGAACGGCGGCGTTCACCGCTTCCCCGGCCACCGAGGCGAAGCCGATGCGCTGGTCGATGATTTTGCCGGGAACGTGTCCCTTGCGGAAGCCAGGTACGTTGACCTGCTTGGCGATTTCCTTGCGGGCATCATCAAGATACGGGTCGAACTCTTCCGGGTCGACGGTGACGGTGAGCTTCACCTTGGTGGGCTCGAGATTCCTGACGCTGATTTTCACGCTTGCGCTCCTGAACTACGGTATGCAACTATTTCTGCCATAAGGCAACCGTTATATGATAACGCGACTCAGGGACTCGGCCACAAGCCTGATCTGCCACCCTCTGGCGCCTTGCGCGGCAAGGAATCGCACCACATCGCGGCGCTGCGGCTCGTCGGTCCAGCACAAGTTGCGCACGATCTGCGGCTTCACGATCATCTCGGCGGGCGTGCGCGTGTCTTCGGCGATGGAGTTCAGCATCCGGCGCGCAGCCTGCAGGCGGCGGAATCGTTCGGGATGGCGCGAAGACCACAGTTTCATCGATCGTGGCGCGTTGCCCTGCGCATCCGCCGACGGGACCGGCATGGTCGGCCATTGTTCCTCGGGCAGCTCAAGCGCCTGCTGGATGACGCCCTTCCATACGGAGGGCTTCACTTCGCGCTGAATCGGTGCATAGCGTTCGAACATCTTGTCCTGCTCGCCGCCGGTGTGGACTCTGACCCGCTCGTTCAGCGCTCGTATGGCGCGAAATTCCCTGCCATTATGCGGCTTTTTCTGAGCCGCCGTGATGATCGCCGAGTCGGACAGCAGCAAGGTCGGCGCGATGTCATAGTGTCTGGCCAGCCTGTCTCGCTCCTCCCATAAGGCCTTCGCCACCGCCTGGCCTTGTCCGTCATGGTTCAGCGCGGTGATATGCGAGATGCGCAGCCACGGCACCGGATGTGGTTTGCGCGGCGTCATGCCTTTGCTCAGCGCATGGGCGAATTCCTCTTCGGCCCATTCGATTTTGCCCTGGCGATTGAGATCCCTGCGCATCGTCATTTCCAGCTCGATGAGCAGCTCGACATCGAGCGCCGCATAGTTGCGCCAGTCTCTGGGAAGCGGGCGGTACGACCAGTCCGCCGCGGAGTGCTCTTTAGCCAAAGTGAGGCCAAGATAGTGCTCGGTGACTGCGGCCAGCCCGAAATGCCGCATGCCCAGCAGCCGCGCCGCTATCTCCGTGTCGAAGAGACGCTGGGGACGCATGCCCAGATCGGCGAAGCCGGGAAGATCCTGCAGCGAATCATGCAGAATCCACGTCGCGTCGCCAACGGCGTCGTTGAACTCGTTCCAATCAGCACAGCAGCGGCCTAAGGCAATCGGGTCGAACAGCGCGATGCCGGCACCTTCGCGCTTGAACTGCACCAGCCAGTCCTCGTGACCGTAGCGAAACCCCGATGCGCGTTCCGCGTCAGCCGCCACGGACCCGTCAGCTGCGGCGAAACGCTCGCAAGCCTCGTGAAATCCCGCAAGCGTGTCGATGACGTCAGGAACTCCCCCGCGCGGTTCCGCCTGCAATCGTGGTTCGTCAGCCAAGCGCGATTTCCTCCTCATTCCCGGCATTTCCGGTCACCGCCATGGACATGGAGCGCAGGAACCCGGTCCATGCCTCGATATGCGTGCCGATCTCGTCGGCGATTTCCACGCCCGGCACCCCGGCAGGCGTCCACGATACACGCAGCTCACAACCGGCCGCAGCACGTTTCGACCCTCGCCCCGATTCCCCAGCTCCATCCGGTCCATCTGCCGTATCCGGCCCGTTCAGGCCGAATGACCGGTCCCGCGTCACGCTGACGGTGCCGGACGGGATGACCTCCGACAGCGGCTCCATGGCCATGCGCATCTCATCCCACACCATCTGCGCCGCCAAGTCGTCATTCGCGCAGTCGTCATAAGGCACGCGGGCGTATGCCGTGCAGCGCCAGTGAGTGCTCCATGCCGTGCCCAGGTTTCGCGTGTACAGCGCCATAATCCATCCCGAAGCGCCAAGCAATCCCTCGGAACGATTCTCGGCGCAACGCAGCGAAACGCCAATGCCGAAATCAGCCAAGGCGCGGGGCACCTCGATCTCCCGGTATTCGATGCCTCCCAGACGCTGCATCGCCATCACCGACAGCACCGCCGACCACACCTCATCAGGCACATCAGCGGGGCGGGGCAAGCCGATTCGTTCGCCGGAGTTCCTGACACCCTCGGCACACCCGGCACCTTCGACGATCGGAGCATCGGGAAACGCGTAGACATGGTTCATAGCTCTAGGCTACGAAACCGCAGCGCCGCATTCGGGCATCGCCACGCCCAAAGACGCGCGAATTATGCCGCACAGCCGGTTCGCGCACCGCGGAACCTCGTACACCACGACATTCGCGTACCTGTGCTGCCCAATGCACTGTGATGCGCATGCGCCGGGCAACTTGCCGCATGGCGACTGGCGGCATGATGACTGGCGGCACCATGTCTTATTGCACAGTCTGGCCACGCAGTCTCACTGCGTCGCAGTCTTATTACAGAGTCTTACTTACACGCTTACACGCGAAATTTAATACACTTTGAAGCCATGGGCCTCGAACTGCTTGACGACGCGGTCCTTCAGCGCTGCCGAGGGGCCTTTCTGGTTTTCCAGCGGATACGGAATGCGCAGCTCATGCCATTTCGGGCGGCCGAGCTGATGGAAGGGCAGCACGTCGATATGCTCCACCGCGTCGCCAAAGGTCTCGACGATGTTGGCGATGTTCTCGATGTTGTCTTCCGGGTCGGTCAGCCCGGGAATCAGCACGAAACGCACCCAGATCTTCTTGCCTCGGGCGGCGAGGCGCTGGCCGAATGTGATGGTCGGAGCCAGTGTGCCGCCGGTCAGCACCTTGTAGCGCGCTTCGTCGCCGGCCTTGACGTCGAGCAGGCACAGGTCGATGTCGTCGATCATCTCGTCCGTGTAGTTCTTGTTGAGGAAGCCTGCGGTGTCGAGGCAGGTGTGCACGCCCATCTCCTTGGCCGCGCGGAAGACGCGCGAGACGAAGGCCGGCTGCATCATCGATTCGCCGCCGGAGAAGGTGATGCCGCCGCCGGTCGCCTTGAACAGGTCGGCATAGCGCGCCACTTTGCTAATCATCGCGTCGAGGTAGACCGGTTGGCCGTCGCGCATCTTCCAGGTGTCGGGATTCTGGCAGAACTGGCAGCGCAGCGGGCATCCGCTCATGAACACGGTCATTCTGGTGCCGGGGCCGTCCACGGAAGTATTGATGTCCCAGGAATGCACGAAGCCGATGTCGCCGGTTTTCAGGGCTGCGATGCGGTCGCGGCGGTCGAGACCGATGGGCGATTCGAACCCGGACAGCCCGCCCATCAGCGTCTGGCGCGCGTACTCGCGCGAGCCTTTGAGCATATGCGGCTTGGTGGTATGGAACGCGGTGTGGAGTGCCTCATGGAATGTCGCTGTGTCAGACATCGTCGTCCTCCTTTGGATTCCCTGCGGATGATGGCCCTATTTCCATGATACTGAACATAGGTGCGTCGGCAGGCCGCAGCTGGTGTGCCGTCGGCAAAACATGACGTAGGTCACGCTTGCGCAAGCCGCCGGAACAAGGGCTCGTGCCGGTGACGGCAATGAGGTCAAATTATGGATGGCCTGCCGTGGCCTGACGCTCGGGCAGCATGCAGCCATGAATAAGGGGCACGGCCAGCAGCCACGCCCCTTACTTTGTATTCGTTCAATTCCGCCGTTTACTCAATGCCGTTTCAGGCGGAATCTGGCATCAGTCGACGACGGAACCTTGGTGGAAGGTACGCGAGATCACGTCGAGCTGCTGCTCGCGGGTGAGCTTGACGAAGTTCACCGCATAGCCGGAGACGCGCACGGTCAGGTGCGGGTACTTGTCCGGATGCTCGACGGCGTCCTCCAGCTGCTCCTTGCGCAGGACGTTGATGTTCGCGTGGTACAGACCATGCCCATTGCCGGCGTCGAGAATGCCGACCAGGTTGTTCACGCGCTCCTCCTCGTCGCGGCCAAGGCCGTCGGGGGTGATGGTGTTGGTCAGCGAGATGCCGTCCAGCGCGTCGTTGTAGTCGATCTTGCCGACCGAGAACATCGAGGGCAGCATGCCGTGGGCGTCCATGCCGTTCTCCGGGTTCGCGCCCGGGGCGTACGGCGTGCCCTTCTTGTGCCCGGACGGGAAGGAACCGGTGTTGGTGCCGTACTCCACATTCGAGGTGATGGTCAGGATGGACTGCGTCGGCACCGCGTCGCGGTACACCGGCAGGCGCTTGATCTGGCCCATGACGGTGCTCACGACCCAGGTCGCCAGCTTGTCGGCGCGATCGTCGTCGTTGCCGTAGATCGGGAAGTCGCCTTCGGTGCGGTAGCCGACCACCAGGTCGTCTTCTGCGCCTTCAACGTACTCGGCCTCGTGGCCCTCGATGTTCTTCGCGTCCTTGTTGTAGATCGGGTAGACCTTCGCATACTTCAGCGCGGAGAGCGAGTCGGCCGCGATCGACAGGCCGGACATGCCGCAGCCCAAGGTGCGGTAGATCTCCTTGTCGTGCAGCGCCATCTCGATGGATTCGTAGGCGTACTTGTCATGCATGTAATGGATGATGTTCAGCGCTTCGACGTAGGTCTCGGAGAGCCACTGCAGGGCCTTCTCGTAGTTGTTCTTGACCTTCTCGAAGTCCAGTGCGCCGTCGGATTCGGGAGCGATCGGCTCGATCACGCCCTTGTCGATGACCTGCATGCCGGTCATCTCGTCGCGGCCGCCGTTGATGGCGTACAGGAACGCCTTGGCGGAGTTGACGCGGGCGCCGAAGAACTGCATCTGCTTGCCCACGCGCATCGGCGAGACGCAGCATGCGATGGCGGCGTCATCGCCCCAGTGGGCGCGGATCTCCTTGTCGGACTCGTACTGGATGGCCGAGGTGTCGATGGAGATGCGGGCGCAGAAGCGCTTGTAACCTTCCGGCAGCTTCGGGTCCCAGAAGATCGTGATGTTCGGCTCGGGGCCGGGTCCAAGATGCTCCAGCGTGAGCGTGTTGAGCAGACGGAACGAGGTCTTGGTGACCATAGAGCGGCCATCGTCGCCGAAGCCCGCGTCGGACCAAGTGGCCCAGTACGGATCGCCGGAGAAGATCTTGTCGTAGTCCTTGGTGCGCAGGAAGCGCACGATGCGCAGCTTCATGACGATCTGGTCGATGATCTCCTGTGCGCCGCTCTCGTCGAGCGTGCCATTCTTCAGGTCGCGCTCGAAGTAGGCGTCGAAGAAGGCGGAGTTGCGGCCGAAGCTCATGGCCGCGCCGTCCTGGCTCTTGACGGAGGCGAGGTAGCCCATGTAGGTCCACTGCACGGCTTCGCGCGCGTTTTGCGCCGGGCGGGTCAAGTCCAGGCCGTACTCGTTGCCGAGGTTGACGAGCTGCTTGAGCGCCTTGAGCTGGTCGGCATGCTCCTCGCGGAAGCGGATCCAATGCTCGATCTCAGGCTCGGTGAAGTCGTTGCGATACGGCACGGACTCCTTGTCCCGCTTCTTGAACTCGATGAGCTTGTTGACGCCGTAGAGCGCCACGCGACGGTAGTCGCCGATGATGCGGCCGCGGCCGTAGGCGTCCGGCAGGCCGGTGAGGATCTTGTTGTGGCGGGCGACTTTGATGTTCTTCGTGTAGACGCCGAAAACGCCATCATTGTGGGTCTTGCGGTAGGTAGTGAAGATCTTCCTGATCTCGGGGTCAGGCTCCTTGCCCGCCTCCATGATGGCCTGCTCGACCATGCGCCAGCCGCCGTTCGGCATCATGGCGCGCTTGCAGGGCACGTCGGTCTGCAGGCCGACGATCACATTGTCGCTCTCGGGACTCTCGATGTAGCCGGCCGGGAATGCGTCGATGCCGGCCGGGGTGTGCGTGTCGACGTCGTAGACGCGCTGCTTGCGCTCGACGGCAAGGTAGTTCTCGTCAAGGTACTTCCACAGATGCTTGGTCTTCTCCGTGGCGTCAGCCAGGAAGGACTCGTCGCCATCATAGGGCGTGTAGTTCTTCTGGATGAAGTCGCGGACGTCGATGTCCTGCTGCCAGTTTCCGCCTGTAAAGCCGTCCCAAGCCTTCGCTTGGAGTTCCTCAGGGGAGAGAGCGGTTTCGTCAACTGCTGTCATAGTCACTCCTTCGTGTTTTGCCGCAACGCGACTGCATAGCTTTTTGTACATCCGCGTTTTACCTCATTGTATGCGCGGGGCCTTATGACTTGTCCGCGTTTCAACGTGAGCTATATCACATTCATTGAGTGTCCACAAGAGGGCATTACCGCAAATTTCTGCTACCCCTGGAAACCCGCGAATTTTCAGGGATTGAGCGTTGCCCTTCAGCATAGAACCAGCTGCGCTTTACGCCGATAAAAGAAAAACAAAGAAAGCTCTTGACGAAACGGACACTATGTCGCAAAAGAGTCTCACGGCTTACAGCCGTTGGATCAGTTCGAAGCGCTCACACACGACCACGGTGTCGTCGTCAAGACGAAAATCCGGGTCATCAAGCTCGACGATGAATTCTGGACTCGACCAGAAGGCTTCGTGCGCCTTGCGCCACTGCGCGACTGTGCGATACTCTTCTCCCTCGTTGATCGCGTGTTCAAGGGTCACATCGGCCAACCGGCATGTGTACGGTTCTTCTTGACGCAGCACGCAGACGGGTTTGCCTTGCGAATCGATGGGGACGGAAAGCGCGCCAACTGGCGAAAGCTGGTCGCCATCCTTAAGATATTCGGCGAGCAGACTGGTCGTTGTGGTTTTGGAGCCGTCGAGAATCGACGCAATAAGCTTGTCGCGCAGCGGGCCTGGATAGGCGAATTCGTCGCGCGGCAGCGCATCGACGTCGATGGTGCCGAGAGCAATGCGTGCCCGTGCGGCAACGGCTTGCACGGTCTGCGACAGTTGCTTGCGGCGTTTCGCAAGCGTCATGGCAGCGGCGTCATTGTTTCTCATCCCACTGGTTCCACTGCTTGTCGTCATTATCCCATTCCCTGTTGCGCCGCCTGACGATATCCCAGGCATGCAGCGCGTCCTCGCGCGAAGCGTAAGGGCCCATGCGGTGAGATGAGGGCGAAATCATGCCCTGCTCGGGCTCGCCGGTAACCGTATTGAAATACCACTGCTGCTCTTCTGCCACGGCAGGCCTCCTTCGTGTCGATTCCTCTGCTTATTGCTTTATTGTCTATGCGATTGTGCTGTGGGCATTGTGTTTCAGGCCTGGCGTGGCGCGTTTGCCGTCTGCACCCGCTACTCCCGGAAAGCGTTGGTGATGGGCAGTCGGCGGTCGCGGCCGAAGGCGAGCGCCGTGACCTTGGGACCCAGCGGGTATTGCCGGCGCTTCCATTCCGCTCGATCGACCAGACGCATCACCGTGTCCACCGTCGTCTCGTCGAAGCCGTCCGCCAGCAGGTCGGCGCGGCCATGCGCATGCTCGATGTAGGCGGCAAGCACCTGATCGAGCAGCGCATACTGCGGCAGGGAATCGGAATCCTTCTGGCCGGGGCGCAGCTCGGCGCTCGGCTCCTTCTCGATGCTGCTCACCGGGATGAGCACGCTCGGCAGCGCCTTAGCAGCTGCCACTGCCGCCGAATCCGACGACGCAGCCTCATTGCCGACAATCGGCAGCATGCCAAAGCCAAGCCCCTCCTGCGCCGCCTTGTTGCGCCAGCGCGAAAGATCCCACACCCGGGTCTTGAGCAGATCCTTGATCGGCGCGTATCCGCCGACCGCGTCGCCATAGATGGTGGAATACCCGCAGGCCAGCTCCGACTTGTTGCCAGTGGCCAGGGCGAGCAGGTTCCTGCTGTTCGAATACGCCATGACGATGACGCCGCGGATGCGTGCCTGCAGGTTCTCCGCCGCGATGCCACCCAGGGTGAGCTGCTGCTGGAAGGATTGGAACAGCGGCTCGATGGCCTGGACTTCGTAATGGGCGCCGAGGTTCTCAGCCAAGTCGGCAGCGTCATCCTTGGAACCATCGGAGGAATACTGGCTCGGCATGGAGATGCCGCACACGTTCTCGCCCCCGCAGGCGTCGGCAGCCATAGTGGCGACCAGCGCCGAATCGATGCCGCCGGAGAGCCCCAGACACACGCCGCTGAAATGGTTCTTGGCCATGTAGTCTTTCAGGCCCAGCACGCAAGCGCAGTAGACTTCCTCATCGCGCTCCATCTCGGCAGCTATGGTGCCGATCTGCTGACGCTCGGCCTGCTTGTCGAAATCGAAATAGCTCAGATCCTCGACAAACATCGGCGAGCGCTCGAGCAGCGTGCCGTCCACGTCGACCACGAAACTGCCGCCATCGAAGACCAGATCGTCCTGGCCGCCGACCTGATTGAGGTAGATCATCGGGGCGTTGACCTCGTGCGCCCGCCTGACCGCCAGATCGTAGCGCGTATGGGTTTTGCCCTCCTCGTAGGGCGAGCCGTTGATAGTCAGCAGCACATCGATATGCTGCCCGGCAAGTTCATCAACCGGGCCGCCGTCCTGCCAGATATCCTCGCATATCGCCAATCCGACGCGCGCGCCATCGATATCGAGCACGACGGAGCGCTGCCCGGAGGAGAAAATGCGGAACTCGTCGAACACGCCGTAATTGGGCAGGAAATGCTTGTCGTAGCCGGCCCACACCACGCCGTCGTGCAGCACCACAAGACGGTTGCGAGGCTTGTCGGACTCCGTATCAGTGCCGACCGTGCCCGCCACGACATACAAGCCGCCCAAGCCATCCGTCGCGAGCTGCTTGGCCATGGCGTTCGCCTTGTCCCATGCGGCTTTGCGGAAGGTGGCGCGGAAGGCGAGATCCTCAATCGGATACCCGGTCAGCGACATCTCCGGAAAGACCACGACTTGGGCATGGTGTGCGGCGGCACGGCGCGAATAGGCCATAATCGCCTCGGCGTTGGCGTCGAGATCGCCGACGCGAGTGTCGATTTGGGCCAGAGCAAAACGCAATTGAGTCATGGCTTCATACTAGCGCCACCCGGTTCACAGGCGATTTGCGCAACTCAACCAATACACGCAGCGCAGCATTCACATAGAACTCGGCGGCGGGCTGCAGTTCGCCGTCCAAGCCGACGAAATGCGGGCTGTGCAATCCGTAATGGCCGGGTGCACCATTCGAGCCGATGAAGGCGAACAGGAGCCGGGTGCGCTGCGCGTATTCGCAGAAGTCCTCCCCCGCCATCGAGGGATGGATCGGTTCAAGGCTCGCATATTGCAACACATCCTGCGCCACGGCGGTAGCCAGCGAGGCGTCCGAGACCAGCGGATCGGCGAAATCATCCCATTCGACATCAGCCGTAATACCGTACGCTTCGGCCGTCGAGTCGACGATCTGCCGGAAGCGGCGTTCGACCAGCTGCCCGTCGTCCTTGTAGAAATACCGCGCAGTGCCGAGGAATCCCGCCTCGGCCGGCACCACATTCCATACGTCGCCGCCATGCACTTCGGTTATCGAGACGACCAGCGGATGGAAGGGCGTGGCGTTGCGGCTCACGATGCTCTGCACCGACAGGATCATCGAGGCCAACGCCTCGATTGGACCGGTGCCCATATGCGGGTAGCCGGCGTGCGTGCCCTGCGCGTGAAGGGTCACGGCGAATTTCACGCATCCGGCCATCATCGGCTCGGTTCCGACCGCGATTTGACCGGGCAGATAGTCGGGGTTGTTATGCGTGCCGATGATCGCGTCGACGCCGTCGATGATCCCGGCATCGACCACGGCCTGCGCCCCTTGCCCGGTTTCTTCGGCCGGCTGGAACAGCAGCATGATGCGGCCCGCGATGCGCTCGCGGTGCTCGGCCAGCCAGAACGCGGCGGCCAGCAGCGAGGTCATATGCAGATCATGGCCGCAGGCATGCATCACCCCCTCGTTGCGCGAAGCGTAGTCCAGCCCGCTGCGCTCGGCTACGGGCAGCGCGTCGATATCGGCGCGCAGCGCGATGAACGGGCCAGGCCGTTCACCTTCAATCAATCCGATGACGCCGGTGTGCGACGGCAGTGGATTGTCGAGGACCGCAATGCCATGGCTGCGCAATTGCTCGGCAATGAATCGGCTTGTGCGCTCCTCGTGGAAGCCGAGCTCGGGGTCGGCGTGCAACCGCCGGCGGATGTCGATTAGCTCCGGTCCGATAGCCAGATGCTCAACCATGAATAGCTCCCCATTTCTCGAATTGCTTCGGACGCGACCGGCGAATGCGCCACGCCCCATTCTGCCGTCGCTCGCTGCGCTGCTTCGTTCACTCGCTCCCAAGGCCGGTAATCAGCCGTTCCCGTGCAGACTACGCACTGCGAACACCAGGTCAGGAGCGCTGCCGCTTGAGCAGGCGCTTGGCGAAAGCGTTCGCGATGCCCTGCACCACCTGCACAAGCACGATCATAATGACGACTGCGGTCCAAGTCACCGTGGGGTCGAACTTCTGGTAGCCGTAGGCGATGGCGAAGTTGCCCAGCCCGCCGCCGCCGATGTAGCCGGCCATAGCCGACATGTCGAGCACCGCGATGAACAGGAAGGCGTAGGCGAGAATCAGCGGGGCAAGCGCCTCCGGAATCAGCACCGTGCGGATGATGGTGATCTTCGAAGCGCCCATCGAGCGAGCCGCCTCGATGACGCCGGAATCGACCGGCACGAGATTCTGCTCGACTAGGCGCGAGGTGGCGAAGGTGCACATCACGACCATGGGGAACACCGCCGCCATCGTGCCGATCGATGTCCCGACGACTTTGATCGTCAACGGCTGCATCGCCGCCAAGAAGATAATGAAAGGAATCGGCCGCACGATATTGACCACGATGTCGAGCACCCGGTAGACCGCCGCGTTCTCGAACAAGTTCCCCGGGCGCGTGCCGTACAGAATCACGCCAAGCACCAGCCCGAACGCGCCGCCGACGATCAGGGTGATGAACACCATTTCCAGCGTCTGGGCAATGGACTGGAAGAGCATCGGCTTGAGCACGGTCCAATCGCCTTGCCCTGCCAGAACCATGCCGGAGCGCCCGGCCGCGATAGCAATGCCGCTCATCGTTTGCTTCCCTTCGTATCGCTGCCGTCCGTGTTTTCTACGCCTGCAAAGCTTGCAACGCCTGCAACAAGCGGCTGCTGAGCAGCCGCTTGCTCTGCCGCCACGGCATTCACCGACGCAACGGCCTGCTCATAGGCAATCGGATGGCTCGCCGTGCCGAAATCGACCACGTCGCTGTCATAGATAAGCTCGTCGAAGAACGCTTCGAAGCCCTCCTGCTGGTCATCGAATTCATAGGTAAGTGCGCCGATGGCGGAGCCGCCGACCGTGTCGATGCCGCCGTAGAGCATGCTGCTGGCGATGCCGCGGCTCGCGATGAGCTGCGAGATGCGCTGGCCGGAAGCCGGCACGGCGGGCGGCCTGTCACCGCCGTTTTGCCCACTACCGTACCCATCGCCGCGGTTTTCTTCACTGCTCAGCACATCACGCTGGCGAATGAGCACCGTCACGATCCTGCCCGGCCAGTCGCGGTGCAGCTGCTCGACGCGCTGCTCCTGCGGCACGCCGGACAGCGCGGTGGCGATGAAACGCTTGGTGACCGGCTGGCGGGGCGCGGCGAACACGTCGTAGACGTCGCCCTGCTCGACGACGCGGCCCTGGCTCATGACGGCGACCCGGTTCGCGATGTTCTGCACCACGCTCATCTGGTGCGTGATGAGCACGATGGTGATGCCGAACTGCTCGTTGACCCGCTTGAGCAGCGCCAGCACCTCGTCAGTGGTTTCAGGATCCAGCGCGCTGGTCGCCTCGTCGGCCAGCAGAATCTGCGGATTGGTCGCCAGCGCCCGGGCGATGCCGACGCGCTGCTTCTGGCCGCCGGAGAGCTGCGCCGGGTAATCGTCGGCGTGATCGCGCAGCCCGACGAAATCGAGCAGCTCGGCCACGCGCCTCTCCTGGTAGTCCTTGCGCCAATGATCCAGCTGCAGCGGGTAGGCGATGTTCTCGCTGACCGTTTTGGTGGAGAAGAGATTGAACTGCTGGAAGATCATGCCGATCTTCTGGCGTATCGGGCGCAGCTTGGATTCCCCCAGCGCAGTGATGTCAGTGCCCAGCACGCTCACGGCGCCGCTGGTCGGCCGCTCAAGCGCGTTGATCATGCGCACCAGCGTCGATTTGCCTGCCCCCGAGTAGCCGATGATGCCGAAGATGTCGCCGCGGTCCACGCGCAGACTCACATCGTCGACCGCGCGGGATGCGCCGGACCGCTTCCCTGAGCCGCCGCGCCTATGGAATTCCTTGACCACATGGTCAAGCGTGATAATCGCCTCTGCCATTCCTGCCGCCCTATTCGTCGTTGTCTCTCGCACTGTCTCGTTGCATCCGGCGCAGCTCGATGCCGAAATGAAAACCGCTCTTGTTATAGAATATTATGCCGCCGTTGCCACGCTACCTGCCTGCGCGGGGCAGATGGCGTGGCAACGTCTGTTTTCGCCGGCTACCGGGTGTCCGATCAGTCGGCGAATCTCACTTGCTTGCCTTGGCTTCCTTCTCGATGGTGGCAAGGAATCCCTGCAAGTCCTGGGCGCTGTACTTGTTGGCGAACGCCGCGGTGCCGCCGGATTCGCTCTGCAGCGCATCAAGCACTTCCTTGGATTGGAAGATCCTGACCAGCTTGAGATAGGTCTCGTTGTTCACATCGGCCTTGCGCGAGACGAATACGTTGATGTAGGGGCGCGCCGATTCGGTTTCCGCGTCATCCGAGTAGATGGCGTCCTTCGGGTTGAGGTTCGCGTCCTTGACATAGTCATTGTTGATCACGCCTGCCGCCACCTTCGGGTCCTTGAGCGAGTTGGCCACCTGCTCGGCCTTCAGCGGGGCGACAGCGACCTTCGAGACCGCGGTGTCGATGTCGGCTGGAGAGGTGAACGGCGTCCATGCGCCCTTGAGCTTGACGATGCCGGCCGACTTGAGCACGCCGATGGCGCGGGCCTGGTTGGTCTCATCGTTCGGAATCGCGACCGTGCTGCCGGCCTTGATGTCCTTGACATCCTTGACCTGATCGGAGTACAGGCCCAACGGATAGACCGCAGTGCCGCCGATGGGCTGCAGATTCTTGTCGTTCTGCACGTTGTAGTTCGCCAAGTACAGCAGGTGCTGGAATTCGTTGAGATCGAGATCGCCGGAATCGAGCGCCGGATTCTCCGAGGTGTAGTCCTGGAAATCGACGATGTCGACGTAGATGCCCTCCTGCTGGGCTTTCTTCTCGAAGGCGATCCACTGCGGCTTGGTCTTGCCCACGACGCCGATCTTGACCGGGTTGGACTGCGAGCCCTTCGCGGAGGAATCGGACTTGCCCGCGATGGCACGGTATCCGAAGAAGACCGCCACGGCGAGAACGGCGATCACGACCACTGCGATGATGATATTGCGCACGGTGTGGTTGACTCGCACCGGTTCCTGATTGCCGTTTGCGTCAGCTGGCTGCTGGTTTGAAGAAGTCATAGCTTTCTTTCCCTCTGTCTCTCTGGTGTTCTTCACTTGTTCTCTTTGTTGATCCGCGTCGCGCGACCTCGCGTTGGCTTCGACTATGCGGCGTTCGCTGCACGAAAGTCCCCTTGCGCCTCGCGGCGGCCGGATGGCCCTCACTACGATACGAGGATGGACGCGGCCAAGCGAGCAAAAGTAGCAATCCCTCTATACATATTCGTTATAGCTTGTATTCGATCCGCGCCATCCCGCGCATTCGCCCTGCAGCTCCCAACGAGACGAAACGCGCGGAGGAACCGGAAGGACCATGTGTATAGCCATCGCCCATGCCGCTGGACCGCATGGCCATAAGCAAGGTCTTCCGTTCTCGTTCGCCGACCGCTCAAGCCGCATTCATGCCCGCTACACTGGAGCCGTAAGGGATTGAGAGGCACACTCACGGCACCCGCGCCAAATGGAAGGCTTGACAGCATGACAACCGGTGACATCACCGCAGACCAACGCACACCCGCCTATGCGGATTCGCAAACGCCGCACGCATACATGTCCACGCAGCCGTCCTACGATGCGAATCCGTCTCGCAGTGCGGGTCTGCCGCATGCGGATACCCGCAGTCCCGACACCAAAGCCGCGTTCTTCGACATCGACGGCACGCTGACCAGCTTCGAGACCCATATCGTGCCCGACTCCACATTAGCGGCGCTGCAAAGCCTGCGCGAGGCCGGCGTGAAGATCTTCATCTGCACTGGGCGTTCGCCCTCCCAGATGGACGTAGTGCTTGACACCATTCCGATAGCCTTCGACGGCGTGGTCGCGATGAACGGGCAGTACTGCTTCGACAGCCAAGGTTTCCTTGAGACCGAGTCCATGAACAGACAGGACGTGGGAATCATCACCGCGTGGCTCGACGAGCACCCCGACGTCGTGGCGAGCTATTGCGAATACGATTACGTCTACTTCAATCAAATCACCGAAACCATGCGCGAGACCTGGCGGCAACTGGGCAAAACCGCGCCGAAGGCCTTCATCGACAATCCGCACACCCGGCCGCTTGACCACCCGACTTTCCAGATCAGCCCGTTCATCAGCAAGGAACAGGAGCACGAGCTCACCGCGCTGTGCGACAACGTCAAGGGCGTGCGCTGGCATCCGTCCTTTACTGATCTGATTCCTGCCGACGGCGGCAAACCCGTTGGCATACAACGTTTTCTGCGGCACTATGGTTACACTCGGGAGCAGTGCATCGCCTTCGGCGACGGCGGCAACGACATGACGATGCTGCAGTTCGCCGGCATCGGCGTAGCGATGGGCAACGCCTCCGGGTTCGTCAAAAAAGTCGCCGACTATGTGACCGATGACGTGGACCACGACGGCATCATGAACGCCTTGCGGCACTTCGCCATTCTGTGACTCCCGATTCTGCAGGATGCGCCTATCCGGCATCCGACGCTCGCTGCAGCGTACCCGTTTCGGACTGGACAGGACCTTTGCCTCCGCCGCTCGCGGTTCCCGGTCCGACTCGCATGACAGACTGGAACGCATGAGTACTGTTGTTATGCACACCTCCGAAGGTGACATCACCATCAACCTCTTCGACGACGAAGCGCCGAAGACCGTCGAGAACTTCCGTTCTCTGGCCACTGGCGAGAAGGAATGGACCAATCCGCTCACGGGCGAGGCATCCCACGACCCGTTCTACGACGGGCTGACCTTCCACCGCATCATCAAGGATTTCATGATCCAAGGCGGCTGCCCGCTGGGCACCGGCACCGGCGGCCCCGGATACGACTTCGATGACGAGATCGACCCCGCGCTGACCTTCGACCGGCCCTACCTGTTCGCCATGGCGAACGCCGGGCTGCGCCGCGGCTCCGACGGCAAGATCCACGGCACGAACGGCTCGCAGTTCTTCATCACCACCGTGCCCACTCCGTGGCTCAACGGCCATCACACGATTTTCGGCGAGGTCGCCGACGACGAGTCCAAAGCCGTCGTCGACAAGCTCGAAGCCGTCCCCACCGACCGCTCCGACGCCCCGCTGGAGCCGGCCATAATCGTTTCCATTGAGGTGCGCTAAGAGCAGCTGACCTGCTGGCCTGCCGCCAATCCGCTGCTTCTTGCCGGCGCTTCCTCATCCATATCCGTATATCTATGCAATTCCCTGCTCTGGCCGCTGCGCACCAGAGCAGGGAATTTTGCGTTTCATGCCGCGAAAGCTGCGCTGCGCATGGTGTTGCGCGTGAAATCCGTCAAATACCGCCCGCAAGACGTTCACAACATGAGACGCGCGGGCATAACGGCATGGCTGTCTTTAGGATATGTCCTTGTGACACATGTCACAAGAGAGGAATGTCAAGAAATGGGAACAGTGAAGAAGGTCGCCGACTGGCTGACCACATGGTTCACGCTTATCGTGATCGCATGGGCTGCATTCAATTATTTCGTGCCCGCCACCAGCGTATGGGCAAAAAGCTACACCGGGTATCTGCTCGGCATCGTGCTGTTCGGCATGGGGCTGACGCTGTCGCTTGAGGACTTCGCGCGCATCTTCAAGCAGCCGCTGATGGTGATCGTCGGCACGGTCGCCCACTACGTGATCATGCCGCTCGTCGCCGTGCTGCTGTGCTGGATCTTCCGCCTTGAGGGGCCGCTGGCCGTAGGCGTCATTCTCGTCGGCTGCTGCCCGTCCGGCACGTCGTCGAATGTGATGAGCTTCCTGTCACGCGGCGATGTCGCGCTCGACGTCTCCATCGGCCTGCTGTCCACGCTGCTCGCGCCCTTCATGATTCCGCTGCTCATGCAGCTGCTCGCTTCGAAGTACATCGCGATTCCGTGGCAGTCGCTGCTCATCAACGCGTTGACCGTCGTGCTGCTGCCGATTGCGCTTGGCGTGCTCTGCCATATGATTTTCAAGGAGAAAATCGCGAAAATCACGGTCGCGCTGCCCATCGTCTCGCAGGTCGCGATTCTGCTGATCATCGGCGTCGTGGTCTCCGCGAACCAGGCCAAGCTCTTCAGCGCCGACACGCTGCTGGCGATTCCAGTCGTCATGCTGCACAATCTGTCCGGCTACGGCCTTGGGTACGGTTTCTCCAGGCTCATGTACAAGGTGTATCCGAAGGGCTTCGGATACGCACAGCAGAAGGCGATCACCTTCGAGGTGGGCATGCAGGATTCCGGCCTGGGCGCCACGCTGGCCCTGACCTCCTTCGCCGCAGCCCCGATCACGGCGATCCCCTCCACCTTCTTCAGCGTGTGGCACAACATCTCCGGCTCCGTGCTCTCGGCGTGGTGGCGCAAGCACGACGACAAGCTCGGGCTTGCGCAGGAAGCGGGCGCTTCAACCGAGGCGGGGACCTCGAGCGCAAGCGCTGCAGCTGCTGTGACCGCCTGAAACAGGGAGCTGCCGTGTGAGCGATGGGCTTTCCCGCCGTTGAGCAGCCACATATAGCCACAGTGGGGAGGAGACGCAAATCTCCTCCCCACTGTGTGTTATTCCCGACGTTCTTCTTGCGCATGCGCTTCGCGCCGCCCCCCCCTCCGCCTTCGTGACTCTGTGCCACTGTGTGCCATTGCATGTGCGCCCGCGACAAGATCAGATTCAGCAATATCCGGGGAAACGCCGAGTCACATCCATCACGTCAAGTCACATCCATCACGTCAAGTCACATCCATCACGTCAAGTCACATAACGCCGTTGCCGAGCAAATTGGTTCACTGGTTTATTTACTGTACCATTTATCCGAAAACTCCTCGAAACATTCCATAACATTTCCATCCTCGCGATGGCCCTTGGCGTAGTGCTCGGCCTGGTGCTTGCGCTCATGCGCCTGTCGCACAATCGGATTCTGAGCACGATTTCCGCAGTGTATGTGTGGATTATGCAAGGCATACCGCTGCTGGTGGTGCTCGTGGTGATTTATCTGGGCCTCGCGGCGGCGAATATCTACAAGTTCCAAAACGTGCACGCCTTCGGCCTGGTCGTGGCAGGCTCGGTAAGCGCCGCAATCGTAGGGCTCACGATGAACAACGGCGCATACGTATCGGAAATCATCCGCTCCGCGATAACCGCCGTGCCCGAAGGGCAGGCCGAGGCATCGAAGGCGCTGGGGCACACCGGCTTCTCCTCGATGCGCTGGATCATTCTGCCGCAGGCCGTGCGCACCATGATTCCCCCGCTAGGCAATCAGTTCAACACCTTGATGAAGAACACGTCGCTGCTGAGCATCATCGGCGTAAGCGAGTTGTTCCTCGTCACGCAGGCCGTCAGCTCCGCGACTTTCAAGACCTTCGAGATCTTCCTGGTCACCGGCATCTACTATCTGCTGCTCACCACGGTCTGGACGATCGTGCAGAACGAAATAGAGTGCCATTTGAGCAGGCAACTCGGCATCCCCGCGCAGAGCATGCTGCACAAGGCTTTTTTTGCAATCGCATCAGTGTTTTCGCGCAAATCCGGTAAAGCCGCCAAAGCCGCGCCAAGTCCTGCATTGAACAGTTCCGAATCGAAAGAGGCGTAACGATGATTTCCGACAGCACGCTGCCTGACGGCGGCACCATCGTCAGCGCACGCAATATCTCCATGGCTCGCGGCGACAACGTTATTCTGCGCGATGTCTCGCTCGACGTAAAGAAGGGCGAGGTCGTGGTGCTGCTGGGGCCTTCGGGCGCTGGAAAGACCTCGTTCCTGCGCACCATCAACCTGCTGAACTCCTTCGAATCGGGAGAGATGTATGTCGACGGCCATCGCATGGGATACAGGCGCACCAAGTCGGGCGCCTACACCAAGGACAGCAAGCATCTCGCCGAGCAGCGGCGCAACATCGGCTTCGTGTTCCAGCACTTCAACCTGTTTCCTCATATGACGGCACTGGAAAACGTCTGGCACACGCCGGTGCGCATCATGAAGGCGCCCAAGGAGCAGAGCATAGCGGAGGCGGCCCAGCTGCTCGAAAAGGTCGGCCTCGGCGACCGCATGGATCAGCATCCGCGCTCGCTGTCCGGCGGCCAGCAGCAGCGTGTGGCCATTGCCCGGGCGCTGGCGATGCATCCTGCGCTCATGCTGTTCGACGAGCCGACCAGCGCACTAGACCCTGAAATGACCGGCGAGGTGCTGGGCGTCATGCAGAACCTCGTTGCCGAAGGCAATACGACCATGGTCATCGTCACCCACGAGATCGCGTTCGCCCGCCAAGTGGCGGACCGGATCGTGGTGATGGCCGACGGTCATATCGTCGAGCAGGGATCACCTGCAGCAGTGCTGGACAATCCGACGAATCCACGGACGCGAGAGTTTCTCGCCAAAGTGGTCTGAACCAATTGGGTTATACTTTCCAGTCAGTGCATGGTGATGAATTGACTGGAAAGGTAGCCATAAAAGACAACGACAACGCAGGAGGCGACGTTTTCCTGAAGACCGGCATGGGAAAGTCTGCGGAAATCGCGGCTTTGCTCGAACAGCGCATACGGCAGGGCGACTATCCGATAGGCTCGCAGCTGCCCAGTGAGCGCAAGCTTGCCGCAGGTTTCCATGTGTCCCGCAATACGCTGCGTGACGCAATCGCGATTCTGGCCGAAAAGAATCACGTCGCCACGCGATGGGGAGCTGGCACGATCGTGCTCGGCGCCGACGAAACGACCAAGGCCATCGAAGCGAAGTTCAGCGAAGTGCTCCCGGAGTGGGACAACATCATCGAGTTGCGCAATATGGTCGAGCCGCATGTGGCCGCCTTGGCGGCACGCAAGGCCGGAGCGTCTGATCTGCTTACGCTGAGCACCATTCTTGAGCGATCGACTCCAAGGATGCAGCCACGCGAGTCGCTTAAAATGGATATGGAATTCCATCTCGCCATCGCCAAAAGCACAGGGAATCCGCTGGTGGCGGCCTTGCTGGAATTCGTGAACGAGGCCACAGAAGAGACACGCGGAAAAACGCACGAGACCGTGGCCAGACGCAAGCTGTCGATTGACGGCCATACCAGAATTTTCGACTGCATCCGCAAAGGCGACGTCCAAGGTGCCGAGGAGGCTATGCGGCGACATCTGCAGGAAGTCGGCGCCGTAAAAAAAACGGTGGACGATAAGGGCGCTACTAAAACCGACGAAACCGCGCAGAAGAGCGAGCAGGACGAAGCATAGCGGCACGTCAGGCTCATAGCGCGCAAGGGATCGCGGCATGACGATTTTGCGGGCGGTGACGCGCCAGGGAAATCGCGCGGGCTGCGATCGCGTATACGATGGGGCAAGAGGCCGGCGCAGGTTGAAACCGGTGAAACAGCTTGGAAAGAAGGCCGCTGATGACCGTGGCACATTGTGGTTCCGTTTCGGCGCTCTCTCTCGGGCTGCCTGCTTCCTGCGCCATTCCCGAGGCGAAAGGCACGCTGCCCAAGCAGATGTTCACCGCCAGGACGCCGGTTTCAGCCAAGCTCAAGCAGCGTTTCGCCAACGACATCGAGAGCGTCACCATGCTGGCGCTGCTGCGGCCGAATACCATCGGCGTCGCCGCGGCCCCAGAGGGCAAAGGGCCGGCAGAGGTCATGGTCATCGGGATTCAGCATCGGGGCGCAACTGCTCCGGTCGAGGTTATCGAGCATATCGCCGGGATGCGTCGCTCCGGCATCGTGTTCGTCTGCGTGAGCGACGAGGTGCCGGCGGAAGCCCAGGAGTCGCAGCCGCAAGGGTCGCAGTCGCGGTCTGACAGCGGCGAGCGCGAGGCGAAGTCCACGACTTCCCATGACGAATCCTGCGCCTTCGCGGTGCGGCGGGCGATGCCAGGCAAAGCGGGGCGTCCCCGCGTCAACAGGATATTCGTCAGCGACTATCAGCCAAGCGGCAAAGCGGCACTCGCGATTAGCGGCACCACGCTCGATGAAGTGTGGGAAAGCCTCGACGCCCAGATCATTCTCGGCAGCGCTGACGCTCATGACCTTGACGCGCGTATAGCGAATCGCGACAACCTTGTGTCCTTGCGCGCCGACGAAGCCAAGCTCGTCAAGGACCATGCCCGCGCCAAGCAGCCGGCGCAGCGCAACGAACTCTATGCCAAGCTGCACAAACTGCGCGCCGAAATCAGTCGGCTGGAAGCTGAGTAGCTTCTTCCGTTATCTCGTCGTACAGCCGCTCCAGCCTTTCCTCGCGTACGTTTTTCTTAAGCTCGCACTCCCAGACGTCAATCACGCGCCAGCCCATCGCCGCAAGCTGGGCATGCTGCTCGTGGTCACGCTCGCGGTTGCGCAGCAGCTTGGCGCTCCAATACTCCACGTTGGATTTGGGCATCGTATGCTTGGCGCAGTGCTCGTGAGCGTGCCAGAAGCACCCGTTCACGAAGACAATCACATGCCATTTCGGCAGCACCACGTCGGGATGGCCAGGGTAGCGTTTGTCGTTTTTGCGGAAACGCAATCCTCGCGCGAACAGGTAACGGCGCACTTCCACCTCGATGGCCGTATCCTTGCCGTGGATATGCGACATCGTGTAGCTGCGCGTGCCCCGGGCGTATTTCTCGGCAACCCCCTTCGTTGCGCGGTCCTTCTTGAGACTTGTCTTGCTCTTCTTCCTACGCTTGGCAGACCTAGGCTCTGGCAAGCTGGCCGGCTCCAGTGGCGAAGCCGCCTTTATCGCTTCACGTTGCGCAGTTGATGGCAGCACTTCCCCGCTGTCTGGCGCCTCATCCTGCACGATGGATTCCTCAGCTTCATTCACACTGTCCATTATCTCTCGTCGGATCACAACGTAAAGCGGGGTTCCTAGACTGGAATCACGACCCTACGATTCAAGGAGGAATGATGAGCAGACTCAATGGCAAGCGCGCCGATGCCGAACGAGACGGTTTGAAGGTCAATGTCGCGATACTCGGCGCCGGCAGCATTGCGAACGCGATGGCCACGACGCTCAACGCAATGATCAAAGATCCCCGATACAGCGGTCTCGTCGCGCCGTATGCCGTAGCCGCACGGGACGGCGCGCGGGCAGCGGCCTTCGCCAAGCAATACGGCATTCCGGTCTCGTATGGCTCGTATGAGGAGCTGGCGGCCGACCCGAACGTCGATCTGGTCTATATCTCCACGCCGCACAGCCTGCACGCCGAGCAGGCGATCCTGTGCCTCAATGCCGGCAAGAACGTGCTGGTCGAGAAATCCTTCACCGCCAACGCCACGCAGGCGGCGGCCGTGCTGGACACGGCCCGTGAAACCGGGCTGCTGTGCACCGAAGCCATTTGGACGCGGTACATGCCCTCACGCGGCATCATCGACCGTATCATCGCCTCGGGCGCCATCGGCGAAGTGCACACCGCGCGGGCGAATCTGGGATATCCCATCTTCGACGTTCCCCGTTTGGCCGACCCAGCGCTGGCTGGCGGCGCACTGCTCGATATGGGCGTGTATCCGCTTAATTTCATCGACATGGCGATGGGCCCGCGGCCAATCGAACGGATCATCACCGCTATGATCCCCTACGAGAGCGGCGTCGACGCGCAAAGCTCGACTATGATCTGCTACCAGGATGGCACGATGGGCGTCGCCGACTGCTCGATGGTTTCCGTCTCCGAGCGCGCCGGCACCGTCTGGGGCACTGAAGGCTACCTCGTATGCAACAACATCAACAACGTGGAGTCGGTCGATGTGTATGACGCCGACCATCGCCTGACCAAGCGCCACAGCATTCCCGAGCAGCTGACCGGCTACGAGTATCAGGTGGCTTCGGCGGCCAACGCGATTCTCGACGGCAATGGCGAATGCCCCGAGATGCCGCACACCGACACGATGCGCATCATGCGGCTCATGGACCGGATTCGCAGCCAGTGGGGCCTCAAGTATCCCTTCGAATAGGTCGAAGCATCATCACATGGTCTGATCTGTCAGTCTTTTCGCGCAGGCTGTTACACGCAGTGCGCCCGGAGCGATATAGCGCGATACAGGGATTCGGTAGGCTGGTAACGACGGAATCAGTTATCGGCAATCAACCATCGGAACGGAGGAATGACCGATCATGACATACCATCCTTCCGAATTCAGCGACGGGCACGACGCTGACCGCACTGACGACGGTAAGCGACGCCACGCTTCGCAGGCGCATCCGAGCGGCGGTACGCGCGGGCACGAAGCCGATCGGCACGGCGTCGACCATAAGCGCTCCCCCGGCACCCGCGCCGATACGAGCGCCAATGACAACGCCAACACGGATGCCGTCGCGGGCATTCACACGCACGCAGAGGCAAAGACGAGCGCGGATACCGCCATGAATACGAACGCATCCGCCGGCACGCTGCCTCACGACGAAGCCGATGCCCTGCGCGATTTCATCGCGACCGGCTGGCCGCTCGGCACCGAGGACGACAGCCCCACGTTTCTGTGGAACGAGGTCCTCGACGATCTCGCAGTCGAATGCGACGCCACACGACTGTCCGGCCCGGTAGCGCCCTTCGACCAGGCACGCGCGATCATGAGAGCGCCGATTGACTGGTATTTCCAAAGTCTCGCGGCATCCGTGCCCGATACCCAGCTCACGCCGGAGGGGTATGCGATGCGCCAGGCCGCCCTGCCCACCTTCCATATCGAAACGCGGGCCCTATCTGGCGTGCAGGCCGTGGCGGGCAATGCGATGATGAGCGACCATTGGCAGGATGCGGCCGCGAATCTTGCGGCAGCGCTCGAAGTCACAGCGGAATTCATTGGCAACATCGCCGACAGGGAAGACGAAGGCTTCGTCTTCCTCAAACGGCTGATTCAAGACATCCGCGTCTATTTCGAATCCCTGGCGCGAAGTGCCGACCCGATCACCGGAGCCGCATCCCTGCAGGCGATACTCGATGTGGTCTGCAGCGAGGATTTTCGCCTCAACCCCACGCAGATGGTCGAGCTGCTCTCTTGCGCGCTGCCTTTCGCCCGGTGGGACGACACGCGCGTGCTCGCCTACGACGCGCTGGACAAGGCGTCGGGCGCGATGGACCGCATGCTGCACCAGGCCAAAACGGATGTGCAGACCGATCTGGCGAGCGGGCTGATGGAGAATGCGGACGGCGATCTGGTGGATTACCCGATCGAACTGGTGCATATGCATTTCGAGCAGACGATGCTCTTCCTGCGCCACGATCTGCTGCGCTTGAGCGGCGAAGCCGAGGCGGCGGACCGTTTCCTCGCCGAACACCACGATATGGAGCCCTTCGCGGACTCCTACGCCGCCCGGCTCATCGCACAGGAGCGCTGGCAGGAGCTGCTGGACTTCAGCGAGTTGGTGATGCGCGACGACCCGAACCAGCAACTTATGGTTATCCCTTCCGATGTGGCCCCCTACGAGTGGGAGTCCATACACGAGGCCGCTTTGCAGGCTTTGGGACGGCGCGAAGAACTGTGCGAGCTCTATCGCGAGCGCGTGGTCGAGGCCTTCGATTCCGACGAGGTGTTCAACGTCTCACGGCTGCGTGCGGCGAGCGGCGACGACTGGCCTCGCCAGGTCAAGCTGATTCTTGAGGAATACGACGACGGACGCGAGCATTTCACGCGCAATATGGCCTATGAACAGCTGCTCATCAGCGAAAAGCTCGGCGAACGGGCCTGGCGCTACGCACGCCAGTTCCCCAAGTCGCGCACGAAGCTGGCGAAAACCATTGCGCTGGCGAGACCAGAGACAGCGAAGCACATCATCCTGGGCCCCATCGGCATGGACGGCAGTTACGAAGGCGAGATGCCGGCGCGGCAGGCCGCCTACCAGCACATCGCCAAATCGCTGATGAAGTATGCATCGGTGTTCAGCATGAACGAGGCGCAATCCATCGCACGCAAGCTGGTGGAGCACTACCCCGCCAGAGCCAAGCTCGCGCAGGCGTTGTATGCGCTGCTTGAGACTGAGGGCTAGGCGCTAAAGGTCGGATGGCGCCCTGTTGGTATCGATGATCCAGAGATAATGCCCCTTTCGTGACGCCAATCTGCGATAAGAGGCCCAAAAGGGGCAGAGCTTCTTCCCCGATGCCCCTTTCGTGACGATTATCCTGAGTTAGAGGCCCAAAAGGGGCAGTAAACCCCGTTGGTGCGCGAGAGAGGCCAAGTCCCCGCCAGCCCCGACCCTTCGCTAGATAGTAAACCCGAGCTCCTCGGCGGCCTCGGTCGGTACCGGGTCTTCGGCCCAGAAGTCGCTGAGGTTGTCGTCGCTGCTTAAGGAGCGGATCTCGGCCTTGTCGATGTAGACTTCTCCGCTTAAGTGGTCGGTCTCGTGCTGGAAGATGCGGGCCGGCCAGCCGTGCATGCGTTCTTCGTGGCGTTTGCCGTCCTCATCCTGCCAACGGGCAGTGATGTCAAGCCAGCGCCGGCGCACTGCCTGGTACCCGGAAAAGCTCAGGCAGCCTTCGTAGAAGCTCCGTGTTTCCGAGCCGACCGGTTCATACGACGGGTTGATGATGACGCGGAACGGCAGCTCGCCGATTTCGCGCGGATCATCCTCATCATCGCGCAGGTGGTCCTCGATTAAGGCGATGGCCAGTCCCAGACCGATCTGCGGCGCAGCCAGCCCGACGCCGGGCGCTTCCAGCATGGTCTCGTGCATGGTGTCGAGCAGTTTGGCAAGCGTGCGGTGGCTTAGCTGGCCCGCGTATTGCCCGGACGGCTGACGCAGCACCGGCTCCCCCATCTGCACGATGGGCAGGATGCGATCCTTGCCCGCCTCGTGCAGCAGACCTTCGACATCGCGGTTGAGTTCAGTGTCGACTTTCGCGTTGCGCCCGAACATCACAGCGCCAGTTCTTCGGCGACCACGGCGGCGAGACGTGCGCAGACCTCGTCGGCCTGAGCCTGCGTTTCAGCCTCGGCCATCACGCGCACGAGCGGCTCGGTGCCGCTGGGCCGCAGCAGCACGCGTCCGGTGTCGCCCAGCAGCTTCGATTCGCGCTCGACCGCAGCCTGCACCGCGGCATTGCCGGAGGCCGCGCCCTTGTCCACATTGGGCACATTGACCAATTGCTGCGGCAGCTGCGGGAAGTCGGCGGCCAACTGACGCAGACTGCGCCCTGAGGAAGCCACTTCGTTGCACAGGGTCAGCGCGGTGAGCGTGCCGTCGCCGGTCGTGGCGAATGCGCGGTTGATGACATGGCCGGACTGCTCGCCGCCGAGCGAGTAGTCGCCGCGCAGCATCTCTTCGAGCACATAACGGTCGCCGACACCGGTCTGCACGGTCGCAATGCCCATGTCGGCCAACGCGAGCTTCAGTCCCAGATTGCTCATCACGGTGACCACCAAAGTGTCATGGTTGAGCTTGCCTGCATGCTTTTTGGCGCGTGCGAGGATGCCCATGATCTGATCGCCATTGACCATGTCGCCGTTTTCGTCCACGGCAAGGCAGCGATCGGCGTCCCCATCGAAGGCGACGCCCATCACGGCGTCCGAAGCCTTGACCATGGCCTGCAACTGCTCAGGATGGGTCGAACCGGCGTTCTTGTTGATGTTGTAGCCATCCGGCGAAGCGTTGATGACCACGACTTCGGCACCAGCCCTTCTCAGGGCTTCCGGTGCGACGACCGAAGCGGCGCCGTTGGCGCAGTCGGCCACGATTTTCAGGCCTTTGAGCGGCTTGGGCTGCGTCTTGTCCGCGCTGATGGGCGCTATGGTGTCCACCAGATGGTCGATATACAGGTTGGTGGCGGTGGCGGTGTCATGGCTCACGCGACCCACGCCGGCCCCGGTCGGCCTGTTCCAGTCCTGCCCGAGCAGCGCCTCGATCTCGTCTTCCTTGGTGTCGGCGAGCTTGAAGCCGCCGCGTGCGAAGAACTTGATGCCATTATCGGGCATCGGGTTGTGCGAGGCTGAGATCACCGCGCCCATCTCGACGTTGAGCACCGAGGTGAGGAACGCCACGCCGGGGGTGGGGATGATGCCGGCGTCGATCACGTCGAACCCGCCGGCGCTCATGCCAGCCGACAGGGCCGAAGCGAGAAAATCACCGGAAACGCGCGTATCGCGGCCGACCAGCGCACGACGCCGTCCTTCCGGATGGTTGCTCTTGGTTCCGGAATCGCCGAGGACGCGCACCGCTGCATCGCCCAAGTCAAGCGCCAGCCGCGCCGTCAGAACCCTATTTGCCAAACCTCGCACACCATCGGTGCCGAACATCCTGGGCATGTATCTCTCTTATCCTTAAGTTTCCTGACTACAATGCAAGTCACCATCGTACCCAAGGCCACGCACCAAGCGACGCCTCGACGCCAGATGTGCTCGGTTCCATCGCATTTGGCGTGGGGCGAGTGGGACTGCGGGCGTAATTGCGAACGTGCTGAGTTCGTGTCTTTTCTGGCTTTCCGGCTGATCTGACTTTCCCGACCAATCATCCACGACAATCACCACTGCGACCTATTAGAGCGCAAGCGACACGACGGCGCGCGATGGCGTAGGACGGGACACAATCTGGAATCCGGCGCGAAGGAAAGTCGTCAGCACGCCGACGAACAATGAGTTATTCGACGGCGAAGACAACGCTGTGTCGACCGGATACGCTTCGAGGACCCGCGCATTGTGCCTGCGCGCATGCTCGACCGCCGCATCAAGCAGGGCCGCGCTCAGCCCCTGATGCCGGTATTCCTTTCGTATCGAGAAGCAGGTGGCCGCCCAGACGTCCGGTGCGTCGATTGGTTCACCGCTGCCTTGCCGCACAATACGCGAACGCGAAAGCCGCTGCTGCGCTGTCCTCGGCCCGACCCGCACCCATCCGGCGGGCGTCTCGTCGACATATGCCAACACGCCCGGCGCAAGCGGACCCGACAGCTCGTCGCGAAGCGCATCGGCTCGTTCCGAAACTCCAGTCGTGCGCCACTGGGACGCAGACATCACCGGCCACGCGCACTGGCAGCTGCGCCCATCGCCACCGCCGCACAGCACCGCCTGCACGTCATCCCAGCGTCCGCGCATCGCGGTCTGCGTCGTTATTGTCGTCATATAACGAGCATATGGGCTTCGAATGACAGCTGCGCAGGGTCACGGGCACAAGGCTGTGGGTCTGCGGCTATCAGCCGACCTGCGTACGGACTCACAGGCGTGGCACGTTAGACCAGAAAACAACTTGATCGCATATATTCATGTATAATAATACGTAATAAATAACGAAGTTTAATACGAAAGAAAGTGGCCATTATGACTGCTCCAATCAGGGAACGTGCTGAGGCGATGCTCGAGGCGTCCCGCGAGGATTCCCGTGTCAGCCTAACCGACTTGGGTCGGTCCAACGCATGGCGAAGCAAGCTGTCGAGCAAAGGCGTGCTTCAGTTGATGGACCGGTCCGATACCGCCGCATTTGTCGTGTCCGTCGACGCTATGAACGACCTGCTTGATTCGCTCGACGAATATGAAGCACAGCTTGAGACCGCGTCCGTGCGCGATATGCTCGAGGCGCGTAAAAACCGTACCGATATCAAGTCGGGCAACGGCCTGCGTGACGCGGCGGCCGCGAGCTTCGATGCGCGCATTGACGGATTGCTGGATATCGCTGGCTCAAAGGCAACGCGGTGATCGATACAGCGACAATCCGCGATGCCGTTCGCATGGTCGCCGGCGTTGACGGCCTTGCGATGAACCCGGACGATCTGGTCGATGATGTCGCGCTCATGGCGCAGGCCTGGCCTGAAGAAGAGGACTTTATGAGGGCCGTCCTCGCCGTCTGCACCGCCATGAGCGACCTTATCTCAGGGAAGGTCGAGGGAAAATCGCTGAAGTACGATCTGTCCGACTGGCACTCATTCCGCTTTCAGCACCACCGCGCCCGTGGAGCAAAGGCCGATGCCCGAATCATCTACCGCCACATCGAAACTGGGATCCATGTCAAAGGATTCGGCAACCGACATAAGCCGCAAGACATCTACCGCCACATGATGGCCGAACGGACGTGAGCGAACGCGCCTAATCGCAGATTTAGTGATTCTTCGTATTCGGGTGTGTACGTCGGCCGTCGCATGGCTTCTTCACGAGTGTTCGAGAGCAGGTTTCCAGTCGCTGTATTCATGGACACCCTTCGAAAATAGGATATCTCCGTTATGTGTAGCGTTAAATTGACCTTGCGGAGGTCTATCTGCGTTGTGTGAGGCGCTATTTCGCGCAACGTCGAGTATCAGGCGTCCCAAAGCCGCCATTTTCCGACGGCGATACTTAGGGTGCAGCAGATTTAGCGCCTCACACAACGCAGATAGACCTCCACACGAGTGGATTAACGCCTCACACAACGCAGATACCTGCGCGCAACCGGCAAATCCACGGGTTCACGCACGCCTGCACCAACGTTGAGCGGCATCAGCTCACCAGATCGTCAACGTGCCCGTCCGAATATTTGGACAATGCCTGCACGATATGCTTCAACGCCCGCTCGCGCAATTCGTTGAACGAATCCTCGCTTAGGAAAGCGGAATGCGGCGTGAGAATACAGTTGTCAATCTCGGCGAGTTCGCCCGCGCCCGCACCTTCGCCCTCGACCACATCGAGCGCGGCCGCGCGAATCACATGTCGCCTTAGCGCTTCAACGAGAGCCTGCTGATTGATGACCCCGCCGCGCGCAGTATTGATGAGAAACGCGCTGTCCTTCATGATATCGAACTCGCGAGCGCCAATGAGATTATCAGTGACGCCGGCTATAAGCGGGCAATGCAATGATACGTAGTCGGATTCGGCAAGCAGAGCGTCAAGCGCATCGGCTCTTCGGCATCCATGCTCGGCCAGCAGCTCGTCGCTGGCGTGCGGCGCGTAGACCAGCACATCGAATCCCAAGGGCCTGAGCATATCGGCCAGCCGCATGGCGATGCCGCCGAAGAACACCAGGCCGAAGACGAGGCCGCCAATGCGACGCATCGGATACCCGGACAGCGCGTCCCACTGTCTTTCGCGCACCTGCCGGTCCTGGAACGTGATCTGCCGCGTAAGGTCGAGCGCCATCGCAAGCGTATGCAGCGCCACGTCTTCCAAGCAATACCCCGGCACGTTGGTCACTTGCACGCCGTGCGCGGTGGCGGCGGCAATGTCGACCGTGTCGTAGCCGATGCTTTCCAGGGAAATGATCCGCAGGCTTGGGCACCGCGCGAGAACATCAGCAGTGGCAGGCTCGTACGTCAGCAGCGCGCCGGCAGCCTGATATTCGTTGACATGCGCATCGAGCGGCCTGGAATCGTTAATCTCAATAAGATTGATATCATCAATCCCCCACTGCACGAGCAGCTCGCGTTCGAAGGCGAGATCGAGGCCCAAGTTGGGGCATATGACATTATTCATCGCAGTGACTCGTTTCGTGGGTTAGGGAATTTCCTGACTGCTGGACAGCAACTGCCGATACGCAGCAATCCTCTTTTGTCTCCGTTGTACATACTATATAAGCGGAAGCGCACCCCTCACCTCAGCAATCCCACGGACTTCACCTGCTGCATGGCATCGAGCAGACGGTCTGCGTCGGCGTCGGAGAAGACCAGCGGAGGGCGGAGCTTGAGGGTGCTGGCGTCAGCTCCGGAGGCGGAAATCAGGACTTTGCGCGTGCGCAGCTCGTCGACGATGCGCTGCGTGGCGGCGGGATCGGGCAGGCCGCGATTGTCTCGGGATGTGATGTCGAGGCCGATGAATAGCCCAGCATGGCGAATGCCGCCGAATCCAGGAGTATCACCGAGCAGTGATTCGAGTTCACCGGCGATGCGGTCGCCGATTGTTTCGGCATGCCGCAGCAGCTCGCGCTGTTCGATCTCGTCAAGGACGGCACTGGCGGCGCGCATCGATACGGGATTGCCGCCGAAGGTGTTGAAATACCTCGTGCATTCGGCGAAGCGATCGCCAATCGGCGTCTTGTAGACCACGGCGCCGGTGGGGATGCCATTGCCCATCGGCTTGCCCATAGTCACGATGTCGGCATCGGCGTTGTGCCGCTGGAAGCCCCAGAAGGCGTCTCCTGTGCGGGCGAAGCCGGACTGGACTTCGTCGGCAATCAGCAGTCCGCCTGCTTCATGCGCCGCCTGCGCGACCCGGCCCACCCAACCGGGAGCGCCGGGCAACACGCCGTCGGATGAGAAGATCTGGTCGAGCAGCACCGCGCTGACGCCGTATCCTGCATCGTGCAGCTGGCGGAAGGCCGCTTCGAACCTGCCCAGCAGTATTTCCTCGGCGTCTGGACCAGGATTTTTAAGTACATCAGCGACTTCAACCGTCGCCAAGAAGGACGCGAGCGGAATGCCAGTACCGAAGCTCGGCGAGATGGAAGCCACGAGATCGGTGATGCCGTGATAGGCGTTCGACGTGACCACCACGCCGCGATTGCCGGTGTAGGCGCGGGCCATGCGCAGCGCCAGATCGTTGGATTCGGAGCCGGAATTGGTGAAGCTCACATGGTCGAGCGTCTGCGGAAAGTAGCCCAGCAGTCGTTCGGCGTAATCGAGCACTTCGTCCTGCAAATAGCGCGAATGCGTGTCCTGCCTAGTCAGCTGGTCGGCCACCGCTTCGCGCACATGGGCGTTGACATGGCCCACGCAGGCGACATTGTTGTAGCAGTCGAGATAGTCGTTGCCCTGCGCGTCGAACAGATGAGCGCCCTGACCGCGCACGACATGGATCGGCTGATTGTAGAACAACGGCCCCAGCGTGCCCAGCACCCGCTTGCGCCGTTCGATCAGCGTGGCCGAATCGGCGTCGAGGCCCTGCGTGCCCTTGGAGAAGTCGAAGCCGTTGGCGAGTTGCTTCTTGCCGGTTTGCTTGGTCTTTGTGTTGTTTTCTGCACTGTTTGTTGCATCGCCGAGTTGCGTTTCATTCATAGGGACTCCTTGCCTGCCAGTTGTGAGATTGCGTGTTGTGTGATTGCGTGTTGCGCTATGCCAAGCTGCTCCGCCATTGCCGGCCAACCAAGATCCTGTACCAACCGAAGTTTGTCCAGCCGCCGCTGCGGATCGACCAGATAATGGCCGGCTTCCACCCCAGAAAAGCGCTCGGCCATCAATGGCAGAAGCACCACCAAGGCACCTCGTGCCTCCATGATCGCGGGAAGAAGATCGAGCTGCTGAACGTCAAAGCCGCTATTGTTGTCATCGTTACAGTTGCCATCACTATAGCCATCGTCATCATAGCCACCATCAGAACCAGAATCGGAGACATGACTGGCACGACTGTCTACTTCCCGCATGTAGTTTTCCAGCGCAATACGGCATGGCATCAGCGGGTTGTTCGGATACGACAAGGCATCGATGAGGTAAAACAGGCATGTGCCCAAATCGCAGATGGACGGCATCATATGCATATCACCGAAATCCAGAATGCCGGACAGGCGCTGCGGCGCATTGGGGTCAACCATCATATTGCCAGGATGAAAATCGCCATGGCATAGGGTTGCGGGCAGTCGTTCGATCTCGGGCTCGACAGACATATAGTCATCCACCGCTTGCGTCACTCGGCTGCGGCTCTCAGCATCTTCAAACATCGGCAGCAGATCCTCTGCTAATTGCGGCAGCAACCGCACGTCCCACAGCACACGCCCCGGAATATCGTGATATTGCAGCGGCGAGAGCACATGCTGCAGCTGCGCGAGCCGCACTCCGATGTCATCAAGCAGCGGCTCAGACAGCGGCCCCGGCAACGCCGACACCATAGCCCCATGCAGAAAAGTCGTGAGCGTGGTCCAACGCACGGTGTCATTTTGCTCGAAGCGAGTCACCAGTTCCTCACCACGCGCGGGAATCAGCCGCGTGGAAGGTATATCCGGCTGCGTCTCCTGCAGCAGCGTCAAAGCTTGGGCTCGCAACAACACACTGTCTCGCGATTCTGCAGGATGCTCGAATTTGAGGATATATCGCGGCTCTGCTTCACCGCGCAGACTTACGGCAAAGGTGTCGTCGCGCTCGGTTGCGATGCGCCGGGTCGCTACATCATGCAACCCGTACCAGTACTCTGCGAATTCGGACGCCTCGCCCGTCGAAACCGCATCATGGGGAACGCGCAGCATCTCATATCCTGCAAAATCGTGCATGGTCTGCGCTCCCTACCGCACGCGAATCAGCGGCTTGATGGTGCGCCGGTGGTCCATGTCGTCGTAGGCGAGCGCGATATCGCCCAGCGGGTATTGCTTGGTGTATACCATGCCGGGATTGATCTCGCCCGAAAGCACGGCTGGCATGGTGGCAGCAATATAATGGTGCGCCGGCGACATGCCGCCTGCAATCGTGATGTTGCCGCGGAACAGCAGCCCGGCATCGATGGCCACGCCGTGCGGCAGCCCTACGTAGCCCACGGTTCCGCCTGCCGTGCACATGCGGAGCGCGGTATCGAAGGACTGCGCGGAGCCCACGCATTCGAGCACCACGTCGCTGCCTTCGCCGCCGGTCAGCTTCATCACGTCATCCACGGCCTCATCTCCGCGCGAGGTGATGATCTGGTCGGCCCCGAATGACTGCGCCAAAGCATTACGATCCGCATGGGAGCTGCCGGCGTTGATGACGCAGCTTGCGCCCAGCATTTTTGCCGCCATGATTGCGCATAGTCCCACTGCGCCGTCGCCGACGACCGTCACCACGTCGCCTTTGCTCACATGGGCGCTTACGGCCGCATGGTATCCGGTGGTGAACACGTCGCTCAATGTCAAGAGGCTGGGTATCAGCCGCTCATCGGGGCGCGAACCGTCAGGCAGCGCCTTGACCAGCGTGCCATCGGCGAAGGGCACGCAGGCCGCCTCGCCTTGGCCTGCGTCGGCAGTCTCTCGCCCCCAGAATCCGCCGTTGACGCAGCTTGTCTCCAAGCCCTTGCGGCAGTAGCCGCACGTCCCGTCGCTATAGCGGAATGGCACAATCACCCAGTCGCCGGGCCTGACGGAGCGAACCTCGCTGCCGACCTCGCGCACGGTGCCCACGAATTCATGGCCGATGCGGTTAGGAGCGGCAGCGCCCTGGTCGCGGTAGGTCCACAGATCCGAGCCGCATACTCCGGCGTACTCGATGTCGACAATCGCATCGGTCGGATGCTTGATCGTCGGCTCGGGCACCTCATCGAGACGTATCGTATGGTTACCGTGGTAGACGGCAGCTTTCATGGTGGTTGTCCTTTCCTCGGGATACTTATGTCGCCTGAATGCCTATGACACTACGTCATGCGTTTTAATCGAAATCGTCGGATGTTGCCATGGATGACATCATGCGCCAGGGCCTTGCCCATAGGCGAAACCATCCAGACCCATGACCGGCAGCTTCAGCTCAGTGGCTATTGTGGTCATACCGCACCTCGCCGCCGATAATGGTCTGCGCGACCGTGACCTCATGCAGAGCTTCCGGCGGCACATCGTGCGGATCGGTGTCCAGCACCGCGATGTCAGCGTATTTGCCACGCTCGATCGTTCCCAGCACGGCTTCCTTATGCGATGCGTACGCACTGCCGAAGGTATAGGCGCGCAACGCCTCATCAAGGCTCAGCTGCTCATTCGTGCCGAGCACATAGCCGCTTTCCGTGGCCCGCGTGACCATGCCTTCGATGGAGATCATCGGCGCGAGCGGGGCGCACGGCGCATCCGTGCTGCCGGGAATAATGGCGCCGCGGTGGACGAAGGATCCCATCCGGTAGGTTCTGCCGGCCCGCTCCTCGCCCAGCAGACGCACGTAGGCGTCCCCGTTGTTGTACATGAAGCTGCCCTGCGGATTGGGAATGACCCCGTCTCGAATCACGCGCTCGACCGTGGCATCGTCGGCAAGGCCGCAATGCTCAAGACGGTGGCGCACATCGCGACGCGGATAGAGCCGCTGCGCATTCTCGATGGCGTCAAGCGCAATGTTTATGGCTCGATCCCCAATGGCATGCACCGCCATGCGCCAGCCCTGGCGATGCAGCTTCGCCACCTGCCGTATGAAATCTTCAGGATCCCAGCTGAACACGCCGCAGTTGTTCGCCGACCCAAGATACGGCTCGTTCAAATACGCCGAAAGACTGCTGAATGCGCCGTCGAGTATGATCTTGAACGGCCCGATATCCAGTAGATCGCCGCCGAAGCCGGTGCGGATTCCCAGGTCCAGCCCGAAACCATCGCTGATATCACCGGCCAGCTGCCCCAGATCATGCAGCGCCGAGAAATACGGCATCAAGGTACCGCGCTGGTGAATCATGCCGCGCTCATAGGCGGCTTGGAACAGGCCGATATCATACGGCGTCTGGCCGATGCCCTCCCAGTTGCGGTCGGTGCCGGTGCCGGCGTCGCTGAAGCTGGTGATGCCGTACGACAGCGTATACTGCGCTGCCAATTCCAGCTGATGCAGCAGCGTGCGTTCCGAGACGCGGTTCGCCAGGCCATTGAACATGAAGCACATCTTGTCTTTGACCAGGCCGGTAGCCTTGCCTTGCTCTTTGATCACCAAGTCGGGCTGGTCGATGTCGTCAGGATGCTCGTAGCCGCCACGCCGGAACGCTTCGGTGTTGATTACGGCCGCATGGTTCGACAGGTGCAGCACTAAGACGGGGTGACCTGCCGAGATCTCGTCAAGTCTGGCGCGATCAGGGAACGCGCCAAGCGAGAACTGGTCGAAGCCCCATCCCAGTACCCACTCCCCCTCGGGTGCCTGCGCACAGGCTTCCTGTATCTTGCGATACAGTTCGGCTATCGTGGACGTCGTCTGCTTGCGCAGATCGACTTGATTGAGGTTGGCGCCAAGCAGAGAGAAATGCAGATGGACATCGTTGAACCCCGGGCAGGCATAACGCCCTTGCAGATCGACATGATGCCTCGCCTGCATGCCTTCGAGCTCATCATCCACTGCGATGATTCTGCCATCGTACACGCCGACTTTGCTCACGTAGGGCCTGCCCGTATCCATCGTCTGGAATCGGCCGTTTTCGAATATCGTATCAATCGCAAACATTGATTGCGCTCCTTGGTATATATGTCTTTCCAGCCCGTTTCACACCGTCAAATGCGACTGTGCGGATTGCAGCGCCGTGCCTAAATCAAAGAATTGACCGGTTGGGCGATTCTGGGCATAGGGCTGGCGCTCACGTCAGCGCCGATACCGCCGCCGATTCCGGAGAACAGCGCCACCACGGCCACCACATCGGCGTCGAACAGCTGCGCCAGCGACATGGAGCCCTCCCACGGCTGCGTGCCGTCCCATTGCTCGATGAGCAAGCCGTTGACGAATATCCTGCACGAAAAACGTTCGTCCGGACGCTCGGCCTGGACACGATAGCGCAGCGAACCATGGTCGATGTCTACGTGCAGCTTCGCGGGGAACGTTCCGCCTCGCCGCCCAGAGTCCGTATCCTCCAGCGGAATCCGGTTCAGATCCTCTATCGCCGGCGTACGGCCCGGAGCAAGACGCCTGCGCGTGGATTGCTCGTACTGGTATGCGGCGGCGAGCAACAGCCGGTCGCTGCCCGAAGGTCCCATGAAGGTCAGCCCTGCGGGGACGCCAGTATCGTCCATAACGCCCATCGTGACATTCACGGTGGGGATGCCCAAATGCCGTATCATGCGGTTCCCGTTTGAGAACCAGGTGCCGTCCTGCCATGCTTCGGTGTTGTGTACTTCGTCCACATCGGTGTCGGCGTGGGCTATGTTGCTGTTCACCGGGAACACCAGCACGTCGAAGCCTTCCGCCTGCATCCATGCTTCGAGGTGTCGCTTGCGGATAGCCTCCAGACCGCGCAGCCCCTGTTCGAGCTGCGGGGTTTCCAGCGAGGGCTTGAGCTTGCCTTGCCGGATGTATTCGTAGGCGTCGCGGTAGAAGCCGTAGCGCCGGCCTTGCTTGCGGGCGAGCGAATTCAAGGGATTGGGGAACACGTCGTCGGGATTCACATCGGTGAGGCTGCTCACGCCGCTGATGTCGAAGCCCTGAATGAACTCTTCGAGCACGGCGGCGTTCAGCTGCAGCCACTCATGCTCCATCCATTCGGCCGGAATCAGGCCTTGATCAGCAAAGGTTTTCAACGTGCGCGGAGCAAGTTCGTAGGCGTCGCGCAGAGGCAGATTCGTCCAGCGCACGTCGGCGCCGAGCGAGCGCAAGTCATCAATGGCTCGCAGCAGCAGCCGACTAATGCTCGGCCGCGTGTACACGGATGGAATCACCCCGCCCAGCCGGCCGGCGTATTCGTTGACGACGCCGATGCGCAGCCCGTCAAGCGCATCCATATCCGCAATGCCGGCAACGCCTTCCTCACGGAATTGCTGAGCGCCTTCGAGCGGCACGAAGCGCTGCCTGCGCCACATATCGCCGCGCGTGTCAGCGTCCTCGCGCATCAGCGTCGGCAGCAATTCGAGCAGGTCGGCCACGGTGCGCGTATGCGGCACCACTTCGTCCTTGGTGGCGTGCAAGGGCCAATTGCCACGCAAAGAAATCACACCGCGTGAGGGGGTGTAGGCCACCACGCCGTTGTTCGCAGCCGGCGAGCGCCCGGACGACACGGTTTCCTCGCCTAGCCCGAAAGCGGCGAAGCTCGATGCGGTCGATACCGCTGAGCCGTTCGACGATCCCGAATACCAGGCGGCGGCAAGATAGTCGGCATTATATGGGTTTTCGGCGCGTCCGTACAGGCCGCGCTGCACGCCTCCGGCGGCCATCGGCGGCATATTGGTGCGCCCCATGAGAATGGCCCCAGCCTCGCGCAGCGCCTGCACCGAGAAGCTGTCCTCATTCGCCACGACATGCGCGAAGGCCGGAGACCCGGCGGCCATCGTCATGCCCCGTGCCATATAACTGTCCTTCACGGTGTACGGCACGCCATGCAACGCCCCATGCGCCTTGCCGCTGGCCCGCTCGTCATCCTTGCGCATGGCCTGTTCGATCGCATCGGCGGCGATGATCGGCACGGCATGCAGCCGAATGCCGTTGACGTCGTAGTAGAACATCCGGTTAAGGTAACTGACCACCAGCTCGGTGGAGGTCAGCTCGCCGGAAGCGAGCATGCGCTTGATGTCGGCGATGGACAATTCGCAAGGATCGGACGCCGAAGCGGTGTGATCAGTCATATGAGTTCCTCGAAAGGGTATGAATGGATGTGGTTGGATGCTTCACGGACAACAGGCTTCCTTATGGGCCACGGTATGGTGCCCATAAGGAAGCCCGTCTGTCATCTGATCGTGTGGCTATGGGATCCGAATCCGAAACCCGATAGCGCCAGGGTCAGCGGCATGTGACTTATTGCTGCAGCTGGATGTTGTAATACGCCGGACCCTGCATGCCTTGGCCGTATCCACTGACCTTCTTGGAGACGGCGCTGATCTGCTGGTAGTGGCTGATCATAATGTTCGGCACATAGTCGTAGAACCAGTTCTGCAGCTGATCGTACCCGGACTTCTGGTCGGCTTCGGTGGTCGCCGCGTTGATGGAGTCGGCGATCTTCAGGAACTGGGGATCGGTGTTCCATCCGGCGCCGGAGGCCTGGAAGAAGGAGTAGCAGATCGGATTGGCGGAGAAGCTGTAGCTGGAGATCAGCATATCCCATTGATCCGGCTGGAACATCTTCTGCAGGAGGGTGGCCCAGTCGAGCACTTGGATATTGGTGGCGATGCCAACCGCCTTCAGCTCGTTTTGGATCTCCATGCTTTCGTCGTACATGTACGGATAATCCTTGGTGGTGAGGAAGTTGATCGTCTGCCCGCTGTATCCGGATTCAGAGACCAGCTGCTTCGCCTTGGCGACATCCGGAGCATTGTACTTGTCCAGTCCGGCTTCGGAGCGCAGCGGGTTGCCCTTCGGCATCAGCCCGCCATCAGTGGTATACAGATCGGCATTCTGGTGACCGGCTTTGGCGATTTTGCTCATATCGAGAGTGGCCAGAATCGCCTGACGGAGCTTCTGATTGTCTTTGAACAGCCCCTGCTTCTTGTTGAAGATGAGGGTTTCGAGCATCGTATCACTTTCGACGCTGACGTCGGAGCTTGCCTTCGCCTGAGCATACTGGGAATCGGCGAGCGAATAGCCGATTTCGTACTGTCCGCTCAGTGCGCCGGTCATGCGGGTCGTGCCATCGGTGACGAAATCGAATTCGAGCTTGTCGACATGCGCCTTGCGGGCACCGGAATACCCATCCGAGGTACCGGTCGGCGAGCTGTAGTCGGCGAATTTGCTCAGCACGATGCTGGTGTCCTTCTTCCAAGATGTGAACTTGAAGGGACCCGTGCCGATGTATTCGCTCACGCCGGTATCTGTGGCCTTGTCGATCACGCTTTTCGGCATGATGGCTGCGATGCGCCCGGTATCAGCCATATCGTACAGGCCAGTGGACACTGGCTTCGGCGAGGCGATGACCACCGTGTCCGCGTCAGGGGACGACACCGTGGAACCGGTGAAGAAGGTGCTGCCGATCTGGGATAGCTTGATCCAGCGCTGCATGGACGCCACGACGTCCTCGGCCTTCATGGTTTTGCCGTTGTGGAATTTCACGCCAGTGCGGAGCTTGAAAGTGAAGGTCTTGTTGTCCTTGCTCACGTCGTAGCTTTTGGCGAGCAGCGGGGCTACGCTGCCGTCTTTTTTCAGCGTGACCAGAGATTCGTAGAGGCTGCGCATCGTATCGCGCGCCACATAGGCACCAGTCATCATGGGATCGAGGCTAGTCACCGATGCGTTGAGCGCGACATGAACGGTGCCGCCATCCGTAGGAGTGCCCGAGGAACTGCTCGACCCTGAGCCGCATGCTGCGGCTCCGAACATCATGGCGACGACAGTCATCGTCGTTGCGATTCTTTTGCCTAAGCGTTTCATGGTTTTCTCTCTCTTTTAGTTGGTTTGTGGTTGGAATGGGGTTGGGGGTTGTGGATGGGCCCGTGGCAACTGGCTGTGCTGCGGATCGGGTATCGGTACGCTTGCCAGCAGATCACGTGTGTATTCGGTGCTGGGATGGGCGAAGATGCTGTGCGCATCTCCCTCCTCCACCAGCACTCCTTTGCGCAGGACGCCGACTCGGTCGGCGATGAATCTCACCACGCTCAAATCGTGGGTGATGAACAGGTAGCTCAAGGAGAATTCCTCTTTAAGATCCTGCAGCAGATTGAGTACCTGCGCCTGAATGGAGACATCCAGCGCGGACACCGATTCGTCAAGAATCAGCACCTTGGGACGGATGACCAAAGCCCTGGCGATGTTGACGCGCTGCAGCTGACCGCCTGAGAACTGGTGCGGATAGCGTTGCATATGCCATCCGGGCAGGCCTACCCGCTCCAGCATTTCTGTCGCCGAAGCGCGCCGTTCTTTCGCCGAATCGCCCAAGCCTTGTATTTCCAAGGCCTCCACTAATGCATCGCCTATGGTTTTACGCGGGTTGAGCGCGGAGAAGGGATCTTGGAAGACCATCTGAATCTGGCCGTGGATGCGTTCGCGCAGCAGCTTGGGGGAATCATCGACATAATTGCGATCTGCAAAGACGACTGATCCCGATGTCGGTTTCTCCAAGGCGCAGATGATCTTGCCAGTGGTGCTTTTTCCGCTGCCGGACTCCCCCACCAGCGCATAGGTCTGTCGCTCGAACAATTCGAAGGACACGTTCTGCAGCGCGTGGAAGACGGTCGAGCGGCGAGCGGAGATCCCGCGCCTCACGAAATCCTTCGTCAAGCTGTTCACCTGCAGCAACGGGGTCTTGGGGCTGGTCATGCGATCACCTTCCTGAATTCGCTCACATGCTCAAGCCGTATGCATCGGGCCTGATGATGATCTCCCACCTTCTGCAGCGCGATGGGCGCGACCTTGCATTCCTCGGCAACGAAGGGGCACCGGGAGGCAAAACGACACCCTGGGCCGACCTCGGCCAAGCGCGGCACCGAGCCGGGAATCGTGCTCAAACGCTCAGGGTGCGGGCCTTCGAGCGGCGGCGTGGCTTCAAGCAGCCCTCGCGTGTAGGGGTGCCGCGGGTGTGCGAACAGCTCGTCGACCGATGCCGACTCGACGATTTCGCCCAAGTACATCACCGCGACTCGGTCGCAGACCTGCGCGACGACGCCCATATCGTGCGTGATGAGCACGATGCTCATGCCCTGCTCGTCGCGCAGGCGCATGAGCACGCGCAGCAGCTGCATCTGAATCGTCACGTCGAGCGCCGTCGTAGGCTCGTCGGCGACGAGAAGCTTGGGGCCATTGACCAGCGCCATGCCGATAACCGCGCGCTGCAATTGGCCGCCGGACATCTGATAGGGGTATTTGCCCATCCACTCCTCAGGTTCATCGGCTCCCGCGTCACGCAGCGCGTGCAGACACTGCTCCCTGATGCGCGCCTTCGAAAGCCCGGAACCGTGTGCAGTCACTGTTTCGCGCATCTGCTGGCCAATGGTCATCAGCGGGTTCAGGCTCGACATCGGGTTCTGGAAGATGAAACCGACATCCCCGCCGCGCAGCGCATGCAGCTCGTGCTGCGACATGGAGAAGACGTCGTGGCCGTTCACCTCGACATGGCCGTCGTAGCGTGTGGTGCGTTCGTCGTGCAGCCGCAGGATGGAAAAAGCCGTCACGCTTTTGCCGCAGCCCGATTCGCCGACGATGCCGAGGATCTCGCCCGGAGCGACCTCGTAGGATACTCCCTCGATGGCCGGGACCATCGTTTTCTTCTGACCTGCGAAACTCACCGTCAGATTGTCCACTCGCAGCAGTGCGCCGCTGGCGTCCGGCGCATCGGCCGCTATGGCCGTGGTCGCATGCGCGTTTTTTGTCGTTTCGTCCATCGCCTTACCTTCTCCTCTTGGGATCGAAGACCTCGCGCAGGCCATCCCCGAACATGTTGATGACGAATACCGTCAGGGCCAACGCGACTCCTGGGAACACGGTCATCCACCACGCCGAGTAGATGTAGGTGCGGCTGTCGTAGAGCATGTTGCCCCAGCTGGGCTGCGGCTGCGGAATGCCGGCGCCGATGAAGCTCATCGCCGCCTCCACGAGAATCGCATCCGCGAACACGAAGGTGACCTCGACGATCCAGACCCCGATCACATTCAGCGCGATGTTCCGCCACAGAATGCGCATGCTCCCAGCGCCCAGATTCACGAGCACCGCGACGTAGTTCTCGTTCATATTCGACAGCGTGGCCGAGCGCACTATGCGAGCCACCATGGGCATGAACACGATAGAAAGCGCCATGACCACGCTGGAAGTGCTCTGCCCGAATGACCCGACGAACACGATGCCGAACAGAATCGCAGGGAAAGCCATGAGGCCATCGCAGATGCGCATAAGCACATAGCCGATTTTCGGATAGTACGCGGCATACATGCCGACGATGAAGCCTATGATTCCGGCTATCGCCGCTGCGGACAGCCCGACGGTCAGCGAGGCCTTGCCGCCGAGCAGCACCCTGGTGAAGATATCGCGGCCGACATTGTCGGTCCCCATCAGATGCGAGGATCTGGGGCCCTGCAACATCGACGCGGTGTCCGTGCCGTAGGCGTCCATATGCCCGATCCACGGGATGAAGAAGCACGACAAGGTGATGATCAGCAGCGCGATGCCTCCTGCCAAAGCCGAGGGGGAGGAACGCAGCGCCTTCCACCATGATGCTCCGCCAGCATTGTTCCGAGCGCGGGCCAAGGGTTTCGTCTGTGCCGTCGTGCTGGTCATAATCAGAAGGACCTTTCTCGGATTCGCGGATCGATCACCGCGTACAGAATGTCCGTGATCAGGTTGACGACGATGAAGACCATGGCCACGAAAATCATGATGCCCTGGATCATCTGGTAATCGCGCCGCAGAATCGAATTGACCACAAGCTGCCCGATGCCGGGAACGTTGAACACCGTTTCGACCACGATCGCCCCGGCTATCAGCTCGCCGAAGGACTGACCGACGACGGTGAGCACCGAGATCGAGGAGTTCTTGAAGGCGTGCCGCCACAGCTGGATAGGGCGGGACATGCCTTTGGCCTTCGCCGTACGTATGTAATCGCTGTCAAGCGCATCGATCATCGAGGAACGCGTCATGCGCGAGATGATGGCTATCTGCAAAGTCGCGACTGAGATGCCCGGCAATACCAAGTGCAGAATATAGCCGCCAAAGCTGTCCGCCGGATAGATGAATCCGCTGGCTGGCAGCAGTTTGGCTTGCAGGACGAAAATGATCATGAGCAATAGGCCGGCAAGGAAGCTAGGCAGCGAGGTGGTCAGCGTGGCGAAGGCCAACACCGCCTTGTCGGCGAAACGGCCCTGCTTGTCTGCGGCAAGCACACCGAGCGGTATGGCCACAGCCAGCGACAGCAGCTCGCCGAATACCGCGACGGAGAGCGTGGGAAAGACGTGCGAGAGAATCGTCGGGGTCACCGGTTCGTTCAGAATGTAGGAATATCCCAGATTGCCGTGCAGCAGATCAACGAACCAGGACCACAGCTGGTCAGGAAGCGAAGCGTTCAGGCCCATCTGCTGCCGAAGCGCCTCGACCTGGGCATCCGTGGCGCCATCGCCAGCGATCACACGGGCCGGATCGCCGCCACTCATATGCGCCAGGGCGAACGCTATGATGCCGACGATCAGCATGACCGGTATTGCGGATACCAGCCGTTTCGCCATGTATTTCAGCATCATTCCCTCCTGTTCCTATACGTAGCCTGCGTGCAGTTCAGCGAGGTCGTCACAGCGAAGCCAGCACCCCGTCGAACACATCAAGACCCTCGTCAATCTCCTCCGTGGTGGAGTTCAGCGGCGCGGCGAAGCGAATCGCGTCGTGGTCGGCACCGCAGCCCAGCAGCAGCAATCCGGCTTCCAGTGCCTTGGCGGAGACTTCGGCGAAAAGATCCGAGCCGTTCTTGCTGCCTTTCGAGCCGAACTCGATGGCGAGCATCATGCCTTGGCCTCGCACGTCCGCGATGAAGGAGTATTTCTGCTGCAATTCGAGGAGCTTGGACTTGAAGTAGTCGCCGAGCTGCGCGGCGTGATCGACGATGTGATGCTCTTCGAACTCGTCCAGCACCGCCAGCCCAGCGGCTCCGGCGACCGGATTGCCACCGAAGGTGCCGCCATGCATGCCTGGCCGCCACTGGTTCATATGCTCTTCGCTCGAGATCACCGCGCTCATCGGGAAGCCGCCGGCGATGGCCTTGCCCACGGTCATGATGTCGGGCACCACCTGCGAATGCATGCCGGCGAACATCTTGCCCGTGCGGCCGTAGCCCGACTGAATCTCATCGAAGACCAGCATGATGCCGTGCTCCGTGCACATCTGGCGCAGGCCTTCCAGGAAGCTGGGGTCGGGCACCACATAGCCGCCCTCGCCTTGCAGCGGCTCCACATAGATGCAGGCGACTTCGTCCGGAGAGACGCAGTATTTGAACAGCTTCTCGACCTCGCCCAAGCACCACGACGCACGCTGCTTGGCATCGTAGCCTTCCGGACACAGATCCTTGGACGGGTAGGGCGCGAAGTAGACGCCGCCCATCAGCGGCTCGATGCCCTTGCGATAGAAGGAGTTCGACGCGGTGATGCTGACAGCGCCCATGGTCCTGCCATGGAAGGAGCCTTTGAAGGCGATGACGGCCGGGCGGCCCGTTACGACCCGAGCGAGCTTGATGGCACCATCCGTGGCCTCGGCCCCGCCGTTGGCGAACAGCAGCGAGTTGAGATCGCCGGGGGTCACTTCGGCGATGCGCTCGGCGAGCTTCAAGGTGGTCGGATAGTTGACGACGTTGAAGCTGGCCGTGATCAGCTTCGCGATCTGATCCTGCGCAGCTTGCACGACCCGCGGATGGGCATGGCCCAAGGCGTTGACCGCGATGCCTTGCACCCAGTCGATGTAGCGCTTGCCGTGCACATCCGTCAGGTACATGCCCTTGCCCGATTCCACGACCAGATCCGTGGCCTTGGATAGCGCCGGGCTGAGATACCGCCGGTAATCGGAGAACTGGACCTCGGAATCCTCGATATCATGCGTGAACGTTTCTACGAGCTGCTGTGGCATCTGCGTACCCTCCATATGGTGGATTTCGTGTGACTTGTCTACGGATTACTCACGGATTTCATGTGAACTGCGTGCGATGAATAACCATTGATGGTGGCCATTGTCCGACGTCGAAGAGCGCTGGACAATGGAAAATATGCCAATATGAAATACAAAACTGGATACGATGTCCTATCAATCACCACCGTAACAAAACGATTAGGGGGGGGGTGACCTAAAAACGTCTGTATTATCAGCCTTGCGGCGGTTGCTTGCTTCGTTTGGCAAACAGCGCTGCGTTACATATCAGTGACCCGAATGAAGTCATGAAATTAACACGTTGGTGACAACAACCCTGTTGACGACATTCTTGTCGGCAACAATCTTGTTAACAGCATTATCGGTGCCAGCTGCATCGCCTGCACCGATATCGCGGCTCGGTCACCAACGATGATAAGCGGCAACGGCTCAGGCTTGCTCCGCATCGCGGATGAAGGAATAGGCGATCCACAGGCGCACGCGGGCTGATTCGTCGGCGAAGTCCAGTCCCAGCAGCCGTTCCAGCTTCACGACGCGATTCTCCACCGTGTGCCGATGCACTTTCAAACGGCTGGCCGCAGTCCCGATGTTGAACGAGGCCGACATCAACTCCCGCAAGGTCGCCATCAACGAGTGATTTTCGGCAGCAGGAACATCCTTCAGCGGCGCGAACAGCTCCTCGGCATACATTTGCGCGAGATCGGGATCCACCAACTCGTGCGGCGTGATGTCCAGCACCGAGTCCCGGCTTCCGGCGCGGTGCAGCAGCAGATTCTGCACGGCTTTGTTGAATGCGCCAGGGAAGGAACGCGGGCCGCGCACTGCGGCATAGCCAGAATCAAGCGCTCCGCTGCCCTCGATCCAACGCTCGACTGCATCGCAGCCGTCTTTGCTCGTCAGAATCCATAGCCGGTCTTCATACTCGCCGAACACCGAATCAGGGCATGCCGATTCAATCGACATTGTGGCGAAATCCATGTCATTGCTCACGCCGAACGGCTCCACGCAGTACAGCCGCGCCGGGTACGACGGCGTCCACTTCCACAGCGGGCCCATGATGGACGCCGCGGACTGCGCCCGGCCTGCCTGCAGCTCCCCCATAGCGATGGCACGCAGCCTGCTTTCGCTACGAAAGCGTTCGATATGCTGCGGAAGACTCCACATCAGAGCGTCCGCTGCGGCAACGCCCAACGATCTGAAAATGTCGCCATATGAGCCGCTTCGGGATGTGGAGACGACGAGCATGCCGAAAGTCTGTCCCTTTTGGCCTATCAGGCACACGCAATAGCGGATGGCGCCGCTCGCCACGCCGAACAGCGTTTTGGCCGCGTCCCCATCGCGTTCCTTCTGCTTGCGCATGCGCACCGCCAGCAGCATGGCCCGCTTGCGCATCGACTGGTTGGAAATGGATATGATGCGCATCTCGGTATCGATGAAGGCAGCCCAGCCCGAGGAGAGCAGCGCCGCCCGATTCACTACGGCCTCGATGGGATTCCTGTCATTCGAGGCTTCGAACAGTTCACGTTGCGCCGAATACATGACGCGCTGCACGTTTTCGCTCTCTTCGGCCTGGCTGCGAATCACCGTTTTAGCGATCTGCGAGAAATTGACCTCTTCGGGAACCTCGAACAGCAGCATATTATGCTGTTTGACCGCATCGATGCAGGCCTGAGGAATGACCGGATGCTTCATCTTGACGCCGAAGCCGATTGCCATAACGCCCGCCCGGCTCAAGCTGGATACGTAATGCATCCACAGCTCGTCGTAGGCCTCCTTGGCACTCTCGGCGTCCTTGAACGATGATGACAGTCCGAGCTTGTGTCGATCACGCCGCAGCAACGACAGATCGTTGGCATTGCTCATGTCTTCCAGCGGAAAGTTGGTCGAGCATGTCAGCAGCACCTCGCCGGGTTCTGCGAATTCAGCGGCATTGACCACGTCAGTGGCATGCACCCATACGATGCTTTCCGTGCCATTGCATCCGCCGTCATGAACGAGGCGGAGCTTGAGTTCCGGCACGGCAAGCAGCTGGCCAATGGTAATCGACATACCCGTATGGTCGCACGCCCAGATGTCGAACGGTTGTCTTGCGTATTGCGTGGGGTGCGTGGGCGAAGAACTAAGCGACGGTCTGACGCACGGGCTGCAACTCGCTGCGGACCGCAACCCACGGCGACTCGCAGCGATCCGCGATGCCCTAGCTTTCCGCCCGCGCGATGGCTCCGGCGATGTCGTCGTCAGAGAAATCATGCACCGAATAGGATGGGCTCGCCACAGGCAGATGCTCCTGCAGGGTGTCGAAGCGCTGCATCGCCACTTGGGCGTGGTCGATGCGGAAGTCGAGCGCATGGCCGCCGATTGAATGATCATCGGCAAGATAATGCATATGGAAGCCGCCGACCGCCACGCCGTTGAACACCTGCGGCGAATAGTAGGCGAGCAGCGTGCCTTCGGTCGATTCGGCGGTGAACAGCCGCTGATGCTGCGCGGTCTGCTCAAGCGTGGGATACGGTTGCTCCTGCTTGGCGAAAGCACGCGTGCGCATATTCGAAAAGCGACCGGTCACCGTAACAGCAAAGAAGATATTCGGCAAGCCCGTCGCCTTGGGCAGCCAGCCCGCCAATTCACTTTTGCTGCGATCCTCGATGCCGCACAGCGTCGAGAAGTCGGCCCAATGCGCGTTGGCGAAAGGAAGCGTGAAGGAGTCGGGGACGACGACGACGCTGCCGTCATGGCGCACCTGATAGGGCGTGCCGTGCAGGATGATGATTTCGCCGTTCAGCCCCTCGCCGGTGCCGATGCCCATGTCGCCGTGAGCGAGCAGCTCGCCCATGCTGATCGTGCCATCCAGAAGGCCCGGCACCAGCAGCGCCAGGGTACCGTGCTGGTAAAGCGTGCGCGTGTTCGGAATATGCCGCGTTCTGGCACCGATTTGGGCCTTGCTCTGCGTTTTGCCCAAGTCCGCGTTCTGCGCCTTGCCGCCGAGCCAGAAAGCGTTTGGCCTCACTCTGACGTCTTCGATGAATTGCGTCATCGTCTTTTCTCCTATCGTTATCGAGTTCCTTGTGGGATCTCTTGGTGATTACGTACTAGGCTTGCGCGTCCGGCTGTTTTCGCCGGCCGCATGGGTTGCGGCGCGTCCGGTCTTGTGAACCGCAGTGCGCCGCGAGTGCTATGGCCGCACGATCAGCTCAGCTCGTCGCTGATCAGCGATTCGTTGAGTTCGTGGTTGTGGGAGTAATCGACGGGAATGTCGACGACGACCGGGCCGTCCTGTGCGAAGGCCCAGTCGAGGGCCTCGTCAAGGGAGGTCTCGCCGTCGACATGCCTGCCTTTGGCCCCGAAGCTTTCGGCGTACCGCACGAAGTCCACATGGCCCAGCGCCACGCCCGCGTCCCTGCCGTATTTGGATATCTCCTGGAAGCGGACCATGTCGTAGTGCTCGTCGTTCCAGATGAGCTGCACGATGTGCAGATGCTCGCGCACGGCCACGTCGAGCTCCTGGCCCGAGAAGAGGAAGCCGCCGTCTCCGGAAACCGAGACCACGGTGCTGCCGGGCCGCACGAGCGCGGCGGCGATGGCCCATGGCAGACCGACGCCCAAGGTCTGCATGCCGTTGCTGAACAGCAGGTGACGCGGCTCGTAGCTGCGGAAGTTGCGGGCCATCCAGATGTAGTGGCTGCCCACGTCGACGCTCACGGTCATGCTGTCGCTGACCCGACGCTGCAGCGCGTTGACGATCTGCAGCGGGTGCACGAGGCCGAGTCCATCGGAGCTGCCTCGCCGCATCGGCTTGGGAGGCAGGCTCTCTTGTTCGAGCCTGCCGCGCAAGCCGTCAAGATAGGAGCGCGACGCCTTCGGAAGATGCCAGGCGGCATCGGCTGCAGCCGCGCTGGCTGCGCCGGTCTCATGCTCGTTTCGCGCCTCGCACAGGCTGGCGAGCGCGACGAGCGTCGGAGCGATGCCGTAGGAAATGACCGTATCCGGCTGGAATTCCCGGGTGAATTCCGGAATGACGTCGTCAATGCAAATGATCGGCGTGCTTGACGACGCATTCCAGTTGCGGGCCTCGTATTCGATGGGGTCGTATCCGACGGTGATGACCAAATCGCTGCGGCGCAGGATCTCGTCGCCCGGCTGATTGCGGAACAGGCCGACCCTGCCGAAGTACAGCCGTTCGAGGTCGCGCGGGATGACGCCCGCTCCTTGGAAGGTCTCCACTACCGGCACATGATTGACCGACAGGAAGCGCCGCAGCGCTGCGGCGGCATCGCGTTCGGAGGCCCTCATGCCCGCCAGGATCACAGGAAGCCTGGCGGCCCTGATCCGCGCGAGCAATTCAGCCAAGGCGGGGGAATTCGACATCTGCCGCGTGGCGGCAGGCATGCGCGAAATCGGCTCGGGCCGCACCGCATGGCCCATGACGTCCTGAGGAACCGACAGGAACGCGGCGCCCTTCTTGGCGCTGACAGCCGTGGCATAGGCGTTGGCGAACGCTTCGGAGAGAATGTCAGGATCCTGCACCTCGACGCTGCTTTTGGTGATCGGGGCCATCATGCTGCGGCTGTCGATGCTCTGATGGGTCAGGCGGGATATATCGCCGCGCGGCACCTGCCCGGCGATGGCGATGACCGGATCGCCTTCGGCTGTGGCCGTGACCAGACCAGTGGCGAGATTGGAGGCCCCCGGCCCGGATGTGGCGGCGACGACAGCAGGCGTGCCTGTCAGGCGCCCGACTGCGGCGGCCATGAGCGCGGCATCCTGCTCATGCCTAGTGACGATAAGTCTCGGAGCTCCCGGCAAGTCGCAGTATTGCAGCGTTTCGAAGAGCTGATCCACCTTGGCGCCGGGGATGCCGAACACGTATTGGATTCCATGGCCGATCATCGACTCGACCAGCGCCTCGGACGCCGTAACCGTGGCCACGGCTGCGCCGGCCGCAGCAGCGCCATCCGCCGCGTTCGCTTGCGTCGCGCTGCGCCGTTCCAGCACATGTGCTGCAGTACCCATGTCCCTCAACCTTTCCACCGCTATGCCGCCCACCGAACTTCATGCATCAGGCGCGGCATATGACATTGTGACTTTGTTACTTGGAAAGATAGAAGCTTTAAGTTGATATGTCAACACAAAATGCCGAGATCCTTGTGTAATCCTTGTCACTTTCGGAAATGCCCGTACGGCGCTGGGTCCTTTTCGCCGGTGCAGGCATCGTCGCAATGCCTGCAATTGACGAGAATCAGCTCGCGATATGCAACGACACGTGGAATATCGGCGCGATTTGCGTTCCAATGCGGCTACGCTGAAGCCTAGAGCACATGGCGGCTTCACGACGACCACACAAACGGTCGCGGAGTCCAAGGAACGCAAGACGCGCGAGCACACGATGCATACGGCACACAACGGCGTGGCGGAATAGAGGAGGAGAACAATGCACGATCTGGGGTACTTGGCGCAGGACATTTCGATCCTGCACCGTTCCTATTACAAGGACACCGCCCAGGCCTTCAAAAGGCTCAAGCTCAATCCCACGGCGGCCTGCATCATGATAGCGGTGTGCGACTCCCCAGGCATCAACCAGCAGCGCATCTCGGATTATCTGGCGATCGACAAGGGCCTCACCGCCCGCGAGGTCGCAAAATTGGAGTCTTCAGGCTATCTGCGCCGGGTCAAGGGCAAGGGAAAATCCGTCTCGCTCGATGCGACTGCCGCAGGCGAGGCAATCGCCGACAAGGCACGGCACGTCCGCGCCGCATGGTGGCAGACCCTCTTCTCACGCACCGGCGTCACCCAGACCAGCGAGCTTTTGCCCGGCATCGAACTCATCGTCCACACCCTGACCGGCCGCCTCGACAGCCCAAATTCTGAAATCGCGGAAGCCTAGCAACCCCGGTCTGCACGCTTAAGCAATACGCCGAATATGCGCATTCTCGTCGCGCAGCATACGGTTTTACGCACCGCGACGAGGCTCGTATCGGAAAACGTATGATAGCGCAAGCTCATCGTACGTTTTGCGATACGAGCCTCGTCGGCGTGCATGACAACATACGCTGCGTGCGGTAGGCCCGGCCCCACGCCAAGCCAGGCCAAGCCACAAGCCTTGGCTCAGCGCCCTGGCCTATAGCGACTCGTTGTACTCGCGCACGTGTAGGGTGCGCTGGGAGGCTTCGACGTTGGCGCTGATCATGTGGCGCAGGGCGCGGTCGGCGTCGGCGTGGGCTTCGAGCCAGCGGGTGCCGCCGGACACCAGCTTGGCCGGATCGGCGTAGAAGGGGTACAGCCCGCCGATGAGGTTCTCGGCCATATGGAAGGTCTTGTGCTCCCAAATCCAGTCCACGGTCTGGAAGTAGCGGTCGATATACGGCTCGGCCAGCTCGGCGTTCGCTTGCGCGAAGCCGCGGATGACCTCTTCGAGCTGGCTGTTGGTCAGCGTGTCATTACCCAGCGCCTGATCCCAGGCCCAGTTCTTGGCCTCGGCCGTGGAATGCGCGGCGCGGGCGCCGTAGGCGAATTCGCGGTTCTCCGTGGTGTCGCGCTTGGCGAGTTCCGCGTCGATTCCGGCCTCGTCGATCAGGTTGGCAACGGCCAGCGCGTGGATGATGGCCCAGCGCAGGTTGTTGTCGATTTCCAGTCCGTCGAGCGTGACGGAGCCATCGAGCAGGCCTTGCGCGTTCGCGGCGAACTCGGCGTCGCCCTCCTTGCCGTAGCCCAAGTAGGCGCTGACCAGCTGGAACTGCTCGTCGGAGCCGGGCTGCGCGTCATGGGCCAGCTGCCAGAGCCGCGCAGCCGCGTGCTGGGCGGCCTCGTCGGCGCGGGCGGCGGCGACGTAGTGCATCACCGTGGTACGCAGGGTAGCCAAGGCATAGCGGAAGGTGGTCGCTTCGTGCTCGGTTGCAAGCATCTTCAGGCTCAGATCGGCGAAGCGCTCAGCCGGGAATTCGGCGTCGCGCGTCATATCCCACAGCGACAGCCAGATCGTGGCGCGGGCGAGCGCATCGTCGAGACGATACAGGTTCTCGGCGGCGAATTCGAGCGAATCCGCGTCGAAGCGCAGCTTGGTGTAGGTCAGGTCGTCGTCGTTCACCAGAATGAACGCCGGACGCCTGCGGCCCACGACCTGCGGCACTTCAGTGCTCTCGCCGTCGACATCGAGCTCGAAACGCTCAGTGCGCACGATGGTGCCGCCGTCGCCAGCATTGCCATCAGCATTGTCAGCGTCATAGAAGCCAATCGCCAAGCGATGTGCGCGCAGCACCGGATGCTCTGCCGGCGCGGATTGCCTGAGCGTCATGGCCGTAATCGTGCCGTCCGCGTCCGTCTCCACATCGGCGGCAATCGTATTGATGCCCGCTTGTTCCAGCCATTGCGCGCTCCACGCCTTGAGATCGCGCCCGGAGGCGGCTTCCAGCTCGGTGAGCAGATCGGCCAGCGTCGCGTTGCCATACTGGTGCTTGGTCAGGTAGCTGTTGATGCCCGTGAAGAACTGCTCGCGGCCGACATACGCCACCAGCTGCTTCAGCACGGACGCGCCCTTGGCATAGGTGATGCCGTCGAAGTTCACTTCGGTGTCATGCAGATCGTTGATCGGCGCGACGATCGGGTGCGTGGTCGAAAGCTGGTCCTGATTGAGCGCCCAGCTCTTCTCGCCGGAAGTGAACGTCGCCCAGGAATCATGCCATTCGGTGGCTTCGGCGGTGGCCAGCGTCGACATGAATTCGGCGAAGGACTCGTTGAGCCACAGGTCATTCCACCACTTCATGGTCACCAGATCGCCGAACCACATGTGGGCCAGCTCGTGCAGCACGGTCACCACGCGGCGCTCGACCAGCGCGTCGGACACCTTGGATTCGAAGAGGTAGGAGTCGCGGATCGTGACCATGCCGATGTTCTCCATCGCGCCCGCGTTGTATTCCGGCACATAGATCTGATCGAATTTCGCGTACGGATACGGCACGCCCCAAGTCTTGGCATAGAAGGCGAAGCCCTTCTTCGTGATGTCGAAGAGGTAATCCGCATCCTTGTCGAGCGCGTCTTTGAGCGCCTGACGGCAGTACATCGCCATCGGCACGGTGCGGCCGTCCTCGTTGGCGTATTCGGTGTGCCACTGGGCGTATGGCCCCGCGCAGATCGCGGTGAGGTAGGAGCTCATTACCGGCGTCGGCTCGAACGTCCAGCGCTTGACGCCTTCGGCCGCGTGGTCGTTCAGCGTGCCTTCAGCGGTTGTGCCTTCCGTCGCTTCGCTGGAGGCCACTGGCATATTCGAGGTGACGATCCAGCTTTCCGGCGCCAGCATGGTGAAATCGAATACGGCCTTGATATCAGGCTGGTCGAAGACGGCGTAGACGCGCCGCGCGTCCGGTACTTCGAACTGGGAGTAGAGATACACGTTGCCGTCGGAGGGGTCGACGCTACGGTGCAGCCCCTCGCCGGTGTTCGAATACCGGCACAGCGCTTCGACAGTGACCTCGTTATGCTCGTGCAGACCTTCAAGCGCTATGCGGCTGTCCGCATACGCTGTCGCCGGGTCAAGCGACTCGCCGTTGAAGGTGATCGCCGTGACGCTTTCGGCGATGAGGTCGAGGAAGGTTTCGGCTCCCGGCGTCGCGTCGAAGCGCAGCGTGGTGCGCGAGCCGAAGGTCTTCGATCCCTTCGTCAGGTCGAGATCGACGGCGTAATGAATCGGGGACGAGACGACGCCCGCCCGTTCCTCGGCTTCGACGCGGGTAAGGTTTGCTCCTGGCATGGTTCTCCTTATGTGGCTTTGTGGCTATGCGGCTATGCGGCGCTGACCACTGGTGTTTGTCATTGCCATTGCGGATTGCGCAATGTCCTATGCGCCAACTACGCGAATGCGGCGCAATGCAGTTCATCCGCATTGCGCCGCATTCGCTGCAGCACCTTGGCCGGCACCCGGTCTGTTCCGACCAGCCCGGCCGCTGCTGCTATTCAGTTATCTCAACGATTTCATTCTATGCGTCTCAGCGCCTGTTCGAGGTGTCTACGTCCTGCGCGATATCGGCGACGACCGGCACCACCATGGGCTTGCGATGCAGCTGGCGAGCCACCCAGCTGCCGATCGTGCGGCGCATGATCTGCTGCAGCTTGTAGGTGTCCTTGGTGCCCTGCATCATCGCGTCCTCGAGCTGCTGGATGATCTGACGGCGCACCTGCTCGAATTCGCTTTCATCCTCCGCCATGGCGTTCAGGTAGATCTTCGGTCCAGCCACGACGTCCGCGCTGTCGGTGTCGACCACCGCGAAGCAGGAGACGAAGCCTTCGGTGCCAAGAATCCGGCGCTTCTCAAGCTCGTCATCGGTCAGTTCGCCGACCGAATCGCCGTCGACGTACACATAGCCGCACGGCACGGAGCCGACGACCGCGGCCTGGCCGTGGTACAGATCGACCACATCGCCATCCTCGGCCAGCACGACGTTGTTGGGATTCACGCCGGTCTTGACGGCGATCAGGCCGTTGGCGACCAAGTGGCGGTTCTCGCCGTGGATCGGCATCGCGCACTTGGGCTTGATGATGTTGTACAGGTAGAGCAGCTCGCCCTCGTCGGCATGTCCGGAGACGTGAATCTTGGCGCTGTCCTTGTTCACGACGCGCGCGCCCTTCTGCACGAGCTTGTTGATGACCTTGTAGACGCCGTGCTCATTGCCCGGGATGAGCGAGCTGGCCAGCACGACCGTGTCGAACTCATTGACGGTGATGTCGCGATGCGTGCCCTCGGCGATGCGGCCGAGCGCGGCCATCGGCTCGCCCTGCGAACCGGTGCACATGTAGACGATCTTGTCGTCCTGCACATCGTGCGCCTTCTTCAGGTCGATGACCGTGCCTTCGGGGATGTGCAGGTAGCCCAAGTCGGATGCGATGGCCATGTTGCGCACCATCGAGCGGCCGACGAAGACGACCTTGCGTCCGATCTTGTGCGCGGCATCCACGACCTGCTGCACGCGATGGACGTGGCTGGAGAAGCTCGCCACGATGATCTTGCGCGTGGCTTCGGCGAAAACGCGTTCCAATTCCGGCCCGATCGAGGTTTCGGGCCTGACGAAGCCGGGGACCTCGGCGTTGGTCGAGTCCATCATAAGCAGATCGACGCCCTGCTCGCCGAGCTTGCCGAATTCCACCAGATCGGTGATGCGGTGGTCGAGCGGCAGCTGGTCCAGTTTGATGTCGCCGGTATCGATGAGCGTGCCGGCAGGCGTACGCACATGCACGGCCAGCGCGTCGGGAATCGAGTGCGTGACGGCGATGAATTCGAGATTGAAGGGTCCGACCTTGAGCTTGTCGCGTTCGCCGACCTCGACCGTGGTGGGATTGAGATGATGCTCTTCGCATTTCGCTTTGACGAAGGCGAGCGTGAGCTTGGAGCCGATCAGCGGGATGTCCGGGCGCAGCTTGAGCAGGAAGGGCACGCCGCCGATATGATCCTCGTGCCCGTGGGTGAGCACCAGACCCTCGACTTGGTCGAGCTTGTCCTTGATGTAGTCGAAATCAGGCAGAATCAGGTCGACGCCGGGCTGCTCCTCTTCTGGGAAGAGCACGCCGCAGTCGATGAGCAGGATGTGGCCGTTGTACTCGATCACATTCATGTTGCGGCCGATTTCACCTAGGCCGCCGAGCGGCGTGATGCGCATCGAGCCCTTGCGGTACTTCGGCGGGGCGATCAGCCGCTCGTCCTGCTGCGGCGAAAGGCCGGCGCTGCCGGAACGCCCGGAGCGGCGCTGGCCGCCACGACCGGAATTGGACGAACGTCCCGAATTCGAACGGCCGGAGCCTGAGCGGCCCGTATTGGAGCGCCCGGAGTTGGATCGTCTGCCGCCGGAGCGCGAATTATGAGCGTGTTCGGATTTGCTGCGCGGTTCTTCGACGTATGCTTCCTCGACGGTCGGAGCCTGCGTGTCGGCGTCGTGCTGCTCGACTGCGGCCGTCTGCTCCTGAGGAGCCTGCGCCGCGGATTCCTTGGCTCGCCGGGATGACTTGCTGCCGCGGCGATGGGTGGTTGTTGCTGTTTGTTCTGCTATATCCATATCCTAGTGAATTTCTGTTATTTGGTGTCCGCGCCTATGCGCGAACGAGGATTGAGGTGCCGGCCGGCGCATGCGCCATGCAAGCTGCTGCCCGCCGATCGGGTCGACGCTAACGGCGTCCCAGCGTGCCGATGCCGGCGTCAGAGCAGCCCGGATGCGCGCATGCCGTTTTCCGCACGCGTGAATTCCTCGGAGCCAGGCCCGACGTTCGGCAGCCGCATGGTCGTCTCTTCGAGCACGCCGCGAACTTCGAGCGATGCCTTGGCCATCACGGCTTGGAAGCCGTTGCCGTTCAAAGCTTCGACGAGCGGGGCGAGCCGCACGGCGAGCTTCTGCGCGGCGTGGATGTCGCCACAGTCGAACGCCGCGGCCAGGTCGCGCATCGGGCCGGCGGCCACATGCGCGATGACCGAGATGATGCCGACCGCGCCGATCGACAGGAACGGCAGGAACAGACCATCGTCGCCCGAATACCAGGTCAGTCCGGTTTCGATGCGCTTGCGCACCGCGCCGGCTATGTCGCCCGTGGCGTCCTTGACGGCCTTGATGTGGTCCAGTTCGGCCAGACGCCGGTAGGTCTCCAGCTGTATGTGCACGCCGGTGCGGCCCGGCACGTCGTAGATGATGATCGGCTTGTCGGCCGAAGCATTCACCGCCTGGTAATGACGGAAAATGCCCTCCTGCGAAGGCCGCGAATAGTACGGCGCGACGACGAGCACCGCGTCGGCGCCCGCCTCCTGCGTCTGCTCGGCCATGCGCACGGTGTGAATCGTGTCGTTCGAGCCGGCTCCGGAGATCACCGGAACGTCCACGACGTCCTTGACGGCCTTGACCAGATCGACCTTCTCGTCCATATGCGTCACTGGCGATTCGCCCGTGGTTCCATTGACGACAAGACCATCCGCCCCGTCCTGCACCAGCTGGCGGGCCAGGCGTTGCACCGCATCGAAATCGATGGAGCCGTCGGCTGTCATTGGTGTAACCATTGCAGGAAGAATGCGCCCGAAAGGCGCCGGGTCAAGAAGATGCATGGAACCGTCACTCATAGTGCTCACGGTACTTCGCGGGCGGGACGCAGCAGCGCCCTATACGATGAGGGGCGCGGCTTGATGAGCAAAGCCGCACCCCTCGTCCGATAGCACATCACCTAGGCAGCTTTGCCGCTAGGCCTTGTCGACGGCATGGCCGCCGAACTGGTTGCGCAGGGCGGCCACCACTTTCATGGTCATCGGGTCGTCAAGCTGCGAATTCTGGCGGGCGAAGAGCGATGCGGCGGTCACGGGCAGCGGCACGCCGAGGTTCAGACCGTCCTCGATCATCCACTTGGCTTCGCCGGTCTCCTGCGCACGCCCGGCGATATGCTCCAGATCCTTGTCGTCATCCAGCGCGCGCACCAGCAGATCGAGCAGCCAGGAGCGCACGACCGAGCCTTCGCGCCAGGAATCGCACACATCGCGCGGATTATCGACCAGCTCGCTGGCCTCCATCATCGCGTAGCCCTCACCCAGGGCCTGCATCATGCCGTATTCGATGCCGTTGTGAATCATCTTGACGTAATGTCCCGCGCCGACCGGACCGGCGTGCACCAGACCGCTGTCGCCCTGCGGCTTCAGGGTTTCCAGCACCGGCCTGATGTGCTCGTAGTCCTCGGCGGAGCCGCCGGCCATAAGCGCATAGCCTTCGGTGCGGCCCCAGACACCGCCCGAGGTGCCGACATCCATGAAATGAATGCCGTGCTGCTCCAGTTCCTTGGCATGACGCTGGTCCTCGCGATACCGGGTGTTGCCGCCGTCGATCACGAGGTCGCCTGGCTCCAGCAGCTGCGCGAGCTGGTCGACGGTGCTGTCGGTGGGCTTGCCGGCGGGCACCATGATCCAGATGGCGCGCGGCGCCTCGAGCGCGGCGACCAGCGCCTCCAGCGAGTCCACGTCGCGGCCCGAGTCCGGGGACATATCGAAGCCGACGACATCGTGGCCGCCGTTTTTGAGTCTGGCGACCATATTGCCGCCCATGCGGCCAAGTCCGATCATGCCGATTTTCATGAGGGTTCCTTTCCCTAGGGGTTTTGCTGTTGTTGTGCGGTTGCGGTTAGCTGTTGTGCGGTTGTGGTTGCTGTTCGTTGCGGCTATTCGTTGTAGTTGCTCGTTGCGGCCGATCGCAATGAGGCGAAATCACGCGGATCGCCCCGGTCTTCGATCAGGCTTCCCGCCTCGCTCAGCCTTCCAGCGCGTCGATGACGGCCTGGGTCTCCTGCTCGACAGTCATATGCCGGCTCAGATCGATGGTCAGGTGCACCTCGTCCGCGCTCGGCGGCTCAAGGATCGCGAACTGCGAATCAAGCATCGCCGGCTTCATGAAATGGCCGCTGCGATGCGAGAGCAGCTCCATCACCGTGTCATAGTCGCCGCTGAGATACACGAAGACGACGCCGGGCAAGCGCAGCTTGTCGCGGTAGACCTTCTTCAGCGCCGAGCAGGTCAGGACACCCGGCTTGCCGCTTTCAACATGCTCGCGGATCCATGCGGCGAGCTTATCGAGCCAGCCCCAGCGGTCATCGTCGGTGAGCGGGATGCCCGCCGCCATCTTGTCGATATTCGCCTGAGGGTGGAAGTCGTCGGCTTCGGCGCTGTCCCAGCCCTGACGTTCGGCGATGGCTGTGGCGACGGAGGTCTTGCCGCAGCCGCACACTCCCATCACTACGAGAATCGGCGCGGCATCGCGCAGATAGCCGTCGGGAATGGTGTTTTCAATGACTTCTTCGGTGGTATCGAGTGTCATGGTCGGTGTCTCTTGCTCGCTCACGAGTACGCTCCGTTTCTTGTTTGCTGGTTTCTCGCCTGCTGCTGATTACTGATTATTACTGTGCATTGTTGCGCGATACGCGCCTGCGGTTGTTATCTTGCTCATATTTTTTTCGGTTCGCTGCGCTAGACGCCGATCGGCACGAAGATGCTCGCGATGAGCACCAGCGCCAGCACGACTACGGACAGCAGGCATTCCAGCACGGACCAGGTCTTGAAGGTCTGGCCGACGTCGAGGTTGAAGTATTCCTTGACCAGCCAGAAGCCGGCGTCGTTGACGTGCGAGAGGAAGATCGAGCCGGCGCCGATGGCGAGCACCAGCAGCGAAACCGCAGCCGGGGACGCGCCCATAGAGTCCATGACCGGGCCGAGGATGCCGGCGGTCGTCATGATGGAGACGGTGGCCGAGCCGGTCGCGACGCGCACGAAGACAGCGATGAGCCAGCCGAGCAGCAGAATCGAGATATGCGAATCTTGGACGAAATTGCCGATCATCGTGCCGATGCCGGTGTCGACGAGCACGCCCTTGTAGCCGCCGCCACCGCCGACGATGAGCAGGATGCCGGCGACGGACGGCAGCGCCGCGCCGAGGGAGTCGTTGATCTTCTTGAACGGGATATGGCCCACCGTGCCAAGCGTGATCATGGAGAACAACACGGCGATGAGCAGCGCCAGCTCCGGCTTGCCCAGGAAGCTCACGAGCTGGGTCGACATGACCTGAGAGGCATATGCCTTGGGCGCTGCGATCTCGCAGATCGCGTTGACCAGCATCAGGACGGCCGGCAGCAGGATGCACAGCACCGACAGGCCGAAGGAAGGCAGTCCGTGGCCGTCCGCGCCGCGATCCTCTTTGGAATCGGCGAAGTTCGCAGGAGCACCGACCGGCACCCACTTCGCGGAGATCGTGGCGAAGGCCGGGCCGACGATGACGATGGTCAGGATGGCGATCGGGATGCCGAACATCATGGTGATGCCGACGCTAGGGTTGTTCTTGAAGCAGCTCAGCGCCGCCAGCGGGCCGGGGTGCGGCGGGACGCACGCGTGCATCACCGACAAGCCCGCCAGGGTGGGGATGGCCACCTTCATCAGCGGCAGACCGGTGCGGCGCGTGACGAGTACGATCACCGGAACCAGCATGACCAAGCCGACCTCGAAGAACATCGGCAGGCCGATGAGCGCACCGATAACCGCCATCGTCCACGGGATCATCGCCTTCGAGGAGCGCGACACCAAAGTGTCGACGATGCTGTCGGCCGCCCCGGTGTCCATGAGCACGCGGCCGAGCATCGCGCCCAGCCCAATGAGGATTCCGACGCTGGCCATCGTCGAGCCGAAGGACGTGCTGAAACTGGTGATGGTGTTGACAGGTCCGTACCCCGATCCAAGGCCGACGACAAGACCGGCCAGAATCAGGGATACGAAAGGATGCAGCTTGGCTACGGTGACCAGCAGCACCAGCACGACGATGCTGGCGATCACGCTCACGCCCAGTTGCGTTGTATTCAGATGCGGTGCAGTCGCCGCCACAGCGAGCACAGTATTCATCCGCCACCTCTTCTTCGAGAACAATGAATATTTTATTGGATGTTATATGTCGGCAAACAACGTTGTTTTGTATGCCATAACGACAATATATACACGTATTGCATGTTTACGCAATCTGAAACACGCCGTATGATCTGTTATCTGCGTCATAGTTATGCCAGGCCTATGCCATAAGCAACCAGCCGAAGGCGTTATGCCGTACGCAACAGCGTTGCGCCGTACTTATAAACACTGTGCAGAAGACACTGTGCAAGTGACACTGTGCCATACTTGAAGGCATGACGGATAGGTACTCGACTGAAGCTGCAGCGGGCAGCCATATCCATTCCCCGGAGGCTGCGCCGCCGCCGACAGCCGCATCGACGAAGTCTTTGCGGCTGTCGGCGGCGGCGCAATCGCCGTTGGCGCAATCACCGGCGCAACCGTCGGCAGCCGGCCCGCAGGACGAGGCCAGCCTGCACGACCGTCTGCTTGAAGAATGGGGCTCGGCCATAGCCGCAGGACGAGTCGGGCCCGGCGAACGACTGCCGGAGCCAAGCGCGGAGCTCGGCGCCCCCTCGCGCACCGTCACCCGTGAGGTGACCCGCGTCTTGGAATCGAAAGGCATGGTGAGCGTCCGGCGCAAAACCGGCGCGATAGCCACCCCTTCGGCGCAGTGGAACCCCTATGACAGGCAGATCATCCGCTGGCGGCTCAACGGGCCGGAGCGGCTCGCCACCCTGCATGAGCTGTCGCAGCTGCGCGTGGCAATGGAACCCGCCGCGGCATTCCTGGCTGCGCAAAGCGCCACCCCGCGCGACTGGGCGATGCTCACGCAGGCCACCATGGATATGGTCGCCTATTCGAATCACGCCAACGAAACCGAATATCTGCAGGCCGACATTCTGTTTCATCGCACTTTGCTTGCGGCGACCGGCAATCGGATGTTCGCGGCGCTGGACGGCATCATCGTCGCCACGCTCGAAGGGCGCACCGAGCATCAGCTCATGCCGAGCGTGGCAAACGCCGACGCCTTGCGCCGGCACACCGATGTCGCCGCCTTCATCCGCAAAGGCGATGGCGCTGCGGCGCGCGAGGCGATGGCGGATATCGTCAACGAATCGGATGAGGCCATGACGCAGATGACCGGCGGCGAATGAGGTGCGACGAGTGCCAGACGACGGGCGCTTTTTATTAGGCCGATTCGAGGGAATCTCGTGAGTCCTGGCACGGGAACGCCTAGATATCGATGCTCGACAATGACGGAATTCCGCCAAAACACTGCATGCCGGATTCGCGCTCTACTGTGCGAAGAGCCTAATGAATGAGAAATCGGCCTAACGAACATCCCTAACGAACATCATTGCATGCACGTACGGCATGCATGTACGGCGAATATAGCCGCTCAATCGCGTGCAACGGCATGCGCGCCAAGGCGCAACATTCTGCCGCTCAGAGGTCGAGGAAGGTGTCGAGGCCGACGTTCAGCCCCGGATAGCCGCCATCGCGCAGCTTGCGCACGGCGAGCAGCACCCCCTGCATGAAGGATCCGCGATCGAAGCTGTCGGCGCGGATGACCAGCTGCTCCCCCGCGTTGCCCAGCAGAATCTCCTCATGCGCGTTCAGGCCGCGCAGACGCACGGCATGCACATGCACGCCGTCGACCACTTGGCCGCGCGAACCACCGTCAGTCACCGTGCCGTCGGGCATGGGGCCGAACCCAGCCTCGCGACGGGACGCGGCGATGGCCTGCGCGGTATGGATGGCGGTGCCGGAAGGCGCGTCGATCTTATCGGGGTGATGCAGCTCCACGACTTCGACCGATTCAAAGTACTTGGCCGCCTGCGCGGCGAAGTGGTCGGCCAGCACGGCGGATATCGCGAAATTCGGCGCGATGAACACGGACTGGTCCGCGCGGGGCGCGTTCGCCAAGGCCTGGCGCACCTGCTCGAGCTTGTCTTCGTCCCAGCCGGTGGTGCCGACCACCACGTCGACGCCCTGCGCGATCAAGGTCAGCACATTGCTCAGCGAGGCGGAGGGGACGGTGAATTCGACCGCGACATCGGTGTTGTCCGAATTGATCTGCGCAGGGTCCTGCCCATGGTCGATCGTATGCGAAAGCTGCATGTCATCCGCATCGTTCACCGCCTGCACCACGCTGGCCCCCATGCGTCCCTTCGCGCCTACCACTGCGACTCTGATCATCCGTTCACCCTTTCCACATGTCGTTCGCGACAGCGAACGCTATCTCTGCATTGCCTGCATTGCCGCCTGCACTACTGCGATTCTGCATTATCCGTATGCGCCATGCGCCGCTGCCGGTTCCACGCATTCAGGCCTTCGGCCCGGCGGCCGACCCCGGTGCGGTGCGCTGGTTTCGAGCGTAGCACCGGGCCTTCCATAACGGATGGTTCGCAGCATACGTCGCATACCATGCTCACGAGGGCCGTGTCGAGAAACGTACGCTGAGCTGCCCGTATCGTACGTTTCCCGATTCACGGGGCTGTTCCGATACAGAAAACGCACGCTGCGCGGGTCAGCGTTCTCTTGTACTCGTTCTCGTCCTCGCCGTGTGCCGACGCGACTGCGTCCAGCCCATAACCGCCAGCACCAGAGTCACGAAGGTCGTGGCGCAGGGCAGCAGCATACCGGTGTGGTAATCGGCGACGTCGAGCACGATGCCGCCGAATGTCGAACCCAGCGAAGCGCCGACCTGCCCGGCGGTGGTGATCCACGACAGACCTTCGGTCAGCGAGCGCGATGGCACGGTGTTCTTGACGACCAGATTGCCGGTGGCGAACACCGGCGCGACGCACAGCCCCGAAAGCACCGACAGGAAGCCGAGTAGGATCAGATTGCCCATGGCAAAGCGGATGAGCACGTATCCGATCGTAAGCAGGGCCAGAAACTCGACCATATGCCGCCAGTTCGAGCCTTTCATCTCCTTGGCGCCGAACACCAGCCCGCCGATGCACGAGCCGACCGCGAACATGGCCAGCTGCAGGCCGAGCAGCTGCTCCCTGCCCATCGCCTTCATCATGGCCGTCACCGAAACGTCGAAGGCGCTGAAGCTCATGTTGAAGGTCACGAACACCAGCAGCAGCGGGAGGATGCCCTGATACAGCAGCACGCTTTTGGGTCTGGGTCCGTGCCGATGCAGTTGGTGGATGCTGAATTCGGCTGATGCGGCGGCGTTCTTCGCAGCAGCGACCGTTGCGACAGTGCCGTTTGCGACAGTGCTGCTCGCACCAGCGCCGTTCACGTTTGCAACGGTGCCGTTTGCAGCAGTGCCGTTTACGGCGATGCCATGAGCAACAGCGTCGTTGATAACGGTAGCCGCTGCAGCGTTATGTTCGGCGGCAGCGTTGCGTTCGGTAGCAGCGTTCCCAGCCCCGCCATTGCTCATCGCGTCACGCACATCGACGTCGTCACGTGAAGCGGCAGTCACTTCGACCATCTCCACGACCGGCGGCTGCGTGCCTTTGAGCGAGAAGAACACCGCGCCGCCGATTCCGCAGGCGAGCGTAGGGACGAACAGCTGCGCAACCGGGTGCACGGAGGTCGCCAGGAAGGCGGCCAGAATCGGCCCCAGGATGAACACCACCTCGTCGATGGCGGATTCCATGGCGTATGCGGTGTTGAGCTTCTTCGCATTGACGGGCCCGCGCAGTGCGTACGCCCAACGGGTGCGCACGAGCGCACCGAAGGAGAACTGGGTCAGCCCCATCAGCACGGCCAGCACGAACAGCAGCGCGATCGGCACACGCAGCAGCGCCGCGAATGCGAAGACCAGCATCGCAATGACCTGCAGCACCAGCGCGACACGCCCGACGCGACGCTGGCCGAAACGGTCGAACAGCCGCGCGTAGAGCGGCGTGACGGCTGCGAGCGCCAGAATATAGGCCGCGCTCATCGTACCGGCAATCGTCCAGTTGCCATACAGATGGTTCAGCGCCAGCACGATGCCCAGGCTCATCATGGATGTCGGCAGCCGCGCCACAGCTCCGGAGAGGCAGAAGGCCTTCGATCCGGGGACGGTGAAAAGCTCGGCGTAGGGCGAAGAACCGCCGGTCGCGGGGGTGCGACGTGACGACATGCTATCGGCGCACTTGCCAGCCGAGAGTTTGCGATTCGGAGACATGTCATCGGCGGATTTGCTGGCCGAAGACTTATCGCCCGAAGCGGCAGGCATCGACAGGGATATGGTCGAGCGCCCGCGCCCGAACTGTGGCATACGGAAAAACGCCTTCACCGCGCACCGTCCCTTCGTTCTGCCATTGCGTGGCCTGATTGCCCTGCAGGATTCGATTGCTCCACGCAGTTCGATTGCTTCGTGTTCAATCGCTTCGTGTTCAATCGCTCTGCATCTGAACATTCCATGTCAGAACGTTCTGCCTGATGTAATCGTTGTGGCATATGACTCATCGGTGCCATGCTGCCCATTCGTGCCGTGCGACTCGTTGCAATCCGGTCTGCTTGTAGGCGGCCTAGGATCTGCTCCGTTTCGCCGGCGTAGATGCGCGAGATTCCAGGGGCGAACAACACCAGATCGGCATCATCGGCATCCGAGATATTGCGCTGCGCGACACAGGCCATGCTCTGATGGTCATAGAAGCCCATATCGCAATCGCTATCGGTATGCAGGTGGAAGCGCTGAACGCCTTCACTGGCAAATTCTTCGAGCATGGCGCGCCACAGGCCGCCGCCGACCCCATGTCCACGGGCGTCTGCTGCGACGAGGAACAGCTCAAGCTCGGCATCCGAGTCGTGGTCGACGCCCGAGTCTCGCTCCATCTGCATATCGATATCACGTTGGAGCGCCATGCCATGCAAGGCATGCCGACCGGCGTCGCTGAGCGCCAACTGGCGGTCCAGCTCCCGCAGCTCTTCTTCGGCGCGGGGAAACAGCGGAGTTTGGCCGGCTGCCCGCACGAGGGTGACCCCCATGAATTGATTGTCGAGGCAGGCGATTCGCGTGCCTGTGCTGGGCGCGAGATAGCGCAGCACGAAACGGCGCGATATCATCATGGAAAGCTGCGGACTGTCCGTCGGCGCTGTGCGGCCCCAAGTTCGGTCGAACTCCTGCGTAACCGTCTCGACATCATCCCAGATCATGGGTCGGCACTCGACACGGCTGACGCTTCGAGACCCGTTCGCTACGCTCTTCGCGTTCGCTGCGCTCCGGCTTGTCGCGCTTTGGTTCGCTGCGTTCCGATTCGTCACGTTTTGCTTCGTCACATTCTGCGCGGGCATGGCTATGCCCCTCCTTCGTTGCATCACCATGTATGCCGCCCACACATGAGGTACGAGGGTCGCAGCCCCCCTCCGCAACGGCATTGCGACGCGGTTTCCAGTCGCAGGGCCTTACCGCTCGCGCGGTCGCCTAGTCATTGTCGGATTGCTGGGGGATGCCGGAGCTCAACTCGGCCAGAATCTCCTGTTCTGTTTTCGCGCGAGCATGCAGCTCGCGACTGCCCTCTTCGGGCTCATCCAGATAGTACAGCGTAGCGTCAATGCTGGCCAATGGCACGTCCTCAATCGCCGAGAGCAGAAGACGATACATGTCCAGCTGACGCAATTTGCGCTCGGCATCCTCCGGCGTACGCGGTTTCGCGCCCGTCTTCCAGTCGACGATGGTGAAGCGTTTCGGCTCATCATGGCCGTCACGCCCATCATGCCGCTCATGTCTATCGCCCTGTTCACGTCCCTTGCATGCCTCACCTCGCTCATTGGAGCTGCTGCCCTGCCCGTCGAGACCTCCGAAGAAGACCGCATCGAGCTTGCCTACGACGATCTGATTGCCCAGCTGCGGCAGTGCGACGACGATCTGCCGCTCCGCCCATGCTGGGCGTCGGCGTGCCCATCGGGAATCGGCCAATCGGCGCTCCCACAGCAGAATCCGCCGCTGCTTGGCGTCGCTGACGCCGCGGTCGGCGGTTTGCTCATGCTGGGCGGCCGGCCCAGAGATTCGCCCTGATGCCGGGTCAGCAAACCGCCTCGATGCTCCTTCAGCGTCCCGCGCATGCCTGCTGGCAGTTCCGGAACTTCGTTCAACTGCCTGTTCGGCGGCATCGAGTTCTTCCAGCATTTGCGCCCGAGTCTGGCCGGACGTCTCGGCCGCAATCATGCGCGCATCCGCGTCCCATGCGCTATCCGGCACGTCGTCGCGTCCGAAGGCATTGACGAAGCGCTCGGCCCACGCATGCAGCAGCGTGCCTGAAAGCGCTGCAGGGGAGGCGACCTGGGGTATCGGGCGGACCAGACCACGCCAGAACCGCTGCTCCTCACGTGCATTCATCGAGCCGGAACGCGCCTGCAGCGCGGTGACGTTCTGCCGTCGATTGGCCAAGATCCGTTTGCCTCGCTCGCGAACGACATCATTCAACGTGCGGGTCGAAGTCCCGTCGCCGCCAACGGTCCACGGCATGAGGTCCTCGTCCTCGACCAGCATCCGAGCCCGGAACAGCAAGGATCGCGCGGGGGGCAGTGCGCCGGCATACGATGCGGCCTCAGCGTGCGACGCCGTCTGCGATTCCCCGAGCATTGACGATCCTGATGGCTCCTGCGCATCCGGCATGGATTGCGTATCGACTGCCTTTGGCGGGACTGCCGGCACCGGTGAGACCGATGCCGCTTGCGCTGCTGATTCCATATGCGGATCCGGTGCCGGTCGCAGATCTGCCGCGATCGGCGAAGACGACACCGATGGCGGATCCGACACTGGTTTTCGGCGGCGATCCAACGCCTCGCGCACTGCGTCGGCCGAACGGCGCAAGGCGTTCGACACGTTCTCGCCCATGGTGCTGGGCCACGGCAGCGCCCCCGGACCCTCGTCATCCTCCAACTGGGACTGCCAGGCTTCGCCCACCACACGCCGCTGGTACCATTCGGCCCGCTCGCCGACGAAGAAGCCCTCGGGCAGCACGGCCTCGGCAGCAGCGAGACTGTGCTCGGCAGCCCGGTCACGATCGAGCTGCGGTTTGGCGAGGTCCTCGTGATGGCATAGCGAGTCGCGCACCTCGAGCCAGAAGTTCGACGGCCTGACGCGTCGCCCCTTGGCCTCGCCCGGCTCGCGGCCAAGCTCGTTCGTGGCGCTGTAGGTGAGCAAGGCCTCCTCGCGTGCGCGGGTCAGCGCCACGTATGCCAGCCGTCGTTCGTCGGCGTGCAGGCGTCTGCCGTACTCCTCGCGCTGGGTCAGGTACCATGCCTCGCGGTCTTCCTCTCCGACGCCTTCGTTCAAAGGCGCGGCGCCCCGCATATCGCCGAAGATCTCGTCGTCGATCTGCTCGACGTCGTCCAGAGAGCGCAGGGCCTCGACAGGGTCTTCGTCGTCTTGTGCATCATGCGGGAAGCGGGGCAGAATGCCGGCGTCCGCTCGGATCGGCACCGGCACTGCGGCTGGATCGGTCAGCCAGGTGTTCGCGGTCTGCGCGTATTGCGGCGCTACCCATGCGCCGTCCTGCATGCCGCCGGGATGCTCTTCGTCCAGACTGATGCTCAGATTATCGCCTTGGCTGCTGGGGAATGTGCGTTCGGCAAGGCCGACCACCGCCACCGAATCCCATTCCAAGCCCTTCGCCTGATGGATGGTCATGAGCACGGCATCCGCCGATTCGTCCGGCGTTGCGGCGCTCTGATCCTGTATGGCGGCGAGCGCATCAACCCAGGAGACGAAGCCACGCAAGCTGGCCCGCTGCCCTTCGGCGATCTCCTGCGTATAGGTGTCGATCAGCTGGATGACCGCGTCCATCGGCGCACGTGCCACCGCCGGGGAAACCGGCTTATCCGGGTATGCGAGCGCCTGGGCCACAATGGCATCGATGTCCAGATCCAGCGCCTCGACCGCCGTGCGCACCACTTCGGCCAGCGGATGGTTGAGCACGCGATGCACCTGCCGTATTGCAGCGCCGGCGCGCGTTATGGCCTGCCTGCTGTGCAGCGTCAATGACGGCATATGCTCAAGCAGCTGCGGCAGGTCGGCTCCGGCAAGCACGTCGCCGAGGAACACCGCATTGGGCACCTCGTCGCGATGCTCGCTCACGAACTGCGCCCATTGGCTTTGCTCAAGATCCGCGCTGGCCAAGCCGGCCTGCACCAATGCGCGGAAGCGGAATTCGGTGTTGCGCCGCTCGGCGATATCCGCAAGCGCCTGCAGCTCGTGCGCCGAAAGCGCATACCTCGGCGTGGCGAGCAGCCGCATCAGCGCCGCCGAATCCGTGTGATCCGCGACCACGTGCAGCAGCGCGAGCAGGTCGCGCACCTCGGGGCGTTCAAGCAGCGCCGAATAGCCGACGATCTGCACCGTGAGCCCGGCCTGCTCAAGGCCTTGCGCGAATTGCGACATCAGCGATTTCGTGCGGAACAGCACCGCCACATGGGGTCCGTTGCCTGCGGAGCTGCTGGGAGCATCGGTTCCTGCACCGTCGAGCCCGTCGCCATGCCCGGAATGTCTGGCAATCGAGGCGAGCGTGAATCTCGCCACGGCATCGATTTCCTGGCCGAGCGTCTCGTACCCCAGCACCCCCAACGTGCCGGTTGGCGCAGCGTCCATCGCCTGCAGGCGGTCGACGTCGACCTCATGCATGAGCGAACTGCTGGCTCGTCGCTGCCGCCCAGCCGAGCGCAGCGGGGCGGTGAGATTATTCGCCGCTTCGAGCACGATGCGCGCATTGCGGCGGGTGACGCTGAGCGCATACGGGCGATTGGATTCGCCCAGCTCGAAATCACGTTGGAACATGCGGAATGCGCCCGGGCTGGCGCCTCGCCAGGCGTAAATGGATTGGAAGGGGTCACCGACCGCGTTCACCGCGCTGCCGCCCGCGCCTCCCGCGCCCGCACTGCCGCCTGCGTCTACGCTGTCTGCGTCTGCGTTTCTTGCATTTGCGCCCGCGAATGCGCCCGTGGCCGCGCTGGCGGACTCCCCCCGGGAATTGTCATCCTGTACGTGCGATGGCGCAGGATGAGGCTGCGCGGGACGAGGCTGCACGGGATGGAACATGGCGGCGAGCAGCGCGGCCTGGGTCGTGGACGTGTCCTGGTATTCGTCAAGCAGTACATGACCGTAGCGTCGGCGGTAGCGTTCGCCGATCGAGGGGAAACGCGTGACCAGTTGGAATGCCGCCACGGTGAAATCGTTGAATTCCGCCATGTTGAGCCGGCGTTTGGCCGCGTTGTATTCCTGCACGAGCGTGAGCAGCGTCTCGCGCTGCGCCACGACCTGCCGCAGCTGGCCGCAACGGTAGACGCACAGCCGCCTGAGCTCGGTCTCATATTCCTCAAGACGTTGCCGATAGTGAGTATCGCTTTCTTTTTTCGTGCGCTTTCTCATCTTCGGCGTGGGCTCGTCTTCGGGCATGTCCTCGTCGCCGACGGCTTCATCCAGCCGTCGAGCGAATCCCGCATCCCATAGTCGGATGCGTTCGATGGCCGCTTCGACGCTTGCGCAGCCATCACCGATCATCGCGCCTGAGATGGCGTTGGACAGTGCGAGCACCGCATTCGCGACGGTGGCGAACGCGCCCAGCTCCTGACCCGTCAGCAGATCCATATGCTCGTCGATGACATTGGCCGCCAGCTGGTAGGCGCCGGCTTCGCTCAGCGGCTGCGTGTCCTGGTCGAAGCCGACCAGAAGACCGTATTGGCGCACGACCGATTGGAAAAAAGCATCGTATGTCAGCACTTCGGGCTTCAGAAACGCCCGGTTCATCGCCTCAAAGGAGGCTTCGCCGCTGGCGCTTGCCGGCGCAGGCTGGCTCATCACGGCCTGCGAGACGCGGGCGAGCAGTTCAGAAGCCGCCTTGCGGGTGAAGGTCAGGCCGAGAACGCTCTGCGGGGCCACGCCGCGTTCGATCAGAGCGATGATTCGCCGGGTCATCGTGTAGGTTTTGCCGCTTCCCGCGCCTGCGACCACGAGCATGTCGTCGTCGATCGGCGCGTTGACCGCCAGCGCCTGCTCGGGGCTGTCATTGATCTCGGCCACGCCGTTCACCCCTTCCTGATCTCGAAAACCGTGTCGCTGCGCCCGGAGCAAGCCGGGCACACGGCACGCATGCGACAATACTTCATATGGCTTTTGCTGGGGCGAGCGACCAAATGCGCGGAGCGGCTCGCCGCAGCCGCGTAGAACACCCTCGCGATCATGGTCAGCGCCCACACCGCCTGCGTGCCGCGCAACGCGACGAATTGCCGCCATGCGCCCTCGCCCACATCTTCAGGCGCGGCATCAGGGTCGAGAGCAACCATATCCGTCAGCTTCTCCAAACTCGTGTAATGATATCGCGCGGTGAATGTCGCATCGTTCAAATGCCCGTCGACGAACAGCGGCGGCTGGAACAGGCTTTCTGGAGCGTAGCTTTCCGCAGGCATTTTTCCCTTCGCCACATAGAACAGGTCGCTTTGCGCGATGCGCGGCATGGCGTTCAGCGCCGCCGCGCCGCCCGGCCCCTCTACCGGGAACGCCAGCCCAAGCTGGTAGCAGACCAGCTGCAAATCGCTGAATTGCTGCACGACGTCGGGAACGGCGCCGGTTTTATAGTCGACCAGCCGCACGACCGCGCTGCCGTCCGGCAGCCGGCGCGTTTCCTCGCGGTCGATCCGGCCGCCCAAGCGGATTGCCATGTCCTCGCGCATCGCTTCGGGCCAGCCGCCGACGAGCGTGCCCATGATGCCGTACAGATCGCGGCGCGATATCGAGTCGACCTCGTCGAGGCCGTTATAAGCCTCGAGAATGTCATCCAGCGAAAACCTGGAGGCGAACGAGCGCTCGCATGCGACATCGGCCACCGTCCCTACGCTTATTTTCTCCGCGTTGCCGCCCAGATATTCCGTACTATTCGAAGTCACGAAGTATCTGGCGATGCTTTCCAGCACATCCTCGGCCGTCTCGTCCTTGCGAATGGCGTTGTATCGGCTTGCCGGGTCCCCGATGGCCTGGGGGTCGTCGCGCAGCTCGCGATAGATGCCCATCATGCGCTCCGTGACTGTTGCGATGTGCGCGTCCTCGGACAGTTCCTGCAGAAAATCGGGTCTGTCGAAGCCGTTTTCGCTGGCGCGCTGCGCGACCGCATGAATCAAGGTGCCGAAAGCCGTCGCCTCGCTGCCTCGCTGCGGGCCGGCGAACCGGTTTTCGAGCAGCCAGCACACCGGGCAGGCCCATAAGCCATCCACTGCGGAAGGGTACAGGGAGACTGCTGGCCCCGCTGGAGACACTGGAGGTTCCGGAAGTACCGGGAGTTCTCCGCCGGCTTCCTTCCCGGATCTTTCGTCCTGCTGCGAGATTGCCGCTTCCACGTCTCCTGCGGAAGCGCTTCGCATCGCGGCGGGAAGGCCGCCAGGATCTGGCGTCGCTATGGTTTGCGGTTGCGGATAGGCCCAGTTGTCCGGGTCGGCCGAGGTGATGCCATTGCATGCCAGCAACGCCAACGCTTCCGCGGCATCGGCGGATTCCTCGTCTTGCAGCGGTGCCGCAGCGACCGCCCTCGCCTCCGCTCCTGTCGCCGTTTTCGGTTCATTGCCCTCGTCGCCGCCGTTGCCGGATTGGGGCTCGACAGCGCTCTGCGCCTGTTGCATAACCCGCCTAGACAGCAGCGCACGCGCCGAGGCCACGAGGCCGCGCGGGTCGGCATCCAGCCCGGAGAAGTCATTGGAGCCGCCGACCTCGCTGTAGCTGCGGGCCGTGGGATCAGCCTGCATGCGACGATCGAACAACTCCGGAAGATAGCCGTACAGGAAGTCGGACGGGGACAGATCATCGTTGGCGACCGCGCTCAGCGTCACCTGCCGGCCTCTGGTCAGCGCAGCGAGGAAACTCTTCTGCTCGCCGCACAGCACAGCTGCCAATTGCGGGTCGTGCCCCGTCAGCTCGAGCTGCCGGTCGTCGGCAAGCCGGCCGCGCAGCATGATCTGCGCCAGTTCCTCGCCGCCGAACATCGTGTTGCGGGCTGCGAGATTCGGCCACACCCCCTCCTGCATCGCCACGATCCATACGTGAGGCCAGTGCTGGCCGTCGGCTCCCGCCGGCGTGGTCACGGTGACCGCCTGATCGATGGGCGCGACTTTGGCCAGCGAATCGGCCTCGATGCGCATGGAACGCACCTGCTCGAGGAAGCCCTCGATGTCGCGGCTCGCGCCGCTGCCTGCAGCGTAGTCGAACAGTCGCATCGCGGCATCGAGCCGATCGTTGGCCGCCCGCCCGTCATCGGTGTTGTTCAGCGCCTCACGCTGCCATCGCTCGGCCACTTTGCATGATTCCCATGCCAGCGACAGCGCATACTGCGGCTCGTTCGACGGCAGCGCCGCCATCCCGTCGGCGACCTGCGCCACCAGGTCCCACATATGGCCGAAAGCCTCGGCGTTGGGCTCATGCCCGCCAATGGAGCGAATCACGTCCACAACGTCATCCGCCGCAAGATCGTCGGAGCCGCCGCATGCCAGCATCACATACAGCGCCTCGGGGCCGAGCTCCATGCCGTCGTCATCCAAGGATCCGCCAGCTGCCGATGCCGTCGAAAACGCCCGGTCATCCACCTGCACGGCATCGCGCTCGCGCAGCCTTTGCTCCGCAAGCAGCCTGGAGCGCAGCCGAAGCCACGACCGTTCCAGCACGGCAAGCGCGGATGCCGCCCCCTGCCGTTCCTCCAACGCCGGCGCTGCGGACATTTCATTCGCCGCGGCCGCTCTGTCCCGCGCAAGCACTGCATGCAAGGAGCCGAGCGCGTTCATCGCCGATTCCACCGGTGCCAGGCGTGCGGGGAATCCCTCTCCTTGCGCCTGCGAACCGATTGCGATAAGCGGACTGGTCATCAGCGCGGCGACTCTCGTGCGCACATAGGCGGCCAGCGAAGGCATTCGGCTGCGGTTCGATGGCGAGGCGGGCCCGTCAGTAACCGACGCGGCATCAGGTACAGCTGCGGGCTCGACGACGGCAGAATCAGCCATGGGCTCGGCGGACGGCTCCATGCCCAGTCCAGCGGTCGGTTCAGCAGTCGGCTCGGCGGCTGCCTCGCCAGTTGGCGCGATGGATGCCTCAGCAACAGCGTCGGAACGCAGCCGTGCGGAAGAATCCTGCCCTGTCCACTCGCGCTGCAGCCGCCTGCGAAGCTGCGCCAATTCGATAAGCGCGAACAGGCCTTGCACAAAGGGCTCGTCCTTCAGCGGCCGCGTCACCGAGGAATAGCGCACCGGCACTCCATCGCGTCGCAGCCGTTCGCCGAAGGCTCGCACCGTGGCGTTGTCATGCGCGATGAGCGCAAGATCATTCCACTGCCTGCCTTGGGAAAGTCGGGCTTCCTTGACCTGCCAGACGATATCGTCCAGCTCCTCGTTCGCCGAGCGATGCAGGGCCGCATGAATGTTGCCGTCATAGGTCAACGCGTCGTCAGCAGCAGGCAAGCGCGCAATCGGCAGACTGCCTGTGTAGCGTGGCATCTTCCAAGCCCGACGGGTCAGCGCAGTCGCGTCATCCTCGGGCGAGAGAATCGAGAGCGAGACCCGCGAGACCACCAGCGCATGGTAATCGGGTGCCGGCCCCAAGGCAGCTGCGCTGGCGGCGGTTTCGAAGTCCGCGTCTTCCGCACCCGCACCTGTTCCTGCTCCTGTTCCATCCGCGCCGACGCCATCGCCGCCGCTTCCGAATCGTTCGCCGTAGTCGGGCTGCAGTCGCATAGCGTACGCCGAGAACGGCGGTTCCAGCACCCGAGCATAGAGATATTCGGGATATGAGCCTCGGAAGGTCTGCACCGCCTCGTCGGGGTCGCCCACCAGCGTCAGCCGGGTTCCGGCCTCCGACAACGCCTGCAGAAAAGCCAGTCCCGCCAGCGTAAGGTCCTGGAAGTCATCGACGACCACATAACGCGGCAGTTCGTCTGGCAGGGCCTTCGACGCTACGGCCACGCCTTCGACGAGCAGGCGGGAGGAATCAAGCCGATACTCCCCTGCATATTCCGCGGCGACCATGCTCGCGTATTCGCGGCGCAGCGCGAACGCAAGCCGCCATTGCACGCGCAGCCGCTCCGTATGAGGGCTCCATGCTCCCAGCCGCCCGAGGATCTCGGGTTCCTTCTCATCCGAAGCCCCAAGCTCATCCATGCGCGCGAGCATATCGCGCAGCTGCACGACAAAAGCATCGTTGATGCCCCGCATGAATAAGGATTCCGTGGTCGCGCGCGTCGAAGCCGCCGCGCCCGAAGACGCCGACGCGACGGCCTCTCCCGCGCGCGCAGCATGAGGCTTATCCGCCGAATCGTCAGGATTTCCGTGGTTTGCAGGCGAGGTGGGGTCAGCGATCATGCTCGACCAGTCGTCAAGGGCGAAATACTCGCGCAGCAATGCGCAGGTCGCGCACTCGTCGCCCGCCATCGCATGGCGCACATGCCCGGCCATCACCCGACGGACGAGAGCGTCCTGCTCCGCCCCATTGAGCAGCTTCGGCAACGGGGCGCCCTGACGGGATCGGAGCGCGGCGATTATGCGGAATGCGAGCGCGGACAAGGTCGTCACCGGCCGTGCCTGGGAACTGGCCCGCAGCTGACGAATGACTTCATCGGCATAGCGATCGGCCGTTTTGCGGTTCGAAACCGTCATCACCGCGCCAACGTCGCCAAAGGCACGAAGCCCTGCCATCAATGCTTCGGTCGCGAATTCGGTTTTGCCCGTGCACGGCGGTCCCGCGACAAGAATCGTGCGCGCAGGCGCCCCGGAGGCGTTGGCCAGCGAGCCTTTGATCAGCGCCTCGACGGCTGCAGGCGTCTGAGTCCCGTTGGTCTCGTTGTCCATGTGCATATCTCCACCCTAAGGTCCGCCCTGCCCCAGATACCGGCGAGCCGGGCTGGCTTCACGCGACACCCGGCCGCGCTGGCCCTGCAGACACTTACGCAAAAACACCAAGGGCGCTGTGCCGATATGCGCATATCGCATATCGGCACAGCGCCCTTGGCTCGACTTGATCAAGTCTGGCTCATGGCTCGTAAGTCACAGCCAGCCAAAACCACGACCTACATATCCAAGTCGCCTTGGCCTCCCTGATCGTCAAGGAAGTCATCCGGGTTGAAGTCGTCGCCGAGCTTCAGATCGCCGAAGTCGATGTTGGAGAAGTCCACATCGCTCGCCTCGGAATCGGAGAAGCCGGTGCCCAGATCGTCGCCGCCCAGCCCGAAGTTCGGGTAGATGGTGTCGCGGATGGCCTTGTCGGGCTCCACGACCGCATTGCGGTAGCGGGCCAGGCCAGTGCCGGCCGGAATGAGCTTGCCGATGATGACATTCTCCTTGAGGCCCTTGAGCTCGTCCTCCCGCTGGCCCAGCGCGGCTTCGGTGAGCACGCGCGTCGTCTCCTGGAAGGAGGCGGCGGACAGCCACGAGTCGGTAGCCAGCGAGGCCTTCGTGATGCCCATGAGCTCGGGACGGCCGACGGCGGGCTTGCCGCCGTTCTTGACCGCGGCGATGTTGGCCTCGCGGAAGCGCGTCTGGTCGACCAGCTCGCCAGGCAGCAGCGCAGTGTCGCCGGAGTCGATGACGGTGACGCGACGCAGCATCTGGTGCACGATGACCTCGATGTGCTTGTCGTGGATGTCCACGCCCTGGGAGCGGTACACGTTGTGCACCTCTTCCACGATGTTGACCTGAGCGGCGCGGGGCCCGAGGATGCGCAGGATCTTCTTCGGGTCCACGGAGCCCTCGATGAGTTGCGTGCCGGATTCGACGTGCTCGCCATCCTTGACCAGCATCGGTGCACGACGGGTCACCGGGTAGGCGATCGGCTCGATGCTCGTATCGTCCGGGGTCAGCGTGACCTGACGGCCGCGATCGGTGTCCTCCACCTTGACGGTGCCCGGGAACTCGACGATCGGCGCCTCGCCCTTAGGCGTACGCGCCTCGAAAAGCTCGGTGACACGGGGAAGGCCCTGGGTGATATCGGAGGCCGAAGCCACGCCGCCGGAGTGGAAGGAACGCAGGGTCAGCTGCGTGCCGGGCTCGCCGATGGACTGCGCCGCGACGATGCCGACGGCCTCGCCGACGTCCACCAGCTTGTTGGTGGCCAGCGACCAGCCGTAGCACTTGGCGCATACGCCGCGCTTGGACTCGCAGGTGAGCACGGAGCGCACCTTGACCTCTTCGACGCCGTGCGCCACGAGATCGCGCAGCACGTCCATCGACAGGGCGTCGTCGCGCTTGTAGAGCACGGTCGTGCCATCGGCCGGGTCGATCACGTCAGTGGAGAGCAGGCGGGAGTAAGGACCGCCGTCAGCCGCCTTGACGAGCACGAGATTGCCGTCCTCGTCGCGTTCGGCGACCTTCATCGCCAGCCCGCGCTTGGTGCCGCAATCCTCCTCGCGCACGATGACCTCCTGGGCCACGTCCACGAGTCGACGGGTCAGGTAGCCCGATTCTGCGGTACGCAGTGCGGTATCGGCCAGGCCTTTGCGCGCGCCGTGCTGCGAGATGAAGTACTCGAGCACGGACAGGCCCTCGCGGTAGTTCGACTTGACCGGTCGGGGGATGATCTCGCCCTTCGGGTTGGCCACGAGGCCTCGCATGCCGGCGATCTGGCGGATCTGCATCCAGTTGCCTCGCGCTCCGGACTGCACCATGATGTTCACGTTGTTGTCGTCATGGAAGTTGTCGCGCATGGCGTTGGCGACCTTGTCGGTGCATTCGGTCCACAGGTTGATGAGCTCCTGGCGGCGCTCCTCCTCGGTCAAAAGACCCATGTCGTACTGCGAGTTGACCTTGTCGGCCTGGTTCTCGTAATCCTTGATGATCGCGTTGCCTTCCGGAGGCTCGACGATGTCGGAGAAGGACATGGTGACGCCCGACCACGGGGCGCGGGTGAATCCCAGATCCTTGAGCGCGTCGAGGGTCGCGGCCACCTGGGCCGTCGGATAGCGCGTCGCGATGTCATCGACGATCCTGGAGAGCTTGCCCTTGGCCACCTGCTCGTTGACGAAGGGATAGTCGGTCGGCAGCGTCTCGTTGAACAGGATGCGGCCGTATGAGGTCGCGAACAGCACGGAGCCATTCTTGAAGCGCTCCTCCCTGACTACGTCCGGGCTGCCCGGCTCGGGGTCGATGACGTCGAGATCGGCCGGCTCCCAATGCTCGGGGAGCACGAAGTCGTGCGGCAGGCGGATGAGCACCTTGGCCTGCGTGTCGATGTCACGGCGATCCACGGCCATGGTGGCCTCCTCAAGCGAGGAGAACACGCGGCCCTGGCCCTTGGCGCCTTCCACCACGGTGGACAGATAGTACAGGCCCAGGATCATATCCTGCGACGGCATGGTCACGGTGTGGCCATCGGCCGGCTTGAGGATGTTGTCGGACGCCATCATCAGCGAACGGGCCTCGGCCTGCGCTTCGACGCTCAGCGGCAGGTGGACTGCCATCTGGTCGCCGTCGAAGTCGGCGTTGAAGGCGGCGCAGGCGAGCGGCGGCAGGTGGATGGCCTTGCCCTCGACCAGAATCGGCTCGAAGGCCTGAATGCCCAAGCGGTGCAGCGTAGGCGCGCGGTTGAGCAGCACGGGATGCTCGGAGATGACCTCTTCGAGCACGCCCCACACCTCGGCGTCGCCACGGTCGACCAGTCGCTTCGCGCTCTTCATGTTCTGCGCGTAGTTGAGGTCCACAAGCCGCTTGATGACGAAGGGCTTGAACAGCTCCAGCGCCATGGGCTTGGGCAGACCGCACTGGTGCATGCGCAGGGAGGGGCCGACCACGATCACGGAACGGCCGGAGTAGTCCACGCGCTTGCCCAGCAGGTTCTGACGGAAGCGGCCCTGCTTGCCCTTGAGCATATCGGACAAGGACTTGAGCGGGCGGTTCGAGGCGCCGGTGACCGGACGACCGCGACGGCCGTTGTCGAACAGCGAGTCGACGGCCTCCTGCAGCATGCGCTTCTCGTTGTTGAGCATGATCTCGGGTGCGCCCAGCTCGATGAGGCGCTTCAAGCGGTTGTTGCGGTTGATGACGCGGCGATACAGATCGTTGAGGTCCGAAGTCGCGAAACGGCCGCCGTCCAGCTGCACCATCGGGCGCAGTTCGGGCGGGATGACCGGAATGGCGTCGAGCACCATGGCCTCAGGCTTGTTGCCCGTGGTCAGGAAGGCGTTGACGACCTTGAGCCGCTTCAAGGCGCGTGCTTTGCGCTGGCCGGAGCCGGTGTCGATCTCCTCGCGCAGCTCCTTGGAAGCGGCCTCCAAATCGAAGTCCTGCAGGCGCTTCTTGATGGCTTCGGCGCCCATGCAGCCTTCGAAGTAGTCGCCGTAGCGATCCTCCATCTCGCGCCACAGGTCGACGTCGCCTTCCATATCCCCGGCCTTGAGGGCCTTGAAGCGGTCGAACACCGCGTTCAGACGCTGCACCTGCTCGTCGTAGCGCTGGCGGATGGCCGCCATGTCGCGCTCGGCGCCGTTGCGCAGCTTGGACTTCGCGCTGCCCTTGGCTTCGCCGTCGGCTTCGAGCGCCGCCAGATCGGCCTCGACCTTCTGCGCGCGGGTTTCGATCTCGTTGTCGCGACGCCTGAGGAGGTTCGCGATTTCGGTGTCGAATTCGTCCTGCAGATCGGGCAGATCCTGATGGCGCTGCTCCTCGTCGACCTTGGTGACCATGTAGGCGGCGAAGTAGATGACCTTCTCCAGGTCCTTGGGCGCGATGTCGAGCAGGTATCCCAACCGGCTCGGCACGCCCTTGAAGAACCAGATATGCGTGACCGGGGCGGCCAGCTCGATGTGGCCCATGCGGTCGCGGCGCACGCGGGAGCGGGTGACCTCCACGCCGCAGCGCTCGCACACGATGCCCTTGAAGCGTACGCGCTTGTACTTGCCGCAGGCGCATTCCCAGTCGCGGGTCGGTCCGAAGATCTGCTCGCCGAACAGACCGTCCTTCTCCGGCTTCAAAGTACGGTAGTTGATGGTTTCGGGCTTCTTGACCTCGCCGTAGCTCCAATTATGAATGTCCTCGGTGGTGGCCAGACCGATTCTCATTTTGTCAAATGCGTTGACGTCCTGCACTCTTATGTCCTGTCTCTGCGTTGTATAAGCACTGTGTTGCATTAAGCACTGCTGTTTAAGTACTTACGTTGCCTGCGTTGTTGCGTTGCCTGCGATTGCGCGGCGCTTGGGCCTCGCAATCCGTTGCGAATCACGATTCGTTGAACTCCATCCCGCGCGAGGCCGGCCGGCGGCATGTGCGACATGCTGTCCGGCGGGCCTTGCACGGAATGGATAGACGGGTCTAGCGGTATTCGGGCTCCGGCGCGGCCTGCTCCTCCTTGGCGGAGGCGTCCGGCCGAGCGCCGATGTTGAAGCCGAGGTCCTCGGAGGACGACATATCGTCATCATCCTCGTCGCTCATGTCGATCGCCACGCCTTCGGCGTTGAGCACTTCGACGTTGAGCGAAAGCGACTGCATCTCCTTCAGAAGCACCTTGAAGGACTCCGGGATGCCTGCCGGCGGCAGGTTCTCGCCCTTCACTATGGAGCCGTAGGCGCGCACGCGGCCGTCGACGTCATCGGACTTGGTGGTCATCATCTCGTGCAGCGTGTAGGCGGCACCGTAGGCCTCCAAAGCCCACACCTCCATCTCGCCGAAGCGCTGGCCGCCGAACTGGGCCTTGCCGCCCAACGGCTGCTGGGTGATCATCGAGTACGGGCCGGTGGAGCGGGCGTGGATCTTGTCGTCCACGAGGTGGTGCAGCTTGAGCATGTACATGTAGCCCACGGAGATCGGCTTGGGGAAGGGATCGCCGGTGCGGCCGTCGAAGAGCACGGCCTTGCCGCTGTCGCGCACCAGTCGGTCGCCGTCGCGGTCGGACAGCGTGGTCGAAAGCAGGCCGCGCAGCGTGTCGGGGCGCACGCCGTCGAACACCGGAGTGGCGACCGGAGTGCCCGGCTCGCCCTTTTCGGCGCCCTGCGGCACGTACTTCTTCCATTCGGCTTCCATATCCGGGTCGAGCGTGATATCCCAGCCGGCGTGGGCGATCCAGCCCAAGTGCAGTTCGAGCACCTGGCCGAGGTTCATACGGCTCGGCACGCCCAGGGGGTTGAGCATGATGTCGATCGGGGTGCCGTCTTCAAGGAAGGGCATGTCCTCCTCGGGCAGGATGCGCGAGATGCAGCCCTTGTTGCCGTGGCGGCCGGAGAGCTTGTCGCCCACCGTGATCTTGCGGTGCTGGGCGATGTAGACGCGAATCATCTGGTTCACGCCGTTGGGCAGCTCGTCGCCGTCTTCTTCGGCATCCTCGCGCGTGACCTCCTTGACCGAGATCACCGTGCCGGTTTCGCCGTGGGGCACGCGCAGCGAGGTGTCGCGCACTTCGCGGCTCTTCTCGCCGAAGATGGCGCGCAGCAGGCGCTCCTCCGGGGTCAGCTCGGTCTCGCCCTTCGGCGTGACCTTGCCCACGAGGATGTCGCCGGCCTCGACCTCGGCGCCGATGCGGATGATGCCGCGCTCGTCGAGGTTCGCCACCGCGTCCTCGCCGACATTCGGCAGGTCGCGGGTGATCTCCTCGGCGCCGAGCTTGGTCTCGCGCGCATCGATTTCATATTCCTCGATGTGAATGGAACTCAGCGTGTCGTCCTGCACGAGGCGCTGCGAGATGATCACGGCGTCCTCGTAGTTGTAGCCGTTCCATGGCATGAAGGCGACGAGCAGGTTCTTGCCCAACGCCATCTCGCCCTTTTCGGTCGCCGGGCCGTCGGCCAGCACAGTGCCCTTCTCGATACGCTCGCCGTCCTTGACCAGCGGCACCTGGTTGTAGCAGGTGGTCTGGTTGGAGCGCTGGAACTTGGCCAGCTTGTAGCTGGACTGCGTGCCGTCGTCGTTCATCACGCGGATGATGTCGGCGGAGACGTAGATCGCCACGCCCGGCTTCTCAGCCAGAATGGTGTCGCCCGAATCGTAGGCGGCGCGCCATTCGGAGCCGGTGCCCACCAGCGGACGCTCGGATTTGACCAGCGGCACGGCCTGGCGCTGCATGTTGGTGCCCATCAGCGCGCGGTGACCCTCGTCATGCTCCAGGAAGGGGATGAGCGAGGCGCCCACCGACACCATCTGGCGCGGCGAGACATCCATGTAATCGACCATGTCGATCGGAACGTCCTCGGCCTCGCCGGCGGCGTCACGCACAAGCGCGGTCTTCGCCACGAAGTCGCCGTTCTCGTCGATCTCCTGATTGGCCTGCGCGATGACGTGCTCGGCCTCGCGATCCGCGGTCATGTAGACGACCTCATTGGTGAGGTGGCCGTTGTCAACCTTGCGGTACGGGGTTTCGATGAAGCCGAAGGGATTGACGCGTCCGAAGGTCGCGAGCGAACCGATCAGGCCGATGTTCGGGCCTTCAGGGGATTCGATCGGGCACATGCGGCCGAAGTGGCTGGGGTGCACATCGCGCACCTCCATCGAGGCGCGGTCGCGCGACAGGCCGCCTGGGCCCAAGGCCGAGAGGCGTCGCTTGTTGGTCACGCCGGAGAGCGGGTTGTTCTGGTCCATGAACTGGCTCAGCTGGGAGGTGCCGAAGAACTCCTTGATCGTGGCGTTCACCGGGCGGATGTTGATCAGCGACTGCGGGGTGATGGCCTCGGCGTCCTGGGTGGTCATGCGCTCGCGCACGACGCGCTCCATACGGCTCAGACCGGTGCGCAGCTGGTTCTGGATCAGCTCGCCGACCTGGCGGATGCGGCGATTGCCGAAGTGGTCGATATCGTCCACGTCGACGCGCAGCTCCACGTCCTCGCCATTGCGCCTGCCTGGGAAAGTCTTGTCGCCGGCGTGCAGGGAGACGAGGTACTTGATCGTGGCGATGATGTCGTCCGCGCTCAGGCTGCGGTCGTTGATGTCGGTTTCGAGGCCGAGCTTGCGGTCGATCTTGTAGCGGCCGACGCGCGCCAAGTCATAGCGCTTGGTGTTGAAGTAGAAGGAGTCCAGCAGGTTGCGCCCGGCCTCGGGGGTCGGAGTGTCGGCCGGGCGGATCTTGCGGTACAGATCGGTCAGGGCGTCGTCCTGGGTTTCGATCGTCTCCTTTTCAAGAGCGTCCATGACCAGCGGGTAGTCCTTGAAGGATGCGGCGATTTCGGCCTTGGTCATGCCGATGGCCATGAGGAAGACGATGGCCGACTGCTTGCGCCTGCGGTCCACACGCACGCCGAGCACATCGCGCTTGTCGATCTCGAATTCGAGCCATGCGCCACGGCTCGGAATGATCTTCGCGCCGAAGACCTCCTTGTCGGAGGTGCGATCGCGCGAACGATCGAAATAGACGCCCGGGGAGCGCACGAGCTGCGAGACGATGACGCGCTCTGTGCCGCCGATGATGAAGGTGCCGTGCGGGGTCTGCAGCGGGAAGTCGCCCATGAAGACGGTCTGGCTCTTGATCTCGCCGGTGTCGCCGTTCTCGAATTCGGCGTTGACGTAGAGCGGCGCGGAATAGGTGTAGTCCTTCTCCTTGCACTCCTGGACCGTGTGGCGCGGCTCCTCGAAGTACGGGTCGGAGAAGGTCAGGCTCATGGTCTGGGCGAAGTTCTCGATCGGGGAGATCTCCTGGAAGACCTCGTCGAGCCCCGAGACGTGAGGAACGGTGTTGGTGCCGTTGGTCTCGTCCTCCTCGACGCGCTGCTTCCAGCGCTCGTTGCCGATCAGCCAATCGAAGCTGTCGGTCTGCACGCCCAGCAGGTAGGGCACGTCGATGGGTTCCTTGATGGAACCGAAGTTCACGCGGTCCGATGCCAGATGCCGTGCAATGTCATGCTCGTCGGCGCGTGCGTTGACTATGGTGGTATTCGTCGTAGCTTGTTCGTCAGCCAATGGACGTTCCTTATCGCTCGCTTATTCGTTTCGATCTGCTCGATCGATGCTGTGCAATCAGCACTGTGTGCCCAACGAATCGCCCTGATGCAGCCGCATGCATCGATTTGCGCTGCACCAATACGCAGTGCAACCCATCCATATGCAAGCCGCCGTATGTCAAATCCGCGGGCGCTTCGTTGTCTTGTTGTTGGCATGCCCGCTATATGACATACTTCACGTAGAGTCAAAAGAATAGCATTAATTTCTTATGCCCGCAAGCTGGCGTGTCTGCATAATCACGTCGGCGTGCCTGGATGCTGCTCTCACTGCACTGTCATATCCACTGCTGCGTCATACCCGCCGCTGCCAAGCCCACTGCACCGCCTCACCCTGTTGCGCGGTATCGCCTCATTACTGCAAGGCCACCCTTACTGCACGATCATTTTTACTGCACGATCACCGGCACCGGATCACTTACCGCTGCGGCATCATTTTTGAGGCTCAGCTTGGCTACATACGTCCCGGGATTGACCCTAGGAAGATCGGCATCGTCGACGCATTCCGAACCTGTGCTGTCCGCATTCCAAGTCAGCGTATCCACGCGCTTGTCGCCCTTGGACATGAGCAGCATATGCGGATCGGCCGGGCATGCATCCGATTTCCATATTGTCTGTTCGCCCGAGGTGATGGTCAGCACACGTGAAGCATTCGAAACGTCGATCAGGCAGCTGCCTGAACCTTTATATGCGACCGTCATCGTGAAGTCCACAGAGCCTCCGACCGGTATGGTCTGCGACTGCTCGCTCAGTTCCAGCCGCACATCGCCGGCCGTGCAATCGCGCACGCCGCTGGCATGTTTCGCGCTGGGGACTTCCCTGCGCACAAGCGCCGTAAGATCGTCGTGTCGGATGACGTCCGATATTGCGACCACTCCCCTGCCGAGGCTGTAGAAGCAGAACGCGATCAGTGCCAGCGCCACAACCAAAGCCGTCAGCACCACGATGCGGCGACGGCGATAAATCCGCTGCTGCCTTTTGCTTGGTTTTCTGCGCCCGTCTGCCGCAGAGGACACTGCGGCAGACGAGGATTTGCCGCGTGGGACGCGAGCGCTGCCCGTGCGCCGCGCTGAGGACGTTGCCGACGCATTGCGCTGTTTGGCACGCCCGCGCTGGCCGGATTGCCTTCGCTGGCCGGATTGCCCGCTCTGCACGCCTTGTCGGCGCCCGCTAGATGCGCCCGATGCGCCGCGCTCGACTGAGGATTTGCGCGTATTGGGAGAGTGCGGTGTGCTGGCCATATCCACGAGTCTAAACCGACTGCTCAACCGGAACGGCTCGTGGCGCGGCCGCAGCCACCTCGCATTCGTAAGCCAGCTGTCCGCCACTACTGCGGCAATCGCAGCGACTGGTCTGGAAGAACCTCGATCAGGCCGTCCTCGTCCAAAGAGGCAATGCACAGATCCAGCTGCACATGGTCGCTCCACAGCGCCTCGACCTGATCGCGCGGCAGCGATTTGTCTGCTGTTGCTGCAGCACTCGTCTGCGCAGAACCCTTCCGTACAGCGTCCATTTTCACAGCGCCTGACTCCCCAATGCTCACCTTTGCCGTGTCCATTATCTTAGCGTTCGCCTCCACAGCGCGTGCTTCCCCGGCGCCAAGCCCACGCAACGCATGCAAAATCATGCCGCGCACCTGCCGGTTCGTGCCTTGGAAGCGCTGGCGAGGTCGAGTGCGCCGCTCGCCCAGCTCAGGCCGCCCCGCGGCGAGGAACGCACACGAATCGGCCAGTGGGCATTGCTCGCATAGCGGGTTCTTGGCCGTGCAGACCGTGGCGCCGAGTTCCATGACGGACTGGTTCCACGTCACGCTGGCCTTGGCCTCCTTGGGCAGCACCCGTTTGGCCAGCTCGCGCTCCTGTTTTGTCGCCGAGCCGCCATGCGACTCAAGCCCCGAAAACACGCGGGAGAGCACCCTGCGAATATTCGTGTCGATGACCGCGATAGGACTGCCGAAGGCGAAGCTCATCACCGCTGAAGCCGTGTAGTCGCCGATTCCCGGCAACGCGAGCAGCTCATCGTACGTGCGCGGCAGTTCGTTGTCGTAGCGCTGCGCAACCACGCGCGCGCACTCCTGTAACCGCAGCGCACGACGCGGGTAGCCGAGCCGCCCCCACGCGGTGATTACCTCGGCCGTGCTCGCCTGGGCCAACGAAGCCGCGTCGGGCCACACCGCCATCCACGCAAGCCAATACGGCACCACGCGGCTCATCTGCGTCTGCTGGCTCATGACCTCGGATATGAGCACGCCCCACGGCGTCGTTCTGCCGAATCGCCATGGTAAATCACGCGCATTTCGATTCCACCAGGCGAAAAGATCGCTTTGGACAAGATCCTTCAGCTCTTGAGCAGGATCGGTCGCGCCGTCAGCCGCTGCCAAAATCGAGATCCGTTCATCGCTCGCGGCGTTCTTCCTTACATGCTGCACGGCCCCTATTGTGCTCCACGCGGGATACACCAGCGCTCCTTCATCACCGGGCATGGGACGTTCTAAGCTCATTCATGCATGATGGATGACGCACGCGGCCGATTCTGCGATTCTGTTCACATTGCAGACAGCCGGTGTGCCAACGAAGATGAAACAGAGAATCAGGACGGTGGTATGGGCGAGAACACGCAGAACGGCACGACGAACGGCAGGGACTCTGCAAAAGCAGAAAACCCCGAGTCACGCGTGGACGGCATGTATGAGTACGGGTATCGCAAATCGAATTACGGCCCGGACGAGCTGGTGACCGACGCGCACGGCAACCCGATCAGCGTGGTCGACGCGATGATGAGCGCGCGCGAGGCCAGCGAGACCGAAACCGTCACGCCGCACCTGTGCTACTACTCGCCGCGCATCCCGGGCAACACCGGCTCCGCGATACGCCTGTGCGCGGTGACCGGCAGCATCCTGCACTTGGTCGAGCCGCTGGGCTTCAACCTGCACGACACCAAGCTGCGCCGCGCCGGGCTTGACTACCACGATATGGCGCATGTAGTGCTGCATCCGGATTTCGATGATCTGGTCACATCGATGCCGAATTCGCGCATCATCGCGTTCACCGCCCATGCCACGAAGCTGTACACCGAAGTCGACTACAAGCCTTCGGATATTCTGCTCTTCGGCCCCGAACCCGGCGATATCCCCGACCCGATGGACATCATGGCCGGCCCGCACGTCGCCGAACAAGTCCGTCTGCCCATGCGCCCCAGCCTGCGTTCGCTCAACCTGACCAACTGCGCCTCCATCGCCCTCTACGAAGCGTGGAGGCAGTTGGGGTTTAAAGGCGGAGCGTAAACGGAATAGCCCAGTGGGCTATTCCGTAGCGACGCGCTAACGCCCACTAAGGGCGTTAGCGTACTCGACTGAACCACTATCAAACCGAAACCAAACCACCCAACACAACCACAACCGGAGCGTAAAGCTCGACAGTCCTGCTGAGCCGTAAAGCGGGCAGTCCTGTGGACTGCCCGTAGGCGAGGTGAGAGCCTTTGAAGGGCTCGAAGAACCGGCGCAAGCCGGTTGGTTTTGTAGCGACGCGCTAACGCCCACTAAGAGCGTTAGCGTACCCGACTGAACCACTATCAAACCGAAACCAAACCACCCAACACAACCACAACCGGAGCGTGCCAAAAACAACACCGGTCCGAAGGACCGTCTCTATCCCAGCCTTCAGCTTGAATGAACTCGCGCTCTTCCGTATACGGCGTTAGCTCCCTTCGCAGCCTTAGCGACTGTGCGTCGCCTCGCTGCCTGCTTAACGGAGTGTGAAACTCAGTTCTTAAAGCTGTGAATCGGCGCGGGTATCCGCCCGCCGCGCGTCACGAAGGGCTCGCACGATGAGGTGTTGACCCGCATGATGGGCGCGTAGCCCATCAGGCCGCCGAAGTTGGCCATATCGCCCACGCCTTTGCCGTACACCGGGATGAGCCGCACGGCGGTCGTCTTCTGGTTAACCATGCCGATGGCGGCTTCGTCGGCGATTATGCCGGAGATGGTCGAATCCGGCGTGTCGCCCGGAATCGCAATCATGTCGAGGCCGACCGAGCACACGCAGGTCATCGCTTCAAGCTTCTCCAAGGTGAGGCAGCCGGCTGCTGCGGCGTCGATCATATTCTTGTCTTCGGAGACCGGAATGAACGCGCCCGAAAGCCCGCCGACATACGACGAGGCCATGATGCCGCCCTTTTTGACCTGATCGTTGAGCATGGCGAGCGCCGCTGTGGTGCCTGGCCCACCGACCTGCGTCAGGCCGATCTTCTCAAGCACTTCGCCCACGGAATCGCCCACTGCCGGGGTCGGCGCGAGCGACAAATCAATAATGCCGAAGGGCACACCAAGCCGACGCGAGGCCTCCTGCGCGACCAGTTGGCCGACGCGGGTGATCTTGAACGCGGTGCGCTTGATCGTCTCGCACAGGAATTCGAAGTCCTTGCCCACGGCAGCATCCAGGGATCGCGAGACCACGCCCGGGCCCGACACGCCGACGTTGATGACCGCGTCGCCCTCGGTCACGCCGTGGAATCCGCCCGCCATGAAGGGGTTGTCGTCGGGTGCGTTGCAGAAGGCGACGAATTTCACACAGCCGTAGCTGTCCGTGTCGCGGGTCGCATACGCGATGTCCTTGACGATATGCCCGAGCAGCTCGACCGCATCCATATCGATGCCGGTTTTCGTCGAGCCGACGTTCACCGAGGAGCACACGATATCGGTTTCAGACAAGGCCTGCGGCAGCGAGCGGATAAGCAGCTCATCGGCCTTGGTCATCGATTTGGACACCAGCGCCGTGTACCCGCCGATGAGATCGACGCCGACCTCTTTGGCCGCCCTGTCAAGCGCGTGCGTGATGGCGACGAAATCCTCGGACGTCGTGCACGCCCCGCCGCCGACCAGCGAGATCGGCGTGACGGTGATGCGCTTGTTGACGATCGGTATGCCGTAATCGCGTTCGATGGCCTCGCCGGTGGCTACCAAATCCTTGGCGAGCCGGGTGATCTTGCGGTAGATGTTCTCGCATAGCTGGTTCACATCGTCGCTCGCGCAGTCGAGCAGCGAAATGCCCATCGTAATCGTGCGCACGTCGAGCTTCTCCTGCTCGATCATCTGGTTGGTCTCGTGGACCTCCATGATATTCAGCATGGTCTTCTCCCTTTCAGCCGACTCAGACGCGATGCATCTTGGTGAAGATCTCCTCGCGCTGGCAGCGGATGCGCACGCCGATCTCCTCCCCCAGCGAGTCCAGGTCGGTGACGATGGTGCCAAATTCCTTGTCGGAATCGGCGTAGTCGACGATCATCATCATGTTGAAAAATCCGTCGATGATGGTCTGCGAGATGTCGAGCACATTGACGCGATGCTGCGACAAATATGTGCACACACGTGCGATGATGCCGACGGTGTCCTGCCCGACGACGGTGATGATGGCCTTGTTCATGCTTCCTCCGGTGCTTCGCGTTGCCGACGCGGGCAGTATGGGCATTGCGGCTATTGCGGCATCTATCAAGCTCCTGGCGATGGGCACTCGCCGTGCCGAATCGCCATATTGCCTCAACGCCAAATCCTAGCGCCGTAACGCCGCCGAATGCGCGCAATCCACATGCCCCGCGTCAATCGTTCCTCAGTATAAGGAAGGCACCAGCCAAGCCAGCGTCAGCCGTCGCGGCATCGTCCGCCGAAGCCGAAAGTAGCGACCCTCGCGTATAGTGTTGCAACAGTCCGGGGCAAGGACAAGAAAGAACCCCGGCGTCGCTGAAAAATGCTTAAGTATTTCGGGATAGACGATGAGTCGGCTGCATACAGGCCGCAGGAGTGAATCGCGAATTCCATAAGGTACACGGCTCACTTATTTGCGATTCATCAGGCGCGCCAACCGGCGCAGGCCTTATGCAGACACTTTCTTCACATCCCGAAAGGTACCCATTTGTCTTATTCAGACACAATCGACATGACATCCGCAGCAATGCTTACCGCTGATTCCGCTGATAACAGCGTTTCCAACGCTTCCGTCGAGTCCGCCAACACCGCCAACGCTATGGCCGACATCGCAACCGATGCCAGCAATGCTGACAACAGCATCGCCGATCAGCATTCTGACGCACCGACCTTCGCCGAACTGGGCGTTCCCTCGACCCTGGTGAAGGGCCTCGCCCGCGACGGCAAGACCACCGCCTTCCCCATCCAGGCCGAAACGCTCCCCGATTCGCTGCAAGGCCGCGACATCCTGGGCCGCGGAGCCACTGGCTCAGGCAAGACGCTCGCCTACTCGATTCCGCTGCTCGCCCGTCTCGAAGGCCGCGCCCAGCCCAACCGCCCGCGCGGTCTGGTGCTGGCGCCGACCCGCGAGCTCGCCAACCAGATCAACGACGTACTGCGCCCGCTGGCCAGCGACTGCAATCTGACCACGACCACCATCTATGGCGGCGTGCGCCAAAGCGTGCAGACCCGCGACCTGCGTCGCGGCGTCGACATCGTCGTGGCCTGCCCCGGCCGGCTCAAGGACCTCATCGATCAGGGCCGTCTGACGCTGGACGACGTGGCGATCACCGTGCTCGACGAGGCCGATGAAATGGCCGACATGGGCTTCCTGCCCGATGTGAGCGAACTGCTCGGCATGACCCCGGCCGACGGTCAGCGGCTGCTGTTCTCCGCCACGCTCGACCACGGCGTCGACACGCTGGTGCGCCGCTATCTCAATGACCCGAAGGTGCACGAAATCGATTCGGCCACCGCGCAGGTCTCGACCATGACCCAGCACATCTTCCAGGTGAGCGCCGCCGACAAGCCGCGCATCATCAACGAGCTGGCTTCCGGCATGGGCAAGCGCATCCTGTTCACCAAGACCAAGATCCAGGCCGAGGAACTTGCTGCAACGCTGATCGAGCGCGGCATCCCGACCGCCGAACTGCACGGCAATCTCTCGCAGTCGCAGCGCGACCGCAATCTCAAGGCCTTCAGCTCCGACGAAGTGCGCGTGATGGTCGCCACCGATGTGGCCGCCCGCGGCATGGACATCAGCGGCGTGGAGCTGGTCGCCCAGCTCGATCCGCCGCAGGACCCCAAGTCCTTCCTGCACCGCTCGGGCCGCACCGCCCGCGCCGGTCAGGATGGCGACGTCGTCACGCTCGTGCTGCCCAAGCAGAAGCGCCGCGCCATGCAGATGCTGCACCGCGCGGGACTCAAGGGCCATGTCGTGCGTGTGGATCAGGATTCCGATGCACTGCTCGATCTCGTTGGTGAAACCGCGCCGCTGGTCGAAGGCTGGTCGCTGGAAGACTTCACGAGGCGCAATCGCAAGGCATCGCACGATTCACGCGATTCACGCCGAGGCGGCTACGGCCATCGCGGATACAGTTCGCGCGACAATCGCGATGGCTCGGATCGTCGGCATTCGGGGCGAGGCAACCGCTTCCGCCGTTCCGACCGTTTCGAGCATGCCGATCGCTCTGATCGTTCGAATGAATTCGACCGCGCAGAAAGCTTCGAGCGCTCGGAGAATCGCTCGGATTCTTCGGATCGCTCCGGCTATCGCGACGACCGCCGTGGCGGACACCGCAACGGCGATTTCAACCGCGGGCCGCGTTCGCATGACTCGCATCGCAACTTCCGCAACGACTCCAAGTTCGACTCGCGCAGGGACTTCCGCGATCACGCCGAATCCCGTCATGCTGATGCCGACAACGACGATTGGTCGAAGCCCTTCGACGGCCGCAGCGACAAGCGCCGCAACCACGCCGAATCCTACGACAGACGCGAAGGCCAGTCGGGACGCCGCTCCGGCGACTACCGCCGTTCATCCGACGACCGCCGCCACGCTTCATATTCGGATCGTGGCCGCCGCGACTATCACCGTGACTCTCGGCGTACCAGCGACCGCTAAGGCGCAATCGCCGAGATGATGGTTCGCTGAACCGCAAACTCGATACCAGATGATGCCCCGCACAGGTTTTGGCCGTGCGGGGCATCATCGTATTGGATGAGATACGCCACCTATCTCTGTATCCATAGCCGTCTGTCTCAACTAGATAACCCGTGCCATTGTCAACACCGGAGCATTCGGCAACAGCACCTGCCAATCCCGGTCTTCCAGCTAATTACGATTGTCCCACTCAACCTTCATTAGGCCCTTTGCCGACCAAAACTGTCTATATAGGGATTGCTCCAATGCTGTCGTTTTCCAAGAAATGTTGGAATTCCAAGGATCTCAAAAACAGCGCATCGGCTGTCTACTTGATGAAAGGCCTAATGAATGAAAAATCGGCCTAATGAACGAGGCTGGCGGCGATTTTAGCGCGTTTGGGTCCAAGACCATTCAACGGGCACCTAGTCAACCATGCCCAAGCCAAACGTAAACCATCTGTCTGAACAAGAGAGCGGCAGTTTTATCAAAAGACAGCTTGGAAAATACTCGCAACGCATTCGTTAGGCTGATTTTTCGCTCATTAGGCCTTTCGCAAAGTAGACATTGTATTCAGCACTTGGCTCTTCCGCAGAATACCGCCATTCCCACGACAGGGCACCTTGGTGCTAAGGCTCTTTTGGCATTGTGATTCTCTGCAATTGACCTAATGAATGCGGACGAGTTACCTACTTGACGCCAACTTTGACATTATGTACATACGGACACGTAGCCATGTCTCACTGACGAGTCTCTCACCGATAGAAGCGCTCGTGGCCTTCCATACGAATTAAGGCATGCAGAGCGGCCGGGTCGCCGTCTTCGATATCCTGCTGCGAGCCGTCAGTGACCAGCGAGGCACTGAAAATTGATTCATATTCATCTATCGAAAGCCTCTGGCGAGCTGCGAGCAGCGCTTCATGACCGGTTCGATTGAGTCGATCGCGGTAGCCGGTCTGCAGTATGCCAAAGAACAGCTCGGCCACGGAACCCGAACCATAGGAGAACAGCCCAATGCGGTCGCCAGCACACAGACTCTCGTCCCGTTCGAGCAGGGAGATCAGGCTCAGGTAGAGCGATGCAGTATATAGATTGCCGACCTCCTGGCCGTACATGATCCCCTTTTCGAAGCGTGCAGTCAGCCGCTCGTAATCGCTCACGGGAATCACGGATTCCAGCGTGCGCAGCCCTTTACGGCCCATCTTCGAGAAAGGAATATGGAAGAGCAGCGCCTGCAGACCGCTCACCTGCGTCAGCCCGAGCGACTCGGCTTCGCGCCAGTCCTCGGCGAACATCTCAAGATAGACTTGCTCCGAGTACTTGCCTTTCGCGAAGGCTTCGGCGGAGTAGTTCGGCCGCCAGAAGTCGTCGGTGCTGCGGCTGCGCACCACCGAGCGCTCCTCAAGGGCGAGGATATGCGGATTCTCGGCCACCAGCATCGCCACTGCGCCAGCACCCTGCGTCACTTCACCGCCGGCGTTGAGGCCGTATCGGGCGATATCAGCCGCGATTACCAGAGCCTTGGTGCCGGGATGCGCGCGCACGAAATCCGCAGCAAGCTGCAAGCCGGCCGTGCCACCATAGCAAGCCTCTTTGATTTCGATGGCACGCATCGAAGACGGCAGACCAAGCAAGTCATGCACGAAGAGCGCTGAGGCTTTGGACTGATCGACGCCGCTTTCGGTCGCGACAATCAGCAAGCCAATCGACGCCTTTTCCTTATCGTCAAGGCCGCCAAACATTCCCTCTGCCGCATTGGCACCCATTGCCACGATGTCTTGGCTGAGCGTCGGCACAGCCATCTTGCGCTGGCCGATGCCGATGAGATACTTATTGGGGTCGGCTCCACGAGCATGCGCCAAGTCCACCAAATCCAGATAGCGATTCGGCGTGGAAAACTCAATCCTGTCGATGCCGACCTTCATGTGCTGCTCCTTATATATACTGTCGTATCCGTATTATCCGTCAACTTCTTCGTCAATGTCCGCATGCCCACATCATTATCGCTCGTATCCCCGGCATTGCCTGTCACCGCCCGACAAATCATCTCCGTCGCGGAACTGTCCTATCCTGCTATTCTGCCGGACACGCAGGGCGGAACATATGCCTCGACCGCTGATGCTCACTGCCCATGCATGACGAATCAGGAAACCTCGGAGCAAAACAGCTCGTCAACGCAGCGCACAAGAACCGCGACGTCATCAGGCGGCGAGCACCCATTTGGTTTCGAGCCAATATCAACGTTGTGTCTGGCTGCACCACGGCAGACGGCGGGCACCGTACGCCACGACGCAAACCTGCAGCGATGCATACCGCATGTTCCACGATGCCTGTCACGCCGATCCCTCACGCAACCGTCGCAGCTGTTCCTGCGCCGCAGCAAGACTCGCCTGGCGCGGATTTGCACGAAGCCAACGCACCAATTCCTCTGCCTCGTCGCCCTGCGCGCCAGCCATCATAGCCAGACTCTGCAGTTGCAGATTCATATGCCCCGCCTGAATGCCCCGCGTCACCAACGCACGCATCGCCGAGAGATTCGAAGCCAAGCCTACGCTGGCGATGATGCCCATCAATGTCTCGGCTGAGGGCTGGCGCAATAGCCGCATAGCAAGTTTTGCCGTCGGCAACGTGGAAATCGCTCCGCCTACTGAGCCGATGGGCATCGACATGTCGATTTCGCCAATGAGCCTCTCGCCGTCGAAACGCCAGTCCGTCCATGTGCGATGCCGCTCGCTCAAGTCCGCGTACGCGGCAGCGTTCACATTGCGCGTGTCGTTGCCGCTCGCCAGCACGACCGCGTTGATGCCGTTCATGATGCCCTTGTTATGCGTGGCGGCCCTCAGCTCGGACGCCTGCGCGAACCGCGATGCGGCTGCAATCCGCCCCGCCACTTGGGCTCCGGGCATATCCTTGGTTGCCAGCAGCTCAGCGTTGATGCATGCGCACGCCCTCGCCCGCTGCTGCGGCGCGCAATTGGACAGAATGGCCATCAGCAGCTCGTAGTGCGGCAGCTGGTCTGCCAGATAACGCGAAACCGCTTCAGCAATCGTGTTGACGGTGTTCGCGCCCATCGCTGCGCCCGGGTCGATGAGCAGGTCGAATTCGATGAACTCGCCTGCGCATGTTCTCGCGCTGTTCGCTGCGACGGCCTTCGCACTGCTCCCCGTATAGTTTTCTGCGTGATTCAACATGTCACTGTTCGCTGCGGCATGCTCAACCGCGCCGATATCGCTCGTTCGCCGCACGCTCACCGACCGCAGCCCTCCACCATGGCTCGCCAGCGTCGGGTGGGCCTGCCGCGCAATTTCGCTGATTCGCGCGATATGCGCATGCAGAAAATCGCGCCACGAATCCATTGCATATTGCGTATCGGCGGCGTTCGCCGTGTTTTGCCCGTGATCGACGCTTTCCGCAAACCCGCGAGACGCGTGCTCATAGTCGACCGCGCCATTATTCCCAGCCTCGCGACCAACGTCTTCGCCAGCCCTGTGAGACGCCGTCTCAGCAATGCATTCCGCAGTCTTGCACTCCACAGAGCTGTCTTGCACAGCATTATGCGCAGTTATCTCGGAATCTTGTTTCACAATCCAAGGCTTCCCCGCATCTCTTTCGTCAGCGCCGCGCGATACCGCATTCGGAAAATCAAGAATCGCTGATTTGCCGCCACCACATGAGTTGACAACGTTTCCCGCCACATTCATCTCGGCGAGTATGGCAGAGGAAGAGGCACCACTGCCGGCGTCCGAGCCACTTGCAAAGCCAGCGTCACTATGAGCGCCTCCAACCTTACCGGCTCCGTCAACACTGCCATCCGACCGCCCACTTCGAAACACGATCTGCGCGGTGATGCCGCCACGCACTGACTCCGTGTGGAATCCGCCGCTGCGGGCGATGCGCTGCGCCGCGTTGCCTGCGGCTGCGATAACCGACGGCTCCTCAGTAGCCATCGGAATGAGATACTGCTCGCCGTCGATGAGGAAATGTTCGGCAAGACCCAGCGGCACCGGAAAATCACCGATATGGTTCTCGACCATCCGCGAGGCAATGTCAGCATTCAGCCCGCCATCGCGCAGCAACGCGGCGTCTGCCGTAGTCAACCGCCCTTCGGATATCAGCTGGCTTAACCGTTCCTCGGTGCTCAGCTCATAGAATTTCGTCATGCCTTACCCTCAAGTTTTTTACAACTGCCCAGATTCTCGACTTCCATCGCGATGGCCTGCCCCCCGCCGATGCACAGCGCCGCGACGCCTATGCGTGCCCCGGTACGCCGCAGATTGTGAATCAGCGTCGTCAAAATCCGCGTGCCTGACGACCCCAACGCATGCCCCAACGCCAAAGCGCCGCCGGAAATATTGTAGATATCCGGGTCGATGCCGAGCTCCTGCCGCACTACGATAGCCTGGCTGGCGAAGGCCTCGTTCACCTCGAACAAATCAATATCGCCGATATTCTGCCCGCATCGATCCAGCAGCCGACGAATGGCCAGAATCGGCGTGTAGCCCATCAGTCCCGGCTGGTAGCCCGCTTCGCAATAGCCGGTGATCCGCACCAGCGGCATCAGACCCAATTCCGCCGCCGTACGCGCCGTGGTCACTGCCACCATGCTCGCGCCGTCGCTCAGCGGCGAGGTGTTGCCCGCCGTCACCATGCCGTTCTGCTGGTAGACCGGCGGCAATCCAGACAGTATTTCCAAGGTCGATTGCGGCCGCATGACCTCGTCGATCGCAAGCTCGTTGACCGGCAGCACCTCCTCGTCGAACCAGCCGGCCTGCCACGCCTGCGCCGCCTTGCGCTGCGAATCCAGCGCGTACTCGTCTAGCTGAGCGCGGCGAAGATGGAACATCCGGTTGAGGTTCTCGGCCGTGACCCCCATCGCGTAGTCCTCGAAGGCATCGTTGAGCCCGTCGTTGAACAATGTGTCGCGCCAACCGTCAGTGTCGAAGGTCTTCTTGCCCGTTCTTGGTGCAAAAGCCGGCGCTCCCGACATGCTTTCGACGCCGCCCGCAATCGCCACGCGCGCATCGCCAAGCAGCACGGCCGACTGGGCGAGCCGAACCGCCTTGAGGCCGGAGCCGCAGACCTGATTCACGGTCATCGCCGTGCCGTCGACCGACAGCCCGGCATTGATCTGAACCTGCCGCGCGACGTTCTGCCCCAACCCAGCGGACAAGACATTGCCCAAGATCATCTGATCGACACATTTGGAGGCAATATGGTCACGTTCAAGCGCTGCGAACACCAATCGGGACGCCATATCCACGGCGTTGACATCGCTCAGACTCCCGCGAAACTTGCCGGTAGGCGTGCGATACGCGGAGGTGATGACGACATCGATGCCGTCAAGTGCATCCGCATGTGGCACCGCTTGAGTCTGAGCCATACACCCTCCATAGTCATCCGGACACGCCGTCGCCTTCATCAACCCTTAAGCAGACTACCGGCAATGAAGTGAATGTCCTATGAAGACGAGCGCTCCGCAACGATTTCTTCACCCTCGGCACGGCTGTTCCTCATTGATTTCCTACCTTTGGGCCTTTCTACACCCCGCAGTTCACTGGCTGAATGCGTTTTTCATGATTCAATGCGCCGAACTTCGCGTTTTACATGGGTATCTGCGTTATGTGAGGCGTTAATCAGGCCCCGCGGAGGTCTATCTGCGTTGTGTGAGGCGCTATTTCGCGGAGCATCGAGTATCAGACGGCCCAGAACCGCCATTTTCGGCCAACGATACTCGGGGCGCCAAGGAATTAACGCCTCACACAACGCAGATAGACCTCCACAAGGCCGAGTTAACGCCTCACACAACGCAGATAGCCGAATTTATCGGGTGCAGCCACGAAATTCCAGCAGCTCCGCGGCCGATGCAAAGATCAAGGGACTTCTTGACACGTCCCGCCACGCGCAATCACGTACGAAGAATCGATTATGCCCCTTTCGTGACGCTAACCCGTGATAAGGCGTCATGAAAGGGGCATAGCCCGTGTCGTAGTGCCCCTTTTGTGACGCTAATGCCGCGCTAGAGTCACGAAAGGGGCATAGTGTGTGTAACCCTCGACTTTAGGCCTCGCGGCGGGCGCTGTCGGAGGCCACGGCGGCGAGCGCACGCGGCGCGTGGAATCCGCGTGAGGCGAATTCGTCGGCGATCTCCTGCGCGATCTCCTGGCTACGGCCCCGATCCACCAGCGCGATGATGGAGCCACCGAAGCCGCCACCGGTCATGCGCGCACCATAGGCACCGGCCCGCCGCGCCACATCCACGGCTACATCCAGCTCGGGCACGGTGACCTCATAATCGGATGCCAGCGAATCATGCGAAGCGTTGAACAGCCGCCCAGCCGCCACGATATCGTGCTGCGCGAAAGCGTGCACGAAGGAGCGCACACGTTCGATTTCGGTGACGACGTGGCGCACGCGCTTCTTCATCGTCTCGTCCGGCAGCGCATCCAGCGTCTCTTTGAGCGCCTGGAAGGAATCGCCCGCCTTGATGATGCCATCGGCGCTGACCCGCAGGCTGGTGACGCCGAGGATGCGCGCGGCCGCTTCGCAGGTGGCGCGGCGCTGCGCGTACTGCCCGTCGTTGAGCTGGTGCGGCGCTTGAGTGTCGACGACGAGCAGTTCAAGCCCAAGCTCGTCGAGATCGAAGGGCTGCTGGGAGACGTTTTCGAGGGGCGTGAGCTCTGGGCGGCAGTCGAGCAGCAGGGCGTGCCCGGCGGTGCAGCGCATCGAGGCGTTCTGGTCAAGTCCTCCGGTGGAGGCTCCGGCCATGTCGTTCTCGGAGGCCATCGCCGCGTTGATCAGCGTCACACGCCCCGCATCGGACGCACCGTATCCCAAGCCGTATACGTCATCCAGAGCCAGCGCAGTGGAGCAGGTCATCGCCGCCGACGAGCTCAGGCCCGAGCCAAGCGGCACGCAGGACGTGAAGGCGGCATCAAAGCCCTGCACCTGCGCGAACCCGGCTTCGCGCAGCGCCCAGGCCACGCCAATCGGGTAGGCGGCCCAGCCATCCACACCACCAGCCTGTAAACCGTCAAGATCAGCCTGCGCGACCGCATCCGGCGAAATGTCCGACACAACCCGCGCCGTCGTGTCATTCCGGGCTTTGAGCGCGATGAAGGTGCGGTGCGGCAGGGCGATGGGCAGGCATAGGCCGGCGTTGTAATCGGTGTGCTCGCCGATCAGATTGACCCGCCCCGGCGCGGACCACACGCCGTCGGGCTGCTCGCCGTAGGCCTGGGCAAACAGTCGGGTGGCACGGTCGACGCCTTCGTCATGCGTCAGTGCGTCGATGAACTGAACGGTATTCATGATGTTCTCCTTGTTGATGTTGACATGACTTCAGCCATTGCGATTGCGCCATACGCAGTCACAGATGGCAATCCGCCTGCTGTGTTTCTTGAAAATATTGACTGTGAAAATGTTCAGGAAGATATCCGAACCGCAATGGGATCTTCTGCGATTCGTTGCGGTTCGGGATTGCGACGAGTGATGGCAGCGCAATTCGGGCGGAGTGACAGCGGTGAGACGGGAGCAGACCCAAGTTCGGTTCAAACAGAGCCGTCATTGCCGCCACGGCTCCGCCCTCGCCCAATCCGTTTCGCTGCCGTTTCATCATCAACGCCGAAATTCTCGCCGGCTAGTCGCCGATGTCAACGCTGCCGATTTCGTGGAAGCGCTGCGCGATCAGCTCCGGCGTGGTGTCGGAGACCCAGGCGGCCATGCCCGATTCCGACCCAGCCAAGTACTTGATCTTGTTCGTCGCGCGGCGGAAGGAGAAGAACTGCAAATTGAGCCGGTAGTGCGCCCGGCGCGCATCGTGGATCGGCGCCTGGTGCCAGGCGGCGATGTAAGGCAGGTCCATGCCCTTGCCGTCGCCCGTGTCGAAGAAGGCATTGCCCCGCTTGAGCAGCGTGGAATACATCTGCGCCAGATCCCAGCGCTCCTGATCGTACAGCTCGTCCAAGGTCAGCACATCGCGCAGCGGGGCGACATGCACTTCGAGCGGCCAGCGCGCGGCGGCCGGCACGTAAGCCACCCAACTGTGGTTGCGCATTACGATGCGCTCCCCCGCCTCGATTTCGCCATGCAGGATGTCCCCCAGCAGATTACCGCCGGTACGCTCGTAATACGCCTCGGTGTGCGCAAGCTCCTTTTCCAGCTTCGGCGCAATGAAGGGGTAGCAATACACCTGACCGTGCGGATGCGCCAGCGAAACGCCGATCTCCTGGCCATGATTTTCGAAGGGGAAGATCTGCTCGACACCCTCCATATGCGAGATCTCAGCGGTCCGGAATGCCCACGCCTCGACCACCGTACGCAACCGGGACACCGGCAGATCGGCCGGCAATCCGCTTTCGTTGGGGTCGAAGCAGATGACCTCGCAGCGCCCCGCGGCGAGCTCCTGCTCCCACAGCGGGTTGCCGTTGACGTAGCTGACTTCGTTGGAAGCCCCGGGCACGCGCACCATGGAGGGGAAGCGGTTTTCGAAGATCACGACGTTGTAATCGCTGTCCGGCACTTCGCCGTCCTGATAGGGGTCACCGGGTTTGCGCGCGGCGAGCGGATTGCCCTTTGCCGTAGCTCCCGGGCCGGCAGTGATCGGGCGATTCATACGCGCAGTCGCCATGGGGATCCAATCGCCGGTGAGCGGATCGCGGCGCATCTGCGGAGCGGCGTACGGCACTTCATTGCCATCGGCATCGAGGTGCGGTGCGAAACGATAGGCCAACGGGCGCGGGTCATGCAGCTCACGCGTCTTGCGCCCGGAGACATAGTCCGGGTCGTCGTCCAGATAGAAGAACTCGCGCCCGTCCGCAAGCGTCGTGGGCGTGATGCGGATATGCTTTGCAGCATAGTCTCCCGGCAAATAGTGCCCGAATTGGGAAGCCGGAATCTCCGGCGTTTCGCTCAACATTGCCTCTGCAGCCGTTGTCTTTGCAGTCATCACTACTCGTCTCCTTGGGCATTCTCGTTCTGGTGAACCAGCACAAGCTCTTTGACCAGCTCCTTGGTTCTCGCCGTGGAATCTGGGTCGAGCCCGTCATCGGTGATGACCGTGTCCACCTGATCGAAGCGCGCGAACAGCGAGAGCGACGTGGAGCTCCATTTGGTGTGATCGGTCAGGATGATCGTGCGGTCGGCGATGTCCATCATCGCCATATCCGTGGCGGCCTCAAGCGAGTTCGGCATGAGGAAGCCGCGCGGAATCGACACGGAATGCGAGCCGAGGAACACCGTGTTGACGCGCAGCGATTCGATGACCTTGTCGGCGATCGGCCCGACCAGCGAATTCGACCGGGTGATGACGCCGCCGGTGACGATGACCTCGATATCCTTGGACTCCAAGGCCTGCACCAGCTCCGCGACCGGAATCGAATTGGTCAGAATCGTGATGCCCGACGACTGCTGCGATTCGAGCAGATGCTGCGCGAAGACGTAGGCCGTGGTGCCGCCGCCGATGGCGATCACATCCCCGGGCGCGACGTACCTGACTGCCTCCTGCGCAATGGCGTCCTTAAGGCCGATGTCCATCTGCGATTTGACGGAGAACAGCGGCTCGCTCAGCAGCGTGCTGGTGGTCACCGCCCCGCCGTGGACGCGCTTGAGCAGCCCCTTGTCGGCGAGATCGGCGATATCGCGCCGAATGGTCATCGCTGACACGCCGAGTTCCTTGGACAGCGCAGTGATGCGCACGGCTCCACGGGTGCGCAACCGGCTCAGTATGAGATGCTGACGTTGTGACGAAATCATATGAACATTATCGCACATATTTTCTTGAAAGTCAAACAAAACATGGTTCTAAACGAACATGACCTCACATTAGATGATCGTCACGCCATGCCTGATCTCCCTTGGATCCCTTGTCCTCACCCGTCTCATACGCAACCGCATAGCCTGCGTCCGCAGACCTGCACAAACCTGATTTGGCGAAACCGCTTCAATGCCACGAGACAATGGGTTGACAGTCACCAAGCCGAACCAGGCCAGACCAAGCCGAATCAAAACGGGCCCAGCCGAATCAAACCGGACTCAGCCGAGGCCATACCGCCCTAATCTCATCAGCTCCGCTCGAACAGCCGGCGCAGCCCCCACCCGGTCACGCGCCACATGGCTTCGGCCACAATGCCGATACCCATCTTCGAGCGGCCATGGACTCGCTCCGGGAAGACGATCGGCGCTTCGGCGATGTTCCCGCCAGCCATTGCCACCCGGCGGGTCATATCAATCTGGAAGACATAGCCATTCGCCTCGACCGAGCGCAGATTCGACGCGCGCAGGATCCGGGCGCGGTAGGCGCGCAGCCCCGAGGTCATATCGCGCACGCCTAATCCGAGCATCGTGCGGGCATACCACGAGCCGGCGCTCGAAATCCAGTTGCGATGTCGCGACCAGCCCTCAGTGCGCCCGCCCGGAATGCGCCGAGAGCCAATCACCAGATCGATCGTGGGATCGGCTGCGACGATCTGAAGCATCGCGTGCAGATCCTGCGCCCGATGCGAGCCGTCCATGTCCATCGAGCATAGCGTGGCGTAACCGCGCTGCAATGCCCAACCAAAACCCGCCAAATAGGCCGGCCCCAAGCCATTTTTGCCGTCGCGATGCAGCACATGCATGCGCGTGTCGCCTGCCGATATGGCTTCGGCCACCTCACCGGTACCGTCCGGCGAGTTATCGTCGACGACCAGCACATGCACCCCGGGGTTCCATTCGAACAGCGCAGCCAAGGTAGGCTCGATGTTCTCGCGCTCGTTATAGGTCGGCATGACGACGCACACGCCGCCGTCGCACGTCACGTCATCGCACATGCCGCCGTCGCCCACTCCGTCATTGCGCGCAGCTCCATCATCGCACACGGTCCTGCTCCCGTCGCACGCCACGCCACCATCGCGCATTGAGCCAGCGACCGCATAACCGCCTGCGGATACGAGGTCGGCTCGCCCGCCACGGCGCCCCGCAGCCGCCGCATGCGTATCCTGTCTGGTTTTCACGACTTCACTGTACAAGCGTCGCCGCCCCGTTGTCCACAGCTCTGCCGCGTTGCCCATGCCTCGCGTCACCTTTCCGGCGCAGCCCTCGGCGAACCGCGCGGCACGACCGCCGCCCGCGCGAGCCACTTCCCCGAGTGTCGTTCTCTCGCGCGGGTGGCACAATATGGTCATGGGTTATGTTTCAACGAATTATTGGCACGATGCACTGAACAAAGCCGCGACCGACATGGTCACTTTCGGGTACAAGCATGTCGTCAAACCGCGTTTCGTGTTCAACCATGCTCCGGACGAGGCGCATGAGAACATGGTCTCCTTCTGCCATCTCACCAGGAACATCACGCCGCTCATGTGGCTGCTGCGCCAGACGATCGACTATACCGATCCGATTCTCGAAACCGAGGCCATGGGACTCGACTTCGCCAACCCCTTCGGGCTTTCGGCCGGGCTCGACAAGAACTGCGACATGCCCGTGCTCATGGACAACGCTGGCTTCGGCTTCGAAACGGTCGGCTCCATCACTTCCCGTCCCTGCGCAGGCAATGCAAAACCCTGGTTCCACCGCCTTCCGGAGTACGATTCGATGATCGTCCATGTAGGCCTGGCCAATGAAGGCAGCGCGAAGATCATCGAACGCGTCGCGCAGGCGGAAGACGCAGCCAAAACGATGCGCATGTCCATTTCCATCGCTCGGACCAATGACGACCTCGTAGGCGACATCGACGAAGGCATCGAAGACTACCGCATTTCGCTCGAACAGGCCTCGGGTTGCAGCTCAATGGTCGAAATCAACATCTCCTGCCCCAATACCCGCGTCGGCGAGCCCTTCATCGAACCCGACAACCTCGACAGGCTGTTCACCGAGTTGGACGAGGTCTCTCATTCGCAGCCGCTGCTGGTCAAGATGCCGCAGGACACCGGCTGGCCGCGATTCCGCGAGCTGCTGGAAGTGCTCGCCGAGCATGACGTGCAGGGCGTCACCATCGCCAACCTGCGCAAGGACCGCACGGGCTTAAGCATTCCGCGCGACTGGGAAGGCGGCCTGTCGGGCGGCCCGGCGTACCAGTCCAGCAATGAGCTGATTCGCGGCACCTATCGCGAGTTCGGCGACCGCTTCACCATCGCCGGCGTCGGCGGCGTGTTCACTCCGAAGCAGGCCTATGCCAAGATCCGCGCCGGTTCGAGCCTGGTCATGTTCATCACATCGCTGATGTATCGCGGCCCCCAGCAGATCAGCGTGCTCAAGCGCGGTCTGGCCGAGCTGCTGCGCGCCGACGGCTTCGAACATGTGTCCGACGCGGTCGGCATCGACGTCTGAGGCCTGTCGTCTGAAATCGCCCGACGCATCATGTGCGACATGTATTCGGGTTATTTGGCGCCATTGATGCACCGCCCGAAAGTCACCGCATCAGTGGCGCCGTTTGCGGCAAGTTCACGTCGCAAAAGATGCATCAGCCATGCGTGCCGCGGCATAAAGGCCGTGGCATGGCTCGGCAGCCAAACTGCCTGATGCGACCCAACAGCCCACACAGTGCAAACCAACAGCGCAATCCAACAGTTCAGTCGCCGAACCCGTCTAGTCCCTGAATGCCCCGCGCACATATTGCTGCGGGTAGGGAATCTGTTCGGCGGCCAAGCCCAGCCGATGCGCGGCCCGCAGCGGCCAGTACGGATCGCGCAGCGCAGCCCGGCCGATCTCGATGGCGTCGGCCTTGCCTGCGCGCAGCAGCTTCTCCGCCTGCTTCGGCTTGGTGATCAGCCCCACCGCCGTCACCGGAAGGCCGGCATCATGGCGAATCGCGTCGGCGAACGGCACTTGGTAGTTCGGCTTGACCGGAATGGAAACCCCGGCGACGATGCCGCCGGTCGACACGTCGATCAGATCGATGCCATGCTCCTTGAGCACGCGTGAGGTTTCGATCGTCTCTTCAAGATTCCAGCCATTCGTCGCCCAATCAGTGGCTGAAATGCGAACCGTCAGCGGCATGGTTTCGGGGATGGCGCCGCGTACCGCATCGACGATCTCAATCAGGAAGCGCATGCGGCCGGCCAAATCGCCGCCGTATTCATCGCGGCGATTGTTCGACAGCGGGTCGAGGAACTGGGAGATCAGGTAGCCGTGGGCGGCGTGGAGCTGGATCATCTGGAAGCCTGCAGCAACCGCACGACCGGCCGCGTTCCTGAACTCATCGACAATGCCGTGAATCTCATCCACGCTCAGCTCGCGAGGGTCGGCGTAGTCGCCGAAGGGAATCGGGCTTGGCGCGACGGTCCGCCAACCGCCGTCTTCAAACGGCACCGAAGCGTTCTCGTGACCGATGCCCGCGCATCCGGTTGAGGCCTTGCGTCCGGCATGGTTGAGCTGGACGCCGAAAGCGGCGCCTGCCGCCTTGACACCGTCGACGATCCATCGCCATGCCGCAACCTGGTCGTCGTTCCACAGCCCCACGTCGCACGGCGAAATGCGCCCTTCTGGGCTTACCGCCGTAGCCTCGGCGATGATCATGCCGAATCCGCCCAGCGATCGCGAGACATAATGCTGGTAGTGGAACGGGGTCGGCTTGCCATCGCGATCGGGCACGGAATACATGCACATCGGCGGCATCCACACGCGATTGCGCAGCGTCAGGCCGCGCAAGTCCATCGCCTCGAACAGCGTCGGAGTCTCTTGGCTCACGGATTTACTCACGGATTTGCTCATCGGAATCATCCCTTATGTGAAGTCTCTGCTTGAAGTTTCATGCGGCTCAATGCCTCAGCGCCAGGCTACTGCCCCTGCCTCGCGCCCTGCTGATTTTCCTGCGTGCCCTGCTGGTTGTTCTGATTCTGCTGCGTGTTCTGCTGCGCACGCGGCGCCGCAGCCGGGGCGGACAAATACTGCGGAGCCGGATTGCCGTAATTGTTGTCCTGCGGGATTCCAGCCGAGTTCAGGTAGTTGTTCATGAACTCCTTCCAAGCCGGGGTCGCGATGTACATGCCGTACCACATGCCCATCGTGCGCCCGTTGATGGTCATGCCGTTGAAGCTCTGCTGCGACTCGGCGTTGCCCACCGCCACGAAGGAGGCCACCTGGTTCGGCACGAATCCGCCGGTAAGCATGTAGGTGTCCTCGTTGGTTCCGGTCTTGGCGAAGGTCTTGCGCCCGTTGTCGAGCTGGGTCGTGGCCGCCTCACCTCTCGGAGTCACCACGCCCTGATTCATCGCGTAGGCCGTGGTCTGAGCCACTTCGGGGGAAATAGCCTGATGGCAGTTGGCGCTGGGCACCGCGATGTTCTTGCCGGTCTTATCGGTGACCTTCTTCAGCGCGATCGGCGTGCACTCCACGCCATTGGCGCCGATGGTCGCATAGATGTTGGCCATGGTGAGCGGCGAGGCCTGCACCGAGCCGATGGTCATCGGCGGGTTGAGCGAGTTGGGATCGTAGACATCCTCATGGCCGGCCGGGGAATTGTGGTACCCCATCGCCTTGGCCGTGTCGGCGATGGCGCACAATCCGATCTGGGATGCCATGGACGCCTGGGTCGTGTTGTGCGAGCGCACCAAGCCCTGCAGCGGGGTCTCAGGGCTTACCGTGCCGCCACCCGAATTCTGCACAGACCACACGCCGAAACCGCTGTAGCGATCGCAGCTGAAGGAGCTGTTGTTGTACCGCATTGAAGTGGCGAGCGGGGTGTTGATCGATTTGCCGGCGATCATCCATGCCGCCAAGTTGATCGGCTTCCATGTGGAGCCAACCTGGAAGCCCCAGCCGCCACCGTCCTTCTGATCGACCGCGTAGTTGATGGCGGTATGCGTCGGATCGCTTTTCGCGGCGTCCGTGGCATCGTAGACGCGGTTGCTGCCGAAGGCGAGCACTTCTCCGGTGCCTGGCTTGATTGCGGCGATCGACACTTCGAAACCACTGGGATCGTCCACGGGGATGGTGTCGCGAGCCGCCTGCATGGCCGCGGCGTTGGCGGTCACATCCATCGTGGTATAGATGTCGAGGCCGCCTTCGGTGAGCAGCTTCTGGCGGGCTGCCTCGCTTTTGCCGAATTCAGGGGAATTGAGGATCTGCTTGATCACATAGTCGCAGAAGAACCCGGCATCGCCTGCGGACTGGCACCCTACGTCGGTCACATTGTCCTGGATGTTGAGCGTGTCCTTAATCGGCGTGTTGTGCGCCTTCTCGTATTCCGCCTTGGATTTGATATAGCCCTGATCATACATGAGGTCGAGCACGATGTTGCGCTGCCTCTGCGCCTGCGCCTGGTTCCCCTCGACTGAAGGATCGAAGGCGGTCGGGTTTTTCGTGATGGCAGCTATGGTCGCGGCCTGCACCAGATTGAGTTTCGCGGCCGAAGTGTTGAAATAGCGCCGAGCGGCAGTTTCCACACCATAGAGGTTATGCCCGCCGAACTGCGCGATATTGAGATAACCTTGCAGAATCTCCAGCTTCGAATACTTCTTCTCCATCTGCACAGCGATAAGCATTTCGCGTAGCTTGCGCGCCACCGTATCCTCGGTGGCATGGTATTCGCCGATCGGATCGTTCTTCTCGCGGGCCTGGATGAGCAGCACGTTCTTCACGTACTGCTGGGTCAGCGACGAGCCGCCCTGGGTGTCGCCTTTCTTGATGAAGGTCTGGATGAAGGCGCGTAGCACGCCCTGCACATCCACGCCGGCATGCTCGAAGAAGCGACGGTCTTCGCGAGCGACCACGGCCTGCCGCATCGGTTCGGAGATGTCCTTGATCGGAACGACCGTACGGTTCTGCGCATAGAAGGACGCGATCACGGTTTTGCCATCGGAAGCGTACAGTCGTGATTTCTGCGGCAACGACGTCACATCGAAGTTGATGCCCTCCACCTTAAGCGACGGCACGACGGCCTTGGCGATCTTATTCACGCCCAGCACGCCGGGCGCGAGGAATATGCTCGTCACAACGCCGCCGGCGATGCACAGCGTCACGTAGGCGAGAATCAGCGCAAGCACGCGCCGGACGATGAGGGGTTTCTTCTTCGGCATGGTGACCATTCTAGGGGGGTGTCTCTACCGCATCGCCGCCGTCGCGAAGTCGTGACGAAGCCCTCACGTTGCGGCGTCGAAGCTGTGCGAATGCCGATAATTCACTGGGTGAAACGGCGCTTCGCATAATCGCCGTGCGGCTTCAGCGACGAGAGCGGCGGATGAGCATGCCGGGCTTGTAGATGATGATCGCACGCCCTTCGCGCGCGATCCAGCCACGGTTGGAGAAATCCATAAGCGCCTTGTTCACCGTCTCGCGCGAGGAGCCGACCAGCTGGGCCAGCTCCTCCTGAGTCAAGTCGTGCGGCACCTTGAGTCCGGCCTCAACCGGTTCGCCAAAGCGCGTGGCTAAGCTCAGCAGGGTTTTGGCCAGTCGCGCCGGCACATCCATGAACACCAGGTCGGAGATGCGCTCGTTGTTGGCGCGCATCCGGTTGGCCAGCACCTGCAGCATGTCCACGGCGACGCGAGGATACTTGCCCAGCCATGCGAACAGCGCATCACGCTCAAGCCAGGCGACGCGCGCGGTATTCGTCATCGCGACCGCCGAGGCGGTGCGGGGGCCGCCATGGGGATCGAATACCGGTATCTCGCCGAGCACCTCGCCATACGCATGGATGCTGAGCAGCTGCACCCGGCTGTCGCGCGATTCGCGAATGAGCTTGACCCGCCCCTCTTCGAGCAGGAATATGCGCTGATCCTCGCCGCCCTCGCGGAAGATGAAATGGTTCTTCGCGAATGTGGCCCGCTTCAGATGCGGCAGCAGCTCCTCCGCCTGCTCCGGCGAGACTTGTTTGAACAAGGCGGTACGCAGCAGGATATTATCCGGCTCGGGCATCTCATTCGGCTTTGCCACGCTTGTCATACCTCCATGAACAGGTGAATCCTCATCGACTCAGGCCCATTGTAGACCCGTCCCGCGCCGATTCCGTAAGCAGCGCGATTATGGACGCCCTGTCCATGCCCGTCTGCGAGCGCAGCGGGTCGACGCGCCTGACCGCCGAGCGCACGGCCTTGTCGCGCAATTTCTCACGTGACACCTTGAGCACACGGCCCATTTTCGCCGCGTCGATGTCGTACGACATCGTGACGTGGTGCAGCAGCGAGCCCGGGCCCGCGCCTTGCGGCGGGAAGCGCCGTTGCGCCGCGCCGCCGATTTTCCCGTACTGGGAGGCGATATCGTTGAGCCCCGAGAACCGCACGTCCAAGCCGATGCCGTCCAAGGCGTCCACCAGCCACTGATCGCATAGGCGATAGGACTGTTCGATGCTGACGTCACGCACGAAATCCCTCGGCGCATACAGCGAATACGTGATCGTGTTGCCCGGCTCCACGAACATCGCGCCGCCTCCGGTGCAGCGGCGCACCACGCTCACCTGTTCGCGGCGGCAGGCCTCAAGATCGACCGAGTCCTCAAGCGACTGAAAACGCCCGATGATCACCGCCGAGGACGCCCATTCCCAGATGCGCAGCGTTGCCGGCCTTGTTCCGGCGGCCACTTCGCGGGCCCATTGCTCGTCGACGTCCATCTGATCCTGCGGCTGGCGCGCGCGATCATGGACGACAACCGGGCGCAAGTCCGCCCAGCGCCGACGCGCTTCATCCCGCAGCGCGTCGGAGCCGACTATTGCTGGTGGCAGCGGCGTCGGCGAGGGCACTGAGGCAGCTGCATACGACCGGGTTTTATCTGTGCGGGCTCCTCGTGTTTGACGTTCCTGCGCCTGGGAACTCTGCGCTCGAATGTCCGTCTCGCCTGCCTGCCCGCCCGCAAGACCATCGCTGGCCGTATTTGTGCCAGCGCCCACGGCTCGCGCGAAAGCCGTCTCAATCGACGCCGCGTCGACGCCGACGATCGACGTGCCCGCGTGCCGGGCGAAGACCGCTTCGATGCGGACGCCTTCGACCAGCGCACGTTCGATATCGTGCACCAGCGCCGCGATCTCACGATCGTCAGCACCGTCGAGGAAGAAATCACCGTCAAGTCGGCATTGCGCAACGGCTCCGGTACCATCGCGACGTACATTGACTCCCACAAGCTTGCCGCCAGCGAGCTTGCATTCCCCGCGCGAGAAGCCCCCACGGGCGCTATGATCGTCACTCACCTGCATGAGCGAGTCCACTCCTTAACCGTACAAAGCTTCCAATTGCCGCCCGAGCGCAGCGTTTGCGCCGATCAGTCCCTGAGCTCGACGCCGAGGGCGTCGCGGTGCCACGGCGAGCCATAGTTGGCGCACAGGATGAGGATGCCTTCGATCAGCCCCCACACCCAAGACACGAATGGACCGAAGAGAACAATCCACCCGATCAAGGTCAGCAGCAGTTGCGCGACCGCCTTGCCGGTATTGCCCAAATAGAAATTATGCACGCCGAAACAGCCCAGGAAGATGCCCAGCAGGCCGGCCACAAGCTTCTGCCGGGGTATATAGCCGTAAGGAATCTCCTGACCAGCGCCATAGGGCTGGGTCATGTATGGCGCGGTTCCATATGCCTGCGATGATTGCGCGCCCCACTGCTGGCCGGGCTGCCCTTGCGCGGGGCCGCCCGGCTGGCCGCCTTGCGCGTAGCTGTTCTGCCCGGGGGCAGAATACGCGCCTTGATAAGCGCCATAGGGCTGCTGCTGCGAATACTGCGGCTGCTCGTTCGGGCCGGCGTCCGGATTCGCGTAGCCATACTGGCCAGCAGCCCCGGCAGCATACTGCTGCTGGGTTGGCTGCGGCTGCTCGGCGGCAGGCTCCTGAGGCGTCTGCGCATAGCCATCGTCAGGATATTGCTGCTGGCCGTTGTCGGCATTGAAATCGCTCATGCCCACAACCATACTGTATTGCGCTTACTGCACCATTATGCCTGCTGCGTGATGGCTGACGTCACGGCGTGATGTCGTGCTGGCGGTCTTGGCTCGGCTCACAACCTGCCTCACAACCGGGCGAGGATATCCTGCCCCACCTGCTGGGTGCTGCGCTGCGCGGAGCCGAGCTCTTCGATATCGGCCTCGACGGCCCTCTCGATGCGCACGGCGGGCTCATCGAAGCCGAGATGGCGCAGCAGCATGGCGGTAGACAGAATCGCGGCGGTCGGATTGGCGATGCCCTTGCCGGCGATATCGGGCGCAGAGCCGTGGATCGGCTCGAACATCGAGGGGTATTCGTTCGACGCATTGATGCAGCCCGAGGCCGAGTAGCCCACGCCGCCCACGACCGCGCCCGCCTCATCGGTGAGGATGTCGCCGAAGAGGTTGTCGGTCAGGATCACGTCGAAGCGCGAGGGGTCGGAGACCAGGAAGATCGTCGCCGCGTCGATGTGCTGATAGTCATGCGATACCTCAGGATACTCCGCGCCCACACGGTCCACGATGCGCTGCCACATGTCTCCGGCGTTGACGAGCACGTTCTTCTTGTGCACAAGGGTGACGTGCTTGCGCCGCTTCATCGCCAGCTCGAAGGCGTAGCGCACGACGCGCTCGACGCCGTACGCGGTGTTGATCGACACCTCGGTGGCGACCTCCGCCGGCGTGTCGCGGCGAATCGCGCCGCCCGCGCCGCAGTACAGCCCTTCGGTGCCCTCGCGCACGACGACGAAGTCGATGTCGCCGGGGTTGGCGAGCGGCGAGGTGACACCCTTGTACAGTTTGGAGGGGCGCAGGTTCACATACTGGTCAAGCGCGAATCGCAGCTTGAGCAGCAGGCCGCGTTCCAGGATGCCCGCCTTGATGCGCGGGTCGCCGATGGCGCCGAGCAGGATGGCGTCGGCGCGCTTGATGCGTTCGAGATCCTCGTCCGGCAGAATCGCGCCGTCGCGCAGGTAGCGTTCGGCGCCGAGGTCGAAGGGCTCGTATGCGAAGTGCGCCGCGCCTTCAGCCGCCTTCTCGAGGGCCGCCTGCGCTATCGGAATGATTTCCTTGCCGATGCCATCGCCGGGGATGACGGCGATGTGATATGTCTGGGTTGTAGTCATAGGCGTGACACTAGTCGCGCCCGCCCGCAGACCCGAGTGCGCGTTCCAAGTATTGGACATGAATGTGGTCATAATTCGGCCCTAGCGTACAAAACGTAACGTTTTAGGGGCCGGTTACGTCACCTTTCAACCGCTAGGGTCGCGTTAGCGTACACAATGCGACGCAACGACGAGACTCCCGCATTCAGCCATTCAGCATCACGCGACACCGCGCAGTATCACGATGTCACCAGCTGCGTGGCCCCCATCGCATCGAGGCACCAAGCGTTCTCGTAGGAGACTTCCTCCCACTGCTTGTAGCGCCCGGTGGTGCCGCCATGGCCCGCCTCGATCTCGATTTTGGCGATCACATCGACGCCGGCCGATTGCAGTCTGGCGATCCATTTGAGCGGCTCGACGACCAGCACGCGCGTGTCGTTCATCGACGTAGTCACGAGAATCTTCGGGAACCTCGACGTCGGATGGTCATCGCTGGGCGCATTTTCATACGGAGTATAGGACTTCATGTACTGGTACACCTGCTCGTCGTGCAGCGGGTCGCCCCACTCGTCCCATTCGGTGACGGTCAGCGGCAGCGAGGGGTCGAGTATCGAGGTCAGCGCATCCACGAAAGGCACGTCCGCTTCGATGGCGGCGAAACGATCCGGCGCCATGTTGGCGACGGCCCCCATGAGCAGGCCGCCTGCCGACCCGCCATTGGCCACCGTCCGCGCCGGATCGGCGTACCCGGCCTCCTGCAGCGCGGCGGTCACGTCGACGAAATCCTCGAAGGAATGCTTCTTCTCAAGCCGCCGCCCATGCTCGTACCATGCGCGGCCCATTTCGCCGCCGCCACGGATATGCGGCACCGCATAGAGCACGCCGCGGTCGAGCAGGCTGATGCGGCCTGCGGAGAAGCCAGGGTCCGAGCTGATTTCGTAGGCTCCATAGCCGGTGACGAACATCGGAATCGAAGCGGCAGGACCAGCCGCTCCATTCGCCGCATGGCTGGCGTCGCCCGCCTGCAGCTCGATATCCGCACCCGCGATATCCGCTGCGCTCCCTGTCGCCGGCACCGCGTCCGGAGCCGGGGCCGCGATATGCCTGGGGCACGCGGCCAGCTGAGGCATCGCCTCGGTGCGCCAGACGAGCGAAACCGGCACATCCTCACCGTCACGCACCTTCACCCAGACGCGGCGCTCCGAGTAGTCGCGCGCATCGAAGCCGCCAAGCATCTGTGCCCGCTTGAGCAGGACATCCTCGCCGGTGGCAGGGTCCAGCTCATGCAGCTCGGCCGGCCGCGTGTAGCTGCCAAACGAGTAGCGCATGCGCGGCGCGTCGTACGACGGGTTGCCGCCGGTGCCGAAGGAGTACAGCCGCTTCGGCTCCTTGGGCTTCAGTTTCGCGGCTTCACCAGATTCACCGGACTTGCCGGCTTTCCGCAGCTCGCCCGTACGCTCCTTGCCGCCCTCGCCATCCTGCGATTCAGCCTCCTGCGGTTCGATCTCCCGGAAGCGCCACGGCCTACCGGCCAGGAAGTCCTGCGCGGCGTCCTGCTTGGTCATCACGGCTATATGCGGCAAGCTGTTCGCGCGATACGACAGCGATACGAAGTTTCTGTGCAGCGCGATGCCTTCGATGCCCAAACCACGTACGCCCTGCAGCATCGCCGGATTGCGGGGGTCGTAGTACGGCGTGCAGACCGATTTGGTCGACGCCCCGGCCTCAAGCCGTTCGCCCTGCTCGCATCCGTACGGCGAGCCGACTGCGACCACGGTGCCTTCGCCGAGACGGTATGGCGGCTCATGCGCGCGCATGTCGATGACGTCGATCTCGAAATTCGGATTGAGCGCGTTGTGATACACGACGGCGAGCGGAATGTCTTCGCCCTGCTCGCCCGCGTCTTCGAAGCACGCGAAGCTCACATCGTATTCCACGTCGTCCTGACGCGGAATGAAGACGCGGAACTCCTCCTCGGGCGTCGCCACAGGCAGCATCCACACCTCGCCGCTGGTCTTCGAGCTGGTGGCGATGACGATGTGCCGTTCATCGAAGCTCAGGCCCACGCCCGCCCAGAAGCGCTCGTCGTCCTCGAGGAACACCTCCACGTCCGCATTGACCGGTGTGCCGACGTGGTGCCGGCGAATCGCGTAGGGCCTCCACGCCTCATCAAGCACCGCATAGAACACCCACTGCGCGTCCGGCGTGAAGCATGCCCCGCCGATGCCATGCAGCACTTCCGGCAGCTCGGTGCCGTCGTGCAGGTCGCGAATATGAAAGTCATAGCGTTCGTCGCCGGCGGTGTCGACGCCGTAGAGCAGCCAGCGCCCGTCCCGGCTCAAGTCAAGCCCTCCAAGGCGGAAGAAATCGTGGCCCTGCGCCTCAAGGTTCGCGTCGAAGACGATCTCCTCGCCGCGCATCGAGCCGGGGTCGCCCTTCGGATCGATCTGCGGCGGCGTCCAGTCTTCCGGTCCGGCAATCGGGATGCGGCATTGCGTGGCGTACTGCTGTCCCTCCTGCGTGCGCACGAAGTACCAATACCCGTCGATGCGCGTCGGCACGGACATGTCCGTCTCCTGCACGCGGGATTTGAGCTCGTCGAACAATGTCGCGCTCAAGCCCTGCAAACCCGCCGTGCGCGACTGGCAGTAGTCGTTCTGCGCACTGACATAGTCACGCACTTCGGCGGATTCCTTGTCGCGCATCCAGTCGTATGGGTCGTTGAACGTGTCGCCGTGGGCCGAGCGAATATGATCAAGCTTCCTGGCGACAGGCGGCTGCATGCCAGACATGCCAGGGCGCGGACCCGTCTTCGGATCATGCCGCGCCTTGTCTGTTTCCTCTTCAGCGATGGTGGTGACAATGGTCATGGTGCCCGATTATACGACGCTGCTCGGCGCACAAGCCGGGACTTATGCGCCGAGCCGACCGCCATGCGCATGCTGTAGCCCACACCTCGGGCAGCCGGCACCTAGCCAGCGTCTATCGTCATGTCAGCGTTGCCCCATGCCAACACTGGGTTCTCAGCGTACGTTTCTTGTCACATTGCTGAAGGTCATACCGAAAAACGTACGCTGAGCATGTGGCAGCGCACGTTTCCCAATACGGTCGCCGCAAGCGATCAGGAAAACGTACTGAGGGCCGACCACCTCAAAAACCGCGCTACTGGAACTTCGCCAGATACGGCAGCATGGTCTTCATGAGGTTCGAGCCGGTCGTGCCGGTGAACACGGGCACGTCGGTGACCGGCATCGGCTGGGTTGCGGTCAATCCCGCCACCGTTCCCAGCGGCGAGTATTCGCGCGGACTGAGCTGGCGGATGCCGATGGCGAGCACCCGCCCCGGGTAGCGCCGCGCGATGGTGGCGTACGTGGTCGGGTCCTTCTGCCCGTCGTCGCCGATCAATATGAAGCGCATATCGGGGAAGTCCCCCATGAGCTGCTCGGCGAATTCGAGTTTGTGCTGCACGCCGGAGGGAATGAAGGTCTTGGGGCGCGGGTCCAAGTCACGCAGCAGCAGCGGGCCTCGCGGGAAGCCCTGGTCGGCGATGAAATTGCGGATGGAGCTTTCGACGTTCCACGGCGAAGTCGACAGGTAGAAGAACGGCGCCTGCGGAAACATATCGGCGATCTTGTTGAACAGCACGCCCATGCCTGGCACCGAGCCGCGCTTTTTAGGATTCAGCAGCAGCAGATTGTAGGCCGCGCGCAGCGGCGAGGGCGCCTGCGTCACCATGATCGTGTCGTCGACGTCCGAGATCACGCCGATCGGCGTGCCCGGAGCGATGGTGAACAGCTGCGAGGCGACAGGCTTGCGATGAGCCACCTGGTAGGACACGGTGTGGATGCCCGGTTCAAGCCGACGCTCGGCCACCAGATCGAGATAGCCCGAAACGTCGGAGATGATGGTCTCGCCGCTGCGATCCCTGCCGTGGTCGACCCGGTCGTAGGCCTCGGAGCTGCCGATCTGCACGGTGGTGAGCGGCGCTGCGTCAATCGCGATTCTGACGTGCGTGGCGGGCGCCGGGACCATGAGCATCGCCCGCAGCCCGCGAACCAGCCTGCCCGGCTCGCTGCGCGCCGGCGCGTATACGGTCCGGCAGATCAGCCGGGAGTAGTCGTCAGTGCCGTACCCGACATACGGCTCGACGCTGGGACGCCAGTTGAGCTGTTTGCCGATGGCGCTGGATATATGTATCCACATGCCGAAGCCGGTGATGACCAGCCGCCGTATGAAACGGATCGGCAGTGGTTTGTTCTCGAGCCGCTCATGCCTTGAAGCAGCGTCGAACGTCGTGACGACCCGTCGTGCCGGGATGGGAATGGTGGGCATGTCGTCGGGATCGAGTTCGTCTTCTGAAGTCATATTCTCTCCATATGCGCGGCTCGGGGAACTGCGGGCTCAAAGAGCGTGTGCGGGCTATTTGATCATTGCGCCGTACTCGTCGGCGCTGAGCAGTTGCGGCTCGTCGTCGTCCAGCTCCATTTTGAGGATCCATCCCTCGCCGTATGGATCGTTGGTGATCACGCTGGGATCGTCGGCTGCGTCGCGGTTCACATACCGCACGGTCCCCGCCACCGGGCACACCAGCGGCTCTACGGCCTTGGAGGATTCCAGTTCCACGATCTCATCGCCCGCCTCGACGCGGGTGCCGGTCTCCGGCAGATCAAGGAACACAAGCTCGCCCATCTGGCTGGCGGCATATTCGGTCACGCCGATCAGCGCAGGACTCACCGAGTCGTCCACCCACACATGCTCGGTGGAATACTGTAGCTGCTCGGGGATATCGAGATTCGCCGGCTTGTCTTCAATATTTTCATCCATGGGTCACCAGCGTAGCGTCCCTGCATTACATAGAGTCGGCATGCTCCCACGCGGTAGCGTGCGTCGGCCCCGGCTTACTGCCGAAAGGCAAGTCTGCCAGCGGCTTTGTCACAAGCCCCTACCGGACATTTCTGACATCGACTGAAACATCGTTCATGGCGAGAATGACAGCGTTGTTCCGGTCGAGCAAAGCAGGCTCATGGCCCTCGCCTGCACTGAAGCAGGCGTGCCCGTTGAACTCACTATCGTCAAGGGGGCCGGCCATGCCCTTACCTTCGTCGATGCGGAAGACTACATCAGCCCGAGCATCGAATTTCTCAGAAGAGCGTTCTCTCAACGCCTCTTGGTCATTCGGCTAGCGGGCTCTGCGTGTCCTTGGCAGCCAAACAGCCCAGCGCCTTTTGCCCGCTCAGCTCAGCGCACCGCGCCGCTGGGCTGGGCGCCGACCACCTGGACGACCGTGCCTTCCGGGCAGTTGTCGTAGATCCACTGCGCATCCTGCTCGTACATGTTGACGCAGCCGTGCGACCCGTTGTTGGAGGGGTTGCCGCTTGCGATGCCGCCGTAGTTCCAGTCGGCGGTGTGGAAGCCTTCGCCGCCGTTGAAGTAGCTCACCCATTTCACGCCGGGCGAGAGATAATGCGAGCCGTCGTCATTGAGTCCGCGCATATCCTGCGAGGCGTACTTCAGATAAACGAAGAAGGTGCCGCTGTCGGTTTCATGGTTGCCCGAGCGACCGGTGCACACCAGGAAGGTCTTCACTGGCGTGTCATTGTGATACACGGTCGCGGTCTGCGAGGTTTTGTCCACGACGATGCGGTATTCGGGCTTGACCTGCTTGGTATCGTACTTGGTCACGTCCGCCTCGGCTTGGAGGGTGGCCGGCTTGCCTGCGTCGAGCGCCTGAACCACCTGCTGGGCCACGGCATCGGTGTTCTTGACCGCCACGCCATCGACGCCCGGGGTCTTTGTGGTCAGTACTACGCCCGCATCGTTGACGATGTCTTCCTGCGTGACCTTCTCCTGATTGAGCTGCGCGGGCAGCTCCTTGGCCATGTATGCGCTGATCGCCGCCTTGTCGTAGCTCACGGCGATGGTGCCGGCTGCGGGGTCGCCCGTCGGCTTGATCCATGAGGCCACGGCAGTTGCGGGAATGTCAAATGATTTCGCATTGCCGTTGTTGATGGTGATCGTGTTCGCGAGGCGCTGGTTCGCCTGGTCGGCGGCCTGCTGCGCATTCGCGACGGGAATCGGCATGTTCACGTCGCTGTAGGTTACGGCCACCGCAGTCGGCTGCCCGGGAGCGGCGATCATCGCGTCCACGGCCTTGTTGACCGGTGCTGCCACTGGCGCCTTGCCGTCCTTGCCCTGCATCACGTTGAATTGCCCGGCATTGCCGTCGAACGCGATGGTGGAGGGCACTGCGCGGTCCGATTCGGCGATGAAGGTTTTCGTCAGATAGGCGGATGCGGCGAGCTTGTCGGATTTGGCGGCCAGCGCTACCGACTGGTGGGAGAAGGGATTGAGTCTGGTGAAATCGCTGCCGCTCTTGGCATCGAGAATATTGCTGACAGTCGCATTGACATCGACCTGCACGCCGAGATCCCCAAGCGAGGCCTTGGCTTTCTTGCCGGAATCGTCGTTCACCGTGATCACCGATTGGGCGATCGCGGCATCGACCGTGTTTTTGAGTTCGGCAGCCGTCTTGCCCATCACTGATTGACCGCCGAAGGTGACGCCGGGGACCGCCTTGTCCTGGAAATACCAGCGCGCGCCGAAGAAGTACCCGAGCGCAAGCACGACAAGCGCCGCCAGCACGCTCAACGCCACGATAAGCGCGACTCTGCCGCGCCTGCGCGGGGCGGCGAGCGCAGCTCCAGCCGCAGCGGAAGCGGGCGCTGGCTGAGCGTCCCACTCTCCAAGCGGGGAAAAGACATCAGTGCGATCACCGGGCGACGGCAATTCGTCAACGGGTGCGTTCTGGTATGCGGGAATCTTGCCTGTCTGATCAGGCATGAACCCGTGGCTTTCGGTAGCGCTCGTCACGTCGTATCCTTTCCCTTCACTCCGGGAAAATTGTATGCCCAACTTATGACCTGAAATTAACGCTGTCATGCGAATATCGGCATCAGGCCCGCCTACTGGCATGCAACGGCACCGATGGTATGGCTTCGAAGTCGCGATTTCGGCGGATTATCGGGGTTGCACAGCCTCTGCGGTTGTCGGGCGCCCCGCTGATTCACACGTCGCACGGGCTTTCCGTACATCACGCCTGCATCTCCAATACGCTGTGAGCGTGCTTTCACAGCTCGCGCCCGTACCATTCCTCGATCATATATCGCGCGATGGTGGCTTTGCCGGGCGCCTGCATGCGGCCTGTGGCCAGTTCGGCGGTGTATTCGTCACGGGTCAGCCAGCGGGCTTCGGCGGTTTCGATGTCGTCGACCGTGATTTCGGTGCTGGCCGCCCGAGCCTTGAACGCCACCATCAGGGACGACGGGAAGGGCCAGGGCTGCGAGCCGAGGTAGCGCACCTCGCCCACGTCCACGCCGACCTCCTCCTTGGCTTCGCGCCGACAGGCGTGCTCAAGATTCTCGCCTGCCTCCACGAATCCCGCGGAAACGGAGAACAGCCGCGAATCGCCCCATGCCTTGTTGCGCTGCAGCAGCAGCCGGTCATGCGCATCCACGATGGAGGTGATCACCGCCGGCTCGATGCGCGGGAACAGCGTGCGGTTGCCATCCGATTCGTTCTCGCAGCGCTGGGCCCACCCGCCCATCGCCGGCCGCACAACCGCGCCGCAGCTCGGGCAGAAGCGCTGACGGGCGTGCCACAGGCTCAGCGCGCTGGCGTTAGTGGCCTGCCCAGCTTCGCGGGCCGCGGCATGCGGGACGAAAGCGCGCAGATCGACCCAGTCGAAACGGTCCGCAGCCTGCTCAAGCAGCGATGCCTTGCGCTGCGCAGCACGGCCGTTGAGGCCATTGTCCGGGTCGAAGGCGTCGTCGACGCCTTCGTGCGCCGCATCCGGCGCTAGCACACGCGAAGCGGCCTGTGAGCCGTCGAGCAGCCGCGTCAGATCCAAGGCGACGACATGGTGTCGGCTGTCGACGGTTCCGCTCCCGTACGCGCCAAGATAGATCGCGATGATTTCCGGATGCGCCGCAAGCTCGTCGAGAATATAGCGGCCAGGCAGCTCGGCGAGCCGCATGCGGGCAAGATCATAGCCGCCCAAGCGCCCCTGACCGTGCGGAACCGCGACCTTCCCGTCGCGCACGAGCATGACCGAAGTCACCGGCGATTCAGGACCACGCAGCAGGGACTCGATGAGGCCCGGCTCCTCCCTGCGCGTGGTGTCGTAGTCGATGTCTCCTTGGGACAGCGGGAGGAACGGCAGCGTCTGCGTGAGCGCCAATGACGAGAACTTCGCTGAGAACACCGCCATCAGCCTTCCGCCACGCGCTGCATGAGGTCGCTCAAAGCCCGGGCCACGGCAGCCGGCTGCTCGACGGCGCTGAAATGGCCGCAGTCCTCGATTTCGGTGGTCACGACCTCGGTGCCCGTCAGCAGCGGCACGAAGCCGCGCATCGCCTGCAGTGAGGGGTCCAGCGTGCCGCATACCACGGCGGCGGGAACCGTGATCGTCGCGAGCTGATCGGTGAAATCGGGCCGGCCCGCCGCCATGCGCTGCCGCCAGGCGATGCCCTGCGGACTTTGCTCGCGAATCCATCGCGTGAAAAAATCGACGCATTGCGGCGAGCGCTTGAACGCCGAATCGCCCGGTTGCGGCATGGCGAAATGCATCACCGGTTCGACGGTCTGCTCGTCCTCGCACCGCTGCGCGATAGCCAGACGGCTCACGCGCGCCTGAGGCGCATCCGGGCTGGGCTGGGTGTCGCATAGCGCGATGCCGGCGAGCATCTGCGGATGGCGGCGCACAATATCAAGCACCACATAGCCGCCCATCGACAGGCCCACGAACACAGCCTTGGCGAATCCGGCCCGCCGCACCAGATCGACATAGGCATCGGCGACCAGATCGAGCGCATGCGGGTATGAACCGTCCTCGTCCGCGCCGCCGGATTCGCTCACGCCGGGAACCGGGCACGTGCCGGCGCCCGGCATATCAGGTGCCCAGATCGGGAACGGAGCCGATCCGGCGCTGTCGCCGAACTGCGCGATCAACGGTGCGCAGTCGTCCCACATGCGATGGTCGACCGGGAAGGCATGGACCAGCACCAGCGGCATGGAATCCTCCGGGGCTTCGCCTCCCGATCCCTTGCGGTATATGGTGTTCTGCAATGATATCGTCATTCCCCGCGTCTCCATTCCTAAAAGTTCGCAAGTCACATGCATCCAAATCCCATGCATCCATGCGTTGTTCCGTATTTACTCCCCCACTGTATCCGCTGGGCCGTTCAGCCGCTCAGTGGTTGCGGTGATCGCCCATCGTCCGCCTATCGCCCGACCCAAGCCAGGGCCCTGCGCACGATATCGCCCTGGCCATTGGCCATCTGCTGGATGAAGACTTCGCTGCGCTCGCCTTCCGGGTCGCACCATTCCACGTCCAAGGTCTCGTCCTGCGGCTTGCAATCGCCGGGAATCGGCACCACGTAGCACAGCGCGACCGCATGCTGGCGCGGATCGTAATACGGCGACACGCCCGGAGTGGGGAAGAATTCGGCCACGTTGAAAGGCTGCAGGCCAACCGGCAGCTCCGGGATGGCGATATCTCCGAGATCCTTGGCGATATTGCGCGCAATGGCCTCGCGCAGCGTCTCGTGGTAGAGCACCCGGCCCGCGATAAGCGTGCGTTCCACCGCGCCATCATCACCCACATGCAGCAGGGAGCCGACCTGCGAGACGCGCCCCAGTTCGTCGGTGCGCACGGGGACGATTTGAACGTAGATGATCGGAAGCTGCCGCCGGATGCGGTCGATATCCTCCCGCGAGAGCCATCCGGGAGGATTGCCGTGGGAGCCGCGCACGAAATCCTCAGGAGTTATGCCATCGAATTCCCCGCGGCGGCGGTTCGCATCGAAGTCATCGTCGTCGGGCACCTCATCATTCAGGACTTGCATTCCTCCATTATCGCCCGCATGACCCATTCCGAAGCGAGCGATTTGTGTGAAATCTTTGAATATTTATGTAACGTCATGATCATCGGCTTCTTCGCCATTGCGCCCGATGCGCCTGGCAAGCGCCATAACCGCCCTGATTCCACCGGTTCGAGGGCTGCGGCCCACATCGTGCGAGCCTGGGGCCGCCTTGTCATCCTTCGTCTCAGAGCGAAGCATTCCGTAGGTTTGTTGAGTGGTGCTGGAATGCTGGAAGCCAACGTGAACGGCACGATATGGAAGGAGCCATTATGGCAACGACAGCCTTAACCGCACAGAACTTCGAGCAGACCCTCACCGGCAACGAGCTGGTTCTGGTGGATTTCTGGGCCACTTGGTGCGGACCATGCAAAGCCTTCGGACCGGTATACGAGAAGGCCAGCGAAGCCAACCCGGACATCGTCTTCGCCAAGGTCGACATCGACCAGAACCAGGAGCTGGCCTCCGCCGCTGACATCAAGGCGGTGCCGACTCTGATGATCGCCAAGAAGGGCCAGATCATCTTCAAGCAGGCGGGCGCGCTGCGCGGATCCGATCTGGACGACCTGATCTCCCAGGCCAAGAGCCTTGATTTGGACGCAGCCAAGGCGCAGTCCGAAAACTCCATCAAGGCCTGATCGGCCAGCCGACGGCACGCGCCGTCGGCTCCATGCTCCAGGCCGTGGCGCCATCTCGCTGGAAGTTATCTCATTAAAACGTTATCTCGTTAAAAAATGCAGCTAGCGCCAAGGCTTTTGTGAAGACTTCCATGCCTCTTCTTATGATGGTGCCTATTGAGTGCGTCTGCGACGGTATGCCCTGCCAGTGAGAGATGAATAATCAGACGTGATCGGCTGGGGTGCAGCCGACAGCAGATAGGAATATTGGTCGAACAAGGAGCATAATGGCCAACCACCGTAAGGAAGTCACGACACTGAAGTCGCTCAGCAAGCGACAGTGGACCAAGATCGCAGCGGCTCTCGTTACGATGGGACTGCTTGCAGGCGCCGGAGTCGCATCCCGCAGCTTCTATGAGTCGCAGCATCGCCTTACGTCGGTGACCTCATACTCCGCCACCGACGCCAATGCGCTGGAGGTCTCTCGTGGCACCGATCGTGAGGAGCTTCGCGGATCGAATGCGAATACCTCCTATGTCACGGTGAAAATCAACGGCAAGTCGCGCGTGGTGCTGGGCAATAATTTTACCGATGTCAAATCGGTGCTCGATGCCGGCGACATCACGCTGGAACCGAATGACAGCGTCACCCCTGCACTGAGCGACAAGGTCGGCGAATCGACCACGATCACCATCGATCGTGCCGGCGCCGATCTCGTGACCTCCGATTCCGCCATCGCCTTCAACACCGTGAAGAAGGAAACCGCAGCGCTCCCTCAAGGACAGCAGAAGGTCGAAACCGAAGGCAAGGAAGGCGTGATGGAGACCACCAGCATCGTCACCCGCGCCGGCAGCAAAGTGGTTTCTTCCAACATCTTCGCCTCATTCGTCAAAACAGCCCCCACCGACAAGGTCATCCTGATCGGCACCGGTTCCACATCATCCAGCGATTCCAGCAATGCCGGCGGCTCTGCATCTGCCAGCATCGGCACCACTGTTCCGGCTGGCGAGATGCAGCAGTGGGCGCATGACTACATGCTGTCCAACGGCTACTCGGAAGCCGATTTCAGCGCCACGGTCTACATCATCTCCCATGAATCCGGCTGGCGCGTCAACGCCATGAACCCGTCCGGAGCCTATGGTCTGCCGCAGGCGCTGCCAGGCAGCAAAATGAGCAGCATGGGGGCGGACTGGGCCACCAACTATCAGACCCAGCTCAAATGGTTCTGGCAGTATTGCGCAGGCCGCTACGGCTCCGTCCAAGGCGCCTACAGCTATTGGCTTTCGCACCACAACTACTGATGGGCCGCACAGCGCGGTTCTGCAGTGAGCCACTTGGCGTATAGCTAACTGAACCGATATGAAGGCGGGCATTCGCGGCAATCGCGAGTGCCCGCCTTCATTAGTGCCCAGACCAATGCTCTGGCGTAGGCCTGCTCAGGCTTTTTCATGCTTTTTGTCGTCCGCTGTCGTCGCGTCCGCTTATGTGCAGTGCACAACGAGGACTGCGGAGGTCTATCTGCCCTATCTGTAGTGCAGTGCCGTTGGATTGAGTTTCGACTGATGCACGCGTCGCCGCGCGATTTTCCGAGCACATTGACCGCGATACGCCTAGGACTGCACTACAGGGGACAGATAGGGAAGCTGCACCTTTGCCGTCACTATATCGCGCTACAGAATAGTCGAGATATCCGATTCCGCCGTGTCACGTGCCTGATTCCCGTTGCGCCCAGTAGACTGGAAAGCGGTTTCAGCAGGAACGATATGATCATATGGAAGGGCAATTATGGCGAATGGAATTGCGATTGTGACCGGATGCGCGGCGGGCTTGGGCTATGAGCTCACGCGCCAGCTGATCGGCAAGGGCTGGCTGGTGTGCGGCGTTGATTTCAATGAGGCTGCCATGCGCAAACTCGACGATGAGTTCGATGCCGGTCATTTCCGTGGCTTCGTCGGCGACATCACCGATGGAGCCTTCGTGCAGCAGTCGTTGGACCAGATCGGCGCGCTCGGCCACGTAGATTTGCTCATCAACAACGCCGGCCAGCCTTCGTTCAAGAAGCCGACCGATTACACGGCCGATGACGTGGCCCGCTGCCTCAAAGGCCTTACCGGCATGATTCTGTGGTGCGTGCAGACGCTCAAATCCTGCAAGGAAACGAACCTCAAGATCGCGAACGTGATGAGCACCGCCGCCACGCGCGGCAATGCGAACGAATCCGTGTATTGCGCCGCCAAATGGGGTGAGCGCGGCTACACCGAAAGCCTCAAGGCGGCGTACAAGGGCAGCAGCGTCAGCGTGGTCGGCGTCTACCCCGGCGGCATCGACACCGATTTCTACCGCGATAGCCACGACTACGTGCCGCTCGACAAGCAGCATTCCTTCATGCGCGCCGACGAGCTTGCGACGATTATCCTCGCCAATCTGGTCAACGACCTCAACCTCACCGTCTCCGACATCCGCATCGACCGCAACCCGAGGTAATGCGCTAGTTTTACCAGTACATCGACATTGTTATAATCACGATTTGACAAATCATGATTATAACAATTACGATTTATTTATGGTATTTATCGGCAGGACCAATGAATTGGCATTTCTCGAATCGTGCTATCACGACGAGAATGCCCAACTGGTGTTTTTGTACGGGCGTCGCAGGGTAGGAAAAACTGAAACCTTGTCCCACTTCACGCAAGGGAAATCTCATGTATTCTTCGCAGCGCAATCCGCTACGAAAGACGAGCAGCTTGCGGCTTTTTCTCGTCAGATGTTCGAAGCAGGCGCGCCTGCAGGCAAATACATCGCACAATACTCGGATTGGAACAGCGCCTTATCGGATATCGCGAATCTGCCCGCGACCGAAGAAGGACATCGCCTCGTCGTGCTCGACGAGTTTCCGTATCTGGTGAAATCAGACCCATCGCTGCCATCCGTATTGCAGAACCTATGGGATCACACCTTGCGTCATGAAAATGTCATGATCGTACTGTGCGGAAGTGCGATGAGCTTTATAGAAAAGGAGCTGCTTGCCGAGAAATCCCCATTGTACGGGCGCGCTACAGGCATACTTAATATGCTGCCGATGCCCTACTGGGATGCTGTGAAATTCCTGCCTAACTACAGCGTCGAAGACAAGATACTCGCATATGCGACCCTTGGAGGCATCCCGCATTATCTGGCGCAGTTCAATCCGAACGAAAGTTTGGAGACGAACATCAAACAGCACATTCTTCGTAGAGGCTCGGCGCTATACAGTGAAACCGAATTCCTCATGCATCAGGAATTCCGGGAGACTGCCATCTACAACAGCATTATCCAGGCAATCGCTCTCGGCGCGACGCAACTGAGCGATATCGCGAACCGGACCATGATGGCACCACAAAAAGCCAGCACCTATATCGCCAATCTTCTCGAAATCGGAGTATTGGAACGTGAATTCCCTGTCGGCACAAAGCCAGTGGAACGATCCAAAGGCATGCGAGGCCTCTATCAAATAAGCGATAATTTCTTCCGATTCTGGTATGCCTTTGTGTTTTCGAACCGCTCGGATCTCGAATTTGGCGACATCGATGGCATATACCGTTATGCCATCGAACCGCAGATGCACGCTTTCGCCTCCAAACCGTTTGAGCACATCTGCGCGATGTGGCTGCGGCGAGAAAACATGGCCGAACGACTGCCTTTTCGCGCTGGCGATATTGGTCGCTGGTGGAGCAAACGCGACGAGATAGACGTAATCGCCACGAGCAAAACCGACGAACGTCTCATTGTCGGCGAATGCAAATTCCAGAACAAACAACTCGCCGTATCTGTTCTTCGCGCCCTGCAAAACAAAGGGACTCAACTGCACGGGACACAGCAATATTATTATCTGTTCTCACTGAACGGATTCACTGCGGCTTTGGAACGCATCGCGCAGACGGGTGTGAGCATACGGCTGGTGACGGCGCGCGAGCTCTTCGACTGATTCAGACCTGATTCAGATGCTCAGCCAGATATCGGCCGGTGACACTGCTCGGATTGCGGGCGATTTCATCGGGCGTGCCGACGGCGATGATGCGACCGCCTTCCTGCCCGCCGCCCGGACCCATATCAATAACGTAGTCGGCGTTGGCTATCATATCGAGATCATGCTCGATGAATACCACCGTGGCTCCTCCCTCGATTAGCCGCTGCAGCACACCGATGAGCGTGCGCACATCGAGCGGATGCAGGCCTGTAGTCGGCTCGTCGAGCACGAACAGCGCGGTGTTCTGCCGTTTGCCCAGTTCGTTGGAGAGCTTGAGCCGCTGCGCCTCACCGCCTGAGAGTGAAGGCGTGTCCTCGCCTAGCTTGAGATAGCCGAGGCCGAGGCCGGACAAGGTCTGCAACGCCCCGTAAATCCGCGAACGCATGGCATTCGCGATCATCGATGGTTTGGAGTTGTGTCCGGCATGCGCATCACGCGGCTTTTCGATGCTCGCGAACACGTCAAGCGCCTCATCGACTTCCAACCCGAGCACTTGCGGCAAGCTCAACCCTTCAAGCCTGGCCGGAGTCGCCACGCGGATACCATCCGCTTGGGGCTTGTAGCGGTTGCCATTGCATACCGGGCAGGTGATCGTCACATCCGGCAGGAACTGCACGTCAAGGCTGACCTGCCCGGTGCCGTCGCATTGCGGGCAGCGCAGCGAACCAGTGTTATAGGAAAAAGCGGAGACCTTGAGACCGGCCGATTTCGCAGCGTCGGTGGCGGCGAAGGTCTTGCGCAGCATATCCATAATGCCCGTGTACGTGGCGAGCGTGGAGCGCACATTGATGCCGATTGGCGTCGAATCGACCAGTCGGACGCGGTTGACGCCACTGGTATCGATCTTTAAAACATGTGCAGGCAGCGCCCGGCCGTCGGCTGCCGCCTGCAGCGCCGGAATCAGCGATTCGAGCACCATCGTCGTCTTGCCGGAGCCGGAGACGCCAGTGACCGCGGTCATGCAGCCGCGAGGTATGGCCACATCCAGCGCATGCACGGTATGAATCGAGATAGTGGACAAATGTAGCCAATGAGCGGGCTCAGCAGGTTGCAAGCATGGTAGTCGATGCCGCACCAGCACCGGTTCCCGTCCGGAGAGGAATCCGGCGATGCGCGAATCAGGACTGCGCTCGATCTCCTGCGGCGCGCCTTGCGCTAGCACATGGCCGCCGCGACTCCCCGCGCCTGGCCCCATCTCGATGAAATAGTCCGCGGCTCGCAGCACGCGCACGTCATGGTCGACGAACACCACCGAGTTGCCGGCGGCCAGCAGATCGCGCATAACGCCGATCAGCCCTTCGACATTGGCCGGATGCAAGCCGGTCGAGGGCTCGTCAAGCACATAGAGCACACCTGTCGTCTCATTGCGCACTGCACGGGCAAGCTGGGCGCGCTGCCGTTCGCCGGTGGACAGCGAGGCACTGGAACGCTCGAGCGCCAGATAGCCAAGTCCGAGCTCCATAAGCCGTGCGCCCATGCCTTGCAACGTGTCGATGAGCTCGTGTGCCATCGGCCGCATCTCGACTGGCAACGTCGGCACAATCGTCTTCGACCAGGCGAGAATATCGCGCAACGCCCATGACGCCACTTCGGCCAGATTATCGCCGTTGATGCGCGGCGCCCGAGCCGCCTCGCTCAGCCGTGTCCCGCCGCAATCCGGACAGGTGCGTTCGACTAGGAACTTCTCGACTTTGGCCAGCCGCCGCTCGTCGCCCGCTCGCTCAAGCTCCTTGATGACGGTCAGCCGCGCGTTGCGGAAGGTGAAATCGAGCTTGTGCACGCCTTTGACGGAGGTCAGCGTGATGTGCTTCTTCTCCTCGGGTCCGTTGAAGACGATGTCCTTCTCATGCTCACTCAGCTCGCGCCACGGCACATCGGTGCGCACGCCGAATTCACGCACGATGTCAGGCTGCACATTGAATCCGAATGTGCGCCACGGCACGACCGCGCCCTCATCAATGGTCAGCGAATCATCGGGCACCAGAGTGTCATCGTTGATTTCGCGCACGATACCGATGCCCTGGCAGCGCGGGCAGGCCCCGGCCGAATTGAATGCAAGGGCTTCTGCCCCGGGAGGGTCAATCGGCGCGCCGCAGACCTCACAGCGCATCGGGACCTCGGCGGCGACAGCGATCGAAGGCTGCTGGTAATGCCCGTTGAGACAGCGATGCGACGCGAGTCGCGAGAACATGAGCCGTAGCACGTTGAGCAACTCGGTCGACGTGCCGAAGGTCGAGCGTACTCCCCCAATACTTGGCCGCTGCCGCAACGCCAATGCTGGCGGCAGGAACCGCACCGAATCTACCTGCGCACGTTCCGATTGGGTCATGCGCCGTCGGGTATACGTCGACAACGCGTCAAGATAGCGACGCGAGCCCTCGGTATAGAGCACGCCAAGCGCCAGCGAGGACTTGCCTGAGCCGGAAACACCCGCGATGCCGACCAGCTGGTTCAGTGGTATGGAGACGTCGATATTCGCAAGATTGTGCACGCGGGCACCCCGCACTTCGATTACCTGTGGAATCCCTTTGACTGCCGCTCCTAGCCGTTCCCGTGCCTGTGTTGTCGACAATGTCATAAAACACACTCCCTAGGTTCACCTGCGGGCAATTACCCTATTGTATATTCCCGGGCAAAGCCTCGGGTGATATATGCAAGTCGGCCTATGGCATTGCCGAATCGCGGAATACCGCCACTCGAAACTGCCATAGGCCGACTTACGTATGTCGCCTCACCGTTTACAAGGTCTAGCGACCGCTGCGGAACGGGGCCGCGCCTTTGCCGCCGCGGGAATGGCGGAAGCCGGATGCCGTGCGCGAAGAACGGCCAGCGGCATTTCTTGCGCCGCTGCCGCTGCCACGGCGACCGGAGTCGCCGCGCTCGCTGCGGTTTGCGCCACGACGGCCGCCCTGCTCGGACTCATAGTAATCACTATGACGTTCGCTGCGGCGCTCATCACGCCCGTCGCGAGCGTTGCGTCGGCGTCCTTCGCCGCGCGAGTCGCTCCTGCCGCCACGAGCGCCGCTGTAATCGAAATCGTCGCGACGCGAACCGCCGCGTCCTGCGTTGCCGCCGCGTGAGCTACGAGAACCGTTGCCCGCATTGCGATCCGAGCCGCCACGAGCGCCGCCGCGGGAACCGCGATGCCGCCTGGAACCCGAACCATTGCCGGAGCCAGCCTGCGGCTGCACCGGCGCGCTCAGCTCCCAGTCCTTGACCAGCGGGGCGTGCTCGCCGACCAAGCTCTCAAGCTCCGGCGAGGCGGGAGTCACTTCCACGGAATGCACATGAATGCCGGCGCGACGCAGCATATCACGCGCGTCGCGTTGCTGCTCGGGGAGCACCAACGTCACCACATCGCCCGCTTCGCCTGCGCGGGCGGTACGCCCGGAGCGGTGCAGGAAGGACTTGGGGTCCTCCGGCGGCTCGGTCTGCACGACCAGCTCCACATCGCTCACGTCGATGCCGCGCGCCGCCACATCGGTGGCGACCAGCACGCGCACCTCGCCGCTCGTGAACACGGCCAGATGGCGGTCACGCTGATTCTGCGAAAGATTGCCCTGCAGGTCGACGGCTGGGATGCCCTCAGCGACGAGCTTTTTGGCCATTTTCTTGGCCTGATATTTGGTACGGGTGAACAGGATGCGCTTGCCCATGCCGGAGGCGAGGATGCGGATGACCTCATGCTTGTTGCCCTGCGAAACGGCGAACACGTGGTGCGTCATCGTGTCGACATGCGATTCGGCGGAGTCCACGGAGTGAATCCGCGCATCGGTCAGGAAGCGCTTGACCAGCTTATCGACGCCATGATCGAGCGTGGCGGAGAACAGCATGTGCTGCCCGTCCGCATCAACCTGGCCCAGCAGGCGCGAAACCGCTGGCAGGAAGCCCATGTCGGCCATCTCGTCGGCCTCGTCGAGCACGGTGATCTCCACCGAATCCAGCGACAGCAGCCGCTGCTGCAGCAGGTCCTCAAGCCGGCCCGGGCAGGCCACGACGATGTCAGCACCGTCACGCAGCGCAGCGACCTGGCGGTTCTGGTTGACGCCGCCGTAGATCGTCGTGGTCGTCATGCGGTAGGCATGCGCCAGCGGAGCAATCACCTCATCGATCTGGTTGACCAGCTCACGGGTCGGGGCAAGCACCAGCCCACGCGGGCGGGGCAGCATGGCCTGCGCCTTGGAACGCGAATCGCCGTGCTCGCGCCAATGCTCGAAGCTGCGGATGGCCGCATCGCTGCCATTGTTCTGGCTCAGTCGTGCGACCAGCGGTATCGCAAAGGCCAGGGTCTTGCCCGAGCCGGTCTGGCCTCGGCCCAAGAGATCGCGCCCCGACAACGAATCAGGAAGCGTATCGACCTGAATCGGAAAAGCGGTGGTTTTGCCGTCAAGGGCGAGCACATGCACCAAGGGCTCAGGCACGCCGAGCTCGGCGAAGGTCACATCGCGGTCGCCAAACAGGGAGCTGGACTCAGCGCCCTCATCGAGCTCGGACACACCTGTATTTCGAGCACCGGCATCGGAGTAAACATTGGAAATATTCGAATCGGAAACAGAATGAAGTTTCGGCACAACAGCCTTTCACACACTACGCACATGACAATTGCATATCATGGCATTACATACAGCTACATAATTGAAGCCGTCTCTCACGTGCCTCGGGCATCAAGCCCGCGCGGCGACTTTCCACAGACAACTCACTATATCAACACGGCCCGTCATCGCGGACACCTCACATGGCCTATCTCTGCAATCATCGTTGGCATGTGCTGATTCCAACCGCGTCGGGTGTTGCCGAATTCCGCCCACTGCCAAAATATTCGGCTCACACTCGACCAACCGCAAGCTCGCTTCGATACAGTGGTATAAGACCGGCTATTTGAACAACGAATATAGAAGGAGACTCGGATGACGCAAGACACGCAAACAGCAGATACTATTCCCGAAACCGGCAATCCCGCGGCGGAAACGGCAAACCCGGAAACCACCGCAGCCAACACAGCCCCAGCAACCACTATCTACGATTTCACCGTCACGGCGCAGGATGGCAGCAGCGTATCGCTGGCCGATTATCGCGGCAAGGCGCTGCTCGTCGTCAACACGGCGACCGGCTGCGGGTTCACGCCCCAGTATGAAGGCCTTGAGGCGCTGTATAAGAAATACAAGGATCAGGGCTTCGCGATCCTCGATTTTCCCTGCAACCAGTTCGCCGGTCAAGCGCCCGGCACCGATGAGGAGATCCATGAGTTCTGCGTGGGCCGTTTCGCGATGACCTTCCCGCAGTTCTCGAAGATCAACGTCAACGGCAAGGACGCCGACCCGCTGTATGTCTGGCTCAAATCGCAGCAGGGCGGCGTGGGCGGCAGCCGCATCAAATGGAACTTCACCAAATTCCTCATCGACCGCGATGGCCATGCCGTAGCCCGCTTCGCTTCCAAGACCACGCCTGAGGAACTGGATAGCAAGGTGGCCGCGCTGCTGTAGACTCTCAGCCCCGCGCGGTCGTGAGCGCTGCAGCACGCTCGATGTCGCGGGCAACGCCCCCTTGTTGCGCCGGTTTGCTACCCTTGAACGCATATGGTGGGTTGATACGAACTCTTACATTTCATTCCAATGATTTCAATAAAGGATAGGATGCAGCTTGGCTGAATTTGTATTTCAGATGATCAACGCGCGCAAGGCCTACGGCGACCGCGTGATCCTCGACAACGTGACCCTGAACTTTCTGCCCGGGGCCAAGATCGGCGTGGTGGGACCCAATGGCATGGGAAAGTCGACGCTGCTCAAGATCATGGCCGGACTGGAAACCGTGTCGAATGGCGAGGCCTACGTCACGCCGGGATCCTCCGTCGGCATCCTGCAGCAGGAGCCGCCGCTGGACGAGACGAAAACCGTCGGCGAGAACATCAAGATGGCCTTCGGCGGCATCTACGACAAGGTCACGCGCTTCAATGAGATCGGCGAGGAGATGGGCAATCCCGATGCCGATTTCGATGCGCTGATGGAGGAAATGGGCACGCTGCAGACCGAGATCGATGCGGCCAATGGCTGGGATCTCGACTCGCAGCTCGAGCAGGCGATGGACGCGCTGCAGTGCCCTGAACCGGACACGCCGGTTACGCAGTGCTCGGGCGGCGAGCGCCGTCGCGTGGCGCTGTGCAAGCTGCTGCTTGAGGCGCCCGATCTGCTGCTGCTCGACGAGCCGACCAACCATTTGGACGCCGAGTCGATCCTGTGGCTCGAACAGTTCCTGCACCAGTATCAGGGCGCCGTCATCGCCGTCACCCACGACCGGTACTTCATGGACAATGTCGCCGAATGGATCTGCGAGGTCGATCGCGGCCAGCTCTACCCATACAAAGGCAACTACACCACGTACTTGGAGACCAAGGCCAAGCGCATGGAGATCCAGGGCGCGAAGGACGCCAAGATGGCCAAGCGGCTCAAGAACGAGCTCGACTGGGTGCGCAGCTCCCCCAAGGCGCGTCAGGCCAAGAACAAGGCCCGTCTCGAACGTTACGATCAGATGGAGAACGAGGCGCGGAATTCCAAGAAGCTCGACTTCTCCGAGATCCAGATCCCGCCGGGGCCGCGCCTGGGTTCGCAGGTGCTCGAGGCCGAGCATATCCACAAGGCTTTCGGCGAGCGCGTGCTCATCGACGACTTGTCGTTCACGCTGCCGCGCAACGGCATCGTCGGCGTCATCGGCCCGAACGGCGTGGGCAAGTCCACCCTGTTCAAGACGATCGTCGGCCTCGAGCCGCTCACCTCGGGCGAGCTGACCGTGGGCGACACGGTCAAGATCTCCTACGTCGATCAGAACCGCGCAGGCCTCGACCCGAACAAGAACCTGTGGGAGGCGGTCTCCGACGGGCTTGACTTCATCGAGGTCGCCGGCGTCGAAGTGCCTACGCGCGCCTATGTGGCGAGCTTCGGCTTCAAGGGCTCCGACCAGCAGAAGATGACCGGTGTGCTCTCCGGCGGCGAACGCAACCGGCTCAATCTCGCGTTGACCCTGAAGCAGGGCGGCAACCTGCTGCTGCTCGACGAGCCGACCAACGACTTGGATGTTGAGACCTTGGAATCCTTGGAGAACGCGCTTATCGAGTTCCCCGGATGCGCCGTGGTCATCTCCCACGACCGCTGGTTCCTCGACCGCATCGCCACGCATATCCTCGCGTGGGAGGGCGACGACGAGCACCCGGCGAACTGGTACTGGTTCGAAGGCAACTTCCAGGCCTATCAGGAGAACAAGGTCGCCCGGCTCGGCGAGGAGGCCTCGCGCCCCCACCGCCTGCACCGCAAGCTCACACGATAGCTCATATTGTTTTAGCAGCCATTGCCGAGGGGCGCCTGACTCTGTCCGCAGAGTCAGACGCCCCTTCTCCTATTGTGGCAGCATAGGACGATATCACCGTGAAAATCCAGATTTTGCGCTGCGTCGCGCAAGGCTCGCCGTATTACAGGCGCATCTGCGTTATGTGAGGCGTTACATCGACCTCGCAGAGGTCTATCTCGCTTATGTGAGGCGTTATTTCATTGGCCCTTCGAGTATCAAGCGGCCACAATCGCCATCTTTGGCCAACGATAAACACGGCAGTAAAAAAGGAGCGCCTCACATAAGCGAGATAGCGAATCGCGAAGGCATATTCTGCATGCATATACCACGGATTCCATCGGAAATCCTTAACACGCGCCGATTGTACATACGCCCGTTACACAATGTCGGACGCGATTTTACCTGCGCCCGATAGTCTAAGCCCATGATCCATACGACGGGCGTAGGGCGGGAGCCCCGGCAAAGGTTGGTATAGGATATGTCACTGGACGATCAAAGTAGAGGACTTGGTATGGCACAGACGGCACAGAAAGCGAGAATCACTCCGTTGGAGCACTTGGTTAAGGTTTTGCGATTGGGCGAACCCTCGCAGTATCGCGGCCATACCTATATCAACGGCGAAAGCCTGTACTTCCCTACCGGCCGGGTCTATGGCGGACAGGTCATCGCGCAGTCGCTGATCGCCGCATCCAAGACGGTTGTCCCTACGCGTCTGCCGCATTCGATTCATGGATATTTCATCACTGCCGGCGACACCCGCCAGGATCTGCTCTTCGACGTGGAATCGCTGCGCGACGGACGCTCTTTCTCGGCACGCCGAGTGAATGTGACGCAATCCCAAGGCGCGATTCTCACCGCCATCGCCAGCTTCCAAGAGCAGGGGCAGTCGGGCGTGGAGTTCGCCGACCCCATGCCGCAGGACATTCCCGGCCCCGACGAGCTGACAAGCGCGAAGGAGCTGATGACGCCTTACGCCAAGCAGTCGCCATTCGCGAATTACTATGCTGAGAAGTCGCCATTCGACATTCGCCACATCACGCAGACCATTATGCTCAAGGCCGACGAGCATAGCGCCGAACATGACTCCGGCAAGCAGATGGTGTGGATGAAGGTCGATGGCACAGTCGACGTGCCGCAGGTTTTCCATCGCGCGATGCTGGCGTTGGGCTGCGATCAGGTGATGATGGAGCCGGTGCTGCGCCGCGCGGGCTTAAGCATTTCGACGCCGGGCATATCCTATGCATCCATCGACCATTCGATGTGGTGGTATCGCGACATCGACATCAACAACTGGCACCTCTACGTGCAGGACACGCCCACCGCCGCACACGGTCGCGGCCTGGGCAATGCCAAGGTATACACGCAGGACGGCGAGCTGGTGGCCGTCATGTCGCAGGAGGCGATGATTCGCGTGCCCACGGAGGCGTAAATACAAGCAAACAGCACACAGCACAGTTGAGCCATGAAGAGCAAAACCGGCTGAACCGTGAAGCGAAAATCCTGCGGGCTTTTCGTAGGCGAGGCGAGCGGCCGCTAAAGCCGCGAAGGTCGGCGCCCACGGCACGGTCGTCCTGCAGGTGAGGCGTGGTCCCGCCAAGGGGCTGAAGGCAACAACGGAGTTCACGCTCTCACCCTGCAAGTCACGCTACCGTCACAACTCCCGCAGCAACCTGACCCCTATGTGGGTTTTGCATCGTTTGAGCGCAGTTATACGTCACAACTCCCGCACTAACTCAACTCTCCTGCGGGGAATGCGATGTTTCCCTGCGTTCAAACGTCACAATTCCCGCCCCAACCCCATTATCATGCAGGGAATGTGATGCATGGCTGGCTGGAAAGCGTAACTCTCGCATAGCATTCGTTATGGTGTGGGAATTGCGCATCAGCCAAGGCTCTCACCGTTTGCCGGTGCAATTCCCACGCCAGCCACGCTCTTCCCGTACAAAAAACAACGCGATCGACTTCCAAACCGTTACATTTCGTACAGTAGCCGACTACTGCTCGACCGAACGATTAGCAGTCGGCTGCGCGAATCCGCGCCGACGGCCTGCCCCAGTCAGCTTGGGATGCTCGGGGCCCTCACTCGGCGGCAGCTGGCAGAGATGCTCGCCAATGATGCCGACCACCATGTCCGCCAGACTCACCGCGCCAGTGACCGCGCATTCGAGTATCGCCTCGGAGAAGAATGAAGCCTGGGCATGCGGCAGACTGGCCAGTATTTGGCCGCCGTACCACCCGGCAAGCGCCGCGCCCGCCAATCCCAGCGCCTTGGCCAACACGAGCGTGTACACGGCTTTCATCGGATCGAATACGCTGGAGCGTTTCGCCGGGTCGGTCGTGGCATATTTATGCACCTGCCACGCCAGTATCATCACTGCGACGCCGAGCATCGCCAGCAGCACGGCGACGAACCACGGTGCGCCGATCAGCGACAAGTCCATGCGCTCGCCGTATTTGGCGATGCCCGCGCCTGCGGCCAAGCCGAGCAGCAGGGCCAAAAGGTAATACCACCATGGTGTCCGGCGTGCTTTCATTGCGTCTCCCCGATAATCCAGTTGTCGGACAACATCCCTACCTGCATGGCGTCAGGCGCTAGGGCCAGCAGAAATGACACGGGTTTTCCGCCAAGGTTCGCTTCGGGGTCCATATCCAGCCACGGCGCAAGCACGGCTGCGCGGCTGCGCGCCTCAGGCCAGGGTACCGTGCAGTCCGCGTCGTCGAACCGCACCCCTTCCATATCAACGATATCAAGCTCGATAGCGCCCTCATGCGCACGGCGCAGCGCTTGCAGCGTGGCGGCAAGCGGCTTCGGAGAAAGGGTCGTGGTCAGCTGCAGCACAGCGGACATGGCGTCCGGGCCGTCGAGATTGCTGACATGGTACAACGGCGAAATGCCTTCGATCTGCGTGCCGGGAACGGCATCAAGCAAGACCACAGTCGAGCGAAACAGACGCTCGGCGTCACGACTCCTGCTGAGCATGGCGATGACAGTACGCCGGGCAGTAGGCATGCCGGTCCCGGGAGCAGTCGCAGCATCGCCTGATTCGCCGAATGGAGCTGAAGCCGCATCGGCAGGAGCCTCGGCACAAACGTCATCGCCCAAAGTGTCGGCATCGCGTGTTCTCACGCTCGCAGAGGTCGATACGGCAGTGATGGGGACGTCGGCAAACGTGATTGCCGAAGCATTGTCCGCAAAGGGGACGCTCGCATCGTTGCGAGAAGCCGCAGCAGCCGGCGCATCCGCACGAGACGAAGCGTTCGAATCCGGCCGCATCAGGCGTTCGGAGGCCCCATGCAACACGACATCCGCGTGGACATGCCCGCGCAGCCAGTCGAGCCGCTCCTTGCCGAGTCCATCAAACGTAAGCCGAACTTCGGCGCGAACGTCTGTCCTCAGAGCATCTCCGGGATGAGCGCCATCATGTCGAACGGCCTCTGCATCATCCTGAACGGCACGAACGCCACGAACGCCATGAACGCCGAGGGGCGTGCCGTTGTCCGACATGCCCCTCATATGTTGTGCTGAGTCGAACGACACGACTCTACTCCCCCGGCTTCATGCCGACCGAACGCTTAAGCGATTCGGGAATCGGAACCGGCGGGAGATCCGAATCCGGCCGATTGCTGTCCGAAAGCCACTGCTGGCGTTCCGGCGCCTTCTTCAGCGCCGAGAAGATCTGCGCGAGCTCCTTGGCATCCAGCGTCTCCTTGACGAGCAGCTGACGCACCAGCTCGTCAAGCACCTCGCGGTTCTCGTTGATGATGTTCCACGCCTCGGTGTGCGCGGTCTCGACAAGGCTCAGCACCTCGTCATCAATGACCTGCGCGGTCTGGTTGGAGTATTTGCGCGGCTGCAGACCGTCGAAGCCCGCAGCGGAATCGTCCTGGTCCTCCCATTTGATGGCGCCCAGCTTCGTGGAGAAGCCGAATTCGACGACCATCCTGCGCGCGATCTGCGTGGCCTTCTCGATGTCATTGGACGCGCCGGTGGTCGGATCGTGGAAGACGACCTCCTCGGCCGTGCGCCCGCCCATCGCATACGCCATTTGATCGAGCAGCTCATTGCGCGACTGCGAGTAACGGTCTTCGGTCGGCATCACGGCCGTGTAGCCCAGCGCGCGTCCGCGCGGCAGAATCGTCACCTTGGTGACCGGGTCGGTGTGGTGCAGCGCCGCCGCGACCAAGGCATGACCGCCCTCGTGGTAGGCGGTGTTGCGCAGCTCGTTGAGCGCCATGCCTTTCGACTGACGCTTGGGGCCGGCCTGCACGCGGTCGATGGCCTCGTCGATGGCGCGGTCGTCGATGAGCTGCGCGCCGGCGCGGGCGCACAGCAGCGCGGCCTCGTTGAGCACGTTGGCCAGATCCGCGCCCGTGAAGCCCGGAGTGCGCACGGCGATAGCGTGCAAATCGACGCCCGGCACGAAGGGCTTACCCTTGGCATGGACCTTGAGGATCGCCTCGCGGCCTTCCAGATCAGGCGCCTCCACGCCCACCTGACGGTCGAAACGGCCGGGGCGCAGCAGTGCGGGATCGAGTACATCGGGGCGGTTGGTGGCCGCGATGATGATCAGATTGGTGTCGTTGTCGAAGCCGTCCATCTCGACGAGCAGCTGGTTCAGCGTCTGTTCGCGCTCGTCGTGCCCGCCGCTCATGCCCGAACCGCGCTTGCGTCCGACGGCGTCGATCTCATCGATGAAGATGATGGCCGGAGCGTTCTTCTTGGCTTCTTCGAACAGGTCGCGCACGCGCGAAGCGCCAAGACCGACGAACATCTCGACGAAGTCCGAGCCTGCCATCGCGTAGAACGGCACGCCGGCCTCGCCGGCGATCGCGCGGGCGAGCAGCGTCTTGCCGGTTCCGGGAGGGCCGTAGAGCAGCACGCCGCGCGGGATGCGCGCGCCGAGCGCCTTGTACTTCGACGGATCCTTGAGGAAGTCCTTGATCTCCTGCACCTCTTCGACGGCCGATTGCTCGCCGGCCACGTCGGCGAACTTCGTCGTGGGAGTCTGGCCTTCGAGCAGCTTGCCGTTGTTGCGGCGGCCGCCCATGCCGAACATGCCGCCGGCCTCGCCGCCCGTCATCTGGCGCATCATGAACCACATCAGCCCCACGAGCAGGACTATCGGCAGCACCGACATGATCAGGCTCGACCAGATGCTGGTCTCCTGTATGCTCACGGTCCAGCCCTTGGACGGCTCGGCCTGCTGCACCAGCTTGCCGATCGCGGCATCCTGGGAGGAGGTGTAGTAGAACTGCACGTCCTTGCCGTAATTATGCGCCCGATTGCCGTTGGAGGCGTCAACGCTGAAATCCTTGTTCAGCGTGAGCTTGACCATCTGGCGATTGTCGACGATTTCGGCGTAGGTGACGGTATTGCCGCGCAGCAGCTGTATGCCGTACTTCGAATCGATGGTCTGCGAACCCTGGCCCGCGACCATCTGGAACGCGGTCAGCGCAAGCAGCACGAGCACGGCGACCCACAGCCACGGGGACTGCCAGAAGGGGCGCTTGCCGCCTGGGCCGCTGCCATTGCGGAAGGGGTTGCCTAATGGATTGTTGCCGTCGTTGCGACGGTTGGGGTTGCCGGGCGGCGGCGTCTGCGGCGCCTGAGGGAAGCTCATGCCTGTTCTCCTTGGTATACTTCCACCTTGAGCACTGCGATCGAATCAAGGTTGCGGAAGCGCTCATCGTAATCCAGTCCGAATCCGACCACGAATTCGTCTGGGATCTCGTATCCCCTGTATTTCACGTCAACGTGGACCTCATGTCGAGAGGGCTTCTCAAGCAGCGCAAATATCTCCACGGAAGCCGCACCTCGTTTGTTGAGTTCATCGACGAGCCATGCCAGGGTATGACCGGAATCTACGATATCTTCAACGATGATAATGTGCCGGCCGCGAACATCGCGCGACAGATCCTGCCGAATGGTGATCGTGCCTTGGCTGACGGTGCCTGAGCCGTAGCTCGACAGGCTCATGAAATCAAGCTCTGCTGGAATGCTCAGCGCCTGGGAGAAAGCCGCCATTGTGTTGATGGCGCCTTTGAGCACAGCGATAAGCAGCGGATTCTTGCCGCGGTAATCCCGGCTCACCTGCTGAGCAGTCTCCGTGATTTTGGATTCGATTTGGGCTTTGCTGACCAGCTCGTGGTCGATTTCATCTGAGACATCAGCGATTTGCATGAGCACCATCTTGGCACAGGCGAATGACGTGTTTCTTGCGAATCGCTGTGTATCCGCTGGGAAGCGAGACAGGACCCTGTCCATGCCAATCGGAGATCAAGCGATCGATGGCTTCGACATGGCGCGAAGAGGCCGCGATACCCAATGCGGACAGTCCGTGCGCGATGACGCGCCGTCGTATCGCCGCATGCTCGCCGCGCAGCACGTCAACCGACCATGCCAGCGCAGGCGTCGAATCGGCAGGATCGGGGGCAGAGTTGCGGGAGGCGCCTGATGCCGGCTCGAGCACGGCTGCAGCGGCTGCAGCGGCACCAGCCTGTGCGCATGCGGGTCCGGAAAGCACCGCGGACGCTGCGACGTGATCCGCCTGCATATCCAGATATTCCTTGTCGAGAGCCGCCGTCTGCGCCATGGCTGCCAAATGCGACACTATGTCGCTGCCGGAGAAGCGCCGCAGATACGGAATCAGACTATGCCGGACGCGCGAGCGCAGAGGAAAATCAGCCGGCAGCTCCTCGTCGGCGTCAAAACCGTCGCCATTGCTCGGGTCATCCCACCACGACAGCCCCAAATCCTGGCAGATGCCCGTGGTCTGCTCGCGCGTCAGTGACAACAGCGGCCTCGCGAAACGCACGGCGTCCAAGATGAACGACTGCGGCATGCCCGCCAGCGCATCCAGCCCGCCCGAGCGCAGCAGATCGATCACGATGGTTTCGGCCTGGTCGTTTTTGGTATGCGCCAGCAGCACGGCCGAAGCCCCGCAGCGCTGTGCGACCGCAACGATGGCTTGGTACCGGGCCTGCCGGGCGGCGGCTTCGACGCCGCCGCCAGTCTCTTCGACATGCACGCTCCGTACGGCGACCGGGTCCAAGCCGAGCCGCCTGCAGCGTTGCGCGGCCTGCCGGGCGATGGCATCGGAGCCTTGCTGCAATCCGTGATCGACGATCACTGCTCCGCAACGCACTCCGAAGGATGCGCAGACTGTGCGGCTCAGCGCAGCCAAAGCCATCGAATCGCGTCCGCCGGAGCAGGCGACCAGCACCAAGGGGGCCGTGTTCTCCGGCTCATGTTCGCCATGCTGGGCGAACCGTGCGCCCTGCCGCATAATGCCGAGCCGCTCCAAAGTCTCGCGCACGCATCCGGTTCCCGCTCGCAATCGTGAGGTGTACGTCATCAGATCACAGCCCTGCCAGATCGCCTATGAAGGAATCCACGTCGGATTTCGCGGCAATGATATCGTCGGGATCATTGACGATGACGGCGAAGGCGAGCGTGCCGCCGCCGCTGCGCGAGACATTGCCCGCCATAGCGGTCACCGCGTCGAGGCTGCCGGTTTTGACGCGCAGCAGGCCGGCTGCGCCTGCGTTGTCCAGCCGATCGCTGGCAGTGCCCACCAATCCGGGGATGGAAAGCCCCTCCCCCGCGGCGGCCGCACCCGTTGCCGTAAGATTATGCGCCTGCACAGCGGCCAAGGTTCTGGCGGTAACGCGCGAGCCGGGGCTCAGACCGCAGGAATCGGCCATGGTCGACCCGGCCAGATCGATATGCAGGCGTTCGAGCTCCTCCCGAACCGCCCGTACCGCGCCCTGCGGAGTATTCTCGCGTCCCGCCTTAAGCGCTACGAGCCGCCCGAATTCCTCAGCCAAAGTGTTGTCGGAGTGCCGCATCATGAAGGCCATCACTTCGCTCAGCGTGGCGGAACTCACCGAAGCGAGCGGAGAGAGGCCCGCAGGCGTCGCCGCGGCGGCGACCGAACCGCGTACGGCGATGCCTTGCTGCTTGAGCAGCGTGGCGAAGAGTCCTGCCGCATCCGCAGCCGTCCGCTCGGACATCGGCGGGTAGCCCTCGAAGCTGTCAGGATCTGGCGCAACGCCGTCCGGCCATGTTCTGCCGCCGTCCACGGCCATCGATGAGATCGGCGTGTAGTACACATTGTCAGGATTGTTCTGTGCGATGTCTTTCGGAGCGCGTGCCGCACCGAAAAGCGTGTCATCATACGCCAGTGCAACCGTGCCGATGCCGCGCTGGCGCAGCCCCTGCGCGGTTTTCTGGGCCAGTGTCGCCAGCCCGGCGCGGCCGTTGATATGCTTCGGGTCGCTCGCGCCCTTGCCCAGCAGCATGTCGCCGTTGCCCTTCAGCGTTACGGTGACTGCACCGGAGGAAGGCTGATTGAGATAGGTTTCGGTGTTGAAGGTCGCTCCCATATCGAGCGATGAAGCAGCGGCGAGCGCGGTCAGGGTTTTCAGCGTCGAAGCCGGTTCACGCGGTATCCCGGCGTTGCGCTGCGCGACAACCGAGCCATGCTGGTCGGCGATCGCAATGGAATATTGCGTGCCGACCCCATCAGCCGCGGCGAAACGATCGAGCAGCGCGTTGGCTTTGCTGGCGTCGATCGGCGCATTCGGCTCGGCCTTCCCCGCAACGACGGCGCCTGCGGGAAGCGCGGCGAGCGGGGCGGCCTGGCTTTCGAGTTCCGCCGTGTCCGCAGTGAGCAGACCAGGAGCGACACCGGCGACATCGGCGACGATGTAGCCCGCCGCCAGCAGCACGGTGGCAAGCGAGGCCACCACGACAGTGATGATGCGTCGACGCTGGCCTTTGGAGGTGAGCCCTGCGATTCCGGCGACAGGCCTCATATGCCCGGCATCATCCCCAGCATGCTCAATCGGCTGCTCCTGCCCCACTGGCGTCTGCCTCCCTCACGCTGTTTGTTGCTGGTTATTCGCGCTGTTCGCGCGATGTTCCCACGCGATTTTGCGGTTTTACATCATGGTCATGTCATACGCCATGCCATCATATATGCTGTCCCGGCCCTAGCGCCCCTTTTGGGCCTCTTGGCACGAATCAGCGGCGCAAAAGGGGCATGGAACCGCAAGACGCAGGGCAGTCGCATGCATAGGCCGCGTGATACTAGGCAGCGGACCCCAGGCAACTCATTTCTGCAGCGAGGCGAAGGAGTCGAGTGTCGCGACGATTTTGAGCATCCGCGCATCCATCGCCTTGCCGCCCAGCCACACGCCCAGCACAAGCGCCACCACGCCGTTGACCACGCCGACCGGACCGATAAGCCAATACTGGCTCCAGTTGCCGCTCACCAGCAGAATCACCGCGCATGCAATGGTCGGCAAAGCGACGACTGCGGTTCCCAGCATGGTGGCGAAGGGCATGAGGCTCTGGGCCAGCGCACGGCCTTGCGGCGAGGAGAACGGCTTGTCGATCGAAGCGACCGGATATATGAGCACGCAGGAGAGGACCTCCGCAAGCCCCAGTCCGCCAAGAGCAAGGGCGATCGAACCGCCGAGGAATGCGCAGGCGGTGGCCCAGCCTTGCGAGGTTCGCCAGTCACCGGTGAATATCATGATGGCGATGCCCAGCACCAGTATGTAGCCCACGATAAGCGTGCCGTAGACGCGCACCCGGCCAAGACGATCGTCAAGACCCCGAACGCCGATGGCGGCCTGCATCGCGAATCCGCGCCCATCATAGGACAGCCCATTGCTTTCGGCAAGGTTCAGGAAAAGTCCTCCCCACAGGATTGCCTGCCAGATGACGGCCGAGATGCCATGGGCCTGCAACGCGAAGACAACCACGAAGAACAGCGGCATCAGCAGCATCAGCGCCTGCCTGGGGTCACGCTTGAGATTGGTGAACAACCGTGCGGAGACGGCTCCCGACACCGAGTCGGGCATCCATCCGAAGGCTCCGACGCCCTTGACCTTAACGGCCCCCAGACTCGACTCGGAGGTCAGGCGATCGCGGCGCAGGCACCAGGTGCAGCCCATGAAGCACGCCACGCAGGTGGCTGCCAGAACGATTATTCTGCCCAGCAGCGCGATCCAGTTGCCGGCATAGGCGTCGAAGGGCAGCTGAAATGCGGCGCCAAGCGGCGTCCATCCGATGACGGATGCCGCCATGTCATACGTTTGCGGGTCGAAGGTACGCGAATTCGACGAATTGAAGATGATGTTCGGCAATTGGAACACGGAGATGAATGCGAGCATCGCCACGATGTAGAACGCGCTTTTTCCCCGCTTGGATCGCACGAGCGTCGTGGACAGGGCGATTACCAGCTTGGACAGGCTCATCATCGTCACTACCGCCAGCGGCGCGGCGACAATCTGCACGATGACCACGGCTGGCCCTGTCCAGCGGTAGGCCAGCGACCACAGCAGCAGCGACACCACGCCCACAATCGCGGGAATGCCCGTCATCCCCGACACCAGCAGACCCGCCTGCAGGTCGCGGTCCCTGATGCCATACAACGCGAAGCGCTGAGGCCCAAGCGTCGAGCCTTCGCCGATAAGCATCAGCTGCATGAAGATGACGAACACCGTGAGGCTCATGCCCGCCAGCACGACCACCGGCTGCATGATGCCGGTGAACCATGAGTCCGAGGCCTGCGCGGAAACGAACGACTGCGAGCCCAAGGACCATGCGGCGGCGCCAACGCCAATGATCAGGCCCAGCCCGAGAACGGCTGAAATGACGTAGCCGACGGTCTGCCAGGCGGATTTGCGCAGCGTCGCCATGGTCAACGCCCAGCGCAGCCTGACGATGGTCGCTACGGTATTTGTCGTTGCGGAGTTCATTGCGACCCACCGTCCTGCGCCTGTGGCTGCTGCGGGGCAAAGGGCCGCGCATCAGCGGACTGCGGTTGCACGCCGGCTGTATCGCCGCCGTTGAGCCATGCCAAGTGCGCCGCGCTATGCCGACCGCCGACCAGCTGCAGGAAGCGATCCTCCAGGTCCTCGCCCGCAGCGACCTGCGCGATCGTACCTGCCGCGCAGACCTGCCCTTGGTTGATGACCGCGACATGCGTGCACATCCGCTCGACCAGCGCCATCACATGCGAGGAGATGATGACCGTGCCGCCCGTCTGCGCGTATTCGACGAGGATGTCTTTGAGATTCGCGCTGGACACCGGGTCCACGGATTCGAAGGGTTCGTCCAGCACGAGGATGCGCGGACTGTGGATCATCGCCGATGCCAGGCAGATCTTCTTCGTCATGCCCGCGGAATAATCGGAGACGATCGTGTTCGCCGCGTCGGCAAGGTCGAAGGCCGTGAGCAGGTCGCCGGCGCGCTGCGTGACTTCGGCCCGGGCCATGCCGCGCAGCATGCCTGCGTAGATCAGCAGCTGCATGCCGGTGAGCCGGTCGAATATCTGGTCGGGCTGCGGCATCACGCCGATGATGCGCTTGGCGTGGTTCACGTCGCTCCACACATCATGGCCCAGAATCATCGCGTTCCCTGCATCGGGCACGAGCAGTCCGGTGACCATATTGAGCGTCGTGGTCTTGCCTGCTCCGTTGGGGCCGACCAGACCGTAGAAGGAACCGATCGGGATGTCCAGCGCCAGTCCATTAACGGCTATTTTGTTGCCGAAATGCTTGAACAGGCCACGGATAGACACCGCGGCGTTCGCATCCGGCGGATATGGATTGGCAACAGGGTAAGCATTGTCAGGCTGATACGGGTTGCCTGTTGCGAAGTCATTGCCGGGTTGGTACGGGTTATCCGAGGCATATGACGCATATGGATTGCCCGCCGGATAGTTCGCCGCGGCGGGACGCTGTGCGTCGAGATCGTCGAGCGGTCTGACGGACGGCCCGCCTGCTGACTCGCCGGTCGATCCGTTCACGAACCCGTCGTATGCTTCCTGATTCGGCTCATTGGGTAGCGTCCCTTGCGCGAATTGTGCTTCCTCGGTCATCGTCGGCATCCCCCGTCCAGTCGAAAAATCGACAGATCGTTGCTATTCGTCTCCATGCCAACCATACCAGCAGCGCATTAACTGCCTTGCTCTGGCCAGAGCCGCATAGGGTTAGGCGTCCGCGGCCTCCTCGCCATGGTGGACGATCGGCTTCCACTCGGCTCTTGAGAACATGGCCTGGAAGGAGATCGGCACATAGCTGAACATGTAGATCGGGAAGCTGAGCACGTAAGCGAACAGCTCCTTGTTCGTGGCTCCGATATGATCGCGCTCGACCAGAATCGTGAGCGCCGCGATGAGCATCATGCCCAGCACGCCGAGCACCGCGCCGCTCAGCCATCCGGTCAGCGCCGCCAGCTGGCTCGTCCACGTGACGAAGCCGAAGGCGGCGAACAGGCAGCCGAGCAGCAAACGCGCCACGGTGAGCACTGTAAACGGGCAGACCAGCAGCGTGAAGTCGACGGCCGAGAAATCACGCTCCCGCACCGCGCGCTGGATGAGCGCCGGGCCATAATACCGGAAGACCTGCAGGAAGCCCTTGCTCCAACGCAGGCGCTGACGCCAGCTTTGATTGAACGCCACGGGCTGCTCGTCGTAGAGGATCGCGGTGCCGCAGTAGCCGATGCGGTCGCCGTGCAGCACCGAGTCCATGGTGAATTCCAAGTCCTCGGTGAGCAGGTGGAATTTCCAGCCCTTGTTGCGCTGCATGATCTCGCGCGAGAACATGAATCCGGTGCCGCCCACGTGGCAGCTCGACCCGAAGACCATGCGCGAGTTGTTGAGGAAGCGCGATTCGCGGATGAACCACAGGGCCGAGCCGGAGGAGACCCAGTTGTCGGAGAGGTTGACCGAATTGCGATAGCTCGTCAGGATGCGGAAGCCCGCGTGGAAGGCCTTGTTCATCTCCTCGATGTAATGCTTGTCGAGCAGGTTGTCGGCGTCGAACACGAAGTAGGCGTCATAGTTCTCGGCCGCGCCTGAATCGATCATGTGGTCGAGCAGATAGGTCAGCGCGTAGCCTTTGCCGATCAGCTTGTCGTCGAAGCGCTCGACGACGTTGCAGCCTTTGGCGCGCACGACCGAAGCCGTGTCGTCCGTGCAGTTATCGGCCACGAGCCAGATGTCGACAAGCGCTGCCGGGTAAGTCTGCGCACGAATCGAATCGATGAGATTGCCGATGACGTGCTCCTCGTTGCGCGCCGAGATCAGGACGGCGTAGCGCTTGTCCATGGGCGCGGCGGGAAAGCCGATCTGCTTGGAGAACATCCCGGCGAGAATGCATATGATCTGGTAGACCAAGCTGGCGCCGCCGAGTATCAGCATCAAAATGTCGAGTATGGTGAGCAGAACCATCAGCGCCACCTGCTTCTCGGGTTGTCGTCGGAGGCATCAGAGCCTGAATCGGCGGTATCGGAATCAGGGTTATCGGAGGCCGGGGCGCCGGCGTCAGCCTGCGATCCAGCAGCCTGCGACTCGGCGGCAACCCGCGCCCCGGCATCAGCCTTCGATTTTGATTCCTCGCCGCTTTCGCCGGATGCGCCGGCTGATTCGTTTTCATCGGCTTCAGTGCCGCGAAGGGCAGCGCTCCGAGGACTCTTCGAGAGCACGCCCTTGGGGATGGCGACAGTCTTCGACTCCTGAGAATCGTGAGAATCGTGATCGCCGGACATGCGATACAGCTCCTCCTGCAGTTGCCTCAGATCGTCGTTCATCGGCACACGCGCACTCGTGCCGCGGGCGGCCCGAGGTATGCGGCTGCTCACCGGCCGGATGACATGCTCGTTGAAGGCTTCGGCGCCCTCCACGACCTTGGACTTGCTCACCGGCTGCGGATCAGACATCAGCGGAGAATCAACCAGCTCGTAGCGTTTCGTGTAGACCTTGAAAATAGCCTGGATGCTGGCCGTGATGGGCAGCGCGAGAAAGGCGCCCAATGCGCCGAACATCGCGCCGAGCACCAGCACCGACAAGAAGGCGATGGCGGGGTTGAGATCCATCGTGCGCTGCGAGACCTTGGGCGAGAGCAGGAGATTCTCGATCTGCTGGTAGACGGTGATGAACACGATCACGCCCACCGCGTACGGAATGCCGTTCGAGCTCCATGCGAAGATGACCGGCAGCGCGCCGCCGATATAGGTGCCTACGGTAGGCACGAACTGCGAGACGATGCCGCTGAACAGCGCGAGCGGCAGCCAGTAGGGCACATGGATAAGCGCGAGGAAAATCGCCGTGGCCGTGGCGTTGAGCACCGCCAGAATCGTGCGAGAGAACAGGAAGCCGGAGATCTGGTCCTGCACCACGGTCCAGCCGAGCAGGAACCGCCGCTGCGCCACCGGCGACATCCACTGGCATAGGCTCCGGCGCATTTTGGGGCCTGCCGCCGAGACATAGAAGGTCACCATGAGGATGGTGAGCGCATTGAGCAGGAAGCTGAAGAAGCCCACCGTGGTGGTAAGCGCCTGACCGGCGAAATCCGTGACCCACGAAGTCTGCACGTTCTTGAGTATCTCGTTGCCCAAGCTCTCCATCGCCGGCAGCTTGAACGACGTGTGCTCGGCAATGAGCTCGGCGATCTGGTCGTACAGGCCGGGCAGCCCTTTGACCATGGAGAGGACCTGCTGGACGAACATGTTGCCGAACAGCGCGAGCAGGGCGATCACGACCACCATCAGGCCGATCAGGCCAGTCGCGGATGCCGCGCCGCGCTTCCAGCCGTGCCGAATCATGCGCGTCACCAGCGGCTCGATGGCCAGAGCGATGAAGAGCGAAACGACGATGTCGAAGACGATGAACTCAACCTTGCCCCACGACTGCCATACGAAATACGACAGGAACACGGCTATGGCCGTATAGAGCAAGGCCCTGCCCCACCAGTCCGGCGGGCGGCGCGAGTCGCCCTTGGACGGGAACACGGAGGCTAAATCGATCTTCTGATCGTCTTGGGAAGTCATATGACACATTTTACAATCAGGGGCGTAGTCGGCCAGCGGCGGTCGCCGGCAATTGGCGGTTTGCCGCCAAGCGTCCCAGCGTCCGCGCCGCACCCAGACGTCGTGTAGGCAACGCCCTCTATTGTTAATGCCTATGCTGAGTGTTTCGATCGTCATACCCGCATGGAATGAGCAGGACCGCATCGTCGACTGCCTGACCAACGCCACCCGCCAAAGCGTCGCCCCGCACGAGGTCATCGTCGTCGACAACCGCTCGAGCGACGACACCTGTCGCATCGTCGAGGGATTCATGGCCGAAAATCCCGAGGCACCGGTGCGGCTGCTGCATCAAGACAGCGAACAGGGTCTGATTCCGACGCGCAACTACGGGTTCAACCATGCCACCGGCGATGTACTCGGGCGCGTCGACGCGGACTGCATGCTCAAGCCCGACTGGGTCGAAGTGGTCGCCGGGCTCTTCACCGACGACCCGGCGGCGATGGGCGCCACCGGACCAGTGACGTACTACGACATGCCCGCCAAGCATATGGCCTTCCGGGGCGACGACCGCGTGCGGCGCAGCACCTACCGCGCCGACGGCGGGCAGGTGCTGCTGTTTGGCTCCAATATGGCAGTTCGCACGAGCGCATGGAAGGTCATCGCCGGTCAGGTATGCCGCGACCCGGACGACGTAATGCACGAGGACATCGACATCTCGCTGCATCTGCTCGACAACGATATGAAAACCGTCTACTCGCGCAAGATGATCTGCGCCATCTCCGCGCGGCGAATGGACACTTCGCTGATTTCCTTCCGCAATTACATGAAACGTTTCAGGAACACCTTCGCTGCGCATCCCGATCACTGGCGCCGGCACAAAACCGAACGCGCGCTCATCTCCCTGTACCCCGGGCTGCGTCTGCTCTACCCGGTGTATCAGAAATATCTGGACCTGTTGGACGTCAATCCCGCCGAGCGCATCTGGCTCGGCGAGCAGATCGAACTTGCCGAGCGCGAAGGCGAGGATCCGGACTGAACAGCGCCTCCCATGCCTTGAGCGGGGCGAATGGGATGCGGCCAACTCAATACTGACGCCGGAATCCGCCCATTTCTCCTGCCATTTCAGGGCACTGACGAGCTTTCGGCGATCACTGCGCCAAGACACGATCCAAGACACGCAGGTATGAGACAACTCACATTTCAGTCAATCAGGCTCGCTAATATGGTCGGCGTCCCATAACACCTATGGAAGATACTGATATGGCAGAAAAAGTGGCATTCGTGACCGGTGGCGCCCAAGGCATTGGCGAGGCTATCAGCAAGCGTTTGGCGAAGGACGGCTTCGCCGTGGCGGTCGTCGATCTCAACGTCGACAAGGCGGGCGAAGTGGCCCAGGCCATCACGAGCGATGGCGGCGAAGCCATTGCCATCAAGCTTGACGTCTCGGATCGCGACGCCTTCTCCGCAGCCGTGGACGAGGCCGCCGAGAAGCTCGGCAGCTTCGACGTGATCGTCAACAACGCCGGACTCGGCCCCACCACCCCGATCGACACCATCACTCCCGAACTGTTCGACAAGGTCATGCACATCAACGTGGCCGGCACCATGTGGGGCGTGCAGGCCGCCACCCGCAAGTTCCGCGAGCTGGGCAAGAAGGGCAAGATCATCAACGCCGCCAGCCAGGCGGGCGTCGTCGGCAACCCGAACCTCATGCTGTACTCCTCCACCAAGTTCGCCATCCGCGGTCTCACGCAGGTCGCCGCCCGCGATCTGGCCGCCGAAGGCATCACCGCGAACGCGTACGCCCCCGGCATCGTGAAGACCCCGATGATGCTTGACATCGCGCACCAGGTCGGCAAGAACGCCGGCAAGGACGACGAGTGGGGCATGAGCACCTTCTCGAAGGATATCGCGCTGGGCCGCCTGTCCGAGCCCGAGGATGTCGCCGCGGCCGTGGCGTTCCTCGCGGGTCCCGACTCCAACTACATCACCGGCCAGACGATCATCGTCGACGGCGGCATGCAGTTCCACTGAGTTCGAGCCGCTGGGCGTCGGCGGGGTTGGCATTCCAACGAATCCAAACCCCGCTGAGCGGCAGACCGGATCGGCACGGCGAATGCGATTTCGCCGTGCCGATCCGGTCTCAACAGCAGATGAACCCCCGTTTCGCGTTTCCTGACTCATAGTCGGGAGGCGCAAAGCGGGGGTTCGTCCATGTGTACGGTGCCTATGGCCCGGTGCCGCGCCGCAACCGCAGCGCCCTCACATTCCGCTCTCGATCTCCTCCTCGCAGCGTACGTTTCCCTACATGCTTATGAGATCCGTATTGGAAAACGTACGATACCGGCTGCTCAGCGTACGTTTTCCGATACGAACCTTGTCGGCGTGACATATAGCGTACGATGACTCGGCGCAACCCGCTCCCGCTCGCACCTCCACGCACATTCGTCAGCGAAGGACCTTGGGGAAATGTGTATCTCGCTTGTGTGAGGCGTTATCGGGATGCCACGGAGGTCTATCTGCGTTATGTGAGGCGCTATTTCTCGGGGAGTCGGGTATCGGACGGCCCAAAGCCACCATTTTCCGGCGGCGATACTTAGGGTGCTGCGGTTTTAACACCTCACGTAACGCAGATAGACCTCCGCAAGGCTAAGTTAACGCCTCACATAACGCAGATACCCGTCCGAATCATAAAACCGTACACAACAAGACATGGAATTCTCGAATTGACCGAATACCCCTAGGGGTATATTATGCCATTATGAGCACAACAACGATCACCGCGCAGAACCTGCGCGAGACCATTGCCAATCACCCCACCGTGCTGCTCGATTTCTGGGCGTCATGGTGCGGCCCATGCCGCATGTTCGGCCCGATTTTCGAGCAGAGCTCGATCAAGCATCCCGAAGTCCTGCATGGCAAGGTGGACACCGAAGCCGAGCAGGAGCTCGTGGCGCAATTCGGCATCGCCAGCATCCCCACGCTCGCGGCCTTCCGCGACGGCATCCTCGTCTTCCAGCAGCCCGGATTGCTCGCGCCCGCCGCACTGGACTCCCTGATCGATCAGTTGTCGCTGCTGGATATGGCTGACGTGCGCGCGCAAATCAGCGCCCAAGCAGACAAGCAAGAGCAAGCTGCCCAAACAGCCCAAGCGCAAACCGCCGCACAAAACGACGCGCAGCAAGGAGCGCGGCCATGAGAATCGTCATCATCGGAGGCAACGCCGCAGGCATGAGCTGCGCGGCCCGAGCCCGGCGCAACGACGAAAGCGCGGAAATACTCGTGCTGGAACGCGGCGAGCACGTTTCATATGCCAGCTGCGGCCTGCCCTATTATGTCGGCGGCGAGATCACTGAGCGCGAAGACCTGCTCGTGCAGACACCGCATTCGCTGTCCGCCGTGCTGAATATCACCGTACGCACCGGCAGCGAAGTCGTCGCCATCGACCCAGATGCACATACCGTCGAGGTGAGCACAACGGCCGGTCAGGAAACCGTCGCGTATGATGCCCTCGTACTTACTCCCGGCGCAAAACCCTTCATCCCAGACATTCCGGGAATAGGATCATCGTTTGTCAGTACGCTGCGCACGGTTCCGGACGCCGACCGCGTCACGGAACTGGCACGCAATGCTACCTCTGCTGTAGTGCTGGGAGGCGGTTTCATCGGCCTTGAGACTGCCGAAGCCCTCGCCACCCGCGGTTTAGATGTTCATGTCGTCGACCTCGCCGGTCATATACTGCCGATGATGGAACCGGAAATCGCCGCACCGGCAGCCGACCAGCTGCGCGAACTCGGCGTGCAGCTTCACACCGGCGTAAGTGCAACGAGCATCATCGAACGCGTTGCCGACGGCGAAGCTGTTGACGACACGGTTGACGGGAACACTGGCAATACCGACGACAGCACGAACGACAACGGCAGTGCCGGCAGGGCTGACACCGGCAAGATTGTGGACAGCGGCATTCCCAACGGTTCGCATGCGGTGGAGCTTTCGAATGGCGATATGCTGCCCGCCGATCTGGTGCTCGTCTCCATCGGCGTGCGCCCCGACGCCGCCATATTCGAAGCCGCCGGGATACGCTGCGATCGCGGCGCCATCGACGTCGACGAGCACGGCCGGACCTCGATGCCGGGCATCTGGGCGGCTGGCGACGCGACGCTGTCCACGGATTTCGTTACCGGAGCCAAGCGTCCCGTAGCGCTGGCAGGTCCGGCGAATCGAGCTGGCAGACTCATCGCCGACGACATCTGCAATCCGAAAACCGCGCGACCCATTCCCGCGACGCTCGGCACTGCAATCATCCGCATCGGCAAGCTTGCCGTCGCCCGCACCGGAGCCGGATGCGGGGATCTCAATCGGGCAGACATACCTTTCCATGCGATTCATCTGGAAGCCGCGCAGCACGCCGGCTACTTCCCCGGTGCCGCAGCAATGCGGATGCTGGTGCTGTTCGGCGATGACGGTCGGCTGCTCGGCGCGCAGATCGTCGGCGGCGAAGGCGTTGACAAACGCATCGACGTGTTCGCTGCGGCGATACGATCCGGCGCTGCGATTGACGATCTCATTGACGAAGATCTCGCTTACTCCCCTCCCTTCGGCCAAGCGAAGGACCCGGTGAATCTGGCCGGCATGCTCGGCGAGAATGTGCTATCCGGCAAACTGCGCCTGTGGTATGCGCAGGAGCTTGCGAATGTGGTTCGCACCGACTTGATTCTTGACGTGCGCAACCCTGCCGAATTCGCCACTGGCCATGTGCGCAGGGCGCTGAACATCCCGCACACCGAAGTTCGAACCCGGATGGGCGAGATTCTTGACGCAGCTGCCGGGCGGCCTATCGCCGTGATGTGCGCTTCGGGCAAGCGCTCGTACTTCGCCTACCGCATTCTGGTGCAGCATGGACTTTCGGCGCGCAATCTTTCAGGCGGCATGCACGTGCTGCGCGATGCGCTCGGTGACAGCGCACTTACAGACAGCTCGCTGTTCGAGTCTCCCAATCAAGCAGACCAAGCAGACAGCACAGATTCGCACAGCGTATCTGCGCACGAAGGAAAGGCACACGCATGAGCAGCACCACAACAAAGAAGCCCGAGAATCCGCAGCGCGCCGTGCTCAACCGGCTGAAACGGGCGCGCGGCCAGCTTGACGCGGTTATCAACCAGGTCGAGTCAGGCGGCTCCTGCCAGGATGTGGTCATTCAGCTTTCGGCAGTGTCACGCGCCCTCGACCGCGCCGGATTCCTCGTCATCGCCTCGGCGATGCGCGAGTGCCTCGCGCCTTCGAATAAGGAGAATGGCGAGCAACTTGAGCCGGCCGAGGGCAGTGAGTCGATTCGTGACGATGGCGCGACGCATGACAACGCTGCGCAAACCGAAAATCGTGAAGAACGAGAATCGAAGAACACCCATCTCACCGCGGATGAAATCGAAAAGCTCTTCCTTATGCTCGCGTGATCTGCTGCGTAATCACCGGGCTGGCAGCTTTCCCCACAAATCATAAAGCCGCCATCGTCCAAGTCAGCCATCCAACTATCCAGCTGCTGACCAAGCACCCGTCACCAGCAATCCACCAAACGACAACCAGACAACCCAATAATCCACAATCCGCCAATCAGCCAATCAACTAAACGGCAACTCATCAACCCAACAACCCATCAAATCTAACTAACCAACGCAAAACACCCCCAACGAACGGAGCAATATCATGTGCCATGCGGTCACCTGCAAGGTCTGCGGCAAAACCACCTGGTCCGGATGCGGCCAGCACATCGATCAGGTGCGACGCAGCGTCCCCGCCTCGAACTGGTGCAACGGCCGCCACACCCAAGCCGAAATCAACGCCTCAAAATCAAACGCCGGCTTCTTTCAACGCCTCTTCGGCCACTAAGCCAACAGTTGCGGCTCGCGCGTCTTGCAGTGCAGCGAACATGCCTAATTGCGCGTTCGCGCTGCGCTGCAAGGCGTCCGGTTATGACTGTGGTGTGCCATGCTGGAGTAAGTACGAAATGCATGCGCGATCGATGTATGGCTAGCGGATACCATGCGTCCAGCACGAAGTCGAAGCCTGCAGCGCGTACGACCGACGCCCAGCCGCACACGCCCAGCGGCCGAACGCACAAGGAGGCAGCGATGGCAATCTTTCAGCGCGGGACGCCTCTCGACGCAGAGCAGGCGAAGCTCGATCGCAAAGAGGCCCGGTTTCTCGCCAAGCGGCGGCAGTCGAAAGAATCGCCGCTCAACCAGCTGCTGGACGACAAGGTTCCAGACAAGCTGCGCGACACCTTGGATGCGGCGTTCGTCAAGGCCTTCAATCTGATATTTTCCAAGGGCTCGCCAGTCATCGACAAGACCTACAACGCGGATAAGGCACGGCGCGAGTATCAGGTCAACAGTCTCATGGCCGACGACGACGCGAGCAAACGCAATCTCAGGCAATTCTCCAGGCAAGCCAACGGCTCGGCTCGGGTCAATACTGTCGCCTCGACCGCTGCCGGAGTAGGCCTCGGCGTGCTCGGCATCGGCATTCCCGATATTGCGCTGCTGGTAGGTACGATGCTGCGCAGCATCCATCAGATCGCCCTGCAATACGGCTATGAGCATGACAACGATGCAGAGCGCTATTTCATTCTCCTGCTTATCGAAGGCTCAGTCGCCCACGGCGAGCACCTCGACGAGATCGACGCCGATGCCAACGCCTTCATCCATTATCACGCGCTTCCCGATGGTTATGACGCCTCGGAGCAGATTCGCGGCGCGGCATCAGCATTGTCGGACGAGATGCTCTACATGAAGTTCCTGCAAGGCATTCCCATTGTCGGCGCTGTCGGCGGCGCATTCAACGCCATCTCCATGCATAACCTAACCGCTTACGCCAATCTGAAATACCACAAGCGCTTCCTGATTGGTCGGCGGGCAGAGCAGCTGGCCTAAGCGGTGCAAGGGATCCGGCACCTCACCGGCGCTTGACAACCAACAAACGCTACAACACAACCTTCAAAAATCATGCGTCATGCTGCGGCGAACAGCAGAAAGCAGAGCTTATGCGTGATCTCTTACCTCATGGCCCGCACCATGAATAAGCTCAGAGATCTCCCTGCGATAGACGTTGAATTCCACCGAGGTGCTATCGCGGTTCTCGCCAAGTTCGATGGTCTCGACTTTTTTGATATTACCCGCCACACCATTCGCCGCTCCGTCGGCCATCACTACGACGCGGTCGGCCAAGTACACGGCTTCCTCGATGCTGTGGGTTACAAACAGAACGGTGATGCCCAGCTCCTTCTGTATCTTCGAAAGCTGGTTCTGCAGCTGTTCGCGGGTCAGAGCGTCAAGTGCGCCGAAAGGCTCATCCATGAGCATCACGGCAGGCGTGTTCGCTAGGACCCGGGCTATCGCGACACGCTGCTGCATGCCGCCGGAAAGCTCGTGAGGGAACTTGCGGGCGAAGAGTTTGAGCCCTACAAGATCGATGTATTTGCCGACCAGCTTCTTCACTTGGGATCGGGGATACCCTGCCTCCTTAGGCCCGTAGGCGATGTTCTCCTCGACAGTGAGCCACGGGAACAGACCATAGTCCTGAAACACCACACCGCGATCCGGCCCTGGACCGCTCACTTCGGTGGTCTCCACGAGGATTTTGCCTTCTGTGACGCTTTCAAAGCCTGCTATCATACGCAGCAAGGTGCTTTTTCCGCAGCCCGATGGGCCGACGATCGCCACGAACTCACCTGAATCAATATGGAGGTCCACGTTTTTGACGGCGTAAGTGCCGCCGCTGTACTGCTTGCCGACATTCTGTATATCAATCATGCCAGCATGACGCTGAATTGTCCCGATGCGCATATCAGACTCCTTAACAATCGAATTTTCAGGTCACTTGCTGCCGGCAAGAATCGGTCGACGACCCGCGATGAGCCTGACGATCCAAATAATAAGACGGTCGCTCAGAAAGCCCAGAATGCCGATGATGAACATGCCAGCCACAATCAGATCGGTTTTCGACACTTCTTTGGCCTCGGTGATCATGGCACCAAGTCCGACGGTGATACCAGTCATTTCACCGACCACCAGCAGCGCCCAAGCGAGGCCGACTGCGATGCGCAGCCCCCCAATGATGCCAGGCAACGCGGCAGGAAAAACAACTTTCCACAATGCCTTAGCCCTAGACGTGCCCAGCATCGCCGAAGCCTCAAGCAAGCGCTCCGGAACCTGTTCCACAGCAGTAACGGTGTTGAGGATAATGGGGAAAAGCGCTGCCAGAAACACTAGGAAGATTGTGGAGCGGTCCCCGATGCCAATCATGATAAGCGCCAGCGGCACCCATGCGGTCACAGGAATGGGGCGGATCAGATTGATGGTGGGTTCGAGCAGCTCGGAAGCGATCTTAGAACGTCCCATCAGCACGCCGAGCGGAATGCCGGTAATCGCTGCGAGTCCGAATCCGCTAAAAACGCGCACCACGCTGGCATAGGTGTGCTTCCACAGCGTTCCCGAATACGGATCATTGAGGTAGCCGCCGACCGTAAGATCGGCGATTCGGCGAAGCACTGCGGAAGGTGCCGGCACACGAGACAGCCGAATGTCAAAGGGAAGTGTCCACCCGTACTTGACGCCTTGGCTCCACAACACCAAGATCACAATGGGAACAGGCAATGACAGCAGTATTTTAGGTGCGATTTTTCTGATGCGAGACATATTCCTTAAGACTCCTTCCCTAGCGCCATGCGCCTTGATGCGCTGCACGCAGTATCGGACAGTGATTATCTGACGCCGGTCACTTTACGAACTGATCGTCAAGGTATTCCGAGGCAGCCGGAGCCTTCTTGATGGACGATATCGCCACCATCTGATTGGCGAGCTCACCGCACTGCTTCTGGTAGGTGTCGCTCAAATCCCAATGCAGCCACATATTGTCGAGTGCCTTGTCAAGAGCAGCGGAGTCGAAGGTGAACTGCTTCATCACGGCCTGCTTCCACATCGCCTTATCCGAGCTGAGAGCCCCAGTCGCCTTCTTGTGAGCAGCGATAGCGACCTTCACCATGTCCGGATTGCCCTTGATAACCTTGTCGCTGGCAGCCAGCGCAATATTCACCTTGCCGATATCGGTGTTGTAAATCGAGGAGATTTCGCTCGCCCCTGCGATTTTGGCCAGCGAAACGCCCATTTCAGCACCGGCGAAAGCGTCGATATCACCACGAGCAAGCGCCTCGGACATCTCCGAATAGCCGATGTTAACTAGCTGCACGTCCGAATCGGGGTTGAGACCTGCGGATTTAAGCAGCAGACGCAGCGCCATCTCTTGTGAGGAGTTGGGAACATAGCCGATCTTCTTGCCCTTGAGCTGCTCGACGGAAGCAATGTCCTTCTTCGCCATGAGTCCAGAGCCGCCATCGGCACCACCTGCGATGATCTTGATTCCGCCGCCTTGAGCCGCCTGCGAGATGACCGTGGGCACACCCATCAATGCGAAATCAACATCGCCCGTCAGCAGCGCGTCCTTCTCACTATTGGAGTTGTCCATGGGCACAACCTGCACGGTGTACCCCTTAGGAACATATTGCGACCATTCGTAGGCAGCGAACAAGTGAGGCTGGCGTTGTGTGGCCACGCGAATCGATTTGGACGCGGTGTTGTCGGCGGCTGAACTATGGTCAGGCTCCCCCGTGCTGCATCCCGCCAATCCTGCGGCTGCGACGAGGGCGAGCGCCGCTGCCGCCACTCCTGCAACCGTCTTTTTCAGCGTATTCCTATTCATAGCGTGTCCTTACTCTTATTCTGGTTTGTTGCTTGGTCAGTTGTCGCGCAGCCAATTGCATCTGGTGCCGTTCCGCGGTGTTGACCACAGTCATATCGCATGAAGTCTTGTAACAAGTGCGAAGACGCGGCAATAGGCTTGACATTCGTTGCATCCCTCATCTCCATGCGCATCCTTTCCGACTTGGTCACCGTGTGCGACGAGGCAAGAATAAAGGGGCAACATGTCTGTTTCCGCCGCGGACATCAACGGTTACGCACTTTTAACCCAAGGGAAATACGCGGCATACCAATCGGCAGTTCCTACAAGAATTGGTACGGCCATCATGCCAATATCACAATATGCAAGCATCTACTACCCTCCCCCCCGAGAATCAGTTCAAGGTCCCGGATGGTTCCATCCCACCGCTGAAGTTCGTCAGCCACAGCGTCAGCGCTCAGGTCGCCGATCATATTGAACAGCTCATCATGGTCGGTACCTTGAGACCCGGAACGCGACTGCCGGCTGAGCGCAAGCTCGCTGAACAATTCAAGGTATCGCGCGCGTCAATTCGCGAGGCGCTCTCCGAGCTTGAATCCAAACACCTTATCGAACGCGTTCAGGGCCGAGGCAGCACGGTGCTCGACCCCATGTCGAATACTCGGCGGCTGGCCGCCTTGATGAAGGCCACCGACACCGACCTGCGCAATGCCATCGAGCTGCGCGAATCCGTGGAACCGCAGATTGCTGCGCTCGCCGCGCAGCGGGCACAGCCTATTCATCTTGCCGCTCTAAGCAGCACCGTCGATCAGGAGGCCGATGAAAGCATCAGTTCGAAGCACTCCATGCAACTCGACATTCGCTTCCATCTGCTGCTTGCCCACGCCACAGGCAACACCATGATGCTTACGGTGCTGCAGTTCTCCTTCAAATGCACTGAACATGTGCGCGAACGTTCCCATCAGACGGCTGCGGGCAGGCGAATATCGCTTATCGGTCATCAGCTCATCGAAGAAGCGGTGAAGGCGCGCGACCCTGAGCAGGCAAAGCATGCGATGATCCGCCACCTCGCGGATGTGCGCGACATCAGCACCTTAGTGCAATAAAGACTGTAGTGATTGACACGCGATTTGATGCACATGAAGGGTTTTTACATCGAGCCTGTACGGCGTTGATTCTTTGCGTTTCGCCATCGCAGGAACTCAGCGATTCAGTCAACTTTCGCATACACTGAAAGCAGTATACGGGCAGTCAAAATCGTTGCTGCGGCACCCATAATGGGGGGGCGAGATGAGCGAAACAACACACGAGATGGGCGGTGCTGTCAGCATAGCCTCCACGAGCAAAGCGGACCTCGCGAATATCCCAAGCAGTACTGGGCGCGGCGCAAACGGTACCGGTTTCACAAATATTACAGCTCCCCCGCCCAACACGGACTCCGCTCTCAAGGCCAATGTGCTGGTCATCGGGAATTCCGGAGTCGGCAAGTCCACGCTGATCAACGCGGTGCTCGGCGAGGAAGCGGCGCTTGCGGGATTCGGCATGCAAGGCACGACCAAAGAACTGCGTGTCTACGAGAATGCGACGCTGCCTTTCCGACTCATCGATACGGCCGGATTCGAGCCGTCGTTCTTCAAGCGCCGCGCCGCGATCCGCGCAGTCAAAAACTGGTCCAAGAACAATGCCAAGGCGGGCACAATCGATACGCGGATCAATGCGATCTGGTTCTGCATCGATGGCACGTCGAGCAAGCTCTTCCCCCGCACCATCCGCAGCCTGTCGCAGGCGACGTCGATGTGGCCATCATTACCGGTCATCGCGGTGATCACGAAATCGTATTCGGTTCCCGACCGCCAGCGCAATGTCGAACTGGTCACCAACGCCTTCTCGGCGCAGCCCCATCGCACGAATCTGCGCAAGATCATTCCCGTCGTCGCGCAAACCTACACGCTCAACGAGGACGCCTACGCCGCACCCGAAGGCATCGCGGAGCTGATCGACGCGACGAACGACCTGCTGCCGGAAGGCTATAAGGCCGCCGAAAAGGACATCGCGCGATTCAAGCTCAATCGCAAGCGCGTGCTCGCCCAGAGCGTTGTGGCAGCGGCCACAACCAGCGGCGCGGTAGTGGGCGCCGTGCCGATTCCCTTCCCCGACGCCGCGATTCTCGGCCCTGTCGAAATCGCGCAGATCAACGCCCTCGCGCGGATATACGGCATCACCAAGAACGAGGCCTCACGCAAGTTCTTCGATTCGATCGTGCAAGTCGGCACAGTATCGTTGGCTGCGCAAGGAGCGATCAGCGCACTCAAGGCCATCCCCGGTGTCAACCTCGGAGCCGCGGCGCTGAACGCCGTCATCGCTGGCAGCATCGTTGCCGCACTCGGCGAAGGCACTATCCTCGCCTTCGAGCAGGTTTCGCTGGGCAACAAAACCGTCGCCGACATTGAATGGGTCCGCGGGTTTATGCAATCACGCCTCTCCGCGGATTTCGTTGCCACAGCCAGAGCCGCCCTAGCCAAATCCGGCGACGGCATGAGCGCCAGAAAGATCGCGCAGATTGCGCTTGGGGCGTTTATCGCGGGGAGGGGCAAGAAGAAGTAAAAACAGGGCGGATTTCACCGCCACCACACAAGATCTTCTGCTGGCAGTCGGACGGATTCGTGGCCTTCGGTAGCGGCCTTGCCGATTGACATAATGAGCACCGGCACGTAGCGTTCGACATCCAAGCCGAAGGCCTCGGCGACCTTATCCTGGTCAAAGCCGCCGATGGGGTTGGTGTCGTAGCCGTGTGAACGCGCGACGAGCATGAACTGCATGGCGAACAGGCTGGAATCGATTTTGACGATGTCGTTCATCCTGCTGCGACTGAACTTCTTGTATGCGGAGGCAGCCACCGTCATCTGGGCCTTCGCCACCAGACTGGGCATGATGCCCCGCTTGGCCGCCTCGCCGTATATCCGATCCGCGTATTCATAGCAACGCATATCGCCAAATACCACGATCATCGCCGACGACGTCTTGTTCTGGCGCCTATTGAACTGCAGGAGCGGAGCAAGCGTCGCCTTGCCCTCGTCCGATTCCACGATAAGGAATCGCCACGGCTGCATATTCACCGACGACGGCGCCTTGGCCGCCTCATCGAGCATCGCAAGCATCTCCTCGCGCGATATCTTGACCTTGGGGTCATATTTGCGGATGGATCGTCGTCCTTCAAGTATCTCGGTGAAATCGTTGGTGGCGAGTTGCGTCATGATGCGGGAATCCTTTGCGTGGGTGGCTGCGGATTTGCGGTTGCTAGTGTTGATATGCCGTCGGCTTCTTTATAGCGGCACCGTTTCAATGAGCTGTGCTTCTATGGTAGACAAAATCCTAGATACGATATCGCCGAAAGCATGGTCAACGTTTCCAAACGGACTTCCGCACAGCCTTCCGAAGAAAGCAGCACATACAGCGAATACATCTCAGAGACCACTGTCATGCAGCGGCAGCCTCGACGTCTCTGCCGGACCAAGCGATAGAGAAGTATCGATCTATTTCGACATTGCCGCTTATTCCACGGTCAATGTCGAAATAGATCGATACTTGATAGGCTGCTGCGACTGTATCAATACCGTTTCTTGCTGCCCCGTCAAACCAGAGCTGACGCCATCTCCTCGATATCATCTCGCAGCATCGGTCGCAGCGCTTTCGCATACTGGACGATTTCGCCATCAAGCAACGCCAGCGTGCACTGCTTCGCCACATCGCCACGAGGAAAGCGCGCAAGCACTATCCCCGCGAGGAATTCGCCAATTTCGGAGACTTTCCGCCGCTTGTCGTCAGCGCTTTTCGCCGATCCGCCCGACTGCTTCCCCACGTAGCCATCCTGCTCGTCAAGCATGACTATAGGCAGCATCGGCAAGCCTTCCATCTCGACGATTTCCGCCATGCTCTCAAGCAGCGCCACGCCTTCGTCGAAGCGCGCGACGTTGCGCTCATTGAACCCTTCGATCAGCTCACACGCATTGTCCGCGCCCAGCAGCGACCGGGATACCTCGCGCAGATGCACCACATTGTGCCACACCGAGTCGTCGTCAGCTGCCGTTCCCGCATCATACTTCTCTCTACCCTCCTCCCCTTGCTCAATCGCCACCAGCACTTTGGCGGCGTCAGGCGTAGTGCGGTCCCACAACTCGCGATATCCCGCAATCGCATGCCGCGCGTCATAAAGGTAGCGCACACTGGCCTGCGCGTACGCCGGATCCTTGTAATAGTCAGCGTGGTCTGGCACGGTTTCCTGAGTATCGTCCCGCGTGTCGTCCTGAGCGGTTTCCTGCCCAGTTTTCAGCCCAGATTTTGGAGCAGCTTTCGACGCAGCCGCCGACGCAATTTTCGACCCAGCGTTCAGCGCATCTTTCGACACGCTTTCCGACACATTTTCTAAACCACCAGACAATTCACGCGCGAACTCCTCATTCGCCCGAACCTGAAGTTTCGCCAAAGCCGCCACCACCCGCCGGAAATTCATGTCCGGCGCGGCACCCATTTCCAGCACCTTGGGATCCTCGCGCAGCATGCACATGCCGATGGCGGGCTCATGCAGCAGCATCAAGGCAGCGTCGATGTATGGATCGCTGCCATCGCTCCAACGCATCAGCGTATACGCCGCGAGCTTGTGCATTTGTCGGCAATGCTCCCTGATCACCTTCTGCTGATTGCGCTTCGACCCGAACCGTTTTGGCCCTTTGAGGCGGCAGCGTTTGACCAGTTCGCTGCGATGGATCGTCTGGATATATATCGGCGTGTTCTCCGAAGGTTCGCCAGTGAACATAGCCACCGTGGAACCGTTGACCAGACCGTAGAGCCATACGTTGATCCCGTATGTGCGCACGACGGAAGAGCAGCCCTGAATGAACTCCTTGCGCTGCCCGACGAGCGCACCGTCGAAGGATGCTGCCGCCACCATAATCGTCATCGCCCAGCCCGTATCGGCGAATACATCATGCGCCAGCACATAGAGCCGATGGTCCACCGGATCGTATGTTTCCGGCTCTGCCATAGCCTTGCGCAATGCCCCCGGCGAGGTCACCTCCTCAAAGCGCCGCTCCAACTGATTGACGGTCTGAAGAAACTCCATCGTGTCCACAGAAAACCCAGTCATCGCTACTCTCCACATTCCCGATTCGTCGCCATTGCCGATTTATCGTGTCGTCGGCGCTGCTCGGTGCGCGCCTCGTGCATCAACGGTGACAGCTAGGCGGGGTTGGCGCAACTCGCCTCGTGGAAAATGTGGATATGTGGATAACTTGAATTCAGTGTCGGCATCACTCGTCCCTGCGCACACAAACTTCCAAATTCCGCAGGCCATTCTTTTCAATAATCTTTTCTGAACAGATTATATTCTTATCAGATACGATTAATGAAAAGAATCAATGGTCTGGAGGCAGCATATTCCTACCATCCAAAGAGTCCCTTAAACGCACCTGTATTCCGGATTTATATACTCACAAAATACAAGAATGTCAGATATATTTCGTAGCTGAATCCATGAACTTCGTATCTATCTACGAAATATCGTATATATGTCTCAAAACATGTCCTATATTTTGTAGTTTCGTGTACCTACTTCTTACAAATAGATCAGGGGCTGTCTGCTATTTTGTTCTTCACTTATTGGTTGCAATGGTGTCACACTCACTGATAATTCCGAAGGAATCGAAGCTCTTAAAACCGCATGGAAGTCCTGGGCGTTGCCTAAATCACACAGAGTTGCCAATGCTATTCCGGCCTTCGTAAGCATGTAGTTAGCCGGAGCAACATCTCTGTTCTCTCCCCCTTGGTTCATAATCGTGATCATTTCAGCAGAAGTAGCTAAAGTTCGTATTGAATTAAGGGGCGTACGGATGATATGCCATGCGCTTGCGCTCAAAAGACCAGCTTCGACGAGATTTTCAGCTTGATCTACAGTGAAATTACCATTATTGTAGGTGCCATCCTCATCTTGATTCAAGAAGATATAAACCACATGGCTAGCATCTTCCGGATGATTTATATCGTATTGACGTGCACTATATGCGCATAGTGTCTTGAACGATTCCGCCTCGGTCTTGTCGAGCGTGGAAAGAATCGTAAGCAGTCTCCTCGGAAATGTTGTCGGAGAGTTGACTTCTCCTGCAAGAATTTGCGACCATAGTTTCTGCAACTCTGGATCGCTGCAACGGCCGGCTTTGTCTTCAAAATCATCTATCCAGTCAGAATCCACTTGCTCGGATTTCTCTGAATCCTTTATAAGTGGAACCGAACCACTGACAATACTTTCTAAGTTATCAATATGCCCTAGATTCTTATAGAGTGAATACCGGAGTAAGGCTTTTTCTTCATCGGATAGGTCCTTGTTTGAATCGACATCGCTCAGTAACTTTGTCAGTTGTTTTAAATCGCGTTTAGCGCCCCTTCTATTACTGCCCATGGCGATTTCTGGGAATAACTTATTCAGGACGCCCGCACCTTTGACAGTGGCGTCCGCTCCATATTTCAAAATTTGTCCAGTCGCAGGATCCATACGTGTAACTATATCTATTTCTACGAACAACGACGAAATGCTGTACCTAAGAAGAACTCGATTCCTCGATACACATCCATCATCTGCGCCGCCCCGCACCGTCCAACCCCATCTTCCCAGCCAAAACGTATTATGGAACCTTGTTAAGGAGGTGCTAGGTGGCACAGGTCAAGTCGAGGCAACGCGTTGAGGAGCACGGCGAAGTGTTCACTAACGAACGCGAGGTCAACGCGATGCTCGATCTGGTGAAGCAGGAAACAGAGCGCATTGACAGCCGTTTCCTCGAACCGGCCTGCGGAGACGGTAATTTTCTTTCGGAAGTGCTTCGCCGCAAACTGGCTGCAGTCAGCAAACGCTATGGCAGGAGCCAGTTTGATTACGAGCGATATGCGTTCGTGGCGGTTTCGTCAATTTACGGCGTTGATATCATGCAAGACAATGTCGAGGAATGCCGCGACCGCCTATTCAGGCTTGTCGATAAGGCTTATACGCGCAAATTTAAGGACGACTGCAGAACAGAGTTCCGCGAGTCAGTACGTTATTTGCTAAACGAAAATATCTTGTGCGGTGACGCTCTTACCCTGACAACTAATAACGGCAATCCCATCGTGTTTCCCGAATGGTCTCTTGTGTCAGGAGGCAAAGTCAAACGACGTGACTACACCTTCGATTCCATGTTGAATGCATCAACTGATGCGCCGACATTCGATATGGTTGTAAATCTGGAAGTTGATAGCGAGGATGCACGCAAAGCCATCCCCACACCGGTCAAGGAGTATCCTTTGGCAAGTTTTTTGGAGGTAGCCAAGCATGAGTAGCGGTTTAAATCTCGGTAACAAGTCATACAACCCGGATGTGTTGTCCTGCTTGGCGAACCTATCCAACGACGAGGTATTCACCTCACCGCAACTTGCCAATCAGGTGTTGGATATGCTGCCCAAGGATATTTGGCATGATAGTTCGGCTACATTCCTCGACCCGGTTAGCAAGACGGGAGTATTCCTTCGCGAGATAACGAAACGTCTTCTGCAAGGATTGGAAGATGAAATTCCTGATCTTCAGGAGCGAATCGACCATATCCTGAACTACCAAGTGTGGGGAATTGCCATCACCGAACTGACTGCACTGCTGTCACGTCGTACGCTGTATTGCTCGAAGAAGGCAAATGGCGAGTACTCCATCGCCGATTCATTCCGCAGCGGTGACGGGCATATTCACTACAAAGCAGGACAACACATGTGGGACGGCAAGAATTGCATCTACTGCGGGGCCAGCAAAGAGCAATACGACCGCAGCAGTGATTTGGAAAGCTATACCTACGAATTCATTCACACCTATAATCCCGAGAGGATCTTCGATAATATGCAGTTCGATGTCATCGTCGGCAATCCACCTTATCAGCTCAGCGACGGTGGATTCGGCAAAAGCGCTGCCCCTATTTACCAGAAATTCGTACGTCAGGCGAAAAAACTGAATCCTCGATATCTCTCCATGATTATCCCTTCGCGTTGGTTTTCTGGCGGTCGCGGGCTAGATGATTTTAGGATAGAGATGCTTTCAGATAAGCATGTTCGAGCATTGACAGATTATGAAAGTTTCAAAGACATATTTCCGGGTGTCGATTTAGCCGGAGGCGCCTGCTATTTTCTTTGGGATCGTGATAATACAGGGAGCTGTGAGATCACCAATGTTAGAGATGACAAAGAGACAAAAGCCATTCGTTTTCTAGATGAGTTTCAAGTGTTCGTTCGCGATAATAAGGCTGTTGACATTATTCGAAAGGTACGCTCAGAACATTCCGGACGCTATTTGGATGAAGTTGTATCGTCGTCTAAACCATTTGGTCTTCGAACATTCTACAAGTCACAAAAAACAGGTGTTCCGTGCCATTTCATCCAGAGAATAGGCGAGGGCTTCGCCAACCCCACTGATGTAAGTGATCAGTTTCGTTTATTGAACAAGTGGAAACTGCTCGTTCCTCGCTCGCCAATTGCTGGGCAAACCGATTTTTCCAAAGCCGTTAAATTCTACTCAGATCAGAACACGGCAATTGTTCCGCCTGGAACATGCTGCACTGAATCTTTCTTGGTAGCTTATTCTGCAGAAACAGAGGAACAGGTAGTCAGTTTTAAGTCATATCTCTTTAGCAAATTTTCGCGATTTTTATTATTGCAGGCCGTTACATCACAAGATGTGACTAAGCGACGCTTTCTTTTTGTCCCTGACTTAGAAAAATATGATCATATTTATACAGACGAGGAACTAATAAAGAAATTCAGAATAACAGATGAAGAATGGGACTACATGGATTCTCGGATTTCGAACACGGATCGAGTTGAACTACTATGAATAGTTTCTTTCCACTACGCCCCGACACAGAGCCAGAGATCTATGCGTATGCAATTGACGATAGCCATCACCAAGGCCAGTTGAAGGTCGGATATACAACTCGTGATGTGCGAGCACGTATCGCAGAGCAGACAAAGACTGCACAAGTACCATTCACAATTGTGCTTGAGGAGAGCGCAATGCGTGACGATGGCTCCACATTCGATGACCATCCTGTGCACCAATTGCTTAGCCAGCAATTTACTCGTATGGGCGGTGAATGGTTTGTTTGCTCGATCGATGATGTGAAGGCTGCGATAGCAGCCGTGCGGGAAAATCGTGACTCGATGACGCGGCGAACACAAAGTTTCATCATGCGCCCCGAGCAACGCGACGCTGTGGAGAAAACAAGGGATTATTTCAACCGATTCAGGCAAGATAATCTCAATGAGCCGCCGCGTTTCCTATGGAACGCGAAAATGCGTTTTGGTAAGACGTTCACCAGCTACGAATTAGCCAAGGCAGAGGGCTACAAGCGGATACTGGTGCTGACCTTCAAACCAGCAGTGGAGAATTCGTGGCGTGATGATCTTGAATCCCATAAGGATTTTGAAGGTTGGCAATTCATCTCGCGCGAGACAATGCTGGCATACGAGACAGCAGATAAATCACGCCCTATCGTATGCTTTGGTTCATTCCAGGATTATTTAGGCAAGAACGCAGCAGGAGGTATCAAGGCCCGTAACGAATGGGTTCACGAGATCAACTGGGACTTGGTCATCTTCGATGAATACCATTTCGGAGCATGGCGGGACAGCGCGAGGGAGTTGTTTGAGCAAGAAGACAGTCGTGAGCAAAATGACAACATGAACAGCGTCGCCCAGATCATCGATGAAAGCTTCGCCCAAGGTGACACTGATTTTCTTCCTATCACTACAGGGGCATATCTATTCCTCTCAGGCACACCTTTTCGCGCCATTGCTAATGGAGAATTCATCGAGGAGCAAATCTTCAATTGGACCTATTCTGACGAGCAGCAGGCGAAAGAGCAATGGGACGCTTCGAACGGTTCTAATCCATATGCGTCGTTGCCGCGAATGGTACTGATGACATATCAGATGCCCGATCAGATTCGTGAAATAGCCTCTGGAGGCGAATTCAACGAGTTCGATCTCAATGAGTTCTTCCATGCTGAAGGCGATGGCGATGAAGCCCATTTCAAACATCGCAGCGAAGTACAAAAATGGATCGACTTACTGCGCGGTGGTTTTGCCGAAACCACGGTGGACGAGCTTAAGCTTGGCGCAACAAAACCACCCATGCCGTATGGCGATTCACGGCTGAAGAATATCCTGTTGCACACCTTCTGGTTCTTGCCTTCGGTCTCATCATGCTATGCGATGAGGAATCTGCTCAATGAGCAGCAGAATGCGTTCTTTCACGATTACACAGTGAATGTTGCCGCCGGTTCTGCTGCGGGCATCGGGTTGGAAGCGTTGGAGCCTATTCGCAAGTCGATGGCAAAACCACTTGAATCCAAAACCATCACTCTGTCATGTGGCAAACTGACCACAGGAGTGACTGTAAAGCCGTGGACTGGTATCCTGATGCTGCGGAATCTGAAAAGTCCGGAAACATATTTCCAAGCGGCGTTCCGCGTCCAATCACCATGGGCGATAGACAATCCAGACGGTATGCATCCTAATGATCAAGAGATTCTCAAGCAGGAATGCTATGTGTTCGATTTTGCACCGACTCGTGCACTTCGCCAGATAGCCGACTATAGCTGCTCCTTGCATCCCGATGACACGGCATCACCAGAACAAAGCGTAGGTGAATTTATCCATTTCCTGCCCGTTCTCGCTTACGACGGCAGCAGCATGAGACGAGTGGACGCTACTGATGTACTCGACATCGCATCTGCTGGCACTTCGGCGACTTTGCTGGCCAAACGCTGGGAGAGTGCTCTGCTGGTCAACGTCGACGACCTGACTCTGCGCAAACTGATGAACAATGACCGGGCAATGGATGCGCTGATGAGCATCGAGGGCTTCCGCAAACTCAATGACGATCTCGAAAAGATCATCAACAAATCTGACGAAATCAAAGAGATAAAAGGCAAAGACGAAAAGCCCTCGACTGCTGAAAAGAAACAGCTCAGCGAGGACGAGAAGGAAACCAAGAGCTTACGCAAGCAAGTCCAAGAGAAACTAATCAAGTTCGCGACCAAAATCCCGATCTTCATGTATTTGACTGATTACCGCGAGCAAACGCTTAAGGATGTCATCACCAAACTCGAACCAGACCTGTTCAAGAAGGTCACCGGTCTCACCAAGGACGATTTCGATCTGCTCCTCAGTCTCAATGTCTTCAATGGTGCACGCATGAACGATGCCGTATACAAATTCAAACGTTACGAGGACGACAGCCTCTCATACGCCGGCATCGACAAGCACGAAAACGATACCCATGTCGGGCTCTTCGATACCGCCGTGCCCATGCAAGAGTTCGAGGAGATGTAGTTTCGTGAGTAATTTAAGCAAGCACCCTTCTAATCAGGAGCTACTGATTCATTTTCATGAATCAGTATTGCAATATGACAGCTTCATGGAAGTGATTCCTTTAAAGACGCAGCAAGCCATACCCGCGAATCTCCCTCCCTTGGATGTATGGAGCAATCCAGATGTTGCAAAATACTGCATTCGGGCAAGTTTGCTACGCAAATATTGGGCTTCGAGGGAAGAACTACGCCTCGACAAAATAACAACAGCAATGCAGACAATACTAGATGAATCTGCTGATTCAGAAAGTCAGCAATGCCACCATTGGAGCACAATCATAGAAGAGATAGAAGATTCGTTCCTTCGGCAATACCCTGATGCACTTGGAGGCAAAGATCGGATACCTGATCATACCGGCAAAGAACAGGAATATAATACTGTCCATCATCTTGTGTCCGAAAACCTCTATGGAACACTTATGCATGGCGACTATCAGAAATGGATCAATGTTCGTGGTCATGACTTTGCAAACCTAGTTGCGATTTCAACTGATGTAGCAGAGCTGGAAGGTTTTATCCATAAGCTTTATGACATTTGCGAAGATATGTTCGACAAAGAAGTTTATGTACCGGACTATTCACGCATTGAAAGGGATTCGCCTGAACAAGTCTGTCTATCATCCATGAATGTTACCGACAGCTCATATACAACCGCACAAGGAAAATCTGATGTTTAACGTTGTGAGCAGTTTACTCTTGGAAAAGATAGGACGCTGCAGACTCTCCAAATTCAGATCGCGCTAAACCGTGTGGGGCAATTCTATTCGCCGCATGGTGCATTCAGCCTTCTCCTCTTCATAATTTTCAGTTATCTTAACTTCTGAATTAAACACTACAAACCTGATCACGTCTATTCAAGATAGCCAGAAGAAGATTCAGAACATCGATATTTCAGAATATGAATTCCGATGGAAGATAGCTCTGAATCGATATTGGAGGCACATTTGCCTGAAGGACATAGCGTGACATGAGAATATAAAATAACAAGAGCGAGTTCTTCGTTTCGCATACCCTGAGAATCGAATCCGGTGACGGCAAAGCGTCAATACCTGATCCGTTGGAATCAGAATTTGCCACAATCCCACGCTGAAGAACACAGCTCATATCAATGCGCTGGTGAATCGGAATGCCAACATTCGCAGCATTCAACTCTCCTGAAAGATTTTCTAAAATTGGACCATCAAATGCCACGATAAAATATAATGGAGGGAACGCATTCCACTCCTTTCCATAAGCATAGGTAACATGCTGTATGAGCGACTCCTCTATGTAATAGGCAGATCGATCTAACGATTTTAATATTCTTGCACTTTCAGCCAAAGTTGGAATATCACTAAGTTGCAATTTCGTCTTCGCTTCAATTGCCGCGATTACACCTTCGACTGGAATAATGCGGTTCTCATCAGCTTCATCAGAAAACAGAATTGGAGTTCGCTGTGCATCGTACAGAATCACGTCAAGCTGTTTACTCATCGAACCATGTCGATCAATAACTTGTCCATGTGCGATACCAATAGAATCAGGCAAATGATCGCGAAGAAACTTACGTACAGCATTTTCCACAGCCTCACCTTTAGTGAGATGATGTTCGAAGCTCTGCCTACTAGCCTCCATCGAACCAGTAAGCTGTCTAGAAACAGCAGTCATGATATCAACCAATGTTGTCATGATTCGAGAATACACTGAACGATGCAAATTCCAAGGCTACAGTTCTCCGGATACGGTTACCATCCGCGAAAACCGATGCAGCCTCTCACACAAAGAAATCCTCATCAATCCCGACGACCCGATACGTATGCGTCACCTGGACGCCGACTTCGTATTTGATCATGAGCTGGGTGAGTTGATGCCCGTCAATGAGTATGACCCGAGTGGGCACGTTGCGCGCATATTCGACCGCACCTTTTGAGAAGGTGTTGGTCGTGATGAACAGACCGCGATCCGCTTTCCCGCTCAATGCTCCGACGAAACCTTGGACCTCGGACCGTCCAACAGTGTTCGACTGCAAATATCGTTTTGCCTGCACGAAGATCTGGTTCAGGCCGAGAGCATCCTGATCAATGATCCCGTCGATGCCACCGTCATTGGTCAGCTGCGTGACCGTGCCCTTGCCATGAGCGCCGCCGTAGCCCATCGCTAGAAGAAGATCGACGACAGTCTTCTCGAAGAACGCAGGCTCTTTTCCTTGCAATCGCGACAGCAAGGCCGCTGATACTTCATCATTGATGCGTGCGATGCCCTGCTGTATTTGTTCGGTGGGATCGAGGTGCGTATCCGTGTCGGTTTCCACGGCATTGTCGCCAGCATCAGCGTCGCCGACATCGCCGAACGTTCCCGTCGATTTCTTCGTTACCCACCACCGGTCATCTGGTTTCGCGAGCACTCGCAGGTCCCTTTCCGCGATTCCCTGAGGATGCGAACGCAGTAAATCCCGGCCCCTTTCGGTGATGCAATACTGCGCGCGTGCAGGACGATCTATGGCGTCGACACGATTCAGGTACGAAATCGACCAGCCGATCCTGTTCTCAGCCATTGAATCGCCACTAGCCAGCGCGACCGAACGCTGCTCAGCATCGAGCTGCGCAAGGGACAAAACCGCCCTGCGTAAATCACGTAAGGCGAAAACAGCGCCAGAATCTAAAGCCCTTAACACAAAGACATTGAAATCCTCCCACGACGGGATCGCATTCATTTTGCAGCCTCCAACTCCACATTCGCCCAAGCCTCACCTGCCTGATTTTCGCAGCTGATGCTCACTTTACTCCCACTCAGCCATCCCAGGTATAGACGGTAAATACAGCCCAAATGCTCTGCAAAACATGATGTCAGAACGCCAAACAAAACGCCGCGCAGCGTCACCTAACCGGAGATAACGTAGACCCAGTTCCAGTGGCGCAGCACGGCAACAGTATTTGTATATCCTAGATATTTGCGTATACACGCGTCTGCTACTTCACGGCGTCATTTCCTCTGCACACGATGCAAAGCGACATCGTATCGGAGGTCCCTCTCACCTCCCAATCCCCCGCGCCGCCTGCTGCGCGGCGACATTGATGATGTTCCAAGGGCGGTTGAGACCGGGCTGGAAGAAGAAGTCGGCGTAGGCGAGATCTTGCACGGTGGCGTGCAGCTGGATGGCGAGCGCGATCGCGTTGATGTTGGCGGTGGTGTTCTGGGTGCTCATGATCTGGGCGCCGAGCACGCGGCCGTCTTCGGGCGCGTAGGTCAGCTTGAAGTACACGGGGGCGTTGCCTGCGCTGTCAGGAACGAACGGCGGGCGGTAGAGGTCACCGACGAAGACGGATTTCGCGGTGACGCCGTAATCCGAGGCCGTGCTTTCCTTGATGCCGGTGGAGGCGAACTTGTAGTCGAACACGGACAGCGCCGACGAGCCGGATACCGGGGTGAACGATATGTCTTCGCCGAGCGCGTTTCGCGCGGCAATTCTGCCTTGCCTGCGTGCGTTGGTGGCCAGCGCGATATGCGCCTTGCCGCCGGTCGGGGCGAAGCGGACCTCGGTGGCGTCGCCGACCGCATATATATCGGCCGCGCTTGTCGCTTGATGATCGTCCACAACAATCAATCCATGCCCGTCGCGCTCCACCACGCCGTCAAGCCAGTCGGTGTTGGCGCGCACGCCGGCCGATTCGATGACCAGATCCGCCGGGTACGTGGCCTTATCGGTGACGACTCGCGCAATCTTGCCGTCAACGCCCTCGAAACGCTGCACGCACTGACCGGTGGCCGGCGTGATGCCGTGCTCGCTGAGCGTGTCGGCGAGGATATCGGTGAACTCGGCGTCCAGGTATGCGGCCAGCACTCTGGGCTGCATCTCGATGACGGTGACGCGCTTGCCTGCCTTGGCGAACACCTCGGCGGCCTCGATGCCGATGTACCCAGCGCCGATGATCACCACGTCGTTGATGTCCGGACTGACCGTGGCCGCTTTGAGCTTGATGGCCCAATCCCGGCCGCGCATCGCATAGATATTCGCCAGATCACTGCCCTCGACGGGGATGCTGGCCGGCACTGCGCCCGGGCTGAGGATGAGCTTGTCATAGGACTCGTCGCGCTCGTCCCCTGTGGCGTGGTCGACGACATGCACGTTGTGCCGCGCCGCCGCCACCGAAACAACCTCCTGCTGCGTGAACACATGCACGCCTTTGGCGCTTTCACCCTCCTCGGTGGCGTACCTGACCGAATTGACATCCTTGACGTCTCCCTCAAGATACAGCTGCATGCCACACGAAAGGAAGGACAGGAACGATCCCTTCTCATACCATTGGATCTCGGCGTCCGGAGCATCCTGCAGCACCTGCTGCACAGCCTCGTACCCGCCATGCGATGACCCGACAACGATGATCTTCTTCGGTTCGCTCATTATGAGAGCCTCTCCTATTGTTGTATTTTCTCTGTTTGATTTGTATGTCATGCATCTGCTATTTCTGCTATTTGCCTGACATGACTCTGCTATGACTCTCTCAGCTCCAGCCGTCGCAGGCACCGCAGGCAGGGACCGCTTTGCGCACAGACTACTGCAACGGGCAAGCGCCGTCGCCCGCAGCCATATCTGTTCATGCAGCCGGAAACATACCGTCATCGGCTGCGCACTATGTTGTATTATCCCGTGACAAATCACCGAATCAATGCGATGATTCCAGAGTAATTGTCACACCTTTCACGGTAGCCAAAGTTTCGCATTAGTCAATGCGAGAATGGCTTGACGATGTCCCACGGGCTCGCTGGATGCTTGTCCGCGGCCTTGCGCTGATTCATGAAAGCCTGCACTCGACTTCCACGCCACGCCAGCCGACGCAATTTCGTTTCTTCCATAAGCGAAAGCCCTTGACACGGCCATCGGGAGCATTGGATGGCTGCGCCGCCGTGGTCTCACACGCTGCTGCAACGCCATTGTCGGGCGTGCCGTTCCTGCGATGCAGTCGAGACTGTGGCGAACACAAAAAACAACCGTGCGATCAGCAAGACCGATGTGAATATGAAAAACTACAAGTATGAGCCAGAAGCGCCATTCTCATGTTCAAAAGTCTCCACAGCCCTGGCATTTCGGCGCTTCAGAGCATTGACAGCGAACCACACGCGCGTCATATCATCCATATCTGTGAGATTGACGCCCAGCAATTGCTGTATTTTCACCACGCGATTCTCTACCGTGTGATGATGCACTCCTATACGGGTTGCGCATCGCGCCAGATTGAAGGAACACTCGACGAGCATCTCAAGCGTGTCAAGCAGTACTTGCCGTGTATGCCTGCTTTTTGAACCCGCGTCTGTCAATGGCTGCAACAGCGCATCGGCATAGGCATCCGCGATACAGGGCTCCACCAAATCGAGCTGGTTCAGCGTTGCTATTCGCTCCATCTCCATGACTGTGGGGAGTCGCCCGGACGCCTCGCTGCCAGAATCGACATTGCGACGCACAGTGCCGAGCGTTGTCGCATTTGCAAACTCCCCCAGCCGCGAGGAAACCCGCGCCTCATCAAAGGCCCTATCGAGCTCGGTCCAGGGCCGTGGCGTTGACCGTCCAATGGTGCGATTCAGGTCTTTGGTGGTAGCAATAACAGCTTCTTGGACAACACTTCGATCCGAGGGGTTGCACAGCATCCAGAATCCGGAATCGTAATAGCCGAATATGACGCCGTGGGGAGCATATCCTTGGCTGGAGGTTCCTCGAATGGTATCGACCCGCGAAGAAAGCATGGAACAGAGGGAACGTATCGACGGCTCGTTCTGCCCGATGTCCGGTATATGGTGGACTTCCACCGGTTCGGCTGGTATGCCGCCCCATAAATCCCGAGCCATCTGTATGACGATGTCGGCGTGCCCATGCGCCGCATGACTGAGCACAATCGAACGCAGATGGTCGATCCGTCCGCTTTGCGACTGCTGCTGCGGCATACTCACCGACAGTATCTCTGCAGCAACAGTGGCAACTGACCGCAGAGTCATATCCGATTTATCAGAGCGCGGTATTCCAGCAACGACAAATCCAAATATCTCCTGCTGCTCGCTAAAAACTTCACAGATGCAGCAGTCCAGCCCATCACGAAGGAAAAACATGGTTTTCGGCCGATATCGCGGATTCGGCTCCATAGCGCATCGTGCGATGAATTCCAATCCAAGATTGCGCGCCAATCCACGTGGCGCGATGTGCGAGCTGTCAATCACATCGCCGTTGGCAGCAAGGAACGCCGCCCATCCTCCTACTGATTCGGCGGTTTTCAAAATAACAGAGTGTATGGGATACTCGCTGTTCGCCGCTGCAATCAGCCGCCGCTGCGCCGAATAGGTGGCACGTATCGTCGCATACTCATCATCGACAATCGAGCGGTACACCTCCTTCTCTATCGATTGAAAAGGAATCTCCAAAGGTACTTCGAACAGCGGAAGCTCATTGTGACGTGCCGCTTCAATAAGCGGCACCGGTACCGTATCATGTTTGATGCCAGTGCCGAACCCACATGCAAGCACTCCCGCCTCGTACATACCGCGGACATACTCCTCGCACAGTAGCTGGTATTGATGCGTATCCACAGAATGATTGCCTTGCGGATCTTTGTTCCGCTCCTTTGGCAGGTTCAGCCCGACAGTCAGGAGAATCTCCCCTGGCTCGGAGAACGCGCGGGAATCCATGATCTCGCTTTGATGTACCCACACAATGTGGTGTTCCAAAGCATGAACATCCGTATCTGTCATCGGACGTAAATGCAATGCATCGATCTGTAAGAGTTCTTGTACGGTAAGCGACATGTAACCAGTATGTTATTCCCTTGGTTTCCAGTCCATGAATTCGATTTTACATGGCTATTACGTCCATTGTGCGCGCGAGAAAAGGACGGCACGATGACATACATCAGCTTGGAACGAATACTTCTCAGAAAGGACGCTCATGCCAATGGCTGTCACATACAACGAATACAAGCAATATCTTTCTCCTGCTCTGGCGAAAACAACTGATCTCGTCATTGAACGCGGAAGCGGGAGCTACGTATGGACCGAGGACGGTGACCGTTATCTGGACTGGGTTCAAGGAATCGCAGTGAACGCGCTCGGGCATAGTTACCCCACGGTCGTAGAAGCCATAACCAAGCAAGTGCGCAAGCTCACTACGGCATCTTTCAATATGGTTAACTATCCGACCACTCTTAAACTCGCTAAGCGCATTGCGCAGCTGGCTCCCGGCGAGCTATCAAGCGTGTTCTTCTCAAATGGAGGAGCGGAAGCCACCGACGGTGCCCTTAAACTCGCCCGCGCATATACCAAAAGACCTGGCATCATCGCATTCAAAGGATCATTTCATGGACGCACGATGGGCGCTACCTCAGTAACAGCATCCAACTCGAAATACCGCAAATCAACAGAACCTTTGGTCGGCGGCATCCACTTCGCAGCATATCCGTCGGTCGATCAATGCCCAGCAGGATACGATGAAGAGCAGCGCAGCGCCTGGTGCATAGACGATATCCAGCACATCTTCGACTACATTTGCGCCCCGGACGAGACCGCTGCGATTCTAGTGGAACCCGTTCAAGGCGAAGGCGGCTATGTAGTACCGCCCGTATCCTTCATGCAAGGATTGCGCGAACTGTGCAGCCAACACGGCATCATGCTCATTTTCGACGAAATTCAGGCCGGATACGGCCGCACTGGCACCATGTTCGCATCTGAGCATTTCGGCGTGACTCCCGACATCATGACTTTAGGCAAAGCCATCGCCGGAGGCATTCCTGCAAGCGCTGTGGTCAGTACCGAGGCAATTATGAACGAGTGGCATCCTGGCATGCATGGAGGAACCTTCGGCGGCAATCCGGTTATGGGAGCTGCTGGGTTGGCAGTGCTCGATGAATTCGAACAATCGAGCATTCTGGACAATGTCAATGCCCAAGGAGTCTATCTGCGCAATAAGTTGGAAAGCCTACAGGCGAAGTACCCGATTGTCTCCGATGTACGCGGCCTGGGCCTCATGCTGGCCATCGAACTTAATCATAGCGACGGCCGCCCGGGCGGTGATCTGGTAGAAATTACGCGCTCCCAAGCATTGAAGCGGCACATGCTTACGCTCTCCTGCGGCGTGCGAGGAAACGGCATGCGCATGGCCACACCGCTGAACGTTACTCAAAACATTATCGACGAAGGTATAGCAATCCTCGACGAAAGCATCGCAGTCGCCGAACAGAACGATTAGATACGCTCACGATTGTCACGCACAGCCACCGCTCACAACTACCAAGGAGGAAATCATGGCCACTGTCGCAGAAGAGGAAACGAGGCAATCTGTCATCACCTATTTCAACATTTCCGGCGGACTCGAATATGAGAACAACCTGCTGAAGCAATGGGGACTCTCCCAACGCATTGTGATCCGCGAAGCCACTACCGCGACGCAGCATGATGATGATTTCATCGATGCTGTGCGCGGCAGTGACGGCGTCGTGACGGAGTACTTCACTATCACCGATAACGTCATGGACCATTTACCCACACTGAAGGTGATTGGGCTGCAATCAATCGGCACCGATATGGTCGATAAACCTGCCGCTACCCGTCATGGCATAGCGGTCACGAATTCGCCAGGTTTCTGTCAAGAGGAAGTTGCCACCACCGCTGTCGGGATGATCATCGATCTGGCCCGTAATATTACATTCTATGATCGCGATGTGCGCGCTGGAGCATGGGAGCCTCTGGACGGCCCAATGCCTCACCGCCTGCGCGGCCGCACGGTGGGACTGGTTTTCTTTGGCGGCATACCTAGGCTGATGGCTCCTGTGCTCAAATCCCTTGGAATGAACGTCATCGCCTTCGCGCCTACCAAAACTGCCGAGATTCTAGCTGCCGCAGGCGTTGACAAAGTAGACACCCTTGATGAGCTGCTTGAACAGTCCGATTTCGTGTCTTTGCACACGCCACTCATTAAAGAAACACATCACTTAATTTCCGAACGTGAACTCAGTCTAATGCGTCCAGGTGCCTTCCTGATTAATACCGCACGAGGCGGTGTTGTGGATGAGCAGGCGCTTGTAGCGGCGCTCAAAGAAGGACGCATCGCCGGCGCCGCAGTCGATGTCATTGAAGATGAAGATAGTGAGCAGTCCGAATTAAAAGGGCTGAGCAACGTCGTCATCAATCCCCACGCGGCCTTCCTATCTCAGGAATCATTCTATCAAGCTAGGGAAATGACCTTGCGCGGAATGGTGGACCTCCTGATAGAAGATAAACCTCCGCGTTATCTGGTCAATCATGACTGGCTGGATGCGCACACGAAAAAACAGTCATGAAAACGTTTGTTCGTTGAGCAATCATATAGAGAGGAGAAAAAACAATGCTTGATACCATTGTTATTCCGGTTCTTATGGGCCTACCACTTACTCTGCTGCTCTCTGCAAGCGCATTCCTGCTCGGTTTCATATTCGGCATTCCTCTTGCCTTAGCGAGCGTGTCCAATATGCCACTGCTGCGTGGGTTGGCTCGCTTTCTTGTGTGGGTCGAACGCGGAGTACCTCCACTCGTGTGGCTGATGATGCTGTACTTCGGAGTGCGGATAGGCACGCTTAAACTGACCTCGTTACAGGCAGGAATCCTAGGATTGACCATCGTCTCTATGGGATATCTGTCAGAAATTTTCCGTTCAGGGTTTCAAGCCATTCCGCATGGCCAGTTCGAGGCAGCGTCCGCGTTGGGGCTGGGATACACGACGCGATATCGCAGGGTCATTTTCCCACAGGTGATATCCACCATGACGCCATCTCTGACCACATATTTCATCGGGCTGCTCAAGGATTCTACGCTAGCTTCCGCCATCGGCGTGGCAGAGATGGCATTTCAGGCGAGTTTAGTATCCCGCCAGTCATCGCAAGCCGGGGTCACGCCGTTCTTTGTGGCCGCTGTGTTTTACATACTCGTCAGCGTTCCCATAGCGGTACTGACGCGCAGCATGGAGCACCGAACACCAGGGGGCGTCAATGAGTGAAACATCATGGGTAAGCGTATGGATCGCAGTATTCCCCGAGATGATGAAAGGTGTCAGACTCAGTCTGCTTCTCACCATCGTTGTCATCGTGATTGGTATGCCCTTAGGACTGGTTCTTGCCTTGGGGTCGGGAAGTCGTCTGCGTGTACTGCGGTGGGCCTGCTACGTGCTGGTGGAGATAGGGCGCGGCACGCCGGCGCTGGTTACCCTCTATATTATCTACTACGGGTTGCCGCGCGCCGGGCTGACCTTCACGGCATTCGTTTCGGCGGTCATCGGACTCGTCATCACGACTGCAGCGTATTCCTGCGAATACATCAGGTCAGGCCTCGGCTCAGTACCGCATGCACAGATTGAAGCTGGACTCGCACTGGATCTCAGACACAGTGACATCTACCGCAGAATCGTCATTCCGCAAGGCATGCGCATAGCCATCCCAGCTCTCCTAGGCTATTCCATACAGCTGTTCCAGATGACTTCGTTAACTTACAACATCACGCTGCGAGAGCTTACTGGCGTCTCCTACTCGTTGGGGCTGCGAACATTTCAATATTTGGCGGTTTTTGCCCTGGCAGGACTTATCTACGCGATTGTTTCAGGACTATGCGCCTGGCTGATTGGCAAACTTGAGCACGCCATTGCACTGTAGCCGCCAAATCACAGCCGCGCACACCACTGGGAAAGGAGGTTTCCGACACATACAAACGACGCCATTGTGGCTTCGCATATTGCTTTGAGTCCTATTTTCCAAACATTGTAATCACGATGAAACGAGGAACAATGAAAAATCCAATGCACCCGATATTGGCCGCTGCGGTCGTCACATTGATGATTGGCACGATGGCAGCATGTGGCTCGCCATCAGGCTCCGGAGCATCGTCTTCGAGCTGTAAACCGGCGCATGATTTCAGCACAATCACCAAGGGAACACTGACCGTGGCAATCCCCGAGCTGCCCCCATTCACCAGCTACAAGAACAACAAGGCGACAGGCATCGACCCCTCCATCGTCAGCAGTATCGCGAAGATGGAATGCCTGAGTGTTTCCTATTCTCAGGTAGCCTTCGCCGAAGCCATACCCGCAGTCCAGTCAGGGCGTGCGGACATCGCCATCGGTGATTTCTATCGTACCAAGGAACGAGCGCAGGTCGTCGGCATGTCCGACGCCATGTATGCCGACCAATTGGGTATTGTCTCCAAAACGGGTGCCAGCTCACTTGCCTCTCTTGAATCGAAGAAGGTAGGTACCGTGGATGGATATCTGTGGCTTGACGATACCAAGAAAATATGGGGAGACAATCTGACCATATACTCGTCAAATGTCGAGATGAGACAGGACCTCGAATCCGGCCGTATTGCTGCTGGATTTGATTCGTATGCCACCGCTGTCGCCTATTCTAAAGGTAAGGATTACCAGTCTAAAGTTGCGCAAAAGGATAAACGAGTCGACTCAACCATTAACGGAGTCCAAGCGGGCATCCCATACACCAAGACGAACGAAGACCTCGGCAAGGCATTGAATGCCGATATTGGCACGCTGCGATCAAAAGGAACGCTAGCGAAGATCTTCTCCGATCTAGGCATGGACACCAGCGCCACGAAGATAACAAGCAGGCCACTTATATAAGTCTCGCCCCCCCCCCCCCCCTATACATACACCTATATTCATCGGGTGACGGACACGTTCCGTCACCCATATTTTGCACAGTTCATGCAGGAGAAAACAGCTATGGCAACGCAAACGCAACATGAAAATGAACTGATTCTGGAAATAGCATCCTTGTCGAAACGCTTTGGCGAAAACACGGTGTTCTCTGACGTTTCACTACGCGTGCATCAGGGAGAAGTGTGCTCTATTATAGGCCCGTCTGGGGCTGGGAAAAGCACTTTTCTGCGCTGCATCAACCTGCTCGAACAGCCTGACTCAGGCAATATGTGGATTGCCGGTCAGTACATCGAGGCGGGCAGAAGAATATCGGGGTCCGATATGGTGCAGCTGCGACGCAACGTCGGCATGGTGTTTCAGACATTTAATCTGTTTCCGAACATGAGCGTATTGGAGAACATCGTTTTCCCCGAACAGAAAGTGTTAGCCCGTTCCGCCGCCGACAGCAAGGAGGTAGCGATGGATCTGCTCAACAAGGTCGGTTTGGCGAATCGAGCGAACGCCCGACCCACGCAACTATCCGGAGGACAGCAGCAACGGGTGGCAATAGCCCGGGCTCTTGCGCTCGAACCCAAAATCATGTTGTTTGATGAGCCGACCTCTGCGTTGGATCCTGAGGTAGGACTCGACATACTCAATGTCATGCAAGATGTAGCCAGCAGTGGCATGACGATGCTGGTAGTCACCCATGAGATGCGCTTTGCCCGCGAAATAGGCGATCATCTGGTGGTCATGGCCGAGGGCAGCATTCTTGAGGAAGGCAATCCCGATGCTGTGATGTCGAATCCACAGCAAGAACGAACCAAGCGTTTCCTCAAAGCAGTAATCGACCGTTAACTCCCCGGATGGATCGTTTGATGCAAATGCGAACGGCGGTTTGCCTGAATTGCAGCACCGACGCAATAGCCACTGGCTATGTATAACAAAACACGAAAGGCTCATATTATGGACATACAGACAATCACCGTAGGCAATACAGTTGCTGCCTATAGTCACGCCACCGTTGCGAATGGACTTATTTTCACGTCGGGATGCACACCACACGACCCTGATACAGGCAAAATCCGAGGAAAAGGCATAGCCGAGCAGACACGTCTATCGATAGAACTACTACAGGATATTCTGCACCAAGCAGGCTCGAATCTCCATCATGTGCTTCAAGTACAGGTTTTTCTCGATGACATTGAACGCGACTACGATGCCTTCAATGACGTGTATATGGGCATGTTTCCAGCTCCTTATCCACCGCGCGCAACGGTAGGTGCCAAGTTGCCCGGATACACAATCGAAATGGTGGTGCGCGCCGCAGTCATTGGTTGAACCACTTCGGATGAGATACGTATTGCGCAGTTCCTGCGACTGCGGCTAACGATATCGCATTCACCAACATAATTTCAGCTTTGAAAACAAATAAGTCAGCCGGGCGCAAGCCGACAACACGCCGTCTTGCGCCCGGCTGCGCAATTATGTAAGATAGGCGAGTTTGTTAGCCCCCTTCGTCTAACGGTTAGGACACCAGACTTTCAATCTGACAACGAGAGTTCGACTCTCTCAGGGGGTACTTTGCAGGCACAGAATATGTGCCCTTCCGCCGAGAATGAGTACCGATGGCTGTAATTGATGGCAAACCCCGCCAATTATTCTTGAGCATATCTATATCCCTCTCTATAAACCCAGACATTTTTTGCTTTGACATCCGACCGTAACGACTCTACTCGTCACACCGCCCGATACGCGAAATCATGGATTACACGGCCTGCTGTGATGCCTTTCTTCTCGAAATTGGTCAGCACACGGCCCTCGAATCTTGGCGACTCGGCAAATTCGGCATGCGGCAGGCTCACGGCTTCGTCGGCGTTGCCCTTGCCGACATGTTCGAGCGGCAGACTGACTGTGACGCCTCCCAAGTTTTCGAAGTCCGTGCGGTCATCCATGACCTCGTGCACATGCAGCGCGTAATCCTCGATGTCGGTGGCGATGCGCCACACGCCCCCGGCGGCCAGCGTGCGATGAATCTGCGCAGCCAGCTCATCCTGCACGATGCGGCGCTTGTGGTGGCGCATCTTAGGCCAGGGATCGGGGAAGAACGTCCAGACTTCGCCGACCAGGCCATCTTCCGTCGCTTCGAAAAACTCCGGGGCATTGACCTGAGCAATACGCAGATTGCCTAGATCACGCTTGCCCGCGAGCAGCATCGTGTGCGCCACGCCGGGGTCATAGACCTCAAGCGCCAAGAAATTGGCCTCCGGACTTGCTTGCGCCGCGGCGACGACGTTCTCGCCCTGCCCCGTGCCGATTTCGACAATCAGCGGATGCGCATTGCCCCAGCTCCCTCGTACGAACTCCTCATCGATGCGCAGCCCGGCACGCATCGATAGCGAGCCGGGAGCCTTGTTGACATCAAGCAGATAACGGTCATGATAAGCGTCCCACGCCCGCTGCAGCCGGTCGTCAAGCCGTCCCGAGCGGCGCACGAAGGACAGCACCGGGCGGGCGGGAAAATGCTGTGCCGCTTCACCCGAGGTCGTTAACCCAATGCGCACCAACGCGCCGGCTGCGTCGTCAAGCCCGGCTTCCGCAACGTCGGCAGCGTCATTCGCACCGGTTGCATCAGCCTTGCTGTTCGCTGCGTTCGCCACGCCGGATTCGCCGCCCATTCCCGATTCACTCATACCGTCCATTTATAGAGGAAGCGCTGGAGCGGCTTCTACCCAATCGGCTTCAGCGACAGCATCCATTGGCTCGTAGGCATCGGTAGAAGAGCGTCGCGGAAACATGGATGCGCCGAGCGCAGCAGACAGTCCCTTGACCGAATACGCCGCAACCGCGTCGCAAAGAGTCACGGGGGCACCGCGTAGGGAGCCTGAGCAGAGAGGCACCGCGTAGACGGTGCCGTATAAACGTGCCACGCAGACGGTCACGCCCCTTGTGTACCGCTAATCCGCGCTTCACCGTCACGAAAGGGGCCTTGCCTTCTCGATGATGCCCCAAACGTGACGCTGACCCCCAGTTAGCGTCACGAAAGGGGCAGCCCGGGCAGCCCTGTCTTGAATGCGACACTACAACCCGGTTAATGTCATGTTTAAGACATAGTCCCAAAGTTCCAATGACCCAACACCAGCCCTTCCCAAAAATGGCAGTGCCCGCTCAATCCAAGAGCTGGGCTACGGTTGGATTGGCTTTTGCACGGACGGTTTCCGTGCTATAGTCAGAGTGTATATAAAGTAACAAAATAGAGCATAAGTGAACAAATGCTGCAGCGGCTGGTCTGTTTGCATCAGTATGGCCACCACCCGACATTATCGCTTATCATCAAGGAAGGTCAGACATGACAGTTCTCGTTACCGGCGGGTGCGGCTACATCGGCGCGCACGTCGTTCACGCGCTCCATGAGGCGGGGCAGAAAGTCGTCGTAGTTGACGACTTGAGTTACGGCAAGCCGACACGCATCGAGGGCGCACGCTTGTACGGCATGGATATCGCAGCTCCAGGAGCCGGCGAGCGCCTCGCACAGATTCTGCGCGACGAAGAAGTCGACGCGGTCATCCATTTCGCCGCGCGCAAGCAGGTGGGCGAGTCCGTGGAGAAGCCGCTGTGGTATTACCAGCAGAATCTGAACGGCATGCTCAACGTGCTCACCGGCATGGTCGACGCGGATGTGAAGAAGCTCGTGTTCTCCTCTTCGGCCGCGACCTACGGCGTTCCGCCGGTCGACGTGGTGCCCGAGGATGTAGTGCCGATGCTGCCGATCAACCCGTATGGGCAGACCAAGCTCTTCGGCGAATGGATGGCCCGCGCATGCGAGGAGCGCTACGGCATCCGCTTCTGCGCACTGCGCTACTTCAACGTCGCCGGCTGCGGCCCGGTCGAGCTTGAGGATCCCGCGATTCTGAACCTCATCCCGATGCTGCTCGACAAGCTCAGCCAAGGCAAGGCGCCGGCCATCTTCGGCGACGACTACCCCACCGAGGACGGCACATGCGTGCGCGACTACATCCACGTCGCCGACCTGGCCGACGCGCATATCGCCGCGCTGCACTATCTTGACCGCGACGAGCGCAAGTACGACGCCTTCAACGTCGGCACCGGCGAAGGAACATCGGTACGCCAGATCGTCGACGAACTGCGCAATGTCACCGGCCTGCCATTCAAGGAGGCCATCAAGCCGCGCCGCGCCGGCGACCCGCCGCATCTGATCGGCTCGCCCAAGCGCATCAACGAGGAGATGGGCTGGCATGCGCAGTACGGCGTGCACGACATTGTGCAGTCCGCATGGGACGCATGGCAGGCCAACCCGGGGCACCACATCGACGTGGAGCACTGGTCGCAGGAGGGCTGAGTTTCCGCGAGCGCTTTGACTGGCCTTCGCGGCTAGAAACTAGGATGGTGGCCCTACACAGGCGAACTGCGTAGGGCCACCATTGTTAGTACTACATTCAGCTATCCGCGCATGCACATAATGACAAGGCTACTTCATCACCCGCAACAACCGCTTTGCTCGGACAGGTACCCGCCCGCAACAACCACGAATAAATCTATTAAGCACATCGACGGGCAGAGTCGCCCAAGCGGGGCTTTCCATCGCATAGCCAACTGATGCAAGCTGGCGAAATTGCAGCGATCTCACAAAAGCGAAGCTGGCTCATACTTTCTCCATGTGCTTAATAGATGAAAAAAGTGCTTAATAAACATCTACGCAGTACATGAATGCGGCAATCCGTCATCGCCGTCCACTGAATGTCGTCTATTAAGCACTTTTTTCGTCTATTAGGCACTTCGCAAAGTAGACGACGTTTTCAGCATTCGACACTTTGGCGCAATACCACGGATTCTGGGCGCCGACGCACAGATAGCGAGGACTGTGCGGCAGTTCGATTTCTTGAAATCCGCTTAGTAAATTCGCGAAGAGGACCGGAGCCAAGCACACGGGCGAATAACGCAATATGCAAGCGATAATCAGGCTCTGCAAGCCGTCCGCAACCGCATGGCAGACTCCCGCCCAGACAAGAAGAGCTTGCAAACAGAACTCAGCCAGTTCTGCGCGTTTCATACGTGGCGCGTAGACTCGAAGCCATGACCGGTTACAACCCAACTCCAACGCCCCAGCAGCCTTATGGTCCCGATTTCAACCAGGCGAACACCAGTCCCTCGAACTCCAACGCTGCGCCCCAGATGGGGCAGCAGCCGGGGCCCCAGCAGGGCGACTATGCGCAGACCCCATATCCGCAGACTTCATACACGGGGCAAACCCCATATCCGCCGCAAGGCCCCTACGCCCAGCCGGAACAGGGCAGCGGCCAACGCAATGGCGGCTATGCGCCGTACATGCAGACTCCCCCGCAGCAGGCCTATGACCCTAGGCAGCCATATCCACCGCAAGGCGGCTATTACCCGCCTATCGAGCAGCCTTGGAACGCGTTGTGCATCGCCGGATTCGTGCTGTCGTTCGTCTTCGCCCCGGCAGGTCTGGTGCTCTCCATCATCGCCCTCGTGCAGATCAACAGAAGCGGGGAAAGAAGCAAGGGAATGTCGATTGCAGGCATCGTCATCGGCGCAGTAGGCACGGTCGCGTCGATATTCATGCTGATCGGCATCATCACGGCATTCAACAATATCGACAATCTTGATAGCTATTACGATTCCAACGGCGACAGCTCATGTTCTCCCGGGGACTACGGCTGTGACGACGATCAAGACGATGAGGATATCGGCGGCCCCTATGGCGACACACGCGACATCGCATGGAACAATAGCTCGCCGCACGGCATTGTGTGGAATACGGTCGATCTGCGCGATTTGCAATAGGAGGCGGCGGCCAGAACTCCGTGTCGTCACCGGCTTTCCCAACTCCTCTCATCGTTGCAATGCCGGGCTTTATGGTGTGTTATCACGATGGTTACACAGGTGTGACACGCGAAGACACACCGCTACTTGCGCGGGATTGATATCTGAGTAATATAGCTACTCGGCTGCTTGAAAGAGTAAGCCACGGCCCCGTAGCTCAGTTGGTTAGAGCGCCGCCCTGTCACGGCGGAGGTCACCGGTTCAAGTCCGGCCGGGGTCGCTGGGATGGTTGAAAACCCGGTTCTGCCGGGTTTTTGATTATTCATGGCTCTGTAGCTCAGTTGGTAGAGCGAGCGACTGAAAATCGCTAGGTCAGCGGATCGATGCCGCTCGGAGCCACCACATGAAATCCCTCAGTCCTCGGAAACATTGGGCTGGGAGGTTTCGCAGCATTGCACCGGCGATTTCGAATATCCGGTACAATATTGTCGAACATGAGGAGTCGTAACAAGTTGCTAAGCGTTGTACTTCTTGTCTGCCAGGTGCTGGCCGCCCTTATTTTATTGATTATAGGCATCGTGCAAAGTTCCCCGATGCAGGTGATCATCGGGATATTGCTTTTAATTCTCGATCCCATCGTCTGGCATTATGCACATATTCGAAACAAACACGAGTAGACGAGTCCCGCCACAATTCTTCACAAGGATGTCAATGTGTCCCTGCAAGTGACTGCAGGGACACATTGACATCAGCATCAGCATCCTGCGGACCGCACAATCCTCTACCTCGCGCCCGATTCATAGTCTCATCACACCTCGCGCAAGGTCACGAACCGCTTGCGTATCGTGCGCAGCGCGGCTGGCAGCGTCACGCTGAAGCCTATCAGCCCGACAATCCACACCGGATACTGCACCAGCGTGGCGACGCGCATGACTTGGCTCGTGTATGCGCTCGGGTCGGATGCGCCTTGCATGTCGAGCAGTGCGCCGACGCCCAGCAGCACGATCGCCGAAGATACGAAACCGCCCGTATTCGCGAATCCGGTGGCCGACCCGATGCTGTTGATGCTGTTGCCGTCACGGGCGAAGTCCAAGGCGATATTCGCGCATGGTCCCCCGCTTGCCAGCGCTACGATCAGCAATCCCAGCAGAACGGCGTGATGCGGCCCGGGAGTCAACAGCACCAGCGTCCACAGCAGAATCTGCGAGCCCATGGAGACATACACCATAACCGCCCTGCCGTAGAGCGGATGAATGCCTGCCAAGCGTCCGAGCACGATGGCCCAGACCACATTGAGCACCATGCCGACAGCCAGATACGAGCTGGCCTGACCGGGTGAGAAGTGCTCGACGGCGATAAGAAAAGGGAGTCCCCACAGCTGATTGAGCATATTGCTGGGAAACCAGGTCACGGCATGTATCCAGAATCCGCACCACGTCGCCGTCGATTTGAGCGCCTCGACGAGATTCCGCCATCCCGCCGCGAATCTCCCCTGCCGCTGGATGCGATTGCCGCTGCGCCACTGCGGCGTGTCATGCACGCCCATGAACACGCCGACGGATATGAGCACGCCGATAGCCGCCACCAATAGAAAGGCACGTTCCCAGCCTGCCAGATGCAGCAGCCACGCGAAAGGATAGAGGGATATGAGCTGGCCCACGCCGCCTACCTGGCCGGTGAGCTGGTTCATCAGCGGCAACTGGCGCAGCGGAAACCACGCGGCGACCAGTCGGATGACCGAGATGAACACGAGCGCATCCCCGCCGCCGACGAAAGCTCGGCCCAGCACGGCAAATGGGATGCTCGGGCTCAGCGCGACCAGGCACTGCCCCACCGACATGAGCAGGCATCCCGCGCCAATCAGCCGTTTCGCGCCGTAGGAGTCCAGCAGGATGCCGGCGGGAATCTGCATGGCGGCGTACACCAGCAGCTGCAAGTAGACGAAGGACGACAGCGCCGCGCTGCTGACACCGAAATGCTGCGCTGCGACGATGCCCGACGCCGCGAACGAGGAACGACACGTTATCGCGAACACATAGCCAGCCATGCCCAGGCCCCACATCGCATAGGCCTGACGCCGGGAAACGCCCTTGCCCCGGCTGGGGTTGCTACCGTTGCCGTTGCCAGCAGCGCCGCTGTCGACAATGCTGCCGTTGACGGTGCTCGTGCTGGCGGTGCTGTTGCCAATGTTGACTGTGCTGGCAGTGCCGACAGCACCATTGCTAACGCTGACATTGACGTTGCTATCATCCGTCGTCATATCCGACGGCGGCTCCGGAACCTCGCGATTTGTTGTGGCAATACGCATGCTTTGCAATACCTGTTCGTTTCCCCTAGTGCAGAGGCTGTGCTTCCGTTCGCATCTGCGAAGGTCGCACCTCCCGCACCGTCACGTCATTCCAATCTTCAGTCAGCCAAATGACAGCCGAGCGGCCAGCAAAGCCACGCGCATAACCCGCACGACGCATCCGCTACCCGATACAACATTAGCCCGCACCATTTACAGCCGGACCCTGCCGCCACGCAGCCCTATACGCACCGATAATCAAAACGAATACCATGCCGTCAGGCCGCGTGCCGTTCGTATCGAATCCGCGCAGCCAGCATTGTGCTGTTTGTGTTATTCGTGCCGTTCATGCAGCCCGTCACTCGCATCACGTTTCAATCGCACGAATGACGCCCATCACAGCAACGACCCTGCTGCGCTGCCGACGACGCCATTCGTCAGCACCACGACATCGCCGCCGACGCCGCCTCCCACACCGGTGAACACCGCCGTGATGCCTACCGCGTCGGCTCCAACCAGCCGAGCCGTCGGCATCCCGCCGCGCCATTGCTCGCCCGCATTCCACTGGTCGGCAAGCACGCCATTGACGAATACCCGACAGGCATACCCGGATTCCGGCTTGGCGAGCCGCACTTCATATTCCAGTTTTCCTGCCGCAATCCGGGCGTGAATGCGGCCTTCCACCAGTGGCCTGGGCCCGCTCTCAATGCCAGAATCGAAAGCGATGCGTGCATGCCGTTCCAGCGTCGGAGCGCGCGGCGGCCGTCTGCGCAAGCCGGTGCGCTGCTCGTATTCGTACGCGGCGGCCAGCAGCAGCGGGTCGCTGCCGGACGGCCCGGCGAATGTCAGATTGACCGGCATATGCGTGTCATCCATGATGCCCATCGGCACGTTGACCGTGGGAATTCCCAAATGCCTGATCATGCGGTTGCCGTTGGAGAATCCGCAGCCATCCTGGCACGCCTCGACGTTATGCGCCTCGTCGACATCCGCATCGGCACGTCCGATATTCCCGTTCGCCGGGAATATCAGCACGTCGAGTTGTTCGGCCCGCATCCATTCCTCCACGTGCGTGCGCCGTATCGCTTCGAGGCCGCGCAGCCCCTGCTCTAGCTCCGGGGTGTTCAAAGAATGAAGCAACCGGCCCGAGCGGATATACTTTTGTGCATCCTGATAGAAGCCATAGCGCCGTTTCGTCCGGTAATCGACGGAATTGAGCGGATTGGGGAACACGTCGTCGGCATCCACATCGAGCAGGCTGCGCGGGCCGATATGCGCGAATCCGGAAAGAAACTCTTCAAGCGCAGAAGCATTGAGCTGCAGCCATTCGTGCTCCATCCAATCGTGCGGGATCAGGCCTTGATCGGCGAACGCGCGCAACGTGCGAGGAGCGCTTTCGTAGTAGTCGCGCACCGGGAAGCCCGTCCAGCGCACCTGCGCGCCGGCCGACCGCAAATCAGCTATCGCCTGATCCAGCAGGCGATTGATGCTCGGCCTGGTGTACACGCCCGGCATCGCGCCCGCTGTCCGGCCCGTATATTCGAGCACCACGCCGATGCGCAGCCCCGCGAGCGCACCTGCTCGGGCGGCATCCACGATATCCGCAAACCCGCGCTCGTGGATTTTTCGCGCGTCGTCAAGCGGCACGAACTGCTGCCGTCGCCACATATCGCCGCGCGTATCCGGGTCATCCACGGCAAGAGTTTGCAGTAGGCGAAGCAGGTCGTCAACCGTTCTGGTATGCGGCACCACGACGTCCTTGGTCGCGTGCAGCACCCAGTTACCGCGCATCGAAATCACGCCGCGCGAGGGCGTGTAGGCCACCACCGCGTTATTGGAGGCGGGCGATCTGCCGGACGACACCGTCTCCTCCCCCATGCCGAATGCGGCGAAACTGGCTGCGGTGGACACCGCCGAGCCATTCGAGGAGCCGGAATCCCACGCTGCCGCCAGATAATCGGCGCTATATGGGCTTTCCGCGCGGCCGTACACTCCGCGCTGCATGCCTCCGGCTGCCAGCGGCGGCATATTGGTTCTGCCGATGAGGATCGCCCCGGCGGACCGCAGCGTCTGCACAGCGAAACTGTCTTCCTGCGCGACCATATTGCTAAACGCGGGCGAGCCTGCAGCCATAGTCATTCCCTTGGCCATGTAGCTATCCTTGACGGTGTACGGCACGCCATGCAGGGGGCCGAGCACCGTGCCGCGCGCCCGCAAGCCGTCCAGCCGCATGGCTTGGCGGATGGCATCACCAGCGATTAGCGGCATGGAATTGAGACGAATGCCATTGACATCGTAATACAGCACCCGGTTGAGATAGGCTATCGCGAGTTCCGTCGACGTGGTGCGCCCGCTGCGCAGCAGCTCTTCGATATCACGCAGCGACAATTCAGTGACATCGATATCTTCCGAATCTTCGGCAACCGCCATCATGCCGTTCCTTCCATTACGTATTGCTCTATGCTTATGACTTGTGCAATGTCTGGCTAGTCAACGCCTGAGTTTGGCAACGCTCTGTCAACGCCCTGTCATGCCCTGTCAACGCACCGCTCTGCTAACGCACTGCCCCGTCAACGCACTTCCCGCCGCCTGTCCAACGCCATCTGTTGCTCGCGGCCATCTGCCGTCATCACGCAATCAGATCACGATGCCACCACATCATCGTCACTGATCGACTGCGCCCCCGTTTCGAGCGTGCTGATGCGTATGGACTGATCGACCGGCAGCACGAAAATCTTTCCGTCGCCCTGATTGCCCCGGGAATTCACCGTGACGAAGGCGTCAATCAGCGTATCGACGCGATCATCGGTAGCGACGATTGCAATCATCTTCTTCGACAGCATTTCATACTGGTCCGGGGCTTTGAAGGCATCAAGCGGCGAGATGCGAGCTCCGAGCACCGGATGACATTGCCCCCGGCCTGTCACAATCTTCGTTGTCATCGCGTGGAATCCGCGAGAGAGCAGCTCCTCTTTGGTCTGGGTGTAGCGGTCGGGGCGTATAAACGCGAGAATCTCTTTCATCGTGTCCTCACAATCCCTGCTGCCCGGAGCTGATAGTGATGGATTGCTCGACCGGCTTGACGAATATTTTGCCATCGCCGAACAATCCTTCGCCACTCGTACGATTTTCCTTCTCGATGATGGCGATGACCGGCTGCACCTGATTATCTTCGACCACCATCATGAGCACGTCCTTGGGAATTTCGTCGTAGTACACGTCGCCCATTTTCAGCCCTAGCTGCTTGCCACGCCCAAGCACTGAGATTCTGGTAGCGGCATAGAAACCGCTGGATTGCAGCGACTCAAGCGTCTGCTCGATCTTGTTGGGTCGCAGTATCGCTTCGATCATTTTCATGAGTGTTCTCCTTGTCGGTTTACGGTTGATGATTTGCGCTTGATAAAAACGGGATCACCGCACAGCGCGACCGCTCAGGCCACGCGCGCCTTGCGGTGCAGGGGCAGCGTCAGGCAATGGATGCTGCCGCCCATCTTGTTGAGTTCCGAAACGTCCACCGGCAGAATCTGCAGTCCGCGACGTTCCAGAATGTCCATCGTCCTGACTCCGGAAGCCGGGAAGATGATCTTGCCGGGGGCGATGGCGATGCAGTTGTTGGTCAGCGGCGGGTCTTCGGGGTCGACTTCGATTGCCTCGATGCCCATATCGCGCAGCTTGCGCAGGAACCAGTGCGGGATGATGCGCGTGTCGACAAGCGCCTTGTCGTACGAGAGCATGAGGAACATCTCATCCAAGTGAATCTTGTCGGCTGGGACATCGACCACGAGCAGCTCAAGACCTTGCAAGGCAAGCAGCCACCGCAGCTGCTCGATGCCTTCGTCGTTGTTGCGCACCGAACGCCCGATGACCGCCGTATGGGGATTGATGATCGAAAAACTGCCCCCTTCGATGAAACCCCTGCCTTGGATCGCTCCGACGATGGGAATATGCAAATCCGCAAATGTCTTCTCGATAATACAAGTCTCGCCCTGCCTAAAGAACCCGGACATGCGGCACAGAATCGCGCCGTGAGGCGTGATGAGCGCCGGATCGCGCGTAAACAGCCGGTTGCCCCATATCTGCGGGTCGACCGTATAGTCATGCACTGCGATGCCGTTGTCGCTTAGCAGCTGTACCAATGCCGCATGCTGGCTGCGCATGAGTTCGAAATCGGGGAGTTCCCGTCCTTGGAAATAGCTCCGCGCCCTGCCCTTGCTGTCCTTAAGCACCAAAGTTCCCACGGCTTCGTCGTAACGGGCATGGGCAAGCAACTCAACCTCATGACCTGGCGAGTGCACCAGGATCGAATCGACCGGCGAGACATAGTCGGACGCACCGAAGCCGCCGCCCCACACCTCCTCTTCAATTGCGGCGTCATAGGAATCTTCCACGTTGTCCGCGTCGAAAAACTCGTGTAGTAAAGCCACTGTTGCTCCTTATTATTGAACTATGTAAAACATGTACATTTAATAACTCATAGCGTTTTTCGTCAGCTCCACGAATGACGAAATCAGTGAGTCATTCTTTTGCTCGGCACGAAAAACAATTGTTGTTTTTATTCGGCTCATCGGCGCGCCCACATCAAGAGGCACAAGTTTACCCTCTCGCAGCTCTCTACGAATCAGGTCCTCACTGAGTGCGGCAATGCCGATATTGTGCAACACAGCTTTCTTGACTGAATCTAGGCCGCTGAAGAAAATACTCCGTTCGCTCTGAATCGCCGACTGGCGAAGACATGTATCGAGGTGCACGGCGTACCCATTATCAGCGAGATAGTGAATCACCGGCAAATCACACATCAGTTGGGTCTTCGTGTATTGTTTGACGCACTGGGCCGAAGCAACGATAATAATCGAATCATTGCGTATAACCGTCTGACATATGCCATCCACGTCCTGCATCTGTCCCGAAATGACGCCGACATCGAAATCTTTCTTCACAATGCCTTCGAATACTGCATTGGAATCTTTGGAATACACGCGCGGCGTGGCCTTGGGATGGATTCTTATGAATTCCTGAACAATTGGTTGCAGATCATTCGTACAATAGGTGTCGTAAGCGGCAATGCGCACCACCGGCCTATCACCGTGACCACAACGATTTGCGGCATCTCGAAATGATGCTAACGTATCAATCACATCTTCCATATACGGAAGCAAGTACTCTCCGGCCGGGGAAAGCATGATGCTTTTGCCAGAACGGGTGAACAGGCTCACTCCCAATTCATCTTCAAGAGCATGAATTTGCGAAGACACCGCCGGCTGAGACACGTGCAGGTACTCCGCGGCCCTCGACATGCTTTCGAATCTGGCGCTGTACAGGAACGCCAGGCAATTGCGCAACTCCATATGACACCTCCTTCACGCGACTATAGGGTGTTAAATTTGCTGACGAAATTCGGAACGGTCTGCAAACCGTCAGAACATCTTGCTGCTTTCCTCGCGCAGCTCGTCGGTCAGCGATATGGAAAGATCGACGAACTCCTGCGTGCGTTTCAGCTCGTATTGCCGAGGCCTGGGGAACGGCACCGGCTGAATGCGCTTGACCCTGCCCGGGCGGGATGACATGACAAACACTCTGTCTCCCAGGAAGATGGCCTCATCGACATCATGCGTCACGAAGACGATGGTCTTGTTCGTTCCCTCCCAGATCTTGAGCAGCATCTCCTGCATCAGCAGTCGCGTCTGCGCGTCAAGCGCGCCGAAAGGCTCATCCATCAGCAGCATTTTGGGCTCGGCCGCAAGCGCTCGCGCGATGGCGACGCGCTGCTTCATGCCACCGGAAAGCTGAGTGGGATACTTCTTCGCGAAATCGCTCAGCCCGATCAGATCGAGGTAGCGATGCGCAACCTCCTTGCGTTCCTTGCTCGACCCTTTGCTCTCCAAGTCCAGACCGAAGGTGATGTTCTCCTCGACCGTCAGCCAGGGGAACAAGGTGTAGCTTTGGAACACCATCCCTCGTTCCCGGCTCGGCCCCGTCGTCGGAACGCCGTCAAACGTGACGCTGCCTTGGGTGATGGTCTCAAGTCCGCCAATGATTCTCAACAGCGTCGATTTCCCGCAGCCTGAAGGGCCCAGCAGCGTGATGAACTCGCCGCCGTTGATAGTGCATGAGGTCTCCGACAACGCCGTGACGAGCCCGGATTTTGTCTGAAACTGCTTGACGACGTCCTTTACCACCAGTTCACTTTGATTTGTTTTCGTCATTTTTCCCACCGCTGTGTTTCACCTTCTCAAGTACGAGAACTTGATTCTTTGGAAAAGACCAAACAGTCCGTCGAACAGTAGGCCAAGAACTCCGATAGTGACGATGCCCAGATACATATCGCCCGCCCGTAGGAATCGCGCCGAGCGCATGATGAGAAAACCGAGGCCCTGTGACGCCCCCGTTATCTCCGCGACCACCAAATAGGTCCAGGCAGCACCGAAGGTCGTGCGCATGGCATCCACTATACCGGGGAACGAAGCAGGGAAAATTACTTTTCTGAACATCTGCCAAGACGAAGCACCCATAGTCTGAGAAACCTCAATAAGCGCCAAATCAACTTGCTTCGCCACATCCATTACCATCACAGTGAGATAGAAGATACAACCGATGATAATCACGGCAATCTTCGCGGATTCGCCGATGCCAAGGAACAGTATGAATACGGGGACGAATGCGGCGGCCGGCAAATAACGCATAAAACTGACAAAAGGCTCAATGAATATCCTCGCCGTCGGCACCGTTCCCATCAGCATGCCCACGGGAACCGCAACAACCACGGATATGACGAAACCAATAAGCACCCGCTGAACGCTGATTGCGATATCCGCAAAATACGATCCGGAGGTAATCAGACCGATGAAGCTAGTCACGACCTCGCTGGGCGTGGGCAGGAACTGCCTGTTCACCATGCCGCCGTAAGAGATGATACTCCACAGAACAAGCAAGACGAGAAACGTAATAAATCCCGCCAGATGGTATTTCTTCAGTATTTTCATAGTCCGTTGCAATGGATGACAACGAAACATGCTCAACGTCGTCATCCATTGCCCTCCCTTTTCTCGAGAATTGGCTTCGGCTGAGTTTTACTGCTGCAATGCCCGCACTGGTGTTGCGTCAATCACATCGTCTGGATTGATTGTTTTGGGTGTGATCTTGTGACTGGCATAGAACTGTGAATACTCATCCATCGTGGAGCGAAGCTCCCCATGAGATCCCTCTTTGCCGAACTGCTTGATATTCTCCTCAGTACCAAATATCTTCAAGACCTTTAACGTCGATTCCACATCAGCGACATCCATTTGGAGCCCATTGGCCATAATCTTATCGGCGTCCTTTGGATTGTCCTTGGCATATTGTGCTGCCTCGGCAAGCGCCTTGCTGAAACCCTTCACCGCAGCTGGATGCTTGGATGCAAAACCATCAGTGAAAGCCACTACGTCAAGCAGAGGAACCGGATCGTCCTTGGTCGTATAGGTTTTGCCACCGGCTGCAGCGGCCTGCGACAAGTACGGTTCATAGGTCACAGCAGCAGGAACCTTGCCGCCGACGAAAGCCGTGCCAGCATCGCCTGTTGTCATATTGACCAGCTTGACATCCGACTCCGCTATGCCGTTTTGCTGAAGTACCTTAAGCAGGAAAAAGTGGTCTGTCGTTCCCTCTTCTACAGCGATCTGCTTACCTTTCAGATCCTTGAGAGACTTGATCGACTTATTGTACACAATGCCATCCGAGCCGTTGGAGATGTCGAGCACCCAGGTGGTCTTCATCGGAATGTCATTCGCCGCAAGATTCACAATCACATCGGCCGCAGTGGCCAATGCATCGAGAGAGCCTCCCGCGAGCGCCTGTTTTCGCTCGGCCAGGCCTTCGACTATTTTCATGTTGACGTTGAGATGTTGCTCAGCGAAATACCCCTTCTCCTTGGCTATATACAACGGACCATAGCCGGACCATGTGGGGAAGGCGATGTTAACAGTGGTGTCGGCAGCACTGTTTGATTCCTTGGAATCGTTAGAAGACCCGCATGCGCCGATGGTGACCGCCATCGCGAGCGCTGTGAGTACAGCAAGAGTTTTCTGTATTCGTTTGCCTGCAAACATGATGTTTCTTTCTACTGAACGTTAATGCATTTTTTCATGGATGTATTACGTGCTGTTACGTGCTGTTTCCATAAATCGCTCTTCGCAGCCGTTAAGCACCCGTTTGGATTTCGAATGGGGTGCCCGCTTCCCCTCAGTACTCCCTCAAGACGGACATTGTCATACAGGTCGGTCCTGCATGACGGTCGCGCCCGGTCCAATGCGCCTCGAAGGTCTTGACCTCCACGCCGCGCTGTTCCAAAGCGGATTGTGTGTTTGGGTTTCCTGCTACCATCACGACTTTGTCTGGTTCGACCGCGAGGATATTGCTCGCAGAATTGCCGAATTCGTCATCGTCGATAGGAATAATCTCGATGTCTCGCTCGTGAAGCAGCTCATACATCTCAATGGGCATCAGGGGCAAGTATCCAACGCACAGATGTTCATCAATCATGCTCATCACGGAGCCGAGATGGAGCACTGTACCAGGTCCCTGATAGTAGGGAAGTTGGAATTGAATGACATCGACGTTGCTCAGCAAATGCTTAAGCTGGCGATAAGCTTCATTATTGGTGCGGAAAGTTCGGCCCACAAGCAGAGTATCATGATCCAGCCAGATGGTTTCTCCCCCGCCCTCGACTGTGCCTGGTGCCTGAATCGTATAGTAAATAGGCACATCAATTTCAGTGAGCTTTTTCACTACAGCCTTCTCTTCGCCGATTCGCTGGGGTTTGCCCATGCGAGAAACGACAATGCCGTTGTCAGTCACGATGCCGCAATCCGTCACATAAGTGCTTCCTGTGAATTTCGTCTCGACATTCTCAACATAATCAACCTGCACTCCGAACTCTTTAAGACACTGAGTGAATGCGTCATGTTCATCTTGAGCCTGTGAAAGATCAGGAACAGGACCGGTGAAGCCGAACGAACGATAGTTTCCTTCATCGCTGAATTCGATACCCGGTCGATGGACGAGCGCCCTTTTCAATTTCCCCACCATGCTCTGCGCACCATATGTTCTCGAAATCATAGAATTCTCCTTGTTGTAATCGTCGTATTGAACGATTGACTACAAGGTATCAATTCAGAAAACGTGTATCATATGTCTACTTTATAACGACTATAATCAAATAAAATGTATGAAATATTTACACTAGTGACATATCGAAAAGCATAAATGGTAACAAATCAATGAACCAATTCTTTGGTATCTACGGAATCACATTGCTTGCAAAATATCATATTTCACAGCACAATGACTGAAATGGGGGTGCGGACGAAAAGTTGGACGTTTTGGCGTCCGGATTGGAGTTCGCATGTTTTCGATGGAGGATCGGCGCAGGGCCGTTGACCTGTATTTCACGGAGGGCATGACCATCAGGAAGGTCGTCGCCGAGCTCGGCTACCCGTCCGAGGGCGCGCTGGTGAAATGGGTTCGCGAGGACCCGCGTTACACGGGCGCGTGCAGGCGTTCGTATACGCTGGAATGCAAGACGAACGCGGCCAGACGCGCGCTCGGCGGCGAGCCCCTCGCCCGCGTGGCGCGCGACGCGGGCTGCACGCCGACGAGCGTGTACCAGTGGATGCGCCGCTACCGGAGCGAGGGGATACTGGGACTGATGAACAGGAGAAACGC
>NZ_JGZR01000004.1 GCF_000741775.1 Bifidobacterium subtile
CGACGGCGCCCTCGACGCGCTGCTCAGAGACCTCGCGCGCGCCGACCTGATCATCCTCGACGAGTTCGGCTACGTGCCCTTCGACATCGACGGCGCCAGACTCCTCTACCAGATCATCACCGGCAGCTACGAGAGAAGAAGCATCATCTTCACCACCAACATCGAGTTCAGCAAATGGGGCACGATCTTCGCCGACGACAAACTCGCCGCCGCGATCATCGACCGCATCGTCCACCACGGCCGCCTCATCGAATTCACCGGACCAAGCCGGCGCGTGAGCGAAGCCCTCATGTTCGGCAAGGAAATCCACAACCAATAACCAACAGCACGCTCCACGCCGAAACCCGAAAAAAATAAGTGACCAACCACAAAAAACCAACTTGACTAAAAACAACCCCGGGAAGGTCACGGCCCTGGCCGCCCTGCTCAGGAACGCTCCGAAGCCGGCCGCCGCCGACTGCGCCGCAGGAGGGCGAGGCGGGCTGCGCGCCGGCATCGATGCGCTGGACGCGGCCGCGAAGGCCGCCCAGGAGCGCAGCGGCCGGATCGAGGCGGCCGGCAAGGCCGTGCAGGCCAGCCGCGACGCGAGGATCCTGGCCGACGCGAAGGCCTCGCTGCGCCAGACGATCGGCCAGGGCAAGGCCCAGCTCAAGGACTCCTCCGGCAAGGTCAAGGACGAGGCCGCGCGGACGGCCCTGCAGCACGCGATCGACGCGGCGGGAAAGACCCTCGCCGGAACTGCGACGGGCCCCAGAACGTACCGGGACTCCCAGAGCGCGCTGCAGGCCGCGATGAAGAGCGTCGGCGACAGCATGGCCGCCAGGCAGAAGGACGATGCGGCCAAGGCCGCGGCCGCCCAGAACAGCGCGCCCGCCCCTGCCGCGAACGAGCAGCAGGCCCCGGCGCCCGCTCCCGCCCAGCAGGGCGGCGGAGGATACGCGCCAGGCGGATACTCCGCTCCGCGACGCCAGGCCCCGGCTCCGGCGCCAGCCCCCGCGCCGGCCCCGGCCCCCAGTCAGGGAGGCGGGACGGGCGGCTGGTCCGTGCCGCCCGTCCAGCACGGCATCCCGATGCCCGATCATCTGTGATCCGCAAGCCATCGAGCGCCTCCCTCCCAAGAAGTTAAGAAGATAAGAAGATAAGAAAACAAGAAGTTAAGAAGTTAGGAAAACAGGAAGTTGAATGTCCGGAGCCGTGTAAGGCCGGCCCCGGACGAGGGGCGTCGCCCCCTCTCCCGTGGGGATTGCGGGAGAGCGGGCGGCACCTTCATTTATTCAGGACTCGCCGCACGGGTTCGCGATGCGGCGAAGAGTTCCCCGGCCGGCGGCCCGCTTCTCAGCGGGACGCCATCCCCAAGCCGGGACATGCGCGGGAAGGGCAGGGGCCGCCCATGGCGCGAAGGCCACGGGCGGCATGCGCCTACTCGGCCGAATCCTCGGAGCCGGCCGCCATCGACGCCGCGGCGTGGGCCGCGTGGCGCCTGCGCGTCACGAGCATCACGGCGGCGCCGCCAGCCAGCGCGACGACCACGAGCACGACGCCCGCTATCGGCGCGCCGGTCTGGGCGAGCTGCTCGAGCTTCGTCGGGACCTTGCCGTTCCAATCGTCTTGGTTCGACGTCACCGGCGTGTCCGAGCACAGGGTCCTGCCATCGACGTGGACCGCGTTCCTGGGCGGGACCGGCTCGCCGGCCTTGCCGTTGCCGAACGGGTTCTGGTCGCTGGCCGGGCACTCGAACAGCGGGGTGCCGGTGACCTTGGCGCGGTCGGTGTGCACCGTGGCGACGCCCCGAAGGGTGCCGGTCACGTCCACATGGTCGCCGGGCTTCAACACCAGCGTGTCCCAGTTGGCGGGGTACTTGAGATCCGTCACGGTGCCGTCGCCGGCGATCGTATGGTCCTCGAGCTTGAGGTCCTTGGCCTGGAAGACGGCTCCGTGGCTCTCGGGATCATTGCTGGTGTTGGTGATCGTGAACACGATGGTCGTGTCGCCGGTCACGCTCAGCGCGTCCTTGGGGTCGTTGCGGTCGCCCTTGAACAGGCCGCTCTTCTCATCCCACTTGACGATGTGGATGGAGGGGGTCAGCTGCGGAGTGCGGGTCCACACGATATTGCTCGGCAGGACCTTGTCGTTGTAGTGCTCAACGAACTGGTTGGCCTGCTTCTCGGTGACGGCGATGCGCGTGCACTGGATGTACGCGCGCCATCCCGCCTCGTGCGCGTTGTCAGCGCTCACGAGCGCCTTGTAGGCGCTGGTGGCGCTGACGGTGACCACGCCGGCTGGGTCCTGCTGGGCGGTGAACAGGTCGGAGCCGAACTCGGAGGAGTCGAATCCGCTGCCGGCGATCTTGCTGCCCTTGTCCGCGACGATCTTGCCGTCCTTGTACAGGTCGGCCTGCGCGTACACGGCCCACTGGCCCGTGTACTGGTCGACCTTCGTATTCAACTGGTCGGCGATGTCCCATCGGTCCACTGCCGGGTAGGCGCGGCTGGCGGGGATCGTCGAGCTGTCGAGCTGGTAGAGGAACGTGCTGTTCAGCCACACGGACTGCCCGTTGATGGATGCCCCGCCGACCTTGATGGTCACGTCCTTGACCGGGTTGATCGGGGCCAGCGGGTTGGAGACCTGATTGGTCTGCTTGCGCATGTCGTTGACGACCTGGGTGGCCGTGTTCTTCACGACGTAGCCCTTGGACACCTTGATGACCGTGTAGGGCATGACCAGCTGGTACGACTGGCCGAGCAGGGACTGGTCGATCGCGGGGCTCTTCAGCGCGTCGTGCTTGTCGCTTTTCGCGTAGGCCGCGAGGTCCGCCGGCTGCGGGTCGCCTTTCACCGTGGCTCCGGTCGCAGGCACCTTCGTGTCCACGGTCCTCGCGAACGCGTAGACGACGCCGTCGATCACCTTGATGTTGAACCTGGACGTGTAGTCCTTGCCGTCTGCGCCCAGCACCGCGATCTTGGACTGGTCGATCGACACGTACTGCTCGTCGAAGTCGTCCACGATGCCCAGCTTCCACACGTCGTACGCCTGGTTCTGCTGCTTGGCGTCCAGGGTGACGGTGTAGGTGCCGGTGTCGCCCAGCATGAGCGTCCGCCCGTCGATGGAGATGGTCGGGTCGCCCTGCCTGGAGCCCTGCGTGTCCGTCTTCACGGGGGTGAAGGCCGGGGGCACGTTGAACACCACGTTGGACGGGGTCAGCGAATTGTTCAGGGTGAGCATCCACTGGTTGTCGACCTTGTGGTCCGTGGGAGCGCTCTTGGAGACGGTGCCCTCGAAGCGCAGCTGGATGCGCGGGTTGCCGCCCGCCTTCCAGCCTGCGAGGAGCGCCTGGTCGCTGATCGTGGCCTGCGCCAGGTGCTTCGCGTCGTCCCACTTGGTCGCGTACGCGCTCTTGGGGATGACCTTGCCCGTGTTCAGATCCATGAGTTCCAGGGTCTGCTTGTCGGGCTGCAGGTACTGGTCGTAGGTGTCCGTGAGAACCAGGTTCCTCACGCCGTAGGCGAGGGTGTCGGGGAGCTTGGGGGTGGTGAGCAGCTGGTATTCGACCCGCTGGCCGGGGAAGACGACCTTGCCGTCCACGCTGGCCTGATTGCCGCCCTGGCTGGCTTCGCCGATCACGTCCTTCTTGACCGGTGGCACGTAGCCGCAGATCGCCGGGACGTTGGTCGGCGTGGTCACGTCGTTCACGCTCTCCGAGCCGGAGTTCGTGAACCGGGTGCTGTTCGCGTCGCAGAACTCAAGCTCGTCGCCGGGCTGCTTGCCGTGGTCGGCGCGCACCTGGGCCGCGCCCTTGCCGTTGGCGAAGTTCACCGTCATCGGCACGAGCAGGGTGACCTGCAGTGGCGTCTTCAGCCCCTTGAGCTTGGCCAGGTAGGCCGGCTTCGCGGTCGCGCTGGCCTTCGAGCCATTCAGTGCGATCTTGAACTGGCTGGTGACGTCCTTGCCCTTGGTGGCGATGTCGTTGACCGACGCGCTCACGTAGTGGCCGTTGGCGTCGGACTGCCCGTTCGCCTCGTACACGCGGATCGAGGATGCCGGTTCGGGGTCCACGAGGTAGTCCGAGGCCGTCCAGTCATCCGCCAGCGCGAGCTTCGTGGGGGCCTGGATCAGGTTCGCGTCCACGGTCCCGTTGACCACGGAGGCGACCCGGTCTTCATCCAAGAACACGTTGTTGTCAGCGCCGGTCGCGTTGGTGCGCCCCGGGTCGACGACCGTCTGCCACTTGCCGTCAGCGCCCAGCTTGACCCAGGACTTGTCGGGGGCCGGCGTCCAGGTGGGGAACTCGTGCTCGTCCGTGGATGCGGCGGGATGCTCGTTCCAGGTCACCTTGGCGATGTCCTTGACCTTGTTCACGTCAGGCTTCGAGACCGTCACATCGAACGAGAACTCGTACGAGTGGTCCGAGGGCAGGAAGGACTTGTACGGCTGGTTGCGCGTCGCGCTGACCGTGTTCTTGGCCTTGTCCCATGTGATCGCGAAGTCCGCGCTCACGTCCTTGTTGCCGTCGTCCTTGTCGATCAGCTTGTAGTTGCCGACCGTGTACTTGACGCCGTTGGGGGTGATCTGGTCGCTGAATGCCATGGCGTAGCCGAACAGGCCCGTCTTGGACGTGATCACGGTGCGGTTGACCATCTGGCTGGCGCTCACGCCCTTGTCGATGCTCTTGGCCGGCGGGGCCGGGGGCACGTCCGTGACCGTGAAGTCCTCGCCCGCGGCGCACGCCGGGGTGTTCACGGCGGCGCCCATGTGGCCCTGCTTGGCGACCTGCGCGCTGAAGCAGTAATGGCCCGGCACCCAGCCGTTCGCCATGCCGAAGTCCTTCGGGGTGAAGTCGTCCGAGCCGGTCGCGCCCTGGTTGGGCATCGCCTTGTCCCGGTTCGCCTCCGCTCCCGGCACGATGCCGGCCGCGGACCCGGCGTACTTCAGATGCGTGCTCACCGTCACGTTCTCTGCGACCGAGCTGCCCGAACGGTCCAGCGTGACCGTGTCATGCACCGGATCGTTCGACCCGGCCTTCGGTGCGGTCGAGGCCTGCGTGTTCACGGTCAGGTTGTATGTGGGTGGGGCGGGCTGGTTCTTCGCCAGCACGATCACGCGCAGCGAAGCGCCCAGATTCGCGTTGATGACCTCATCGGCCAAAGTGCTCAGGGTATGGTTGCCGCGCTTGTCGGTCCACGGGCTTGCCGCGTTCCAGTTTATGCCCTGGTAGTTGTAGGTCTTTCCGGCTACCTCGTCAGCCCATTTCTGGTGCCACAGGCCGCTGTCCGCCCAGTTGCTGATACCGGTGAATGTGTGGCTGTCGTCGTTGCCGACGATGCCCACGCCGACCAGCCGGCAGTCGGCCGCGCCCTCGCCCGTGTAGCTCGCCTGGCACTGGCCGATCGCCTGGCCCAGCGACGTGTTGATCACGTCGTTGGCCGTGCCCGCCGTGCCGCCGCCCGTGATGGGATAGCCCATGTCGCCAAGGGCCTGGCGCACGCCGTCGTTCGTGGCGGGCCATGCGTCCTTGGTCGCAGCCAGTGGATCGACGCGGTGCCGCCCGTGCCGCCGCCGCCATCCGATCCCGTGCCGCCGCCCGCGTCGGCCATCGCCACCGCCGGCGCGGCCAGCGTGGCCAGCGCCGCGACGCCGGCAACCAGGGCGCGCCAGGCCTTCTTGCGCGCCAGGCCGGGATGATCGCTCCCGGTCTCGCGTGCGCTGTGTTTCAGATTGAACCCCATAAGGCTCTCCTCCGATTTCTGTCATGACAGAAGCCCGGATGGGCTTCCCGACATCAATCAGACCACCGGCGACACGCCGTAGCCGAGGACAAGCGTCACTATTTTTTTATAAAAAATCCGCCCCCCCAATTATTAGGGAGACGCGGATTCTTATTGATCGATGGACTAGTTCAGCCCGCTGCAGTCGCCGAACACCTTGCATCGGTCTGTGGGCGACAGGATGATCGCGTTCTTGTTCTGCTCGGCCACCCAGGCATCCCAATTGAAGCTGCTGCCGCCTTGCTGCCCGCCGCCGTTGTTCGCCGGCGCGGGTGCCTGGGGCTGTGCCTGCTGTCGTGGCGCGGCCGGCTGCTGATAGCCTGTGCCGCCGCCAGCGTAGGACTGGGCTGCGCCGCTGTAATTGCCGTAGGCGGGGGTTTGGGCGTACGACTGCGTCGATTGCGCCGCGCCCTGGGATTGCGCGGCCGCTTGGGCCTGGGCTGCTGCGGCGTCGGCTGCTGCCTTCGCGTCGGCGTCGCTCTTGGTCTTCATGGAGTCGTTGACCTGCCGGCTCGCGTCCGCCAGGGGCTTCAATGCAGCCGTATACGCTTCGGCCAGGCCCGGCTTCAAGCCGGTGCCGGGGGTCTTGAGCGTCTTGTCCGCGCCGCTGATCGCGGCGGAGAGCGCGTCGCGGGTCCTGTTGTCCGCGACCTTGCCGTTCGAGTCCGCCAGGAGCTTCTTCGCCGCCCCGTCGGCATTCGAGAGCATGTCCTTCGCGTCCTTCACGCGCTTCGAGGACTGCGAGGCCCTGACCTCGGCGATGGCCTGATCGATGGCCTTCGCATCGTCGCCCAGGGTCGCGCGGGCCTGGGCGTAGCCGTGCAGCACGGGGATCTCCTCCCACAGCGCCCAGGGGCGCGCCTGTCCCGGAGCCGGCAGACGCCGGCCGGCGGCCGTGTTCAGCGCGTCGATGGTCTTCACGTCGAGCACCTTGCCCTTCGCGCTTTTGGCGAGGTTCCTCGCCTCGCCCGTCTTCCCGATGTAAGCGCTCCGCTCGGCGGCATAGGACGCCTTCTCCGCATCCAGCCTGTGCGCGGCGTACGCGCAGCCGCCCGCGTATGCGGCGGCCAGAGCGAGCACGACGCCGACGGCCGCGATGACCGCGGCGCGCCTGCGCCTCACGGCCCTGGCAGGACCGCTCTGCGCCATCCCGTCGTCCGGCCCGTCGGCCACGCTCTGCAGACCGTCCGTGTCGACGACTGGCAGCGCCTCGGTCTCGGCCATGTCATTCTCCTCATGATCTTCTCCTTCGAATCTCCCCTGACCCGGCAGACGCACACTACCACAGGCGTCCGCCCATCCGGACAGGAACACATCTAATCAACTAAATGTCTTATTGTTTTCTTGTCTAATTGTTTTATTGCTTAACTATGTTTCTATATATCTATGCATCTATTCGTCTATGCGTGCAGCAGGTCGGACGCGGCGTGCAGCACGGGCACGAAGGCCGCTGCGGACAGGAGGCAGGCCGCGCCTAGGCACAGGCGCACCCAGAACGGGACCGGCCGCCAGGTGCGGCCGGTGGTCATCACGACCCTGCCTTTCTCGTCCACATCGATGGGGCGTTTGCGCCCGTACCTGGCCCACCGCCACGCCTGGCGGCAGATCGCGGGCACGACGAACACGGCCACGACGGCGGCGGCCACCTGCACGCACAGCCAGAGCGGCACGCCGGACAGCGACGGATCCCTGGCCTCGAACGCTGCGGAGAAGCGGCGCACTGAGTAGTCGAGCGTTATGACGCAGCCCATCGAGAGACAGAAGGCCTCCATCACATCCAACTCGGCCTCGGACATGCTCCGCTTGTCGATGACCACGGACTGGATGGTGAACCAGGCCTCCGAATAGAAAATCGCGGCGAACAGGGGGCAGGCCAGCCAGTCATAGAACGTCATGACTTCTCCTTATCTTGTACAGGTCCATCAAAATGGCGTCACCGGCCTGGAACCAGAGCGGATCCGGCATGGCTGTCGACGGTGCCTTCGCAGGCATGGCCCGGCTGCCCGGGCATGTGATCGAGCCGCCCGTCAATCAGGCACGCCATGGGCATGCCTTCCAGCGCGGATCGCGGCGTGACGATGACCGCGTCGCTGTACGGGTCGTACTCGGCCCGGAAGTGGTCGTCCGCGCTCACGCCCAGCGGGATCATGGACTCCGGGTAGTCCCGTCGCGTGCAGTGGACGCTGTATGAGCGGTGCAGGCGGCGGACGCCGCGCCATGCCTGCCCCAGGGCGTCGAGGAAAAGCACGACGATCAGCGTCCATCCCACCGACAGCGCGGCGATGCGCGCGTCCCCGCCATGGTGGTCTCCCGCGACCGTCGCCGTGGTTGCCGCCATGCCAGGCAGAAGTTCGAGCTCTGCAACGGCTATGAGGACCCACCCGGCAGGCCGTGCGGCATCCGCCGCGTGCATCCAGAGCCAGCTGTTCCTTGTATTCGTCGTCTTCGTCTCCGTTTTTCCTTTCATGTCGTCGTCAGTACAGGGCTGGCTGGATCGCGTGCGGGACGTCGGGGCCGTCGGCCAGGATCAGCCCGAACGCGTCCGATTCCAGCCGTTCGACGTCCCCGATATCGCGCGCATGCTCGGCGAGGATCCGCTCGAACTGTTTATCATCGTTTTGTTTTGTGCGTGGTCATCACCGGAATTGGGCAGAGTGATTGCTTGATTTGATCGGTTTTGGCGGTGGTGTCTTGATGTGAAAGGCATCGGCCTGTTGTCCTGATAGATTCCCGAGTGCTATCAACCATTTTCACGGTTCTCGGGAGGGAAGGAATGACGGTACCGATGCCCATTAGGCAGGATATCAGGAGGTACGAGATGGAGGGCTTGTCGCGTTCGGCGATCGCCGAACGGCTCGGGATCTCGCGTAACACGGTCGCGAAGTACGCGGATATGGAGGATTTCTCGCCCCGGCCCGAAGCGCGGCCGGAGCAGTCTAGGAGCCGGGTGGAACCGTTCTCCCGGGTTGTGGACTCGTGGCTGCGCGCGGACCGGTCGATGCCACGCAAGCAGCGTCATACCGCGCGGCGCGTGTATGACCGTTTGGTCACGGAGCAGGGGTTCGCTGGCTCGTATTCGTCGGTGCAGCGCTGGATGAAGCGATGGCGGGAGGAGAACCGCGCCGAATCGGACGGGTTCGTGGAACTGGATTGGGCGCCGGGGACCGCGCAGGTGGATTTCGGATTAGCTAGGGCGTTGGTCGCGGGCGTGGAGCGTGACGTGCACGTGCTGGTGGTCTCGTTCCCGTATTCGAACATGCGCTTTTGCGTGGCGTTGCCCGGAGAGAACGCCGAATGCGTGTGCACGGGCCTGATCCGTGTGTTCTCTGCGGTCGGTCGGGTGCCCGGGGTGTTGGTGTTCGATAACGCGACCGGTGTCGGCCGCCGGTTCGGTCGGCAGATTACCATGACCCGCGTGTTTAATGCATTCCAGGCGCACTACCGGATTGGTGAGGTCAGGTTCTGCAACCCGTATTCGGGTAACGAGAAAGGCAGCGTTGAGAACGCGGTCGGTTTCCTGCGGCGCAACCTGATGGTGCCGATACCCAAGGCGGAGAGTCTTGAAACGTTGACACGCATGTTGCTTGCCCGGTGCGGTGAATTAGCGCACCAGTCGCATTATCGCAAGGAGGGCACGATCGAGGGCCTGTTCGAACAGGACAAGGCGCGGATGCTCGCCCTGCCGGGCGTATCGTTCGACCCGGTGCGCTGGGAGACGCGTCATGCCGATAACCTCGGTATTGTCACGGTGGACGGTGCCCGCTACCTGGCCGGGGCGAAATACCACAACCTGCCCGTGCATGTGGGGTTGCGTGCCTTCGACGTGGAGATCCGCGCCACCGACGGCACGCGCATCGTTCAACTTGACCGGGCCTACGGCAGGAACGCCGTGACGGCCGCTGATCCCGCGTCAATCCTGCCCGTGCTGGCCAGAAAACCCCGCAGCTGGGGCGAAAGCCCGCTGCGCGGCGACTTTCCCGAGACAGTGCGCGAGGCGTTGGACGTGATGAACGATCTGGATCGAGGACGACTTCTCAAGGAGCTCACCACATCAAGCCAGGCCCACGGGTTCGCCGCCACCGTCCAGGCATGCCGTGTGATTCTCGAATCCGGACGCGAACTCGCCTTCACCGCCATCGACCAGACTGCCAGGCGTGTCGGCCAGAGCGACGACGAACCCCACGGCCCCGATCTGACCCGCTACGACCGGTTCATGAAGGAGACGAACGCATGACCGACACGACGACGCAGGAATCCACAAGCCGCCCGCGAGGCGGGCGAACGGTGAGCAAATCAACCATCGAGGAGGTTATGGAACTCTCCCGTAACCTGCCGTTGACCAGAAACGTACTCAAAGCCACCGTCCAGGACGCCACGCCGGGCCAGCTCGGCCTACTGGCCGACCTGTTCCGGGCCGAGAACCTCAGCCGTGAGCAATCCAAACGCCTGCGCCTGCTCAAACAAGCGAACTTCCCCCAAGCCAAAGAACTCGACGGCTACGATTGGAGCACGACCGGATTCCCCGACGACTGGGGCAGAGGCAACCTGCTCACACTTGACTTCATCGAACACGCCCAGGACCTCGTGCTCTACGGCGACGTCGGCTGCGGCAAAACCCACCTAGCCATCGCCTTGGGCAGACAGGCATGTAGGAACAACATCCCCACGATGTTCTCCACCGCCGCGGCACTGATCATGACGCTGCGCAAAGCCAAACAAGACAACCGACTCGACCGCGAACTCGACCGGATCGGCAAGAACAGGCTCCTGATCATCGACGAGCTGGGCTACCTGCCCATCGACATCGACGGAGCCAGACTCCTGTTCCAGATCATCGCCGACAGCTACGAAAGGAGGAGCATCGTCTTCACCAGCAACCTCGAATTCAGCCGGTGGGGCGACGTGTTCGGCGACGGCGACATGGCCGCAGCGGTCATCGACCGCATCGTCCACCACGGCAGGATCATCCGCTTCCACGGCGAATCCTACCGCAGCACACACTCACTCATGAAATAACCAAAAACAACCAAGGACGACAGCAACCGCCAACCCTGCACAAAACAGGCGCTACCACTGCTCAAATCTGGTGATTTTCCCGCACAACTTGACATGGTGATACACACCCCCGCTCGGGCGCACGAAATACCCGTGGCCGCGCAACGAGGAGGGCCTGACCGGGCTCCGGCTGGAGACCAGGCATAACCTGCGGAAACAACGGGTCAGGACCGCACGCGCCCGCCGGATGCGCGGGACCCTCCAGGACATCCACGCCACCGGCACGAGCCGGATGCGGGCCGAAGCCGGGTTCCGGACATGGTGCTCGTGGATGATGCACTCCCGTCCGGAACCCATGAAAACCCTCGCCCGCCGGATCCGCCGTCACTGGCGGGACATCCTCGCGTATTTCGACCACCGGTGCACCAACGCGATCCCCGAGGGATTGAACGGCATCATCCGACACATCAAAACCCGAGCCCGCGGCTTGCGCAACATGGACTGCTTCTCCACGATGATCCACCTGACCTGCGGCAAGCCCGACCTAGCCACCGTCACCATATAACCAGCCCACCCACACCAAACAGCGAAAGGCCGAAAAATGTGCAGGCACACGTATGGTCTCGGCCGTTGAGATCGGTTCTCGTCGATGGAAGGTTTATGTGCGTTCACCCGCTGGTTGCGTGGGAGCAGATGGCGGAGTGGATATCACTCGAGGAGCTGGTGGTGCTCGGTGATTCGCTGATGCGTCGTCAGCGCAGTTTCGTTCCAGGGGGTGTGCGGAGATTTGAGGAAATTCTCGAAACTGACCTGAATTTTCGCGGTCGAAAGGCGTGCATGAAGGCCGTGTCGATGCCCCGTTCCGGAACGGATTCCTCGCAGGAGACCAGGCTCCGTCTGCTGATGGAACGTCACGGATTGACGGGTGCGGTCGTCAATATGAAGACGTGTGATCCGGTGAGTGGCAAGGTCTCTTATTTTGACATCGCCTATCCGCAGTACGGCTTTGCGCTCGAATATCACGGTCGGCAACACGGCCTTCATGAGACGTGGACGCACGATATCGATAAAGTGAGGTTTCTTTTTCGTCAGAATATGTATGTGTTCGGGGTGAAGGCAGAAGATATGAAAAAAGAACGCAAGATGAATGAGCTTCTCGCCACAATCTTCACTCAGATCTCGGCGCCCCGGCTCGTCGGGGATGAGTGAACTCAGACTCTACCTGCACATCTGACACTTTTTTCAGATGTGCAGGTAGTCAGAAATGTCGGCTTAGGTCTTGTGTCACAACGGGTTAAACGTTTCCTTCGTGTACCTGCACATCTGAACTTTTCGTCAGATGTGCAGGTAGAGGGCGTCAGATATCTTCCAGCTCATCCTGGTTGAGAATCTGAATCTCGCGCCGCCGCCGTGCGATGAGCCCATCGTCCTCCAGCACCTTCAGCTTGCGCGACAGTGTCTCGGGTGTGGTGCCGAGAAGGTGCGCCAGCTCTTTCATGCGGATCGGAAGGCTGAAACGCAACGAGCCTGACGCCTTGGCGATATCGAGGAGATAGGCGGCCAGGCGCTCCTCCACACGGTCCATGCCGAGGAACCCGTTGAGCTGCTCCAACGAGACGAGCTTCGCGGCGTTGAGCTCCAGCAACCGAACACTGAGGAGGGGCTGCTCAAGAAGTACTTTGTGGAAGGCGGAGTGGGAGAGAAGGCACACTTCAGTGGTTTCAAGGGCCTGTCCGTAGAGAGAGTCGTTGGGTTGACCGAGCAGCCACGCCTCGCCTTCGTACCCGCCGGGCTCCTGCACGCGGAGCAGTTGTTCGCGCCCGCTGCGGCTCATGCGGTAGACCTTCATGGAGCCTCTGGCAACGATGAGAAGCTTCAGCTCGTCGCCGGGCATGAACACCTGATCGCCCTTTTCGAAGATGCGGTGGTGCAGTTGGCTGTCGATGAAGTCCTGGTCGTTTTGCGGCAGTTCGGAGAAGAGCGGCACAAGTCCGGCGCAGCGGTGGTCGTGTGTGGGGCTTACGTGATGTGCATGACTCGGATCTTTAACCGTCTTATCCATGTTCTCCACGATACCCATCCTTTCACCACTCTGCCGCGCCGGCCAGTTCACCCTCGGCTCATTCATTTACCTGTTTGCTGACGGCTCACTCGTCGTCATCGTCGTCGTCATCATCATCGACTTCCTTATACAGACCGTCGGTCGGATCGTTGCCGAGGAAGAGCTGCGCCTCGAGAATCTGCTGCTTGGCCCAGAAGCGGAAGTCGCTTAGAACCGAGCTAAGCGCGGTCTTACCCTCGTTATCCGCCAGGGCAATGGCCTTGCCGACGAAGATGAGCTGCCAGTCGAAGTCGTGAATGAGGTCGGTCAGCTGATCCTCGCCCGCTGCGTATTTGCGTACCGGGTCCTCGGTGAGCTTGCCGTATTCATTGAGCTGTTCAGTCGTGGTCGGCACCATCTCGTTGTCGCTGACCAGCACCGAGTCGAGGCGTTCAATCGTTTCCGTCTCAACGGCGATCCACTGTGCGGCGTGCTGCTCGAGGAAGAGGCGTGTGGTGCCCTTCGCGAACAACTTCGCTTGACGAATCTTGAGGATGTCGAGGAAGAGATTCGAGATGATGTGGCCGGTCATCGCGCCAGCGGTGGGGGTGTGGTGGTCCTTGTCGGATTGCGCGGCTTCCTGCTCGTAGCGTTCCTGTGGGGTGAGGGGCTGTGCGCTCGTGGTGTTTGTCATTATTTCTGCTCCTTTACTGTTACTTTTTCTACTGAATAACCCAGCTCGCTGACGACGTTGGCGAGAGTCTGTGCGTCGGTCGCGTTCTCGTCGAAGGCTGCCTTGACCTTGCCTGCGTTGAAGAGCACGTTGACCTCTCCGACGCCGTTTTGCTTTGTTAATGCCGTTTGGATGGTGGTGAGGCAGGACGGGCATGTCATCCCGTTGACCTTCAGAATTGCTTTCTGCATGATGTCCTCGTTTCCGTACGTTTCCGTACTTGTTTCCTTGTGATCTTTACTTTAAGTGCGGCTAGTTCCTTCGCACTTGACCTCCGTCAAGTTTTTTGCGAAGCAGACGAAGCGCGTTGACAACCACGATGAGAATGCTCGCCTCGTGGACCAACATGCCCGATGCCATATAGATGAATCCGGCGAAGAGACCGATGAAGAGGAAGAGCACGGTCGCCAGGGCGATGCCGATGTTCTCGCGTGTGTTCGCAACCGTCGAGCGTGCGATGGAGTAGGCGGTGGGCAGCTTGGAGATGTCGGAGTTGAGAAGCACCACATCCGAGATTTCGACGGCCGTCGCGGTGCCGTTGCCCATGGCGATGCCGAGATCCGCGGCCACCAGAGCCGGGCTGTCGTTGATTCCGTCACCGACGAAGGCCACCTTACGTCCTTGGGTTTGCAGTTGCTTGATGAAGTCCGCCTTGTCTTGTGGGAGGAGGCCTCCGTGCGCTTCGTCCAAGCCAAGCTCTCCGGCGATGGCGTCGACGGTTGCTTGTCCATCTCCCGAAAGCATGACGAGATGCTTGATGCCACGTTCTCTCAGTTGGGAGAGTGCGGTAATGGTAGTTGGGCGCAGTGCGTCACCGATTCCTGCGATGATGCGCAGTTGGCCATCCACTGCCACGTACACCAGCGAAAGCCCTTGGTGCTTCCACTCGTTAGTGTCGTTGTCGCCGGTGGTGAGGGCGATGTTCTCGGCGGCCAGTAGCGCTTCGTTTCCGATGGCGACGTGGTGCCCTTCGACGCTTGCGACGATTCCCTTGCCGGCGATGACATGGGTTTCCGAGACTGCCGGGAGGTTCGCGATGTCGATGGAGTGTGTGGTGCGTGCATATTCGACGATGGCGGCGGCCAATGGGTGAGAGGATTCGCGTTCGGCGCTGGCGGCGAGATGCCAGGCGAGGGCGTCCTCCGAAAGCGTCCGTGCGTGCACCACCGCGGGGTGACCGGTGGTGAGGGTGCCGGTCTTATCGAAGACGACGGTATCCACCTCACTGAGCGACTGCAGCATTTGCGCGCCCTTTGCCAGCACGCCGTGCCGTGCGCCGAGACCGATACCTGCGACGTTGGAAACCGGAACTCCGATCACCAATGCACCAGGGCAACCCAGCACGAGGATGGTAATGGCGAGGCGGACGTCTTGGGTGACGATGCCAACGATGAGCGCGATGAGCAGTACGACGGGCGTGTAGTACTTGGAGAAGCGATCGATGAAACGCTGGGCGCCGGTCTTGGAATCCTCGGCCTCTTCTACGAGTTCGAGAATCTTTCCGAAGACGGTGTCCTCGCCCACCTTGGTGGCCTGCACCACAATGGTTCCGTCGGTGAGATTGGTGCCGGCGAATACCTCGTCGCTGCCCTCCGCGCTTTTATGGCGGGGGAGCGGCTCGCCGGTGACGCTTGCCTCGTCAAGATGACCATCGCCGAAAACAATGCGGCCATCTACCGGTACTTGACTTCCCGTTTTCACCAGGAGGTAGTCGTCCTCGTCGATTTCGTCCACATCCACCTCTTCGGCGTTGCGATCGGTGGGGGACTCCACGCGCCAGGCCGTCTGCGGCGCGAGTTCCGTAAGCTCCTTGATGGCCGAGCGTGTCTTGGCGAGAGTCGCATCTTCAATGACTTCACCCAGCAGGAAGAGCCATGTGACGATTCCCGCCTCGCTGAACTCGCCGATGATGAGTGCGCCGATGACCGCCACACTCACCAACAGCTCAATGGAGACGACTTTGAACTTCAACGAGTTGATGGCCTTGATAATCAGCGGTACAAGTCCTATCACGCCAACCGCTCCATACAGCCAGTTGGAGATGAATCCGAGGCCGAACGCGTATTGAAGCAGGAGTGCGGCGGCGACGAAAACCGTCATGCCGATGACTATGGTGCGTTTATTGTTTGCGAAAAACTTCTGTAGGGTTAACATCTTTTCTCCTTTGTTCTGCCTTTAAACCTAGGAGGGCAGAGAGCAGGAGAAGTTGACCGCAGTCAAGAATCGGAAAATTACCGAGAAATATTTGGGAACCGCCTGTGGGCGAGCGTCGGATTACTGATGGTGACGTATCTTTTCCCAGCCGTGGCCTGCGTCTTGCGGACCTTGTCGACGGCCCCGTTGGCGTGCCTGACCACATGGACCTTGTCGATCACCTTGGCGGCGTTGGGCAGGTGTTCGCGGATGCCCTTGGCGAACCCCGGGCTCATGTCGCAGGCGACCGGTGCCACCCGGTCCGGGTCACCGTGGTGGTCCATGAAATCCAACGCGAACCGTTTGACGGTGATCCGCGTCCTCGCCGGGCACCACGCGGATCACGTCGCGCCCCGCCGGATCGGCGAGCACGGTGATGTACCGGTGGCCTTTGCGGCTGGTCTCGTCGATGCCGACCGCCCCCACGCCCGTGCAATCCTCGTACAGGCGGGCCCGGTCCACATCATGTCCGATGAACCGCCACGATCCCGTGTCATGTTCGCCGGCCTGCCCGGCCATGTCCGCGACCGGCTGGCTTTTCGCCGGCTCCACGACCATCGCCTCGAACAACAGCGTGGACCCGCTGCCTGGACGGGCCCACGGCACCGGCACCGCACGCACGCCGTGCTCGGGGCATGATACGCGCGGCACGCCCGCGTGGATGAACGCCTTGCACCGGAAGAAGCTCAAGTGCCGCCACACCCGGTCCCTGACATCATGCATCGGGCACGCCTCCCGCCCGCACTGCGCATGCGGGCAAGAAAAACGCGAGCCGGGCTCGAATCCGATCGTGATGTGCAATTCGCGTCTGCCGCCCTCCCCGTCACGCAACTCCACACCCGAAACCCTCCAGGGATCAGGCAACTGCAAGGCGGCGGCGAACAACAACGTGGTATCCATACCCCCAAACTACCCGACCAGCCACCTCCACCCGACCAGCCCACCCACACCAAACAGCGAAAAGCCAAAATACCTGACAAAAACGAGGTGGTGCCGTTTTCTTGGACAGTTTCCGGGATTGGAGGAACGGCATTGAGGTATTCGAGAGCAACCGACTCAGGAATGGGGGATGCCGCCCCTATAATGGGAATCAGGATGCCGATCAGGGGAGATTTTCTATGGCCAGTACAAAGAAGTCCAATAAGCAAGCAAAGGCGGGCGGAAAGTTATCCATATTCATCGATGTCGTTACGATGCTGTCACAGTTCATAACGCCTGAAATGCTTGGTCACACAGCGGAATGGCTGAAAGAGCAAAAGTTCTCGGATAAATTCGTCGATCTGGTCAGAAAGATCCACTTTCCCGAAGACAAGGACCCGTTGGATGTGGTCGGTTATCAATGCGATGCCGTCGAGGAGCTCATCGAAACAAAGTCAGCTGATCTGTCCGACAACGCGCCTATCGGTCAGTGGCGCGGCGAGCTAGGCAGGATACGCCGAGGCGTTGAACTGCTCGGCAAAGCTCCTGTGAAAGACCGCAAAAAGGTCAAGGCGCTCGAGATGCGCGCCAAAAGGCTGTTCGACAGCGCCTTCACTGCCGCAGTGAACTGACCGTCAATAGAAGAGATACAGGGAGAGCCAGATGAATTCGAGCGATGTGGCCACCACGCCAGGCGGCGTACATGACATCCAGATTATCGAAGACGAGCAAGGCATGGTGGTCGTGGGCGATGATCATGCGGTCGATTCCTGGCTCAAAGACGCAGGCCTTGACGCAAGGGCACGGAAGATCAGAAAACAAGCGCTTCAGACCGCTGGCGAAGCATTCCAGACAATTGGTGGTCTCTCCTCGCAGAGCGGGCGTTGGGTGAAGCTCACGAAGGAATCAGCCCAGCAGGTTGCCAAATACGGCTCGACGGGTACCGGGGTGCTGCGCGATGGTGGGAAGATCAGACACATACTCAGCTTCGAAGACTTATCCAAGGCTTCATCGTTCGCGAATCCACAAATGTTGACTGGTCTCGCCGGTGTCATGACCCAGATGGCCATCGAACAGGCTGTTGACGAGATCACCGATTATCTGGAGACCATCGACAAGAAGATCGACGATCTGCTGCAAGATCAGAAGGATCAGGCTATAGCCAATCTGGTAGGCGTGGCTCATATGATCGACGAGACGATGATGATTCGCGAGAAGGTCGGTGTGGTGACCGCAACGACATGGTCGAAAGTCTCCAGATGCCCGCAGGATCTGGCCCGTGCACAAGGCTATGCCCTGCTCAAAATCGAAGGGCTTGCAAAGAAACTTGCAGCGGCAAAGGACGCACGGGAGGCAGAGGGACTGGCAGCGCAGTTGGAACAGGATCTCACCGATTGGATCTCCATCCTCGGCAATGCCGTGCAGCTCCAAGACAAAATCTATGTTGTGGAACTGGACCGGGTTATGGCCGAGAGCCCGGAAACGCTCGAACAGCATCGGCAGGGAGTGATCGAGGCGCGTCGCATGCGTTTGCACGACATCGAAGCCAGGCTCTTCCAGCTCAACGACAGCATCCAACAGTCGGCTTTGAAAGTTCGTGACCAGAAGGTAATGCATCCGTTCGCCGTGACGCATACGCTCCAGACGCTCGATGAGGTCAATAAGCGTATGTCTAGTTTCGCCGTATCGATTGGCATCCGTGCAGAACGCATCGAGATCGAGATGGCGCCACGATGGTCCGATGCGGCAGGCAAGCTCATATCTGAAAGCGCTAATCAACTCGGGGAAGGAGCCAAGCAACTCGGGCAAAGCGCTGGACGGTTGAGTCAGGACGCGGCGAAAATCAGCGGAGAGACTGCTCACCGAATTGGCAAAGGGGCGACCGAGTTGGGTAATAGCGCCATGCATGGTACCGGAATCGTGGCTGGAGCCGTTGGCGACGGAGTGAAAAAGCTGGGCGGTCTGTTTGCTGGGAAATCTGATAAATAGTCTGGATAATTTAGTTTATAGCTTTAACAGCTAGAAACATTCCATCTCCATGTTCTCTTTTCATAGGAACTTAGGGTAGTTCGAACTTCCTCGGCCTTGCCTTCTAGTATTTGTGAATTGCGTTTCTCGCTGTCCGCGCAGGCCAATAAATCGACATGTGAAGTTAACACTGTACGATACGCTGCAACGGCCACGGAGATTGCACTTTCGTAAGCTGGTGTTTGATAGCTTTTTTCATACCGTGCCTTTGTATGCTGAGCCTTCGCTGACCCATGAATGACTCTGCTCCTGACGTCATAGATTTTGCTGAGTTGCTTCTGCTTTTCTTTATATACACTAGGTTCTTGATCTAATAAACAGGCGAGTGCAGCAGTTACCCGGAATGTTGTTTGTTGCTTCACGCCGAACAGGTTCTCCCACGCCACGACTGCGTCGAGTAGTTTGTCATCCGGATCTTCTCGTTCGTTGACGGCCGACAGCAGATGTCGGATACCAATCGACAGCTTCTTTAATCCCTGTTCATGTCCTAGGAATCGCTCCAGCCAGATTCGCCAGTTTTCAACGTTTTGAACTGTCAATACTAAAGAACCCTGGTTGTTGCTGTAAGGGCTTTTTGGTTCGTAGGCAACGCCGCTTCCGTTGGATAACGGATCGATGACCGTTTGCCATACCCATCTCCCTGCAGGAGCAATCGTCGGTTGTGACAGCAACAGCGCAAGTTGAACAAGTCGAACTTTCCGATTGATTTCGTGGCGCAGCTCGTTGCTAAGGCGGAACAGGTCCGATGAATGTTCTTCGGCGTGTTCTGGGAAAGCAACTTTCAGCGTTATCGGTATTTTGACCACGACATCGCCGTGGTAGTGGAATTGAACTTCCTTTGACATGGACGCGGTGCTGGTTGAATAGTAGCGATCATCAAACACCGAGGAAAAGCGTGCGTCAGCAGGTTGCCAGGGGAGTATTTCGAATCCTCGCAAAGATGCTGATTGAGATTCAGCTGGCAATATGACCCCTGAGAGGCCGACTAAAACAAATGAGCGGTACTCACCTGTCGATAGCCCATTTCGAACTTCCTCAAACACTGTCCGGACTTCTTCAAACAGAGTCGCGAAGTCTGGCGGCGTTTCTTCATCACCACTATGGAGAGATGCAATCCATGCGGTATTAATCACTTGCATCGCTAATGTATTTAATTGCGTGCTTCCAGACATTCCTGTGCTGTGCACTGCGTATCGGATTAAGTTTCCCTCATCGCCACTGAAATCTGAAAATGCGTTGTCATGATCGTGTAGCCAGTCGCAGAGGTCATTATTGGCCAAGTTGGAGTACATGTCATACGACCAATAATTCGCTGAGATATTTTCTTCATCATGCCGCATGCTGTAATCGGCCAGTAGTGCAGGATATGCGGACTCGGTGAGTGTCCATAGGCATCGTTCAGCAGGTGAAACATTCTCGGGTATTCGAGGCGTCTGGCCGTGGCACAGGCCACGCAATGCGTTGCCAACGGAGATCCGCCTGTCGATCAGCTGGCTCAGCTCTGATTGAAGTATGTTCGGGAGCTCTTGCGGTGTGACGCGCTCTCGAGTCTTCAGAATTGACCACAGGTGTAGTATCACCTGGTCTTGCTCGGTTGAGATATTCTTCGCGAAGTCGCTTGGAGTTTCCAGTTCACTGACGCTGCAATTGAGCAGATAGGACAAAGCCCAAGGACCGTAGTTCTCGAGCAGCTCCCGAAAGTTGTCCTCTCCTATTGTCATAGAATCAGCATAATCTCACTAACGTGAGTGGTCGTTGAGGAGCCATCATCGAAGAAAAAAGTGATTAAGGGGACAGCATGGCTGATTCGGAATTGGGTCTTTCGGATCTTAAGGCTGGCCTCGTGGTGAGTGGTATTGTGCCCGATCAGTCTGTGACCATTGTCGCTGTCAGACCGATGAACGGTGCTGTGACGGTGTATTACGATGCTGGCGATGGCTCGACTTTTGGGCAGGAAATCATTGATCAGCAATCGGTCCAACATCTGAGTTTGGTCCAGCAATCTAGCCGTTCGTTGCCGTTTGACGCCAATCCTGAAGAGTTCCGGCTTGCGGCCGAGGCCTTGCGTATCAAGTATGCGGCACAATATGATCCGATGTCCGCGGTGTATTCGTCGAATATTGACCCGTTGCCGCATCAGATTCGCGCGGTGTATGAGGATATGCTGCCCAAGGTGCCGTTGCGCTTTCTGCTGGCCGACGATCCCGGCGCAGGCAAGACCATCATGGCAGGTTTGTATATCAAGGAGATGCTGCTCAGATCGGCGGCGGAGCGGATCATCATTGCTTGTCCTGGCGGGTTGGTGGAGCAGTGGCATGACGAGTTGAGTTCGAAGTTCGGTCTCGAATTTGAGGTGTTTGATCCGTATATGCAGGTGCTGTCACCTACAGGCAACCCATTCCGTGACCACCAGCTGTTGATTTGCCGCATGGATCAGGTGGCCAGGGATGATGATCGTCTGGCCATGCTTGGCGATGTCCACTGGGATATCGCAATCGTGGACGAGGCGCATCGGATGAGCGCCCATTTCAAGTCGGCTAAGGGCGATATCACCAGAACGAGCAGATATAGGCTCGGTGAGACGCTGTCGAGGACAGCGGAGAATCTTTTGTTGATGACGGCCACGCCGCATTCCGGCAAGGAGGAGGATTTCCAGCTGTTCATGGCTTTGCTGGATCCGGACAGGTTTGCCGGCAAGTATCGTTCGAAGATCCATCATACCGACACCAAAGGCTTGATGCGTCGCATGGTCAAGGAGGATCTGCTCACTTTTGATGGCAAGCCACTGTTCCCCGAGCGCAGGGCTGAGACGGTGGACTACCGGCTCTCGCCGCAGGAGCTGGATTTGTATGAGCATGTCACGGAGTATGTGCGCAGTGGCATGGGCCAGGCGGACCGGTTGAAGGCTGCGGGTGATGCTCGGCGTGGTAACAGTGTTGGTTTTGCCTTGACGATTCTGCAGCGCAGGCTCGCGTCGAGCCCGGAGGCGATTCTGAGGTCGTTGGAGCGTCGCAAGCAGCGGCTTTCACAGCGTTTGGATGATTTGGAGCACGATTCTCGGGTAATCGACGCTCCGGTGGTTGGCGATGGCTATGGGGCTGATCGTTTTGATGAGGATCAGTATGAGGATATGTGGGAGGAGGCTGCCGAGGATCAGCAGCATGATCTGGAATCACGGCTAGACGAGGTGGTGGACTCCGCGACGGCTGCTCAGACGAAGGAGGAGCTCATTGTTGAGATTCATACGTTGGATGTGCTTGTCGCCGAGGCGCGGGTGGTTCGCAATTCTGGGCAGGACGCCAAGTGGCGTGAACTGTCGTCGATTCTTAGCGATAATGTCCTCGAATCGGGATCATCACCCATGCCGCATAAGCTGATCATCTTCACCGAGCATCGGGACACGCTCAACTACCTGCAGCGGCGGGTTGTCACGTTGTTGGGGAGGCCGGAGGCCGTGGTCACCATTCACGGTGGGTTGAATCGGGACGAACGCAGGCAGCGGCAGCATGATTTCGTCAACAATCCTGCTGCGAGGATTCTCATCGCCACGGATGCCGCTGGCGAGGGGTTGAATCTGCAGCGGGCGAACCTGATGGTGAACTATGACTTGCCTTGGAATCCGAATCGGATCGAGCAGCGTTTCGGTCGCATCCACCGTATAGGGCAGAAGCAGGTGTGTTGGCTGTGGAATCTCATGGCCAGGAACACGCGCGAGGGTGACGTGTATCTGCGGCTCCTGTCGAAGATCGCGCAGATGAAGACCGCGTACAACGGCAATCTGTTCAACGTGTTGGGTGACAGTGATGCCTTCGAGGGCAGACCGTTGAAGGATCTCATGATTGACGCGATCCGTTACGGTGATCGGGATGATGTCAAAGCCCAGTTGAACCGAACCATTGATAGCAGCGTGGCCAACGGCTTGGAGGAGCTGGTCAAGGAGAAGTCGGCGAACACGTCGATGTATCCGAGTTTGGATGTGCGCAAGGTGCGCGAGCTAATGGAGCAAACCCGCGAACGCAAACTGCAGCCTGGGTATATTGCGGCATTCTTTCTGGCGGCATTCAAAAGGCTCAACGGTGCGGCACGGCTGCGGGAATCCCAGCGGTGGCAGTTAACCCATGTGCCGGCAACGATTCGGAGCAAGGCGGCAAGCCTGAACAGGCATGAGCAGTTGGCGCAGGCTTATGAGCGCGTGACCTTTGAGACAAGCCGGGTAAGCCTGCGGGATGACACCCCGGATGCGATACTCATCGCTCCCGGGGAACCGTTGCTTACCGCGGTTATCGAATTGATCATCGAGCGGTTTGGCTCGACGTTGGACCACGGTACCGTGTTCATTGACCGCACCGACACCCAGCCCGAGAATCCCGTGCTCATGGCTGCCGCAGAACAGACGATCACCGATGGTCGTGAGCGTGTCATCTCGCAGCATTTCGATTATCTGCAGATTCCAAACAACGCCGACCCGCAGTTTTCCATTGCGCCTCCGTATCTTGATTATGAGCCGGCGAGAGCTGATGAACAGCCTGCAGTGCGTCTTGTGCTTGACTCTGATTGGATTCGTAACGACCAGTCGGGGCTGGTTCGCGATTGGGTGTACACGAAGGGTACTAGGCCGCGTCTTGACGAGCTGACTGTGCGCAAGCAGGCGGACAACGCCCGTGTCTTGCAGCAGGTGCGGGACCGGCTGCAGGCCGAGATTGAATATTGGTATGCGCAGTACAATATTCTGCTCGAAAACGAGCGCAATGGCAGGGCCAACAAGCGTATGACCGCCTCCGCAGCGCAGAAGCGCGCCCAGTCATATGAGCGACGGCTGGCGGCGCGTGAGCAGGAACTGGGCGCGGATGTTCGCTTGCATGCCAAGCCCGCACTCATCAGAGGGATGGCACTGGTCATTCCCGAACATGCGTTGCATGAGCAGACTGACGTTGAAGATGTGGTGCCGCGCAGGCGACCACGGCTGTTCGCGAAGGATACGACGATGGTAGACCGTCGCGCGGTGGATGCCACACTCTCCGCCGAGAAGCACGAGGGCCGCCATCCGCATGAGATGCCGCACAACAACAAGGGGTACGACATCCAGTCCGTGGATGCACTGGGCAACCGGTATTTCATCGAGGTCAAGGGGAGGATCGCCGGCGCTGAGGAAACGTTCACCGTCACCAGCAACGAGGTGGTGTTCGCGCAGACGCAGAAGGAACGCCACTTCCTGTCCCTGGTGATCGTGAGTCCAGAAGGTGCGGATCATGATCGGATTCGGTACATTGAGCACGCTTTCGATCGCATTGTGCCCTCGGATTCCACCACATCCTATAACGAACGCTTCAAGGATTACTGGGACCGAGGTACCGACCCCCGCTGAACACCCAGACATTGCCGCTTTGACTAGCGGTCCGAGAATAATCGTCGACAACACCACTTGAGAAGGAATCACACGCATGGCCGCGAATGTACGAAAGAAAAAACTCATTGAGAACGGCATCCCATTAACCGTTATTAACGAGGAATCTAAACGTGAAAAATCCCTGCGGCATGGTCTTCCTTCTACCATCCACTTGTATTGGGCCAGACGGCCTCTTGCTACCACGCGAAGCATATTATTTGCCCAACTTGTTGATGATCCTTCAGCCCATTCTGATCGATTCCCGACAGAGGAGTCACAGGCTGAGGAACGTGCACGGCTTTTCAATTTGATGAAGCGTCTCTCGCGCTGGGAGAATGTGAAGGACAGTGATCTTTATCGTCAGGCACATCAGGCGATTCTTGATTCCAATGATGGTATTGCTCCACGGGTGTTGGATCCGTTCGCAGGCGGAGGGTCGATTCCTTTGGAGGCGCAGCGGCTGGGGCTTGAGTCGCATGCCTCTGATCTGAATCCTCTTGCGGTTATCATCAACAAGGCGTTGATTGAATTTCCTTCGCGTTTCTGTGGCAATGTGACAGTGCATCCGCGGGTGGGAACGCTGAGTTCTTCGCATAACCGTGCAGAGGGGCTGGCCGAGGACATCAGATATTACGGGAAGGTGCTGAGAGATAAGGCTTTCGGCAAGATTGGGGATCTGTATCCAACTGTGACGGATGATGAGGGCAAGGAGCATACCGTCATTGCTTGGATCTGGGCCAGAACCGTGACTAATCCGAATCCGGTAAACCCCGTTCGGGTACCATTGGTGCGTTCATGGTGGCTGTCCAAGAAAAAAGGCCACGAGGCATGGATCAAACCCATCGTCGAGGATGGCCGCATTCGCTACGAGGTGCAGCACAATGCTGATGGCCCGAAAGGTGACGATGAATGGACAATAAAGAATGGAAAGGGAGGGAAATCGGTTGTTGATGGAACTCCGTTTACCTATGATTACGTGCGGTCAGAAGGCATGCATGGCAGAATTGGTAGTCAGCTGATTGCAGTAGTTGCAGAAGCAAGCAGAGGACGGTTGTACGTTTCACCAAATGAGCGTCAGATCTCCAGCTCAGATGTCGGCCGCCCAGAGCTAGATTCGGACGCGCTAATTGCAAACAATCCACGTTGGTTCTCGCCGCCTTAATACGGATTGAAGACTTTTACCTCATTGTTTACCAATCGGCAGTTGGTGGCGTTGACGACGTTGGCGGACTTGGTGGCGGGGGTTCGTGAGCAGGTGCTTGCCGATGCCCGTCAATCAGGCATGCCGGAGGGTGAGCGTCTTGACGATGGCGGCAATGGGGCTCAGGCGTACGCCGATGCGATAGCGGTGTATCTCTCCCTGTCTGTCAGCCGGCTCACTGATTATTGTTCATCGATATGCAGTTGGCATAACACAGGCGAAAAAATGCGTAATGTCTTTGCTCGTCAGGCGATTCCGATGACGTGGGATTATGCCGAGGTGAATCCTTTTTCCTCGAAGTCGGGGAATTTTCTTGGTCAGGTGCAGTGGGTGGCTGAGGCGGTGGAAAGTGTGCCCTCGTATCCGATCAGCGAGGCACGGCAAACGGATGCAGCCACGAGGGACTATCGGGATATGGTGGTGTCGACGGATCCGCCGTATTACGACAATATCGGGTATTCCGATCTGTCTGACTATTTCTATGTGTGGTTGCGACGTATGTTGAATACCATCCTGCCGTCGGTGACGTCCACGATGCTGACGCCGAAATCGGATGAGTTGGTGGCCAACCCGTATCGGCATAACGGCAAGGATGGCGCCGCCGAGTTCTTTGTTGACGGCTTTAATCATGTGTTTGCGCATATCCGTGAGGCGGCGAATCTGGATGTTCCCATGACGGTGTATTACGCCTACAAGCAGCAGGATGCCTCAAACGGTACCTCAACCGGTTGGTATGCGCTGCTTGACGGGCTTATCCACTCCGGTTGGGAGATCACCGCCACATGGCCGGTTCGCAGTGAGCTGTCGAACAGGATGCTTGCCAGTGGCACCAATGCGCTTGCCTCGTCCATTGTGTTGGCTTGCCGCCCCCGCCCCGAGGATGCTCCGGTGACGACGCTGCGTGAGTTCACGCGACTTCTGCGCAGTGAGCTTACGGGTGCGTTGAAGACGATGATGTCCAGTGGCATCGACCCTGTTGATCTGGCCCAGGCCGCGATCGGACCTGGCATCAGCGTATATTCGCGGTACTCGCATATTCGCGAGGCGAACGGCGCTGATATGCCGATTCAAAATGCACTGGAAATCATCAACCGCACACTCGATGAGGTGCTCGGCGAGTCGGACACCGATTATGACGCGGATACACGATTCGCCGTCAAGTGGTATCAGTCGTATGGGTGGAGCCAGCAAAGTTCTGGGCTTGCTGATCAGTTAGCTCGTTCAACTGATACATCACCGGATCGGTTGGTTCGTGGCGGCATCTTTGAAGCAATTGGTGGCAAGGCGCGGTTGTTGCCGCCGAAGGAGCTTTCCGGTGCGTGGAGTCCTGCCGAGGACAGCCAGATCAGCTTGTGGGAGGCCGTGGTGCGGCTTGCTGGAATCCTTCAGGAGGGCCAGGGTATGGAGGCCGTGACATATGCGTTGGCTCAGGTCGAAGGACGAGGCATCCCAGCCGAGCAAATTCGTGATCTGGGATTCCGCATGTTCCACGAGGCCGAGAAACGGCACGACACTGACGGTGCACTGTTGTTCAACGGACTCGTCTCATCGTGGGATCAACTCACTGCCGGTGCAGGCAGGGATGCGTTGCGCATATCCGAACGGAAAGAACGCTTCCAGGGTAGTCTGGGAATTGATGATGGGGAATAATCGTTACGAGCAATAATGGGACTGCGAGGTCGCTATGGCGGTGAATAACAGGGACAGGGTCGGCAAGGCATTCGAATATTTGTCGGAGGGGCTTGGGGATCCCGTCGACGAGGTGATGACCCGAGTGTTCAACACTGCTGACTGGCCGGCAGCGTGGGCAAAGCAGGATTCTGAGAGGCACGGTACGCCGCTGCGGGTCTATGAGAAGCATGATGTGCAGATCCAACTGCGCGCCATCACGGAGTATGGTCGGGAGTTCAACGACACACTGACCCGTTCCCAGCAGTCGTATGCATCGGAATTGCGGGAGACGCGCAATAATTGGGCGCACATGCAGGCTTTCAATTCCGAGCAGGCGTTGCGCGCGCTCAGCACCATCGAGCTGCTGCTCGAAGCCGTCGCAGCGCCTGACTCGGCAGGCGATGTACGCAAGCTGCGTGACCAGTTGCAACGGACGATGTATGAGGATCACACGCGTCAGCAGACGCGCAGAAAGACGATATCAGTTGATGCTACGCAAGGCATGAAACCATGGCGTCAGGTCATCACGCCACATGACGATGTCGCATCCGGTAATTTCACGGCTTCGGAGTTTGCCGCCGACCTGTATCAGGTGGCTGTGGCAAAAACCGCGCAGGAACCCGGGAACCCATATGGTGATCCGATCGAATTCTTCAACCGAACCTATCTGACCGAGGGGTTGCGTGATCTTCTGTCCCGCGCCATGCGGCGTCTGGCTGGTGACGGGCAGGCTTCACCCGTAGTGAATCTACAGACCAATTTCGGCGGCGGGAAAACCCATTCGCTGCTGGCTCTCTATCATTTGTTCGGTGATACGCCTGTGAAAGCATTGTCATCCGATGTACAGGACTTGGTAGCGCACAACAAGCTCGCTGCCGCATGGCAGCCTGGCAGCGTACGTCGCGCCGCAATTGTCGGCACGTACTTGAAGGCCGGTTCCCCACATGTTGAGCCGGATGGTACTCAGGTCAACACCATCTGGGGTGAGCTTGCTTGGCAGCTGGGGGGAAGCGAAGGCTATGCGATGGTTGCGCAGGACGACCAGCGTGGCACCAATCCGGGCAGCGCCCTGGATGCGCTGCTGAGGAGATACAGTCCCGCTTTGATCCTGATCGATGAGTGGGTAGCGTACGCGCGTGATCTGGTTGGGCGCGATGATCTGCCTGGCGGAACCTTCGACACCCAGTTCACGTTCGCACAGACGCTAACCGAGGCCGTGTCCGCCGTGCCAAACTGCATGCTGGTGGTCTCGATTCCCGCTTCTGAAAGCGGCGACACGGCTAATGACATCGAGGTTGGCGGCAGCAACGGACGAGCGGCATTGGAACGTCTGCGCAACGCCATCGGACGTAAGGCCGATCAATGGCGTCCATCGACCCGCGACGAGTCATTCGAAATCGTGAGAAAACGCCTATTCGAAGAGCCAGATGGTGAAGCTCAGGAACGGATAGCCCTGACTGCACGGCAATTCGTGAACATGTATCGCAATGACCCCAAGTCCTATCCGTCCGAAGTATCCGGTCCGGGCCAGGATTATGAATCACGCATCCGCGCATCCTACCCGCTACATCCCGAACTACTCGATCGCTTGTATGAGGATTGGGCGGGACTGGACAAGTTCCAGCGCACCCGCGGCGTGCTCAAACTCGTTTCCTCGATCATCCATGAACTGTGGGTGTCGCAAGATTCCAGCCCGCTGATCCTCCCCGGCAACGTGCCACTCGGCGCCACTTCCGTGAACACCGATCTGACCGGCTACCTGCAGGACTCGTGGAAAACGGTGATTGATACCGATATCGACAGCGACTCCGCAACCGCCGCCAATATCGACACCGACAATTCAGTCCTGGTATCCAGACGCTTGGCGGAGCGTGTGGCCCGCACGGTGTTCCTTGGTTCGGCGCCAAGAGCTGCCATGCAGACCAAAGGGATCAGCGAACAGCTCATATGGCTGGGCACAGCCATACCCGGTGATGTGCACGGCAACTTCGGTTCCGCGTTGAACCAATTGCAGCAGCATTCCACCTACCTGTTCTCGGAGCACGGACTGTACTGGTACAGCACCCAGCCATCCATCGCCAAAACCGCCCGCGAATACGCCGAACGATACCGTGAGAATGAGGACACAGTCTTCGCTGAAATCATGCGCCGATTGCAACCCGAATCAACGGCTTCAAATCGCGGCGACTTCCGGCGAGTATGCGTCGCACCCGCGGATAGTTCGGACATTCCGGACAGCGACGAGGTCGCATTGGTCATCGTGCACCCGAGACTGGTCATGGGCAGAAACGAAAACCCAGACTCTCAGAGCATGACATGGATTCGCGTCGCCATCGAGCGCAGGGGTTCGGCGCAACGCGAGAACCGCAACATGGTCGTATTCCTCAGCGCCGACCGCAGCGCTATGGAATCGGTGACAGCCACCGCGAGCGCCTACTTGGGATGGAAGCAGATCGAAAACAGTGAGCAAGCCCTCAACATCGCCCCGCAGCAGGCACAGCAGGTCCACGCCAACGTTCATGAGTATGACAGCCGCCTCGACGCGGCAGTGAAGTCGGCATACTGCTGGTGTGTCTACCCCGAAGGCGGGGAAACCAGCGACTTCACGCTCACGCAGGAGAAAATCCCCGAGTCTGGCGGCGACACACTAGCCAGTCGAACGAGCGCTAGACTTGCCCGTGAGGAAATCATCATCGCCCAGTATGCACCAAGCACCATTGGATTCGAACTCCTGCAGAAGGTGCGGCCAGCATTCAAGGAAGGCGCCATCAGCGTGAAGACGCTATGGTCCTTTATCACCCGATTCCCCTACATGCCACGGCTACTCGACCGCTCCGTGCTCGACGCAGCCATCGAAGGTGTGCCGGAATTGAACGGGCTTGACAACGAACGATTCGCCGTTGCCGACAGGAGAGACCCTGACACAGGTCGATTCCTGGGTTTGGTCGTCCCCGGGCATCGTGAAACGGGAGATGGCGCGCAGGTGAGTAGCGAGCACATTCACGTCACCGATGCCACGCTCATCGTGGACTGGGATGTGGCGCTCCAGCAGCTCGAACAGGATCAACGGGATATTGAGGCGTCCCGCCACTCCCAGCTGGAGGATGGCACGCGTGGGCTTACTGCTTCACAGGAGACACCAGAAGGTGGCACTGATGCGCGACAGTCGCTGGAAGGTGCAGAATGCACTCAAGCTGGTGAACGGCAGATTGCCGGAGGCCAGACCGGTGTCAGCCAACCGCTCGACCGCAGTCAGCCGCTGAGCGCACCTGCTCAGACACGGTTCTTCGCCAACGTCGAGCTCAAGGCCAACTTACTCAACCATGACCTTGCTCGAATCAACGACGGTATTCTAGGCCCGCTGCTGCGCTCAGGTGCACAAATCACGATCAATCTTGAAGTGCACGCGGACAAGCCCGAAGGCTTCAGTGATGCCGAAGTCCGCACGGTTAGTGAGAACTCCAACACACTCAAGATCGAGAACTCAGGGTTCGAGGAGGAGTAGAACATATGTTCGGATAGGTGTATAATCTTCGTTAATTTAAGTATCAAACAGGGGGGGGTCGAAACAAAGATGGCGAATATAGATATACCTAAGTATCTTCAGCGGGCAATATGAAGTGGACTGGTTTTTGTTCACGCTGTTTTGTTGGTTTTTGGGGCGATTGATATCGCCTGTTGTTGATGATACAGGGTTTCGACTTCGCATGGTGTCCGGTAGCCGAGGCTTTCATGGAGACGTTGGCTGTTCCACCAGGAGACCCATGGGAACGTGGCCTGTTCCAACGCGTGCATGGACTCGAATGGCTTGGATCGGCGGATCAGTTCGCCCTTGTACGCGCCGTTGACGGTTTCGGCCAGCGCGTTGTCGTAGGAGTCGCCCACGCTGCCGGTGGGTGCGAGGATGCCTGCTGGTGTCAGGTGCGTGCCGTACAGGGCACTGATGTATTGGGTGCCATGATCACTGTGGTGGATCAGGCCTGTGGTCTGCCCGTGCCGGGCTGTCCAGCTGATGGACTGGTCCAACGCGACCAGGGGCAACGTCCTGGTGTGCTGGCTCGCGGCGACGGCCCATCCCACGATCCTTGTGGCGTACGCGTCGGTGACGAACGCCACATACGCGAACGAGCCGGACGCGAGTCGTGACGATGGTGATGTCGGCCACGTGCAAGCGTCCAGGAGCCTCGGTGGTGAACTGCCTGTTCACCAGGTCCGGCCTGCCGCCCGTGCTTCTGGCGGGTCGCGTGGTGATCGGGTTCCGTCCCCGACGCACCCCCTGGATCGTGAGGGAGCGCATGACGTGCAGCACCTGGTCACGCCCGATCCCACGCCATCCCCGGCGGATCGGCTGACGATGGACTTTCCGATACCCGTACACCGCCATGAACCGGTGCGCGTGGATCACCATGATGTCACGGGCCGGCGTCTCGTGACGGGCACGCATCCTGCTGGCGGCACGGGCTTTGACCTGCCGGTATGCTCTGGCGGTGAGCAACCCGCCAGCCAGCGCAGCCCGCAGGACCGTGCGGATCGGCCCGACCCCGAACCGGTGGCGATGAGTGTCGATGTACTCGACCATCAACGTCGTGTCGGGTCGAGCCGTGAGGCGAACAAAGCCGACGCGCTCGACGGGATCTCGTTCGCCCGACGCAGCTGCGCATTCTCCCGACGCAGCCGCCTGAGCTCGCCGGACTCCTCGGGACCCGCCGTGCTTGCCGTATCGGCCTTGGCCTGCCAGCGGCGCAATGATTCCGCCGCCACACCCAGATCCTTCGCCACGCCCTGCAACGCCTTCGTCTCCGACGCGTGATTCTCCCGGGACTCGGCCAACGGCCTGACGGCCCGGTCCCTGAACTCCTTGGCATATCCCGTACTCAACATTCCATCATTCCTTATCCGGGGGAAATCAGGAACAAAACCCAGTCCACATCACCCGATTCAGGACAGTATCAAAATTATTCACATGGCACGCTTGTAGACGCATCGTCAATATCCAGTCATGATAAGGAGTTCTGGCGATGAAACACCTATCGACACGCATACTCCTAACATGGATGATCCTACTGTTTATTGTGCCCGCGCCCATGGTGCTGATGCTTTCGACGACCTTGCCAACGTTGTATTTACACAATATGGTCGGCATCCAACTTGGTGTCATTGCATACTCATGGATGCTTGCCGCCATGTATCTTGGCACTCGTCCTCGATGGGTGGACAGAAGTGTCGGGTTACCACATGTATATGTGGTTCATGGGGTGATGGGACTTATGGCGATTACCCTCACAGTCCTGCATCGCCAACTTTCCCCTTCGTCGGGGTGGATCAAGAGAACTGGCGATTGGGCACTTATACTGTTCATCGCACTTGCAGTCTGGTCATGCATGTTCATGGCAGGTTGGCTTACTTCACGCTTACGGTGGCTCGAACTGTTGAAACATTGGCTCGAACACCTCGCAAGGCATGAACTTTCAGTATGGCTTCACCGACTTAATCTCATAGCCGTAGTCCTCGTGTTCATCCACGTTCAGCTCATCAACTACATAGCATCACAACGAATTTTCATGGCAGCCCGTTGTCTAGATTGAAGTGCGACACCTTATACCATTGGAGATTGTCTAGGTTTCCGCGGGAGGAAGGTGTCGCACCCATGTCACGAGTGTATTCGCATATCGGTGAGGAGGAAAGGCAGGTCATCCAGATCCAGGTGGGCAACGGCGCCACGGTCCGGGCGATCGCCGCCATGCTGGGCCGTAGCGCGTCGAGCATCAGCCGCGAGATCAGGCGCAACACGTGGTTCCCGTCCAACCGGAACGAATCCTACCGGCCGTACCGGCCGCAACGGCTGAAGACGGGGCCCTGGACCGGCCGCTATTACGTGGCGGGTCCCGCCCAGCGCAAGGCCGACGCGCGCAGGACGCGCGCGCGAAAGCCCCGTCGCATGGCGTGCGACCGGCTTCTCGCGTACGTCACGGACCGGCTGCGCCGGGGGTGGACGCCCCTGCTCGTCGCGGGCAGGCTTCGCGGCGAGTACCCGGACGACCCGCTGATGCGCGTATGCCAGGAGAGCATCTACCGGTGGATCTACTCCACGCAGGCGCTGCGGGGGCAATGGGCGCAGTACCTGTTTTGGTTCAATTGTTTTTTGTGGTTTTGGTCAGGTAGTTTTTTCGGGTTTGGGCGTGGGGCATGCTGACCATAGTCGGGCTGTACCTTGGTAGTGCTTCGTTATCTATCGAGGAGGGCCGGAAAGGCAATGATCAACATGTCCAGAATCAATTCTATCCGTCGTCGGCGCAGGGAGGGCGAGTCCATCGCTTCGATCGCGCGCGCCGAAGGCGTCAGCGAGCCGACGGTGCGCAAGTATCTGAAGGTCGATGACCTGTCGGCCAGGCCGCCGGTCAGGAAGGGGCGGGCCTCGATGCTTGATGAGTGGACGCCTGTCATCGAGCAGTGGCTCGCCGAGGATCGTGTCACGTGGCGCAAGCAGCGGCATACAGCGACCAGGGTCTGG
>NZ_JGZR01000005.1 GCF_000741775.1 Bifidobacterium subtile
GGCGCCAGACTCCTCTACCAGATCATCACCGGCAGCTACGAGAGAAGAAGCATCATCTTCACCACCAACATCGAGTTCAGCAAATGGGGCACGATCTTCGCCGACGACAAACTCGCCGCCGCGATCATCGACCGCATCGTCCACCACGGCCGCCTCATCGAATTCACCGGACCAAGCCGGCGCGTGAGCGAAGCCCTCATGTTCGGCAAGGAAATCCACAACCAATAACCAACAGCACGCTCCACGCCGAAACCCGAAAAAAATAAGTGACCAACCACAAAAAACCAACTTGACTAAAAACATATGGACACACAAACAATACTCAGTTGGCAGCATTTCAATCCACGCTCCCGTGAGGGAGCGACCTGCGGATGCGGACATCATTCCTTATCAGTATCAATTTCAATCCACGCTCCCGTGAGGGAGCGACCCAGGCCGGAGAGCCAATAGACGCAATCGGATCATTTCAATCCACGCTCCCGTGAGGGAGCGACTCCATCGACGTCTCATTCGAGCATGACGACGCGGATTTCAATCCACGCTCCCGTGAGGGAGCGACCTGGGACAGGCGTACATCCTTCCGTATGGCAACAAATTTCAATCCACGCTCCCGTGAGGGAGCGACTGGAGCACGAGCGAACCCGCGTATCAGCGGAACCAATTTCAATCCACGCTCCCGTGAGGGAGCGACACGTCAGCCTGTTCGGCTGGCGAAGAGCATAAGGATTTCAATCCACGCTCCCGTGAGGGAGCGACATGCACTTCTAAATGTCTTCTCGCGCTCAATGATATTTCAATCCACGCTCCCGTGAGGGAGCGACGTGTCCATCGCTTCAGCCGATTCGGGATTATCGATTTCAATCCACGCTCCCGTGAGGGAGCGACAACCTGATCTCCGTCAACCAAGGAGACAGACGATATTTCAATCCACGCTCCCGTGAGGGAGCGACACGACTACCAGTTCGAGCGCGTATGGCGCGAGCCGATTTCAATCCACGCTCCCGTGAGGGAGCGACGCGTGATGTACGTGTTGCCCGCTGCTTGCATAGGGATTTCAATCCACGCTCCCGTGAGGGAGCGACCGCACAAATGGAATCCAATATCCCACCATGCGAACTTAACTATATCAAAAATGAGAACAAGTCCATACAAACCCGCACTTAAAGCACTCTTACGTTATCAGACAACAATCAGATGACCCTATTGCCACTGAAAATTCTTTGTTTCCCGCGAACCGTAGCCTGACATCAGGTGCGAACCTCCAGGGAATCCATGAGCGCTTCACTCTCGCACAGGGACACAAACCCCCTTATAGTCCATCATCGATTAGCCAAACCGATCACCTACACCATCATGACACTATCATCGGGCAGATGCCGTTGCACTCCCATGTGTTCAATCCGATTCGAGTAGTTCGCTCCAAGATTGTAGAACCGCAGACTATCCGACTCCAAATCGGCGAGTTTGTGCAAATCATGTTTAAGTGTCAGAAAATCCGAGGGCGTCACAGAACATTCGAAAACACTGTTCTGCACACGCTGCCCATACTTCTTGCATGTTTTAGCGACCTGACGAAGTCGTCTCCTGCCTTGTGGAGTCTCGGTGTTGACATCGTATGCCACTACGACAAGCATGACTCATCACTTCCACATAAAAGGCGGGTAGGCATCCAGATCGCCACGTATCGTCCGCGTCAGTAGCAGCGCCTGAACATAAGGAACCAGGCCCCATGATATCTTCTCATTCAAGAACGGATGCGTAATCGTCTGGGCTTTGTGACGCTGCCACGCTGCGAGAACGGTTTTCCGCCCTTGCTCGTTAAGAAAAATCCCGCCATTCTCACGCTCCTCAAAATTCGTGGATTTCACTGCGCCGGTATTCACGAGACTCAGTGCAAATCTATCAGCTATGGCAGGCCGGAACTCCTCCATGAGATCAAGTGCGAGCGACGCCCTTCCCGGCCGATCGACATGCATAAAGCCCACGTAGGGATCCAACCCAACGCCTTGGAGCGCGGCAGTGCAATCACCGGCAAGCAGCGCGTACACGAAGGACAACAAAGCGTTCATTCTATCTAACGGCGGCCTGCGGCTGCGTGTTTCAAAGAAGAACGAATCTTTATCACGCAGAATCAAGTCATCGAAGGCAAAGAAATAATCCTTGGCTGCGTTCCCCTCCACGCCCCTGAGTTCGTCTATAGATATGCAAGTACCAAGTGTCTGCATCGCATCATGCAACGCAGCGCTCTTTTCTGAAATTCGTTCGACGTTGACGCGCATTACGTGATCTCGCTTCGTGCGCTCCAGTACCCATCTGCAGTTAAACAGCTTTCCCGCGATGAATGATTGTGCGATGGGCAGACTGTTTGGTTCAGCATCCGCGATTCTGAATTGTTCCCTGCGCAGTAGAACATTACGATTCTTCTCTCCCAGAACCGAACAATAATACCGTCCGTGTGGAGAAAAGAAGGAGAGCCCAACGTCAAATTCCGAACATTTTCCCATCAGTGCCGGCGAGGCACCTTTGTAGCTAAAACTCATGATCTGCTCTATGGAACGCAACGGTACCGAAGCCAATTTCTTGTCACCTTGATGAACAACGACATTGTCGTTTTCGAGAGACAGATACGAGTCTTCCGTCATCACGAATAGCGTATTCAGCAACTTCCTCATCGCGCATCCACCGTCTGAGACTCTACCGTCTGCGATTCGTCGTCATTCATATACTGTGCGATATAGGCTTTCGCTGATTTCGCCCTACCCAACTCAGGCAGACACAAATCCTTGAGAGAACATGCGTTGCACGCCCGCTTGCGCTTAGCCTTCGGCGTGTATCCTCTGGCATACATTTCATGCATCTGCTTCAAAAGCTCCCTCACCTCAGAACGCAAGGAATCATCAAGGGCTACGACCTCTCTGCGCCTGGTCTGATGATAGAACAACGCTCCCTCTGGAATGTCACAAGCAAGCATCTCCTCAAGACACATCGCCTCGGCGCACAGCTGCAGACGATCAGCGTCCACAGTCTTCGCAACACCATGCTTGTATTCCACCGGATAAGGATTCCAGGTGCCTTCTCGATGTTGGAGCTTCACGCCTTCAGCAGACTTCTTGAATTCGACGACATCGCAGATACCGGTTATCCCCAGATGTCTGGAAAATACACGAAGACTACGGAGAATCAGCAAATCACCACGAGTCTCGGATTCATCATAATCATCTGCCCGCTGATGCTCCAACGATCCGGCAGTGGTTCTGACATTTTCCGACCAAAGCTGCTCGATATGAATCAAAGCCCACTGCCGTTTGCAAAAGGAATAGTGCTGCAAGCCTGAAAGGGCCAACCAATCATCCTCAGGATATTCGTCTGGCCCCTCCATAGCTTCTCCCTTTCTTGGAAGTTTTTACAGCCACCATATAGCAGATAGCGCCGAGACCGGATAGCGACCACATCGTCAAAGCCCGGGTGCTATCACCACCCCACAACTGTATGCCCAGAATCAGCGACCATCGAGTATTTCATGCTGCAGCCCTGGGATGCTCTCAGTATTAACCGAGACATTCCCCTCGGGATCCACAGATACTGCGCGATGAACCTTGGCAGAAGAATACTGGCCATATTTGCTGTTATGCGTGAACCAAACAACTTTCAGCACTTCCATGGAACCTGCAGGGCGCGCGGAACTTTCGTCATTCTCAAAAAGCGTGAGCAACGCGTTCTTGATCTTTTCGGCATCCTCATCGCTAAAACCGGTCCTCTCGGCAAGCTGTGTGCTGATGCTTCCATAAGTCCGGTACACGGCACGCCCAGAGACACGATACTTCATTCCCATGGTGTCGGAAGACTTCTTATCGGTGTCCGTGGTCTCACTGTTCACTGATTTCGTGATCTGCACGTCATCAATGGCGATAGGCTGCACTGAAAAAGCCGACTGGATGGACACTGGGCCCCTCACTCCCAACGAAACAGCATCAGTATCGTCTCCCTTTTTGAAAGCAAAAACCTGACCAAACGACCTCACATCCATCCATCGCGCGCAAACATTGTCAAAAACGACTTTCTTCTGTTTGCGATCAGCAGCGCTCAAGGTCTTCAGAAATGCATTCATCCGATCGGTCAGCGATCGCGCCCCGTCATCAGATCGTTCATCCATCTGGACGAAAATACTCTCTCCCTCATCCTGAAGTCTGTTGCGTATTTTGCGTTTGATTGCTACATCGGAAATCTCACCCAGGCCTTCGGATGTCGTTCGTGGACGATTGCCATTCAACGGATCGCCGTTGGGATTCGCATTGTCAGCCATAATGACTACAGCGAAATCAATCTTGTTCGACAGACTCATGGTGTTTATTCTCCTTTAATTTCTTCGATTGCTTCTGTAGATTTCTTCGCCGCGATACGCTGTTTAAGAACTCTGCGCTGAGATGAGTATCCCAAAAGGAATAACGGCGATAGTGCATCGCTGATGTCGTAATCCCCATCTCGGAAAAGCGCCATGACATCATCTACATCATCTTGAAAACGATTCGCCCTTTTCAACGTTTTTATGTTAGCTGATTTCATATACGGCACAAGCTGCTTCCACAGGTTGCCCCATGTGGAATAAGGTTTGGCCACGAAGTTACTCATGAGTTTCACTGCATTGGTCGGCCGCGTGTCAAGAATGCCTTGCTGATACAGCACCCCGGATTCAAAGTCATCGGCAAGCGCCAGCAGACGTCCATAGAGATAATCTCTATCGGTCCGTGTCACATCCAGTTCCATAGTTACGATTGTCCTTTCTTGTACGAAGTGTTTTTTCCAAAGGCTGCATGCAATCTCGAAGTTCCGAGACCATGCTGATGTGCTGCTATATCCCATCGGCCTTGTGACCCGATGAAAAGCCGACCGCAACAAAGAACTAGGAAGGTCATGACTGCCGAACATGCATTCGATCAGTTCCTTCTTGACGTTTTTCGAGAAGCGCTTATAACTGGCACTCGAACGCTCGTCAACCGCATAAGCGCATTTCACGATATTGTCAAACGAAGGGGCGCCTATATATTCAACTGGCTTAGACTTCTTTTTCTCATCATAGGTAAATCGTATGAGTGGCCAAGCAGAGTCAATATGCCAACGCAGGATACTTTCCAAGTATTTGCCGCTGTCCAGTTCACGATAGAACGTGACGCTGAGTCTGCCTGAGGTCGCAGCATCAAAAATCGCAAGCACGACTTTTCTGCCGTGCTTCGTTAATATCTGCGCATCACCGTAGCCACGCAGAATTCCCGCAAATTTCTCCGCATAGTCAGTATCAATCTGATGCCGTGCCTCAGTCTGCTGCTCGGACTCAGTACGTTCCTCTGACCCGTGGAATTGTGCAAACAGCTCGCTAGAATCCCCCTCGGGCTTTACCACATCAGCGGGGTCGCCTCCCACTGCCCAAATCACGATATCCTGGGTATCGGTAGCATCGCCATTATTACTGACGATCCATGACAACGTCGAATGAACCTTCTGAGAAGTGAGCTTGTCGATTCTTAAAGCTTCACTTTTATCGGAGAACCTGCCACGGAAAGTGAAATTAGTGTTGTCATTAGCTGAAATAAGTTTGGCATTGCCATCGACACTTACTATCTTTTTGGGGAAGCTGTCGGCAGGCTCATAAAGCGTCTCACCAAAATCGTCAACTCCGATCTTCTCGCCTGTGTTGCTCTGATGAGCAATCCATAGATCGCGTATCGCCCTGTCTTCCCAAATATGAGGAGTATGGTCACCCGGAACTTCCACTGAGAATCGGACCCCGAGCTTACGGTCCTTGTTAAACCGACTTTTGGCATCTTGTTCGTTCGATTTCGGTTCGGAAGAATCATCTGAAACGCCATCAGGATTATAAAGGTCAAGATCAAAATGTTGTGCATCTGCCGAAATGCTATGCTCGGAAAGATAACGGTAAATTGCATTGAGTTTTGCATTCTCACCCTTCCAGCTGTCCAGCTGCCGCATGTACAAAGCAAATTTGTCCGCGTCATACGCTTTATCGACATATTGCAACTGATCACATAACGGATGAGGCACCGGTTTCGTGCCGGAGCGACCCATGGATTTCTCAGTGCATGGCACAACAATGGTGACATCCTTCGAGTCCTTTTCAATTCTCCTTAGAACACCATTCTGATCAAGGGTGACGCAGAGCTGCGTCTTCAACGTAGTGTGATGTAGCGGCAGGAGGACCTTGCTCACATCGGGATTTCCGTCGCGATCAGGCAGAATCATCCCAGCGACGTTCTGCACTTCATCATATGTCTCAAGTAGACTCGACCATAAGCTCATATCATCACTCCTGTGCCAAACTGAAGTTATCCCCGATTACAAAGTCCTTCACCGCCTGTTGGTTGCGAATAACGTCACAGTCCAATGACTGCGCATCCGGTCTGACGAAAGCGATAACTCCATTATTCATCACTGGACGCCAGAATTTTGCAATGAAATTATGCTCGGGATTCTCATCGGGATATGAAAATCCGTAGAACATGTATCCAAGACTCATCTCGCCGTACTTATCGTAGAACCCTTCACCCGAGTCAAATGAACACGGCTCGACATATCCTTGGCATTCACGGGCACCGAGGAAAATATCCCTTCTACCTCCCTGGGCGAGCGAACGTTTCGCTATATTATGGTGTTTGTTTTCATTGCGGTCCTGTACAAGGTCCTGGCGCTGTTCATTCCATTCGAAATGCGCTCGTACCCGGTAACGCACGTCTTTGAGATACGTATAGTAGGAGAGGTCGTTACCGCCATTCATCTTAATCGGACGAATGCCTTTCCCTTCGGTCTGTATCTTGTTCATCACTCGTACGCCATCAATTACCCAAATGAATGTCGGCTTCCAGTAAATGCTCTCCGTGATGCCTTTCAGCGCCTGATATGTGGGGACTTGATAAGAGAATTTCTCTCCCCCAGTCCTCGTTGCCACTTCCGAAAAAAGGGCATACGGAGCATATAGCTCGTACTCGATCGAGTTTCGTTCCTTCAGCACATGCATCCCCTTCTACTCACGCGAACAGAGGAGACATCTCTGTCTCCAACACGACGCCGTATTCACTCTTATAATATTGCTTATCCAACAACGAAATGCCGAACTCCGAATCGATGACACTTATCGCATGCGCTTCCGACAGTTTCTCGATTTCATAGTCGAACAGAGAAACTGAGTAATCCTGGAGAAGGCGCAAAGAACGAATTTTCGTCTTCGTGTCCCCTTTTTCAAATGCATCAAGGATGTCTGAGAACTCAGTATCGTTTTTATCTTTCGCATATGGGACAAGGACATCCTTAGTAAGGTTAGGAATGACATGGAATTGATCACTTGCCGTCCTAAACGCCTGAGCCAATTGATGGCCGTATCGCTTGGAGGTCCGATCCATATAACGATTCCGATCATATTCATTGGAAGAGAGCATGGTGTAAATGTTGTGCGAAGAGTCAATCGGGTAATCCATCTCAGCTTGGCGCGGAGCAAAATAGAATTCGTAGAACTCGTTAAGCATGTCATCTGACAGCAGGTCTACTCCAGGATGATCTTGGACAAGCCGATTGGTGATTTCTTTTCCGAGCTTGATATCTTTGAGTTTCTCTAGTCCGCGCTCATTCTTGATTGAAACGACATAGACGTTCTTAGCTTCTTTCGATTCGCCGTTCCGGTTGCATCGACCGGCAGACTGCAGAACGCTGTCGAGACCTGCCATGGCACGAACCACGCAGGCGAAGGAGATGTCCACTCCCGCTTCGATCAGCTGAGTACTCACGCAGATTATCGGCTGATGACTCTCGAGCAGTTTGATCATCTTCTTGAGCTCATTAGCCCTGTGCTTGCCACACATCGAGGTACTGAGGTGCACCAGTGCGAATTCACCGTCGGCATTGAGTTCTTCCAGATGCTGATACAGCTTCCTCGCCTCTGACTTCAGATTGACGATGGCGAGGCAGTTTCCGTTTTCCTTGGCCCTTTCCATGACGAAATCAGCCAATTCGTCAAGGTCCTTTTCTTGCGGAATCGGGACAATATTGGTCCTTTTCAGAGCGGCAGCGTATTTGTCAGAGTCTTCGATGAGGTCCGGGTTTTCGGAAAGCAGCAGATTATGCCGATCGGTCTTATCAAGCAATGGCTGGGTCGCCGAGCATAGCAGTATCGTGCAGTTCAAGATTTTGGACAGGAAGCTGACAACCTCGTTGAACAAATTGATTGCATTGACCGGGATGGATTGGATCTCGTCGAACACGATGACGCTATTCGCCATATTGTGGAACTTGCGCAGTTTCGTGCCGTGTGAAGACATCACCGTTTCCAAGAACTGCACCATCGTCGTCACGATAATGGGATTGTCCCAACGTTCAGCGGCTAGTTTCCGGCGGTTGATCGTCGAACCGTCTTCTTTGCCATCGTCATCGTCATCGGAGTTCATCACGCTCGAATAATGTTCCAAGAGGATGTCGCTTTCCTTCGGAAGATCAAGGATATCCCGGAAAGACTTTGTAGTTTGCGTGGTTATCGTCAGATATGGACTGACATAGATAATATGGCTCTTCTGTGTTTGCAATGCGTGGTGCAGAGCGAAACGCAGAGAAGCCAACGTTTTCCCGCCACCAGTCGGCACGGCAAGTTTGTATATGCCAGCCGGCCTGTCAGCAGCATTAAAACACGCCTCGGAGATTTCGGAACGTATCTTATTGATTGGCGACGTGCTGTCAAAGGCACCGATGTTCTTCTCGAAACGATCGACAAGTTGCTGCCAATCCGGTTTGTGCGAGGCGAGCTGCTGATGGGAGCTGAAATTCCCGGCATCCAACCGGTCTGCATCAACCAGTCGTGAGAAAATATATTTCACATATTGTCCCAGCGAGAAATATAGCGATTCCTGTTTATAGAAGCCCGCATGCATGAGTCGTTCAAGCAGAATCTGAGTCTCTTTGACGCTTCGTTCAAACCGTGCGTCAGTGTCCAATTCAAGTTCAGGAATGTTCTCCTTGACTTCCTGATAATGGTATTTCTCCTCGCCCTTATTCGCCTCGGACATCTTGTCGAAGAACGACTCATCGCCACTTGGCGCAATACAGTCCGGAAGATCGCCATGATGGCTGGCAATGTCCAGCTCAAGAATTTCCTGTGTGAGCTTTTCGGCTGCGCTGGCTGCAGGAATCTCCGAAATCGTGAAGGCTCCCTGATACGCATGAATCACTGACCCACGTTTGGCGTCATCAGCAAACAGATATTGCTGAAAATCCTCCTTTGCCTTCCCCTCGTCGTGATGAATCGCAGCGGTCTGAGCCGTTTCTCCAAACTCATCCTCGAATTCTCCTGCGAGTCTCGCCGTGTTGTGCAGATGGTCGAATAGGGTCTGCACCGACCCTTCATCATCTTTGCGCGCATACAATTCTGGCATAGGTTTCCTTTTTCATACTGACTGATATAAATATATTATATACCGTACAACGAACTAATTATAACGTGTGTGTCGCTCATTTCACTCCAATGGACAACTCACATCAAGACGGTTATCGTATCTGTGTCGCCTCCTTTTTAGAGAGACGTGGATTGAAAAGTTGTCCGGTATATGAAGAATGACTCATAGGGTTTTTCACTATTATGTGCTGAAAAACCCTCCAGTCATTTTTTAGTCACCTCCGCCGTAAACCCGCTGCATACCCATCGAGCACGTCGAGAATCCCGCGATGTTCCCAGAGCACATTACGCTGCTTGCCTGAGCGGGGCGTTAAAATCCCCAATTCCCCAAGCTGCTTGATTGCCCGTTCCGCTTGAGGCTTGCTCATGCCAGCATTTTCGCGCAGATACCGCGTATTCATCACAGGCTGCGCGACTAAATGCGGCAGCACTTTCCACACCGGCGAATCACTACGCACCCCATTCAGCTTCTTGCGAGCCAAATTCAACTGCTCAACGAGCGCATCGATAAGCCGTCGCCCACTACCGGCGGCAAACAGGCACGCCTGAGCGAACTGATCAACAATCGGTGCCGCATCGCCCTCTCGATATGCCGTCAACGCCTCAAAATACCGTTCGGTCTGCCGCAGCAAGCCTGCGGAAATGGGCGGCGTGATCTGTTGCGCCATTCCTTTATTCCGCAAAATCGCATACACCAGCGCGCGCCCGCAACGTCCGTTTCCATCTGCGAACGGGTGAATGGTCTCAAACTGGGCATGAGCGATGGCGCATTGCGCGATCACTGGCATATCATCACGCATGATGAAAGCAAGCAGATCCCGCATCGCACGTTCAACCAGCTCTGCCTGCGGCGCAATATGAGAAGCGCCAAGTGGGCTGTAGCTGTTCGTCCCAACCCATACCAGTTGCCTACGATAGTGCCCGGCCTCAGCTTCCCATCCATGCTGCGCAAGCAGCAACGCTCGATGCATCGCAAGAATATTGGCCTCGTTCATATCCTTGCCGAGGCTCAACGCCGCTTCCATCGCCCGCACATTGCCCACGACTACCTTGGCGTTCTCGCTGCTCCCCTCAAGGAGCGTTTCCAACGCAAGATTTTTCGCGCCAACCGTCAATTGCTCAATCTGAGAAGACGAAGCGGCTTCTGTGCGCAACAGCACCGCACTCATCGGCCCAAGCACGCGGCTGCCAGCACCCAGTCGTGCCGAAGCATACGAATCAAACGCCGCAAGCGCATAAGCGGCCTCCTCCACGTCGGCACCCAGCGATTGCGGCAACACAAATTCAACATCTGCCAGCGTTGCAGGAATAGTCGATTCGTACTGTCCGTTGCCTTGAGACCGTTTGGTACGCGACACCGGCAGTTCACTCGCGATATGCCATGTATGAAGCTCATGACCGACCGACGGCACGGCCAGACGCTGGGTCTTCTCACTGATACCCGACGTAACCGCTGACATAGGACCACCTCCAAAAATCTTATAAGCTACACTTCCTATATCAAGTGTAGCTTACAAGATCTCGAGGTATCACATCATGAGTCTCACGCCTTCTCCACGCTCACACCCAGCTCCCCCACACCATCATCCGCCACCACATCCAGACTCGTGGCAAGCGTCTCGGCGGCGATCAGCTCGCGGAACTGCTCGACCTTGGGCGCGTCGGCAGCTGGCACGGTCAGGCGCAGAGCAATGCGGTCAGCGATATCGAGACCGGCGTCCTTGCGGGCGTCCTGGACGGCGCGGATGGCGTCGCGGGCGTAGCCTTCGGCGAGCAGGTCGGCGTTGAGCGCGGTGTCGAGGATCACGAAGCCGCCGGTCGGCAGCACCGAGGATACGGCGCCGGCTGCGTCACCTGCCGCGGCATCGCTTTCCTCGACCTGGTTGATGAGCTCGTACTCCCCCTCGACCAGCGCCAAGTCGCCTGACGGAGTCTGCACGACCGGGGCACCGGTGGCCGGGTCCACATGCCATGCGCCGGACTTGGAGGCCTTGATGGCGAACTGCACCTGCTTGCCGAGTCTGGGGCCGGCAGCGCGGGCGTTGACCTTCAGATCGTTGATGACCTTGAGGCCGTGCTTGGGCGCATCCTCGATGGTGGAGAACTCGATATCCTTGACGTTGAGTTCGGATTTGAGTAGCTCCTCGTAGCCGGCGGCGCCGGTCGGGTCATCGACCAGAACGGTCAAGCGCCCTAGCGGCTGGCGCACGCGAATCTGCTCCGCCTTGCGCAGGGACAGCGTGGCGGAGACGATCTCGCGGACCTTCTCCATCGCGGCGACCAGCTGCGGATCGGCAACTAAAACCCGCCCCAGCTCAGTGTCCTCGCCGGACTGCGCGTCCTTGGCGAAGGGCCAGTCCGCCAGATGCACCGATTCGCCGCCGGTCAGCCCGCGCCACACGGCTTCGGCTTCCATCGGGGCGAGCGGCGCAAGCACGCGCATGAAGGTTTCCAGCACGGTGTAGAGCGTGTTGAACGCGTCCGGATCCTCGTTCCAGAAGCGGTCGCGCGTGTTGCGGATGTACCAGTTCGTCAGCACGTCAATGAAATCGGACGCGGCAGCATAAGCATCAGAGATGGCGAAATCGTCCAGCGCCTGCTGCGCACGCTCGACCAGTATGCGCGTGCGGGCGAGCAGATAACGGTCCATCGCCGGCAGGCCGGCCACTTCATCAGAGCGCAGCAACCGCGCGTCGAAGCCCGCCCCGTGGTTGGCGGCGTTCGCGTACAAGGTGAAGAAGTAGTACGAGCTCCAGATCGGCAGCATGGCCTGGCGCACGGTATTGCGGATGCCATCGGCGGTGACGATGAGGTTGCCGCCGCGCAGGATCGGCGAGCTCATGAGGAACCAGCGCATTGCGTCGGAGCCGTAGTCGTTGAATACGCCGTTCACGTCCGGATAGTTGTGCAAGTGCTTGCTCATCTTTTGGCCGTCGCTGCCGAGCACGATGCCGTGGCAGATCACGTTCTCAAATGCCGAGCTATCGAACAGGCCCGTGGCCATCACATGCAGCAGGTAGAACCAGCCGCGCGTCTGGCCGATGTATTCCACAATATAATCAGCCGGGAAGTGCTGCTCGAAGTACTCTTTGTTTTCGAAGGGATAGTGGAACTGTGCGAAGGACATCGAACCGGATTCGAACCAGCAATCCTCCACATCACTGATGCGGTGCATATGCGACTTGCCCGTGGGATCGTCCGGATTGACGCGCACCAGCTCGTCGATGAACGGCCGGTGCATGTTGATCTCACCGTCGCGCCCGCGCGGATAGTCGCCGAAATCGCTCTTAAGCTCTTCGAGCGAACCATACACGTCGATGCGCGGGTACTTCGGATCGTCGGAGATCCACACCGGGATGGGCGAACCCCAGAAGCGGTTGCGGCTGATCGACCAGTCGCGCGCGTTCGCCAGCCATTTGCCGAACTGGCCTTCCTTGACGTTCTCCGGGATCCAGTTGATCTCCTGATTATGCGCCAGCAGCCGGTCCTTGAACTTCGTGACCGAAACGAACCATGAGGAGACCGGCTTGTAGATCAGCGGCGTGCCGCAACGCCAGCAGTGCGGATAGGAATGCACGTAGCTCTTCTCCTGGAAGAGCAGCGCGCGATGCTCGGCCGGGATCTGCGCGAGCGGGCCGTCGCCGGCGCGCAGATTGCGCAGGATCGGCAGATTGGCGTCAAAGACATACAGCCCCTCGTAATCCGGGCAGACGCTGGTGAATTTGCAGCCCGCATCGAGCACATCGGTCGACACGATGCCGTACTTGGTCAGCGTGTTCATATCGTCTTCGCCATAAGGCGCCTGATGCACCAGGCCGGTGCCCTCGACGGTGTCGACGTAGTCCGCCAGCAGAATCTGATAGGCATTCGGGCCGGGCGTGCCGCCCTCGGCCGTAGCCTTGTCGCCCGCGAAGTACGGGAACACCGGCCAGTAGCGCCAGCCGACCATGTCGGAGCCCTTGAGCTCGCGCACGATCTCGTAGTCGTCGCCTAGTTCTTTGGCATAGGAGCCGAGCAGAGGCTTGCCGAGATAGAACTTCTTGCCCGCGAACTTGCCGGTCGTGGGCTTGACCTCGACATAATCGATGTCAGCACCGACGACGATGGCGAAGTTGGTCGGCACGGTCCACGGCGTGGTCGTCCAGAAGACCGCGTAGGCGTCCTCCTCGTCACGCAGCTTGACCGCGACCGAAACGGTGGTATCCTGCCGATCCTGATACACGTCGGCGTCCATGCGCAGCTCGTGCGCGGACAGCGGCGTCTGGTCCTTGGGGCAGTACGGCAGCACGCGGTAGCCCTGATAGGCCAAGCCCTTCTCGTAGAGCTGCTTGAAGGCCCACATCACCGATTCCATGTACGGGATGTCGAGCGTCTTATAGCCATGCTCGAAATCGACCCAGCGCGCCTGACGATGCACATAATCCTGCCATTCGCCGGTGTACTTGAGCACCGACGCGCGGCAGGCGTCGTTGAACTTCTCGATGCCCATCTGCTCGATCTGGTCGACCGATTCGATGCCCAGTTCCTTCTGCGCCTCAAGCTCCGCGGGCAGGCCGTGCGTGTCCCAGCCGAAGACGCGGTTGACGCGATGGCCCTTCATGGTCTGGTAGCGCGGAATCACATCCTTGGCGTACCCGGTGAGCAGGTGGCCGTAGTGCGGCAGGCCGTTGGCGAAAGGCGGGCCGTCGAAGAAGACGAACTCGTTCTGGCTGTGGTCGCCGGAGGGGTTGCGTTCGACGGACTTGTTGAAGGTATCGTCCTTGTCCCAGTAGTCGAGCACCGACACTTCGAGATCCGGGAAGCTCGGGTTCGGCGCGACATGTACGCTCTGCTCGCCCGCAGCAGCTTTGGGATACACATGCTGAGATTCGGCATTGGAATTGGTGGTTTCACTCACCGCAGTTCTCCTCGTTTGGCAGGTCCGTCATACACAACCCGAGGACGACAGAGGATGCCGAGACCGCTGAAACGCACGTTGTGCAACGTGCATATCCAGCCTGTCGGCAACCGCCACCGCGGTACCACCTCGCTTGCCGCATGTCCGTCTCGCTATATTTCCACGAGACTCGCGCACGGCCGCTCGATCCGGCTATGTCGGGCCGAACCCGTCGGTTCTACTGAATCGCTGTCATACAGCCGGCCCGATGAACCGCAATCAAGGCAGGCCGAACGACCGCAATCGTTCTTCCGAAGACTCCCCGCTGATAACGGATCAACGCCATACTGCTTGGCATACTAGCACTGATCTGAGGACAGCGCCCGCTGTTCAGCTGGGCGCAATGTACTCGTCGCGGAACAATGAATAGGAACTCGGTGTACAGAACGGACGCAGCCGGCCATGTCATGAGTCGTTACGCATTTCGAGACTTTGCACCGCGCGGTTGAACCTAGTGAGCGCGGCAGCGAAGCGAGCGATCTCCTCAGAGCTCCAATCAGAGAGGACTGTGGACAAAGCTCCGAGATTCCGCTCCCGCTGTTGGGCAAGACTGCGCTCGCCCTCCTGCGTGAGCGTGAATTTGCGGGCCATGCCGCCGTCGGGGTCGGGGATGCGCTGAATTATGTTCTGCCGCCGCATCGCGGCCGTCTGCCGATTGAGCGTGGAAGCGTCCAAACCGGTTATTTCGCTGAGTTCGCCGATGCTCTTCGGCTGGTCCTCCAAGCTGACGAGCAGTATGTAGGCGCTGCGGTCAAGCATGCCCAGGCGGGATCCGCGAAAACCGGCCACGCGGGTGATCCGCTTGCCGAGCAGCAGCGCCTCATACTCGATGGCGACGATGTTCTCAGCCACTGCCGCCGGCGGAGCCGCAACGCTTCGCTCCGCTGCAGAAACACTCGCCCGCCCGCTGACACGTTCATCAGCTTCATTCACTTGGGCATCGGCGGGGCGCTCGGCCTGCCCGCAGCCGCCGCAGTAATCGAATACATCAACTGGCGGGGGCTGTTCATGGCTGACTTCGTCATAGCGCTGGCCATCGTCATCCTTATTGCCGTGCTCATCCCCGCTCCGGCAGAGCCGAAATCCTACAATACTTTTGACTTTGTCGGAACGATCGGATTGGGCGTCGCGCTGCTGTGCCTGCTGCTGGCGATCATCGACGGAGGCTCATGGGGCTGGGGAAGCCCGGAGACCATCGGCCTGTTCGCCGCCGCGCTCGTCGTGGCGCTCGCCTGGGGCTATTGGGAGCTGCGCCACACCAATCCGCTGGTCGATCTGCGCACGACCCGCAAGCACAACGTGCTGTTCACGAATATCGCGTCGATTTTCATCGGATTCGCCATGTACTCGCAGTCGCTGCTGCTGCCCCAGCTCATGCAGCTGCCTACTGCGACCGGATACGGGCTGGGACTGAGCATGCTGGAGATGGGGCTGTGCATGGCGCCTAGCGGCCTGGGCATGATGGCGGTTTCGTCACTGGGCGCACACATCACCAAATCCCGGGGCGCGAAGACCACGCTGATATGCGGGGCGCTTGTGATGGCCGTAGGCTATGCCTGTGCTGCGCTGCTCATGCATTCGCTGGTTGCGCTCGTTGTCGCCTCGGTCATCGGCAGCATGGGAACCGGCCTCGCATTCGGCGCCATGCCGACTCTCATCATGAACGGCGTGCCCACCAACGAGAAGGCCTCGGCGAACAGCTTCAACACGGTGATGCGCTCGATAGGCACGTCGGTGTCCTCAGCGGTCATCGCCATGATTCTCGCGGGCATGAGCGTGCACCTCGGCGGCGCGACGATTCCCAGCCAGTCAGGATTCCGCGTCGGCCTGCTGATCGGCTGCTTCGTAGCAGTCGTAGCGGCGGCAATCTCCCTAAACATCAGGCATACAAAGCAAGTATGACCCCACCAAATGCACCCCGCCGCACCAGCACTGACATGACGTGTGCGGCCCCAAGGCGCAGAAAGCGAAGGCGTACAAGGGTACGTCGAGCTTTCTGCAACGCAGGGGACGCCCTCTGACACCGGTGCTGGAAACCAGCACTGATGCGATGCGTGCGTCTTCAAGGCGCGGAAGGCGAAGGCGTACAAGGGTACGTCGAGCTTTCTGCAACGCAGGGGACGCCCTCTGACACCGGTGCTGGAAACCAGCACTGATGCGATGCGTGCGTCTTCAAGGCGCGGAAGGCGAAGGCGTACAAGGGTACGTCGAGTCTTCCGTAACGCAGAAGACGCTCCATCGCATCAGTGCTGGCCGTAGACGTGTTGGTAGCGGTCGTTGAGCCTGTCTACATCCGACTGCTCGATGGGGATGATGTCGCCGATCTGCCGGGCCGCCCACATAGTGTGCGCCACTTCTTCGGTCATAGCGGCTGCCTTGACGGCGTCTTCGGCATCCTTGCCGATGACGAATGGACCGTGGTTGCGCATGAGGACGGCGGAGGAATGCGGGTACTGCCTGAGGGTATCCACTACGCCTTTGCCGATGGCTTCCGAACCGATGAGTCGGAAGGGTCCGACCGGCACGGGGCCGCCGAATTCGTCGCCCATCATCGTCAGGCCGCATGGGATGTTCTGCCCGGTGGCCGCCCATGCGGTCGCATAGGTCGAATGGGTGTGCACTACGCCGTATACGCCGGGCATGTGACGGTAGATGTAGGCGTGCGATGCGGTGTCGGATGACGGTGCCTCGGCTCCGTCGACCACGTTGCCGTCCAAGTCGCACACCACCATCGAGTCCGGCGTCAGATACTCGTAGCGCAGGCCGGATGGCTTGATCACCAGCAGATCAGCGGTGCGCAGGCACTGCGAGACATTGCCTGCAGTCCACACGACCAGATTCCACGTGATGAGCTGCTTGTGCAGATCGGCGACGACCTGCCGCACCTGCTTCACTTCGGCTACTGTTTCCGGTCCAAAATCAGCCAATGTTGCCATGATAATTACCTCATTTCTTAATTGTTTTCATCTGTTTGTTGCATTGCGACGGTTGACTGTGCTGTGTCGCCACATTCCGCTGTGCAACTGCTCCTCGCATTGCTTTCGCGTGGAAGGCTATAGAACCTTGTCGGCCTCATTGGCTGCACGGGAGTCAACCACTGACGTGTCTCCATACGCTGCCGTGCATGACTGAGCTGATCCGCAGGCGTATCTGCGTTATGTGAGGCGTTATTGGCGTGCTGCGGAGGTCTATCTGCGTTATGTGAGGCGCTAATCTCATGGCACTCCAAGTATCGCTGGCTGAAAATGACGGTTTTTGGCCTCTCGATACTTGCCTCTCCGAAAAATAGCGCCTCACATAACGCAGATAGACCTGGGCAAGGTCAATCTAACGCCTCACGTAACGCAGATAGCCGGTTTCAGGCGCAGTCACGACATTGCATCGACCTGTAAGCTGCGCATCCGCAGCCTGAACCCAAGAGCCGTGAACTCACGACGCGACCCGTAGAAGCCAAACACCTCAAGCCTCGACGCAGCCAGCCACGAAGTTATATCCACCGCTCGCAGTCGTCACAGGCTTTCGAGATTCTTGCCTTTGGTTTCCCGCGCGAACAGGTAGGTGACTGCGCCAACGGTCAGGCATGCGCCGAAGAAGGTGAATGCCGTGGTGATGACGCCGATGTCGATGTGCTGGGCGATGAAATTGCCGCCCACCAGAAGCCCCATGAATGCCGGGCCGACGACTTTTGCAATTGCGCCAATGCCGTATCCGACTCCCAAGCCGGTGGAACGAACATCGTTGGGGAACTGCTCGCCGCCGAAGGCATTGAGGATGCCGAACGCGCCGTCCGCGAAGGTCATGATGACCAGCACCGCTATGTAGAACTCCCAGCCGGAATCATGGAAGAATGCCGCGTAGAAGCATCCGGCCGCGCCGATGATGCCGAAGAGGAACATCGTCCACCGGCGGCCGATGACGTCGGCGAGCCAGGCGGATCCGAAGCGGCCGATGCAGTCGGCTACGGAAACCCCCATGAACAGGTAGGCGACCGTTTGGATGGGGAATCCGAAGGCGTCTTTCAGCAGGGTCTGGCCCCAGGACTGAATCGCGAAGCTGCCCAGAATGAAGCAGAACGACCCGAGCGAAATGATCACCAAGGACTTCAGATGCTTCGAGAACAGCACACGGTAATTGGCCTTCTCCATAAGCGCCACCTGCGGCAGCTCGCCGACCTGATCGACAGGCATTTCCAAAGCCCATGCCAGGGCTTTGCGCGCATCGTCATCACGCCCCTTGATCTGGTAGAAACGAGGGGACTCAGGAACGAATCTCAGCCAGACGAGCAGGAACACCGGCAGTACGCCTAGCGCGATGAGCACGCGCCAGTTGTCGCCGACGATGCTTTGGGATATGGAGCCAAGCAGCAGGCCCAAGGGGATGAACACCGAAGCCAGACCCGAGAGCAGTCCGCGCGACTTGGACGGCACGAACTCCTGCACGTAGGGAATCGAGGTGATGTTCAGGCCGCCGACGCCAACACCAACACCAACACGCAATATGGCCAGCAGCAGCCATGCCCCGGTAGGCAGAAACACGGAGAGGGCCGTGAACGCGACGAAGCAGACCACACACCATTGGAAGGCGCGCTTGCGGCCGAACCGGTCTGCTAGACCGCCCCACATGATGGAGCCGATGACCGTGCCCAAACCGGAGCATGCCAGGATGCCCCCAGCCTCCACTCCTGTCAAATGCCAGGCGACGGTCAGTAGCGAAACCACGAACCCAATCAGAAACATGTCGAAAAACTCCGAGATGTTGCCGACGACGACCAGCGAGATGATGCTTTTCTGGTGGCCGGTGAGCGGCCTCGCGTCGATTTGCTCGTATGCCGTCCCTGGGGCATGCGTTGCAGCGACTGCAGTATTACTCATTTTTTCATCCTTCAACTAATGCAGTGTATATATGCTCAGCGATCGATGTCAGTCCCCAGGGGGATGTGCAGCTCGCCCGCCCGTATGCGTGTCAGATCGCCCTTGTGGGTGATGGCGAATTCGGAGGCGCGCTGGCCCCATTGGACACCCGAAGCGATATCGCCTGACAGGTATCCGTGAATCGTCGCCGCGACAAACGCGTCGCCCGCGCCCGGCCTGTCGATGACGGGCACTGGCGTAGTCGTATAGGCGGTGAATCCTTCGGCACCGCGCAGATACGGCCCTATGATTGGTCGAGACGACGTACTTGCAGCCGAAGCGCTGCATAAGCGCATCGGTCACCTCTTCAGGCGTTCCTTCGATGCCGAAGACCTTTCTGGCGTCGGACATGGAACAGAACAGCACGCTGGTCTGCGCAGCGATAGGTTCGAGGACTTCACGCGCCCGCCCGCCGCTCCACAGCTTGCGCCGGAAGTTGACGTCGAGAATCACCTCAGCGCCGCGCTTGATCGCTTCGTCGGCGGCGTAGCGCACCACCTGCGCCGTGATGTCGGTGAGGGATGCGGTGATGCCGGTCAGAAAGACGACCTTGGTGTCCAGAATCGAGTCCCAATCATATTCATCGATGCCCGTGGCACGGAATGTGGTCCATTCGCGGTCGTAGATGACGTTCGCCGGCATAGGGCCCGCTCCTGGCTCCATGAAGTACAGTGCAGTGCGACCGCCGGGCTCATAACCCAGAGGTCTCAGGTTCAAATCCTGACCCCGCTACCAAATAGCCCGGAATCATAGCGGTTCCGGGCTTTTTTGTATCTTGTGCCAGTTATTCATACCAGTCCGGCACTCGGCTCAGCTCCTAACGCACCTGCCCCCCGGTCACTCACCTACCCGAGACTGTAGGTTTTTGCCCACTTTCTGGCCGGATAGGCACCAAAAGTGGGCAAAAACCTACAGTCTCGCGCAAGCGGCCTCGAACAAGCGGTCACAAGAACGGTCTCGAGCAAGGGGTCACGAACAGGCCGCCTTAGGTAGCCTGCCTCAGACCATCACCCTCACAGGAAGTGGCTGCGCAGGTAATCCCCGTCGAAGGGCGAGAGGTAGGCAGGCGCCACGTCGAACACCGTGCGGCAACCCTTCTGGCCCTCAGCGTTCAGGCGGGCGACGGCGCGCGCGTAAGCGAGCTGCACGCTCGAAGTGAAGTCGGGATTGGAATCGAGCTTGAGCGAGTACTCAATCACGCTCGTGGCACCCGACGCCATGGCACCGGAACGCAGCACGAAGCCGCCGTGAGGCAGACCGGAGTGATCGCGATCCATCTCCTCTTGGGAAATGAAGTGAACTGTGGTGTCGTACTCGTCGAAGTAATTCGGCATCGTCACGATCTGCTTGGTGATCTCGTCGCGGTCCGCACCCTCAGCCGCCACGACGAAGACCTCGCGCGTGTGCTTCTGGCGAGTGGTGAGCTCGGGGTTGGACCCGGAGCGCACTTCGTCGAGAGCCTTCTCCACAGGCAGCGTGTACTGGCGGGCGTCGAGCACGCCGTCGATGCGGCGCGTGGCGTCCGAATGCCCCTGGCTCACGCCGGGGCCCCAGAATGTGTAGCCCTTGCCCTGCGGAATGAAGCAGTTTCCGAAGAGGCGGTTGAGGGAGAAGAGGCCCGGATCCCAACCCGCGGAAATCAGCGCGACGTTACCGTTGTTGCCGGCAGCCTTATCCACGTTGGCGAAGTGCTCGGGAACGCGCGCGTGGGTGTCGAAGCTGTCGATGACGTTGTAGCGAGCCGCGTACTTTGGCGTCATTTCAGGGAGATCCGTCGCCGAACCGCCGCAGATGACGAGCACGTCAATGTCGAGCTTCTCGCCTTCCAGCAAGTCGTTGGCGCTGCGCACCGGCACGCCCTGGGTGGCGATGGTGAGGGTGGAGGGGTCGCGACGGGTGAAAACTCCGACGAGTTCCATGTCTTCATTTTGCGCAATCGCAGATTCTGCACCGCGCCCCAGGTTGCCGTACCCCAGGATTCCAATCTTGATAGTCATACTGTTCCTTGTCATAGAGTTCGCTTGATGGGCGCCCGTCGCCGAAGAACTCATGCGGCGGCCCTCCACAGTTTCAAGAAAAGTATAAAGTCGCAAATGATTTCCGCACTGTATACATCACATTCAATCTTGTGGAGAGAGTATGAAATGCGCTGAAATCGGCCCGAAAATGCGCCCGCAATATCCCTTCTCCGCAGGATCCTCGTTCTCAAAATCTTCGAAATCCTCGTAGTCGCCGAGGTTCTTGGAGCCCCCGTGCGCCAAGCGCACCAAGGGATGATGCCGTTCCTCATCATTCATTACTGCGAAGTTGAGACCGATGAGAAGCCCTCCGCCCACGAAGTTGCCCAAGATGGTGACGGCTATGCTGCCCACGGCGAGAAGCGGATCGACCGCGCCGTGGAGGCCGACGATGAGGAAGAGGACCGAGTTGGCGATGGAGTGCTCAAGACCGAGGAAGGCGAAGACGAAGACGGCGACCACCATGATGACGCACTTGGTGAAGTCGTTGGTGAGCTTGCCGTTGTAGACCATGAGCATGGCGATGTTGATGCAGAAGTTACATAGGATAGCGCGCACGAAGAGGTCCATGACTCCGGCAAAACCTTGCGTGAGATAGCCCGTTTTCATTGCGGCGGCAGAAACCATTTGCGCGAGAATATCGCCGTCAACCACGCTAGAGAAGCGCAGAAGAACCGCGATGACGAGACCGCCCAGCAGATTCCCCACGAGGCAGAGACCAAGGATTTTCAGCGAGCGCAGCCACGTGATGCGCTTGTGATAGGCACCGATGCTCACCACCATCATGTTGGAGGTCAGCAGCTCAGAATTGGTGTAGTAGATGAGGACGAGGGCCCATCCGAAGGTCAGCGATCCCAGGACCTTTCCGACGAGTGCCGCTCCCGGAACGTCGGGCATGGCGGCGAATCTCGCCACCAGCGCGAAATATGTGGTGAAGAAGATGCCGACGAAGAAGCCCGCCATGGTGGCGCGCTGCAGGTACTTGCCGATGAGATGACCGGTCATCTCCTGCTTGCTGTCGAACACATCCAGAACCGTGCTGATGAAACGGCGCCCAGGGAATAGCGGGTGCATGGGCGGCGCGGGCTGGTCCACTCCACTGCCTTGTGCCTCCGGCGCACCAGACTGTGCCACCGTCACGGGGCCATCGGTCTGGATTGTAAGGGTCTCTATATTCTTGTCTAATCGCATCTCCACACTTGACAGGCTCTCAGAGTCCCACTAGTTACGCCAGCTTTCAGCTGTATGACCTCGCTCACATCCTCCATAATCCCTGATATATCAACGGTTCCAGGCACCTCCAAGCTATGAGAGCTTGCTCACAGTGAGCTTGAGCACACATCTTCTCTCCTAAACTTCGCCCCGCCTCCCACTCCTATCAAAATCTCGCAATTTTTCGTTTCTTGACGTTCATCAACTTCCCCAGGCCACGCACCCCATAAGTTACGAGGTAGAACAAAGGAGAAAAGATGCTCGCACTACAGAGGTTCTTCACCCAGCACAAGCGGACCATCGTCATCGCGATGAGCGTGGCCATCGCGGTGGCCCTCATCGCCCACTACGCTTTTACGCCACTCATCCCCACGCTCTCAGCAGCGTGGAAAATCACCAGTTCCACTCTCTATATCGCGGTCGGGGTTGTGGGGCTCGTGCCCTTGATCATCAAGGCCATCACCTCACTGAAATTCAAAGTGGTCTCCATCGAGCTGCTGGTAAGCGTGGCCGTCGTCGGCGCACTCATCATCGGTGAGTTCAGCGAGGCGGGAATCGTCACGTGGCTATTCCTCCTCGGCGAGGTCATCGAGGATGCAACGCTTGCCAAAACGCGCTTTGCCATCAAGGATCTCACTCAAATGGCACCGCAGACGGCACAGCGCATCGATTCCCCCACCGATCGCAATCCGGAGGAGGTGGACGTGGACGAGATCGACGTGGGCGACTACCTTCTGGTGACCACCGGCTCACAGGTTCCCGTCGACGGCCAGATAGTCTTCGGCGACGCCCACCTCGACGAGGCGAGCGTGACGGGAGAGCCACTGCCCAAGCACAAGTCAGCCAGCGCCGACGCTCAAGAACCAGGCGACGAAGTCTTCGCCGGCACCACGCTCACCGACGGCACCATCGTGGTCCAGGCCACGAAAGTCGGCGAGGACACCGTTTTCGGCAAGATCATCGAGCTGGTGGAAGAGGCCGAGGACTCGAAGACCTCCGCCCAGCGCTTCATCGACCGCTTCGCAAAGTACTACACACCCATCGTGCTGCTTATCGCGCTCGTCGTCGGCATCGTGACACGAGACGTGCGCCTCGCCATCACCATCCTCGTGCTCGGCTGCCCCGGTGCGTTGGTCATCGGCGTACCCGTGTCCAACGTTGCAGGAATTGGTCTCGGCGCACGTCATGGCGTCCTCGCCAAGGGCGCGCAGATGCTGCAGACGCTGAGCGAAGTGGACACCGTGGTGTTCGACAAGACCGGAACGCTGACCACCGGGCATCCCTCTGTGGTGCACGCGCAGGATTTCGCAGATGCTGAGAGCGCAGGCGTCGGGAGCGCAGATGTCAGAACCTCGGGCTCCTCTCCTGTCAGCACTACCGAAGTGTGGCATCTCGTCGCGAGCGCCGAACATGAGTCGACCCATCCGCTGGCTCAAGCCGTGGTCGACTACGCGAAAACTGAACGCAACGTCTCCGACTACACCGCCGTCACCGCCACGCACGTTGTGGCCGGGAAGGGGCTTGTCGCAACGGTCGCAGGCCACGAGGTCGCCATCGGCAACCTCGCGCTGATGGAGGCACAGGGAATCCCACTCGACGCAACAGGTACGCCGGCCGCGGCAGACGAGGCGACGGATGGTACGTCGGCCGCCACTTCCGCAACTTCCGCAACTCATCTTGCGGCTGCGTGGGGCTCGCAGGGGTTGTCCGTCGTGTACGCGGCGGTGGACGGAACGCTGCGCCTCACCGCCGCAATCGGCGACGCGCTGCGAGATTCCGCAGCGGGAGCGTTGCGCGAGCTGAAAGACCGCGGAATCAAGCACCTCGTCATGCTCTCGGGAGATACACAGGAGACCGTCGACGCCATTGCCGCCCAGCTCGGGCTCGACGAAGCGCTCGGCGCGATGCTGCCACAAGACAAGGCTGACTTCATCGCGAAACTGCAGGGTTCTGGCCGCAAGGTCGCCTTTGTGGGTGACGGCATCAATGACAGTCCCGCTCTCGTCGCCTCCGATCTCGGCATCGCGATGGGCAATGGCACAGCGACCGCCGTCGAGATTTCGGACGTCGTGCTGCTCAATTCCGACATCTCCAAGCTGCCGGTGGCCTACGGAATCGCCCGCGCCACCGTCGCGAACACGCGCGAGAACATCGGGATTGCAATGGCGACGGTGCTGTTCCTCTTCATCGGACTGTTCGCAGGCTTCATCTACATGGCGTCGGGCATGTTCGTGCATGAGGCAAGCATTCTCGTGGTCGTCGTCAACGCGCTGCGGCTGCTGCACAAGAAAATCAATACGAAATTTGAGGCGAAACTTGACTCGAAACTTGACGCGCGTCAAGTGTGAAACGCACGCCGCCACATACATTAGAAGTACAAAGAACGAGGGGCCGCGCATCTTGCTCCGGCTCGAAAGGAAGTAGCTACCATGCAGAAGGCAATTTTGAGGGTTGGCGGCATGACGTGCCCGTCCTGCCTCACCACCATCCAGACCGCACTGAGCAAGCAGAACGGCGTCGACGAGGTCAACGTGCTATTCAACGCAGGCAAAGTGAAGGCGCTTTTCGACGAGAAGGCCACTGACGCACAGTCGCTGGCTTCGATCGTGAGCGAGCTGGGATATTCAGTCGAAAAGGTAACTGTAAAGGAGCAAAACTGATGACGAACAACGATTCCGCGGCGTCCGCACTCACCCCGCAGCAGCGCTACGAGCAGGAGGCGGTGCAGTCCGATAAGGATCACCACGCCCCCACCGCTGGCGCGATGACGGGCCATATTATTGCCAACCTGTTCCTCGACATCTTGAAGATTCGTCAGGCGCGGTGGTTTGCGAAGGGTGCCACGCGACTTTTCCTGCAGCTTCATGCGGCCGAATGGATTAAGTTTGAGTCAGCGATGATCGACTCTCTCGACGATGTGCTGGCTAGCGACAACGAGATGATCCCCACGACCACCGCGCAGATAAACGAATACGGAAAGCTCGAGGAAGACCCGGCGCGCAAGTACGAAGACGGGGCCGCACAACTCACCGATCTCATCCACGATTTCGATTGGCAGCTGATCTTCGTGGGCAAGGCGATTGCGCTGGCGGACTCCGAATCCAAGACCGCGCTGAGCTCCACCCTGAGCGAGTTCCGCGCCTGGGCAAAGCGCCAGATTTTGGAGGCGCAGCTGTTCCTCGGCAACGATCCGACCGACGGTTTGTACAAGGAAGTTGATGACGACGATGACGATGAGGATGACGAGTAGTTCTCACGAGTCTCAGAGTGCGCACGACGTGCACGATATGGGCGGTTCTCATAGCGTGCACGATTCGCGCAACGCGCACGTAAGCCCCGAGCACGATCACCAGTGCGCGGGGCTCGTGCCGTTGTTTGCCGAGCTGCCGCAGAGCGATCAGGACTTCATCGACGCGCACCTGCAGCACCGCGTGTTTCACAAGGGCGAACAGGTGTTCATGCCCGGCGACGAGCTCAGGCTCATCATCGTGGCGCGTGGATCTCTCAAGGTGTACCGCATGAGCCGCAACGGGCGCGAGCAATTGCTGCGCGTGCAAGAGCCGGGCGGCTACGAGGGCGAGGCGTGGCTGCTGGGCCAACCCAACGATTCGTTGTACGGCCAGGCGCTCGAGACCACAGAGGTATGTCTGCTCTCCCACCGTGACTTTCACAAAATACTGCTCGAGCAACCGCTGTTGAGCGTGCGTCTCTTGGAACTCAACGCCGCAAAGCTGGCCACTTTGGAACAAATCAACGGATTCCTGGGCATGGACCGCGTAGAAGAGCGCCTCGCCGCGTATCTGCTGGACCTCTCGAAGGCCTCCGGATCCCTGACCTTCACCCTACCCATACGGATGAAGGAATTGGCGCATCTGCTGGGGACCACCCCCGAGACACTCTCACGAAAGTTGAGGTCGTTCGAGGATGAGGGGTTGATTGCGCGGAACCGGCGCACCCTGCGCATTCTCAACCAAGACGCGCTCGAAGATATGTAGGGGGGGGGGGGGGGCGGTGGCTCGCGCACTCTCTCGATCACACTCCCCTGACCTGTTCGTCTGCACTCTTGCGATCGCACTTCCCTATACATTCGCACTCTCACATCCCTTGCCAGAGAGTGCGAAATCGTCACCACATCATTTCCTCCTGTGATGCTGAGGCTCTCTGGGGATATTGATTTTCTCACTCTCCCCGCATGACTCATAGAGTGAGAAAATCATGGCCCACTCCGACACGAGCAACGATAGAGGCGATCAACTTATTCCAACTCGCTTCGTCCTCCAGATCCTTGGCGAAGACGTCGAATAATTCCCACCCTTCTCGGTCCAAGAATCTCCGTTTAGCAATGTCACGCTGCCACTGTTTACCATCCCGGTGCTGACTGCCCTGGTATTCAAGAACAGAGCGTTTATCCGGATAAACGATGACACCCCCTGTGAGATGTGAGATGGGGGAATCCGCTATGGGTACTAAAAACTACGGAAAGGGACGATACTGGGCCGGATTGATTTATCAGGACAGCTGCCCCATGGACTGGGAGGAGCGTATGCGATTCAGCGGTTTGCAGATACTCGTCTCTCCATTGCACGACAGCGACATAGCCGATCCGAAAACAGGCGAATTGAAGAAACCTCATCGTCACGTCATAGCGATGTGGAGCAACACGACCACAAAGGCGAATGCCGAGAAATTCTTTGCCCAATTCAATGGCCCTAAGGTCATTTTACGGCTAGAGAGCCCAAGGGGCATGGCGAGATACCTAGTGCATCTGGATGACCCTCAGAAGGCCCAGTATTCACCTCGTGACGTTATCGAGATCAATGGTGCGGACTGGCGGAAATTGGCCCTCACAAATGGTTCCAAGGATGAGGCGATGTCCATCGTGAGAGTAGTCGAGGACGAAGGGCCGGACGGATATTTCACACTACTGAAGATCTGTCAGGAAAAACACAAGGAACTACTGGATTTCGCCACCAGACAGGTCGTGTTCTGCCGCGAAGTCATTTGGAGTTACTGGCACAAGCTAAGGAGGGAATGAACATGGACACGAACACAACATCCACAACTCGTACATGCGAGCGAACCGGCGATTTCCTCTACGCCAGCGATCTAGCAGCGATGTTCAAGGTGGGACGCTCCAAGGCAAGGCTCATGATGGACGTTCTACCTTCCATGCGCATAGGCAGCAAAGACTGTATCGCTCGAGCCGACCTGAATAACTACATTAAGGAACATGGTGGCATCAAGGTCAAATGGCCGAAACGCCGAAAACACTAATTTGCCAACCATGTCAGATAATGGCCTCACGTTTTAAAGCGTGAGGCCATTTTCTTGCAATCAGTGGTTACTTTTTCTTATATTGTCCTGAGTACACAGCATCTGGCAATTCTCGGGTACAGTATGCCCGCCCTCACTCCATGGTTTGATATGGTCGGCCTGCATCTTGTCAAGCTCAAAATGCTTGCCACACAATGGGCAGATGCCCTTCTGACGTTCATAGGCCTGCCTCTTATCACGGTTTGAAAACGCACGAATGCTGAGCGCTTTTTCATCGCCGAACAGTAGATATTCATAAACCCCGGCTTTGCGTGTCACATCATCATCGGCCATCAGCTCAGAGACTTTCTCTTCCAGCTCTTTAGGTTTGAGATCTGCGGTATGTCCATTTAGCTCGTTGTACCACAGACCCCAAGGCAGCCCTTTCATCTCTTTGCGGTACTTGGTGAACAGCCCCTCGACCCAGTCGATGACAGTCCTGAAGTAGCTCCACAGTTCCTGTGCCGTCTGGTCTTCTTGATGCCTTGACATGTATTCGTCAATACTGATTCCATCACGATCGGAAATCCACGACATGGCAGTTTCCAAAATCTCCTGACGGATGCTTTCGCCTCTTACATAGCCTTCACAGCCCACATTCGAACCGTAGCGCGAGGCTGCGCAATTTGTTTTGCTGAAGTACTTTTTTGCGGATGCCGTCCACGTTCCTGCATACACGGCGTTGCGTAGTTCCTGATCGGTGAGACGTTCACCCGCTATGTTGATGGTCTTAAACCATTTGAGCTTTTCGGAATCGGTGCCATCACATACGTATACAAACAGCTCATAGTCGAGGATCCGTTCTTGCACGTCATCAGGTAGGTTGCTGAAGTTCATGGAGTTACCGTCATACTGAAGTGGACTGGGTTTTGTTCCCTGTGTTTTATTGGGTGACTGGTGTCGCCTTGGTTTGATAGTACAGGTTTTCCACTTCGGCTGGTGTCCGGTAGCCGAGGTGCTGGCGCAGGCGCTGCTCGTTCCACCAGGAGACCCATTGGAAGGTCGCCGTTTCCAAGGCCCGCACGGTCTCGAACGCGAATCGGTGGATAAGCTCGTTTTTGTACGCGCCGTTGATGGTTTCGGCCAGGGCGAAGGCGCGCGAGTCGCCCACCGTGCCGGTGGACGCGAGGATGCCATTCTCCCTAAGGCGCGTGCCGTACAGGGCGCTGATGTACTGGGTGCCGTGATCCGAGTGGCGGATCAGGCCCTGGGCGTCGCCATGCCGGGCCATCCAGGCGATCGACTGGTCCAACGCGACCAGGGGCAGTTCCCTGGTGCGTTGGCCGGCGGAGACCGCCCAGCCGACGATCCTTCGGGCGAACGCGTCGGCCACGAACGCCACGTACGCGAAACTCCCGTCCGAAAGCCGCACGTACGTGATATCGGCAACCTGCAGGAGGCCTGGGGCGTCGGCCGTGAAGCGGCGTTGCGCCAGATCCTCGCGTCCGCCCCGGCTTCTGGCCGGCCGCGTGGTCACGGGGATGCGTCCGCGGCGAACACCCCGCATGCCCAGTGAGCGCATCACGCCCAGCACCTGATCACGTCCGATGCCGGTCCAACCCTGGCGCAGCAGCCGGGCGTACATCTTGCGGTAGCCGTACACGGCCATGAACCGGTGCGCGTGAATCAGCGCGAGGTCACGGCTTAGCGCCTCGTGACGGGCCCGCATCCGCGAGACGGCACGCGCCTTGGTCCGCCAGCAGGCCCTCGGGATGATGAACCCGCAATCCGGCGAGGCCCTGAGCGTCCTGCAGATCGGCCCGACCCCGAACCGGCGGCGATGAACATCGATGCACTCGATCATCAGCGTCGTGTCGGGTCGAGCCTGTGCCTGCGGAAAAAGCCGACGCCGAACTCAAGATCTCGTTCGCGCGGCGCAGCTGCGCGACTTCTTTGCGCGACCTCTTCGACTCTTCGGATTCGCCCGGACCCGCCGTATCCGAGCGCTGCTGCCACCGGCGCAACGACTCCATGGCGACGCCAAGGCTCTTCGCCACGCCTTGCAACGCCTTCGTCTCCGACGAATAGTTTTCACGCGAGTCCGCCAGCAGCCGGACAGCCCGCTCCCTGAACTCCGCATCGTATCTTCTTGCCATAATTCCATCATTCCTTATTTGGGGAAAATCAGGAACAAAACCCCGTCCACTTCAATGGCGGCGGTCTCCATGCACTTGTGCTCGAAGGGCGTGATCGCGCCGTAGGCGGTGCCGATCTTGATGATGCCTGCCTTGTACGGCGTGCGCTCCACAATCGGGCCGGAATAGTCGTTCTTATCGATGCCCTCGCGCACATCCGCGATGACTAGTTCGGCGATGGCGTCGACCGAGTAGCGGTTGATCCAGTGCGACTGCGTCTCCAAATAGACATGCTCGCGGTGGAAGCCCGTCGCGGCGATGACCTGCAGCCCTTCGACTGTCCTCGCCACTTCGGCGAGCTTGTCGGGATTGCGGCCGCAGTTGATGGGGCACATATCGACGATGGTGCCGCCATTGGCGCTCCACTGCTTGGATGCCTGCGCGAAGTAGCCGCCTTCTTCGACGGCCTTTTCGACGGAATCAAGCTGATGGTCGCGGTCGATGTAGACCTCCCCCGCGCCGACACGGATGAGATGGTCATGCGCGTCAACGACGCCCAAGGAATCAGGGTCCACATCTCCTAGAATCGTACGTGCAAATGCCATGATGACAACTCCTTTGTTCTTCCGTTTCGTTGCCCCGTGCCCACAGCGCCCGGGGAACCTGACAGTTGAGAAGATAGGTCATCACCAACAGCAAAATCAATTCATTGATGAACAATTGTTCATTGCATATGCAATAAGTATATAGAGTATATCTTGTTATTTATATTTAAATATCGGTGATTTATCGTTATATTTGTCATAAGATGAACATATGTTCATTGATGAATCGTTCACCACCACCGAATCCCGTAATCACGTCAGCCTGGTGCTCAAAGTAGCGCGCGCCTACTATCAAGAGAACAAGACGCAGTCTCAGATCGCCAAGGACATTGGCTATTCGCACGCCACCATCTCGCGGATGCTTAAGGAGGCCCGCGAGCTGGGCATCGTGCATATCACCATCGGGCATCCTTTGGAGCATCTGCGCTCGTTGGAAGATGCACTGAAGCATAAGTTCCATCTCACCCACGTCCGGGTGGCCGAAGTACCTCGTGGAGAGACTCCCGAGCATATAGTGCCCCGATGCGCTGCGGCGCTATTCTCGGAAACCTGCGTGCCGAACTCTTTGATCACCGTGTCGAACGGCTATGCCGTGGCCGCCACCGTGCGCGAAGTGCCGACATGTGATTGGCCGAAATCGAATGTCGCCCAGATGATCGGCACGCTGAACCCAGGCAACCCGATGATCGACTCCTCCGACGTGTGCCGCATGCTGGCGCAACGGCTGGGCGGCACCTTCACCATTCTGCCAGTGCCTATGATCCTGTCATCCAGCAATATCGCCAATGCTATGCGCAAGGAACCGCAAATTGCCACCGCTTTGGCCCTTGGAGGCGGTGCTGACGTAGCCATCGTAGGTGTCGGTGCGGCCACCAAACAGCGGTTGGGTCATATCTTCGACGGCTACATGGATCAACGAACAATACAAGAGATACAAAATCAAAACGTCGTCGGCCATATCTGCGGCCATCTCATCGACGCTGACGGCAACCATATCCACACCGAGCTGTGCGACCGGACGATATCCATCGATTTCCAACGTCTCAGGCGCATGCCTTTAGTCATCGGCGTCTCCTGGGGAGCCCCGAAACTCAAGGCAATCCGTGCCTGTCTGGTGGGCAAACTCATCAACGCGCTCGTCACCGACCGTGCGACTGCCGAAGCGCTGCTGGAAGTCTGAGCATACCCCCACCGCTACATCTTGCGCAGGCGCGGTTCGGCGGAGTCCTTGGCGCCGGTGATGCGGTAGACGTCGAAGACGCCTTCAATCTTGCGCACCGAGGCCAGCAGACGGTTCAAATGCTGCGGATCGGCCATCTCGAAAGAGAACTGGCTGGTGGCGACGCGGTCCGAGCCGGTGGAGACCGAACCGGAAATGATGTTCACGCCGTGCTCGGAGAGCACGCGGGTCACGTCGGAGAGTAGGTGCGGGCGGTCGAGCGCCTCGACCTGGATCCTGACCATGAACGAACCCTTGGTGCTGGTCCACTGCACCTCGATGACGCGCTCGGGCTGGTGCTTCTCCAAGTCGAGCATGTTCTGGCAGTCGGCGCGATGCACCGAAACGCCCTGATTGCGCGTGATGAAGCCGAGGATTTCGTCGCCGGGGACCGGCGTGCAGCAGCGGGCCAGCTTGACCCACACGTCGCCGACGTCCTTGACAGCCACGCCGGAAGAACTGGTTTTGGCCTTGCCCTGCTCGATCTGGCGCAGCGGGAGCGCCTCCTGCTCGACTTCCTCGCTGATCTCGTCAGAGCCGGCGTCCTTGACCAGATGGGCGATCGCGTTCTGGGTCGAAATCTGCCCATCGCCTATCGCGGCGAATACCGCGTCGGCATTGTCGAGATTGAGATCATCCGCTATGCCGATCAGCGCGCCGGGCGTAAGCATCGACGCGACGGGAAGCCCGCGCTTGCGCATGGCCCGAGTCAGCTCGTCACGGCCTTCTTCAATGGCCTCGGAGCGTCGCTCCTTGCTGAACCACTGGCGAATCTTGTTGCGTGCCTTCGGGCTCTTCGCAAAGCTGAGCCAGTCGCGCGACGGACCGGCGGTGTCGGATTTCGAGGTGAGGATCTCGACCGTATCGCCATTCTCCAGCGTGGTGTCCAGCGGCACCAAGCGACCGTTGACGCGGGCGCCCATGGTGCGATGTCCGACCTCGGTGTGCACGGCGTAGGCGAAGTCGATAGGCGTGGCGCGTGCCGGCAGTGAGATGATCTTGCCCTTGGGCGTGAACACGTAGACCTCGGCGGAGCCCAGGTCCTCTTTCAACGATCCTAGGAATTCGTCGGAATCCGGCGTTTCGCTCGTCCAGTCGGCGAGCTGCTGAATCCACTTGAGATTGTCGGCCTCGCTCAGCTCCTGATGGTCGATGTCCTTGCGCTGGCGATCGGCCTTGTCCGGCGCGCTTAAAGGCCGGCCCGCTTGTCCGTTCTCCTTGTAGCGCCAATGCGCGGCGATGCCGAATTCGGCGCGCCGATGCATATCCCAGGTGCGAATCTGAATCTCGACCGGCTTGCCGCCCGGACCGACGACCGTGGTGTGCAGGCTCTGATACATGTTGAGCTTGGGCATCGCGATGTAGTCCTTGAATCGGCCCGGCACCGGACTCCACCGCGCGTGCACAGCCCCCAAGGCCGCATAACAGTCCTGAATCGTGTCGACGATAATGCGCACGCCCATCAGATCGTAGATGTTGGCGAAATCATGGCCGCGCACGATCATCTTCTGGTATATCGAGAAGTAGTCCTTCGGACGCCCGCTGACCGCCGCCGTAATGTGCTGCGATTCGAGATCCTCATTGATCTCGGCCAGAATCTGCTTGAGATACACGTCGCGCTGCCCGGCCCGGCGGGCTACGAGCACGACGATTTCGTTGTAGATCTTCGGATAGAGGACCTTGAAGCTCAGTTCCTCCAGCTCGGTTTTGATGGCATTCATGCCCAGCCGGTTCGCCAGCGGCGCATAGACGTCAAGCGTTTCGCGAGCCTTCTTCTGTGCGCTCGAAGGCTTGACATAGCGCCAGGTGCGGGCGTTGTGGACCCGATCGGCCAGCTTGACCACGAGCACGCGCACATCGCGGCTCATGGCTACGACCATCTTGCGAATCGTCTCAGCCTGCGCCGAATCGCCGTAGTCCATCTTCGTCAGCTTGGTGACGCCGTCGACCAGACCGGTGACCGTGTCGCCGAATTCGGCGCGGCATTCATCCAGGCTGTAGTCGGTATCCTCGACCGTATCGTGCAGCAGGCCTGCGGCCACGACGATGGGACCCATGCCCAAGTCCGCGAGAATCTGGGAAACCGCCAGCGGGTGAATGATGTACGGCTCGCCTGACTTGCGGCGCTGCGTGGAATGCTGCCTGACCGCACGTCGGTAGGCCCGTTCGAGAATCTCCATATCCCCATCGGGATGATGATATGAGCACACTCGCACGATTGGGGCGAGCGGATCGAGCGGATCACCGCTGATCTCACAACCCAGCATACGGGCCGAACCGCCGCTTTCGCTTTCCTTGCCGGACATCGATCCACCTCCCTCGCACTGTTTCCTCATCCTACCTTCGCCTCGAGCTTTTCACTATCGGCACGTCGCGGCGCGGCCCGCCGACCGTGCCAAAAGCGCGCACCAAAGACGATTGCAGCGCCAACGCTCACGTCATCCAGCAGACATCGTGACGCTGGCGCGACCGAAGCAGCCCCTACGACGATATACCGGTCGAGCCGAAGCCGCGCTGCGCCCGATCGGAGCCGGGCAGGACCGCGGCCGAAACGAACCGCGCCTCGACGTACCGCTGGATGACGAGCTGCGCGATGCGGTCGCCCGCGTGAAACACCGCGGTATGCTCCGCATCAAGGTTAATGATCGGCACCTTGATCTCCCCGCGATAGCCTGCATCAATCGTTCCCGGCGCATTGAGCACCGTGACGCCCTGCTTGGCAGCAAGCCCCGAACGCGGGTGCACCAGGCCGACGTACCCGGCGGGCAGCGCGATGGCGACGCCCGTGGGCACCAAGGCCCGTTGGAAGGGCTTGAGCGTGAAATCCTCAGTGGTTTTCAGATCCGCGCCGGCGTCCCCCGCGATCGCATAGGACAACGTCACCGGCTGCGACGAATCGATGGAACGCACCAGCACCTCGACATGCTCCGGTTCGTTGTATGCCTCGTCGTAGGCCATCAGGCAGCGCACTCCTTGCAGACCGGCTGGCCGTCCTCGTCCATATAGGCCAGCTGGCTGCGATGCCTCACCAGGAAGCACTGCGAGCAGACGAACTCGTCGCCCTGCATGGGGATGACCGTGACCGAGGCATCCTCGTTGCTCAAGTCGGCTCCGGGCAGCTCATAGTCTTCGGCGATGGCGTTTTCGTCGTCGTCGATCTCGTTGGAGGAATTCTGCGAACCTTTGCCAAGCTCCTGCAGCGATTCCTCGTCCTCGTCCTTGTTGCGAGGGGAATCATAATCCTGGGCCATCGCAATCCTTTCGTCCGTGACGTCGTATTATGCGCCATAGAATACATGACTTTTACCCCGCATAGGATACACGATTCGAAAAGCTCGTAAAATACGACACGTGGGGCACAATGGAAATAAGTAATACGATAGTCGAGAAAACAATGAGGAAAGCGGTGCGTAATGCCGGAGAAGCCACTCACGCAGGCCAGTTTCGTCACGGTGAGTCCGTCGGGCGAACTTGTCTTTTCGGCTGACGGCTCACAGTTCGCGGTCGAAGTGGACGAAACGCTGGAACGCGCGATTCTCGAGGCCAAGCAGATTAAGTCCGAATCCCTCCAGCCAGAACCGCCCGCCGTCGCCCAAAGCCTTCCGATTTCGCAGATTCAGACGCTGATCCGCGCCGGCGCCGAACCCGCGCGCGTGGCCCAGCGATACGGGCTGAGCCCTGCTTTGGTCAGGCGTTTCTCGGCATCGGTGCAGACGGAAAAGCAGTACGCCATCGATCAGTTCCTCACCGTTCCGGCACCGAAGGAAAGCCATGTGCACACCATGGCCGAGCTCATCGAACGCACGCTGGCCACGGCACGCATCGGCATGGAGTCGCTGTCGTGGAAGGCGACACGCCGAGGACTCGAACCGTGGCGGATTTGCGCCGAATTCGATTCGGCGGGTCGCCATCTGCGCGCCGAATGGACTTGGAACATGCACGACAACGCGGTCACCTGTCTTAATCCGACTGCGAAACGACTGCTTGGGGGTCTCAATCCCCATGATCGCGACGCGGACGACACGGCTTCGGACACGGACGGCGAACTTGACGATGCGTTCTCCATCGTGCTGGGGATACCGGGCGATTCGATTCGCTCGGCGCGCATCGAACGAGCGGTATCCGCATGGGGGGCGGGCGAATCCGAGTCGCAGCCGCAGCACAGGTCGCGGGATTTGTTGCGAGGTGACGCACATTCGGCAAAGCCTGCCTCGAGTGGCGCTGGGAGTGAATCGGCACTCGCGGGGCATTCGGCTGCCGACGAACGCGGAGCGCAGGGCCTGCCAGGAACAATCGTTCCCGGGCAGCAGGCTAACGCTGGTCACAGCGCTGGCGTGAACGCGCCGGCATCGGCCGACGCTCTGGCGCTGAACCTCCTGCCAATGGATGTCAGCCCGCGCGACGCTGCATCAGCTGATTCCACTGCCTCGGATGCGGGAGCCGACGCCGGCGCAGCCAAGTCGCACGCTGAAGCCTCTGCCGCTTCCGCCACTTCCGCCGAGAAACGTGGCGTCGCCTCCGGCAACAGCACAGCTGATGCTGATATGCAATCAGGACGCAAGACGTCGAAGACCGATGCGACGAAGCCGTCAAAGCGCAAATCCCGGCGCTCGGCTGTGCCCAGCTGGGATGAGATTCTTTTCGGCGACTGAAATCAGCTTGGCTGCCGCTCAGTTGCCATCGTTTCGTCGCCTTTTGCACGCTAACTCGTGGCTGACGTACGAAACGGAACGCAATAGGGCCTTCATACGCAACATTTCATACTGCAGCATCGTCGTAGCATGCAAAACGCAACGCATGGGCGCGACTTTGGCTATCCGCGTGACTGCCGCAAGCCGTCATCGGGTGCCGCACAATGACTGAACCGGCATGCGCCCGAAACCGCGCCCACGCGAATGTCGGTCAGATGACGTCTATCAGACAGGGCACATCCATCTCCATCATGGTCTGCGAGCCGTGCACGCTGGGCAGGCGCGTCGCTTTGTCGCTCTGGCTGCGCGAGTCCACGAGGGTCACATTGCCCGAGGTCTGCGCCAGCACGTCGCCGATCATCGGTTCGACACGCGGATCGACCGGCCCGAACAGGCCCTCGGCGATCGCCTGATCGCGAGTGCGCACCAAGGCACGGGAGCCAAGACAGTCTTTCCAGCGCTCAGCAATCTCATCTGCCGGGCAGCTCCGCTCGGCGTATATCATCACGGCGCGCGGCTCCCCGCCAACCAGAGCCACGCCCTCCCTAAGCTGAGGCGTCAGCGCGATGTCGATGCGCTCCTCAGGCAGCGCGGAAACCATACCGTGGTCGGCCACGATCACGATAAGCGTGCCGCGCGGGGCGTTGCGATGCAGCAGACCCAACTGCGCGTCGACGCTTTCCAAGGCTGCTATCCATTCCGGCGAATTCCAGCCGAAATTATGCCCCACTTTGTCAGTGTCGCGAAGATACAGATACGTCAGCCCCGGATCTCGAGCGGCTCGACAAGCCGCCTTGACTCTGTCTCCCGGATGCGCGTTGCCGACATACCGCGCCCCGCGCAACGCCGCCTGCGTCAATGGCGAGTCGGCGAATTTGGGCAATCCTGAACTCGTGACCGGCACATCCTGCCTGGCCAAGCGCTCGAAAACCGTGGGCTGGCGCTGCAGATCACGCGGCTCGATCGCCTGTTTGAACTGGATGAGCTGCGAGAGCTCCCCCGTCTGCGGATTGCGCTGGGTATAGCCCGCCATGCCCGTGAGCCCCGGACAAGTGCCGGTGCCGAACGTTGCCATTGCGGCCACCGTAGTGCTCGGCGAGCAGGTCGAGATAGGCCGCTGATTCGCCGAATCGCGCAGCAGCGAGCGCAGATAGGGCACATGCCCGATGCGCAGATTGAGATTCCAAAAGCCCAAGCCGTCTACAAGCACGACGATGGCCGAGCGAGCGTCGGGGAATCCGAGCGCAGTCTGCAATGCGGCGGGATCCTTGTGCACGGCGGTGGTTATGGGGTGGCCTATCGCGCTGGACAGCGCCGGAAGCACAGATGACAGATGCCTCGCGCCGCCCCGCTGCACGGTGATGTTCGGTGTGGCATGGGTACGCGCTGCGTCATAGGCCCCGGCATCGCTCCGCGTATCGTCATCGATAGCGACGCCACAGGTCTCGATGTTACTGTCCGACACACTGGCCGCCGAGCCTGTCGCACTATTCGCAACGCCATCGAAGTCCCCGTACTGCGCCGTCGGCACAAATTCCAGCAACGTCTTACGATCCGGCACCTCAACACTCATACGCACCATTCAAGCACCGCAGCGCGAAAAGAGCTTGGAATCGAGCGGAATCGCACTATCCCGTTCATGTCTTTGTCTGTTTTCGCGCTGGCATAATGAGGCATATCAGGTTGCGGCAGAGAAGGCCGTTGTCGTACTGGTTCGTCAGTTGTCTGGGTTCGTCATTCGTTCGAACTCACTGCTGTCCCGCCATGTTCGCGCTCTGCGAATGCAGATGGCGACCTAGCTGTGCATTTATTAAGCACATTGCGCGGGAACGCAGCATTGGAGGCGGCGTGACGTCGCGGTGCCATCTCCCAAGAATGGCGGTATTCCGCCGAAATGCAATTCGCTGGATTCACGCTCTACTTGACGAAGTGCCTAATAGACGAAAAATCGACCTAATAAACGATGCGCCAGCCTACGTATGTCCGTGTTTCGCTTGTGCATGTCCGTGGGCGCCTTTCAAACGGTGTCAGATGCTGTATCCGACCAAAATACCGTTGCTCCACCCCGCCCAAGAACATCGGAAACGCTGTTGGCCGACCGTTTGGGATATCATGGGGCGGTTCACACTCAATCGCACTCAACAGGCAAGGGAGTTCCGGCATGGCACGTGCTCGCAAATCGGCTCAGGCGGCTTTCGACCCGCGCACGGTCAAGGAGCATATCGTCGAGACGCCGCTGAACGAGGAGATGAGCAAGTCCTACCTCGAATACGCCTATTCGGTGATCTATGCGCGCGCGCTGCCGGATGCCCGCGACGGGCTGAAGCCGGTGCAGCGGCGCATTATCTACCAGATGGGCCAGATGAATCTCACACCCGACCGCGCCTACATGAAGTCGGCGCGCGTCGTTGGCGAGGTGATGGGCAAGCTGCATCCGCACGGCGATTCGGCCATTTACGAGGCTATGGTGCGCCTGGCGCAGCCTTTCGCGATGCGATTGCCGCTGGTCGACGGCCACGGCAACTTCGGCTCGCTTGACGACGGGCCTGCGGCCTCCCGCTACACCGAGGCGCGGTTGGCTCCCGCAGCGCTGGGAATGAACGCCAGCATCGACGAGGATACCGTCGATTTCGCGCCGAACTACGACAACAAATTGCGCGAGCCAAGCGTGCTGCCCAGCGCGATTCCGAATCTGCTGGTCAACGGGGCTTCGGGCATCGCAGTGGGCATGGCGACGAATATGGCCACGCACAACCTCGGCGAAGTGGTGGCCGCAGCCAAGCATCTCATGCATCATCCCGACGCCACGCTTGAGGATCTTATGCGCTTCGTGCCCGGGCCCGACTGGCCCGGCGGCGGCATCGTCATCGGCCGCGACGGCATCCGCGAGGCCTATGCGACCGGCCGCGGCACGTTGACGACCCGCGCGGCCACACACTTGGAAAACGTGACGGCCCGCAAACGGGCGATTGTCGTCACGGAGCTGCCCTTCATGGTCGGCCCGGAGCGGGTGCTCGAACGCATCTCCGAAAGCGTGAAGAGCCACAAGCTCGAAGGCATCTCCGGCGCGATCGACCTGACCGACCGGCACAACGGCACCCGGCTCGTCATCGAGATCAAAACCGGCTTCGATCCCAACGCGGTGCTCGCGCAGCTGTTCAAGTTCACCCCGCTGCAGGATAATTTCTCGATCAACAACGTCGCGCTGGTCGACGGACGCCCACATACGATGGGCCTGAAAGAGATGCTTGAGGTGTGGGTCGGGCACCGACGTGCCGTCATCCGCCGCCGCAGCGAATACCGCCGCAGGAAGGCGCAGGAGCGTCTGCACTTGGTCGAAGGCCTGCTGCTGGCCATGATCGACATCGACGAGGTCATTCAGGTCATCCGCACTTCCGAGGACGCCGAGAGTGCCAAGACGCGGCTGATGGCCGTGTTCGACCTTGACGAGATTCAGGCCCAGTACATCCTCGATCTGCGGCTGCGCAGACTGACGCGCATGAGCCGCATCGAGCTAGAATCCGAGCGCGATGACTTGAAGCGCAGCATTGAGGAGCTGGAACGCATTCTGGCGTCGAGTGAGGCGCTCGATCGGGTCATCACCGACGAAATGGACGAGGCTGTGGCGTCCTGGGGCGCGCCGCGCCGCACGGTGCTGCTTGATGAGGGCCCTTCGGGCGAGCTGGCCCCGGTGAGCGCCGAAGGCGATGAAACGCTGTCTGCCTCGGCGCTTGCGGCTATGCACGCCGCTTCGTCGGTGTCTTCGGCCGCTGCCGGAGTCGAAGCGGCCGCCGCCGCGCGCAAGGCCGGAAACGCCGACGAAGCGGCTTCGGCACTGCAGCTGGACGACGAGCCATGCACGGTGCTGGTGAGTGCATCGGGGCTGATCGCCCGCAGCACGCCGAGCGCCTTGGACATCTGGCAGACGCATTCCGCTTCGGACGGCCGCGCAACCGACGACCAGATCGTTACTGTCTTCCCCACCACGACGCTGGCCTCCTATGGCCTCATCACTTCGGCTGGGCGGCTGGTGCTTGCGCAGGTGGCCGATTTGCCTGCCCTGCCAGCCTCGGTCACGCTGTCGCTCAGCGGTGCGGTCAAGGCCGACGAGCTGCTGACGCAGACCGAAAGCACCGATCCGGTTGCTGGCGAGCACGTCGTTACCGCCGTGTCGCTAGGGGACGATGAGCCGCCGCTGGCTATCGGCACCGCTGCCGGCGTTGTCAAGCGCTGGAACCGGGAGTCGCCTACGACTATGGATTCGTGGAGCGTCATCGACCTCAAGGATGGCGACCGCGTGCTCTTCGCCGCGCCCGCAGCCGACGACGACCGGCTGGTATTCATCTCCTCGGATTCCTCGCTGCTGACGTTCGCCAGCTCGGTCGTGCGTCCGCAGGGCCGTTCGGCGGGCGGCATGGCCGGCATCAAGCTCGCCGAAGGCTGCCGGGCGCAGGCGTTCAACGTGGTGCAGGCCGGCAAGGTCGCCTGGACCTACGAGGAGGGCGAAAACGGCCTGTTCTCCGCCTCCGGGGCTGTGGTGCTCACCGTGGCAGGCGATGCCGATGCGCTGGAAGGCACGGAGAACGGCGCCGCAAAGGTCACCCCGCTCGAGATGTATCCGATGAAGGGCCGTGGCACCGGCGGCGTGCGCTCCCAGCGCTTCCTCAAAGGCCAGAACACCCTGATCGCCGCATGGGTCGGCTCCTATCCGCTGCGCGCCAGCACGGCTTCCGGATCGCCCATCGACCTGCCGAAGCCCGATATGCGCCGCGATGCGTCCGGCGTGGAGCTCGATGCGCCGATCGGATTTGTGGCGTGAGGTTGCGCGGGTTACGCGGGTTTTAGGGCTTTGCGGGTACGCGCCTGCTGTTTATGAGCAGGGAAGGGACTTGCTCTTCCGCTGTAGGAGAATTGCGCCTCATTGCATGCTTGAGCTATCGAATGCGAAGGATGCGAAGGAGGTGTTGCTATGACTGTGTTGACTTTCGATGACGTGAAGTATGCGAAGGCTGAGGCTGAGGCTGAGGCGCGGCGTCGCGGTGTTGATTTGCGTGCGAAGCTGAACCATGAGGTTGATGCTTACGCCTATGACGCTGATGTGCGCGAAAGCGATTTAGCAGATGGCGATGAGATTGTGGGCGTGTGGCGTACGCCTGACGATGTGCATAGCTATTTCGCTGAGAAACTCCGAAAGACCGGGCGAGATGTTTGATGTCCGGTATTCTACTGATTTCGATGGCGATGTCGATAGGCTGATAGTCAGGCATCAGACCATCTGACTAGTCTTCTCCCATGTCCTGCGGAGTCTGTCTGCAATCGGCGAATCCAATCCTGCGATTGCCTCGTCCATGCCATCATGCACTTTTTCCCGCATATTCCGCGCGATGCAAACAACACGAGATGGGTCAAGCGCATTCTGCTGAGCCAGCTGCTCCCAGTGCTGCGACATGACATTCTCCGCAAAGAACTCACCCGCCACTGGCATGGCCCACCAAGCGGAACCGAGGCGACTGAGATCACGTATCCTGTTCACGATGTCGCCGTCAGTCATCGGGGACAGAACAGGAGTTGCCGGAAAAGGACTGACATCTCGAAGCGAGAAAGCCAGTCCGCCAGTCGCGTCCACACCATCAAGAAGATCGAAGGTCGAAGTCGATTTCGCCCCTAAGCTGCTCGCCATGACATCGCGGGTACTTAAGTCATCAGGCAGCAGATTCTCAAGAAACGCCTGTGGGGCTTTCTTCTCCCATTCCCCGGAGAGTGGGAGACTGAGACTGATCGGCGCTTTCGCATTCCCGTCGTATTCAAACCCGATGTCTCCGTTTTTGTCGTTATGGAAAACGCCGACGGGCACTCCATTTTCCCAGACGTGAAGTTCTTCCTCAGTCATGCTCCTGCGTCCTCATAGCCGCCTTCGCCAGAGCTGGTGGAAGCACCATTGGCTTGATCTGCAGCGTCGTCAGCACGGCGATGGCATCATGAATGCTTCCCTCCCCGGACTCTTCCAGCAGTTGCGCGGCGCGCAAAGAAACCAAGGATTCCCTCGCCAGATCTTCCTGAGACAATCCTTGTTCTTTTCTTCGATGCGATATGACATCACGGAGCTGTTCGAGGGAGACGATGGATACAGGGCGAGGCTCCACGTATTCGATTGTCGCGCCCGGACTCAGCATTGGATTGGGCAGCCTGTCGTACTTCGTGTAATCGAGCCTTTTCACAGTTCTCTCCCCTTCGCATTCGTTGACTTCCCACTGTATCGTATGCATCCGCATTGCGCCGGCCGCGTTGTCAAAAGACGCTATGTCACTGCAGCATTGACATCAAACGGAAAACTCCGTACAGAAGTTTCCCATTCCAACTCATCGGTACAAGGTCATGCCTTGTGGGGCGGGGACGAATCCGATGGCTCGCAGCAGGCGGGCGTAATGATTTGTGGAGGTTAACGGCTCGCCGTTGACATCAGCAATGACGATGCTGCCGCGGTGGCTGCGTTGCAGCGCTGGGATGAGTTGATGCAGTGCGGCGATGAGGATGGCGTCGTTGGGTTCTTGGATGCTGTGCTCTTGGTCGTTTTTCTTGTGTTCTTGAATACTGGGTATTCGTTCACCGCATTTTTGCCCGTCGTAGTTTTGGTCATCGCGTTTTCGATCATCGCATTCTTGACTGAGCTCTTGCCCGATTTTCCGGTCATCGTTTTGGCCATTTCGCGCAAAGACCAGGAGGTGACGCTGGGACATGTAGAGCACGGCCTCGCCTTGCACCATGACGACGATGCTGCCTTCGCGGCGTGACGGCTTGCGTCCACTTTCCGACAGGGTTTGCGGCCACGGGACAGCTCCTCCGGCGAGATTCGCCGGGTCGAGCGCGTCTAGGGCCACGGCTTGCAGCGCGGATTTGCTGTGCTGGTTTTCGAAGGGTTGCGGTGGCTGGGGCTGTCTCGGCCCGGACTGGAATTGCGTTGATTCAGCATGGTGTTGCACTGCTTGCGACTCATTGTCTCGCTGCGTGTCAAGCTCGCTCTGCTGAGCGCGCAGAGCGTCCACGGTCTGGCGTTCGGCGAATTGGACGCCGGACAGACCAGTGACGAACATGCCGCGCACGAGTTTGCCTGCTTCCTCCATCGCTTTGAGTACTGGATAGATGCCGGCGAAACCGCCCGGGAGCGATTCCCGGTCGATTACCGGCTGCGCGATGACCCCGTATCGTTCCAGCAGCGCCTCCACGCGGGCTACGGCTATGCGTTCGGAGCTTTCATGATTCTGGTGCCCACGAGTTTCACTGCCATAACTTTGATTTTCGAAGTCCTGCGGCACCAGCGACCATAGGCCGCTCAGCGCGGGCGGCACAGTGACGCGCACTCGTGCCCGGGAATTCCAGCCACGGCGACGAGGAACTGCACGTCGAGCGGAACGAGGAGCGCTCAGCGCCCGGACAGGAGCGAATGAGCTGTTCGTCACTGCACCGGACCATACCAGATTCCATAGTGCCTCTTGGAACTCGATTTCCGTCCAGGGAACTGAAAGTTCTCCGGTTGACTCGTTCACCGTCAACGATGTGGCATTGCTATTGGCCATCGTTTGTTCGGCGGTTTCGGTACACAACGCGGTCAATCGATGAACCGGATAGGCACCGCCTGATTCCAGCACCTGCATGATCGCGTCATCGGGCGTGACGCGTGATGCAGATGGATTTGTTGAGTTGTCGGTGCCGGGCGTGATGCGCGGTGCAGTTAAGCTCGCAGCTTCGATTCTGTCATCCTTCTGCACAATATCATCGCTGTGGGTTGATGCAGTCGCACTGTGTAATGCCGCGTGTGGTGTTGCGTGTAGTGCCGCGTCTGATGCTGTGGCGCGGAGAGCTGTGGCATGATTCGTTAGGTTTTTGCTGGAAGACTTCATCGCAGTATCGCGGCCGGGGGCAACTGCTGCGAGCAGCGGCGAATCGGCGAGATACCAGGTGATTTGACCGGCTTCGCCGTGCGCGGGACTGCCCGAGCCAACCCAGACGATGTCGCCGCTGGAAAGCAATTCATCAAGCATGGACGGCTGATAATCGCGTATGCGTGCCGGGAATATCGCGGATTCCCACAGCGACGCTGGTAGCGATAATCCTTCCAATTGCTCGAGGACACGCAGAAGGCCGTCAGCGCCTTCGAAAACAGGGGCCGTGGAAGCAGTGCCCGTGGAAGCTCCTCCATTCCCTGCGTCATGTACGATCCCAGTTCTGGCTGCGTCCGATTCTTCACCGTTGGAGCCGACGCCGCTGGCCTCGCTGCCGATGCGGCAGTCATTGCTACGCCCGGCAACAATGCTATCGGCACGGCCAGTTTCAGCAACGCTTTCGCCCGCAGCAGCGCCCACGCTCATTATTCCCTGCCTGCGGATCAGATACGACTGATACGCCGCGCTGCTGACGGGTTTGATGGCGGCTCGCGCTTTGGCGAGCGAACGGTTGCGGATGCGCCGGAACACGTCGCGATGCAGATACTGTGCAGCTCCAGCGACGATGGCCCCCTCCCCCGTGAAATGTCCGCTCAGCAGGTCACCTCTGGCAACCAAGGCATCCAGTTCGCGCACCACGCTGACGGCGTCAAATCCCAGCACCGCAATAGCCTCATCGGCAGTGAACGGGCCGTGCGTTTTGGCGTAGCGTGTAACCCGCCCGGTTACGTCGTCGCTTGCCAGCTCGTTCCAGAAATGGGTCTGCGCCAGTTCCTCTTCGACGTCGTAGGTAGTCTGCTCGTCAAGCACCTCCGCAATGCGATTGCCGCCGATCAGGCGTTCCAGCACTTCCGGGTCCATCGACAGCAGCGAGGCGGCACGCTCGGCCTGCGGCACGTCGTACTGGTACATGACCGAACCGACGAAGCCGAACAGCAGGTTGCCTGCCAGCGACGAGGGCGTTTCGGTGCGCACATCATGCAGCAGCATATCGCCGCTGTCCAGCGCGGTCATGATGCGGCGCAGCGCTGGCAGGTCGTAGACGTCTTGCAGGCATTCGCGCGCGGTTTCCAAAATCAGCGGAAAGTTGCGCTGCGTTCTGGCGGCTTGCAAAAGCTGGGCGGAGCGCAGGCGCTGCTGCCAGAGCGGCACGCGCTTGCCCGGCTTGGTGCGCGGCAGATACAGCGACCGCGCCGCGCACTCGCGGAATCGCGCAGAGAAGAGCACCGATTCGCCGACCTGATTCTCGACGTCACGCTGCAGCTCGTCCGGGTCGAACAGGAATATCTGGCCTGCGGGGATGTCGGCGCTGGTCTGAGGTATGCGCACCACGATGCCATCATCGGCGGCATAGCACTGCTTGTCGAAGCCGTACCGCGCCTTGAGCCGGTTGGCCACAACCATCGACCACGGCTCATGCACCCGCCTGCCGAAGGGCGAATGCAGAATGACGCGCCAATCGCCTTCCTCGTCTTCGCAGCGCTCGACCACGAGCTGCTGATCATTGGCGACCGTATCGGTCGCGGCAACCTGTTCGCTGAGCAATCCGGCCAGATTCGCGCAGGCATTATTGTCAAGCCCGTCGTCATGCAATCGATGTGTTATTGGCTCATTGAATCGCGCGCTTTCGCCGTCGTGCGCCGATATCAGCCCTTGCGTCATTTCACGGATGAAACGGCCTTTGGATATGCCGAAGCCGACATCGCGTCCGTTGCCTTCTCCATGCCAGAACGGCAGCCGCGCGGTACGACCAGGAGCCGGGTTGACGATGACGCGGTCGTTGGTGATCTCCTTGATCTGCCATGTGGAGGTTCCTAGGGTAATCACGTCGCCGACTCGCGATTCGTAGACCATTTCCTCGTCAAGCTCGCCCACCCGACGCGGCCCCGGCCCTGCCTGCGCTTCAGGCAGCACGACGGTGTACATGCCGCGATCAGGAATCGTCCCGCCCGAAGTGACGGCCAGACGCTGTGCTCCGGGACGCGCCGAGATGACGTTGCTCTCATGATCCCATTGCAGCGGCGGGCGGAACGCGGAGAAATCCTCGCTGTCGTAGCTGCCGGTAAGCATGTCGAGCACGGCGTCGAACATATCGCGCTCAAGCGTGGCGAACGGCGCTGCCCGGCGCACAGTCACATACCAATCGTCGGGTCTGAGGTCATTCATGGCCGCCGCAGCAACGGTCTGCTGAGCGAGGATATCCAAGGGGCTGCGAATGACGCTCAACGGCTCGATATCGCCTTTGACCATGCTTTCGATGCACGCCGCGGAGCCGATAAGCTGCTCGCGGGTCAATGGGTAGAACAGGGCGTGCGAGACGCCGCCCACGCGATGGTCGGCGCGGCCGACGCGCTGCAGCCCTGAGGACACCGAGAGCGGCGGTGCGATCTGCACCACCAGATCGACCGAACCCATATCGATGCCGAGTTCCAAGCTGCTCGTTGCAACGACGCAGCGTAGCCGACCGTGCTTGAGATCCTCCTCGATTCGTTTGCGCCGGTCTTTGGAAACCGAACCATGATGGGCCATAGCGATGGTCGTGTCGCTGCCATGCGATTCAACGAGGTTTGTCGAGGAGCCGACCACCGAATCGTAATGGGCTGCGGAACCGTAGTCATGCCGCGATGATGATTGGGTTTGGGAATCGGCTCCTTGCAGGCTCTCAGCGTAGAGGTCATTGAGCTTGGCAGTAAGCCGCTCCGCCAGCCCGCGCGAATTGACGAACACCAGTGTGGTGTGGTGCCGCAGAATCTCGTCGAGCACATCACGTTCGATGGCGGGCCATATCGACCCCGAAAAATCCTTGTCGGTGCCGCCAGGAGGCTGCCCAAACTGAGACGAACCACCGCGAGCAGACTTCTTCGCTACGCTCTCCGAGCGTTCAGCGAGGCGCTGCATGGCAGGGTTCACTCCGCTGATACCGCTGATATGCCCATGCGCCCCGGAGCCGGCCGATGTCACAGCTTTCGACGCATGGATGTCGCGCATGTCAGCCAATGGCTCCACGACGCGCAAATCCATGACCGGCCGTCCTTTCGGCTCGATGATGGCAACGTCACGGCCGCCGCCGATGAACCGCGCTGCTTCCGATGCCGGACGCACGGTGGCGGACAATCCCACGCGCTGCGCCGGAGCGGGCGTAAGCGAATCGAGTCGTTCCAAGCTCAGCGCAAGATGTGCGCCACGCTTCGAGCCGGCCAAGGCGTGCACTTCGTCAAGAATCACCGTCTCGACTGTTGACAATGTGCTGCGGGCTTTCGAAGTAAGCAGCAGGAAGAGCGATTCGGGCGTGGTGACGAGGATATCCGGCGGATGCGTGGCGATTGATCGGCGCTCTTTCGGCGTCGTATCGCCGCTGCGAATGGCTACGCGAATATCGGGCGGCGTGACCCCTTCGCTGCGACATTCCGCGGCGATTCCCACCAGCGGCGCATTGAGGTTGCGCGCCACATCGACAGCGAGCGCCTTGAGCGGCGAGATATAGAGCACACGCACACCATGTTTGGCATGGCGTTTCCCCCGCCTCGCCCGGCCAGCCGAGGCAGCATGGTTTTCAACAGTCTGCGCTGTGTCTTTGGGTTGCACGGTGCCACTAGGCTGAGCGCCATTGACAGCAATTCGTGCCACGTTTTGCGCAAGGTCTTGCACAGCGCTATTGAGCGTATCGTGCGCCGCACGCTGCACGGTCTCGTCTGCAATGTGTCGCGCGTCATCGCCTATGCCTTCATGAACGCCACCATGTGTCATCAGCCGGTCAATGGCCGACAGAAATGCCGTCAACGTCTTACCCGACCCGGTAGGCGCAATCACCAGTACATTGCCGCCCGAGCTGATCACGGGCCACGCCTGCTGCTGCACTGCAGTCGGTTCGCGGAATGCATGCTCGAACCACGCCCGGGTCGGCGTCGAGAAGAGGTTCAAGCATTCGTACATATGTTCGATTATGGCAGAGCATGGCGACTGCGTGCCGATCATGCGACACGCCTTGCGCTGTCACACGGCAGGCTCGCTATACCGCTCGACGCGCTGTACGGCGCAGCAGCTCATGCATCATGACCATGATCACCAGTATGAGCAGCAGGAAGATCGGGTACAGCGAAATCGACGTGTGGTCGGCGATCAGACCGAACAGCGGTGGCACGGCGAGCGCACCGACGTAGGCGCTGGCCATCTGCACGCCGACGATGGCCTGGGATTTGTCCGCGCCGAAATACGCAGGCGTCGAGTGGATGATGCACGGGTAGATCGGCGCGCAGCCCAGTCCGACCAGAATCAGCCCGACCAGCGCCATGATCTGCCCCGGGAAGGGCACCATGAGCAGCACAATGCCACACAGCATAATCGTCTGGCCGATGCGAATCATCGTCGGATCGTTGAATCGCATCGTCATGAAGCCGCTCAGGGCGCGGCCGATGGTGATGCCGACATAGAACAGGCTCGCCCAGCTCGCTGCGGTTTTCGCATCCAGCCCGTGGTGCAGCACCATATAGCTGCTCGCCCACAGCCCGGCAGTGGATTCGACGGCGCAGTAGCAGAAGAAGGTCACGAATACGGATTTGGCACCGGGAATGGCGACAATCTGCCGAAATCCGAGCGGTTTGACGGGTTGAGTCCGCTTGACCGACGCATGAGACCCGTCCGCACTCTCGGAAACGTCACTTTTCTCCCTCATAGCCCCAATATCAACGTCGCTGTCAGCCCCCGCAACCGCCGCCGTCCGTCCTTTCCACAAGGGCAGCGACAGCGTCAGCACTACCGTGAGCACGACCTGCAGGATGGCGATATAGCGATAGCCCCACGACCAGCCCTGGCCTCGGGTCAGCGCGAATCCCATGATATAGGGGCCGAGCGAGGCGCCGACGCCCCACATGCAGTGCAGCCAGCTCATATGCCGGCTCGCGTAGTGGATGGCCACGTAGTTGTTCAGCGCGGCATCCACGCCGCCCGCGCCCAAGCCGTAGGGAATCGCCATCAGCAGCAGCGTCCAGTAGTTCGGCGCGAGGGAGAACCCCAGCAGCGCCGCGGCGGTGGTGGCCACCGAAGTCAGCATGACCTTGCCGACGCCGAAGCGCAGCGTCATGCGGTCGGAGAGCAGCGCGGAGATGATCGTGCCCGCCGAAATCACCATCGAAATGCCGCCCGCCCACGACAACGGCGCGCCAAGATCATGGCTCATCGTAGGCCATGCCGAACCCAGCAGCGAATCAGGCAATCCCAAGCTGATGAAGGCGATGTAAATCACGGCAAGCAGCAGATTGGCCACGTGAGCTCCTTTGCGAATAAGGTTTTTGACGGACCCGGCGGCTGGTCGGTCCGCCAAGTTGCAAGCACGCCAGAGAGAGAGTGCGTTCCGCTATCCCCACTCGTGGTGTACGAACGTTCCTATAACTCCGCTATTCAATCACGAACCGGTTCACGACACGCGATAGCCCAGCATTTCAGTATTGTACCTTTATATCAATGCGCTCTTGGTGTGTGACTGTGCCGCAACCGCCTGCTTCCTCATTGCGCCCTAGGCCAGCCCGCACGCCCTTCTGCAAACGTTGCAATCCCCGCATGATTACGAATACAGTGCGGGAGTTGTGTCGTCTGGAAGCATGCAAACATCACAATCCCCGCACTATGTTGATCTCAATGCAGAGGTTGTGACGATTCGTGACCCAACGACTGTCCAAGGGTGAACCCCGTTGTTTCCTCGGGCCCTTGGTGGGCCCTCGGCGTCGGCTACGCAGAACCCACAGGGTTCTGCGCTTAACGCTTCCGCCCGCACAAGGGTCTGGTTAGTGCGGGAGTTGTGACGCACACATCCCCCCATAACACGTCGCACCGCACCGATGCGACGATTCGTAACATAATTCGCGATGATAGATTGCGGCAACAACGATGGAAGGTGCCCATTATGGCAGACCAAACAATGTCCTACCAGCCAACATCCACGACCGAAACGCTTGACGCCCACAAGGTTGCACAAGCAATCGTACAAACCACTACGCAACCAGCCTCAAGCAGCACAGCCGATACGGCGCAGACCCTCACCACGCGCCGCGAGCACGACTGCATCGGCGAATTCGAGGTGCCCGAGAATGCCTACTGGGGCATCCACACGCTGCGCGCCACGCGCAATTTCACCGTCTCAGGACGCTCGGACGCGCATCACCCGCAGCTCGTCAAGGCGTACGCCACCGTCAAACGCGCCTGCGCCCAGGCCAATGCCCAGCTCGGGCTGCTCGACGAGGGCAAGGCTCGGCTCATCGTCGCGGCCTGCCTGGAAGTCGAGGTCGGCGCCCTGGCCGACCAGTTCCCCATCGACCAGCTGCAGGGCGGGGCCGGCACCTCGCTGAACATGAACACGAACGAGGTGGTCGCCAACCGGGCCTTGGAACTCGGCGGGCACGCCAAGGGCGACTACGCGCATATCCATCCCAATGACGACGTAAACAAATCGCAGTCGACCAACGACACCTACCCTGCCGCCGCCAAGCTCGCGCTGATCAGCGAGATCAAGCCGCTGGCGACCGCCTGCAAAACCTTGGCCAAGTCTTTCCACGACCTCGCCGACCGGCACATCAACGATGTGACCATCGGCCGCACGCAGCTGCAGGACGCCGTGCCGATGACCTTCGGGCAGGAGTTCCACGCCTTCGCCAGCTTCCTGAAAAGCGACTGGCTCACCCTTGAATCCCTGATTCCCCAGCTGAGCGAGCTCAACTTGGGCGCCACAGCCGTGGGCACTGGCATCTGCGCCGATCTGCGCTTCCGCGAGGCCGCGATCTCCCGCCTGGCCGAAAACACCGGACTACCGATCACTGCAGCTCCCGACCCGATCTCCGCCACCACCGACATGAGCGTGTACATCACGCTGTCGAGCGCATTGAAAAACATTGCCGTACACCTCAAGAAAGCCGCCGACGATCTGCGCCTGCTCAACTCGGGGCCGCGCGACGGCTTCAACGAGCTGGATGTGCCTGCGCGCCAGGCCGGCAGCAGCATCATGCCCGGCAAGATCAACCCGGTCATCCCCGAATGCGTCGACCAGTGCTGCTTTAGAATCTTCGGCATGGACACCACGGTCACTTGGGCGGCTTCGGAGGCCCAGCTGCAGCTCAACGCCTTCGACCCGGTGATCGTCCATTCGCTGCTCGACGGCATGGAACTGCTCGACAACGCGATGATTATGTTCAAGGACAACTGCGTGGACGGCATCACCATCAACGTCGCCGCAGGCCTGCTGCACGCGCAGTCATCCCCTTCGATTTCCGCGTCCCTGAACGCCTCTATCGGCTACGAGCGGGCTGCGCAGATCGCGCAGGAGGCCGTACGCGAGAACACAACCGTACGGCAGGTGGCCGGCGAGCGCACCGAACTGTCGGATGCCGAACTCGACGATCTGCTCGACCCTATCGCTCTGTCGCGCAGACTCGGCCAGACCTGCCGCGAGCGACGCAAATAAGCAGATAAGCACAGCCGGCGTGCAATGCAGCATAACGATGCCGATCTGCAAGCGGTCTCGCTGCGCGGCCGGTCTCGTTGACTCGTCTGCCCGCGCACTTACCCGCCCGTACACGCCGATACGGCTCAAGTGCTCAGACGCTCAGGTGTCGATACGCGAGCGGTCGAAGTCGTCGGCGTTCTCGATGATGAACTGCTTGCGCGGCGGCACTTCGTCGCCCATGAGCAGCTCGAAGACGTCACTGGCGTGCGCCGCGTCCTCCATGCGGATGCGGCGCAGCATGCGCGTGCGCGGGTCCATCGTGGTGTCGGCCAGCTGGTCGGCGTCCATCTCACCCAAGCCCTTGTAGCGCTGCACGTCGCTGTTGAAATCGATGTGCTGGCGGGTCAGCTCGTCAAGCCTGCCGGCCAGCTCGTCGTCCGAGTACGTGTAGATGTACTCGCCCTTATGCTTGCCGGCCAATGCGATGCGATGCAGCGGCGGCACGGCGGCGTAGACATGGCCGAACTCGATCAGCGGGCGCATGTAGCGATAGAACAGCGTCAGCAGCAGCGTGCGGATATGCGCCCCGTCCACGTCGGCGTCAGTCATCATGACGATTTTGTTGTATCGGGCCTGTTCGATGTCGAAATTCGGCCCCGAGCCCGCGCCGACGACCTGAATGATCGCCGCGCATTCCTTGTTCGCGAGAATCTGCGCGAGCGAGGCCTTCTGCACATTCAGGATCTTGCCGCGAATGGGCAGCAGCGCCTGGAAGCTCGAATTGCGGGCCGCCTTGGCGGTGCCCAATGCGGAATCGCCCTCGACGATGAACAGCTCGGCCACATCGTCGTTACCCGGCTGGCAGTCGGAGAGCTTGGGCGGCATGGAGGCGGATTCGAGCGCGTTCTTGCGCCGCGTGACCTCTTTAGTCTTGCGCGCCTGGATGCGCGCGTGCATCTCGCTGGTGATCTTCTCGAGCACGCGGGCTGACTGCTCTTTGTAGCCGCGTTTGGATCCGGCGATCATCTCGCCGAACTGCTTGTCGGTCATGCGCGAGACGATGCCGCGCACCGCCGCCGTGCCGAGTACATCCTTGGTCTGGCCTTGGAACTGCGGCTCGGCGATGCGCACGGTGACGACGGCCACGAGCCCGGCGAGGATGTCGTCGCGCTCGACGCGGGTGCTGGCGTCTTTGAGATTGACCTTGAGCTTGCGGGCGTTGTCTTCCACGGCCTTGCGAATCTGCCTGGTCAGGCTCTGCAGGAAGCCGTCGACATGCATGCCGCCGCCCGGCGTTTCCACGACGTTCACGAAGCTGCGCAACGTCGTGTCATAGCTGTTGATCCAGCGCAGCGCGATGTCGACGCCGCAATCGCGTGTGACCTTCTGCGCATGCAGATCGCCGTTCTCGTCCACGGCCTGCGTTTCCTCGTTGTAGGTCGCGCTGCCGGTGATATGCCAGATGCCGCACACGGGTTCGCCGTGCGAAAGATAATCGACGAAGTCCTTGACCCCGCCGGTGTGCAGGAATTCCTCGACGCGGCGATGGGTATGACCGCCTGACTGCGTGACGACCAGCGAAGTGGCGGAGGCCGGTGTTGCGGATGCCGCGAACTCCCCGATAGGCTGGGCATGCTCGGAGGAACCGACGTTGGCTGTGCCGTCAGCGATGGCGACGTTCCCGGCATTTTCAGTCGATGGCACAAAGTCGCCTTCGGCGTCTGCATCGGCGCCATCGCTGGAATCGCCGTCCCCGGCAGCCCCGTCGACTGTCGCGGCCTCAGCATTCCCAATGTTCTCAGCGTCTTCAGCCGCCGATTCGGCATCGATTTCGAGCAGATCATCGACATCGGCATCGCCGGTCTCGAGAATATGCTCGTCGATGACGGTGATTTTGAGGCCCGGCACGAGGAAGCTGGTCTGGCGCACGCGGTCGATGAGCAGATCGTAGCTGAATTCGGCGGTGTCGTTGAATATCTCGGGATCGGCCCAGTAGCGCACGCGCGTGCCTGTGGTGCGCGGACTGACCTTGCCGATGATTTCGAGCTCGGTGGGCTTGTTCTTCCTTGTGCGCTTGAAGGGCGAATCCGGCGAGGGACGTTGTGGGTCGGCATCCTTGTAGATGCCCGGATGGCCCTGATGGAAAGCCATGTGATAGGTTTTGCCGTTGCGATCGACTTCGACGTCAAGGCGCGAACTGAGCGCGTTGACCACCGAGGAACCCACGCCGTGCAAGCCTCCGGCGGCGTTGTACGAGTCGTTGCCGAATTTCGCGCCGGCGTGCAGCTTGGTCAGCACGACTTCGACGCCGGTGAGCTTGGTCTTGGGCTCCACGTCGACGGGGATACCGCGGCCATTGTCGGCCACTTCGATCGAGCCGTCATCGTGCAGCGTGACAGTGATATGACTGCATGCGCCCGCCAGCGCCTCGTCCACCGCGTTGTCGATGATCTCCCACAGGCAGTGCATAAGCCCTTGGCTGTCGGTTGTGCCGATGTACATGCCGGGGCGTTTGCGCACGGCGTCCAAACCTTCGAGTACCGACAGGTTCTTGGCGCTGTAATCCTCAGCCACTTGTTCTCCTCAATTCACGACGAATCCCACAGCGAGCCATACGACCGGCGCATGGCTCACGCGCAACATACCATTACCGTACACGCGACGAAAAGCTCCCCTCGCCGCCACCTGACGACGGGAAGAGCCTCATCGGACGCCTATCTCGACAATGCCGCAAGCATTGTGTTTTCGGCACCGCGCAAAAGGCATAAAGACACCGTGCAAGAGTATCGATGCAGCAGCGCCGACGCCTGGGTCACTGGTCAAGGAAGTCGCGCAACGTCTGCGAACGCGAAGGGTGACGCAGCTTCGACATGGTCTTCGATTCGATCTGGCGGATGCGTTCGCGGGTCACGCCGTAGACGCGCCCGATATCATCGAGCGTCTTGGGCTGGCCATCCTCAAGGCCGTAGCGCATCTTGATGACGCCCGCCTCGCGGGGCGACAGGGTTTCCAGCACCTGCTTGAACTGCTCCTGCAGCAGGGAGAAGGCCACGGCGTCCGAAGGCGCGATCGCGTCGGTGTCCTCGATCAGATCGCCGAACTCGGAATCGCCATCCTCGCCGAGCGGAGTGTGCAGCGAAATCGGCTCACGGCCGTACTTCTGCACTTCCTGCACTTTCTCGACCGGCATGTCGAGCTCTCGGGCCAGCTCGTCCGGCGTGGGCTCACGCCCGAGATCCTGCAGCATCTGGCGCTGGACGCGCGAAAGCTTGTTGATGACCTCGACCATGTGCACGGGCACGCGAATCGTGCGCGCCTGATCGGCCATGGCGCGGGTGATGGCCTGGCGAATCCACCAGGTGGCGTAGGTCGAGAACTTGAAGCCCTTCTTCCAGTCGAACTTCTCGACGGCGCGGATGAGGCCCAGATTGCCTTCCTGAATCAGATCGAGGAAGAGCATGCCGCGGCCCGTGTAGCGCTTGGCCAGAGAGACCACGAGTCGCAGGTTCGCCTCAAGCAGGTGGTCCTTGGCCTTCTTGCCGTCGTTCGCCGCCCATTTCAGCTCGCGCTTGCGGCGGAACTCCATGCCCTCGCTTTCGGCGTCAAGCAGATGCTGGGCGTAGAGACCGGCCTCGATGCGCTCGGAAAGGTCGACCTCCTGCTCAGCGTTCAGCAGGCTCACGCGGCCGATCTGCTTGAGGTAGTCCTTGACCGGGTCGGCCGTGGCACCAGCAGCGACCACGCGGCGCTTCGGGTTGCCCGAAGGCGTGAGATTCTCGTCATCATCGTCATCGCGCACCACGAAGACGCCTTTGGCCTTGGGAACCACAGGCTCCTCGACGTGCTTCTCCTCGTCCTCGCCGTCATCGTCGTGATCGCCGTCCCCAGCGTCGTCGCTATCGTCATCCGCATCATCGTCGCTGTCGGCATCGAGCTGATCGTCGTCATCGGCATCGTCATCAGCGTCGATGGCGTCCATGTCCTCGATGTCCTCGTCGTTGTCGACTTGGTCCTTGTCCAGCACCTCATCCTCGCCGCGAGCATGAGCATTGCCGGAGCGCACCGGTTCAGCTGCCGATTTTGCCGGCGTCTTCTTCGCAGTGGTTGCGGAGGCGGCCTTCGTTTTTTTCGCTGAGGCCTTCCTCGCCGGCGCGGCCTTCTTCGAGGGGTCACTGCCGGTAGCCTGGTCAGCCTGTTCCATGATCGCCGTCGTTTCCTTCGTGGCCAAACTTATCCTCCTGAGTGATCCTGCCGCAGCACGCATAGCACAAAGGCGCACTTCTGGCAAGGGCAAATCGTCAACTATTGGAGTTAACCACCTCGCACGGACGATTATTCCCGCGACTTTCCCATCACTCCGAAGACGGCCTGCTGCGAATCTGTCGTTTCCCGCTGTTTGCAGGGCCTATCCCCTGCTCCAGCGCGGAACAGACAATCGCTGCCAGCGTACAGCCCTGATCCAGCCCCAAGGCGCGAAGCGCGTATTCAAGGGCCTTGGCCTCGCCCATCCACCATAGGATATACCCGGCGACGGCCAGCGGCTGCACCTTGAACCGCCCGGCCACGGCATCGGCCATGTCGCGCATCATCGCAACGCCGGCATGGCAACGCCGCCTGTCGAGCGCAGCATGCTCGTCCTCGAAGGCAGAGCGCAGAAGCCGGTACATGCTGCGGGCATTGCGAGGATCGTGCGGACGAGAAGCGAACGCGACCATGCGGCGCTTATCGCACTGCCCACGACCCGCCACCAGCGAGACGATCAACGCGTCCCTGATCGCAAGCGCCTCGGCCATGCCGACGGCCAACGCCTCCAGGTCCTGCGTGCTGGGGCACGACCCATCTCCGTCCAAGCGCCGCATCCACACCGCAAACGGCTGTTCGACCCATGCGGCATCGGCCTGCGCGATGCCGTGCTCTCTGCGCTGCTTCCGGAAGCATCTGGCCAATGTCTCGCAACGCGTGTTTTCGCCGGTTTCCTTGTCTCTCGGCCGTCTCAATTCCTTCGGTTCGCCCGTTTCCTGCGCATCACGCCCCTTCGGCTTTTCCGGTTTCTTCAGACTCGGCTTCTTCAGACATTGCCCCACACCGCCATCGACAGCCACGATGCCGGCAGACGCACTGCTGCCCTCGTCGCATGGCGGTGCATCGCCGTGATTCGCCGTGCCACCAAATTGCACTGCGTCTTCGAATTCCTCGTCTTCGAGTCCGCCTGCGCCGACGTGCGTATCCCTTCCGTCAAGCGTCACCGTATTGCTATCCATAATCTCCTCCTTTTTTCGCCATGTCTCATATCCGCCAAACGATTCCATCGCAGCAGAACCATCAACAAGCCAGCCGCTTGGAACCGGAGCCGGTCATTCCACTATGCGGGGCCGCGCCCATGCGGCGCAAGCCAATCCGGGTAATGTGGATAAATGGTTGTGCGCCTTGCAATGACGCCATTCTTGTTTTGTCAGCACGCTGTGGATAACTCATATACATGAGCACAGATCATGATTTGCGCACCCTCGAGTCCCGCATCGGCGAATTGACGGAAGCCTGGATCGCTCCACAATCCACCCAGTACGACGGCTACAGCGGTCTGATGCCTGCAGTGCGCGTACAGGCGGCGGCTTCGAACGCCGGCGGCAAACGGCTGCGCGCATTGCTGGCGCTGTCGGCCTTCGACGCGGCACGGGCGATGCAGGGCAATCCGCAAAATTCCGATGCCGCAGACACTCCGGAGCGCACTGCGATGATCGATCTCGCTGCGGCCGTGGAAATCTACCAGACCTCGGCGTTGGTCCACGACGACATCATTGATGACTCCGACCTGCGCCGCGGCGAACCGAGTGCGCACAAGGCGCTGGAAACAGCGGCCCGCGACACGCGCATCGGCTCCGGACTCGCCATCATGCTCGGCAATGCGCTTGCCGCATTGAGCGCGCACATCGCGCAGGAGGCGCTGTCCAGCCTGCGCAACCAGGCGGAAGGCCTGCGCGTGTTCCTCGCTATGCAACGCGACGTCGCGTACGGTCAGGTGCTCGACCTGTCCGCCGAAGAGATCGCGCTCGACGATCCGGAGCATCTCGTGGCTGCATCGTTGGAAGTGTTCCGCTGGAAAACCGCCAGCTATACTGCCATCGCCCCGCTTGAGCTGGGATTCCTTGCAGCTGGCCTGCCTGCCGAGCCATCGCATCGCTACGCATTGCGAATCGGCGAGCCGCTGGGAATCGCCTTCCAACTCGCCGACGATCTGATCGACGTGCAAGGCTCGAGCCGTTCCTCCGGCAAGCCCGTGGGCGGCGACATCCGCGAAGGCAAGCACACCGTGCTGCTGGCGGATGCGCTGCAGGGCGCCAGTCCCTGCGACCGCGACCGCCTTATCGCTATATACGAGGCGTCGCAACGTTCTGACGACGAGGTGAAGGAAACGATTGCGCTGTTCGAGCGCACCGGGGCTCTGGCGCGATCCGAGCGACGCATCGCCGAGCAGCGCCGGCTGGCCTTTGCCGCCATTGATGCGGCTATCGGCGAGGCTGCGCAGGAAGCCGCGCAAGAAGCCGCTGCTGAAACCACGGGCGATCGCGCCGATGCCGGCACCTTTTCGCCTTATGCTGCAGACCACGCCAGGAGCATTCTGGCCGAAGGCTGCTCGCACCTACTCCCGAAAAGCTAACGCACGACATACGTGCGCATGTAGACTTATCAGTGGTGATCATTTCCGCATCACCCATGAAGACGAGGGATTAAGCACACACCGCCATGACTGAAGCCGCACACGCCCCCGAAGGGCAGACGATCGAAGGACGCTATCGCATCGTGCGCAAAATCGCCGACGGCGGCATGGCCACGGTCTATCAGGCGCTTGACGAACGGCTCGAACGCACCGTCGCCATCAAGATCATGCACACGCAGCTGGCCAAGGGATCTCATCGCGACCAGTTCATCGAACGCTTCCACCGCGAAGCCAAGTCGGCCGCAGCCATCGCGAACGCTCATATCGTCCAGGTCTATGACACCGGCGAATACGAAGGCCTCGCCTATCTGGTGATGGAGTACGTCCACGGCGTCAACTTGCGTCATGAGATGGACGTGCAACGCACCTTCAGCGTGCGCGAAACGCTGCGCATCATCGCCGAGACGCTCGATGGGCTTGCGGCGGCGCATCGCGTCGACGTGGTGCATCGCGACATCAAGCCGGAGAACATTCTGCTCAACGACCGGGGCCATGTGCAGATCACCGACTTCGGTCTGGCCCGTGCGGCGTCGCAGGCCACGCTGTCTTCCACCGGCATGCTGCTGGGCACCGCCGCCTACCTCGCGCCGGAGATGATCGAGCATAATCAGGCCACCGCGCAGGGCGATCTGTATTCGGTGGGAATCATGGCCTGGGAGATGCTCGCAGGCGAGGTCCCCTTCACTTCCGACAATCCCGTAACGCTGGTGTTCAAGCATGTGCACGAGGATGTGCCCGCAATTTCCGGGCCATGCCGCGGCATCGATGTGAAAATATCGCAGTTCATCACGCATCTCACCGCGCGTTCGGTTCAGGTACGGCCCGAGAACGCCCAGGAGGCGCTCAGCGAATTGCGCGGTATCATGGCGGGCTTGGGCGTGGATGCGTGGCAGTATCGGCTGGATCCTGCTCGCGCGGACAGCGCGGATTCCCAGCCGCAGGAGAAAAACGCCGAAGCCTCCGACACTGTTCATACCCCGCTCGGCGCCGCGCCGGTGCCGGTTCCGCCGGTTCCGCCTACGCAATCGAATTCGAACGCTGCGTATAGTGCCGATGTCGCGGCGAACGCAACCGATTCCGCTGAATCCTACGCAGCTGCCGCTGCACCTGCCACGGATGCCGCTACCTATCCTTTAACGAACAGCGTCTCCGCAACGCACATGCCGTTGCCGTCAAAGGACGAGTCCGCGACATCGACGCGCGTGATGCCGCCGGTCAGACAAGCCGATAACCGCAATGCGCAGAGCGGCCGAGACGCCACGCAGACCATCGGGATGATGCCGGCGAAACCATTGCAGCATGCCAACGAACGGCAAGGCGGACCATCCCCCGCTTCGAAGACCGTCACTCGCGGCGGCAGGATCAAAAAACCGATTATCATCGCGCTTATCGTGGTCCTGGTGCTTGCTCTGTCTGGCGGCGGCATGGGCTGGTGGTATCTGCGCGGCCCGGGAAGCTACTGGACGATGCCGCGGCCGAACGATGTGAATTGTGCCGACAACGCGCCGTGCGCAATCGCCGATGCGGCCTGGAACCCGTACGAGAGCACGCTGAAAGTGGCGAACATCCCCTATCAGGTCTCCAAATCGTACAGCGATACGATCGCCAAAGGCCGGGTCGTCGCCACACGACCTGCGCATGTAGGCGATCATGTAAGCAAGCGCGACGGCAGCAAGATCACCGTGGTCATCTCGCAGGGCGTCAAGCAGGCGACGATTCCCACAGACATCCTCGACCCCTCCTCGGCCAACGGCAAGGACCCGCTGGCCGCGCTCAAACGCGTGGGCTTCACCAACGTCATGCATGACGCGTCCAAGGACGAGTATTCGCTGAATCTGCCGCAGAATGCGGCCAGCGCCATCAGCCCGGATCCCGGAACGACGATGGACCACAACAAGGCGATTACCATCGTCCTTTCCAAGGGGCCGATGCCGGTGAGTATGCCCGACGTGGTGGGACGGTCGAAAGACAATGCGCAGGCAGCCTTCGATGATGCCAAGCTCAAGCCGACGTACACCGAGGAATTCAGCGACACCGTGGCGTCCGGCAATGTGATCTCGGCCTCCGTCAAATCCGGCACTCAGCTGCACTGGGGCGACAGCGTCGATGTGGTCGTCTCCAAAGGCCCTGAAATGGTCACGATTCCCGATGTGCGCGGGCAGAAGACCGACGCCGCCAAAAAGGCCATCGAGGCTCTGGGACTGCGCGTCAAGGTCTCCGCGCCGCTAGGCGACATCACTCACACCGTGCGCCTGCAGGACCCCGCCCCCGGCCAGCAGGTGCGCGTGCGCGACGCCAAGGGCGCGACCACAGCCGTCACGCTCACCATAGTGTGAGTTTTCGGCGCAAGATCAAGTCGGACTCGATGGAACAGCTGATTTGCGCAGCATCTCGGCGGAGCAGCTGTCTTGGCGCATGCAATACAGCGCTCAACACGTCACAATTCCCGCATGATTACGAAGCCTATGCGGGAATCGTTTCATCTGAGCGGCCTGAAACGTCACAACTCCCACACTGAGATCGGCATAGTGCGAGAGTTGTGACGATAGATTGCGGCTAACCATCACAAGCCCCGCATAATAGTCGGGAAACTACTGGATTTGTGACGTTCGAGCGTGGATGGACATGAAACAGGAATGCGCATCATCCAGCTATGCAAGCCGAAAACCATGGCAAACCATTGCATGCAGCATGCTCGCAACGCAATGCGCCCGGCCGCGCGTTCTCGCACAGCCGAGCGCATATGCTGTCTGAAAGCCGAATCCCAAGCTGGGCTAGCTCAGACCTCAATCCAAGCTAGCCCAGACCAATCCAGAATCCAGAACCATAACCTAGTCCAGTCCCAGCTCCAGATTGCCGCCGGGGATGGCGTCGAGCAGGTCGCGGGTGTACTGCTGCTGAGGGTGGTTGAAGACCTCGTCGGTGGTGGCGTGCTCGACGAGCTTGCCTTGCTGCATGACGACCACCTCATCGGCGATCTGGCGCACGACGGCGAGATCATGGGTGATGAACAGGTAGCTCAGCGAGCGCTCGGCCTGCAGATCGTTCAGCAGTTCGAGCACCTGGTTCTGCACGAGCACGTCCAAGGCGGACACGGCCTCGTCGCAGACGATGACATCGGGGTTCAGAGCCATAGCACGCGCGATGGCGATGCGCTGGCGCTGGCCGCCCGACAGCTCGTTAGGGTAGCGCTGCATCACCGAGGTCGGCATCTCGACCATTTCCAGCAGCTCGCGCACGCGCCCCATGCGGCTCTTCCTATCGCCGATGCCGTGGATGCGCAGCGGCTCCTCGATCGAGCGGAAGATGGAGTAGGTCGGATCGAGCGAGCCGTACGGATTCTGGAAGACCGGCTGCACATGACGCCTGAAGTCAAGCAGCTCCTTGCCTTTGAATCCGGCGATGTTCCTGCCTTCGTAGGTGACGGTGCCCTCGGTCGGCTCAAGCAGCTTCAAGACCATGTTGGCGACAGTGGACTTGCCCGAGCCGGACTCACCCACGATGGCCAGCGTCGTGCCGCGCTTGAGCGAGAACGACACGTCATCGACGGCCTTGAACATCTCCTTGTTGCGCGGGAGCTTGAATTCCTTGGTCAGGTGCTCGACGGTGATGATGTGCTCGCTGCGTTCCAGCACGTTCTCGCCTTTGACCTGATGCTCCATCAGGTTTTCGACGCTCTCGCCGCGCTCGTGGGCGGAGATGATGCGCTGCGAGGCCAGCGAAGGCGCCGCAGAGACCAGCCGCTTGGTGTACGGGTGCTGCGGGTGCTGCAGCACTTCGAGCGAAGGACCTGATTCGACGACGCGTCCTTTGTACATCACGACGATGTGCTGGGCGCGTTCCGCAGCCAAACCAAGATCGTGCGTGATGAACAGCACGGCGGTGCCCAGCTCGTCGGTCAGCATATGCAGATGGTCAAGAATCTTCTTCTGCACGGTGACGTCAAGCGCCGAGGTCGGCTCGTCCGCAATCAGCAGATCAGGGCGGCAGGCCAAGCCAATGGCGATCAGCGCGCGCTGGCGCATGCCACCGGAGAATTCGTGCGGGAACTGCCGGGCGCGCACTGCGGCCTGCGGCAGGCCTGCCTCCGAGAGCAGCCCTGCGATGCGATCGTCCTGCGTGGAGCCGGTGACGTGGCTCTTGGCGAGCGCCCAAGCCGCGTCGTCGCCGACGCCAGCCTTGATGAGGTCTTCGGCGACGCGCCAGCGGGTCTGCGAGCCGGGAACCCAGCTCTGGCCGAAGTTCGTCATAAGCTCCTCGGCCTTCCCGGCTTCGACGCCGGCCTGAGTCAGTGCCTCGGACGCGGCCTGCAGCAGCCCTGGCAGCTCGGCCGAGCCGATGAAGGTCTCGTCGTCATTGCCCTTGATCGTCACGTCGTCGCCGGCCAGCGCTTTGGCGAGGTCGGAGCGCTTCTCGTGCGCGACGTCCATATTGTTCGCCTTGAGCGACTCCTTGACCTGGGCACCGATGCGCCAGACGGGGTTGAGGTTGCTCATCGGGTCCTGCGGCACGAGGCCCATCTTCTCGCCGCGCAGCTGCTCGAAGTCCTTCTGCGTAGCGTTTGTCAGCTCATGGCCTTCGAACTTGATCGAGCCGCCGACCACATGCCCGGTGCCCGGCAGCAGGCCCAGCACCGCCATCGCGGAGGTGGACTTGCCCGATCCGGACTCCCCCACGATGGCCACCCACTGCCCCGGGTAGACGTTGAAGGAGGAGTCGCGCACGGCGTGGACCGCGCGGTTCTTGTCCGTGGTGAAATCGATTTCGAGGTTCTTCACCTCAAGCAGCGGCCCTTGCGCACGCTGCAGGGCTTCGAGTTTGCTTTCGCTATTCGTTGCATCCGTTACATTCATTGTTGCGCTCATCGTTATCCTCTTGCTCCTCGCTCAGGCCGTACGGCTCTTCGGGTCCAGCGCGTCTTTGACGGCGTCGCCCATCATGATGAAGGCCAGCACGGTGATGGCCAGCGCGGCCGACGGATAGAACAGCACCGAGGGGTTGGTGCGCAGGATGGTCTGCGCGTTGGCGATGTCGCCGCCCCAGCTCACGGTGGTCGAGGGCAGGCCGACGCCCAGGAAGCTCAACGTGGCCTCAAGCACGATATAGGAGCCCAGCGAGGTGGTGCCGATCACGATGATCGGGGCCATGGAGTTGGGGATGATGTGGTTGATCAGGTTGCGCATCGGCGTCGAGCCCAGCGCCGTGGATGCGGTATTGAATTCGAGGTTCTTCGCCTCCATCACCGCGCCGCGCGCGATGCGGGCCGTGGACACCCAGCCGAACAGGGTCATCACCAGCACGATCTTCCAGATCGATGACGAGGTGCGGAACATCTGCAGCACCACGATCGCGCCAAGGAGAATCGGCAGCGCCAGGAAGATGTCGGTCAGTCGGCTGAGGACGGCATCAATCCAGCCGCCGAAGAAGCCCGCCAACGCGCCGATGATCGAGCCGAGCAGCACAACCAGCACTGTGGCGAGGATGCCGACGCTCAGCGAAGTGCGCGTGCCGTAGACCGTGCGGGTGAACACATCGCAGCCCTGCATGTCGAAGCCGAAGGGATGGCCGTTCGAGGGAGGATTGAGCGAATTGTCCAGATTGCAGTAGTTCGGGTTCTGCTTCGTGAAGACGCCGGGGAACAGCGCCACGAAGACGATGAAGAGAATCAGCAGCGCGGAGACGATGAACAGCGGATTCGTGCGCAGCGTGCGCCAGGCGTCCTGCCACAGGCTGGTGGCCGGCGCGGAGTCGTCGATGGAATCGACGTCCTGCAGCGGCGTTTCGTCGATCGGAGCCACATAGCGCTCCTGACCGGGCAGCGCGGAGGACTGATCGAAAACTGGTGAAGATGTGCTTGTCATATTGCTAGACATAATATATGTTCCTCCTCGTCTCACGCGTACCGGATGCGGGGGTCGAGCGCCGCGTAGAGCAAGTCCACGAGCAGATTGGCGATCACGAAGATGAGCACGAGCACGGTGACGATCGAGACGACCAGGTTGCCTTCGCCTTTCAGGATGCTCTGGTAGGTCAGGTAGCCGATGCCGTGGATGTTGAAGATGGTCTCCGAGATCATCGCGCCGCCCATGAGCGCACCGAGATCCTGCCCCAGGTAGGTCACGACCGGAATCATCGAATTGCGGTAGACATGGCGCAGCAGCACGGACTGGTTCGACATGCCTTTGGCACGCGCGGTGCGCACGTAGTCCTCGGAAAGATTCGAAGAGACTTCGGCCCGCGTCAGGCGGATGATATAGGCCATCGAAACCGACCCCAGCACCATGGCGGGCATCAGCAGGTCGAGGAAGCCGGGGTCATTGCCCGCGGTCACCGGGAAGATGCGCCATTTGACGCCGAGGAAGTACTGCATGAGGAAGCCGGTGACGAAGGTGGGCACCGAGATCAGCAGCAGGGAGAAGATGAGGATGACCGAATCGTACCACTTGCCCTTTTTCAGGCCGGAGATGATGCCAAAGACGACGCCGAAGATCGCTTCGAACACGAAGGCCATCAGCGCGAGTCTGATCGTGACGGGGAAGGCCCGCCCTATCTCCGAAATCACCGGCTGGCCGGCGAAGGTCTGTCCGAAATCAAGCGTCAGCGCGTTCTTCAAAAAGAGAAGGTACTGGATGATAAACGGTTTATCGAGGTTGTACTCCGCGCGGATCTGGGCTGCGACGGCTTGATTGACCGGCTTGTCTCCGAACATCGCCTTGACTGGGTCCCCCGGCAGAGCGAAGACGAGCGCATACACCAACAGCGTCGTTCCGAGAACCACGGGAATCATCTGCACGATACGACGCAGAAGATACTTGCCCATCGGTTGCTCCATTCTTCCTTATGACTTTGTGGCGATTGAGGGCGCGAAAGCCCCCATGCAACCGCCAGCAAGTTTGTTTCGCCAGTGTACCGCACCTAGCGTTCGCTGGGTGTTTCGAAATCATCGAACTGTGCGCCATGCCACAATTCGGGCGCCTAGCTCAGGCACCTGGACACAGTGACGAAGGTACAGTGACGAAAACCAATAATCAACATTACACAAAAATAAAATGCGGGGAGAACGCAAGCTTTGCACTTGGTTCTCCCCGCATTCCTTAATTCACATGCCTCGCGTGATGGCGCTAGCTCCAAGCAGGCGCAGCGTCAGCCACGCGGCAATGGCAGCGGCTACTTGGTGATCTGCGAATAGACCGGAACGGTCTTCCAATTCATCTCGAAGCCCTTGACGCCCTTCGCCGCCACGCCGTTGTTGTTCATGTAGTACAGCGGTACGGACGGCAGGTCGTTGAGGAGGATCTCCTGAGACTGCTGGTAGATCTTGTTGGCGTCATCGACGGAGGAGGCGGCATACGCCTTGGTCATGAGCTCGTCGAACTTCGGGTTCTTGTAATCGCCGTCGTTCGAGCCGTTGCCGTCAGCCGCAGCGGAATCGTAGAGCTGATAGAGGTAGTTCTCCGGCGACGGGTAGTCCGGCTGCCAGCCAGTGCGGAAGGCTCCCTTGATGGAGCGCTTGGTGATGGCATCGCGGAACTCCTGGAAGGTAGGAACCGGCGAAGTGGCGACCTTGATGCCCAGATTGTTCTTCAGCTGATTCACGACGGCGTCGTAGAACGGCTTGGCTCCGCCATCGGCGTTGAAGGAGAAGGTGAGCGTGTCGTTGTACTTGGAGATGGCGTCGGCCTGCTTCCACAGATCCTGCGCCTTGCTCTTGTTGAACTTGAGGTTGTCGTTGCCCTTGAGCGAATCGGAGTAGCCCGGGGTGAGCGGCGAGGTAAATTCGACGGCGGGGGTGTTGATGCCGTTCATGACCTTGGCGATCAGCGTCTTGCGGTCAAGAGCCATGGAGATGGCCTGGCGGCGCAGCACGCCTTCCTTGGTCGTGGTCTCGAAGTGCGGCAGGTTTGACGGGATCGTGAAGGACTGGAAGACCGAGCCGGGCTTGCTGTAGGCCTGGACGGTGTCATCGGTTTTGAAGGTCTTGGTATCGGCCGCAGGCACGGTGTTCATCACATCGAGATTGCCGCCCTGAACATCAGCGTAGGCCGCATCCGTGCTGGTGTAGTTGACGAGATCGATGCCATCGTTCTGGACCTTGACGTTGCCCTTGTAATCGGTGTTCTTGACCAAGGAGATCTTCTTGTTGTGCTCCCAGGACTTGAACTTGTAGGGGCCGTTGCCGACCGGCTTCTCGCCGAAGGCCTTCGGGTCCTTGTAGAAGGACTCCGGAAGCGGGGCGAAGCCGCTGTAGCCGACCTTGATCGGGAAGGTGGCATCGGCCTGCGTCAGATCGACGGTGAAAGTATGGTCGTCGACGACTTTGAGGCCGGAGAGCTGCTCGTCGCCCTTGAGATTGTTGGCATCCTGCAGCGCGTCATAGCCCTTGATCTGCGAGAAGAAGGAGGAGTTCAGGTATGCGTTCTTCGCGTTCGCGGTATAGCTCCACGCCTTGGTGAAGGACTGCGCGGTCACCGGCGTGCCGTCGGTGAACTTCCAGCCGTCCTTGATCTTGATCGTGTACTGCGTGTTGTCGGAGTTCGGAGTGATGGAATCGGCGACTTCGTTGGAGGGGTCGCCCTTGGCATCGAACGACACCAGCTGGGAGAACAGCAGATCAATGGCGTTGCCCCCCCTACCTCATTGGTGTTGCCGGGAATCAGCGGATTCTGCGGCTCGGTGTTGAATCCCGAAATAATAACCGGTCCGCTGCTTTTGCTGCCGGCATCGCTGCCGGAGCCGCCGCAGCCGCTCAGCAGCATGGCAAACGACAATGCCGCAGCTGCCAGAGCAAGTGCTTTCTTCTTCATCTATTTCTCCTGTTCAGTAGGGTGCAAGGACGCCGAAGAATCCCTGCTTCATGCAAAAGAGGCCGCAAAAATCCGACCTCCCTGCTGATTGACCTCCATTCTTGTACTCATGCCGGTAAATTGCAATCGCCCTCGCAAAATCCACGCAGACCTGCGCTTAGGGCATATTCATGGAAATCACAAAGCGTATTTGCACTGAGATTTCAATATATCTCCAGCATGTGGACAACTTGGGCAAACGGTGTCTGACCTTGCTTTATGGAGCGAATACGGCGGCAATGATGTTACGAGCGTGTTAATTCATGGGTAATTGCGCGGGCTTGCCCGGATGAATGTGCGATGAACACGTCTCGTGCCATGCATCTCTATGCATCTCTACGCATCTCTATGCACTTGAAGGCAGCGGGGTGACTGGCAGGAAAAAAACCACTGGCAGCGCGTCAGCGTCGTTTTCGTTCCAGTGCCCCAAGGCAACTGGCAGTACAAGGCCGCTTGCTGATGGAGCAAATGCGCATCCTCATGCTTAGCGTCCGTTTTGTAGCGCTAGCTGCATCCTGACGCTACAATCCGGACGCTAACGAAGTCTTACAGACCGTTTTGTAGCGCCGGTCATAATTAGCGCTACAAGACGGACGCTTATCGCCAGTAGTCCACCCAACTGGCAGGAATTGCGCCGCCGCCCCTGAACTCTGTCTTGTTTGAGACATCAATGGGCGATAAAAGGCATAAACGAAACAGAGTTCAAGCAGCCGGTAGAACTTTTGCAGCACTCCACGCCGCAGCGCACCAATGCAGCCTGCGGGCATACGGCACAATGCTCATGCCCGCGGGAAGGCCTGGCCGTAGCGCGCCTTGAGCTGCTCGATGGAGACATGCGTATAGCGCTGGGTTGTGCTCAGGGAGGAATGCCCCAGCATCTCCTGCACTTCTCGCAGATCCGCTCCCCCGTCGAGCATATGGGTCGCCGCGCTGTGACGCAGGGCGTGGGGGGCGATGTCCGGCACGCCGGCCTCGCGCGAACGCTCGTGGACGACGCTGCGGGCTATGCGCTGGTCGAGTCTGGCTGAACGTGCGCCAAGAAACAGCGCCTGCCCAGATTGCTCGCCCATCAGCACCGGTCTGCCCTGCGCAATCCACGACTGCAGGGCGCGAGAGGCTGGCTCGCCGAAAGGCACCACGCGCTGCTTATCGCCTTTGCCCGTGACCTTGAGCGTACGATTGGAGAAGCTCACGTCGCCCAAATCCAGGCCGATTAGCTCTGCCACGCGTATGCCGGTGGCGTAGAGCGTTTCCATAATGGCCGCATCGCGCAGCGTCAGGGCGTGCTGACGCGCGTCGGCCTTGTCGCGTTGTTCGGCATGGCGGCTGTCGCTGTCGTGCGCGTCAGACGTGCGACGGCCGCCAGCATGAAGCCCTGGCTGCCGCGCCTGGTCAGCCCCAGACTGACGAAGACCATCGGGGGCCGACCCCTGCTCGCGCTGCGCTCTCTGTCCTTCTCGTGCGCCTTGCGCCTTCTGTGCCTCCCGCTCTTTCTGCGTGATGTGCGTGTCCTGCGCTTTCTGCCTGCCCTGTTCGTTGCCCACCATTTCGGCAGCGACGTCCTCCTCGACCGTCTCCATCAATCGCTGCGCCTGCGACTCGTTGAGCACCGTAGGCAGCACGTCGGGGATCTTCGGCGTCATCAGCGCCGCCGCCGGGTCCGTGGCGATTATGTCATGCTCATGCGCCCAAGCGAAGAACCCGCGCACCGCAACGGTTTTGCGCGCCATGCTCGAACGCGCGTGCGAGCGCGATTCAGCGGCCAGCCACGAGCGCAGACCCTCGATCGTCACCTCGTCAAGCCGCTGCGTGCCGCGCAGGTAGAGCAGATGGAGACACGCAGTGATATCTGCGGCGTAGGCCTTCAACGTGTTCGCGCTTACGCCGCGATTGGCGCGCATGTAGGTCAGATATCGGTGCATCTCGCCGTCTGCGAGGCTGTTTGCAGACGTGCCGGTTGCGGATGCTGATGCGGCTGCGGTTGCGGCTGCGAGCGAGTCAGCAGATACATCGTTACGTTGCGCGTGAGCAGCCCCGTCGCCCACGTTGCTATCTGCGCTACCGTCAATGCTCATCGCCACATCCGAATCCAAAACCATGCCCTGCCGTTGCCTAATGAACCGATTATCCCGCTTCGCCCAGCATATCGCAGCATCCGCTGCCGCTCGGCGTTATCTACTCGGCGCTGTGCTAGGCTCTATCTGCTAATCTCTATCCACTAATCTGCCATAACGCTGTCTCAGCCGCGCCCGCTGCTACCGCGCCCTTTCACGTCACGACCACGACCATATGCCGTAACCCTTGATTTGGCGTATTCTCAGCTCACTCGTTACCCTTGATTTGGTGTATTTCAGCAGTCTCATTACCCTTGATTCGGTATAAACCTAGTAATTGCAAGGCATGAAAGAGCCTGTTATATCATCGAGTCCTCAGCCAAGCACACTGAACAATTCGGGGTATTCAACTACGCTTGGTGGCGCGATTGTTGTTCCATTCTGTTTCACAATCCTGCATAGAAAGGGTGCATATGCCGATACCGCAGCACATACCAGCTGGCGCACGGATTGTGGTGCGCGTCTATGACGGCGTGGACGGACAGGACGGCCGCATGAAGTTTCGCGATTTCATCGGCCATGTGCGCTCGTGGGATGGGCAGCGCCTCGAACTGACCCGCGATGCGGCGGCCAACGGGTCCCGCCCCGAGCAGGAGGTGAGCCTCGAAGCCGGCACAATCGTAACAGTCAAGCCGATTCCCGAGCGGCAGGAGCAGCACGGGAATCGGGCGGTCAAACCCTAAGACGCCCCCCTCTTCCGAGTCCTTGATGCCCTTTTTGTGACGCCTACTGCGAATTAGCGTCACGAAGGGGGCACTGGCGGCGGCCGCTACTCCGGCTGGCGGTCAGATTATCGGCTGACGCCGGATCGCGACGCGATGATCATCGAGGAAGCGTGCGATTCGCTCTCCCTGCTTCGCTGATTCCAGCAGCTCGCTCTGCCAGCAGGCAGGGTCGATATCGAGCGTGTCCCCTTGCCGTTGGTTCTCGTTCTCCGTAGAACCGGTACGGGCAACGAGAGCCGCACCCTGCGCCGCCTGCACACCTCGCAAAGCCTGTGCGCCCTGTGCTGTCTGCGCCTTGAAATCGCGGAACGACTGGCCTGCGGAGAAAAACTCAGCGATGGTGGCCTCGGCGTCATCGTGCAAACCGTCATCATGCTGCAGGTCGTCGGTACTGTGCAGGTCGTCAGCGCAGTGCAGGTCGTTGGCGAATGCGAGTAGCCGCGCGGCCATATTGCGCAGCAAGACTTCGACATTCGCTCGGTCCTCGTCGATCATCGCACGGGTGCGATTCGGGTCGGTCAGCGCCACCCTGGTCATGTCACGCCAACTGCCGGCGGCGAGCGCGGCGGCGATATTGCGCTCGGGGCTGGCGCACAGCTCGTTGATCATCGCGGTGGCGACGGCATGCGGCATATGGGAGATCAGCGCTGCGGCGCGATCATGCGTCGCATCGTCAAGCACGATGAGCTCGTTGCCCAAGCCATTGGTGATGAACCGGGCGACGGCAAGGAAGCGCCGGTATTCGGTCTCAGCGTCGATGGTGACCGCCCACAGCGCACCGTCGTACAGCGCCGGGTCGGAAGCCTCGAATCCGGAATGCTCGTTGCCCGCCATCGGGTGCGCACCGACATAGCATCCGCTCAAACCAGCCTGAGACACCTGCTCGCGCACCATGCCTTTGACGCTGCCCACATCGCTCAGCGTGGTCGCCTCCGGGTCGATGGCCGGGGCGAGACGCGCGAGAATACTCGGCATGGCCTTGAGCGGGTTGCAGAGGATAAGCAGCTCCGGCCTGGCCTGCGCCAAGCCTTCCAAAGTCTCCACGCATTGGATGCCGTCGCGGCGAGCGGCCTCGTAGGGCCTGGGAGTATGGTTCCACGCCAGCACCTCATACCCGCGGGCGGCGGCGCGACGCGCGAGCGACCCGCCGATCAGTCCAAGGCCGACGATGCCGATTGAAGTCACCACAGCAATTCCCTCCTCGTGGCAGCAGTATGCTGCCAATCGTCCATACGCGCCATGCGGCGGGTTCGTGCAGATGCTTCACACGCTGCTTCGGATGGCTCGAATAGCTCGGTCGGCTCAGCTAATTCGTCTGGCGCCTCACCGCGTTGCGCCTCACCGCGTTGCACCTCACCACGTTGCCTCTCACCGCGTTGCACCTCACCGCGTTGCACCTCACCACGTTGCATGGTCTCCCTGCGCGATGCACCCTGCCGCACTTCGCCGCGCTGCATGTCGTTGCGTTGCGCATCTTCGTCTAGCATTGCCTCGGCTGGCAGTACAGCGGCTGGCATTGCTCCTGTAGCGACGTGCACTCCCCCGGTCGGCAGCATCCACGCATCGACCGGCGGATTGGGACGTTCGCGGCGCGGGTAGACGGCCAGCGTCTTGACCCAGTCGCCGTGATCGACTACTTCGGCCAGCACCTCGCACAGCGAATCCTGCCACGGGGCAGCATCGATGGTGGCGATGAAGCTGTACGTGCCGTCATGGCCCTTGATGGGGCGCGAAATGAAGCTGGTCATGTTCAGCCCCGCGTCGCGCAGCACGTCGAGCAGATTCGCCAGCACGCCCGGTCCGGTGCTCAGCGGGATGAACGCGATGATGCTTTCGAATTCGGCTACGCCCTGCGCTCTGGCCGCCTGCAGCAGATCGGGAGCCTCATCGCGGGGGCCAAGCACCAAGAACTCGGTGCGGGCGCCCTGATAATCCTGCACCTGCTCGGCAAACGTGTGCAAACCATACAGCGGCCCGCAGATAGCCGGCCCCAGCGCGATGCGCCCCGGCTTGAGATCGCGGCACGCGGCGGCGTTGGATGTCGCCGGAACCGGCAGCAGCTGATATCGCTCGATGAAACGGCGGCACTGCGCCAATCCATGCGGGTGGGCGCTGACTTCCAGACGTGCAGGAGCGTCGACGTTTGGCGTCGCAGAAGCCGCCTGACCTTCATGAGCCTGATCGTTATGAGTACGGTCATTGCGTGGCATATCGTCTGATCCCGCAACCGAACCGGCTGCAACGGGCGACATGGGAGACGCGGCCGGATCGTCCGCAAGCGTGAAGGCGTCGAAGGCGATGTCAGCGCCGATGCGCGCGAATCCCGCCACCCCCTGAACGTCGATCAGCGCGTCAAGGTTGGGAACCACATACCCCTCGACGTTGTTCTCCCAGGCGATGACGCCCCATCCTCGGCCGCCTTGCACCATGCGAATGATCGCAGGCACGTCTTCGGCGGCGATGAGTTCGGTGCCCTCAGGCGCATACGCCTGTAACGCCCGTTCAGCGTCGGCTGCCGCCTGATGGGTGAAGGTGCCCTGCGGCCCCAGATAGTACAGTGCCTGTTTCGCCATCACAGTCCAATCCCCGCGCCGGTTGCGGGCACCGCCGCTGCCGGCACAGAATCCTTGGAGTTCCTGGAATTCTTGGCTGACGCGCCATAATCGGCATCATAACCGGTGTCATGACCACTGGCGTAGTCATCATCAGCTCGTCTGCCGGGCATCGTAAACAGCGATGCAGGCATCATCAGCAGCGCGACCTGCACCACAATCATGCCGAACAGCCAGAAGTACCCGACATGCGCACTGAAATACGGCACCGGAGCTCCGAAGCCTATCGGAGTGACCACATCGCCGTGGGGATAGCCCATCGCCATAAGCCATGCCACTGCCGAAGACGCTATAAGATGCAGCGCCAGACCGATGGCGCCTGAACGCGATCGTGCGCACCATGTCGACAGGCCGACGATCACCAGCGCCAGCGCCAGACCATAGGGAATATTCTGCGCCGCGCCCATGCGGTGTGCGAAGGTGCCGACTACGGCGACGCCCATCCCCGCCACCACGCAGATCAGCGCACGAAGCGGCGCATCGAGCTGGTGCGACCACGGCAGAAAGCGAATTGACTCGTCGTGCGCGTCGCGGTCACTATTCAGGCTGGTTTGGGTCATGGCTATCAGTATGCCTCAGCCATTAGTCAAGCCGGCCGCATCAGGCTCCGGTTTGCGCTGTTAAGCACTGTGTAAGCACTGTTAAACAGGCCCGCCACATGTGGGCCGAAATCGCCACAATACACGAAACATGCAATCCCAAGAGATCGCAGTGCGTACCAGATCGCAGTACGTACCCGGCAACGCCGAAACGCCCAGATATGCGTGTGCCTCGGGAAAACTCTTTATACGAGAACCTTCCCGAGGCACGAGGCACATGGTCACAGCACATGCAAGCCCGGAATCACCGACTCATCACCAGCTCACTTGTTGCCGTCGCGGCGACGCTGCTTGGAGCGCCACTTGTACCAGTCATCGCGGTTCAGCAGCAGCTTGCGCACGCGGATGGCTTCGGGGGTGACCTCGACGCACTCGTCCTCGTTCGCGAAGTCAAGCGCCTCTTCAAGGCTCATCTTGATCGGCGGGGTCAGGGTTTCGAGCACATCGGCGGTCGCGGAGCGCATGTTGGTCATATGCTTGGCCAGCGTCACGTTCACGTCGAGCTCGTCAGGCTTGTTGTTGATGCCGACAACCTGGCCCTCATAGACCTGGCTCTGCGGGTCGATGAAGAAGTTGCCGCGTGCCTGCAGGCGTTGCATGGCGTACGGCGTGGCGATGCCTTGGCGGTCCGAAACCATGGAGCCGTTCTGACGGGTCACGATCTGGCCGGCCCACGGGGCGTAGCCGGCGGAGATGGAGCTGGAGATGCCGGTGCCGCGCGTGGCGGACAGCAGCGCGGTGCGGAAGCCGATCAGGCCGCGCGAAGGAACCGTGAACTGCAGCCGAATCCAGCCGGAGCCGTGGTTGCTCATCGAGTCCATACGGCCCTTGCGGTCGGCCATCAGCTGGGTGACGGTGCCCATGTACTCCTCAGGCACGTCGATGGTGTCGTTCTCCATCGGCTCGTTGATCTTGCCGTCGATGGTCTTGGTGACCACCTGCGGGCGTCCGACGGTCAGCTCGTAGCCTTCGCGGCGCATCTGCTCGGCGAGAATCGCCAGCGCCAGCTCACCGCGGCCCTGCACCTCCCAGGCGTCGGGGCGGTCGGTCGGCAGGACGTGAATCGACACGTTGCCGATGAGCTCATGCTCAAGACGATCCTTGATCATGCGGGCAGTGAGCTTGTGGTCTTTGCCCTCAGTGCCGGCCAGCGGGGAATCATTGATTGCAAAGGTCATCGAGATGGCCGGCTCGTCAACGTGAATCAGCGGCAGCGGCTTCGGATCGCTCGGGTCGACAATCGTCTCGCCGATCATGATGTCGCTCACGCCAGCAACAGCAACGATGTCGCCAGGGCCAGCCTCGTCGACCGGCGCGCGGTCCAGACCCTGCGTGCGCAGGATCTCGGTGAGCTTGAAGTTCTCGATGGAGCCGTCGACACGCGAAAGGCCGTACTGCTTGCCCTTGGTCAGCGTGCCGTTGTAGATGCGGATAAGGCCCAAACGGCCCAGATACTCTGAGGCGTCGATGTTGGTGACATGCGCCTGCAGCGGCGCACCTTCCTCGTATTCGGGGGCGGGAATGTTGGCGATGATCGACTCGAATAGCGGCTCCAAATCGTCGTTGTCGGGCAGACCGCCGTTCTCCGGCACGTTGGTCGAAGCGTATCCGGCCTTGGCGGCGCAGTAGATCACCGGCAGGTCGAGCAGCGCATCGAGGTCGAGATCGACGCCCTCCTCCATCACATCCTGAGCCAGACCGAGCAGCAGATCGGTGGCTTCGCTCACGACTTCTTCAATGCGGGCATCAGGGCGATCAACCTTGTTGACGCACAGGATGACGGGCAGCTTGGCTTCCAGCGCCTTGCGCAGCACGAAACGGGTCTGCGGCAGCGGGCCTTCCGAAGCGTCGACGAGCAGCACCACGCCGTCGACCATCGAAATGCCGCGCTCCACCTCGCCGCCGAAATCGGCGTGGCCTGGGGTGTCGATGACGTTAATCGTGATGCCTTCGGGGTGGCCGTACTTCTCGGCCAGCGGGCCGGTGTACTGCACGGCCGTGTTCTTGGCGAGAATGGTGATGCCCTTCTCGCGTTCCAGATCGTTCGAGTCCATCACACGGTCAGGAACCTCTTCGCGCTCCGAGAACACATGCGACTGCTGAAGCATCGCGTTGACAAGCGTCGTCTTGCCGTGATCGACGTGAGCCACAATCGCCACGTTTCGAATATCACCACGTACCGCCATCGAAAACCTCTCTTTAATGTTTCACATTTCCTAGCGTTAATTTCTAGCGTTCTACTTGCCGTTGTATACCGGCCCAACATCGAATGAGTTTCCACCTGTATTTACACGCAAACCTTCACTACGATAGCGACGCGGGACGACAGAACGGCGTGAGGGCGCAGCAAGGCCGCATATGAGGCATTCCGACTTATTCGGCACGCTGTGTGCCATATGCCACGTGCCATGCGATTGCGCTGCCCGAAAACACGTCTCCGTCATGCCCTTGCATGGGCTCTCGCACGGCTGATTGCTAGTTCTCCAACTCCTTCCCCGCACGCTCGGGCAAAGCGAGAGCCGAAAGGCAGGCACACGCGAACACCGCGCCGAACACGATGAACGCGACTGTCTTGCCACCGCCGGCGATGGTCAGCAGCCACGGCACCAACAATGGTGCGACGATGGCCGCGATGCGCCCTACCGCTGCTGCCGCCCCGGAGCCGGCGGCGCGCAGACGCGTGGGATAGATCTCCGGCGTCACCGCATATAGCACGCCCCACGCGCCGAGGTTCGCGGCGGACAGCAGCATGCCGAAGACGAGCACGAGGGCCGGGGTACCGGCTTGGGCGAAGAGGAAGGCGGCCACTGCGGACACTGCGAGGAAGATGCTCAGCGTCTTGCGCCTGCCCCAGACCTCGACGAGCCATGCGGCGAGGAAATACCCGGGAAGCTGGGCCAGGGATATCGCCAGCGTGTAGCCGAAGGATTTGGTCAGGGAGCCGAACTGATCGGCGAGCAGCGAAGGCATCCAGGTGAAGGCGCCATAGTACGAGAAATTGACGAAGAACCAGGTGAGCCATATCGCAATCGTGCGCCCGCGATAGCGCTTCCCGAACAGGGTGCGCGTGGGTATCTTGGGCAGCGGCACGCCGGTGGGCGATGCCACTGGCGCTACGGAACTGGCGGCTTCGAAGTAGCGCACGGCACGCTCGGCCTCCACATCCCGGCCGTGGGCTTCGAGGAAGCGCACGGATTCGGGGATGTGCACACGTGCGACGATGGCATACAGCAGCGGCAGCGCACCGATGAGCAGCGCCCACCGCCATCCCCAGTCGCCAGTGCTGGGAATCACGAAGAAACCGATGGCGGCGGCGATGATCCAGCCCACCGCCCAGAAGGATTCGAGCAGCACGGTCATGCGCCCGCGGTGCTTGGTCGGCGCGAACTCGCTGACGAGCGTCGAAGCGACCGGCAGCTCGGATCCTAGGCCCAGCCCAATGACGAAACGCGCCGCCAGCAGCGCCACGAGGCTCCACGCGAAGGCCATGGCCCCGTTGGCTAGGCCGAAAATAATCAGCGTAGCGGTGAATACGGTTTTGCGTCCGACGCGGTCGGCGATGAAGCCGCCGAGGGCCGCGCCTATCGCCATGCCGACGAAACCGATGGACAGCACCCAGGAGCGCTCGGTATTGCTTAGCGCGAAATGAGGGTCAGCGGCGATTGCGGCGACGACGAAGGAGACGAGACCGACGTCCATTGCATCGAAGGCCCAGCCGATGCCCGAGGCGACCAGCAGCTTGCGGTGCGCCGCGTTGAAGGGCAGCCGATCCAGTCGTTCGTTGCGCGTCAGCGGCCGTTGCCCGGTTTGCGCGGCGCTGGCAGACTGACCGGGAGCGGAGGTCTCGGGGACTGGCATAGCGGATTGGGAAGTCATAGCGACTCCTTGTCATTGATTGTCGTTGGATTCGGTTGGTGGAATAAGGGTGGATTAAGTTGGGGTTGGTGAATTTCAGGTTGGGCAGTGAAACCGATTTGCATGGTTTTCGCAATGCGAGCGCCTGAGCAGCAGTCAGGCGGTCAGCGACGCCGCAGGTCGGCGCACTCGGCTTGCGCGATTGCCGATACCGTTATTCGACGCCTTCGGATTGGCGCATGTCGTGGTGTGGCACGTTCGATGGCGCATCCCTTGGACGCAGCTCCGGCGACAGCACCGAGAGCACCTCTTCGAGGTCGGACTCCGACGCGCTGTTTCCTCCACGCCACATGACGTCGAATGCCGTGGGACGCTGCCATGCTTCTCGGCTCTCCCGGTCTGATTCGTCGTCTTCGTTGGCGCCCGCGTCGGTGCCTGAGTCGGCGCTCAAGCCATATGCGTTGCCGCCTTCGCCGGTACTCAGGCCGTACAGCATAGTGTCGCCGCCCGCTTGGGCGCCCGCGTAGCGATACAAGGTCGCAGGACGCTGTCGGCCATACCGCACCTTTTCATCCGTGGCTTCGAGCTGACTCGAAGCGAGCATGCGTCTGCGGAAATTGGCGAGGTCGATCGGATTGCCCGACACCGCCTCATAGACGTCGTGCAGCTGAGCCAGGGTGAAGGTCGGCCCGACCAGTTTGGCGACGATGTCAGGGTAGTCGATTTTCGAGCGCAGCCGCTCCAATGCATAGGCGATGATGCGGCCGTGGTCGAAGGCGAGCGCGGGCAGGTCGTTTTCCGCGAACCATGCGACGTTGTTCGCCTCGTGAAAGTTCTGGGTCTCGACCGTGCCCACCAAGGCCCAGTACACGACGGAAACCATCGGCAGACCCTCGTAGGATCGCTGCGCATCGCCGAAGGTGTAAAGCTGCTCAAGATAGCTGGGGCGCAAATCGGTCGTGGAAGCGAGCGCCTCATACGCCGATTCCTCCAACGAACGATTCGATTGCACGTCGCCGCCGGGCAGCGCCCAGTCGCCGAGGAAGGGCTGGCGCACCCGGCGGACCAACGGCAGCCAAAACTCGGGTTTGGCTCCTCCCCCGAGCGCCAGAATGACTGTGGATACGCCAATCAGCGGCTGCTGTCGGCGTCGTTCGGTCACATTGCCCAATCCCATGCCATACCGCCTTTCACGCTCGATGCATTATTTATAGTCATCATGACTATAAATCAAATCACCGCGTGACACACGGCAGGAGGCTCACATTTTTTGCATGCGCTGAAAAAAGTGCGAGCCGAAGACCGTAGACCAAACTTTCTACTCGATTCGCATTGAGCCTTCATGCTCTTCCGCTTCGTCGCGCACCGTTGCGCTCTCTTCCATTTCCCGCTTTTCCACTTCCGTCTTTTCCATTTCATCTATGGGCGGCATGAACGGGGCCAACGAGGGCAATTGGTCGAGCGAATCCAAACCCATATGCTCCAAGAACAGCCCGGACGTCGCCAGCAGCGCCGCGCGGGATTCCGGGTCTATGCCTTCCTCACGTATCAGCCCGCGCACGACAAGCGAGCGGATTACGCCATCCGAGTTCACGCCGCGGATAGCTGCGACCTGGGCGCGGGTCACCGGCTGACGATACGCGATGATCGCCAGCGCCTCAAGGGCCGCCTGCGACAGGCGTGCGGTCTGCCCATCAGTCACGAATGCGGCGACGACCGGCTCGTAATCCGCCCGGTTGGCGAATTGCCAGCCGCGCACGGTATGCCGCAGCTCGAAGCCGCGCAATACGCCAGTCGAACCGTTGCCGTCAATGGAGCTGCAAGAGTCGTCAGATTTGCTGGTATCGGCGCGGTCGGCAAGATTGACGCGGCCGACGGAACTGGCGGATTTAGCGGAATCTTGGGATTCTACATGGCTGGCGAAAGCGGCTTCATCGACAGCCTCGCCCCGGCCTGCAATGCCTTGGCCTGCCATATTCCCACGCCCGTCGTAGTCCGCCTGCAACGCCGCCAACGCCACATCGACCTGAGCCTCGTCGACGGCAAGCACCCGCGCCAAGTCGGCGGACTGCTGCGGCTGATCGGCAACCATGAGAATCGCTTCAAGACACCCGCGCAGGCCGCCGGGGAAATCCTCGACATCGAAATCGACGTATTCCGGACGGGCAGGCGGCGCAGTGCGCTCTTGCGACGCGGCGGCGGACGGATTCGGCCCAGGCCACAGCCCCTGTGGCGTTTGCATTTCACCGCTCATGCGAAATCCCCCTCGCTTATCGTCAGCTCGGCATGCTCGTCGGCGTCCGCCGCCCAGCGGATAAATAAGGTCTCAAATGGCCCGGACTGCTTGAACTGCACTGCGCCCTGCTTGAAGAAGGTGAGCAGGGCAAGAAATCGTGCGACGACTTCGATGCGCGACGTCGCATCAGCGCTCAATGCGGCGAACGTCATCGATCCTTCGTTTCCCAGCGCCCGCAGTCGATCGCGCACCAAGGCCGATTGGGCCTGCAGGTCCACCATCGGCACGTGCAATTGATGCAGCGAGACCTGATCGACGGGTGCATTCGCAAGCGCATGAGCAGCCAACGCCGCAAGCTCATCCGCTCCCAGCGTCCAGACCAGTTCGGGCAGCATCGCCGCAACCGCGTCATCCACGACTGCAGGATGAGGAAAACGCCCGGAATTCGCGGCGAAGCGCGCACGGAAATCCCCTGCGGCACGTTTGAAAGCGCGGTATTGCACAAGTCGGGCGAAGAGCAGATCGCGTTCGCGCAGCGCCTCGATGCTCTGCTCGTCACGCTCGCCCTGCTCGTCGCCCGGCAGGAGCGCGGCGCTTTTCGCCTCGACCAGAATCGAAGCCACGTCAAGGAAGGCGCTGGCCTCGTCCATATGCTGCGCGAACTGGCTTGACGGGGTCGGCTGGTCCGGCGACGCTTCCTGATCCGGTGACACTGCTTGGCTCGGCAACGCCGACTGTCCCGCCGCCACCGACTGGTCCGGTGACACAGTCTGCCCCGACGCCAAACCAAGCCGCCGCACATACGCCAGAAACTCCTCGGTGATGGCCGAAAGCGACACCTCGGTCACCTCAAGCCGTCTGTTCGCAATCATGCCCAGCAGCACGTCGAACGGCCCGGCATAGCCTTCGACGTCTACTTGGAAGCCGGAAACCGGCATTTCCTCGGCAGCAAGCGTCATCACACGCTATGCGACGATGCCGCGTGCGATGAGTTCGCGGGCGACCTCGCGGTACTCCTTCGCCGTCTTGTGCCCGGGCGCGTACACCGTGATCGGCGCGGCGGCGACATTCGCATCGGGCAGCTTAATGGAGCGCGAGATCACCGAATGGAAGACCTTTTCCTGGAAGGCCTCGTAGATGCGCTGCAGCACCTCTTCGCAGTGCAGGGTGCGGGTATACATCGTGACCAGCACGCCATGGACCTCAAGGCTGGGGTTGATGCGCGAGCGCACCTTGTCGATCGATTGCATGAGCAGCGCCACGCCACGCAGCGCGAAGAATTCGGCGGCCACGGGAATGATCACGCCGTCGGCGGCCGTCAGCGCATTGACCGTCAAGAGGCCCAGCGAGGGCTGGCAGTCGATGATGATGACATCGTATTCGTTGCGCACCTGGCGCAGCACGCTGGCGAGTATCTGCTCGCGCCCGACCTCAGTGACCAGCTGCACTTCGGCTGCCGACAGATCGATGTTCGCCGGCATGATGTCAAGATTCTCGAACTCGGTATGCTGCACGATCTCGTGCACGTCAACCGAGGTGTCGAACAGTGCGGTGTACACCGTGTTCTCAACGGTGTTCGCATTGATGCCAAGGCCTACGGTGGCCGCCCCCTGCGGGTCGAAGTCGACGATGAGCACGCGCCTGCCGTACTGGCTCAGCGCCCCGCCGATATTGATGGAGCTGGTGGTCTTGCCTACGCCGCCCTTCTGGTTGCACATGGCGATGATCCGCGCCGGACCATGCTGATGCAGGGGTTTTGGCGCGGGAAAGGTCTCATATTCGCGACCAAGCAGATCAGTAGGCATATTCTTCACCATATCAAGAGGCCTGTTCACCGCCCCATGCGCCGAATCAGCCGCACCGAGCATATCGTCTGCATCGTCAACGGCCGGAATGCGCAAGGTGCCCGAGATCGGCAGCTGCGCCTGCACGGCATGCGCACGGCGAGCATTCGACTGCGAAGCATCCGAATCGCGCGGCTCCTTGGCTGCCTTGGCAACCTCAGCGGCCCACCGGCTCTCGTACGGCATCATTCCTCCGTTCCAGGCCTTTCACCGACATGATTCTCGCCAATCTTGGCATGCTCACCACCGCAGACGTTTATCGCTCACAAAGGAACATCATAACGCGCACATCATAACGCACACGGCACATTCAGCCGTATATTCAGCCGCGCGTAGTACGTGCAGTGCACGAGACCCAGCGCAGCGCCGCAAACTGAGTTCGCCCCATCCCGCATGCTTTGCGTCGGACTTGCCAAAACAGAGAACCGCAGCCGCGAGGCGGCCAAGCTCGAAAGCTCGGCCGCCTCGCGGCTGCGGTTCAGTATCCTTATAGGAAGATAACGCCTGAGAGGACGAAATCAGTCGTCTTCGAGCACGTAATCCCATCCGGCGGCTGAGGGACCGCCATCCGGGTGGAAGCGCAGCAGCCCTTCGCCGCCCGGCAGCGACGTGCGCAGCTTTATCGTGAGCTGCTGCCCAGCTGCGAGCTTCTTGGGCAGGCCTGGAGTCGGTATGAGCGCGTGCGTGGCTCCGGCGTTGTCGAGTATGTCGAAGACGCTCGCGGAGAGCGGCACATCGGCGCCGCCCGGGGCCGCGGTGTTCGTGAGCGTAGCGGTGAATACGCTCGGTATGTCGGTCGCCTCTTCCTTCGTATCGCTTGGATACTCAGGGCCAGCGATATCGATCTTCAGCTGCGCCTTGCCTACCGATACGAGCACCGGGCTGCCAGGGTACGACAGCGCGGGCTTGTCGGCGCTGCCGTGCGCAATCGATGCCGAGCGAGCCGAAGGCAGGTAGCTCGGCATGTCGCCGATTGAGTTCGCAATAGATGCCGATGACTGGGCACCGCCGCACGCACCCAGTGCGATCGTCATGGCGACCATCGCGCTGAGCAGTCCGGCTGTTTTCACTATTCTGCGCATCATGCCTCGTGAGCCTCGTGACGACGACGGACCAGCAGGACCGTGACGCCGCCCACAATCAGGGCGAGCGCTGCCACGAGAAGCGCAATGCCAGTGGTCATATCGACGCCTGTGGAAGCGAGCGGGCCGCTGGCCTGAGGCTTCGCGGCGGCATTCGCCTTAGGTTGCTTGCCGGCCGGATTCGAAGGCGAAGTGCCCTGCGGCGCGGTCTGCGTCGGAGTTCCCGCTGGCGTGGTCTTCGTCGGGGTCGGGGTCGGATTCGCAGTCTGGTCAACCGCTGCATTCGTGAACACATCAGCGCCGAAGGGAGTGAGCCCATCCTGCGCCGCGAAACCGAGGTGGCCGAGGCCATCGAGGCCGCCGCTGACGCTGCCTGCGGTCAGCTGCTTCGTGTCATTGCCCTTCACAACCTGGAAGATGTCTTCCATCGTACGCAGCCACGAGTAGTGGTTGTAGTACGTGCTGGAAACGGTTCCGGGCTTGATGAGCGGGGAGATGAGCACGGAGCCCGAATCGCCGCCGCCAGGAGTTGCATCCTGCGCATCGAAGGTCGAGAGCGGCGATTCGCCGGGGTTCAGGTGGCCGGGAACGCCGGTCGCGGAGAGCGTGACGTCGGCGACCGCAGCAGTCGTCTTCAGTGCGTTGCCCTGCTGATCGACAAGCTTGAAGGATGCGTTCGTCACGGGATCCGAAGGCTTGGCGACGAGGTTCGGACCTTCGTTCGCCACGGAGCCAACGAAGGCGCCGGCGGGGATTCCCGCGCCAGTGACCGCGCGGCCGATGTCGGAGACGCTCACCGCGCCCTGCAGCGTGTCAGTGCCGGCTGCAGCGGTGACGGCGAGATCCTTGGCGCCCGAGAAGGAGGAGCTCGTGTTCTTCGCGCCCGAAACGCAGTTGCTCTTGTCGGCGTTCACAAGTGCCGTGTCCTGCTCGCATGACGGCGGTCGGGTGATGTAGCCGTTATCGCCAGGGCCAGGGTAGAGCTGATTGCCGTTCTCGTCCGCAGCAAGCGGCGTGTTCGGGCCGGTCGGCTCCCAATCGACGCCTTTCCCGTTGATGCTCTGTCCGGCGAGATCCGCCTTGATGTAGTTCTGGGCCATCGGACCGGGTGCCGGGAAGGTGTTCGCGGAGTACTGCTTATAGCCTTCGGCGAAGTCCTTGATCGTCGGGGTCTTGTAGCTGTACCGCTCATTGCCCGCCGCGTCCTGCGCGACCTTGGTCTGGTCGGTCGCGTTGTTGAACGACATGCTGTAGAAGGGCGGATTCGCCTCGTCGAAGGTGACGTCGATCAGGCCGCCGTCCTTGAAGGCCGCCGAACGCTCAATGAGCGGGATGTAGTACTTGAGCCACAGATCCGCCGCGTACAGTCCGCCGGTGTGGTTCGTGGGCGGCGTCGTCAGCGGCAGCGCGTAATTCGGATTGCCGTTCGCATCGAACACGCCCGAGAGGTTGTTGCCCACGCAGGTGGGGTCGTGCGCGTCGGAGCAGTTGTTCGGCGTGATCCAGTTGAACGCCGGCACCTGGTCGGCGGGCTTCTTAAGGTCGGAGATCAGGCCCAGGCTGGGATCGTCGAGATTGGCGATGTGGTTCGCGTCGGTCATCGTGCCGTCTGCGGGGGCGGTCAGCGCGTCCTTGCCGGTGTTGTCGTCGCCGATGATTGAGTGGAACCACGGGAAGGGGAAGTGCTTGGCGACATACTGATCATTCGACTGCGCCCCGGTGAACGAGGTGACGCCATTCGCCTTGTCGCTGGCCGAAGTGCTCATCACTCTGGGGTTGGTGGTGGGGTTGTTGGCTGCGGTGCCGGGGCCGCCACCAAGCGCATCCTCGCGTCCGGGCTGGTTGTGCAGGTCCTGCGCGTAGCCCTTCCAGCTGACGCCTGCCGCGTCGAACTGGTTGAACAGCGTGGGGATGTCCTTCGGGAAGGTGCAGCCGTTCTCGCCGTTCGCGGCGTTCGCGCCAGCTGGGGAGAGCAGCTGTCCGAAGTTGTCGGTCCGCCCGAAGTTCGCGCCGGTGTGGCTTGCGACGATATTCTTATTCGTGCCGAAATCGAAGTTCTTGTAGCTGCAGTCCGACTGCAGATCGTTGGAAGTGGCCTGCCCGGATGCCAAGGAAATGTAGTTGTCCTGGCTGTAGTGGCCGGTGCCGAAGTAGTTCGTGAGCAGCGCTCCCTGAGCGGGGAGGTCCTTCCAGAGGTAGCTGTTCTGGTTCAGGCCAGTGAAGGTAGCGTCATATGATTTGTTTTCGAGAACGATCGTCCATACGTGCTTGACTTGGCCGGGCTTCAGTCCCGTCTGCGTGATGGTGTCGGTGGTCTGGGTGCCGCTTGCGAAGGCCGCAGGAACCATGGCGAAGCTGCCGATGGTTATCAAGGAGACGGCGGCCGCAGTGGCCGCCCTACTGATATATTTGAGAGATTTCACATATCCCAAGATAATTTCTCACAGTGTCTTCTCAGCAGACGAAAAGTGAATTATAGGGAATATCATAATGAATTCCAAGAGACACTGCGAATTTTGAGAGACGCCGCGTATTCCAAGAGACACTGCGAATTTTGAGAGACGCCGCAAATCCCGAGAAACACTGCGAATCCCAAATAACGCCGAAGATGGCTTTGTCCGTCATCGCGCCCGCGGATGGGAGGTCAGGTAGGTTTCGATGAGATTCTCGGGGCTGACATGCGTGTAGATCTGCGTGGTGGTGACCGAAGCGTGGCCGAGCAGCTCCTGCACGGTGCGCACGTCGGCGCCGCCTTGAATCAGATGCGTCGCGAAGGAATGGCGCAGGGTGTGCGGGTGCAGCGGACGGTCGATATGGGCCCGCTCCCCCGCGAGCCGGATGATCTCCCACACGCTCTGGCGCGACAGCCGCCTGCCGCGCTTGTTGAGGAATATGGCCCGCCGCTCCGGGGTGCCCTTGGCCTTGCGTTCCAAAGCCGAGCGTCCAGCATTGAGATACGCAGTCAATGCCTCCTGCGCATATCTTCCGACCGGCATCAGCCGCTGCTTCGAACCTTTGCCCGTCAGCCGCGCGACATGCTCATCCATATCGATGTCGTTCAGGTCCGCGCCGACCGCCTCCGAGACGCGCGAGCCTGTCGCGTACATGAATTCGAGCAGCGCGTGATCGCGCAGCACAACCGGATCATCGCTGCCATGCATCGCCGCCGCATCCAGCAGCCGCCCTACTTCGTCGATGCTGAGCACATCGGGCAGATCGCTTGAGGCTTTCGGCGCCTTCACCGCTGCGGCGACATCATCGGCGACCGCATGCTGCGCGAGCGCGAACTTGTGGAACTCATGGATGCTGGCGAGCCGACGCGCCTTGCTTCGTGCGCTCTCCCCCGCTGCATCAAGGCAGGCGACGTAATCCTCTACATCCTGTTTGGCGACCGCATTCGGCGTGTCGGTTCCACGGCCGCGCAGCCAGTCGGCATACCGGCGGATATCGGATTCGTATGCCTTCACCGTCGCCCGCGAAAGTCCGCGCTCCACATCGATATGCGCGAGAAACTGCTCAAGCAGCGCATCGAATCCGTTCCGTTCCATACCGACCTATCCTAGGCAAAAGCGCAGCACATATGCGAAACCCCATGTCATGCACGCCATATATCGCAATATCTCACGACATATGCCATGCACATCATGGGGTTTTTATCAGGCTGCGCTGTATTAATTACACAGTGCCAATTTACACAGTGCCCAGAAACGAACACCGCCAGCCGAAATCAGCAATCAGGCAGCGACCGGGGCGTTGACATCCTCGGGAAGCGCGGCCTTGGCCTGCTCCACGATCGCCTTGAAGGTGTCGGGATCGGAGACGGCCAGCTCGGCCAGAGCGCGACGGTCGAGATCGATGTCGGCCAGCTTCAGGCCCTGCATGAAGCGGTTGTAGGTGATGCCTTCGGCGCGGACGGCAGCGTTGATGCGCTGGATCCACAGCTTGCGGAAGTCGCCCTTGCGCGCCTTGCGGTCGCGGAAGTTGTAGTTGAATGAATGCAGGAGCTGTTCCTTGGCCCTGCGGTAGGAGCGAGAGCGCTGGCCGCGGTAGCCGGAAGCCCTTTCGAGAACGACGCGACGCTTCTTATGAGCGTTCACTGCGCGCTTGACACGTGCCATAGTAGTATCTTCTTTCTTTGTCTAGCGTCTATACACTCGTCGCGGTTCAGCGGCCGAGCAGCTTCTTCATGTTCTTGCTCTGCGCGGGCGCGAGAACCTGGTCGGCCTTCAGGGCGCGACGCTTGCGCGCGGACTTGTGCTCGAGGTTGTGTCGCATGGCGCTGCCGGCCTGCATGAGCTTGCCCGAGCCGGTGACGCGGACGCGCTTCTTGGCTGCGGAATTGGTTTTCATCTTCGGCATTGCTGCCCTCCTTGTGGTTACTGCACAAATATTTCGTCATCGCATACTATCCGATGACTCGCTGATCAGCCGGGGAATCAACTCCGGCGTGACATTTTTCGGTATCCGGCCTTCCGGCTCAGGCCTTTTTCGCCGTTTGCCCGGAGGCTTGGTCTGCCGACGTTTCGGCCGCGGTTTTCTCGGCTTCGTCCGCATGGTTCTTGGCGGCCAAGCGTGCGGCCTGGCGAGCCTGGCGCTCGGCGCGCGATTCGGCGCCGCGGCGGCGTTGCTCGGACTGCGTGTGCACCTTCTTGGCCTTGGGCGTCAGCGTCATGATGATGTTGCGCCCTTCCTGCTTGGGGTAGGATTCGACGCTGCCGTATTCGGCAACCTCGTCGGCCAGGCGTTCCAGCAGCTCAACGCCGCCGATCGGGCGTGACTGCTCGCGCCCGCGCAGCATGATCGTGACCTTGACCTTGTCGCCGCCGTTCAGGAACCGCGTCACATGACCCTTCTTGACCTCGAAGTCATGCTCGTCGATCTTGAGGCGGAAGCGAATCTCCTTGATTTCCGCCGTGTTCTGATTGCGGCGGGCCTCGCGGGCCTTGATCTTCTCGGTGTACTTGAATTTGCCGTAGTCGATGAGCTTGGCGACCGGAGGCTTCGCGTTCGGTGCCACCTCGACGAGGTCAAGGTTCGCTTCCTTGGCCAGATTCAATGCGACCGTGGTCGCGATGACGCCGACCTGCTCGCCATTCGGCCCGATTAGGCGCACCTGAGGGACGCGAATCTCGTCGTTGATACGTGGTTCGTCGCTGATAATGACTCCAATCCTTATGTTCCTTCTCATGGGACCCAGGCGGAAACGCAGCTGCTCGAATTCATGGCATAAGGCAGGCGCTATTCAGCACAGAACGCGCTGATAAGCGCAGTCCCGATGCCATTTGCCTCTGCATGCTCAGCTCGGAATCATATCCGCCTGCCGAATCATGCGGCTCATGCCGTGAACCCGAAGCCATAGCAAGCTTCCAGGTGGGGTCTCCCCACTTTCTTGATTTCTCAAGCCAATCAACTAGTGTACCATGCCTGCGGACAAAGCCGGGCGACCACGTCGGCTGCCCGGCTTTGCCCCACTCGAAGACGTCGCAACGCATGCGAGACGCATACAGGGTGCATGCGAAAAAACGCTCGCGGGAGCAGCGGCGGCGCTACCGTTCGGACAGCGGCTCGGGCTTGTCGCCGTCATGCACGAAGAACACGTCGTACCAGGTCAGGAAGGTGTACACCGTCCAGATCTTGCGTCGGTCGTTCGTCTTGCCTTCGTAGTTGTCGTCGAGCATCTTCAGCAGCGCGTCCTGATCGAAGAACTCGCGTACGTAGTCGCGTTCGAACACCGCGCGGACCTGCTTGTAGTACTTCTCCTCGCCCAGCCAGATCTTGACCGGCGTGGGGAAGCCGAGCTTGGTGCGGTCGGACGAGGCCTTGGGCAGGTGCCGCGCCGCGGCCCGGCGGAAGGCGTATTTGGCCTGCGCATCGCGGATCAGATACTTGGTGGGCACCTTCTCGGCGACCTTCATTAATTCCTGGTCCAGCAGCGGCACGCGCAGCTCCAATGAGTGCGCCATCGTGAGCTTGTCGGCCTTGAGCAGAATGTCGCCCGGCATCCACTGGTGAATATCGAGGTACTGCTTCTTCTTGATCTCGGAAAGCCCCTGCCCTTTGATGCGCGCATACGTCTTGTCGACGATGTCATGGACGCCGGGAGCCTCGCGATAACGCGGCGCGAGCAGCTGCTGGGCCTCGTTCTCCTCGAAGACCTTGGCCTGGCCGATGAAGAACTCTTCGGAGGGCGCGAGATTCGCATACAGCTGCGTCGCGCCGTGGAACGTCTTGTTCTTCGCCCAATGCGCGACGGCATGCCGCGCCCTTGCCGGCAGATGGGTGAGCGCGCGCGTGACGCCCGCTATGACCTTCGACTTGGTGTGCAGGCCGTAATCGTCGTAGCCGGCGAACAGTTCGTCGGCGCCTTCGCCGCTCAGCACCACTTTGAGATCCCGGGCGGCCAATTGGGACAGGAAGAACAGCGGCACGCAGGAAGGATTCGAATCAGGCTCGTCCAGATGCCATTGAATCTGCGGGAAGTACGAGAAGGCCTCCTCTTCGTCGATGATCTCGGCGGTGTTGGAGAGCTTGAGCTTGTCGGCAAGCTCCTTGGCCTGGGTCGATTCATTGTAGCCCGCGCCGAAACCGACCGAATACGTGTGCTCGGGCCGTGCGATGGCAGCCACATAGCTGGAATCGACGCCGCTCGACAAGAAGGAACCAACCTCCACATCCGCGATTTCATGCGCCTTCACCGAGTCGATCACCGAATGGTCGATGCGGTCGACCAACGCGTCGAGCTCCTGCGTGCTCTCGCCGAATGCCGTGTCCCAATATTCGTGGATGTCCATGTTCCCGTCGCGATAGGTGAAGTAGTGCCCCTCTTTGAGCTTGAACACGCCTTTGAAGAAGGTCTCCTCGATGGCCGGATACTGGAAAGTGAGATAGGGCTTGAGCGCCTTGTCATTGAGCTCCTTGACGAAATCGGGATGCTGCAGCAGGCTTTTGATCTCGGAGGCGTACATGAAGGTGCCGTTCATCACGGTGTAGTACAGCGGCTTGATGCCGAAATGGTCGCGCGCGCCGAACAGCTCGTTCGTCTTGGAATCCCAGATCACGAAGGCGAACATGCCGCGCAGCTTCGTCAGCACGCCGGCGCCCCACTGCTCGTAGCCGTGCAGAATCACTTCGGTGTCGGCCTTCGTGGAGAAAGTGTGGCCCAACTTGATAAGCTCCACGCGCAGCGGCTGGAAGTTGTAGATCTCGCCGTTGAAGGTGATGGCCATCGTGCGATCCTCGTTGTAGATCGGCTGGTCACCGCCCTTGAGATCGATGATGCTCAGCCGCCTGAACCCAAGCGCCGCATGCTCATCGATGCAGTGGCCCTCGCTGTCCGGCCCGCGATGGGCGATGATGTCGGTCATCTTCTTGAGAATGCGTTCCTTGGCATCAATGGGAGCGTCGCTCACAAACCCGGCTATTCCGCACATAACAGTCCCTTCTTATAGAACGCATGGGTCATTCGCAGCATACAAGTCTGTCTATGGTTTTCCTATTCGCAGCCTTCAGCCTAGCAGTGCCATTGTCCGCGTCACGTTAATGGCGGGATTTCGACCATCTCCTTCACACGAAACGTCATGCTGCCAGGCTTGCCATGCCGCAGGTCGTCGTTGCGACTTTGCCTCGACACAGCTCCCGCATCCACGGGCTTATTGCAGCTCCAACAGCCCTTGGATGCCTTCGGTGCGCAGAATCTCCCGATACGGCTCGGCCTGCTGCGCGATAAGCTCGTCGATGGCGTGCATGCCGAGCAGCTCCACCGGCGCCCTGTCGTCGGTCAGGATCATCGCGCCGTCGTGCGACCGGGCTGGCGGCGCAAGCCGGCCGGCGACCTCCCCCATCGCCCATTCCAGGTCGTCATCATGCGTGCGCGCGGCGGTGACGGCTTGCAGCGCGTCGGATTTGCCGGACTGGATGATGCCGCTATCGCTGGCGCCTTGGCCCGAATTATCATTATCCGACGCGCCGCTGCCTTTGCCGGACGTCTTGGCGAAGAGCTCGCGGTTGGTCGTGTCGGGCACGTCGGCGGTCAATATGTTCCGCCGCCCGAAAACGCTGGCGATGGTGCCGGTCAGCGCCTCGTTGATCGAGCCCTCGCCGTCGGAGATCATATTCATATTGACGACCATCACCCCGCCGGGATTGAGATGCTGCCGCACCATCGTGAAGAACTCGGTGGAGCTCATCTGAAAGGGAATCGTGATGTCCTGGTAGGCGTCGACCATGATCACGTCGTAGCGGCTTGTGCTTGCGGCGAGCCAGGCGCGACCGTCGTAGGTGCTGACCGGAATATCCTGCGGCTCCTTGAAATACTCGCCCGCCAGCGCCGTGATCTTCTCGTCGATTTCCACGCCGGTGATGCGCATATCGGGATAGTACTGGCGCAGCTGACGCGCGTAGGTTCCCGTGCCCATGCCGAGAATCAGCGCGGAATCGGCATGATCGGCAAGCGCCGAAGCGGCGAGCGCGGTGTCGTAGTACATGCCGGTCAGGCCCGGCTGCTTCATCGTCACCGATTGGACCCCGAAGAGCACATTGGTCGACAATATGGTGCGGTCGGACAGGTTCTTGACCTGCAGATAGTTGTAGATCGACTCGCCTTCGTAGGCCAGTCCGCGTTCCCAGAAGGCGAAGCCGCTCATGGGCGAGGCGATGGCGGAAGCGATGAAGATGACCGCGCTGATGGCGCTAACTACGAGACGGACTTTGGAAGCGATGAAATACGTGAGCGCGAGAGCCAGCAGGAGGCCGGAGAATATCAGGAAGGTCACGAAGGTGCCGACCGCCGGAATCGTGACGAAGGTCGGCAGGAAGGTGCCCAGAATCGAGCCGATGGTGTTGCAGGCGCTTAAGCGGCCGACCACGGAGGCGTTGTCGTCCAGCGAATCGGTGGCGAATTTGACCAGGCCTGGGGTCACGGTGCCCAAAAGAAACAGCGGCGGCACGAAGATCAGCATGCAGCTGATGAACGCGGCGATCACCAGGAAATTCGTCGACACCGTGACGACGAGCAGGCCCGAAACGGCGATGATGAGGTACTTGCCCAACAGCGGAATAAGCGCTATCCACACCGCCGCGATCATCAGGCGCATATAGAGCTTGTCGGGGTTGGGATCGCGGTCGGCCTTGCGTCCGCCCCACACGCTGCCCAGCGCCAATGCGATCATAATCGTGCCGATGATGATGGTCCAGACGATCTGCGAGCTGGAGAAGTACGGCGCAAGCAGGCGCGATGCGCCCAGTTCGGCGGCCATCACGGCCATGCCGGAGAAGAACTCGGTGACGTACAGGAACATCTTCGAGCGCAGAATCGGGCGTATGTGGGTCGTCGTAGTGGTCGCGGTGGTCATAATCCCCTCTTTGCAGCAAGCGTATCGCGAGCCTATCAGACTGGTGTGAATGCGGGCAGGGGCTCGCGTTTGCTTTAGCATGTGGGCTAGAGTGGCAGCCATGAGCCAAGAGAATCGGGTATGCGTCATCTTCGCAGCAGGGCAATATTACGGGGCGATGCCGAGCGTGCCCGCGGGGCTGCTCGCAGCCAAGGGCGGCCGGCATGAAATCGCTCGCGAAACCATCGATGATACGCATGACGATAATTCTCATGGGTCGGCGGGCGCAGCCGCTCCGGCTCCCCATCCGTTGGTAATCGCAGCTGATGCCGGGCTCGACCATGCGCGGGCCGCCGATGTCGCCGCTGATATCGTGATCGGCGATTTCGATTCCGTGCAGGGCGGCATACCCGATGACGGGCGCACGCTGCGGCTTCCGGCGCTCAAGGACGACCCCGATATGCTCTCCGCGCTGAAAGTCGGCTGGAATCGCGGAGCACGCGAATTCCATATTCTCGGCGGGTTGGGGGGCAGAATCGACCATACCATCGCCAACATCCAGCTCATGGGGCTGCTGGCCCAGCATGGCGGCGTCGGATTCCTGTATGGCGACGGCGCCATCGTCACCGCCATCACCGACAGCGAGCTCGCCTTTCAGGCGCATGCCGCGATGCCAGGCGGCATGGTGTCGGTGTTCGCGCAGTCGGATTCGGCGCACGACGTGAACGAGCCGGGGCTGAAATATCAGCTGCGGCACGCGACCCTGACCAACAGCGTCGTGCAGGGCGTGAGCAACGAGTTCCTGCCGGGCATTGCCAGCGCGATCAACGTGCATGACGGCACGCTTATCGTCACCTTCCCCATCGCCACGCCCATGCCGGCGATTACGCGCTACCGGGAATTCTCTGGCGATCTGGGGCCGCTCGACACCGAAATCTCGCCGATTCTGGCCGACCAGTTCACGAATCGCGCATTCAACCATTAAACCAGGAGGTTCCATGACCGAACGCAACGCCGACATACCGCTGTTCATCTGCTATTCGCGCTGCTCGACCTGCGCCAGGGCGCGGCGCTGGCTGGGCGAGCACGATATCGAATTCACCGAGCGCGATATCAAAACCGACAACCCCACCACAACCGAACTCGCTGCCTGGTACCATGCCAGCGGCCTGCCGATCCGCCGTTTCTTCAACACCTCCGGGCAGGTCTACCGTGCGCTGGGGCTGAAAGACAAGCTGCCTTCAATGAGCGACGACGAAGCGCTGGAGCTGCTTGCCACCGACGGCATGCTCGTCAAACGCCCGATCATTGTGACCGCTCACGCCATTTTGGTCGGATTCGCGCCCGAGGTGTGGCGCACGTCACTGGCAAGTACACACGGCGGGATAGAGTAGAGACCGTTGGTAAACAATGGCCGGGGCGCGCAGGCGCGCGCCCGAGCCTGATCCCTAAGGGAGTAAATTTATGACAGTGAAGATTGGTATCAACGGCTTTGGCCGTATCGGGCGTCTCGCGTTCCGCCGTATCCTCAAGCTCCAGGAGCGTGGTGGACAGGCCGGTGACATCGAGGTTGCAGCCATCAACGATCTGACCACCCCGTCCATGCTCGCCTACCTGCTCAAGTACGACAGCACCCAGGGATCCTTCCGTCATGATGACGGAACGGCATACGATGTGACTTCCACCGACACCGCCATCGTGGTGGACGGCAAGTCCTACACGGTCTACGCCGAGCGCGACGCCCGCAACTTGGCGTGGGTGAAGAACGACGGCGTCGAGTTCGTGCTCGAGTGCACCGGCTTCTACACCTCCGCCGAGAAGTCCCAGGCTCACCTGGACGCCGGCGCCAAGAAGGTGCTCATCTCCGCTCCGGCGAAGGACGACACCACTCCGACCGTCGTGGCTGGCGTGAACGACGATATCCTGACGGCCGATGACAACATCGTGTCCGCAGGCTCCTGCACCACCAACTCCTTGGCCGCCATGGTCAAGACGCTGGACGACAGCTTCGGCATCAAGGCCGGCTTCATGACCACCATCCACGCCTACACCGGCACCCAGATGATCCTCGATGGGCCTCGCTCCAAGACGGGCCGCGCCAACCGCGCCGCCGCCGTCAACACGATCGAGCACTCCACCGGCGCCGCCAAGGCCATCGGCAAGGTAGTCCCCTCCGTGCAGGGCAAGCTGCAGGGCCACGCTCAGCGCGTCGCCGTCCCTGACGGCTCCGTCACCGAGCTGACTTCCGTGCTGGAGAAGTCCGCGACCGCCGACGAGATCAACGAGGTCTTCAAGAAGGCCTTCTCGGATTCTGAAACCTACGGCTACAATGCCGACGGCATCGTGACCTCCGACATCATCGGCGACACCCACGGCGGCGTCTTCGATCCGACGCAGACCGCTGTCAACGAGGTCGACGGCGTCACCTTGGTGCGCACCGTTGCCTTCTATGACAACGAGAACGGCTTCACCTGCAACATGATCCGCACGCTGATGAAGTTCGCCGAAGTCTCCAAGTGAGTGATCGCGGCTCGTCCGCGTCATCGCTAGCTGGCTGGCCATAGGCGTATTCAGTTTGCCGCTTTGCCCCTGCCGGGCTTTGAGCATTATGCTCTTTGCCCGGCAGGGGCAAAGTCGTTTCCGCCGTCCACCGTTATCGAGTTACCGCGACGCCGTGATGCTTGGCGTCCGTTCTACAGCGGCATCCATAGGCTGGCGCTACAAAAATGGACTATAAAATCTCTAAACCAGCCGTTAGCGGCAGAACTGCAGCGTTAAGCCCTTGGTATAGCCGCAATCCGATTTCTAAGCCGGCCGCTAAGGATGGCAAAGGCCGGGAAAACCCGCGGAGGCGTCGTCATGCGCGACGCGAGCAGCTGCACGGCTCAAATATCGTCTCTATGCGATACAACGAAAGCATGTCGAAACGAAGCAAGCACGCAACGGGCGGTAAAGACGAGGGGACCAACGGCACAGCTGCCAAAGGAGGCACGCCCGCCATCGCACAGCTGCGCAAAGCCGGGGTGCCTTTCGAAACCTACGAATACGAGCACTCCTCCGATCATATGGACGAGGGATACGGCATCGAGGCCGCGCAACGGCTCGGACTCGACCCGCATCAGATCTTCAAGACGCTGATGGCCGATACCGGCAGCGAGCGCGTGATCGGCATCGTGCCGGTCAGCGGGCATCTCGATCTCAAAGCGCTGGCCGCGGCAGTCGGCGCGAAGAAGGCCGCCATGGCCGACCCGGATGCGGCGCAGCGCGAAAGCGGCTACGTGCTCGGCGGCATTTCGCCGTTTGGCCAGCGCACCCGGCATCGCACCGTGCTTGACGAAAGCGCGCTGAATTTCGATTCCATACTGGTGTCGGGCGGCAAGCGCGGACTCGATGTCTCGGTCAACCCTGCAGATCTCGTCACGCTGCTGCGCGCTGCAACCGCTTCCATCGCCACGTGGTGAGGAGCGCTGCCGCAGCAAGCAAATACGGCAATAACTTCACCACCATGCAGCGGCTCCGCTATCCGATGAATTCACCATCCGCTGTCCGCTTATGATGAGCCGTCGTCTCGTGGTGATGCGTCACCACGAGGCGCAAGCGGAAACACCGGTAAGACCATTGCTCGCAGTAGAGTGGCACTGTCAATCATCATGGCTCGCGGCAACGATTCGCCGCGGGCTTTCCACAACGATATGGGAGATGCGATCATGCCATCCGCTAACCTGCCTCCTCGCTCGGGCCGGCAATTTTCCTTGAAGCATGGCGACTACGTCGCAGTGGTCACCGAGCTCGGCGCATCGCTGCGCGAACTCGCCTACCAAAGCAAGGAGGTCGTCTGCTCATGGCCGGCCGACGAGACCGCGCCATGCAGCAACGGGCGGGTGCTCATCCCCTTCCCTAACCGCATCGCCGACGGCGCATACACCTTCGGCGGCACGACCTACCAGCTCTCCATCGACGAGATCGAGCGTCGCAACGCCATCCACGGCTACGGCTATCGCTCGTACTGGGAGCTTGAAACGCTTGAGGACGACCGGGTGACGCTTTCATGGCGCGTTCCGCAGATATCCGGATACCCCTTCTATCTCCTCGTCACCGCCGATTATCGCCTAACGGACGACGGCCTGCATCTGCGCATCACCGCCGCGAACCATGGTAAGCAGCGTGCCCCATGGGCCTTCGGGCTGCACCCGTGGTTCGCCAACGGATTCGACGGCTATGGCGACGAGATCGATGGGTTCAACGCCCAGTGCCGCGTGACGATTCCCGGCGACACGCATGTGACCGTCGACGAGCGTCTGCTGCCCACCGGGACCGAGCCAGTGGACGGCACGAAATACGATCTGCGCGAAGGCCAGCTGCTCACCCAGCAGCCCTATGACGACGCGTGGACCGATCTGCACCACGCTGCCGATGGCACGACGACCGCCGAGTTCGAGCGCCCTGACGGGCTGGCGGTACAGGTCGTCGGTGATGAGAGCATCACCTCCTTCCAAGTGTGCACCGGAACCGGCTTCCCGGCGTTCAAGCATCCTTCCGGCGTGGCGATCGAACCGCAGACCGCGTATGCGAACGCCTTCAACACCGGCAAGGATCTCATCGCCATCGAGCCGGGAGATACGGCGTCCACGTCGCTGCTCATTCACGCCGAGCAGCGTTGACGGCTCGGGGAACTCGACCTTGCAGGCATCGCAGACCATGCCGATGCGCATCGGCTAATGAAAAGTCGTCCGCCTTGTCAACGTCGTGCGGGTGTGCGATAATCCCCTAGGCTAACAAACGTTGAGTAAAGGAGTCCATCATGGGTATGCGCGGACGCAAGCGCAAGGATCGCCGTAAGAAGGCCGCCAATCACGGCAAAAGGCCAAATGCCTGATTTCTGCCGGCGCGTCGAGCGCCACGGCATTCATAAATAGGCTCCGAGGAACTTGCTTCCCCGGAGCCTATTGCTATCTTGTTGCTATCTCAGCGAACCCATACGCCGGTAAGTGACCCCGGCCGGATTCGAACCGGCGACCTTGAAATTAGAAGTTTCCTGCTCTATCCAACTGAGCTACGGGGCCAAACAACGAAACGACACTTTAGCAGCACCTCCGTATCATCGCTTCGCTTGGCGGCTCCGGCACTGACGCGATCACGGCGCAACCGCCGCGCGAACAGCGCCGGACGTCCCGCCACGAACGCTTTCGGCCGCACACGCTCCGAGGCTCTGCTATAACGTATAGGTATGAATGAAAACGCCTGTGACGAATCGGACATGCTGCATACGCCCAGACTGATCCTGCGCCGCTGGCAGGTCGGGAACGAAATCGAGATTTCCGCGCAATACTCCTACGCCACCAATCCGGACGTCACCAGAGCCAGCGGCTGGGCGCCTTATGACGACATCGAGGAGTGCCGCAGCTACCACGACAAGGTCCAGGCGCCCGATCCGGAGTGCTTCGCGATCATTCTCAAGCGGACCGGCCTGCCTATCGGATCCATCGCGTTCAAGCCGCTGCCCGCCGCCCAGAAGCTTCCGGACGGCGGCGATCCGGCTGCCTGCCGCGAAGTGGGATTCTGGCTGGGCGAGCCGCACTGGGGCCGCGGCTTCATGCCGGAGGCGCTTAGGGCGATGCTGCGCCACGGCTTCGAGAATCTGGGCCTCAGCACCGTATACGCCCGTCATTTTCTGGACAACACCCGTTCGCGCATTCTGCTGGAACATTGCGGATTCGCTTACGACCACACCGAATACGACAACTCCTTCCCCTCGCTCGGCGAAATCCGGGACGAGGATGTGCTCGCGCTCACCGCGCAGAACTGGCGCGAACGGCGCAAGCAGCTGAACGTGCCCGACGCGCCGAAGCACATCGGCTCGGGCGCGTATTGGGGCAGCGACCCCACCATCGCGAAGCGGCCGCAGTGCTGAATATGCTGATGTCGTGACTTTCACTACGCTGCGATTTCCAATACATGGCGAACTTCGACGCGACGGCCTTCAACGTGACGGCCTTCAAAGCAATGTCCTTCGATAACAATGACGATTTCGATGCGATGACACGTTCAATGCAATGACCGAGTAGCCCACGGCTGACGCGAATCCGATGATTCCATGGTGCAATAATCGTCACAATGCGATGAAATGCGATGAATAATGCATCGTGTCTTATCGCATGGATACCATGGGCACATGGGGATGCATAGGGAAACGCCACATGGCGACAGCGCAAACGGCAGTGCGCTTGGACAGACTGCAGGTAAGTCCGCGGCGGCTTTCGCCCCATTCGATCATCGCCCGTGCGGCGAGAAGAACCTCACTTTCACCTATATGCAGCAGACCTTCGCCACGGCGGGCTTGGCCTGGGATGAATTCGATCAGGACGGCCTCCATCTGCATGACGCCCAGGGCGCGTTCACCGGAGCGGCGCTGCTGCTCTCCGATCAGAACCCTTTTGCTGTGAAATGCGCGGTTTTCGCTGGAGACACCAAAACGCAACTCAAGGACCGCGTTGAAATCCGCGGCTCGGCGCTGCGCCAGATCAACGATGCCGCGCATTTCCTCACGCTGCATAATATCGACGGCCAGTGGCCCGAGGCGGCGCTGCACGAATCGCTGGTCAACGCCGTGCTGCATCGCGATTACGAGTATTCGGGGCCGATTCTCGTCAACGTCTTCTCCAATCGCATCGAGATCGTCTCGCTGGGCGGCCTCGTCCGCGGCCTGCAGATCAACGATCTGCTCAACGGCATCTGCCAGCCGCGCAATGCTTGGCTTGTGCCGATATCCACTGCATTGGGAATCGGCGAGAACTATGGCACGGGCATCCCGCGCATCATGGACGCATACGCCACCAGCTCGGCCAGCCCGCAGTTGCGCGTCGGTCCCTCCTCCGTGGCGATGGTCCTCCCCGTGCCGGTGCTCGACGACGAGTCGTGGAATGAGGAGAACGAAGGACACGACGGCGGCGACGATGACGAGCATCAGCGTACCGAGCCCGCGGCCAAGCGCTACGCATTCCCCGAGCTGCGGCCCTACATCACGCAGGATCACGCGCAGGCTCTGGTCGGCGCCAGAGTAATCGGCGTCGCCCCGCTTTCCACGCTGGTGCTCGGCACCGGGGCGACGCCCGAGGAGCAGCCGCTCGAGCCGCCCCATTCCTATGTCGTGCAAATGCTCGAGGAAGTGACGCTGCATCTCATGGCGAGCAACGGCGTTGCCTTAGTGCGCAAGGATCTCGAAATGCAGTTGGGCCTGAGCCGCAACCAAACAGCCTATCTGCTGCGTAGTCTGACCAGGCAGGGCAAGATTCGCAGGGTCGGTCACTCGCGGGCCACGCGATATTATCTGAGCTGATTGCAATCTGCATCGACGATCGGCATTGCCGCCTTCTGACCGATTGCGTCAATGCCGCAACGATATGGCCCGCGACACGACGGTTTAGCAGTTCGGCAGTTCGGCAATTCAGCAGTTCGGCAGCATAAGCGCACCACGGGCGTGCAAATGTCTGCCGAGCATCCTTAGCGCCAATCTCCTGAGACCGCTTAGCGGCGTGGACTCAGATACCCGTATCTCGGCGAATTCGGGCACGATGCGACATGGCCCGTATCTGAGCGTAATAGCGCTCCTCGTTCAGGCCGTCAACGGTGGGAGTGTTGCGCAGCGTCACCCCGTCCAGCCCGCCGGCCGCAGCGATTCGAGCGAGCAGATCGCGATGCCACGCCTCGTCCAGAATCGCTTCGAGACGGCGGCAGCCCAAAGAATACATCGCGCACACCAGCGCATGGCCTCCCCAGTTCGAGGTGCCCGCCACGATGAGCTCGCGCGTGGCGACACTACAGGCGATATGCGTACCGTCCGCGACGGCGCCTTCGATGGCGAATCGCGCGATGCGACCCATGCCTATCTCATTGCCGCCGTCGCCGATGCCGATCGTATGCAGGCCAAGCGAAGCCAGGCGGCTGAGCGGGGCCGTCCACTCGAGGATGTCCATGCCGCGCATATTCCTCGGTATGCCATCGAGCGACGGACCGACGCGTTCGATGAATATGACCGTGTCGATGGATCGCGCCCGCACCAACGTCGTAACGGACTCCAGCCACGCGGCGAAACGCTCACCCCCGGGAGCGATGAGCACATGGTCGTCAGGCAGCGTGCCGTGCGCCGCCGCAGCGACCACCGGCTCGCACCATGCATCGCTGACCAGCCAAGCGTCTCCCCCTATGGAGCGCAGCGCGGAGCACAGCTCCACAGCCCCTGCGGGGCCATCGGTTTCAGCGGCCGGGTACCGGGCATGCGGGATGTAGAACCCGGTCACGACCAGCGCCTTACGTCTGGCGCCTGCGGAGAGCCAGCGTGCGGCCCGGAACAGATCGCCCTTCACGAAGGTCATGAGCGTCTCGCTGCCGCGTCCCACATCGTGGGCGGCCATGGTCTGGATGCCGGTCACATTGCGATAACGCCGCCACACGCCCAACGACGCCCACAGGAGCCGGATGCCATTCCCTTTGCCGCTGCGCACCGCCTTGCTGGGCGCATTGTTTTTGGCACCGCTGTTTTTGAAGATACCGCTATTGAGAACACTGCCCTTGAAAGCCTTGCCTTCGCGGGCGGCTCCTTCGCGGGCATCCTCTTCGCGAGCGACGTCCTCGTGCGCATAGTGGCCGTTGTTCATAGCACCTCACCCAACTGCTGGCCGAATTCGACGAAATCTCCCGCCGCCGCCTGACTGCGCAGCACGCCGGCACGGGAAGCAGCGACCTGCGTCTCCATCTTCATGGCTTCGATGACGACGACGGGCTCGTCCTCATCCACGCTCGCCCCGTCCTCAACCAGCCAACGGACCACCGTACCGGCGAGCGGGGAGACAATGGCATCGTCAGATTGGGCATTCTGCGCGTCATTGCTCGCCTGGCCGTCGCAGCCATGACTCGCGGTTGAATCCGGCGCATCACCACGCCCGCCAGCCGATGCCGCAAGCGCATTCAGCTGCGCACCCAACTGTGCGGGCAGGCCGAGTTCGACGCGCCTGCCATCGAGTTCAATCCAGGTGCGCGTCACGGCTTCGCTGTCCGCGCGCGTGCCCGGAGTCCCGCCGTCAAGCGACTCGGATGCGGTGCGCGGCAGGAACGCCTCTTCAATCCACCGGGTGTAGACGCTGAAGCGCCCCTCGTCGGCGAAGTCGGGTTCGCGCAACACGGCTTTGTCGAATGGCACGACGGTGGGCACGCCTTCGATATGCAGCTCGTCAAGAGCGTGCCGCATGCGTCTGATGCACTCGACACGGGTGCCAGCGTGGACGATGAGCTTGGCGAGCATCGAATCGAACTGATCCGGGATTTTCGAACCCGCGGCGATACCGGTGTCGAATCGCACGCCGGGTCCGCTCGGCGAGCGCAATGCGCTGATGACGCCGGGGAACGGCACGAAACCCCGAGCGGGATCCTCCGCGTTGATGCGGCATTCGATCGCATGCCCGCGCGTATCCGGTCGCAGGCCGGCGAGCGACCCGCCTTCGGCGATGCGCAGCTGCTCGCGGACCAAATCGATGCCGCTGACCATTTCGGTGACCGGATGCTCGACCTGGATGCGCGTGTTCACTTCCATGAAGGACATCGTCCCGTCGTCGGCGACGAGGAATTCCACCGTGCCAGCGCCCACGTAGCCGACTTGCGAGCAGATCGCCACGGCGGCATCCTCAAGACGCGCGGTCGTTTCATCGCTCAGGAACGGCGCAGGAGCCTCTTCGATGAGCTTCTGGTTGCGCCGCTGCAGCGAGCAATCCCTCGTGCCTACGGCGATCACGGTGCCGCAGGCGTCGCCAAGCACCTGCACCTCCACATGGCGCGGCCGGTCCAGAAAACGCTCGATGAAGCAGTCGCCATTGCCGAAGGCGAGTTCGGCCTCATGGGTCGCTGTCGCAAACGCCTCGCGTACCTCGTCGAGCCGGCGCACGACCTTGAGCCCCCGTCCGCCGCCGCCATGTACGGCTTTGATCGCCAGCGGCAGCCCGTATTCCTTGGCGAAATCCACGACTTCGGCGGGGTCATGCACCGGAGCCGTGGTGCCGGGAGCCATAGGCGCCCCGACCTCGGCGGCGATGGCGCGGGCCTGCACCTTGTCGCCCAGCGCTCGAATCGCGTCTGGACTCGGACCTATCCATATCATGCCGGCGTCGATTACCGCCTGCGCAAAATCGGCGTTCTCCGAGAGGAAGCCGTAGCCCGGATGCACCGCGTCGGCCTTGGCTTCGCGGGCGACGCGCATGATCGCCTCAATGCTCAGGTAGGTCTGCTGCGAGCTGCGGCCATGCAGGGCGTAGGCCTCGTCGGCTAGATTGACGAATAGCGCATCCGCATCGTCGTCGGCGTATACGGCGATCGCCGTGCGCCCGTCGTCGTGGCAGGCATGGATGATGCGCACGGCGATCTCCCCACGATTGGCTATTACAATCCGCTGCATCATGCCGCCTTCTTTGCTTGTTGCCTATCAGTCTGCTGAATATCCTGCTGGTTGCCTGTCCGTTCAGCGCCGTTGCAATCAGCGCCGTGCGGGTCGGCATCGAGCCGATCGACGCCGGCCCGATCTGCGTTCATCGCATCGGTATTCATTCCAGCGGTGTCCATCCCATCGCCTTCGACACCCATGCTGACTGAAACACTGTCTGCGGCGCCATCCGCGGCAGTACCCGGGTCACGGCCCGGCACTCGGAACCGCACCAGCGCACCCGCTGGCAATTGGCCCGCGAGCGCCAGCGAATCCGGGTCGAGCACGGCGATCACCGGGTAGCCACCAGTCACTGGATGGTCGCGCAGGAACAGCACCGGCTGGCCATTGCCGGGCACCTCGATGGCTCCAGCCACCGTGCCTTCGCTGTCCAGCTCCCTTGTCACGATCCGCTCCAACGGTCGTTCGGCATTCAGCCGCAGCCCGACACGATCGGAGCGCGTCGTCACGCTCCAGCATTGGCCAAGCAAGTCATCGATGGCCTGCGCGGTGAACCAGTCGTCGCGCGGCCCGAGTGCCGCGGTCAGTTCGGTGACCGATCCGCGTGCCGGCAGGCGCGACCAGTCGACGCCGTGCCCGGTTATCGTGTGAGGCTCGTCGGTAAAGCCAAGAAAATCATCGGCGCGAATCGGTCCGGGGCCGATATGCGACATCGTGTCGCCGGAAGCGCTGCCCAGCACTTGCTCGACCGCAAAGCCGCCCTGCACGGCAAGATAGTCACGCAATCCGTCGCGCAGAGTCCCCAGCTCCACGCTGTCGCCATCGTTCAGGATGAACGCCTCCTGACGCGCTATGGCAGTAAAGGAGCCGTCCTTCCCGCAGATGATGATCGGCGCCCGCGCACCCGCCAGCGCGACCACTGCCTCACCTATGGCGGCGAAGCATGCCCCTCCGCCGGCGATTTCGATTGCCGGCGTGCCGGCAGGATTGCCGACAAGCGCATTGGCCCGATGCAATGCCGTCGGGTCCGCCGCGCCGGAGGCGGTCACGCCCATGCTCGCAGCCGTGCGGCCGTCATCCTCGAATATGGCGAAGGCACCGGGCCGTACCACGCGCAGACCATGTACGAGCACTGGCGTTGGCGCAGATCCGGCCCGTCGCCGAGTCGTCTGCTGGCCCTGTCGGCCCTGTCGAGCGGCGATGCCGACGCGATTCGCTGCGGCAGACGAATCGGCGTCTGCATCGGTCCCATCCGCCGCACTGCGATTGCTGCCGCCAACGGCGCCGATTCGCTCATGGGATACGCAGAATCGAACGCTGTCGCCCGGCTGTATCAGCGCCGGCGGGTCATGCCGCTCATCCCACAGCGCGACTGGCGTGAAGCCGATCAGCTGCCAGCCGCCCGAACTCGCGCGCGGATAGACGCCGCTGTACGCGCCGGCGAGTCCGACAGAACCCGCCGGCACGCGCAGCCGCGGTTCTTGGCGGCGTGGCACATTGAACAACGGGTCGTCGCCCGTCAAATACGCGAATCCTGGCGCGAAGCCGACGAAGGCCGCCGTCCACGAACATGACGTATGCCGCTCGACCAGCTGCTGCGGAGAGATGCCCAGCATGGCGGCGACCGCGTCCAAATCCTCGCCATCGTAGATGACCGGCACATCGACGGTGCGGCTCTCGCGGGCCGATTGGGGCTTATCGCTGCGCAGATCGCGGATTGCATGCTCGATCGACATGCGCGAGACTTCCAGCGGCTCGAAGCGCACGAGCAGCGTGCGTGCGGCCGGCACGATTTCAGTAAGCCGCGCCAGGCAGGAGTCGCCTTCGCGCTGCCGCTGGGAGATGGCATCGAACAGGCTCATGACATCGTGCGCGTCTCCGGCATCGAGTTCTACGAGCAGCGCCGAGGTGCCGACGTTCAGGAAGCGCATGGCCGGCCCTCACCCGCGAACGATGACAATGCGACGCCGTTCGATTCCAAGCGCTCGCGCACCGCCCGCGCCATATCCACGGCGCTGGGACTGTCGCCGTGCACGCAGATGGAGTCGGCGTCGATACGGATCATCGTCCCATCGATGGCCTCGATGGTGCCGCCGGCAACGAGCTTCGCGATACGATCGGCCACCTCGCCCACGTCATGGATGACCGCGCCGGATTGCGAGCGCGGGACCAGTCGGCCGTCAGGCATGTAGGCGCGGTCGGCGAAGGCCTCGCTAAAGACGCGCAGCCCGGCATCGGCGGCGATGAGGCCAACGACCGAGCCGGGCAAAGTGAGCAATCCCAGCGACGAGTCGACGGTCATGATGGCGTCGACGACGGCACGAGCCTGCGTTTCGTCCACGGCGATGCGGTTGTACAGCGCCCCGTGCGGCTTGACGTATGACACGCTGGCTCCCACGCTTGCGGCGATGCCTTCGAGCGCCGCGATCTGGTAGATGACGTCGGCCTTGAGATCTCCCGGCTGCTCATCGAGAAAACGCCGTCCGAATCCGGAAAGGTCGCGGTAGGCCACGTGAGCGCCGATGCACACATGGTTGGCTGCGGCTTGAGACGCCGTGCGCAGGATCCCTGCGGGGTCGCCCGCATGGAATCCGCAGGCGATGTTCGCACTGGTCACCACATCGAGCAGGGCCTTGTCGTCACCGAGCGTCCAGCGGCCGAAGCTCTCCCCCATATCGCTGTTCAGGTCGACGCTCTTCGCGCCGGCGCCGCTGGGACCGCTGCGTGCCGCGCGGGCGGAACCGGAAGCGCTGTCGTCCTCGTCGAAAACCATTACTGTGCCATCCTCCCTGTGTTGTCGATGATCCATACCGTCGATGATTCCAATGTCGATATTTGCGAGGCTGCGTGTGATTGCCGGTGACCGTGCGCTGCCTGATACGCCACGCCTCAGCTGCGATTATGCACCTGTGTCATATACCGCTGTGCCATATGCCGCTGTGTCTTATGCACTGCTACGCCATGTACTGGCGATCGGGAACATCGGTGATGAACATGTACCCCGGCGCATGGGTTATGGCGAAGGGCGGACGCGAGGCCATGACCGCGGCCTGCGGGGTGACGCCGCACGCCCAGAACATGGGGATGTCTCCCGGTTCGAGAACAGGCGCGTCGCCGTAATCGGGATGGGCGATGTCGCCGATGCCGATGCCTGCCGGGTCGCCCACCCATACCGGGGCCCCGTGGACGCCCGGATAGCGGCCTGAAATCCGCGCGGCCTGGGCCACTTGGCTCGGCTGGATGCCGCGCATCGAGACGACCATAGTGGAGCTGAACCGGCCCGCGTCGGCGCAGCGAATCGAGGTGTCGTACATCGGCACGTTGGCACCGGCAATAATATGACGCACTGGGATGCCTGCGTCCATCAGTGGGAATTCGAAGGTGAAGCTGCAGCCGATCAGGAAGGTGACCAGATCGTCATGCTCGTCCCAAACATCGCGGATGTCGTCACAGGTGTCGGCCAGCTCGCCGTCTCGCCATATGCGGTAGCGTCCGATGTCGGTGCGGATGTCGGCCCCCGGAGCGATCTTCGGCTCGTATGATCCCGCGTCGAGCACCTCCAGAATGGGGCAGGGCTTCGGATTGCGCTGGGCGAACAGCAGGAAGTCGAAGGCGTACTCCTTCGGCAGGCTGATCATATTCGCCTGCGCGTATCCGCGGGCGATGCCGCAGGTCGGGCGCGCCTGCCCGTCCCTGAAAGCGCGGCGGGCCTGGGCGGGCGAAGCTGAAGCGTCGAGCGAGATGTGTTCCATGCGGCTTATCCGTCCTTCGAATCGAGATTTCGTGCGCATGCGGGCGGCTGGTCTCCTTCCGCGTCGCACTGCATTCCACGGTAAGCGCAAGAGGTTAAACGCGGATTACCATTGTCGAAACATGTGTTAACCGTGTCGCGCGGCAGCGGCCCCGTAGCCGCTCAGCACGCAGGTGTTCGCGACTTGGCTGCGTTGGTTGCGCGCCGATACGCGCCAAGGAGCGCACCGGTAATGTCGATGCGTTATCTTGTGCTTGAATCCAATGGAAAAGGAGCATCATGGACTCGATCATTCTGGGTGTTGGCGGCAAGGACCTGTTCGCGCCGGAGCGCACTTCCCCGACCGATTCTGACAAGAATCTGATTCGCATCGTCGATCCGCATTACCGCTGCGTGTCGCCCTTCGATCTGAGCGTGCTGCGCGGCGACGGCGTGTTCGAGGCGACCACAGTGTGGCACGGCTACCCGATTTCCCTGGAGAACCATCTCAAGCGGCTGTCGAATTCAGCGCGGCTGATGGACATGCCCCAGCCGAATCATCAGGCGTTCGTCGCGGCGATCAACGAGGTCATCGCGCAGTACGACGATCCCGAGCCGGCCCCTTTGCTGCGCATTCTCGTGTCGCGCGGCATGGACCCTGACACCGGCATCGGCAAAACGAACTACGGCACGCCCAGCGTGTGGATGTTCCTGGACGGGCGTGGCACGCTGCACGATACCGCCCCGATCACGCTGACCTCGCTCAGCCGAGGCTATGCCAGCGATGTCACCGCGCGTGCGCCGTGGCTGCTCAACGGCGCGAAGACCCTGAGCTACGCAGTCAATCAGGCGATGCATCGCGAATGCCGGCGGCGTGGAGTTAATGACGCGGTGACCTATACCGCCGACGGTTTCACGCTCGAATGCCCGAATTCGTCGATCGTGGCGCAGTACGGCGACAGCCTCATCACCCCCGACCCGCGCATCGGCATCCTCAACGGCACCTCGCAGCGCGAGATGTTCGCCTGGGCACGGCAGGAAGGCTTGGATATCAAGTACTCAAAACTGCCCATCGATCAGCTGCGCGAAGCCGACCGGCTGTTCATCACGCACGGCGGCTGGGTCATCCCTGTGTCCGCGCTTGACGGACGTGTCTACGACGTTGACGAAACCCAGGTCGCCGGCATCAACGACGCCATCCACTCCGGCCGCACCCATGACGACGCGCTGTCGATCGGGCCGTTGGGAGCTTACGAGGAGTAGACGAGGGCCGTGCCGGGCGAAACTCGGGCGTGGCCATCATCTATTAGGCAGATTTCCCATGGAACCGTTCGCAAGCGGCGTTCCGAGGCAATTCCATGCGACTAGAAATGGCGCAATTGCAAGGTTTACGGGACAACATGGTAGGTGTGTACTTCGCGCATGTGCCTAATAGACGAAAAAAGTGCCTAGTACTTGATTTTCAGCGGTGATTTTCAGCGGTGATTTTCAGCGGCGTTCCGGTTCTGCCATCGGTTTGGCCCATTGCGCCATGTTGACCAAGCGTTCGTTTCCCAGAGCTGCTAGGCCACGTTGCCATAGACCTGCGTCTGCAGGTCCTTGCGGGCGGTTTCCATCGTGGTGATGTCGCCCAGCAGCGTGATCTTCTCCTCGCCGTCGGGCAGCTGCGACATTTTGCGCTTGGCGGCACCGATGCGTCGCATGAAGCCTATATCGAGCAGCCGAGCCAAAAGCTCGGAGGCATAGCGCCGTTCAGCCGGGCTGGGCGCACGCAGCTGCACAGGCGCGGCTTGGCCGTTCTGGGCATTCTGGCCGTTCTGAGCCGATGAATTGGCTGTGTCGCGAGGGTTGGGCGGCAAAGGCAGCGGCATGACGGCCAGCTCGTTGATGACCTGCTCAAGCAGCGGCCCGCCAGCCTTGGTGAGGTTGTGAATCCACAAACCCTGCGGCGTGTCGTCACTCGGCAGTCCGCCTGCGGCAGCCACCGCCTGGAACAGCGAGCGGAACACCAAAGTCATGAAGTTCGACAGGCTCAATTGCGCGAACCACGCGCGGTCGATGGCGCGGGGCACCTGAATGAGCGTGGCCATGAACTGCTGCTCGCAGATGAACACGGCGTCGTCGATGCGGTAGTAGGTCTGCTCGTTGGCGTCGCGGCGTTCGAGCGCCTTGCGGCGGGCCGGATTCGCATACGGATCCTCGCCGCGCTCCCCGCGCCCCGCAAAACCGCCGGAAGCGCCTGAGCCGCCCATGCCGCCGCCCGAGGCCGCGCCGCCGAAGCGTCGTTTCGGCGCATAGGCGTCATCGTCGCGCACGTTGAGCTGCCGACGTGCGGCATTGACCTCGCGGCGCATGATGTCGAGGTCCACGCCGATGCGGCGCGTCGCCTTGCGCGTGTAGATGTCCAGCAGCGAGCGGTCGCGTATCTGCGCGATCAGCGGGGCCGTGGCCTTGACCGCGCCCATCTGGCCGGTCGTGTACGACGTGTCGAAGCGCGCGATGGCGGCGTCGATCACGAAATCATACAGCGGCTTCGCATGCTCGATGAGCGAGCTCACCGCCTCGTTGCCCTGCTCCAAACGCAGGTCGCAGGGGTCGAGGTTGCCGTCGGCGACCGCCACGAAGGTCTGCGAGAGGAACGCAGAATCAAGCGCGAAGGCATGCAGCGCCGCCTTCTGCCCCGCCGCATCGCCGTCGAAAGTGAATACGATGCGCGAGCTGAGCGACTGCCCTTCTACGTTGAGCGGCCCGATGAGCTGCACGGCCCCGAGCGAATCGTCGGAGATGAGCCGGCGCACGATCTTGGCGTGCTCCGCGCCGAAGGCGGTGCCGCAGGTCGCCACGGCGGTGTCGATGCCGGCCAAATGACAGGCCATCACATCCGTGTAGCCTTCGACGATAACCGCCTGGCGCTTCTTGACGATGGCGGATTTGGCCAGGTCGATGCCGTAGAGCACCTGCGTTTTGCGGTAGAGCTGCGTGTCCGGGGTGTTGATGTATTTCGCGCCGATCGTATCATCGTCATAGAGCTTTCGTGCGCCGAAGCCCAGCGTGCGCCCGGTCGAGTCACGGATAGGCCAGGTCGCCCGCCCGCGGAAGTAGTCGTAGACGCCGCGCTGGCCTTGTCGCGCGAGCCCGGCGTCCAGCATCTCCTGCTGGGTGAAGCCTTTGGCGGCCAAATAGCGCACGAGATTGTCCCAGCCCTGCGGCGCGTACCCGCAGCCGAAGCGTTCGCAGTCGGCCTGGCTGAAATTACGGCCGCCAAGCAGCTTGCGGGCCGCGAGCGCCTCCTTGCTCATGATCTGCGAGACGAAGAAGCGCTGCGCCTCCTCGTTCGCATCCAGCAGCCGCGTGCGCTTCGAGCCGGAATGCTCCTCGCGGCCCGACCCAGCCTCGTAATGCAGCTCGATATGGTATTTGTCGGCCAGCAACTCCACGGCCTCGCGAAAGTCGATGTTCTCCTGCTGCTCGACGTAGCCGAACACGTCGCCGCCCAGCCCGCAGCCGAAACAGTGCCAGACGCCCAGCGACGGCCGCACCGAGAAGCTTGGCGTCTTCTCGTCATGGAAGGGGCACAGCCCTACGTAGGTGCCGGTTCCCGAAGGCTTGAGCGTCACGGACGCAGACACGATGTCGTACAGGTCCGCGGCGGCGCGCACCTTCTCCACATCTTCCTTCAGAATCATTCCAGCCATAGCGCCCTACAATACCCCACCCGGTGCAGCAGGCGGCTCGCCGAAGCACACAGCCGAAAACGCGCCTAACACAGAATCGAGTGCATCGCCAGCGCCGAGCCGTCGGTGAGATTGGCAACCTGATCGACGGCTACTCTCAGACGCTCGGCATCGCTGTTGGCTTCGTTCCAGTCCTGCAGGAACACGGCTTCCAAGGCGTCGCTGGGCCGCGGGGAGTCGGCCATGAGCACATCGACCAGATCCTCGACGATGGCCTGTTCCTGCTGGTGCATGGGTTCGTGCTCGCGCGGCTCCATCACGAAATAGACGGCGATGCCCTTGAGGATCACGATCTCGTACTCGGTCTGCTCGGGAATGACGACCGAGGCGCTGTATCGCGTCAGCGGGCCGTCGCCGTAGCGCTCGCGCGTGGCAGCTTCCACCGACCCGGCGAAGCGGCCGATCAGGGCGCTGGTGATGTTCTTGAGCTGGGCCAAGGCCCCGCGAGAGCCGTTGAAATGCGTGGGGAACATATGCTCAGCCCGCAGCCGTCGTAAGGCCGCGAGCAGCTTGTCGGCGTCCCATTTCGCACCGTACCACGCCCGCGTGTCCCCGATGAGCGCGTCGATGATACGCGCGTCGGCCAACGCCATCGGGTTGAAGGCTCCTGTCGCGATCGCATCTTCGACATCATGCACGCTGTAGGCGATGTCGTCGCTCAGGTCCATCACTTGGCATTCCATCGGCTTCGTGGCCTTCGGTGCGCCCTGCTTGAGCCAGTTGAACACGTCGACATCATCCGGGTACACGCAGTATTTCGCGCTGCGCTCACCCTTGGGATGCTGCGCGGCCTCGGCCAGCGTCCACGGGTATTTCACGGCGGCATCCAGCGAGGCACGGGTCAGGTTGACGCCGGCCGAGCGGCCGTCGGCGTGAAAGACCTTGGGCTCCAGCCGCGTGAGCAGTCGCAGGGTCTGCGCGTTGCCTTCGAAGCCGCCGATGTCAGCGGCGATGGCGGCCAGCGCCTTCTCGCCGTTGTGTCCGAAGGGCGGATGGCCGAGGTCATGCGCCAGGCAGGCGCAATCCACCACGTCGGGGTCGCAGCCGAGCATCATGCCGATCTGGCGGCCAATCTGCGCCACCTCAAGCGTATGCGTCAGCCTGGTTCGGGCGAAATCGTCCGTCCCGGCCACCAGAATCTGGCTTTTCGCGCCGAGTCTGCGCAATGCGGAAGAGTGAATCAGGCGTGCACGATCACGTTCGAAGGCGGTGCGGGAGCGTGATTTCGGCGGCTCTTCCGCCCACCGTTCCTCGTCGAAGGCGTCGTAGCCCTCGTCGCCCAGCACCTGCTCGCCATCTCGCGTTGTTCCCATAACACCAGCATAGGGCTACGCCCCGCGTTTGGGGAGGGTCGCACGGCCTTTCGCTGCGTCTACGTGTTTTACAGCTCACACTTTTTAGCTGGCCTTGAAAAAGTGTGAGCCAAACAAACAATGGCAATGTTAGTTTTCCGCACCGCACATGGTGCAGTCTCAACGTTTGCCATCCGAAATACACGCACATGAAATGCGCGTTTTGCTCACACTTTTTTCAGGCCAGTCAAAAAGTGTGAGCCGCACAAGCAATTCCTACAGCACGCTTGCGGGGTCGAGCTTGGCAAGATCCTCGGCACTCAGCACTTCGTTCGCATGCGTATACAGCCTTGGGATGCGATTGCGCAGGCAGGTGAAAATCTCGTAGCTGATGGTGTCGGCGGCGCGCGCCCAGTCGTCGGCCGTCGGCTCGGCGAATTTCTCGCCACGGCCAGGGCCGAAGAGCTTGACGGTGTCGCCTTCGTGGATGCCGAGTCGTGCGGCAGAACCATGCAGATCGAGGATGAACTGGTCCATGCACACGCGCCCGGAAACGCGCATAAGCTTCGGCCCTGCGGCAATCATAACGCGCACCGGGCCGCCGGGCTTGACAGTATGCTTGGCCCCGCGCTCGTCGAATCCGGAGGCTGAGCGGTGAATGCCATCCGCATAGCCCAGCGGCACGATGGCGGTGCTGGTCTCGCCCTCGGTGATATACGTGCGGCCGTAGGAGACGCCATGCCCTTCTTCCACGTCCTTGACGGTGCCCAGCTGGGCTTGCAGGGTCATGGCCGGCGTCAACGCGTAATCCTGCGGCGTGCCCATCGCCGGGTCGGCTTCGTAACCGTACAGCGCGATGCCCGGTCGGGTCAGCTCGAAATGAATCTCGGGGCGGGTCAGCGTGGCGGCGGTGTTCGCCAGGTGCCGGATCTCCGGTTCGATGCCGGCCGTGCGCATGCGGCGCTCGAAATCATGAAAGTGCTCGATCTGTCTATCGGTGGAATCCACGAATTCGGGGACGTTTGGCGCATCAGCTACGGCGAGATGGCTCCACAGCCCGACGACATGCAGCACGCCTTCCTTGGCCAACGGAACCAGCTCCTGCAAAGCCGCGTCGAAGCCCTGCTCGGTGAAGCCGTTGCGTCCGAAGCCCGTGTCCACCTTGATATGCACACGGGCCGGGCAACCCAGCTGCCGGGCCGCATCGGCCAGCGCATCGATGCCCGACAGCGAGCCGAGCGAGATGTCGATGTCGTTGGCGATAAGCTCGTCAAACGGCACCGACAGGCCGTTGTAGACCCAGGTGAGAATATGGCAGCGATCCGGCCCGATGCCGGCCTTGCGCAGGGCCAGCGCCTCATGCGATTGCGCCGTGCCAAGCCATGTGGCCCCGCCGGCCAGCGCCGCGAGCGCCGCGGGAATCAGCCCATGCCCGTAAGCATCGGCCTTGACCACGCCCATCACCGCCGTGCCGGATTTCGGCCCGCCCACCACATCGATCAGATGACGCATATTGTCGCGCAGCGCGGCCAAATCGACAATCGCCTGGCCGGGGTATTGCCGCAGCGCGGCCTCGTAATTCGCTGTGCCTTGGGGGGAGGAGAAGGGCCATGATTCGCATGCATTCGCAGTCATGGCTTCATTGTGACTCGCATCATTGACGAAGATGCTGCGAGGCCCTCAGTTCGGCCCGCATGTCAGCAGTCCGCCGTGCCCTGCTTGAACCTCAACTCATACGACCCAGCAGCGTGCCTCAGCCGAGCAAACAATATTGGGCGCGATGCTGATCCGCATGAGACGGTCGTGTCGTCGGCCAATCCATGCACACTCCTACAGACTGCATCAATCACAATCTCACAGCAATCCGCGCAAAGCCATGCGCGGGCCATCGCCACCACCTGCGCCCGTCTCGTATCATTTACCACTCGTGGCGCTGATAGGCGATACGCGTCTTATCGGTGTCGCGGTCGCGCAGGGCGATCAGGCCGCACCGGACGAAGCCGCTGCGTTCGAAAACATGCTGCATGGCCTTGTTGTTGGGGTGCGTGTCGGCGCGCACGTTGCCGTAGCGCTCCGTCACCCAGTCGATGCAGTCGTAGGCGACATGCCCGACCTGCCCCGAGGAGGCGATGCGGTGAATGGTCACATAGGGGTCGCCGTCGAGCCAGCTGCCGTCGATGTCGTGGTAGGTCGGGTCCTCTCCTGTGCACAGCGCAAACTGGGCGAGGATGCGTTCTGCCCCAGTTTCGTTATCGCCTTCGCGCTCTACCAGCAGCATCGTGCGGCATTCGGCGATGTCGGCGCGCACGGTGCTTTCGCGCGGGAAGGAATCGCCCCACTGGGTCGGATTGCCATTCGCCGCCATCACCGCGCGGGCATGTGCGTAGATGCGCTGGATGCGCTCGTAATCGCGCATAGTCGCATGACGGAACCGACGGGAGGACGCAATGCTGCCCATATAACCACAACCACCTTGAGCCGAACTGAACAATGGAAAGAATCGGCCGCTAGGCTATCACGCCGCCCTCCCAGCATGGCGTCGCAAGGTGTTTAGACCCGTTTCCAACAGCATTGGCCTCGGAATTCCGTTTTCCAGGATGCTATTGCCCGTTATCTCGCTTATGTGTGGCGTTATTTCAAGCCCGCGGAGGTCTATCTGCGTTATGTGAGGCGCTAATACTGTGAGGCTCCATATACCAGCGGCCGAAAACGGCGATTTTAGCACCCCCGATACTCGACGCTTTGTGAAATAGCGCCTCACATAACGCAGATAGACCTCTGCGGCACCCCCCATAACGCCACACATAAGTGAGATACAACTCGACAGCAGGCTATTTCCTATCGCAAGCTTCCATCGAACCGACCGAGACCGCAATATTTTCGGATTCCAGCGCCCTCAGACCACGGTATTTTCGGATATGGCGCCCTCAAACCACCTTGCGCTCGAAGGCGTCGGAGCTGATACCTTGGGCGAGGATGTCCTTGCACCATTCCTTGGCGGTGAACAGGCTGTGGTCGCGGTAGTTGCCGCAGCTCTCGATCGTGGTGGCCGGCACGTCGTCCCACGTGGCTTCGAAAGCGATGAATTCCAAGGATTCCTTGAGCGCCTTGGCCACGTCCACCGTGGAGTGCTCGCCCCAGGTCAGCAGGTGGAATCCGGTGCGGCAGCCGAAGGGCGAGCAGTCGATGTAGCCCGGGATGCGCTCGCGCAGCAGCACGGCGATGGTGTGCTCGATGGTGTGCAGGCCTGCGGTCGGGATGGCGTTCTCATTCGGCTGTACGAGGCGCAGGTCGTAGTTGGAGATCACGTCGCCGTTCGGGCCGGTTTCAGTGTCGATGTAGCGCACGTATGGCGCCTTCACCTTGGTGTGGTCGAGCTGAAAGCTCTCCGGCTGCGGTTTGCTGTCTTGCGCCTTGGCTGCTTGGGTTGCGGTATCCGTTGGCATGATTCCTCCATTCGTGCATAAGCGACATTCGGCTCTCCGGCGCATCTCGCGCGGAGAATTCGTCACTATGAGCATCCTACGCCGTGCATGGTTTTGCGTGCAGCCAAGTTTTCGCTCAGCAAGTACGCCAAATGTTATGACTGGCTATATGCGGAAGTGATGCCGGGTTGAATGTCGGCTGCTGAACATCGGATGTCCGTTTCCATGCTGCTCATACTTTGCACTGTTATCATTTCCCCGGATTGTGACGTTTTGAGATCGTCTGAAGTATGATTTGTGTCAATTTCCCGGGAACTTGTCACGAAATAGTTCATAGCGGGTCGCGGCGGCAACCACTTAATTCGGATAGCGCAGCGTTCGGCCTGCGCAGCGTTCGAACCGCGTAGTGTCCACTCCGCTACTCTTCGAACGAGCGGATGGCTTCCATAAAGCGCTTGCCGTAGAGGTTGAGCTTGTTCTCCCCCACGCCGTTGACTGCGAGGAACTGCGCATTGGTCACTGGGCGAATGCGCGTCATATCACGCAGGGTCTTGTCGGAGAAGACGATGTAGGGCGGCTTGCCGATCTCACGCGCGATATCGCGGCGCAGGACCCGCAGTCGTTCGAACAGCGGTTCGTCGACCTCGGTATCCATACTGGCATCCGAGCCAAGCGTCTGTCCGGACCGCTTCGCCTGACCGATTCGCCCGCCAACCGCAGCAGGCCGCTCGACACGCTTGATCTCATAATGGAAATCGCCGCTGGCCGTCACTGCGGCTCGCGGCCCGAAATGCACGACGGGCAGCCGCCCTTCGGACACGGTCAGGAAGCCGTCCGTGGTCATCTGGTTGAGCACGTCGCGCACGCGGGCCTGCGGCACCTGTTCGAGCACCCCATAGCTCGGGCAGGAGTCGAGGTGACGGGCGAGAAGATCCTGGGTCTTCGAGCCTCGCAGCACGGCCACGATCTTGCCCATGCCGAAGCTCTGATTGAGGTCATGCACGCATCGGCTGATCGAGCGCGCGATGTCGGTGACGTCGATGGTGGCGAAGGTGCTCAGGCAGTTGGCGCAATTGCCGCAGCCGTTGGGTTTGGCTGGCGTCGGGTCGTTGCCCGTTGGGTCGTCGTCCGAAGCGGCATGCGCTGATTCGTCTTGGGAAGGCGCGGATTGCGCCGCATTTGCGTTGGCGGCGGATTGCGCCGTTTCGGCAGCTTCGGCATGCGCAGCGCCCGTCCCTGCCGGAGCGCCAGCGGTCGGGTCGGCAAAATACCGCGTCATATAGGCGTGCAGGCATTCGGTCGTACGGCAGTAGCCGATCATCGCGTCGAGCAGCCGGCGCTTGCTCAGCCGCACGACCTCGCGTTCATCCTCGCTCATGCGGTCGTTTTGCGAATCCATGTCGAGTAGGCGGCGGCGCGTGACGATATCGCTGTCGTTCCATAGCAGCGTGCAACGGCTCGGTTCGCCGTCGCGCCCGGCACGGCCCGCCTCCTGATAGTAGGCCTCGATGCTTTCGGGCATGTTGTGGTGGATGACGTAGCGCACATTGGATTTGTCGATGCCCATGCCGAAGGCGTTCGTGGCCACGACAACCGACGCGGCATCGGTGACGAAGGCGCGCTGGGCATCATTGCGGTTCTGCGCCGACATGCCGCCGTGGTAGGCGACCGCGGGCACGCCGCGCTCGGCCAGCAGCCCCGCGAGCGCCTCGGTCTCCTTGCGCGTGGCGCAGTAGACGATGCCGGACTCGTCGGCGTGGTCGATGGCGTAGTTCGCTATCCAGACGTTCTTGGCGTTCGTCGGCATGCGCAGAATATCGAAGAACAGATTCGGCCGGTCGAAGCCGGTCACTGTCACCTGCGGATGCTGCAAGTTCAGCAGCGCGACGATATCGCGCCGGACATGCTGCGTGGCGGTCGCGGTGAACGCGGCCACGGTCGGGCGGCTCGGCAAGGCGGCGATGAATTCGCCAATGCCCAGATACGACGAACGGAAATCCTGGCCCCATTGCGAGACGCAATGCGCCTCGTCCACGGTGATAAGCGAAATCGGCACTCGCGCCGCGAAAGAGCGCATCCGTTCGGTTTCCAGGCGTTCCGGCGCGACATAGAGCAGCTTCACGTCGCCGCGCGCCGCCTGGGCGAGCACCATGCCCTGCTCGTCCATATCCTGCGTGGTGTTGATATACGCCGCCGGAATGCCGAGGTCGTTCAGGGCGTCGACCTGATCGCGCATCAGGGAGATCAGCGGCGAGATGACGATGGTCAGTCCCGGCAGCAGCGTGGCCGGAATCTGGTAGCAGATCGACTTGCCCGCGCCGGTGGGCATGACGCCCAGCACGTCGCGCCCGGCAAGGATCGCGTCGACCAGCCCCGCCTGCCCGGTGCGGAATGAGTCGTAGCCAAAATACCGGTGCAGCGCGTCGAGCGCGGCCTGCTGCGATTGAGCGCGATACGGCTCGGCCTCGCGCGATTCAGCGCGAGGCGATTCGATCTGCTGCAGCTCGGTTACAAGCGACTCAGTTGGATGCGACGGTGTCATGCCTTCGAGTCTATAGCCGCGTGCTTATTTTGCCACGAGCAGCCTTGTCAGATCAAACGCAAATCTCACGCTGATTGCAGCGTTCTAGCAATCAGCAACGCTCAGCGTACGTTATTCGGCACGTTCGCCAAGAACGTATCGGAAAACGTACACTGACGCACGGCCAGTGTACGTTTTCCGATATCCGAAGCCTTTTCGATATGGAAAACGTACGCTGAACGCACAGCAGCCCAATAGCCCAATGTTCTGCCGTGCTGTGGCCCACAGCGTTACTGCGCAATCGCTGCGAAGGCCTGATCGAGGTCGGCGATGAGGTCGTCCACGCCTTCGATGCCGACCGACAGCCGCACCAAGTTGTCAGGCACTTCCAAAGTCGTGCCGGAAACCGAGGCGTGCGTCATGGCTGCGGGGTGCTCGACAAGCGATTCGACGCCGCCCAGGGACTCGGCGAGCGTGAAGATCTTCGTCGCTCCGGCGAAGGCCCGTGCGGCCTCTCCCCCGGCGGCGAGCTGGATGGAGATCATGCCGCCGAAGCCGCCGTGCATCTGGCGCGCCGCGATGTCGTGGCCCGGATGGCTTTCCAGACCCGGATACCATACATGCTCCACTTCGCTATGCTGTTCAAGCCACTGCGCGATGGCGAGCGCGTTTTTGCTGTGCTGCTTGACGCGCAGCTCAAGCGTCTTGAGTCCGCGAATCTCAAGCCATGCATCGAAGGGCGAAGGCACTGCGCCTGCCGCATTCTGCAGGAAGGCGACCTTCTCGGCCGTCTTGTCGTCATCCACGAGCACCGCGCCGCCGACCACGTCGGAGTGGCCGCCGATGTACTTGGTGGTCGAATACACCACCACGTCAGCGCCATCCTGCAGCGGGTGCTGCAACACCGGCGAGGCGAAGGTGTTGTCGACCGCGACCTTGGTGCCGTGGGCATGCGCGAGCGCCGCCGTGGCCGCGATGTCGGTGATGCTCAGCAGCGGATTGCTGGGCGTCTCCACCCACACGTAGGCGTATTGGCGCTGCGCCAATGCCGCGCTGACCGCCGTGGGGTCGGTGATGTCGACGACGTCGAGCGTGATGCCCCACGGCACGAACACCTTGGACAGCAGCCGGTAGGTGCCGCCGTAGACGTCATTGCCGAGCAGAATCGCGTCGCCGGGCTTGAGCGTGGCGCGCAGCAGCACGTCGATGGCGGCCAGTCCAGAGGCGAAGGATATCGAGTGTTTTGCGCCTTCCACTGCCGCCAGCTGCTTGTCGAAGGAGGTTCTTGTGGGGTTGACGGACCGGCTGTAGTCGTAGCCGCCGCGCAGGCCGCCGACCCCGTCCTGCTTGAAGGTCGAGGTCATATAGATCGGCGTCGAGACCGCGCCCGTTGTGGGGTCTGGCTCCTGACCTGCGTGGATGGCGCGAGTGGAGAGGGCGGCGGTTGCGGCGGTGGCGATATTCTCGGTGGTCATTGTGGATTGCTCCTTGTGGTTGTTGATGTTGGAACGATTGTATGGTGTCTGCCCGGCGTTTTCGGGCCGAGCTGAACGATGGATACAGGTTGTTGAGCGTTTGCGTTGGGATAGTGCGTATATGGCTGCCGGAGCAACAGCGTACAGGACCTTGCTTGGATTGCGCTGGCGTTGGCTATTGGAGATTGACTGTGCAATCGCGACAATGCAGAACCAGCGCCGTGGTCTTGGGGCCAATCTTTGGCCGATCCGGGGCCAAACAAGCTGCCAGTTATGCGGTCACCGACGACGCCTCCTTTGCATCACTGGCGACGTCTGTGCCCGTGCCCCCGATGACATTTGCCGGCACGCGCACCTCGCCGTCCGCGCCGACCAACGGCTCGGGCGTGGTCGCTTCGACGACATCCGCGTAGCCATGCGCCCGCATCCACTCGTCGTCGAAGATTTTGTCAAGGTAGCCACGGCCCGAATCGGGCAGCAGCACGACCACGAGGTCGTCTGCAGCGAGATGATGATCGCGAGCATACTGCACGGCCGCCGCGACCGCCATGCCGGAGCTCCCGCCGACGAGCAGGCCCTCCTCGCGAGCCAGCCTACGGGTCATCAGGAAAGCCTGCTCGTCGCTGATCTGCACGATGCTGTCAGGGATGGACTGGTCGAAGGCCTTGGGATAGAAGTCCTCGCCCACGCCTTCGATGTCATAGACATGCACATTAGCGGGGTCGGAATAGATCGAGCCTTCCGGATCGGCACCGACGACCGTCACCGCGCCGTCGGAGACCTCTTTGAGGTAGCGCCCGGTGCCGGAAATCGTGCCGCCCGTGCCGATGCCTGCGACGAAATGAGTGACGCGATGCTCGCTGTCACGCCAGATCTCGGGCCCGGTGGTCTCGTAATGGCTCAACGGGCCGTTCTCGTTGGAGTACTGGTTCGGCTTGAACGCGCCGGGAATCGTGCGTGCGAGCCGGTCGGAGACCTGATAGTACGATCGCGGGTCCTGCGGCTCCACGTTCGTCGGAGTCACCACGACTTCGGCGCTGTAGGCACGCAGCACGGCCCGTTTGGATTCCGAGACCTTGTCAGGCAGGACGAATATGGTCCGGTATCCGCGCTGCTGGGCCACCAGCGCCAGCCCCACGCCGGTGTTGCCGCTGGTCGGCTCGACGATGACGCCGCCGGGCTTAAGCTGCCCGGAACGCTCTGCGGCCTCGATGATGCGCTGCGCGATGCGGTCCTTGCTCGACCCGCCGGGATTGAGGTATTCGACCTTCACCGCGATGGTCGCGTCGACATCGCTCGCAACGCGATTCAGCCGCACTAGCGGCGTATCGCCGATAAGTTCGGTCACCGAGGATGCGATGCCGCCAGAGCGGGTGTCGGCAAAGTGCGCGTCCGAAACAGAGGCATAGGAAGAGTCGTCAGCAGGTTCATCCGCAACGGAATGAATAGTGAAATCGATTGTGGCGGGAATGGTCATCATCGTCTCGTTTTCCGCGATGCGCTTGGCGCTTATCGCTTGATATTTCAAGTCTTACGGTCTTGGGTTCTACGTTGTCCGTAGCTCACAGACGTGAGAGCGGCGGACGGAGATTGCGCGATATCAGCATCGAGAGAAGACGATGGGCAAACGATGTTTTAAGCCGAGACGACGACGGAAGCGAATGACGCCAATAGCAACAACACAACCAAAACAACGCCGAAATTCCGCAGCAATGCCATGTGCAGTTGATTATGCTCCGTGTGCCATACCCAAGGAATCGCAGCAAACCAAGCCGCGTCGTTCGCCACCTGGATTCCGGCTTATGCCATTGCCTTTGCACAATGTCGCTGCATGAGCAAAACACTGCAAGTCTCATGCCGTGAAATGTAAACGCTGCAAATCCAGAACAGCCAGGATGCTGTATTGCTGAACTCTACAACGGAAAATCCCTACAGCACCACGAAACCACCCATTCGATGATTGCGATTCGTACAGATTACCCGGATTACGAACCAGCAATCACGTATCAAGCGCTGCAAACCAGCAATATTTCAATCCAGCAAGTACAAGTATGTGACTTGAGTCATCGTCTCTTCAATTATGCGTCGTTGCCCGCACGCCTTCAGTGGCATCGGTCAGAGACAACAACAACATAAGAGGTAAGTCATGACTCATACCATAGCACAGCACCGCGCTCCTGCGTGTCGCGGTCTCGGTACGAACGGCCCTGCGCTGAATCGCTAAGAGGGCAGGCCCGACCGATCCATGAAGTGCGCAGCCTTATGGGGCTGCAAGGGTAAAGTTCCCGATCAAGGGCTACGCGGCGTTGCCGGGCGCATGGTCGGCCCATAGGCAACGCGCGAACCCGCCAAAGGTTCGAAGGCGACCGCTTGGACGTCGTTAATTCGCGGCAGCCGCGATATGCGAGCGCTTTGCCAGGGAAACCGGCCACGGGGCGGCGTCCTCGGCAAGGCTATGCCGCTATGCCGCCATGTTGCTACAATCCTTGCGCGTTCCCGGTGCTCTGAAGAGCCTGCGAGGCCTTCACCAGCCGCTCGTAGTATCCCTTCGCCTTCAGCCAGGCAATGCTTCGGGTGTACTGTTTGGTCACGCCATAGTAGAAGCCGCTAGGAGTATTGAGGGCCGTGGCAGGACCGGCCGCGCCGCTTGGGATGCCATCGAGGACATCGGGATGCTGATCCCGCAGCATGAACTGCAGCCCGATCACATCCTGGCTGTCCGAGGAGCTACCATCGCTTGGAGCGCTGGGAGCGAACATATCGGTAAGCTGCTGCGCAGGCAGCGATTTGTAGTCTTCGTCCAGCAACGCCGCAAGCGTCTGCGCGTCATGCGAGCTGAACATCAGCTCACCTGCCGATATGCCGGCAAGATCGTCGCCGTAGGTGCTGCCGCCCGCGAATCCGCTCACGGTGAAGGCTCCCAGATGATCGTATCCGATGATGCGTTCGATGCTGTTGGCCTGTCGGTAGCCGGACGAGTTGAGCAAATCTACAAAGGGCCGGCTCCCGCGCAGGAAAGTGTCGTCAATCGCGTACTCCCGGCGCAACGTGGAGTGCGATGGCAGCGCGGCGTGCGATGCGAGCGTATATTCGATGCCTATGGCACCGGACCAGTACGAATCGCCATCCGACGCAGAGTTTCCCTTCGGCACCTCGGGTCGCTGCGTGGCGATCTGCTCATGCAGGGTGCGCAGCTCGCTGATCGCATGAGGGTCGGTCAGGGTGATCGTCTGCCCGTAGAAGGGTCGCAATGGCATGCCGCCGAGATTCACCGTCACCGACGACACATCCGTTTGCTTCGGCACGCGACGCTCGTACCCGGTCACATCCACGGTCGTCATAGTGAGGAACAGCGCAGCGAGTACCGCAAAGACGCCGAAGCGCCTGAAGCTGGCCATGTCGAATACTTTCGTGGTCTTGCGCAGCAGCATGGTGATGACCACGAAACTGACTATTGCGCCGATAACGGCCCCGAACAGGAACAGCGCACGCGGAGGCTGGGTCGATTGCGCATTACCATTGCCGATGGCGATGAAGATGAACCCCAATATGCACATACCCAGAAAAACCACCAAAATCGAGACAGCGACCTCGAAGCCGCGGAACGCCACCGCATCGCCGGCCCGCTCCGAACGGAAAGCACGGTAGAGCAGCCCTGCGCCGATGAGGGCAGCAACGCCTGCAGCAACGAAAACCAGCAAGGCGGTCACATTGCTCATATGCGTGCCGTTGGCCATAAGGTAGCCGACTGGGTGCAGCCAATCCGCACGGCTCAGGCCCGAGGGTGGGAAGCCGTAGAGAAAAGCGCGAGCCATAGCATTGACAATGGCGTAGGCCGCGGCGACGATGCCGTTGAGCAGCGCCGCCACAACGAATGCGATGCCCGCGTTGCCCGTCGCCACGCTCGCCAGCACTGAGAACGCATAGACAAGAGCAATGGCGATAGCGCTTACCAGCAGCCACCGCAGCAGCGTGCCGATATCGCTGATCGCAGTCTTCGGATCATCAGCGTAATAGATGCCGAACGCGTAGCTGTTCCCATCGACGACGCGATCCGAAAAACCGTGGGATCCAAGGCGCACGAAGGGCAGCAGGCTCAGCGTGAGCAGCAGCTGCGGAACAGCCACAAGCACCAGTCCCGAAAGCGCATTGCTGGCGAACAGCGCGGTGCGGGTGACGGGCAAGGCGTGGATGGCGTTCGTCTTGCCCGTGGAATCGAGATAGCGGAACAGCATCACCGCGATCAGCGCGGGGAATACGACCTGATAGCCCACAAACCCTACGTTGGCGTCCTCGAGAAACATGCGCAGCGTCCATGAACGTGATTCCGAATCGCTGAGCACCAGCGCTACCGGACCGGAGACAAGCAATGCCGCCAGGCCGACGAGCGCGAGCGGCCACAGGCGTCTGAGATTCTCCATGACGATGGCGCCGCTGATGAACCTGCCCGTCCCGCGTTCAGCGGCATGCGGGGCTGCGCCGCCCGCAGGAGCGGTCTTGCCGGACACGACCGGATTGACTGCGCCAGTCGCGCCGACTGCGCCGGTCGCAGTTGCCGCAGCGAACGAAGCTGCCGCAGCAGGCAATTCGGCGCTGAACGCGACGCTGGCTCCAGCAGCCGATTCGACAATGGCTTCATAGCCTCGACGTATACTCATCATTCCCCCTATCAAGTTCGTAGATGAAAATCTCTTCGAGCGTCAGCGGTATGCGGTCGAAGATGACCGGCTTGGCTGCTGCCGCGAAACGATCAAGTTCCTGTTGGCTGTTCTTGACGATGAGGAAGTCGACCGAGCCGCTGGACCATTGCTTGAGCACATTGAGGTCGCGATAGGCGTCGATGCCCGTTCGCGCGTCGCTCCCCTGCGCATTGCCTGCACTGCTTGCGTTGCTGCCGAAGGACACCTGCAGCTTGTGGATATCGGATTTGAGATCGTCTAGATCCCGTTCGATGAACACCTTGCCGTGGTCGATGGCGCAGATGCTGTCGCAGAACCCTTCCATCTCGCGCAGGTTGTGCGAGGATATGACAGTGGTCATGCCCCGGTCGGCCGACGCGCCCACGATCAGCTCCCAGATGCGTTTGCGCACCAGCGGGTCGAGCCCATCGATCGGCTCGTCAAGGATGAGGTAGTCCGGCTCGCTCGCGAATCCGAGCGCGAAGACCGCCTGCTTGCGCATGCCTTTCGACATGCGCGAGATGCGTTTATCGCGATCGAGATGGAAATGCTGCAGCGTCACGTCGAGGATCGCGGCGTTCCAATGCGGGAACATGCGGCCGAAAAACCGCGCAAGTTCGTTGATGGTGTACGGGCCGTAAAATGCCAAATCGTCAGGGATGTACCACAGCCGCTGCTTGACCGCCGGATTCTCGTACACCGGTGTGCCGTCGAACATGATGGTGCCGGAGTCCTGCCGCGTCACGCCGCACAGCATGTTCAGGATGGTGGTTTTGCCTGATCCGTTGGTGCCGACGAGGCCGTAGATCGACCCGGGTTTGACGGTCATATCGATGTCGTCGATGGCTCGCAGGCCGTCGAAGGATTTGGTTACCGATCGCACTTCTATCATTGCGTCTCCTTTGGCGTGATTGGCGTGTTCGGTCTGGCGTTGTGCTGCTTGGTCGCGTGCAAACTAGGTTGCATGCCCGGCCTGATCTGCCGATGCCAGCTTCGGCTCTGCGTTTTGCACCAGCTCATTCACCATGCGGGCGAAGACCTGCCTGTCGGGTATGAGCAGACGCAGTTCGCGCAGCGCGTCGGCGAGTTTGGACCGCGTCTCGTTGATGAGCGCATCGTCGGGCGTGATGTCTTGCGGGGCGTACGCAAAGCTGCCTACGCCGGACACCGTGTAGATATATCCTTGCGATTCCAGTTCCCTGAACGCCTTCTGCACGGTATTCGGGTTGACGGTGAGCTGCTTGGAGAGCTCGCGCACGGACGGCAGCTTGGCATCCGGAGCGATCACGCCGCTGAGGATCTGCTCCTTGATGCCGAATATCACCTGCTCGTATATCGATTTGCGGCTCTTGAGATCGATGTCTATCATCCCGGGAACCTTTCTGCACGAGTTGTACTTAGCGCCTTTGCGATGACGCCAATCTGCATACCAACTGTATTATATCACATAATACACTCTGCATCGTGCCGCAGCTGCGTAATCCCGAAATCCAGCAATGCAGCAATCCATTAGTGCAAGGATCGACGCAAAGGAATATTCGCTAAGCCGACTCTCCCCCACCCCGCCCCAGCAGCCAATCCAAGGCATACACTTGCCGTATGCCTTCATGGAAGGAAGGCCGCTCATCATCAAGCGTGATCAACGTTTTCGGATAATTGTCGCGCACCGTCTGCAGCGAAGACAGCTCGCGCTTCAGCGTAAATAAAACGCATTTTATTTATTCTGAAAACAGCACAAGATAAAAATGCGTTTTATTTTGTCTGCTCTGCATATAGGGCTAGCGCAGCCTTTGCCAAGGCCTAGCACCCTGTGGCAGTTGTTTCCAAATCCTGGCTTAGGAGATTCAGCGTGCCACGCTGGCGGATGCCACCCCTGCCGGCTCAGGCAGCGCTTTCGTCTTGCGGTCGGTGAAAATGCCAATGACGCTGGTCAGGCCTAGGACGATGCCGGCTACGGTGAACACCTTGCCGAAGGCATGTGAGATCTCGTTGTTTTTGGTGTCGCCGATGGAATCGAACACGGCGCTCAGGGTTTTGCCTTGATCGACTTTGCCGATGCCGTTGGTCAGCTTGCCGGCGCCCTTGGCAAGGTTTTGGCCACCCTGCGCGGCGGCTTTGCTTCCCTCGGCGAGCGAGGCGCTGCCCTGCTGCGCGGACGCCAGACCGGTTCCGAGTGTGTTGGAGCCTTGTGCGAGTGTGGTGAGTCCTGCGGAAAGCGACGATGATGCCGATTGCAGTGCGCTTCCGGACTGGTTGAGCTTATCGAGACCATCGGAGAGCTGGCTGATGCCGCCGTGCAGCTGGTCTCGGGCTTGGGCTGCGCCGGAGTCGAGCGCGTGAGCGCCCTGAGCCAATGTTGTGATTCCTTGGGAGAACTGGCCGTCGGGCTGGAACTGGCTCGAAAGGCTGTCGGCCCCTTTGGACAGCTCGGCCGTGGCTGCGTTGAGCGAGCTGCCGGAAGCGACGATGTTGCTCTGCCCGGAGACTGCCGCCTGCGATTCCAAGGCTTTGACGAAATCGGACTCGTTCGTGACGCTGCTGCTGGTGCCGGCCGTATACAGCGCAACGAGATTCGACAGCGCCGGAATCTGCTGCTCGCAGTTGCTCGTCGCAGCACTGGTCGCAGCGTTCGAGCACGAGGTTTGCAATGCGGCGAGTTGAGCCGTGTATGCCTTGAGGAGCTGAGCGGAGTTCGGGTTGGTGCTGATCATGGCGTAATACATCGCCGCCGAAGCGTTCGTGTATGCGGTCATATGCTGCGAAAGCTGGGATGCGCCGGAAGCTAGGCTGTCGGCTCCGTCTCGGACAGCGGTGCCCGTGGCGGCATCCGAACCATTTGCAGCACTACCCGACACATCACTTGCCGCAGATCTCGCGTTCATCTGCGCCAACAGCTGCTGTGCGCCGGCGTCCAACGTTGAGGCGCCCGATGCCAACGCATTCAATGCGTCGTCGGATTTCGCATTCAACGTCGACGCTCCCGATGCCGCGCTGGACATGCCTGCCGTATATGCGTCAATGCCGCTGTCGAGTTCGGCCGAACCGTTCGCAGCCTTGTTCAGCCCGTTTGACAGCGATGACGAACCGGCCGCAAGTCCGGATATCCCGTTCGCCAGCGTTGATGAACCTGCGGCGATCTCGCCTTGCCCGCTGGCCAATTTCGACGCCGACGACTCGAGGGATTGGGAGCCTTGATGCAGTTTGCGCAGTGAACTATCCGCCGGAGTCAGCGCGTTCCGCAGCGCATCGACGCTGCCGGTCAGGTCGCGCTTGAGCTTGTCGGTCGACGAAGCCGCACCAGCGCCATCGCCGTTTTTAGCCTTCGAGCCCGAGTCTGTCGCCAGCATCGTGCGAATGTCCTTCGACACCACGCTTTTGACCGATGGGGCAAGGCTGGATTGCGATACCGTCTGCAAGGCCGTACTTTCGATAGTGCTGCGCGCGGTCGTGATGTTCGCATCAAGCAGGGTGACCAGAATCGCGATGCCGAGGCAAGTGCCGATCTGCCGCATCGAGTTGACGACGCCGGAGGCCATGCCGCTTTTCTCGACCGGCAGGTGCTTGACTGCGGTGACAATCGACTGTGCCGAAAGTCCCAGTCCGAAGCCGAACACGACCATATCCGCAATCATGACCGACTTCGAGGTGTCCACGCCGATTCGCGCCATGAGGAAGCAGCCGAGGCTGAGCATCAGCAGGCCGAGCAGGTTGACCGCCCGCGCGTCGCCGGTCTTGCTGGCGACCAGATTGCCCAGCGGCATGGCGATGATCACGGTGGCGGACGTCCACATGGTGATGAGCGCGGCGTGCAGCACCGCATAACCGAGCACGTTCTGCAAGAAGAAGTTCAGAATCAGCGCCGGGCACACTACCGCGAATCCGCCGATGAAATACGAGACGGTCGAGGCGGTGAAGGTCATCTCGCGAAACAGCTTGAACTCCATCATCGGGGCCGAGACGTGCAGTTCGGTGACGATGAACGCGGCCAAGCACATAGCCGAGCTGATGAACATGCCGATGATGGCAGCCGACCCCCAGCCATAGTCCTTGCCCTTGAGCAGAGCGAAGGTGAGCAGGAACAGGGTCGCGGCCAGAAACGCCATGCCGAACACGTCGACGCGCTTCGAGGCGGTGTCGTCGTAGGATTCGTCGACGCACATCGCACACAATACGACAGCGAACACGACTAAGGGCACGTTCACGTAGAAGATGCTGCGCCAACCGAACCACTGGATCAGCAGTCCGCCGATCGCCGGACCTCCCGCAGCGGCCACGGCGGTCGTCGCGCCGACCACGCCGGAGATCGCCTGCATGCGCTTCATGCCGAACATGGCCAGCCCCATCGGCACAGCCAGCGGCAGCACGATAGCGCCGCCGATGCTTTGCAGCGCCCTCATAGCGATAAGGAACGGCAGCGAGCCTGCGGCGCCGCATAATGCCGAGCCTGCGCCGAAGAGGACGAATCCGACGGTCAGCACCTTCTTGCGCCCGAACTGGTCTGCGATGCGGGCCATAGGGATGATGAGCACGCTGACGCCAAGCACATACACCGTGCTGATCCAGCTCGTGTCGTTCAGCATCGAGCGGAGGGAATCCATGATGTCGGGCAGCGCGATGTTGGTGATGGTGCTGTCGAGCATCACCACGAACATCGCTAGGCAGATTGCGAGGAAGCCGAAGATGCGACGTATTGGAATACTCCTGCCCGTTTCCACGTTCTTGATTTGGCGGCCAGCCTTGCGTTCTGCGCTGCGATTCGTGCAACGCGCTGCCAGATCTCCCGCCGACCCCACACCGAATGGCATCAATCCAGCCGCTGCATCCTGCGATGCCGAGCCAGCCGCTACTGCACCGTTCGACGCCGTCTCCAATGCTGCTGCGTCTAACGCCGTTGTATCGAATGCCGATGCACCTTGAGCGATGTTCTTGTCTGTCATAATGCTCCGCCTAGTTGAGAGTTGCGGCATGACGCCGGTTGTGCGGTTGTGCGCGTTTGGGTAGTTCCACATATTTTCGTATATGAAACCGAATTCATATTTGCATATCAGCCATGCTATTGCGTTTTGTAAAGTGAATATGAAACTTGTTTCATATACTCAGGATTGGCGGAGCTGCGGGTACGATATTGATTCAGGAGACAGAGAAGCGATTTGCGCTACGCCAACAGGGAGGCTTTGCGATGCCGCACACCAAGATCCGCGTTCCCGTGCAGAAACGCTCGATCGAAAAGAAGCACCGCATCGTCGAGGCCGCGAGCGCCGCCTTCGCGCAATCCGGCTACTTCCCCGTCACCATACCCCAGATCGCGAAGCGCGCAGGTATTTCGACCGGGACGGTATACGCCTATTTCCACGACAAGCGCGACATCCTGCTCATATGCATGCAGCAGTTCCGCGACGAGCGTCTCGCCGACTTCACCGAGCAATTGCATCAACTGGAAACCACTGGCGATCTGCGGCAGACCGTACGCGACATCCTGGGCATTCTCGTGGACGCACATGCGCAATATAGCAGAAGATACCATGACGATCTCATGTCGCTCAGATACATCGACGACGAAATCGGCAGATTCCTCAATTCCACCATTATGGTGCTCACGGATGCGATTCTCGACATATTCAAAGCCCACGGCTATGTTTTGCGGCATCCCAAAGAGCAGTCGATGCTGGCGAGCATGCTGGTCGATGCCGTGCAGGATGAGCTGTCGTGGCCGCAAATGCCAGGGGCGGACTACGACAGGGAGACCGTGATCGAGGACACCGCTGACATCATCATCTCGATGGTGAAACGGGCAGACAGCGTCGAATAGCCGGCCCGCGTTCCCGACTCATTCGAATAGCCTGTGCAGCAAGGTCTCACGCCGGTTCACGAACAGCTCGGTGACGCGGTAGCTGTCGGTATCTTCCCAATCGCAGGGCCGCAGGCCATCTTCGCCGAACTCGAGGATCCGCGCCCCGGGCAGTCCGAGCAGAATCGGCGAATGCGTGACGATGATGAACTGCGCTCCTTTGGCGGCAAGCTCGTGGATCTTGACCAGCAGGGCGAGCTGACGCTGCGGCGAGAGCGCGGCCTCCGGCTCATCCATCAAGTACAATCCAGCGCCGTCGAAGGCATTGAAAAACGACAGGAAGCTTTCGCCGTGGGACTGCTCATGCAAGTCGCGATTGCCATAGTGCGCATTGTATTCGATGGCTTTCGTGGCGACGTTGAAGAAGCTTTCGGCGCGCAGGAAATAGCTTGACTTCGTACGCGCCCGGTCGCGTACCACGGTCAGCGCGGACCCCAGCTGCGACACATCGTCGTACGTCGAGAAACGATAATTGAGCGTGCCGCCCTCCGGGTTGAAGCCGTAGGCCACGGCGATGGCCTCAAGCAGCGTGGACTTGCCGGTGCCATTCTCGCCGCAGAACATCGTCACCGGCGACTCGAAGCGCAGCTCCTCGAGCGATGCGAGCGCCGGAATGCGGCGCAGATAGGAGTCCGTGCTTATCTGCGGCCAGTCGATCATGACGCCGCGCACGAAAGCCCGCGAAGCCCTATCCCCCATCAACGCGTCCTCATGGTACATGCCTATAACCATACTCGTCAGGTGTTCGAGGTCGTTCCAAACTATGCTTCTATTGGATGCAATCCTGTTCGGCGCAACATTCGTACCGGAATCGTTCGTTTTCCGTAGCGTTGTCACGTGTCACGCAAAACAGTTGGCTTGCGTGACGTCACTACGAGGATCGCCAATGCGCAGGGCATCTCGGAGCAATCCGCAATTCATCGGAGGCGCGAAAAGAGAGTGGGCGCACGCGCCGCTCGTGCAGGGCATCGCTTAGGGTATTGGCATGAGCATCATCGAAACACAGCGGGAGCGCACGGACCTGCCGCTCGTCGCGGTTCCCAATATCGTCGATTCCATGCTGGAACCGTTCACCAGCACGCTCGACCTGCTGCACGACATCGCGCGCGTGCGCATCTACACCGATTTCACGCTGGACGAAGATACCTTGGTCGAGCGTATGGACGGCGCGAAAGCCGTCATCGTCATCGGCTTCCATGTGAGCGACGCGATGCTGGACCGTGTCGGCGACCATGTCGAATGCTTCGCGTTCGGCGGCACCGGCGTCGCCAGCTACATCAATCTCATCGCGACCCGCGAGCGCGGCATCCGCGTGTGCAACGTCGTGCATTACGGCAACGGCGCGGTGGCGGAGCATGCCGTCGCCCTCATCATGGAGCTGGCGCGACGCACCGGGCGGATGGATGCCGCGATGCACATCGGCGGCTGGCATGGCGAAGACGGTACCTCGCTTGAGAACAAGACCATCGCCCTGGTCGGTTTCGGCGGCATCGGGCAGCATGTGGCCCGCATCGCGCGTGGGTTCGGCATGCACATCCTTGTCTGGAATTCGCATCTCGATGCCCAAGCCGTACACGATTTGGAAGCCACGCCCGTGGACGATCTGGGCGAGCTCTTCGAACGCGCCGACATCGTCAGCCTGCATCTGCCGCTGCTGGCGGACACCGCCGGACTGATCACGCCGGAACACTTGAATCATCTCAGGCCTGGAACCATCTTCGTCAACACCGCACGGGCCGAGGTCATCCAGCCGGGCGTATTGACGAGCCGACTGCAGCGCGGAGACATCAGCGCCGGGCTGGACGTTTTCGACGCCGAGCCGCTGCCGGACGACGACCCGCTGCGCACGCTGCCGAATGTGGTGCTCACCCCGCACGTCGCATGGCGCGCCGAGGCGGCATATGCAAGCCTCACCAAGCAGGTCACGCAGTCGATCGCCGCGTACTTCACAGGAGAATCCTTCAACGTCGCGAACTGAGAGCTGGTCCCGGCTCCGTACGACTCAGAACATACGTTCCGGGACTCAGCATCGATTTACTAAGCAGATTTGGGAAAATTCCGTAGCATTTCACCATTTCCGCCTCAGCACCAAAATTCAAAAATGGCGAAATGACGCCAAAAAGCATCGAGATACATTCGAGGTCTACTTTGCGAAGTGCCTAATAGACGAAAAAGTGCTTAATAAGCGATTCCAACAGGCTGATTCCAACAGACGCAGCGACATCCATATTCGACAAATCAGCATTGCCGTTTATTAAGCACTTTTTTCGTCTATTAAGCAGATGCGAAAGTACAAGGCTGCCTCGACGCTCGTACAATCCTTGGAATTCCGCCAGTCTCGGAGATAAGACACGAACCGAAAAAAGCTGCGTGCGGGTCGTTTCGCGCACAATGTGCTTAATAAATGATGGCGGATGCCGCAAAACTCTCGTTGCAACGTTCCGGCACAACACAATCGGTGCGAAATCTCCTACAGCGAGGCGGCATCGATGAGGCGTTTGGTGTAGTCGTGCTGAGGGCGTTCGAGGATGGCAGTGGTCGAGCCAGCCTCGACCACCACGCCCTCATGCAGCACGATGATGCGCTCGGCGATGCGGCGCACCACGCCGAGGTCATGGGAGACCATGATCAACGCCATTTCCGGACGTGCGCGGCGCAGTGCAGTAAAGGATTCAAGAATCTGCAATCGGGCGGCCACATCGATGGCGCTCATCGGCTCATCGGCGACCAGCAGTGACGGCCCGCCCACAATGGCGCGGGCGATGGCGACGCGCTGCGCCTGACCGCCCGAGAGGTCAATCGGATAGCGCGGCATGAAACGATCCGCTTCCAACCCGACCTGCCGCAGCGCCGATTCGACTGCGGCTGCCACCGCCTCGTGACCATGAATGCCGACGCTGCGCAGTGGTTCGGCAATTGAACGCGCAACGGTCCAGCGTGGATCGAGCGAGGTGAAGGGATTCTGCAGCACGAGGCCGGATTCGCGGCGCAGCAGCCGCCAACCGGGCGAGCGCTTGCCATGAACAGGCTGCCCGAGATACTCCACGAAGCCCGAATCGGCGCTGTCCAACCCGAGCAGAATCCGGATCAGCGTCGATTTGCCGGATCCCGATCCCCCGATAATCGCCACGGATTCGCCCCGGCGAATCTGCAAGGATACATCGGAGAGGGCTTGACGGCCATCGGCGGCGTGACTGAAGCGCCTGTTGACATGCTCGGCGCGAATCATGGCGATCTCATCGTGAACGATGCCGTCGATGCCAGCCAAATCATCTGCGCCACCAGCATTGTTGCTGTCTGAAGGCATGATACTGTTTGCACTCATGTCGTCAAGGGCCGCAGCAGCCTTGATGGTCTTGATAGCCTTGCCCATCAGTGCTCACCCTCTTGCGCCGCCGGACGCGTCGAAATTGACGACGCTGTCTGCACCGCCGATGAATCTGCGTGCGAGTTTGCCGCCGAATTCGATCTCCCCTCCGGAACCGCGTGGGACGAGTCGACTTCCGCGACGAATTCTTGGTTGCCGTTTGGCTCGACGAGTCCACTGGCGCTCGCAGCGACATGAGACTCATCGGGGTTTACAGCCTCGCAACCCATAGCATCGCAACCCGCAGCATCGCTATCATTTTCGGGCGGCTGACCCTCCTCGCCCGAATCAGCGTGCAGCGTCAGTTCTCGGGCGGCGTGCACGAGCTGCCGAGCCTGCGGCGTGCGTGGCTGGCCGAGCAGCTCGCGCGTCGAACCGGATTCGATGATGTGCCCCGCGTCGAGCACATAGCAGTCGTCGGTGGCGTGCGCGAGCACCGAGAAGTCATGCGTGATGAACAGCATCGAAGCGCCCGACTCGTCGACCAGCGACACGAGCAGCCGCACGATCTGGCGTTGGGTGATGGAATCCAGCGCAGTGGTCGGCTCGTCGGCGAGTATGAGCTTCGGCGCGCCCACCAGTGCAGCGGCGATGCCGACGCGCTGCTGCTGACCACCGGAAAGCTGGTGCGGGAATCGGCTGCCGATCGACGCGTCAAGCCCCACTTTGGCGAGCATCGCGGCCGCGCGCGCCTTGCGCTGCGCTGCCGAAAGCTCGAAATGCAGCGCGAGCGGCAGCATCACCTGCTGCATGACCGTCAGCACCGGGTTGAGCGCACTGCCGGGATTCTGGAACACCATCGAGACATACCGACCGCGCAGGTCGGCAAGCCCGCGTTCGCCCATGCCGATGATCTCCTCGCCCTCGTAGCGAATCGAGCCGGAACACGTTGCGGTCGTCGGCAGCAGGCCCATCATCGCCCGCGCAATCATCGATTTGCCTGATCCCGAAGCGCCTATCAGGCCAACGCGGCTGTGATCGGCGATGTGGATATCCACGTCGCGGACGATCGGCACGCCGCCTATCGCAATCGAAAGCCCTTGGATGTCCACGCTCATGAGCGCACCTGCTTCGATTGCATCGGCTCAGGCTGTGGCAGCCTCGTCTGTCTGGACTTCACTTGGCTCGGCTCTTCCTGTTCCAACCGCGATTGCCCTGGCTCTGTCTGTCTAATCTCCGCCTGTTTCAGTCCGATCGGCTCCGGCTCCGTCAGCCCCGGCTGCGCATGGCTCGCCTCAGCCCTCCGCACCCGCACTTGCCGCAGCGCCGGATTCGCCACCGGGTCGGCCGCTTCGCGCAGGGCATCGCCAAACAGGTTCAGCGCCACGACCACGCAGGTGACGATCAATCCCGGCCAGAGCACGGTGATCGGGTACACGTTGATGAACTTGACCGAAGTCGCCAAGGAATGGCCCCAGCTCGGCACGCCCGAGGGCACGCCGATGCCCAAGTAGGTCAGCCCGGACTCGGCCAAGACCGCAGTGCCTGCGGACAATGAGAGCTGCACAGACATAGTAGGCAGGGCATTGGGTACGATATGGCTGACCAGCACGCGCAATGGCGAAACGCCAGCGGCCCGGGCCGCTTCGGCATAATCGGAACGCGCCGCGAGCAAGGCCTGCGGCCGCGCGACCCTGGCGAGGTTCAGACCATACCCCAGCCCGCAGGCGATGACGATGACGGCGATGGATGCGCCCATCGGCACCGCCAGAATCAGGGCAATCAACACCGTAGGAATCGAAATCAGCGCGTCCACGGCGACGACCGTCACGCCTGACAGCATCGCGGCGCCCGACACCATGGCGGCGATGAGCAGCAGCCCAATCACGGCGGAGACGCCGATGGTCAGCACGACAATCAGCAAATTCGTGCGCGAGCCGGCCATCAGCCAGCTGAACACATCGGCTCCCGTGCCATCGGTGCCGAGCCAATGATCCGTTGAAGGCGCGGCCCAGACATGATAGCCGTCGGTGGCCCAGAGTGAATGCGGCGTCCACAACAGTGATGCGAGCGCGATCAGCACCCACGCGCTGAGCACGATCAGCGCGTAGCGTCCCTGCGCATGCGCCCAGATGGATTTCAGGACGGTCATAGCCGTTGCCTTTCGCAATCGTCTCGTTGCCCATTTGCCTTGTGGTAGTCGAAGCGCCCGGTCATAGCTCCCGCCCTTCGGCATCGTTAAGCCTCGGGTCGAGCGCGCGGTGCAGCAGGTCGACGATCAGTCCGATGGCCAGGAAGAACGCGGCGAGCATGAACAGCTCGCCCTGCACGGCGATCAGGTCGCGGTTGCCCACGTCGGTTATCAGCCCTTCGCCAAGGCCGGGAAGGTCGAAAAGATTCTCGATGACCATGACGCCGGTGATCATCTCGGCGAAGGTCAGCCCGATCACAGAGACGAGCTGCGGCATCGCCAATCGCAACCCTACGGTGAGCATGGCCCGAGTGCGGGTCATGCCGCAGGCCATCGCCATGTCGATGGCGCTGCTCGAGAGCAGTTCCCCCAGCGCCGCACGAGTGTAACGCATCAGGCCCGCGCCAACGATAATGCCTACTGCCAGCGCCGGCAATGCCAACGAGGACAAGGCCCGCGGAAAAGCCGCCCAACCCTCCTGCGGAAATCCCTGAGAGGGAAACAGGCCAATCAGGCCGACGCCTTTGCCGAGCAGGAGAATAAGCAGCAGCCCGCCCCACAGCGCAGGAATCGAGCCGCCCACGATGGCGAGCGCATGAAACAGCGTGCGCAGTCGCTCGCTCCTAGCCAGACTCGACGCACAGCCGAGCGGAATGCCGATGAGCAATGCGATGGCAAGCCCCAAGGCAATCAGCGGGAAGGTCACCGAGGCGCGTGCGCCGACCTGCGCGGAAATCGTGCGCCCGGTGAGCATCGACACGCCGAAATCGCCGTGCAGCAGCGCCCCCGCCCAGTCAAGATACTGCTGGGCCAGCGGCCGGTCGAGTCCGAGCTGCGAGCGCAGCGCAGCGACCCGCGATGGCGGCGAATTCATCCCGGCCATCACCGAAGCCACATCGCCGGGAAGCACCCGCAGCGCCATGAAAATCACACCGGAGATGACGATGAGCGCCGCCACGAACAAGGCGAGCCGACGAAGGAGAAACCGCATGGATGCTGTGACCTTTGCGCCCATATGTGCCCCGCCCGCAGCCGTTACGGCCGATAGACCACGTCATAGAGCGGCAGCAGCGTCTGGTTCAGGTTCACGGGGAAGCCCTCGACGCCCTTCGTCCACGCCGTGGTGACCCGGTAGTTGAATAGCCAGTCCGCCGGCGCATCCTGGCTCACCGTGCGAGCCGCCTGCGCCAGATACTTCTCGCTCTCCTTGGCGCTCGTGGCCGCGAGGGATTTCGCGTACAGCGCCTGCACTTCCTTGCTGTCGTAGTTGTAGTAGTAGGTCGGCGTGGCCCACTGGTAGAAGTCATGGCTTTCATTGTGGTCGACCAGCGACAGATCATAGTTCTTGTTGGTGTACACGTCTTGCAGCCAAGTGGAGAATTCGACGACGTTGACCTTCAGCTCGATGCCGACGGCCTTGAGTTGCGAGCGCAGCTGGTCGCCCAACTCGGTGCCGTAGGTGTTCGCGTAGGTCAGACTCAATTGCAACGGCTTGGAAGGGCTGTATCCGGCTTCGGCAAGCAGGCTCTTCGCCTTGGCCACGTCGTGCGGGTAGAGGTCGGTAAGATCTTCGTAGCCGGGGTCGAGGCTGGGAATGGGACCGCCGAGCGCTTTGTCGACGCCGCCGCGCGAAGCGATGATCGCCTTGTGGTCGATCGCGTAGCGAATGGCCTGGCGCACGCGCCTGTCCGAGGTCTTCGCGCCCTTGGAATTGAATGCGAGCACGAACTTGTCGGTGTCATCGCCCGACTTGACGGCGTAGCGAGCGGCGTCCTTGCGGAAGGGTGCGGCCAGATTCTCGCTGATCGGCGCGAGCACCTGCACATCCCCGGATTTAAGGGCATTGACGGCAGCATTGTCATCGGCGAAATAGCGCACCAGGACATTGGCGGTCTTCGCCTTGTTCGGCCCCCAGTACTTCGGGTTGGCCTTGAGGGAGATCGAATCGTTGGCTACGAAGCGCTGCACCGTGTACGGCCCTGAACCTACCGCAGTGGTTTTCGCGTCATACTGCGCATGCCGATCGAAGACCAGCCCGGGCCTTCCGGCGAGCGACCACAGCAGGTCGGCGTATGGGGCGCTCAGCGTGATTTCGACCGTACGGGCATCTACGGCCCGCACGGATTTGAAATTGCGCAGCGCTTCGGCGTCATGATACTGCTTCGTGACCAATTCGTCGATCGACCATGCCGCGTCGCTGGCGTCGAGCTTGTCGCCATTGGAGAAGGTGATGCCGGTGTTCAAGTGGAAGGTGTATGTCTTGCCGTCGGCGCTGATATCCCAGCTCTTGGCCAACGCGGGCACGACCTGGTTCTTCGCATCGCGCGCCACAAGGCCTTCGTAGACATTGCCGATGAGAATCTGGTCGAGAGAGGAGCCGGACTGGTTGCGTATGTCGAGATTGGTCGGAGGCAGCTTGAGGCCGATGGCGATCGTGTTTTTCGCGGCGGCGGCAGGCGCGGATTCGCCCGGCCGATTGAACACGAGCACGGCGGCGACGATCGCCGCCACAACCGCGACTGCGATCACGATCCATACCCATGGCCTGCGCTGGCCATGCTCCGGTTTGCGCGGCTTGATGCTGGCGTTCAGCTCCGCATCGGTCCCCGCTTTGGTCGCATTGATGCTGGTTGCGCCAGTGCTGGCCGCATCGGCATTGTCTGTGTTGGCCTTGGTTGCGTCGGCATCGCCGTACGCACCGTTCTGCTGTGTCATAATCGCCTCGAATATGGCTCGGTGTCGTTGTATTTTCAGTTCTATGCTGGCCGCCCATATGGGTCGTCCGCACTGTGTCATTTACACTGCGTAAATCCACACAGTGCCAGCATAGCCCTATGATGGGAAGTCGGACATGCTCGCAAAGCGTCACGACGCATCGCAGCCGGTCGCGGCAAGCAACAGCAGGTCGCAACATCACAGGTCGGGAGGCCCCATGCTTATCGCGGTTGACATCGGCAACACCAACATCGTGCTCGGCTTCCTGCACGGTCAGGAGACCATCGGCACCTACCGCATGACCAGCAAGGCGAACCACACTTCGGACGAGTACGGGCTGATGCTCAGGCAGTTCCTGACGCTGAGCGGCCTGGAGCCCGACGATGTGGACGATGTCATCGTTTCCTCGGTGGTGCCCAAGGTCATGCACTCCTTCCGCTCGAGCATCATCAAGTTTCTGGGCATCGATCCGATGATCGTGGGACCGGGAATCAAATCGGGCATCGGCATCCGACTCGACGACCCCAAGTCGCTGGGCGCCGACTGCCTGGCCGACTGCGCCGGAGCGTACTACACGTATGGCGGCCCAGTGCTCGTCGCCGATTTCGGCACCGCCACCACCTTCAACTACGTCAACGCCAAAGGCACCATCGTCTCCGGACTCATCGCCCCGGGCATCCGCACCGCCGCCGCAGCGCTGTGGGGCGAGACCGCGCAGCTGCCCGAAGTCGAGATCACCCGGCCGGATTCCATACTGGCCACCGAGACCAAAACCGCTATGCAGGCCGGGCTGTATTACAACTTCCTCGGCGGCATCGAGCGTACGATCCGGCAGTTCCACGATGAAATCGACGAGGACTTCCGCGTGATCGCCACCGGCGGCCTTGGCAGCATTTTCGCCAACGACACGGACCTGATCGACGTCTACGACCCCGAGCTCATGTTCAAGGGCATGGCCGCGATCTACGAGCGCAACGCCAAATAAGGGGTTTGCCGATTGGTTCGGCAGGCGTGTCCCGTCTTGTCGGGCAGGCAGGCGGAACTATTGAATGGTGAAGCCCTGATTGACCCCATACTCCTTGAGATCCTTCTGCCACAGGGCGATGCCCGCGTCCAGCGAGATCTTGGGGCCGGGCGACTTGGGTGGCGCAATCTTGCTGCCATCGGAGTTGAGCATCCCCGCATCGATGCGCGCCTGGGTCAGCGCGGCGGATCGCTCGGCGGTGGACCAGCGGTATGCCTGCCCCACTGTGCCGCGGAAGTCGCTGCGCGCATACACTTCGAACGGCAGGTACTGGTATCCGACCGACACACGTTCCGCAGCCTTCGAGAGCACTTTGTTGAACTCCTGACCTCCAAAATACGGCACGCTGATGCCGCGCGAATCCTTGATGGTGGTCTTCGAAAGGAATCCGGGAGCATTCAATGACGCCGTGTCAGCCGGGAAAGCGCCACCGTCCACGCGGGCGCGGATTCCGGCTTCCTCGTGGCAGGCGTATTCGACGAAGCGGAAGGCCGCATTGGGCTTGCGGCTGGACTGCAGCACGCCCAACGCCGAACCGCCGTTCTCTGAATTCGTGGACGAGCCGTCGGCGGTGGGCATCGGCGCCACGCGCCACAGCCCTGCCGTTCCCGGCACGTCCGAAAGCAGCAGCGAAGGCATCCACGCACCTGAGAACACCGAGGCCACGTCGCCCGACCCCAAGGCGCGCTTCCACCCGTCCGACCATGTGGAAAGCTGGGTGTCGATAAGCCCTTCGTCGATCATCTTCTGCCAGAACTCGGTGAACGTCTTCGTGCCCGAGTCGCCGTCGAGATCGACGGTCACCGTCTTGCCGTCGACCGAAGTGCGGAACGGACGTCCTCCGGCCAGCCAGATCATCGCATCGTAGAAGCTCGCGTCACCGGAGTCGGCTGCGATGTACACGCCAGTCGCCTTGAGCTTCTTGGCCGCTTCGTAGTAATCGTTCCACGTATGAATCGTCGAAGCATCCACCCCCGCCTGGTCGAACGCGCTCTTGTTGTAGAAGAACGCCATCGGCCCCGAGTCCATCGGCAGTCCGTAGACCCGGCCGTTGAGCCGCACCGAGGCCCAGGTGCCGGGCGTGTAGGCGTCGCCGTAGGTCACGGTTTTGTCGGTGAGATCGCGCAGCTGCCCGCTGATCGCATACTGCTGCAGCGCGAAGTATTCGAGCTGCACGACATCCGGCGTGCCGTAGCCGTCCTCAATCGCCGTGTTGAGGTTCTCGTAGCCGCTCGTTGCCTTGATATCAACGCGAATGTCCGGATTCGCCCGCTCGAATCCGGCGGCCAGCGCCTTCATGCTCGGCTCCCACGACCAGACGGTGACGACGGTGCGCATGTCGCCCTGCCCGCAGGCCGCGGCGGCGAGCAGCATCAGCGAGGCGACGCCCAAGGCCAAGGCACGCCTAATGCGCCTCTTCCACCGCAATCCCATCAAGCCGGTCCTTTCCATTACTGACGTCGAGTCTACGATATAACAGCGCGCACTACGCAACAGTCAATTCCTATAGTGCGCACGAAACGAACATCATCGACTTCGTCCGATATGGCCAAAACCTTGATATTGTGCGTGCGTGTGATCAAGCGCCGCGCTTTGCACGTTCGTTTCGTGCGCACTATGCGTCCAATCGGGAAGAGTGGTGCGCACAGCCCCTATCCCAATGACACACGCGAGACGAAGCGACGCGGCTCATCGGTGATCGGGTCGATGAACGCCAGCGAACGTGCGACCAGCTGCAATGGGGCCGTGAAGTCGTCATAATCCGGGTACTTAATGCTCGGGTAGAGCTCGTCTCCGGTGATAGGCAGCCCCAGCGCATTCATATGCACGCGCAGCTGGTGCGTTTTGCCGGTTCTGGGCTCAAGTATGTAGCGGCGGCAACGAGTTGGGCGGGACGAGCGAGCATTGGCGACGCGTTGACGAAAACCGCGATCGCTAGGTTGGCGACCGATGACGCTTCGGCCTTCGGCGCGGTAATTGGAATCGTGGAAGCCTGCCGGTTTCGCCTGGACATCCGAGCAGGCAGCCGCATAGTCCTCTGCGTGTTCCTTCCAGCGACTTTGCGCCTCACGCCGGTCCGCATATGCACTTCTTTCCGCGCCGCAGCCGTCGACATCACCTAGCCGAACCACCGTTTCGGCGTTCACTTCGCCGGGTTCCTCATAGGCCTGCAGGATGCCGCGCCGCTTGACGATGCGCGAGCGCCGCAGCAGCGGGAATACGGCAGGCGGGTCGAGGCGGGAGATGGTGCCGTACCGCGGCCGCGCAATCGGCGCGGCGGGCGCTAGGCATTCGTATGTCTTCGCGACCATATGCCGCTGGAACAGCATCTGATAGGTCTTGCGCAACCGCGGCTTGCGCGTGAACACCACGATGCCTGCGGTTGCGCGATCCAGCCGATGCGCCGGCACGATGTCAGGCTCGTTGAACCGTTCACGCAGCCGAATCAGCGCGGTCTGCCGGTACCACATGCCGCGTGGCGTGGTGGCGAGGAAATGCGGCTTGTCGATGACGATGATGCCGGAATCCTCGTACACGACGTCATAGTCGAAAGGGATTTCAGGCTCGGCATCGACCCATCGATGGCCCTGAGTCATGCTTCGCTCCTTATGTCTGTTGCCCGTCGCACCAGAGGACGAATGTTGTCTGCCGCCGCTGTCCCGCGTTGCGCGGCAAGCGCCACAGAGCGCGGTCATGCGCAGAGCGCACGAATGCCATATGGCTTACGGCCCTTTTGCGACGCTCATTTGAAACTGGAGTCACGAAAGGGGCTGCAGCTGTCGGCCAGTGCCTCTTTTGCGACGCTCCTCCGAACTCATAGGCCCGAATGGGGCAACGGCCTCGCAACTCCATAGGAATGCATCCCCAACGGCCTTTATTGCGTCCGCTGCGGGGCCATCCCGTCCAAGCATCTACTCCACCGTCACGGACTTGGCCAGATTGCGGGGCTTGTCGACGTCGTATCCTTTGAGATTGGCCATATCCATGGCGAAGAGCTGCAGCGGGACCACGTCGACGAGCGGGCTGAGCAAGGTCGGGCAGATCGGACGCCAGAAGACCACGTCGGCGTAGCGTTCGGCGTCGGGGTCGCCTTCCTCGGCCACGACGATGGTGAACGCGCCACGCGCCTTGACCTCCTCGATGCCGGAGATGACCTTGTTGTGCAGCGTGTTGCGGCCGCGCGCCGAAGGCACGATCACCACGACCGGCTCGCCTTCGTCGACCAGCGCGATCGGCCCGTGCTTGAGCTCGCCGGCGGCAAAGCCTTCGGTGAAGGTGTAGGCGATCTCCTTGAGCTTGAGCGCGCCCTCCATCGCCACCGGGTAGCCCACATGCCGCCCTAAGAACAGGAAGGAATGCGCGTTGAGCATGCGTTTGGCGGCCTTGTCGACCGTCTCGCACTGCGTGTCGAGCACCCATTGGATCTTGGCGGGCATGGCCTTGAGCTGCGCGACGATGCCGCGAATCTCGTCGGGGAACATCGTGCCTTTGATCTGCGCTAGGTACAGGCCGAGCATGTAGGCTGCCACGACCTGCGCCACGAAGGCCTTCGTGGATGCGACCGCGATCTCCGGCCCGGCATGCGTGTAGAGCACGGCATCGGATTCGCGCGGAATGGTGGAGCCCTGCGTGTTGCAGATCGCCAGCACGCGCGAGCCCTGTTCGCGGGCGTGGCGCAACGCCATAAGCGTGTCCATCGTCTCGCCGGACTGCGAGATGGCTACCACGAGCGTGCGCGGAGTCAGGATCGGGTCGCGGTAACGGAATTCGTGGGCCAGCTCGATTTCGACCGGAATGCGCACCCAGTGCTCGATCGCGTATTTCGCGACCATGCCGGCGTAGCTCGCCGTGCCGCAGGCGACGACGATGATCTTGTCAATGGATTTGAAGTCCTCAAGCGCGATGCGCACCTCGTCCAGCACGATGTCGCCAGCAGTGTTGAATCGGCCGATAAGCGTATTGCCCACGGCTTCGGGATCCTCGTGGATCTCCTTGTCCATGAACGACGGCCAGCCGCCCTTCTCAGCGGCGCTGGCATCCCAGTCTACGGTGAAGCGCTTGGAATCCGTGACGACATTGCCTTCGAAATCGGTGACGGTGACGTTATCGGCGCTGATGCACACGGCCTGATCCTGCCCCAATTCCATGGCGTGTTTGGTGTAGGCCACGAAGGCGGCCACGTCGGAGCCCAGGAAGTTCTCGCCCTCCCCCAGGCCCACCACGAGCGGCGAGTCGTGCCGTGCGCCGACGACGATATCCGGCTGACGATCGTCGACAGCCAGCAGTGTGAAGGCGCCGGAGAGCATGCGCGCGACGCGGCGCAGCGATTCGAACAGGTCTGCCTTGCCGGTCTCCTCAATGACCGTGGCGGCGACCTTGCCCAACAGTTTGGCGGCGACTTCGGTGTCGGTGCCGGAGACGAAGGCATACCCTTCGGTCTGCAGGTTGAAGCGCAGTTCGTTGGCGTTCTCGATGATGCCGTTGTGAATCAGCGCGATATGGCCGTCGGCGCTGGTATGCGGATGCGCGTTGACATCGCTCGGCTCGCCGTTGGTCGCCCAGCGCGTGTGCCCGATGGCCACGGTCGCATCCGGCATCGGGCGGCGTTCGAGATCCGTCTCAAGATTGGCCAGCCGGCCGGCCTTCTTGCGCACGGCGACCGAACCCATGCCGGGGGCCGTAAGCGCCACGCCCGCGGAATCGTAGCCGCGGTATTCCAGACGACGCAGACCCTGCAGGCAGACTTCCAAAGGCTTGCCGCAGGCGGTCGTGACATTTCCTGCATATCCAACGATTCCACACATGGTTCACCAGTCTATGGGAAATTTTCGGAATGCGCCCATGCTTCGTGTGAATATTCACGCAGTCCGTATATTCCTGAGCGTGTGCATGCACCCATGCTCGTGTTTTCGTCACGCAGAAAGGGCTGTTCGTGTGACGCACCGATTAGAACCGTCAGCCTCCCGTGTTGCCGTCACGCGATCAAGCTGATGTGCGTAGCGCCTTTATCAGGGCCGCCATTCGCCGTCCTGTCGCGTGAAGAGAACCGAGCCGGCTACAGCACGTGGTTGAGGAAGTCCTTGAATCGCTGCTCCGTGGGATTGTCCAGAATCTCCGGCCCGCCCTTCTCCACGACCACACCGCCGTTCATGAAGACGATCTGGTCGCCCACTTCGCGAGCGAAGCCGATCTCGTGCGTGACGACGATCATCGTCATGCCGCCGTCGGCCAGCGAGCGCATGACGCCCAGCACCTCGCCGACGAGTTCGGGATCGAGCGCGGAGGTCGGCTCGTCGAAGAGCATGATCTCGGGTTTCATCGCCAGTGCGCGGGCAATGGCGACGCGCTGCTGCTGGCCGCCGGAAAGCTGCGCGGGATAGTAATCCAGCCGCTCGGCCAGACCGACCCTGGTCAGTTCGTTGATGGCCTCTTCGCGCGCCGTGGATTTGGACTCCTTGGCCACATGCACGGGGGCTTCCATGACGTTTTCGAGAGCCGTCTTGTGCGGGAAGAGATTGAAGCGCTGGAACACCATGCCGAGCTTCTCGCGCTGACGGGCGATTTCCTTTTCGTTCAGCGCCTGCAGGCACTCCTCGCCGTGGCGGGTCACCGGGCGATAGCCGACGAGTTCGCCGTCGACGGCAATGCGGCCTCCCGAAAGCGTTTCCAGCTGATTGATCAGGCGCAGGAACGTCGACTTTCCCGAGCCGGATGGCCCCAAGATCACCGTGACCGTACCCGGCATAACCGTCATATCGACGCCTTTGAGCACATGCAGGGAGCCGAAGCGCTTCTGCACGCCGATGGCCTGCACGGCGGGTGCGCCGTCCCCGGTGACCCGCTGAGCCCTAGGAACGACCGAGTCGAAATGGGCATCGCCAGACTGTGTATTCACCGGATTGTTCGCTGTAGTTGTCATCATGCCTCGTTCACGCGTTCAGGCCCACGAAGGTGGCCTGGTTGCCTTTGCTCACATCGTTTTTCACTTCGCCTTCGGTTTTGCCCGGCAGCGGGACGGCGTCCTTCGGCGGCCATACGCGCCGCTGGTCGAAGCCTTTGCCGAAGTGCCGCTCCAGGTACGCCTGCCCGACCATGAGAATCGAAGTGATGAGCAAGTACCAGACGCAGGCCACAAGCAGCAGCGGAATCGGCTTGTAGATACGGTTGGCGATGGCGTTGGTAGCAAACTGCAGCTCGAGCCCGAAGGGCACGGCGGTGACCAGCGAGGTCGTTTTGAGCATGCCGATCGTTTCGTTGCCCGTCGGCGGCACGATGATGCGCATGGCCTGCGGCAGGATGATGCGGCGCATGATCTTGGAGCTGCGCATGCCCAGCGCCTTCGCCGCCTCCGACTGCCCGGGGTCGACCGCCTCAAGGCCGGCGCGTACGATTTCCGCCAGGTACGCGGCCTCGTTCAAGGCCAATCCCAAGATGGCCGGCAGCAATCCGGCCTGAATCGCCTGGGTGAAGCGGTCGGAATCCATCGACCAGAAGCTGATGCTCGTGAAAGGCACTCCCAGCGATATCTGCGGAATCAGCACCGAGAACAGGCCCCAGAACACCAGCTGCGTCCATACAGGCGTGCCGCGGAAGAACCAGATGTAGAACCAGCTCACGCCGCGCAGCACCGGGTTCAGGGATTTGCGCATGACGGCGAGCAGCACGGCCAGGATGATGGCGATAAGCATCGAGGCCACCGTCAGAATCAGGGTCCACGCAATGCCTCTGAGCACGTTCTGGTCGAAGAGATACTTCCAGACGATAGGCCAGTCCATGTTCTTGTTGGTTACCATGCCCTGAATCAGCATCAGGGCAAGGAGGGCGACGATGACGCCCGCCACGAGGGAGCCGATATGCCTTACCGGCAGCACCGTGACGTCATCGAGACCATCCTCATCGGATTTCTGGTTTTGCGACATTCCTAATCCTCTTTCTCGCCTGATGCCCGGCGACCGCTGCGGAGCATGCCGTCAGCCGGGTGTTTCGTCCAATCCCCGCGCGGCCTTCGAGCGCCCGCGTCAAGCCGAGCCGCTCTAAGGAGCAAGCGCAGCCTATTCGACGCTGGGGTTGACCTCGGCCTTGTCGATGGCGCCGGAGGATACGCCCCAAGTGCTCAGGATCTTCTTGTAGGTGCCGTCGTCCATGAGCTTCTGCATGGCCTTCTGCACCGCCTGCACGGTAGCGGCGTCGCCCTTCTTGACGACGATGCCTTCAGGCGCGATGTCGACGTCCTTGCCGAGTGCCTGCAGCGTGTCGCCGGTCTGCTTGATCGCATATCCGGCCACCGGGGTGTCCGCGTAGAACGCATCAGCCTTGCCCGATGCCACGGCGGTGGTCACATCGGTCTGCATCTTGAGGGACTGGATCTGGATGGGCTTCTTGCCGTCTGCCGAGCACTGCTTGTCAAGCGTCTGCGCGGCGCTTTCCTGAGTCGTTCCCGTCTGCACGGCGAGCTTGTGGCCGCACAAGTCCGAGGTGTCGATCTTCTTGGGGTTGCCCTTCTGCACGACGAAGGTGGAGCCGGCGTTGAAGTAGGTGACGAAATCGACGGCCGCGAGGCGTTCCTTGGTCACGGTGAACGAGGAGATGCCGATGTCGTATTTGGAGCCGACCGAAGGGATGATCGAGTCGAAGGTGGAGCTGACGGTCACTGCTTTGAGACCAAACACAGCCGCGAGAGCCTTGGTCAGGTCCACATCGAAGCCGATGGGCGTCTTGCCGTCCTCGTCGAGGAATTCAGCCGGCGCGTACGACGTGTCGGAGCCGACGGTGAGCTTGCCGTCCTTGCTCACCGACTCCGGCAGCAGGGCGGCAATGGCATCGTCCTTCTTGATGGAGCTGACGTCATAGCCTTTGTTGGACGACGATGAGGACGACGAGTCTCCTGAACCCGCGTTGTTGGTGCCGCAGGCCGCTGCCGACACGATCATGGCAGCGCCGAGCGCGACGGCCGAAATCCGTTTGATTAATTTGCTGGACATACCCGTATCCCTTTTTCTCTTATGGTTCTCTGGTCTCGTTCGACGCATGGCGTGCGCCGATATGCGTTCACACACTAGGCACGCATTGCTACGAGAGCGTTACATGCCCATCGTAGGACAGATCGCGGGAAGAAGCCATAAGGGATGCGGGCAAAGGCCCGGCTTCGTCAGCTACACTGCAGGATTGATCTCGGCCTTCTCGATCGCGCCAGAGGAGACGCCCCAGTGCCCGAGGATCTTCTTGTACGTGCCGTCGTCCATGAGCTTCTGCAGGGCCTTCTGCACCGCCTGAGCGGTGGCGGCGTCGCCCTTCTTGATGATGATGCCTTCGGGCGCGACGTCGACGTCATTGCCGATGGTCTGCAGAGTGCCGTTGGTCAGCTTGACGGCGTAGCCGGCGACCGGGCTATCCGCGTAGAATACGTCGGCTTTGCCGGTTGCCACGGCGGTGGTCGCATCGCTCTGCGCCTTGAAAGACTGGATCTGCATGGGCTTCTTGCCTGCAGCCGTGCACTGCTTGCTCAGCGCTCCCACTGCGCTTTCCTGGATGGTTCCGGTTCCCACGGCGAACTTGTCGCCGCACAGGTCGGAGCTGTCGATCTTCTTGGGGTTGCCCTTCTGCACGACGTAAGTGGAGCCGGCGTTGAAGTAGCTGACGAAATCCACCGATTTGAGGCGTTCCTTGGTCACCGTGAACGCGGACATGCCGATGTCGTATTTGGAGCCGACCGAGGGAATGATCGAGTCGAAGCTGGAGGGGACGGTCTTCTCCTTGAGACCGAGCACGGCCGCGACGGCCTTGGAGATATCCACATCGTACCCTATCACCGTCTTGCCGTCGGCATCGAGGAATTCGGCCGGCGCATAAGAAATATCGGAGCCGACGGTGAGCGTGTCGTCCTTGGTCACCGATGCGGGCAGAATGGCGGCGATGGCATCATCCTTGTTGATGGCGCTGACGTCGTAGCTCTTGATGGTCGCCGACGAGGCATCGGACGACGAGTCCGCATCGGTGGTGCCGCAGGCGGCTGCCGATACGATCATGGCCGTGCCGAGCGTTACGGCGGCAAGGGCTTTCAGCCCTTTGGCATAATGGGTCATAGTGAGTCTTCTCTCTGTATGTTCTGTGGTTTCGCTGCCTGGAGCCGTACTGCTCTGAGATGCCCCAGCCGCTGACGAGACTTCAGACGGCATGGCTGCGAGACGGCACGAGCGCATGACGGCATAGCCGAGGCACCGATGTGTGTGCAGCGCAGATATAAGACGATGCAAACACGCAGGCCACAGGCCACAGGCCAGTGCATCTGCATCATCGCACAAGTGCTGCGCCGTCGATGTCTGCACGCTATAAACTACCGCGGCATGTTGACTGCGCTGTCATGACCGTGCCATCAGCACGTCATCGCCCAACGCTACGAGCGCGAACGCAGGTTCTTGTAGCGCATCGCCCGCTGGGCCTCGCGCTTGTCCTGCTCCTCGCGCAGCGCTTGGCGCTTGTCGTATTCGCGCCTGCCCCGTCCTACGGCGATCTCCACTTTGACCCGGCCGTCTTTGAAATACAGGCTGAGCGGCACGATGGTGTACCCCTTGGCTTCGGTCTGGCGGGTGAGCTTGGCGATCTGCGCGGCATGGAGCAGCAGTTTGCGCTTGCGCTTGGGGGCGTGGTTGTTCCATGTGCCATTGAGGTATTCGGGGATGTTGGCGTTTTCCAGCCATATCTCGCCGCGGCGGTCAATCGAGACGAAGGATTCGGCCAGCGACGCCCTGCCTTCGCGCAGCGATTTGACCTCGGTGCCGGTCAGGGCGATTCCCGCCTCATACCGGTCCTCGATCTCGTAGTCGTGCCGCGCCTTACGGTTCAGCGCAATCGTTGTCGTTCCCTGTTCCTTGGCCAAAGTCTCCCCCTTTCCTTCCATGCTCTAGACATGACGGCTTCATAAGCGCAGACGTGCGTATGTGCGGGTCCATGCTGTTTCATGCCGATTTCGTGTGCACCACGACGATAGCACGATGCGTGACGCACCCATGGGACGTGCGGCGGCGGACGAGCATCAGCCCGCAGCCGGCAGCAGGGTCAAGCCCATCGCGCTGCCGGGCTTTAAGTCGGACTTTAGTAGTGCACGTACTGGTAGTTCCACGGGTCGCTGATGGTGTCCCAGGCCGGGAATGTCCCGAACCCGGTGCCGCCTTCGGAGATCAGCACGGAGCCGTCGGAATTGACGCGCTCGACGACGGCGACGTGGCCGTACTGCCAGTCGGCGGTCCAATGCCCGCCGACGCTCTGGCCGGGGAGGAACACCATTGCGGCGCCGACATGCGGCGTGTTGTTCACCAGGTAGCCCATGCCGCGCGCCGTGGCCGCCCATTGGCCGCCGTTGCCCATGTAGGACCCGACAGGCAAGCCCAGCTCGGAACGACGCAGATAGGCCCATAGCGTGCACTGGCGCGAGGGGTAGGCGCTGCCGCCAACCGTATTGCCGGTGTAGTGCCCGTAGCAGTACGAGGAGCCCGAGGGGCAGTTGCCGGGGACACCGTAGTTCATGCCGCTGGCGCCGCCGCCACCGCCGTTGTTCTGCGCCGGAGCCGCTGGTGCCGGGGCCGGCTGGAGCGGTGCTGCGCCGCCGCCGCTCGTCTGCTGCTGGCCGCCGTTGCCCGGGTCCGGAGCGGCAGCCGCCTGGGCGGCCATCTGCTCATTGTAGGAATCGATCTGCGATTTGAGCGTGACTATGTCAGCGGCTTCCTTGGCCGCCTTGCTGGTCAGCCCGCTTTTCTGCTCTTCCAGGCTGGCGCGGGACTCATTGCCCTTTTCCCGCAAGGCCTGCAGCTGAGTCTGCTTGTCCTGGGCGGCCTGCGCCGCGCTCTGGGCGGAGGCTGCCTGCGCATCAGCCTGCTGCTTGAGGTCGGAGATCTGCTGCTCGATGGCGTTGAGGCGCTCTTTGCGGTTCTTCGAAGTGTTGAGCGTCGTGGCGGCGTCATTCGCCGCATTCGCCTCGCTGCGCGCGATGGCCGCGTCCGACTGCATCGAATTGACGAATTGATCGGTTGTCTTGGATTTGGTGACCACGTCCATCACTTCGGAGGCGTTGGAGCCGTGGAGGCTGTCGCGGGCGAGCTGGGCGACGGCTTCTTTGGCGTCGTCGTAGTCGGCGCCGGTCTGCTTGATCTTCTCTTCGAGGTCGCTCTGGTCCTTTTTGGCCGCATCAAGCCGTTCGCTGGTCGCCTGGGCAAGGCTTTGCGCCTGCTCGGCCTGCTGCTGGGCGGCTGTGGCCGCCTGCTGCGCCTGCGGAATCTGGTTCTCCGTCAGATCGTTCAAGGCCAGAATCTGGTCTGCAAGATTCTGATCCACCCCCGCGAGCTGCTGTTTAAGGCTCTCCTGATTCTGCAGCTTGTTCTGGTAGGCGTTCCAGTCGGGCGCGGCTTGCGCCTGCGGCACCGCCACCAAGGTGCCTATCGAACCGGCGGCAAATATGCTGGCCATAGCCAGCGCAATCCCCACAGCGGCGTTGATGCGTTTCGCGTGCGTCATTCTTATTCAAGCCTTTCCTTTAGCGCTTGGCTCCCCCAGTGCTGTCAGGTTGCACGGCATATTTCAACTGCACCGCGCACTTCAATTCCGCAGCGTTTTCCAATTCCGCAGCGAGTTGCGACCGCTGTGGATTGAGGCTGCTGCGCATTGAGCGTACCGTGCGTACAGCGTACCGCGCACGTGGATACCCAGTGTAGTAAATGCTTCTGAGCATGCCAAGAGTCCCGCGTGTGCCCAAGCGCCCCAAGCATTCTCACGCCTTGAGATAACGGCGCAGGGAGATGGCCGAGGCAAATGCCGACAGCGCCATCGCGCCGAGCACGAGCGCGGGGGCCACGACCCAGACGGTTTTCTGATTGATGTACGGCATCCACTGCACCGTCTGCGCCAGGCCGTCGGTGATGAACACCTTGACGATGCCGCTCAGTGCGCCGCAAGCCAGCAAAGAGCCTAGGAACGAGGCGATGACGCCCTCCAGGATGAACGGCAATCGAATCGTCCAGTTCGATGCCCCGACCAGGCGCATGATCTCCGTCTCGTTCTTGCGCGAGGCAGCGCTCATGCGAATCGTCGTGCCGGTAAGCAGTATGGCGACCACCACCATCACGGCCGCCAGCACCACGGTGACGACGGTCGCCTTGTTGAGCACATTGAATACCGGATCGAAGATCTGCCGCTGGTCGACCACTTCCTCGACGCCGGTGCGCCCGGAGAGCACTTCGGAGACGACCTGATACTTGGTCGGATCGGAGAGCTTGAGCCGCAGCGTATCCTGCATGTTCGCGGCAGTCAGCGTACGCCCTTGGAAGACGCCATTGGGGTGCTGCTTCAGAAACTGGTTCCTGTAGAAATCCTCGCGGCTCTGGTACGTGATCTTCGAGACCACGCCCCCCAGCTCCTGATGGATGACGTTTTCGAGATCGACGATCTCCTGCTTCGTCGGAGCCTTGCCGGAAGCGCAGGAGGCCGCTTGGCTGGTGCCGTCGGGGCACATCCATACCACGATCTCGACCTTGTCGTACCAGTCGCCCTTGGCCTTGGTGACCTGCGCCTGCATCAGGCCGGAGGCGCCGATGAACAGGAAGGAGATGAAGGTGACGAGCATCACCGACAGAATCATCGAGACATTCTGTTTCAGGCTCGTCCAGGTCTCGGAAAGTATGAATCGCGTCCTCATCGCTTACTGCTCCTCATGGTGGCTGTTTTCTTGTTCGCCGTCATCGGCGCCCGTGCTCCGGGGCGCGGCTTCGCCGTCATCGTTGCCACCGCCAGTCGCAGGGCCGTCGCCGTGCCGGGCACCATGCGCATCGCCTACTGGCGGCGCAGGCGGAGCGGGTGGTTCGGCCTCTGCGCGCTGGATCTGCTCGCCGTGGAGCTGCACGTCACGTTCCGGAGCATTATCTGCCGAGGCACCGAATTCCGGCGATGCGCGCTCATCGACTTCCGGAATATGGCCCTGCCCTGCGTCAGCCTCCGCGGCGTCGTCCTGCTCGTTATCGTCGTGCCGTGCTTGCGCATCCGTATCGCCCTGGGCCGCGATGGCGTCAACGTCCAGGCCGCGTCCCCAGGTCATCGTCGTTTCGACCGATTTGAAGGTCTCGCCATAGCGGCCCTTCCGCCCGGAATGCACCGACATCGCCAGCCGCGCGATGCCCCCGTCCTCGTCCGTATCGGCGTGCATCGCCTCGACCACGGCGTTCATGGCATGCAGTGTGTTGGCATCGTGCTCCGGCATGTTCTTCGCCGCCTCGACGGCCTTGATCGCGCCAACGCCGGTGACGGCCGAGGATATGGGGGCGACGACCCGCTGCGCCTTGGACTTGGACTCGGTTTCGGTATCAGGGAAGAACAGCGCGGAATCATAGGAGCCGTGCTCCTGATCGCGCACGATTCTGCCGTTGTGCAGCTCCACGACGCGCTTGCGCATCGAGTTGACGATCTCCTCGTTATGCGTCGCCATCACGATGGTGGTTCCGGTGCGGTTGATCGCCTCAAGCACCTCCATGATGCCCAGCGAGGTCGTGGGGTCGAGGTTGCCGGTCGGCTCGTCGGCCAGCAATATCTGCGGATGGTTCACATAGGCTCTTGCGATGGCCACGCGCTGCGCCTCGCCGCCGGAGAGCTCATGCGGGTAGTTGTTCTCCTTGCCGACAAGCCCTACGGTCTCCAGCACCTTCGGCACAAGCGAGGCGATGGTGGAACGGCTGGTGCCGATGACTTCGAGCGCGAAGGCGACGTTCTGCCAGACCGTCTTGTTGTTGAGCAGCTTGTAATCCTGGAACACAAAGCCTATCGAACGACGGTATTGCGGCACCTGGCTGTTGACCAGCCGGCGCAGATCGTTGCCGGCGACGCGGATCTCCCCGCTCGTGGCATCCTCCTCGTGCAGGAGCAGGCTCAGCAGTGTCGTTTTGCCTGAGCCCGACGCCCCCACCAGGAACACGAAATCCCCGCGATCGACGTGCACGGTGACATCGTCAAGCGCAGGCCGGGTGCCTTTGGGGTAGATCTTGGAAACGTGCTCCAGCGAAATAAGCGCCATGTCATGCCATCCTTACCGTTATGCTCTCTCTTCGAGAATTTACTCCTCGGAAGCCTCTTCGGCCGCTTCGCGACGCTGCTCATGACGCCAGCGGATGCCCGCGTCAATGAACCCGTCGATGTCGCCGTCGAACACAGCCTGCGTCTGCGACGTCTCATATCCGGTGCGCAGGTCCTTGACCATCTGATACGGATGCAGCACATAGGAGCGCATCTGGTCCCCCCAGCTGGCCTTGATGTCGCCGGCGAGCTCCTTCTTCTTCCTGGCTTCCGCCTCATGCCGCATCACGAGCAGGCGAGACTGCAGGACGGCCATCGCAGCCGCGCGATTCTGGATCTGGCTGCGCTCGTCCTGCATGGTCACCACGGTGTTCGTGGGCAGATGGGTGATGCGCACCGCGGAATACGTGGTGTTCACGCCCTGGCCGCCAGGGCCCGACGAGCAGTAGGTGTCCACGCGGATGTCGGAATCCGGGATGTCGATGTGATCGGTCTCCTCCACCAGCGGCACCACTTCGACCGCGGCGAAGCTCGTCTGGCGGCGGCCCTGGTTGTCAAAGGGCGAGATGCGCACCAGCCGGTGCGTGCCTCCCTCGACCGAAAGTCGGCCGTAGGCGTATGGCGCGTTGACCTGGAAGGTGGCCGACTTGATGCCGGCCTCCTCGGCGTAGGAGGTGTCCATCACCTTAGCCTTGTAGCCGTCACGCTCGGCCCAGCGCAGGTACATGCGCAGCAGCATCTGCGCGAAGTCGGCCGCGTCGACGCCGCCCGCGCCCGAACGGATCGTCACGACAGCCGAACGCGCGTCGTATTCGCCGTCGAGCAGGGTCTGGATCTCCATCTCGTCGAGATCCTTCTGGATCGCGCCCACTTCGGAGCGGGCCTCATCCAGCGAATCGGCGTCCGTCTCCTCCTGGCCGAGTTCGAAGAGGGTCTCAGCATCGTCGAGTCGGCCTTCCAACGATTCGAGCTTTTTGACCTGCGCTTGGGAGGCCGAGAGCTGGCTCGTCACCTTCTGCGCATTCTCCTGGTCATCCCATAGTCCAGGCGCGGCCGCCTGCCGCTCGAGATCCGCGATCTCGGCCTTGAGCCGCTCGACATTCAGCGCCTTGGCGATGGACTCGTACTTGGTCCGCGCCTCGCCAAGCGCCTGGGAAAAATCAAAATCTGCCATCATTACCACCATACATTTTGTTGTCTGACCGTTGTCTGAACCGTGTCGCCAGCTGGCCGTCCCGTCGTTGCCTTAGGCTCAAGACCCAGCCTTTGGCCCTGTAGGCCCTCAGGCTTTGCCATATCATGCCATGTCGCGCAAACCCATCGTTTCCGCAGCGATTGTTGCCCGGGCCAGCAGCCTGCGCCGTCATACCTCTCGGCGCCTCTTGGTGCCTCTTGCATGATCCTGACTGACAGGCGTCCATCTCTCGCCCATGGCCGCCCGGGCCGCGAACCTGCCCGAGCACTCCAAGAGCATGACGCCGTGCAGCGGAAATCATGCCATGCGAACGGGTCAAAGCCCCGCGTAAATCGCCGGAATCACCATGGCGAGCAGCATTGCCACGGCCAGCACGATGCACACCGTGCGCACCATAGTGCGTCGACGGTTCTCGCGGCGCAGCCGGTCATCGCGTTCCTTGCTCATAGGGCTTCACTGTACTCATGAGTGCGTACGAGCTCACAAAATCCGGTGAAGCACCATACGCTGTCTGGGACACGTGTGTTATAAGGCACAGGTGGTTGGAGGTTGAGGCGGAATATCTGCTGACAGTTACGAGTCCTCGTTCGTTTTTCATAGTTTGGTGTACCCGTTTTCCTGATTCACGCGTGTATCTGCATTGTGTGAGGCGCTATCGGAATGCTGCGCAGGTCTATCTGCGTTGTGTGAGGCGCTATTTTCTGGAGCGTCGAGTATCAGACGGCCCAGAACCGCCATTTTCGGCCAGCGCTACTCGTGGTGCCAAGGAATTAGCGCCTCACACAACGCAGATAGACCTCAGCAAAGCCAAGTTAACGCCTCACACAACGCAGATAGCCGATTGGCGGAGCGCGACCACAGGGTTTCGACGCCCCGTGCCCTGAGGAGAAGCGTCTCACGTCTTTGCTCGCTCACACACGAAATCCTTTGCTTTCCTTGCCGCCTTGCGATTCGCACTATGCATCCTTGTGCAGGATGAGGCATGCTTTCTGGCAAAGGCTTGCCCACGGGTCAGCTTCGTGCGCTCGCCTAACCTTCGTTGTATCGTGTGTGGTGATTATGCTGTGTTGCCTACACAGTGGCAGAACGCACCGCCGAACCGGTATAACGAAATACGAATATATTTATTAAGGAGCACACATGAGCGACGAACGCACCGCATGGGGCTGGGGACTTGCCTCGATTGACGAATCCGGGGCCACATTGGACGCCTGGTACCCCGAGCTGCACTTAGGAGACGCGCCGAGCGAGTCGGCACGGCCGAAGCACGGATTCGACGGCGTATCGCACGAGGAGCCGGATGCGCGAGGCGTGAAGCGCGTTCCGGTGTTCACGGTTTCGCAGCTTGATGGCGAGATTGTCGATGCAGCAGACGCCTACCTGCGCCTGCACCTGCTGAGCATGCGGCTGGCCAAGCCGAACACGCTGAATCTGGATGGCATCTTCGCCAAGCTCACCAATGTGGTGTGGACGAATTACGGGCCGTTCGCCGTCGAGAACTTCGCCCAACGCAAGCTCGATGTAGAGGCTGCGGCGATGCGCGTCAACCCGGGTGTGCCGCATGCAGCCGTCAACGTGCTCTCGATCGACAAGTTCCCGCGCATGGTCGATTACGTCGTGCCCACCGGCGTGCGTATCGGCGACGCCGACCGCGTGCGGCTGGGCGCCTACCTGTCCGAAGGCACCACGGTGATGCACGCCGGCTTCGTGAACTACAACGCCGGCACGCTAGGCACCTCTATGGTCGAGGGCCGCATCTCGCAGGGCGTCGTCGTGGGCGACGGCTCCGACATCGGCGGCGGCGCCTCGACAATGGGCACGCTGTCTGGCGGCGGCAAGCTGCGCAACTCGATCGGCGAGCACAGCCTGGTCGGCGCGAACGCCGGCATCGGCATCTCGCTGGGCGACAACTGCGTGGTGGAGGCCGGCCTCTACGTGACCGCCGGCACCAAAATCACCGTCGTCGACAAGGCCAAAAAGGCCGCAGGGAAACCCTTCGACGTGGTCAAGGGCGCGGATCTGTCCGGCAAGGACAACCTGCTGTTCATACGCAATTCGATCACCGGCGGCATCGAAGCCCGCCAGCGCAAAACCGGCATCGAGCTCAACGCCGCCCTGCACAAGAACTAAGCTGCTCAGGTTCGTCTACCAAGGACTAATGGCACGAAAAGGCCGCTTCTGATGGAATAAAAGCGCACCCCCAGGCTTAGCGTCCGTTTTGTAGCGCTAGCTGCATCCTGACGCTACAAGACGGACGATAACGAAGCCTTACAGACCGTTTTGTAACGCCCGGTCATAATGAGCGCTACAAAGCGGACGCGAACAGTGACCTGCCGCATCTACCGCGCCCATTGCACTGTTGCTTATCCGCGCACGATACGTTCGACGGCCCCGGCATATCGGTGCAGCTGTTGCAGATTCGCACCTGCGACAGCCGTCACCACAACGGTCCAGATAATGCTGGGAACCACGTCAAGAGCGTGGGCCGTAACGACCATCACCCCGATATTGATGGGGAGCGTGACCGCCGCGGTGACGCTGCACGGATTCCATGACCGCGAGCGCAGCGCGAACCCAAGATGCCCCAGCAGATGCAGCGAATTCGCAAACGTCACCGCAAACACCACTGGCGCAAAATGCAGGAGACCTGCACAGAACATCGCGACGCCATACAGCACGATTTCCTCCGCTATGCAGGCAGACAGCGCAGGAGTCGAAGGGTAATATTCCCTGTTTCTGATCCAATAGTCCCGCGCATACCGTTTATCGCTGGCATGCCTCTCGATCCAAGGCCTGCAGCGGATAATCTCCTCGAACTCATGAGTCACAAATAACGCGAATGACGCATATGCCAACGCCATGATGCTCATCATTGCCCCCCCTGGTATGCAGTGTTGTCACGCATCTACGATGCCGAATATACCCCCATATTCCAGCTAGACCCATCGTGTGCGTTCAAGGACATCTCATCCGATGATTGTTGGGCGAATGCCTCCTGCTCGGTCACATGGCGCAATGCACGATCAAAGATTGGCAGTGAACTCAACGTGAGGTTAGTCGTTGAATTGTAAGCGCGTGGTTGAACAAACTGTTGAGCACCGATACACTGTTATACAATATGAGTACATTTGCCATACGATAGCTGAAAAAAGGTGAATAACTATGGCTAGTGCGACCATCGCCGTCCGCACTGATCCCGACACCAAACGTCAGGCTCAGGAAATCTTCAAAGCTATGGGACTCGACATGAGCACCGCCGTCAACATGTTTCTGCATCAAACGGTTCATGAGCACCGGCTGCCGTTCCATCCTGGACTCACTCAGTTCGAACAGGCTGTGCTCGAAGCCGACAGCGAGCCAAAACGTCGATTCGACAGCGTTGAGGAGCTTATGAAAGAGCTTCGCAGTGCTTGAACACATTGAACGATCTAGTTCATTTCTGCGACAAGTGAAGAAGCTGTGACGCAAGCATTACCACCTCGACCTCTTGGAAGCGGCAATACAGCACCTTGTGTCGGCTGACAGGAGCATGCTCATCACTCATTACCGCGATCATGCTCTCACTGGGAACCTTCAAGGATATCGCGAACTGCATATCGACAGCGATTGGCTGCTCGTGTATCGCATCGAGAACAACACACTTACGTTGGTGCTTGTTGCCACGGGAAGCCATGACGAACTGCTGTGACTGGTTATCAGTTCCACTGCTCTCGATCGGGAATTTGATGGGTCAGTACAAGAAGCATAGCAATCGCGGCCATGACGATCCACGCCATCCAGCCGAGCGGGCCCACTATGGCTGGGTCTGAAGGAGCACCGGCAGCCGAGAACAGCAGGAACGCCGCGCCCGCCGCATTGAACGCACCGTGGGCGATGACGGAAGGACAGATATTGCCCGATCGAATGCGCAGCCACCCGACGAGTACGCCATAGGCGATGCAGCCAATCACCATCAGCAGCAACCCAAACAGGTTCGGACGGTTGAAGTTATAGCCGAGCAGAATAATCGGCGCATGCCATAGCCCCCAGGCTGCGCCGGTGATAATAAGAGCCGGCCATGTGCCGAGCGGCCGCAGCGCAGGCAGCAGGAATCCGCACCAACCAGTCTCTTCGCCAAGAGTAAGCAGTCCGTTGAACAGTGCCGCGAACGGCAGCTGTGCTAACTGCAACAGCACCAAAGTACTGATTGGCATGGGAAGCGGCTTGCCTGCGGGCTGGATTGATGCAATAAGTTTGGCGTAGCCGGAGAAAGTCACCAGATCGAGGCATGTGAGACCCAACGCTGCGGCGAGAAACACGGTTACGATAGGCAGCAGCGCACTGCCGAACAGCCCGATGACGGCAAACAGCACCGTACGATGCATCGGACGGACAGGGACCCAGCCAAGCCGCTGGAAAATTGCACGGCCGCGCCGATGCTGCACAATCATCACCGCGAGGAATGCCGCGACGGCAGGCATGTACATCGACAGACCGATAAGCGCTTTGCCGGCAAAGCTGGTCATGCTCACACCGCCCACCCAGAGTGGCAGGTCGACAAGCCAAGCCAGCGCGCAGGCCGTCAGGAAGAAGATTGCCACAGCATTCCACGGCACTTTCCAGGGCGCTGCGGCGGTCTCGGAATTCGGAATTTTGGCAGAACTGGCTATCTCGCCATGCACCGCTTTGCGCTCTGGCTTGGCCTCCTTCTCAGTTCTGGCCTCCTGCGGCTGCATTATGTGCGTCTACGATTGCTGGGATTGCTGCGGTTGCTGAGATCGCTGAGATCGCTGTGTCTGCCTGGATTGCTGGGATTCGGGAATTTGCTGCGCCTGATGAGATTGCTGCGATTCAGGCTCGCAGGAATCCTGGGTCATCGTGCAACCTCGGGATTGAGGATGAAAAGCCCGGCGATACTGGCGTCATCATGGAAGGTGATGCGCGCGATATAGTCTCCGGCTTCGAATGCCAAAGGCGTGTTGGTGATCGTGACATCGACGGCGCGGATGGCCTTGACTTCGCCGTGATGGTCGAAAGCGCCCACAGTGGCGATTACCTGCGCCCATGCGGCAGCCAGACCCTCAGCATTCAGCCGCTGAGCGACAACGCTGTCGAAACGCTGGACTACCAGCTCCCATCGCGAATGAGCCAGATCGTCAATGATGCTTTCGGCTATCGAAACGGCTTGAGGCAAAGGCGCGGTATTCATGACTGCTCCTGTTCTCGGATCGATCGGCTTGCCGAATCGCTGGAAAGCCGCCTGCCGCGAAACGCCGAGCGCGTCGCCGATTTGCTGCCACGTATAGCCCGCGCCTCGCGCGTTCTGCACAGCCGTAGCGACCAGTTGACCAGTCTTAGCCTGCACTGCTGCGGCAGCGCGGACTTGAGACAGTTCACCATCGCTATTTTCAAACACTGGTGCAGCAAGAAGCGAGTCCACATCCTTACGCAACGATGTCGCAATTTGCGTTAACAAATCAACCATATGTCAATAATACATTTACAATCAAAGTTTTGCAAACTTATTCTTTACGCATCTCATTCGGCCGTTGCAAATCCTTGACGTCCGTTGCGTTCCGCTGCACAAGAGTTAATTGGAGCAAAAGCTGCTACCCGCCGCTCAGCGTTACATTCGTGCCACTAGCCGGCACTGTTGGCACGAAAGAGCCGCTACCGGCTGCTCATCGGCTGATTCGTGCCAGTTACCGGTGCTCATGGAGCGAAAGAGCCACTGACGAGTGGTCAGCGGCTCTTTCGTGCCAACAGGCATGAGCTAGCGCTGCAAAACGGGCGCTATATGCTATGCGGCTACCGTTCCTCCATGGGAATGTAGTCGCGCTCGCCTTCGCCGGTGTAGACCTGGCGGGGGCGACCGATCTTGGTTTCGGGATCGGTGCGCATCTCGCGATATTGCGCGATCCAACCGGGGATGCGGCCCAAGGCGAACAGCGTGGTGAACATGGCCGGATCGAAGCCGATGGCGCGGTAGATCAAACCCGTGTAGAAGTCGACATTCGGATACAGGTGCCGTGAAACGAAGTAGTCGTCGCTGAGCGCGATCTGCTCAAGCTCGGTGGCCACGTCGAAAAGCGCTCGCTCCTCCTGAGAGAGCTTGAGCGTGTCCTCGCGTGCGAGCAGCTGCTCAAGATACTGACGCGCGATCGCGGCCCTCGGATCATAGGATTTGTAGACGCGGTGGCCGAGTCCGGAAATGCGCCGCCCCTCGCTTTTGGAGCTCTCGACGAACTCCTTGACGCTCATGCCGCTGTCGCGGATGGCTTTGAGCTGGCGCAGCACGGCTTCGTTCGCGCCTCCGTGCAATGGACCCGAGAGCGCATTGATGCCTGCGGCGATCGAAGAATACAGGTTGGCCTGGGCGCTGCCCGCGATGCGCACCACCGAAGTCGAGCAGTTCTGCTCATGGTCGGCGTGAATGATGAGCAGCCGGCCCAACGCATGCACGTACAGCGGATCGGATTCGAACGGCTCGTAGGGCACGGCGAAGCACATGCGCAAGAAGTCGTCGACGTAGCCGCGCGAATAGTCCGGATAGAGCATCGGCTCGTCGCGCCGACGGCGGAAGATGTAGCTCACGATCGTGCGCACCTTGGCCATGATGATCGTCGCAGCCTCGTCCAGCTGGTCGGAATCGTTGGGATCCGTGGTATCCGGATAGAAGGTGGCCAGCGCATTGACCGCCGAGGCGAGCACGCTCATCGGGTGGGCGGCGCGCGGGAAGGAGCCTAGGAATGTGCGGAAATCCTCACCCACCATCGTGCGATGGTTCACGGCCGAGCTGAATTTGTCATACTGCTCCTGCGTCGGCAGCTCGCCGAAACGCAGCAGCCATGCGACCTCTAGGAAGTCCGACTGATCGCACAGCTGCTCGATCGGATACCCGCGATAGCGCAGGACCGAATTGTTGCCGTCGATGTAGGTGATCTTCGATTCGCATTGCGCTGTGGTGAGAAAGCCTGGATCAAGCGTCACCCAGCCGTCATTGCGTAATCCGGAGACCATAATGCCATCCGGGCCATTTGTGGCCTTGACTACTGGCAGCGTGAACTTATTGGTGTCGACATCCAACTCGGCTATGGCCATCGGCGCTCCCCTTTCGGATCGATCCGGCTGCTCGCGGCGGCATCGGGGCACATGTGGCGTGTCCCGGCAGCTGGCATGACGATGCCGGCCCGTCGGAGGCGAGACCCGCGTATACGGGTACCGGGAAGGTCATAATAGCAGACCAAGATACGCGGTTCGGTAAACAGGCTCATGGCTTGGCGGCTGCCTGTTGCGGTGAATCGCCGGTAATGTCAGGGAAAACGCAAGACGAGCCGACGCAGCATGTGCGACAGCCCGCCTGCAGCAGTCTCAAAACCGCTGGTCATCGTTCACGTGAACAGACCACCCCTATGGCCTAATTGGCCTGATCGGTCTGATGCTCTGCGCTGTTTTTTGAAACTCGGGCCTCTCGGCCCCAAGCCCTCAGCAGTCGGTTGTTCAATATTCAACTGCGTGCCGCGCACGGATAGTCCCGCGGCGTCATGCGTTAATCACGCGTGGTAAGAATGACCGGGCCATTGTCGGTGATGGCGATAGTGTGCTCGGTGTGTGCGCCGCGAGAGCCGTCGGACGAACGCAGCGTCCAGCCGTCCTTGGGATCTTGATAGATCTCGTCGGTGGTTTTGAGGAACCATGGTTCGATGGCGATGACCAGGCCAGGACGCAGGCGATACCCATGGCGCGCCTTGCCATCATTGGCCACGTGCGGGTCGCCGTGCATGATGTGGCCTACCCCGTGGCCGCCGAACTCGAGATTGATCGGGTAGCCTTGCGAACGCGCGACGTCGCCGATCGCGTTGGAGACATCGCCCAGGCGATTGCCCGGTTGCGCCTGCGCGATGCCCGCCACGAGCGCATCCTCTGTACACTTGATCAGACGCAGATCTTCCGGGTCCGCGTCCTTGCCGACCACGAAGCTGATGGCCGAGTCACCGACCCAGCCATCCACGCTGATTGCGAGATCGAGCGAAACCAGATCGCCGTCCTTGAGGCTGTAATCGTAGGGCACGCCATGCAGCACCGCATCATTCACCGAGATGCAGATGTAATGGGCGAAGGGGCCTGTGCCGAAATCGGGCGCATAGTCCACGTAGCAGGATTCGGCGCCTTTGCGGTCGGCAATGCGCTTGGCGACGAATTCGTCGATCTCAAGGAGATTCGTGCCGACTTTCGTCATGGCCTTAAGCTCTTTGAGGATGCCACCGACGAATCGGCCGGCGGGTTTCATCGCTTCGATTTCCGCAGGTGTTTTCAGTTCTATCATGCCTTCACCCTACTTCGCCTGCCCAACAACAACCCTGCAGTTTCCCTGCGCTGCTGCCCAGCACCCCGTGCCGTTATCAGCTTTTCTTGGCCCTGTTCGCCTTGCCGAAGACGAAGGCGCGGATGGTTGCGGAAACGCCCATGACAATCAGCGAAATGCCGGAGAAAAGGATGAGGAAGGCCGTTGAGCTGAACGGGGAAACCAAAACCACGATGCCTGCGATAATCGAAATGACTGCATACAGCACAGCCCAGCCCGAGCTCGGCGCACGCCAGGATTCGGCTATTGCCATAATGCCCTCGATCAGCCATCCCAGCCCCACGGTCATCGTCACGAGCACTGCCACGGCCGCCCCCGAAAGAGCGGCGTTCTTCAGAATGACGACGCCGCCGATGGCCAGCAGAAGTCCGACGAAGATATCCAGCACGCGCCAGCCGCTAGGCAGGCCCATACCCACGATGGCGCTGACGATGCGGATAACGCCCGATACGACGAAATAGATGCCCAGCACGATGGCCATCACGGACAATATCTTCACCGGCCAGAACAGCAGCGCCGCGCCGAGGACAACTGCGGCGACGCCAACCACGCCGTACACTCCGCGCACCGCGTTGGTCGCCTCCTTCGAGAGCTGTTCTTCAATGAGCCTGAACGGGTTCACCGGCTGCTGAGGCGCAGCGTTCGAATCAGGGGCTGGGTTATTGATGAAATCCGACATGATTCAACCTTCCGTTCTTTGTTCCCGCCCGTCCGCCACTTGCGGATGAGCAGTTCCTCCACCCACACTATATGGCGTGGCTCCGACCCTCTTATCGGCCGCAAAGCCGCTGTCGACAGCGCGGTTTGTCACCGAACGCCGATAGGGTGAGGTCATGGAAACAGCTATGATTTCAGGCCTTGACCCGGCCTCTTTCTCTTCAGTCATCAAACCCGGCGACGACCTGTTCCGCTATGTCAACGGCCCGTGGATCGACACGTACCGCTTGCCCGACGACCGTTCGCGATTCGGCTCCTTCGACAAGCTCGCGCAGGATGCGGAAGAGCAGATTCGCGATATTCTGGAAGACGACCATTGCCCGGCCGCGAAATCGCAGGCGCTGTACCGTTCCTTCTGCGATACGCAGACCATCGAACGCAACGGCATCGAACCGATCAAGGCGGACCTGCAGGCCATCGACGACGTCGCAGACAAGGCGGATCTGACTCGTCTGCTTGGCTCGCTCAATCCGGTCGGCGGCCCGGACTTGTTCGGCATCGGCATCTACGGAGACCCGGGCGACCCGGATACGAATATCATTCATATCGAGCAGTCGGGCCTCGGCCTGCCCGACGAAGCCTACTACCGGGAGGAGCGCTACGCGCCAATCCGCGAGCAGTACGCCGAGATGGTGGCCAGGCAGCTGCTGCTGGCCGGCTATGGCGACAAGCAGGAGACCAAGCAGCAAGCCGCGCGATTCCTTGACACGGAGACTCGTATAGCCGCGCAGCACTGGGACAATGTGGCCACGCGAGACTCTCAGAAGACATACAACCCCACTGATTATGCCGCGCTGTCCGCTGCCTTGCAGCATTTCGACGTCGATGCGTGGGCCAAGGCCTGGCAGGAAACCTACGATGCGACAGCCGCCGCTCGCAGTCTGCATGTGGATATGATCGCCGCCTTGCAGCACACGATCGCGCATGAGCCCAGCTTCCTGACCGGGCTTGACGAGTTCTGGAATTCCGCCGACCTTGAGGATCTGAAGCTCTGGGCGCGGGCGCACACGTTGATCGGCTGGGCAGGCATGCTTAGCCATGACTTCGACCAGACGAACTTCGATTTCTACGGCAAGGTGCTCTCGGGCACCACGCAGCAGCGCGACCGCTGGAAGCGCGGCGTTTCCCTCGTCAACGGCATCTGCGGAGAGGACGTGGGCCGCGAATACGTCAAACGTCACTTCCCCGAAAGCTCCAAGGAACGCATGGAACAGCTCGTCGGCAATCTTATCGCGGCCTACCGCGTCTCGATTGCGAACAGCGACTGGCTGGGTGAGGCAACCAAGGGCAAGGCGCTTGAGAAGCTCGCGAAATTCACGCCGAAAATCGGCTACACGCAGCACTGGCGTGACTACAGCGCCTTGGATCTGCGCGACGACGCCGGGCTGATCGGCAATATGCGCGCCGCTTCGCTCTACGAGTCCGGCTACCAGCTGTCCAAGGCCGGCAAACCGGTCGACAAGGACGAGTGGCTGATGAACCCGCAGACGGTGAACGCCTACTATGAGCCTTCGCTGAACGTCATCGTCTTTCCTGCAGCCATTCTTCAGCCCCCATTCTTCGACCCGCAGGCCGAGGACGCCGCGAACTACGGCGGCATCGGTTCGGTTATCGGCCATGAGATCGGCCACGGATTCGACGATCAGGGCAGCAAGTACGACGGCGACGGCAAACTCAACGACTGGTGGACCGCGGAGGACCGCAAGAACTTCGAGGCCTTGACTTCCAGGCTGATCGAGCAGTACAACGGCTTCGTGCCCAGCCAGCTGGCCGACAAGTACGCGGATGATCCGAGCAAGGCTCCTCATGTCAACGGCGCACTGACCATCGGCGAGAATATCGGAGATCTGAGCGGCGTGAACATCGCGCTGAAGGCCTATGCTTTCGCGCTTGATGAGGCTGCCGGACGGCCTGTTGACGGCTCGCAGGCCGCTATCGAGCGCACGCTCGAACAGGCTCCTCGAATCGACGGATTCACTGGATTGCAACGTTTCTTCCTCAGCTATGCGTCCGTCTGGCGCTCGACGCAGCGCGACGAGCTCGCCGAACAGTATCTGCAGATCGATCCGCACTCTCCTGCCGAGTTCCGCACGAACGGCATCACGCGCAACGTCGACTTGTTCTACACGGCATTCGGCGTGGATCCCGAAAACCGCATGTGGCTCGATCCTGAGCAGCGCGTGCATATCTGGTGACTTCCGCAGCTTAGAATTCAGGGCCGGCGAATCCCTCAGCATTGCGAGGTTCGCCGGCCTTGGCGTTTTCGCTGTCATGTTTCTGCCCTCCATCGCCGCCCGCCGAGACTTCCGCAACGCCAAAGCCAAGTTCGACCGCGGCACCATCATGTTGCGTCTCGCGTTGAGGAGTCTGCTTCTCGACGACGCTCCATGGGTCCTCGCCTACGCCATTATTCGTAAAACCGCCGCCGCCCGGATTTCCGCCATTTTCCATCGACTCGTCCGAAGGCTGTCCCGCGATGCCGGCGTCCCCGCCAACTGTCTGGGAGGAGTGAGCCAGAGCATAGGAACCATTGGCAGGCGGACGGTCATAACCCGCCGCATTCATCTGGTCATCCGAACTGCGCTGGTGCGCATTCTGCCCCTGCTGGCTCGCGGTCTGACCCGACAATTGCCCGGGCTGCCCACGTTGTGAATTCTGCCGCTGGAAGGACCCGACGCCACGGCTCAGATCGTGCCCTACGGCGCTGGCTTCGATGACGATGCGACTGCGGTTGTTCCCGTCCTGCTGCCATTCCTCGGTGTTCAGTAGCCCGGATACGATGACCGGGTCCCCTTTGCGCACCGAGGCAAGAACGTTCAAAGCGAGCGTGCGGAACGCTTTTACCGTCATCCAAGTCGTGGGCTGGTCTTTCCACTCCCCGCTCGCGGCATGGAAATAGCTGCGCGTCGAGCCAACGCGAAACGAGCAACCGCCGGTTTTCCCTTCCCGGCCGAAGCCGATCGGGTTCGCGCCTACGAAGCCGGTGATCGTGATTATCCCCTGCTGTGCCATGATTCCTCCATTCGTCGTTGGACCGCAGTCGTTGGACCGCAGGAATCACGACGAGGGATGCCCGTCGTACAGGGAATACATGAGACGACTGCTATGTCCGTTGGCATCAGCCGGAGCCGTGCTCCCTGCGGTGACTCCACTATGCAGTCTGGAGGCAAGCCGCTGCAACCGAAAACGGGTCATGTGGTCGAAGGCTACGAATCCGGCGTGTTGTGGATACGATGTGGACAATATCGAGTTATCCACATTGCATGGGCGTCGACCACAGCGCAATTACTAAACTGAATTGCACCTGCAGCCGACGCCCATCCACAACCTGCAGCCCGCTATATCTCACTCATAGTCATAGAAGCCGTGCCCTGCGCCCTTGCCCAACCGGCCTTTGTCGATGTATTCGGTTTTGATCCGCTCAGCGAACTCGCGACTGACAGGGTCGCTGCTGTCCTTGTTGAGCATGTACGGGGTCATCATGCCGATGAGGTCATAGAACTGGAACGGCCCGAGCGGAGCGCCGGTCGCGATGCGCCAGGTCTTGTCGATGTCCTCAATCGAAGCGACATCGCGCACCCATAGATCGGCTGCGGCTCTCAGGAACGGCACAAGCATCGAGTTGAGCACATAGCCGGGCTGCTCCTTGCGCACGCGGATCGGCACCATGCCGATCTCCTCGGCGAACTGAACGACGCTGTCGAACACCTTGGGATCGGTCTGCGGCTGCGCCATCACCTCGCCGGTGTTGTTCTTCCAGATCTCATTGGCGAAATGCAGGGAGAGGAAGCGGTCTGGGCGGTCGGTGAACGGCGCCATCCTGCTGGGCAGCAAGGTCGAGGAATTGGTGCAGAACACCGTCTTGGCAGGAGCGACTTCGCTCACCTTGCGCCATGTGCTCTGCTTGATATCGAGACGCTCCGGAACCGATTCGATGACGATATCGGCGTCCTTGAGCGCATCCTTGAGATCGGAGGTCGAGCGAATGCGGGAGACTGCGACATCGAGCGCCTCGTCGGTGACGTCGGGAAAATCGTGGCGATAGGCCTTTTTAAGGTATTCCCAGCGTTCGGGCAGCTTGGCGAGCATATCATCGCTGATATCGTAGGCCACGACGTCCTTGCCCTTGTACGCCGCTTGGAAAATGATCTGGGAGCCGAGCACTCCAGTGCCCAGCACAGTAACTTGTTGCATCATTGCCTTCTTTCAGGTCCTGTATTAAGGGGCCGTAATCATTCTATGATGACAACGCGCCTCCCTGAAATAGGCAAAAGATCTTTATGCTCTGTGCCGAACTTCATGCACCCCGCAGCAACAGCAATACCGATGAACAGGCCGGCGCAGCACGCAGCAATACGAAGCTCCCACCCCCCCTGCCGTGCGTCAAACTATTCGCAAGGGAGACGAATAGTCATCTGCGGCGGGGATACATAGCACGAAGAGGGCGATGCTAGGCAAATAGCGTCGCCCTCTTCGCATGCCACGAGCCACCAGACACGAGTACACGAGCCCACGAGTACACGAAGCCCACGAGTACGCGCAACACGCAGTACAGCCACTACAAGGCTGCCGGTCAGCGTATGCGCGCCATCGGCATCAACGCAGCGCGCCGACCCGCTCCGCCAGCACGTCGGCAGCTTGCGCGACCGGCACAGCCGCCGAGTCGGAACCGTCGCGGTTGCGAATCTCGATCGTCCCGTTGTTCACCGTGTCGCGGCCGGCGACAGCCACCAGCGGCACGCCGACCAGCTCGGCATCCTTGAACTTGACGCCGGGCGAGACCTTGAGGCGGTCGTCATAGAGCACTTCGATGCCGCGCGATTCCAGCTCGGCTACCAGCTTTTCGGCGGCTTCAAACGCCTCCTGGTTCTTGCCCGTAGCCAAGACATGCACCTGCGCGGGCGCGATATTGACCGGCCATGCCAGGCCCTTGTCGTCATGATGCGCCTCGGCGATGCAGGCGAGCACGCGGGAGACGCCGACGCCGTAGCAGCCCATCCACACCGGCACGGCCTTGCCGTTCTGGTCAAGCACCTTAAGGCCCAGCGCGTTGGAATACTTGAGCCCGAGCTGGAAGACCTGCCCGATCTCCACGCCGCGCTCCAGGCTCAGCGGGCCCGAGCCGTCCGGGCTCAGATCGCCGGGGCGCACCTCGACGGCCTCGACAACGCCGTCCGCCTCGAAATCGCGCCCGTAGACCAGATCGTAATAGTCGACCTCGTTCTCGTCGGCGCCGGTGAACCATGCGGAGCCCTTGGCCACATGCGCATCGATCAGGTACCGCACCGGATGCTCGATGCCGGCGGCCTTGGCCTGCGGCCCCAGCACCATCGGCCCGATATAGCCCGGAACGAGCTCAGCATGCGCCTTGAGATCGGCCTCGTTGGCCTCCTCGATTTCGGCGGGCGCGAACTGGGCTTCGAGCCGCTTCATATCAACCTGGCGGTCGCCGGGGACGCCGATAGCCACCACCTCGCGCCACGGCTTGTCGTCCTCGCCGCCGTCGGGATGCTTGACCGCGATGACGACGTTCTTGAGAATATCCGTCGCGGCCCAAGCGCGACCATCGGCACGCGGATAGCGCGCATCCGCGAGCGCGATCATGCCGTCGATGGTTTTGGCGTCGAGCGTGGCGCGCTTCTCGGCGGCCGGAATCTGCGAAACGTCGAGGTCGTCCAGCTTCGGCGTGGTAAGCGCTTCGACGTTCCATGCCTTGCCCGAAGGGGCGAGCGCGAACGTGTCCTCGCCGATGGCCAGCGGAGCCAGGAACTCCTCGGACTGCGAGCCGCCCATCGGCCCCGACATCGCGCTCACGATCACGTAGTTGACGCCCAGCCGCCGGAAGATGCGCTCGTAGGCGCCGCGCTCGTCGTTGTATGCCTTGCGCAGCCCCTCCTCGTCGATGGTGAAGGAGTACGCGTCCTTCATGATGAACTCGCGGCCGCGCACCAGGCCTGCGCGGGGGCGGAATTCGTCGCGGTATTTGGTCTGGATCTGATACAAGGTGACCGGCAGATCCTTGTACGAGGAGTACATGTCCTTGACGAGCAAGGTGAACATCTCCTCGTGGGTGGGAGCCAGCAGGTAGTCGGCCTCGTGTCGGTCCTTGAGCCGGAAGATGTTGTCGCCATACTCCTCCCAGCGATGCGTCGCCTCGTAGGGCTCGCGCGGCAGCAGCGCCGGGAAGTGCACCTCCTGCGCCCCGATGCCGTTGATCTCCTCGCGCACCACGCTTTCGATCTTGTTCAGGACGCGCAGGCCCAGCGGCAGCCAGGTCCAGATGCCGGGGGCGGCCTTGCGGATATAGCCGGCCCGCTGCAGCAGACGCGCGGAATCGACGTCGGCGTCGGCGGGGTCCTCGCGCAGCGTGCGCAGGAACAGAGTTGACATACGAAGTGCTGTGGAATTCATGGCTCAAACCTATTCTTTCAAGAGGACAACGCCTTCGAGGAGACAACGTCTCCGGGGGACATCACCGCGTTGCCTCGTGCTTCACTTCAGCATTGCCACGTCGATCATGCAGCTGCCGCCTGCATATCGGCCGACTTATCGATCAATCGTCTGTCGTATCACCAAGTGAGTAGAAGACGCCACCGGGTTTCAAGTCGCCGTCCAGCAGCTGCGGCACCGTGACGATGCGCAGCCCTTTGGCACGCAACCCGTCGATAATCGCGGGCATCGCATCGATGGTGGCCTGCCTCCCGTCATGCAGGGAAATGATCGAGCCGTCGGACGCCCCGTTGACGACGTTATCAGCGATTTTCTTGGAGTCGATGTCACGCCAGTCCTGCGAATCGACGCTCCACAGAATCATCGACTGTCCGCTGGCCGCCGCCTGCGAGCGCACCGCGTCGCTCCACGCACCATCCGGCGGCCGGAACAGAGTGACCGGCTGGCCACTGGCCGAGGAGATCACCTGATCGGTGTCGTCGAACCATTTCTTCAGCTGATCAGCCGACATCGCATGCAGCTGGGTATGCCGCCATGAGATGCTGCCGACCGCGTGGCCCTGCGCCGCCTCCCGCGCGACGATGCCGACGCTGCTGCCGTTGACGAACTGCCCTTGCAGGAAGAAGGTCGCCGGTGCGGCATTGCGCTGCAGCACATCGAGCAGTTTCGGCGTGAGTTGCTTGTTCGGCCCGTCGTCGAAGGTCAGCGCGACGCAGGGGTGGAAATGGCAGTCGCCTGGCAGGCCTGCGACCACTGCGTCATATGCCGAGCGCAGCGACGCAAGTCGATCTTGCAGCAATGCATTGGCCGATCCCGTATCCTTATGCGCGGCTTCGGCCTGATCGGCCGCCGTCTGCAATGCGCCGCGCTGCGCATCGTCGACCTTGCCGGCGCTGCGCGTAAAAGCCAGCCGAGCCTTGACGACCAGCGCATCCAGCTGTGCGCCCACGCTTTCGCGCTGTTTGCCCGCAATGGTGCTCTTGACCGCTTCGGCCTGGTATTGCACGCTGATCATGCGATTGACCATATCGCTTTCGCCGCTGCTGAAGTTGTCGGCCAGCGCACGCAGGTCGGCCGTGCTCATATTCGGCGAGCAGGCGGTTTTGCTCAGTTCGCTCATATTCAGCGGGGACACGCCGTCCTTCATAGGCGCGATGACATCCGCCAGCTGCTTGACCAGATAGGGCGAACTGGCCTCATCGTCCGGCGTGCGCGATAGCTTCGCCGCCGATGCCATCGTGGGAGCGTAGGAAGTGTACGTGATCGAGAAGCCTTTGCGCGCCGAGGCGCATGCCGATAATGCCGAAGCGTGCTCTTCGGCATGACGCGCGTTCACCGTTCGGACCACCACCACGCCGGCTGCGATGGCGATCGCCGCGAATGCCGCGATGAAGGCGATGAGCACGGCGGTCGAGCGCCTTCCTCGGTGCTTCTCCGGATCGGCTGGGGCATTGGGCATGTCCGAATCGTCTGAATCGTGATTTGCCGCGGAAGTGCCGTACGCATCGCCATCGCCGTCCAGGCCGGTCTCGCCTGCGGCGCCGCCCATCAGCTCGTCGAAGCCATCATCGGCTTCATTCCCGTTCCTATCCATAGCACCATCCTATGAGCAGGACTCCACGTCTCTTCTCGACCCGGCATGCGGAGGCTGCACGGTTTCGTGATTCGCGAGGGGACCCATTTGCCTCTCCGCTTGCGCTTGTCTTGCGCCGTCCACGAAAATTCATTAGACATATTCGGGTGGATCATGCCGGAAACGCACTGCGATGCCTGTGCGGCGCGAGGCAAGAATGGCGGAATTCCGCCGCAATGTTCCGCGCTGAATTCGGCGTCTACTTTGCGAAGTGCCTAATGAACGAAAAAAGTGCCTAATGAACGAAAATCATGACGACAAGACGGCAATGATGACATTGACGACGAATACGATGCGAGGCGCATCGACACGGCGCGAATTTGCCGTCAGTCCGGCTCTCAGCCGAAGTCTCGCGCCTAGAACAGCTCGTCCTGCATGAATTCGTCGTCGCCCGCGCTCTGCCCGGCAGCGCTCCTAGTGAAGGCCTCGGCACCCTCATCGCGCAGCATGGCGCTGGCTGCTGTGGAGTTATCGCGCAGCTGGCTATCGAGGAACACCGCATCCGGAGAGACGAGGAACGCCCGCTCATTGATGCCGCCAAGATACAGCCCATCGAGGTTTTCGACACGGGACAGCGCCACATAGCCCATGCCGGGAGCGAAGGTGCGGCGCAAATCCATAACCGCCCGGTCGAGCGTCATGCCTTGGGATTTGTGAATCGTGATCGCCCAGGCGCAGCGCAGCGGCACCTGCTTGACCGAGGCCAGAACAGTTTCGCCGTCCATCATCTCCCACGAGGCCTGCTTCATGGTGACGGTGTTGCCGTTCTCGAATTCGACGATGGGCCAGCCGCCCTTGGCCTCGCTCACGAAGCCGCGCACCGTACCGATCGAACCGTTCACATACTGGTGGTCCGTGTCGTTGCGCAGCGCCATGACCGCCGCGCCGGTTTTGAGCTCCAAATGCTCCGGTGCCAGCATGTTCTTCTTGAGCCGGCTGACCAGCCGCGCCTCGCCTGCGGATTCGGCGAAATACTCGTGTGCTGGTTCGGCGATACGGGACAGCTGCAAGTCGTTGAGGCTGTCGGCCTGCTTGTTGACAGGAAACAGGTGGACCGCCACCTCACCGGGATTGGGCTGGGTTCCCAGCCGCCCTGCCAGCACGTCATGGTCCTCCTGCGACACTCCACCCTCGCGGATGTCGGTGAGCACGGTGAGCAGCTGGCCGTCGTCCTGACGATGCTGCTCGGTGAGGTAAGCGATGACGGGATTGAGCTCATCCCAGACCAGCGATTCGGTGATGAAGCCTTCGGGATTTCGACCAGCGCGAACGTAGCGCTCTCGGGCTTCGAGGAATTCCGGGCTCGGCGTGATCAGGTCGTTGTTCCTGCCCGGCCGGCTCACTGGCGGCAGCTGGAAGAAATCGCCGGAGAGCACGATCTGCAGCCCGCCGAAAGGCTCTGGGCTATGCCGCAGCGCCCGGCAGACCTGATCGACCATGTCAAAAAGCCAGGCGTGCAGCATCGAGACCTCATCGATGACGAGGATGTCGGTGGCTTCGATCTTGCGCTTGCGGCGCGAGCGAATCTGCTTGAGGAGGTTCTGCGTGAGCGCGGTCGAAACTCCCACGCCGCTCCAGGAGTGGATGGTCTGGCCGTTGATATGCGTGGAGGCGATGCCGGTGGAGGCGGTCACCGCCACGTTCGCACCTGCCGCACGCGCGTGGGCGATAAACTGGTTGAGCACATAGGTCTTGCCGGCTCCCGGCGCACCGGTGATAAACACATTGGCACCAGCGTTCAGAACCGCCAGCGCATCGGCCTGCTTCATATTTCCCCTATCTATCCGTGCCTCGCCACGTGACCCGCGCGAATCAGCCCAGCAGCCGATCGAGCACCTGCAGCACGCCGTACTCGGTGTTCGCGGGCGCGATATAGTGCGCGGCCTCCTTGAGATCGGGATGCGCGTTGTCCATAGCGAAAGACCACTCCCCCGCGTCGAGCATCTCCAGATCGTTGAGATAATCGCCGAACACGGCCGTCTGCGCAGGCGTGATGCCGAAATGCTCCTGCAGCGCCACCACGCCGCGGCGCTTATCGGTGCCGAGATTCATGATATCGACCCAGTGCGCGCCGGAGACGACCACCTGCAGCTCCTCGGTGAAGCCGGAGAGCAGCGCGTCCTCCATCGGCTGCGCGGGGCCGAAGTCGAAGATCGCAGCTTTCAGGATATCCTCGGTGATGCTGTGCAGATCGTCCACGACAGTGAGCTTGGCATAGTATTTGCGGCATTCGGCAAGGAAATCCGGGTCATGGCGCGTAACATAGGCGCCTTCGGCCGCGCAAAGCACCAGACCGATGTCAAAAGCGGAAACAGAATCGCCGGAATCGGAAGCGGAATCCGCAGTGTCGTCGTCAGAAGCGTCGGCGGCGTCAGCGCCAGCGCCATCGGATGCAACATGGCTTGTTTGCCCGTTTGCCATCACTACGTCGATGATGCGGCTGACGGCCCCATGCTCAATCCCGGAAACCGACGTGATTTCGCCATCTGCGACAACCAGGTTGCCATTCTCCGCGATGTACGAGCCACCGGGCATCGCCGCGCCGAACATGCCGGTCAGCGTGGCATATTGGCGGCCGGAGGCGGGCACGAAACGGACGCCAAGCTGCTCCATCCGTTCTAGTCGCTCCCAGAAGCCTTCTGGAATCCGGCTGTCGCCATCAAGCAACGTGCCATCCATATCGGCGACGACAAGACGGATATCGTGGGGACCCGGGGCAATCGTGGTCCAATCAGCAGCGTTCATGCGTTCCTCTCAGCTATCAGTGTTTATCTCATCAGTGTTTGCCGGTGCTCAATGTGCATCATTGCGTAGCGTGTATTGGCTACGCGGAGTTTGCCGGTTTCGCTGCCCGTGTCGGCGCTATGCCAACAAGCCAGCGGTGTCATTCGCTCGCGGCGCCGGCGGCATCTGCAATCGCGCGAATCAGTAATCGGGCTTCTGCGCGTGGTTCGGATCTTCGACCGGCTGGCCCTGCGCCTCGTAGTCGCGCAGCAGGCTGGTAGCCTCGATGCGTGCGGCGCCTTGAGCGGCCTGCGCGTCATCAGGGCCGGGCGACGGCACGAAGAACATCTCGCGGTAGTAGCGCAGCTCGTCAATCGATTCGATGATGTCGGCCAGCGCACGATGCCCGCCGTGCTTGGCAGGCTTGTTGTTGTATGAGCTCGGGTACCAGCGGCGGGACAGCTCCTTGAGCGTGCTCACGTCGATCACCCGGTAGTGCAGCTGCGCCATGAGATCGGGCATGAAGCGGTCGAGGAACTTCTTGTCGGAGCCGACCGAATTGCCAGCCAGATGCGCCTTGCCATGCTCAGGCAGAAAGCGCTTGACATAGTCGACGACCTGCCGCTGCGCCTCGTCCAGACTCAGACCGGAGGCATTCCACTCGTCCACCAGACCGGACGAGGTGTGCATATGGCGCACGAAATCGTTCATCTGAGCAACGGATGCGTCGGAAGGCTTGATTACGAGATCAATGCCCTGATCAAGTACCTTGAGATTGAAATCGGTAGGAACGACCGACACTTCGCACAGCTCGTCATGGAAGATGTCGAGCCCCGTCATCTCGCAGTCAATCCATATCATCCGCGATTCCTCGGGTGTGAATGTCAGATCATCGTTGCCTTGAGCCATGCCGGCCGCCTTTCCTCGAACTACCGAATCCATAACGCTACCGCACCAGCGCGACTGTGCGCCTTGCGAACGCGGATACCGAGCGCGCTGGGCATACTGCCGCATTTCAGCGCGTGAAACGCAGCAGTATGCCCAGTATCATCACTGCATGTGCGCCTGATGCTGGGTGGGCTCGTGCGTTTGAACGGTATGAAACGCACGAACCTGTCCAGTATCGGCATACCGAACACCAAGCCGGCTCAGCCAGCAAGACCGGTCAGCTAGCCCAGCTAGCAGACCCGAACAGCGCCCCGGCCTCAGTTATGGAAGCCGTTGTAGTTCGGGGCTTCGGCGGTCATCACGATGTCGTGCGGATGCGATTCGCGCAGGCCCGCATCGGTGATCCTGATGAAGCGGCCCTTTTCCTGCAGTTCGGGGATCGTGCGCGCGCCGGTGTAGAACATCGACTGGTGCAGGCCGCCGATCATCTGATAGAGCACCGCGTTGAGCGGCCCGCGATACGGCACTTCGCCCTCGACGCCTTCGGGCACGACCTTGTCATTGCTCGTGACGTCGGCCTGGAAGTAGCGGTCCTTCGAATACGACTTCTTGCCGCGCGGGGCCATGGCGCCGAGCGAGCCCATGCCACGGTAGAGCTTGTACTGCTTGCCGTGCAGGAGCACCTTCTCGCCCGGAGCCTCTTCGCAGCCGGCCAACGCGCCGCCGAGCATGACGGAGCTGGCGCCAGCCACCAAGGCCTTGGCGATGTCGCCGGAATAGTGGATGCCGCCGTCGGCGATGCAGGGAATCCCCGCCGCCTTGCAGGCCTGGGCCGCGTCGTACACGGCCGTCAGCTGCGGCACGCCCACGCCGGCCACCACGCGCGTGGTGCAGATGGAGCCCGGGCCCACGCCGATCTTGACCGCGTCGACGCCGGCATCGATCATCGCCTGCGCGCCCTGGCGGGTGGCGATGTTGCCGCCGACGATCTGCACGCCATTGAAGGCGGGATCGGCCTTGATGCGCCGAATCATATCGAGCGCCAGCCGCGCCTCGCCGTTCGCGGTATCGACGATCAATGCGTCGACGCCAGCTTCCATAAGCGCGGAGGCACGCTGCCAGGCATCGCCCAGGAAGCCCACGCCTGCGGCCACGCGCAGACGGCCCTGCTCGTCCTTGGTCGCATCCGGATATTGCTCGGTTTTGACGAAGTCCTTGACGGTGATCAGGCCGGCGAGCTTGCCGTCCTTGTCGATCAGCGGGAGCTTCTCGACCTTGTGCTTCGCCAGGAGGTGATGGGCATCCTCCTTGGTGATGTCTGACGGGCCAATGATGAGATTCTCCTTGGTCATCACGTCGCTGACCTTGAGCCGGTCGTAGTCCTCGGAAGCGATGAAGCGCATATCACGGTTGGTGATGATGCCTACGAGCCGATTCTCGCGATCGACCACCGGCAGGCCGGAGATATGGAATCGCGCACACAGCTTGTCGAGGTCGGCAAGCGTCACATCGGGGTTGACGGTGAGCGGATCGGTGATCATGCCCGACTCGCTGCGCTTGACGACGTCGACCTGCGCGGCCTGGTCGTCAATGGAGAGATTGCGGTGCAGGACGCCGATGCCGCCGTTGCGGGCCATGGCAATCGCCATATCCGATTCGGTGACCGTGTCCATCGCGGCGGAGAGCGCCGGAACCTTCATGGTGATTTCGCGGGTGAAATGGGTTGTGGTGTCTACTTCGGAGGGGATGACATCCGTCTCGTTGGGAAGCAGCAGCACATCGTCGTAGGCCAAGCCGAGCTTGGCGAAAACGGTGGGAACGGGGGTGTATGGGAATTCCGTATTCATATCAGGATTTGAGGCCATATCGACACTATATGGGGCCGGGCTGACGAAATCGGCTACAGGGAATTCGCTATGCTACGCGCACATGGAGAGGCCGCGTTCTGAGGAGCCGACCGAGGAGTCGATCGAAGGACCGAACGCTGCGGAATTCTGCGCTGGAGAGCCACGCACCGAGGAAACTCGAGACGAAGGGACAGCCGAAGGGAACGTGGTTCGAGGTCCTACGCTGTCAAAGGGTCTTTTGGAGGGATTCCTGCCGAAGAAGGGTGCATCAAAGAAGCATGACCCGCATCTGCGTTGTCGGGCTCGGACTGATTTCCGCGTGCGCCGAATTCAGATTCGATGTGGTGCGGAGCCTCAATGGTCTTGGCGACATCAGCGTCCTGCGCAGCCGCAGCATTTGCGTCCGCAGCAGCTGGTCGTTCTTCCGCCGCCGCGTGCTCCCCCGCACGCCGCGCATGCTCAGGAGCTCGCGACCCTCCGCGGAAATCACCGCGTTCCTGCAGTCTCCGCAGGAAATAGGGCAGCATCGTGAATACCGTCAGGATCAGGCTTGCCGCAATCATGCCGATGACGACGTAGCGCACCCGGAAGAACAGAATCATAATTGAGCCGAAGGAGATCAGTGCGGCCCAGCCCCACAGAATCAGCACGGCGCCCTGCACCGAGTGGCCGATGCGCAACATGCGATGATGCAGGTGCATGCGGTCGGGGTGCATGGGCGACTGGCCCTTGCTCAGGCGACGCACGATGGCCAGAATCATGTCGAGCACCGGCAGGAAGAGCACCAGAACCGGCAGCAGGATCGGCATGAACGCCGGCAGGTACACGCTGGTGTGTACCGAGGCCGGGTCGAGATGGCCGGTCATGACGATGGAGGCGCAGGTGATGAGATAGCCGAGCAGCATCGAACCGGAGTCGCCCATGAACAGTTTCGCCGGATGCCAGTTGTGCAGGATGAAGCCGACGCAAATGCCGACCAGCGCCACGTCGAGCAGCGTGGCCATTGAAGCGTAGTTGGGCGAGGAGCGGGCGAGAATATACGAGTATATGGCGAAGGCGATGCCACCGATGGCGACGATGCCCGAGGCCAAGGCGTCAAGGCCGTCGACGAAGTTCACCGCATTGATCGAGGCGACGATCAGAAACGCGGTGATGGCCATCGAGATCATCGGGGAGGCGGTGACCAGCGAGCCCAAGGGCAGCGAGATGATCTGCAGGCCGCCCCACGCCACGAACACCGAAATGAGCAGCTGCCCGGCCAGTTTGAGCATCCAATCGAGATCCCACAAGTCGTCGGCGACGCCGAGCAGGCAAATGAGCACGGCTCCGGCGAGGATGACCCACGCCTGATGCGAGTTGACGAACAAGCCGCTGATGAAGGGAATGCGGCTGGCGAACATCAGCGCGGTCGCGAAGCCGATCAGCATGCCAACGCCGCCCATGCGCGGAGTCGGCATGGTGTGCACATCGCGGGCGCGCACTTCGCCCACCGCGCCGGCGCGAATGGACAGGTGCCGCACCAGAGGCGTGACCAGCCAGGTCACACCGCCGGCGACCGCCGCAATGAACAGGTAGACCCTCACGCGCCCAAGCCCCCGCCGTTGATGGTCAGCGCCCTGCGAATCACCGATGCCGGAATCATGCCCTCACGGATGATGGCGATGCCGTCGCGCTCCTGCGGGTCGGCGGCGACGACGGTGCTGGCGATATGGCCCTGCGTCGCACCGCCGTCCAAGTACAGTTCGACGTCATCGCCCAAAGCCTCGTAAGCCTCCTGCGCAGTCTGCGGGCTTTCGCCGCCCGAACGGTTCGCGCTTGAGGCGGCCACCGGTCCGATGGCTTTGAGGATGCGCAGCGAGACCGCCGAGTTGGGGATACGGATGGCTTGTGTGCGCTTGCCGTTCGTTTCCGTGCGCAGCGTGCCTAGGGCGCTTTCTTCCGTCGCCTGCGCGATCGGCGAGAACGCTCCAGGCAGGAAGGTTGCAGCCAAGCGGTTGAGCGGCGCGGGCAGGTACAGTCCCAATCCGTCCAGCTCGTCGACCGAGGAGAGAATGATCTGCAGCGCCTTGTAGCGCGGGCGTTGCTTGGCTGCATATATGCGGTCGATGGCCTCGGCGTTGAAGGGGTCGCACGCCACGCCGTACACCGTGTCGGTGGGTATGGCGACGAGCCCGCCTCGGCGCACGATGTCGGACGCAAGCGCCAGCGACTCGTCGGTGATGGCACGAATCTCGCTCATAGAACCTCCCTGAACCTCGTATCAACCTCCCATTGCACCATTGCGCCGCGACGTGTCGGCATAATGCCGATGCGGGCCGCCTGTTGCCTTGTATGAACATCACGGAGAACGCCGATGCGCGTGACGTTTACGCAGTGACCTTTACACACTAGGTTGTCGGTTTCTCGCGCGTTTGCATCAACGACATCCGGCTATCTGCGTTGTATGTAGCGCTATCGGGGTGCTGCGGAGGTCTATCTGCGTTATGTGAGGCGTTAATCTCGCGACACCTCAAGTAGCACCGCCAGAAAATGGCGATTTCTGGCCGTCGATACTCGACTCTCCGAAAAATAGCGCTACACATAACGCAGATAGACCTCCGCAAGGGTGAATTAGCGCATCACATAACGTAGATACGATCGAAAATCAGAAAATCTACGTGCCGCAGCACGCAACCTCATCATCTTTGCGGATTCGCTTATCCTCGTGAGCTGCGGACTTCTAGCACGCAGGACAAATGGCGTTCCATCGGCACTGGCGCACGAATACTCAGCCTCGAATCGCGAAGAGGTATCTTGGCCGTCCGGTCAGGTCGTTGCCGGTGCGGGCTGCCTCGAAGCCGCTGCACAGAGCGCGTTCGACCAAGGGCTGGCCTTGGGAGATGTCGTGCTCCATCACCAGCAGGGCGCCGGATCTCAGCAAAGCGGCCGAACGGGCGAGAATCGCGTAGGGAATCGTCAAGCCATCGTCGGACCCGCCGTACAGCGCCATATCCGGGTCATGCTCGCGTACTTCAGGCTGCTCGGGAATCTGCGAAAGCGGCACGTACGGCGGGTTCGTCACTACAGCGTCGATGGTTCCGTCAAGTTCGGTCAGCGTCGTGGTCTCCGTCGCGTCGCCCTGTATGAGGTGATATCGCTGGTTGCGAGCCGATGAAGGCGCGTCGGCAACGTTCGAGTCATCCGATGCTGCATCTCCCGGCACCAACGCAGTCGGCTCTGCGCCTTTCAGCACAGCCGCGCCCGTCGCGCCAGCACCTGGCACTGTGTCATCTGGCGCGTCATTCGGCATAGCGTCGCCCGAAGCGGCATCACCAGGAGCAACCCTAGCTACTGTCGCACCCCCCGGTGCCAACGTAGTCAACGTCGCATCACTCAACCCGGCATCACCCAGCACAGCATCGCGGTTGCGGCGAGTCCACACCAATGCCTGCGGCGAGCGCTCGACTGCCCAAACTTGGGATTCAGGCAGCTCGGTTGCGATGGACAGCCCGATGGCTCCGCTGCCCGCGCACAGATCGACTACTCGCGGCTGCGCAATCCCCTGCCCACGCAGCCAGTCAAGCGCCGCCTGCACCACGCTTTCGGTTTCCGGCCTGGGGATGAACACGCCCGGGCCGACGGCAAGATCGAGAAACCGAAAGGGGGCGTGCCCGGTGATGTATTGCAACGGCTCCCGGGCAGCCCGGCGAGCGAGCAGGGCCTCGAAACGACTTGCGGCCTTCGCATCTTCAGGCAATTCGCGACCGAGCAGCATCGCCTTATCGATATCGCGCGGCTCCACTCCGTACGCGCATGCCATCAGCAGCTTGGCGTCAACCTGCGGTGTATCGCCCCCGACCGATCGCAGCGTTTCAGCAGCGGTACGCAGCTGCGCGAATAAAGCATGAGAGGCGGCACCAGATTGGCCAGTGCCAGCAGGCATACGCCTCGGCACTAAACCGGCCGCCATGTCCGACGCGGCGCAGGACGCGGCAAGAGGCTCGTCACAGCGGCTCATAGCAACTCCTTTGCGGCCTGTTCGCCAGCCAGTAACCGGCTCAGCTCGCCAGTCGCGTCGCCTCGTCGGCCTGGATGTCGCTGTCGATCACGGCCTGCAGGTCGCCGTCGAGCACTTGGTCGAGGTTGTAGGCCTTGTAGTTCGTGCGATGGTCGACGATGCGGTTTTCGGGGAAGTTGTAGGTGCGGATGCGCTCCGAGCGGTCCAGCGAGCGCACCTGCGAGTGGCGCATGTCGGCGGCCTCGGCAGCCTCCTGCTCGTGCTTCATGGCGAGCAGTCGTGATTTGAGCACGCGTAACGCCGCCGCACGGTTCTGGATCTGCGATTTCTCGTCCTGCATGCTCACCACGATGCCGGTGGGAACGTGCGTCATGCGCACAGCGGAATACGTGGTGTTGACCGACTGCCCGCCCGGACCGGAACTCATGAAGATGTCGATTTTGAGATCTTTCGGGTCGACTTCGATCTCATCGTCGTCATCGTCGGCCTCGGGGAAGACGATTACGCCGGCCGCCGAGGTCTGGATGCGCCCTTGCGATTCGGTGACGGGGATGCGCTGCACGCGATGCACGCCGCCTTCGTACTTGAGACTCGCCCACACGCCGTCCGCAGGCGCGGGATTGCCCTTGGCGCGTATGGCCAGCTGGATGTCCTTGACACCGCCGAGTTCGGTCGAGTTCTCGCTCTGGATGGTCGTGGACCAGCCGCGCTTTTCCGCGTAGCGGGTGTACATGCGCAGCAGATCGCCTGCGAACAGAGCCGCTTCCTCGCCGCCGGTGCCGGCCTTGATCTGCATGATCGTGTCGCGGGCGTCGTCGGGGTCGCGCGGAATAAGCGCCGAACGCAGCTTCTCCTGCGCCTCGGGCAGTTCGGCCTCTAAACGCTGGGCCTCTTCGGCGAAGTCCGCGTCTTCGTCGGCCATCTCCTTGGCCGCTTCCAGATCATCGTGGATCTGCTGGTAGCGTTCGTAGGCGGATACGATGATGCCGAGTTCGGCATGGCGACGTCCAAGCTTGCGCATCGCATCGGGATCCACCGCCACCTCGGCCGTGCCCATCTGCCGTTCGATGTCGCGGTATTCCTTCAGCGCGGTCTGCGCCGCGGCGAACTGTTCGTCTGCCATGCCTGTCCTTTATATATGTTCGAATGCGCCTGTACGCGCTTGTGCATGCTCATGTGTTTCGTCGACGCCTGCGATACCGCGCCGGGTCGAACCTCTTCGGATACAAAAACGCCAGTCCTCGGGCGAATCGCCGAAACGATTCAGCCGCGCAAGGACTGGCGAAATAACGCTACTTGGCCCTCTTGCCGTAGCGACGCTCGAAGCGAGCGACGCGACCACCGGTGTCGAGGATCTTCTGCTTGCCGGTATAGAACGGGTGGCAGCTCGAGCACACGTCAACGGTCATATGATCGCTTTTGGCAGTGGAACGGGTGACGAAGGTGTTGCCGCACGAGCAGGTGACCTGCACGGTGTGGTAATCGGGGTGGATGCCCTGCTTCATAATGTCTCCTATGGATTCAACGGGGACCCGGGTCGCCGCGCCCCAATGGCGGGCGTGAACCGGAACCTCACAGATTATAGCCACCTGTGCGGACGCTTGCATAGCTGCGGCATGACGCCCTTGGCGTAGTTCCGCATGGCCTCGTCGAGGCTACGCCATTTGCTCTGTCTCGTTTATGCCATGCACATCGGGTATTTGTCATAAACAAAACGGAGCTGGGTGAACTCTGTCTTGTTTATGCCTTGTACCTCGAATTAGCGTCATGAACAAGACGGAGTGCAAAAGCACCGAATCGCAAAGACTGTGCGGTTCGGTGCTGTGAGTGGGGCCGCTCGGGCTTGAACCGAGGACCGACGGATTATGAGTCCGCTGCTCTAACCGACTGAGCTACAGCCCCACGTTGGCGAAGGCCAACTCGCATAGTGTAGCATCCGGCTCACATTTTTTGGCACCATCACAAAAAGTGCGAGTCAATCGAACCAATCATATTCGGTTTTCATAGCCGGCGAACGTTGCAATTTCAACATTTTCGATGCGAAAACCTACCCTCGGCACTGTTCGTTGCGACTCACGCTTCTTCGGTACTCGGAAAAAGGTGTGAGCCACAACGAATCGAATCACGCCTCTTCAGCGTTTCCCACGCCCCGACGCGCATCATGCCCGGAGGCGAAGCGCTCCAACGCCCCGGTCCGGGCGATGGCACGGTACAGCGCCCAGCTCATGAGCCCGGCAATCAGCACGCCGCCCAGAACCTCGCAGACCATATGCGTCACGCCGCGCGGACTGAGCAAGGCGACGCCCTGATACTGGAAGAACAGCAGATACAGGCCGTACTCGATCGCGGTCAGCGCACCCGAAACGACGGCGATCGCCGGATTGAACACGCGGTAGCGCGTCACGGCGAACGGCAGCTCGGAGAAGACGCCCTGCAAGGCCGCCGAAATGAAGACGAAGCTGAAGGAGAAGCTGTTGCCGAACAGCATCTCGGCCAGCGAGCCGATGAAGTTCACGTAGATCGCGGCCCGCGGCTTGCGGATGATCAGCAGGGCCAGCGGCCCGGAGAAATACCAGAAGGCGTGCAGGATGCTGGCGAAGCCCGGCAGAATGCCGCCCAGAATCGGCGAAAGAGCCGAATACGCGAAGTTGAAGCCCCAGAATATGACCCCGCAGGCCACGCCGAGCGCGGAGCCCACGGCGATATCGACCGGGCGCCAGCGCAGCGAGGCCGCAACGCCGGGCGAAGACAATGAAGACGACGATGAAGAAGATGAAGATGGACGTTTGGACTTGCTGGATATGCTCATGGGACTCCGATCCCTCGCGCTGCGCACAGTAATGCCACGTCGCCCGTGCGATATCCGGCTACAGGGGACCTGAGACGCCCCTTGACCTGCGCAGTCCGGGCGGGAGCGCCAGTCGCCACTGTAGCAGTATTCGGTCACGTCGAACAGCGTTCAGTTCGAGCGCAGCTCCGCTTGTTCGCCCTGCGAAGTCCCGCAAGTCGGCATTTCCGCGCGCATGCAGTCGAATTTTCCCGTGAAATTTACGTTTTCGACCCATCTCCAGTCCCAAGCCTCCAGAACCGTCAGCCAACCCTTGCCCTCGGAACATGAGCGGCATGCGGACAGATAACGCAATCGACGTCGTACGCTGAGCGACCAGCATGCGACGTCGAGTGCGTTTGCGTTATGGAACCACTGTGCTATAAGAACACGTCTATGCTACGGAAGCTCACGCCACAACCAAACCCCCGGCCGGATTCGTCAGATCGGGATGCGCGGCCTTGACGATGAGCTGCTCGTTGACGAAGGCCAGCTGGCCGATGCGGCTCATCTCGCGCCCATAGCCCGACAGCTTGACGCCACCGAAGGGCAGCTCGGGCAGCGAGGCCATGAAGTTGTTGACGTAGACCATGCCGGTCTCGATGCGCGAGGCGACTTCCGCGCCGTGATCCGGGTCACCGGCGAAGAGGATGCCGCCCAGCCCGTAGGGGTTGTCGTTGGCGAGCGCCACCGCTTCCTCCTCGGAATGCACGCGGTATACGGCTGCGACCGGCCCGAACATCTCGCTCTTGTATGCCGGATTGCTTGGGTCGATGTCGGTGAGGATGGCCGGGCGGAAGAACTGGCCGTCGGAGTCGATTTCGGGATACTGGTAGGCGAGCTTCGCGCCAGCGGCAATCGCATCGTCGAGCTGGGATTGCAGCTTCTCCTTGGCGCGCTTGGTGTTCATCGGCGCGAGCGTGGTGGCCGGGTCGAGCGGGTCGCCGGGTTTGACGGCGGCGAAGTTCTTCTTGAGCGCGTCGAGGAATTCGTCGTAGACGTTGTCCATCACGATGAAGCGCTTCGATGAGGTGCACACCTGCCCGCAGTTGTAGAGCCGCACGCGCCAGGCGAGGTTGGTGACATCGTCCATGTTCGCGTCGCCGAGCACGACGAAGGGATCCATGCCGCCAAGCTCCATCGTGTTTTTCTTCAGGTACTTGCCCGCTGCCTCGGCGACCGACTTGCCGCCGCGTTCGGAGCCAGTCAGCGCGACGCCCTGCACGCGCGGGTCGGCAATGGCGTCCGTGACCTGATCGTAGGTCAGGAACAGGTTCGTCAGCGTCCCCTTCGGCACGCCGGCCTCCTCCACGATTTCGCAGAAGCGCTTGGCCGAGGTCGGCGTGTTCGCCGCATGCTTGAGAATCATCGAATTGCCGACCATGTAATTCGGCGCGAAGACGCGCATGATCTGGTAGTACGGGAAGTTCCACGGCTCGACCATCATGACGACTCCCACCGCATGATGCCGCACTTCGGCCTCGCCAGTCGCAATCGTCTCGATCGAATCCGGCCTGAGCAGCTCTTCACTGTGATCGGCGAACCAGTCCGCGATGATAGCGCACAGCTCCACTTCGCCGGCCGATTCGCCGACCAGCTTGCCCATGTCGACGGTGCAGATCTTGGCGAGTTCATCGGCATGCTCGCGCAGCGCTGCAGCGACCTTGTGCAGCAGTGCGCCACGCTCGGCGATCGGCTGCGTCTTGAACTCCTCGTAGCGCTGCGCACCGAGCGCCAAAGCGTCCTGCAGCTCGCTGTCAGTGGCGAAGGGATACTCCGTGACGACTTCGTTGGTATAGGGATTGACTGTTTGATACGTCATGACTACCTCCTTGTAGACTTCATGAACGCCTCCAGTCTATGCCTGTACCATCGCCATGATCACGGCGAACATGGTGATTTCGCTCACAGGTACTTATCGGGATGCAAGGCATGCAGGAAACAGGTGGCAGTCGCGAAAAGGCTCCGTCATAGTTCATTTTGAGATAAGCTGAAACATGGCACAACGGACAGCATGAAGACCCATCGGACCTAATCCAAACGTTCATTCGGCGAGTGAGGTTTCCCTGTAAATTCTACGAGGCGCATTCGAAGCACTCGCGCCAATGCGTCATGCTACTGCATGCCATAACACGGCAGACACAGTCAGCAACTTGCGAATCCCGTCATACAGTTGCCCTATCGCACGGCGACATATTGCACAGTATGGCCTACTGCACCACGGTCCAGTCGTTGATGCTCTTGCCGTCCTTGTCGAAGAACTGCAGCCAGCCGTTGGCGCGACCGAAGTAGAGGAACAGGCCGACTTCGTTCACGCTTTTGAGCACGATGTCTTCCGTCGTCTCGAAATCCTCGATCGCGTCGGCGTGCTCCTGGCGAAGCATGTTGCCCCAGCGGTCGTCGAGGCCGACCGAGCCATCCTTGTTGAGCGGGGCCTCGCGGCGCAGCTTCGCGCCTTTTTTGATGACCATCTCGTTCCGCTTGCGCCACAGCACCGTGGCCGTGCTCTCGAAATTGTCGAGCTGGAACTCGACCGTGGACACCTCTTTGCTCCAACGGTGCCGGGCCTTGGCGTACGATTTCTTCGTCGCTGGCGCCGCTGATGCCGTCGTTGCCGCATCCGTCGCGTTCTGCTCGCTCATCGTGTCCCTCCGTGCCATATGTATCACAGTGTCGTCTGCTAGCCGTGTCGTCACCGCCGCGTTATCCACCGCTGTGTCGACCTGCCGATCGTTCCAGCGCGTCTTTTGCCCGTGCGGTTCGGACGTCTTGCCGCCCTATCGCAAGCAGAAAACACGTCGCCAGCTGCCGTATGAATTCATCGTACAGGAATTTGGCTTGGGGCATCGTGCGCGGCGTCCGCATCTGCGGCTGCCATCGTGCTGCGCAGCCCGGCCAGAATCATGGCCGCAAGCTCCTCGCCCGCCCGACGCTGCCGCGCCTCCAGCTCCGCGGAGCCCCAGTCCTCCCCCGCAGCCAGCAGACTGGTCGGCGTTGGAATGGCCCGAAGAAAAGCGAACAGCGATCGCATCGCCGTATCGGGGACCAGCGCGTGCCGGCGCGAGCCTCCTGTAGCGACCAGCACCACGGGCATATTCACTATCGCGTCCACATCCACGATATCCCAGAACGACTTGAACAGCCCGGAATACGAAGCCTTGAATACCGGAGTCGCGGCAATCAGCGCATCGCTGGATATCACCTGCTCGAAGACGCCGCGCAGCGCATCGGACATATGGTAATCGACTGCGGCCACGGCGATGTCCGCCGCGAAATCCTTGAGGGCAATATGTCGCAACTCGCATTCATGGCCGTGACGTTGCAGCGTCTCCTGCGTGCGCACGGCCACCGCATCGCCCAACCTGCCGGTAGCGGAATGCTCTGATACGCCGGCGCTGACGACGGTGATTCGGTACGCGTCGCCACGCCCTTCGGGGGCATGGACGTCAGGCTGGGAGACGCCGACGATACCTGCATGAGCGGGCTGCCCGTAGCCGCCCGCCGCGCTGCGAACGAACTGCACGTCCGCCATGGCAGTGTCTTGCCCCATGCCCATATTCTCTGGCCTTTCCACGGTGCGGCCGAAGTCGGCTGCGTTCCTGCACATCAAAAGTCGAAGGTCGACAATGCTTCAACCCGTCCTATAACCATCACCAACAGGTACACCCCTCATGCGCACGACGTCAAGACCCGGTCGCTCCCATTCACCTGTACGCGCATCAACGCGACGGTCCGCGCTGCTATCCGCCAACACCGTCAGCGGCAACAAAAACAGGGCGGCAGCCGCATCGGATACGATCCTTACGATCGGATTCCCGATGCGGCTGCCGCCCTGTGATAAATCTGACACTGGCTCGTGTCCGCTGTGAGCCGAAGCTCCAACTGCCTGCGGCTATGCAACCGTCAGCAGCGCGGCCGCTTCAGTAGCGCAAGCATTTTCATTACCTCAACCGCAGACTACTTGGTTTTCTTCGCGCCAAGGTCGCCGTTGAAGTCGATGTCCTTGGTCTCCTTCGTCAGGATCAGGGAGATCAGCGTCAGCACGGAGGCGATGGCGAGATAGACGCCCACCATCCACGTGCTTCCGCCGGCGGCCGACCACAGTGCGGTCGCGATGATCGGGGCCAAGGCGGCGCCGATGATCGAGCTGACGTTGTACGCGATGGCCGAGCCGGTGTAGCGCACATTGGTGGGGAACATCTCGGGCAGCAGCGCGCCCATCGGGCCGAAGGTGAAGCCCATCAGCGTGAAGCCGATGATGAGGAACGCCTCCACCAGAGCGCCGTTGAACGAGGTGTTCGCCTTGGAATCAAGGAAGATGGGGAACATCAGCGCGAAAACGATGATGATGCCGGTGATCCACAGCAGCAGCTTGCGGCGTCCGACCGAATCCGCAAGCGGCCCGGAAAGAATCGTGAACAAGCCGAAGAACACCACGCCGATGATCTGCATCAGCACGAAGTCCGTATAGGTGATGCCCAGGCCCGCAGGACTCTGATCGGCGGGATGAGTACCGTAGGACAGGCTGAACGTGGTCATCAGGTAGAAGAGCACATACGTGGCGAGCATGGCGAAGGTGCCGAGCACGACGGCCTTCATATGATGGCGAAGCGTGTCGAACAGCGGCACCTTGACGATGGTGCCCTTGGCCTCAGCCTGCTTGAAGGTCTCCGACTCGGCGAGCTTCGAACGCACATACAGGCCGATGATCACCATCACCGAGCTGAACAGGAACGGAATGCGCCAACCCCAGCTGAGGAAAGCCTCGGACTGCATGGTCGGGCTATCAGGATGCGGCAATGAGAAATTGATGATGAGGAAAAGCCCGTTGGCGATGATGAATCCGATGGGCGCACCCAACTGCGGGAAGGTGCCGTACAGCGCCCGCTTGTCTTCAGGAGCGTTCTCAGTGGCGACCAATGCCGCTCCCGACCATTCCCCGCCTAGCGCGAAGCCTTGCGTCAAACGCAGAATGAGAAGCAGCAGAGCCGCCCACAGCCCGATCTGGTCGAAGGTAGGAAGCAGGCCCACGAGGAATGTCGCGATGCCCATGGTCATCAGGCAGGCGACGAGGGTCGCCTTGCGGCCGCGCTTATCGCCCATATGGCCGTAGAAGATGGCGCCGACGGGCCGTGCGATCATTGCGGCGCCAAACACGCCGAACGAAGCAAGCTGGCTGGCGACCGGGTTGCCGCTCGGGAAGAACAGCTTGGGGAAGACCAGCACGGCTGCGGTTGCGTATACGTAGAAATCGTAGAATTCGACCGTCGTTCCCACCAGGCTGGCGGCGATCACCTCCGCTGGGGAGTTCAATGGTTTGCTTTGGGTTTTCTTAGCGGCTGCAGCGGAATATGCCGTTGCTCCCGCCGCCTCTTCGGCTACTGAGGACACAGTCCTTTTCCTCTCTTAATCTCTCTGCTGCGCGTCGGCGCAAGACGCGTCTTCGGCCTCGGCCGCGTCCCTGATGGGTGCGGACGACCGACCGGCAATAGGCGTCCTTGTGGGACGGCCATATTGAGCGATGATAAGGGTAGGGCTGTATTTCGGGAAGAGCCTGACCATCATGCGGACATAAGAGCCGGCGCAAGGGCAGCGAAGTGGTATGAATCACGTTTTCTCGCATGGATGCGCCGCTCGCCATAGCACCGCAGCGCCGCAACCAAGCGGAATTGGGCTACAGCGCCGAAAGCAGCCCCGGCAGGTACTGATCGACCACGTCCTTGCGGATGGCGACCGTTTTCGCCTGCCCGACCTTGCGCGTCGTGACCAGCCCCGCCTGCTTGAGGATCTTGATGTGGTACGAGATGTTCTGCTTCGTCGTGTCCTCGGCGATCATCTCACCGAGATCCGCGCAGCTGCACACCTCGCCCCTGCTGTAGAGATCCCTGACGATCTTGAGCCGCCCCTCATCTGAGAGCGCCTTGAAAATACTCACCTTGGCCGCGTCATTAGTCTCCATGCCCCAAGGGTATCGCACCGCGTCGCAGCCGCAACAGCGCGGCAGCTTCCTGCAGACCTATGCGTCCGTCCTGTCGAACCGGATGTCTCTCGCCGTGCTGCTTGGCTACCTCCTGTTCCAGCTGGGCAACTTCAGCGTGCTCAACTTCATCGGCACTTGGTTCAACAAGGACTTCCAGCTCTCGCTGACCAGCATCGGCACAGCGATGATCTTCATCGGCATCGGCAATCTGATCGGCACCGTCTTCGGCAGCCGGCTCTCCGAACGGCTCGGCATCCGCACGTCGCTGCTGCTCGGCTTCGGCGTGCTGTTCGCGCTGTATCTGACGCTGCCCTTCGCGCCCAGTCCGATATTCGCGACCATCGGTCTGACGCTCGTGATGCTGGTCAACGGCTTCATCTTCCCGCTGTTCATGACGCTGCTGCAAAGCACGTCGACCGATGCGCGCAGCACCATCTCCTCGCTCGGCAACGCGGCCATGTATGCCGGTTCCAGCGTCGCCGGCGTCATCGGCGGCAGTCTTATCACCGCATTCCCGAGCTTCTTCGGCATCGCCTATTTCGCCATCATCGCCTACGTGCTTTCCCTGACCGTTTACACCGCCAGCGGCAGCCTCAACAATGCTGGCAAGTAATGGCAAATAAAATCGATTGGCGCTCATGCGCCCGCAGACAGCCAGTGCGATGCCCGTCACGCACTCGGTGAAGCACATGGAGCTCATACGCGCGCAACCAGCCGGAAAAGTCTACGGCCGTGGGCGCATACTGAGGCGATGCTCCTATCTGCGCTATCCGTAGCGCACTGTAGTGCAATCACCATGCAGCAGAGATCTGTCGACGCTATCCGTAGTGCCGAAGCCTTGCCGTTCCACCGCCCAACGCCCAGAAACAGCTGTCTCTGGGCGCATCCGGTCGATGTATCGTCAATCGGGAACTACAGGTAGCGCAGATAGACCTCAGCGCACCCGACAATCAACTACAGCTAAGGCCGTTACTTGGCTGCGGCCGCGCCCTCGACATGCTTCACGAAAGCCTCAGTGAAGGCCTTGATGAAGCCTTCGGCGGCCGGCGCGAGCGCACCGTTCTCATCGAAGCCGGTGAGCGCATTGAAGTAGACCTCGGGCTGGCCCATGAGCTTCGTGTCGAGGAACACCAGCACGTTGCGCAAGGCGGCCTGCGCCTGCGTGGCACCCAGTGCGCCGCCCGACGCGCCGATGAGGGCGGCGGGCTTGCCTGCGAAGGAACTCTGGCCCCACGGGCGCGAACCCCAGTCGATGGCGTTCTTCAGCACGCCGGAGAAGCTGCGGTTGTATTCGGGCGTGACGAACAGCACGCCGTCGGCGCCTTCGACAAGCTGCTTGAGCGCGGTGGCCTCGGGCGGGAAGTCGGCTTCGAGATCCTGGTTGAACAGCGGCAGGTTCAGATTCGCGTAGACGAATTCAACGCCTTCTGGCAGCAGTCGTTCAACGCTTTTGGCGAGTCGCAGGTTGAAGGAGTCTTTGCGCAGCGAACCGACAAGGACGGCGATGGTGGTCATGGTTGTTCTCTTTTCATATATTTGGAGGTGTCTGTGATCAAACCGCATAGGCCTGAGTGAGCACTATCGTATGGGATGACACGCGGTCCGTGTCGCAATTGCCCTATGAGAAAAGCGGGAATAATTCGCCCGTCTCGTAAACTTGGGGAATCATCCGCTCTCGAAGCCATGCCGCGGCACGCGCGGTCCGGGCTGGGAAGCGGGCGAAAAACAGCGGGAACGGAAAGGGCGGCGCAATGGATGATGCAGCGCAGGGCGCGGCCTACACGGCCGCAGTTCGCACTCCGAGAACATTGCATGTCATCAGTCCGCTCAGCTGGATAGCCGACGCCTTCGATGAACCGTTCCTTGGCGCACCGCAGACGGCCGCATCGTCATCTTCCGCGCCGCCGCTCGTCACTTCGCAATCCGCCGTGTCATCGCCGAACGCGTGTTTTCATTTTCCTGCGTCATTGCCCGTCGACTCGCCGTCCATCGTGGCGATGCCTGCCGCACCGCCGCCCACAGCGGCAATGGCCGCGCCCACTGCGCCCGATCGCACTGAATTCTCGAGCAGCCCTTGCGCGGCGAATCCCGGCACCGCTGCCACGGATCGTGCGGCGAGCCGCGTTGCAGGCTGGCGCATCGTGCGGCATTCCGCGCTGGAGCCAGTGCAAGACTTCGCCAATGACGATGCCGTATGGATCGCCCCGGATATTCTGGTGGCGCTGAACGCGTGGCGCGAGCGACAAGGCCTGTTTCCGCTGGCATTTCGTGCGCCGTCCCCGCGCTGGCCTGACCTGCTGCCCGGCGACGTGGCCGGTCGAAGCGTTCTGATTGCCGCCGTTGCCGAAATCAGGACGTGGAGCGCATTCCCGCACGATCTCGGAGCGCAGCCCTGGTCGCAGCTGTGCAATGGCCGGGTGGCCGGGTTCAATGCGGCGCGGCGCGACCTGGACGCTTTGCGCACAGCCATCGGCGACGCGCCCGCGCATTCGACAATCATGCTGAGCGAGCATGTTCCCGGCATCAGCGAGGAATGGAATGTGTTCGTGCATCATGGCGTCGCCGCAGCAGCAAGTCCGTATTGCCTTCACACTCCCCCGGACAGCCATACCATCATCACGGTGTTTGATCTGCCCGAGGACAGCCCTTGCGCTGCGTCCGCTCGCCACAGCTTCCATCGGCGATGCCGTGCGCTTGCCTCGCAGGCAGCCGAACGGGCCGCAGCGGCGACCGGGACGGACGATGCCAGCATGATCGTCGCCTTCCGCGCCGAAAACGACCCCCCTATCGTTCTCGAAATCGACCCCGTATGGTGCTCGGCCCCGTATCCCTACGACGTGCGCGGAATGCTCGCCTTCATGGATGCCATTGCCGAGGCCCGCGTACGCCCATCCGCGCAGCGCTCCGCCGCCGGATCCGCCTTGGGACAACGGCAGGAGAACGACACCGTGTTCGAGCCCGACCCGTGGATGGCTGCGCAGCACGCCAATCGCTACGGCCGCTACTGACTCAGCCCCGATGTGCGAGCCGGCCCATTTGCCAAGATCGCCCCGTCCGCGTCAGCGCCCGAAGCCCTCCATACGCATCAGCATGCGTCTCAGACCAGCGACGCGCCAAGCGCCTTGATGCGTTCAAGCTGCACGGCGGCGGCATCGCGCTTGTCGTGGTCGCTGTCTCCCATGCTGAGATTGTCGACGTAGACGAGGTCCACGTCGCTCACGCCGCAGTATTTGGTGAAGGTCTGCGCGCAGATCTGATTGCGCAGCGCGGCGTCGACACCGTCCGATTCATACCATTGCCGCGAGCCGCCGGTGAGCGCGATCACGCGCACCTTCTTGCCCGCGAGTGCAAGCGGCTTGCTGGTGGCGGCATCGTAGGCGAAGCCTCGGCAGATGACCCGGTCGAAGAAGCCCTTCATCATCGCCGGCATGGTGTACCAGTACACCGGAAAGACGAGCGCGATGACGTCAGCCTCCGCCAGCTTGCTTTGCACCGGCGCCACGTCGGCGGGCATCGGCGCTTGGCCGAGATAGTGCGCACGGTCCGCAGCGCCATAGCTCGGATTGAAACCGATCGCGTACAGATCGAGCACCTCCGCCTTTGCGCCGTGCCCACGTGCGCCCGCCGCAAATGCTTCGCCGGCCGCGGCGGTGAGCGAAGCGGGCTCCGGATTGCTGGTAATGACAAGAACGTTGCTCATACCCACATTGTTCAGCAGCTTGAGGACAGTTAAAAAAATATACGCATATCATACGCAATAATTCAATGCATCCCGACTGGGGCAAGAGAGGATCTTCCCCAACAAACGTGGATGCTGGGCGTCATCACGACGCGCGATGAATACGATGCTCAACAGTCGCATAGCGACTGAGGCCGAGTCACAGCACGTCTTAATCCCCCTAATCCGAATCCTCCGGATCCGCAATGCCCAAGGTCGCGATGCCGGCGCCATCGCCGTCGCGCATGCGCAGCCCATCTTCGTTCAGCCACTCGTGCAGATGCACCGGGGTACGCATCACGATGGAGGTGTCTACGACGTCTATGGCCAGCTGCTGCGTCAGCGCCGTTTTCAGCCGCTCGAGGTCCTCCAGGCTTTTCAGCCATGCCGCCAGGGCGATGTCGCAGCTGCCCACGATGGCGGTCGCCAGCCTCGTTTCAGGCATGGCCGCAAGGCTTTTCAGCGTTTTGGGCACCTGCCCGGCAGCTGTTTTGATGAACAGCCACGCGTAGACCGGCGTGCGCGAGAGAATCCTGGCGATTCCCGTGCGCAGTACGATATCGCCCTCGGCGAGCGACGAGCCGAGGCAGTCGCGCGCCCGCTGCGATGTCATGCCGGTGTAGCGCGCCAGCGACTCCATGCTCATGCGAGGGTCGTGCCTGAGCGCCGAAGCGATCAGGTCGCGCTCGCTCCGCTCGGGCTTGCGCTGCACGGCGAGGCCGCGCTCGCTCTGGCTTTTCTGGTATTGCGCCAGCTGTCGGATCTCGGCTGGAGAGAGGACGTTGAGCCGCCAGGTGCGCGCATCGAAGGTCAGCCGGTTCGAGGTGACGAGCTGCGTGCGCATGCTCACCACTTGAGGAAGCAGCCGCATGCGTTCGATCGCATACCGCTCCAGTTCCTGGAGATCCTCGCACATCACCGTCAGCAGCAGATCGCGCGCCCCGGTGGTCAGGTCGATGGTGAGAACCTCCTTGTCATAGGCAAGGCTGCGGGCGACGGCATGCACTTGGGAGGGCGGGCAGGATAGTTCGAGCAGAGCGCTCGCCCTTGCCGCATTGCCGGAAAGATACGCCCCTATCCACGCGATGCCGCAGCGCTCCAATCGCGCCCAGTGCCTGGCAAGAGTGACGGGGTCCTGCCCCAGCACCGAGCCCAGCACCGACCATGGGACCCGGGGCGATATCTGCAACGCATTGATCAGACGATATTCATCATCCGATACGGCAATCCGTGATGTATCCCGCATGTACACAGAATATATGCCCGAATTCCTTCACGGCAATGTATTCGTTACATCAGTTAACATTCGACCGCCTATGTTTCACCAGTATCGTTCAGCAACTCGAAACGGTATCCACCCAGCCCGAATGCCCATGAGGCATCTCCGCCCGAAAGACTCCAATCCAAGGAGGACACCATGTCAGCAGCGCAAACCGAGCCGGCAGCGCTTAACGCCCCAGATACGCCTCAAACCAAGCGCGGATCGACATCCAAGGCCGTTCTTATCGTCAGCGTCATCGTGCTGCTCATAGCAGCGGCATCGCAGATCGCCGGGCCATTGGTCATCCCTGTCGGATCATCCATCAAGGTCACATTGCTCCCCATGCTTTGAGGACTGGTCATCGGAACAGTGGTATCCGCGCAGAAATTCAGGCCGTTCAGCGAGCGTGACGTCGCCATTGCGCAGAAGATCATGGATGTGGCGGTGCTGCTGCTTACCGCGCGCCTCGCCTTCACCATGGGGCCGAGCATCATGCTGCTGGTGCACGCCGGACCGGCGCTGCTGCTGCAGGAACTGGGGCACATGTTCGCCACGATCCTGCTCGCGCTGCCGCTGGCAGTACTGCTGCGTATGGGGCCGGCCACCATCGGCGCGACCTTCTCCATCGACCGCGAGGGATCCTTCGCCATGGTCAGCGAGCGATACGGCTCCGGCTCGCCGCAATACCAAGGCGTGCTCACTATGTACATCTTCGGCACGCTGTTCGGCACCATCCTCGTCGGCCTGATCGCATCCGTCACCAGCCAGCTGCACATCTTCAACCCGCTCGTACTCGCCATGGGCGCCGGCGTGGGATCCGGATCGATGATGGCCGCGGCCACCGGCGCTATCACCGCAGAGCATCCTGACATGGCGAACGAAGTGCTGGCGATGGCCGCGACTTCGAATGTCATCACCGGCCTCATCGGCGTGTACGTCGGCGTGTACGTCGCGCTGCCGCTTGCGCAAAAGCTTTACAACATGCTCGCTCACGACAATGTCCGCCCAATCAGCAAGGAAGTCGCCGCTTCGCCTTCCGCCACGGCCGAGAAAGTATCCGCAAGTTCGGTTTCGCTGCCGACCTGGGCCATTTTCATCATTCTGGTCGTCATCGGCATCCCGATCACCGCCATCGCCACCAAATCCTTCACCTATCAGCTCGTGATCGGCTACCTGCTGGTCGCAGGACTCGCCGCCGCCGGCATGGCACTGTCGAAGCTCACTCGAGCCAAGGTTCCCGCGATGGTCATGATCGTCACGCTCGGCGTCATCATCAGCTCCCCGATTAGCCCGATTGCGAAATGGGTGACGGCCATGACCACCCCGGTCGACTTCCTGTCCATCTGCACGGTCGTCCTGTCCATCGCCGGCCTGACCGTCGGCACCAAGCTGTCGCTGCTCAAGGGACTCGGCTGGAAGATCATCCCAGTAGGCCTCGTATCGGTCGCCGCATCGTATCTGCTGTCGGTATGCGTGGCCGAGCTGGCTTTGGGCCTGTGGAGCTGAAAACGAGCCGAAGACGCCGGCTGTCTCGCTGCTATATTCGAGGCGGCCGGCGTCTTCCTGTCTCGTGAGATGCTGGTTGGCATCAGACACCGCCGACCCAATAATCTTCAATCTTCAATCTTCAACGCAACGCAGTAATCAACAATCATCACCATAACGCAGCATAACGAGGGAAATACAAGCATGGAAGCGCAAGCAGCGGAAGCGGCAGAATCTGCGATCAAGCAAGCCGTGGAGGCCAACAAGGCAGAGCTTGTGGAACTCAGCCACACGATTCACGAGATGCCGGAACTCTCCTTCGAGGAGCACAAAACGTCGGCACTCGTCGAGGACTTCCTCGAACGGCACGACTTCTCGGTCGAACGCGGCACCTACGACATGTCCACCGCATTCACGGCGACCTACGGCTCCGGCCCATTCAACGCCATGATCTGCGCCGAATATGACGCGCTGCCCGACGTGGGCCATGCCTGCGGGCACAACGTCATCGCCGCCATGTCGCTCGGCGCGGCGCTCGCCTTGCAGCCTTTGGCCGATGAATTGGGCCTCACCATCACCGTGCAGGGCACCCCGGCCGAGGAGCACGGCGGCGGCAAGGCCATACTGATCGAACGCGGCGCGTGGGAGGATGCGACCATCTCACTTATGGCCCACGGCGCTCCCGGCACGTACGACATCGCCTGCGAAAACACCAGTTCGCGCTCCGTGGATCGCTTCGACATCACCTACAAGGGCCTCGCCGCGCACGCCGACGCCTACCCGACCAAAGGCATCAACACCATGAGCGCCGCCACCGTAGCGCTGACCGCCATCGGCCTGCTGCGCCAGCAAATGGCCGATGACGTGCATATCAACTCCTATATCTCCCACGGCGGCAGCGCGACGAACATCATCCCCGACACCACTGTGGTGCGCATCGAAGTGCGCTCGAAAGCCAACGAGGAGCTGGAACGGTGCGTCGACATGGTGATGCGCTGCTTCGAAGCGGGAGCGGTGGCCACTGGCTGCACCTGGGCCAAGCAGCGCGCCGAGCCGCGATACGAGGCGCTGCACCAGGATCCTGTGCTCTCCGAGGCATGGGACGCTGGGCTCAGGGGCACGGGCAGGGTGGTCGACGGCACGATTGAGGCCGGAGGCGGGTCGACCGATATGGGCAACGTCTCGCAGGTGGTTCCCGCCATTCACCCGGCCATCGCCATCCTCGGTTCAAGTGCGTCGCAGCACACCTACCAGTTCGCGAAGGATGCCATGACTCCCGCCGCAGACCAGACCTGCCTGGACGGCGCTATCGCTCTGGCGCAGACCGTTGCCACGGCAGCTTCGGGCGACAATCGCGAGCACTTCCTCGCCCAGCAGCGCAGCCGCAGGCCCGGTTCCACGAAAGTGCCCGCTGGTATGGAGTGATGCGCGGGCTTCTCGCGTTGCGCTGTGCATGGTTTGCCGATTCGTACGGGTATCTGCGTTATCTGTAGCGCTAATTTGGTCTTGCGGAGGTCTATCTGCGTTGTGTGAGGCGTTATTTCCTTGGCACCCCGAGTATCGTTGGCCGAAAATGGCGGTTTTTGACCACCTGGTACTCGGTTCCCCGAGAATTAACGCCTCACACAACGCAGATAGACCTCTGCAGCACCCTAATAACGCCACACACAAGCAAGATACATGATTGGCGAAGGCCTACAGACGCATTCTGAACAGCCCTCGGGCATTATTTGAGGGCTGTTCTGATACGTATTCGGCAATCATCCATAAAGTCAGGATATTGCGGCTTTGCCGCTAGCTGTTGGGCTAGCCAGCAGCCGGCAGCTAGCCCAGCAGCGCCAGCAGATCGTCCTTGGTGAGCCGGGAGACGGCCGCGCCGGATGACGACGCCGAATCGACGAAGCGTGAGGCCAAGTCGCTTTTGGACTGCTGCAGGGCGAGGATGCGCTCTTCGATGGTGTCCTTGGCGACGATCTGGTAGACGTTGACATCCTGCGTCTGGCCGATGCGGTGGGCGCGGTCGGTGGCCTGATCCTGCGCGGCGGCGTTCCACCACGGGTCGGCGTGCACCACGACGCAGGCCCCGGTCAGATTCAGCCCCGTGTTGCCGGCCTTGAGCGAGATGAGGAACACCGGCGTATCGTCGCGGTTGAACTGGTCGACCAGCTCGACGCGGCGCTTCTTCAGTGTGGCGCCCGTGATGACGTCATAGTTCACGCCGTCCGCGCGCAGACGTTCGGCAATCAGGTCCAGATAGCTCGTGAACTGCGAGAAAATGAGCATCTTGCGCCCCGCATCCTGGCAGCTTGACACCAGCTCCTCGATGGCATCGAGTTTGGCGGATGGGACTTCGCGGGACTTCCTGCCCGATGCTGTTGAGCTCGCCGAAGCCGCCAACTCGCGTTTCGCAGTTGCCTCCTGCGATTCCTCAAGCGTGCGGGCCGGCATACCCCAGGCCTTTGCATTCGCCTCGACTTCATTCTCGCCCACATTGGAGTACAGCAGTCTCGGGTCGCAGCAGGCTTGCCGCAGCCGTGTGAGCTGCGCGAGAATCTGAATCTTGCCGGTGGCGAATTCGATGTCGCGCTGCTTGAGCAGCGTCGCGCGCAGTCGCTGCTCAAGCGCCGCGTACAAATGCCGCTGCTCGCCTTCCAGCGGCACGGCGATGACGTTCTCGATCTTGTCGGGCAGATCCTTGAGCACATCCGCCTTGAGCCGGCGCAGAATGAACGGCCCCACGAAGGCCTGCAGCTTGCCTTGCGCCTCCTCGTCGTCGCTCAGAATAGGCATTTCGAAGCGCTCGCGGAAGTGCGCGTACGATCCCAGAATGCCGGGCATCAGGAAATCGAAGATGCTCCACAGCTCCGAGAGCCGATTCTCTATGGGCGTGCCGGTGAGCGCGAAGCGGTGACGGGTGTTCACGGAGCGCACGGCCTTCGAAGCCTTGGTCGCATGATTCTTGATGTATTGCGCCTCGTCCAGCACCATGCAGAAGCATTCGAGCCCCCGGTAGTCTGCAATATCACGACGCAGCATATCGTATGACGTGATAAGCACATCGGGAACGCGGTCAATGCGGTCGGGCTGCGGCACAGTTCGTGCTCCTTGCCAGCCGGCGGCCGAGGCGGCGCTGGCATCGGCATCGGCATCGCCAGCGCCGGCGCCGGCGATATCGACGACACTGGCGATACTGGCGCCGCCCGCTGTCTCACCGAACACCATGTCGTTCGACGCAGCGGCATCGGCTGCGGCTGCGGGATACGCATCACGGTCATACGTGTTGCCGTCACTGGCAATGCCGTCACCTGCAACGCTCAACGCCCTCTTAGCCCCTGCTACGGCGTTGGCTCGTCGGGATTGCGCAATGCCGGCATACCGCGCCTTGGCCTCGTCAAGCATGGCACGTCGCGAGGCCTTATTACCTGCGACAGCCAGCACATTCAATTCGGGCGCGAATCGCTCGCATTCCGCCGCCCAGTTGTAGACCAGCGACGCCGGGCACACGATGAGGCTCGGGCCTGCCTTGCGGCTCTCCTCACGCCTCGCCACCAAGAGCGATAGCAGCTGCACGGTCTTGCCCAGACCCATCTCATCGGCCAGAATGCCGCCGAAGCCCTTGTCGCACACCGCGCTCAGCCACCGGAATCCCTCAGCTTGATATGGCCTGAGCACCTCGCGCAGCGACTCGGGCACTTGATAGGTCTTCGGGTCGATCACCCGCAGCTCGTCGAGGTAGTCCTTGAATCCCTCGGATTTGTCGGCATCATCCACTTGATGATCGAGATAGTAGGCCTCGTAGGCGGGCACCGCCACCGAGCCCTTGTCAAAGGCCGAAGCGGAAAGCCCCAGATCAGAAGCAAGCTCGTCGACAGCGCCGGCGTCCACATCGCGCATGTCGATGAAAGCCCCGTTGCGCAGGCGGTGGAAGCGGCGGCGTTTGCGATAGCTGTTGAGCAGCGCAGGCACGTCATCAGGATCGATTTCGTCGGCGATCGGTGATATCTCAACCAATCCGGAACGCAGCGACAGCCCGACCTTGATATTCGGCCGCGGGGCTGACGTCAGTCCGTCGAAGGACGGCGTCGAGAATACAGAGCCGAGCGAGCGCAGCACCGGCAATCCCTCGCTGATGAGCTTGTAGATCGCCTCGTCATTGTTCTCCGGCAGGAACGCGATATTGCCCTGCGGCATGGGGAAGTAGTGGCGCACCGCCTCGACGGCAAGCCGTTCGCTCTGCCGGTCACGCGCCACGCCATCGGTGACGCCATCCGCAGGGATGCCGTCGAACACGTGGAATCGCTGCTCGCCGTACCGCGCCTGCACATCGCAGGTGATCCCACCCACGGAGCGGTCGCGATCGAGATAGATTTCGATCTGGCACGGCTCGGGCTTGCGTTGCAGCAGCTCAGCAGGCAGGCGCACGCGCAGGCCGTCATGAAGATGGCCGGCACGGTCCTCATCCTTGCCGGTGATGCCTATGCTGTTGGCGTCGCCAACGCCGTTTGCTCCGTCAACGGCGTGCTTGGCAGCCGGCCCGCCGACAGGTCCGTAGTCGGCAAGTCCGGCAGCATGGCCGTCATCACGCCCATCGACCGGGTCCTCCCGACCGGCTCTGGTCAGCGTCTTGCTGTGATCTTCCGCCGCCACAGCATTGTCAGCAGCATCGTCCTCAACTGCATCAAGGAACGGCAGCACCGTGCGCGAAAACGCCTCCACATCATCCTGCGCGAGGAAAAGCTCGCCTTCCTCGCCGTTGCCGCACAGGGTCTGCGCGAGTTTTCGATTGCGGTAGAACGCCTCCGAGCAACGATATATGGTCACATGCGCATCGGTCTGAGTATGGGAGAACATGCCGTCAACAGCATCGCCGGCGCCACCGCCGCCCTCACGCACCATCACATAGCGCGAATGGCTTCCCGCCACCACGTCCTCGATGGATCGCGTGTGGCGGATCACGAAGCCCGTGGGCCCAGGCGTTTCGTTTTCTCGCGCATGCTTCGCCGGCATCGTGCCACGCATTGCGCTGCCCGATCCGGCGGTCCTGCCTGCACGGGCCGCCTGCGTTGCGCGTGTCGACGGCACGCTGTTCGACGTTGACAGCGCCGCCTCCAGCCGCCTTGTCGCCGCCGCTGACGCCAATGACGCCGATGCCGATGCCGATGCCGGCTGCTCCAGCTCGGGCGGCTTCGCCCCGCCGGCGCACACGATGTGCAGCCCCAGATCAGGGTCGCCGTTCTTGACTCGCGCAAACGTGGCGTGGGTGAACCACACGCCGCGCGGGACGTACCCGACTGCGCGGTCCTCGACGTCCTCGCTAACGTCCCGCCCGCCGGAACCGGCAGCCCGCCCGGCCTTCGACGTGCGCCGAGAGAAGACCTCTGCATTCTGATGAGCCTTATCCGCAGCCGCAGCGTCTTCGACATACAGATCGAGGATATCGGCGATTTCGTCATCGGAAAGCGTCATATCGCCGCCGCCCGTTTCGGAAGACATGCTGCGGCGCACCACTCCTCCCACGCTGCGACGGATGTCAACGGCACGTCCGAGCACCGCGAGCATCCGGCGCGAGCGCTCATCGAAGGAATCTATGGTGTGCACGAAGGCGAGCTTCTTGCCATAGGTCACCGGCTCGTTCTGGCGCACCGACTGCAGCAGCGAGCCGATATCCTTGATGACGTATGACGCGGAACGGCTTGGCGCGGCGATGCGCAAGCGCAGATACCATGCGCCCATCGATCGGCCGATGGTCGGACGCAGCGCCACGCTGCCGATGGGCATATGCTGCATCGCCGCCGAAGCAGCCGTCGGCCTCTTTTTGGCCGATGCCGCCTCGCCATTCACTGTTTTCAGGAGCGCAAGATGGCGTTTTCTGGCCTGCTCCTGCATCTCGCGATCCTGCTTGCCCATGAAGGTCTTCAGCAGGCGCGTGGTGTCATGCGTCGGCGAGCGCCGCAGCGGCCCGCCCTGCAGCTCGAAGAGGCCGGAATCCTCGTTGTACTGCATGATCACAGCGATCACATGTTTGCAGATCGCTCCGTAGCGGCCGAAAGCCGGGCACGTGCAATCAGCGTCGCTCACCTCGTCATTCTGCTCGTCGACGACCACGCTGACTTCGTAATCATCGCTGTAACCATCGGCGCTGTCCACATAGGCCGAAAGCAGCAGCCCGTTCGGCGTCTCCTCATCATCGGCGACGGACATGTCGTGCATGCGGCCGCTGGATATGACCTCGTAGGCGCGGTAATACGCCGACCCGCCCAACTGCTTGAGTCTGCGGTCGGATATGATCTCCTGTGCGCCATAGGCGATGCCGTCGTCGTCCCCATCGAAGCCGGACTCGTCATCATCGTAGGCGCCGTACCCGCCTTCGCGGCCGGTGCGCGACCCGTATACCGAGGCATGCCAATCCAAAAACCGTTACCTCCTCATCTGCCGCAGGCGTGCGGCGGGTATCGTATATATGGTCTGTCTGTATTTATTGATTAATTTATTGATTATGCATTCCTGCAGTGTTTTTGCTGCGTTGTTTTTTTGCCGCAGTATTTTTGCCGCAGTATTCAGTATTCTTGCCACAGCGTTTTCGATTCGCAGGCACTTCCAAAGCATTTCCAGGCTTACAGCGTCAAAAAGCGCCTGACATCCGCAAGCTCCTGCGCACACACATCGTGGCCCATGTCGGAGTACATATGAGCGTCCATATCGGCGAATCGTGCCAGCGAATGCTCGATTGCCGCTCGCTGCCCGGCGGGGATCCGCGCGTCAAGCTCGCCATACCCCAGGAAGACGCGCGGCCGCTGATCCGTGATCTGCTCGACCACCAGCGACTCCTCGATCTGCGCATCGCCTTCGCCGCCCTCAGCCGTGACATCGTGGTATGACGGCGAGAGCAGCACAGCCGCGTCGAAGACGTCAGGATGCTCTGCCAGCAGCCGATACGCCAGATACCCGCCTTGCGAGAATCCAACGGAGACGACGGGCCTGTCGTGGATCACGGTCGCGTCGAGCATATCCACGATCTCATCGCCGATCGCCGAGCAGCGCTCGCGGATGGCGGCATCCTCCGACGCGCTGTCATACCAGGCATTGCCTCCTAGGTATTCGCGATGAATCGGCCCGCGGACGGACATATAGTCGGCGTCCGAATCGATGGCGCCGAGCATGCGGATCATCTCGGACTCGTCGTTGCCGTACCCATGAAACATCACGTACAGGTTGCCATCGGACCGGTGATCGGTCTCGATGCTGCTTATCGTCGTGAATCTCATTCACACCTCCTGCAGCGGCTAGTCACCGCCTCAATCTTTCTATTATCGCCACTCCCCTGTACCTTTGCGCTGTTTCTGCCCTACGGTTGCCGAAGGGGAGCAATGCGCGAGCAGGCAGCGAAGCCCCTTCCCGCCCGCCTCTTCTCATAGCGAACGAAACCGCGCGAAACGACGCCCGAGGTGGGATACTGTCGGTATGACAACCGATAGCAGGGAAACCAGCAGCACGACTACCGCGCCCTCCGACGCCGCGACCCAGGCAAGCCCGCTCCACGATTCCCAGAACGATTCGCAGACGCAGGACGCTTATTTCGCGGGCGGCTGCTTCTGGGGTCTCGAACGCTATTACCAAGGCGTCGACGGAGTGACCGCCACGCAGGTCGGCTACGCGCAGTCCAAAATCCCCGATCCCTCCTACGAGCAGGTCTGCTCGGGCGCGACCGATGCGGCGGAAAGCGTGCGCGTGACCTTCGACCCGGCACGAGTGACGCTGCGCACGCTCGCGCTGCTGCTGCTCGACGTGATCAACCCGTATTCCGTGAATCAGCAGGGCAACGACACGGGGCGTCAATACCGCTCGGGCATGTTCTACACTTCGCCGGAGCAGAAGACCGTATACGACACGGTGCTGCGGCAGCTGGCCGCACGGGATGCGCGCACGCCTGCCGTCGCTCTCGAGAAGCTGCGCAACTTCTACAACGCCGAGGAGTACCACCAGGATTATCTCGACAAGAACCCGGGCGGCTACTGCCATATCCCTCTCGACAAGATCTTCAACGTCGGCCGCCGTCAGCGCTATATCGAGCGCGTGTGGGAGCTGAGCCCGGAAGAGTATGCGGTGACGCAGGAGGCGGCGACCGAGCGGCCCTTCGACAATGCCTACGATCAGACCTTCGAACCGGGCATCTACGTCGATATCGTCAGCGGCAAGCCGCTGTTCCTTTCGACCGACAAGTACGATTCCGGCTGCGGCTGGCCGGCGTTCTCGAAGCCCATCAATGACTCCGCGCTCACCAATCATCGCGATACGACGCTTCCCGGCCGCCCCCGCGTCGAAGTGCGCACCGCCGATTCCCAAATTCATCTCGGCCACGTCTTCGACGATGGACCGCAGGATTGCGGTGGCCTGCGCTACTGCATGAACTCGGCCTCGCTGCGCTTCGTCCCCCGCGAGCAGATGGAATCGGAAGGTTACGGCGAGTATCTGCCGCTGCTCGATAAGTGATTGCTGCCTTGCCGAAGCTATCGCAGTTCAACACCCGCCTCGCGCATTGCAACCCGCGCAGCCTCCCCGGATTCAGGGCTGACCGGAACGGTGAGGTCCGAGAACACTGTCACCTCGTAGCCGAGCTGCTTTGCGTCGAGAGCTGTCGCCTTCACGCAGTGTGATTCGGCTATGCCCACCACGTCGACATGGTCAATGCCCGCGGCCTTCAAGGCATTGGCGAGGGTGTGCCCCGCCTGTTCCTGCGCCTTGACCTCGTCGCGTGACGGGATGGCATCGGTGTTGTCTTCGATGCCTTCGAAGCCCGAGTATGCGGCGCTGTACTGCCCCTTCTTGAAATGATGGGCGATGCCCAGCGCGGCGATGGCAGGGTGCAGCTGGGCGTTCGTCGTGGATGCCCGGCCGTGCGGCGGCCATGTGTCCACGAAATCGGGATGCTCCGAGAAGTGCGAACCCGGCTTGATATGCCAATCCTGCGTAGTGGCTATATAGGCATAGTCGCCGCGATGCTCGTTCACGAACGCCGCGATGCGTTCGGCCACGGCGTTGCCGCCCTGCACGCCCAGCTCTCCCCCTTCGCAGAACGTCGGCTGCACATCAACGACGATAAGTGCCTTGGACATACGTTGCTCCTTTTGCATAGGCCACCACTCGTCATATGACGTGTACGCCATCCGCGGATTCACCTGTTTGCGACGTTATTACCATAATAGACAACTGTATTTTCATATCGCAACAGTGAGTGAACGCTTCTGTAGGGGTTCATTTATTTTTAAGATCGCGCTGCGGTCCGAGCCGCGCTATTCTGTCAAGAATCGCGACGACCGCTGTGCAGAATCCGACGAAGATAGCACTCAATACGTGAGTCAGGATTACCGGGGCGGTCACACAGAGAGCGAGTCCAACAGCACCTGAAATACACGACGAAGCCAAAAACCAGCAAGACCACAGCAAACATCTAGTAACGCTGTCTGGCATGGTGATTCTTAGTCGGGGTTCAAACCAATTGTCCCATTGGAACGCGAAAAGGTCTGAGGAATCAGACTATCGAAAGCTACTATGCTCCAGCAGCAAGAACGCCAGCTGCTAGGACGACAGTAACCACCTTGGCGTTGCCGAGCGCCAAGACGCAGGTCTGGGCGCTCTGCGTGGCGAGCCCCACGAATAACATAAGTCTATGGCAACCAGACACGAAACCGACCCAGGTTTCCCCGATTTAGTCGTTATGTGAGTAATCCAAACTAACGCAAGTGCAAGCTCAGTCGCGGTCACACGATGACTCATCTGTGGCCGCGACCGTATCTTGCAGTACGAGCGCGAGAGATCTCTCTCAATCAGTCCAGCGATTGAAGCAAGCTCGCCGAATCGGAGACTGCGCCGAATACTCCTCCTTGCATGGTCACCATCTTGAGCGCTGCCTCATGATTGCCTTGGTCAGTAGCACCAGTACAGTCGCTGAGGACAAGGCATTCATACCCTCTGTCGTTCGCCTCACGCATAGTCGTATGTACACACACATCTGTCGTGATACCAGTGAAAATAAGGTGTGTGATTCCTGCAACACGCAAGATGATATCGAGATCAGTCGCATAGAAGGAACCCTTCCCAGGCTTGTCGATAACCACCTCTCCGGGTAAAGGCGCAAGCTCTGGCACAATATCCCAGCCACGCTCACCACGAATCAAAATCTTTCCTAGAGGTCCTTCGCTGCCAATGCCAGCACCGATTTGTTCGGAACGCCATTTCTTGTTCGCTGGGAGATCCGACAAATCCGGACGATGTCCTTCACGCGTGAAGATAACCTTCATCCCCAGTCGTCGTGCAGCTTCAAGTACTTTGCTCGTTGGCGCTATACCGGCACGGGTCAGAGAAATGTCGTATCCCATCACATCAACATATCCTCCCGGACCGCAGAAATCAGACTGCCAGTCAATGAGCATCAGTGCGGTTTTCTTCGGATCTATTTCATTGTCATAAGGCCAGTTATATGGATTTGCCTTCACTTGTTTGAACATGTTTTATCTTTATCCTTAGTATCGATAAAATCGATTCGTAACAACTGGGAAATGCAGCGATCAGAAAGTCACGCTTTCTCCGGTTTTACCTGTTTATCAGCGCGAGTAGTTCAGAGCTGCTCGCGACCGCGCCGAAGATACCTCCTGACATTTCGATCTGGCTGATGGTGTTGTGTCGGATGGATGGATCGATACAGCAGCACAAATCCTCAATCGCCAGGCATTCCAGTCCACGATCGTTAGCCTCTCGCATGGTGGAATGCACTGTGGTCTCAAACCATCGGCCGCACAACCCAATCAGATTCAAATGAGCATCATTAAGCACTTGCTCCAACGGACTTGCATAAAACGCATCGATGCCATAGGAACGCAGATAGCTATCGGCTCGTTCATAGATTTGCGTTGTTGGTTCACACAAGACATTTCCTCTTCGAGAACCATGCAGGCGGGGATCAGAGCAAGCTATTTCTATCACTGTCCCGCCCTTGGCTTGGACGGTATCGGCGATGCTGCCAAGTCTTGTCATGATCTGCATGTCTTCCGCGGGGTACAGCCCTTCCTCCGGTGAATTCGCAATTACCAAAGCAAACTCACCGATAGAGAATGAACCGTTCCACGGCCATCGATATGGGGTAGACGCAATTGTCGACATGATGCTGGCTGTCATTTCGCTGCAGGCAGCGTTCCGACGACGCCCTTGACGAGGCAGCTGAAGTTGTTGATGTCTTGGTACGAGGCAACTACACCATTTTTGACGAGTTCGGTACCATCTTGGCAATATATCGGGCCAGTGAAGATACCTGATCCTTTCTTGGACAAATCTTTCTTCTTGGCAAGAATCTCATCTTGCGTAGCTTTATCGACAGAGGGACCGAATGACGCCAGCTCAAGCGGATTATCGCCGTTGGCAAAGGTGCCAATCCAGTTCGCGTTATATTGTGAACCCTTGAATTTTCCCTCGGATACAGTCTTCACAATGTCCTTCATGACCGGAGTCCAGTTCCATGCGGAACCAGTCAGCCAAGAATCACCGGCGAGTTTGGCGGCATCGTAGTGGTAACCGACAACTTTTGCGCCTTTGTCTTTCGCGGTCTGAATCACGGTTGTCTGGCAATCCTGATGCTGGCTGAATACATCGACCCCTTGGGAAGACAAGGCATTGACTGCCTCCTTCTGCTTGACCGGATCGCACCAATTGGATGTGTTCACAAGATACGTTTTAACCTGGGGATTCACCGATGCCGCTCCTAACTGGAACGCATCGATGTTCGCGATACTCTGCGAAATCGGAAAAGCATACACGAATCCCAATTTGTTGGTCTTCGTGGCTTTTCCTGCGGCCATGCCTCCGAGACTCACCGGCTCATATGCTGCTCCCCAATACGTGCCAAAATTGCTAGGGAACGCTCCATCCTGATATCCGCCTTGATGCAGCACCACGATATCGGGATGCTTTTTCGCAAATTCAAGCGCGTATTTGAAATAGCCGTAGCTGGTTGCGAAGATGACCTTTGCTCCCTGGTCGGCCATCTGCTGCATGGTGTCGGTCACAGCATTGGTTTCTGGAATCTGCTCGGCCGTGATGACTCTGACGCCATTGACTTTCTTGAGGTTGTTCGCGGCATCAGCGACAGCCTCATTGTAACCGGCGTCGTGCGACGATCCAATCATAATCACACCGACAGTCATATCTTTCTTGCCTCCGCTGGATTGTCCTTCCGGCGCAGGAGCCGTACATGCGCTGAGCATAAGGCAGCCAGCGACAAAACCTGACAATGCACCTATTATTTTTTTGGCATTCATGAGTATTCCTCTCTTAGTTGTTCTTAGTGATAACAAAATCTGATTCACTGTGTCGACAGTGACCGCTTGAGGCCCTCGGGCTGCTGCTGTCCTCGTGAAGATGTCACAATAAGCACCAGCAACGTCAGCGCGTAAGGAAGGACGTCGAGCAGATACTGGTTCACAGCGAACCCCTGTGCCTGTAACTGCGAGGCTGCAGAAATCGCCATCCCGAAGAGATATGAACCCAAAACGGTAAGCAATACGCGCCATCCCGAGAATATTACGATGGACACGACGACGAATCCATACCCATTGGTCATATTCGACGCCCAATTGCCGACCTGTCCTATAGACAGATATGCTCCGCCAATCCCGGAGAAGGCCCCACCGGCCGAGACAGCGACAAACTGAATCCATGACGCATTCAGACCCGCCGTTTCTACTACGTCGAAGCGTTCCCCGACAGATCGCAGTACCAGACCGAATCGGGTCGTATAAAGGGCCCAACAAAAAACCGCGATGAGCACATATCCGATATAAACGAGCAAATCCTGTTGGAATAGCACTCGTCCTATTAGCGGAATCCGTGACAGCAAGGGGATGCTGATGCTCTGCAGTTGATTGATGGCTTGCCCGTTGTACGAATTTCCGACAACCGAGGTAATGCCAAGCACTAGGAACCAGCAAATCAGGCCAGTGGCCAACTGATTAGTCCGTACAAAGACCACCGATGAAGCAAACACTACTGCGACGGCAAAACCAGCCAGGGCTCCTGCGAGGAATCCAAGCGCGTAGTCATCAGTCGCTTTGGCAATGACGAAACCGGATAGCGCCCCTGCAAGCATTGATCCTTCGGTTCCGAGATTGGTAACACCAGCTTTCTCCGTCAGCAATTCACCAAAGGCTGGAAGCAAGAGAACCGTTCCCACTGAAATTCCACCGGCAAGAATCGTCTCAATCATGATGTCCTCCTTGTTATGCGCTGCGATATGACGACAATTGCCAAGCATGTGACGCCAAGCAGCACATACGTCGCGTTGCCGTCGAGCCCCGCACGGAGTTGCAAGGGATTGCCTGCCACAAGAACAGCTGCAGCGACCGTGGCATATATGGTGCCAGCAAGCACATTGCCCTTTGCAATGAAAGCCGCCAAGAATGCAATGAAGCCGAATGTGGTCGTGATTCCCGGCCGCAGTTGGCCTTCGGCACCGAGTATGTTCAGCGCACCGCCTATCCCCGCCAGTGCGCCACCAATGAACATTGCGGATTGCGCATATCGGTTCACTGACAATCCGCTGCGGAAAGCCGCCTCAGGATTGCTGCCGACGACGCGGGCGCTGAACCCCCAGGATGATTTGTCAAGCAAGCACCAGATCGCCACACACAAACAGATGACGATGATGAAGGCCACAGGGATGCCAAACACATTTCCCATGCGAAGAAATCTAGGTACCGGGCGGGACTGCGGCTGACCGGAGCCCTTGGGATCTTTCCACGAAGAATACAGAAGAAACAGCATAATGTCAGTCGCTATGAAATTGGTTAGCAGTGTCGTCACCGCTTCAGGAGCATGCAGGCCGGTCTTCATCGCAGCGCAGAGATATCCCCACACTCCTCCAGCCAGTGCACTGACGAGAATGGTCGCGATGATGCCGAATACTCCTAACCCTGAGTTGCTGAACGCTACGGCTGTGCCGGTTCCTGCCACTGCGCCCACGACAAGCTGGCCTTCGCCGCCTACGTTCACCAGCCCGGCGCGAGCGGGAACGATGACAGCAAGCATGGCGCAGATGAGCGGAACAGCTTTAACAAACGTCTGTGTTAAAAAGTTTGAGTTGGTGAGCACTCCGTAATATAAGGCGGAGTATAAGCCGTTCAATCCCACGCCTTGGGCAAGTGCGAAAAGGACAAAACAGGTGATTGCGATTACAATCGCAAGGAAAGGAATCGCGAGGGTTCTGGCCAATGCGGTGAGCGACGAGCACCTCGTCTTGCGTTGCGACTGATTCATAATTGGACTCCCTTCTTCATCTCATTGGGTTCAGAATCATCAGTCATTAGTCGTGCAATTCCTGCTCGCGTCATTGCCCCGCCAGACAATATTCCTGTTATTCGCCCGTCTGCTAAGACGATCACCCTATCGGACATTTCGAGGATTTCATCGAGATCCTCACTGATAAGCACGACGGCGCATCCCTTTTCTCTCACCTTGAGCAGCGCCTTTCGCGTGTCTATAGTCGTCCCCACATCCAGCCCGCGAGTCGGATACGAAGCTACAATGCAGCGCTTCGCAGAAGACAATGCAAGAGTCAGAGCAACGCGTTGAATATTCCCTCCAGATAAGTCGGACATGATTCTGCTGGTATCAGGAATTTGCAAACCGATTCTCCTAGAATGCTGCTCTAACCGCAGAGAAGCCCCATTGATGTCGTACGTGGTGCTTTCCCCTACGGTCCTCTCCCACAAAGCCGCATGAGATGCGACATCCAAGCCAGGAATAACCATTTCACGAATCGGATCAGACGGTACCGCCGTCACGCCTTTACTGCTAAAACCACCCGGCTCTCCACCTGATTCGCCATGATCTGCGAGAACTATGTCACCCTCGTCAGGAGACACAAAACCAGTGATTACGGCGGCCAGCTCCTGCTGCCCATTACCAGAGATGCCGGCTACGCCTAGCACTTCCCTAGGATAGACCCGCAGGCTCACGTCGGACAGTCCAATTGTTCCGTCCGGTCGACGTTTGCTTACTTTTGCGAGTTCCAGAATCGGCCTGTCCTGATAATTCACAAGACTATCGTGCCGTTCCGGTTCTATGGCATGACCGATCATGGACTCAATCAACTCTCCGTCGGAAATGCTCTGGACATCGACATCTCTTATGGCGACTTGACCTTGGCGCAAGACCGTCACGCGATTCGCGATTTCACGCACCTCGCGCATCTTATGCGTGATGATGATGACGGCAGTTCCTGAGGCCTGTAAGCGCCTGACCACGGCGAACAGCGAGTCCACCTCCTGCGGAGTCAACACACTGGTTGGCTCGTCAAGAATGAGAATCTTCGCCCCTTGAATGAGCACCTTAAGCAATTCGACACGTTGCCATTCGCCAATCGATAAGTCATCAACCAATGCCATGGGATCCACGCTTAGACCCCATTGCCTTGAAAGGTCGCTGATTTGAGCAATCAGACGTTCCTTATGAAGCAGAGGTGAGCTGTGCTCCATAAAAAGCGCTATATTCTCCCAGACTTTCAGCGCGGGGATAAGCCTCATATCTTGAAAGACCAAGCCAATGCCCAGTTTTCTTGCATCTGCCGGAGAATGAATGACAACCTTCTTCCCCGCAATGCGGATGCCACCCGTATCCGGGTGATAAACGCCGTAGAGCATTTTCACCAAAGTGCTTTTCCCTGCACCGTTTTCGCCAAGCAGAGCATGAATCTCTCCAGATTTGACCTGAAAACTGACATCATCATTGGCGCGTATTGATCCGAACGAGATGGACAGGTGCTCTACGCTCAGCATGGACGATTGTTCATTCATATTCATGCGCCTTCTCACCCTCGCCGGTCACATTGTCGGAGAGAACATTCATCATCTGGCGAAGAGCCGAACTGGCGCGGGATTCCACAACCTGCATCGACTTGATGATATGCCGTTCGAGCTTGTCCTGTGCCTCGGCCATTCTTCCAGCCATGACACTGTCAAGAATCGACAAATGCGTGTCGATAGTCCAGTCGATTCGGTCTTGTGTGATGAAATCGTACATGCGCACGCTTCTGATGCGCAGGTTTACGCTCTCAAGATGGTCGCCCATCACTTGATTACCCGCCGCACGCAGCAATGACACATGGAAGCCTTCGTCACGGAGCACGAATCCCGGATCGGGAGAAATCGATTCGGATCTCATGGTTTCCCATGCCTCATGGATATCCTGCAGTGCATCAGCATCATAAGACGTTCTGGCTATACCTCGATAAATGCCGTGCTTTTCCAGCAATATGCGAAGCTCGTACAGTTCGGCGATATCGGAGAAATCAGGTTGCGCCACAAAATATCCGCCATTTGATTTATGAATAAGACCGTCATTCGACAGTCTCACCAAGGCTTCACGAATAGGGGTGCGAGACATGCCTATCTGCCTACCTATATTCGCCTCAGCAAGACGTGTGTATGGCGAAAAATCACCTGACATTATTTTCTGTCGTATGACAAAGTACGCTTTTTCGGAAAGCGTGCGTTGCTGCTCCTGATTGTCGGTCATGTTTCCCTCCACTTCGTAAAGGTTGCCTCGTTCAGGCAGCTGTCGACTCCGTTGCCCGAATTTTGTCCTGATATCGTCTCCAGCTGCCATACGCACTGATGTTTTCCGCCTCGTAGACCGAAGCGTCAACACCGAATCCAGTGACCTTTCTTCCATCAGCAAGATACACAGGACCGAGCGCCATCGGACTCGGCAGCGATTTCAAAAGCTTCGTCAAGCCAACCGCCGGAATGCACCAGAGCTCGCCTTCTACTCCAGTCAGAATCTCTTGCTTTTTGGCATGAAAAATTAGCGTGGGCTTTGGCGTTTTAGTGTTCAGCGCTACAAGTTCATATCCGTTTGCAGTCGAGGTTACCTCAACGAACCGTGCTCCTAGCTGCTGCAGCTGGCCGTTCAACGACAGGCCGCGCATATGTTCCCCCACCACAAACAAATTCTCGCCCACGCCGTGAGGCAACAGCACCTCTGCGGGGACGGCCTGCTTTTGATACACCTGTTGCGCCAAATCGAGAATAGCGAAGTCGTGGAATGCTTCGGCTATGAGAGTCACGCTGAAGCTTGGGTTAGTGAGAGATGGCACGGCGAGCGCAGAGTAATCCAGCAGATTCACGAAATTCGTGAAACGCCCCAAGTCACTATTAACAGCGATAGGCCGCTCCTGAACATCCGCTATGCTGGGATGGCGCGTAGTGGTCGGCAAAATCAACAGGTCGGCATCAGTCATGATTCGATCTGCCTGAAGCTTTGCGTCTTTCAATCTCTGCTGGTCTTTGACAAAACTGTCAGCAGAGAGATGCCCCGCCTCCAGCACGATTGCCCGCACCGATGGGTCCTCACCAACAGCAGGATCGTACTCGCTTGCGTATGCGCTACCGATGGAGGCATATCGTTCGGCAACTAAAGATCCGCCATACAGCAGTTCTGCAGCTTCCAACATGACGCTCACATCCGTTTGACGCACAACATACCCCAATGATTCGAATCTTGAGATCTCATCATTGAAATCGCGCCTCCATTGCTCGTCCATTCCTTCAATATTGCTTGCGACAGGAGCAATCACCACCGGTTTTTTCGCCATGCCCAAGGGAGCAGAGGGAGAGAAATCACGCGCTTTTGCATCTTTCCCATCAGGCCCCGCCATAACAGCTAAGGCTCTCTGACCGAGCTTCAGATCAGTGCAAAATATCGATACCACGTCAAAAGACGGACATGCCGGAGTCACTCCTGTGACAGGTATAAGACCGACTGTGGGTTTGATTCCGTATATCCGATTGAATGCGGCAGGGACTCGTCCCGAACCCGCCGTGTCGGTTCCCAAAGCAATGTCAGCCAGACCTGCGGCCACCACAACACCGGATCCCGAGCTCGAACCACCCGAAATCAGTGTGGGGTCGTCAATGCTGGACACCACACCATAAGGGCTTCTCGTGCCGACAAGCCCTGTGGCAAACTGATCCATATTGGTCTTGCCTAGAACAATTGCCCCCGCCTCGCGCAGACGCCGCACGCATGTAGCATCCTCTTGCGGCATACGTGAAGTCCATGGCGCAGCGCATGTGGTTGGGATTCCGGCCACGTCGATGTTATCTTTGACAGCTACCGTCACTCCTGCAAGCGGCAGTAGCTCGCCACCTTCGAGACGCCGAACTACACAAGCAGCCTGTTCTCGAACCACATCCGGATCTACAGTGGAAATCCATACATTCGATGGCGATTGGCCCAATCGATCAAGGCATCGTTCTATATGTTCCACGATTGAATCAGCTGTATTCAATACGGTATACCGTTCTGTATTCATGTTGTTTATGCTATGTTGTGCTATGTTTCTAACACATCACCAAAGGTGCGCGATAATGTTTCGCCGTTACATGGCGATAACAGGTGGGAGCTTCATATGAATGACAAATACAGATGGGCAGCCGGCCGGAAAATCGTACTCATCCATGGCGCTGCAGCCACAAGCCGCATATGGCGCCTCGTCATCGCGGAGCTTCATGTGTCTTTGCCATACACTAGGATTCTCGTCCCCGACCGCCGATGCACCGGAAACATGGATAAGGAAACGGATGATCTATGGGAGGCATGCTCCGGTGCCTTGGTCGTCGGTGTAAGCGGCGGAGCGACGCTCGCATGGGCGCTCGCTTCCCGAAAGTGCCCCATGCTTGGCATGATCGCACATGAACCCGCAGCAGGAAATCTTTGCCCCGGCCTTCTGTCATATGCCGGATCAGCATGGTCTGAATCCACATTGAATCCTGTCAGGCGAGCGACGTTGTTCGGTGAAAGACTCTATGGCACACAGTGGAATGCCGACGAGCTCCCATCAGACGTTGCCGCAGTATCTCGGGATTACCGAATGTTCTCCCAATTCAACCCTGCACCACCTCGCATCAACCCTAGCGTTATTACATTGACCATCGGAGCATTGTCTCCCAAAATCCGTTATGATGCAGCGCAAGCATACGAGCAGACATTCGGCATACCTTCACATACCCTTGCGGGGGCGAAGCATTGCGTGCAACTTGAGCAACCGCGACTATTCGCAGATGTTATTGCAAGCCATCTGCTCGCAGCGACATCAAAGCAATCTCTAGCCTAAACAGGCTGATGTAGGCATCGTCACGACAACGTTTCAGCTAATGCAAAAGTCATCGCATGCGAATGGGGACATCCTACATATTCCGTATGTGACTGTCACCATACCTTCGGAAGTTCTGTCACCACCCCATCCAATCCTTGGCAGTAACCACATTGACGCCTTTCGCCGTATAGCTGCGTTCCACCCGGCACACAACGTATTGTTGACTGCGCTCGATGCCAAGCACGCCACCCACAGCCGCAAGATGCTGGGCGAATCGATCGTGATAGGTCTGTCCGGATTTGATTTCTATGAGCCTGCGATTGTCGGAATCGGTAAAGTCAAGTAAATCGACTTCTATTTTGCTGTCATCACGATAGAACATCAACCGCGGTTCTCGTCCAGCGTTAAGATGGCGTTTCATGGTTTCTTCGACAATAAGGTTCTCGAAGATATCGCCAAATTTCGGGTGTGCCAACAAAGCTTCGATACTGGTGATACCAAGCAGATAGCACAGCAGACCGGTGTCGTAGAAGTATAGCTTCGGTGTTTTCGCCAAACGCTTTCGTGCGTTCACATGGTATGGCTCCAGCCGAAAGGCTACATAGCTTGATTCCAGCATCGACAGCCAACCTTTGGCAGTGCGCAGATCGACCCCAGTTTCTTTGGCTAAATTCGTATAATTGACGAGTCCCGCCACGCTCAACGCGCATAAGTCAAGGAACCTACGAAAATCCGAAAGATTGCGCACATCGAGATAGCCCGAGACATCACGTTCGATATATGTATCGACATAATTTTCAAAAAACAGACCAGCCGGCATACCGGTCGAGCACAGCCGCGGATATCCACCTTGCAAGGCGAAGCCATCCGCATCCAAAGCGGCATCAACTGTTCTCGTCTCCGAGTAGGACAAGGGCAGAAGCCTGAGCATACCAACCCTGCCTGCCAAGGACTGCTTAATGTTCTTAAGAAGAAGAAAATTCTGTGATCCCGACATGATATATTGTCCGGAAACACCGTTTTCATCGGAAACGACCTGAATCATAGAAAACAAATCGGGTGCATATTGCGCCTCATCGACGATGAGGCGAGACGGGCGCCTTCTGATGAATCCGACGGGATCCTCCAATGCCTCGGCGCGCGTCTGAGGATTTTCAAGATTGACGTATCCGTAATCAGGAAAAGTCGCCTTCACCATGGTGGACTTGCCGCTCTGCCTTGGCCCTGTCACCGATACCACGGGGAACCATTGTGCAAGTTGGAGTGCTCTATCGGCTAGCAACCTTGGAATTATTGACTCCATGCTTGTACCTCCATCGATGGTCAGCGCAAAACCATAATCTGACAGTACTAATTACCATAATCATACATTAGAAATTACCATAATCATGCATTAGGAGATGCCATAATCTGACATTAGGCATTACCGGATCGCGCGACACTCCATGCTTTTGCCTTGCACAGTTCATGCGCCACGATGCCAATCCAGTACCCGCAACTCCATCCACACAGCGGCTCCGCACCTCGCCGACACCCCAAAATTCAGTCCTAAGCGTAAGATTCTTTACGGTTTTCGTCCGCCTCATGGCGGCGTGCGCCACCCTACAACAGTCGCCCCGACTACTACGCCTTATGCGCTGCAACCGGCCTCGACTGCCTGTGCATGCGCGACATCATGCACGAAACCTTGAGAAGAGGATGCAGAGGACACTATGGAATACACGCTATTCACCAAACTTGCCGCGGAATTCGTCGGGACTGCGCTCCTGATGGTCTTCGGCAACGGCTCCGTCGCGAACGTGGAGCTGAGCAAGACCAAAGGCCACCACGCCGGCTGGATCAACATCGCGATGGGCTACGGCTTCGGCGTGATGTTCCCCGTGCTCATGTTCGGCGGCGTTTCAGGAGCGCACGTCAACCCCGCGATGACGCTGGCACAGGCCGTCAACGGCATGTTCCCGTGGAGCGAGGTGCTCCCGTACATCGTGGCCCAGCTGCTCGGGGCGTTGGCCGGCCAGCTCATCGTCTACGTGACGTATCTGCCGCATTATGCCTCGACCACCGAGCCCGAGGCGATTCTCGCGACCTTCTGCACCACTGACGCGGAAGACAGCCGCTTCAACTACTTCATCAACGAGTTCTTCGGCACCTTCATCCTGGTGCTCGGCGCCCTGTGCGCGCTCTCGGATCCGTGGGGCGCGAAGAATCCCGCCGCCGCGTCCATCGTCGTCGGCTTCATCGTCTGGGGCCTGGTGACCTCCATGGGCGGTCCGACCGGCCCGGGCCTGAACCCCGCACGCGATTTGATGCCGCGCCTGCTGCACGCCATCCTGCCCATCGAGCACAAGGGCACCTCGCGCTGGAAAGAGGCCTGGATTCCGGTCGTGGCCCCCATCGTGGGCGCAATCGCGGGAGCCTGGCTGTTCAAGCTGCTCTTCGCGTAGTCTGTCTAATCTGTCTAATCTGTCTAATCTGCCGTGGCTGATTTACCCGTCGACAGCCGCGCCAGGCAGACGGATTGTTACGCTGCGGAGTGCATAACCACCGAGACACAGTTATATCTGCGTTGTATGTAGCGTTAATCACCTCGTACGGAGGTCTATCTGCGTTATGTGAGGCGTTAAATCCGCGGCACCCTGAGTATCGCTGGCTGAAAATGGCGGCTTTGGAACGCCTGATACTCGACGCTCCGCGAAATAGCGCCTCACACAACGCAGATAGACCTTCGCAGCACCCCAATAATGCCTCACACAACGCAGATACACCTATTCCCCCGGGCTGAACCATCGATTGGCGAACTGTAACCCAATATTCTGCCCAGATGCATAATCAGCCACAGCGATTAGCGACCTCGCGGGAAAAGTCACAGTCAGGCGTTTCCGTCCGCACAAACGCTAAGTCAGTCAGCCCCGACGTTCCGGCGGTGAAACTACAATCCACTACAGCAAGTCAGGGCTCACAACAAGTCAGGTATTCCAGTGGCGAGCTGCCGCGAAACATGAATCATGAATACTGTGAATATTCGACATTGTGAATATTCAACACTGCGATGTTCAACGAAAGGTCAATACCAATGGCAAAGAAACGCATTCTCACCGCGAGCACCATTCCGCTGGTCGCCGTCATGACGGCTATCACCACCGTGCTCACCTTCGCGGTTCGCATCCCCTCGGCCCCCACGCGCGGTTACTTCAACCTCTCGGACGCCATGATCTACTTCTCCTCGCTGGCGTTCGGCCCGTGGATCGGCGGCGTGATCGGCGGTCTCGGTCCGGCCCTGTCCGACCTGATCTCCGGTTACCCCCAGTGGGCGGCGTTCACTTTCGTGATCGATGGCGGCCAGGCGGTAATCATGGGACTTATCGTGAAGAAGTTCAAGCCTTCGTATCTCGCCATCGGCTCAGTGGTCTCGGCCGTTTGGAAAGTGCTCGGCTATGTCGTCGCCGGCAGTTTCCTCTCTGGCTGGGGCCCGGCACTCACCGAGGTTCCCGGCAACTGCGTCCAAGCCGTATTCGGCCTCGTGGTAGGTCTCGCACTGTTCACCGCCATCCGCAAGGCGTATCCGCCGCTAGTGCGCATCGGCAATCTCGGATACGAAGTGTCGGTGCCCGAAGACAGCAAGCAATAGGCTAAGACGACGTGATTGGCAGACGTTAATCATCCAGTGCGGTGTGGTATGACAAGCAGGTTATGCCACACCGCACAACACTATGCAGCCAACAACACGCCCAACAGACCAAAGAAACGACCATATGACGGACATCATCGAGGCACATGACCTGAGCTGGCACTACATGCCGCTCACGGCAGACGGCCAGCCCGTGCAGGCGCTGGACCATGTCTCATTGAGCGTGCGCCAAGGTGAATTCCTTGCCGTCACCGGCGCGACAGGAGCCGGGAAAAGCACGCTGTGCCTTGCTCTGACTGGACTTATTCCCAGTTCGGTCGACGGTTTCATGCATGGCCAGGTGCTCGTCAACGGCGACGATACGAGCCAGGTCGCGGTCGCGGATATCTCCCGTCATGTCGGCTATGTGCAACAGGAGCCGCGAGCGCAACTGTTCAGCATCACCGTCGAGGACGAGATCGCATTCCCGCTGGAAAACATGGGCGTGCACTACGATCAGATGGATCGCCGTATCACCGAGACGCTGAACCTTGTATCCATGAACGAGTTCCGCAGGCGCAAGCCCACTGCGCTGTCGGGTGGCCAGATGCAGCGCGTGGCTATCGCCGCCGCGCTGGTGGGCGAACCGGACGTGCTGATTCTCGACGAGCCCACTGCGGCCCTTGATGCGGCGGGCAAATCGGAGGTGTTCGCCGCGCTCGAAGCGATACGGCGTCAGCGTCCGATCACCATTGTGATGGCGGAGCAGGAGACGGACTGGATCGCGCAATGTGCCGACCACGTCATTGTTATGGATGAGGGTCGCATCATCAGGCAGGGCACCCCTGCGCTATTCGCCGACGAGCCAGAGCTGTTTATCAGCAACGGCATCGAGCTTCCCGAAGCATGCGAAATGGCGTGGAAACTCAACGAGGCCGAACGCCGCGTGGAGAGCGCGGAGGGCGCAGACAGTTCGGGCAACGTCGATGATGCTAACGGCGGTCATGCGTATCATGCGTATCGGTTCGCGACGGCAACCGAGGCTCTAAGCACGCTGAACAATGGCGGGCTGGCTGTGTTAGGTGGGCACCCAGCTGAATTCCTCGCACCCGCCGTATCGGCTGTATCATCCGACGTATCAACAGTATCTGCGTCTTCTGCGGAGTCTGGGGCGGCCTCACCAATCAGGCAATGTGCTGGTGCCAGAGCCGGATCAGACACATTGCCTGAGGAAAATTCGACATTCAGCTCACCGGCGGCACCTTCAAACGCCGACTCCGTCCATGCTCTCCATCTCACTCCTCTTGTTCATGCGAAGGCATCCTCGATGCCACCACCCATATCGCCTTCGCCGCCTTCCCTGTCCGTATCAGCTCAATCGATGCGAACGGAAGAACACAATCCGTCGAATCAGTCGGGCCCGTCATCGCAGCCAATCAGCTCACAACAGCAGCAGCACCCGTCACGCCGAAATTCACCAGACCGACAGCTTTCCTCGGGCATCGTCATCTCGCATCTGTGCTACAGCTACGACGATTCCCCGGCGCTCAGCGATATCAGCATGGAAATTCCCGGCGGCACATTCCTCGCGCTGCTGGGCCGCAATGGCTCGGGCAAGACCACGCTCGCCAAGCATCTCAACGGCTTGCTGACGCCTACTTCGGGCAGCGTCACCGTCGACGGACTCGACACCAGCAAGCACCCGATCGGAGTGCTTGCCCAGCATGTGGGCATGGTCTTCCAGAATCCGGACGATCAGATCTTCTGCAGCAGCGTGCGCGACGAAATTGCGTTCGGCCCCAAGTCGATCGGCTATGACGACGACCAGGTGCGTCAACTGACCGACGACGCCATACGCCAGTTCGGTTTGCGTAATCTCAGTGACGCTCCCCCGGCGACGCTGGGATATGGCGACCGCAAGAAAGTGGCCATCGCCTCCGTGCTCGCCATGAATTCGGGAATCATCGTGCTTGACGAGCCGACTGCGGGGCTGGACCGCGCGACGGCAGACCAACTGCTGGACATGTTGTCCGAACTCAACGCGCAAGGCGTCACGGTAATTGTCATCTCCCACGACATGCGCACCGTTGCCCGGTACTGCTCGCACGCGGCTGTGCTGGGCGACGGACGGCTGCTGGGGTTCGGCACCGCTCGCGACATCCTCACCGACACGGCACTGCTTTCGAAGGCGGGCTGCGCCGTGGCGCTTGCCGTGCAGGCATCGCTTGCCTTAGGCGTTGAGCCGCACGAAGCGGCGATGACGCCGGGCGAATTCGCCATGCGTTTTGTTCCCGTGCAGTCGGCATTACGCACGCCCCATGCACCTTCCACGCTTTCCGTGCTTCCATCACCATCTAGTACCGCCGTGCAGCTCACGCAACCCGAATTTCCCGCGATGCATGCACAGACCGGCGCGGCTCAAGTTGAGCCACCCGCCGCCCCCACATCGGAGTGCCGCGATGAACGCTGATCTCTATGTCCCCGCTGATGGCTGGCTGCACCGGGCCGATCCGCGCGTCAAGCTCGCGCTGGCCGCGCTGCTGCTCGGCCTATCGCTCGCGCTGCGCCAGACCAGCGTGATTCTGCTCGCGCTGCTCGTCGAGCACGCGCTGCTCATCACTTCCAAGATTCCGCTGCGGAACATAGCGCGAATCTGGAAGATGCTGCTCCCGCTCATTGTCATGATCGTCATCATGTGGCCGCTCTTCGACCACACGGGAGCCGACGTGCTGTTCGGCCTTGGGCCTTTCGTACTTACCAAGCAGAATCTGGTCATGGCCACAGTGATGGGACTGCGCGTCCCAGCTCTTGCCTTCGCATGCTTCGTGCTGCTGTTCACCACCGATCAGGCGATGCTCGTGCGTGGTCTCGTGGCGCTGGGCGTGCCGTATCGTATCGGACTGACGATATCCACCAGTCTGCGCTACATCCCCGAATTCTTCGCCATGTTCTCCACGATTTCGCAGGCCCAGCAGGCCCGCGGCCTCAACCTCAAATCCCGCGGCACCAAGCTCTCCCAACGCTTCCACGCCTATATTCCCGTCATCATCGCCGTGCTCATCCAAGGCTTCAAGATGGGCGAGAACGTCGGTCGTGCCATGGAGTCGCGAGGCCTAGGCATGCAAGGCGTGCGGCGCAGCTACTATCGCCGCCTGCGTATGGGGCCCGCTGATTGGGCGATTCTCGCCATCGCCGTGCTATGCGCGGCCACAACCGTTGTGCTGGCGATGGTCATATAAGTCAGTCCGTTAGCTCCATCGTCGTCATGCTGGCCGTGTGCGGTCATGTTGTATGCAGACTGCTACTGAGAGATTCCCCGATGCGCCGCACCTGATATTGTATGGTTTCCAGCCTGTCTTTCAGCTCTAACCCATATTCCTCCACTCACCATTAACTAAGCACTTTGCGATGATCAACTGATTAAACCAGGGTTCCGAGCCATCTCCATGTATGCAGGATCGGCTTAATTCCAACAGTTCGATGAGCGGTAACCTGATCAGTACTTTATATATGTGCTTAAAAGCCGAAAAAAGTGCTTAATAAGCGCTCTGCAGCGCGCAATATTGCCTGACCACTTCCAGACACGTCCATCCACATCCGCGCAAGGTCGAATTCTCATCTTCTTAGCACTTTTTCCGTCTATTAAGCACTTCCTGAAGTAGACGCTGAATCCACTTCGACGCTTTTGGCAGAATACCGACGTTCTCGAACTCCGACCCGCAGCCGTTTCGGAACGTCCAAACACCTGATTCGCGCAAATGTGCTTAATAGATTGCAAACAGCGATTGTATTCGCTGCCGATACCCGGCCCACAGCCGTCATGGCGCATACGGACGCAAACCATGCGCCAAAGGGCCTCATAAAATTTCAAGAAACGAAATTCCAAGCAGGTCACCCGTTCTTTGCGCATCTCCCGCTGCGTCCATCAACCATGACTATGCTTGGCAAAGGATGAAACACAATACATCCGCGACCAGGCGGATGAGCAACGCTGCGGCGCGATTATCGGCGCAGGCGCGGCACAACGGCAGGAGCAAAAATGACGCAGCATTCCGACGACAGCATACCCGAGCTGACTATGGCATCCGGGCCGACCACCATCTACCCACAGGTGCTCGCCGCGATGTCCAAGCCGATGATGCACCATCACGATCCGCATTTCACCGCGCTGATGCACGGCGTGACCACCAAGCTCGCGCAGGTGTTCAAAACAGCCGGCACCGTGCTGCCCATCGCAGGCGAGTCGATCGTCGGCCTGGAAATGGCCGCGTACAATCTCGTGCAGCCGGGCGACGTGTGCATCAACATCGTGACCGGCGTGTACGGGGCCGGCTATAGCCGCGTCCTCAAGGCCTACGGCGCACAGGTGGTCGAGGTCAGGACTGCGTACAACAGCTCGGCGACGATGGATATGGTGCTCGACGCGATGGACAGCAATCCGCAGGCCAAGATCATCGCGATGGTCCATTCCGAAACCCCTTCCGCCAGCGAGAATCCAATCAAAGAGATCTGCATGGAGGCGCATAGGCGCGGCATGCTGAGCATCGTGGACTCGGTTTCGGGCATCGGCGGCAGCAATGTCGAGACGGATGCGTGGGGCATCGATATCTGCGTGACCGGAAGCCAGAAATGCCTCTCCTGCTCGGCCGGTATGGCGCTGGTTTCCGTCAGCGACAAGGCGTGGGACGCAATCATGGCCTGCCCACGCTATGATTCGTCGTACCTGTCATTCAAGCCGTGGCGACGCAAGTGGCTCGAACATAGCGTGCTGCCCTATACCGCGCCCATCAGTTTGGTGTACGGCCTGGATGCCGCATTGGACATCATCCTCGATGCCGGCGTTAACGAGACGATAGCGCGGCACGAGACCGCAGCACAGGGTATGCGCGCAGCCGTCCTCGCCTCTGGGCTAGAACTCTGGATCGACGACGAATCCCACGCCGCCCACAGCGTCACCGCCATACGGATTCCGCAGGGCGTGGAGGATGCGGAGCTGCGCGCCACTCTGCGCGAGAGCTACGGCCTGTGCGTCTCCGGCGGCCTCGGCCCCATGGATGGCCAGCTCGTCCGCATCGGCCACATGGGCGCCACCGCCACCCGCCAACGCACCATCACCGCCTTCGGCGCCCTGGCTTGCGCATTGGCCGATCTCGGCCACCCGATCGATGCCACCGCCGGGCTGGATGCGCTGCGCCGAGTGTGGAGCGAGCGCTAATAAGCAGGTGTCCAGTCACAGAAAATCAAAGAAACCGCATTCGCGTTCCCTGCCATCGCCTCTCGTATGCGCCATGTGCCTTTTCGCAATATATCCGAGAACAGCTCCGTGCTCGGACCCGAGGAAATGGCGAAGTCTGAGACTGCCAACGCTCCGTTGCCTTGCGCCTGAACACTTCCAGCCCCTATCCGTAACATAATAGAACCAGTTTCTTTGATAACTTGTGCCATTACAGAGCCCGTGTTGTCTATCAGCTGCCGCATAACACATCTCCAAAGCAAAATTCTCGTAGTAAAACTCGCGCACAAGAGACACCAGGCGTTCAATCCTTGACAACGATTTCGACATGCATTTACCCATTTGGACCGAATCTGTTTCCATGTTTGGACCGTTTTCGTCTCCATATTTGGCCGAAGTGACCGATTAGCCAGTCACGGCAAGCCATCTTCACACCGTTCAATCAGTCCGCCCGGCTATGGTTGAGAAGTAGCCAAGGAAAAGGAACACCCTGTGCAGAACCGCTTGCCAATCAGGCAGCGACGAGTGCAGACGGACAGAGCACCTTGGAATAATGGGGAAAGGAATCCAGAATAGTGAGTGATAGCGCTTCAGGACGTTTGACTTCGGCTCGCGCGTCGTCGCAATCTCCCGCACGGCATGCCTCATCGCCGCGCCCAGCGACGCAGACGCCGCCCACTCCCCTAGCAGCATCTGCGGTGTCGGTGCCAGCGGCACCGACACCGCAAGCTCCACGCGCCGCTACGTACCTCTCGGCACCGCATACCCCTGCTTTCGCGCAGCGGGACATATTCGCCCCAGCACAAGCCGACGCTCCCACTCAACCCATCGCCCGCGACCCCTCTGATCTGCTGTTCTATATGGCGCTGGCCATGCTCCCCGTGGACGGCACGCTGCTGGGCGTGCCGCTCCCCTATTGGACCCCGCTTTCGCCGTGGTTCTTCCTGGCCTATGCGCTGTCGAACTGGCGCTATCTGCGCCTGACATTGCGCAAGTATCTGCCGTTCTTCCTGTTTCCCGTGCTGCTGGCAGTGACGTCGATCTATGGGTGGCAGACCGTTGCCGTGCATGCCAACGCAATCGCGCTGTCGTTCGTCTCGCTTCTGCTCGGGCTGGCTTGCCTAGCGTCGCTCGACATCGCATTCGCGCGGAAGCGCCTGCCGATTCGCGCATCGCTCACGGTCGTAGTGTGCACGTATTGGTTCGCTTTCGCCGTGGGAGTCGCGCAGTTCATCGCGCTCAAGCTGCAGTCGGACGCGACCCTGCATTATTTTGCGGCCATGATGTATCGCCGATACATCCGGGTCAGACCGCAGTTCCTGTTCGCCGAGCCATCATATACCGGCATGCATCTTTTCGGCGTGCTGCTCCCGCTCTTCTGGCTGACGCGAGACCGGCGATTCGCTGTGCTGATCCCGGTTTTCGCAGCCGGAGCGATAGCCATGGGTTCCGGCACGCGCATCATCATCGATTCAGCCGTAGCGCTGTTTCTTTGGCTGGTCAGCGCGGTGAATTTCCGCAACCGCAAGGCGACCTGGGGATTCATCGCCGGTTCCTCGGCCATCGCCGCCGGAAGTCTGCTCTCTACCATCCTCGAACCGCGGCTCAATGCGCTGGCGACGCGCGGTCTCTTGGCTGGCGACGGCTCGATGTCAGCCAGAATATTCCATATGCTCGCGCCGATGTGGTCCTGGAAACATGATCTTCTTCATTTCCTCTTCGGGTGGGGTTCGGGCAATATATCCGATGCCGTGCGTGACGGCTACGCGGGCGCGCGCCAATGGTTCGACGCCCACGGAGGCGCAGCGAATCAAGAGATCAACGGACTCGTCAATCCCCCCACGAACACCTTCACGATGAGCGTCTATTCCAGTTTCATCACGGAATTCGGCATCGTCATGTTCGCGTTGTTCGCCGTCATGCTTCTCATCCACATCACCACGCATCGCGCTTGGAATCGAACTACCGTGTGCTGGCTCGTCCTGACCGCGTATCTCTACATCCAGTTCGAGTCATACGCCTTCTACGCCTTGTGGCTGCTCATCTTCGCCGCAGCCAGCAGCCGATTCGCCGCTGCGGTCTCGCGCAATCAACTGCCTGTTCGACACCGGCATTCCCGCGCGAGGCACTGACGGAAAAAACGAGGAGGGAATCCTCGCATTGGTACGTGCGCCCGATTCGTGCGCCTATCGATGTTACGTACGGCGCATCCGATGTCGTCCCTGCTAGCTACACACAATATCCATTCAACCGTTTAGTCAACCCCATATTCAACAGTGCCATATTCAACACTGCCGTATCCATCGGGGACGGTTCCGCAAGCATTCTGAAGGAATCGTTGCGACTATTTGGTAGCTAGCTCTGAATCAGCTGGAGGGTCTTTGGGATCCATTGGGGGGACTTGTTGTTGATGGCTCTTCTGTCGGTCAGGAGAGGAATTGGGATCAGCCGGTGGTGCAGGCACAACGGGCTGAGCCGGCGTCTGCTGCTGTTGCGTCTGCTGCTGTTGCGTCTGCTGCTGAAGATACTGCTGCTGAAGATACTGCTGCTGGGCCTGCTGCTGCGCGGCGATCTGATTCTGCACGACGAGATCGTTCATCGAGGCTTTGACGGAGTCGCTTGCGGTCTGCAGCCCGGTCAGCGCCTTCTGCATGGCGACGGTGTCGGGCTTGTTCTGCCCTAGCAAGTCGTTCGCGGTCTTGATGGCGTCTTCGAGCGCGACGCGCGTCGAGTTGTCAGCCACGCTGTAAAGGCTGTTGTCCAGCAGAGTCTGCGCGTCAGAGGTGGCGGTTTTCAGGTTCCCCTGAATCGCGGCGGCATTCGCTGCGTCCTTGGCCGCCTTGCTCGCGGTCACGGCCTTGGCTGCTGACGTGATGTCGCCGACACCGCTCTTGAGCTCGGCAGTAATGCGCTTCGCATCCTTGGCGTTGGCCCGCAGATCCGCGGCCGTCACAGAAGTCGGGCAGCCGGAAGCGACGCTTATCCGGTTCGCCGCAGCAACGGCATCACGCAGTTTGACCACGGTGTTCGCGTCTGCGACCTGATCGGGAGTGATGCCTTGCATAGACTTCGTGTCGCGCAGCACCGTGCTCAGGGCCACGTCGGCCTTTGAATACTGGCCGACGGCAGCGTTGCAGGCATCCATGGCCTGCCGGTACTCGACAGTGTTCTTATGCTGCCGCCAAACGAGGATTCCGCCGACAGCCAATGCAATGACCACAATCAGCACAACAGCGGCAATGATTATCTGCTTGGCGTGTGAGCGAGGCGCTTCCTCGGGATCGGCCTTGTGCGAGCCCTTCTTGGCGGACAGCGCATCGGCCGAGCCGCTGATGATGGAGTCGAAGTCGAATTCCTTCGGCGCAAAGCTCTCCGTCTCTGCTTGGGAGAAACGGTTCGCGCCACCGGGAAACAGCGGCAGGCCACCTGACAAAGCGGGTTTTGAGGATGCTGCCCGCTGCTGACGCCGAGCCTGGATTTTCTCACGCTTTGCAATGGCCTCGGGAGAGGGGATGTCGATTGCAGGTATGTCCCAAAACGTGTCGACGATGTCATTGCTCGCCAGCGGTGGGGCCGGTATCGAGCTAAGCAGTGGGCTTCCATCGGGCGAAGCCGGCGCAGAAGCCGCATCGGCGAAGCCGGCACCGGAACGCACCGACTTGTCACCTGCAACAGGAGAGGCGGAAGCATTGGGAGAGGCAGAGGCGCCTGCAGCATCGAACGCAGCAGCGGAACCAGAGATGGAGGAATCGGAAGCAGCAGAACCCGCAGCATTAGAGGCAGCAGAACCCGCAGACCCGTCGGGAGCCGCAAAAGCCAGAGTAGCTGCAGCCGCGCCCGGCTTATCCCCGTGCCCTTGATGCTCGGATTCCACAGGAAAATCGAAACTCAGACCCATGTCATGGACTTCACCGCGACTCATGCGTTCGATGCCCCTCTCGCCTCTGAGCGTTCAGCTGACCAGCAAACGCTCGACTCTAGTAATAGACCCATCATACTGTCCTGTGCGCTGGCCGTGGTATGGGTATGACCAGTCATACGACCTTTCAGCGGCTGCTGCAGGACGCCCTGCAACCCATCGAAGTCTTGGACCGTCGAAAAGCCGATCGACCAGCCGCCGCATGCGTGCCGGCTCAGTGCCGCTTGTTCTTATCCTTGTCTTTGGCTTTGTTCTTCCCCTTGTCGCCCTTGGGGGCGCTTTCGCCATAGTAGTAATAGTTCTTCGAATGGATCTTCTTTGGATCGGCAAAGTTGAAAACGTAGCCGAGCACCGGCACTTCAGCAGTACTCAGCGCCTGCACCGTGGACTCGAGTTCCTTCTTCTCCGCCACGCCCTTGCCGACCACCATCACAACGCCATCGGCTAGGCGACCGAACACGGCCGCGTCGTTCGACACCGACATCGGAGCCGTGTCAAGAATCACGTAATCGTACTGCTGCAGCGCCTGCTCGACCATCTCGTGCATGACCTGCGAATTGAGCAGAATGCTTGCATTGCCGGACCGCTTGCCCGCAGGCAGCACGTGGAAGTTGGGCTTCCAGTACTTCTGCACGATATCGCGCGGAGAGGCCTGCCCCGAAAGGATATGCGACAGGCCCACATGCCCTTCGATTCCAAGGGACTTGGCCACAGACGGATGACGCAGATCGGCATCGATCAGCAGCACGGTCTTGCCGTCTTCGGCGATGGCTGCAGCCGTGTTGACCGAAACCGTGGTCTTGCCTTCCAATGGCTCGGTGGAGGTGATGACCAGCAGATGCCCATGGTCGCGCGCGTCGGGATTCAGGAATGCGATGTTGGTGCGGATGCGGCGGAACTCCTCGGCCTCCCGGCTACCCGTGTTGCCGACCACTGCAGGGCGGGTGTCGTCGAAGATCTCGGACCTCGGCACCGTGCCAAGCGACGACGTCTGCGTGAGTTCCTTGGCCTCGTCGGTGTCGTCCACCTTGGTGTTGATCATGTCCTTCAGCAGAGCGGCGCCGATCGCCGCGATGATGCCGAGAACGACGCCAGCGGCGAGATAGAGCACGGTCTTGGGAGAACTCGGCGCCTCGGGCGGCACGGCCTTCTGCACGACGGACAGCTGAATCGGGGACTTGTTCGTGCCGTCGGTATACAACGCAGACGAGATCTGTTCGGACAGGTTGTTGGCCACGCTGTTGGCGATGTCCGCCGACTGCTTGGCGCTGGACGCCTCCACCGACACATCCACCATGAAGGTGTTGCTCGGATTGGTGGCCGTGACCATGCCCGCCAGATCGGAAGCCTTCATATCCAGATTCAGATCGCTGATCACCGGCTGCAGCACCGCCTGCGTCTTGATGAGCTGCGGATAGGTCTTGATCTGCGTGGACAGATACGACGCACCCGAGCTCATCTCGGACGAATTCTGCTGCGCATCGCTTTGGCCGGTGTACGTGGCGAACAGCTCGGCCGTCGCCGTATACTTCGTCGGCGAAAGGAATGTGAATGCGGCAACCGCTGCGAATACAATGCAGAATGTCACGATCACGGTGACAATACGCTTGCGGATGATCTGCATAAGGTCGACGATGGTCAACGCAGTCCCTTACTCTTCAAAACGTTTAAACATCATCAAGGTACCATCGGCAGTGGATTTGCGGCGTCCTCGGAGGATTCCCCTCCACAGCGTATCCATATTGCTGCTAGCACGGCCTGATTCGTTGGCATCGCCGTTGGTGTCAGCATGCCGTCTTTCGCCGAGCAATTGCATGGATTTAGATGCGTATAGAGGCACGAAGATATCATGCGCAAGGAAAACAGCGTCTCGCGTCTGCAGCCATATGTGCCCCGCCACTGCCCTGCCACACAATCAGCTAGAGCATACAGAAAATCAAGTTTCTTTTATAAAAGAAATACACCCTCTCAGCAGGGTTTCTTTATTGTATGGAAGAAACTGGCGACAGCATGCTTCATTGTGAGCGCATAATATTCTTGAGTGACGATTGTTCTTGAATTATCGAGATGGGCTCTCGAACCGAGTCCCCGAACCGGCTTATCAAACTGGCTTATCAAACACTCCGGTACCGCAAAGGAAATCTTATGAAGCAGCAGATATTGGGCAAACCTGTCGAGCAGTGGGTCAGCGAGTTGCCGCTGCTGCAGGACATCATGGATTGCCGAGAGGTCACTTGGTTCAACGTCAATCATGTCAGCTTCCGCGAGGCCGCCCCCGATGTGGGTTTGACGACGGCTGATATCGACGATGCCGCAGCTCGACTCAAACGATTCGCGCCGCTTATCGCCGAGCTGTTCCCCGAGACCAAGAGCACGGCGGGCATCATCGAATCGCCTCTGATGGCGGTTCCGGATCAGCAGGAGGCGCTGGGGAAACGCTACGGCCAACGACTTCCCGGCCGGCTTTGGGCCAAGCTCGACAGCGAGCTGCCGATAAGCGGCTCGATCAAGGCCCGCGGAGGGATATACGAGGTGCTTAAGCATGCGGAGGACCTCGCGATCGGAGCCGGGCTGCTGTCCCAGAAGGACGACTATCGCAAGCTGTCCAACGAGAAGCTACGGAAGTTCTTCGGCGACTATAGAATCGCCGTCGGCTCCACAGGCAATCTCGGCCTTTCCATCGGCATCATGAGCGCGGCGCTCGGCTTCGACGCCAGCGTTCACATGTCCGCCGACGCCCGGCAGTGGAAGAAGGACAAGCTGCGGGCGCATGGCGTTCATGTCCACGAATATCAGGACGACTACTCCGTGGCGGTTGCTGCGGGGAGGAAGGAGTCCGCAAACGACCCAAAGGCATATTTTGTCGACGACGAAAATTCGCCGACGCTGTTCCTAGGCTATGCCGTGGCCGCACGCCGTCTCGCCGGCCAGTTGCAGGCTTACGACGTGAAGGTTGACGAGTCGAATCCGCTTTTCGTCTATCTGCCGTGCGGCGTCGGCGGCAGCCCGGGCGGCGTCGCCTTCGGCTTGAAGAGCATGTTCGGCGACAATGTGCGGTGCATCTTCGTGGAGCCGACCCATTGCCCATCCATGCTGCTGGGCGTCTACACCGGTCTGAATGACCGCGTGAGCGTCCAAGACTTCGGCATCGACAACGTCACTGCGGCCGACGGTCTGGCATGCGGCAGGCCGTCGCAGTTCGTCGGCAAGGCGATGCGACGGGTCATCGACGGCTTCTGCACCATTGCCGATGACGAACTCTTCAGCATCGAAGCCAACCTCCACGACTCGACCGGAATCGACATCGAACCATCCTCGGCAGCCGGCTTCGCCTGCCCTTGGCGAGTGCTCGCGAGCGCACGGTACCGGGAGGCGACCGGCCTTGACGATGCCGCTATGTCGCGCAGCACCCACTTGGCGTGGGTCACCGGCGGCTCGATGGTTCCCCGCGACGAAATGGCCGTGTATATCGCGCGGGGCAAGCGGTTGCTGCGGTGATGGTGAGTGGTGGGCGGTAGCGGTTAGGTGTTCATTGGCGCGCTGTGTTCGAAATAGCCAAGAAAAACTCTGGGCCACAAATCAAATGCAAACGGGGTTACGGCTGTAATAATCGCGAATGGAGTCTTTCGTGATTTTCGTAGTGCACAACGCCGTTTGAGGCAAACCAGCACGCGCCTCGCGCCAAGGACTCTCCTTGTGGGTTCGAGAACTCAGCTGGTTACCTGTCAACCCAGCCAGCGAACTACATACTGAATTGATCAGACGTTTCTCCTGGTCGGAAAGCTCCTTCGTACCAGTCAGGGCACCCTCGCGTATGAGGAACATCCCACGGTGACGCGCGTACAATTCAACGCTGACCGGACCGCCTCGCCAAGCCTGAAAATCCTCAGGAAACAAGGGACGACCACTATGAGCCAGTGACTCCGCCTGAGAATAGAACGCTAACTTCTGCAATTTCATCGTAGTCATCGAACCGCAGCGCTGAAGAATATATGCCGCCACGTCAATAATACTGGTCATGTGTCCCTCCTTTCCTATTCATTCCTATTCAAATTAATATAGTATATGGCTTATGACATTGGACAACGTGGAATCCCCGGTTAGCCGAAACGCAGCAACGGGAGCAGGAAGAATTCTGCGTGACAGCCCTAGCTCCCATACTGCCGACGAATACCAAACATCATTCGCAATTGCACAGCGATGGCGCGCTCAGCATGTCGCACCTACAGAAAGCTGTTTCAAGCATGTTCTCGACTGTTCAAGGCAATTTGATCAGTCAGTAGCTACATATCGTCTTAAACGCATGAAATCCATCATCGGGAAGATTCGACGGCCGAAGTCACACTTCAAATTAGGGGAACTCGATGACATCGGCGGTTGCCGCCTCATCGTCAAGACCAATGATGATGTCAGCAGAGCCGCCGAATATCTGCAGTCTACATTATCGTTAAAAAATCACGGCCAGGCCCAGAAAGATTACATCTCTTCTCCGGCAAGAAGCGGCTACCGTTCCCGTCATCTTCTGACCAACATCCCTACAGATTACGGTAACTATCACGTCGAAATCCAGATTCGTACAAAGCTGCAGCATTATTGGGCAACTGCCATAGAGGCCACGGATGAAATTTACGGAACCAATTATAAAAGCGGCGGAGCAGACACTCATCTTTCGGCAGTTGATAACGATGGGATACGATTCTTCACCATAGTTTCCAGCTTATTCGCTCTTGAAGAGCGTTCCCCGCAAATTCCCGGATTCACAGGTGACAGGGATTCGCTCATTGGTCAGCTCAACGAGTTGGACTGTGCCAGTCAGCTCCTTAAGGATCTGAGAGCAACCACCGATAGCGTTTTTGAAATTCATACGAAGCTGACAGAGTGCCCTGAACTATTTCTACTGAAATTTTCTCGTGCCAATCAATACCTTGATATCGATTCCTTTCAACAAGACCATCTGAAAGATGCACTGATTCAGTACGACAAGCTCGAGAACGAAATCAAATTGGATTCCTCACAGCAAATCCTTAGTTCTACTGATGCCGACACTTCTTATGACAATGTCGTATTGGTGTACGCACAGAACCCAAAACAACTGGACATTGCCTACCCAAACTATTCCGCCAATGTTAACCAATTTGTCGAAATAGTTTCTCATTATTTGGATTGACGCCCCATCACCAAGAGCCATCTTTATCATTCTGTCAGAATATTCCTATGTGCCTTGCATCTCTCTCTTCCGAGGGGAACTATGTTCGTCTATTCAGCGATAGGTTGCGGATTCATGACCGGCATATTCCATTTTCGTTGGTCGATCTGGTGAGCGCGGCAAGGCAGGCGGCTCGTGTGTTATGCGAGCCGCCAAGCATGCCGATGAGAATTACAGGGATGCGGTCTGGCGTATTGCGACGCGGCCGCCCGCCCGTCACACTCGGACCGCTCGATCGAGTATGCGCTCAACGTATAGAATCCGGCAACCAGTTCAGCTATAAAATCAAAAGCTCGGAATGCCCATAATCCGGAATAAATGTTGAAAATTACTTATTTTCAACCGCTTTCTTGCGCCCGCGTTGCTTCATGGTGCCCGCAACGGCATTCGTAGCGTCAAACACGACGGCCTTCTCGTCCTTATTGAGCGTGCCGGCAGCAGCCTGATAGAAGACCTCGCCCTCCGGAGCCGGCTTGAGCGTGAAGAACTTCCCGATCGCGGCTACAAGCATCTTATTATTCACCGTCACCGATGAGGTCTGCTTGCCCTCGGGCTTGCTGAATTTAATCGCATTCGCGTCACGCCCAGTGCACGCCTGGAGGGCGATCTGCCTGGTCTTGTCGTTGATCAGCACTTTCACGTACGCCGGATAGCCCAGCCCAATCGCAGTCGCCTTGTTGAACCTAATCTTGGAATCCATCACCGTCATCGTCAGCTTGCCAGCGGGCTCCGTAACAGCCACTTCCTCAAATCCCTGAAGACTCAATTCCTAACCTTTCTTATCAACTGATGCAATTATTATATGAATAATTTTGCATTATTGCCGTTATTATTCAAATATAATTTCTGCTAATAAATATACATTAGCAGTTTGTACAACTAGATTCCTCCGGTCCTTAAAGATTATGCTATTGAGGCACCTCTGTTTACATTGAGCGTTTTGTGAAATCTGCATACAGGATTAACGAATCGTCATCACATCTTAACGAAACGAATATGTATGGGCCACATCGGCAGCGGATCCGAAGCCCTTGCATCTACGCAAACGCCCCCAGCTCCCATAAGGCGCTGACAGGCAGAGCCCACAAACCCTTGGGATACTTAAGAACCTTTGACCCGGTGTAGACGAGATACCCTCTAGCGAACCGCTTGTCCTTGGCCAGCTGCGACAAGCCAGCTGCTCACCGGTCTCCGGCGAAGCGGGAAGTCGCAGATGCTGCGTCTTATCCAGCAGCTGCTGGTTCAGGAAGGCCGTAGTCCCGAGCAGTTCATCTCATTGAATGTTGAGGATTATTCACTAGGAAGGCTGCGCGCGATCCTGATCGGCAGGCGGATGCTCAAAACGATGCAGAAATACTATGCGGCCGACCATGGGCTCGTAGCAGCAATCACCGGCGACGGGCTTGCACAAATCCAAGGGGTACTGGAGACTATCGTGGCCATAGAGGGGCTGAGACGCGAATATAACGTCTCCTACTGTTCGCGCAGCCATTGCGTCACGTTGCTGATCCGTATGCCTTCCTTGGTCACCCCGCCGCTGAGCCAGTCCATGGTCAGCACCACGCGCGGGAAGGCGTCTTCCAGCTCCTGCAACGGAGCCAGCTCACGCGCCCGCGTCCCTTCTTCCAGCATGCTCGCGGTGACCTGCACATACATTTTGCGGCCCTCGCCCTTCCTAGCCACGAAATCGATCTCCTTGCCGGAAGGGGTCTGCCCGATGGACACCGCATACCCCCGACGTTTGAGCTCCATGAACACGATTCCCTCAAGCTGCGCGCCACGATCGGCGCCGCTGAAGCCGTTGGCGAGATTGCGAAAGCCGTTGTCGACGGGATAGTACTTGTGGCGCGGCCTGAGCAGCTGCTTGCCCCGGGTGCGCTCCTGCCCGGCCGAGTACAGCACGAAGGTCTTCTGCAAGGCGCCGATCTGGTTGTCGAGTGTCGCATACGTGACATCAAGCCCGGCATCGCGCAGCGTCGCACGGACGCGATTGGTCGAGAACAGGTTGCCTGACGTGGAGAACAAGTAGCGCGAGACCTTCTCCAATGTCGCCAGATCGCGTATGCCGTACCGCTGCGCGACATCCTTGAGTACGACCGACTGGTATACGCCGTCAAGCACCTCGCCCGCCTTGGCCTCGTCCGGCAAGCCAGCGGCGAACAGGCCCGGCATGCCGCCATAGCGCATATAGTCCGCAAACATGCGGTCATCGGCATCCGCGTCGCCTAAGTCGGTACGGTATCCAGCGTATTCGGCGAAGGACAGCGGGTAGACCGGCAGCTCGACGTACCGGCCAGCGAGGTACGTGGCCAGTTCGCCGGACAGCAGCCGCGCATTCGACCCGGTGACGTACACGTCCGTATTCTCTCGGGTATGCAGGCGACGCACGACCTGCTCCCAGCCCGGCACATCCTGGATCTCGTCCAGGAACACATAGAACATGCCCGGCTCAGCCCGCTGCATTGCAGCACGCAACTCGTCGTACAAGTCTTTGGCGCCATAACCGATAGGGATGTCGAAGGCGTCGAAGCGCTTGAAGAACATGTTCTCCTGCGAGACGCCGCGCTCAGCCAGCGCATCCGCGAACATCTGCAGCAGCGTGCTCTTGCCGCACCGCCGCACGCCCACGAGCACTTTCACTTCCGGCGTGCCCTCGTGCCGCAGTACCCTATCAAGCAACTCATCCCGTCTGACCCGCATATCATCACCTCATAGTTTTCAGTACACTAGAAATAATAACTTAATTCACTTCTTATTTTCAGTATACTAAAATTCTAGGCAATGGGAAGTTAGATGCGGCACCATGCTCAAAATTCAAAGGCATACCGCAAATAGTGTTAAGCGCTGCCAGGGAACACTGGGGGAACCATCGGGGAGTATGGGGATTCGAATTCAATAAATCCTTCTGTTAATCTTCGCTTGGCACAGCTCGCCCGCCACGCGTAACACTCAAAATTTGAAGAAACTAGCCAAGCCTCGTAAATTTGTCAACGCGAAACCAACGATGCCCCGGCCAAAAAGCCGAGGCATCGTTTCTGTATCGCGGCGTAACCGCCGTCTTGATTCTTACGATACCTTGTCAGTATGAACGAAGCAACAGGCCAACGTATAATGCCATTCAGGCGTTAGAACACCTCACATGCGACGCAATAGGCGCGATTCCAGCGCTTGTACAAAATGGATTCCAGCAAATTCAAAACCTTACTAGGGAATGCTAGGGAATTACTAGAGAGTTCTCTTCCCTCGTGGAAAACCGCCAAAAGCTGCGCAATTAGCGGCGTCTTCCGCCGATTACGTCTGATTAAGACCTTTGCTATTCGAAAATACTAGGGAATCACTAGGGAACTACTAAGGAATCGCATTCCCCGCTCCCACACCAAATCAATCAAGCGCATAGTACTGAGAAGGATCCCATGGCCCCGAACCATGCCAACGAAGCATGCCTTTGTCTACCAATCTTCTGAGCACTGGCTGGAGTGTCTTAGGAGCACGTCCCAGATAATCGCATAGTTCCTTGACCGTGACACGTTTCTTCGTATAAGCCATAGCGGCAATATATTAAAATTGGGTGTAAAATATTCCATTAGCAAGTATCTGAACCGACGGAAGGCTACCATGCTATACACCAAGGAAGAATTCAGCCACCTTGACGAGGCGCATGCGCTCACCGATTTACTGACACCAATCAGCCCAATGCTGTACACGGTTCTAACTGAAGCACGCGCTGACTTGCAGACCCGCTATCCCTCAGATTTATTTTGGGAACATCAGAATCGTCAGAATTTGTCGAGAATGGTCAACCAGCGTGCAGCACGGCTATGGCCGGATTCCGATTCCGACAGCTGGGCATTGTCCGATCATACGGGGTTCCTGCATCTGCGCGAAACGGCGACAGGCCTGAAAATGATTCTGCGCAAGGTGGATCCAATCACTAGGCATGTGCCCAAATCAAACGCTACGAAGACGAATCGGGTCTATTTTTCGCAACGCAACTGCATTGGAGTCGGAAGACTTAACCGAGTGAGTCAAGGAACTCTGTTCGATGAGGGTAAGTTTGCACCGGATCTAAGCAGTATCGGTCTCGTCTGCGTATGGGATGAATTGCTCGACGAAGGCATTGCAATCACCGTCTACAAGACCTCCAGCCCAGGCAGATACGGCAACGAGAATCCATACTTCTTCAAGTACGAGCTTCACGACAGCCTGCCCGAAGATACAGAGCTGAAATACACAGCTTCAGAAAACGAGTATGTCGATCTGCTTCCGGACCTTCTCGAAGACTACACGGGACAACCGCTGGATGACGATTCAAAAACCGAATCAGAAAATCGCACTCCCGATGCGCCATACAACAACGAGCCACCGGAACACAGAATACATGAGTAGCAGCCCGTATCGGTCGATTGGAAAGGAGCAAATCGTGTCTGATTTCAATCCCAATAGAATCGTGCTTGCCCGGCGGCTTGAGGGAATCTCTCAAAAGGAGCTGTCCGCCAGCACGGGCATCTCACAAGCCAAACTCAGCAAACTGCAAAATGGCATCAGCGTTCTGGACAAGCGCGACGCCATCAGGCTGTCGAGCGCATTGGACTATCCCATTTCATTTTTCGAACGCCGAGACGAAATCCTGCCGCTGTCGTCTCTGACTTACCGCAAAACCTCGAAGTCGACAATGGCTGAGCTGTCTGCCGTGTCCAGCGAATACTCGCTGCTCGCTTCCGCAGTACAACACGTAGCCTCTCGATTAAATCTGGCGGGCAGAACATCAGGGTTCGCTCAGATTGCGCCTCGCACACATGGCAATCTGAGCGAACATGCCATTGACGAGCTGGCTGACGCAACACGATCGAATCTCGGGCTTCCAGCAACGGGAGCCGTGCCGAACGTTACTCGCACATTGGAGCGTTCCGGCATCATTGTCGCGCCCATGCGATCCCTGGGCTTCGGCAGCGAGGCGCATCTGACAAGCGAAGGAGTCACCGACCCCTCCCCCGGGCGCATGTACTGCGTTGGCTACCTGGGCAGCGGCGAGCTGAGCGGGGACCGGCTTCGATTCACAAAAGCCCACGAATTTGGTCATCTCCTGTTGCACGGATACCGCAAACCCGACTCGCCCCAACAACTGGAACGCGAAGCGCACCTGTTCGCGTCCGCCTTTCTCTTCCCCAGGAAGGACGCCGAACGAGTACTCACGCCGAGCATGTCGTTGCGCGACTTCCTGCCGGTGAAAGCAGGCTGGGGCCTATCAATCGCAGCAATCATCTCACGGTCGTACTCCTTGGGAATCATCGACAGGCAACGCTACCAGTCGCTGTTCATTCAACTTTCGTCCCGAGGATGGAAGAAGCACGAGCCAGTTCCTGTGGAGATCGAACGACCGCTGCTGCTCAAGCAGATGATCGAATCGGCATACGGGACGCCGACAAGCACCGGCCTGGCCGTGGATTCCCTCGCAATCTCCACCGAACTCGGCACACCATTCCGATACCTCGACTATTGGTCAGACGGATTAGCAGACATCGGCGAACAATGGGGCGTCAGCGAGCAACGCTTTGCGCCGCCCAATCAGTATCGAGCGGACGTGGACAATAACCATACTGAGCAACGATAACGGGTCAAGCCTTAATTGCGCCAAGGGATACTCTCAGATCTTCCAGAGAATAAGAATTCAAAGGAAGACCGCTAACAGCGTCAAGCATTGCTAGGGAGCACTGAGGAACTATCGGAGACTACGGGAAACATCGATGAAAGCTATGATACGGATCCGTCTCATCCGCATAGCTTCTACATCCTCACCGCAGTCGTTGTGGAGAGCGACCAACGAGACGCGCTACGCAGCGGATTGGTCGGCATAGCTGCTTCTAGCTATTGGCACACCAGCGAGGCGATGCGCGACGCAAGCGGCCACAGCCGAGTGCACGAGCTGCTCGGCTATCTTGCTGATGGCGCCGGAAGCGAGCGGTGCGTCATCAGCGTGCTGCAGCACATCCAGCCCGGCTTACCTATACAGGAAGCGCGAATCTTTGCTCATCTAGAATGCTATACTATCTGCCACACTATCGCAGGCCAGAGCAGTACTATACTGACAGCTTTACAATCCCGAAGAACCTATTTCTATCGATTACTTGAACTCCCAAGGCATCGGCAACATCAGGAATTTTCGCAGCTTTAGCTACATGTCCCTTGATATGCATATTCACATCCCGCTGTTCACTGGTCACTAAAGTGTAGCCGTCATGTTTTGCTATAGCGATGAGCCAAGGATCTGCGATTCTTTCATGAGCCCAGCCCTTATCTCCCGCCAAGGCGTCGGGCTTGTACTTCCCGCAAGTACGTACATGCTCAAGCACCTCGGACCATCCCTCGACGTATTCCACATGGTTAAGGATACTGCCGTGATAATTCTTGCGGAACCATTCGATGAACCATTCGTCATGCTGATGCTCATCGAGCATCACATCGGCCGCAACGGCGAACTTGTTCAGCAAAGGGGTGAACTGCTGCCAGAAAGTCGGAAAATACTCGTGCAAGTAGTAGCGATCGTAGCAATCCATATAGATGTTTGAGTCAAGCAGGTACTTCATTGGCCGGCCTTCTGCGCAAGCACCCGGTAGCCCTTATACCCGACTCCGACAATGGACAGAGCTTCGGTCGGCGTTATGCGGTTCGACTCCACAGCGTTCTGTACAGTCCGGAAAAACCTCGAATCAATCCTATACGGCAACGCCGTGCGATAGTTCCCGTGGACCTCCCCAGTATCCTGCTGTGAATTCCTCCGATACTGCGAATCGAGGTAATCCATGTAACTCTCGTATTCAGCGTGCGTGATTCTTTCAGCATCATACAGTCGGCGGACGGCAACAGCTTCGCTTACCTTGTACCGTTCCGCGAGAGAAGGCACATCACGAAGTTCTCGATCCCTCACTCTGCTTTGCGGAATGAGGATTTCGCCTGTGACAGCGTTGATGAAAGCCTCTTCCGGAGTTGCGTAGTCTATTCCCTCCATTATTTCCTCAGAGCCGATAAACAGATGAACGGTTTCATGAACGAGCGTAAATAGCTGCCCCCGTTTGGAATCGCGCCCATTGATAAAGATAATCGGAGCTTTGGAATCCGAAAGGACGAAACCACGAAACTCGTCCAAAGACAACTTCCGATGGACGTTATCTTTGATCTTTCCATTAAAGAACACGTAAATCCCGATGCTGGCAACAGCGCGACGCACACCATTGAGAACCTCTTGGGGCGTGCCGCCTTCCAATGGGCATGGCAATTCCAGATACTCTCTGATGCGCTGGGCAACTACACGCGCATCACGCACACCCGTATATTTGCCGATAAAGCTCAAGTTTTCTTCAGCCTCCTCGCGCAGGAAATCTTGCTTGTTTTGCATCTCTGCAATGGTGTCGCGCAATTCCGCGCTCATTGCCTTCACAGGCCGAGAGCCAGCCGTGCGGAACTGCAAGCGGCTTCTGCCCGTATCAACAACTTCGGGAAGCAGCAACAGCCCAGTCGGGGTATGAATTTTCTTTGCTATAGAAGAAATCTGGTTGAAAGTCGGTTGGCGCTCGCCAGCAAGGATTTCGTCGAGGCCGTTCACGCCAATCTCTACAGCATCAACATTCGATTTCACTATGTAATGCCTAAGAACATCAGGGTTGACCATCACACGAGTCGTTACCATGGCTCAAATCCCTCCTGTTCCACATCACCGTATTTCCAGCCCGCTCAACCGAGAACGCCAAGCACAGACTTCATACACACCTGCAATCCTCACATTCATGCTGACCGATCGATACATCGTTACGCATAATGGTACATGAAATCATCGGAGGTGCGCTGCCGATGACGTCTGCAAATCGGATAGTATCCGAGTTAATCGGATAGTTTGAACCATGCCCCATCTGATACAAAACGTTGGAAAATCAATGTTTTGCATCAGACCGGAACCATCTAATCGGATATTTTTGGATTTTAATCGGATACTTTTGACATATCATCGGATGAAGGCGCAGACAGGATAGTGGACTGGAAAAGACCCTAGCCGGACGACCACATGGCTTATAACAAAGACGCCGCGCTAACTAACCGGTGAAAGCCAAGCAACGCAGGGCATAGAGGAGCTATGTAAGCATTCAGGCATGAAGGCAGCTGTACCCTCCGAATATCGAATCAATCTATTATCTATTATGCGACAAGATCTTTGGCGATGGCATTGATTGGCTTTAGACCTGTGCCAAAGCGGACTATCTGCTCACGATTGCGGCTCAGCTCGCTGTAGGGAAGATAACGCGCACGGAGATCGGCGATTCCGCGAAAAGCCGGTCGAACCAGCTGCTTTCGCACATCGTCTTCGCGCTCGTCAGGCGCTACAAGAAACAGTCCTGTCAACGTTGAAGTTTCCTGCCCCTCGCCGAAGTCCAGCATACGAAGCATGCCTGAATAGATCGAGGTCGTATGCTCGACTTCAAAAGCTGCAGCAACCTGACTGTGCGATGGCGTCAGCCAAAGCACATCAATCAGGCGAATCATATCGATTCCGGAAACGTTCGAAGGCAGTTCATTCGGTTCAGCGCACCCATCTCCCAACATGCCTCCCTGCCACAAGCGGGTCCTGTCGTTGGCTGCTATATATGGTAGGAATCCAAGTGCGGCGCCAAGGCCCCGCAGCCATCCTTGAATTTCCGTGTGCGCATGATCGGCGTCCTATCGCTCTCTGGCTGCCCTATGAGAAACTGCGGCCTCTTGTCGAACCTGCTCGAGATCATGCCTCCAACGTTCAAGTTCTGCCGGATTGGCTTCGCTCGGAGGAAGCGGATACCCGTCAGAGCCCACATCGAAAAGAAATCCGGCAATCGCACCAAGATCATCCGAGAACAATGTCGCATGTTCTTCTCTAAAGGTGAGCATCCCCTGTCTCATAACCAGATACTGCTGCCAGCTGCCGAGCTTCACGTTGGCGCCGAAGATGCGATTGTAGCCACGAACAATCGCCGTATTGAATGGAGGGATAAGCGTGGGATGGAAAAAATACAGCAGGTTGGCGGCGGCAGGGCCGATGCTTTTGATATGTAGTGCGTTTAGCGCATGAATGGCCTCGACAAGCTGCGCTTCAGAATCGCAGCACAGGCATGTATTGAGGAATTCGCCGAATGCTATCTGATTTGCGCGATTTTCATAGATATCAGGGATGCGCAGCTTCGGTTTCCATTGAAAAGCATGGTCAGCACCACGAAAGATCTGCCGTTGCTCGGCAATCGAGCGGACTGCGGCTTGCAATGAGGAGCCGCGGTAGGCAATGCCGAATTCATCCCGTCGAATCTCGTCGATGACAACCCGGAGACCTCGGCGAATGGAACGGAAGTTCTTCAGTCTCTCCGGCCAAAGAACCAGGACTGATATGTACTGTTCTCATCCATGCGCCAACGAGCAATCAACTCATCCGCTTCTTCGGCCAGCATCATCCCTCCATTGCAAGAACCTTCGCGCCCAGCAAATGTTCATTGCACGGCACAGAACTCCAGACCACGAATCACAGCATACTCTACGCTGCTTGTCAGGCAAGCCGGCAATACCAAGGAAATCCACGGAGGTAAAGGCGCGAACCGCTGCCAGTAAGCCAGAAAATACTCGCGAAAATGGTAGTGGCCGTAACGATTTATATAGGCGCTGGAATCGATGAACCAGGTGACGTTCACCAGTATGAGCTCAAAGACCTTCGTGCAGGACTATCTCCGGTCCCTGTACCAAATCAATTCCAATCCATCCGAACTAATCGAGAAGCGCCACACGATAGCGAAGAAATTCCGCATGGCCCTATGGAATCTTGCCCTCAATCGGTTCCACGAGTCTGCTGAAGGATGGGAGAATGACTTGAACCAGGCCTACGGCTCACCGTGTTTTGGCGTATTCACATTCAATTTCATCGACTACGTACTCTGGAGATATCGCGAAGCCACGAATTCGGATACGGACGATTCGATGCGCAATGGTGCAGACCCTAACTCCGTGCCGCTTATCGCTGCCGTCAATCAAGATATGACAGCAAATGGTTCCGACGCCTATACGGACCTATCAAAATTCCAATCGTTCACTTTCCGCTACCGCAATTCAGTGGAGCACCTATTCCCGCAGGATCTCGTGCGGCGCGACACCGAGGGGAAACTGGAAGTCGATAAGGAGCACCTCAACAGGCTTGGCAATCTGTGTCTGCTCACACGCTCGGAGAATTCCAAACGCAGCAATATCAACCCAACGGAAAAAGTAAAACTCTTCAATATCGATGATCAAAGCCTCAAGTTCAGGATCATGGCGGCAATCACTCAGGGTCCTGGTTGGGACAACGATGCGATCGACACACATACTGAGAACCTGCACGAATTAATTAGTGCGCTGATCAATCTACGGCCTCTCGACTGTTAGCGCGGGAGACTGCTCCATGGATACGACTTTTCATACGACAGAACAACATACGTAGGGATCAAGCCAACAGACTAATTCACTCGCCCAGCTCTTCGTGTGACTCCCCCGTCGCGACCTCCCGCTCATCCGCCGGCATCGCACCGTCATCCGCGTCACTCCCAACAAGCCCCATCACCCCGTCAATCACCTGGCCCGAGACCTCCTTCGGAAACATCAGACGGAAATCCTCGTTCTCTGTAATGATCTCAATTGTTGGCCGTACCTCCTGGTCAATGCCTTTCGGCGACCTGACGAACCGGATGTCGGATAGCGGGATGGACCGCTTGATCTCGCCCCGAGTGAGGAATGCACGCGGCGCTGCGAGGATGATGCGCATGCTGGTTACTGCGATGAGTACTGTCGACGTTGTCTTGTCGATCACGGAAGCCAACGCCCCGGAATCAAGCGAATCCCAAACCGCATCAACACGTTTCTCAAGCACTTGCGGAACCATCCCAGCGAAATCATGTGCCCCAGGCTGATAGGCGAACGCCATGCCCGTCAGTTCCTCGCCGTCATGCATGAACCATCGCAGAATGCGAAGATAGGCATCCAGATTGACCTTATCCGGGGCACAAATCACCGGGGGAACGTCCAACGCCGGTGATTTGACATGCAAAGTATCTGCAAGCGGTTCCAGAGCATCAAGCAGCTTCTGGCAGCTAAGCTGGGAAGCTTTCTTCACGCTCCGGGACTTCGTCAACGGTAAAGCCGCACGTCCTGGAAGCTCCGCCACGATTCTCAACTCCCGAATCAGCGACACCACGAGTTCACGCACAGCCTGGATGCCCGCGTCGAGGTCGTCGTGCATCCCCTGCTCAATCACTTCAGCCAAGCGCGCCTCATTCTCATCCCGCTGGCCGACGTTTCGAGCATGTGCGGCTCGCATGGCCTGATAACCAGCCTGCGCCTTTAGTGCATACAACAGCGCGGTCGAATCAAAGAAAATCGCCTCGGCACTGGTCTGAAGATAATCCCGCCGGGCAACGCCCTGTGCTTGGTGCAACTGCTGAATATGATCGGATACTTTGCGTCGATACAAATCAAGTTGTTTGTCAACCTTTGGTTCGTTTCCTGCAATATTCTCCCAGATCGACGTGGTGAGACTGCCGACCTGTTCAGCCTGGTCAATGGCACGGTCAATAGAAGCGGATAAGCCAGCGAGCTCGGCCCATTGCTCCTGATTGATCAAACCTAGAGTCTGCTTGGTGAGCGCGATATTGGATTCGACCAATCCCGAAATCTTGTTCAGCTGCATTTGCAAAGCGACCATTGCCACTGCAGGGCCAATGGCGGCTATGGCCGACGCGGTCATTGAAACCGGCACGAACCGAGCCTGCGCAACCAGATGACCGTCTTTGAAAATCGATCCCAACTTCGCGCCATCTTTCATGGCGAGCCGTGCACCGCTATCAATCAGTGCCTGCGTGGGTCCATCAAGGCGATACAGACCCTGCGCGGCCGTAATAGCGTTGGCCAAGTTACCGCCGATCGTGCCCGCATTGCCGATGGTACCGAGCACGCTCGAGAGCAGCTCCCTATCCCGCTCGGGGACGAGACCGAAACTCAATAAGTCCAGTTCTTCAGGGACATCTCCAAAAACTACGGCTGTGCCAGGAATGACCTCGATGAGTTCAAGTGACGGCGGAGTATTCCCATCCTGCGAAGTTGAACCGACAACCGCGTCCGTATACTCGGTTTCGGTATGTTCATCCTCGGTATCGCTGGTTTGACCGAGCTGATCATTCTCCACTGTGAGTTCCCCTCTTTGGCAATACGAACCGGTACTGTCAGTACTCTATCAAACGGGCTCTCAACAAATCCTGTACCGTAAGTTGGTAACGGCATCCGCAAACGCCAAACCAAGTGACCTGTTACGATGACGATAAGACCCCGACCGTATACTTTGCGGGGATTAGCTCGATTCCCACCCGTCTAATCCTTTGGCCGGCTGATGATCCTGCGTTCGGCGACATCCCGCAGGTGCATGCCGTACGGGCTCTTGCCGTACCGGTTCGCGGCCGCCAACAACTGATCGCGCTCGATCCAACCGTTCTCGAAGGCGATCTCCTCAAGCACGCTGATCGGCAGACCCTGCGCCCGCTGCACCGTGCGCACGAACTCCCCCGCCTCATACAGGGAATCCATCGTGCCCGTATCCAACCACGCATACCCACGACCCAACGTCGTCACATGCAACGAACCATCCTCCAAATACATGCGGTTGAGATCCGTAATCTCCAACTCGCCACGAGACGAAGGTCGCACCTGCCTCGCGAGTTCGGTGACCCGTTCATCATAGAAATACAATCCCGTCACCGCGTAGTTCGACGCCGGATGCTCCGGCTTCTCCACGATGCTCACGGCATGATTGTCCCCATCAAACTCCACCACGCCATAGCGCTCCGGATCATCGACGTAATAGCCAAACACCGTGGCGCAATGCGCACTCTCCGCCACCGCACCAAGAAGGAGCTTACGAAACCCATTACCATAGAAGATGTTGTCGCCCAACACGAGGGCGCACGACTCCCCGGCGATGAACTCCTCCCCCAGCACAAACGCCTGCGCCAGACCCTCCGGCTTCGGCTGGACCTTATATGACAGATGCACCCCATAACGTGAGCCGTCACCAAGCAGCTGTTCAAAGTTGGGCAGGTCGTGGGGCGTGGAGATGATGAGGATATCTCTGATGCCCGCCATCATCAGCACACTCAACGGGTAGTAGATCATCGGCTTGTCATACACGGGAAGCAGCTGCTTCGACGTCACCGTCGTCAACGGATACAACCGCGTACCCGAGCCCCCGGCAAGGATAATGCCCTTCATATTGCTGCTCCATTCTCACTGACTGATGCCTTATGAGCCAATCCCAACTCGCCCATAAGTCACCATAGTCAATAGGACCATATCATCCGCATGGATGTCACGGTCTTCGTTCTTTTATGGTAGTTGTTTCATGTATTGGTTGAGGCTGTTCTGCCAGGTGGTGGTGATATGGACTGGGTTTTGTTCCCTGTGTTTTATTGGGTGACTGGTGTCGCCTTGGTTTGATAATAGCGTGCTTCTACCTCGGCTGGTGTCCGGTAGTCGAGGCGTTCGTGGAGGCGTTGGTTGTTCCACCAGGAGACCCATTGGAAGGTCGCTGTTTCCAACGCCCGCACGGTCCCGAACGGCGCGGATCGTGTGATCAGTTCGTTCTTGTACGCGCCGTTGACGCTCTCGGCCAGCGCGTTGTCATAGGAATCACCCACCGTGCCGGTGGAGGCCAGGATCCCGGCCTCGTTCAGATGCGTGCCGTACAGGCTGCTGA
>NZ_JGZR01000006.1 GCF_000741775.1 Bifidobacterium subtile
CTCCTGCGTACGCCCGCCCCGCAGCCAGGAGACGAACGACTCCAGCTCGCGCACCCGCCGGCGCCGCCGTTCCCGGCGACCATGCTCAGCTTGCATGCCCGGCACCTCCAACGCTGGCGGCCAGACGCCGCACGCCCGTATTTCTGCATCGGCCCGCCGCACAGCGGGCACTTCCTCGCTCTCCCGGATCGAGTTCTCACCCGACTCAGCAGTACCCGGCAGGCCCCCTATTCTCCCCGCGAAAAAACAGCACCCCGACACGCCTACAGCCGCAAAGCCAAACCCCAAACACAACCAACACGTTTGTTCCTATAACCCAACATGCTTTTTCACACGCCATGATATTTATGGGTCGAATCATGTAAACGTTGATATTCCGCCAAAATGCCCTGTACTCAATTCGGCGTCTACTTTTCGAAGGGCCTAATGAACGAAAAAACCACCTAATAAATGTTCCACAGCGTTCGTCCCACAGCGTTCCTCAGTAGCATGTGCACCCGCAGCAGAGGTGAAACGCATAAAACGAGAGATATTCCGTTGTGTTGTCTTGAGGCATAGTTGACAGGTGTCTTGGGGCATGCTTTACACCGTTCAGCGGCGTCAAAACCTCCAACATTCGGACATTGACAGGCCCTGATCCATGGCCAGGACAGGGCCTTCAAGCACCAGTACATGCTGGCGAGCCCTCAAAGACCTGATTCGACGGCAAATACGCGATGCAGAACCATCCGGCCACCGCAAGGATCCCAACCGGCCATCACACGGGAAAACGAGCAAACCCGTCCCGACAGGCGGACGCCCGACAGCCCACAGCTGTCAACCATGCCCCAAGACATATGTAAACTATCCGCCCGAACAAAACACGAGAGATATTCCGTTCATTAGGTGCTTTTTTCGTTCATTAGGCACTTGCCAAAGTACAAGCCCATCATGGTCATTTCGCAATCGTTGGAATTCCGCCGATCTTGACCGTATGATAATACTCCAAAAAACCTAGAGCAGATGGTTGCGCACGAAAATGTGCCTAATGAACGGCGGACATGGCTGCAAGACAGCCGAAAACATGGAGAGAAACCGCCCTAAGCCTGCTCGAGCAGCATTTCGCCAAGACCATAACCGCATCCCCGATGCGTCTCATATGCGCTGTGACCTTCTTCACACCGAAACAAAGCAAACGCGACGAAATAATCCTTGAAGCGATGGCGCATCTCCTTAGATTTTGTTTCGATTTGAGCACGCGGCCGCAGGCAATGCCCTAACCGCAACGATACGGCAAGGATATTGTATCGAAACGCGGCTGTAACAGGCGCTCTTGCACGCCCCCAAACGGTGTCGTAAAGTCGCGCTACACGCCAAGCGCTCCGCACTTACGGCTCAACGAGCTACCCGCATACCCACCCGTACCTCGCTTTTAGAACACTCGCCTTTGGGGCATGCGCCCCAAATATGACCATATCTTGCACCCTTTGCGCCGCGACCGAAATCGTGACTTCAGACGGCACCGTTCTGAAAGCACCGTTCAGACGGCACCGTGACTTCAAGACGGCATCACGATATCGCAAGCCAAGCAGCTTTGCACTCGCGCTTATCGAGCCTCTCCAAGGATTCCTAGCGACCCCTCTCAAAACCAAAACCATCGCAACTGCGCACAACGCCAGCAGGAGAACACCATGAAACCGACCCAACTCATCATCGCACGCACCATCGGGATCTTCGTCGTAGCCACCGGCATCGTCTACATCTCATGGCGATGGGCATTCACCCTCAACATGAACGCCTTGTGGCTGGCCATCCCCCTTGCGCTCGCCGAGACTTACTCGCTTGGCGAGGCGATTCTCTACACATTCACCATGTGGCACGCCCGGAAAAGACCGTCGCCGCCGCCGGCCCGCAAAGGACTGAGCGTGGACATATTCATCACCACCTACAACGAACCGCTCGAACTGGTGCTCAAAACCGCGCTCTCCGCCAAATACGTGACCTACCCGCATAAGACCTGGATTCTCGATGACGGCCAGCGCCCGGAGTTCGCGTTGGCCGCGCAGCGCATCGGCGTCGGCTACATCACCCGAGGCGCCGAGTGGGAAGGCAAGCCGCGGTTCGCCAAAGCCGGAAACATCAACAATGCGCTGTTCCAGACCGACGGCGAATTCATCGCCATACTCGACGCCGATCAGATACCCAGCCCTGGGTTCCTCGATCATGTGCTCGGCTATTTCGAGGATGAGGCGGTGGCGTTCGTCCAGACGCCGCAGGAGTTCTGGAATGTGGGGAAGGCCGATCCGCTCGGCAGCAGGGCCGAGCTGTTCTACGGGCCAATCCAGCGGGGCAAGGATGGCTGGGATGCCGCATTCTTCTGCGGGTCCAACGCGGTGCTGAGGCGCGAGGCGCTGATGGCGCTCGGGCTGTCGGCGTATACGAGGAGTTCGCTTGCCGCAGTGCGCCGTGCGCTGCGTCGCGCCAAAACGCAGGCGCAGGAACTGCGCGCTCGGTGGCATCGTGCCAATCCGGCCGCGGAGCATGTCGCCGTCGATGTCCTCGCTTCGATCTCCCGTTGCGAATCAGGGCTGCGCCGAGGAAAACCGCTTGCCGACATTCTCGACCGGCTTGCCGACGACATCGTCGAATCCCAGCAGATCGAGGTCGCCTTGCCCGACGATATGCTTGCCACGCTTGCGCAGATCGAATCCGAGATTACGCATATCGCGGGCGAGCAGGCCCTGGTCATCAATCCCATGCGGACGAATTCCATTACGGAAGACATGGTGACGGCCCTGCATCTGCACGCCATGGGCTGGTCGAGCATCTACCATCACGAAGTGCTGGTGCAAGGTTTGGCGCCGGAGGATCTCAAAACCATGCTCTCCCAGCGCAATCGCTGGGCTTTGGGCACCATGCAGGTGTTCTTCACGCAGAACCCGCTGCTCATGCCCGGCCTTTCCTTGGGCCAACGGCTTATGTATCTCTCCACCATGACCAGCTATCTCAACGGTTTTGCGGCAGTCACCTTCCTCGCCGCCCCTATTGTGTTCCTCACCACGGGGATATTCCCGCTGAATGCCGATCCCGTGACGTTCTTCGCGCATTTCCTGCCGTTCTTCCTGCTGTGCCAAGCGTTTTTCCAAGTCACCGGCCATGGCTGCCGTGGCATCTGGAAGGGTCAGCAGATGTCGATCGCGCTGTTCCCCACATGGATCATAGCGACCACCAAAGGGCTGGTGGCGGCCGTTACCGGACGTCACATGGCATTTTCGGTGACGTCCAAAACGAAATCCGAATCGAATTCGGGCTTCAAGTGGATCGTCCCGCAGCTTATCGCGATGGGCTTGCTGATCGTGGCTTCCGGCATCGGCGTGGCGCGTGCGGCGTTCGGCGCAGCCGGACTGTCATCCACCTTGGTCTCGCTCGGCTGGGTGGCGATCGATATGGCGTTGCTGTGGGCCGCAGTTTCCGCGGCACGCTACCGCGGTCCGAAAGACAGCGAGATCACCGCGCCGTCGTTGCCTCAGCACGAGCTGCTGGCGGCATTGCTGACCGGATCGATCTCATCGGAGCCCAATACGCTGGGCGAGCAGCTTGCGAACCTGCGCGTCTCTCCCAGCGTGCCGATGAAGGATGATGTCGCAATCGGTCCGAATGTGCATGCGATCGGCCCTGTTCTTGACGCGCATGCGGCTCTGGCGTTGCGCAATACGGTGGCCGCCGAGCTCGGCAGCCGGCTGGATGGCCGTGAAAAGATCATTCTCGTCGATGTTTCGGAAGTGACCAGCGCAAGTCCGGCCGGCATCGCCTGCCTGATGCAGACTCTGCATCTGGTGCGGGCCGAGAGCGCGGATATGCGCATCTTCGGGGTTTCGCAGGCACTCGAGACCGCCAATCTCGCTTATCGCATCGACGGTCTGACCCATGTATACAAAGGTCTGGCCGAGGCTCAGGCGGCTCATCCCAGCGGCTCGGCCCGCAAGCCCGCGCTGCATCAAGCACAACCCAGCCAGCCGCAGACCAGCCAACCGCAGACCAGCCGACTGCAGACCAGCCGACTGCAGCTCGATCAATCAGCCGCCCCAGCCGTGCCGGCCATGCCAGCTGCACCGGGCGAGTCAGGCGGCGCCGATGCGATTGATATGACCTTGGCAAGCGAAGCCTTGAACGCCTCCTGAGCCGCTTGGCTCGAGTTGATCCGCCAGTCCCTCTCCTTGTTCACATCGAACCAGATGAAACCCGTCACCCGCTTCTGGGAGGAACCATGACTCATCAGCTTGGCGATCCACTGCGCCTTCGATTGGCCCGGACCGGAGCCCTCGGCGGACGCGGTCTCGGATATGAGAATCGGCTGCCTGCCGTCAAGCGCTCGCAGCTGGTTCAGCCCCTCGTCGAACAGCACGTCGGGTTCAGTCCACTCGTGTCCATCGCCTGTTCCCCAGTTGTAGCCGTCCAGCCCGAGGATATCGACCATGTCCGCGCCGGGATACGCGGCGGCGAGGTCGCTCGTCTGGCCTGCGACGGGGACGTTCGGCGACCACAGGAACCGCACGTTCGAAGCGCCGACGCTGCGGAAGAGGTCATGAACGTGCCGCCAGGCGGCGACATAGTCATCACTCGTGTTGCCGTTCACCCCGACCGCCCACGGATACCAGTCGCCGTTCATCTCATGGGCGAAGCGCAGCATCACGGTGGAACCCAAGTCTCTCAGCCCCGTTGCCCAACGGGTGAGATCCGCGTCGTGGCCGCCGGCCGCAATCCGAGCCAAGGCGAATTCCGGCTGCTCGGTTCTCGCATCGCCAATGCTATTTTCAGCAGCGCCTGCATTGGGATCCCATGGTTCCAAGGACAGTATCGGCGTTGCGCCGAGACTCGCGATCTCCTGCAATTGGGCAGCGGGCACCGGCTGCATGAGCGCGGAGAAGCTCAGCACGTAATTCGGGCGTGCGCCAGCGATGCCGGCCACTTGGGCGTAGCTGTTCGAAAGAGAATCCGCCGGAGGCAGATAGACGCCCCACTGCAACGCATGGGCGGCTGGCGTGGCGGTGCCGTCTTCGTCGACAGCATCGTTGGTTTTCGCGGCGCACCCGACGCACGCAGCCATCAGCGCAGCCGCCAGGCCCATGGCAAAGGCGGCGCGCAACGTGCGCATGATAGTCGGGAGCATTCGCATAAGCCACACCAGCTCTCTGTGCTCGTTCAACTCATTGTGCTAGTTCAATCCATTGCGCCAGTTCAACTCATGGTGCTCGTTCAACTCATTGCGCCTCAGCACCGATACGTTTGGGAGAATCCATTATGACATCGTCCAATAATCAATACCAAGGCCCTGACCAGTTCCCTCACAAATCCAAGTCCAAACGCCTGCGCCGAGCCAGTGCGCTCATTCCGGTGCTGCTTATGGCCGTGGCCACGATCGGCGTCGCATGGACAATGAACCGGGTCGTGCCCGCGTCATCGGCGACGGCCGAGAGCGAATTCTGCGTGGCGGATGACGCCAGCCTGATCGTTCCCGAAAAGGGCGTGCTGTTCGGAGTCAATCTCGATTGGGACAATGAGTCCATCGCGCAGTACAAGACGAATCTCGGCCATGCCCCGGCGATGGCCGTGCAATTCACCGACATTCCCTACGACCGCGAGACCTGGCAGCACACGCTGGACGCGGTCGACCAAGTGAAGCAGAACGGCGGTGCACTGCTGCTCACGCTCGAGCCGCACGCCGGGCTTTCCGCCGTCAGCACCGAGGTCATCGCGCAGCTGGCCGAAGATCTTCGCGAGCTTAACGACGATGGCGTTCCGGTCGTGCTCAGATACGCCCACGAAATGAACGGATCGTGGTATGCGTGGGGCCAGCAGCCTGCGGAATACATCGCCTCGTTCAGGCGCGTCGCGGACGCGGTGCACGCCAAGGCGCCCGGCTCCTCGATGATGTGGGCGCCCAACTACGGCGGCGGGTACCCGTTCGTCGGCGGCAAGTTCGCCGCAGCGTCTGAAAGCGACAATTTCAAGCTGCTCGACACGAACAACGATGGCGCACTGACGATGGCGGACGATTCGTACGCACCCTATTACCCCGGCGACGACGTGGTGGATTGGGCCGGCGTATCGCTGTATCACTGGGGCAATCAGCGCCCCTGGGGCAGCAACGACCAACTGGTCGAAAACCATAAGTTCGCCGACATGCTCACCGGCGAATACTCCGGCACCGCCGGTGACGACATTCAGGTTCCTGATTTCTACCATGTCTATGGGGATCTGCATAACAAGCCGATCGCCATCCCTGAGACCGCCGCGATCTACACGCCGTCGCGCGGCGGCACCGACGAGCTGGACATCAAACAGGCCTGGTGGCGGCAGGTGTTCGCCGACTCGTTCGCCAGCACGTTCCCCAAGGTCAAGATGATCAACTGGTTCGAATGGCAGAAATACGAGATCGAAATCGACGATACCGTCGACTGGCGCGCCGCCGGCAGCCCGCACGTGCGCGATGCCTTCGTCGCCGATCTGCCCACATGGCTGCACTACGCCCAAGACGTGCGCGCCTGCAAGGCAGGGTAGTCCTCAGAACTCCTCGTACTCGTTCGGATCCTGGTTCGCGATGCGGCCGTCGGGGCGGCCCAGGGCGGTGATCTCGGCCATTTCGGCGGAACTCAGCTCGAAGTCGAACACCGACAGGTTCTGCACCTGGCGCTCAGCGTGGGTGGCCTTCGGCAGCGGGATGATGCCCTGCTGCACATGCCAGCGCAGCACCACCTGCACCAGGCTGCGTTGGTGGGCGTCGGCGATGCGCTGGATGGCCGGGTCCTGCAGCAGCGAGTTGGCACGTCCGAGCGGAGACCACGCCTCGTCAATGATGCCGTGCGCCGCGTCCCATGCGCGCTGCTCGGCCTGCGGGAAGTAGGGATGCATTTCGATCTGGTTCACGGCCGGCGTTACGCCGGTTTCGTCGATAAGCCGCTGCAGATGCTCGGGCAGGAAGTTGCTCACGCCGATCGAAGTGACCAGTCCGCGTTCCCTCGCCTCGACCAGCGCCTTCCACGCCTCGACGTATTTGCCCTGCTTCGGGTTCGGCCAATGGATGAGGTACAGATCCACATGGTCGAGACCGGTGCGGTACACCGACTCCTCGATGGTGGTCAGCGCCTCGTCGTACGCGTGATGACGGCCAGGCAGCTTCGAGCTGACGATGATCTGCTCGCGGGGCACATCCGACCGGCGCACCGCCGCGCCGACCGTCCCCTCGTTCTCATAATTGAAGGCGGTGTCGAGCAGGCGATAGCCGTTGCCGAGCGCGCTTTCGATGGCATCCGCGCCCGCGACGCCGTTGAGCTTATAGGTGCCGAATCCGACAGCAGGCAGCGCATGGCCGTCGTTCAGCGACAGCGTAGGAATATTGGTGGTTTCAGTAGTCATAGAGACTGCCCTCCTCGTGTCTAGAGTTGCACTGCATTACGTTATTACGCTCTTTCACTCTACTACGATACTGGTAGTATCGAAACTATGAGACCACTTTCCTCACGTTCTTCGGAGCCTTCGACAACGCCATCGGCAGCGCTGCCAACGGCTCCGCCAGCAGTTCCACTGATAGCTAAAGCGCACCACGGCCACGGTGGACGCCCCCGCAGCGAAGCCTCTCGTCGTGCCATCCTCGACGCCGTCGCCGACCTCGTGGCCACCGTCACTCCCGCGCAAATCACCATCGCCGCGATTGCCGCGCGCGCTGGCACCAGCAAGTCCACTATCTATCGCTGGTGGACATCGCGTGCCGAGCTGCTCTTCGAGGCGCTCGCCAGAATCACTGTGCCCACGCTCGAATTCCCGGACGATGCCGACACAGCCACCGCGCTCGCGACCCAACTCGAGGCATTGCAGCGCCTGTTCGCCGACCCCTACCTCGGCCGGCTGATCATCGCGCTGACCATCGAAGTTCAGGAGAACCCCGATACCGCACGCGCTCTGCGTCGGCTCTGGCTCGCCCCGCGCCGCGATTCCGCCGCGCACATCCTGCAACGGGGAATTGCGCGCGGCGAAATCCGCGCCGACATCGATCTCGAAATCGCCATCGACCAGCTCTTCGCACCGCTGTATCATCGCGCGCTCTATTACTCCGGCACGAACCGCGATGGAGGTGGAAGTGGAAGTTGCGAAGAGAACCACGACGGCGACGGCGACGTCGATAACAACAGCAGCACGATAGCCCGTCACACAGCCAAAGCCGTCGAGCAGTTCCTTGCCGGTGCAGCTGCGCATGCAGGACGCGGCGACGACAGCAACGGAAGCCAACGCCCATGACAGATTCCAAGCCGACCGATGCGCAATATACGGAACAGTCCGCGGCACAGTCCGCAATGCGACCCCCAACACAGGCCGGAACACAATCCGACCCACAGCGGAATACGACATTCCTGTGGCTTATCGCCATTATCTTCGGCACTGCCATGTCGTTCACGACCGTGCCCACCACGCTCTGGTCGCTCTATGAGAGCGCCGAACACTACAGCACCATGATGGTCACCGTGGCCTTCACCTCCTACTCGTTCGGCGTGCTGCTGAGCCTCGTCCTGCTCGGGCACCTCTCCGACTGGAGGGGTCGCCGCCCGCTTATCGCAATCAGCCTGCTATGCCAAATCGCTGCCGCCGTAGCGCTCATGGCTACGCACCTCTTCATGCCAGTAGTCATCGCGCGTTTCGTGAGCGGCGTCGGCGTCGGCATGCTCACCGCCACCGCCACCGCATATCTCGCCGAACTCGCCATCGCAGGCGGCCGCTTCTCCCCCTCCATCGCGCTGGTAATCGCCACCGCCGCCAACCTCGGCGGCCTCGGCGCCGGGCCGCTCGTCGGAGGCGCACCGGCGCAATGGGCTCCGTGCCCCTTGGTCGTGCCGTACGGCATCTACCTTGCGCTGCTGATCGTCTGCCTCGGCGTGCTGCGGCTCGGGCCGGAAACCGCGACCATCCGCTCGCGGCGGTACCATCCGCAACGCATCCGGGTGCAGCGGGCCGACCGGGCAGGCTATCTGGTTGCCATAGGCGTGGGAGCCGCCACGTTCTGCGTGCAGGGCCTGTCCACTTCGCTCTTCCCGCAGCTGCTCGGCCAGCTCAGCATCCATTCGCGCTTCTGGCAAGGTCTTCTGGTGGCCTGCGTGCTGTTCGCCTCTGCCGCGACCCAGATCATGATGCGCTCGCTGTCCGCCTCGCGGCTCATCCTGACCGGCCTGCCCGCCATCGGACTGGGAGTCGTGCTGATGCTGTGCGGCGTGATCTTGGTTAACGGCGTGCTCTTTGCGCTCGGCGGCATCATCGGCGGAGCAGGCGGAGGAGCCGCATTCCGCGGCGCGCTCGCCCAGGCTCAGCAGCTCGCGTCGGCGGATGCGCAAGGCGAGGCCGCAGCCGGCGTATTCGTCGGCGCATACCTCGGCATGTCCGTGCCCGTGCTCGGCATCGGATTCGCTTCTCTTGCCGGAGCGCCGCTCCGTATCTCGGTGGCTGTGTTCGCGCTTTTCGTGCTGGCTTTCGCTATCGTTCTGGCCATCGGAACCGTGAAAACCGGGCGGCGTTCCTTCCCCGAGGCGAAGCGGCAGGGACGCCGGTAGCTATATGATGAGTCCCGCACACGATACCGCGCCGACATGCTCAGGAGAAGACACCCCACATGAATAATGCTCTGACGATACTGTGGATGGTCATGGGCATCGCCGCAGGCGCGCTGCTGCCGCTGCAGAATACGGTCAACACGCGTCTTGCCAAGGGGCTGCGCTCGATCGCGCTGGCGACCGGCGTCTCATTCGCCGTCGGCACCATATTCTTAGGACTCGTGCTGCTTGCGCTCAGGCAGCATCTGCCGTGGGGCGCGACCTTCGCCCAGCAGCCCGCTTGGATCTGGCTCGGCGGGCTGTTCGGCGTCTCGTTCTTCACCGTGAACATCGTGCTTATGCGGTATTTCGGCGCCTCCATCACCGTTGTGCTCGCCATTTGCGGCCAGGTGATCGGCGGACTGATCATCGACGTCTTCGGCATATTCGACGTCACCCGACAGTCTCTCTCATTCGGCCGCCTTGCCGGCACGGCGCTGGTGGTGGCCGGCGCGATACTCGTCAATATGACGACTCGCCTGCACGCCGATGCGCACGCCGATGCCGACGACACCGCTCGCCCGAGGATTGCGCAGCGCATTCTGCTGCCTGTGGCCGGAGTGCTCAGCGGGTGCCTGAGCGCCGCGCAGACCACCGTCAACGGCCGGCTCGGCACGGTGCTCGGTTCGCCGGAAGCGGCTTCGTTCGCCTCTTTTTCCGTGGGCGTCACATGCATCGCGCTGTTCCTCCTCGTGACCATCCGGTCGACGCATATTCCCGCAACCGCTGCCGCACTCCCGTGGTGGGCATGGGCCGGAGGCGGCGTGCTCGGGGCACTCTACGTGCTCGCCAACGCCATCGATGCGCCGCTGCTGGGGACTTCCCTGACCGTCAGCGTCGTGCTGTTCGGCCAAATCGTCGGCGGACTGGTCATCGATCATTTCGGCCTGCTCGGCCTCGCCCGCAGGCCCGTCACCACTCAGCGAATCCTGGGTGCCGCTCTGGTGCTCATCGGCATCGTGCTGACGCGTTTTGCTTTGTGAATCTGCGGTTTTCAAACTGATGGCGTTCATGCAAATTGATGGCGTTCACCGATTTCCACGAGGTCGCAACCTCATCGCGCAACATCGCTGGCATTGTGCAGGTCACACTGCCCGATGATGGCAAAACGCTGCAATTGGACGAATGGTCGACCTACGCCGAATGGCGCGACGACCCCATCGGAGGCCCAATCATCGGGAATCTCATGCGCGCCGCCGCCGAACAAGACGGCTCCGCCCTCGACGACCCCACCATGCAGCTGTTCATGCAAAGCATGCCCATCAACAGCCTGTCGATGATGCTCGGCATGAGCAATGATGAAATCGTCAGCAGTTTGATGGGTAAGTATCGTGGGAAGGCTGCGGCAGCGAGCGGGAACAAGTGAGCGGAAGACGTATCAGTGGGCTGAATAGGCAGCCTACTTGTACCCGCGCATAAACTGTTCGCGCACTTTCGAAGAGGTGGAACCGACAATCACTCCGACGACAAAGAGCACGAAAGGAATGACTGCAAGAAGAATGCTGATTGCCAAGCTCCCGTCTGTCACCATCATAAAGTTGGGTCTTCGCCAGTATGTGTGGTGGGGGTTTGGGCTTTGGTGTTGTCGCTGGGGCTTTTCCGTGTGCGGGCGTGGAAAGGGGCGTTCTCCTGTTAGGTTTGTTTCTGCCAAGAAATAGAACCGAAAACGGGAGAACGCCTGTGCCCACCATAACAGCCGACGCGCTCAAGCGCATGCTGCGCCTGCCCGCCGATGTCGTGACCGGAACGCCGCGCGTCGAGAAGGACCCGCATGGCGGGGATGTCGCGGTCGTCCCGGCGCGCCCGTACGCGGGCGATATGGGCCGGTGCGCCAGATGCGGGAGGCGCGGCAGGCCATACGACCGGCTGGGCATGCGCCGCTGGCGCCACCTCGACGTCGGGTGCGTGAAGCTCCTCTTGGAGTACGCGCCCCGGCGCGTCGACTGCGAGGAGCATGGCGTCACGGTCGAGATGGTGCCGTGGGCGGGCAGGAAGAGCGCGTACACGCGTGATTTCGAGCGGCAGGTCGCGTGGCTGAGCGTGCATGCGCCCAGAAGCGCGGCATCGTCGCTGATGCGCGTCGACCGGAAGAGCGTGGGGCCGGTGCGCCGGCGGGTCGCCGACGGCCTGCGCGCCGGGCAGGGTCCCGGCCTGTTCGACGGGCCGCGTTCCATCGGCGTGGACGAGACCAGCTACAAAAAGGGCCACACGTACATGAGCGTGGTCGTCGACCACGAGCGCGGACGCGTCGTCCGGATGCGCGACGGGCACGGGGAGAAGGCGTTCGACCTGTTCTTCCAGGCGCTCACGCCCGCCCAGCGCGAATCCATCGCGGTGGTCACCGGGGACGGCGCGAGGTGGATCGACGAGCGCGTGTTCCGCTGGCGCCCCACGGCCGAACGCATCCTCGACGGGTTTTATATCGCCAGCTGGGCGAGCGACGCGCTCGACAAGGCCAGGACCGCCGCGTGGCGCGAGGCCGGGAAGGCAGGCGCCGCCGAAAAGGGCGCGAGGGACCCGATCAAGGGCGCCCGGCGGGCGCTGCTGAAGAACGGGGCGGACCTGACCGCCGGCCAGCGCGCCCGGCTCGAATGCGTCGCGAACACCAACGAGTCCCTCTGGCGGGCGTACAAGCTCAAGGAACGGCTGCGCATGATCCTGCGCCAGAGCCCCGGCGAGGCCGCGCCCCTGCCGCGCCAGTGGGCCGCGGACGCGTTCCTGTCCGGCATCCCGGGATTCGTCCCGCTCGGCGAGAAGATCGCGCGACGCCGCTTCGACATCCTGCGCACCATCCGCAGCGGCCTGTCCAACGCGAGGCTCGAGGCCGTCAACAACAGGATCAAGACCACCATCAGGATGGGCTACGGGTACAGGAACCTCGACAACCTCATCGCCCTCGTCATGCTCAAATGCGGCCGGCTCAACCTCAAACTCCCCGGACGCCAATAACCAGCAGGACAAACCAGCGATCCCCACCCACACAAACACCCGAAGAGCCTTAAATATGTACGAATTCGACTATTTTCTTTTCTCTAGAAAGAGTGTATACTATGCGACCATCCATCAAAATGGTGCCTACTCATGTCGCCCTTTCTCAAGAATCTCATTTCAAGAGCTATAGCACCTCACTTTACCAGTTCTGTACGGCCGCATTGGGGTTGTCAACGGCGGAATGCGCTCTTCCTTTTTCCTACGCGTGATGCCTATAATGCCGTGAAGCTTGGGAGAGGATTGGCCTCACCTTGACTTGTACGAGGCACCACTGCCGAAACAGCAAACGATGCTGAAGCAGATGTACAGCCGGATGCGTCAAAAGCCACCGGGTACAAGGGTCGCGAAGATGAGCTGCAGAGCAGGAAATACACAGCGCAGAGGCTGCGCGAAGGGAATGAGGTGATGCGCAGTGACCGCCGAGAGGCAGAACACTGGGGAACAGGACGCAGCGCGACAGACTACCAAAAGGCGGACTGCGGGCGCACAAGCCGTATACAGCCAGAGCACCGGTGAACGGGACGCAGACAGGCAAACGATGAACGAACCGGCTACCGGGAAACAGGTCGCAAACGACCAGACCGCAGACCAACAAGCCACTGGGAAACAGTCTTTTGGAGAACAGGCCGCAGGCCAGCAGACCGCTAACGGCCAAACTGCTCGGCGCGAGAACAATCCCGCACACGCGCCACGTCAATCGTCGCAACGCCCTCTCCTGCAACACCAACCTACGCAGTTCCACCTCCAGCGCCAGCCACAGCCACAACACCCGCACCCGCACCCTCACCCCCAGCGCCATATGCCGTGGCGGCTGGCGCTGCTGATCTGCGCCGGGGTCACGCTGCTGACCGGGCTGGACGCAGCGCTGCTGCGCGTGGGGCTGGCGGCTCCGGTCGCCGGCGTCGGGCTGGCCGATGCACATGGGCCGCTGATGATCTACGGATTCCTGGGGACGGTGATCGCGCTGGAACGCGCGGTGGCGCTGCGTTCGGTGGTCAGACATTCATGGTGGGGGTATATCGCGCCGGTGGCGGGTGCGCTCGGAGCCGTGCTGCTGATCGTGGGCATACTGTTGCCCGGTGCGACCCAATCGATGCCGCTGCTGGCATCAATATCGCTGGCGGACTCGCCGCGTATTTTGGCCTCAGCGGCGTGGTGCGCGGCCATGATCGCGCTGACGACGATGTATGCCGTGATGCTGCGCGCACAGTTCGCTCCGGCGCTGGTGGTTCAGCTGCTGGCCTCGCTCGCGGGCCTGTGCGGCATGGCGCTGTGGGCGCGGGGGCTGACCATTGCGCAGATATTCCCGTGGTGGATGGCGCTGCTGGTGATGACGATTTGCGGCGAGCGCCTCGACCTCGCCCGGCTGTCGCTGGGAGCCGGTGCCGAACGCCGTATTCTTGCGGAAAGCACAGTGCTGTTTATCGCGCTGCCGGTTACATTGCTATCGCCGACAATCGGCTATCCATTGCTCGGCGCGGCGCTGCTGGTGATGATTGGCGACCTAGCCACGCATGACATCGCCCGGCACACGATATGCAGCAAAGGCGCGACGCGCTTCATGGCCGCGTGCATGCTGGCCGGCTATGCGTGGGCTTCGGCGGCGGCCGTCGCGTGGATTCTGGTGGGTGCTCCCGGCGCGAACGGCTACCTCTATGACCTGTGCGTGCATGCGATTACCATCGGATTCGTGCTTTCGATGGTGATCGCGCACGCGCCGATCATCATGCCAGCCATCGTGCATCGCCCGCTGCCATACCATCCCGCGCTGTGGGCGGTTTGGGGCCTGCTGCAGGCCGGCCTGCTGATTCGCATCATCGCCGGTTTCCGCCAATCGGTCACCGCATGGCGATTCGGTGACATGCTCGACGTCGTCGCCGTGCTGGCGATGATGGTCACGTTGGTGACACTGGTCGTATTTGGCGGGCGGAAGCGCGGGAACGTTGCAGCTCAACGGCTGCGCAGCACTGATGCCGGGCGATTTCGGAGTGTTGGCACTGGCAATAAACGTGCCGACGATACGGACGGAAAAGACCTTAACATAACAGCAAATGCCAATGATATGCCGCTGCACATGAGCAGTGCGAAACAAGCACATGACGCCGATACGAAATCGTATAGTACTGACATAAAAGCAAACGACGGCTTCGTGCAAACGCAAGGTACCGCAGAATAGCAGCACGCCGAGGAAGACAATGGTAATGAGCGTTAATGAAAAAAGCGGCGAATATGAGGGTTCGGATACGAGTAATACCAGCACCGCCACCAGCCACGACCGCACCCACGCCACCCGCACCATCGCCTCGCGGGCACGCGCCGACCGGTACGCGACCGCGTGGATGGTGGCTGCCGTGGCGCTGCTCGCGATTGGTCTGTTAGCTGCGGGCAAACTGCCCAAGCCCTTGTGGACCATGGTGCATGTGATCGCGCTGGGCGTGCTGACGAACGGTATTCTGCAATGGTCGTGGTTCTTCGCGCGCACGCTGCTGCACTTGCCAGCCGGCGACAGGCACGCAGGAGTGAACAATGTGATTCGCGCGCTGGCGTTCAATGTCGTGCTGGTCGCGCTGTTTGCCGCCATATGGCTGGGCTCGGCACCGTCGGCGATCGCCTGCGATGCCGCCGTCATCGCCATACTCGCGTGGCATGGCGCGGATTTGCTGTTGGTCGCGCACAATGCATCACAAGCGCCGAAGACAACGAAAACATCGCAGGCTCCAAAGGCCTCGCAGGCGCGGTTCGCCGTCGTGATTCGCTACTACGCAACCGCGACGGGATTCCTTATAGTGGCCTGCGTGCTGGCCGGATTCGTGGTCGAAGCGATGCTCGGCACGCATCCGGCAGCCTGGCTGGTGCGCAGCCGCGATGCCCTGACCGTGGCGCATGCGCTTGCCGCCGTCGCCGGATGGGTCGGACTGTCAATCGCCGGAACTCTGGTGTCGCTTGGGCCCACGATGCTGCGAGCACGTATTGACCCGGATGCCCCTGCCGCAGCACAGCGAGCCTTGCCCGTGCTGACGGCCACGCTTCTGGTCGCCGTCGTCAGCGCCGCTGTGGGCAATGGCATTGGGATTGGCGCGGGATTGCTGGGATTCGCCGGTGCCGCCAGCTATGGCGTCGCGGTTCCGCTGCTGCGATGCGCACGGCAGCGCCCGCCGCGCAGCCTAGCCACATGGTCGATGGCCGCCGGAGTCATATGGTCTGTCGTCATGCTCATTGCGGTTGCTCTTCGCGCCTTGTTCACCACGGATATCAGCGCTTTGCGCGCCGCGAATCTGCCCATGCTGCCGCTGCTGGGCGGTGGCGGATTGGCACAGATCTTCATCGCCGCGCTGACCTATCTGATGCCCGTGGTCATCGGCGGCGGCCCGGCCGTCATGCGCGAAGGCATGCAGGCGCTGGAAACAGCATGGCCAGTGCGCTTCGCCATCCGCAATACCGCCTTGCTGCTGCTCGGATTCACAGGCTTCACGTCTGGAATCGGCCTATTGCAGCGCGTGTGGTGGGCGCTCGTGCTGGCTACATACGTCGTCGATATCGCATTATTCGCGGTCGCCGGCATCCGCCAATCGCGGAGCAAACGAGCCGCTGCTGCCGCAACCGTTGCCACCACAGTCACCGCCGTCGCCACCGCACAGCAACCTTCACATGATCGGAGCGCAGTCGCATGAACGCATCGCATGATGATAATGACAACACCGACGCACCTAGCGCACCCAATCAACCGCGCAAACCCAGCCGCCCTCACGGGCCACGAGCGCTTCCAGGCGAGTTGGCATCGCCGGCACAGCATATGGGCGGGTTGGTTGCGGGCGCAATTGCGGTGGTGTGTCTCACTGTCGCCGCCATCCTGATTCGCCCAAGTCTGGCCGCCGACCTGTCAACCTCGGGCAATATCGGCGCTACGACCACAGCCTCAGCAGGACCATCATCTGCAACCACGCAGGTGACGCCGACAGGGAAAACCGTCACGGCGACGATTCGCGCCAAGGACATGACCTATGTGCCTAACGTAATTCAGGTGCATGTCGGGGATCGGCTGCGCGTCGTGTTCGTCAATGACGATACGCAAAGCCACGATCTCGTGTTTTCCAACGGCGCGTCTGCACCCACGCTCGCGCCGGGTGCGCGGCACAATCTCGATGTCGGCATCGTCGCGGGCGATATGCAGGGCTGGTGTTCGCTGGCCGGACATCGCGAAATGGGCATGAGTCTGAGCGTGAAGGCGACCGGAAACGGTGCTGCGGATGGCGCGAACGGCGCAGGAAGTGACGCAGGAACCAGCGCAACAGGCAACAATTCCGGCAGCAACGCAACAGCCGCCGACGCCCCAATCCCTAGCGCAGCAGCACTCAAACAACAAGCCAAAGCTGAGCAGCCCTACCCTGCAGAACTGCCCGCCTTGGAGCCGGGCACAGTGCATAATGTCACGCTCACCGTCACCGAGCACACGCAGCAGCTCGCCAGCGGCGTCACGCGCCAAATCTGGACCTACAACGGCTCGACGCCCGGGCCGGTGCTGCACGGCCGGGTCGGCGACACCTTCAACGTCACGCTGGTGAACAAGGGCAGCATGGGCCATTCGATTGACTTCCACGCCGGAACGGTCGCCCCCGATCAGCCCATGCGCACCATCGCGCCAGGGCAATCTTTGCGATATTCCTTCGCCGCGGCGAGGGCGGGCGTGTGGATGTACCACTGCTCGACCGCGCCCATGTCGAATCACATCGCCAACGGCATGTTCGGCGCGGTCGTCATCGAGCCGAAGAACCTGCCGCCGGTCGACCATTCCTATGTGCTCATCCAGTCGGAGCTTTATCTCGGCGCGAACGGCAAGCCCGCCGACGCTACGAAAATCGCCAATCGTACGCCAGATCTCATGGCATTCAACGGCAGGCCGTTCCAATACGACGCCCACCCATTGCAAGCCTCAGCAGGCCAGCGCATCCGCATCTGGGCGCTGGACGCCGGGCCGAACGAATCCTGGGCCTTCCACGTCGTCGGCACCCAGTTCGACACCGTATGGACGGAAGGCGCCTATAGCATTCGCAATGGGTTTGGCGGAAGTTCGGGAGCGGGCACAGGATCGGGCCAAGGCTCCGAATCAGACACGAATTCAGGTCAGGCACCGAGCACGACCAGCAGCGAATCCGGCACATCCGGCGCCCAGGAGCTGCCGCTGCTCCCCGCGCAAGGCGGCTTCGTCGAGTTCACCCCCACCGAGCCCGGTCATTATTCAATCGTCAACCACGAGATGTCCCTCGCCGAAAAAGGCGCCCACGGCACGCTCGACGTTTCGTGAGCGTGTCACGTGCGCGAACGCGGCCGGGTTTGTATACACAAGTCGGCCAATAGCCCATACGAGGGGCCATTTTACGCGGCCGAAAATCGCTATCCACCGACTTGTGCATACGAACCCGAGCGTGTTGGGCGCTCTGGATGACCAGGGTTACTCGCGCTGTTTTCCTGTCGTAACGCGAGTAATCACGTTTTCAAAGCGAATCATTTATCAAGATTGCACGATCACAAAACCAGCGAACTGCGCACTTGAACCGCGCAGCTTCACCATGCAGCACAGACGTGAATACCCTATGCGTGCCATACGCCGAACTCACTCACGAAAACCACAGCAATGAGATGGACCAGATACCGAAAGGGCATAATGAATAAGCATGCTTCATCGTTTCGGTACAATCGAGAATCAGGTCGAAGGAAAGATTTCAAGGCTCGATGGCGAGCAACACTTGACATCTACTGATAATCACGGAGGGATATCCACTCATGAACGATGCGAAAATCATCGAGGAAGCGCGCGAGTTTGCAAAGCGAAACCCAAGAATCTTCATTGATATGGCAATTGATGAGGCCAAATCGTCCGTCGCTGGGAGCAAGCTTGCTATTTTCATGGCTGGTACGCCGGGCAGCGGTAAAACCGAATATGCCGAGGAACTCGCAGGACTTTTTAATAAACGGCCGGTCATGATCAACGCTGATCTTTTCCGTGAGAAGTTCGAAAAGTATAATGGTGAGAACTCGTATCTCTTCCAATCTGCCACGAATGTCGCAGTCGAAAAGGTTTTTGACAAGGTAATTCACGACGGGTACTCATTCATACTCGATACAACATTTTCGTCGAAGAATGCGACGCTGAATATCAAGCGTGCGTTGGATCACGGCTTTCGTGTCCAGATATACTTTATTTTTCAACAGCCGAAAATCGCATGGGGCTTCACACAATCACGCGAGAAGATCGAAGGCCGCAATATTCCGCTTGATTCGTTCATCACATCATATTTCAGGTCCCGCGAAAACGTGGAAAAGGCGATGAATGACCCGACAATCGGCCCGAAGATTGTCTTGACCGTCATCGAAAAAGAGTTCAATAACAAGGTTCGCAGAATACATCCGGTCGAGCACAATCTTGCTAATTTTACGCCGTTGAACTATACTGAGACAACTTTAAGAAGGGAGCTGTCGCATGAAGGAAATGCTCAATAATGCCATAGAATATGTGCGTGTCAAGCACGCCGTCCGCAAATATGGCAGCGATTTCTCCCTGTTCTTTACGAAAGCCAGCCAAGGTGAAATCGAGCTCCTCCTGCTCTACACCGCGCGAAAAGCAAATGATCGACAGCGCGAACTGATACACCGGGCCGATGCCAAAGCCATCGTATAAGGCAGGAATTCTCCTCGGCAAAAGTCCCCGGACACAGTCTTCTCGAATTACATTTTCGAGAAGACTTTCAATATACTCTGTCTCATCGGCGACAGCTACGGCGAATAAATGTCATACATGAGACGGTGTGCATGCCCGCCATGCCTCACGAATGTCTCGCATCCGCCGCCCCCCCCCCCGCCCCACAGCTACAGCTACGCACCTTCCCACTCATCCGCACACCGCCCACGCTCACCCGCGCGGCGACTCGAATGCGAGCGCGACCGCGCTGACGTCGTCGTGGCCGTGGCCCTGCTCGCGCACCTGATCGTAGAGCGTCTGCTGACGTTCGAGCAGATCGGTGCGGAAGCCGCTGCCTGCCATGACCTCGCCGACGAGTCCCAGATCCTTGAGCAGCGCGTTGACTTCGAATTGCGCGGAGAAATCGCCCGCGATGGCCTTGCCGCCCTTGAGGTGCGCGTAGGGCGAGTCGGTCGTCATGCCGGTGATGACGTCAAGGAACAGCTGCGGGTCGACGCCCTCGCCTTTGAGCAGCTCCACGGACTGGCAGGCGGCGGAGGTGATGCACGCCAGCCAGAGGTTACAGGCGAGCTTCACGACGCTGCCCGACCCGACGGATTCGCCGCAGTACACGAGCTTGGTGGAGATCGCATCCAGCACCGGGCCAGCCTGGTCGAACAGCGCCCGCTGCCCGCCCGCAATCAGCGTCAGCGCACCGCTTTCGGCTTGATCCTTGCTGCCCATCATCATCGTTTCGACCAGATTCGCGCCCTGCTGCTCGGCAAGCTGCGCGACATGATGCGCCCCTTCGACGCCGATCGTCGCCATCTGCACCCAGACCGCATTAGCCGGAGCCGCCCCGATGCCGCGCCCGAGCACATCCAGCACACTGGCAGCGTCATATACAACGACCAGAATCACATCGGCCTCAGCAAGCGCATCGGCAAGCTCCGGCTCGACTTTCACGCCATATTCGCGCAACGGCTCGGCGTGCGCAGGAGTGCGGTTCCACACCGTAACGGCGAACCCTGCGGCTGCAAGCGTCTTCGCGATGCCCCCACCCATGATGCCCGTGCCCAGCACCGTGACTTTCATAGCTTTATTGGTCTCTGTATTATCCATCATTCATTCCTCCGATTGTTTGGCTGCAGTAAGTATGCCGCACGCTTTGTTGCACTATGGCACAGCCAGCACCATATCGTCGCCCGACACGACACCGATGTGTCGATGCATTGGCTCTTTGCCCCGATTGGATAGGCTGTTGGCATGTCAACCCACTATGCGGCAGGTATACAGCAATTGTCGCTAGTATGCCAACGCGCCCTATTCACGCTACGCCGCTGGCTTGAGCATGAGCTGATTGACCGCTTGGCGCAAATATCGGCCTCATCAACCATTCGTGCCACAGTCATACCGTACAGCCGCAGCATTGCGCCACAGCGACGGCCACAGACGGTTCCATTCTCCGAGACCGCCGTTCCCTGCTTTGGAATCGGCTATCTGCGTTATGTGAGGCGTTACCTAGGCCTTGCGGAGGCCTATCTGCGTTATGTGAGGCGCTACTGTGAAGAGACCCGAGTATCAGGCGTTCCAAAACCGCCATTTTCAGCCAGCGATACTCGCGATACCAAGGAATTAACGCCTCACATAACGCAGATAGACCTCCGCGGCCTCCCATTAACGCCACACACAAGGCAGATAGCCGATCATACATGACAATTCTTGCAGCCACTGGCCCTTTCAGACCACAATCACACCGAACGAGCGCCAAATGCGCCCCACCTGCTCCGACTACTGCGCGCTGCACTCGGCGATGGCGGCTTCGAGCACATCGAGCGCCTCGTCCAGCTCGTCGTCGCCGATGACCAGCGGCGGCAGCAGGCGAATCACGTTGCCGTTGATGCCGCAGGTCAGGATGATAAGCCCCGCCTCGCGCACCGCATCGACGATACGCCCGACGATCTCAGCATCCGGCTCCATCGTGCCGGGCTTGACGAATTCGATGGCCTGCATCGCGCCCAATCCGCGCACAGCAGCCACGCAGTCGAAGCGCTCCGGCAGGGAGCCAAACCGGCTGAGGAACACGTCGCCGATATGCGCGGCGCGTGCGGGCAGATCTTCGCTCTCCATGATGCCGATGGCAGCCAATGCGGCCGCACAGGAGACCGGGTTGCCACCGTAGGTGCCGCCGATGCCGCCAGGCTGCACCGCGTCCATGATCTCCGCCCGGCCGGTCACCGCCGAAATCGGCAGACCGCCGCCCAGCGCCTTGGCCGTGGTGATGAGGTCAGGCTCCACACCGAAGTATTCGGACGCGAACCACTTGCCCGTACGGCAGAAGCCGGCCTGAATCTCGTCGCTGATGAACACGACGCCATGCTCATGCGCCCAGTCGCACAGCGTTTTGAGGAACCCATCCGCCGGCACGATGAAGCCGCCCTCGCCCTGCACCGGCTCGGCGATAATCGCCGCGATATCCTCGTGGCCTACCAGCAGCTCCATGCGCTTGATGCTCGCCTTCGCAGCGGCGACGCCGTCCTGCCCGAAACTATCGCGCAGCGGGTAGGAATATGGCACGCTGACCACATCCGGCGCGAACGGCCCGAAGCCGCGCTTGTACGGGGAGGCCTTCGTGGTCATCGACATCGTCAGATTCGTGCGGCCGTGGAAGGCATTGTCCATCACGATGACGGTCGGGCGGCCCGTGTAGCGCCGCGCGATCTTGACCGCGTTCTCCACCGCTTCAGCGCCGGAATTCAGCAGCACGCTTTTCTTGGCGAAGTCGCCCGGCGTATGCTCCGCCAGCTTCTTGCACACCTCGACGTACCCGGCGTACGGCGTCGTGGCGAAGTTCGTATGCGTCAGCTTGGCGACCTCGCTCTGCACCGCATCGACCACTTCGGGCGCAGCATTGCCCACGCCCGTCACCGCGATGCCCGCCGCCAGATCAAGGAAGCGGTTACCATCCACATCGGTGATCACCGACCCCGACGCGCTTTCGGCGAATATCGGCATCGCCGCGCCCACGCCGGCACTGACATACTGCTTGTGCTCTTCCATGAGCGCACGCGAGCGCGGCCCGGGGATTTCAGTCACCAGCTTGCGCGCGATCTGGGGAACATCCTTGAGTGCCGTCGTGCCCGATTGAGTAAGCGTTGCCGTATCTTGTGCCATCGTTATCATTCTGCCTTTCCGTAGCATCGCTACGCTGTTTGAATTATGTTGGAAGTTGAACTTTTGCCACACCGTCCGAGCGCCCAGAACCCACTCAGGTCCCAGCCCTCAGATCTCCTTGAGTAGGGCCTTCATCTTGTCGCTTTGCGGGTTGTCGAACACGGACTGCGCCGGGCCCTGCTCCACGATTCGGCCATCGTCCATGACGATGATCTGGTCGGCGATGCCGCGCGCGAACGCCATCTCATGGGTCACGATCATCATCGTGGTGCCCTCGTCGGCAATCCTGCGAATCACCTGCAGCACTTCACCCACCAGCTCCGGGTCCAACGCGCTGGTCGGCTCGTCGAACAGGATCGCGTGCGGCTTCATGGCCAGCGCTCTGGCGATGGCGACACGCTGCTGCTGGCCACCGGAGAGCCGGTCGGGGTACATGTTGAACAGCTCTTCGGCGATCCCGACCTTATCGAGGCTGGCCACCGCCACCTCGTGGGCTTCGTCGCGCCCTAGTCCGCGGATGTCGCGCAGCGGCATCATGACGTTGCCGATCACGTTCTTGTTGGCGAAGAGATTGAAATGCTGGAACACCATCGCGATCTCCGAACGCTGCGAGGCCAGTTCGCTCGTCTTCGCCGGCATGTTCACGCCGTTGATCGACTGCATGCCCATCTCGCGGCCATTGACCACGATCTCTCCGGAATCCGGTATCTCCAAATGGTTGATGCAGCGCAGCAGCGTGCTCTTGCCCGAACCGCTCGACCCGAGCAGCGCGAACACCTCGCCCTCGCGCACCGCCACATCGATGCCCTTGAGCACCTCCTTGGGCCTGCGCTCGCGATGGAGCCGCTGCCCGAACGTGGGGTGCTCGAGCGGAATCATGAAGCTCTTGCGCACATCCTTGCATTCGATGATGAACGGCTTGTCGGTCTTATCGGGATTATCGGTCATATCAATACTGTCATTTGGCGACATTGCGGTTCACCCTCCATTCGGCGAGCTTGACCAATCCGGAAAGCGGCAGGCTTATGGCCAGGTAGATGATGGCTGCCGCGGTGTAGGCCTCGGTGACCTGGAACGTGGTGGTGGCCACGACATTGGCCTGCTTGAGGATCTCGGTCACGGCGATCACCGAAGTCAGCGCCGTGTCCTTGACCATCGAAATGACGTAGTTTCCCAGCGGCGGCACCGAAACGCGCAGCGACTGCGGGATGATGATCTTCGCCATCGCGCGCGGCGGCGTGTAGCCCAAGGAAAGCGCCGCCTCCATCTGCCCCCGGTCGATCGAATTGATCGACGAGCGGAAGACCTCGGAGACATACGCCGCGTAGTTCAGGCCCAAGCCGAGGATGCCCGAAGCGATCGGATCGATATGGATGCCGATGTTGGGGAACACATAGTAGATGTATACGAGCTGCACGAGCAGCGGAGTGCCGCGCAGGAATTCGACGATCACCACAACCGCCTGATTGAGGAACGGGATGTGCGCGATCCTGACCAGGGAGAGGACCAACCCGACCACTACCGCCAGAATAAGGGAGTAGAAGGTCAGATTGAGCACCATCGGAATGCCCGAGGCCAAGAGCGGAATCATCGACAGCGTGTTACGTAAGAATTCCAACGTAGCTACCTTTCAACACGACGACATGGACGATATGACAGTGACGAGGTCATAGGCGAGGCAAGTCGCTGGTCACTTGATGTAGGAACTGGCGGGCATGTCCCATTTCTTCATGATCTTGTCGTAGGTGCCATTCGCCTTGATCTTCTTCAGGCCGGAATTGATGGCCGCCAGCCGATCGCTGTCGTCCTTGCGGACGCAGGGAGCGACCTCGTTGCTGTAATGCGGGGTTTCGGGATTGACGACGCGGATGTCCAGGTTCGGGTTCTGCTTGAGGCTGTAGGCCGCGACGGGCTGGTCGGTGACCGCTCCGTAGATGTCGCCGTTCACGATCGCCTGGACCATGGTCGCCTGGGAGTCGAACAGCTTGACCTTGCCCGGAGAAAGCGTGTTGAGCAGATCGGCATAGGCCGTGCCGGTCACCGTTCCCAGCGGCTTGCCCTTGAGCTGGTCGTAGGTCTTCACCGAGGTCTCGGACTTCTTGACGATGATGGCATCATGCAGCACATAGAAGGAATCGGAGAAGTTGACCTGCTTCTTGCGCTCAGGCGTGATGAACATGGCATCGTTGCTGATGTCGATCTTCTTCGTGTTCAGGCTGGCGATGAGCGTGGAGAAGCTGGTGACCGAGTTCTTAACCTTCCACCCGTTCTCCTTCGCGATGGCCATCATGATGTCGCCGTCGATGCCGGTGAGCGTGCCGCTCTTGTCGATGAAGGCGAGCGGTGCATCGTTCGACGTGCCGATCGTCACTGTTTCGGCGCTGGAATCAGAGCCGCTGCTGGAGCTGCTGGAGCCGGCTGAGCTGCCGCACGCGCCGGTGAAGGCGAGCATGGCGACCGTGACGGCCGCAATCGCTGTTCTGGCAAACTTCTTCATGGGATTGTCCTCCTGTTGGTTGCCTGTCGATCGACGCTGACCGGCTCGGTCGGCATGCCTCGGCATTGTCTCCCGGCCGCCGCTGGATGCGGGCGTCTCTCGTTTCCTATGCCTCATATCCTTGCCGCGGGAAGGTCGTTTTCGATTTCGCCATGATTACACGGTCTTTTCGATTGGGCTATGACCACGTATTGCCTATATGTTCGTTATGTTACGAGCCATATGCCCCGATGGCTTATCGAAGCCGCTCAGGCCTTGATAGTATTGGCATCTGACGCGATATGAGACTCTGCATATTCGATATACATTATGGCCATATGATGGCAGTGCAGGACATTTTGCATAGCTGCTGCGTAACGCGCGTGCATGCATATGCAGCATGCAGCATGCGGTTCGCATTGCCGACCGTCGCGAGCCCAACGCACGCGCACATGGCGCATCTGCGCGTACGCGAAAGCGAATGGGCAACCGGGCTTAGACAATCAGGCAGCCGAGCAGCTCGGCGACACGACACGTCGAGCATCAGAAAGGCGAACATTATGGCTTTGACAGTTAACGATCTCGCGCATGACGCGAGCCTGGGTCTGCTGCTGCGCGTCGAAGGCTCCCCCGAGGCCATGAGCCGGGAGATCTTCTGGTCGCATCCGACGGAGCTCATCAACCCGCAAATGTTCTCGCAAAGCAACGAGATCATCGTGACCTCGGGAGGGATGATTCCGCGTCGCACCCGCGCCAATGCTCGCGCGGTCGACGAAGCGGCCCGCGTCTTCATCGACAATATAACCAGTGCTCATGTGTGCGCACTGGCCTTCGGCACACGCCTGCTGCACAAGACCATCCCGCAGGTTCTGTTGGACTATGCCCGCAGCCGCAACCTGCCGGTGCTGGAGATACCCATAGAGGTGCCGTTCTCACTGGTCATGAACGCGGTAGCGCATGGCGTCGAATCCCAGGCCGGCACACAGCTTCGCCAAGCGTATTCAAACATGCGCAATCTCGTGCAGGCGGCGTCTTCCCAGGATCCGATACGCGAGATGACGCTGAACCTCGCCACAGGCATCGGCGGATGGTGCGTTCTGCTCACCCCGTACGGCTCCGTGGCGGAGTCCTCGCATCTCAGCGCGCGAAACAGAGCGTTCGCCGCGATGGCGGCGAGCTCCGGCGGCAACCAGCATCCCGCAAGCACGCGCGTCGAGGGCGAGCATGTGCGAATCCTGCCGCTGCGCTCGGCCGACGGCACCGGATTGGGAACGCTGGTCACGGGGTCGCGCATGGAGGCAACCGAGTTCGACGAGACCCTGATCGCCTTCGCCGTGAACCTGTTTCGGCTGGCCTTGTTCAGGCGGCACGGGCAGGATGAGACGCTGCACCAGATGCGAAGCATCATGATGCGCAAGGTTTTCGACGGCGACGGCGCAATGCTGCGCGACTTCGCGCGACCGCTGTGGGACTGCGACATGCCTCGCGAGCCGCTGCGCGCCATCGCCGTTCATGGCTCGCAGCAGGAGCTGTCATCCATCGCGGCGGAGATCTCGCCAATCCGGCGGTCGGGAAGCGAGCTCACCGACCGCATTTTCGGACAGTTGGACTCTTCGCTCTGGATTATCACCTCCGCGCAGGCTTACCGCCGCATGACGAAAGCGCTGTCAGGCAAATACCAAGTCGCCATCGGCATCTCCGGAGCCTGCGATTGGCACGGAGTCCGGGAGGCGCAGCGTCAGGCGTTGGTCGCCGCGAGCAGGGCCGAAGCCGCGCCAACTGCCCATGTAGCCCACTCGGCGCACGCATCGTTTTCCACGGGTTTCACCGGTTCCACAGGCTCCACGGGCGAGAACGACGGCGATGCCCCACACGGCCGAATCGTCTGCTTCGACGAGATAGCGCAGTCGCAAGCTTCGAATTCCGTGATATCAGCCATCGACGCGGACGCCGCGCATGCGATGGCGATTGCACTGGACCAGCGCTCCGATGAACTGTGCCATACCATCCTGGTCTGGCTCACGCAGCTGTGCAACAACGACCGCGCCGCGAAGCTGCTGGGCATCCATCGCCACACGCTTGCCAAACGGCTGGACGATGCCGAGCAGGCGCTGGGCCGCTCGCTCAACGACCCTCAGACCCGAGCCGAGCTGTGGCTCGCGCTCAATGCGGAATACGCAAAGCAGGTAGACTCCACTCCTTCCACGCGATGACGGCCCGTCTCTCACCGTGCGCTACCGATACGCTGCCCCTTTTGTGCCTCTTAGCCGTCGCAACCGTCACAAATGGGGCGCGCTAAGCTCACGACGTCTTCCTGCAAATCGTTGACGGCTTCCTCGACCACCATATGCAGGCCCTGCAGAGCCTCCAACTCATTCGGAGCGAGCCACGAAAGTCCAGGAAACTCCAAAACAGTCGCCACATATTCCTCGTCCTCGTCGGACCACTGAATACGGTATGTATACCGGCGCACGATGTCGTTCATTGCCCATTGCCTCCTTTGCCTATTCAATGGTATCCAACTAATTTGCCCGACAGCACCCCCCCCCAGCACCTCCCCACGACTCGGCCTGCCGGCCGATTCTCTCCGGGCGCATGGGCGCATGCATCGCTATGATTGCAAACAGTCGTGTTCCTGCCCTTTGCAGAAGTATTTCGCGCCCGGCGCACGCGCCGGCGCGGTGAAAGGATGATGACCTATGGCCCCAAGCAAAGGCTTCCGCTCTGTTGCGCAATACAATGCCGCGCTGTTCGACTTGGACGGCGTGCTCACGCCGACGATCATCCTGCATAAGGCGGCATGGAAGGAGCTTTTCGACGATGCGCTGCCCGCATCGGTGCCGCCGTACACGGAGCAAGACTATTTCACATACGTGGACGGCAAGCCGCGCTATGACGGCGTGGCCTCGCTGCTGCAGAGCCGCAACATCGAGCTGCCATGGGGCAGCCCGGGCGATGATCCGGATGCGCAGACGGTCTGCGGGCTCGGCAATCGCAAAAATGCGGTATTCGAAAAACTGCTGCACGAACAGGGCATCGCAGCCTATGACGATGTCGTGGACGTGCTGCGGCATCTGAAGGCCGCCGGGCTGTATCTGGCGGTCGTCTCCAGTTCGCGCAATGCAGTGGAGGTGCTTGAGACAGCCGGCATCATCGGCTTCTTCGACCGGATCGTGGACGGCACGGTGCGCTCCGAGCAGGACCTGCGGGGCAAGCCCGCGCCTGATACCTATGTGTACGCTGCGAAGATGCTGGGCATCGCGCCCGATCAGGCAGTGGTGATCGAAGACGCGCTCTCCGGCGTCGCAGCCGGCTCGTCAGGCGGCTTCGGCCTGGTGATCGGCGTCGACAGGGGCGTGGGGCGCGATCAGCTGCTCAAATCGGGCGCCGACATCGTGGTGACCGAGCTCGCGCAGATGATCGACGGGTCCTACGTGCACGACTACGGTCGCGTCTACGACCCCGAGCGCATCGGTGACCCGTTAAGCGAGATCCGCAACCCGGTCCATCCGTGGGCCTTCGTCGAGGTAGGACCGCCCAACGAGCAAAGCGGCACGCTGTTCTCCCTGTCGAACGGCGCGATCGGCATCCGCGGCGCAGGCGACGACCAGCGACGCCTCGGCTTCGGCACATTCCTGAGCGGCTACCACGAGACCTTCCCCATTAGGCATGCGGAGGGCGCGTACGGCTACGCACAGGTCGGCCAGGTCATCCAGGGCGTGCCGGATGCGACTGATTATCATTTTCTGATTGACGGAGTGCCGCTCGAACACCCTGTCAACTGTGCGCAGCAAGTGGATTTCCGCACCGGCATCGCGCAGGAGCACCGCGAATACCAGGTCGAGGATCTGCTGGTGCAGATCGACATCGAACGCATGGTATGCCTGTTCAACGCGCATCTGGCGGTCAGCAATCTGACCGTGCGTGTGAACAAGCCCGGTACTGAGCTGATTGTGCGAGTCGAGGCGCCGGCGAATAACGACCTGTTCGACATGCAGCATTCCGACGATCCGCGCAAGATGGAGCAGCTGCTCGAAGGCGGCCTGCATGAGGTCGAACGCCCGCCGATCGAGGAGGCCATGGGCCCGGCCGAACTGCACGCCTACCGCTGCGTGAATTCGCATATGGGCATGGCCATGGGCTCGCTGCAGACGATCGACGGCAGGCCGACCGGCACTAGTTTCAACGTGGTCGCCTCCCATGACGAGCCGGCTCACGCGACCCGCTACATCGCCTACCACACCGATCCGGTGAGCGGCCAGGGCATTCGCAAGGGCCTGGTGCTGCCCGAGAGCAGAAGCCAGAACACCGATGAGCTGATACGGCGCTGCGAGGCGACGCTAAGGGACGCGGCGGCATTGGGCGAGTCGGCTCTGCTGGACAGACAGCGCGAATGGCTTGATGCGTTCTGGAAGGATTCGGACATCGAGGTGGCGTTGGACTCGGATCGCGTGAAAGCTGATGGGAAGCCAACCGCCGCCGGCCCGGACTCGGATTCAGCCGCTGCGGATGACGCGAATGGCGCGGATTCGACTCCCGCAGGCTCAGCCGGCGCACAGACCGGCACAGAAGTGGGAACGTTGACTTCCGCGGAATCCGACAACACGATGCTGGGCGGGCGCATCCAGCAGATCATCCGCTGGGAGCTCTTCCAGCTCGCGCAAACCACGGCCTTCGTGCCCAACGGCGTCGCAGCCAAAGGCCTGAGCGGCTCGGGCTATTCCGGGCATTACTTCTGGGATACCGAAACCTTCGTGCTGCCCTTCCTGACCTACACGCGGCCCGATCAGGCCCGCGACGCGCTCTCCTTCCGCCACCGGATGCTGCCCGCCGCCCGCAAGCGCGCGGCCGCTATGAGCGTGGACGGGGCGCTGTTCCCATGGCGCACCATCAACGGCGAGGAGGCCTCGGCCTTCTTCCCGGCCAGCACGGCGCAGTACCATATCGACGCGGACATCGCCTACGCGGTGATGCAATATGTCGGAGTGTCGGGCGACTGGGACTATCTGGGCGAGGAGGGCATTGACATTCTGGTGGAGACGGCCCGCATGTGGGCCGACCTCGGCCGCTTCGGCAAGGATGGTCGATTCCACATCAACTGCGTGACCGGCCCGGACGAATACACCACGCTGGTGGACGACAACTTCTACACCAACGCGATGGCGCAGTTCAATCTGTCCGCCGCAGCCGACGCGCTTGAGCACTTCGATCACAGCGATCCTCGGCTCGCCGCGAAGATCCGCCAGCGGCTGCATATCCGCCCCGACGAGCTGGGCAACTGGCGCAGCGCGGCCAGCGCGATGAGCCTGCCGCAGGATCCGGAAACCGGGCTGCATTTGCAGGATTCCCAGTTCCTGCATCGGGTGCCGTGGAACTTCGAGCGCGAAGCGGCACGTCCGCTGCTGCTGCATTATCACCCGATGGAGATCTACCGCCATCAAGTACTCAAGCAGACCGACACGGTGCTCGCGCTATTCATGCTGTCCTCGCATTTCAGCTTGGACGAGAAGAAAACGGATTTCGACGTCTACGATCCGCTGACCACCGGCGATTCGACGCTTTCGCTGGCCACACAGGCCATCATCGCGGCTGAAGTCGGCTATCGCGACAAGGCTTACGCCTACTTCCTCAAGTCGCTGTTCACTGACGTCGCCGATCTGCATTACAACACGAGCGACGGCATCCATTTGGCCGCAGCCGGCGGCATCTGGGGCGTGCTGGTCGACGGCTTCGGGGGCTTGCGCGATTCGGGCGGCGAGACGGTCTGCATCGATCCGCGCCTGCCTCATCCCTGGCGCAGCATGCGCTACCGGATCGCCGTGCACGGTTCGAAGTTCGAGGTGCTGGTCACCCGTGACGATGTGTCTGTGACCCGTATCTCCGGCGACCCGGTCGACTTCCGCATTCAGGGGCAGCTTACTACTGTCTGAACAGGTGAGCCGTGCCGTGCCGCGATAGGCAGGGCACGGCAGCTGCGACGGATGACGACGGACGCCAGTGGACGTCGGCGGCCATAGCGCGGCATCGCTCGTCCCTTCGCCAAAGCACATCTTCGAGCACCCGCCCAAGTCGCCGATCGCAGCAGGTGCGTGCTCCGCTACGAAGCTAACGCTGCTGCAACGCAGATATGCAAAAAGAGGTGCTGCCGAAGCCACGATTACGTGGTTTCGGCAGCACCTCTTCGCTATTCGTTCACCTACCGGTTTCCTGGGCCGGCCAGCCATTCAGCCGGCAGGCCCGGGAGACCGGATCAGATCGGGTCAGGCCCGGTCAGTCCGAACCGTTGCGGCGGGAGAGCCTGCGCAGACCCAGACCAGCGGCAGCCAAGGCGAGCATGGCGACCAGTGCGATTCCCACGCTGGCACCAGTGCTGGCCAAAATGGACTGCGGCTGTTCAGCCGGAGCCGCCGGAGCGGGCTTGACCTTGCCCGGCGCAGCCGGGGCCTTCGGAGTCGTCGGGCTCGTCGGAGCAGGCGCAGGCTTGCTGATGGTCACCTTGAGAGTGCCCTTGGCGGTCTTGCCGTTGGCATCCGTCACCGTGTACTGCTGCGGATCAGGCGAGCCCTTGAAACCAGGCTCCGGAGTGAAGACAACGACCGGCTGGCCGTCCTTCAGCTCCACAGTCCACGTGCCCTGACCAGGAACAACCTTCTTGGGCTGTCCATTATCGAACACGACCGACTTGATAGGAGCCGAGCCAGGAGTGGTCACCGGCTTGAGCGTCACCGGCTTGCCCGGTTCGCCAGTCACCGTCTTGTCACCAGTCGTCGGAGGCGTGAGCGGCTTGTTGACCGTCACGTCCAGCTTGCCCGTAGCGGTCAGGCCATTCTCATCCGTCACCGTGTACGGCTGAGGCGTGGTCTTGCCCGTGAATCCATCAGCAGGAGTGAACACCGGCACAGGCTGTCCATCCTTCAGCTCGATCGACCACGTGCCCTCGCCGGGAACATCCTTGGTGGTCGCGCCCTTGTCATCGAACGCAACGCCCGTGAACTTCTTGGACGTGCCGAAGCCAGTCTCAGGGTTCAAGGTAACCGGAGTGCTCGGATCGGTCGTAGCCGACTTGTCCTTCGCGCTCGGCGGTTCGTTGATCGTCACGTTGAGCGTGCCGTCAGCCGTCTTGTCGTTTGAATCAGTCACCGTGTATGACTGCTCGGTAACCGGACCCGAATAATCCCTGAGCGGAGTAAACTCGGCTGACGGCTTGCCGTCCGAGTCCAGTGAGATCGTCCACGTGCCCTCGTTCGGAACCACTAGCGTCTTACCGCCGTCAGTCGCGGCCGGATCATCGAGCTTCACATCGGTGATGTCGCCAGAACCAGGAACCGTATTCAGATCTCCGGGAGCAAACTCGGCTTTCGTGTTCGGATTGATCGTCTTGGACGCATCGCCCGTCGTTGGTGGAACCAACGGAGCAGGCTTCGTCACGGTGAGTTCACCGGGATCAGAGGTCAGGCCGTTCTTGTCGGCCACCGTATACTTCTGCGGAGTAGGAGTGCCCGTGAAGCCATCCTTAGGCGTGAATGTGGCCGTCGGCTGACCGGTTTTGGGATCAACCGTAATATTCCACGTGCCCTCGTTCAGAACATCCTTCGTCGGCTGGCCGTTGTCGAACTCAGCAGATGTCATCGGCGACGACCCTGGAGTAACCGTAGGAGTTAACGTAGCTGAACCATCAGGTTTAGCCGGCACTTCCGCGTTACCTGCAACCGGAGGAGTCGGGAGCGAGCAGCTCGCGAGATCGACCGTACTTAGTCCACCGGTGAAGTTAATCGCCTAGCCACCAAAGCCAGGAGTAATAAAGCCCCCCTGACTCATATAGAAGGTACCGGAAGCATCATAGGCAACACCGTTGAACGCACCAGAATCTTTACCCGATGCAACCTGAGAGCCATTGATATCGCCCGTACCGGCAGCAGTCGGAACACTCGCAGCAGGAATTCTGAGCTCAATCTGAGTCCCAGAATTGCTGTTGACTAAGTAGAGATTGCCGCTAGCGTCAAACGCAAGATCACCATTCGCCTGAGGTCGTAGACTTGGCGTTGTATCAGCTGTGATGTACCCAATCAAGCCGAGAGCCTCATCCTTCGCCGTATTCCAGCCAAAGAGCGCAAACTTCGCGTCGCTCGTCCAACCGCCGAAATAGTAAATGTCAGTGAAGGGGCTTACCGCGCCACCTACAAGATATGAACCCTGAACGGCACCACCCAAATTGATGGTTCCCACGGAATTCGAAGAGCCGCTTTCGGCGGTGTACTTCAGAATTTTGACAGTAGCATTGAATTGCCCAGCCTGCTGAACTGCATACGCAGCGGAACCATCCTTGTTGACGCCCAGACCGTTGGCGTTGTTGCCCAGAACAGATCCGGGAACCTGCTTCGTCGCACCTGTTGCGGTGTTGATGCTGTAAATTGACCTGTCACTTTGATTAATCCCGTAGATCATTCCCTGGTCGCAGCTCAGATTATCCGCAGCCATTGCAGACGGCGCCACGAAGGACAGACCCGCCAGCATCGCCACCGCCGAAACCGGCGCGACTACTGAACGAACAAGCTTATTGTGCCTAGCTGTTTGTTTCAACGCGTTCGCCCCCGACCTTGCACTACTATTCTTCGCCCATCTGAGTTTCTCCTTCAATTGGTAAAACCACTAGCTCTGTACTACTCCTAGACTTTGCAGCCTAAACTGCACGTCCGGAACACACCTGCGACATCACTTATTGCAGTTTGAGCCGTTGAACTGCCTGCCCATCCATCGCATGCACATAAATTAGGGAGCTTTCGTACAGCATTATCTCAAATAATATCTTTCTTTGAAAAATATAGATATTACGCATACGTTTACGTGTTGTAAGTCACATTTTCAAGGAACAAGCTCTTCCCAAATAATGCGGACAACGCCGTGCCCATCGCGCAAATCGTCGATTACGAATTTCGGATGACCGTTTTCAGCATGGGGGAAATGAGCGACCCGCGACTCGTATAGGCCCCTACATCCGAGGCTTCGACAGCCGGGATCTCAGCGAAAAGCGCACCCTGCGAGCAGTCGTTCCCCCTCTCCTGTCGTTATCGTCCCTATTGCTCGTCAAAGATGCATGCAGCCACCGCCTTGTAGTCCGCTCCGGCGAAAGATCGGACCGCCTGGCGCGCGATCCGGGGAGTGTCTCCTACGGATTGTTCCGTGCAGAGGTACACGGCATCGATGCCTGCGCGCGCCGCGCCGAAAATATCGGCATGCTCCTCATTGCCGATCATCAGCGCGCGGGAGGCCGGAGTACTGGCAAGGCGCAAAGCCTCTTCAAAGAACCATGCATTTGGCTTCTTCACGTCGTAATCGCTCGACAGCAGTATGTCGTCGAGCATCGCGTCCAGCCCAAGCCGCTGAATCTCGCCACGCGTGAAGCACGCCTGCGCATTGCTCACCAGGAGTGTGCGAACTCCTGCATCATGAAGCCTAGCCAGCAGCTCTTCAACCCCGGGATACAATCTAAGTCGTTGCGTCGCAGCATCGCGGAACAGACGTCCGGCCTGGGCAGCTAGTTCAGCCGTGGTAGCTGCCTGGTTATTATCGGTTGCACCGCCATCGTGGCGGCCGTATACCTCAATGATCTTGGTGTACACGCGTAAATAATCCGACTCGACTTCATCTTCATCCGTCACTGCGATACCCTCACTAGCCAGCCGGTCTGCTACTGAGGCCATCTCCTGGGCCAAATAACGTCCGAACTCGGCACGCAGATTTTCAACGTCATCGAAATAGACGCCGTGATCGTCGAAGAAACGCCACAATGCCTGCCACGGGCGGTCGGCCGTTTCATCGCAATGAATATCGACAAGCGTGCCATACATATCGAAGAGCACCGTGTCATATCGGGTATGGGCGGTATGCGCCGCAGCGTTCTGCGTTGTCTGCAGCGGATAGGATATAGCGTTGCGTTTCAGCATGAGAAAACCCCGAAACTCTGAGGACCAAGAACAAGCGTGTGCGAGTGCGCAGACCGCTCAGCAGCTGCCTTAGCAGACGGTTCGGTCGATTCGGCAGCACTCTGAGCCACAGCGTTCACATCAATGTGCAGCTCGCCGAGACTAAGCAACTGCTGGGCTTGAGCGGGATCGAGCTCAATGCCGCCCAGGTCGATTCGCTCTTCGGCAAGGCCCGGATTCAACGCGATGATCAGTCGCTCGCCACCGGCCTGGGCATCGTCCGCTTCGCCACCGGCGGCAACTCGCCCTACCACCAGCGAGCGCCCATTCTCGGGGGCAGCGAGCACTGCGAATCCTCCAGAAGCGTACAGCGCCGCATGATCGGCTCGCAATGCGAGCACAGCGCGTACCCACGAGAGCATTGAGGCATCGTCCGAATCCTGTTCGCGGACGGTCGGCGCGTCTGGGCTCGGGTCAACGGGCAAGTACAGCTCCTCAGCGTCGGCCGTGGAGAAACCGAGGTTGGCGGCGGCGCTGTCCCACTGCATGGGCGTGCGGCTGCCGGTGCGCGCATAGCCTCCCTCCTTAGTGGGCACAATGCGGTAGCGCATGCCTATCTCATCGCCGTAATAGAGGTATGGCACGCCAGGCATCGTCAGCAGCATGCCAAAAGCGATTCGCCGTTCGCGATCCGTCAGCCGCGGCGCCAAACGCGGAGTGTCGTGGTTGCAGGTGATGAAGCAGAAATAGCCGCTCTCGCGCGTGGCTTCGTATTGCGGCACGTACTGCCCGAGGAATTCGCATGCACTCGAGCCTCCGCGGGCTGAGAAGTAGCTTAAGTCATGCACAGCGTCCAAGGTGTCGTCAACGTTGCGGGCGAGCAAATTGTAGCCGTTCGGTTTACCGTCCCAACGCCAGTCGAGGTAGAAGTCCATGTCGAAACCGGCCTTCATGGCCTGTTCGGGCACACCCCACTCCGAGACGAAGGCCGACTGCGGGTACTCGCTTTTCACTACGCCGAGCATCTCTTGCCATGCGGCGATCGTGGCCGATTTCTCGTCGTCGTCATTCTTGACCAGCGAGTTCGCCATGTCCACACGGAAGCCGTCGCAACCGCGAGAGAGCCAGAAGCGCATAACCTCTACCATCGCAGCGCGCGTGTCCCGCGCGGCAGCCGAATCCGGCGTCATCTGCCACGGCTGATCGCGCTTGGCGAAACCATAGTTGAGGGCGGGCTGGCATTTGAAGAAGTTCAGTATATACGCCGCGTCCCGATCGCTTTCACCGCCAATGAACGGCATCGAATAGCCTTGGAATGCGCTGCCCGTCCAAATGTACCGGTCGGAGAACTCATTGCGATCTGCCTGCCTGCTCTGTCTAAACCACGCATGTTCTTCGCTTGTGTGTCCTGGCACCAAGTCGAGCAGCACATGCATGCCGCGTTCATGGGCGGCAACGAACAGGGCGATCAGGTCGTCGTTGGTGCCGTAGCGCTGCGCGACTGTGCAGTAGTCACGCACGTCATAGCCCGCATCCTTGAATGGCGAGTCATAGCATGGATTGATCCACAAGGCGTTGCAGCCCAGTCTGCGCACATAATCGAGTTTGCCAATGATGCCCGGGATATCGCCGATTCCATCCCCGTTCGAATCAAAGAAGCTCTGCGGGTAGATCTCGTAGAATACAGCCGAATCCAGCCAATCAGGACGTGCCGCAAGACCTTGCCTGCGCCCTTGCCCCTGCACGAGATCTTCTTTTTCGCCGCTCTCGCGTTGGAACTCTGCTGCATCGCCAACCATCGGCATCGCATACTCCTTTGTAGTATCTGCTGTGTGCATCCCTGATCAGCATACGTTGCCGCCTCAACCACAGTGCTATGTGCATCGCAGTACCAGCGAGCGCAGCCAAGCGGATCGTGCTCGGGTGTTAGCCTGACGGCATGCTGCAAACGATGGCATAAAAGCTGCACTCCATGCCGCGACCACCGCCACACAACCCACACTGTTTCTTCACGAACGACGCTTGCCTCCTCTTACGCACACTTAGATTCCAGTGCTATTGTGCCAATACCGCGGCAGCTGTTCGCTGTATGACACGCTCTTTTGCATTCGTTTGCAAAACGTGTCATACTGCTGCTGGTGTAGGGGACAAGCCGTTCCTAACGGATAACGTCTGCGAACGGCGAGGTTGAATGGAGAGCCCATCGGCGAGGAGTTAATGAACCCTCGCCCCCGACACAGTAATGAGAGCGTCCCGATGCAGAGACGAAGGAATTCAGGAGGTCAAGGAAGATGAAAGTCGTCAATAAATTCACAGTTGTGGCGGTAGCGGCGGCAACGCTGCTGGCGCTGGCAGGCTGCGGCGGTTCCGGCGATAAGGGCAATGCCCAGTCGGGTATCGCAGGCGCGACCGCCAATCTGAACAAGCTCGACTTGGGCACGGTCACCCTGAACGTCTGGGCACCGCAGCAGAACCTGCAGCCTGGGCCCAATGGCAAGACTCACATCAAGCAGATAGAAGCGGACTTCCAGAAAGCACATCCCGGCGTTAAATTCAAGAACGCCGTCGTCGGCGAGGCCGATGCAGGCAAGACGGTCGGCCAGGATCCGACGGCCGCGGCCGATGTGTACATGTATGCCAACGACCAGCTAGGCGCGCTCATCAAGGCCAACGGCGTAGGCGCGCAGAGCAACGCCGATATCATCAACTCGGTCAAGATCCAGAACTCGAGCATCATGCTCGACTCGGTCACACAAGACGGCAAGATCTACGGCGTGCCCTACACCGGCAATACGTGGTTCATGTATTACAACAACAGCATGCTGAACAAGAACGACGTCAAGTCCCTCGACACCATGCTTTCCAAGGCCAAAATCGCCTTCCCGCTGGCCAATTCCTGGTACTTCCCGGCCTTCTACTTCGGCGCGGGCGGCACCCTGTACGGCTCCAAGGGCACCGATGCCTCGGCAGGCGTCGAATTCAACAAGCCGGATGTCACCAAGTATCTGGTGAACTTGGCCAAGAATCCGAATTACGACATCTCCACTCCAGGCTTGGCAGGCGATGACGCTGGACTGAAGGCCTTCGAGGCAGGCAAGGTCGCCGCGTACTTCTCCGGCACATGGGACGGTTCTGTCATCAAAGACAAGCTCGGCGACAAGATGAGCGCCGCACAGCTGCCGACCTATACCATGAACGGCAAGGAAAACCAGATGAAGTCCTTCGCTGGCTCCAAGGCCGTCGGCTGGAACCCCTCAGCCAAGATCCACGACGGCAACACCAAGGCCGCACAACAGAAGGCCGCACAGGTCTTCGCAGCCTACCTCGGCGGCACTCAGTCACAACGCTACATGTACGAGGACTACGGCCAGATCCCCTCTGACGTGACCTTAACCAAGGACGCCAAGATCAAGGCTGACCCGATCGCCACCGCCCAGTTTGCCACCATCGCGAACACCTCGGTGTTGCAGCCGACTCTGGACATCATGAACAATAACTTCTGGACTCCTGCAACGAACTTCGGTGCCAACTTGGCCAATGGCACAGTGACCTTGGACAATGCAGTCGCTCAGACAACGGCCTTCAACAATTCGCTGAACGGCAAGACGAACTGATCGCGCTGCTCTTAAATATTGAGAAACCAGGGCCTCTTCAGTCAGATGGTCTATAGTTCAGCTGTTTGCTAGCACGACGAAAGCGCCGTCTGCCTTGGACGATCCGAACCTGGGAAACCGGGATCGAGGAGACCCAGGGCAGGATGGCGCTTTCGTCTGTGTTCGCTCCACTCGTTTCAGAAAGCTGGTTCACCGTGAGTGATGCTGCAACCGCTCCCTCGGCCGTGCACATAGCCGGCACGCCGCCGAAGCGCAGGAAAACAAAGAAAATCGATTATTCGCTCAATCCTTACACGTTCCGTGCCGCCTGCAAGCATGGCGACATATGGACCTACCTGAGCTTTGTCGTACTCGGGCTGGGCAACCTAGTACGCGGGCAAATCGTCAAAGGGCTGTGTTGGCTCTTAGTCGAAGTCTCCTTCGTCGCCTTTATGATTGTCAGCGGCGCGAGCAACATCGCGGGACTGGGACACTTGGACACTGGCGGCAGGCTAGTCAATGTCATCCAAGACGGCTTCTCGGTCTCCACAACGACCGCACCATCCTATGTCATGCTGCTGTACGGCATGGCTAGCCTGTTCACGATCGCGCTGTTTATCGCCTTCTGGTGGTTCGCGGTGCGCTCCGCCTACCGGGCGCAAGCCCTCGCCAAGGAGCGTGGCAAAGCTCCAGGCATCCTGGAGGATCTCAAGGACATCACTGACCGCAACGCGCAGAACTCACTGATGTCGTTGCCGGTTCTGGGCATTCTAATATTCACTGTGCTGCCGCTGATCTACATGATCTCGATGGCCTTCACCAGCTATGGCCCCAACAACAACCCCAATTACGTGAGCACCTTCGGCTGGGTCGGCTTCAAAAACTTCCAGACCTTGTTTTCCAACCAGAACGGACTGAGCGTCAACCTGAACCTCTTCGTGCAGGTCGCCATCTGGACGCTGGTCTGGGCCTTCTTCGCCACCTTCCTTAATTATTTTCTCGGCATGTTCATGGCCATCCTGATCAACCGTCCCAGCATCCGTTTCAAGGGATTCTGGCGTTCAGTGTTCGCCATGTCCATCGCTGTGCCGCAGTTCGTTTCGTTGCTGGTCATGAACCTGATGCTGCGCCAGTCGGGCATCGTCAACAACCTGCTGATGAATGCGCACTGGATCTCCTCGCCGCTGCCGTTCTGGACGAACCCGTGGTGGGCACGCGTCACCGTCATTATCATCAACCTGTGGGTCGGCATCCCCTTCACCATCATGCAGGTCACCGGCATCCTGCAGAACATCCCTGCCGAGCTCTACGAAGCCGCTCGTGTAGACGGCGCAAACGCCTGGCAGCTGTTCCGTAATGTGACCATGCCTTACATGTTCTTTGTCATGACGCCATACCTCATCACAACCTTTGTGGGGAATGTCAACAACTTCAATGTCATCTACCTGCTGACCGGCGGAGGACCTACCCCGACCGGTCAGTCGGCCGGTGCCACCGACCTCTTGATCACCTGGATATACTCGCTTTCAATCGACAAGGGTAACTACTCAATGGCTTCGGTCATCGGTATCTTCACCTTCGTTTTCTTGGCGGTTATCTCGCTAATCACTTACCGCAACTCCGGTTCCTACAAGAATGAGGAGGGATTCCAGTGAGCAAGGATCTCGCAACCGCGGCCAACGCGGACGAAAACAGCACTGTTCACCATGACGCCGCACAGAACAAGAGCAAGAACACCTACACCCGCCGGCGCGTTGGCGACGCCCTGACATACATATTCCTCAGCATCATGGGCATTATCTGGTTGGTGCCGATCTTCTGGATCTTCATGGAATCGTTCAATGCCTTCCCCGGCCCGTATAACGACGGCTTCATACCAAAGGAATACACGCTGCGCAATTACGTGCAGCTGTGGACGGACAATTCACAACTGGCCTTCGGGCAGATGTACATGCGCACACTCATCGTCGCCATCTTCACCTGCCTCATCTCAACGGCTTTCGTACTCGCGGTCTCGTACTCCCTGAGCCGCCTGCGATTTAGCTTCCGCACCAAGTTCATGAACATCGTGCTCGTGCTGGGCATGTTCCCTGGCATCATGGTGGTCGCCTCGCTGTACTACCTGCTCAAGTCCATGGGTCTGACCAATTCCGGCCTGCCCATCATCATCGGCTTGATCGTGGTGTACTCGGCAGGCTCCGGCGCTGGCTTCTTCGTGATGAAAGGCTATATGGACACCATCCCGATGTCACTCGATGAAGCCGCCACACTCGACGGCTGCACCAAATGGCAGGTCTTCACCAAGATCATCCTGCCAGTGGCTCGGCCGATGGTGGTTTACCAGGTCATCACGTCCTTCTTGGCTCCGTGGCTCGACTTCGTGCTGGCCAAGGCCATCACCAGGACGCAAGACAACTTCACCGTTGCCCTAGGCCTGTGGCAGATGATACAGGGGCAGGGCTGGCTGACGCAGTGGTATGCACGCTTCGCTGCGGGTGCCGTGTGCGTTTCCATCCCAATCGCCGTCCTGTTCATGGTGATGCAGCATTTCTATGCCGAATCGATGTCCGGCTCAGTCAAGGGCTGAACACAAATTATGTGATTCGGCAGCGGTTGCGCTACCGAATCACAATGCCATTGCCAGATAGGTACGACTGATGCTCTGCGTCAGTCGTACCTATCTGGCCTATTACGATCTCAATGCGATAGATTGGTGCCATGGAATACAAGCAGCAGGTCCGCAAGCAGGCGCCATTTAGCGACTCGTATCTCACGCCCGAGGAGGCGCGGGAGGCCGCGAACTCCACGCGAGTTCGCGGCCTTTCCGATTTCAGGATCAAGATCATCGGCTATATATTCATTATCCTCGGGCTCATCGGCTCATCGATGTTCATCCCGGCGCTGGGAGCGGATGTGAGCAAGGCATCGACCGTCGAGATGACCCTCGCGTTATTGTTCGAGGCGGTCTCCTGGTGCGCACTGCCGCTGTTCGCTTGGCTGAGCGTCGAAGCGGCACGGCATACTGCGCATATCGGTCGCTACGTCTCGCAGCTACTGGCCTTGGCTATCATATGCGAGCTGCCTTACGATCTGTCGACGAGCGGCAAGACGTGGGATTTTAGCTCGCAGAACCCAGTCTGGGCGCTGGCCATATGCGCCGTCGTACTGTGGATATACCGATATTATAGTTCCCGCCACGATGCAACAGCTTGGGCGGTGCGCATTGCGGTAGCGCTGGCTGCAGCGCTCGACATGGTGCTCTTTCACATCTTCGTGCGCCAGACCCTCCTCCAAGGAGGGCTGCTGTTGCTCGGTTTCACGCTTATCTTTCATTCGCTCGACAGACACGAGAACACCATGATGCTTACCGGTGTCGCCTGGGGTATGGTGGGACTTCTCCCGCCATCCATCGGTATGGTCTTTCTGCACTACCGCAACGGGCGGCTGGGGTATCGCCGCAATCGGCGCGGCAACTCGACCAAATGGTTCTTTTACGCACTGTACCCGGTATTGCTGCTGGCGTTCGGCCTCATCCGACTGACGATGTGAGTTGCGGAACCACCTCGCCGGCCTTTGATCTTTCTGTCGCCCGAACTGGCCGGTTCGAGCGACGCTTCTACTGGGACTGTACCGGATTGGCGACATCGTGCCATTACAGGTTCCAATGCTCGATGACACGGTCGCCCTTGTACATGCCTAGCGACGAGTAGTGCGCGGTATCTAGACGCAACATCTTAGCCATATGCGGGTCGATGCCGAGCCACTGCGTCGTCAGGACACGCAAGATATGAGCGTGCGCGACAAGCAACACATCTTGCCCGTCCATGATCACCGGCAACACCTCCTGCACCACCTGAGCCGCACGCGCAGCAACTTGCTCAATGGTCTCACCGGGGGCATATTGCCACCGCCGAAACCGGCGCGACGACCGAACGTACGATTTTCTTGCTATTAAACGCTTGCATCTATGCATTCACCCCCAACTTGCTTGATACCTTACTTCTCATCCAAGGTCCTCCTTCAATCCGTAGAAACCTGTTTTCTGTACTGCTTGTTCGGCTTTGTGCAGCCGCAACTGCACGCCCGAAACGCGACCTTGCCATGCACTTCATGGCGTTTAAGCCGCCAACCCATCAAATTCCCATGGATTAAGCGGCTTTCGTACAGTCTGCTTACGGATGTTAGTGTCTTCGACTTGCTTTTTACTCATACTGCAAACGATTACGTGATGAAGCTCATAATTAAATTCAGGCGCTTTGACGGGCCAAAAAATCGCGGATTCGTAATATCTTGCCGCTTACTGTGCCATCCTGCGCCGCCAGCGGACGTCATGCGGCAGGCGCACAAACATACAACTTCACAGGCGAACAGCACTGTTCGCCTGACGGCTCGGCTACAGCACTCCCGAGGCGATGTCGTTGAGCAGGAGCCACTGGCGAATGTCGCTGAACTCCTCAAGGCCTACGGCGTGATCGAGGCCGTGATAGCTTTGGGAGGTGAGCCAAGTGTGCTCTTCAAGCCAGGCCGCGAACGCGTGGGCTTCATACTTGGGAATCACCGTGTCATTGGCGCCGAAGCCATAAAACACCGGGATCTCGCGCTCGGCGAGACGTTCGTCATCCGGAAGCGCACCGGCTGCCAGGAAACCAGACAGCGTGATCGCCGCGCGATACCGCTCAGGATGAACGCGCAGCACCTCTACCGCGAGCACGCCGCCCTGCGAGAACCCGATGGGCACCACGTCGCGATCGTCAGGAATATTGGCCGCGACCCAATCGTCGATCGCCGTCGCCGCAGCGAAGGCATCGCGGTCAAGGTCTTCGCCCGTCGGCACGCAGTCATGGAACCAGCTGTAGGCGCCCGCCGAAAATCCATAACGCCCGCTGCCGGCAGCCTCAAGCTCCAAAGGCGCTCGAAGCGATGCATAATCGTTGTATGGCGCAACATAGCGCATCATATCGGCGAGATCCTCCTCATTGGACCCCCATCCGTGCAAACATAAGAACAGCGGCCGATTCGGCGCGGCCTTGCCCCCGCCGCGCGAGAACCGCGCCTGCGTCACCTGCACCGGGTCGCCGAACCTCCCCGGCACCACGCCGGATTCACGACCGACCGATTTACGCTCTTGAGCTGCCATACCCACAATATACGTCAGCACGGCGGCAAGAAGATGAATTGCAGCTACCGTGTTCCGCGAAGCCGGACCATATTCGCCGCGACCATGCGAATCGCGTCCATCGGCGACTTTCCTACTCAGTCGCGCTGCCGAGGGCTTGCATCGTGCCGCCCCACGATTTGCGCAGCGTGGCCATGTCGTTTTTCTGGCCGACCGCCATCCACAGCGGGCCATTGAGCGTGTACCAATCGCCTTGGGTTTGGGCGTCGTTCGCGTGCTCGCGCAGCAGCCGGGCGATGGTCGATTGCGCGGCAGAGCGGCCCATCGAAGCTGCTGCCTTGCTTTCGAAGGTCACGAACGCCACACGCGTGTCCGCGCAAGCCGCTGCTTGCGAAACCCCAGGGTAGGAGCCCGCGCCGAGTTCCCTCCAACCGCTGCCACACGGACCCGCAGCCTGCTCCAAGCCGTGCTCCATTTGCGTCACGCTTGCGACCGGCGCCTCATCACGCACGGGCGCTTTGATGATGCCTTGGGGAATCATGCTCGTGAGGAGCAAACCGCCGCCGGCCAGCATCAGGCCGAATACGCCGGTCACCACGGCGACCGTTCCCACGCCGCGCCGACTCACGCTCTTCGGCAGTCTGACCCGCGCGATAACAACCAGCACAAACGCAGCAACGGCCAAACCCACCGCCAGCGGCATAGGAAGCGAGCGCGGCACGGATGGCAGCGTCGCCGGCGCTACGGCGTGGACCGCGCTCACAAGCCCCGCGGCTACTGACAGCAAGCCGCACAGCCCGGCCAAACCTCGCAGCCAGCGACTCGCGGGGCGAGACGCTCGCCTGCGTCCATGCGGATCAGCGTCCCTATCGACGTAAGCACTCGGAGCCTCGTCCGAGTCTGCGTTCTGGTCCGCGCCTTCGCCATCTTGCCAAACGCCCTGCGCTGGCCGAGCAGCCTCCGAATGGACATTGTCATCGCCATTCTCAATGTCATCGCCATCGTTGTCGTTGTCGTTGTCGTCATTGTCGAAGAAGTCGAAATTGTCGTCCATGTTGCCTCCCTGATAAGGCTTTCGGCGAGTCATACGTGAGTCATGCGTAAGCCCTAAGTCATGCCCGATTATAAGCCGTCGTCTTTTTGCATCGGCAGCGGAGACGTCCCGACAAAAAGAAACCCCGGCGGGGTTGACGCCGGGGAGAGAAAGGAGAGAAGAAGAGAAGAAGAAAGGGTTCAATTATCAAGAACTTGCGCTCCCGGCCAACTCTTGCTGACATCTATTACTTAATCACTCGATTCTTGGCATAGTGCTGGTGTTTTCTGGTAACTTCCTGAAAGTCGAATAATAAAAATCATAGGATGGCTTCCGCGGCCTGCGTTTTTCGTATTCTTTTGCCCGGTAGATCGAGCCTGCCGTATGAAATGCAACGTTACGAGGGTCGATGCCGTTGCATTTCATACGGCAGGCTTGAGTTAGCGTGCAAACCGGCACGCATTCGTAAGTGGCGGTCTTCGGCACTCCACACGTACCAGGGCGCGAAGAGCTGGATTCCGCAAATGGGAAAACCAACCATATTGGCTTGGCCCTCGCATAATGCATACTATGCATAGGTAAGCTGTGACGTTGGGAAGAACTAGACTGGGCTGAGAACCGTCGTCAATCATGCCTTGGCTTTGCGGCGCACCGCCGCGACCAAGCGTACGCACCCGTGAGGGGGAACCATGCTTCTGTCCGATCGCGACATCCTCGCGTTCCAAGCCGCCGGCCATATCTCGCTGGATCCGTGGACGCCCGAGATGGTGCAGCCCGCGTCCATCGACGTACGCCTCGACCGTTTCTTCCGCCTGTTCAACAACCACGCCTATACCTACGTGGACCCGGCGGAGAACCAGGGTGCGCTCACCGAGCAGTTCGAAGTGGCCCCCGGCGAGCCGTGGATCCTGCACCCGGGCGAGTTCGCACTCGGCTCCACATGGGAGCGCGTGAAGCTGGATGAGACCGTCGCCGCACGGCTCGAAGGCAAAAGCTCGCTCGGCCGCCTCGGCATCCTCACCCATTCGACCGCCGGCTTCATCGACCCCGGCTTCGAGGGGCATATCACGTTGGAGCTGTCGAATGTGAGCACGCTGCCGGTCAAGCTGTGGCCCGGCATGAAAATCGGTCAGATGTGCTTCTTCGAGCTCAGCTCCCCCGCCGCGCACCCGTATGGGTCGGCCGGCACTGGCTCGCACTACCAAGGCCAGCGCGGCCCGACGCCCTCACGTTCGTATGAGCACTTCTACAAGGCTGATATCGAGGATTGAGGCCATCGGCCGACACTCCCAAAACCTCATACACAAGTTGGCCGGTAGCGATTTCGAGTGGCGGAATGCCGCGGGTCGAAATCGCTACCGGTCGACTTGTGTATGACCTTTATTACGCCAAGCTCCGATCACGCAGGCGCAATACGACCTTGCGCAGCTCGGAGGCGATGAGCACGAACAGGGCCAGGCCGATGCATTCCAGCCAGTCCACAGGCTCCAATGGGACAGTGCCAAAGGCGGAGTTGAGGAAAGGCACGTAGATCACCACAAGCTGCAGCAGCGCCGAAATCGCGATCGCGCCCCAGAGCCACTTGTTGACGAACAGACCCTTGAACGCGCTTTGCAGATGCGAGCGCGAGGCGAGGGCGTTGAACATCTGGGCGAACACGAGAATCGTGAAGCCCATCGTGCGCGCCTCGACCATCTGCGCCTCGTGGCCCAGCGCCGAAACGCTGCGGTCGGTGAACAATCCGCCAGCCAAGTGCATGTCCATGCCGATCAGCGTGACGGCAGCCATGATGATGCCGATGAAGATGATGTCGCCCCACATCGGCGCGTCGATCACGCGATCGGTGACCTTGCGCGGCGGCCGAGCCATCATGTCCTCCGACGACTTATCGACGCCCATCGCGAGCGCCGGCGCGGCATCGGTAAGCAGGTTGATCCACAGCAGCTGGGTCGCGAGCAGCGGCACGGTGACGCCAGCGGTGCCAGGCTGGGTGATGCCGAGGAACCCGGCGAACATCACGCCGCCGAACACGGTGAAGACCTCGCCCACGTTGGAGCTGAGCAGGTAGCGCAGGAATTTCCTGATGTTGTCGAAGATGCCGCGGCCTTCGCGCACCGCCGAGACGATGGTGGAGAAGTTGTCGTCCGCGAGGATCATATTCGCGGATTCCTTCGTCACCTCGGTGCCGGTGATGCCCATAGCCACGCCGATATCCGCGGATTTGACGGCAGGAGCGTCGTTGACGCCGTCGCCGGTCATCGCCACGATATTGCCCTGACGCTGCAGCGATTCGACGATCTTCAACTTGTGTTCAGGAGCCACGCGGGCGTAGACCGAAACCTCTGATGTCGCCTTGTCCAGCACCGCGTCGTCGGCGAAGTCGTCAAGCTGGTCGCCGGTCAGCGCTTTATGCCCAGCGTCTCCGGTCTCGATGATGCCCAGATCAGAGGCGATGCGCGAGGCGGTCAGCGGGTGGTCGCCGGTGATCATCACCGTGCGAATCCCGGCGCGATGCGCCTCGGCCACGCTGGCACGGACCTCGGTGCGCGGCGGGTCGATGATGCCGACCATGCCAGCCCAGACCAGTCCGGTCTCAATCGTCTCGCTCTGCTCCGCGATGTCCGTCACCTGCCCGGCGGCGTTCGAACGCACGCCCGGCACATCGGCCAGCGACTGCGTTTCGAGCGGCCGGTAAGCTTGCCCCAGCGTGCGATAGGCCTGCGAGGAGAGGCGTTCGACCGTGGCCAGTATGGTCTCGCGATCGCCGTCGGTCAGCCGCCGCACCGCATTCCCCACGGCGATATGCGTGCAGTAGCCCAGCAGCACGTCGGGCGCTCCTTTGGCGAACACGGTGAGTTTGCCGGAATCGGCGTTGTCCTTGGCGATGACCGCCATGCGCTTGCGTTCGGAGGTGAAGGGAATCTCGGCGACGCGCTCGAAATTCGAGAAGCGCGACATGGCCTTGACCTTGCGGGCCGCGACAATAAGCGACACCTCGGTGGGGTCGCCCACGGCCTCCCAGGTGCCGTGCGTGTCGCCTGAACCGCTCTGCCGCAGATCGCCATCATTCGCAATGGAGCCGGCAGCCAGCGTGGTGAGCACTTCGTGCGCGAGTTCGCCATCGATATCATCGCTGCCATCCTGCGCGACCATGCGGCCCTCCGGCGCGTAGCCCGTGCCGGTTATCTGCACTTCGCCGCTCGGCGTCACCACGCGCTCGACGGTCATCTCGTTGCGCGTGAGCGTGCCGGTCTTATCAGAGCAGATCACCGAAGCGGAGCCGAGCGTTTCTACGGACGAGAGCTTTTTGACGATGGCGTGATGCTGGGCCATACGCTGCACGCCGAGCGCGAGCACCACGGTGAGAATCGTGGCCAAGCCTTCCGGCACCGCCGCGACGGCCAGCGACACGGCGAGCAGCAGCGAGTCGATGACGTCATGGATATCGTGGAAGCCCTCTACCGTCGCGAGCGCGATGAGCACGACCACGGCGATGATGACCACGGCGATACCCAATATCTTGGAGACGCGGTTCATCTCTTTTTGCAGCGGCGTCGCCTCGTCGTTGGTATGCGAAAGCATCTCGGCGATCTTACCGACCTGCGTGTCCATGCCGGTGCCGGTGATGATGGCGCGGCCCGTGCCCTGCGTGACGGCGGTGCCGTTGAAGACCATATTGGTGCGGTCGCCCAACGCCTTGGCCTGCTCAAGTGTGGCGGGCTTCTTGCCCACTGGCACGGATTCGCCGGTCAGGCTGGCCTCGGCGATGCGCAGCGATGCGGCTGCGAACAAGCGCCCATCGGCCGACACCGAGTCGCCTTCGCCCAGCACGAGAATATCGCCGGGAACGACCTCGGACGTGTCGATGCGGCTGACCTTGCCGCCGCGCAGCACGGAGGTCTGCGGTGCGGTCATCTTGGCCAGCGCGTCGACGGCCTGCTCGGCCTTCGCCTCCTGCAGGTAGCCCAGCACCGCGTTCACGATCAGAATCAGCACGATCACGATGGCATCGAAGGGCAGCGCCTCGCCGCCCTCAGCGCCCGGCTGCGCATTCGCCCGCTCAATGAACCACGCGACCAGCGAAATCAGCGTGGCGGCAAGCAGCAGGTAGACCAACGGATCTTGGAACTGCTGCAGGAACTTCTTCCATTTAGGCGTTTTGGGGCCGCTGGCCAGCTCGTTGCGGCCGAATTGCTCCAAGCGCCGCTGCGCCTCGTCGTCGCTCAAGCCTACGGCCGGGTCGACGTTCAACGCCTTGGCGACATCCTCGACGTCAGTAAGGCTGGGGTCGGCTTGGTCGGGCGGAACCTCGCGGCTGCCCGGGTCTGCGGGCGTTACCGTTGCTGCGGGCTGCGCCGTGTCGATTGGCGTCATATTTACTGACGCCATGTCTGCGATTGACGCGTCTGGCGGCGCTGTCTCTTGCGGTGATGTCGCATCTTCTACTGACGAAACGCCCGCTGATGCTGCGGATTGATCATCGAATCGACCAACCATGGTGTTCTCCTGAGGATTGGCCGCGAAGTAGTCAGTTCCGCCTAAATCACGGAACTGCGCGGTTAGTGGTCGCAGCGGCCTATGCCGCCAGCGGGTACAGATTCCATAGTACACAATCCGCTATCCCCACTTGCAAGCGTGAACAGTATTTGCACACGGCGAAATGCAGGTGTGTGATTCGTCATCGCAGCTTGATTTTGTACCCGCCTCATCTTCGGAGCTAACGTCACAACGCCCGCACTATAACGATGCTTGTGCGGGCGTTGCGACGTATGGCGGCGGGGAAACGTGACGTTTCCCGCACCACAGGCAGGTTAGTGCGGGGCCTGTGCCGTATAACCACGTCGAAACATCACAATTCCCGCATAGGCTACGAGTTGCTGCGGGAGTTGTGACGTTTGCGCCGAGATATGGCAACATCCCGGACACTCCTACAATTAGGCATGCAGCAGAAAACCCGTTTGCCATGGGGTTCTGGGAGAATGTGGCCTATGGTTACGAAGAAGGGCCCGACCAAGGGGTCGGGCGGGAAACACCGCAATGCGCTGAAGGGCAAAGGCCCCACACCGAAGGCCGAGGATCGCGTCTATCACAAGGCGTATCGCGCCAAGAAAACTGCGGATCGCCGCAAAATCGCCGATCCACGCATCGCCGCACGTCGCCGTGTCGCAAAATTCACGTCGGATTCCGACGATCTGGTCATCGGCCGCAACGCCGTGCTCGAAGCGCTGCGCGTAGGCGTGCCCAGCTCGCAGCTGTACATCGCCTCGCGCATCGAGCATGATGACCGCACGCGCGACATCGTGCGGCTCGCCGGGCAGCAGGGACTCAATCTGCTTGAGGCCGACCGGCTTGAGATGGACCGCATCGCACGCACCGGCAATCATCAGGGCGTGATTCTCAAAGCCCAACCGTACCAATACTCCTCGCTGCAAGAGCTGGCCGAGCGAGCCGAGAAGAAGGCCCGCGCGATGCAGTCTGCAGATTCCGCAGAAGCCCGTATTGGTGCGCGTCCGCTGTTCATCGCGCTCGACGGCGTCACCGACCCGCAGAATCTCGGCGCGGTCATCCGCTCAGCGGCCGCATTCGGCGCCAACGGCGTTATTCTGCCCGAGCGTCGTTCGGCCTCGGTGACCGCAGCCGCGTGGAAGGTATCCGCCGGAGCCGCCGCGCATATGCCCGTGGCCAAGGTCGTCAATCTGACCAAGGCGCTGGAAAGCCTCAAAGAGCACGGCTACTACACCGTCGGTCTCGACGGCGGCGGTGATGCGCTCGTAGGCGAGACCGGCTTCGAATCCGATCCGCTCGTGGTCGTCCTCGGCTCCGAGGGCAAGGGCCTGAGCCGCCTCGTGCGCGAGGCCTGCGACTCCATCGCCGGCATCCCGATCACGAATATGGTCGAATCGCTCAACGCCTCCGTCGCCGCAGGCATCAGCCTGTACGCAGTGGCCCGCGCACGCCGCGAAGCGGCCGCAGGTGCTGCTACGGAATAAAACCACTAGCTGTACAGGCACATGTACCGTCACAACGTATGGGGTCGGGGCCAGTTTTTGAGGATTAGGACATGGCCTCGACCCCATACATATGTTGCTGTTGCCCTAGCGCTGCCGCTGCTCGCGGCCACGCGTCAGCTCGCCCAGACGGCCGCGTCGGGATCGTCGTCGATGGCATCGAAGCCTTCGGAATCATCAGGGTCGCCAGTGGCGTCAGGGTCGTTGGAACCGTCAGCATCGGAGCCGTAGCCGTCGAATCCGTATGTTGACTCATCGTCGACCACGCCGGAATCGGCTTCGGCGTTGAGCTTGTCGACGTCCTCGGTGTTGAGCTTGTACTTCGGCAGCACCGTGTCGATGTAGCTTTTGACCGCCTCGCGCATCGGAATATCGTGCCCGGCCTTCTCAGCCAGGAACCAGCGGTGCTCCAAAATCTCGTGGAAGAACTGCGCCGGCTCGATCTGCGAGCGGTACTCGTGCGGAATCATGCGCACGGTCGGCTCGAAGACCACGCGCATCCAATCGGTGGCAGCGATTTCGAGGTCCTCGTCATCCTGCCAGGTCGAAGCGCGGTAGGCATCGAGATCATTGAGCAGGCGCCGAGCCTGATTCTCCTGCACGTCGAGGCCGGTGAGCCGCAGCAGCTTGCGCGAGGCATACCCGGCATCGACCACACGCGGGCGCACCAGAATGCGATTGCCATCCTCGGTGGTCTTCATTTCAAGCTCGTCCACGTCGAATCCGAGCTCGTTGAGCTTATTGACGCGCCGCTCGATCTTCCACATCTCGTCCGGCCCGAAGTTCTCGGTGTCGGTCAGCGTGCTCCACAGCGAATGGTAGCGATCGACCAAGCCGTTGCCCACCTCGACCTCGTCCACGTCGCCGGGCAGCAGCTTGCCGGAACTCAAATCCATCAGCTCGCCGATGATATTGGTGCGCGCCAGGTCCATATCGTATTCGCGCTGGCCATCGGTGAGCGCCGCGTGCAGATCGCCGGTCTCCGCATCCACCAGAAACGCGGAGAACTCGTCCGCGTCACGCAGGAACAGCACGTTCGACAGCGACACATCGCCCCAGTAGAAGCCCGCCAAGTGCAGCCGCACCATGAGCACGGCCAGCGCATCGATCAGTCGCTGCGCGGTGTCCGGGCGCAGATTGCGCGCGAACAGGGCGCGATACGGCAGCGAGAACTTCAAATGCCGCGTCACCAGAATCGATTCGAGCGGCTCGCCGGATTTGCTGTGCCGACCAGTGACCACGGCAATCGGCGTGACCGTCGGCAAGTCAAGCTTCTGCAGCCGGCGCAGCAGTTCGTATTCCCGTTCGGCCACGCTGCGAGTGATTTCCTTCATCGCATAGACTTCGTCGCCGACGTGCACGAAACGCACGACATGCCGCGAAATGCCGCGCGGCAGATTGGCCAGCAGCTCCTGCGGCCACAGCGACAGTGGTTGCTCCCACGGCAGGGTGAACATCTTCGGGTTCGAGCTGGCAGCCGTGATCGTCAGGCTGCGCGGCTCCTTGCTCGGGCTTGCGCCGTCGCCACCGGAGTCTTGCGCTATCGCCGCAATCGGCAGCTTGGCGTGCACGCCCATGCCGGGTAACCTTGTGAATTCCATATCGACCAATCTAGCGTTCGCATGCGAGAAAATAGGGGAACATACAAGAAAGCCCCGCAGCTATGCAGGGCTTTCCCGAGCGAGATCCAAGAGAGGAAGAGATGACCTCGCTTACTGGTTGGCGCGGTCTTGCGGCCGCGCCAAGATTAGTTGAGACGCAGCTCGGACGACGGCGCGAACAGGTGCATCTTGACCGGGTCGATCTTGATCTTGACGACCTCGCCGACCTTCGGCAGCGCACGCGGATTCACGCGAATCGTGGTGAGCTTGTTCTGATCGGACATCATCGCCGAAGCCTCAAGCACCGAGTCGTCGGTTATGATGTTGCCGTAGATGTAACCGTCGGAGCCTAGATCTTCGACGTTTACGACCTTGAGCGAGAAGGCGTTGGGGTCGTCGGCGGTCGCCAGCCCGGCGTCCTCCGGGCGGAAGCCGATCACGATCTGGCCGTTGTCCTCAGGGGTCAGCTTGGCGACGATATCGGCCGGCAGATCGATGGTATCGCTGCCGATCTTCGCCTTGCCATCGACCACCGGATGGGTGTTGAGGTTCATCGACGGCGAGCCGATGAAGCCTGCGACGAAGACGTTCGCCGGGGTGTCATACAGCTCGGTCGGTGCGCCGACCTGCTGCAGGATGCCGAGCTTGATGACGGCGATGCGATCGCCCATCGTCAGGGCCTCGGTCTGGTCGTGGGTGACGTACAGGGTGGTGACGCCCAGCTGACGCTGCAGCGCAGCGATCTGGGTGCGGGTCTGCACGCGCAGCTTCGCGTCGAGGTTCGAGAGCGGCTCGTCCATGAGGAAGACCTTCGGCTCACGAACGATGGCGCGGCCCATGGCCACGCGCTGACGCTGACCGCCCGACAAAGCCTTCGGCTTGCGATCGAGGAACTCGGTCAGGTCGAGGATCTCGGCGGCCTTTTCGACACGCTTGCGGATCTCGTCCTTGGGGGTGCCGGCGATCTTCAGGGCGAAGCCCATATTGTCGGCCACCGTCATATGCGGGTACAGGGCGTAATTCTGGAACACCATCGCGATATCGCGATCCTTGGGCTGCATCGTGGTGACGTCCTTGCCACCGATGAGGATGCGGCCTTTGTTGACCTCTTCCAAGCCGGCCAGCATGCGCAGAGTCGTAGACTTTCCGCAGCCTGAAGGGCCGACGAGCACGAGGAACTCGCCATCCTTGATGTCCATATTCAAATCATCCACCGAGGGCTTATCGTTGCCCGGGTAGATGCGAGTCACATGCTCGAATACTACTTCTGCCATGATGGTCGTCCTTTCATCGGCAGGTACGCGCCGAACGATCCGTTGTGAAGGGCCATGCGTCCACACATCGTTCCCAACTTCGGAAACAACACGCTTCAGCATTAACTTTTACCGGCTTTGGAAGACTCTCTTCGTTGAGCCAAAACCAACTATACACCGTCCAAGGGCTTCGTCAATTTCAGTCGGTTCTCCGATAGAACAGAACATGCTGAGAAAATGGCAGACTGTGCCGTCGCCTGCGCTGATGAACGAACCGTCCTGTCATTTTCGGCCCGACTCTATTATGGTGTAATGAGTTGTCATGCGATTCGTTACGGCATTGATGCTGAAACGACGCGCGGCATCGGGTCCCTTTTGATGGCTTAACAAGCCGCCATAATCATTCTGCGGAGGCGAAATGCGCGATATTCGAGTCGGCGTGGTCGAAGACGACCCGGCCGCCTGCCAGACGATACTCGACTATCTCAATCGCTATCAGCGCGAGGAAGGCGAGCGTTTCATCGTCTCGGCATTCGATAACGGCTCCGAACTCGTCAGCAGCTATACGCCGATCTACGACATCCTGCTGCTGGACATCGAAATGCCCGGAATGAATGGCTTGGACGCCGCGCGCGCCATCCGCCAGCAAGACAGCGACGTCGTGATCGTCTTCATCACCGCTGCGCCGCAGTACGCCATCAGCGGCTACGAAGTGCAGGCGCTGTCATACCTGCTCAAGCCCGTGCCGTGGTTCGCGTTCAGCCAGGAGCTCAAGCGCTCGATCGCCACGGTGCGCAGCCACGAGAGCGGTTCGATGCTGGTCGAGGCCGGGGCCGACCGGATCAGGCTGGAACTCGCCGACATTCTGTACTGCGAATCCATCCGCCACACCATTATCATCCATACTGCGAGCCGCAAAATCTCGATATCCGGGACGCTTACACAGCTTGAGGAGCGCCTGTCCAGCCAGCATTTCTTCCGTTCCAATTCCTGTTACCTGGTCAACCTGCGGCATGTAAGTGCGGTGGAGGGGCAGGATTGCGTCATGACCAATGGCGAGCGCCTGCGCGTAAGCCGACCGCGCAAGAAGGCGTTTCTGACGACGCTGACGGAATATCTGGGCGGCGGTCTGCGATGAGCGACACGATTACGAACGCCCTGCCCGATATTCCACGGCTCTACACCGCCGTCTGCGAGTGGCTGGCCTGCGTGGTGTATCTCGCGATCATCTACCGGCGCGCCTCGCCGCCTCGCACCGCACTCGTGCTTGCGCTGGGGCTCCCTGCGATGGTGGCCGTGCAATATCTGGCGGGCATACTGCCGCGGCTGCTATGGGTGTTCGGCATGCTGCTGGCCTTCGCCGGCATGTACCTGATTATCGTGCTCGGCGGGCGAACCGGCAAACGCGAAGGGCTCTACATCAACGCGCGGGTTTTCGTGCTGGCCGAGCTCGTCGCCTCGCTGCACTGGCAGCTGGCCACCTTCCTGCATATCGATATGCATGATGAGGACCACCCGTGGATCTCGATCGGCATGCTTTTGGCGGTATACGCGGTGTGCTTCGGCTCGGCGTGGGGGCTGGAACGCGGCAATTTCAGCCGCAGCAAACCCACGGTTCCCGCCGCCTCCTCGACGGTGGCGACCGTGGCCATCACCATCGTCACCTTTGCGATGAGCAATCTGAGCTTCGTTTCCACGAACACGCCGTTCTCGGGCAGCGTGGGGCAGGAGGTCTTCTATATTCGCACGCTGGTGGACTTGTGCGGTTTCGCGATTCTCTACGCCCAGCAGGTGCAGTCGCGCCGGCTGGCGACCAACGCCGAGCTGATGTCCATCGACGCGCGGCTGGAAAGCCAGCATCAGGAGTATCTCAAATCCAAGGAGAATCTGGAATCGATGGGGCGCCTGACTCATGATCTCAAGCACCAGATCGCCGTGCTGCGCACGGAGGCTTCGAGCAGCACCGACCCGAGCAGCCTCAACGAGGGCTTCGCACAGCTTGAAGCCTCGGTGCAGGAATACAGTGCGCAGCAGCATTCCGGCAATCCGGTGCTCGACGTGATCCTGACCTCGAAGTCACGCACCTGCGTGCAGCGCGGCATCGCCTTCACTGCGGTGGCCAACGGCAAATTACTGGATTCCATGTCCTCAATGGATATCGCGACGCTGTTCGGCAACGCCATCGACAATGCGATTGAAGCCACGTCGCGACTTGATGACCTTCAGCAGCGGCTGATCAGGCTCGCGCTCTACGCGCAGAACCGCTTCACCGTATTTCGCATCGAGAACTACTATGATTCCGCGTTGAACAAGGATGCCGACGGCAATCTGCGCACAACCAAAGGCGAGCGCCGGGGACACGGGTTCGGCGTGAAATCCATCCAGCCCGTCGTGCGCCAGTACGGCGGAGAGGTGTCGATACAAGCCAAGGACCACTGGTTTACGCTGACGGTGCTGCTGCCGCAATAATGCGGCTCACACTTTTTCGGGCACCGTCAAAAAGTGTGAGCCGCATTCGCCTTACTTCTTCGGCATGATCCAGAATTTGAGCAGCGGATAGCTCACAATCACCGCCAGCAGCGTGTTGACCACCGAGGCAACGGTCGCCGCAACTCCCGAATTCATGCCCCAGCCGATGCATAGCGAGGTCACGTAGCCCGGCAGCACCAGATTCACCACGACGATGAGCACCGCGAGCAAGGCGTATTTCCAAGCGGCATCGGCGAAGCTGGAATCGGATTTGAACACCCATTTCATCTGCACGATGAAGTTCACGATCTGCGCGAGCACCTCGGCGAGTAGGAAAGTCAGGAATCCGCCCAGGCCATGCGAACCAGCGGAGGTGTAGTTGAAGATAAGAAAACTGAAGGGCGCGGTCAGTCCCATAGCGGAGACAAAAACAGCCGTGCCGACCCATGCCACCACAAAGCGCGTGATCGTCGAAATATTCGAGAGGACATTGAACAGAATAAACTCCCAGATGTTCGGATGGGCGTCAATCCACGAGCGAATCGCGCCGCTACGCTTGGGGGTGTCATGCCTTGAGATGTCATGCCTCGGGGCGTCGCTGGCCTGCGTTTCGCTCGCCGCACTGCTGCTGCCGTCATCGGCAAGGCCTGCGGATGGTGCTTGCTTCGCTCCCTTGCCTGTCGTGTCCCTCATGATCTCAGCTCCTTCGCTAGACGGTTGTTGGCGCCGCGGTTGCGGAAGAATCCCGCGATGAAGGCGCCGGCTCCTCGCAACGTGTGCCCGTTGGCTATGCGCACGACGGCATCCACCATCGCGGAGTCGACCATGCCTTGCGTCATCTTGCTCATCGCGCGCGGCGGCATGTTGAGGATGAAGAGCACGTTGAGATCGGGTGCGCCTGTTTTCTCGCGAATCTTCGCCTCTCGTCTGATCAGCGTCCGCGCGATGGTGCGGGCCGCGAAGCCTTTGGAGTACTTCCATGAGGAGATCGGGTCATTGGCGCTGAACTTGCTCGGAGCGCTTGAGGGAATCGCATCATGCCCGAAGAGCGCAGCTACTTCGGCATCGGTGACATGCGTGACGTCGCCGGTCAGATAATGCCCGAGCGCGCGGTCGGCGAGCGCTGCGTCATGGAGCCCAGCGTTGCCAGATCCAGTGTCAACGGGTGCAGCCGGCGCGGTTTGCTCGTCGTCGTTTATGATGAACGGAACGGTTACTGGGGCCGCAAGAGGCAGATCTTCGACATTCGTGCCGACCATCAGCGTCCATTGCCCGGATTGCGTGCGCCAGGCTCCGGCTGCAGCATCGTAATGCCGGAAGGTGTAGCGGTCGAAAGCGATGTGCACAACCTTGCTTTCGTGAGCGCCAAGGCGGATTTTCCTGAAGCCTTTGAGTTCGCGCGCGGGCCGCAGCACGCCGCCTGCAGGCTCGGCAGGACCGGCAACGTAGAGCTGCGCGACGGTCGCACCAGGGATGTCGGAATCGTTGGTCACCACGAAGCTCACACCGCGCTCGTCCACACTGTGCTCGTCCACACTGTGCTCATCAACGCTGTGCCCATCAACGCTTAGGCCGGAGTAAGTGAAATCGCTGTAGCTCAGTCCGTAGCCGAAGGGGAAGCGGACCGGGACGTGCGCGGTTTCGTAATAGCGATAGCCGACGAAGGGGCCTTCACGGTAGATCACGTCGCGGCCAGTCTCGGGATACCAGCCAGCGCTCGGGCAGTCGCTGTAGCGCAGCGGCCACGTCTCCGCCAGATGCCCGGACGGATTGACCGCGCCGGCGAGCACCCGCACGGCGGCCGAGGCTCCGGCCTGACCGGAAAGCCCTACATACAGCACCGCGTTGATGCCGTCGTCAAGCCACGGTAGCTCAACCGGCGAACCGGCGACGAGCACAGCGATAATCGGCTTGCCGGCGGTTTTCAGCGCGGCGATAAGCTCGTTCTGCGCCTGCGGCATGGCCATCGTGGAGCGGTCCAACCCCTCCGATTCGCTGCGCTCATCAAGTCCGACGACCGCAATGACGGCATCCACATCGACCCGGCCAGCCAACGCAACGGCATCGTTGACAAGCGCAGGATTGTGCGCCCCCTGCCGCTCGTAGCCTTGGGCGTAACCGGCCACGGTGACGCCTGCGCACGCCTTGAGCTCGTCGAGCAGATTCTCCTCGCGCGTGGCGTTGACCTTGGACGAGCCGGAACCCTGAAACCTCGGCGTGCAAGCCATATCGCCGATAACGGCCAAACGGGTTCCCGGCCGTAGCGGCAGCACGGCGTCGTTCTTGAGCAATACCAGGGAATTCTCGGCAACGGTGCGTGCCACGTCGTGGTGTGCAGCGACGATATCATCGCGCAGCAGGTCGTCGCGCCCGACGCCCTCAAAACGGGTCAGCTGCGCGATCTTGGCGACCTCGGCAGCGCGTGCGTTGAGATCGGATTCAGGCAGCTCGCCGGCTTTCACGGCGGCAATCAGCTCGCGTACAGAGGTGTAGCCGGGCGATGGCATCTCCAGCGAGCCGCCCGCTTTCGCTGCGGCGACGGCAGAATTGGAGCCGCCCCAATCCGAGACCACCATGCCATCGAAGCCCCATTCATCGCGCAGAATATCCTGCAGCAAGTGCTTATTTTCATGCGCGTACACGCCGTTGATCTGGTTGTAGGAGGTCATGATGGCGTGCGGCGCGGCCTCGCGCACCGCGATTTCGAAGGCCGTCAGATACAGCTCGCGCATCATGCGTTCGTCAATCACCGAATTGGACGCCTGCCTGCGCAGCTCCTGGCTGTTGACCGCAAAATGCTTCGGGCAGGCCGAGATGCCATTGCTCTGGATGCCCTTGATCAGCCCAGACGCCATGCGCCCAGCCACCTGCGGATCTTCGGAATAGTATTCGAAATTGCGGCCGCACAAGGGGTTGCGCTTGATATTCATGCCCGGCCCAAGCAGCACATTCACGTCGAGGTCGTGCGCCTCGCGTCCCAAGGCCCGGCCCATCTCCTCGGCCAGATCAGGGTCCCAGGAATTGGCCACGGTCCCGGCCGTGGGGAAGCAGGTTGCCGGCTTCGAAGCCCCAAGCCCGAGGTGATCGCCCTCGCCGAGCTGACGCCGCACCCCATGCGGCCCGTCGCTCATAACAAAACTCGGCACCCCCGCACGCTTATTGCCGCGCGAATCCCACTCCGAGCCGCCCGACAGCAGCGCCGCCCGCTCCTCAACCGAAAGCTCCTCGAGATTCATTGCTCCTCCTTCGCGTTCCTGTCTGCAATCGTCCAGCAGCGCCATCACTCCAGCAATCACAGCGAACCACTACCCCGTCACGTCGCTACATCGCAACACGCTACGGTTCCGTCTTCGCACGAGCTGCCAACCATTCACCGCCGCACAGATTACTGCGACCGCAACGCTTGCCATTTACATACGTTCGCCGCTACTACGATTAAACAGCGTCGCCGCCGACATGGCCATGCTCCCGCACAACCTGTCCGTTCGCCCGCACAATCGGTCGCACAACTGGTCGCGCAATCGGTTATGGATTCCGTTCGCAGCCTGTGTACAATCTTGACTGCGCAATTCCGGGCTACGCAATTCTGAACTCTGCATTTTTTGAACTCTGCATTTTTGAACAGATTGGCCATTGTGAACTCTGTCATTTTTGACATTATGGACTGTCAGGTGTTGAGCTGCTTGGTTTCCCGCCTCCCCTAGGCAGAAGTTGGGAAACCAAGCAGTTCAGTCGCTGAACGATACCGGTGAATAGCGCATCCATCCAGTGCGTTGGCGGGTATCAGGCCTCGGCAGAAGCAGGGGTTTCAGCAGGCGCACCAGCCTCAACCGACTCAGCGGCCTTCCGACGCTTGAGGAATCGAGAGATCGCCAAGTACTCAAACCCAAGCACCAGCAGCGCGGTGACGCCCCACAACACGTAGAGTGCAGTGCGCCATACCGGCGTGGCCACCTTCGGCTCGCCGTTGGCGTACTGCCAGCCGTTCACTGTCGTGTACAGGATGTTCTTCGAGGCTTGACGCATCGCAAGCAGCGAGGTCGCAGACTTGTCCTTCACATGATTGGTGATATCGGTGGTGGCAAGCATCGAATCGTTGCCGTTGCGAATCTCCTGATCGCCGTTCTGGTAGCCATAGCCTGCGAAATAATCGGTGAGCACGAAGCCACGGAAGCCCCACTCATTGCGCAGCACATTCTTGAGCAACACCGGATTGGCTCCAGAGTAGACCGGCCCGATATAGTTGAAGGAGCTCATGACAGCACTCGCGCCGCCTTCCTTCACACTCATCTCGAAGGGCTTGAGGTAGGTTTCGCGGATGGCCTGCTCATTGGACCAGGTCAGCAGCATCTCGGTTCGGTTCGTTTCCTGATCATTCATCGCGAAATGCTTCATGAACGAGTAGACGCCCTTCTTCTTGGCCCCTGCTATCTGGCTCGACGCCATCACGCCCGAAAGCAGCGGATCTTCGGAGAAGTATTCGAAGGTGCGACCTGAGAAGGCATTGCGGTGGATGTTCTGCGCTGGGGCATACCAGCCGGCCACATGCATATCGTGCGCCATCTGCCCAATCATCTCGCCGAACTGCTTGGCCAGATCCCGGTTCCACGTGCAGGCGAATGCCGTGGAAGCAGGGAATCCGATCGAACCCACGCCGGTGAAGTTGTTGTTCAGCGAGGCAGGGCCGTCGGCATCAGTGAGCTGCACCTTGCCGATGGACTTGACGGCTTGAGTGCCGTAGCCGCCCATAGCGATCAGCGTATCCATATCCTTGAAGGTCAGCTGGTCGAGCAGCTTGCCCCACTGCGGGTCGTCATAGCTTTTGCCATGCATGTCGGCGAGTCTGATGCCGTTCTTGGCTCCGGTCGTCGGCATCGCATCCGAGGACTTGTTATGATCGGCGACCTTGTAGTTGCCGTTGTTCGTGAACTCCGCCTTGGCCTTGGCGCTCATGTTGAAGTTGGTCGGAGCAGCCGGAGGGCACCACAGCACGGAGCGAATCTGCGGATAGGAATTGACGAAGTCGAGCTGGAAGGTGTTCGCGCCGTTGTACACCAGCGTCACCTTGTTGAAGTTCTTCGTGACCAGATTGAGCATATCCTTTTCAGTCTGGCTGAGCTGCAGGAAGTGCTCACCATTTTGGAAATCGGGGTAATCCTTGGAATTGTCGTGGTAGGTGATGCCCTTGGCCCTCATGTTCTCGGGCAGATCAGCGCCTTCGCCGCCCACTCGGGTGATGACGACGACCGCCTCATCCGAGTAATCCTTGGCTGACTGCATCAGAGAGTCGCTGTACTGAGCGGCAGGAACCTCGGGCAAAGTCCAGTCCTGAGCGAACATGCCCACCACCGGGCGGTCCTTGCGATAGTCAGTGTAAAGCTTGGTCAGGCTTGGATTGGCCTGGAATCCACTCTCCTTGAGGCCATCAAGCAGCGAAGTCGTCTTGTACTGCTCCGACATCGAGCCTGAGCCGGTGCCGCCGTACACGGGGTTCGTGGAACCCCAACCGAAGACGTTGACCTTCTTGTTTGCCAGCGGAAGATTAGCGTCGTCGTTCTTCAGCATCGTGACCGCTTCGGTCTGCACGTCCTTAGCCAGCGTGTTCGCCTTGGCAACCGTGCTTTGCGAGAGCTGGTACTTGGTAAGATAACGTCCGGTTTCTTGCGCAAATTTGCTGGTGCTTGTTGAAGTGGTGGAGCATGGCTTGTCGCCTGTGTACGATTTCAGTCGCCAAACCATTAACCGCTCTAGAAAAGCAGGCGACAGAACCATGCCCGAGAAAATCATACAAGTCAACCAACCCATGTTCGAGACCGAACTCGACCGGATGGTGTCCGAGAAGGTCACCGAGATCCTCAACCGGATGCTGGACGCCGAGGCCGACGAGATCGCCGGCGCGGCCCGCTACGAGCGCTCCGATGGCAGGAAGGCGTATCGGGCTGGTCATTACGAGCGTGATCTGACCGTCAAGGCCGGGAAAATGGCGGTGAGGGTGCCGAAGTTGAAGGGCGCCCTGTTCGAGTCGGCGGTGATCGAACGGTATCGTCGCCGGGAGGAGAGCGTGGAGGAGGCGTGTGAATCGACATGTACCTGGCCGGTGTCTCCACGAGGCGGGTGGACGACATCAGCCAGGCCCTGTGGGGCGAGCGGATGCCGTCGCAGACCCTCTCGGACCAGCTCAAGAAGGTGTATGCGGGTATCGACCAGTGGCGTGAACGCCCGCTATCCCAGCCCTACCCGTATGTGTTCATGGATGGCGTGTGGCACAAGCGTTCGTGGGGTGGCGCCGTGGAGAACGTGAGCATACCGGTCGCGATCGGCATCGGGTCGGACGGGCACCGGGAGGTGATCGGCGTGGCGGAGGGCATGAAGGAGGATTCGGCGAGTTGGAACAGCTTCGTCTCCTCGCTCATCTCGCGTGGGCTTACCGGCGTGCGCCTGGTGACCGGCGACCGGTGCGCCGGACTGGTGAACACCGTCAGTGGACTCCTGCCACAGGCCCGCTACCAGCGGTGCATGGTGCACTTCATGCGCAACGTGCTCGCCAAGGTTTCCCCTCGTCACACCCGGTGGGCCGCCGACGCGCTGAAAGCGATCTTCGCGTCGGAAACCCGCCAGGCCGCCCTGGAGAAGGCCGAGAGCATCGCCACGCAGATGGACGCAAGGAAACTCAAAGAGGCCGCCAAGTGCCTGCGGGAGGGCATCGGCGAGACCACGACCTACCTGCTGGACGACTACCCGGTCGAGCATCGTCGGCGTATCCGCACCAACAACATGATCGAACGACTCAACCGCGAAATACGCCGCAGAACTCGCGTCGTGGGAGCGTTCCCCGACGGCAGGAGCGCACTCATGCTCATCACTGCGAGAATCCGCTACGTCACCGGCAACCAGTGGTCGACCCGCCGCTACCTGGACATGTCCCGACTCCACGACACCATACAGGAAGCGAACTGACAACGCACACAGGAAACAAAAACCAAAGTGCGCAAGAACCCGGGCACTACCCTTGGTAATCGTCGCATTGTTGAGCAGCGTCGACATCGGGCCGGTCAACATCATGGAAAATGCCACGACGATGCCGATAAGCGCCACAATCCACGACTGGGCATGAATCATCTTGCGAGCGCCGACGGATTGCACCGTTTTCTTGTTGACCGCGATGGTGATGACAATCGCCAGTAGCAGCAGCACCCCGGCAGCCACCAGATACGGTATCAACGACCGCAGCACTGCCACGACGTCAGCCATATTGATCGACAGCATAGTTGAGCCTCCTTGTTCTCCTATGACCAGCGACACCTCATTATGCCGCCGTGTTCATTACCTACCTATTGTGGCCGGACCTGCGTAGGCAGATGTCGTCGCATTCACAAACTGCTCAATTGCTCACATAATCTGTTGCGAAGTTTGAGGTATTGGCTTTGGGGAGGTCTTGGCCTGAGACGTTGATCTAAGATATTGATTGCTAGCCAAAGTTGGTCTCAGGCACGCGGGCTATGCATCATTGGTGACTCTCAATCGTGTTACAAGGCATACATGATGCAGCCAACGATGGTGGCACCCAGTCGAGCCGACCGGCCCGTATCCAGCCCGGACCGCGCTGCCGCCTAATTAAACCCGACGATGCGCTCGGCCACGCGGTAGCCTTGGCGGACGATGAAACGGCCGGTTTTACCGGGCAGGTTGATTGCGCGGGAGACGGCCTTGTGGCGCACGTCGTGGCCGATGGCCGGCGACATCGTGTCGATGCGCTGCCAGAGCTGGGTCTTGGCCGCATAGTTGCGCGAGTCCCGCGAAAGAATCAGGAAGGCGCTGGTGACGACGCTGTTGATCGACAGGAAGTGAATCATGTAGCGGTACAGGCCCTCGGGCACCATATCCGGCTCGGGCGTGGCCTCGGCCATCGCGCGGTTGACCAGCTGCAGCTGATCGACGCGGCGAATCATCACGTCAGTCTGCACCGACTGCCCGCTGCGGCCGATGAAGTAATGGTAGAACGGCACATCGAGGTACATCAGCGTCCGCACCTGCGGGAAAGGCTGATAGGAGTAAATGAAATCGACGTAGAACGTGTGCTCCGGGAGCCGCAGCCCCGAGCGGCGCAGGACGTCCGTGCGATAGGTGATCGAATGCATGATCATGTATTGCGCGACGCCGAAACGGCCCAGATCATCCCACGTCAGCCTCGTATTGGGCTGCATCACGTTGTCGAAACACACAACGTGCTTGTGCCGCTTGCCGACCTTGTCGTACACGTAGTCGGTGATGAGCAGGTCGATGGGATTCTCGTTGCCCTGCTGCCTGCGCAGCACCGCAAGCACGCGCTCCAAGGCGTCCGGTCCCACCCAATCGTCTGCGTCCACGACTTTGACGTAGTCTCCGTGTGCATGCGCGACGCCGGTGTTGACCGCGCCGCCGTGGCCTTTGTTGGGCTGGTGTATCGTGCGCACGATGCCAGGCATCTTCGCGGTCCAAGCGTCTGCAAGCTGGGCCGTGGCATCAGTCGATCCGTCGTCAACGATGATGACCTCAATGTCGTCTACCGACTGCGCGGCGATCAGCGAGCCAACGCAACGGTCCAGATATTCGCTCATATTGAACGCCGGCACAATAAAGCTGATTGTCTTGCGCATGTTCTGCCGCATACTCTCCCCGGTCGCTATGCCATCCTGAACGTTCCCGTGCCACCTCGCCGCGCTAAGCGCTGACGTATTGCCCGAGGTCTGTCTTAGATCCGGCAGCTGCAAAGCCGGCTGAAACCCCGCCCTCTGCGTCACCCCGTTTCCGGGACTCGGTATGAGACGTGCTGCTGCAACACCCGACCCGGCTCTGTCTGCCTGTCCGCTTGCCAAGATAGCACTCCCACCTTGGCCAATGACCCTGAACATCCCTGATTTGCACCCTGAGGCACATGACCTGCACAAAACGGCGGCTGCGCGACCTGCGAGCGGGCGCGGGGCAGTCTTTATCCGGCATTACCTATCAACGTTCGCGTTACATCGTGTGCGATTTGCTCATTCAGACGTGTATCTGCGTTATGTGTAGCGTTAATTCACCCTTCGGAGGTCTATCTGCGTTGTGTGAGGCGTTAATACCTTGGCACCCCGAGTATCGCTGGCCGAAAACAGCGGTTCTAGGCCGTCTGATACTCGACGCTCCACAAAATAACGCCTCACACAACGCAGGTAGACCTCCGCAGCATCGATTTAACGCCTCACATAACGCAGATAGCCGATTCCTCAGGCGCATCCACGCGATTCCCAACGCTTTTCGACTCATACGGAGGCTTGGCAGACGCCAAAACCGCTTACTTGCCGCTGAACACGGGGAATGCGGCGTCCTCGCCGTAGTCCTTGGCTTCGAAGGCTTTGAGCGCATCCATGTCGGCGCTGCTGACCGTGAAGTCGACCTGGGCGTTGGCGCGCATGTGATCTGGGTTCGCGGTTTTGGGCAGCGATTGAGTACCGAGCTGCAGCGTGTAGCGAATGCACAGCTGCGGGACGCTCACGCCGTAGCGTTCCGCCATCGCGGCGAGCTGCGGATTGTGCAGAATTGCACCATGCGCGATCGGCGAGTATGCCTGCACAAGAATATCGTGCGACTGGCAGTAGTCGATCAGATCCAATGGCGTATTGCCCGCGTGGGCCAGCACTTGGTTGACCTGCGGGGTGACGGTGGCGGTTGCGAAGATGTTCTCCAAGTCTGCTTCAGTGAAATTCGCGACGCCTATCGAGCGCAGCTTGCCGGCCTGGTACGCTTCTTCGAGAGCACGCCACGCCGCGCGGTTGCCTTCGGCGTAATCGCCGCCGCGAAAGTCGCTCCACGGCTGCGGCGCATGGATGAGCATGAGGTCGAAATAATCCAGTCCGGCCGTGCGCAGCGACTCGTCGATGGCTGCAGCAGCACCGTCGTAATCCTTGATTTCCGCCGCGAGCTTCGTGGAGACGAAGATGTTCTTGCGGTCCACGCCGCAGGTGCGGATGCCTTCGCCCACGCCGCGCTCGTTGCCGTAGGCCTCGGCGGTGTCGATGTTGCGATAGCCGATCGCGACCGCATCGCGCACCGCCTGCGCTGCCTTGCCGTCATCGATAAGCCACGTGCCCAGGCCCAGCTTGGGAATGGTGACGCCATTGGACAGCGTGTAGGTTTCGTTCAATATGTTCGATGTCATGATTGCTCCTTGAGTTAATCTGATGGGTGTTCTGATGGACGGTTTGAGCGCTCTCAATGCGCTGCGCTCAGCCGGGCCGGCGCTATAGCTTGCTTCGCCACGTAGAGAGGCGTTCTTCGATATTGGTCGGGATATTGGTCAAGCTGATTCCTTGGTTTCTCGATTCTGCAACTCTGTACTTGTTGTTATGGGACGTCTTCGCGATTTGGTCCGAGTCATTCCGCCTGAGTCAACGCGCTGCCCCGCTGCCGCAACGCGCCGATCTTCGCCGAAGCCTCGCTGCCGATGTGTGCCGCTTGATCGATATCTCCCGCTTGCACCGCCTGCCAGTAGCGAATTTTCAAAGCAACGTACTCCGAACGAACCGCAAGGAACCGCCGTTCCTCGTCAAGCCTCTTCTGCTGCCCGCGCAACAGCTCGATCTCCCGTCCCGCGCCCTCGCCGCCGTTCGACCGGTTCGCCATGTAGTCGCGCATCTGCGCCAGCGACATCCCCGTGGCACTCAGGCACGCGATGGTCGAGAGCGCTTGCAAATCATCGTCCGTGTACGCGCGATGGCCAGAGCTCGGGTCGCGCACAATGGGCGGGATAAGGCCGATTTGCTCGTAGTAGCGCAGTGTGCTTTCCGGCAGCCCGGAATACGTCGATGCTTCGCGGATGGAGTGCCAGCGCACAAGCCGAGCGTCGCCTGACGCTTGCGTAGGGCGGTCTGCACCTGCTGGGCAAATCACATCGACAGGATTGCCGCCCGCGATGCCCTCAGCTGTTTTCTCGACAACCTGCTCGGCACTCTCATCAGCGCTCTCGTCAGTCATGGTCATACCTTGCAGCGTATTGACTTCAAGTACTTGAAGTCAATCGAAGTTCAACCGACAGATAAGTCCCGACGCTAGGAAAAACTGAACAGAATAGCTTCATGCCGCTACAGTTTTGCGTGTCATTGCCTTGCCGAACGCTGCGGCGAGACGGCCCAACTGGCATCAAATGGCCCCACAGCAGTTCCTACTGAAGCTCGGCGTATGCCTTGGCGTCGACCGGTTCGAGCCATTCATTCCACGCGCCTTCCTGCGGGGCCATGATGGCGATATGCGCGAACGACTCGTCAGCGCAGGCACCGTGCCAATGCTTGGTTTCCGGCGGGATGTAGGCCGTCTCGCCCGGCTTAAGCTCATGCGCCGGCTGGCCCTCGACTTGGTACCAGCCGCGGCCGCCCACCGCCAGCAGAATCTGGCAGGATTTGTGGTGGATGTGCCAATGATTAGTGCAGCCCGGCTCGAAGGTCACGTTGCTCACCTGCACAGTGCCGTCGGATGCGAGCGGCGCCAGGTAGCTCTGCCCGTCAAAATACTGCGCGTATGCATTGTTCGGCTCGCCGATGGGGAATGCGCTGGGATTGTTCATAATGGTTCCTTTGTGTGGGTTGTCGTCTGGTTGCGTCTGGTTGCCGTGTTGGTTGAGCTCTGCGCATGCGCTGCGGAAAACTCAGCCCTATTCAGCCCCGCTGGCCTCGCCGCCCGATTCGCCCGGCTCGCCCCAGACCTCTTTGGCCCGGTTGAACGCCGACCATGCCTTGGGCCAGCCGGTGTAGAACGCGAGCTGCGTGATCTCCTCCACGATCTCCTCGCGCGTGATGCCGTTGCCCTTGCCGATGCGCAGATGGTCGCCAAGCTGCTCGGTGTTGCCCGTGCTGATAAGCGCCGCAATCGTGATCAGCGAGCGGTCGTGCGCCGACATTGCGCTCTCGCGGCTCCACACTTCGCCGAAGAGCACATCATCGTTGAACGCTGCGAACTGCGGTGCGAATGCGCCCAACCGCTCACGCCCTGCCGTATGTTCCTTAGCCATGTCATAGTCCTTCCGCCGCGAAGCCGGCCTATCCGGCCCGATGACCCCGAGACTACGACTTCAAGCCCACTCGAAGTCAAATGCAGCAAGCCCAGTCGCTGGTGCAGCCATTCGCGCATCGGCACCGAACCTCGGCACGCCCGCCTGCTCAAGCTTGGCGATCAACCCGACCCGTCCGCTCACCTCGTCGAAATCCGTCCTGATAATCGTGTGCACACCTGCGCGGCGCAATGCCGCCTCGCGCTCGCGCTCCTCGTGAACAATCCGCCGCACTCCGCGCCCCTGCGTCATCTGCGTATCGGAGTATTTGCCTGCGCCGTCGTATTCCAGCACGATGATGCGGCCGTCGGGCAAATACCATACGAAATCGACGCGGTATATAACTGACGGATTGCGTGGGTCAACGAACTCCTGCTGCAGCCGTGGGGCCGGGAACCCTTCCTCGATAGTCACCGCTCGGCAAAATGACTCACCGCCGTTCTCGCTCAAGGGATCGGCATAGCGCAGCAGCATACCCATCTCAGCCACATCGGCACTTTTCCGGTTCACGACCTGACCGCACGCCACCGCAATGGCATCCTTCTTCGTCAGGCCTTGCCGCAGCGCGGAATCGACCATAGGCAGCGCATGCACGAACGGATAGCGAGTCGCACAATGCACCAGCGTCTGTGCGGGGGAGGTAATCAGCACTCCACTGTGCCGATACGGTTTGACGACAGGGTCATGGATACATCTCGATTTCGGATGACGGTTCGTGTTGACTGAGTGTGGCGCAGCAATATAGACGAAGCCGTCGCGATGGAGCAACCACGAGTGCTCAAGTCCAAGAACAGCTGCAGCGCTTATGCCCGCGAATATCTAGTCAGGGTGCAGGAGAGCCAAGGCTCGTACAAGATGCACAGAACGCTGTGTGGGGTTAAGCGTGTGCGCATGCTCCGCCCGCGCATACACATTGCGATACACGCAGAGCAATTCCCCTGCATGCACGCGGCGCATCATGGCCCTGCGCTCTGCCGGGGTAGCCCCTGAGAAGAATCGACCCTGCGACTCCGCCTGAGCAATAATCTTTGCAACCACATCATGACGTCTCATACCACGACGCTAGCCAAAACCGCCAGCGCAGCATATGGAAAAACGACAATGTGGTCGAAGGGTTGGCCTCTCGGCGTGTTATGGATAAGTACTGAGCGTTATGCCCCTTTTGTGACGCAAACCCCCGGTCCAGCGTCACGAAAGGGGCATTGTCTCCGGCGTAATGCCCCATTTGTGACGCTTAGCTCAATTTAGCGTCACGAAAGAGGCAGCCGTCATAGAACAGTGCCCCTTTTGTGACGCCAAAGGCAGAAGTGAGTGAGCCTGGATGGGACACGCGACCCCAGGAGGTGTTGCAAGTGCAGCCCGAGCGCGAGATCTTTGCCTGGGACTGGCTAGGATGGGAGGCATGAGCGATCTGAACGCGTTGAATCTGGAGCCCGGCGAGTTTGTGGGCGGCTACGAGCTGATCTCGCGGCTGGGCGGGGGAGCCATGGGATCCGTCTGGCGGGTGAGCGACGGGGGCGCGCAGATCTATGCGATGAAGATTCTGCGCGACTCCCTCGCTGAAGAGAGTGCGGGCGATGGGATGGAAGCCGGACCGGGCGACGGCGGAAGAGGCAACGGCGGCGGCAATCAGACAGGTTACGGCTCTGGTACCGGCGGGCAAGGGCACGGACTCGGACGCGACCAGCTCACGGCCCGCGAGCGCCTGCGCCGCGAAGCGATGGCGCTGCAGAAGGTGCGGCATCCAGGCGTGTGCGGCATCGTGGATATGGAGCTTGACGACTCGCTGGCCTTCATCGTCACCGAGCTGATCGAGGGCAAGAACCTGCGTCAGGACGTCGCCGCGAATGGCCGCTACACCGGCGATGACTTGGAACGACTGGCTCGCAAGCTCATCGACGCGGTCAAAGCGGTGCATGCCGCGGGCATCGTGCACCGCGACATCAAGCCGACGAATGTGATGGTCTCGGCCAGCGGACCGGTGCTGGTGGATTTCGGCATCGCGATGGGGGCAGGCGAAAGCCATGTGACCCGCACCGGTCTGGTGATGGGCACGCCCGGGTTCATCGCCCCGGAGATCATCGACGGCGCGGAATCCGACGAGGTTACGGACTGGTGGTCGCTCGCCTCGGTGCTGGCGTTCTCGGCCACCGGGCACCCGGTGTTCGGCACGAAGCCGATGATGACCGTGCTGGAGCGCGAGGCCTCCGGCAATGCCAATCTCACCGGGCTGCCGGCAGGCACTATGGCCGCCCTGCGTTCGGCGCTGGATCCGGATCGACGCAAGCGCAATTCACCCGATGCGCTGCTGCGGGCCATCGCGCTCGATGCGCTCAATCCCTTTGCGTGGGAAGATGCGCAAGGGAACCAAACCGGTCAGGCCGGCTCAGTCGGCTTGGCCGGGCAGCCCAATATAGCTGACCAAACCATCGGCAATCCACAGGATGCACATGATGCGCAAGAGGCACCAAGCACATCGGGGCCGCAGGAAAACGGGGCGATGCGCCCTTTTGACCCCAGCGCCGAGGCCGAAACTCGCGTGATGGCACCGGCGGCGGCTAATTTCGACAATCCGCGCTCGCTATGGCCTCAGAACGACGCCGGGACGCAGCTGTTGCAGCCGTTCACAGCCCCAGCCCCAGTCGAGGACGCTGATAACGCGGCAGGACATACGGCAGCAATGCCACAGACCGGTGCAACGACCGGGATGCCGGCGCCCGCGAATCAGACTGGGAGAGCGCCTACTGTTTCGATGCAGGCGCCCGCGAATCAAGGCGGCGCACCGCCTCGCAGCCATGCCGCATGCGACAGCGGATCGCAGCTCCCGCTGCCACAAACTGCGATCCTCCCCTCAGCTGCAGGCGCGACCGCGCCTGCATCGGAATTCGCGCCCATATTCATTCCCCCAGCGGCGAAACCCCTGCCCGCAGCGCCGGCACAGTCGCAAGCGCCCTTGCAAGATCCGGCAGACATCCAGCAAATCCAGCAACCCGTCGTTGCGCCTCTGAACCCCGCAGATATCAAACGCGCTCAGCTGCTTACGTGCGGGCGAGTGGCATTGTGGATGCTCATGATTCCCGTGGGATTGCTGGCCGCTGGAGCGCCCGTCATCGCTTTTCTGGCCGTCTTCGCGCTGCTGTGGATGATGTTCGCAGTCGGCTTCAGCCAGGCGGCGCAGCTGGGCCGTGAAGCCAAACGCGGCGGAATGCGCAAGGGCAGCGATGCCGCGCTGCGCTTGGCCACGCTACCTTGGCATATCGTCAAAGCCTTGCTCGCGGCTCTCGGGCATGCGGCGCTGCTGCTCGCGGCGGCAGCCCTGATCACGGCCGCAGCTGCATTCGTGCTGCCTTTGCCTGTCGCCAGGATCTATCTGCAGCTGCGCGGCTGGACGATTCCCATTGCGCTGCTGACCGGGAGCACTTGGTCGGTGTCCGCCGCGATATTGGGCGTGGCTGGTGCTCTGAGCTGGCTGGCCTCGGCATTCATCACTCGCTCGCCGGGTCTTATCCTCGGAGCCGGCGCCCTGCTTACAGCATCTTCGAAGGCGCCTCCGAAGGCGCGAACGGACCAAACGCGCACGGATCAGCCGCAGCGACCGCCCGAAGGCAACGCAGCGGCAATCGCCGCAGCACCACGCAAAAGCCTTCTAAGAAAGCGCGTTCTTATGCCGATACTCTGGGCGGTCGTGACCCTAACGGCGTTGGCAGTGCTGGCGTCCAACCAGTCGATAGCTTGGGAGCCGCTGACTTCGTTGGCTTCATACGTGTAACGGACTCGTTCATCAGGCAGCTTGCGGTCCGCCCTCCCGCACACAACCTGACAGCTGAACATACAGGGTCGTCCGTTATGATGGGCGGCGAAATCATATGGGAGCGGCCACGCGAGACGCACGGCATCGCATCCACCAGCATGAATATCATCGGCACGAAGGGCAGACATGGCAGGCACGAACAGTCAGGACAGCAAGAACAGGGAGGCCAAGCGTCAGGCACGCGCCGAGCGCAAGGCCGCGACCGCAGCGGCGCAGCAGGCGAAGGCCGAGCAAGCGGCTAAGGAGCGCCGGCAGCAGACGATCATCGGCGCAGTGGTCGTCGCCATCGTCGTGGTGCTTGTCGCGGTCATCGGCGTCGTGGTCTACCACAACGTCAACAAAAGCAACGCCACGAAGAATCTCAGCGTCAATGACGCTTACTCGCAGCTGCAAAAGGTGAAGAGCACGCCGAAAAACGCCAATGACAAGGGCGGCTTCCTGATTTCGAAAGATGGCTACGGCAAGAAGGTGAAAGGCGTGCCGACGGTAGGCGAGTACTTCGACCCGATGTGCCCCGGCTGCGCGAACTTCAACCGCCAGGTCGATCCGACGCTCAAGGCTCTCGTGGATGCCGGGCAGATCAACCTCGAACTGTACCCGATGTCTTTCCTGGACGGCTCCTCCACTGACGAATACTCCAGCCGCGCATCCGGCGCAGTCGCCTACATCGCCAGCCATGACGCCAATCCGGACCATCTCGTTGAATTCCTCGCCAACATCTACGCTACTGATTTCCAGCCCGGGGAGGGCGGGAACTACAAGTCCGTTAGCGACGACGCTCTCAAAGAGCAGGCGCTGAAGGCCGGCGTGCCCAAGTCCGTGGCCGACAAGGCCTTCGGGCGCGACTACCAGGATTGGCTCAACGCGATCAACGTCTACACTCCCAAGCGCCCCGAGCTGTGGAACACCGAGGGGCAAAACAAGGGCGCCATGACCACGCCGACCGTGACGTTCAACGGCAAGGCGCTGAATATGACCAAGGTTTCCAGCTTGGGACTCGACCTGAAGACGGCCGTGCTGGGCTCCATCGGACTGAAGTCGGAGCAGATCGGCCAGGCGGGCCAGCTGCCGTCGATCGGCGAGAGCGGCAAGCCCATTGAACTGGGCTAGCTTGGGCTAGGCTGAACCAGCGCCGAGCCGACGCCAGACTCGGGCTGGAGTATGCCCAGACTCGAGCTACGGCGGCCGGCCACTCAGCTTGACACGCACGGAAGCATCATGTCGAGTAAAGGAGTAGCGTTGTGCCTGAACCTTAGCGGATTAGACACGCGACATACGCTATCGCACATTGAGCGCGGCTGGTATGCTTGTCATTCGTTCCTGTTGGTTGGCTTTCCGATCCATACGTCGGTCTGCGCAGGAGCGGGGCAGGCCTCCTTAGCTCAGATGGCCAGAGCGGCCGCCTTGTAAGCGGCAGGTCGTCGGTTCGATCCCGACAGGAGGCTCGAAATCGTAGGGGATAGCGTAGAGTAGTAATTACGTGTTTTCATACGATTGCAGAATTTACCCTCGAGTAAGGTGTCAGGAGTCTTCCCCCCAACTATTGGACTTCTGACCGATCGGGATGACGCATCCCCAACCAGCGTCATCCCAAGGGGGGCGGGATAAATCCCCTTCTCTCCCGCCCCCTTCTACTTCCTGAAGCGGGTCGCGCATCGTGGCGCGACCCCTCGGAGCATATCGATAACAAACCGGCTGACAGGCAGTCGCAGATACAGCTGAGCCTCAATAGGCGACAAGGCGCATGACGCATGGTCACGCATGGCTAAGCCCTCAGCGAAGCGCCCGCCGACGTCGCGGCAGACTTCGCCAGCTGACTCAGCGCGATCCTCCACGGTCCAACGCGCTCGAACGCCGCCCACCGGACTTTTCGACCCAGCCCAGCACCCCGCCCTCATCCAACGCGCTCCACCCCAAATGTAAGGAAATAGCCGACGCTCGGCGCTTCCTGCTGCCTGCGGGGGCAGACAACGGTAGAATGCAAGCCGTGGCATTGTACGGGACGAATCCGTCTCTCGCACAAGCAAGGGAATGAGGACGATATGGCATATCGGTGGACACCGCGGCGTTTCGTAACGCTCCGGCGCATCCGCATCATCTGCTGCGTGGTATCGCTCGTGCTGGCATCCGGCCTCAGCTTCGGCCTTGCGGCGCGCAAAACCGTCGCCATGAGCATCAATGGCGAGACCCGCACCGTCAGCACCTATGCGATGAGCGTGGACAGGCTGCTGCAGGAGCAGCACGTGGACGTCAAAACCCACGATCTGGTGCAGTCCACCTCAGGCAAGGACCTCAAGAACCATGCCGTGGTCACCGTGCGCAGCGCCTATCAGACCACGATCTCGATCAACGGCAAGGAAGTTCCCTTCTGGACGGTGGCCACAAGCGCTGAACAGCTGCTGGGATTCTTCGCTGAGAACGAACATCAGGCCGCCAAGGTCACCGTCGACATCGGCAATATCTACAACAAGCTGACCGGCGGGCTGGTCATCAACGCCAAAGGCCCGGTCACCGTCATCGCGGACGGCAAGACCTCGCAGGCGCCGGATGGCAGGCTTCCGGCCGCGTCGATCCTCGATTCCAAGGGCATCGTGCCCGGCAAGGAGGATCGCGTCAGCGTCGAGAAGAACGGCGGCGAGACCATATTGCGCGTGCGGCGCGTCACCCACGGCGAGCAGACGCGCACCATCGCCATTCCCTTCGGCACTCAGACCGTCATCGACCCATCGCTCGAACCCGGCCAGACCGCAGTCCGGCAGGAGGGTGAAAACGGGGAGCGCCAGGATGTGGTTGACGTCACCTACGTCGACGGCACGGCGGAAGGCGAAACCGTGCAGTCGCAGACGACCACGAAAATCGCGCTTGACCGCATCGTCGCCATCGGACCGGACAAGCCCAGCACCCCCAAGGATGCCGGCAAGAACGACGGCAGCAGCACATCGGATTCCGAATCGAACGATGACAGCAAAGCCAATGGGGATGCCGCCAAGAACGACGACGGCAGCGACTCAGGCCAGCAGCCGGACGCCACGCCGAGCCGGACCGCCACGCCATCTGCGCCTTCCAAGCCCGCGCAGACAGCCCAGCCGAGCCAACCAGCGCAGCCCTCGCAACCGGCAGCCCCCCAACCTGCTCCGACGCCGACGCCCGCCCCTGCCCCGGCACCTAAGCCGGACCCCGTTCCGGCTCCCGTCCAGCCCAGCGGACTGTGGCATCCCTCTGCGGCCCAGGCGCAGGCCTATGCGGCCGGCGCAGCGGCGCAGTACGGGTGGACCGGCCAGCAGTGGAATGACCTCGTGAGCCTGTGGAACCGGGAATCGAGCTGGCAATGGTATGCGGAGAACAGCTATTCGGGCGCGTACGGTATACCGCAGTCATTGCCCGGCAGCAAAATGGCCGATTTCGGCGCCAATTGGCGTGATGACGCCTCCATTCAGATCAGCTGGGGGCTGAGCTACATCGCAGGACGCTATGGCAATCCCTCCGCGGCTTGGGCGCATTCCAATCAGGTCGGGTGGTACTGATGGCAGCCTCGCCGCAAGAGCAGCAGCCAGTGGCGATGCTGCCTGACAATGCCAACGATGCTAGCGTGCCCCACGACGCTAAAGGTGAAACCCACGACGCCGTCAAAACCGACGGGCTTGACGATGCCAATACTGATGCCAATAATGCCAATGCGGCCGGCCATCTGCTCGGCGCAGCCGACATTCGCCGGATCGCAGCCGAGGCGGGCATAAGCCCAACGAAAAAATACGGGCAGAACTTCGTCATCGACCCAGGAACCGTGCGGCGCATCGTGCGCGAGGCCGGCGTGCGGCCCGGCGATCACGTGCTTGAGGTGGGTCCAGGACTTGGCTCGCTGACTTTGGCGCTGCTTGAAGCCGGTGCCACGGTCCTCGCCGTGGAGATCGACCCGGCGCTGGCAGCACGCCTGCCGCAGACCGTGGCGCGGTTCATGCCGCAGGCGCAGAATCGATTCGCAGTATTGCAACGCGATGCCCTGGCGCTGCAGCCGGACGACCTGCCGGCGCTTGAATCGTGCGAACGCTTCACCCTCGTCGCCAATCTGCCCTATAACGTGGCCACGCCGATTGTGCTCACGCTTTTGGAGCGCTTCGACAAGCTCGACCGTTTCCTTGTCATGGTGCAGAAAGAGGTCGCCGACCGGCTTGCGGCGAAGCCCGGCGGCAAGGTCTACGGCACGCCGAGCGTAAAGCTCGCATGGTACGGCACGGCTGAGCGCGTAGGGCTTGTAGGGCGCAATGTGTTCTGGCCGGCTCCCAACGTCGATTCCGCGCTGGTGGCCTTTACTCGCGCCACCAATCGCCGCAACCGCCTTGACCTTGCCGTCGGGCAGCCTGCATCCGGAGAGCGCGAGCGGGTGTTCCGCCTGATCGATGCCGCGTTCGGCCAGCGCCGCAAGACGCTGCACGCCGCACTGCGCCATGAGGTGCCTGCCGAGGCCTACGCCCGCGCTGGCATTGACCCGACCCGGCGCGGCGAGACGCTGACGATCGAGGAATTCACGAGACTGAGCCAGGCTGCGCAATCCCTTGGAGCGTCAGCCAGTGACGGTACTGTGAATCCAGACGTTGCGCATGCAAACGCTGTGCATGCGCAGAACGCACATACTGTGAACTCAGATATTGGCTTGGAGCAAAGAGGATCAGGGATATGACCGGACCATTCGACGAACGCGAGGCGCGCAGGCAGTACGTCCGCCGCCGTCAGACCATCGTATTCGGCATCGTCTCGACGGTGCTGGTCGCAGTGCTGATCATCGCCATGCTCTTCTACACGCACGTTCTTGGCCATTCGGCCGGCTCGTCGCCGGCGGCGCAGCCCAATTACGGCGTCCAGGCTCCATGCGCGCCGAAGGATCAGGACGGCAACGCCAGCAAGTACGTCGACAATGCGAGCGTGAGCGTGCGGCTGCTCAACGGCACGAAGTTCACCGGGTTCGCCAAGGCCGTCGGCGATGCTCTGGAGAACCGCAATTTCAACGTGACCGCCATCCAAACCTACAACCGCCAGGACGTGGAGCGCACCACCATCTACTTCGGCAAAGGCGCGATTCCGCAGGCGTATACGGTCGGATCAAACTTCACCGATGCCATTCTGAAAATGGACGACCGTCAAGACAAGCTTATCGACGTGGTGCTGGGCGCGACCTTCAACGACTTGCAGGAGCAGAAGAAGGTTCCCGTCTCCGGCGGCAACATCAGCAGCATCAAAGGCTGCGTGCCTGCGGACAAGATGACCAAACTGCCCAAGGCCGGGCAGCACGATCCGGTGCAGTAGCTTTCCGGCAAGGGTCGCGGCGGCCTTTTTCTGTCCATGAGTGTTTCGGTCCGACAGTGTTTCGGTCCGTCAGTGTGACGGCGCTGCACACCGTTCTTCACGACCTTTACGGTTCAGCACCGCGTCATCCGCTTAACGTGGCGGCGCCCACAGCACTGTTCTTCGCGGTCCTTAGGCCGCTCACTTCACCTACGCACCGACGATGCCTGCGGCATCATCCTTCGGCCCATTGGCGGGGCCTCACTTCGCCTACGCGCAGCCCACTGGGCTGCGCGCTTAACGTGGCGGCGCCCGCAGCACCGCCCTTCGCGGCCTTCGCGGCCGCTCACTTCGCCTACGGACAACGCACTGCGTTGTCCGCTTAACGGCTCAGCTGTTCGCCGAACCACCTATGCAATTCCGCCACGGCCGTCTCATGCTCGACCGGGCCGTTATCCAAGCGGTATTCGAGCATATGCTTGTAGGCCTTGCCGACCAGCGGACCGGGCTTGATGCCCAGAATCTCGATGATCTCGTTGCCGTTCACATCCGGCCGGATCGCCTCGAAATCCTCGCGCTCCTTGAGCTCGCGCACGCGCTGCTCCATCTCGTCCATCGCCGCGGAGAACTGCATGGCCTTGCGCTTGTTCTGCGTGGTCGCGTCGGCGCGGGTCAGGCGGTTGAGGCGCTCGTACAGGTGCCCGGAGTCCTTCACATAGCGCCGCACGGCAGAGTCGGTCCACGGCTCGTCCACATAGCCGTGGAAACGCAGATGCATATTGACCAGCTCGCTCACATCGTCGATGGTGTGGCGGTCGAAATGCAGCGCTTTGAGCCGTTTGCGCGTCATCTTCGCACCCACCGCATCGTGATGGTGGAAGCTGACCTTGCCGCCCGGCTCATAACGCCGTGTGCGAGGCTTGCCGATGTCATGCAGCAACGCGGCCAGCCGCAGCACCGTGTCGGGCGCGGGCACCGGGCCGTCGGGGCCGGTTTCAAGCTTCACCGCGCGGTCGAGCACTTCTAGGGAATGCTCGAACACGTCCTTGTGTCGGTGATGCTCGTCGATTTCGAGGCGCAACGCCGGGACCTCGGGCAGCACGATGTCGGCCAGCCCCGAGTCCACCAGCGCCTCGACGCCTTCGCGCGGGCGATCGGAGCGCATGAGTTTGACCAATTCGTCGCGCACGCGCTCGGCCGAAACGATGCCGATGCGCTCCGCCATATCGCTGATGGCTTCGGCCGTGCCGGCCTCGATGCGGAAGCCGAGCTGCGCCACGAAGCGCACCGCCCGCATCATGCGCAGCGGATCGTCCTCGAAGGACTGGTACGGGTCCACCGGCGTGCGCAGCAGCCCTTTGGCCAGATCGGCCGCACCGCCGAAAGGGTCCACGAATTCCAGCTCGGGCACCCGCAGCGCCATAGCGTTCACGGTGAAATCTCGGCGCGAAAGATCGCCGTCGAGCGAATCGCCGTAATCGACTTCGGGCTTGCGCGAATCCGAATCATAAGTATCGCTGCGATAAGTCGTGATCTCGGCCTGCACCTCGGTGCCATCCTCGCGCCGACGCATCGCCCCCAGCGTGCCGAATTTGCGGCCCATATCCCAGAATCCGTCGCGGCCCCAATGCCGCAGAATCGGCTCGAACTGCTCAGGACGCGCCGAAGTGCAGAAATCCAAGTCGTGCGAGCGCCGGTGCAGGAGCATATCGCGCACCGGGCCGCCCACCAACGACAGCTCGTAGCCCTGAGCCGCGAACAGACGCCCCAATTCAATGGCTTCAGGCCATACTTCGAAATCCACGCTCATCCTTTTTCCTCGTTCCTACATTTCGCAATCCTTAAGCATACCGTTACCCCACCTGCACATAGCGTTGAGTATGGTGGAAAGCATGATTACACCCGCGGATCTGGTACGCATGCTCGGCCATGCCGCGGATGACCATGCCCAAAACGCGAATCCCGCCGACCGATTGCGCTACACCTCGCAGTCCGCCGAGCTTGGTTCGCCTGCCGATTCCGCGGTTTCTCCCGATCCTGCAGACTTTGCTCAAACCACTGGAGCAATCGCCGGAGCAGCCGAAGAGCCCTTGGCTGCAGGCGAGCAGCCTGGCTCGCCGACCCCCGCGATGATGCCGTCGCACCGCAGCGCCGAGGGGCCGACGACCTTCGCTTCGCTGGATGCGCAGGAGCTTCCGGTAGTGCGCGAGTATTCCGCCGGCGGGCTGGTGTTCGATGAGCTTGACCGCGTGGCCATCATCGCGCGGCATTCGCGCAGCGGGCATCTCGAATGGTGCCTGCCCAAGGGCCATATCGAAAAGGGCGAGACGCCGCGCCAGACGGCTGTGCGCGAGGTGCGCGAGGAGACCGGCATCCTGGGCGAGATCGTGGATTCGATCGCCACCATAGATTACTGGTTCACCGGTACCAATCAGCGCGTGCACAAGCTCGTCCATCATTTCGCGTTACGGCGCATCGACGGGGAGCTGAGCGTCGAAGGCGACCCCGATCACGAAGCCGAAGACGCCATCTGGGTGCGCTTCGAGGATCTGGACAATGTGCTCAGCTATCCTAATGAGCGTAAGATCGCGTGGCTGTATGCCCGAAAACTGAACAGGCAGGCCTGACGTTGAAACAACATGCATGTGGCGCAGCGCGTCCGCATCCCCATACCCGGCGGCCCGGCTGCCGGTGGCGCGGACGCCAGCACCGCCACCGGCAGTCGGGCCGACTCACGGCGCTTTTCGCCGCCATCTTAACCTTGTTGGCGGCTTGCGTCGCCACATCGCCCGCATTCGCACAGACCAGCACGGCTGCCACCAGCCCGGGCGGCAACAGCGCGGATCAAGCGCAAGGGCAAGACGCATCAGGCGTCTCGATCTCCATCGACGCGGCGACGGCAGTGGTGACCGCAAGCTCGGGATACCATCTCAAGGCCACGATCAGCAACGGCACGTCTGCCGCGCTGCCGGAAGGCACCGTCACGCTGTCGACCAATATCTTCTATGGCTTCGTCTCGCGCACCGACATCCAGCAGTGGGCGCAGGGCGAGGCTCCCATTCCCACGCCCGACCAGCTCGGGCAGGCGCATGTCTCCGCGTTGGCGCCCGGCGCGAGCGCCGCAGTCAGCATCGATGTGCCCGCGAATCAGGACCGGCTCAAAGCCATGGTGAACTGGGGACCCAAGCCGCTGCTGCTCGACTATGGCGACGCCAGCGGCACTCAGGCGCAGAGCACGTCCTTTCTGACCCGCTCCCAAGACGGCCTGAACACGGCCGACACGCCTGCCATGGGTCTTACGGTGGCCATGCCACTGACCGGAAGCTGGCAGCTTGACGACAACGCCACGTCCATATTGCTAGCCGGCACCGGGGATGAAGCGGCGAAGATCACGCCGGACAACGCGGTGTCCCTGCGCGGCGGCACGAAGCTGCCGCACGACACCGGGCAGCTGCTCGCCCAGCACCCGATGCTGCAGGCCGTGGCCGACCCGACATATCTCAGGTCGCTGTCCCTGCCGCCGAAAAGCGCCGGCATCATGCAGTCCGGCTACTTCGATATCACCGGTTACGCGGCCGAAGACGATCCGCAGGCCTACACGGATTCCGGCGTCGATACCGCCGCGTGGAACGCGGATGCCGCCACCGCACAGCTGCGCGACGCCTTGGGAGACCAGTCTGCCAGCCAGCCAGCCTATGCATGGCAAGGCGCGGGGCGCTGGACCATGCAGGCGCTGGATCAGGCCAAACGCCAAGGCTTCTCGACCGTCATCGCCAGCAGCGGCTTCGACGACGCGGATGCGGCCACCGTGCACACGGGCAAATACGTCGTGCCGACCGATGATGGCGAGGTGACAGTGCTCGCCGCCCAGCGCGAGCTGAGCAGCCTGGCCCATGGCCATATGTCGAATGCGCACGCGCACGGCGAGTCCAGCGCAGCCGGCCGCATCGCACGCTTCATGGCCCAGAGCGCCTTCTACCAAATGGAGCAGCCCTACACCGCGCGTAATCTGCTCGTCTGTTTCTCCGCCAGCGCTCCGGCCGCTGACTCCAGCGCCTGATGGGCGCGATCGAGCAGGCCTCCTGGCTCAGCCTCACCTCGCTTGACGCGCTGTCCGCCGCCGAACCCTATGCCTCCGGAGACGATGCCGCGTCGATGGTGCCCAGCGACAGCGGCATCTCGCAGCAGAAAATGAAGGCGCTTGACGATACGTTGAGCACCCTGCGCGGCACTCGGGCCGACGCCTCCCGCTTCGCCGCCTCGATTCTCGCCCCGGAAAACTCCGCGCCCGCCAACAGCAACGCTCCTTCGGCAAGCGACGAGGGCAGCCCGCAGGCCTTGGCCCAGCAGGACGCCAACACCAACACCAGCCAAGGCAGCGCCAAGTGGATGTCGAGCGTGATCGCCGTCCACGACCGCCTCGCCCTGCACGCGCTCAGCGGCAGCGCTTCCGTGCGCGAGCTCATGGTCGCAGGAGCGCAATCCTTGGCCGCGAAGCTCCTCGGCGGCGTCACCATCACCCCGACCGAACGCGTGACCGTGGTGAGCGAAACCGCCAGCATGCCCGTCACCATCAGCAACAGCCACCCTTACCCGGTCCGCGTGCGCATTTCGTCATTGACCGATTCGATGGAAATCGTCACCACGCGCTTCTCCGACGTCGATGTGCCGGCGCACGGCAGCACGCAGACGACCTTCACCATCCGCGTCTCGACCTCGGGCAGCGCCACCGCCCATCTGACATTGCTTGACCGCGCCGGCGGCCAGTTCTCCGCCCCGCAGTCCACGCCGATCATCAGCACCTTGCAGATCAGCGACATGAGCGGGTTCGTATTCATCGCCATCGCCATCGCGCTGGGCCTGCTGGGTCTGTGGCGTCAGTTCCACCGCAAGAAAGATCCCGACGAATGAGTTCATCAGTTGGCCGCAACTCACTGATCATGGCGAGCGGAACCGCAGCCTCCCGCCTTACCGGCCAGATACGCACGATCCTGCTCGCCGCGGCCATCGGCACGACGGGCCTGGCAGCCAATGCGTACCAAGCCGGATCGATGATCCCCCAAGTGGTGTTCACGCTGGTCTCCGGCGGCATCTTCAACGCGGTGCTCGTGCCGCAGATCGTGCGCACGCTGCGGCAGGAAGATGCTGAAGACAGGCTCAACAAGCTGATCACCTTCGCCGTCGCACTGCTGCTCGCCGTCACGCTGCTCATGACCGCCGGCACGCCGCTGCTCACGCGGCTCTACGTCGGCGGCGGGTCCGATATGCTCGCCTTGGCCAACGCCTTCACCTTGTGGTGCATGCCGCAGATCTTCTTCTACGGCCTCTATACCGTCGTCGGGCAGATTCTTGCCGCCAAGGACCACTTCGGCACGTATGCGTGGAGCTCGGTGGGCGCGAATATCATCAGCAGCGCCGGCTTCGTGGCGTTTATCGTGCTCTTCGGCCGAGCCGATCGCCGCCCGCTCGACTTCTGGACCACTGGCAAGATCAGCCTGACAGCCGGCGCGTGGACGCTGGGCGTCGCCTTCCAGGCGCTGGTGCTGTTCCTGCCGCTTCGCAAAGCCGGCATTCGATACCGCCCGAGCTGGGGCTTCAAGGGGATCGGCCTGCGCGCGATGGGCCCGGTCGCCGCATGGAGCGTAGGCATCGTGGCCGTCGAGCAGCTCGCCACGATCATCAACACCAATGTCACCACCAGCGCACCGGACCGGGCCGCGCGGCTGCTGGGGCTCAGCCAGTTCGACGTAGCCGGCAACGCCAGCTACCAGAACGCCTACACGATTTACATACTGCCGTATTCGCTTATCGCCGTCTCGGTGGCCACGGCCATATTCCCGCACATCTCGAAGGCGGTCGCCGCCTCCGACATCGCGTCGGCCCGCGACAACCTCAGCCAGTCGCTGCGCAATGTCGGGCTGATGATGTGCTTCTTCACGGCGGTGTTTCTGGTGATGCCCACGCCGATCACGCTGGCGCTGCTGCCTTCCGTGAGCGTGCATGAAGCGGCGCTGATGGCGGGCCCGCTGATGGCGCTGGCCGCCAATCTGCCCATGGCGGGCGCCTATCTCATCATCCAGCGCACCTTCTATGCCTTCGAGGACGGCAAGCACCCCTTCCTGTTCATCGCGCTGCAGTCCGGCCTTCAGCTTGTCGTGCTGTTCGCGGGCGTGCTGCTGCTTTCGCCGGTTCATTGGGCGACGCTGTTGGGCGCATCGATTTCAGTCGGCTATGTGCTGGCTTTCCCGATTCTGGCCCGCATGCTGCGCAAGCGCTTCGGCGGCGCTATGGACGGCCGCCGCATCACCCTCACTTATGTCAAGGCGCTCATCGCCGGCGTGGTGGCGGTTGTGGTCGGCTGGCGGATGAGCCAACCGGTCTACGCGTTGGTCGGGGCGCATATGAGCGGCACGGCTTTCGGCGGGGCATGTGGGGCGAACGGCGCAGGCGACAGCATGACCTGGCTGCAGTCCATCGCGGTGTGCTTCGTGCTCGGCGTGCTGGTGAGCGCGCTGTATGCGATTGTGCTGTGGCTGCTGCGCACGCAGGAATTCATGGCGATGGCCGGCGCTCTCGTCGGCCGCCTTACCCGCCGCGCACGCAAGGCTCCAGCTGGGCCAGCCGGCCCGGCCGGTCCGCGTTCAAGCTCCGCGTCACGTTCCAGCGCCGTCCCGCGTACGCAGTCAGGAGCGCAGCCCAGCCAGCTGCCAGACCCGCGGTTCAGCGCCAAACCAGCTGACCGCGCCCGCGTCGTCAGCGCCGTCGCACCGGCTTCCACGATGGTGCCGCCGCCGATGTTCGACCCCGTGGCGCATGAACTGGTCAGCCGTGATTCCGGCCCGGCCAGCACCCAGATCTCGGCTATCCCCACCGGTAGAATATCCACAGCGCCGCAAACGCCAGCGCTGACGCCGCGCCATGGAGTTGAAGGAATTATGAAGCCTGAATTGGGAGATGTTGTCATCAACCGTTACACCTTGGTTTCGCTGTTGCGCGACGAACCGGGGCTGCAGGTTTGGAAGGCGAATGACCGTGCGCTGGCCCGCGATTGCCAGCTATTCATCGTCAATGACGCCGAGGCCATCGATCAGGTCAACGCCATCGCTTCTTCGCTGGTGCTCTCGAAGAACCCTCATGTCACGCCCGTGCTGCAGCTGCAGCAACGCGACGGCGTGGCCATCGTTGTCACCCAGCTGGACGCGGGATCGGCGTTAGGAGAGTACTGCCAAGGGCGTTCTGACCGCATGCTTGGCTTCGCTGCGATGCGCTCGATTCTTGGCGAGGCCGCGCAAACCGCCCAGCAGCTGCTCGCCGGCGGCATGGAGCGTCTCGTGCTGGACACCACCACCATACGCATCACCTCGCAGGGCATCCAGCTCGCCGACGTGCCTTTCGGGCCCGTTATGGCCGATGTCATTGCGCCGCCGAACGGCATCCACGGCGAACAGCTCGCGACCTGGCAGCTTGCGGCAGTGCTGTATGCAATGCTCACCGAAACTCCTTCGGGTCGGATCTCAGGATTCAACGCCGACCATATCCCGCAGGATGCTCCGGACGAATTCGCGCTCATCTGCAAGCGCGGCCTCCACTTGCGCGATGAAGGCGAAGGACACGCCATCCCGATGGTGACGCTGGCCGAGTTCTCCGCTCTGCTGGGCGATTGGAAGCCCGTAAGCCAGCTGACGCCTTTGGACCTGAGCAAACCCGCGGCGGACAGCCCCGCCTCCATCACGGTCGCGCCGCTGGTCACCGGCGGCGCCAGACGCCTGCTGGAGATTCCGGATACGATTTTCACCAGCATGCGCAAACGGTACGATGCCTCGCCCGACGTTAGCGGGGCTGCTGGCGCCGACGCCGAAGGCGCGAACCCTGAAGCCGCCGCCAAGACTGCTGGACTCACCGCCTTGGGCAGCGGGCTGAAGTCCCTGTGGGGCAAGGGCAGGCCCGCTCCCGGCTCAGCCGGGCAGGCAGCTGGCGAAGGCTTGGACTTGGAAGGCGGCGAGGTGCCGGACTTCCGCGATGTGGCAGCCAGCGAAATGGCCGAAATCATCGCCCCGGACGAACCCGACTACGGCACGCTGTTCTCCAGCTTCGATTTCAACGCGGAGCAGGGCAATGGCGACGACAGCGGCACAGGGCCCATGCAGTTCGATTTCTCCACGCAGATCATGAATCCTGTGGGCTTCGAGGAGAGTCCGGCAACCGGCTCCTTCGAGGCGACCGGGCGCATCCCCGTCATCGACGGCGACGGCAATCAAGTCGCTCCGGGGGCGGAATCCCAGCGCGCGCTTGCAGCTGAACAGGCCCAGCGAGACGCCGTGGCAGCGGTGGCCTTGCCGCCGAGCTTCACTCCCACGGCCCATGATGCGACGCAGCCGGCGAAGCCGTTGAAAACCGCTGGGGCAGCCGCCGCAGCAGAAGCGCCGAACCCAACTGGCCCAACTGGCCCGTCGAACCCGACCGGAGACGACGAGGATATCGCCGATGCGCCGCTGTTCGGGCGCATCACGACCAAAGTCGTCGCAATCGTGGTCGTGGCCATCATCGTCATCACCGCGCTCAGCCTGGCTATGCACGGCCTGCTCAACCGCAACTCCTCCACCGGGGGAGACGGCAGCCAGACGAACTCGTGGCCCACCACCGATCTCAATGATGTGCCGTTCGGCGACAGCACCAGCAGCCCGGCCGACAACCCTAGCGCCACGGCCGACGCCAGCAAGCAGAGCGCCAGCCCCAAGGCAAGCTCCCCAGCCGCAAAGAGCGCTAGCCCCAAGGCCACGAAGAAGCCGACCCAACCCAGCGTCATCACCGCCGACAAGAACGCCAGGCAGGTGCCTGCTCCCAAGGTGCCGCAGAACAATACGCCCTTCGATATCGACAAGCAGGAGTTCCTCACCAACCCCGGCGGGCAGCGCGGATACGCCTACTACATGCATCTGAGCCAGCCTCAGGACGCCTACCGCTTCGTCATCAAGATCCGTTCCTCAGGCGGCACGGGGTATCTGCGCGCCAACGCCACGACCAACCCGACGCAGGGCGAGCAGGTCGCCCAGTTCTCCTTCGACGCCAGCGGCACCACGGATGTGAAGTTCAGCAAGCCGACCAACGCGCAGGACTTTCTGCTCTGGGTTCCCTTCGACAGCCTTCCCGGCAGCCAGCTCTACATCGATTCCGTGCAGATCTACTAGCCGTTGGACGCGGCATGGGCCGTTACGCAGCCCGCTCACAGCGTCCCCGTCCCCAGCCGCCCCCTTCGCCCCAGCGAGACCCAGCATCCGCTTTGTAGCGCTATCTTCGGCCTGACGCTACAATCCTGCCGCTAAGGGCGCGTTAGCGTCCGGATTGTAGCGCTAACCCGCTGCTACCGCTACAATCCGGACGCTAAGCCACATCGGCACGCAGGTCACCCAGATCCTTGATGGCCCAGCGGTTCATGGCGCTGTGCTCGCCGCCGGGCAGCGGTCCATCCAGGAATGCAAAGCCATAGCTGCGATAGAGTGCTCCGGCGATCCCAAGCACGCTGTGGGTTTCGAGGTAGCAGCGGTCAAAATATTGCGCGGCAAACGGCAGCGCCGTGTCGATCAGCGCCTTGGAGTAGCCGCGGCTCCGGTACGCGGCATCGACATACAGCTTCTGCAGCTCGCAGACGCCCTCGGACCCCACGACCGGCGCGATGCCCACGCCGCCGACAACCCGGTTGTCTTCCTCGGCCACCCAGTAATGCCGGTCCTCCCGCTCGCCATAGTATTCGGCGAGCCGGTCGAGCTGCGGGTCGAAATACGCGGTCCCCGGAATATCAAGGCCTGCCGCATGCAGGCTAGTCCTGACAAGCACGGCGACGGCCGCATCGTCGGCGGCTTCGATGGAGCGAATTCTCATACCACGGCATCCTACCTGATCCCCGTCATCCTGCGCTGGCCAAGCCAAAAACGGCTAGCGGATGCCTGACATCATGAAGCTGCTGACGAATTGCCGCTGGAAGATGAAGAACGCAACCAAGAGCGGCGCGATCACCAGCAGGGTCGCTGCGGAAAGCTGGCCCCATTGCGCACTGCTTTCTGTCGTCTTGGCGAACAACGACATGCCGAGGGAAAGCGGGCGGTTGCTTGGCGAGTTCGTGACGACCAGCGGCCACAGGAAATTGCTCCATTGGTGGCTGACCGAAACCAGTCCGAACGCCACATACGTCGGTTTGGCCAACGGCACATAGAAATGCCAGATGACCTGCAGCGTGTTGCAGCCGTCCAGCCGCGCCGCCTCCTCAAGCTCCATGGGCACGCCTTGGAAGGTCTGGCGCAGCAGGAACACGCCGAATGCCGAAAAGAAATACGGAATCATGATACCGAGCATGGTATCTACCAGGCCGAGGTTGGCCACGGTCTGGTAGTTCTGGAATATCAGCACCTCGTTGGGAATCATGATCTGCAGCAGATACAGCACGAACAGCAGATTCTTGAACCGAAAATCCAGCCGCGCGAAGGCGTACGCCGCCAAGGTGCTGGTCACTACCTGCACCGCCAGCACGCCAAGCGCTATGAGAATCGTGTTGAGATAGTACCGAGGGAACGGAGCGGCATGCCACGCCGACAGGAAGTTGGCGATGGAATAGCCGTCGGCGCCATCGGTGCGCAGCGAGCGCCACACCACCCACACGAGCGGGATGACCCACAATGCGGCGAACAGCCAAGTGCCGATGGTCTTGGCTCGCCGTGCAGCCACGCTCTCAAGATTCATGATGATTCCTCTCCGTCATTTCTTCTCCATCAAGGACAGCTGCGCGCCGAATACGATGAGCAGCACGAGCAGCAGGCACGCCGTGACGGTTGTGGCCTTACTTGCGTCGACGAACTGGAAAGACGCCTGGTAGATGTAGTACAGCAGCGACGTGCTGGCGTTGTTCGGACCGCCTTGGGTCATCACGATGAGGTGATCGATCAGGTGGAAGGCGTCGGCGGTCGACATCACCAGGCAGAACAACGTTGTGGGCATGACCAGCGGGAAGGTCATATTCCAGAACAGCTTCCACCCGTGGGCACCGTCGAGCGCCGCCGCTTCGAACACGTCCTGCGGCAGATTCTTGAGCGCCGCGAGGAAGAACACCATGTAGAAGCTCGCGTCCTTCCACACCAGCATGACGATAAGCGCCACCTTCACGGTTGCCCCGCTGCTGAGCAGGCTCTCATTGCCCATGTGAAGAACCGAAAGCAGCCAGGTGATGATGCCTTCCGACGAGTAAAGATACAGCCAGATATTGGCCACGGCCACCAAGGGCAGAATCACTGGGTAGAAGAACAGGGAGCGCACCGCCGAATTGCCCTTGAACACCCGATTGATCATCATGGCCATCACCATGGCCAGCGCCACGCTGCACGGCACGATGCCGACGACGTAGATCGCCGAATTGCCCAAGGCCTTCCAGAACACCTGATCCGAGGCAAGCGCCTGATAGTTGGCGGCGCCCACGAACTGCGGAGCAGGCAGGCCCGGGTCATCGAGGTAGAGGCTTTGGCGAAGCGTCTGGCCGATGGGGAAAATCGTGAACACTGCCAGCAGCGCGAACGAGGGCAGTAGGAGCGCACATGCGGTGAACCCTGTTCTGGCTCGGGCATGGCTGATGCCCTGTCCCTTGCGCCGGCCAATCCTGCGGCCCTGACGGGTGATCTCACGTTCCACGCCGTTTTCCTTTCCTCTGGCGATGCCGATAACAGCTGGTAGCATGCATCGCAATCGCGGAGCCATTATGCGTTCAGCCATATGTGCGCCGTCGTCGGTTTATCGACACCTCGCAGCCGGCACATCGCAGCACCGCTTAAACAACACCGCTTAAACAACACTGGCGATCACATCGCACGGCGCGTCCCGCACCGCCTCGCAGCCATGCCGCATGCGACAGCGGATCGCAGCTCCCGCTGCCACAAGCTGCGGCACAGACCCAAGACGGGGGAGACGCGCAATAGTTATTTGCTGTAAGGGGCCAGCGCCTCGTCGGCCTGCTGCTGCGCGTCCTTGAGCGCCTGCGCGGGCGTCTTGTCGCCGATGACGGTGGCCTGCACGGCATCATTCAGCGCCTGCATGACCTTGCCGTTATTATGGGTGGAAAGCTCCTTGGTAGCGTACTTGAGCTGATCCCTCGCCACGGCCGCCTGCGGGAATCCAGCGATGTACTTCTTCATCGCATCGGTTTCGTAGGCCTTCTTGGAGGGCGCGACATAGCCGGTGTCGATGCTCCACTGCGCGGCGCGCTCAGGCGTGGTCAGCCAGCGGATGAACTTCCACGCGGCTTGCTTATGCGAATCCGGAATGCCTTTGAACACGTACAGATTGCCGCCGCCGGTCGGTGTCGCATACTGCTTGCCCGCAGGCAGGAAGGCGACGCCAAAGTCGAATTTCGCGTTGTTCTTGATATTGGTCAGGTTGCCCGTGGTCTGGTACAGCATCGCGGTCTTGCCGTTGATGAAGTCGGTAGGCGAGGTCTTCCAGTCGATGGTGCCGGTCGGCATCACCTTGTCCTTGCGTGACAGGTCGCTCATGAACTGCAGCGCCTCCACATTGGATGTGGTGTCGAAATAGGCTTTCTTGCCATCATTGCTCATGATGTTGCGGCCCTTGCCGGCATTCTGCAACGCCAGCGCCTGGTAGATCCAGTATGTGCTCACCGTGGAAGGCAGCTCGACGCCCCACTGCTGGCCGGGCACGGTCAGCTTCTTGGCATCGTCGCGCAGCTCATCCCATGTGGTCGGCGGCTTGTCCGGGTCCAGTCCGGCCTTCTTGAAGAGGTCCTTGTTGTAGTACAGCACGACGGTGCTGCGCTGGAAGGGGATCGACCAGGTCTTCCCATCCGCCTGCGAGTTGGCGAGATACGCCGGATAGAAGTCGACGAGGTACTGCTTGCCGTCCGAATCCGCGTCGATCAGGTCGTCAAGGGGCTGTATCGCGCCCATATCGCGGTAGGTATACAGCTCGGAGGAGAGCGAAACGCCTAAGTCCGGGAGCTTTTTGGCTCGCACCCCGGCCTGCACCTTGGTGCGGGTTTCGTCATAGTCGCCCGTGTATACGGGTTTGATGGTCACATTGGGGTGTTCTTTGTTGTACTGGGCGGTAAGTCCCTCGATGGTTTTCGTGATCTCGCCGCCGACGTTGACCGGGTAGTACCATGTCAACTCAACGTGGCCATTCGCATCATCGGCCTTGGCCGTATTGCCCTGCGTCGAACCGCAGGCGCTTGCCATCGTCAGCAGACTCATCGCCGCCGCGACGCCGGCAAGAAGCTTTCCTTTGCGTGTCATAATCCTCTTCGTTCGTATCGTTCGTGCTTGCCTATACGCGCCATCGTTGTTCGTGTTCGCACAATGCGCTCGCTTCTGACCGGATATATAACCAGGCGGGCGGCAAATCATGCACGATGGCACCTTGCGAAACGATTACAGCACCGCGGCGCAAACTCGAATGGTCCTGCAGCTTACGTACGGGCAAAGGGCACATGAATTCTTCGCGCTTATTGCCCGGACGTCGGCATGTGCTGTCGTCCGGGCCGTCGCAAGCTGTTAGCTTCGGATCATGGCCGTGGGCCAGCCCGAAGCAGGCGCACGCGCATGACCATGAATATATGGAATATGAAGGGAGATAGCCGTGCAATGCTCGCTACGCAACACAGCCGACGACGACGGCAGCAACAAAGAGGGCGGTGATGACCATGACATCACCATCATCCATATCAGCGACACGCATATCGCCGCAGCGGATGACCGTGGCGCCCGGCCGCAGCGCGATTACGATTCACGAGCCACCTTCGACCTGCTGTGCCAGCGCATCGCCGATTCCGGGTTGCGCCCCGATCTCATCGCGGTGACCGGAGACATCTGCGACGCCGAACACGGGGAGCGGGCGCGTCAGGCCTATCGACACGTCGGCGAGCGCCTTGCTGCGGCCGGCGGGCGCATTGGCTGCCCGGTGGCTTACAGCATGGGCAATCATGATGAACGCGCCGCGTTCCGTGACGTGCTGCTCATGCAGCCGGCGCTGCCCGGCAACGCAACGTTATCCAGCGGTGCCAAGCTGTCCGATGAAACAGCTTCGTCCGGCGATGCGACGCCGCCCATGCATGCGGTGTCACCCGGCATCGTCAATACATCTCCACGCACGGATCGCACAGATCGTACGGATATAGCGGATACAGCAGCATTACGAGGGCTTCGCAGCGATAGCCGGCGCAGCCGCCCTATGGAAATCCGGCCATCGCATCCCGATGATGGCGTGGACTACAGTTTCCGCCTGCCTACACGCGCGGGCGAGCTGCGCGTAATCGTGCTGGATTCCAGCATGCCGGGGCGCAACGATGGCTCGCTCAGCGCGCAGCAGCTGAATTGGCTTGCCCGGCTCCTTGGCGATAGTGCGCCTGCGGGTTCGGTGCTGCTCATGCACCATCCGCCGGTCCGCCCTTACCAGTTCGAGGCGCGGCAGTGGGAGCTCGATGCGGCTTCGTCCGCCAATCTTGCAGCCGTGGTGCGTGGCAGCGATATACGTGCCATGCTGTGCGGTCACGTGCATCTTGCCTCCGCCGCCACATTCGCCGGCGTGCCGGTCTCCATAGCCGGGGCGTGCTCACGCAACCAGGATCCGTTCTGGAGCCGGGCGACCACGCATTCGTGGGATGCGAACCACAGCGTCAATCTGGTGCTGCTGCGCTCCACGGGCCATGGCACGGAATCGCTGATCACGCCTGCTCCGCTTGCTGGCGGCGACTAATCTGCCGCCAGCTCACCGAACCTGCCGCCAAAGCGCTGAGCGTCGCGATTCCCCGCCTGTTCCAGCGTGCCGCCGGATCCGCGGCAGCAGCCTGTGCCGCTCGCAATATGCTTCATACCGCCCTTCGCGATATGCGCCACGTGCGCTTTTCACGACTTCCACGTGTCGAAGTCGTGACATTTCCCGCGCCGCTGGTGACAGTTACACCCGGTCGACTAGAGTTTCCCTATACGTTGAACTCCGCGAGGGGGCAGCCGCGTTCAGTGCGTCCGGCTTGCCTCTTCGAGGATCACGACTTCGACACGTCGTGCGTGCATCGTGAAGAAAGGCCCTAGCATGTCCGAAACCGACACTCCTCCATCCTCGAAGGTCATCAGGAATGATCCTTGGTACGGCTCGTACGCCGCCCGCGCGGAGGCCATGCGAGCCTCCGAGATCCGAGCGTTGTTCGCCGTGGCCTCCAGGCCGGAGGTGGTTTCGCTCGCCGGCGGCATGCCTTATCTCGAATACATGCCGTTCAAGGAGCTTTCCGAACTCATCGCCAAGATGATGGTCGACAAGGGCGATGTGGCCTGGCAGTACGGCTCCGCGCAGGGCGATCCGCATCTGCGCGAGGATGTGCTGCAGATCATGGAGCTCGAGGGCATCACCGACGCGCAGCCCGACGATGTGGTCATCACCAATGGCTCGCAGAACGCCCTTGATCTCATCACGCGCATCATGTGCGACCCAGGCGATGTCGTGCTCTCCGAGGCGCCCAACTATGTCGGTGCGCTCGGCGCGTTCCAATCCTTCCAGGTCGAGGTCGTCAACGTCATGCTTGACGAGAACGGGCTGATTCCCGAATCCTTCGAGCAGACCATCGTCGAGCAGCGCAAACTGGGCAAGAAGGTCAAGTTCCTCTACACCGTGCCGAACTTCCACAACCCGGCCGGCGTGACGCTGAGCGTCGAGCGCCGCCCGCGCATCCTCGAGATCGCCCGCAAATACCATGTGCTCATCGTCGAAGACAACCCGTACGGTCTGCTCGGCTTCAACGGGCAGACCTACCCCGCGATGCGCTCGATGGACAATCAGAACGTCGTGTACATGTCGAGCTTCTCGAAGATCATCGCGCCGGGCATGCGCATCGCGTGGATGATCGCGCCCCCGGGCATCCGCCAGAAGCTCGTGCTGGCCAACGAGGCTTCGGTCCTGTGCCCGCCGAATATGAGCCAGTTCACGATCGCCACCTATCTGGACAACTTCGACTGGAAGAAGCAGATCAACGACTACCGCGGCATGTACAAGGAACGCTGCGATACGATGGACGCCGCGCTGCACGAGTACCTGCCCTACTGCTCCTGGCACAAGCCCAAGGGCGGCTTCTACATCTGGCTCAAGATCCCCGAGGGCCTGGATTCGCGTGCGATGCTGCCGCGCGCCGTCACCGCCAAGGTCGCCTACGTGGCCGGAACCGGCTTCTACACGAACGGCGAAGGGCGCGACCACATGCGGCTGTCGTTCTGCTACCCCACGCCCGACCGTATCCACGAGGGCGTGCGTCGCCTTGCCGGCGTCATCGACGCCGAGCGCGAGACGACCGAGCTCTTCGGCACCAGCGGCGTGCCCGATTCCGACCCGCGCGACCCCGAATACCCCGGCCCCCAAGTGCGATGAACTGCGGGTTTGCGAGGATTCGGCTTGAGCGCCAATCTCCTCGCGATCTCTCCGCAGCCGTCTCAAAGGCATAACGAAAACAGGCATGAACGAATACTTGGTAAGAAAGGCGAACGCCATGGCAACGATCAAGGACAATCCCTCCAGCGAAGCGACAACAGACCCTGATTCACTCAGCGAAGAAGGCGAGGCTCATGCCGGGCAGACTGCGACAGTAGCCGCTGACGCAGATAGCGCAGTTGCAGACAAGGCCGGCACCCCCGACGCCAGCGCCAGCGCCGATGCAGCGGCTTCGAGCGCCCTGCGGCCGCGCGGCGAGACCTCGGTGCTGATTATCTGCGGAGGACTGAGCCATGAGCGCGATATCTCGCTCAGCTCAGGCCATCGCGTCGGCGGCTTCCTGGAAGACGCCGGATGGCAAGTGAACTACCACGATATGGACAGCGACCTGCTGCAGTATCTCTCCGACCCCGCCACGCGCCCCGACGTCGTCTGGCCGCTGCTGCACGGCGCCAACGGCGAGGATGGCTCGATCCGCGACATCCTCGAAATGGAAGGGCTGCCCTACATCGGCTCGCGCGCCAAAGCCTCACGCACCGCATGGAGCAAGCCCATCGCGAAGAATGTCGTGCGCAAGCTCGGGGGATTGAACACCTCGCATTCCGTTACCTTGCCCGAATCGATGTTCCGCGAGCTGGGCGCGAGCAAAGTCATCGAGCTGCTTGTCGATTCGCTCGGGCTGCCGCTGTTCGTCAAGCCCACGATGGGCGGCTCCGCGCTCGGCTGCACGCTCGTGACCGATGCGAAGCAGCTGCCGCAGGCGATGGTCAGCTGCTTCGCTTATGGCGAAGTCGCGCTGGTCGAGCGAGCCATCACCGGCGCGGAGGTGTCGGTTTCGGTGCTGGAAATCGACGGCGAGCCGCTGGTGCTGCCGCCGCTGGAGATCGTGACGCCGAACGGCACCTATGATTATGACGCCCGCTACACTCCGGGGCCAACGGACTTCTATGTGCCCGCGCGCCTGCCCGCCGAGGTGCTCAAGGCCACGCAGGATGCGGCGCTGGCCGCGCATAGGACGCTGAGTCTGCGTGACCTCTCGCGCACTGATTTCATTGTGGACGCCGACGGCATCCCGCAATTCCTCGAGTCGAACGTCACCCCCGGCATGACCGACACTTCGCTGCTGCCGCAGGCCGCGGTCGCCGCTGGATACGATCTGTCCGATCTGTATTCGCAGCTTGTGGAGTCGGTGCTGCGCCAGGATCGCGTGCAGCCGCATCGCTGAGGGTTGGTCAAGGGGCAGATTGCCGACGATCGGGCCAACTGACTGGGGAGGGTGAAGGGTGAAAAGCCCTTGGGCTGCCGGTGGCATCCCATTGCGCTCAAGGCTCAGCTTCCAGCACCGGTGATGGTACCGTGGTGCCCATGACTGAAAACATACGCGATGCAGTGATTATCGGTTCCGGCCCTGCCGGCTATACGGCTGCGATTTACCTCGCCCGCGCCGGCTACCAGCCTCTGGTCATCGCCGGAGCCATAACCCCCGGCGGCCAGCTGGTGAACACGACCGAAGTGGAGAACTACCCCGGCTTCCCCGATGGCATTCTGGGGCCGGATCTTATGGATGCGATGCAGCATCAGGCCGAGAAATTCGGCGCGGAAATCGTCTGGGACGATGTCGTGTCTGTCGATTTAAGCGGTGATGTGAAAACCATCACCTGCGACGGCGGCGACACCTATCAGGCCCGTGCAGTGGTCATTACGACCGGTTCCGATTACAGGAAGCTGGGCGTGCCCGGCGAGGCGGAGTATTCGGGCCGTGGCGTCTCCTATTGCGCCACCTGCGACGGCTTCTTCTTCAAAGACAAGCCCATCGTCGTGGTCGGCGGCGGCGACAGCGCCTTCCAAGACGCTGATTTCCTCACTCGCTTCGGCTCTTCAGTCACGCTGATCCACCGCCGCAGCGAGTTCCGCGCCTCCAAGATCATGGTCGACCGCGGCAAAGCCAACGACAAGCTCTCCTTCGTGCTCGATTCCGTCGTCGAGCAGGTCAACGGCAACGACAAGGAAGCCGAATCGGTAACGGTGAAGAACGTCACCACTGGCGAAACTACAACGATTCCGGCCAGCGGCGTCTTCGTGGCCATCGGGCACAATCCTTCCACCAGCTTCCTCGATGGCGCGTTGGACCTTGATGAGCACGGCTATATCACGACCGAAGGCGCCTCTACGCGCACCTCGCTCGCCGGAGTGTTCGCCGCAGGTGATTGCGTCGACAGCGTCTACCGCCAGGCCATCTCCGCCGCCGGCACCGGCTGCCGCGCCGCCCTCGACGCGCAGAGCTACCTGAACGAGTTAAACGCGTGATGCTGAATGCAATGCCAGGTGTAATGCCAGCACAGCAGCGGACCCTCGACGCGATTCGATAGAAGTAACGGGGCCACGAACGGATAGTGACGTTCGTGGCCCCGTTTCGATTACTGATTCACCTAGTTGTACAACGATGCAGTGAATATGTTTATCAGAAACCTAGTTGCGCATAAACACTCTTGTGTAAGAACTCGCTGTTACGTTTCCTTACATATTTTCCCTATATCGATCAGATCCATCCTGATTCGTTCGGCGTGGATTGTGAAGTGGCGTTGCCCGGCATAAGCAGGCCTACAATGCGATCCATATCCTCAGGCGACGAGAATACGATTTCTATTCTGCCGTGTTTCTGATTGCCTTTGATGGCGACTTTTGTGTCAAGATGATTCTCCAGATTGTGTTGAATCGGAGAGTCAGCCCAAGGATTGCTCCGCACCTGCTTCGTCTTTTTGGACTGCTTTTCACTCAGGGTCTTCAGCGCCACGATTTCCTCAGTGCTGCGAACAGACAGGCCCTCTGCGATGATTCGAGTTGCGAGCTTATCCATATCTTCGGTAGTCGAAAGCCCCAGCAGCGCCCGTGCATGACCTGCTGAAAGCACTCCGGCAGCCACTCGCCTCTGCACCGAGCCTGGAAGATTCAGCAGACGAAGAGTATTGGCTATTTGCGGCCGGGACTTTGAAATCGAATGCGACAACTCAGCCTGAGTCAGGCCGAACTCTTTGATCATCTGCTGATATGCTGCTGCCTCTTCCAATGGATTGAGGTTGACGCGATGCAGGTTCTCCAAAAGCGCGTCACGAAGCATATCGTCATCGGCGGTTGTTTTCACAATGGCCGGTATGGTATCCAGTCCGGCCATTTGCGAAGCACGCCAACGACGTTCGCCCATGATCAGCTCATATTCGCTGTCCAAGCGGTCCTGTGCCGGAGTGTTGGCAATTGATGACAGGGAATGCTGAACTCGGCGATGAACCGAAGCCGCAGATCCCAAATCGGCACTCTGGTTGTCGATCTGGGTCGGAGCCTGTGACTCCGTCTTCTGATTCTGTGCGGCGCGGAACGCATCGATCTGCGATTCAGGGCGTTTCCGAACGACTATGGGCTGAAGCACACCGACTTCTGTGATGGAATCAGCGAGTTCTTTCAGCTCATCTTCATCGAAAACCGTGCGAGGCTGGTGAACATTAGGACCCACGTCAGACAGCTTCAATTCAGCAAGATACCCGCCGTGAACAGGAGCCAGTTCGACGGGATCCTCATGTTGATCGGTGTGGGCTATTGTAGCATCAGACGATGCGGTACCGGACGGTGCTTGTGACGCCCCTTGGACGGACGTCTTGGACTGTGAAGTCGTCTCTCCGGCGCGATTCTGCTTGCGGTCATCGGATACCGCTGCTTTTTTGTCTGAACAACTCGCGCTGGCACCGAAAAACATATCGCTTGGATGTGTCATCTCATCAAGAGTGGGTATGCTCACCCTTTTGTTCTTCTTCGACTTCGATGTTTCACGTGAAACATTCGCCTGCGAAGAGTGCTCTGATTTTGATTCTTTAGCATCGTTTACCGGTTTGGGCATGAATTCTTTACCATTATGAGACGAACCGGAGCTATCACTGTCCGCTGTCGTGCTTTCTGTCGTTATTGTGCCGGCTGCTTGTGCCTTAATAGCAGCTGAGTCGGTTTTCTGGCTCGTAGAAGCTGTAGTTTCTGCTGATTTGCTTCCTGGTTTTTCGGAGTCTTTTGACACTTCAGCATTTGTCGTTGTATTCTCCGGCGGCTCGGTCTCAGGAGTCGAAGTTTCACCCGGCAAATCGGGGAACAGCGCACCCAGCCCCTTGCCCAAACGTGATTTCCTTGCCATCTCAGTGTTCTCCTTGCTTCGACTCGATTGCGGCTAGAACCGACGGCGACCGTCGTGCAATCTCAAGCGCCGCTTCCACATAGGCCACAGCTCCGATTCCTCTTGGATCGTATCCGATGACTGTCTGTCCAAAACTTGGTGCCTCGGATATTTTCACCGTTCTCGGAATGGTTGTCTCAAGAACGATATTGGGGTAATGCTTCTTCACTTCCTCAAATACCTCACGACTCAGCAATGTTCTTCGATCGAACATAGTGACAAGCATCGTAGAAACCAGCAGCACCGGATTGTAGTGCTCTTGCACGAGACCAATGGTATTAATGAGTTGCCCAAGACCTTCGAGAGCATAATATTCAGCTTGGATGGGAATGAGCATCTCATTCACGGCACACATAGCATTGATAACGAGTAGCCCAAGACTCGGCGGGCAGTCCACAAATATATAGTCATAATGTTCGTCGCTGCGCTCGAGGAATGCGTCCAAAGCATGCTTGAGCAAGTATGTTCTCCCCTCCATACTTGCCACTTCCAGTTCTGCTCCGCTCAAATCGATGGAAGACGAAACCACTTCCAGTGACTCAAAGGATTCACAACGCTGTTTCACCTCAGAGATATCAAGGCGTCCCTCCAAAATGTCGTACACCGAAGGTTCGCCCGAATTATGCCGAATTCCAAAAGCCGTCGACGCATTGCCTTGCGGATCCATGTCAATTACAAGAATATGCGCCCCAGCCTGCGCCAAAGCCGCTGCTATATTGACCGTCGTGGAGGTCTTCCCTACGCCGCCTTTTTGGTTGGCGACTGCGATGAATCTGGTCGCATCAGGTTTCGGGAAACTGACGTTACGAAGCTGCTCATATCGTGATGTGGTTTCGGCCATTTCCGCACCGAGAGAACGATTTGAATCGCCAAAAATTCGCCTAATAGTGTCTGCGGCAGATTCCATACAAACGCTCTCCTTCTCGATGCTAATCACTCATGTATCATCCGTTGACGCACCTTATCTACGATATGACAGTTGTTCCAGTTTCGTCATGCGGGTGGACAGAGTGACACTCCACCGAGTTGTTGATAAATGTGGATAACTGTGTATAAATAATCCGTATCATGTGCATAACACCCTCTTTTGGGCTTTAAAAACCAATAAACAGAACAGTTTTATAAAATTTCTAGTTATCCACATTCAATGTGGATAAAATACGAGCTCGTGTACAGATGTGGATAACTGATATTTCGAAGATCCGTAATCATTGTTTCACGTGAAACAATGTAGTGGATTACAGAGTACGCGTTCAATGCATGCATATTGCTTAATCTATGACTAACGGGATCATAATCTGAAATCTCGTATATGATGTTCTATCTCAGCCGCGTTTCTCATGAAAGCTCCGTAACATTTGCGGATACGCTTGGATACAGAAGAGATTGACAACGGCCCAAATATTGAGAAGCCATGTACTCGAGGATGGAAATATGCTGTCTTGGGGCATGCCTTACATCGCTCGGAGGCATCAAAGCCTCCGGCATTCGGACATCAAGCAGGACCCGGCCACATTCAGGACAAAACCCGCAAAGCACCGACACACGCCGGCAGGCCCGCAAAAGCCCGACCCGACGGGCGAAATACGAGACAGGGCCGCCCAGCCGCCGCAGGAATCGCGACCGGACACTACACGAGAAACCACGCAGACCCATCCCAACAGACGCACGCCCGCCAACCCACAACCGCCAACCACTCCCCGAAACACCTGTCAACCATCCACCCGAACAAGGCATCTAATATCTTGTACATAATGTTCTATCTCAGCCGAGTTTCTCATGAAAGCTCCGTAACATTTGCAAACACACTTAAATGCAGAAGAGATTGACACATGTAACCCAAATATTGAGAAGCCACGTCATCGAAGATGGAATGTGTGTTGTCTTGAGGCATAGTTGACAGGCATCTTGGGGCATACTTTACATCGTTCGGCAACATCAAAGCTCCGGTTCAGCGTGTGGACTTTGACAGATTTTGACCATGGTCAAGACAGGGCTTCACGTATCGATGATGCCGACGGACTCCTCAAAAACCCTGTCCGACAGCGAATATGAGCAACTGGCTCCTCCGGCCGCCACAGGCATCGCCGTCATCCGTCGCGTGAGAAAACGCGCGGACCCATCTCGACAGGCGGATATCTGGCAACCAGCACCTAGTAGCAAAACCCATAACTGTCAGCCATGCTCCAAGACACCTGTCAACCATCCGTCCGAACAAGATATTCTAAAACACGGAGCAACGGACGCAACGAGTACCCTGAAACGAAACCAGACCAATAATCAGCGTTTGTCGACTATCACAACATGCGTGGATTCCATGCCAGGAGCCACTTCTGCTTCCAATACGCGAGGATGCAATCCCTTATTCTTTGCTATAGCCGAAGCACCCTTCTCGATTTCTTCTTGTGCAGACCTGCCTTTAAGAGCAATGAGCTGACCCTGCGGCTTCAACAAGGGTAAAGTCCACGCACTGAGCTTACGCATAGGCGCTACTGCTCGACATGTAACCACGGCAAAGGGATGAATCGTATGGTCCTTTTTCATCTGTGCAATAACATCTTCAGAACGGGATCGCAATACATGAACATTATGGAGCCCCATAAGTTCTACGCACTCATTCAGCCATTCACACCGACGCTCCATGGGCTCAATAAGAGTGAACTCATGATCCGGAAGACATGAAGCAATCACCAGTCCCGGAAATCCTCCGCCGCTCCCAACATCGGCAACTGTCTTATAACGTTGACCTTCTGTCGCCTGCCTAATAAATGGCACAATAGCCGCAGAATTTAAGATATGCCGTTCCCATATGATATCGACATCACGCGGACCAATCAGTCCACGAAGCTCCCCTTCCTCGGAAAGTTTCACGTGAAACATTTGGCACGGAGCAAACGCTTCGCCCAGCACTTGTTGCGCGATACCCGAATTCTCTACCTCCGAATCCGTCTTCACCGCATACTCCATACACAACTCTCCTCAATCGAACTAATCTTCTGCAATATATCAAACCACAGCCATGCTACCCAATATCGGCAGCCAAAAACAGCCTCAAGCCTTTACTACATATATTGTGCAGTATCCGCAAAGCACGCATAGCTATAATTGGCCAAGTTTCAGTAAAACATATCTAGCCGGCACGGCTTCTGTCACAGGAAAATGGCATCTCCTTACGACTTCCCCTAACAATCTCACCAAAGCTTCAGTCATGCTCCCACTTTTGAGCTTCATGTCTCTCTCCGTACAAAAAACGAGTTGCTCAGTACTGATGTTACTCATAAACAAATCGATTGCCAGAAATCCAAATCAATAGCATTGAATATGGCTGCGATTCAACAGCTGAAACTCAAAACAGGCGACAATACGAAGAACATATGCAGACCGTGATACATGTTCGCACTACTTCATTATCCAATACCTTCGATGGTCACGAACAATCGCAATATATTACTCATACAAATCACAGCAGCGGCTCCGCACTTATACGCTGCCACACCGTGCCACACCGAAACAGACATTAATGCCTAAGCCGCCGCACCCAAGATCAGAAATCATCACATCCGTACGCTCAACGCACGCCTAGCGCGCAGAGTTCCAAACTTGCTCGCCCGACTAGCTCTATCTGATACCGGATATAGCCACACATCGAAACGCGAAATCACACGGATAAATCAGATTAGAAAAATCATCAGGTGCGAACGACCCACTAGCGGCCCCGAGCACGCATCAAAACCAATAGTGCGGTGCAAACGATCAATTCACTCTGTCCAGCACCATTTCAAAAACTCCACAATCGAAGTCGCATCCGACCCATTCGGCCACTCAGACGTACGTATTTCACAATTCGCGTTGTACGCCTAAGAACCTTTAAGCCCGGTTGTGTGTTGTCTTGGGGCACGGCTGACAGGCGTCTTGGAGCATGCCTTACACCGTTCGACGGCGCCAAAACCTCCGGCATTCGGACATCGAGCAGGACCCGACCACATTCAAGACAAGGCCCGCAAAGCACCGACACACGCCGACAGGCCCGCAAAAAAACCGACCCGACGACGAAACGCAAGACCGAGCCGCCCGGCCGCCCAGGGATCGCGGCCGGTCATCACACGAGAAACCACGCAGACCCATCCCGACAGACGGACGCCCGGCAGCCCACAGCTGCCAACCACGCCCCAAAACACCTGTCAACCATCCACCCGAACAAGACACCTCAAGCCCGGACTTCGACCAGTTTCAGCCTAAACCCTGAAGCTTCAGGCGCTTCAGCACTCACGCCTCCGCGTCGGCGTCGGCGTCGACGTCAGCATCATCAATCACATCAACATCGTCAATGCCGTCAACGCCGCTGCCTTCAGAGGTCTCGTCGATCTCATCGACTTCGGCAAACGACTCATCGGCCTTATCGACAATCGCAACGGACACGGTGGCAACCATACCATCGTCGGCCACAGCGTCAGCTGAATCCTCATCCGCCTCATCGTCGGCAAGATCCTGATCGGCGGCACGCATATAGATGCTGACAAAGCGGTGTGGCTCTTCGCCGTGCGAACGGGACTTGAAGCCTTCCTCGCGCACGAGGTCGTGCACGACCTTGCGCTCGAAAGAGTTCATGGGCTTGAGATCGACCTGCTCGCCGGTCTCTCGCGCCTCGTCAATGGCATCGAGGGCCAGATCACGCAGATGCTGGCGCTTGCGCTTAAGATAACCGTCAACATCGAGAATCAGATGCGAACGGTCGCCGGTCTTCTGCTGGACGGCGAGCCGGGTCAGCTGCTGCAGCGCGTCCACAACTTCGCCATTGCGGCCGATCAACTGCTTGATGTCTTCGCTATCGTCGGCGACGATCTGCACCGTGGGGCGGTTATTACGCACGCCCAACTCGATGTCTCCGTCATAATCGGCGATGTCAAGCAGACCCTCGAGGTAGTCGGCGGCGATATCAGCCTCTTGATTGAGCTGCTCGATCGTCTTCGATTCTTCCTGAGCCATATGAACTCCTTTATGCCCTTATGTGTCCCTTTGTGCCATTTCTGGTTGACAAGTGTACTCGCGGAACCTATGCAAATGCATGCATCCGCTCGCTGCTTGGCTGCCATGTGTCTCACGTATTGCAGTATCTCAGTGTTGCGTGTGCTTTGGTGTTTCGGTGTTTCACGTGAAACACCGAAACACCAAAGCACACGCAGCCGGTAGTCATATGGCGGTCGCACAGCCGTTCGCTATGCCCGATTCAGTTGGCAGGTAATGGTGGGTAGTGGTGGTAATTGGTATGGATAACTGGATACATTGGATAACATACATAGCCGGCAAACAGCAACTGGCGAATGGTCATGGATCAACAATACCGGTGAATCGGCAAGCAATGGTTAACGACGACATGCGGCGTGTACGATCAGCTGCCAAACCATCGGCTATCGTCACATCCAATCACAAGCTGCAGCAGGCCAATCGCCAACCAAGAACCGGCAGATCACGCTAATCGCAACCGCCTGCTTCCGTTGCAACAACAATCGACCCGCCTGTGCGCCAAACCTTACCTTACTTCACTTCTTGCGCTTCTTTCGCTTGGGCTGCTGGCGTTGGTACCCTTGGTCCTCGCGATGCTCGGCCTGTTCCTTGGCCTGGACTAGTTCCTCTTCCTCAAGCGATATCTCGCCGGCCCGCTCACGGCGCGCATTTTCATGCTCGTGGTCACGCACCTCTTTTTCCTCGGCCGCGGGCGATCCTGGAGTCGGGAAGGTGTAGACCTGCCACATCGAGCGGACCATGTTGGCTATGTTGTTGGTAAGCCAGTAGATCAGCACGGCGAACGGCATGGTGAAGCCCGAGAAGATGTACATGATCGGGAATATCCAGGTCATGGCCTGCTGCATCTTGTACTGCTGGCCCTCCATCTGGGCGCGCGGCAGGTTCTTCCGCATGTTGTTGAACTGCATGAACCACATCGCCGCGCACATCAAGGCGACGAAAATGCCGATGACGACCTTGCCGGAAACGCTGGCCATGCCGAAATTGTTCGTGATGTTGACGCCGAAGAAACTCGTATTGGCGAAGTCCTGCGCGGTGGCCTTATCGAAGGCGCCGAGCGGCGCGCGCTTGCCATTGGCGATGTACTGAATCGCCGAAAGCGTGTAGAACATGCACATGAACACGGGGCCCTGAATGAGCATTGGCAAGCAGGATCCGGCTGGATTTGCGCCGTTGTCCTGGTAGAGCTTGGTCATTTCGCGGCTCATGGCCTCACGGCTCGCCGGGTCCTTCTTGCCTTTGTATTTGTTCTGGATGTGCTGCATCTTGGGCTGCAGCGCCTGCATTTTGCGCATCGACTTGATCTGACGCACGAAAATCGGCAGAATGCACGCATGGACCACCAGCACCAGAAGGATGATGGACAGAATCCATGAGACGCCCTCGGACGGCATGCCGATGAGAACGAGGAACTTGTGGAACAGCACCATGATCTGCGTCATGAGCCATTCGATCGGGGTGAGAATCTTGTACAGCCAGCCGAAGAAGCCGCTGTCCAAAAGGAAGGTTTCTGAATTCATGGGACTAAACATGGTGTGGCCGTCTCCTTTAATCGTTGGCCAGTGGCGTCAGACGTGGCTCTTCATGGGCTTTGGACCACGAAAATCGATAGAACACGGAGTAGCGCTGCGGAACATCGTCGATTCCGCCGCGGCTCCACGGTCGGCAGCGCAGCAGCCGCAGCACGGCAAGCAGCCCGCCGCGCAGCGCACCGTAGCGGTCGATAGCCTGATGAGCGTACATGGAGCAAGTCGGATAATACCGGCAATGCGGTGGCGTATTCGCGGAAATCCTGCGCTGATACCACCGGATGGCGCCCAAGCAAGCCTGTGCCAGACGTGAAGTCATGATCGCTCGCCTGCCGTTATGGGCGCCGAAACCGAAGATGCCTGCGATACGTCTGACTGCGTCATATGCACCGACAGCGCTGCCGAATCGGCAACGGCATCGTTCGCACCGGCTTTTCGGGCGGTCATAGCCTGTGAAGCGTTCCCGTCATTCATGACTCGCACAGCCTTCACGGTTTTGGCCCTCGAAGCCTTCGCGGCCTTCGTCCCGATGTCTTGGAACAGCTTCGACACCTGCACATCCAGCGCTTGGTATGAAGCTGCAGCCGCACTGGGCTTCGCGCGCATGACGATATCGCAGTCGGCCGGCAGTTTGCCTTCGTGTATACGTGCCAGAACGCGGAAACGCCGCTTCACGGCGTTGCGCGTCACGGCGTTGCCCACCGCCTTCGAGACGGCAAGCCCAAGCCGCCGACTCGGCGCGATTTCGCCCGTATTGCCCGCATTCTCTGCATGAGATGCGGTATCGCCGTGCATCAAGTAATGCACGACGATATCATTCGCGACGACTTTTCGGCGACATTTCAGCACGGTGACGAAATCACTGTGGCTTTTCAGTCGCTCCACGTCCTGTACGCCGTCAGGGTTCAGGCGGAAAGGGACTGACGGCCCTTGCCACGGCGACGGTTGATCAGCGCACGGCCGGAACGAGTCCGCATGCGCACGCGGAACCCGTGCTTCATGTGGCGGCGACGGTTGTTCGGTTGGAATGTCCTCTTCATAGGTAAGCTCCCGGTTTTCAGCCATGCAAAAGTATGGCTCCTCATGAGTCAAGCTATACCAAAGTACTCTCATTCCTTGACCTTCGTCAAAATACAGCGAGATTTTTCACATTTGTCAAGAATCCGTAAAGCTCGTAAGCCGGTATGCAGCGCATGGAAAATGCTGCAATTCAGCCCGTCTGCTCCCTTTCACCCTAGCCGCATTTATCCACAAATAACATCGATGTTATTCACATTTGAGCGTTTGCAACACGCAAGGCTGTGGATAACTTCCGGCATTCGGAGTAAACATGACGCTTGTATCTGTTATTTCAATGGTTGGTGCCAGTTGGCAGGCGCAAGCGCACGGTGAGGAGGGTCGCTATGACGGACGAGCAGAACGACCCGGCCTCCCAGGCTGCGCACATGTGGTCCGACGCGCTGGCGGTTCTGAGCCACAACGCCTCACTCACGCCTCGGGCCAGGGGATGGCTCGAAGGAGTGGTTCCCGAAGCCGTCTACGGCACCACCATCGTACTGTGCGTGGCCAATAGCTCCACGCAGCAGGCTCTGCAAAGCGATCTCAACGAACCGCTGCTCGCCGCCCTGCACATGGTTTCGGGACAGAATATGTTGCCGGCATTCAAAATCGTTCCGCCCATCGAGCCGCCTGCAGCGCCGCCGTCGGAGACGCAGCCTTCACAACCAGCATCTTCCGCCACGCAACCTGCCGAACAACCCACTGAAGGCTCCTCCTTCGATGCTCCGGGTGGCGCGCGCACCGGCTTCAGCCATAATTACGACCCGTATTCCGGGCGTTCATCAGCACCAGTCGCGTCGCAGCCGACGCTCGATTCCTCGTCTTCGGCGGCCTATGCCGCGCCGATGCCGCGTGAAGCTCCTGATGCCGCGCAATCTGCCTATGCACCGCAATCGCACCAATCGCATGAGGCCGAGCAGTACTCCGCAAATCCGCACCACGTCGATTCGTATCGCGTCGATCAGCACCGGGCATCGCTCGATCCGCAGACCCATCTGAACAAGAACGCCACTTTCGACACCTTCGTGCCCGGGGATTCCAACCGTTTCGCGCGCACCGTCGCGCTGGCGGTCGCGGAGGGATCGGGGCGCGACTTCAACCCCTTGTGTATCTACGGCGGCTCCGGCTTGGGCAAGACGCATCTGCTCAATGCCATCGGGAACTACGCGCTGGTCAAGGACGAATCGGTCAAGGTCCGCTACGTCACCAGCGAGGAATTCACCAACGAATTCATCGAGGCGCTGCAGACACCCAACCAGAGCCAAGGGCAGATCGCGGACTTCAACCGCCGGTACCGCGAGGTCGACGTGCTGCTCATCGACGACATCCAGTTCCTCGGCGGCAAAGAAGCCACGCTCGAACAGTTCTTCCATACCTTCAACGCGCTGTATCAGGCGAACAAGCGCATCGTCATCGCCTCCGACGTGGCGCCCAAGAACCTCAAGGGCTTCGAGGCCCGGCTCATCTCCCGCTTCGAATCCGGCTTGACGGTCGACATCAAGCCGCCGGACTTGGAGACCCGCATCGCGATCCTGCGCATGATGGCCTCGATGAGCCATTCCAACATCCCCAATGACGTGCTGGACCTCATCGCGGAGCGCTTCACCGAGAACATTCGCGAGCTCGAAGGGGCGCTCACCCGCGTCACCGCAGTCGCTTCGCTAAGCAACCAGCCGGTTTCGCGGGCCTTGGCCGAGCAGACGCTGCAGGACTTTTTCACGTCGAATGTGGAGATCAAGCCCACCGACATCATCAGCCAAGTGGCCAAGTACTTCCATCTGACCTTCGATGACTTGGTCGGTCGCGCCCGCACCAAGAACGTGGCGCTGGCCCGTCAGGTCGCGATGTATCTCGCGCGTGAGATGACGAGCATGAGCCTGGTCGACATCGGCGAGGTCTTCGGCGGGCGCGATCACACGACCGTCATGCACGCCTACACCCGCGTCTCCGGTGAAATGCAGGAGAAGCAGGAGATCTACAACTACGTCATGGAGCTCACGGTGCGCCTTAAGCAGCACACCAACGACTGAGTCACGTCCCATTCATTTGACTGTCTTCGGCTGTCTGAATGTTGTGAGCTTTCATACAAAGGCATCCGATGCACTTTTGATTTCCCGGAAATAATAGCTAAACATCAATTTCCTAGGAAAATACTCACTTCGATGGCCCTTATTCATGCGAATTACCGGCGTGCATTCGAGAGAATCGCGCACACAAAGCGATTTCGGCACTTTGCTTTACAGCCCCGCGACACTCCGAAAACAGGCACATGGAAAAAGAAAGTTATCCACATCCTTATGCACAAATGTGCGTAAAGTCTGCGAGTAAGTCGTGGACGACACCCTATTCTGCTGTGGATAACTCGTGGACAAACACATAACGATTGTGGATAACTCAAAATCGGGAAACAGCCTGTGGATAACTTGGCCACTTATCCACAATGAATCCATAAGTTATCAACATCGTCGGAAAACCCCAAAAACCATATCGCAGTTAGGGCAAACGCACTTATCCACATTATCCACCGTGCTTATTATGGCGACTACTTCCCTCTCTTACGTTCATCGTCATCGTGATAACGCACGGGGCATTGCAAACAGCAGCCGAATAACCGAAACCAGCTAGAATAGCCACAGACCTGTTGAGAACCATCGCTTGATGAAATGAGGAGCGCATGAAAGTAGAAATCGATTCCGCCGCGCTGGCGGACGCTGTGGCCTGGACGACCCGTATCATCGACGCCCGTCCAGCACAGCCCATTCTTGGCGGCGTCCGTCTTGAAGCCGTTGACGGGACTCTGCAGTTCTCGGCGTTCAACTATGAGATCTCCGCGCGTCACCATATCGAAGCAGGCATCGAGGAAGCCGGCGGCGCACTCGTCGTCGGCAAGCTGCTTGCCGACATCACCAAATCACTTCCAGCCGAGAAAACGCAACTGGAGACCTCGGATTCCTCACTGACGATCACTTCCGGGAAATCCACTTTCACGCTGCAGCTCATGCCGCTGAGCGAATACCCCGATCTTCCCACGGTGCCCCCGATGCTGGGTCAAGTGGACGCGCCGACCTTCGTACAAGCTGTGTCGCAGGCCAGCGTCGCCGTGTCGCGCGAGGAGAACCGCCCGGTGCTCACCGGCGTGCGCATCCAGTTCGAGGGCGACAAGGTCGTCATGACTTCGACCGACCGCTTCCGCCTCTCGCGTTCCAGCTTCTCGTGGACGCCGCAGAACATCGATACGCAGACCGTTACGCTGGTGCGTGGCTCGCTGCTGCGTGATGTCGCCCGCGCTTTGGACGAGCACCAGAACGTCGTTATTGATCTCGACGCCGAGAGTCCGTCGCTGCTTGGCTTTGAAAACGCCGGACGCGTATCGACCTCGCAGCTTATCGACGGCGAGTTCCCAGCCATCGACCGCCTTTTCGCCGACGAATACCCCACGCAGGCCGTCATCGACAAACAGGCGCTGATCGGCGCGATCAAGCGCGTCTCGCTGGTGGCCGAGCGCAATGCCCCGATCCGCATGGAGTTCAACGGCCAGGAACTGCTGCTGAGCGCCGGCTCCGCGGACGAATCGCAGGCACGGGAGATTCTCGATGTCGATCTCGACGGCGAAGAAATCACCGTGGCTTTCAACCCGGCCTATCTGATCGAGGGTCTGAGCGCGATCACCGAGCCCTTCGTGCGCATGAAGATGACGACGGCGGTCAAGCCGGTCGAGTTCAACGGCCAGCAGGAGGCGGATTCCGACGAGTCGATGGACTACCGCTACCTTTTGGTCCCCATGCGCTACAACAGCTGAGCCGTCAAGCGCACAGGCCACTGGACTGTGCGTAGGCGAGGTGAACAGCCTAAGGGACGCGAAGGGCGATGCCACTGGCATCGCCAGCGCGTAGGCGAGGGTGAGACCCCACCAAGGGGTCGAGCTTACCGATTAGGAATCCATTTTACATAGCCTCTTTAGGTTCTTCCGCAGTTGAAGCATCCCACTCTCCTCAAAGCCGTTTTACCCAGCAGAAAGAACGCCGTGTACATCAGTCGCCTTGCTTTGGACCATTTCCGGTCGTGGGAGCACTGCGTCGCCGATTTCGCTCCGGGCGTCAACATTCTGCACGGGGTGAACGGACTGGGCAAGACGAATATCGTCGAGGCCATCGAGGTGCTGTCGACCGGATCGAGTCATCGGACGTCGAGTTCGCTGCCGCTGGTTGAGCGAGGGGCTGCGTCGGCGACCATCAGGGCCAATGTCAGCGAGGCCGACAATAGGCGAATCGCCGCAGCAGAAGCTGATGGCGCCAATCTCAATGGCGTCGATACTGGTGACAGCCGCATTGACGCCGCTGAAAACGGCGGTGCCATGCGAGATGGCACAGGCGATGGCGGCCGTTCTCGTACGCTCCGCACAACGACCTACGAAGCGACCATCGCCGCCCGCGGGGCGAATCGGGCCAGAATCAACGGTGGATCATCGCTGTATCTGCGTGACATCGTCGGCCGGATTCCCAGCGTCTCTTTTACCCCGGAGGATCAGCGGCTGGTCACCAGCGACCCGGCCATGCGGCGGCGCTTCCTTGACCAGGCTGGCGCATTGCTGATTCCGGGCTATATGAATCGGCTGCAGACCTGCACCCGCATCGCCAAGCAGCGGGCGGCTTTGCTCAAGCAGCTCGAACGCTCCGAGGGCGACACGAACGCTGCGCTGAGCGGGCTCGAAATCTGGACCGGGCAGTTCATCGAGGCCGGCATCGCGCTCACCGTCGACCGCAACAGCATCATCGACGCGCTGAGCGAGCCGTTTGTTGCGATTTACGACAGGCTTGCCGGCGACAAACCTGTTGACGGCAGCGAACGCCGGTCGGCGCGGCAGGACGAACAGGCGCAGAAGATGCAGCCCCAGTCTCTGCAAACGACTCAGCCAGTCCACGCTGCGCATACCGCCCGGATCGGCTACGAACCGTCGTTCGCTGAGGTGTTTGACGGCGAAGACGGGGATGCTGCCGCCGCGATCAGCAGGCATTTCCAGCGCATCTACCCAGGCGAGGTCGCCCGGGGGCTTAATCTCATCGGCCCACATCGCGACGATATGGCCTTGGAACTGGAAGGCATGCCCGCCCGCGAATTCGCGTCGAACGGCGAGATGTGGACGATGGCTTTGGCGCTCAAAATGGCGCTGTTCGAAGTCGTCGTGCGCACGAGCGGCGTAACGCCCATCGTGATTCTCGACGATGTCTTCGCGCAGCTCGACGAGACGAGACGTCGGCAGATTCTCGCCTTCGCTACCGCGCAGCAGCAGGTGTTCATCACCGTCGCCGCACGCAGCGATATTCCAGACTTGAGCGGCTTGGAGGGTGTCTCAGGCATCAGCGTCAGTACGCCGCATATCATCGATGTGGCGCAGCTCAAGGACGCTTCGTATGACGGCAACGATCAGCTCATCGCGCAGCTGCAGGCCATGCGCGGCGGAGACCGAGCATGAAACCGCCGGTCGTAGTGACCCTGCATCTCGATCAGCGCAAACTGCCCGCTGAGATCTTCGACCGCTTCGCCGCTAGAGCCGGAGTGTTCCGCGACAGACGGCAGCGCGAAGAGGACGCTTGGGAAAGCTTCGGCAAGCCCGGCCGCGATCCGGACAGGCTCGGCGGCGTACTCAGCGCCTTGGCTGATCGCGGCGGATGGGTGCCGAATCTCAAAATCGCGCAGCTGCGCAACCACTGGGACCAGGTGGTGGGCCAAGGGGTCGCACAGCATTCGCAGGTCGTCGGCTTCGATGACGGCGTGCTGACGATTCGCGCGGAATCGACGGTGTGGGCCACGCAGCTGACGTATCTTATGCCACAGCTGAGCGAGACGATTCGCACGCGGCTCAAAGGCTTGGATATCCGAGAAATCCGCGTTACCGGGCCGCATGCGCAGTCGTTTGCGAGAGGTCATATGGGCGGCAGAAGGCGTTATTTGCGCTAGCGTATCCATACGCCGCAAAGTCCCTAGAGACAAGTAGAATCACATGCAGTATGTGTAAACGCCTAGAAGGCCCCATTATTTGCGTTCTAGAGCGTATCGTCCGCGTCTGAGCCTCTCACGCGAACGAAAATGCAGGAAGGAACCGTTGTGGCAGACAATACCACCGAGCAGGGTGATATCGACGATAACGACATCGAACACAATGACATCGCGCATGACGACAATGCTGTGAACGACAACGCAGCAGACGGCGTCGAAAGCGTTGCCGCCGACGCAGCCGACGAGGGCGGCACCCTTGAGAATCATGTGCAGCTTGATGACTCGCTCTCCCCCGCGCATTACGACGCGAGCGATTTGCGCGTGCTCGAAGGCCTGGAAGCCGTGCGCATCCGGCCAGGCATGTATATCGGTTCGACCGGCCCGCGCGGTCTGCATCATTTGGTCTATGAGATCGTTGACAATTCCGTTGACGAGGCGCTGGCCGGGTACGCCTCGCATATCGAGGTGACGATCCTGCCGGATAACGGCGTGCGCGTCGCCGACGACGGCCGCGGCATTCCGGTCGACGAGGTGCCCGGCGAGGGCGTCTCCGGCGTGGAGACCGTGCTGACCAAGCTGCATGCCGGCGGCAAGTTCGGCGGCGGCGGCTACGCGGTCTCCGGCGGCCTGCACGGCGTGGGCATCTCCGTAGTCAACGCGCTGTCCACCCGCATCAACGTCGAAGTGCGCCAGCAAGGCTTCCACTGGCGCCAGGACTTCGCGGACCAGCACGCCATCGCGCCGCTGGCTAAGGGCGAGCCGATGACCGAGGACGAAAGCACCGGCACGACGGTCACGTTCTGGGCCGATCCGGATATTTTCGAGACCACGGTCTACGACTTCGAAACGCTGCGTTCGCGCTTCCAGCAGATGGCGTTCCTGAACAAGGGCCTGAAGATCTCGCTGACCGACCTGCGTCATGCCGATTCCGACGAAGTCGCCGGCGATGGCGACAACGCCCTCGAAGAGCTTCACCAGACCGTCACGTACCAATACATGAACGGCATCAGGGACTATGTCGAGTACCTGGTCAAGTCGCGCAAGGCCACGCCGATCGAGGAAGACGTGATCGACCTGGAGGCCGAGGACCTGAAGCTCGGCATCTCAGCGGAAATCGCGCTGCAATGGACCACGGCGTATTCCGAGGCCGTGCACACCTTCGCCAACACCATCTCCACCACCGAAGGCGGCACGCACGAGGAGGGCTTCCGCGCGGCGCTGACGTCATTGGTGAACCGCTATGCGCGCGACAAGGGCCTGCTCAAGGAGAAGGATGAGAACCTTTCCGGCGACGATGTGCGCGAAGGTCTGACCGCCGTCGTGTCCGTCAAGCTCACGAATCCGCAGTTCGAAGGCCAGACCAAGACCAAACTGGGCAACTCCGAGGCGAAGACTTTCGTGCAGCGCGTCATGACCGAGCGGCTCGGCGACTGGTTCGACGCCCATCCGGGCGAAGCCAGGAACATCATCCAGAAGTCCTTGGAAGCCTCCCGCGCCCGCCTCGCCGCCAAGAAGGCGCGCGAGAACACCCGGCGCAAGTCCATTTTCGAGACCGCCGGCATGCCGGACAAGCTCAAGGACTGCCAGTCGAGCAACCCCGAGGAATGCGAGCTGTTCATCGTCGAGGGCGACTCCGCAGGCGGCTCCGCGATTCAGGGCCGCAACCCGATCACGCAGGCGATTCTGCCGTTGCGCGGCAAGATCCTCAACACCGAGCGTGCGTCCTTCGATCGCATGCTGAAGTCGGAGACCATCGAGTCGCTCATCACGGCGGTCGGCGGCGGCTACGGCGAGGAATTCGACCTGAGCAAGGTGCGCTACCACAAGGTCATCATCATGGCCGACGCCGATGTGGACGGCGCGCATATCGCCACGCTGAACCTGACGCTGTTCTTCCGCTATATGCGTCCGATGATCACCGCAGGCTACGTTTATGTCGCCATGCCGCCGCTCTACCGGCTCAAATGGACCAAGGGTTCGCACGATTTCGTCTACACCGATGCCGAGCGTGACCGTGTGCTGGCCGAGGGCAAAAAGTCTGGCCGACAGCTGCCCAAGGGCGAAGGCATCCAGCGCTACAAGGGCTTGGGCGAGATGAGCTACCAGGAGCTGTGGGAGACCACGATGGACCCCGAGCATCGCATCCTGAAGCAAATCCACATCGAGGACGCGGCGCAGGCCGACGAGACCTTCTCGATGTTGATGGGCGACGAGGTCGAGCCGAGAAGGCTATTCATCCAGAGGAATGCAAGGGACGCGAGGTTCATCGATGCGTAGCAGCGATGAACCTCGCGTAGACAGCGGATCAAGCTGGACGTGCTGTGCACGTCCAGCCCGCCGCCCTGAGCAGCTTTTACGAGCTGCTCAGCACGATAAATGTTGAGAAACGGATCCCCGATGACCTTCGCGTGTACACGAACGATTAGAACTCGCAACCACATCCGCACGTAGGCGCCAGACGCACACCTCTCAACACTGCACACACATAACGTAATACTCAGCAGGCAGTAGGCAATACAACACAAAGGGAAGCATCGTGGCAGACGAAACCGATAACACGAATGGCCTGAACGGGCAGGCGGGTCCCGACGGCTCGATGGAGCCGCTCAGCCCGCAGGAGAACGACAACACCGATTATGGCCTGATTCAGGGCGAACGCATCAGGCATATGGATCTGCAGCAGGAGATGCGCGAATCCTACCTGGCGTATGCGCTTTCCGTCATCGTCGAGCGTGCGCTGCCCGATGTGCGCGACGGCATGAAGCCGGTGCACCGCCGCGTGATCTACGCGATGTACGACGGCGGCTATCGTCCCGATCGCGGCTACAACAAGTGCTCGCGCGTCGTGGGCGACGTCATGGGCAAGTACCATCCGCACGGCGATTCCGCGATCTACGACACCCTTGTGCGCATGGCCCAGTCGTGGTCGATGCGCTACATGCTGGTCGACGGGCAGGGCAACTTCGGCTCCCCCGGCGACGATCCCGCCGCCGCCATGCGTTACACCGAATGCCGCATGGCTCCGCTCGCCATGGAGATGGTGCGCGATATCGACAAGGACACCGTCGATTTCGTGCCGAACTACGACGGCAAGACGATGGAACCGACCGTGCTGCCGGCCCGTTTCCCGAACCTGCTGGTCAACGGCTCGGCAGGCATCGCCGTGGGTATGGCCACCAACATCCCGCCGCATAACATGCACGAGGTCGCCGAGGGCGTGCACTGGGCGCTCGATCACCCCGACGCCAGCCGCGAGGAGCTGCTCGAAGCGCTTATCCAGCGCATCAAGGGTCCCGACTTCCCTACTGGCGCCACGATTTTGGGCCATAAGGGCATCGAGCAGGCCTACCGCACCGGCCGCGGGCTCATCACCATGCGCGCCGTCGTCAACACCGAGGAGATCAAGGGCCGCATGTGCCTGGTAGTCACGGAGCTGCCCTACCAGGTCAACCCCGATCGACTCGTCGTTTCGATTCGTGAGGCGGTGCGCGATGGCAAGATCCAAGGCATCGCCGATATGCGCGACGAGACCTCGGGCCGCACCGGCCAGCGGCTGGTGCTCGTGCTCAAGCGCGATGCCGTGCCCAAGGTCGTGCTCAACAACCTGTACAAGCACTCCCAGCTGCAGCAGACCTTCGGCGCGAACATGCTCGCGCTGGTCGACGGCGTGCCGCGCACGCTGAGCCTCGACGCCTTCATCCGCCATTGGGTGAACCACCAGATGGACGTCATCGAACGCCGGACGCGCTACTTGAAGCGCGAGGCCGAGGAACGCGACCACATCCTGCAGGGCTACCTGAAGGCCCTCGACATGATCGAAGAGGTCATTGCCTTGATTCGCGCTTCGCGCGATGTGGACACCGCGCGCACCGGGCTGATGGAGCTGCTCGATGTCGACCAGGTGCAGGCCGACGCCATTCTGGCCATGCAGCTGCGTCGTCTGGCAGCGTTGGAACGCCAGAAGATTCTCGACGAGCACGAAGAGCTCATGCGCAAGATCGCCGATTACGACGATATTCTCGCCCACCCCGAACGCCAGCGCAAGATCGTCGGCGACGAGCTGGACGACATCGTGGAGCGCTACGGCGATGAACGTCGTACGAAGATTCTGCCGTACTCCGGCGAGATGAACGTCGAGGACCTCATCGCCGAGGAGAACGTGGTCGTCACGGTCACGCACTCCGGCTTCGTCAAGCGCACCAAGGCCGACGAATACCGCGCCCAGCATCGCGGCGGCAAGGGCATCAAGGGCGCTAAGCTGCGCGAGGATGATGTGGTCGACCACTTCTTCCTCACCTCGACGCACAACTGGCTGCTGTTCTTCACCAACCGTGGCCGCGTCTACCGCATCAAGGCCTACGAACTGCCCGAAGGCTCGCGCGACTCGAAGGGCCAGCATGTGGCGAACCTGCTGCAGCTCGGCCCCGACGAGAGCATCCAGACCGTGCTCTCCATCCCGAACTACGAGGTCGCCAAGTACTTGGTGCTCGCCACCTGTTCGGGCAAAGTCAAGAAGACCGCATTGTCGGAATATGATTCCCCGCGTCAGGGCGGCCTGATCGCCGTGCGGCTGATGGCCGACGAGGCGACTGGCGAACCTGCTGACGAGCTGGTCGGTGCCGCGTTGTGCAACGCCGATGACGACATCATTCTGGTGTCCAGACTCGGCATGAGCCTCAAGTTCCGCGCCGACGACCAGCAGCTGCGCCCGATGGGTCGGCAAACCGCCGGCGTGCAGGGCATGCGCTTCCGCGAGGGCGACGAGCTGCTCGCCATGGACGTGGTGTCGGACGCCAGCGAGCAGGACCTGCTCGTGGTCACGAACGAAGGCTTCGCCAAGCGCACCGCGATCAGCGAATACCGCCTGCAGGGCCGCAACGGCTATGGCGTCAAGGCGCTGAACTTGGCCGAAGGGCGCGGCTCGCTCGTCGGCGCGCTGATCGTCTCGGACACTGACCAGGTCATGGCCATCATGAAATCCGGCAAGGTCATCCGCTCGGATGTCAATGAGGTCAATCGCACCGGGCGCAACACCCAAGGCGTGACGCTTGCCAAGCCCGACAAGGGCGACAAGATCCTGTCCATCGCCCGCAACGAGGAGCAGGACGAGGAGGAAGCCGCCGAGGCTGAAGCTGCTGGCTCCAACGGCGCACCTATGACAGGTGGGAATGGTGCCGTCAACGGTTCGACGGTGGATTCCCGGGCTTCGGATTCGACGGATTCGCAAGGTCCGACAGGTTCGCAGACGGACTCGCAGGACTAGCAAAACCTGCAATACAATGACGGTGGCGAGAAACTGTGCAGACTGCGCAGGATGGGCAGTAATCGTCCCAGAACGCTGGTAGCCTCAGCCTAGGATTACGGTTGAGGCCATCAGCGACAAGGAGAAGCGATGAGCGAGAATCTTGAGGGCAACGAGCCAGACGTCATCGAGCCGGAGGGCGCTTCGCAGGGTGCTGTGTCGGAAGATGCCACGGCGCCGCTGATTAAGCCACGTACCGTGGAATCGGGCGAGTTTGAGGCCCAGGCTTCGGCAAGGGAGCGCAATGTCCAACCGCATGTAGGGCAGGAGCATGCGCCCCGCGTCGCTCGCTCCGCCTCCAATCAGCCGGCATATGCGGCGTCTGGCTCGGCTGCATCGTCGAAAGGCGGGCCGTCGTCTGCAGCTGCATCCCCCACCGGGGTGCCGTCAACCGCCAGACCGCAGAAAACCGCTGCTGCATCGGCAAAGAATCCCGCTGCCGGTCGTCGTGCGCCCCGCGCAAGGCGCATGAGCCTGTCGCTGACCCACGTCGATGCATGGTCCGTAGCCAAGGTCACCTTCCTGCTAAGCGTGGCCGGAGCGATCATCCAAATCGTCGCCGCAGCGCTCATCTGGCTGCTGCTCAATGTGGTGGGCGTGTTCGACCAGGTGACGCAGATCGTGTCATCGACTGGCTTGGACGCCGGTGGATTCAACCTCGCCGATGTCTTCTCGCTGAGCACCGTGCTCAGCGCCGTCACGATCTTCTCGATTGTCGGAGTGGTGCTGTTCACCCTGCTCGCGACGATTCTCGCTTGGCTGTACAACGTGGTCAGCGCCCTGGTCGGTGGCGTCCACATGACCCTTGGCGACGACTGAGAGATAACCGGCGTGCCATATGTGCCATAGTAGGCACTTGCGCACTCAGTAGCCTTGGTGCCGCAATGGCCCGAGGGCAGCACGATTCGGTATCCAAGTTAGAAGAGAGAATATGCTCACCTATCTGGGATATTTCAGCACATCGTTTGTTATCGCGGTCATCGCATGGCCTTTCGTATCGGTAGTTCTGACCCTGCCGATTCTCGCCGGCATGTACCACCGCCATCACCGGCTGCGCTTCGGCGCGGTGCTGGCGGCCTATCTCGTCGTGCTGTATCTGCTGGGGCTGGCGGCGTTCACCTTGTATCCGCTGCCGGATAATCCGCAGGCCTACTGCGCGGTGCATCATGTCACCCCGCAGCCTAACCCGCTGCGTTTCATTGCCGATATCCGCACCGACAGATTGTACGGCTTATTGCAGCTGGTGATGAACGTCGTGCTGTTCATCCCGCTCGGCTTCGCGCTAGCCCGCTGGGCGCGCTGGAAGACTTGGTCCGTGGTAGTAGGCGGGTTCCTCGTGTCGTTGGCCATTGAGCTCTCGCAGCTGACCGGCTTCTGGCACCTGTATCCCTGTGCTTATCGGCAGTTCGACGTCAATGACCTGATGACGAATACGCTCGGCGCATTTCTCGGCGTAGTGCTGGCAAGACTGTTCAGTCGCATCTCGCCGCCTGAGCAGATCGACCGAGACTCGATCAACGCCTCGCCCAAGCTGCTGCACCGCGCAGTAACCTTGGCCATCGATATGTTCCTCATATCCGTGGCGTATTTCTCAATCGGCGCTGGCGCGGTTCTCCTGCTGCATTCGATTGCCGCTCCGCTGCCTAATGGCGATTATCGACTGCTGGGGCTGACCCTCGGTGTCGAGACATTCACCGCCGTCACGCGGGTCATCGCAGGCCTCGCGTTCCTCGTGTTCGAACTGTGGATTCCCGCCACGCATCGCGGCCAGACGCTGGGCGCGATGTTCACTCATATGACCGTGGAGACGCGCAAGCGCAGCGGCAACGCCAGACTCGTCTTCTACGCCCTGCGCAGCGTGGTGCTCTATGCGCTTATCCAGCCCGGCTTCAGCGGCTCGTTCAGCGAGGCGAACCGTGTCTCCTTCGCCGTAGCGCTCGTGCTTATCATATTCTGGCTCATCAAACGCCAAATGCCCTACGACCTGATTCCCGGCGAGGCCGGGGTCGAGCTCGAATCCGAAGCTGGGCAGCGCCTATAGCACGCCTTGGGCGACCATCGCATCGGCGACTTTGACGAATCCGGCGATGTTCGCGCCGATCATCAGGTCGTGCTCGTGACCGTAGCGTTCGGCGGCGGCCAAGGAGCTGGCGACGATGGATTCCATGATGGACTGCAGCCGCGCGTCGGTTTCCTCGAAGCTCCAGCTCACGCGGTAGGAGTTCTGGCTCATTTCCAGCCCGGAGACCGCCACGCCACCGGCATTCGCCGCCTTGCCCGGGCCGTAGAGCACCTTCGACTGCTTGAAGACCTCGATCGCGCCGGGCGTGCAGGGCATGTTCGCGCCCTCGCACACGACCGTGCAGCCGTTGGCGACCAGGGTGCGGGCCGCAGCGTCGTCAAGCTCGTTCTGAGTCGCGCACGGCAGCGCGATATCGCACGGGACATTCCATACCCCGTTGCAGCCCTCGTGATATTCAGCGCCCGGCACGCGATCGGCGTACTCCTTGATGCGCCCGCGATGATCGAGCTTGATGTCCTTGAGCACATCGAGCTGAATGCCGTTCGGGTCGTGGATGTAGCCGCTGGAATCCGATGCCGTGACCACGGTGGCGCCGAGGCTCTGCGCCTTGTCGATGGCGAAAATCGCTACATTGCCCGAGCCGGAGACCGCAACCGTCTTACCGGAGAAGCCGTCGTCGCGCAGCACGCGCATGGCCTCGGCGGTGTAGTAACACAGGCCGTATCCGGTGGCTTCGGTGCGTGCCAACGAGCCGCCGAACTCCAAGCCCTTGCCGGTGAGCACGCCGGAGTATTCGTCGCGGATGCGCTTGTACTGGCCGAAAAGGTAGCCGATCTCACGTGCGCCCACGTTGATGTCGCCTGCGGGCACATCGGTGAATTGGCCGATGTGGCGCTGCAATTCGGTCATGAATGCCTGGCAGAAGCGCATGACTTCGGCATCGGAGCGGCCTTTGGGGTCGAAGTCGGAGCCGCCTTTGCCGCCGCCCATCGGCAGGCTGGTCAGCGAGTTCTTGATGACCTGCTCGAAGCCGAGGAACTTCACGACGGATTCGGTCACGGTCGGGTGGAAGCGCAGGCCGCCCTTGTACGGGCCGATGGCGGAGTTGAACTGCACGCGGTAGCCGCGATTGACCTGTACCTTGCCGGCAGCATCGGTCCACGCCACGCGGAACTTCACGAGCCGCTCCGGTTCCACAAGGCGTTCGAGGACGCCATTGGCCTCGTACTCGGGATGATTGGCGAGGACCGGTTCGATGCTTTCCAGCACCTCATACACCGCTTGCAGGAATTCTGGCTGATCGCCGTCGCGCCGTGTGACCTGATCGTAGACGCGCTTGGCATATTCGTTGGTGAGCATGATTCTCCATTGTTATGTTTAAATACAACGGCCTCATTGTATGGGCGCATGTCCGCGTTGTCACGAAAATGTTCAGAATACGATTGAACAATTCTGGTATGGGGTGTCGAACGCCTTCGGAACTTCGTCAGCGTACGTTTTCCGATACGACCCTCATCACAGTCTCATCACAGTGCATAACAACGTACGCTGAGACTAATGGGAGGTATGCGGCAGGAGTGCAATAGGGGTCTGCGGCGTTCCCGGCATTTGCCACGTCCCATGCCGTTTTGACTGTCGTGCTCTATCCCGCACCGGCGCAACAGGGGTAGTATCGCCAGTATGGCAACATCGCGCAGGATGCGTGGCACGCTGTAGGCATACGCCTTATGGCAGCCAAGCACGTATCCAGCGAATCGCCATGCTTCGAGCTTGACGGCACTCGCTCGCCATGGCGCAGGAACAAGGCTGGCGGCCGCGCGAACGGCTGCATGAGGAAGGAATCATATGAGCCATCAACCAGTATCCATCGGCATCATCGGCATCGGGCATGTCGGCCCGCACGCGGCGAACAGCCTGATCCTGCAAGGCATCGCGGACGAGCTGCTGCTGTGCGACGTCAACGAGAGCAAACTCGCCGCCGAGGTGCAGGATCTCAACGATTCCGTCGTTTTCGCGCCGCATCGGGTCGTGGTGCGCAACTGCCACGCCGATTACGAGCAGCTGGCGGGCTGTGATGTCATCATCAACGCCGCCGGCAATGTGAAGCTCGCTGCGGTGAGTCGTGACGGCGAGCTGTTCGCCACCGTCGATTCGGCCCGTACCTTTGTCGGGCGGCTTGCGGCGGCTGGATTCGAGGGATTCTGGGTCAACGTGGCCAACCCCTGCGATGTGGTGTCCGCCGAAGTGCACCGGCTTTCGGGGCTGCCCACGAACCATATCATCGGCACCGGCACCTGCCTCGACTCCGCCCGGCTGCGCACGGTCATCTCGCTGACCACGAAGCTCGCGCCCGAATCGATTCAGGCCTATATGATCGGCGAGCACGGCAATACGCAGATCGCCGCCTGGTCGGCCATCAGCTTCGCCGGCGTCCCGATGAAGAACGTCATCAGCAAGCCCGGATTCAGCGACCTCAAGCCCGATGAGGTGCAGGCGAAGGCGCGTGACGGCGGCTATGTCGCCTATCGTGGCAAGGAGTGCACCGAGTACGCGATCGCCAACGCGGCGGTGCGCATCACGCGGGCCATTCTGCACGACGAGCATGCGGTGATGCCCGGCTCGGTGTGGCTTGACGGGCAATATGGTCAGCGCGGCTTGTACATTTCGGTGCCGTGCATCATCGGCGCAAATGGCGTCGAGGACATCGTTGAGCTGGACCTGAACGACGAGGAGCAGGCTGGATTCGCCGCCTCCTGCGACGCTGTGCGTGCCAACACGGCCCGCCTTGCCCCCTTCAGCATCGAGGAGTCGCGCAAGAACCCGGTCACACTGCCGAAGCACGAATAACCCTAAGCCGTTAACGAGCGGCACTGTCAGCGCCCGTTTTGTAGCGCTAGCAAGTGATTACTGGCACGAAAAGGCCGCCGATGGCTCGGTAGAGGTCTTTGCGCCAATAGCCGCGATATGGCGCTACAATGAATCAACCAAATCAATGGAAACGTTTGCAAAACTGCTTGATAAAGAGCCTGTTTGAGGAGGCGATGCCACCGATGAAGCCATCAGATGCACCGAACGCAGCATGTAATAAGGGAACAACGAATACTTCGTTACTATAGACATGGGAAACCCGGCAAACATGGGGAAACCCGATAACGGGTACCAGACACGAAGAATAGGGCAAGGTGCGCATGGCACAGCAAACGGTCACGATACGCGATGTCGCGCGCAAGGCCGGGGTGGCCGTGTCGACCGCATCGCGTGCCCTAGGCGAGGGCTCCGCGTCTCCCGCCACGAGGAGCAAGGTGCGGCAGGCCGCGCAGGAGCTTCATTTCGTGCCGAATATGGCCGCAAGGCAGCTGACATCCGGCAGATCGAATGTCGTGGCGATCGTTATCACGGAAGCCCCGGATTTCGTGTTCCGCGATGCCTTCATTTCCGGCATCGTCAGTCGGCTGATGGGTGCCTTCTCTCGGGCGAACCTGCTTCCGTTTCTCGTGCTGATTGCGCCGACGGATGCCGATGGCTTCATCCGATTGCTGCGGGACTCCGGGGCCGACGGCATGGTGGTCGTCAGCTTCCACTACTCCAAGCGCTTCGCAACGATTATCAAGGCTTCGGGCAAGCCCACTGTTTTCGTGGGCAAGCCGCCGGTCGGCATGAATTATCCGTATGTCGACCCTGATTCGGTACAGGGAGGATACATTGCGGGCCGGGTTCTGACGGATCGGGGGCGGCAACGGATTGCCATCATTGAAGGGCCGAGCGACATGCAGTCCCCGGGCGGCAACAACGAGCGCACTGAGGGGTGCACGATGGCTTTGCGCGAGGCGAATCTTGAGCCGGTCGCGGCCCTTCCTGGTCCCTATAGCTTTGAGCACGGCATCGAGGCCATGAATGCCATACTCGACGCGCATCCGGAGGTCGACGGAGTGTTCGCGCACTCCGACCAGATCGCGGCCGGAGCTTTGCATGTGCTGCATCAGCGCGGCAAGCGTGTGCCGCAGGACGTTTCCGTTGTGGGGTTTGATGATTTTCAGATCGCCAGCGCCACCTCCCCGCGCCTGACCACCGTCGCACAGCCGCTCACTCAGCTTGCCCAAGCGGCCACTGATATGTTGATCTACCGCTTGAAAACAGGCGAGTGGAAGACCACGGCGGAGATTTTCCCGGTTAAGCTGGTGACGCGAGAAAGCGTCTGAAACCCCCCATGTCGTGCGGCAGCGGATTTGCCTATGATGCGTTGGGTTATGTCGGCATACCCGAGCGATCCGCAGCCTGGGCAACGCATTCGATGAAGGTCAACGAGCCAGCCCGCCAGCCGGCCAGGGAATGCAGCAGCGTGCAGCACAATGATATGCGAATAAAGTGCCGCCAGCGCTAATGGATGCTTGCAATACACAAAAACAAACATTTTCTTACACTCGAACAATCGCCTTGCAGGGCATTTCCCGAACGTGATAAAGTATTATATGTTTTTGGAAACGGTTCCAAAAAGCACCGACGGACGCAATGCGGCATGCGCCGGTGGAGAGATTGCACATGGACGTGCAATGAGGAAAGGAACACCATGAATACGAGCAAACGAATACTCGCCTCCGTTGTCGCTGTAGCTGCACTGGCCAGCATGGCTGCCTGTGGCTCCAGCAATGCGTCGGACGGCGCCAAATCCGGCGGCAAGACCGTAATCAAGATTCAAACCTTCAACAACTTTGGCTATGGCAAGCCCAGCAATGAGCGCCCGGGCGCCGATTTGTGGACGTCATACGAGAAGGAGCATCCGAACGTCAAAGTCGAGGAGACTGTCGCCTCCGGCTCAGACGACGCCCGCTCCGCTTTCAACACCGCCATCTCGTCTGGCTCAAACGCCTATGACATCTACGCGGCTGATATCGCATGGATGCCTTCGATCCAAGCCATGCCGGACAAGTTCGTCGATCTGACGGGCCAGTTGAAGAACAACGACTGGCTTGACTGGAAGACCAAAGGCGGCACTACGGCGGACGGCAAGATCATCGGCGCCGGCAACGACATCGGCCCCACCGCAGTATGCTACCGCTCCGATCTGTTCGCCAAGGCCGGTCTGCCGACCGACCGCAATGACGTCGCCAAATTGCTCGGCGGCGACAACGCCTCGTGGGACACCTACTTCCAGGTCGGCAAGCAATATACCGAGAAGACCGGCCTGCCGTGGTACGACGCCATGGGCGGCTTGTGGGGCGCGATGAAGACCCAGATCGAAGAAGCCTATGTCAAGAAGGATGGCACCATCATCGCCACCGACAAGCAGATCAAGGATCGCTACGACCAGCTGACGGCGACTACCGATATGTCGGCTCATCTCAATCAGTGGTCCGACGATTGGAACGCCAACTTCAAGTCCGACAAGGGCTTCGCCACGATCCTGTGCCCGGCATGGCTGGTCAACAACATCAAAGGCAATTCCGGTTCGGACTTCAAAGGCTGGGACGTCGCCGACGTGACGCCAGGCGGCGGAGCGAATCAAGGCGGATCGTGGCTCGTTGTGCCGAAGACCTCAAAAGTGCAGGACGAGGCCGCCAAGCTGGTGGCATGGCTGACCGCGCCCGAGCAGCAGGTCGCCACTTTCAAGGCCGCCTCGAACTATCCGAGCTCACCCAAGGCGATGGCCGACCCCGCCGTAGCCGACAAGACCGATCCCTTCCTGAACAACGCGCCAACCGGCAAGATCTTCGCTGACCGCGCCAAGGCCGTCAAGGTTGTGCCCTTCACCGGAGCGCAATACTACGACATCGATTCCAAGCTGGGCGATGCGCTCGGCCGCGTCGACGTGACCAAGGAGCAGACTCCGGCGCAGTCCTGGAAGCAGTACGTCGCCGACGTCAAGGCCCTGTCCTGAGCATCGGCAAACCGTCAGCATCGCTTGGCCGTCAGTGTTCCAGGCGTCTCAAGATCCCAACACCTTGAGCACGTTGAACGTTCGGGACTTGCAACTGATCTTGCAATTGGCAGCAGGCGCCAGGATGCAATCCTGCTGTGCGCTCAAGGCGCGACGCGCCAAGGCGCACGGCAGGATTGCGCGAGGTGGTTGCAGGTGCGCGGGCGAGAGCCATCGGATGGGGTGCCAACGCGAGATCAGCAGCGAGACCGAAGGCGAAAACCGGCAGTGAGGTTGGCGATGAGTCGAAAGGAGAGACGATGTCACAGCAGACTATGTCACATCAACATCAAGCAGCTGGCGGGTCCGGCGGCCAGCCGGGCATTCAGCGAAACAGCCGTCGCGGCAGCGACCCGTCCAGCGGCCCGCCGGGCAAGTGGCGCACGAGGCTCGGCCAGTTCGAATGGAAGGCGTCGCCGTATCTCTACATCGCCCCCTTCTTCATCCTGTTCGCCATCGTCGGCCTGTTCCCGCTGCTCTACACAATGGTCGTGGCCACGCGCAACTGGAACACGCTCACCGGCGACGGCGGGCTTGCGGTATGCGGCGCCACCTGCGGGACCACCACGCCCTCATGGTTCGGCAATTTCGCATGGGTCCTGCACCAGCAGGCCTTCTATGTCGCGCTGCGCAATTCGGTATCGATCTTCCTGCTGAGCTCCGTGCCGCAGATCATGCTGGCCCTGCTGCTGGCGTGGATCCTGGACGCGAACCTGAAAGCCAAGAACTTCTGGCGCATGGGCGTGCTGCTGCCGTACGTTGTGGCCCCTTCGGCCGCCGGCATCATCTTCTCGCAGATCTTCTCCGACAAGATGGGCGCCATCAACGTGCTGCTCCAGCAGATCGGCATGAACCCGATCATGTGGCACGGCAGCACGATATGGTCGCATATCGCCATCGCCACGATCGTGAACTTCCGCTGGACCGGCTACAACACGCTGATCCTGCTCGCCGCCATGCAGGCCGTGCCGCGCGATGTGGTCGAGGCAGCGGTCGTGGACGGCGCCGGCAAATGGCGCACCTTTCGCTCGGTGACGCTGCCGATGCTACGCCCGACCCTGATATTCGTCATCATCACCTCGACTATCGGCGGCCTGCAGATATTCGACGAGCCGCAGCTCTTCCACAACGCGGCCAGCGCGGGCGGCGGCGTCAACAACCAGTACCTGACCGTGAGCCTGTACCTGTACAAGCTCGGATTCGTCAGCGTGACGCCAGGCCAGCCGAATATGGGTCGCGCGGCGGCTGTCGCATGGCTGCTGTTCCTCATCATTGTGCTTATCGCCGTGCTCAACTATCTGCTCACGCAGCGGCTTGCGTCCGGCGGGCAAGCCCGGCACAGCAAGCAGGCGATACGCCGCATCGAGGAGCATAACGAAGCAGAGCGTCAGCGCGCGATCCGCTCGGGATACAACGTGCGCACGGCCGGAACGGCGACGTCGAACGCATTCGACATGGACAGAAAGCGTGGGGGCCAGCGATGAGCAAGCTAAGCAAAGCAACTAAAGCAACTAGCGGTGTCAGCGACAATGCCCGCCACGGCAATAACACTGGCAATAACGGTAATGACGGCACGGATTACGGCGTTCCCGCGCTCGAACAAGCCTATGGCAAAGGCGTGGCCAGAGCCGCGGCAAGAGCCCGGGCCAAGAAGCTCGGCCTGACCTCTGAAGGCCGCCAGCCGGGCTGGCCAAGCTACCTGATTCTGGTCGTGACCATCCTGATCTTCGTTTTCCCGCTGTATTACGCGGTTTCCATCGCTTCGCAGAACAGCCCGAGCAATCAGTACGGCGTACGTGCGCTGATTCCCGGCAGCGCCCTGCTGACCAATATCGGCCGCGCCGTCGATGCAATCGACTTCTGGCAGGCGCTGGGCGGGACCTTCCTGGTCTCGACCGTGGTCTCCATCTCGACGGTGCTGTTCAGCACGCTGGCCGGCTATTCCTTCGCCAAGCTGCATTTTCGCGGGCGTAATTTCCTGCTCACCTTCGTAGTGGCAACGATGACCGTCCCGCAGCAGCTCAGCGTGGTGCCGCTCTACATCATGGCCAACAAGGCCGGCCTGTACGGCAGCCTATGGGCCGTGATCATACCCGGTCTGGTGAGCGCTTTCGGCGTGTTCTGGATGACGCAGTACATCAGCGACGCGTTGCCATATGAGTTGATTGAGGCGGCGCGCGTCGACGGCTGCTCGATGATCCGCACCTTCTGGTCGGTCGCCTTGCCCGCGGCGCGGCCGGCGGCTTCGATGCTGTTTTTGTTCACCTTCATCGGGCAGTGGACGAACTACTTCTGGCCCATGCTCGTGCTGGGCTCGAACAAGAACAGCATGCTCACCGTGGCCGCCGCAGCGCTCAAGGGCGCGTATTTCACCGATTACACGATGGTGATGTCCGGCGTGATCCTGACCACCTTCCCGCTCATCCTGCTGTTCTTCTTCGCGGGCAGGCAGTTGGTGTCCGGCATCATGGCCGGCGCGGTCAAAGGATGAGACAACATATAGTGAAAGCGAGTACGACTATGACCTACACATTCCCCCACGATTTTATGTGGGGCACAGCCACCGCCTCCTACCAAGTCGAAGGGGCCCTCCACGAGGATGGCCGCACACCGTGCATATGGGACACGTTCTGCACGCTGCCCGGAGCAGTCGCCGACGGCTCATCCGGGCAGTCCGCTTGCGACCAATACCATCGCTACCCCGAGGATATCGCTCTGATGCGCGAGCTCGGCGTCAAAGCCTACCGGCTGTCCATCGCCTGGCCCCGCATCATGCCGGATGCCGGTGGCACTATCAACCAGCTCGGCATCGACCACTACCGGCGTGAGCTGGACGCATTGCGCGAGGCTGGCATCATGCCCGTGGTGACTGTGTATCACTGGGATCTGCCGCAGTATCTTGAGGATCATGGCGGGTGGGCAAGCAGAGACACCGCGCTGCGCCTCGCGGACTATGCAGACGTTCTGGCCCGTGAACTGGGCGATCGCGTCGGCATCTGGACGACGCTCAACGAGCCGTGGTGCTGCGCCTACCTCGGCTACGGCAATGGCGAGCATGCGCCGGGCGTGCGCGACTACGGCAAGGCGCTTGCCGCAGTCCATCATTTGAATCTTGCGCACGGTTTGGGCGCGCAGGCGATACGCGCCCGCCTTGGCGATGACGCGAACATCTCAAGCGTTCTGAATCTGTCCGTGAACGTTGCCGAGACCGACAGCGAAGCGGATCGGGCAGCCAAGCGCCGCGCCGATCTGATCGCCAATGAGGTCTTCCTCGGGCCGATGTTTGAAGGGCGGTACGATCCGGAGATCTTCGAGGCAACCAAGCCGTACACCGACTGGTCCTTCGTGCACGACGGCGATGAGGAGCGTATTCACCAGCCGGTGCAATCTCTGGGAGTGAACTTCTATTCGACCACGCATGTGCGTCACCGAGGGCCGGAAGCGGCCGGAGCAGCCACTGACGCTTCGCGGCTCAGACGCAACCCCATGCCCGCGCAGGACATCGTCGAGGTTTTGCCTCCGGCTGGCGAGCTTACGGCCATGGGCTGGAATCAAGAGCCGCGAGGACTGACGACCCTGCTCACCGAATTGAGCGAGCGGTTCCCCGGCCTTGACTTGATCGTCTCGGAAAATGGATCCGCATGGGACGACGAGGTGACTTTGGAACCGGATGCGCCGGGCGGCAAAATCGTGCATGATCCCAAGCGCGTGGCGTATCTGGATGCGCATGTACGTGCCGTAGTCGATGCGCTTCAATCCGGTGCGAAGGTGAAAGGGTACTTCGCATGGTCGCTGCTCGACAACTTCGAATGGGCGCTGGGCTATTCCAAGCGTTTCGGCATCATTCGCGTCGACTACGACACCCAAGAGCGCATCTGGAAGGATTCAGCGCTGCGATTCCGCCAAATCGTGGCCGACAACGCGATCTAGGCTCCCAATTTCGACTCTGAACCGGAAAAGCATGTGACAAAAACGGCGTAACCACCCTTCGCGATACACTGAGGAGTGAGATAACGCAATCATTCCAAGGAGGAGCAATGCTCGACGGATTCAAGAAGTTCATCGCCCGGGGCAACATGGTCGATATGGCGGTCGGTGTGGTCATGGGCGCAGCCGTGACTTCAGTGGTCACCGCAATCGTCGAAAAGGTCATCAACCCGCTGATCGCGATGATCTTCGGCACTGAGAACATGGACGGGCTGCTGGCGTTCACTGTCAACGGCTCGACGGTTTCCTTCGGCGCGGTCATCGGCGCGCTGATCAACTTCCTCGTGGTCGCCGCGGCTGTGTACTTCTGCATCGTGCTGCCGATCAACAAGTTCCGTGACATGGCTGCGGCCAGGCACGGCGTGCAGGACGAGGCGGAGGAGCCGCTCAGTCCGGAAGAGCAGACCGTGGCTCTGCTGCAGGAGATCCGCGACGAGCTGGCCAAGGGCGGCGACGGAAGCGCTGTGCTGAAGTAAGGCTGAAGTAGGCCAAAGACATACGGCTGGGGCTGGCTGGCTCCAGATTAGGCAACTCCGTATATGACAAGGGCTCCGGCGCATCATGCGCCCGGGCCTTTTTCGTTTTCGGTGTCGGCGGCAACGGCGTAGCGGAGCAATGGGGTGCCGTAGCCACAAGCCGTAGCCGCCCGTTGCGGGCGCCATGAGGTGCATGTATGCCACAGGCGAAAGCGGCCTGAGGCCCTGAATTACAATGGGAAAGGCTTGAAGATCGCATTCGGTAATGGGCGGTTGCAACGGGCACTTGCAAAGGCGCAGTGGCAAAGAAGACGCCGCGCACATACGCTACCTAGCAATTCGCCCCGCCGCGCGGTCACCAGCTGAACTCTAATGGCTGCAGAGGCGTACATGCGATGGGAGATTGGAATGGCTGGTGGCGAGGCCCTTCGGGAGGGACCTGACGCGGTCGTTTTCGAATCCGTGAAGCTGCGAACGTGCGGCCGCCCGGGGGTGGAGCGAAGCGATACGTTGCGTTATGTGCGGTACGAGGGGACGGGAACCAAGGATTTCGAACAATTCAGGACGTTGAACGAACGTGATGCTGATATCTCGAATATCGTGGTTCCTGAGATCAGCGACGCCCTGCCGATGACGCTGCATATGCTCGCACGGCGCGAGGCGCGATTCATCCATACTGTGGCGCCCGAAATGAGAACCATCTGGTCGCGCGGCCGCCCCGTATACAACGCGGCGATGCTGTTCCTGCGCATGCGCGGCGATTACGAGATCGTGACGCCGAGGTCATGCTTCGTGCGCGCTGATACGCGCTGACTGCTGATTGCAGCTGGCGCGGAGTCCAAGCCAGACGGGCGACTGCTAGGCTTGGAACTCAAGAACCCAAGAGGGGAAGGCCAACACCTTCTCCTCTTCTCGTATGTTGCGCCACCTTCAAACATGGGCTGATATTATGAATACGGTATTTTCTTGATGCGAATTTTTGAATACGAACGGCTACCGCAAGGCTTAGCGGCGCTGAAGGTGACGCATTCAGCGGAACCAGAATGATGGTGGGGAAGTAATGTTCAATCGACAAAACGGCTCGGAAGCCAATCCGCGGCACTTGTCTTCGGCGCCAACGCAGTTGGGCGAAGCTGCGAATGCCAACGGCGGTGAGAAGACGCGTACGGGATGGCGGCTGCGGCTGTATGCGCTGAGCTGATTCCGGCGTTGCTGGTGCTGTCGGGGCTTGCGGTGCTTATGTACCCGCAGACGGCGGCGTGGTTCTCGCAGTATGACCAGTCGCAGCTGATCGACGTCAGCAATCAGCAGATCAACTCAGGAAAGCTGTCGCCCTCCGTGGTGGAGCAGCTCAAGGAGGCGCACGAATACAACAATGCGCTGTCGGCTGGCGCCGTGCTTGAGGCGAATCATCGCATCCCCACCGGTTCGGGCACAAGCCAGGACCCCAACGAATCGCTTGACTACAACAAGATCCTCGTCAGCCCATCGGGCGTGATGGCGCGTCTGCGCATACCCTCGATCGACGTTGATCTGCCGATCTATCACGGTACTTCCGATGCCACGCTGCTCAAAGGCGTCGGCCACTTGGAGGGCACGTCGCTGCCCGTGGGCGGGCTGGGGACGCATGCCGTGCTCACCGGGCATCGCGGGCTGGCCACGGCCACGATGTTCACTAACCTCAACAAGGTCAAGAAGGGCAACACGTTTACCGTCGAGGTTATGGACCAGGTGCTGACCTACAAGGTCTTCGACATCAGGGTCGTGGACCCGGAGGATACGACTTCGCTGAAGTCCGATCCCAAAAAGGACCTCGTGACGCTGGTGACCTGCACGCCGCTGGGCATCAACTCCCAGCGCATCCTCGTCACAGGCCAGCGCGTCACGCCGACGCCGAAGAAGGACATCGATGCGGCGCACAAGGCATCAGACCTGCCCGGCTTTCCTTGGTGGGCCGCTGTTCTCGGCGGCGGATTGATCGGCGCAACCGTGTTCGTGTGGCGTGCCGGCTACCCGCCGAAAGCAGGCGGCACACGCGAGGAGAAAAAGCCTCGCCGCCCGCAGAAAGATAAGCCGAGCCGTTAAGCGGACAACGCGGTGCTGAGCCGTAAGGTGCGCAGCCCAGCCGAACCGTTAGGTGAACAGCACTGCTGAGCCGTGAAGCGCACAGTCCACTGGACTGCCCGTAGGCGAGGCCGAGCGACCGCTAGGTCGCGAGGAGCGAAGCCGAAGGCTGCAGGTCAATGCAGATACAAGCTACAGCTCGCTATCCGCGTCGACCTGCATCACATACACATTTCTGCGCAGGTGCTTGGCCTGGGCACGCGATATTTCGCCGGACTCGACCATGTCGCGGATGATGCCGAGTTCGATGGCGTAGCTTTCATGCCTGGCCTCGTCGATCTGGGTGAGCAGCTTCGCGTTGCCGCCGATGCTTGGGCGGGCACGCAGGGCTGCCTCCGCGCGGCGATAGTCCAATATGAGCGCCGAGCAGTATTCGGTGGCGTCCGGGTTCTGGCCCATCTCGTCGTAGAGATGGTCGATCACGTATTCGAGGGCGTTGAGCTGCAGATTGCGCATGTGGGCATGGACTTCGTTTTCGCTTACCAGCGGCGTGGTGCGGCGGATTTTGGAGCTGACGCGGCGCGCAAGAATCAGCGAGCGGCGCTGCGCCGCGCGTATTCTGCCTCGGATCTGCGAGACGGTTCTGCCCGAAGGGTGGTCTGCGGAGATGTGGCGCAGCGAGTTCATGATCTGGTCGAGCATGCGTTCGCAGGCCTCGATGCGCAGCTCTCGCTCGTGGGGGTCGCCTTGCGTTCCGGCCTTCGCGCGTTCGAGCTGCTCTACGATGTAGTCCTTCTCCCAGTGCAGCGCGGCGACTTGCAGCTGATCCAGCTTGAGCGGATCGACCTGGCCGATGCGCTGCTTGAGGCGGCTGATGCGCCGAGTATAGGAATCTATGACCTGCAGCACGGCTCGCCGGTTCTCCGAGGTGACGCGCTTGGTGAGCTCCTCGACAGTGCGCTGGACCGCTTCAATGGTGATTTCTATCATTTCGGTCGACGACTTATCGTCGCTGCGATTCGGCGCGAGCAGCGGCAGCATGAAATTCGCCAGCACCAGCGTGGTGATGATGACCCCGGAGGAGACGAAGATCAGTTCGTCTCGCAGCGGGAACGAGGCGCCGGAGCTGATGACGTACGGAATCGTGAACATCAACGACAGCGTGATCGTGCCTTTCGGCCCCCCGAAGGTCATCACTGCGGCGGAGCGCCACCGGTTCGGCGTCATCTTGCGGCGCACGCCGGTTTCCTGGTCTTTGGTGAACCAGGAAACGAGGCTCACCCATGCGAATCGCAGCCCGATGACCACTAGGCAGACCAGCACGATGACCTCGATGAGCATGGCATGGCTGACCGCATGATGCGTCCAACTGGTGCTCAGGGCTTTGGGCAGCTGCAGCCCGAGGAGGATGAACACCGCGCCGTTGAGGCTGAAGGAGAGCACGGACCATACGCTGCCCGAAACGATATTCGACCTGGCTACATTCGGTCCTACGCCAGTGCGATCGAAATGGATGACCAGCCCGGCCGCAACGACGGCGAGCACGCCCGAAACGTGCGCTATCTCGTCGGCTCCGAGGTAGATGAGGAACGGCAGGAAGATCTCCATGAGGATTCTCGTGGTCGTGGTCTCCCAGCCGATCGATCGCAGGGTTTCAAACAGCCAGTTGGCGAGAAGTCCGAGCAGCAGGCCGAAGAACGTGCCGCCAATGAAGGAGAGCAGGAATTCCCCGGTGGCGTGCACCAGCGAAAAGGACCCGGTCACTGCGGCGAGAATCGAGAATTGGAAGCCGACGACGCCCGACGCATCATTGAACAGCGATTCGCCTTCGAGCACGCTGCGCTGCCGGGCGGTGAGCGAGGCGTCGCTGCCTATCGAGGAGACGGCCACCGCGTCGGTCGGCCCGAGCGCCGCGCCGAGCGCGAACGCCGCCGCCAGCGGGATGACGGGCCATATCGAGTGCAGCACGAATCCGATGGTCACCATTGTCATCAGTGCCAGTCCGATGGCGAGCGAAAGCGAAAGATTCAGCGTTTTGAGCAGCGCGGATTTGTCGATTTCATGAGCTTCCAGATACAGCAGCGGTGCGATGAACAGCACCATGAACAACGCCGGGTCCAACGCTATTTCCGGGAAGAACGGCAGCTGGGCCATGAGCGCGCCCAGCGCGATCTGCACCAGCGGGGTGGAGATTCGCGGTATGAAGCGGCTGAGGAATGATGAAAGCACAACCGCGCCGACGACGTACAGAATCAGCGTGAATGCGTCCATGCCTCTTTCCCCTGTTCCTCTCCTTTGTCAGCTCTTTCCTAGGTTATTATATGGTGCGCATGTGTCGGCATTCCATCGCAGGGCGTAACTGTGTGGGATATCGGTGGCGCTGATAGCGGACTGGGGCGGTTTGTCGGCGGGATGCTTGGGAAACTGCGGGATTAGGATGCCGACAGGAGATCAGCGTATGCCAGTGTGTCGGCTGGCGTTTAGACTGACGGTATGAAGTACAGCGGGACGGAACGCGGCGATACAACTCGCATCGGCGCGAAGCATAGTGGCCCAGGGCGTGGCGTGGTGCGGCGCAGCTACAGCTATGGGCAGGCGATGCGTGAGGCGCTGCGATTGGGGCGTCAAGCCGCAGAAGAAGGGGAAGTGCCGGTCGGAGCGCTCGTGGTGGATGCCGAGGGGCGGGTTCTTGGGCGGGGGCGCAACCGACGCGAGGCCGCCGGCGATCCGTTGGCGCATGCTGAAGTAGAAGCGATGAGAGCCGCCGCGCAGGCGATGCGTGAGCGGCGGAAGAGGCAGCGCGGCACTCTTCGCGATGACGATAATGCTGCTGATGATCCTGCAGATGATCCTGCTGTGCGCTCGCATGCTGGTGACGCTTCGATGCCTTTCATGTCTCCGGTGCCTGCAGCAGCTAGGGCAGCTGAACGTCATACATCGTGGAATCTCGCCGATTGTACGCTGGTGGTCACGCTTGAGCCTTGCCCCATGTGTGCCGGAGCGGCGTTGCAGGCGCATGTAGGTCGTATCGTCTTCGGCGCGTGGGATGCGAAGCTCGGGGCCTGTGGATCGGTATGGGATATTCCGCGCGATCCGCATATCGGGCCTCATCCGGAGGTTGTCGGCGGCGTGGAGGAGGAGGCCTGCATGGCGCTGTTGCGCGATTTCTTCCGCACGCGCAGACGCTAGAGTCATTTTCTTGTTCTTCGCAAGAAACACGCTGAAGGTGGAAAGAAAGCATCGGCCATTTAGCATGGGAGCCATGACAGCCCCGTGTTTTCGCACGTGTTCGACGATGAAGGGAAGCCCGATGACCGCTACAGCACCCATGGCAATGAACGATTCCGCGACGCAGATGTTTACCGGCGTTGCGGCCGACGGGCGAGCGGTGAAGGCCGTATACCTCTCCCGGCCCCGAGCGGATGTCGCTTTTGCCGTGGCGGTGGTCGACCACGATTTGCCGCGCGTCGTGCATTGGGGGCGGCCGCTGGCGCATCCGCAAGCCCTGCTGAACATGGTCGACGCCCTGCAGCCGCAGCGTGTCTCCGGCGCGTTGGATGAGACACAATGGCCGAGCGTGCTGCCTACGCAGGCCGAGAGCTGGACCGGTGCCACGCGGTTCGTGGCGCGGCGCAATGACGTGGAATTGTTCTGCAAGTTTACGGTGGGCGATGTGCGCGTTGACGACGAGAGCGCGGCGCTCATCGTGTCTGCTGCCGACGAGGAGCAGGGAGTCGCGCTGGCCTGGACGTGCGAGCTGACCGCCAGCGGTTTGGTGCGTCAGCGGGCCGAAGTGCGCAATACGGGCGAGGGCGAGCTGGCCGTCGACAAGGTGGAGCTCGGCTTCGGCGTGCCCGCCGGCGCTCTTGAAGTGCTTACCACAAGCGGCCATCACCTGCGCGAACGCCACCCGCAGCGTCAGCTGCTGCAGCAGGAGCGCATCGAACGCGTCTCCATGACCGGTCGACCCGATTTCGATGCCTCGCTGCTGCTGACCATCGGCGTGCCTGGGTTCGGCTTCGAGCGCGGCGAGGCGTACGCGGTGCACACGGCGTGGAGCGGCAACAGCGTGCTGGCGGCCGAGCGCAACGCCTACAGCCAAGGCCAGATCAGCGGCGGCGAAGTGTTGCTCGGCGGGGAGATCATACTGCGTGAGCCTGGAGCTGCCGGTACGGAACCCGATGCCTACGCAACCCCATGGGTCTACGGCGCATACGGCGATGGCTTGAACGAGATCGCCCAGCGTTTCCACGCCCAGATACGGGCGCAGCACCCCGAGTTGGCCGCCAAGCCGCGCCCGGTGATACTGAACACTTGGGAGGCCGTGTACTTCGAACATGATTTCGACACGTTGAAGGCGCTTGCGGACAAGGCCAACAAGTCCGGCGTGGAGCGTTTCGTCGTGGACGACGGCTGGTTCGGAAGCCGTCGCGATGATACCAAAGCCTTGGGCGATTGGCAGATCTCGTCGCAGGTCTGGCCCGAGGGCGATAAGAGCCTCAAGACGCTTGCCGACTACGTGCATGCGCTGGGCATGGAGTTCGGCCTGTGGTTCGAGCCGGAGATGATCAGCCCTGATTCCGACGCGGCTCGCGCGCATCCCGACTGGATCGTGAAGCCCACCCTGCATCGGCTGCCGATGCAGGGGCGCTCGCAGCAGGTCATCGACCTGAGCAATCCGGAGGCTTTCGCATACGTTCTTGGCTGCATGGACGCGCTGGTCGAGGAGCTGGGCATCGACTACATCAAATGGGATCACAACAAGCTCGTCACCGAGGCGGTGTCGCCGCGCAGCGGGCGGCCAATGGTGCATGCGCAGACCGTGTCCGTGTACGAGATCTTCCGCAGGCTTCGCCGGCATCACAAGGATCTCGAGATTGAAAGCTGTTCCTCCGGCGGCGGGCGCATCGACTTGGGCATTCTCGAATTCGCGAGCAGGGTGTGGGTCTCCGACTGCGTCGACCCGGTGGAGCGTGCCACGATTCAGCGCTACACGTCACTGCTGGTGCCGCCCGAAATGATGGGCGAGCATGTGGGCGCCAGCCCGGCGCATTCCACGATGCGTGCCACGAGCCAGGAATTGCGCATGGCCACGGCGTTCTTCGGGCATATGGGCATCGAGTGGAATCTGCTCAAGCAGTCGGCGCAATCGCTTGATGAGCTGGCGGCATGGGTGGAGGCCTTCAAGGCACATCGCGCCGACTTCGCCTCCGGGCTGGTCGTTCACAACGATTCCCTGGACCCGGCTGTGCAGCTTGACGGCGTAGTGTGCGCCGATGGTTCGCGGGCCGTCTACCGGTTTACCCAGCGCACCACTTCGGCCACCTATCCCGCCGCGCCGGTACGCTTGCCCGGTCTGGACCCTGCCGCCATGTACCGTGTGCGACCGCTGGCCGTGAACCGCGATTTGGGCAGCGACATCACGAATGCGCAGAGCCCGAGCGGCTGGTGGAATGCCGAAGGCGTCACGCTTGACGGCAGGACCTTGCAGACCTATGGCCTGCGCGTGCCCTCATTGCACCCGGCGCAGGCCGTGTTGTTCGAGACCTTGCGTCAATAAATCTGGTATGCATCATTTATGACAATATATCTGCGCCCAAAGGCACAAATGATGCGGCATGTCGCATGCAGCACGCAGTCGTTCAGCAGTCCACTGGGCTTATGTGCCGCACGATGGCCTGGGATGCGGCGGCCTTCGCCCAGAGCTGCCAGTCGTGGTCAACGATGTCGAAACGCACCGGGGCGCATTGGCTGTGGCGGTAGTGGTTGATGCCGTCGCGCACGGAGTCGGTGCCGAGCTGGACGATGAACGCCGTTTCGCCGGCGACCATGATCTTGTCGGGCATGGCGAGGTTCGCGACGATGGCGATCAGCGTGCCCAGTCGAAAACAAGTGCGGCTGACCAAGCGCGTGGCCAGGGAAGCCCCGGAGCGCACATCGCGCTCGAAATCGGAGAATCTCGCCTCGTGGCCGATCATCTGCGAATATTCCTGCGCAATCGAATCGGTCGTCAGGCATTGCGCACACCCGACGTGGCCGGCGATGCACTGCGGGCCGTTCGGGTCGAGCGGAATATGCCCGGCCAATCCGTAGCTTTTGTCTGGGTAATCCACCGGGCTGCCGTGCACGGCCAGCGAATAGCCCACGCCAACGCCCATTGTGATGATGGCGAAGGCATTCAGCCCTACGCCCGGGCCGAACCAGCTGGCATCCACAAGCAGCGAGTCGATGTCATTGAACACGCCGGTCGGCAGCCCGGTCGCCGCGCTGACCATGGCGGCAAGATCGACGGGCTTCTCCCAATGCAGGAACGGCGAGAAGGTGACTATCGCATCGCCCTGCACGTGCCCGGCCAGCGCGACTCCCACTGCGGTCGGCGCGGCGAGTCCTTGTGCTGCAAGGTCTTGCGAGCATTCGGCCGTCAGCTCGCAGAGACAGGAGACCACGGATGCGGGACTCTGATCCGTGAGTGCGCGTTCGTGGCTTTCGATGAGGACGCGACTGTGCGCATTCACCGCCGTGGCGACCGCGGAATTGGTATGCACTTTGATGCCGATGAAGGTCTTGGCGTCGGCGCATACCGCCAGCGCTGTCTGCGGTCTGCCGCGGCGGCGTTCCGCGCCCGCCTTCGCTGCAAGACCTGCGGCTGCGCTCAACGTGGCCGACTTTGATGCGCCCGCCCCCAGCTCAGAAACTGAGGCCGGCTTTCCGCCGGACCCTTCCGCAGGCGGCAGCTCTTCGATCACGCCTTCATGGATCAGATCGCTGGTGATGCGAGAAAGCGCTCCCTGCGAAAGGCCGAGCATCTTGGCCAGGGTAGTGCGTGCCACGGGCCCGTATTTCAGGATGCTCGCGGCTACGCGGTAGGTGTACTGCGAGCCGGTGAACCATTGCGGTATCGGATGCGTTGCGGCCATCGGAATCTCCTCGCCATGTATCTTCTTTATCTGAACAACAAAATAGTCGAAATCGCGGATTTCCGTTATAGGCTCATAGTTCGCGGTGTCTGCGGGACCGTTGGCGCAGCACCGATGCCTCGCTTTATTTGCCAAGCTCATGTGGCACGCGGAGACTGGGAATGAAATCGGCCGCCATCTAGAGTGAGTACATATTTAGGCCACGGCGAGGAAGCCGCGGCCGCCAAGAGCAAAGGAGTCTATTCATGGACACGGATTCTCACCGGACTCGAGGATCGCTGCGTCGGATACTGGCCAGGACCGTAGGCGCGGCTTGCGCACTCGCCGTCGGCATCGGCTTAGCGGGATGCGGGTCCTCGAACGCCGGCCAAGTCACCTTGGATTTCTTCCAGTTCAAATTCGAAGCAAGCGACTGGTTCAACAAGGCCTCCCGCGATTTCGAGAAATCGCACCCGAATATTCGCATCAATGTGAACAACTCGCCGAACTCCAACCCCGATCTGCGCACACGACTGGTGAAGAACCGGACGCCGGACGTCATCACCATCAACGGCGACATCAACTTCGGCATGCTCGCGGAAGCAGGCGTATTCCACGATTTCACCGACGATCCGATCGTGAGCGAACTCAATCCCGGCATGGTCAAAATCGCCAAGGACCTGGTCCAGAGCACCGACCCCTCGCATAAGCGTTTGTACGGCATCCCCTTCGCGGGCAACGCCAGCGGCTACCTCATCAACGAGGACCTGTGGCGCAAGGCCGGACTCGATCCGAGCCATCCGCCGACTACATGGGATGAGTTCATCAACGCGCTCAAGACCTTTAAGCAGCAGAACATCACGCCGCTCGAAGCCAGTTACGGCGATCCGTGGACGCTGCAGGCGCCGTTGTCTTCGCTCAACTCGACGCTGGTGCCGGAAACCGAGTACGCCAAGCTCAGGGAAGGCACGGCCACGTTCGCCGATTTGTGGAAGCCGGTTTCGGGCAAGCTGGTTGAAATGTACCAGAACTACACCCAGACGAATCCGGGCGCGACCTACCAGCAGGCCACGCAGGACTTCGCCAACGGCAAGGCCGCGGTGCTTCCGCTCGGCACGTACGCCATACCGCAGGTCCGCCTGATCAACAAGAACATGAACATCCGCTTCGCGCAGATGCCGGCCACCAACAACCCCAAGGAGCAGATGCTCACGGCAGGCGATGATGTGATACTGACCATGGGCGCGGACACCAAGCACCCCAAGGAAGCGCGCGAATTCGTTGATTTCCTCATGCAGCGCGAGCGTCTGGAGGATTACTCCAAGATACAGTCGGCCTTCACGCCGCTCAAGGAGACTTACGTCGGCGATAGAGCGTTGCAGGGGGTCGTGCCGTTCTTCAAGGAAGCGCGACTGACCGATTTCTGCGACCATTACGTGCCGCCCAGCATCAATATCGCGGGCTTCCTGCAGACGCTGGTACAGAACGGCAATGTCGACCAGTTCACCGCGAGCATGCAGACCGAATACGACAAAGCGCAAGCGCGGAACTTCCGCTGATAAGGAGAGGGACAGAGACATCATGCAAACAGCACAAGCAGTTGCGCCAGCGGACAGTTCGCTCAGTGCGCAGAGCAAGCCAAAGAAGCCAAAGAAAATCAGCAAATTCTCCAAACGCAAGGTCGACAAGGCCTATTACTGGATGACGGTTCCGGCAGCGCTGCTGGTTGTGGCCTTCCTGTACTGGCCGTTCATCCAAGGCGCCGCCTACTCGTTCACCAATTCGCAAGGATACGGCGAATTCAAGTGGATCGGCTTCAAGAACTACGGCGCCATGTTCTCGGACAGCCGCGTGCGCAACGCCTACTTGTTCACGATTATCATCGCCCTCATCATCACCATCGGCACGAATCTGCTCGCGCTGCTGATTTCGGTGATGCTCAACGGCAAGATCGCCTTCAAGAACGGCTTCCGAGCCGTCTTCTTCATCCCCTTCACGCTGGCGATGCTGGTCATCGGCTACGTGTTCAAGTACCTGTTCATGGTGCCGATTCCCGCGCTTGGGCAGTCTTTGCACATCTCGTGGCTGTCGACCTCGATGCTGACGAATCCGCAGCTGGCCTGGTTCCCGATCGCGTTCCTGTCGATCTGGCAGGGCGTCGCCTACACCACGCTGATTTACCTGGCTGGCCTGCAGACCATCGACGCCGAACTGTATGAGGCTGCATCCATCGACGGCGTGAACACCTGGCAGCGCTTCTGGAGGATCACCTTCCCGCTGATCGGACCGTTCGTGACGATCAACATGGTGCTGAGCCTCAAGAACTCGCTCGGCATCTTCGATCAGATCGTCGCATTGACGAACGGCGGGCCGGATTCCAAGACCGAATCCGTCTCCTACCTCATCTTCACCAATGGACTGGGCAATGGCGAGTATTCGTATCAGATGGCGAACGCGGTCGTCTTCTTCATCGTCCTTGCCATCTTCGCCTTCGTCCAGTTGAACTTCTTCGGCAGCAAGGAAAAGGTCTGATCGGCCCGGCGGGATGCCGAGACAGTCGATACGACAGCCGATAAGACATAAGGAGCATGAACACATGAGCAATGCAGCAAGTTTGAATATTTCGCAATCGCAGGTTAAGGCGGCACCGGTTCCGACGCAGGTTCCGACGCCGCAGTACAGGAAGGATCATCGGGTCAACTGGTGGCTCACCGCCGTAGTAGCGGTCATGTCGCTGACGATTCTGGTGCCGCTGTATTTCACCGTCGTCACCGCGCTGAAGACCCCGGCCGAGGCGGGCACGTTCAGCCTGCCGAACAGTTGGCAGTGGCATAATTTCGCTGATGCGTGGACGCAGGTCAACTACCCCAAGGCCGCGCTGAACTCCGCGATCATCACCGTGGTGTCGGTGGTGCTGACGCTGCTGACCAACACCTTCGTGGCGTACGCGGTCGCCCGCAACATGGACAAGCGCTTCTTCCGCTTCCTGTACTACTTCTTCCTGGCGATGATGTTCGTGCCGTTCACGGTGATCATGCTGCCGATCGCCAAGGAGATGGGCGCGTTGCATCTCGACAATCTAGTGGGGCTGTTCCTGTTGTACATGATTCTGGGCGTCGGCTCGAACCTGTTCATCGCCATCGGCTTCATCCGCTCGATTCCCGAGTCGCTTGAGGAGGCCGCGCGCATCGACGGAGCCAGCACATGGGGCATCTTCTGGAAGATCATCTTCCCGCTGATGGGCCCGATCAACGCCACCATCGCGATTCTGACCGCGCTGTGGGCCTGGAACGACTTCCTGCTGCCGTTGATCATCCTCACCGACCGCAGCGCCCAGACCCTGCCGCTGGCCCAGTACGGTTTCCAGAACCAGTTCACCTCGAACTACCCGATGGCCTTCGCCAGTTACCTCATGGCTATGGCGCCAGTGTTGGTCGTCTACGTCTTCGCCCAAAAGTGGGTTATTAGTGGTGTGATGAGTGGCGCGGTAAAGTAAAGGACAGCGCAGTGCGCTGTCCGTTTACCGCGCCGAGCGGCCCACTAAGGGCCGCTCGGTAATATTGAGCCCCGCCAAAGGCGGGTCAATAATTGCAGGACGCAGTGAAATAAAGGGCAGCCCAACCCTAGGCCGAGCCGCATAACGGACTATGCATCATCTGCGACAGTTATGAGCGCTAAATGCCGCAAATGATGCGCATTACATGCAAAGTGTGGTTTGCGGCATACGGCGTCACCGAATTGCAGGACGCGGTGAAGTAAAAGACTGCGTCGCATCACATCGGCTCACCCTATAAACGTCACAACCCCCGTAATATCACGAGTATGCTGCGGGGCTTGTGACGTTTTTTGGCGTTCAATCGTCACAACCCCCGCATGATTACGAGGCTTGTGCGGGAATTGCGTCGTTTGAACGCCCTGAAACGACACAGGCCCCGCACAAGGCCCGGGAAACTGCGGGGATTGTGACGTCTGAGAGACAGGATCAATCGGCCGGACTAGAAGTCAGGCCGATTGTGCGGTTTTGTGGTGATTGCCGAGGTACTCGGCCACAGCCTTGCGTATCAGCGCTGACATGTTGATATGTTCTTCCCTTGCACCGGCAGCGGCCCAAGCATCGAGTTGTTCGGTGGTGCGGATGCGCCAGGTTTTCTTGGTGGTCTGACGCAGTTCTTGCCGGGGTCTTCCCGCGAAGATGGCGAGCAGGTCGTTGTCGGTCATGGCGGGAGCGTCTTCCTCCGCATACACGCTGCTTCCGGGGATCGGCGTGAGCATGCCGGCCTCGGCCTGGTCGGCCAAAGCATCGCTCCAATCGCGAATTTCGTCACGTTCCGTCTGCGTTCTAGTGATGTCGCTCATGATTATTCCTTTCCTTGCCGAAATCTGCCTAACGGCGTGCTCGAGTGAGGTAGCGCCCATACCGCCACACCTACCGCCGCAGTGCGCCGCGTTCGAGTTCGTCGAGCTGGGCGAAGCCGCGGTTGATGCGCTCGATTCGCCCTTCGGCAGCGGATTCGGTCTCGGTTCGACGCGCCTCGGCTTCGCCGCTGCGCTCGGCTGGCTGGCCATCGCCAAGCTCCTCAAAGCCGCTATCACCAAGCCCCTCACCCTCAAGCTCCACGAGCCCCGCAAACCTTCCGACCTCGCCATGCCCAGCCGTCTGCGCACGCGTGGCAACCGCATCGGCGAGTAGCGCGACGAGGCTGAATGCTGCGGTGAAACTGGTAAGAATATGGACGCTGACGTCGGCTTCCAGGAATATCGCGTCGCATGATTGCGCGGTGTGGCGCAGGGTGGAGTCGCCGATCATGATCATCGGCACGCCCTGCCTGTGCAGCTCCTGCGCAATCGTAGCGAAAGTCGACGTGCGTCGCCGCACGCCAAAGAGAATCGCCAGGTCCTGCCCGCCTAGATCTACGATTTCCTCGGCCAGGCTCTGCCCGGGCTGGGGCAGCATCGTCACATTCGAGCGCGACTGGATGAGCTGCTCGCGCAGATGCAGCGCCATAGGGTAGTTGTTGCGCAGGCCGAGAATCGCCACCGTTCGGGCGTCCAGAATATGCGCGGCAAGCGTGGCGATCTGGCCGTCCGATATCCGGTTGTAGGTGCGGTTGAGACTTTTGATGTCGCGGCCAAGCAGATCGTTCGCGAAGTTGCCTGATGCCGGATCGGGTGCGCCGACCTCGGGTGCGCCGGGCTGGTGGTAGCGACGCACGTCGCGCCGGAATTCCCGGGCGTTCTTATAGCCCAGCTTGCGAAAAAGCCTGCTGAGCGTCGGCTGCGAGACGTCGCTGAGCTGTGAAAGCTCGGCCGAATTGGATATCAGCGCATCGGTGAGATGCCCCAGAATGAAGTCCGCGGCTGCCTGCTCCGTGACGGTGAGCGAATCGTGGGACTGTCGAATGCGTTCGACGACATTCATGATGGACTCCCGCTTGTTCTGGTCTCGGTTTCTGGCTCGGCTTTCATAGTAGCGGGAGAAATTGTGCAGGAGCGGCAGAACAGCGAAGAGCACAGAAGAACGCATGCCGAAACATGCTGTTCATCATTTGGTAGAGAAAAAGTAATTTCAACATAGAACTTCTGAAACAAACATTTCACACGATGAGGGCGTCATGAAGTCGTCAGCAAGACGATATTCCGATGTGTCGCAATGGTGTGCGTTCCGGGCGGCAGCTCGGCAGACGTTCGTGTCGCATCGGTTCGGGCAATCGACAAGGAGAGCGACATGACTGCAAGCGTGGTAGAAGGAACAGGACCGGTGGCGGAAGGCGGCGCCGTAGGCGACTCGCCCGCCCCGAAAGAGAACGACAACGAAGTAATCATCAAGGACTCCTACGACGAGCGGCTGGCCAACGCCGACCTCGCCCCGCTGAAGAAGCAGAGCTGGTCGTGGTACAACATCTTCGCGTTCTGGATGTCCGATGTGCATTCCGTGGGCGGCTATGTGACCGCAGGAAGCCTGTTCGCGCTCGGCATCGCGAGCTGGCAGGTGCTCATCTCCCTGATCGTCGGCATCGTGATCGTGCAGCTGCTCGTGAATCTGGTCGCCAAGCCGAGCCAACGCCTGGGCATCCCCTTCCCGGTCACCACGCGCTTCGTCTTCGGCGTCAAGGGCGCCAACATCCCGGCGATCATCCGCGGCATCATCGCCGTGGCTTGGTACGGCGTGCAGACCTTCCTGGCCTCCGAATCGCTGGACATCATCTTCCTGAAGTTCATCCCGGCCTCGCATGCGCTGGCCACGGACTACTCCTTCCTCGGCCTTTCGGCGCTGGGCTGGATCTCCTACGGAGTGCTCTGGGTCACGCAGGCCACCGTCTTCTGGCGCGGCATGGACACGATCCGCAGCTTCATCGACTGGGCGGGCCCGCTCGTCTACGCCGTGATGTTCATCCTCGCGATCTACCTCGTCGTCAAGGCCGGCGGCCCGAGCCACATCAACCTCAACCTGTCGTCCGGTGCGCCGCTGAGCTTCGGCAAGTCCATTCCGGTCATGATCACCGCCGTGGCGCTCGTCGTGTCGTACTTCGCCGGCCCGATGCTCAACTTCGGTGATTTCTCGCGCTATGCAAACACTTATAAAAGCGTCAAGAAGGGCAACTTCTGGGGTCTTCCGGTGAACTTCCTCGTCTTCTCGCTGCTCACCGTCATCTGCGCCTCCGCCACTGTCCCGGTGTTCGGCGAGCTCATCACCGACCCGATCAAGACGGTCGAGCACATCGGCACGCCCTTCGCGGTGCTGCTGGGCGGCCTGACCTTCGTGACCGCGACGGTCGGCATCAACATCGTGGCGAACTTCGTCTCGCCGGCCTTCGACTTCTCGCACGTCAATCCGCAGAAGATCAGCTGGCGCATGGGCGGCATGATCGCCGCCGTCGGCTCGGTCATCATTACGCCGTGGAACTGGTACGCCAACGATCAGGCGATTCACTACACGCTGGATCTGCTCGGCTCGCTGATCGGCCCGCTGTTCGGCATTCTCATCGCCGGCTACTTCGTGGTCTCCAAGCAGCGCGTGCTGCTTGACGACATGTTCACGCTGAACCCGACCGGTCACTACTGGTACCGCAACGGCTTCAACCCGAACGCCTGGCTGGCTTTGGTGCTGGCCGGCATCCCCGGCATCGCCAGCGCCATCCTGCCGACGCCGCTCAAGCAGCTGGGCGTGGTCGACATCACTTGGATCGCGAACTACAGCTGGTTCATCGGCGCAGGTCTGGGCTATCTGTTCTTCGTGCTCCTCGAACGATACCGTCCGCAGATGCCGCACCTTGAGGCCAGCGAGCCGGGCGTGTACGACGGCACCATCGCGGACTAGGCAGTATCAGGTCTGCAAGAGCATAAGGCTGGTGTGCGGTGCGTACGGCGTTGACGACACGCTGTGCGCACCGCACGGCACCGTTTAAATAGCGGCATTCAGGCAGTGGCATTCGAACGCCGCCGTTCAACCAGTGGCATGTAAACAGCAGCGTTCACAAGGAGACGAATCGTGAAGATCAAGGTCATCAACCCCAACACCACGCTTTCGATGACACGTTCCATCGGCGAGGCGGCCCGCGCCGCCGTAAGCGAAGGGACCATCATCGAGGCCGTGAGCCCGAGTATGGGCCCGGTGTCGATCGAGGGTCATTATGACGAGGCGCTGGCCTCCGTCGGTGTGATTGACGAGGTGCGCAAAGGGGAAGCTGACGGCGTCGATGCCTACGTGCTCGCGTGCTTTGGCGATCCGGGGCTGATGGCGGCACGCGAGCTGGCGACCGGCCCGGTAATCGGCATCGCACAGGCGGCATTCCACGCCGCGAGCTTCGCCGGGCGCTCCTTCGCCATCGTCACCACGCTTGGCCGCACGCTCGGCCGCGCTCGGGATCTGGTGCTGGAATACGGCTTCGAGCGCCAATGCGTGGCCTATCGCGCCTGCGAGGTGCCGGTGCTCGGCCTCGAAAGCGACGAGGAAGGCTCTTACCAAGCCTTGGAAGCCGAATGCCTTGACGTGCTGGACAGCACGCATGCCGACGCGATTGTGCTCGGCTGCGCGGGCATGGCCAAGATGTGCGCACGGCTCAGCGACCGCCTGGGCGTGCCGGTCGTAGACGGCGTGGCGGCAGGCGCGGCCTTCGCCGAAAGCCTCGTGCGCATCGGCGTCGGCACATGCAAAACCGGCGAATTCGCCGCGCCGCTTCCCAAGCAAGTTGATGGTCTATTGGAAAGCTTCTCGGTATCGGAGTAAAATTAAATTTTCTTTGAGGTAACTTAAGAAAGAAAGATTTCATAACGAAGCAATACGCCGGGTCTGGCGCAGGTGGCATCAGCTGCATGCGCCGCCCGAGCCGAAAAGGAGTATTCCATGTCGCACACCATAGCGCCGCTGAACCCGCCGTACCGCCTGCTGATGGCACCGGGGCCGGTGAATGCCGACCCGCGCGTGCTGCAGGCCATGTCCAAGCCTACGGTCGGTCAGTTCGATCCCTACATGTTCAAGGTCATGGGCGAGGTGCAGGAAATGCTGCGCACGATCTTCAAGACCGAGAACAAGCAGACGATGGTGGTTGACGGCACGTCGCGCTCGGCCATCGAAGCGGCCTTCGTCTCCGTGCTGGCACCGGGCGACCCGGTGCTGGTGTGCTGCGCGGGGCGCTTCGGTCTGCTGCTCAAGGAGATCGCGGAGCGTTGCGGCGCGGATGTGCATGCCATCGAGAAGCCGTGGGGCGAGGTGTTCTCCATCGAGGAGATCACGCAGGCCATCGAAAGCGTCAAGCCCAAGCTCGTAGCGACCGTCCACGGCGACACCTCCACGACGATGCGCCAGCCGCTCGAAGGGCTGGGCGAGATATGCCACCGCAACGGTGCGCTGCTGTACACCGATTCCACGGCCTCGCTGCTCGGCAACGACCTGCGCGCCGATGAATGGGGCCTTGATATCGTGACCACCGGCATGCAGAAGTGCTTCGGCGGCCCCTCCGGCATGGCGCCGATAACCGTGTCCGACCGTGCGGTGGCTGTGATGGAGCAGCGCAAAAGCATCGAGGCGGGCGTCGCCGACTCTCAAGAGGAGATCAGCGGCTCGCGCATCCATAGCAACTACTTCGATCTGCCGCAGATCTTCGACTACTGGGGTCCGCGCCACCTCAACCACCACACCGAGGCCACGCATATGCTCTACGCCGTGCACGAGGCAAGCCGTCTCGTGGTCGAGGAGGGCATCGACGCCGTCATCGAGCGGCATTGGCTCAACGGCGCGGCTATGGCTGCGGCGGTGCAGGGCATGGGACTGTCGTTGTACGGCGACCAGGCCAACCGCATGAACGACGTCATCGGCGTGAAGATTCCCGCCAGCGCGGACGATGTGGCAGTGCGTGGGCAACTGCTGGGCGACTTCGGCGTGGAGATCGCGTCGTCCTTCGGCCCGCTCAAGGGCACCATCTGGCGCATCGGCGTGATGGGAGCCAACGCCCGTAAGGACGCGGTGCTCACTGCGGCGGCGGCGCTCGGCTCCGTGCTGGAACGCCAAGGCGTGGCGGTGAGCACGGAGAAGGGCATCGAGGCGGCGCTGGCGGTCTACGGAGCATGACAGAGCATGAAACGCAGACCGGCAAACCGCGCAGCTCGGTGAACAACGCTGGGGACAAGGCATTTGGCAACAACAATCAACGGGCATGAAAGAAAGCCGGGAATGGATATGAGTGAAGCAACATCGCAAGACGCTGTAGCGTCGGACGCGCAGCCGGTCTTCGCGCCGTGGGCGCTTGACGCCGCGCAGGAGATCATGGATCGCTGCGACAAGCTGGCGGAATTCAGCGATATGGAAGGCGGCATCGAGCGCACCTATCTCTCGCCCGAGATGGACCAGGTCTACACGCTGGTCGGCGAGTGGATGCGTAGCGCAGGCCTGACCGTGCACCGCGATCCAGCCGGCAATCTCATCGGCCACGTCGAGGGCCGCACGCCCGGCCTGCCCGCGCTGATTCTGGGCTCGCACCTGGATACCGTGCCGGACGCCGGCAAATACGACGGCATTCTCGGCGTGATCACCGGGCTTGCCGTCGCCAAGCAGCTCATCGCCAGCGGCGAGGCCGCCAAGCTGCCCTTCTCCCTGGACGTTGTCGCCTTCGGCGATGAGGAAGGCGTGCGTTACGGCGCCACGCTGCTGGGCTCCTATGCGCTCGCCGGAAAGTGGAAGGACGAGTGGCTGCAGCTGCGCGACAAGAACGGCATGAGCATGAGCGAGGCCTTCACCTCGTTCGGCCTCGACCCAAGCAAGGTGCGTGACGCGGCGTATACGCGCGAGCAGGCGGTTGGCTATCTCGAATTCCATATCGAGCAGGGGCCGATTCTCGAGCAGCGCGACCGTGCGCTCTCCTCGGTGAGCTCCATCGCCGCCGCTTCGCGCTATGTGGTCAGCGTCGACGGCGAATCGCGGCATATCGCCACGCCTTACGACCTGCGCAAGGACGCGCTCACCTCCGCCGCCGAAATGATCGAAGCCATCGACCGCATCAGCCAGGCGGCCGGGACGCGGGCCAACGTAGGCGGCCTGTCCACGCTGCCGGGCGGGGTCAACGTGATCGCGTCCAACGCCACCTTCACTCTGGATCTGCGCGCGGGCACCAACGAGCTGCGTGACGAGGTCTACGGGCGCATATGGCAGGCCTTCGACGAGGTCGCTGCCAAGCGCGGCGTGAGCTACAGCAAGCGGTGCATCCACACCGCCGATGCGATGATCTGCGACGAATTCCTGCGCGGCTGCATCGAACAGGGCATCGTAGAGGCGGAGCAGAAGGAAGCGTTCGGGCTCATCAGCTACCCGGGGCATGACGGCATGGCCGTCGGCGAGCTGCTGCCCATCGCCATGCTCTACGTGCGCTGCAAGGGTGGCATCAGCCACAATCCGGGCGAATCGGTGCGTCTCGACGATGTCGCGTACGGCGCCGATGCCTTCTCGCGTGCGGTGTTGGCCGTGGCCCGCGCGCAGGAAGCCAAGGAGTAGGCATAGCCGCTAGTCGCTCCAGTCCCAGCAGCCACGCGATAGCCGCATAGCCGCATAACTGTCAATATCCCTGCCGACACACGCCGACACCACGTAACCAGCATCAAGCACAATCAGTGTCAAGCACAACAGTGCCAAGCAATGGAGGAAACAAGATGAATTCACCACAGGACATTTCATTACACGGTTTTTCGTCACATCGTGTCTCGTCACAGAGTGTCTCATCGTTCAGCAGCGCCGCGGGCTCTGGCAGCGCTTCTCCGGAAAGCTACGATCTGATCATCCGTGGTCGCGTGCTCGCGCAGGGCTCGATAGCACCCCGCGTGGTGGCGGTGAGCGACGGCATCATCGCCAAGGTCTGGGACGATCCGCAGGAGGCCACTGCCGTTGCTGCTGCCGCGTCCGCTGCGCAGACCATCGATCTGGCTGACGAAGCGGTGCTGATTCCCGGCATCGTGGACACGCATGTGCATATCAACGAGCCGGGCCGCACCGAATGGGAGGGCTTCGACTATGCCACGCGGGCGGCTGCGGCCGGCGGCGTGACAACAGTTATCGACATGCCGCTCAACAGCAACCCGCCCACGATGACCGTCGAGGCGCTGAACATCAAGCTCGATGCCGCACGCAACAAGGCCTACACCGAGCTGGGCTTCTGGGGCGGCGTGGATTCCAGCAACATCGGCCACCTGAAACCGCTCTGGGACGCGGGCGTGTTCGGCTTCAAATGCTTCCTTTCGCCCAGCGGCGTCGATGAATACGGCTCGCTGCGCTACGACCAGGTGCGCACCGTGATGGAGGAGATCAAATCCTTCGGCGGCACGCTGATCATTCATTCCGAAGACCCCGACGAGCTGACGGCCCACGCCGGCCATATCGACCAGACCTATCGCAGCTTCGTGGATTCACGGCCCGGGTCGAGCGAGGCCGACGCCGTCGCGCAGATCGCGAAGCTCGTGGCCGAAACCGGCTGCCGCACGCATATCCTGCACGTATCTAGCGGCCAGACGGTCGGCGTTATCGCGGATGCCAAGAAGAGTGGGCTGCCGCTGAGCGCCGAGACCTGCCCGCATTACCTGACCTTGGATTGCAACCATATTCCCGACGGCGACACGGCGTTCAAATGCTGCCCGCCGATTCGCGACAAGCACGAGCAGGACCAGCTCTGGCAAGGGCTCGCGGACGGCGTGCTCGACATCGTGGTGACCGACCATTCCCCGACGACCGCGCAGATGAAGTCCGGTCCGCTGGCCACGGCGTGGGGCGGCGTCTCAAGCCTGCAGGTCGGCTTCCGCGCGGTGCTCACCGAGGCGAAGCGTCGCGGCTTCGCACTCCCGGATGTGGTGCGGTGGATGAGCGCCGGCAGCGCGCAATTTGTTGGTCTGAACGACCGTGGCGAGATCGCGCCGGGCAAGCGCGCCGACTTGGTGGTGCTGCGCCCCGATGAAAGCTTCACGGTGCATGCGAGTGAGTTGCTCAGCCGCAATCCGATCAGCGCCTTCGACGGGGCGACGCTCGACGGTATAGTAGGGCGCGTGCTGATCGGCGGGGTCGAACCCGCCGCCAGGCCGAGCAATCTCATCACTCGGCCGTAGCTTGGCCGCCGCATGTGGGCAGAATCGTGCCGGCAGCGAGCTGAAACAACGCCACATGGCACACGGATAGGAAGCAAGGCATGACGCGGATACTGCAACCCTCGACAGACGTACCGCAAGGTGCGAACTACATCAGCTCTGTGCCGGAGCATGTGCTGTGGGGGCGGCTGCCCGCGCGGCATGATGCCTTCATCGGCAGCGTTGCGCCGGGCGGCGACATCGTCATCGACACCGTGAGCCACGAGGGGCTGCTGCCTGATCAGGGCAGCGACCCGGTGCGCTACTTCGGCGGCTGCGGCGTGCCGCGCGAGGAAGTCCTCGATGACGCGGTGGCGATTGTCGCGGCGAATCAGCGCGACGCGGTCCACGACGGCCCGCACGTGGTGACCGGCCCGATCGAAGTGCCCGGTGCCCACCCGGGCGATTTGCTTGCCATAAGCGTCTCCCGGCTGGACAGGCGTGTGCCCTATGGCGTGATTTCCACACGTCATGCGCGCGGCGTGCTCGCCAATGTGGAGGGCTTCGACGGCAATTACGGGCAGTTCTGCCGGGCGAACGGCGACCGCGCCGAATTCGCGCTCGACAATGGCGGGAAGATCTCGTTCCCGATGCGGCCATTCCTCGGCATCATGGGCGTGACAGTCGATTCGGACGAGCGGCCCAATTCGATTCCGCCCGCCGAGTACGGCGGCAATATTGACCTCAATGAGCTGACCGAAGGCGCGACGCTCTTCCTGCCCGTGCAGATCGAAGGCGCGGGGCTGTATATCGGTGACCCGCATTTCGCCCAAGGCAACGGCGAAGTCGCCCTGACTGCACTGGAAGCCTCGCTGCGCGCCGAGCTGCATATCGACGTGGTGCCGGCTGCCGAGCGACGCGAGCTGTTCGGCGATAACGAGAAGCCCTTTGCTTATGCACATGACCGGATCATCCCGATGGGCATGGATGAGGATATCGACGTAGCGCTGCGCGAAAGCGTGCGCAACGCGATTGAAATTATCTCCCACTTATTCGCGGTCCCGGAGCATCAGGCCTATCTGCTGCTGTCTGCGGCAGCGGACTTCGACGTGACCCAGGCGGTGGATCTCGTCGCCGGGGCGCATGGGCTTATCGACACTTCGCTGTTCAAGCGCAGCACCGGCTATGAGAAGGCTACGGCTTTCCTTGCGAAATTCGCAGATCATTCGCTGCAGGACGCACTGGAAGCGTACGAATCGGCTTTGATGAGCGACGACGTGGCGACCATGAGCGAACTTTTCGCGCGGGACCCTGACGGCGTCCCCGTGGTGCGCACCGATTCGGCGGGCATGCTCGCCGGGCATGACGCCATCACGGCGTTCCGCTCCAAGCGCGGCGGCGCTCCATCCCGCACGCTGACCCGGCGCGTCTCGCGCATGCTGGGCAAGGATGCGGCAGGCGTGGTGTCCGAATTCCGCAAGGATGCGGGCGGAACCGTCAACCAGACCCAGCTGTGGCAGCGCATCAGCGGCCGCTGGCGCATCGTGGACGCGCACCTGACCTACCCGGCCCCGGCGATTGACGCGCGTATCTGGCGCGTGGTCGGTGTGCCGCTCGTGCCGCCGGTAGTTTCCAAGGATGATACGGCTTCCAGTTCCGTAGTCGCCAGCCCCTTGCAAGGCATGCGCGTCGCGGTCAAGGACCTCTTCGCCGTGCGCGGTTTCGCCATCGGCGCGGGCAATCCGGACTATCTGGCCGAAGCACCAATCGAATCGGCCAATGCGCCGGCGTTGCAACGGCTGCTCGAAGCCGGTGCTGCGGTGCAGGGCATCGCGCAAAGCGACGAATTCGCGTATTCCTTGGCCGGCGCGAACGTCCACTACGGCACGCCGCCCAACCCCCGGGCGCAGGGCCGCATCAGCGGCGGGTCGACCTCCGGCCCCGCGTCGGCCGTCGCCTGCGGGCAGGTTGAGATTGGACTCGGGACCGACACGGCCGGCTCGATTCGCATTCCGGCGTCGTACCAAGGCTTGTGGGGCATCCGCACCACGCATGATCGTGTCACGCGCGAAGGCGTCTATCCGCTTTCCGAGTCCTTCGACACCGTAGGCGTGCTCACCCGTGACGGGCAGACCTTGGCGCTCGCAGCCCATGCGCTGATGCCGGAGGCCGACACGGTGGCGCTGGACGGCAGCCTTGCCGTATGTCCTGCGTTGGATGAGTGCGTGCAGCCAGACGTACAGTCGGCGTTTACGCAATTCCGCACGGCGGCCAGCGCAACGTTGTCCACTTCGCCAATTGCGTTCACTCCGCAGCTGCTTGACGATTGGCTTGATATCTTCGCGACCGTGCGCGGCTTCGAGGCGTGGCGCATCGATGGCGCATGGGTGTCGAAGCATTGGGATTCGCTCGCGCCCGAGGTCGCAGCCCGCTTCGAGCACGACTCGCATATCACCGCCGAACAGTACGACGCAGCGTGCCAGCGACTGCAGGAGGCCCGGGCATTCATCCGCGCCGAACTCGGCAGTCGCGTGCTGCTCATCCCCTCGGCCTCCTCGGTCGCGCCGCTCGCCAACCCCGGCGCGGACGGCCTCGCCGCCATCGAGCAGGCCCGTGCGCAGACGCTGCGACTGACCGGCATCGCCGGAGTCGGCGGCCTGCCAGCCGTCAGCGTGCCCTGCGAAACCGCCGACGGCCTGCCCTGCGGCGCATGCCTGGTCGGCCCCGCAGGCACCGATCACGCCCTGATCGCCCTCGCCGCTCAGCTCGCCGAGGTCCACTAGGCTAGATCGGAGAATATCGGCTCGACGCGCAGATTGGCCTTTCTGAGATCCGTCATCAGGGCGTCACGCATAACTTCGGGCAATCCGGCATAGGCCTGTGCAGCGTGGGAGAGTACACGGCCGGCGGTTGTGCGAGCGATTTCTTCCATGCGGTCGGGATCGAGTCCATTGTCTTCGGCGAGTCTGCGCCAGTGATGAGGAGTCGTCTGCGCGGCTCCTGTGGCTCCGCCAATGCGCATGGGAAGCTCTCTGCTGACATATGGCCAGTACGTGGTGGTCAACACGTCATACATGGGGGCTAGGGAGATGCCAGACGGACGGAGAAGAATCGAGTAGTTCTTCGCATGCGCGTCCACATTGCCGATGCTCACGTTGAGAGCGAGCTGGCCTACCCAGGCGTATGACAATGTGTCGGAGGGGTCGGCCGCGTGCAAGGTCCGCAGCACATCCTTCGCCTTGACATGGTATTTGTCGCTGGTTTTCATACCAAGTGCCTGAAGCATATCCTCAGCGTGAACGCGGACTATCCGTCCATCCTCATTTTCCGCTCGATCGAAGCGCTCGGTTGCGTATACCCGTTCGCCCTCGAAATCAAGGATGCCGGAAGCCGCAGCATTTTCTCCCGTCATTCGTGCGAGTTGCATGGACGCCGCTTCGACAGCGATGGAGCCGGGAGCGCGGGAAAGTTCGGGCTTCAGGATATGCGTAGAGGGATTTGCGGCGTTTGGCCATGCCCAACCGCCCTCGATTCGTGAGAGCGTAAACTTGGGCTGTTCGCCCGCCAGTGAAAATCGCGCATGCGGATTGTTTGCCCACCATGACTCGGGAGCGTGCTGCAGCGTTTCGATGCGTGCGCGAATGTCGTCCATCGTCGCAAGGACGATCTCGGGTATTTCATCCGGACGAGCGTCCTCACACGAGAAGACAAGCCCGCCCGAAGCATCGGCCCCATCGAGCAGGCTGAACGAATCCGTGCCCGATGCCCCAGTGGCGCGCATCATAGTTGTTCTCATACTCTGGCGTTCGGGAAGAAGGTTATCGAGGAAACGTCCTGGGGCGTGGCGGCTCCAGCTTCCATCGCGCGGCAGCGAAAGACTGATGGGGTAATCCGGAGCATCTGCATGGTAACGGAATGCGACTTCGCCATCCGCATTCTCAATGAAAGTTCCGACCGGGCGGCCTTCCATCCAGGCATGTAATTCTCGCATGGCGATTATCCTCTTGTAAAGTAATCGGCCGGATACTTCCGTATGGACAGCCCCAATGACTGGGCCATGCGCAGCATGTCTTTCAGCGGCACGTGTCCATCATCGAGCATGCGGCGAACCGTCGCATCGTCCGTCTGCGATTCGCAGGCAAGTCGTGCGATATCCCAGCCTTTGCTTCTCAGCGTCTCACGGAAAGCTTGGGCGACTTCGGCGGCAGTGTCGCGAAAGACAATGTGCTCATACGGGGCGATGAGATAATGTGCCAGTGCGTAGCGTCCCCACGGTGTTGAATCCGTGGGGACCGTCATGCGCAGCTGTTCAGGTATGTCATACTTCGCGGTCATACTGCGCCTCCTGCCGTACTGTTATGCCATATGTTCTGCGTGCCTCCATGTTATCCGATAAATTAGCGCACGGAGAGATGCAAACTGTATCTATCCCTGGAACGAATGCATCCATTTTCACAAATCTGCTTTCAGGAATGTTGCCGGTTCTACCGGCCGGATTCGTGCGTTTACTCCGTTCGAAACACGCGAATCCGACCAGTTCAGGCTTTGGCCAGTTTGGCTCCGGGAATACGTGCCCATGTTCCCAGCTGCTACTTCGCCGCTACTACTCTTCCGCCCGCCACGGCCCTGTAGTCGACCCGGGCTCGAGCGTCACGGGAACAGTGGTGTGTGGCTCAGCTAAAGGCCTGCCGGCGATAAGGTCCAAGGTTTTGCAGGCGGCAAGACGACCGATTTCACGGGCGGGCTGGGCCATAGTGCTCAACCCGAAAGTGGCGGCCACGTCGGCGCCGTCGAATCCGAAGACGGACATCTCGTCCGGTATGCGGATGCCGGCCGTGCGCAGCTCGTGCATCACGCTGACCGCATGGTGATCCGACCACACACATAGGGCCGTCGGACGCTCGGGGAGCGCGAGAAGCTCGGCGATGATCTGCTTGACGGAGCGGGGGGAGCCTGGATCAATGAAGAACATGCCGCAGTTCGCCAGTCCCAGCGAGGCGATTTCATCGTTGTAGCCGCGTGCACGGGCATCGAAGCCCCATTGCGCGCCGACGAGCGGATCGATGCGGCCGATATAGCAGAAGCGTCGATGGCCCAGCGCGGCCAGATAGCGCACGATGGTCGCCTCTGCAGCCTCGTCGTCGACGGCGACCGAAGCCTGGCACCAGCCGGTATAGGGCGAGTTGACCGAGACGATGGGTATGTCCATGGTAGACAGCGTCTCAGCCTCCTCGTCAGTGGCGGAGAAGCCGGAGACGATAAGCGCGTCCGCATTGCGGTTGGCGGGCAAGTTGGCGAAGAAAACGGCGCGTTCTTCGGCGCTGCCGGCGCGATAGATGGTCAGATCGTATCGGTTGCGGCTGAGCACGTCATAGATTCCATCAAACAGCTCGCCCATGAACCATCCGGCCATGCGCTCGCGCGACAGCAGAGCGATGCGGTTAGTGCAGCCGCTGGCCAGCGCCGAAGCCGATTTCGAGGCGGTGTAGCTGAGGTCCTTGGCCGCTTTGAGCACTTTCTCCCGTGTGGCCTCGGCGACATGCTCCTTGCCGCGCAGCGCACGGGAGACCGTGAACGTGGATACGCCGGCGGCTTTTGCTACGTCGTCGATGGTGGCCCTTGCCATATATGCTCCCGTGCCGGTGTACCGTTATTATCGATTGTCTTTCGCCATGATATAGCCGATTCGTGCCGATGCATGGCATGGCCGATTATATGCGGCCTGTCCGCGGCTTGTCTGCACGAGGCGACCAGATAGGCAGAAACTAAGCATAAGCGCTGATGAATATTGCGAAACAGCAAAGTATGTCATAATCATGAGCGGCCATATCGGGCAAGTCTAACAGTGGCGAATAACCATAAATTCAATGGATAAATGGCGACATCGCAAGGATTCGACAAACCGGTTCGATGTCGTTTACTTTGTTGCATAAGCGCTTAGTAAAACAGGGCGCCAGATGCAGCATGCGCAAGGTATGAACGCAAGATGTTCGGCGCAATACATGCAGTGCGGCATACGCAATGTCTGAGTCGAAGGAGACAGGCCGGGCTTGCCCCGGCGAAGGAAAGGACAATCAATGTCGATAGGAAAATCCATCAAAACCGTCCTCGCGGGTGTGCTCGCGGTGGGCTGCCTGGCCTCGGTGGCCGCATGCGGCCCCGGTTCGTCCGGGTCCGGCGCGAATGCCAAGTCGGAGCCGGTGAGCACTGATCTGGGCAGCACCAAGTACGAGCTGAGGCTCTGGGACGGCGCCGGGCTCAAGAAGTTCGACGATCAGCTCATCGCCGCCTTCCAGAAGAAGCACCCGAACATCACCATCAAGGCCACGTACGATCCCGACAACACCTCGCAGCAGAACGGCCCGCGCGTCATCTCCGCCGCCGACACCCCGGACATCGCCCGCGTCACCGACATCAACTCCGCTGTGCGCGGCAAGCACCTGGTCAACCTCGATCCCTATGCCAAGGCGTATGGGTGGAAGCTGCCCGATGCGCAGACCGAGTCCTACCGGGTCGGCTCCGACGGCAAGATCGGCTCCGGCAGCCTGTACGCGGTGCCTGATGGCGTTTCCATGACCGGCCTGTACTGGAACAAGAAAATCGCCAAGCAGCTGGGCATCAACGAAGCCCCGGCCACTGTCGAGGAGCTTGAGGCCGACATGAAGAAGGCCACCGACGCGGGCGTGCTCGCGATGATGATGCCCGCCAAGGAAGGCGGCACTTCGTACATCTACCAAGCGCTGCTCACGAACTATGAGGGCCGCGACAAGGTCCAGGACTGGATCGTGCAGAAGGACGGGGCCACCTTCAAGACCCCCGGCGCGGTGAAGGCCGCCGAGAAGATCAAGCAGTGGCAGGATGCGCACTACTTCTCCTCGGATGCGCTCGCGCTCGATGGGTCCACCGCGCTGAGTCGTTTCAGCGACGGCAAGGCGCTGTTCTTCCCCTCCGGTAGCTGGTACTCGGATTCCATCAACACGGCCCTGGGCCAGGATTCCGGCTGGGTGGCCTACCCCGGTGAGAAGAGCGACTCCGGTTCCGCCGCGGCCAACGCCGTCAGCGCCTTCGGCATCCCCGCCAACGCCAAGAACAAGAACGCCGCCGCGGCGTTCCTCGACTTCCTGCAGAGCGACACAGCGCGTCAGATCGCGGTCGACAACGGCTATCCGCCGATCGGCGAGGGCGCGGCCCCCAAGACCGACAATCAGCTGCTCGGCCAGATCCTCACCGCCTATCAGGGGCTGGTCAAGTCGGGCAACACCACCGATTACATCAACAACGCGACCGCCGGCATCCAGGCCAGCGCCATCGTCCCCGGCTTCCAGTCGCTGATCGACGGCACGATGAAGCCGCAGCAGTTCGTGGACTCCATCCAGGCGCAGTACGACAAGGAAGTCAAGTAGCTTTCAAGCTGCTGATTTCCGCGCCGATGCGCATCGTCGGGCGAGGCACACGCTGCCTCGCCCGGTTTCCCTATGAGTTGGCTTATGCGCTCGCCCGTGGTTTTCGGAGATTCCATGAGCAGCTCGTACGCAGTGTGATCAATGTGCAGTGTGGTCGCAACCGATCAACACGCAGCGTCTTTAAAGCAGTGTCTTTTAAAAAGTGTGGTGAATACCTTTATGAATAACCATCAATCCGCCCGCGCAGGCGAGTCCGGCGAGGCAGCGCCGGTCGTCGTGCATAAGCCGAAGCGCAAGATGCCGCTGGGCTTGGTCAGTCTGCTGTTCCTGCTTCCGGCCTTCGCGTTCTACGCGATCTTCGAGCTGGGGCCGATCATCCAGACGATCTGGTACTCGCTCTATGACTGGAACGGCATCGACGAAAGCACCTTCGTCGGCCTGCGCAACTACGCCACTGTCTTCACCGATCCCGAGCTGTACGGTTCGATTCTGCATGCCTTCTGGCTCATCATCTTCTTCTCGATCATCCCCATCGTGCTGGGCCTGATCACCGCCGTGCTCATCAAGGACATGAAGTCCAAGGTCGGCCGCTCCTTCTCGCAGGTATGCCTGTTCCTGCCACGCGTCATTCCGGGCGCCGCGGCCGGCGTCGCCTGGACTTGGATGCTCGCCGACAAGGGCACCGCCAACCAGCTGCTGCGTGCGGTCGGTCTGGGCGGCGCGGCGCATGTGTGGCTGGGCGACCAGTCCACGTCATTGAACGCCGTGGGCGTGATCGGCTTCTGGCTGCAGCTCGGCTTCTGCGTCGTGCTGCTGCTTTCGGGCATCGGCGGCATCGACCAGTCGCTGTACGAGGCGGCGAGCCTTGACGGAGCCGGCTGGTGGCGTCAGCTGTTCAGCATCACCATCCCCGGCCTGCGCGGGCAGATCGGCGTATGCCTGACGATGACCATCGTCTCCGCGCTCGCCAGCTTCGACGTGGTCTACATGTCGACCCAAGGCGGCCCGGGCACCTCCACGATGGTCCCTGGCGTGCAGGTCTACCGGCTGGCCTTCACCCAGCAAAGCGTCGGCCTGGCTTCGGCCCTCGCCGTCGCGCTGATGGTGCTGGTGCTGCTGGTCGTCGGGCCGGTGCAGCGTCTGGTCAACGGAAAGGAGCGCTGAACTCATGAAGCAAGGTAAATCAGTTCAAGTCCTGGGCACGGTGATGCTCGCCCTGACCATCATCTTCTGCATTCTGCCGTTCCTGAGCATGTTCTCCGCGGCGGTTCAGCCGCAGGGCTCGACGCCTGAGGGCATCCAGTTCACCGCGCATCCGCATTGGGAGAATTTCGTGGACGCGTGGAATATGGCGAACATCACGCCGCTCCTGATCAGCAGCACGATACTCGTGATCGTGGTCGTGCCATGCGTGGTCATCTTCTGCTCGCTCGGCGGCTACGCCTTCGCCCAGCTGCGCGTGCCGTTCAAGGGCCTGTTCTACATGCTGTTCGTCGTCGGCCTGACGATTCCGTTCGAAACGCTCGTCACGCCGCTGTACTACGAGATCAGCGGCATGGGGCTGCTGAATACGCGGCTGGCGCTGATGCCGCCGCTGATCGGCCTGAATATTCCCTTCGGCATCCTGTGGATGCGCTCCTGCTTCGAGCAGATGCCGCGCGACCTGATCGAGGACGCGTCGATCGACGGCGCAGGCTACCTGCGCACCTTGCGCTCGATCCAGCTGCCGCTGGCGCTGCCCTCCATCTCCTCGCTCGGCATCCTCACCTTCTTGGCCACCTGGAACCAGTTCCTGCTGGCCGTGGTCTTGGAGAACGACCCGAACAAGCGCACGATGGCAGGCGCGCTGCAGGCCTTCGTCGGCCAGTATCAGACCGATGTGGTGCTGCTCAACGCCGGTGCGCTGCTCATCATGGCCCCGACGATGATCCTGTTCGTCTTCCTGCAACGCTACTTCATCCGCGCCATGCTGGCCGGACCCGTCAAGGGGTGAGTTGATTCATGGCCGAAATCCGCAACGGCGCCGATTGGTGGAGGAACGCAGTCATCTACCAGATCTATCCGCGTTCTTTTCAGGACGCGAACGGGGATGGCGAAGGCGACCTGCAAGGCGTATGCGACAAGCTTGACTATCTGCGCTCGCTGGGCGTGGACGCCATCTGGCTTTCGCCCTTCTACCCGTCGCCGTTGGCGGATGGCGGCTACGATGTCGCCGACTATCGCGGCGTCGACCCCCGATTCGGCACGATGGCGCAGTTCGACGCGCTGGTCGCCGCAGCTCATGCCGCCGGCATCCGCGTGCTCGTCGACATCGTGCCGAACCACACCTCCGACCGCCATCCTTGGTTCCAAGCCGCGCTTGCGGCGCAGCCGGGGTCGCCTGAGCGCGACCGGTACGTCTTCCGACGCGGAAAAGGCGAGCATGGCGAGCTGCCGCCCACCAACTGGCTGAGCAACTTCGGCGGCTCCGCCTGGCAGCCCTGCGGCGACGGCTGGTATTACCTGCATCTGTTCGCGCGTGAGCAGCCTGACCTGAACTGGGACAACCCCGAGGTGCGTACCGAATTCCTCGACATCCTGAAATTCTGGTGCGACAAAGGCGTTGATGGCTTCCGCGTCGATGTCTCGCACGGCCTGGCGAAGGACCTGCGCGATCCGCTGCGCGACCGCATCAATCCCATGGTGATGTCGCCCGAGGCCAGCGACGGCTCGGATCCGTTGTGGGATCGCGACGCGGTGCATGAGATATACCGAGGCTGGCGCGAGCTGCTCGATCGGTATTCGCCGCCCAAATACGCAGTGGGCGAGTCTTGGACGCCTTTCACCGAACGCGTGTTCCAGTATGCGCAGCAAGACGAGCTGGGAGCGGTGTTCGATTTTTCGCTGTCGAAGGCAGCCTGGGATTGCAGCGAATACCGTACTGCTATCGATCGTACGTATCGGTATGCGATGCAGGCCGGCACGGCCCCGACCTGGGTCTTGGGCAATCACGATGTGCCGCGCATAGCATCGCGTCTTGGCTTGCCGAAAGGCGCGGACATCGAGGCATGGGTCACTTCGAATGGCACGGTCCCGCCAATCGATCCGGCTCTCGCACGCCGTCGCGCTCGCGCAGCCGCCTTGGTGATGCTGGGTCTGCCCGGTACCGCGTTCATCTATCAGGGCGAAGAGCTCGGGCTTCCTAAGGATTTCGACCTTGCGCCCGAGGAGATACAAGACCCCAACTGGCAGCGTTCCTCTCATCGTTTCAAGGGCCGCGATGGTTGCCGTGTGCCATTGGCATGGGATGCGTCGGCCCCGGCATTCGGTTTCAACCAAACGGGAGCCGCCTGGCTGCCGCAGCCCTCGTGGTTCGCTGATTATGCGGCTGACGCACAGGAGCATGAATCGGATTCCGCGCTTTCGATGTATCGCAAGGCCATCGCGCTGCGGCGGCAATGGGTGGGCAAAGACGGCGAGCAAGGGTTCCAATGGGCTGGCGACGCCGCGAACCCACGCGTGCTTTCCTGGCGGCTGCCCTCGGGCATGATGGTGCTGGCCAACTTCTCGGATGATGAGCCTGCGCCGCTGCCACAGGGTTATACGGTGGTGCTTTCCTCCGACGCGAACAAGGCAGGCGGGTCAGGCGATCTGGATGAAGCCGAGAACGTGCCGGTGCCGGCGTGCACTACGGTGTGGTGCGTGCCGGATCATGCGAGTTGGGCGGTACATGTGAACGAGGTCGCCGAACTGTTTCGATGAGCGGTGCCGTGCGATACCGCTCGCTGTGCGATATGGTGCACAGTTGCAATAGGCATTGTTGTAATAAGCGCTGTGTAACTGTGTAATAGACAGTGCGTAATAAACGCTGTGCAAGAGCGCCGTGTGATGCCATGCGTCGCACGCTATCTCGTGACGTGCGACGTTCGTGCTGAGCGCCGCGCTTACCATGCATTATGACCACTATCTTGCACCGCATCTCTACAGCTGAAAGGAACAGGCATTGAACGATACGCCTATGACCACGCCCGATCGCCCAATCGTTGTTCGCGGCGCGGTGGCTCATGTCCGTTCCGGCGTCGCGGCCTACGGCGGGAATCCCGCAAGCTTCGACCGGCCGCTGCCGGCCGGTGCAGTTGCCGTGGTTCCGCAGACCGTCGGGACGCTGGACTCTTCTCATCGCTCTCAGGGCGTGGCCGATGTTGGCGCGTGCAGCGGCTTGAATGGCGGCAGCATGGATATCGGGCATGCTGCTCATGCCGATAATGCCGGCACTGCCGGCAGCGTTCATGACGACAGCGTCAAAGATGGCGGTGCGCATCGCAGCTCGGCGTCGGCGCGGCCCGCGCTCTGGCGCATCGACGTATCCGCCGAGCTGACGCAGCCGGAAGGTCGTGCCGCAGCTTTCCAAGAGCAGGACACCTTCGAGCCTGATTGCTCGTTGAGCGTGGCATTGGATGCGACTTCATCGTTGGAAGGCAACGCGCTTCCGGGCGGCGATATTCTGGCGCTGTATCAGCATAAGGAATGGTGGATGCGCCCCACGTGGCGCGACTCGTTGGATGGACTTCCCGCCCGCACGCAGATGGCGCTTTGGCGCGGCGGCGATAGGCTCTGGCGCGTCCTCGTGATGGCATGCGACGGCGATATGCGCGCGGACTTGTGCAGCCGGGACGGCCGGCTGTGTCTTCAGATGTCCACCAACTGCGCCGGGCGTATCGCGCTGCATGGCGTCGCCGGGTATGCGGCCGTGGGCGCGGATCCGTATGAAGCCATACACGCATGTGCGCAGGCCACCGCACAGCAGCTGGGGATTCGGATGCGGCCTCAGCGGCCATTTCCCGAGGCGCTAACCGGGCTGGGATGGTGCACATGGGATTCGCTCGGCCAGGATGTGGACGAGGCGTCCATCATCGCCAAAATGGAGGAATTCAAGGAGCAGCGGGTGCCGATCTCCTGGGTGCTCATCGACGACGGCTGGTCGAATGTCGACCGCGAATCCCAGCGATTGGCGGCCTTCGAGGCTGATCGGGCACGTTTCCCGAAGGGCATCGGGCACACCGCGCAGTTGCTCAAATCACGCTACGGCGTGCGCAGCGTCGGCGTATGGCAGGCCTTCCAGGGCTATTGGGCCGGCATAGACCCGCGTGGAGGCGCAGCCGCCGCAGCGGGCGACGCACTGTCCGCCACGGCGAACGGCTGCCTGATACCAAGTGAACGCGCCGATCGCTCGTATCGTTTCTGGGACGCGTGGGACCGCGCGCTGCGTGCGGCCGGCATCGATTTCGTCAAAGTCGACTCCCAAAGCTCGACCACGGCGATGACGCGCGGTGTACAGGGTTACGGGCAGGCCACTTGGGGACGCCATGCCGGATTGGATGCCGTGGCGGCGCAGCAATTCGACGGTGCGCTGATCAACTGCATGGGGATGGCCCCGGAGAACTACTGGCATCGCCCCACCTCGCCCGTCACGCGTACAAGCGACGACTACTTGCCGCACGAGCCGCAATCCTTGGCCGAGCATGTGATGCAGAACGCCTATTGCGCACTGCTGATGGGCGAGCTGTACCACTGCGATTGGGATATGTTCTGGACACGTCACCCTCATGCCCGCGTCCACGCCGCGCTGCGGGCGCTGAGCGGCGGGCCGGTGTACTGCTCCGACGCCTTGGGCCGCACCGATCCGGCGGTATTGCGCGGCATCGCGCTTGCTGATGGAACGGTGCCGCGCCCCGATGACGCATGCCGGCCGCTTCCCGGCTCGCTGCTGGAAGACCCCACGCTCTCGCTGCAGGCGTTGGGCGTCGCCAACCGTTTCGGTCGCTGGCAGGTCATGGTGTTCATCGGGCTGCGTCCCGGCGGCAAGCAGGTGGCCGTCGTGGAAGCGCAAGCCGCTAGCCGCTGGGTGGTAGACCTCGACGGTCGGCGGGCGGTGCGCCTGAATCCCGGCGAAGCTGTGTCGTATGACATCGATTACGGGCAGATGAAAACGCTGTATGGTATTGACGCCTTTGACGTTGCTGATTCCGTTGGCGGACTTGGCGGCTGTGAAGGCTTCGATGCCGCGACTCGCGATTGCGTCGACGGCTGCGGCGCTGTCGACGGCGCGGCTGGAGACGCGCAATCAATCGGCATCGAACCGCTGGGTCTGATTGATGTGCTCGGTGCCCCCGCAACGGTTCTCGCCTGCAAGCGCAACGACGGCAGCAGGAGTGACGATGACAGGCGCGGTCGCGATGGCAGACACGACGGCAGCTGCAACGGCATAGCGAATCCTGCCGCACTGACGGTGACCTTGGCTCAGCCGGGAACGTTCGCTTTCCTGGATCCCGAGCGCCGCTGCACGGCTGTGCAATTAGACGACGGCAGCAATCTGGCGTACGAACGCCACGGTGCGCTCTGCGTGGTGCCCGATTCGCCCGCTACTTCGCTGACGCTCTGCCTGTAAAGCACGTCAATGCCGCGAGCCTGACAAGTCGACAACCGTCCTTACTGCCCCGTACTGGTCAGATTCCCGCATTTCAGGCGTCATAACGCACGAATCCGACCAGTATCGGCCAGCCGACTCCGGCGCGGCTCGCGGCCAGCCGTCATTCAGCCCCGCGTGGTCTCCCCGAGCCGCAGCTGCACGGGCACCAACGCACTTTGCGGGCGTACGTCCGGGCGTTCTTCGGTGCCGTCCTCTCCCGGGGAAGCGGGAGCAGCGGCGCCGTCTCGTCGCATCGCGCCGGATGACTGGCCCGATGTTGCGGCGCGGGTGGCCTTCCCGGTCTCGCTCTTCCCGATTTCCGCGATGATGCGCTCGCTGGCGAGTTTGGCTATCATCGCGAAATCCTGTCGAATGGCCGTAATCCGCATTCCTGCGGCATCAGCCAGGTAGGAGCCGTCATAAGCGATGATCTGCAGTTCGTCGGGGATGCGCCGGCCGCGGCGCAACGCCTCCTGAATGCAGTATGCGGCGCTGACATCCGAACCCACGATGGCATCGACATCCGGGAATCGCTCGAAGATCTCGTGCGCTATGCGCGGGTAGCCTTGCACATCGTAGACTTCGCCGACTTCGATGTAATCATAGCGAATCGCGGCCTGGCTCAGCTCTCGCTCCAAGGTCAGGTAATAGCGCACTGTGGGGAACGTGGTGTCGACGCTGTCAGAGCCGTTGCTGGCGCCGGAGACGGAAGCGCCAACGCCTGCTTTCGCGCGGATCTGCCTCGACTGCCCGGCCTGCGTGGACTGACTCAGCTGAGTCAGCTGTGAATCCTGTGAATCCTGTGAACCTTGCGAGTCCTGTGGGCTTCGCGACCCCTGCGCAGGAAGATCATGGAACTGGCTGCGCGGCCCGCCGATGCTCACCACGTGCCGTGCGCCGGTGCGGATGAGCTGCTGCACGATGAGCTGCCCGCCGTGGACGTGGTCCGAGCCGATCGAGGGGATGCCAGCGCCGAGGTACCGGTCGAAGGCGACGACCGGACGGCCGATCGACGTCCAGTAGTCCGGGGCGTGCGAGGTGTGCGCGGCCATGATGATGCCGTCCATCATGTGGCGCTGCAGCATATCGACGTATTCGGTCTCGCCGGCTTCGGTGTCTGCTTGCGAGCACAGTAGCGTGCGATACCCTTTCCCGGCCAGCTCATGCTGCAGCGCGGCGGCCAGCGTGGAGAAGAAGGGATGGGTTATGGTCGGCACGATGACGCCGATCATATCGGTGCGGTCACGGTAGAAGTTGCGGGCGAGCTCGTTGGGGATGTAGTCGAGCTTCTTCATGGCGGCGGCCACTCGGTCGCGCATGTCGTGCGACACATATCCGGTGTCGTTCACAACCAGTGAGACCGTGCTGAGCGAGACTCCCGCCTCCTTGGCAACATCCCGCATCCCAACCATGCCGAGTCCTTTCTCGTAAGGCCGTCGCGCGGTCGTTGCATGACGAACCACCTACCCAAGAGTCTAGTCATGAAGCGTGCCGATTAATCGCCGGTGTGCCGGTCGAGCGCCGCCGACCGCCTCTTATCCGTCGTTCCCGCTTTAACTTCGCAGTCAGCGAACTCCCAGAGAAGACGCCGAGCGTGCAGCGGCGAGGTGATTTCAATGCTATGACGCTTCCAGCCGTATCCACTGCAGATCCCGTGCAATCATTGGCATGACTGCCGTTCCCTTAATCGTTTCGCCGCCCGCAGCATACCCGCGATATGAATTCCGGTCGTCCGCTGCAGGCCGTGACGGGGCGCAGAACAAGGGAAGATTCAAGCTTTCCGCGAGTTCGATATGATATAGCTGAAAAAGGAAAGACGAGGGCGGGAAACTCCCGCCTTTCGAGTCGGCTGGGTACCAGCGTTGTTTTGATTCTTTTGCCGGCGGAAAACGGAGATATCATGCCACGTCTCATCATCGTCTCTAATAGGTTGCCGATGTCGCTGGACGCTCAGGAGGACGGCTCCTATTCGCTTAAACAGAATGTCGGCGGCCTCGCCACGGCTATCGGACCATATCATCGCTCGCATCATGACTGCCTGTGGGTCGGGTGGAGCGGGGAGGACCCGGCTGAGCATACGGAAGAGGAAATCGAGGCAATGCGGTCCACTTACGAGGAGAACCGCTGCGTGCCGCTCTTCCTGAGCGCCGAACAGGTCTCTGGTTTCTATGCAGGATTCTCCAACAACACCCTATGGCCGCTGCTGCACGATTTTTCGCACGAAGCCGTGTTCGACCCCAATACCTGGGAGACTTACAGCCAGGTCAATCAGCTCTTCGCCGACGCCCTCGCCCCCTTGATTCACAAGGGCGACACGGTGTGGGTGCAGGACTATCACCTGATGCTGCTGCCCAACATGCTGCGCCAGCGCTTCAGCGACATCTCCATCGGCTGGTTCCTGCATGTGCCCTTCCCCAGCCCGGAGATATTCCGCTCGCTGCCCCAGAGCCGCGACATCCTCAGAGGCGTGCTTGGCGCGGACCTGCTGGGCTTCCATACCGTGGACTTTGTAGAGAACTTCAAATCCTGCGTGCAGCAGCTGCTGGATATCGAGGTGGATGAGGCCGGGCGCGTCGCCGTGGATGAGAGCCACACAGCGACCATCGACGCGTTCCCGATCGGCATCGACTACAACCTCTATCGCCGCACGACCAGTTCGAGCCTGGCTCGGGCCATGCGCCGCGGCATCGAAGAGCAGAGCGGCAAGCGGCCAGGGCGCCGCTACAACACCTCGCTGAGCGCGGAAAGCTCTGCCGCTGAGGAAGCTGCGAGAAAGAGCGGCTCCTGGTGGAGCCATCACGTGCACGAGGAGCTGCCCGAGCTCACGCTGGCCCAGTCGGCGCTGTTCGGCAAGGACAGCAAGCCCAACAAGGTCGTCGTCTCCGTCGACCGGCTCGATTACACGAAGGGCCTGCCTGAGCGCCTGCGAGCCTTCGAGCGGCTGCTCGAGAAATATCCCGAATGGACCGGCCACGTAACCTACTATTTGCTTGCTACTCCTTCGCGCGGGGATGTCGAAACCTATCGGCGGCTCAAGCAGCAGGTCGATCAGTTGGTCGGGAAGATCAACGGCCGCTTTTCGATGCTTGCGTGGACGCCGATTCATTACATCACGCGCTCGCTGCCTATCAAGCCGGTCTGCGGCATCTATGCGGCGGGAGACGTGGCGCTGGTGACTCCGCTGCGCGATGGCATGAATCTGGTAGCCAAGGAGTATCTGGCCTGCCATGATGGGCGCGAGGGCGCGCTGGTGCTTTCCGACATGTGCGGAGCGGCCAAGGAGCTTACCGAGGCCTTCATCGTCAATCCGTACGATATCGAGATGACCTGCGAGGCCTTGCACGATGCCTTGGAAATCAGCCCGGAGGAATCGACCCGCCGCAATCGCGCGATGCAGGCACGCATCAAGGCCCGCACAGCCGGCACTTGGTGCGCTGGGTTCCTCGACGCATTGCTGCAGGTCTCCGACCCTGGACTCGACGACAAGCGGCTGCGCATGGATCAGCGCAATGCCTTGCTCGAACAGTGGGCCAAGGCCGACCGCAAGCTGCTGCTATGCGACTACGACGGCACGCTCACCCCTTTGGTGCGCGACCCGAACCACGCCCGTCCGACCTTGGAATTGCGTGCGCTGCTCAGCCGCATCGGCACCGAACCCGGCGTGGATCTGGCGATTGTCTCAGGCCGTAGCCATGCGATCATGGATCAGTGGTTCGGCGAACTGCCAGTGAGTCTCGTGGCCGAGCATGGCGCGTGGCGCAACGACTACAATCCGAAGGGCCGTACATGGGTCCGCTCCGAGAATATGCCTGATCCTGAGGACTGGCAGCCCAAGATCGAAGCCATGATGCAGGAATCGGTCAATCGAGTGCCGAGGTCCTTCATCGAGCACAAAGCCGACGCGCTCGCTTGGCATTACCGCGCCAGCAGTCAGCGTTCGGCGCAACGCGAGCATGACCGCCTGATACGCGATCTACGCGAGACGTGTGGCGGCATGGGACTGATGGTTATGGAGAACTCCAAAATCATCGAGGTCTGCCCGCTCACGACGAGCAAGGGCCACGCCGTAAGCCCTTGGGTGTCCAGCGGCGACTACGACTTCATGCTCGCCGTCGGCGATGACGCCACCGATGAGACGATGTTCGCAGCGATGCCGGAAGCCGCCTGGACGCTTAAAGTCGGCACCGGCATGACCAAGGCCCGCTCCCGCATCGCCAGCGCGACCGCCCTGCACCGTCTGTTCGGCTATCTGATCGCCGAATCCGAGGCCGGGAAGGCAGAGAGGGGCAAGTAGTGACTCGCACTTTTTTGACCCGCGTCGAAAAAGTGCGAGCCTCGCGCGATAATGACCTGTATGAACAATGATGAAGTCCAGCAGTTCCTGGCGCGCGATCACGCGGCCGAATTGAGAAAAGCCTCCGAGCGGCTCGAAGGCACCGCGAAGCACACGGCCATCATCGACTCTCCGGTGCTGTCGGCCATGACGGGGCACCGCGTGCTCCTCAAGCCCGAGAACCTTCAGGTCACCGGGTCCTTCAAGATTCGCGGGGCCTACAACAAGATCGCCTCGCTCTCGCAAGCTGAGCTCGATCACGGCATCGTGACCGCATCCGCCGGCAATCACGCGCAGGGCGTGGCCTATGCGGCCCGCGAGCGTGGAGCCAAGGCCACCATAGTGATGCCGCGCACCACGCCGCCGCTCAAAGTCGACGCCACGAAGGCGTACGGGGCCGAGGTAGTGCTGCACGGCGACGTCTTCGACGATGCGGCGGCTTACGCGGCCCAGTTGAGCCGGGATGACGGCATGGTGTTCGTGCCGCCCTTCGACGACTATGAGGTGCTGTGCGGCCAAGGCACTATCGGCATGGAGATTCTGCAGGATGTGCCCGACGTCACCGATGTCGTGGTTCCGCTGGGCGGCGGCGGGCTGGGCGCTGGCGTGGCGCTTGCGATCAAGACTTTCCGCCCGCAGGTGCGGGTCATCGGCGCGATTCCGGAGGGTTCGCCCGCGTTCAAGGACTCGTTCACGGCTGGTTACGTCGTGCCGGCCGGCCAGGTCGTCACCTCGGCTGAGGGCGTTGCGGTCAAGCGCCCCGGCGATCTCACTTTCGCGCTGCTCAATGAGCTTATGGACGATCTGGTGACGGTCAGCGAGCGGGACATCAACGAGATGATCCTGCTCATGCTCGAAAAGCACAAGCTCGTCATCGAAGCCGCCGGAGCGGTGTCCCTCGCCGCGCTCGAACACCTCAACCTGCATTCGCGTGTCTTTGCAGCAGCGCAAGAGCCCCATGTCATCGTGCCGATCATGTCGGGAGGCAACATCGACACGGTCACCATGGGCGCCGTCATCCAGAAGGGCATGATTGCGCGCGGACGCATCATGAACTTCGAAGTGGAGCTGCCCGATACCCCCGGCCAGCTGGTCAAGGTGGCCACCGTGCTGGCCGATGCGCGTGCGAACGTCATCGCCCTCGACCATGACCAGTTCAAAGCCTCGGGCCATTACACGAATGCCGTGTCCTTGGGCGTCACCGTGGAGACGAACGGCCCCGACCACATCGATGCGGTCCTCAAGGCCTTGCGCGTCGCTGGCTTCCAGCCCAAGCGCATCTACTGAAGCCGGCCCATCTGTCTGGATCAGCAGGCGTGGGTGACCGCCGGATACTCGCGGATACTCGTAGTTTCGCTACGCAAACTGGTGAATTTGCGTAGCGAAACTACGAGGACTGTCTCTTTCTTGTGCATCGTTACACAAACGACCTTGTATGCGTGACAGATGTACTGGAGAACTGCTGCTTTCTCGTAGTCTCGTCACGCAAGCCACCCCAGTTGCGTAGACGAGACTACAAGAAAGCCGACTGGGCGGCAGTCGACAGTCAGCCGATAGTGCCTCAGGCTTCCTTATTGATTGTTTTATCAGACGCGCCACTTGCCGTATCCCCGTATCGCGCGATGGTCTCATCCACGAGCGCGGGCAGCGCCTCGGCGATATCGTCGTGAATCAGGCGGGTTGCCAAGCGGTCGTACTGCGTGCGCCCCATATTCATAATGGTGATCGGCACCCCGGCCTGCGCGGCCACCGGCACGAGCGATGCGGCGGGGAATACTTCGAGCGTGGAGCCGATGACCCAGAACTCGTCGGCGCGTGACACCTTGCGCATGGAGCGTTCCATGGCGCGGTCCGGCAGCGCCTCGCCGAAGTAGACGACATCGGTTTTGATGATGCCATTGCAAGGCATGTTCCCCCGGTACGGCAGCTGACGGCGGCAGTGGGGGTCGGGCTCCGTGTCGAGTTTGTCCATAATCGGCGCGGTATCGTAGCGGGCATGGCACTTCATGCAGTGTGATGTGGCGATGGTGCCATGCAGGTTGACGATCACCTCGTCGCTATTGCCCGCTTTCTCATGCAGACCGTCGAAGTTCTGCGTCGCTAGGAGATCCAGCATCCCTGCCTGCTCAAGCTTGGCCAGCGCTTTATGCGCCGTGCCCGGCTGTGCGCCCCAGACCGGCGACTCCTTCTGCCAGCGCCAGGAATACTCGCGCTGCTCCTTATCGCTCAGGAACGCATCGATGTCATAGACGTTCATCTGCTCCGGATGCTTGGTCCAGACTCCGTCCGGTCCCCGGAAGTCAGGGATGCCTGCCGATGTGGAAATGCCGGCGCCTGTCAAAACTGCAATATGCATAGCCATGACACAGGCTTATCACGAACTTCGCGCCGCCGCCATCGCCGTTCGCCGCGCACGTCATCGCGCTATCCGCACTGTCTTGCTCTGCAGCGCTATGCCGTCTGCGAAGTTGCAGCTCTATCTGTCATATCTATTGTCTGTCATACCTATATATATCGTGCCGCAATACGTACGGCACCTCGTATTGGCGATATAGCGGTATGTATAGAGCGCATTTCCCGCTATGGCGAGACTGCCGTGTGCCGGATCGCCCTCGACACGCCCGCAGCTGTGATTTCCAGGAAATATATTCGTGCTTTTAGGTGGGCTAAGCTTAAGGAAGAGCGAAAATACAGCATTTTCGACACGCCGAAGGAACCTTGCTATTGCAACGGTTATCGGCTTTTTCAGGCACCCCGATTTGCGCAGATGCCACACCTCGTGTAAGTTTGTCTCTTGCTGCTCAACACGACAGCTTCTCTCCTAGAGAGTCAAGCGGTTTGTTGGTGTGGTGGTGGTTTGAGAACTCAAGAGCGTGTTTTGTACTACTTTTTATAGTCAGATTTTTGTTGTGATTGCCAGTCCGATGCCTGCCTGCGCGTGTTTTTGCGTGTGGGTGCCCTGGGGGGCTTAATGGGCGTCGGGGTTTTGTGTGGATCGTTTTCCTTATAAACGGTCCCGTCAATTATATATATGAGGGCCTTTTCGAGGCTTTCTGCATTTTTTTGTGGAGGGTTCGATTCTGGCTCAGGATGAACGCTGGCGGCGTGCTTAACACATGCAAGTCGAACGGGATCCAGAGTGCTTGCACTCTGGTGAGAGTGGCGAACGGGTGAGTAATGCGTGACCGACCTGCCCCATGCTCCGGAATAGCTCCTGGAAACGGGTGGTAATGCCGGATGCTCCAGTTGACCGCATGGTCTTCTGGGAAGGATTTTATCGGCATGGGATGGGGTCGCGTCCTATCAGCTTGTTGGTGGGGCAATGGCCCACCAAGGCTTCGACGGGTAGCCGGCCTGAGAGGGCGACCGGCCACATTGGGACTGAGATACGGCCCAGACTCCTACGGGAGGCAGCAGTGGGGAATATTGCACAATGGGCGCAAGCCTGATGCAGCGACGCCGCGTGAGGGATGACGGCCTTCGGGTTGTAAACCTCTTTTGTTAGGGAGCAAGCGTAAGTGAGTGTACCTTTCGAATAAGCACCGGCTAACTACGTGCCAGCAGCCGCGGTAATACGTAGGGTGCAAGCGTTATCCGGAATTATTGGGCGTAAAGAGCTCGTAGGCGGCTTGTCGCGTCCGGTGTGAAAGTCCATCGCTTAACGGTGGATCTGCGCCGGGTACGGGCAGGCTAGAATGCGGTAGGGGAGACTGGAATTCCCGGTGTAACGGTGGAATGTGTAGATATCGGGAAGAACACCAATGGCGAAGGCAGGTCTCTGGGCCGTTATTGACGCTGAGGAGCGAAAGCGTGGGGAGCGAACAGGATTAGATACCCTGGTAGTCCACGCCGTAAACGGTGGACGCTGGATGTGGGGCCCGTTCCACGGGTTCCGTGTCGGAGCTAACGCGTTAAGCGTCCCGCCTGGGGAGTACGGCCGCAAGGCTAAAACTCAAAGAAATTGACGGGGGCCCGCACAAGCGGCGGAGCATGCGGATTAATTCGATGCAACGCGAAGAACCTTACCTGGGCTTGACATGTTCCGGACGACCTCAGAGATGGGGTTTCCCTTCGGGGCCGGTTCACAGGTGGTGCATGGTCGTCGTCAGCTCGTGTCGTGAGATGTTGGGTTAAGTCCCGCAACGAGCGCAACCCTTGCCTTGTGTTGCCAGCGCGTCATGGCGGGAACTCGCAAGGGACCGCCGGGGTTAACTCGGAGGAAGGTGGGGATGACGTCAGATCATCATGCCCCTTACGTCCAGGGCTTCACGCATGCTACAATGGCCGGTACAACGGGATGCGACGCCGCGAGGCGGAGCGGATCCCTGAAAACCGGTCTCAGTTCGGATCGCAGTCTGCAACTCGACTGCGTGAAGGCGGAGTCGCTAGTAATCGCGAATCAGCAACGTCGCGGTGAATGCGTTCCCGGGCCTTGTACACACCGCCCGTCAAGTCATGAAAGTGGGTAGCACCCGAAGCCGGTCGCCTAACCTTTTGGAGGGAGCCGTCTAAGGTGAGACTCGTGATTGGGACTAAGTCGTAACAAGGTAGCCGTACCGGAAGGTGCGGCTGGATCACCTCCTTTCTACGGAGAATTCAGGCCAGCGTTCTGCTGGCCGGTGTCGCCCGAGCGGGCCGGATGCTCCGGTCCTTGAGTCTCGGGCTGCTGGTGTGGAAGAGATCATGATGATCGTCTGGCTGGCCCTCGGGCCGGGAAGTACGTATGGGATGCGCTTTTGGGCTCCCGGATCGCCACCCCAACCGTTATGGTTGGTGCGATTCGTGCCCTCGCGTCCGGGCTGGCCGTTGTGGCTGTGTCTGGGTGCGTGGTGCGTGGTGGTTTGAGAACTGGATAGTGGACGCGAGCGAAGAACATTTGTTCTTTGCTTTGTTAGATTTGACAATTTCGACCGATCTTGATTTTTTTCGGGGTCGCGTCGATCGTTTTGTGATCATTTTAGTGTGATGATAGTTGTCCGAGAGCAAGCTATATGAGATCCTTGCGGCGTATGCATTCGTGCGAACGGGTGCGTGTTGCTTGCAAGGGCGCATGGTGGATGCCTTGGCAGACAGTACCGAAGAAGGACGTTTGAGGCTGCGATAAGCCTCGGGGAGCCGCCAACAGGGCTTTGATCCGAGGATTTCCGAATGGGGAAACCCGCCGGCCGTCATGGGCCGGCACCGCTTTCGAGCGGGGGGCACGCAGGGAAGTGAAACATCTCAGTACCTGCAGGAGAAGATATTCCGTGAGTAGTGGCGAGCGAAAGCGGAGCAGACTAAACCGGCCGCGCGTGATAGCCGTCAGGCGTTGCGCGGCCGGTGTCGTGGGAGCATGTGTCCGGCCTCTGACGGGGCCGGCGGGAGTGATCAATCAGCGCGTGAGGCGAACCGGATTGAATGCCGGGCCGCAGAGGGTGATGGCCCCGTAGCCGTATGCGCGCTGACTCCCGATCGTGTTTCCCAAGTAGCACGGGACTCGTGGAATCCCGTGCGAATCCGCCCAGACCGTTGGGTAAGTCTAAATATACCTGTCTGACCGATAGCGAACGAGTACCGTGAGGGAAAGGTGAAAAGTACCCCGGGAGGGGAGTGAAATAGTTTCTGAAACCATGCGCTTACGAACCGTCGGAGCCTTTCGGGGTGACGGCGTGCCTATCGAAAAATGAGTCTGCGAGTCAGTGGCATGTGGCGAGGCTAACCCGGGTGGGGGAGCCGTAGCGAAAGCGAGTCTTAAAAGGCGTTTTCAGTCGCATGTCCTGGACCCGAAGCGGGATGATCTAGCCCTGAGCAGGTTGAAGCGCGGGTAAGACCGCGTGGAGGACCGAACCCACTTAGGTTGAAAACTGAGGGGATGACTTGGGGTTAGGGGTGAAAGGCCAATCAAATTCCGTGATAGCTGGTTCTCTCCGAAATGCATTTAGGTGCAGCGTCGCGTCATTGCCTCCAGGGGGTAGAGCTACTGGATGCTTGAGGGCCCGTATAGGGTACCGACAGCAACCAAACTCCGAATACCTGCGAGGTCGTATCGCGGCAGTGAGTCGGCGGGGGATAAGCTCCGTCGTCGAAAGGGAGACAGCCCAGATCGTCGTCTAAGGTCCCTAAGCGTGTGCTAAGTGGGAAAGGATGTGGAGTCGCATAGACAGCCAGGAGGTTGGCTCAGAAGCAGCCATCCTTGAAAGAGTGCGTAACAGCTCACTGGTCTAGTGGTTCCGCGCCGACAATGTAGCGGGGCTCAAGCACACCACCGAAGACGCGGCAGCGTTATTTTTAGTAATGCTGGGTAGGAGAGCGTTCCATGCGGGGCGAAGCGGCGGCGCAAGCCGGCCGTGGACTGCATGGAAGTGAGAATGCAGACATGAGTAGCGAAAGGCGGGTTACAATCCCGCCCGCTGGATGACCAAGGGTTCCGGGGCCACGTTCAACGTCCCCGGGTGAGTCGGGTCCTAAGGCGAGGCCGACAGGCGTAGTCGATTGGATGAACGGGTTGATATTCCCGTACCGGCGTGAGACCGCCAAATCCGAGGCTTGGAGTACTAACCTCCGGCCGCGCGGCTTACCCTTCCTTCGGGAGGGGGATGCGGCGCGGCTGTTGGGACCGATCCTTGTAGTAGGACAGCGCAGGAGTGACGCAGAGGGGCAGCCGGCCGCGGAGGTGGTTTTCCGTGGTCAAGCACGCAGCCCGTCCCGCAGGCAAATCCGCGGGGCATGAGGGCGAGGTGCGATGATGGGGGCCGTACGGCCCGAATCCGGTGATCCCAGCTGCCGAGAAAAGCTTCGGCGCGAGGGCTCATGCCGCTCGTACCCCAAACCGACACAGGTGGTCAGGTAGAGAATACCAAAGCGATCGAGCGAATCCTGGTCAAGGAACTCGGCAAATCACTCCCGTGCCTTCGGTATAAGGGAGGCCCCTCATGGTGAACCGCCTCGCGCGGGGAGCTGAGGGGGGTGGCACAAAAGAGGGGGTAGCGACTGTTTACCAAAAACACAGGTGCATGCGAAGACGAAAGTCGCTGTATATGCACTGACGCCTGCCCGGTGCCGGAAGGTTAAGAGGATCCGTCAGCCTTTTGGCGAAGCGGTGAATTCAAGCCCCGGTAAACGGCGGTGGTAACTATAACCATCCTAAGGTAGCGAAATTCCTTGTCGGGTAAGTTCCGACCTGCACGAATGGCGTAACGACTTCCCCACTGTCTCGACCAGGAGCTCGGCGAAATTGCAGTACGAGTAAAGATGCTCGTTAAGCGCAGAAGGACGAAAAGACCCCGGGACCTTTACTATACCTTGGTATTGTCATTAGGTTCGGATTGTGTAGCATAGGCGGGAGGCTTCGAAGCCGTGGCGCCAGCCATGGTGGAGCCGCCAAGTGAAATACCGCTCTGTCCGAATTTGATGTCTAACCTCGGCACGTCATCCGTGTCAGGGACAGTGCCTGGCGGGTAGTTTAACTGGGGCGGTTGCCTCCTAAAGAGTAACGGAGGCGCTCAAAGGTTCCCTCAGCCCGGTTGGCAATCGGGTGTTGAGTGCAATCGCACAAGGGAGCTTGACTGCGAGAGCGACGGCTCGAGCAGGGACGAAAGTCGGAGATAGTGATCCGGTGCCGGCGTACGGACGCGGCATCGCTCAACGGATAAAAGGTACCCCGGGGATAACAGGCTGATCATTCCCAAGAGTCCATATCGACGGGATGGTTTGGCACCTCGATGTCGGCTCGTCGCATCCTGGGGCTGTAGCAGGTCCCAAGGGTTCGGCCGTTCGCCGATTAAAGCGGCACGCGAGCTGGGTTCAGAACGTCGTGAGACAGTTTGGTCTCTATCCTCTGCGCTCGTTGGAATATTGAGGAGACCTGCCCATAGTACGAGAGGACCTGGGTGGACGAACCTCTGGTATGCCGGTTGTCGCGCCAGCGGCACGGCCGGTTGGCTACGTTCGGAAGGGATAACCGCTGAAAGCATCTAAGCGGGAAGCCTGCTCCGAGATCAGTATTCCGTACAGCCCTCGAGCTGTTGTAGACCCCATGCAGAACACGTGGTTGATAGGCCGGACGTGGAAGCCCCGCGAGGGGTGGAGCTGACCGGTACTAATGGTCGAAAGGCAACCACACCACACACTCCTTTACAGGGAGCGCGTACGTGAGGAGCCTCATCTTAGACTGCCTCCAGACGACTGGAGCACTCGAAACGCAACACGAAGCGAATATCGTCGAATCTGCGCAAGGCACTCGTGCCCGCGTCCGCCATCCGGTCCCCGAACCACCACATCCCGTGCGCGCGTAATGGCGCGCACGACAATTAAAGATTTGCGGCGGCCATGGCCTGGGGGAGACGCCCGGTCCCATTCCGAACCCGGAAGCTAAGACCCAGCACGGCGATGGTACTGCACTCGACAGGGTGTGGGAGAGTAGCGCGCCGCCGCAATAACACTTTCACGAGAGGCCCCGGGGATCACACGATCCCCGGGGCCCCTTTGTATGCCCGGAAAACAAAACACGCACAGGCACGCCCCGACAACCGACGCGAAGACGCGTTCGCCCCGCCCCCGCCATGCAGACGACGCGAAAGCCACAAACAACACAAAGCATAAAGAACGCTGTCTCCTTCCCGCCAATCAGCCAGCGCAAACGACACAAAGCTCGCGAACCGGCCGACAAGGAGGTCGGCTCCCGTCTCCGCCGCCCTTCGACCCGCCCGCAGCCCCGACCGTCGCCGCGCCGCCTCCTGAGGGGGGGCGCCTCCTCCTCCGGCGCCGAGCCAACACGAGCGCCGCGAACCCGGCCAATGGGAGGCCGGCCCCCGGCCCCGCCGGCGACGCCTCCCGCCACAGAAACACGCAACACACAGCAACAGTGAGTGACTTTGCTTTATGCCCTAGAAGCGCAATCGTGGTGTCCGAGCAGATGCCATGACAAGGCGGAGCCATACAATATAGTGGCATTCACATGTCCACAAGACTCAAAGGAGCGGCAATGAAATATGAGCCATTAGGAACTTCAGGCGTCGCGGCTTCGCGCGTGGCCCTCGGCGTGATGCGGATTAACGAAAAGCGGCAGGATGATGCCGATAAAATCGTCAAGACCGTACTCGATAACGGCGTGAACTTCTTCGACACGGCTGATTGCTATTCATCTGGCGAGAGTAGCCGACGTTTCGGCCAGGCTCTGGTCGATCTTGGCGTGAAGCGTGATGAAATTTTCGTGCAGACGAAGTTCGGCATCTATCGCGATCCGGAATCGAACGACATCACCAGGTACGACTTCTCGAAACAGCATCTGCTGGCGGCGCTCGACGGCGAGCTGGAGAATCTGCAGACCGACTACGTTGATTTCGTGTTGCTGCATCGGCCCGATACGCTGGTGAATCTCGATGAGCTTGCCGAGGCGTTCAATGAGCTGCAGACCAGCGGCAAGGTGCGGCATTTCGGCGTCAGCAATGTCAACCCGTGGCAGGTGGAGCTGCTGCAAAGCGCTATTTCGCAGAAGCTTGAGGTCAATCAGCTGCAGTTCGGCCTCGGCCACACCAGCATGGTTCAGCAGGAGTTCCATGTCAATATGGAGGATGCTCCGAGCATCGACCATGACGGCGGACTGATCGCCTACTCCCGTTTGCGCAATATGACTATCCAAGCGTGGAGCCCGTTCCAGTTCGGATTCTTCGAAGGCGTGTTCATCGATAACCCGAAGTTCCCCGAGCTCAACGAGGAACTGGATGAACTGGCGAAAAAGTATGGCGTCGGCAAGAGCGCAATAGCGGTGGCGTGGATTCTGCGCCACCCGGCGAAAATGCAGGTGCTGCTGGGATCGATGACCCCGACCCGCTTGGCCGACATGGTCGCGGGCGCCGAGGTGGAGCTGACCGCGCAGGAGTGGTACGACCTCTATCTTGCGGCGGGCAATGATTTGCCGTAGGCGGGTGTCGTGGAATTGTGCACTATTTCATCCCAAAACGGTGCGTGACCTCGAATAAGATCATGTACCACGACAAGGCCCAGGCCCAACGCGCGGCCGAGGCCAGCTTCGTTGAGCGTGGCGTGCAGCTCTGGGTATACCGCTGCGAGTACTGCGGAGCATGGCATCTGACGCATCGCGACCCGGAGACGAGCCTTGCATACGGCAGTGAGGCACAAGGCCCACACGGATCAGATCGGCGCAAGCCGCATTCGCGCAAACGCGGCTACAAGCCGCGCAGGAAATAGACCGGTGCTCTCTCGCATCGTATTGGTGCGCAGGGGTCTCTGATTCCGCGCATTCGTGCGGCTATCTGCATTATGTGAGGCGCTAATCTGGCCGTGCAGAGGCCTATCTGCGTTGTGTGCGGCGCTAATTTCCTGACACCGCGAGTAGCACTGGCCGAAAATGGCGGTTCTACGCCATCTGATACTCGGGTCTCCCCGAAATAGCGCCACACACAACGCAGATAGACTTCCGCAACGTCCCGATAGCGCCACACACAAGCAAGATACAAGTTTGCTGGCATACTTCGCCATGCTTATTGCTTATTGCGCATGAACCATTCAGTTCACCGGTCGAGGGTGAATCCTTGGCCGCGTGCGATCGGACCGACTGATTTCGTCAGATTACTCGGATCGGTCGCCTTGGTGGTCGTCTGCGTGCTGAACGCGTCCACAGGACGCTCGGTGTGGCGCAGATCGTAATACTGGTGCACAACTACATCGAAATCGCGCAAAGGCTCCAAGACGGTGTCGATATCAGCGGGATAGGCGTTGTCGAAGAACTGCATCGAGCGTGGCATGCGTGGCTTAAGCTCGGGGGTCTGATCGGGTTCGCCGATGGCCAGACCCAGCACCGGATATGTGTATTCGGGCAGGTGCAACGCATCGATGACAGCCTGCGCATCATTGAGCAGCGAGCCAAGATATACGCAGCCAAGTCCCAGCGAATTCGCCGCCGTCTCCATGGCATGCAAGGCGAGCACGGCGTCGTTCTGCGCTTGAGAGAAGCGATAGCTGGTATTCAGTGTGAAATCATCGCTGTGTACGTCGACGCCGCCCCGTGCGGCGATGGCCGCGTTGCGATGCTCGTCGAGAACGAATACATACAGCAACGGCGCCTCACCGATGTAGTGCTGATTGCCGATCTGCGCCATGCGTTCGCGCAGCGATCCATCGGTGACGCGGATGGCGGACCAATCGCTGAGGTATTCGCTGGAAGCGGCATGCTGGGCAACGGTTTCCAGAGTTGCGATGACGTCTTCGGCGATTGGATTCGGCTTGAATTTGCGGATCGAACGGCGTTGCAGCAGCGCCTCGATAACAGGATTGGTGACAGCAACAGGTTCAGTGGAAGAATCAGACATACCGTTATTCTCGCAAGCGGCTGCCCCATTCGGGTTACGGTTTAGCTGTGGGGAGAGATTCGGGGGCGATCTGGCGCTGTCTAGCGTCCGCTTTTCACAGTTTCCTGGGAAATTAACGTTTTACGGTGTTGCCGGGCTTGCCGTTTTCCCTATCTTCCACGAAATTGTTGTTTTATGGCCTTATGCCGCCTTGAAAACACGTCTCGAAAACAACAGAATGAAGATGCGAGAGGAGAGTCGTGAGAGGAAGGGCGTCCGTTACGATGAATGCGAACAGACGCCAAACCGGACTAGGCTGCCAGCGTTAGCGGGTTCGATTTTGCCTTTGACGCTTGCAGTGGCGGTGTGAGACGAAGGCCCGCGAGCCCATGTCCGACAGCTGGGACAGGATAGCGCCGAAAGCTGCGGACAGTCCGGCGAACAGCAAGGTCATCAGCAGTCCCTGCTGCGCATCATCGTCGGAATCATCGGTTTGCAGCCGCGCGGTTCCCCTGTTCCACAGCGTCTGGAACACCTTGGCGGCAATCAGTCCGGTCAGCGAAGGTATGGCGACCTTGATGATCTTATCGCCTAGGGTATCTGGGTCGTTCGTACGGGCGCTGGTCATCGCCTTCACCTTCCTATCAACGTTGCCTAGGCTGGCGACGATGCTGTCAGCCGTTTTTCCCAGGCGCTCTGCGGGGTCTTCGCTTGTGTCGCTCATAGTCACATAGTAGTTCACCCGTCGCTGGGCAGGAGCGGTGTACGCGTTGCGACGAACGGGGAGACGGTTCGAATGCCGCGACTGCTTCCGCTGCGAGTCTTGTCGCGAAACCGCGCGGCGCCCGACGCAGCTCAGGTATGACTCCGGTATTAGAGTATGGTTATGAGCGATTTTCAAACTTCGGGCAATGGTGCCTCACGGGCCGGCCATCTTGTTCTGCTGCGCCACGGCGAAACCGCATGGAGCGTGTCCGGGCAGCATACCGGACGCACCGATCTCCCGCTGACCGGTGTCGGCGAGCGGCAGGCTGTCGAAGCTGGCGCGCGGATTCGCAAGGCATACCCCGATGGCTTCGGCGCGTATGTGTTCTCCAGCCCGCTTGGCAGGGCCAAGCAGACCGCGCAATGCGCCGGATTCGACGATGCCCGCATATGCGCTGGTCTGGCGGAGTGGGATTATGGCCGCGCCGAAGGCCGCACCCGTGCCCAGCTCAGCGAGGCATTGGGCCGCAACTGGGATTTGTGGAGCGATGGCACCGAGTCGCTGGGGCCTGAGTTGGAAGGGGATCATATCGAAACCCTGCCGTCCGGGCAGCAGGTGAATGTGCATAACGGGCCGGGCGAGACCATTGCGCAGGCCGCGGCCCGCGCCGCCGAAGTCGCGCAGGAGATGCTGCCGATGATCCTGGCCGGTCAGGATGTACTGCTTGTCGCGCACGCGCACATTCTGCGCATCCTGACGACGCAATGGCTTGGCCTCGACCCGCACATGGCGAAAATGCTGCGACTGGACACTGCGCATTATTCTTCGCTGGGCGTCTACAAAGGTGACCGGGTCATCGAGCACTGGAATGTGTGACGACGAGTTCGCCTTTTCGACTCGCGCTTTTCGACGGTGGAGGAGAGACCGGCGAAAATGTGAGCCATCCCACAGGCAAAGGTGACGGGGCGGCGCATCGTGTATGATGCACTTTTGTCAGACCGGCGGTTATCGGCCGATGCCAACGATTTCGGCGCTAGCATCCCGACCGTTCTGCTCCTAGATCAGCGTTTGCAGGATAAGGGGAAATATGGTATAACGAGACTTGACACGAGACAGTGTTCTGGCGGTCATAACGCGATGCAACGGGCTGATGCGCCGAGGGAAAAGAAAAAGGAAAGGATTCGAAGATGAATCGCATAGTGAAATCAGCGATGGCGATTGCAGCCGTCACCGCAATGTCGTTGGGAGCGCTCGCCGGCTGCGGCGGGTCGGATGCGTCCGACAGCGGCAAAGGCAAGGTGTACTTCCTCAACTTCAAGCCGGAAGCGGCGGATCAATGGAAGGATCTCGCATCAGCCTACACCAAGGAGACCGGTGTGCAGATGACCGTGGAAACGGCGGCCTCCGGCACCTACGAGCAGCAGCTCAAGAGCGAGATGGCAAAAAGCGAGGCCCCCACGCTGTTCCAAATTAATGGGCCGGTCGGCTATGCGAACTGGAAGGAGTACACGGCCGATCTCAAGGACACCGAGATCTACAAGCAGCTGCAGAATCAGGACGTGGCGCTCAAGGATGGCGACAAGGTCGTCGGCGTGCCCTACGCGATGGAGACCTACGGCCTGATCTACAACAAGGACATTCTCAAGAAGTACTTCGCGCTGTCCGGAGCCAAGGCGAAGTCGGTGAAGGACATCGATTCCTTCGACACGCTCAAGGCCGTGGCCAACGACATGCAGGCGCGCAAGGACGATCTCGGCATCAAGGGCGCGTTCACTTCCGCCGGATTCGACTCCAGCTCGGATTGGCGCTTCAAGACGCATCTGGCGAATATCCCGCTCTATTACGAGCTGAAGAAGGACAATGTCACCGAGCAGCCGGCGACCATCAAGGGCACGTACATGCCGCAGTTCAAGAACATCTTCGACCTCTACCTCAAGGATTCCACGACTGCGCCGACGCAGCTGAGCTCGAAGACCGGCGATGATGCGAACTCCGAGTTCGCGCTCGGCGAGGCGGCCTTCTATCAGAATGGCACCTGGGCCTGGAGCGATTTGCAGAAGGCCGGCATGGAGCCGGGCCAGGTGGGCATGATGCCGATCTACATCGGCGGGCCGGACGAGAAGAACGAAGGTCTGGCCACCGGGTCCGAGAACTACTGGTGCGTCAACGCCAAGGCCTCCAAGGAGGACCAGCAGGCCACTAAGGACTTCCTCAAGTGGGCCATCACATCGGATGCCGGCAAGGATGCGCTGAGCAAGCAGATGGGCTTCACGACGCCGTTCAAGACCTTCGCGGACATCAAGGCGGACAATCCGTTGGTTCAGGCCGCCGTCGACGATCAGAAGTCCGGCAAGACCCCGGTCAGCTGGAACTTCACGATGATGCCGTCCGAGCAGTGGAAGAACGCCTTGGGCAATGCGATGCTTGAATACGCGCAGGGAACTGGATCGTGGGATGCGGTCAAGTCGGCGTACGTCGACGGCTGGGCCAAGGAGTATCAGGCCGCGCACGCGGGCTGATACGCTATCGCCAGCTATGCGGCGGGCCGGCCTTCAGCTGCTGCGACGTGATGTCGCCGCGCGAGGGCCGGCCTGTCCGCTTTGTTGGGGCGAGCTATGCGGCGCGAGCCGTACCGCGCGAGCCATGCGTCGCGAACTGCGACGTTCCGGCAATGGCCAATAACGGCAAGCATTGGGCGGCATGCCCCTGTGTCTCTTCACTGCTGAGCCGCTGCACTGCTGAGCCGCTGCGCGGAGCATGACCGGCGTGTTCTCGAGCATATGGATAGCGCAATTCGCTGGCGTGTACATAACAAACGTTTTCATTACGGGGTATGCATGCAAAAACTAAGCAAGCACAACGGTATTCTATAGTTTAGCTTCAGTAAAGCTGGAAAGAAACGGCCTAAAATGACAACGTTTTTGACTATGGGACGCAACAATGATAATGTCATCTCAGTCAATCGAAGAACGGTGACATTCCGGAACTGACGCATACAAATCAACAATGAGTCAATACACACGACAATAGGCGTCGCATACGGTTGTGCGGCCTATCTCGATAAAGAGAGGAGGTTCTGTCGTGATTACTATGGCTGGCAAAACGATACGTAAGTGGTGGGCATTATTCGCCCTGCCTACGTTCGCGGCCTTCCTGGTCGGTTTCGTCGTGCCGTTCATCATGGGCATATACCTGAGCTTCTGCAGGTTCAGCACGGTGACGGACGCTAAGTTCGTAGGGCTGCAAAACTACACGGCGGCTATCGCGGACAAGGAGTTCTGGCGCTCGCTTGTGTATACGGTGGCCTTCACCTTGGTGACGGTGATCGTGGTGAACATCGTCGCATTCGCCATCGCCTACATGCTGACGAAAGCCGTCAAGGGAGCGAATATCTTCCGCTCCGTGTTCTTCATGCCGAATCTGATCGGCGGCATCATCCTGGGCTATATCTGGCTGCTGCTGCTCAACGGCGTGCTGGCGCATTGGGGCCGTTCGATCACCTATTCGGGCACCTACGGCTTCTGGGGCATGGTCATGCTCTACTGCTGGCAGCAAATCGGCTACATGATGATCATCTATATAGCAGGGCTGCAGGCGCTGCCCGGCGACGTCATCGAAGCGGCGGCGGTCGACGGCGCGAGCTCGCGCCAGACCCTCTTCCGGGTCACCATCCCGCTGATGATGCCTTCGATCACCGTGTGCACATTCCTGACCATGACCAATGGCTTCAAGATGTTCGATCAGAACCTTGCGCTGACCAACGGCGCTCCGTCGAACACCTCCGAGCTGCTGGCGCTGAACATCTACCGCACCTTCTATGGGCGCGCAGGCTTTGAAGGCGTAGGCCAGGCGAAGGCCGTCATCTTCTTCCTGATCGTGGCCGTCATCGCCATCATCCAGAACCGTCTGTCCACAAGCAGGGAGGTGGAAGCATGAGTGACAAGATCAAGCACCCAGGCCTGTGGAGCGTGTTCTTCACGGTCGTGTCTCTGGCGTGGGTCTTCCCGATCGTGCTGGTGGTCATTAACTCGTTCAAGCAGAAGGCCTACATCTCGCGCAACGCCTTCTCGATTCCCACAGGCAAGCAGTTCGTCGGATTCGAGAACTACACGCGCGGCATCGAACGCACGAATCTGATCTCCAGCTTCGGCTGGACCGTGGTCGTCACCGTCGGCGCGGTCGGGCTGATTCTGCTGTGCACCTCGATGTGCGCATGGTGGATTGTGCGTGTCGACAACTGGTCGGCAAGAACGCTGTACGTGCTCTTCCTGTTCAATATGATCGTGCCGTTCCAGATGGTCATGTTCACGCTTTCCAAAATCGCCGATATGCTCGGGCTCAACACCCCGTGGGGCCTGTGGTTCGTGTATCTCGGCTTCGGTGCGGGCTTGGCGGTGTTCATCTTCACCGGCGTGATCAAAGGCATTCCGCAGGAGCTTGAGGAATCCGCGATGATCGACGGCGCAAGCGTGCCGCGCATCTTCTTCCGCATCGTGCTGCCGATCATGAAGCCGGCGGTCGTCTCCGTCGCGATTCTTGAGACGATGTGGATCTGGAACGACTTCCTCCTGCCGTACCTGACGTTGGACATGCGCAAGTACAAGACGATGTCGATCGCCATCCAGTATCTCAAGGGCGGCTACGGCTCGGTCGATATGGGCGCGATGATGGGCTGCCTGGTGCTGGCGATTGTGCCGATCATCATCTTCTACCTGATCTGCCAGAAGTACATCATCTCCGGCGTTATGGCCGGAGCCGTCAAGGGCTGATCAGCCTAGTCGCGGCGACTGCGCAGGCGACGTGGTAGGCGGCAGTCCGAGGGCCGACATCGGCGTATGGCTTTCGGATTGCCGGCTGGATGCCGCCATGCGCAAGTGGCAGGAGACGTGCGCGGCAGCCGCGAGAACCAATAACCGAATACGTGGCAATGACACTAAGTGCACGGTGATACTAAGCGCGCGATGCGCTTGGTGCACGGTGGCACTGAGCAGCAATGGCACTAAGCAACACAGTAAATGACACACAAAATGGCATGAAACGAATGATCAAGGCGCTGGCGGCTTCGCTCAGCGTGGCGATGCTGGCAGGGATGGCGGCGTGCGGAAGCTCGTCGAACGATACCGCGCAGGAAGGCGGCATCTACTATCTGAGCAACAAGCCTGAAATCGCGCAGAGCATGAAGGACCTCGCGCAATCGTACTCCAAGGAGACAGGCGTCCCGTTCACGGTGTAGACCGTGGCTTCGCAGACCTACCAGCAGTCCCTGAAATCCGAGCTGGCGAAGAACCAGCCGCCGACGCTGTTCCAAGTGCTCGGGCCGGTCGGCCTCAAGGATTGGAACGCCTACGCTGCGGATATGAGCGACACCGAGGTGTACAAGCAGCTCAAGGATCCGTCGATGGCGCTCAAGTCCGACGACGGCAGCCAGATTCTGGCCGTACCGGTCGTCAACGAGACCTTCGGCATCATCTACCGCAAGGATCTGCTCAAGAAGTACTTCGGGATGCCCGGCGCGAGCATCAAAAACGTCAAAGGCATCAAGAATTTCGAGACGCTGAAGACGGTGGCCGACGAAATCCAGAAGAACAAGGACAAGATCGGCGTCAAGGGCGCGTTCACTTCGATGGGCTTCGACCCCTCCACGAGCTGGCGCTACAACACCCATCTCGCGAGCGTGCCGTTGGCCTATGAGTTCGCGCAGGACAACGTGACCCAGCAGCCCGCCACGATCAAGGGCACATATCTGCCCGAGTTCAAGGACATCATCGACCTGTATCTCAAGGATTCGACCACGCCGACCAGCGCGCTGAGCAGCAAGACGATGGATGACGCCCTAGCGGACATCACCACCGGCGACGCGGTCTTCTTCCAGAACGGCTCGTGGTCGTGGCCCGACCTTGTGGATGGCGGCCTAAGCGCCGACCAGATCGGCGTGCTGCCGATCTACTCCGGCGTTCCCGGAGAGGGGGACTACGGCATGTCCACCGGCTCCGAGACCTTCTGGTGCATCAACAAGAAGGCTTCCCCCGAGTCGCAGAAGGCCACCAAGGCCTTCCTCAAGTGGCTCATCACCTCGGACGAAGGGCGTGAGGCTTGGTCGCACACGATGGGCTTCACGACGCCGTTCAAGACCTTCACCGGCAAGTACGTTACCGACAACCCGATCATGAAGGCCGCTGACCAGTATGCCGCCGCGGGCAAGAAGAACCTGCCATGGGCCTTCCTCTACGATCCGAGCCAGCAGTGGAAGGACAACCTGTCCAACTCGATTCTCGAGTACGCGCAGGGCACTGGCAAGTGGGACGGCGTCCAGAGCGCCTTCGTGGACGGCTGGGCCAAGGAGGTCGCGTCCTCGAAGAGCAACGGATAGCAAGACTCGCACTCCCAAGCCGTTGTGGGGCTCGGGAATGTCATAGACCAATCGCCGAGGCGATCTTGTGCGCATGCGATGCGTATAAGAGAACCCCGGCGATTCGGCTGTTATGAGGCATGATGGATCATGCAAGGCTGGCCAGTGCCTTGCGGGACGGTTTATGTCTTGCGCGACATAAGAGCGCGAGAGCGGCTGGTGCGCAATGCATTGGCGCATTGGCGGCATCCAGTGGCAGCGACCTCATGACAGTGAATCCGCCGACAATTTCGGCGACATCAGCGCCGACATCATCATTGGCCACGATATGATTGACAACGATAACATCGCCTGTTATCAGCACTGCAATTACTGACCGTGCAATCGTCGCGAGGCTACAAGGAGCATACAATGACGCATTTTCCGCAGCTCGACACCCATCCGATCATGAATCCCGAAGCCGTGATCCAAGGCGATCATTGGCGTATCGGCGTGCTCGCCGAATCGCTAATTCGCGTGGAATGGCAGGATGATGGCGTGTTCGAGGATCATGCCACGCAGATGGTGGTGAATCGCGACTGGGGCGCGAAGCCGCATTTCACGCACACCGTGCGCGACGGGCGACTCGTACTCGACACGCCTGCGCTGCGTCTGACCTATGATATGAAACCCTTCAGCAAGGAGGGCTTAAGCGTCGTCATCAAAGGCGTGAACTCGAATCGCAACACCTGGAATTACGGCGAGGAGCAGGAGGGCAACCTGCGCGGCACCGCACGCACGCTCGATGAGACGAATGGCGTGACGCCGCTCGGCTTGGGCGTGGTTTCGCGCGACGGCTGGGCGGTGCTGGACGACTCGGCCTCCAACATCCTGGCCGAAACCGAGCAGGTGAACGGCGAAGCCAATCCCTTCGGCACTTGGGTCGTGCCGCGCCCCGGTGAGGGCCACGACCTGTACGTGTTCGGCTATGCGCATCGGTACATCGAGGCGATACGCGATTTCTACCGGCTGACCGGCCCTACGCCGCTGCTGCCGCGCTTCGCGCTGGGCAACTGGTGGAGCCGTTACCATCGCTACACCGAGCGCGAGTACTTGCAGCTGGTCGAGCGCTTCGAACACGAAGGGCTGCCGTTCACCACGGCCGTGATCGATATGGACTGGCACCTGGTCGATGCCGTCGATCCGAAATACGGCTCAGGCTGGACCGGCTACACGTGGAACCGCTCCTTCTTCCCCGACCCGAAGCGCTTCCTCGACACGCTGCACCGGCACGGGCTGAAAATCACGCCGAATGTGCACCCGCGCGACGGCATCCGCGCCTTCGAGGATGGGTACGCCGAAGCCGCGCGGCAGTTGGGCATCGATCCGGCGAGCGAGGAGCCGATCGAATTCGACCTGACCAGCCCGAAATTCATGAAGACCTATTTCGATCTGCATCACCGGCTTGAAGATGAAGGCATCGACTTCTGGTGGCTCGACTGGCAGCAGGGCGGCGTGACGCGGCAGCAGGGCCTGGACCCGCTGTGGATGCTCAACCACCTGCACTACTTGGATTCCGGCCGAGACGGCCGCTGGCCGCTGACCTTCTCGCGCTACGCAGGGCCAGGCTCGCACCGCTACCCTGTCGGATTCTCGGGCGACACCGTCGTGAGCTGGGAGTCGCTGCGCTTCCAGCCCTATTTCACCGCCACGGCTAGCAACATCGGCTATGGCTGGTGGAGCCATGATATCGGCGGGCATATGTTCGGCCGCCGCGACGAAGAGCTGGAAGCCCGTTGGTATCAGCTCGGCGCGTTCAGCCCGATCAACCGCCTGCATTCCACCGATTCGGCGTTCAACGGCAAGGAGCCGTGGAACTTCCGTGCCGAGGTGCGCGATTCGATGAATGCCTCGCTGCGTCTGCGGCACGAGCTGATTCCGTATCTGTACACGATGAACTGGCGGGCGGCGATCAAGGACCGGCCGATCGTCGAGCCGATGTACTGGCAGGCCGCAGACAATGCATCAGCCTACGAAGTGCCTAACGAATTCCGTTTCGGCACCGAACTGGTGGTAGCGCCGATTGTCGAGCCTATCGACCGGGAAGCGCAGCTCGCCAAAACCGATGTCTGGCTGCCGCAAGGCACGTGGTTCGACTTCTTCACCGGACGGCGTTATGAAGCGCCTGGCATTGATGGCCGCAAGCTTGAGGTCTGGCGACCGCTTGAGGCCATGCCGGTCTTCGCGAAGGCCGGCGGCATCGTGCCCATGCAGCCGCTTGACGAGGCCAACGGCCCAGTAAACTCGATCGACAACCCGAAGCATGTGCGCGTGGTCGCGTTCGCCGGGGCCGATGGGTCGTTCACGCTTGTCGAAGACGACGGGAGCCGAGGCACCGAATCCGCCGTGTCGACGACCGAAATGGCCCTGCACTGGGTCGCCGGCAGTTCCGCCACATTCACGATTGGCGCGGCGCAGGGCGAGGCTGAAGCTGACGGCTCCGTCGTGCCCGAGCGGCGCGCGTGGACCGTCGTGATGCGCGGAGTGGAGCCGGCCAAGGTTTCGGTGCGCGTCGGCGGCGAGGCCATCGAAGCCACGACGGCATATGACGAACGCACACTGAGCCTGAGCGTTGAAATCCCTGAGGTTTCGAGCGCTTGCGCCGTGGAGATACTCTTCGACGGGGAGCTGGCGCTCGCGCACGACACCAGCGCCGACGATGCCTTCCGCGTGCTCTACAATGCGCAGATCGACTATCTGACCAAAGACAAGGCCGACCGGCTTGTGCGCTCTGACGGTCCTGCCGCGCTCAACGCCTTGCATACTTTGGAGGAACCCGCCAATGGGGATCATCGCCATGATCTCTTCGTCTCGCATATGCCCGAATCGGTGATCCGCGCCGTCGCGGAGCAGCTGCTGCGCGTGTGATATTGTTTCGCGTGTCTGCCGCACAGCAACGCCGCACGGCAGACACGCGAGTGGATTGCGCAGTCCACAATCCCGTCGTAGTTTATGGCTACGGCAACAGCACAGCGAATAGTGCTGGGACCAACGCGATTGTGCCTAGCGCTCACCAGAACGAGCAGATGGCATGACACGGGACCTGCAACGACAGAGCAGACGGCAAGGAGGTGAGGGCGATGATGAGCTTCATGAATGAGTGCGCTTTGTGCACGACTCAGCATCGGCATCGCACCGAGCGTCTTGTCGTACGCTATTCCTCCCTTTAAATCGTTTTTCGCTATATTTTCGTCACCATTGTCGCGTCGCCGAAGAGCCATCGTTTCGATGCCATGGCGGATGCGCTGATCAGCAGCCGTCGCTGGCTGACATTCCAGCGCAGCGCCGGGATCGAATCCGGTTCCTGACGACTCCGGTGACCATCCTGCGCCAGTGCAAACGAACGCAGAAACGCAGGCATTTCGAGGGCAGGCGTACCACGCCTTGCCTCTCAAACGCTAGTGAGATACCGAAAGAACACAACGATACCGCTGTGCCGAGCGTCAGCACAGCATAAGAGAGAAATGTTGATATGACTGCATCCGCAGATAATTCGCGGGATATTCCGCAAGGAAAATCGCTGAACACAAAGTCGATTCTATTCAAATTCACCATTCTGAGCGTCTCCCTCATCCTAGTTACGGGCACCTCGGTTTCGCCCGCCCTGCCGCTGATGGGCAAGGATCTGGGCGCCTCGTAGACGAGCATCAATCTGGTGGGCACGATACCGCAGGCCTTCGTACTGATATTCCTGCTGCTTTCGCCTATGATCTCCAAGAAAATCGGCATCAAGAAGTCCATTCTGCTCGGCCTAGCCTGCATCGCCGTGTCAGGTCTGGGGCCGATCCTGTCCAGCAACTACTGGCTGATTCTTGTCTCCCGCATGCTGCTGGGCTCGGGCATGGGCATGTTCAATTCGCTGGTCATCACCATTATCAACCGCTTCTACAACGGCGATGAGGAGTCGAAGATGCTGGGCTATCGCGGTGCCTGCGAGCAGGTCGGCGCCACCGTGGCGACTCTGCTGGTTGGCTTCCTGCTGAGCTTTGGATGGCATAGCGCGTTCTTCATCTACCTGCTGGCGATCCCGATCGCGCTGCTGTTCTGGAAGGTCGTTCCGGAGCTGCCAGAGCCGAAGGAAAGCGACAGTGCAGAGAAGAAATCCGGCCTTTCCACGGTGTTCACACCGGGCACGCTGTCGTTGTTCTTCCTCGTCTTCGTGATTGTCATGGTCAATATTCTGGTGCTGCTGCAGATTCCGCGCCTGGCGATCGCGCGCAACATCATGACGGCGCAGCAGTCCAGCATCGCGGTGTCGCTGGCGACGTTGGGCGGGTTCCTGGGCGGCGTGGCCTTCGGCTGGATCTACGGCAAGCTGCGCGGGTACACGCTGCCATTGTTCCTGGTGATGTACGTGGGCGGGCTGCTCTTGCTGTTCGTCGCGTCCAATAGCGTGATGCTGATCGGCGCCAGCCTTGTCGCCGGATTCTGTGCCGCGACCACGATCTGCGCCTTCAACATGATCGTGAAGTTGGTTCCCGCGCAGGCGCAGGCCAGCGCGAACACGCTGCTGCTGGTCGGGTGCAACATCGGCTCCTTCCTCACGGCCTACGGCATCGCGTTCTCCCAGAAAGTGCTCGGCGACACGGCGACCGCGCCGGTGCTGTTCTTCGCGATTGTGCTGGCCGTCATCGCGGTGGTCAGCTTCTTCATCGTCAGGGCGACCAAGGTCAAGTTCTAGAAAGCAACTAGGACTATCAGAATCCCAACATTCGCAAGCATTCATAAATATCCACGAGAAAGGGATATTGCTATGAGCAACATAGTGCAAGGAAGCGACTACCGGTTCACGCTGCTGACGGAGCGGCTGATTCGCCTGGAGTATTCGTCGTCGGGCGAGTTCGAGGACCGCAACACGCAGCTGGTCGCCAATCGCGACTTCGAACCGGTCAACTATTCCGTGCTGAAGGACCATAACGGCCATGAGGTGGAGATCGAGACCGAATTCTTCCATCTGTATTACGACGGCGGCCCGTTCGCGGCGAGCAATCTGCACGTCGACGCCAAATACCAGTACACGCTGCACGACAGCCGCTGGTACTACGGTGAGAAGGCCAGCGGGAACCTCGGCGGCACCAACCCGACGCTGGATCTGGTGGACGGCTCGACGCCGATCGACGACGGCATCATGAGCCGCGACGGCTACGCCTACCTGGACGACACGGACTCCTTCGCCATCGAGGACGGCCATTTCGTAGCCCGTATACCTGAGGAATCCGACGGCTACTTCTTCGCCTACGGCCGCAGCTACCGCGAGGAGCTCGGCGACTACTATCGCCTGAGCGGCACGACCCCGCTCATCCCGCGCTATGCGCTGGGCAACTGGTGGAGCCGCTACTACCGGTACACACAGCAGGAATACCTCGATCTGATGGACCAGTTCGAGAGCGAGCAGGTGCCCATCAGCGTCTCCATCATCGATATGGACTGGCATCGCACCGACGACGTGCCGGCTCGCTTCGGCAGCACGTGGACCGGGTATTCGTGGAACCGCAAGCTCTTCCCCGACCCGCAGCAGTTCTTGAAAGAACTCAAAAAGCGGCATAAGCACATCTCGCTGAACACGCATCCGGCCGGCGGCATCCGAGCCTTCGAGGACGCGTACCCGGCGGTCGCCAAGGCCTCGGTCTGGACGTTGAGAAGGAAGAGCCGGCGATGTTCGACCTGGACGACCCGAAATTCCGCGAGTCCTACTTCGACGACGTGCACCACCCGATGGAGGATGAGGGCGTCGACTTCTGGTGGCTGGACTGGCAGCAGGGAACGAGCCGGAGCAAGGACAAGGTCGAGCCGCTGTGGAATCTCAATCATTACCACTTCCTCGACAACATGCAGCGCAATGACGGCGAAGGGCTGATTCTCTCCCGCTTCGCCGGCCCCGGCTCGCACCGCTACCCGATCGGATTCTCAGGCGACACGGTCATCACCTGGGCCTCGCTGGACTTTCAGCCGTACTTCACCGCGACCGCTACGAACATCGGCTACACGTGGTGGAGCCACGACATCGGCGGGCACATCTGGGGCAGCTTCGACCCGGCACTCTCGCTGCGCTGGCTGCAGCTGGGCGTATTCAGCCCCATCAACCGCCTGCACAGCTCCGAGAACCCCTTCTCGGGCAAGGAGCCGTGGAAGTACCGCCGCGACGTGCGCGAATACATGGACGCCTACCTGCGCTTGCGCAACCGGCTGGTGCCCTACCTCGACAGTGCCAACATCGGGACGCACGACGAGAACGTGGCGCTGATCGAGCCGCTGTACTACCGCTACCCGGACAACGAGGAAAGCTACCTGGTCAAGAACCAGTACTTCTTCGGCAGCGAGCTCATGGTCGCGCCGATCACGACGCCGCAGGACCCGACGCTCAACGTCGGCTTCGTGGATGCATGGCTGCCCGAGGGCCAGTGGATGGACATCTTCACCGATCTGGTCTACCAGGGTGACCAGGAGGGCATCGAGCGCCCGATGGTGTCGAGCTGCAACTTGGATGGCCAGTTCAAGACCGGCGAGACGACCATTCGGCTCGGCCGCACCTTGGAGAATATCCCGGTGCTGGCCAAGCTCGGCGCGATCGTGCCGATGGCCACGGATGCGATGCAGCGGTCGGACGCGCTGCCCGAGGAGCTCGACATCCAGGTGTACGGCAACAAGGACAACGAGTACGTGCTGCGCGAGCATCTGAATCGCAGCATCGCGGCCACGACATGGTGCACGCCCACTGTTTCGACACGCCTCGTGGTCTTATAGGCAATTGAAGTGATAATGAGTCTCGCTATTTCTATATAGTAGGAGAGTCCACATCTCACAGGATGCTGCGATGGCCCGTTCGGGAAACCGGCGAGGCTTTCGCGGCGGACGACGAATACGACACGACATGAGAACCACAGAGAAAACGAAGGTGTATCGATGACACAGAATGCAATGAAAAAGCCCTCCGTGCTTGCCCGCGTCATGGCTGCCGCGGCGGCCGGGGTGATGGCGCTGACGGTGGCCGCGTGCGGTAGCTCAGGCGATAACGCATCGCAGGGCGCCTCGGCCTCCGACAACGGCAAGATCAGCGTGGTCGCCAGCATCAACCAATGGGCCTCGGTGGCCAAAGAACTGGGCGGCTCGCACGTCGACGTGAGCAGCATCATGAGCAACACGAACGTCGAGGCGCATGATTATGAGCCTTCCACGGGCGACGTCGCCAAACTCTCCAAGGCGAAGGTCGTCGTGGTGAACGGCGCCGATTATGATCCGTGGGCCGTCAAGGCCGCCAAGTCCAGCGGCGCCACGGTCGTGAATGCGGCCGAGGTCGGCGGCATCAAGGAGGGCGACAACCCGCATGTGTGGTTCTCCGCCGCTGTGCGCAAAGCGACCGCCGACGCGATCACCAAGGCCTATCAGTCCGTCGATGCCAAAGGCAAGGCCGACTACGCGACGTTGAATGCTTCCTGGCATAAGGACGAGCAGCAGCTTGAAGACAAGATCGCGACGACGGCCAAGACCGCCAAGGGGCTGCCGTACGCAGCGACCGAATCGGTGGCATGGTATCTTGCGGGCGATCTGCAGATGGCCGATAATACGCCGAAGGGCTACGCGCAGGCTTCGGCCAACGAGAGCGAGCCGACTCCGGCCGACATCAAGGACTTCCAGAACGCGCTGGGCGACGGCAGCATCAAGGTGCTGGTCTTCAACACGCAGGAAGCCGATTCGACCACCGATCAGCTCGTGTCCGCAGCGAAGTCGGGCAATGTGCCGATCATCGAGCTCACCGAGCAAATGCCGAAGGAATACGACAATCTTCTCGATTGGATGAGCGCTCTGGTCGACAAGTTCGATTCAGCAGTCTGATGGCGGCTCTCGCCGGGAGCGCATTCCGACGAAAGCCGCGAGGGGCCGGTCATGCGACACGCGTGGCCGGCCCCTCGCTGTCTGTTGGGACTCGCGCTTTTTCGCGTCAGGCCAAAAGCGCGGGCCGCCGCTAGTCCGCCTTGCCGCCCTGCGACTTGACGTATCGATTCAGACAGCGATCGAGGATGGGAATGTGCAGCATGATCAGCGCGCCGTACCCGAACACCGCCAAAAGAAACAGGCCCTGGGGCATGTAAAACCATGAGGCTGCGACCAAAGCAAGGAATACCGCGTCAAGCAGCGCCACCGCCGCGGTCAGGCCGATATTCGATATGCCGAGAATGAAAGCGTTTGCAAGAGTTCGGCCACATGAGTTGTCGAAACGGGCCTGCAAGGTCCAGACCCATTCGAAGCCGATGACCCACAGAATGCTCAGCGCGAATTTAGGTATCAGCAGCGGCGTGATCTGCAGCACCACCCAGGAGTATGCAATGAGCGCCAGCGCGGGGCCGAATACCAGCCAGATCAAAGTCGCCCGCACGAAGTTCGAGCGGAAAGCCGCAAAGTAATTCGAAGTCGTATGGCCTTCGCCCGCTATCGTGCGGCGAGCCGCGGAATTCCCAGCGGCGAGGGCCGCTCCGATGGTGACGATCGGGATGCTGGTGAGGAGCATCAGGATGTTGATCCACACGGCATCGGCGGCGTTGGACAGCCCCTGCATGAATCGGGAATCTGGCGATAGGAACTTCATGGCACTCCTCGGGGTTCGGCGACCATTCCATTCTAGACAATCCCGAGTAATTCCGAGCATCGTTGGCGCAAGGCCGCGCCGCGTTCATTTCAACAGTCCGCGTGGCATCGATTGCATCGTGTTATCGTTGTCATTGGATGGTTTTGAATTCGTGAAACGACACGACAAGGCGAGACCATATCCGTCATGCCGATGAATGGCCATACGGCATGACACGGCACCCGGCGGCGAAGACGCCCCGGCATAACCAGCAACAAGCGAAAGGAACGAACACCATGCGAACCGGCACGAAAAAGCTTATTGCGGCGACGCTCAGCCTAGGGCTGGGCATCACGCTGGCTGCCTGCGGAGGAAGCGGCGCCGACCCCAGCAAAGGACATGTCTACCTGGTGAACGGCAAGCAGGAGATCGGCGATCAGCTGCAGAAGCTGGCCGACGATTACACCAAGGAAACCGGCGTTGACGTGCAGGTGAACACCGCAGCGGCCGGCAGCTATGACTCCACGCTCACCTCCGAGCTCTCGAAGAGCGAAGCGCCGACGATGTTCACTATTGGCGGCTACGACCAGTTCGCGAAGTACAAGAAGTACCTCACGAATCTCAAGGACACCGATGTCTACAAGCTGCTCAACGAGGAGGGCCAAGCCAACTCACACAAGGATGCCGACGGCGCATACACCTTGCCGTACGCCGGCGAGTGGTACGGCATCATCTACAACAAGAAGATCGTGAACGAGTACGCCAAGAAGCCGTATGCGCTCATCAAGAGCGACAAGGACATCAAAGACTACGACACGCTGAAGTCCGTGGCCGAGGACATGCAGAAGCACAAGGACGATCTTGGCATCAAAGCCGCCTTCGCCACGCCCGCGCTCGACGCGTCCGCATCCTACCGCTACACGACCCACATGGGACGTGTGCCGCTGTTCTACGAATACCGCGACGCCAATGTGACCTTCGAGCCGACGCTCAAGGGCACGTATCTGAAGAACTACAAGGATATGTTCGATCTGCAGCTCAAGAACAACCCGACGCCGAGCACAATGCTCACCTCGAAGAGCTATGACGACGTGACCTCGGAATTCGCGCTGGGGGATGTGGCGTTCTACCCCAACGGCGTCTGGGCGTACGGCCAGATCAAAGACAACAATGTGAGCGACAAGGACTTGGGGATGCTGCCATACTGGCTCGGCATTCCCGGCGAAGACAAGTACGGCCCGTTCTCGATCTACGATGCCTCATGGGCGGTGAACAAGAAGGCCTCGAAGCAGGACCAGAAGGCCACGCTCGACTTCATCGACTGGCTGGTGACCGGCGATGAGGGCAAGGAGAGCCTGTCCAAGGAAATGGGCTTCTCCGTGCCGTTCACCACTTTCGACAACGACAAGTACCAGCCCGCCAACCCTTTGACGACGGCCGCCCGCGCCTACGCCAAAGAGGGCAAGCCTTCGGCTCAGAGCTTCACCGTGCCCAGCCAGCAGTGGCAGGACGATCTGGCCAATGCGCTGACGGAATATGCTCAGGGAACCGGCAAGTGGTCGAAGTTCGAATCGGCCTACGTCGGCGGCTGGCAGAAGGAGTGGCAGAACAACCAGAAGGTGCTTGGCCTGCTGCCGCAGGTCGAGCCGTTCTCCAAATAGTCCCAATGGCGCCCATAACATAAGCAAGCGGTTCGTATCGATACCATAGCCAAGCCGAATCAAGACATCCAAGGAAGGAACCATGACACTGAACAACGAACGCGACGACTGGTGGAAGCAGGCGGTCGTCTACCAGATCTACCCGCGCAGCTTCAAAGACGCTAACGGCGACGGCTTGGGCGATATCCCCGGCGTCACGTCGAAGATCGACTATCTCAAAGACCTCGGCGTCGACGCGCTCTGGCTTTCCCCGTTCTACCCTTCGGACTTGGCGGACGGCGGATACGACGTCATCGATTACCGCAACGTCGATCCGCGGCTGGGCACCATGGATGATTTCGACGCCATGGCCGCCGCCGCGCACGCAGCCGGGCTGAAGGTCATCGTCGACATCGTGCCGAACCATACCGCCGACAAGCATGTGCTCTTCCAGGAAGCGCTCAAGGCCGGCCGCGGCTCCGCAGCGCGCGACCGCTACGTCTTCCGCGAAGGCCGGGGCGCACACGGCGAGCTGCCGCCGAACGACTGGGTGTCGCTGTTCGGCGGATCGGCCTGGGAACGGGTCGAGGACGGGCAGTGGTATCTGCACATCTTCGCCAAGGAGCAGCCCGACCTCAACTGGAAGAACCCCGACGTGCACGAGGAGTTCAAGAAGACGCTGCGCTTCTGGAGCGACCACGGCACCGACGGCTTCCGCATCGACGTGGCGCATGGCCTGGCCAAGGATCTGGAGAGCGAGCCGCTGGAAGAGCTCGGCAAACGCTACCCGGTGCACGAAGGCCTGAGCCACGATGGCAAGAATCCGCTGTGGGACCGTGCGGAGGTGCACGACATCTATCGCGAGTGGCGCGGGGTGTTCAATGAGTACGATCCGCCGCGCTTCGCCGTCGGCGAGGCATGGGTCGTGCCCGAGCACCAGCATCTCTACGCGTCGCCCGAAGAGCTGGGGCAGGTGTTCAACTTCGAGTTCGCCAAGGCGAACTGGACGGTCGCGGATTTCCGCGAAGCCGTTGTGGACGGGCTGAATTCCGCCGAGCAGACCGACGGCTCGACCACGACCTGGGTCATGAGCAACCATGACGTGCCTCGCAACGCCTCGCGCTACGGCCTGCCGCAAGTCAGCGCCGCCGCCCATCATCAGCTTGCCAAGGACTGGATTCTGCGCGACGGCACAAGCTACATCGAAGACCGCGAGCTGGGCACGCGCCGCGCCCGGGCGGCGATTCTCATGGAGGCCGGCCTGCCCGGATCGATCTATGTGTATCAGGGCGAGGAGCTGGGTCTGTTCGAAGTGCCGGATATTCCCTGGGACAGGCTCGAAGACCCCACGCCGTTCTTCACGCGCAGGAACTTCACCGACAAGGGCCGCGACGGCTGCCGCGTGCCGCTGCCGTGGGATTCCGCCGATGCGCCCGAAGCGGCCTCGTGGGATGCGAACTTCGGCGAGAAGCGCTCCTTCGGCTTTTCTCCTGCCACGCTGGACGACGGCAAGGCCCCGGCCGAGCCGCATCTGCCGCAGCCCTTGTGGTTCAAGGATTACGCGGTCGACGTGGAATCCGGCAACCCCGATTCGATGCTCACCTTGTATCACGACGCGCTCAAGGCCCGCGCCTCGCTGCTGACCGCAACGGCTGACACCTCATGCCAGATGCTGGATGCCGGCGAGAACGTGATCGCCTACTCGCGGCCGAGCGCCGACGGGCGGCGCTTCGTGAGCCTGACGAACTTCGGCGCCGAGGAGACCGACATCCCCCGCGGCGAAATCGTGCTGGCCTCCGCCGCTGTGCCTACGGGCAAGCTGCCGCAAGACACAAGCGTGTGGGTGCTGCTCGACGTGTGAGCGCCAAGTTCCCGTGCGCTCATGCGTGACGGCGCTATGGCTGGGTTCTAGTGGTTTGATGATGTCCCAGGGCCTGATGCTTGGCGCTGGCGAAGGGCTGGCGTGTTTCCCCAAACGGCAGACGCGCCAGCCCTTCCGCTATGCGGCGGCAGCTGTGGTCTCACGCAGGATCAGCTGGGCTTGCGCGATTTCGAACTGCGGTTCGGGAGTGCTTCCTGCTATGGCGTCCAGCGTCTGCGTTGCGGCCTTTCTGCCGAGTTCGAAGGGGTCTTGGCGCAGCGTGGTCAGGCCGATGGACTGTGCAAAGGGGATGTCGTCGAAGCCGATGATCGAGATGTCCTGCGGCACCCGGTGGCCATACTGCCGCAATCTGAACAGCGTCGGCAGCGCGATGTCATCGCTCTGGAAGCATATGGCCGTCGGTGCGCTCGGCATCGCGGTGATGCGGTTCAGCACGGTATTCGTCGCGTCGCCGTCTTCCGAGACGGCTATGGTCTCGGGCGTGGCTCCGGGGTGCGATCGGCACGCCGACAGGAAGCCGCTGAGGCGCGAATCGGCGCTGAATTGCAGCCGCGAGCTGCTGTTGGGCATCTTATAGACGTAGACGATATGCCGGTGGCCCAACGAAATGAGATGCTCGACGGCTACGCGCATCGCGTGTTGATCGTCGATGCTCACCGCGGCGTCGAAGCCGCCGGTCGAGGGGATGTTGATGCCGATGATCGGAACGTTCATCGTTCTCAGCTGACGAGTCTCCTCCGGCTCGATGTTGAAGGAGTTGACGACGACCGCATCCGCATTGCGCCGCACGGGCAAATCGGCGAAGAACTCATGCCGTTTGTCGGCGTCGACCATCTGAAAGATCGAGATGTCGTACCCGTTGGGATGGAATACGCTGTCGAGTCCGGCGAGTGCCGTCGCATTGAACCAGGTGGCGATGTTCAGCGAGGAGAGCAGGGCTACGCGGAAGGACTGCCCTGATTTAAGCGCAGAGGCCGAACGCGAAGCGTGGTACTCCAGCTTCCGCGCGGCGTCCAGGACTTTATCGCGGGTGCGGGGCAGGACCAGATCCGGCTTGGAAAGCGTGCGCGAGACCGTGGAGACCGAAACCCCGGCCTCGCGCGCCACATCCTGGATGCTCGCCTTCACGAATGCCTCCTCATGCCCCTGAAAAACCTGCGGACAGCGAACCGCCGTTGGTGCTGTCCTTTGACTTGCTAGGGCAACATTACCATGCTTTGCGCGTGCAGGGCCAAGCAAAGGCGAGGCGGCAAAGGCTGGGCCGGATGCGTGCGGCCGATGAAGCTGGGGGCTGTAAGGCTGCGTCGAATCGGTCCTAGACGGCATTCGGCGCCGGGCCGGTGGACAGCCGGAACATCATGCGGATTTGAGTGGATTCGTGGATGGGAGGCGTCTTATCGGTCTTATTGTTCTTATTGTTGGTTTCGCCAGCGGTCTCGTCGTTGGTTTCGCCGCGGTCGTTGTTGCGTTCGGCGCCATCTTCGGAGTCATCATCGATTCTGGCGATGAGGCCGAGCGTATGGCGAGCGGCCCGTGCGCCCATATCGCGCGGATCCTGCCGAACGGTGGTCAGTCCGACCTCGCTCGCGTAAGTGCTGTCGTCGAAGCCGGTAACCGAGAGAGCGTCGGGAATCGCATACCCAAGGCGTTGCAGTCGACTGAGCAGAGGCACCGCGAGCCGGTCCTGCTCGCAGCAGGTCGCCGTGGGCATGTGATCGAGCGCGAAGAGCTGCGTGAGCGCATGTTCGACGCGCTGGCTGGTATTGGGCACATGCAGCATCGCCGGCTCAATATGCGCCTCGGCGCACTCTGCAAGGAAGCCGTTGGATCTGCGGTTCGCGCTGTAATGCAGCGAGCCGTCGGCGTTCTCGGGCGGGTCGAGGCTGATGTAGCCGATGTCCCTGTGCCCAAGCGTGAGCAGATGGCGGGTGACCAGGCGCATCGCGTAGTCGTCGTCGGTCGCAATCGAGTAGTCGAACACCTCTTCGGGCAGGGCGCTGATGCCGATGATCGGGACGTTCATGCTGTGCAGCCGCTCGATCTCCTTGGAATCGACGTCGAACGAGGCGATCACGACCGCGTCCGCATTGCGGCGTATCGGAAGATTCTCGAAAAAGACGTGCCGGTCATCGCTGGTGCCGATCGGGTAGATGGCGATGTCATATCCCGCCGGGTGAAGCACCGAGTCGAGACCCTCGTACACATGGGCGTTGAACCATGTCGAAGAGGGGTCGTTAAGCAGCAGCGCGATGCGGAAGGTCTGCCCGGTCTGAAAGACCGCAGCTGAACGCGAAACGGCGAAGTCGAGCTCGTCCGCCGCTTGGATGATGTGTTCGCGCGTTGCCTCAGCCACGAGTTCGGGGTGCTTGAAGGCCCGTGACACCGTGGCGCTGGAGACCTTCGCGCGTTGCGCCACATCGCCGATATTGGCCTGCATAGTGTCTCCTTATGCCTCGTTGCCTTCTTCGCGGACAGTCGTTGCGGTGCGAGTGCGCTGTCGCGTGTCGGCGGGTGGTAAAAGCCCGTCCAACGGGCATTTGGAGGCGATCGTCTGCATCATCCCGTCAGAATAGCGTTCGCATATTTGTATGCTTATATTCGCTGTGAGCTTGGACGAGGCGGTGGTGCTGTGATGATGGCTTGCCGGGTTATCGGTCTAGTTCAAGAACCAGCAACAGTCAGCGACAAGTTATTTTTTGTACATCCAATGTATAAATTTTTGTACATCGGATGTACAATTATTTCATGTCGTCACAGTATATTCCTCGTCCGATTGCCCAGGCGATCCTGCGGTCGAAGCGAAAAGTCGTTGTTTTGGAAGGCGCTCGCGCCGTGGGCAAGACCATGATGTCCAAGACGCAGCTGCTTGCGCAGGGATATGCGTATGAGACGCTGGCGGAACCCAATACATACGAGCTGGCGCGCACGGATCTCAATGGCTGGCTTTCCGGGTTGGAACTGCCGGTCATCATCGACGAGGCCCAACGGATCCGGGAGCTGCCGCTCGCCATCAAAGAGCTGGCAGACGGCATGGTGCCAGGGAAGCCGCATTTCGTTCTGACCGGCTCCTCTGTCATCAATCGTTCGGGTCTCGATGGCCAGGATCCCCTGGCGCGGCGCGCCGAACGATTCACCATGAATCCGCTTACCCGTCGTGAAATGAATCTGACGAGCACGAGCATCATCGACGATTTGTGGCGTAGGGAGCCGGACACGGGGTTCGAGGGCGCTGTGGCGAGGGGTGAATTGTTCGAGATGATGGCCGCTGGCGGCTTCCCTGAATATTCGGCGCAGTACGCCGACTACGGGGATTGGGAGCGCGAGAAGCTCGTCGCCGACGATATCTCCATCGTGTTGGGCAATACGATATCGCCTGACGAAAAACTCGACATCTCGACCGCCTTGAACGTGCTCGGGCATCTGCTATGCGTGCCGGGAGGAATATCGAACGCCAGCGCGCTGGGCAATGCGGCGGGTTTGGATAGGCGGACGGTGGACCGGTATATCGGCATTTTCATGCGCCGATTCCTTATTCACATGCTGCCCAATCTCAGAACCGCACCCAACCGGCAGTCGCCGTCAAGGGCGAAGATCCATCCCGTCGATACTTCGCTGAGTGTGGAGACGCTGCTCGGCAAGGGCGGCGACCCGGAAGGCAATCCAGTGACTTTCGGCATGCTTTTCGAATCGTTCGTGGTCAACCAGATCGTGCCAGCGGCGCAATGGTCGACAATCCACCCGGACTGCTTCTACTGGCGCGAATCGGGGGCGCATCCCAAGGAAGTGGATTTGGTGATGCTGCGGCGCAACCGGCTGGTCGGCGTCGAAGTCAAATCCTCGAGCACGGTCAAGCGCGAAGACTTCGCGGGATTGTCGCAACTGGCCAAAGACAGGCGGTTCTTCAGAGGGTATCTCGTCTATACGGGGTCAAGGGTTCTCAAGTATCCCAACGGTTTGTGGGCACTGCCCGTCAGCGCCTTATGGGAGCCCGGGGCGTTTATGTGATATGCGTGCCTGCCTTTGAGTTTGAGGGCAGTTTTTATTCGCGCGGGGCGGTCATAGTGTATTTGGCGCAGATGCTTCGCAACGAGACGTTCCAAAACTTGATAGCGCGAAACTCAAGTTTTTTTGGAGGAATTGGGAATATAAGTTGACTTCATAAAGTTGAGTGATGTAGGCTCAAGTTTGTAAGCAGGCGAGGGGAACTTCGCAACGCGGGTCCGCAAGGTGTCGAATGGCCGAACAGCATCGAAACCGGCGGGCTCGACGGGCTTGAGCAGGCAACGTCAGCTGGCAAGTGACCACTGATAACGAACGAACAAGGAGACAACCGTTATGGGACGTGCAGTAGGCATCGATCTGGGTACCACCAATTCCTGCATCGCGACGCTGGAAGGCGGCGAACCCACCGTCATTGTGAACGCGGAGGGTGCGCGCACCACGCCATCCGTTGTGGCATTCAGCAAGTCCGGCGAGATCCTCGTCGGCGAAGTGGCCAAGCGCCAGGCCGTCACCAATGTCGATCGCACGATCAGCTCGGTGAAGCGCCACATGGGTACTGACTGGACCGTCGATATCGACGGCAAGAAGTGGACCCCGCAGGAGATCTCCGCGCAGGTGCTCATGAAGCTCAAGCGCGACGCCGAGGCGTATCTGGGCGAGCCGGTGACCGACGCGGTCATCACCTGCCCTGCATACTTCAACGATGCACAACGCCAGGCGACCAAGGACGCTGGCAAGATCGCAGGCCTGAACGTGCTGCGCATCATCAACGAGCCGACTGCGGCAGCGCTCGCATACGGCTTGGAAAAAGGTAAGGAGGACGAGCGCATTCTCGTCTTCGATCTCGGCGGCGGCACCTTCGACGTGTCCCTGCTCGAAATCGGCAAGGACGAGGATGGCTTCTCCACCATTCAGGTGCAGGCCACTAATGGCGACAACCGCTTGGGCGGCGATGATTGGGATCAGAAGATCATCGACTGGCTCGTGGGTGAGGTAAAGAACAAGTACGGCGTCGACTTGGCCAAGGACAAGATCGCGCTGCAGCGGCTCAAGGAAGCTGCGGAGCAGGCCAAGAAAGAGCTGTCGAGCTCGACTTCGACCTCTATCTCCATGCAGTACCTGGCCATGACCCCTGACGGCACGCCGGTGCATCTCGACGAGACGCTCACCCGCGCCCACTTCGAGGAGTTGACCTCCGATCTGCTCGGCCGCTGCCGCACGCCGTTCAACAACGTGCTGAGCGATGCGAACATCTCCGTGAGCGACATCGACCACGTGGTGCTCGTCGGCGGCTCGACCCGTATGCCGGCCGTCAAGGACCTGGTCAAGGAGCTCACCGGCGGCAAGGAAGCGAACCAGTCCGTGAACCCGGACGAAGTCGTGGCTGTCGGCGCCGCCGTGCAGTCGGGCGTCATCAAGGGCGACCGCAAGGACGTGCTGCTCATCGACGTGACCCCGCTTTCGCTGGGCATCGAGACCAAGGGCGGCATCATGACCAAGCTCATCGACCGCAACACCGCCATCCCGACCAAGCGCTCCGAGGTCTTCTCGACCGCTGAAGACAACCAGCCCTCCGTGCTCATCCAGGTCTACCAGGGCGAGCGCGAGTTCGCGCGCGACAACAAGCCGCTGGGCACCTTCGAGCTGACCGGCATCGCACCGGCGCCGCGCGGCGTCCCGCAGATCGAAGTCACCTTCGACATCGACGCCAATGGCATCGTGCATGTCGGCGCCAAGGACAAGGGCACCGGCAAGGAGCAGTCGATGACCATCACCGGCGGCTCGGGCCTGGGCAAGGACGAAATCGACAAGATGGTCAAGGAAGCCGAAGCCCACGAGGCCGAGGACAAGCAGCGCAAGGAGGATGCCGAAACCCGCAATCAGGCCGAATCCTTCGCCTACCAGACCGAAAAGCTCGTCAACGACAACAAGGACAAGCTCTCCGACGACGTGTCCAAGGAAGTCACCGACAAGGTCAACGAGCTGAAAGAAGCGCTCAAGGGCGAGGACATTGAGAAGATCAAGTCCGCGCAGGAAGCGCTTATGACCTCGGCGCAGAAGATCGGCCAGGCGCTCTACGCGCAGCAGGGCGCTGAAGGCGCTGCTGGTGCCGCAGACGCAGGTGCAGGTGCGGCCGGAGCTGCCGCTTCGTCTGACGACGATGTGGTGGACGCCGAAGTCGTGGACGATGACGACAAGGACAACAAGTAATCATGTCCACATTCAACAAGGACGATTACCTCAACGATCTGCCGGACGCCGATCAGGCCGCGGCCGGCGCGGCTGGCACGGCTGGTGCGGCTGACAAGGCGGCTCAACCGGCTTCGGCCCCCGCAGCGCAGGGTGCCGAGCCAAATGAGCCGTCCGGCGATGCGCAGACCGCTGGCGACGGCGGTAACGCGAGCACCAACAACGACGGCGAGCAGCCGAGCGATGACGGCAAGGAATCCGGCGATACGGATTCCGATGCGCAGGATTCGCTGACGCCGCTCGGCCAAGCGAAGAAGGAAGCCGCAGAATACCTCGACGCCTTGCAGCGCGAGCGGGCCGAATTCGTCAACTTCCGCAACCGTTCGAAGAAGGAGCAGGACCGCTTCCGCGAGCACGGCATCATCGACGTGCTCACGGCGCTGCTGCCCGCGCTCGACGACATCGACCGCATCAAGGAGCACAGCGATATCGACGACTCCTTCAACGCGGTCGCCACGAAGATCGACAAGGCCTTCGAACGCTTCGGCGTCGAGAAGTTCGGCAAAGCCGGAGAGCCCTTCGACCCGACCAAGCACGAGGCCATCCTGCACAAGCCCGACGAAACCGCCACCACCGAAACCGTCGACACCGTAGTGGAAGCCGGATACCGCATCGGCGACCGAGTAGTCCGAGCCGCCCGAGTGGTAGTCGCTTCTCCCAAGGCATAGCTGCTAGTGGGGTGGCCGGGATTGGGAAAGGGGGATGTGTTGCTCGACACGCTCCAAGGCCGCTCGGCCGGTCATACGGTCGAGCAACACATCCCCCTTTCCCAATCCCTAATCGCTCTAAGTTGGTCTTGTAGAAGTCCGGTTTTGAGCAGCGCAAAAGCCTAAGCCGCCGATACGAATCCTTAGAGCGCAAAAAGATAATAAGAGTGACTGTTTAACAGGAGTTGAACTGTTGTGCGTAGAGGGCTCGGAAGGATGCGTGTCGTCCGACCGTAAAGACTCGGCCAGAGCGGCCCGGAGCGTGTCGGATGACACGCATCCTTCCGAGCCCGGCAACCCCTCTAGCAGTCAAGAACTAAATAAAGCATCACATATTGAGCCCAGGAAAGGAGGCACATCGTGGCTGAGAACGAATGGCTGAACAAGGACTTCTACAAGGTCCTCGGTGTCTCCAAAGACGCCAGCGCAGCCGATGTCACCAAGGCGTACCGCAAGCTAGCGCGTCAGTATCATCCCGATCTGAACAAGTCCAAGGAGGCCGAGGAGAAGTTCAAGGATATCTCCGAGGCGTATGACGTGCTCAACAACAAGGAGCAGCGCCAGAAGTACGATGCGATTCGACAGTTCGGCATGGGCGGCGCACGTTTCGCGGGTGGCTCGGGCCAGGGCGGCTTCGACGGCGCGGGCTTCTCTGATGTCTTCGGTTCGATGTTCGGCGATGGTGCGGGCGATGGCTCGCGCATCCGCTTCTCGACGGCGGGCGGTCAGCCCGGCATGGATGACATTTTCTCCATGTTTGGCGGCGGCATGCCGGGTCAGGGCACACGGAGTCATACGACGTATCGCGAGCCGCAGCGCCCGCAGCGGGGCGAGGATCGCAAATCGAAGATCACGCTGACCTTCCGGCAGGCGGTCAAGGGCGCGACGGTGTCGCTGAGCGTGGATGGCGGCAAGTTCAAGACGCATATTCCCGCCGGGGTCAAGGACGGGCAGAAGATTCGGCTCGCGGGCAAGGGCAAGCCGGGCGTCAACGGCGGCAAGAATGGCGATATGTTCCTGGAGCTCACCGTCCGGGAGGATCCGAAGTTCTCGCTGCGCGGGCACGATATCGTCATGCCGCTGCCGGTCAGCGTCGGGCAGGCCGTGGCCGGCGCGAAGATCGAGGCGAAGGATATCGACGGCGAGACCGTGACGTTCAAAGTTCCTGCCGGGTCGTCCAGCGGCAGTGAAGTTCGCATCTCCGGCAAGGGCGTGCCCGGGCGCGGCGGCGATTTGGTGGGCCGCATCGAGATTCGCGTGCCGTCCAAGCCTGGTATGGCGCTTAAGCGCAAGGCCAAGGAGTTCGACGAGGAGTCCGGCGATTTCCTTGATGAACTGGCGCAGGAGCGCTGATTGCCATGGCACGGTTGGATCGCGAGGCGCGGGCGCTCTATGAGATGTGCGCGCTCGCGCTGGTCGAGTCCCGCGCGAATCTCGACGGGGCGGATGAGGTCGGTTTCGACATCGATCTGCCGATTTTCAGCGTCGGGCGCACCGCCGAACTGGCGAACATCCACCCGCAGACCTTGCGGCAGTACGACCGGCTGGGGCTTATCGAGCCGCAGCGGACCGGCGGCGGGGCGCGGCGCTATTCGCTGCGCGACATCGACCGGCTCGTGCAGGCGCAGCGGCTGAGTCAGGAGGAAAGCGTCAATCTTGCGGGCATCGCGCGCATTCTCGATCTGCAGGAAGAGAACCGGCAGCTGCGCCGCGAGATCAAACGGCTGAGCAGACCCAACGGTTCGAGCATTTTCGCGGCCGACGCGGATGGCGACATCATCGAAGTGCAGCGCTCGAATCAGGCCCGGCTATGGCGGCACGAGATTCAGGTGCATCGCCGCGAGCTGACATCCGGTCGCTCCGGCGGCGATATGCCGCAATACCCAGAGGACGAGAAGTCCGTGGTGCTGTGGAGTGAGTACCTCGACTAAGTGGCTCGTGGTTGCTTGAGGGGCGAAGCGTCTGCATACCCACGACCGGCATGAAACCCAGCGAACGCGCATAAGCCCGGGACCCTACGTCACAAGGCCCGCACTATCACAACGGTAGTGCGGGCCTTGTGATGTTTCATGCCGGTTATACGCCACATCCCCCGCAGTGGCCTGGTGATAGTGCGGGAATTGTGACGTTTCGGCATTTCGGTGCGGGCTTGCGTCGCGTTTTGTACGGTATCCGACCCCTACCGTGCAAAACGTAACGTTCAATGGCAGTTTTGCGTAGCTTTTTATACGGTAGGGTTGCGTTAGCGCATAAAATGCAACGTTGATGAGCTTTTCCGGCCCATATGCGCCTCCGCCTGCTCCCTTGTCGGCCTGTTTTGTTGTCATGGGAAGGCAAGGCAACTTGGCGCGATTCGATGCGCCGCAGGCAGGTGCAGACGCAGGCGATGGAAGGCGGGATTCGGCATGACGCTACTCAAGGCGGTCCTTTGGGATATGGATGGCACGCTTATCGACTCGGAGCCGGTCTGGCACGAGTCCGAGATGCAGCTCGCCCGCGAGCATGGCGGGCAATGGAACGAAGACCTCGCCTGGGGCGATTCCGGCAAGCCGGTGCAAGTGGTGGCGCAGCATCTGGTTGACATGGGCACGCAGCTTACTGTGGACGAGATAGCAAACGGCATGGTCGACTATGTATTCCAGCATGAAAAAGAGCATATGCCGTGGATTGAGGGCGTCGAGGATGTGCTCAGACGGTTGGCCGAGGCGGGCATACCCTCGGTGCTGGTTACTGCCTCGCCGCGCAAAATGGCGCAGAACGTGGTCGATCATGCCCCCGAAGGGGCGTTCGTGGGATTCGTGTGCGGCTCGGACGATCTGCCGAAGAAGCCCGACCCGGCACCGTACTTGGCCGCAGGGCGGCTGGTAGGCGTGGAACCGCAGGATATGGCCAGTTGCATCGCGATCGAGGATTCCATCTCTGGCCTCACCTCGGCCGCTGCTTCTGGGGCTACGACGCTGGCACAGGTCGGGTTCAATGGCACGGATGTGTCCGAAGGCCCACAGTTCGCTTCGATCAGCGGGTATGAGGGGCTGGGCGTGGCCGAATTGGAGCAGTATGTGCGGCTGCGGTTGAATGAACTTGACGCTGAGCGGTAACGATTGAGCGGTAACAATCGAGCATGAATGACTGGGCGTTAACGATTGAGCATGACCGATTGAGCGGTAACAATCGAGCGCGCACGTAACTGAGTGCGTTCGTGACCGATTTTGGTTCGTGACCAAGTCGATTGGCGGCTGAGTATCTTAGCAACTGGGCGTCGACAGTCGGGCGCTTGGCGCTGCACGGTTGCAGATCGTCATAGGCAGTATCGGCAATATAAGCAGCGCGCATATGGGCGAGTCCGAGCTAGGGGAACGCGTGAGCTGGTATGCCCGCGTCGAAGCGGCAAGCATGCAACTATACTGTGATGCAGTTATGGCGAGGCGCTGCGGCATCGGCCATACGACGGGTTTCGGCTCGCTGGCTGTTTTTCAGCCGGTAGGGCGGAGCGTGCGTCGTGGCATGCTGCAGCGGGCTGTGGCAGGAAGGAGTCAACGATGATGATAGGAATACCGAAGGAGACGCTCGCGGGCGAGCGGCTGGTGGCGGCCACGCCCAAAACCGTCACGCAATTGCGTGCGCTGGGCTATGAGGTCGCGGTGGAACGAGGCGCGGGGGCCGAGGCGTCGTACAGCGACAAGGCATACAGCGACGCTGGGGCGTCCATCGTCGACGCCGCTGCGGCATGGGACTGCGGCATCGTGACCACGGTGAACGCGCCGAGCGAGCAGCAGGTCGCGCAAATGAACAACGCCGCCATGCTGATTTCCCGGCTGGCACCGCATACCAACAACGAGCTGCTGGATGCGCTCGCCAAACGCGGCGTGACCGCGCTCGCGCTGGATGCGGTTCCGCGCATCTCCCGTGCGCAATCGATTGACGTGCTCTCAACCATGTCGAATGTCTCCGGCTATCGCGCGGTAATCGAGGCGGCCGAGGAATTCGGCGGCATGTTCACCGGACAGGTCACCGCAGCGGGCAAAACCCAGCCGGCCAAGGTCTTCGTGATTGGCGGCGGCGTGGCAGGCCTTGCGGCGATTGGCGCGGCCGTGTCGCTCGGCGCGGAAGTGCGGGCTTTCGACGTGCGTCCGGAGGCCGGCGAACAGATCGAATCGCTCGGCGCGACTTTCGTGCAGGCGAAAGCCGCCCAGCAGGAGCGCTCGAGCACCGGGTACGCCAAGGCGCTGAGCGACGAGCAGGAGCGGGCGACGCTGGCGCTCTACGCCGAGGAAGCCGCGAAGGCCGATATCATCATCACGACCGCACTCGTGCGCGGCTCGGCCGTGCGCACGATCACTAAGGAAGCCGTAGCTGGGATGCGCTCCGGCTCGGTAATCGTCGACGTGGCGGCCACCGGCGGCGGCAACTGCGAGCTGACCGTGCCTGGCAGCAAAACCGTCAGCGACAACGGCGTGACCATCATCGGCTACACGGATCTTGCCAGTCGCATGCCGCGGCACACCTCGCAGCTCTTCGGCACCAATGTCGTCAATCTGATGAAACTGCTCACCCCGGCCAAGGATGGCAAGCCGGCGCTTGATCTTGATGACCCGGTGCAGCGCGGCATGACGGTGACCAACGAGAGCCAGATTCTGTGGCCGCCGCCAGCCGTGGCGGTATCCGCAGCTCCCGCTCCGGCCGCAGCGGGCAGTGCAGCGGCAGGTGCTACAGCCACATCCCTCAGCCCGGAAGAACTCAAGGAGGAGGCACAGCGCAAGGCCGCCGCGCAGGAGGCCGAACAGGCCGCCAAACGCAAGCGCAATACGGTGCTTATGGCCATCTCCGGCATTATCCTTGCCGTGGCGCTCGCGTTCACCGATGCCGCGTTCCTCGCGACCTTCTCGATCTTCGTGCTGGCCATATTCGTGGGCTACTATGTGGTCTCCAACGTCAGCCACTCGCTGCACACGCCGCTGATGTCGCAGACGAACGCGATTTCCGGCATTATCCTCGTCGGCTCGCTGCTGCAGATCGGCTCCGAGAACCCGGTCGTGACCACGCTGGCCGTGCTGTCCGCCGCCATCGCGTCGATTAACGTCTTCGGCGGATTCCTTGTCACCTATCGCATGCTCAGCATGTTCAGGAAGGATGCGTGAGCGCCATGAGCATCACTATCGCTTCGCAGGCCGCGTATCTCGTCGCCGCCGTGCTCTTCATTCTTTCGCTGGCCGGACTTTCCAAGCAGGAGACCGCCCGACGCGGCAATATCTTGGGCATGATTGGCATGGCCGTGGCGATTATCGCCACCATTGTGCTCGCGCTTGTCGATTCGGCGCGGCCCGTATGGGTGACCGCGCTGCTCATCGCGCTCGTGTTCATCATCGGCGCTGCTGTCGGCACGTGGCGCGCCCGCACTGTCGAAATGACGCAGATGCCTGAGCTGATCGCCATGCTGCACAGCTTCGTCGGCGCTGCGGCCGTACTCATCGGCTACAATTCCTTCCTTACCGAGCATGACGTCGCGCATCTGTCCGAGATCTACCTGGGCGTGCTTATCGGCGCGGTGACCTTCACCGGCTCGATCATCGCCTACCTCAAGCTGGCTGGGCGTATCAAGTCCAAGCCGCTCGCGCTGCCCGGGCGCAATGCCATCAACGTCGGGCTGCTGGTCGTCATGGCCGCCATGCTCGTATGGTTCCTGATGACCGACTCGATTTGGGCCTTGGCGCTGATGACGGTGCTCGCCCTGCTGCTCGGTCTGCATTTGGTCGCTTCGATCGGCGGCGGCGATATGCCGGTCGTCATCTCGATGCTCAACTCCTACTCCGGCTGGGCGGCTGCGGCTGCCGGCTTCATGCTCGACAACAATCTGCTCATCATCACCGGCTCGCTTGTCGGCTCCTCCGGCGCAATCCTGTCGTACCTGATGTGCAAGGCGATGAACCGCAAGTTCATGGCCGTCATCTTCGGCGGATTCGGCGACGCTCCTAAGGCCGCTGCGGCGAAAGTCGAAGGCGAATACCACGAGGTGCAGGCCGCCGAAGTGGCCGAAGAGCTCAAGGAGGCCCATTCGGTCATCATCGCGCCGGGCTATGGCATGGCCGTAGCCAAAGCGCAGACCGCCGTGGCCACGCTCGTCGAGCGCCTGCGCGCGCAGGGCGTCGAGGTGCGCTTCGCCGTTCACCCAGTGGCGGGCCGCCTGCCGGGGCATATGAACGTGCTGCTCGCCGAAGCGAAGGTGCCGTACGACATCGTCCTGGAAATGGACGAGATCAACGGCGACTTCCCCAGCACCGACGTGGTGCTCGTCATCGGCGCCAACGACACCGTCAATCCCTCGGCCGCCGAAGACCCCAATTCCCCGATCGCCGGCATGCCCGTGCTCGAAGTGTGGAAGGCGAAGCATGTCGTCGTGCTCAAGCGCTCGATGGCGACCGGCTATGCCGGCGTGCAGAACCCGCTGTTCTTCCGCGACAACACCTCAATGCTCTTCGGCGACGCCAAAGCCAGCGTGGAAGCAGTGCTCGGAGCGCTGTGAGGCGTTGCCGAGCCGTTGCGAGTCATGTGAGTCGGCTTGGCTGAGCTCTTCCAAGGGGAATTGCAATAAGGCGTGGCGTACGAATGCTAGCGCCAGACGACGTGGTGCGGGGCGGCACCGATTGCGAAGTTGCACATCGCGCAGCCGAGGCCGACGTGGGCGAAAAGGCCTTCGGTGGCGCGGGCGCTGACGGTGTTGTCGCTGTGCAACTCGATGATGAAAGGCTGCTGACTGAGCGAGGTCGGCGCGAGCATCGCCGCACTCATGCCCTGTGCAAACCATTCGGGCGTTTGCATGATTGCCATGCCTTCGGGCAACGCGCATAGCTGCTCCATCGGCTTGGTATGATGCTTTGCGCCGGGGCGTGCGGGGTGACCGAAGGCCAGCACCCAAATCATATGCTCGCTATCGCCCAGGCTCCACCAGCCTTCTTTCGCGTTGTCGAGCACCGCCCATGAGGTTCCTAGGCCGAGCTGGACGATGCGCAGGGAGAGCAGTTCGCCGTAGTAACCGACCTTGGTTTGCAGGGCGATTTCATCCGCGTTGGTCGTCGTTTGACTGCCGTGAGTTTGGTTGCCGCTCTTAGCGGAAGCCATATTCGCAGACGCGCTTAGATTAGGGATGCCGCTGCCTGCTCCGATCAGGGCGATGGCATTATGGACTCCGTGGAATCTGCCGTAATGGGTCGGGTAGCCGCAGAATGCATCATCCAGCCCGCTGATCAGCTGGATATGCAGGCCCGATGCCGCATTGCAGGCCGTGATTGCTTCGTGCAGCGCCGCCAGCGCTTCGTCGGCCACCGGCTCGTCGGTATACATACGCACGGAATGGCGCTCGGCTATCGCGCCGCGCAAGTCGCCTCTATCGCCAAAATCGCACAGCGCCATGATTCCCTCCCGCATATGGGTTATGCCACATCGCTTACGCTTCGATTCTATTCGACCGAGATTGCGCGACGGTTCCTAAGATAAGCCGATGTCATGTGGCTATTCATGAGGTCAGCTGCACGAGAGTGCCGCACGGCAGCGGCTGCATGGGCATAGGCACAACGGTGGCTTCGTGTCGGGGCCTGAAAATTCGGTATCTGCGTTATGTGAGGCGTTATTTGGATGCTGCGGAGGTCTATCTGCGTTGTGTGAGGCGTTAATTCCTTGGCACCCCGAGTATCGCTGGCTGAAAACGGCGGTTCTGGGCCGTCTGATACTCGACGCTCTGCGAAATAGCGCCTCACATAACGTAGATAGACCTCCGTGGGGCCCGATTAACGCCTCACATAACGCAGATAGACCGGCAAAAGAGTGAATCGAGCTACCGACGCAACGCGCGAAACGCCCTCCGCTCACCCCCGGCTGCCGTTGGCGTAGAACCGCGCGAGCGACTCGTCGCGGAATTCGTCGAAGTATCCGCCGTCAATTGCGGCGCGGATGTCGTCGAGCAGCTTCACGAAGAAACGTTCATTGTGAATCGTGGCCAGGGTGAAGCCGTTCAGCTCATGCGCACGCAGCAGATGGTCGATATATGCCCGCGAATAATGCGTGCAGGCGTAGCAGTCGCAGCCCTCTTCGAGCGGTCCGAAGTCGTGTTTGAAGGCGGCGCGTTTGATGTTGTAGCGGCCGTCGCGCGTGTAGATCGCGCCGTTGCGGCCGGTTCGCGCGGGCGCGACGCAGTCGAAGGTGTCGCCGCCGTTCTCCACGCAGGCGAAGATATCATCCACGGCCGCGATGCCGAGCACATGCCGGGGTCGACTTTCCGGCATTTCGTCGCAGATCCATGCGCAGGTGTCGCCGATCACGCGCTTCTCGATGGCCCCGCCGATGCCGACGCCATCGAAATCAAGCGAGGCGATCTGCTGCGCCGCGTGACGACGTAGATCCTCGTAATTCGCGCCCTGCACCACGCCGTACAGCGCCTGATAAGGCTTGCCGATGCGCTCTTGCGTCAACCGCTGATGCTCGGCGACGCAGCGCCGCGCCCATCGGAAGGTGCGCTCGACTGAACGCTCCTGATAGCCGCGCGTGTTCATCAGCGTCGTCAGCTCGTCGAAGGCGAACATGATATCCGCGCCGATCTTATGCTGGATGCCCATGGAAATCTCGGCGCTGAAGCGGTGCTCGGAGCCGTTGAGCGGCGATTTGAAGGTCACGCCGTCCTCGTCCACGAAGGCCAGCCGCTCTTTGCCTTTGGCAATCACGTCATCCGACTTCATGCCCTTGACGTCCATCGCGAGCGTCTTCTTGAACCCGGCTCCGAGCGAAAGCACTTGGAACCCGCCGGAATCGGTGAAGGTCGGGCCGTCCCAGTTCATGAATCGGCCCAGTCCACCGGCCTCGTCAAGCACGTCTTCGCCGGGGCGTTCGAAAAGATGGAAGGCGTTCGACAGCAGGCATTGCGCCCCCAACTCGCGCATCTGCTCGGGCAGCACGGCTTTCATGGCGGCCTGTGTGGCCACGGGGACGAAAGCCGGGGTCTTGATGTCGCCGTGCGGCGTATGAATGACTCCGGTGCGGCCGTACCGGGCCCCGCCGCGCCCCTTGCCGTCGGCCGAATCAGGCAGGCGCGTGGTCGTTTCAAAGCTGAAGGTGTTGCGATCACCGGGCTGATCGGGGTGCTCGGGCCGCGTTGTACGAGGGTGCTCAAGAAGGCTGGTCATATCGTTCACTGTAGGCGAAGCCATGCCGCAGCGCCCCTGCCGATACGAGTCCGGCATGGTTTCGGACTCAACTGCAAGAGAACGAGGGATGGATGTGGCCGTTTTTGGGAACATGTCGGGGATTGGTGCATTTCTTCCAACAAACATTCAGGGAACGCCCAGAGCAGCTATCTTTACTCTTATGTAGCGATGAACAGCGGCAGCATGGTCGAAAGACCATCGGATGTCGCTACCAATTCAAAGGAGCAGTTATGGCCGAAGAACACGACGGCGACTGGAACGCCCAGAACGACGCGAATGGCGCCGAGGAGCATGATCGCCCGGATGAAGGGGGAGAGGCGCGGAGCGATTCTCAGCAGGAGTCGCAAGGCGAGCAGCCGACGGTTACGCTGCCGCCCCTAGGAACGAATGACACGGAAGTCTTGAATGCTCCCGAATACTCGAATGCGCAGGGTCAGCCGGCCGCAGTCGATGCTGGCTCGCGTAATGACGATGCCGGCGAGGCCAGCGGAGATGCCGATGACGCTGCCAATGACGGCGCAGACAACGACGGCATACATCAGACTGCTATAATCGAGCAGGGTATCCCTGCGGCCGCCGGCTCTCCCGCGCAGGAGACCGAATCCATTCCTGTGACAGGCAGTGCCGCGACACGCTCCACAGAGCAGCCGACGACGCCGCTATACCGCCCCGCGCCGGAATATGGCGCGTATGGCCCGGTGCCCCCGCAGACGCAGACGCAGAATAATGGCAATGCATCCGGCACTCAGACAGGTCAGTCTGGTCAGACTGATGGCGGTCAAGCAGGGGCGCAATCGGGAACACAGGGGAATCGCAACCCGTATTTCGGCGCCAATCCCTTCTTCAATCCTGGCGGTCAGCAGGCCAATGGTCAGCAGTCCAGCGGGCAGCCGGGCAACGCGAATCAAGGGACGCCGGGAGCATCCGGTCCCTACGGCGCGGGCAACTCGCCGCAGGGGTCTCAGGGGCCGCGAACACCGGGATTCCCGCCGCAAGGTCCGTTTGCCAACAATCAGGCACCGGGATCCGCGGCTCCGAACCGGCCTGCGAATGCGATTGTGGTCGCGGTCGTCGCCGCGCTGGTATCCGCGGCCCTGTGCCTCGGCATCGGCTATGCGGCGATCGCCAACGGGTGGGTGAACGTGGCCAGCACCAGCTCGCTGAGCGACGTCGGCTCCTCCAGTCAATCCGGCAGCGGCAGCGCGCCCCTGAAGTCCGGCAAGGCGGCCGATTGGACCGCTGTTTCCGGCTCGGTTTCCGGCTCGGTCGTCTCCATCCAGACCCAGGTGAGCGGTGGAGTCGCCAAGGGGTCGGGCGCGATTCTTGACGACAAAGGTCACATTGTCACCAACAACCACGTGATCTCGGGCGCGAAGCAGATTCAGGTCACGCTGGCGAATGGGCAGATGTACACGGCCCAGGTCGTGGGCGCCGACACCACCACCGATCTGGCGGTGATCAAGCTCGACAACCCGCCAAGCGACCTCAAGCCAGTGGAGTTCGCCGATTCCGACTCGCTCGCCGTGGGCCAGGGCGTCATGGCCATCGGCAATCCGCTCGGCTACGATGACACGGCCACGACCGGCATCGTCTCGGCGCTCAACCGCCCCGTTTCAGTCGCTGATGATAACGGCAACGCCGAAATCGTCACCAATGCCATCCAGATCGACGCGGCCATCAACCCGGGCAACTCGGGCGGCCCGACCTTCGACGCTGCCGGCAAGGTGATCGGCATCAACTCTTCGATTGCCTCCACCGCCACATCCAGCTCGGAAGCGGGATCCATCGGCATCGGCTTCGCCATCCCGGCGAATCTGGTCAAGCGCGTTTCGCAGGAGATCATCGACAACGGCTCGGTCAAGCATGTGCAGCTCGGCGTGACCATCACGGACGGAACCGCCGAAGCCGACGGCGTGACCCGCGGCGGCGCGAAGGTCGCCAGCGTGGTTTCCGGCAGTCCGGCCGACAAGGCGGGACTGAAGATTGGCGACACCATCGTCGCGTTCAACGATCACGCGGTGAACAACACCTACTCGCTGCTGGGCTATGTTCGTGCGTCGGCGTTGGGTGACAAGGTGAAGCTCACGGTCGCGCGTGATTCCAAAGCCGTCGACGTCGACGTGACGCTGGACCAGCAGGAATCCGCTTCCACCAGATCCCAGTCAGGCAGCGGCAACGGCAGCCAGAACGACAATGGCGGCAACAATAACGACAATGGTGACGGCAGCGGCAATGGTAACGGTAACGGTGATAGTGGTAACGGCGACAACGGTCTCACCGACCCGTTCGGCCTGTGGTAAATAGGTAGGAGATCCAGCGCTCGATCGGCTGTGACGGCTGGGCGATGCGACTGAATGGCGATGCGAGGCGGGGCGACGGGCGCAATGTCTGCTGCCCCGCCTCGCATCGCGTTCTTTCGCAGCCATTGGCTCGGCTGAAAGATGTGGAAAGGGCGCTGGCGGAGAGGTCTGTAGGCCGTGTGCCGCTTAAGACCGGGACGCCACACAAAGGGCGTTGGAGTCCTAGCCAGCCACTGCATCGGCTTTACAGCGTATCGGCACTGATTCTGCGCCGACGCAGGCACCGCATCGACGTTCTTAGGTCACGCAGTGCGTCTGCCATCGCCATGCATGGCAGCGCACAGCAGCCGTATGCCGTCGCTAATCTGATCCATGCGCGGGCGCACGAAATTGAGGCGGATGTGGCGGGTGTCCGTGCCATCCACGTCGAACACCCCACCCGGCATGAAGGTGACGCCCAAGGGTCGCGCGGCTTCCAGCAGCGTTTGCGAACGCTGGCCTTCGGGCAGGCTGAGCCATACGTAGTAGCCGCCTTCGGGGACGCTCCACCGAGCGGTTGGCGGCGCATAGCGCTGCAGGGCATCGCACATCGCATCGCGCCGCATCCGGTATGCGCCGGTGATTTCTTCTATGTGCCGGCGGATGCGGCCGCCGCGCAGCAGCTCGATGCAGATGCGCTGCGAGGACGAGCTCGTGTGCTGATCGACCATCCGACGCAGTGCCGCGAGCCGTGCGACCACATGCGTGTCGGCGATGAGCCAGCCCGTGCGCAGGCCGGGCGTCACTGTTTTCGAGAAGGTCGACAGGTAGATCACGTATCCGGCGTTCTCCATGCCTTTGAGCGGAGTCGGCGGCGCTGAAGTCCCGTAATGCAGCTCTCCGTAGGGGTCGTCCTCGATGACGAGGCACTGGTATTTCATTGCAGTCTCGATGAGCTCACGGCGGCGCTGGGCCGGCATCGTGGAGCCGGTGGGGTTGTGGAAGGTCGGGATGGTGTAGATCAGTTTCGGGTGGAAGCGCGCGCAGAACCCTTCAAGCAGCTCTGTGCGCATGCCCGATTCGTCCGTTGGCACGCCGATGATGCGCGCGTCAGCCGAGCGGAAGGCCTGCAGCGCCGGGAAGAAGGTCACGCTTTCGACGAGCACACAGTCGCCGGGGTTGACGAATGCTCTGACGCACAGATCGAGTCCTTGCTCCGAGCCGGAAAGCACCATCACATTGCGGGGCGAGCAGTGGATCATCCGGTCCTCGCGCATGTGGTCGGCGAGCAATGTGCGCAGCTCGGGGAAGCCTTCGATGGGCGATTCCGGCTGGCCGTCGAAATCGTGCGAGGAGAAGGCGTGCAGGCTCACGTCGCGCAGCAGATCGTCCGGTATATCGTGCGGGTTCGGCGAACCGGTGGCGAAGTCGATGACGCCGTCCATGCTCTGCGCCCGGTCCGCCGAGGCGATGTCGTGGTAGGTGAAGCGGTTGGAATAATCGCTGAAGAGCACCGGCCACGGCGGGCTGAGCGTTAGCGGGCTAGGTGTTAGAGAGCTGAGCGTTGAAGGACTGAGCTTTGAAAGACTAGGTGTTGAAGGACCTAGCGTCTGTGGGCTGGGCGTCGACGGGCCCAGCGTCGACGGTTCGAGCGCTGGCGAAGCGTGCGGTGATGTCGTAGTCGACACGGTGGCCGGGGCTGCGATGGTGTGTTCGTTGGCGTGGCGTTGCACGAAGGTGCCTTTGCCGACATGCGAAGCGATGAGGCCGTCATCCTTGAGCTCGCTGTAGGCCTGCAAGACGGTGGTGCGGTTGACGGCGAGCAGCTCGGCCATCTCGCGCTCCGAAGGCAGCCGATAGCCGGCGGCCAGGCGCCCCGCGACGATCTGCTCGCGCAGCTCGTTGACGAGCTGGCGGTAGAGGGGCACATCGCTGCGCCGATCGAGTGAAACCTGCATGGCGTCATTCTCCTTTCCGGCTCCTTCGAATCAGGACTGTGACGATTCTACGGTTGGGCGTGCGCCATGGTGTTTCGGCGATGCAGGTGTTTCGGTGGCGCGAGCGTTTCATTCGAGCGGCTTGGGGCTCTGCGTCTCGCGGTCATACCCCAAGTGCCGGCTATCTCGCTTATGTGTAGTGCTATTCGAGGTTCGCGGAGGTCTATCTGCGTTATGTGAGGCGTTAATTCTCTGGTACTTCGAGTATCACTGGCCGAAAATGGCGGTTCTGGGCCGTCTGATACTCGACGCTCCGAGAAATAGCGCCTCACATAACGCAGATAGACCTCTGCAGCACCCCAATAACGCCTCACATAACGTAGATAGACTTGGGCGCCCCGGGGTTAACACTGTGCACATAACGCAGTTACATCCAAATGCGCTCACGAAACGGGAAATCGCACGGGCGCAACCACGAAAACTGACCGCCCGATGCCCAACGTTTCACGTCTTCACAACGAAAGCAGCAGTTCGTGCACTCGGGTGTCATCCGTCAGTTCGGGATGGAAGGCGGTAGCGAGCAACGACCCTTGCCGCAGACCGACCACATGCCCGTCCACTCGTGATTCAACCGTGGCGTTCGGGCCGACCTCGGTGACATACGGCCCGCGAATGAACACCAGGGGCAGATCGTGGATATCGCCGAACGAGCCGATGGTTTCGAAGCTGCCCAGCTGCCGGCCGTAGGCATTGCGGCGCACCACGGCGTCAAGCGCACCGAAATACGCAGTGCTTTCATGTGCAGCATGCCTATGCACGCTGCCGCTAGACGCGGTGTCATTGCGTGCGGTGTCGCCGGCTGCGGTGTCGTTGCGGGCGGTGGTGTCGTGCGCGGTGTTGTTGTGCGCAGCGGCGGCAAACGCAGCGCCTCGCGATGCCGTGTCTGCCGCGCCTTCGTTCTCGATTGCCCGAGCGAGCAGAATCATCCCCGCGCAGGTGCCGAGCACGGGCCGGCCTTGCGCGATATGCTCCGCAATCGGTGCGAACAGCCCGGTCAGGTGCAGCAGCCGGCCCTGCACCGTGCTTTCCCCGCCCGGAAGAATCACCCGCGCGATGGAATCGTCCCAGTCATTCGCCGAATGCAGTAGCCGCCACGGAGAGCCAAGGCGGTCCAGCATCTCGGCGTGCTCCGCGAACGCGCCCTGCACCGCGAGGATGCCCGTCACCGAGCGCGACTGGTCGCCCGAACTGCGTTTGCCAATGTATTGCGCCGCGACGACCATCACTCGCCCCTTGCGGCCATAAGCGTGGTGATCTCGTTCTCGTTGATGCCCACCATCGCCTCGCCGAGATTCTCCGAGAGCCGCGCCAGCAGCGCCGCATCCTGCCAGTTCGCAGTCGCCTGAACGATGGCGGCAGCGCGCTTCGCCGGGTCTCCCGACTTGAAGATGCCCGAGCCGACGAACACGCCTTCGGCGCCCAGCTCCATCATCAGCGCCGCATCGGCGGGCGTGGCGACGCCGCCAGCCGCGAAGTTGACCACGGGCAGGCGGCTGTGATCATGCACGTACCGCACCAGATCGTAGGGCGCTGCGAGACGCTTGGCCTCCTCGAAGACCTCGTCGTCGCGCAGCGAAGCCAGCGCGCGAATCTGGCGGTTCATAGTGCGCATGTGGCGCACGGCTTGCACCACGTCGCCCGTCCCCGGCTCGCCCTTGGTGCGAATCATGGCCGCACCCTCGCCGATGCGGCGCAGCGCTTCGCCAAGATCCTTCGCGCCGCACACGAAGGGCACGTCGAAGCCGGTTTTGTCGATGTGATGGACGTCGTCCGCAGGCGTGAGCACTTCGGACTCGTCGATGTAGTCGATTTCGATGGCTTGCAGAATGCGGGCCTCGGCGGTGTGCCCGATGCGCACTTTGGCCATGACGGGTATCGAGACAGCCTCCTGGATACCGCGCACCATGCCGGGGTCGCTCATGCGCGAGACACCGCCCGCAGCGCGGATGTCCGCAGGAATGCGTTCCAGAGCCATCACGGCGCAGGCGCCAGAATCCTGGGCGATGCGCGCCTGCTCCGGCGTCGTCACATCCATGATGACGCCTCCCTTGAGCATCTGGGCGAGGTTTCTGTTCAGTGATACGCGGTCGCCATCCATAAGGCCGCTCCTTTCATGTCGGTGTCACGCCGGTGCCCGCCGGCTGAGGGCCGGGGTTGGGCGCGGGCGGAATCGGGCGCACTTATCCCGTTCGTGCGACAGTGTACGGTCGCAGCACGGCGCTTCGATAGGGCCAATCGGCCACTTTGCGCACCAGCCAATTGCGGGGTGGGTGGTGGTTGCGTGATTGCGTGTGTGGCTATCGCGAAGCTGGCTTGAGAGCGGCCGGACTGTTCGTTGCAACTGAGGACTGACTGAGGCCGATCTGCCATTGGTTGAGTAGGATGCAGCGCGAGGTTTGGCGCAAACCGGGGTGCGACTTGGCATGCCTGGTTATGGCTCGGCAGCGTACGTTCTATGGCGCGTTGCACGAGTTCATGTCGGAAAACGTACGCTGATCGGTGACCATCGTACGTTTTCCTATATGCGCCTCGTAATCATGTCATAAAACGTACGCTTGGCTCGGCAACGAGGTTGTCAGAGGCCTGCGGGCGGCTTGGCTACGGTTTAGTTATGGCTTGGCTGTGGCTTGTTGCGTGTGATTTGTGGTAGCATATGGTTTAGCCGTACGAACGGTTGATGATGTGCAATACAACTGAATACGTCTATCTTTACGCCGTGTATCGCGATGCATTCTTTCGAAAGCCTCCGGTGGGTTAACAAGGCGTGACTGCAGTGCTGTGCTTTGCCGCGCAGCCCGTATGCGAGTGTAAGGAGAAACGATGCGTAACGCCATCGCTCTTATTCAACGAGTCCCACTACTTCCTCTCACCGTGCTCTGCGCGATACCCCTCGCTGTGCTGAGCGACGTACATCCGTGGCAGCCATGGTTCGGCGGCGTGAACCCTTCGCTGGGCCAGGTATTCGTCATTGCTTTGGTGGCCTACACCGTTGTGGACGCGCTCGCCGGCATGATTCGGGATTTACGCAGTGGCCGCGTCGGCGTGGATGTGCTCGCCGTGCTCGCCATACTATCGACTCTCGCGGTGCAGGAATACTGGGCCAGCTGGGCCGTCGTGCTCATGGTCTGGTCGGGCGAGGCGATTGAGGAATACGCGCAGGCCAAGGCGGAAAGCAGCCTGAGCGCGTTGGCCAGCGCCGCGCCGCGCAACGCCCATGTGGTCGACTTGCAAGGCATCGGGGTGCGTTCGGAGGCGGATAAGGCTGGCGAGGGGCGGGCCGCGTTCCGTGCGGTTGCGGGAGCGGGCGCTGGCGTGGCGGCTGCGACCGCCGAAGAGTCCGATGCCGAGCCAGAATCCGAAGCATCATCGCATTTCCACACGCTGCCCGTCGAAGAGGTCCGGCTTGGCGATGTGCTCGTGGTGCTGCCCGGGGAGACGGTGCCGGTTGACGGCGAGCTGCTCAGCGCCTCGGCCACGCTGGACTTGAGCACCATCAACGGCGAGCCGGTGCCGCGCGAAATGTACGCAGGGGCGCGTGTGATGTCCGGCGCGGTCAACGGCTCGAACACGCTCACTATGCGCACGACGCAGCTGGCCCAGGACTCGCAGTATCAGCGGATACTCGATCTGGTCACCTCGGCCAAAGAGTCCCGTGCGGCCGTGGTCAGAACCGCCGACCGGCTGGCGGTGCCCTTCACCGTGCTTGCGTTGCTGATCGCAGGCGTGGCGTGGCTCGTTTCCGGCGATGCCACGCGATTCGCGCAGGTTTTGGTCTTGGCGACGCCCTGCCCGCTGCTCATCGCGGCTCCGGTGGCCTATATGGCTGGAACCGGGCGCTTGGCGAAATCCGGCATCCTGATCAAGACGCAGGATGTGCTGGAAAATCTCGGTCAGGTCTCGCATGTGTTCTTTGATAAGACCGGCACTTTAACCGTCAAGACGCCGCAGGTCGCGCGCGTCGATCTGGTGGATGGGTTCGGTGGCGGTCAAGTCGGTAGCGCCGGCATCGGTAGCGATGGCAGCGATTACAACGATTATGGCGATTTCGACCAGGATCACATCCTCGCGCTCGCAGGCGCGATCGAGACGTATTCGGTGCACATCCTCGCCCAGGGCATCGCTGCGGCGGGGGAGCAGGCCCGGCATCGCCTCGCGGAGCAGACCGGCGGCCAGTATGATTCGCCCCGAGGATATCCGGTCGTCAACCATGTCAGCGAGGATGCCGGCAACGGGGTCTGCGGCGAGGTCGACGGCGTGCCGGTGCGCGTCGGTCGCTTCGATTATGTGATCGCGACGCAAGGTTCCGCGCAGGGTGATGGCGCAGGCAGCGTCAGCAGCAGCCCCGCCGCTGCATTTCCGGTGGCGCGATTCGGGCAGCGCGCGCCCGACGAGATGGTCACCTATGTGGCGGTGAACGGGAGGCTTGCTGCGCGCATCGTGCTCAAGGACGTGCCGCGCGCCAACGCCCGAGAAGCCTTGACTCAGTTGCGCTCACTCGGCGTTGAGCGCCTGACCATGCTCACCGGCGACCACGCGGCTTCGGCCCATATCGTTGCCGACAGCGTGGGCATCGCCGACGTGCATGCTGACCTGCTGCCGGAGGACAAGCTCAGAGCAGTTGCCGCGCGCGAACTGCCCGCTGCGCGGGCGAATCAAACCGAAGCCAGCGGGCACGGACGAGGTCGCGCTGGAACCAGCGAACGCGGCCGTAGCGGAGGCAGGAGCCTTGGTTTTGCGGCGTCAATCCGTGCGCGGCTGCGCGGCGAATCGACCGCCAGTCCCATCACCATGATGGTTGGTGACGGGGTGAACGACGCCCCGGTGCTGGCTACCGCCGACATCGGCATGGCCATAACCGATGGCACGTCGACCGCCGCATCCCAGTCGGCGCAAGCGGTGATTATGAATGACGATATCGCCGCCGTGCCGCGCGCCATCGCCATCGCGCGGCGCACCAAGCAGGTCATGCTGCAGGCTGTCATCGCCGGGCTTGCGCTGGCATTTCTTGGTATGATCGCAGCAGCCTTCAACCTCATTCCAGTAGTCGTCGGTGCCTTCCTGCAAGAGGCCATCGACGTCATCTCGATTCTGTGGGCGCTCACCGCGCTGCTCGAGCGCGACTGAGCGCGAGAATGACGTTGGCTCACTGCTTGACGCCTTTACTATGAAGACCATTTCGATGCCGCCGCAAGCGTATAGTGGCAGGCATGAGTTGGATTATTGCTCTGCATGTCATCGGTTCCGTGTTCATCATCGGCCCGCTGGCCGTGCTGCCCATGACCGGGTTGCGCGCCATCCGCGAGGGCAGTTCGGCGCAGGTGCGCGGCCTATCGCGCACAGTGATGGTGCTCGGCTGGCTGACCGCGCTGGTCAGCGCGTTCGGCGTGGTCGGTTTCTACGTGATGAATCCGGCATACCGCGATAAGCTCGGCACGGCTTGGCTCGTGTGGTCGGTTGTGCTGACGCTGATTGCCCTCGTGCTCACGCTCGCCGTTGTCGTGCCGCAGATGAATGCTGCTGCCAAGGCGATTGAAGGGCGCAAAACTTCTGCTGCCGCAATGTTCAGTTCGGACGCCTCGCTCCCAGGCGACTTGGACGGCTCGGCTATCGCAGCCAACGCAGGCTCCGATTCGGCTGTGGCCCACCGCCAATACGCCGTCATCTCAGCCGGCTCAGGTATTGTCTCGCTGCTGTTCGTCGCAGTAGCCGTCCTCATGGTGATTCGGTAGCGGCTTCCTATTGGGATTTATTAAGCACATTGTGGGAATTTTACAGGTTTTTGTGTCCCGATGCCTAAGACAGCGAACTTGAAAACGGCGGTATTCCGCCAAAACGCTGCGGGCTCAATGAGGTGTCTACTTTGGCAGGTGCTTAATAGACGAAAAAACTGCTTAAAAGATGGCGATGACTTGAATTAGCCACTCGAATTAACCAAGGAATATACGGTAATTTGCGCAGAATGTTCGAAGCGACGTCATAACCATGCGATGAGGCTCCAAGGCACTCCAAATCGCGAGAATTTTCGCACTTTTGCTTCTCAAAGCGTTTATTAAGCAGTTTTTTCGTCTATTAAGCACTTCGCAAAGTATGACCGGAATACATCATATAGAGGAATGGCGGAATATCAACGTTCTTTCGATGCGCTTGACGGTCAGGAGGAAGCTTCAAGCAGCGAAATCGCCCATGAAGTGCTTAATAAATACGCAAACGAAAGAATCTTGCCTCAATGAGGCGCACGAGACGCAATGTATGGAGAGGCTGCGCACCCACGTACGGAGGAACGGTGGGTGATGCGTGCGAAAGTAGCTGTTGACAGCGCTGACGACAAAGAGCCCCTGTCGCCGGCGCAGGGTTTGCGATAACCTAGAGCGCGTGACTGAGAATGTGAACGAGAATAACGAATTGCGCATCGCCGTCGTCGGCGCTGGCCCCGCCGGCGTCTACTCCTCCGATATCTTCCTGCGCCAGCTGAGGAAAACCGGCGAGGAACTTGGGCTGGGGACCAAGGCGCGCATCGATCTGTTCGAGAAGCTGCCGGTGCCCTTCGGCCTCGTGCGCTACGGGGTGGCCCCCGACCACCCGAGCATCAAATTCATCGCCGATGCGCTTGAGAAGACGCTCGACAACCCGGACATTCATCTGTATTGCGATGTGGAATTCGGCAGGGACATCACCCTTGATGATCTGCTGGCTCGTTATGACGCGGTGCTGTTCGCAACGGGTGCCGTCGCGGACAAGCCGCTGCTGATTCCGGGGGCCGACTTGCAGGGCGTGTTTGGCGCCGCGCGCTTCGTCGAATGGTACGACGGCTACCCCACGGGCGCACGCGAGTGGCCGCTCGACGCCGAGCAGATTGCGGTCATCGGCGGCGGCAATGTGGCGATGGACGTGGCCCGCGAGCTCATGCGCAACGCCGAGGATCTCAAGGCTCGCACCGACATCCCCGACAACGTGTACGAGGGCATCAAAGCCAACAAGGTCAAGGAGTTGCACCTGTTCATCCGACGCGGTGTGGCGCAGGCGAAGTTCTCGGTGCAGGAGCTGCGCGAGATGGAGAAGCTGCCCGGTGTGCAGCTCGTCATCAACGAGGACGATTTCGACTTGGATGATGAAACCGTCGAACGGGCGAGCGCGAACAAGCTGACCCGCCAGATGGTCGAAGAGCTGTTCGCGATTCGCGAGATGGCCGAGGATATGGAGGATGACGGCGGCGTTGATTTCGAAGGGAATCCGGCCAACCGCAAGTACTACCTCCATTTCAACGCCGATCCTGTAGAGATCATCGGCGCTGATGGCAAGGTCGCGGCCATTCGCGTCGAGCGCACTGAAACCGGAGCTGATGGCACGATGCATCGCACTGGCGAGTTCGAAGACATCCCCGTGCAGTCCGTCTATCATGCGATTGGCTACAAGCCGGCCAGCGTGCCGGACGTCGCCTACGACGAGGCTCGCACGGTGCTGGCGAACGATGGCGGCCGGATTCTTGCTGCTGCTTCCGGCGAGGCGGAATCGGCGGAGGTGCTGCCGCGTTTGTACGCGACCGGCTGGGCGAAGCGCGGCCCGATCGGCCTCATCGGCTCGACCAAGTCCGATGCGCTGCTCATCGTGACCAATATGCTTGACGATTTCTCGAAGGAAGGCGCTGCCGGCCGCATTGCGCCAGACCGCGACCCGGCGTCCATCGACCAGCTGCTTGCCTCGCGCGGCGTCACGCCGATTGATTTCGCCGGATGGAAGCGCATCGACGCCTTCGAACGCTCCGAAGGCGCCAAGGAAGGGCGCGAGCACAAGAAGGTCGTGGAACCCGAGGAGCTGCGTCGCCTGGCGCACGGCGAGTGAGTAGGTCTGTGAAGTTGCGGCGTACTGCGTCTAGCGGAGCCGTATGCAGCGCAGTGTGATTCTGCGCATTTTCCCGGGATTTTTACGAAATCGGGTTGTGTTGACCCCTGATTTCGCAAATTTCCCGGGATTTTTTGTTTTCGGGATGATTTGAGACCCATGATCTAAGGTCCTGATTTCGTAATTTCACGGGAAAATACAGTGTGCTACGACTCTGAACTCTGAACTCTGAGCTGGGCTCTGAATCTGTTTTGGGCGCTCGGATTAAATCCTTGCTGCGTCACTCTCCGCATCCCCCGCGCGCTCCAAAAGGTGATATCATGAACAGCGGGTATGAGGTTCACCCTGGGCACACGGCCCGAACCGCCTTCGGGCTGATGACTTCTGCAGGGATGCAGAGTCATGTCATGTCCTCTTCTCCCTGGAATGATTCCCAAGGAGAGAGTGAGCAATGGCTGATACTTTCACCGTCACCATTGAAATTCCGCGCGGTTGTCGCAATAAATACGAGGTGGATCACGAAACCGGCAGGCTGCATCTTGACCGGACGCTGTTCACGTCGATGGGATATCCGGCGGATTACGGTTTCATCGATGGTACGCTCGGTCAGGATGGCGACCCGCTTGACGCCCTCGTGCCGCTGCCCGAATCGGTGTTTCCCGGCTGCGCCGTGGAATGCCGGCCCGTGGGCATGATGGTGATGACCGACGAGCATGGCCCGGACGCGAAAATCCTGTGCGTGCCTGCGGATGTGCGCTATGACGCGATTCAAGACATCGACGATATCGGCGACTTCACCAAGGCCGAAATCGTCCATTTCTTCGCGCAGTACAAGGTGCTCGAACCGAACAAGCATGTCGATGGCGACATTCATTGGGAACCGCTGGCCAGCGCGCTTGACGAGGTCGCGGCGTCCTTCAACCGCGCTACAGCAGCTGAATCCGTGGCTGCGACCGCCTGAAACAACGCCCATCTGAGGCATCGCCTGCTTGAGGAATCGTGGTCGAAGGCACAGCAGTCGCGCCCAGACATCCACGATGGTTCAGAATCACGGCGTGCGACCGGCGTACAACCGATGTGCGACCGTCGTGTGACGTTTTACGATGTGCGGAATCGTTGATATTCCGCCATTTGTGAGTCTCTGAAAACCGCACACGACGATAAAAACCGCACACGACGGCCTCCGCCGATCACGTAGGCAATTAAAAAAAATCAATACCCGATTATCCACATATTGCTAAGGAGCAATCATGAGCAACATCACCAATATTCACGCACGCGAGATCCTCGATTCGCGCGGCAATCCGACGCTCGAAGTCGAGCTGACCACGGCCGACGGGCAGATCGGACTTGGCTCCGTGCCTTCGGGTGCGTCCACCGGCGAGGCCGAGGCCTGGGAGCTGCGCGACGGCGACAAGCAGCGTTATGACGGCAAGGGCGTGCTGTCCGTCGTCGATAATGTCAATACGATTATCGCGGAAGCGGTGCGCGGGCTGGATGCCGCCGATCAGCGCGGCCTCGACCGTGCGCTTATCGAGCTGGACGGCACGGACAACAAGAGCAAGCTGGGAGAGAACGCGATTCTGGGCGTCTCGCTTGCGGCTCTCCATGCTTCGGCGCAGTCGGCCGGGCTGCCGCTGTACCGCTATCTGGGCGGCACGAACGGCTTCACGCTGCCCGTCACCTGCATGAACGTGCTCAACGGCGGCGCGCACGCGGATTCGAACGTCGACATTCAGGAGTTCATGCTCGCGCCCATCGGCTTCGACACGTATCACGAGGCGCTGTGCGCGAATGTGGAGACCTACCACACGCTCAAGTCGATTCTCAAGGATCGCGGCCTAGGCACCGGACTGGGCGACGAGGGCGGTTTCGCGCCGAATCTCAAGTCCAACGCCGAGGCGATGGATCTGTTGGTCGAGGCCATCGACAAGGCCGGCTATCGCCCGGGCGAGCAGATCGCGCTGTGCTTCGACGCGGCGGCGAGCGAGTTCTATGACAAGGAGAAGGGCGTTTATCGCTTCGACGGCGATGAGCGCACCGGCGCGGAGATGGCTGACTACTATGAGAGCCTGCTCGCCAAGTACCCGCTCATCTCGATGGAGGATCCCTTCGAGGAGAACGCTTGGGGCGACTTCGCCGCGCTGACCGCGAAGATCGGCGACAAGATGCAGATCGTCGGCGACGACATCTTCGTGACCAATCCGAAGCGGCTGCAGCGCGCCATCGAAGAGAAGACCGCGAACTCGCTGCTGGTCAAGCTCAACCAGATCGGCACCGTGAGCGAGACGCTTGACGCGATGAATCTGGCCTACCGCAACGGTTTCACCACTATGGTGTCGCACCGTTCGGGCGAGACGCCGGACGCGACGATCGCCGATCTGACCGTCGGCATGAACGCCATGCAGCTCAAGTCGGGTGCCCCGGCGCGCGGCGAACGCATCGCCAAGTACAACCAGCTCCTGCGCATCGAGGAGCGGCTGGGCGACGACGCGCAATACGCGGGCGCGAAGGCCTTCCCGCGCATAGCTGCGTGAGGCTGGGCTGATGGGGTCGATGCGGTCGATGGCATCGGTCGCTCGCTGGTATTCGCGGCAGGCGTTTGGACCTTGGGGCTGCTGCCCGTCCCTCGGTTCAGGCGCCTGCCGTTTTTCATACGCATACGCGCCCCCACTGAGACAGCAGACGCCACAACGCCCGCATAGGGCCCGTTATCATGCGGGGAATGTGACGATAGCCGTTGCCTTTTGTACGGTAACCCGACCCTAACGTGCAAAAAGCTACGTTTCCCAAGTCGGTTTCGTGACTTTGTGCACGTCAGGTTCGAGTTAGCGTACAGAATGCGACGTACTTGCCTGCAGCGAACATTCAGCAAAAGTCCAGAGGGACTCTTTATTCTGCTCAATATGACTGGCAACTTGAAGGTACATGGGCATTTCAACGGGCTGAAAACCACGCTGCTGTTCGCGCTGATGTGGGCCGTCATCATGCTGATTTGGTGGCTTACCGGCGGCAGCCAAGGCACGCTCGGCATCTATATCGTTATTGGCCTGGCGACGACCTTCGGTTCGTACTGGTTCTCCGACAAGCTGGCCATCGCCTCGATGCACGCGCGCGAGGTCTCCGAGCAGGAGGCGCCGGTGCTCTACCGCGTGGTTCGCGAGCTGTCGGCCAAGGCCGGCAAGCCGATGCCGCGCATCACCATTGCCCCGACCATGAGCCCGAACGCTTTCGCCACCGGTCGCAACGAGCGGCACGCGGCGGTGTGCTGCACGCAGGGCATCCTGCAGATGCTCAATGAGCGCGAGCTGCGTGGCGTGCTCGGCCACGAGCTCATGCACGTCTACAATCATGACATTCTCACATCCGCCGTCGCGTCGGCGATGGCGACGGTCATTACATATCTAGGATATTCGCTCATGTACTTCGGCGGCGGGAACAGCCGGGACAATCGCAATGGCTCAGGCGGTGGCGGCCTCGGCGCGATCGGCATGCTCGTCAGCATGATTCTGGCTCCGATCGGCGCTTCGCTGATTCAGATGGCCATCTCTCGCACCCGCGAATTCGACGCCGACGAGGACGGCAGCCGGCTGACCGGCGACCCCGAAGCTCTCGCATCCGCGCTGAACAAGATTTCCGCCGGAGCCCAGGCCGAACCCATGCCGCAGACAGCCGGCACGCAAAGCGTTTCCGCCATGATGATTGCGAACCCCTTCTCCTCGCAGGGTTTCAGCCGCCTCTTCTCCACACACCCGCCGACCGACGAGCGCATTTCGCGCCTGATGCAGATGGCGCAGGAGATGCGCGAAAATGGCGTCGAGGCCGGTGGCGCGGGCGGTCCGCAGGTGGGGTACTGAGGTATGGTTTGCACTACGGCGATTCCCGTTGGCGTAGTGCGAGCGAAACGCACACTGTGCATGGTAGCTTTTTGGCACAGAAACGTTGAAATTTCGCCGATGAGCTTCTATAGCGACATAACATGAAATGTGCGTTTTGTGCGCACTACGCAAGTCCGGCTTGCCATAGTGCGCATCGATCATCGGCTACTCATCCAAATCATCGCGCTCGCGGCGGGTGCGTAGCGTGGCGTTCATGCGTTCGGTGAGCAGCCAGCCGTGCAGCACGACGCCCAGCCAGATCAGGATATAGATGCCGACGAAGGATGCGGCGAACCCGGGGAAACGCTGCGGCGAAAGCATGACGTACCAGCGATTCGTAAGCAGCCAGCAGACCACGAGGCCGAAGGTGAGCGGGCAGTGGATGAGCAGAATCGCCCAATACGGGATTTGCAGTTTGAACAGCAGCGTCAGCTCGCCGATCAGCGCGGACATGACGAACAATGAGATCACGCTGAGCGGCGTGATGGGAATTGGTGGCTGATCGAGAATCTCAGCGAACAAAAAAACGAAGGAGCCGACGCCGACGCCGAGCATGGCGTTGATGATGAGTTCACGCAGCACCGATGCCACGCGCGATTGCTTGTGCGATGGTAATGACATGTGCGGCTTCGCTGCGGCCGGAGTCAGCCCGGAGAGCTGCGACAGAAGTTGCTCGTGGGCTTGAGATGCCTCTTCGCTTGGCGACGGTATTTCGTCTTCGCCCAGCGGCATGGAAGCGTCGTTGATATCAGTTGAATCACTGCCCTCGAAGCTGGGGGAGCCAGCCGTCGTGCCTTTGCCGATGCCATTATCAATGACGCCGAAAGCCTCATTGTCGGTGTTCACGATTGCGCCTTTGCCGCTGTTATTCGCTGGGGAAGTATGGCTCCGATCATTTCTAGCAATCTCCTTACCACCGCTATTCGCGCGAATCATGCCGCTGCTTTTGGCAGCGATGCCTCCATTGCCTGCGCCGCCGCTTGCGCAGCCGTTCGAGCCGTCGGTATCGTGCGCATCGGCCTCGTTGCTCGTGTTTTGCGTGCTGACCATGTCGTCTTGACCGCCCATTCTGCCAATTCCGGCCTCATCGCCATTCGTATTTGCTGCCGCGGCCGTATTCGTATTCGCGTCAATATTCGCATCCATGCTCATGCCTCCAAAGCCTCGCGCAGCGCGGGCACGTACCTGCGGCTTACGGTCTCGCGGATATCGCCGGACAGCCGCGCGGTCATATTGCCCGAATAGCTCGCCTCCAGCGATTCCAAGTGACGCAGATTGATGACGGCTTGACGCGATATCTGCACGAAATCCCGCACGGGGAGCTTCGCCATGAGTTTGACGAGCCGATTTCGGGTGGTCAGCGTCTGCGATGTGGTGCGCACCAGCAGATCCTCGCCGTGAACCGCGATGGTGACGATTGCTGATTTGCGCACGATTTCCAAGCGGTTCGCGGTTTCAATGGGAATCGTGGCCGAGGCGGTCTGCCCTATAGCCTCCACGGAGCGCATGAGCGCGGAAACCGCGGGCGTGGGGCTGGCCGCCTCGACGATGACGTTCACCTCGCCGTCAGCGAGCTCCGGATTCGCCCTGAAGATAATGCTCACCGCGCCCCCGCCTCTGATTCGTTGTGGACAATTGCCTTGCCCCCAATCGTACGAGCAGGACGGCCAATACGATAATCACGGTGATGCAGGCGAGCAGCGCGAGGTCCTGGGCAGGCGTGGTGAGCGAGCCGCCGATTTCGTATCCGATGCCCATATCCTTGCGGAAGTTCTGCGCGACGGATGCCGGAACCGCGCTAAATGCGTCCGATATGGTGTCGCCCAGCAGCAGCCGGCGGAAGAGCGAGGCGGAGTACGCGCCCGGCCAGAGCTTCATAACATGCTGTGCGCCGGCGGGCACTGCGCCGAGCGGTACGTAGACGCCGCTCAAGAAGCCGGCCGCCGTGCCGATGACGGTGCCCAGGCTCGAATTCGCGCGCTGCGTCGAGATCGAGACGGTGAGGGCGAAGGCCAGCGCCGCGCCGAAAATCGCGGCAAGCGCTATCAAGCCGAGCAGCTTCGCGTCGGTGGCCGGGTTGCGCCAGGGAAGCGTCACGTGGTCGACCACGGTGAAATACGCTCCGGTGACGGCCAGCACGATGAGCTGCATGACGAGGCCGATGATCGCGGAGCTGGCAAGATAGGACGCCTGTATCCGCCACGGCGAGCGGCAGGCGAGGCGGAAGTCGTCGGTCAGGCCGTTTTCGCGGTCATAGACCATCTGGCTCATGCCGGTCAGGGGCGTGGTGATGGCGGTGATTGACAGGATGCCGCCTATCAGCCACGGGTCGAGCAGGTCGCTGACGGTGATGGGAGTTGCTGTGCTGGCTGCGGCTGAGCCGTGTGCGGCTGCCGCGCTGGCGGCTGCGTTGCCGGCGTTCATGGCATCGGTCCAGTTGCCTTCCAAAGTCTGCTTGAGGAAGACGACATACAGCACGAAGGCGATAAGCGCGCCGAGCAGCGAGAACAGCATATTCGTGCGATTGCGGGTGAAGAGCAGCAGGTTGCGTTTGGTGAGGGCGATCATGAGCGGGACTCCTTGGAAGTGGTGGCGGGCGTGGGATTTGGAGTGGTGGTTTGGTCGGTTTCGACGGTGCCGTTTTCGTTGTGGCCGGTGAGCGTGAGGAACACGTCGTTCATCGTGCCGCGCAGACAGCGGAAATCGAGAAGATATGGTCGCATCGCAGTCAGCAGGCCGATGCATTCGTCGGCGCTGGACACGCTTAGATGCAGGTGATTGCCGTCGATTGTGGCAGTTGCGGTGTTGCTGGTCTGGGCGTTGCTCACTGCATCGGGCTGTACTGCGGATGGTGTTGTGCCTGCAAATGATGCGGCTGTTGTGGCCGCTCCTGTTAACGCATCACTATGAATCGGACTCGGGATAGTGTGCGCTGTGCTGGGTCGCTCCGCAGGTTGTGATGATGTCGTGCGCACTGCGGCGGTTGCTGCTGCCGTTGCTGGCATGGTATTGCCTGCTGCTGTGTTCGGCTGTCTCGCTGCAGTCGAGGTCGCGGCCGCAGACACTTTGTCGGAACCACCGAATCGTTGCGCATGAGACGCTATATAGTCATGCGCAATTCGTTCGATTTCCTGCCGAAACTCCGGCCTGAAAGCGATATTCAACGTGTACTGCGTGTAACGCGCAATCAGTTCCTGCGCCGAACCCTGCGCGTGAATGACGCCGTGATCGATGAGGTAGACCTGCTGCGCGTAATTGGCCTCCTCAAGATAGTGCGTGGTGAGCAGAATCGAGAGGTTCTCGCGTTTGCGCAGCCCATCGAGCATCGCCCAGAGCGTGCGCCGCGTCGCAATATCCAAGCCGGTCGTAGGCTCATCGAGGATCAGCAGTTCGGGCCGATTGATAAGCGCACGGGCGATGTCGATGCTGCGACGTTGCCCGCCCGAAAGCGAGCCATACTGCTGGCCCGCGAAGGATTCGGCACCGACCAGCGCAATGACTTCGTCCACCCGGCCGCGCGGCGTTCCCGGGTACAGCCGTGCGCGTATCGAAAGGTTTTCGCGCACGGTCAGCGTCGGGTCGAGCACGCTGCCTTGGAACACGACGCCCAGGCGCGGCGCTTGGGCATGCGGCTGAGGCTGAGGCTGAGGCTGAGCGCCATATTCGATCACACCGCCATCGGGCTTGGCCAGCCCGGTCAGCATGCTGATCGTCGTGGACTTGCCGGCCCCATTTGGCCCAATTACCGCTGTCAGCGCGCCCGGCTCGATATCCAGCGAAACATCGCGGACGGCCTCGTGCCTTCCGTACCATTTGGACAGATTTCGTGCCCTCATCACCGTGCTCATCGCTTCCTCCCTCATATTGTTGCGTAGTTGCGCGAACATTTGCGTATCGCGTATCCGTGTGACGTTTTCTTTGACGGTTTCATTGTGCGATGCGTCGGCCGCCGCCGAAAGCTGAGAGTGCTAAGCGGTGCCATAGGCACGGTGAGTTGCGGCTGGGCGACGGTGAGCGTTGCAACGCAACGGGCGCGACACACCCGGGTTAAGATGCACAAGTCGGCCGATAGCGATTTCGAGTGGCGGAATTCCGCGGCTACAAAATGCTATCGGCCGACTTGTGTATGAAGCGCGACGCCGCGGAAGGACGACAGGGCATGTGTTACACTGGTCGCTTGTGCGCATGCGCATGCGGATGTAGTTCATCGGTAGAATGGAAGCTTCCCAAGCTTCAGAGGCGGGTTCGACTCCCGTCATCCGCTCCATATGAAGGCGTTGGAATACCAACGATAACAGTCTATTTCGGGCTATGAAGTTGCTTAGAAAAGGCACCAAAAAGGCGCGAATGCTGCTATTTCCTCTATCATTAAGTGCCCATTGCAGCATGGAACACGATAATCCGACGGTTCATGTTATCTTTGTTATACAGGCAGAGATGCGCTGTATATCAGGGGTGCCGAATTAACGTTTAAGCGTCATGCAATGGCGTCGGTCCCTGAGAAATGGGCCGCCCTAATCGGCGGCCCATTTGCGCTCAGAGAGGAGTCGTGTGAATATTTTCGTCTATGCCGACGAAAGCGGCGTCTTCGACAAGGCCCATAATCAGGTGTTCGTGTTCGGCGGTCTCATATTGCTCGGCAAAGACGAAAAGGACACTGCTCGCAGGCGTTACATCTCCGCCGAACGGGTTCAGCGAAGGGCTGGTGCGGGGTCTGGGCATCAGGAGTTGAAGGCTATTTATCTGAGCAACAAACAGAAGGCGTCGATGTTCCGCGCCATGAATCCCTATCGACGTTTCGGCGTCATTGTTAAGCAGACTCGGGTACTAGACGAGATTTTCGATGACAGGAAAAGCAAGCAGCGCTACCTCGATTACGTCTTCAAACGCGGGCTCAAAGCCGCCCTTATTGAGCTGATTGACGACGGGTGCATCCAAAAAGATGGTGTCGAATCGATTTACGTGTTCATGGATGAACACACCACTGCAACCAACGGCCGCTACGAGATGCAGGAGGGGCTCGAGAACGAATTCAAGCGTGGGACATTCAATCAACAGTGGAACACGTTCTGGCCCCCGCTGTTCCCAGCGATGAAATCGGTCGAATTCTGTCTGCGAGATTCATGCCAGGATGCCTTGATCCGCGCGGCCGACATCACTGCTAATCGTCTTTACTATGCGGCAGTGCATGGCCGGGATGATATGAGCGATTCCATCAGTTATATGACGCTTCCATAGCGACACAATGGAAAAGCAGCCTTTATCTACTATTCGGGGGGGGGATGCTCTACATATTTCGATTAGATTTGCAGAGTATCGCTGCGGCGCCGCGGCTCACTCGTATCGAAAACGTCGTGAATGCCGCCCTTCGCGCGAAAGAGCCGCTAGCGCGAAACATGCCTCGTGAATCGCGCATGATATCGTTGCCCACCGTAACACCGTGAGGAGGGTAGAGCGTGACTGAGCCACAACCCGACATCCCCGTGCACGAGAGCCTCGCTTTCGCCGGGCTGCTCACCATGATCGCTGGCGGCATCGATGCCTACTCCTACCTGTTTCATGGCGCGGTCTTCTCCGGGCTGCAGACCGGCAACGTCATCCTGTTGGGCATCAATCTCGGACATGGCGATATCGCCGGGGGTACGCGCTACCTCATTTCGCTCGTCGCATTCATGCTCGGCACGGTCATCGCGCACGGCATGCAAAAGCACTTCGGGCGCAAGCCGATCCGCGTATCCGTTCCTCAGCTCATTCTCGTCTACGAGTTTGCATTGCTGCTGGTCGTGGCCCTCACCGATCAGCTGGTGCCCGACTTCATATCCACGGCTGTGCTTTCCGCCGCTGCCGCCGCCGAGCTGCAGGAGTTCCGGCGGCTGAAGGGCCGGCCGTTCACGCCGCTGATGATGACGGGCACGCTGCGCGCGCTGACCGAAGGGATTTATGACGGCGTGCACTATCACGACCGTGCCAGTCTGCGGCGAGCATGCAACCCCATCGTGGTGCTCGCATGCTTCGCCTGCGGGGTCATGCTCGTCACGCTCGCCCGATATGTCGCCGGACCGCTGTCGATCGCGGTGCCCATGGTGCTGATCGCGACGGCGATGCTGGTGCTGTGCGTGAAGCGGCAGCGCAGGAGGGTTTCATAATCAAAATCCCCGCAAACGCACGCCCTGCCTGTCTCACCGCAGCGCCATGAAATCGGTGTCCTTGAGGTAGTTCTTGCCGGTGCTGATGTCGTATTGGATCAGCTGGTAGTCGTGCAGCGCAGCGCGGGCGTCCTTGGACAGCTGCTTGTCTTCGATGCGCTGGCCTGCGGCATCCAGATAGACGGGAGTCTGATTGTCGCCGCCTGCCGCAGAGGGAACGGACATTGCGGGAATCTGCTCGTGCATGCGCGTCAGGAACGCGATGTACGGCGAGACTTTGGCGTTCATATGCGCCGCAGCCTGGGCGATGAAATAGTTCGACGAGGTGTACTGCGCAGTGTCGTCCGGCAGCTTGGCGCCTGCGGAAGGCGACGCGTCGTTCGACCAGATGAAGTAGTCGGTCTCATGCAGACCGATGACGTTATCCGGGTTGGAGTAGGCCGTCGGGTAGATGCCTGGCAGATGATCGCCGTAGAAAATCACCGTGATCGGACAGTTGATCTGGTTCAGCGCACCTAGGAAGTCCATGGTCGACTGATCGGTGTAATTCATGCCTTTCGCATACGTTTCGACCTGTGCGCGCTCGCCGTCGGTCAGATCGCTGGAGGCGTCGGCGTCCTTGAACTGGTTGTCCTGATACCAGTCGTTGTATGGCATGTGATTCTGCATCGTGACGACCTGCATGAACTGCCCCGGTCCGCCGGCGGCGTCGAGATGGCTCAGCACGTTGCGATACGTGCATTCGTCGGAGGCGTACCAAGCCGAATCGATTGGCGAGCAGTCGGTGATTTTATATTTGTCGCTGTCCATCGTCCAGAACTTGGAGAAGCCGAACTTCTTGTAATTGATATTGTGGAAATACATGCCCTGCATGAAGGTGTGCAGCGCCTGCGAGCTGTTCTGCCCGTTCTGCTCGTTCCACGACTGGTTGAAGGCAGGAGTCCATTTCTGCTTGGGCACCAGCTGCTGGTAGGCGATCTGCAGCTGCGGACTGTAATTCGCCAGACTCAGGCCCGTGAGCGCCTGGTACTCGATGTTGGCGGTGCCGCCGCCGTATCCGGTGGAGAACATGAAACCGGAGGTGGTGCGCGTTTTGAGATCGCGGATCTGCGGCATCGGATCCTGGCTGAAGGCGACGCCGGGCACGCGGGTCGGGTCGGAGAAGGATTCGGACAGGATCATGATCACCGTGCTGTCGGTGAGCTTGGCCTGACGCTGCGCATTGATGCCGTCAGCCTGGTCCGCGTATCGCTTGGCGATATTTTGCATCGCCGCCCTGCTGTAGCCCTCGGGTTTGTCCATCACCTTGGTGTGCGACAGCCGCAGGAAAGTGATGGCCGGACCGTTGTTGGCGGCGTCGCCCATGCCGTTCCACAGCTGCGGCGCGTCGCCAAGTGAGGCCGCCCAGTTCTTCGACCAGCCGTCTAACATGCCCAGATTCCAAGTGAATGACAGCATAATGGAAACGCTGGCGATTATGGCGACCAGCCTGGTGACGTTGCCCGCGATATGCCTGGCGCTCGCGATCGGATGACGCCAGTACGTAGGGATGAAGCTGCTGCGGCGGTCGACAAACTGCACGATGACGCAGATCGCCACGAACCAGACAAGCGCACGTACGCAGGCATGCACAAAGGCCATATCTTCTTGCGGAATGAACGACAGGATGTCGCCGGTGTTGCCGCCCGAGACGAAATTGAGATCGGAGGGGATGACCGGCTCGCTGCGCAGCTTGACCTTGAAGCTGTTCGCAATCGCATACGCCGACATGACGCTGCCGAAGAGGGCCGTCGCCACCCAGAAGCGGTTGATCACGACGATGGCGATGAGATAAATCATCCCCAGCGCAAGGCAATTGAGCAGGAACAGATGCTTGCCCATAAGCCATGACTGGCTGACGAAGTTGGTCACCTGCCCGGCCACGCTTTGCGCCGCCTTCGTCGCCTCATCGACCTGTGCGCCGTCGGGGTAGTCCGGCTCGCTGTACACGCTCCACTGCAGGAACAGCACGGAGCAGCAGGTGACGATGATGAACACCACCGCGTAGAGCACATATGAGAATTTCATGCGTTTGCGCCATACGCTGCGTATCCAGCGGGCTGCAGGAGCAAGCGCCGTGATCGCCGGGTCGAGCCGGGTGCGCAGCGGCGCGAAGGCTTGCGTGGTTTTGCCGCGCAGCGTATCCGCGAGGACGGCGAGCCGCGATCGAGCGGAAGCCGCAGCCTCGGGGCCGTGGGATGGTGCGGGAATGTCCGCCGCTGCGGTTGGAGGTTCGGATGCAACGGGGGTTTCCTGCGCAGTGCCGCTGAAGGATGAGTCGCTAAATGTCGATTCGCTGAAAGATGAGTCGCTAAATGTCGGCTCGCTGAATGATGGGAATACCATGGGGGCGGCAGCGGCGGGCAGGGAAGTGGCGGCAGCGGCATCATCCTCATCGCTGTTGCCAGCATTTTCGCCGTTCTCGGCAATCTCGTCATTATCGCCTATGCGTGCCTCGTCGTCGTGCGCCTCGTTCGCTTGCCTGGTCGACGATTCCGACGACCCGCTATGTGATGGTCGGGCGTCCCGCCATTGCAGGGTTTTTTCAAGCGACAGCAGGGTTTCCTCGAATGCGTGCACGGCTTCATCGGGCGACGGCTGAGGCTTGTTCGGCGTGCCTCCGGCATTGGGCCGAATGCCGGAATTCGATTCGTCGCGTTCGGGAGTGTTGTTTTCGGGGGTATTCATCGAGTGCTGTTCTGCCATCCTGCCGTCTCGCAATTCGCTCTTCAAAAGATGCTAATAGTTTAGGGGCACGCTATGACGGCCCTGCCAAAGACACTACTGCCGACAGGTTTCGCGCGGATACTCCCGCTTCAGGATAGTGCTTTTTGCTGCGATGCCGTACAAAGGCGACACGCGCTGCATGAGGTGGGAGGCGGAACGGCAAGCGGATTGCAAGCCGTAATCTCCGCACTATCTCTACGGCCCTGCACAACTGCGACAAATACGCTCCGTTAGAATCCCTATAGGAGACACCGGGAGAGTAGGTCGGTTTTGGCAACAACATCTTTGACAGCAACGCAGACGCAGGGCGGTCGCAGCGGCGAACCGCGCCGGGGCTTCGGCGAGACTTGGGCCAAGGCCATCCTGATGGGCGAGCACTCCGTGGTCTACGGGTATCCTGCAGTGGCGATGCCTATTCAGACGCTGAAAATGCATGCATGGGCCGCGCCTGCGGACGATAGCGCAGCTGGCGGATCATCCGCGGGCAATCGCAGGAGCCATCGTGGCGGGCAGGGTACTTTGCGCGCCTTGGGCTATTACGGACCGCTTGCGCAGGCGCCCGCTCAATTCGGCGGGTTGATTCGGGCGGTGCAGGTCGCCAGCGAGTTTGCCGGCTGTGCAGGGCGTGGATTCGATATCGTCACCCGTTCCGACTTCCCGGCTGGACGGGGATTGGGATCCTCGGCTGCGGCTTCAGGGGCCGTCATCCGCGCAGTGCTTGATGCCTGCGGCGTCGAAGCGTGCGCCGACCAGCTGGTGGCACTGACCAACGAGGCTGAAATAGTCACTCACGGCAATCCCTCCGGGCTGGACACCGTCACCACGTCCGGCGAGCATCCGGTGCTGTTCGCGCGCGGCGATATGCAGCGGGTGGATGTGCGTTTGCCGGCGTATCTGGTGATTGCGGATTCGGGAATCGCCGGAAGCACAAGGCAAGCTGTCGGGGCCGTGCAGGGACGGTACGAGCGTGACCGGCGCACAGTCCATGCGATTCTTGAGAATCTGGGTGATTTGGCGCGGCAATCCGCCGACGATCTTGAGCAGGGCGGACTGGATTCGCTGGGGCGTTGCATGAATGACGCCCACAATCTGCTGGACGCGCTGCGCGTAAGTCATCCGGTGGTCAACGCCCTGGTGCGCACAGCCCGGTCGAATGGGGCGCTGGGCGCCAAAATGACCGGGGGAGGCCTCGGCGGGTGCATCATCGCCTTGGCCCCCGACGACCGTTCGGCGCGTCATATACGCCGTGCGCTGCTTGAGGCCGGGGCCCCAGCCGTGTGGGTGCATCCGCTCAATCGGCTTGATATCGAGGTCGCGCAGCATGCGGGCGGCCCCGGCGAATTCGAGGCTGCGGATTTTCGTGACGATGACGCCGCTGCGACGAGAGGCAGCCGTGGCGATAAGGCCAGGGCCAAGGTTCGCGGCATGCGTGGCGCCGATTCCGGTGCCAACGCCGGTGCCAGTGCTCGTGCTGATGCGGAGAGCGCCGGTCGGGAGCTTGACGCTTCAATCAGGGGCTGACTGAGACGGCGGAGAACGGTTGGAATGATTGCCTGCTGGCGTGTGCGCATTCGTCTCAGCGCAACCGGGCATCGAACAGCGGGAATATATTGAGAAGACAAGGATGACCACTGCGCGAGAGGGGAACGATGAGAGGGCGAGAAGCGGCAGGGTGCAGCGCTGAAGATGTGATTCGTGCGAAGGGAGCGACGATGGACAACGATGTGGCGGCTCAAAGCGGCGCAAGCGCCGTTCTTGGCAGGGCGACGGCTTGTGCGCACGCGAATATCGCGCTGATCAAGTATTGGGGCAAAGCCGACGAGGCGCTTGTCGTCCCGACCACAGCCAGCCTGTCGCTGACGCTTGACGGGCTGAGCACGCAGACCACGGTGGAGTTTTTGGGTGATGGCGATGCGGCGCGGGCCGAGAGCGATAGTGTGTCATTGCTTGGCGATGACGAAACGCCAGCCGAAAGCGCTGCCGATGAGCGGACTGGGCGGGGCGGGAAGGCCGATCCGACCGCGCGGTTTGACCTCGCCGCTCCTGATGGCTCAGTCGGTGATCCAACTGCGGATTCGAATACCATTCCCGACACGCTGACCATCGACGGGGTCTTGCAGCATGGCACCGCGTTGGCCCGCGTCTCGCGATTCCTCGACCTGATTCGTGAGCGCGCAGGGATAAGCGCTCCTGCCCGTGTGGCATCGCGCAACACCGTGCCCTTCGGCGCTGGCCTGGCCAGCTCGGCCTCGGCTTTCGCTGCGCTCGCGGCCGCCGGCTCGTGCGCTGCCGGACTTGACTTGTCGGGCCGCGAGCTCTCGCGACTCGCTCGACGCGGCTCGGGGTCGGCCTGCCGGTCGATCTACGGCGGCTTGGTCAAGTGGAATGCCGGTCATGACGACGCCACGTCATACGCGCAGCCGGTCGAATGCCCTATGGATCTGGCGATTATCGTCATCCTGATCTCCGCGAAGGAGAAGCCGATGTCGAGCAGGGAGGCCATGCGCCTGACGATGCGCACTTCGCCGCTGTACCCGGCCTGGGTGCGTTCCAGCGCCGACGATATGACCCGTGCGCTTGCGGCGGTGGCGGCAAGCGACTTGGATGCGCTCGGCGAGGTGGTCGAGGCGAATGCGCTGGGCATGCACGCTTCGATGATGGCGGCGCGCCCGGCCGTGATCTACTGGCTTCCACAGACTGTAACCGCCCTGTCCGCGGTGCGCGATCTGCGCAGGCATGGCTATGGCGCATGGTCCACGATGGACGCCGGCGCGAACGTCAAAGTGCTGACGGCTGCCGCCGATGCCGAACGAGTCGCCAGCGAACTGCGCGACCGCCTCCCCGGCCAGACGATTGAGGTTCACCACATCGGTTCCGGCGTGCGCGTGGTTGAGTGAGCGGAGACGAGCGGTGCGGTGCGTCTGCGGCCGGACGCATCGCACCGTCTCGGTGGTCTGATTGGGCATGTGGTCACGTATTCGATTGTTCTGGTGTTGGTACTGCGCAGTGCGGCACCCGCTTTGCAGACATCATGAAAGTTCGTGCGGATGCTGTTGCTCAGGGCATGTGTGCCCCTAGCATGGAACGGTACGAGACAGGTGCCGGACACGAATGGGGCAGGGATGGCTGAGCGGGAACAACATCGCATGATCGCTGAAGCGCAGGCGCCGGGGAAGCTGTACATCGCCGGCGAGTACGCGGTCGTCGAGCATGGGCATCCGGCCATTCTGGTCGCGGTGAATCGCATGCTTACCGTGCGGGTTACGGGGTATGAGAATCCGGGCGAGGGCGTGCCGAGTGGGGACGCACTGAGGAATGTGCAGGGCGAGTCGGCCGCTGCGGCATCGTTGCCGCATGACTCGCGTGCCACCGGAAGCATCCACTCGCAGGGTCATGACGAAGCCGCGACGACTTGGCATAGGGATGCCCACGGGCAGTGCGTGCCGGACGAGGAGCGTCCGGGGGCGGCGCACCTTGTCGCTGCGATTCAGTGCGTTGAGGAGCTTGCTCGCGCTGCTGGCATTGGGCTGCGCGTTTTCGATATCGATGTGACCAGCGATTTGGATGACGTTTCGGGGCGCAAATACGGCCTCGGCTCCTCCGCGGCGGTCACCGTGGCGGCGATGAGGGCTTTGCTGCGTTTCTACGGTCTTGAGTCTGCGCTTGAGCCGCTAGAGCAATACAAACTGGCATTCGCCATCGCCTGCCGTGCGGGCAACGTCGGCTCGGGAGGCGATTTGGCCGCGAGCCTGTTCGGCGGGTGCATCCGCTTCTGCTCGCCCGATCGAGACTGGGTCGGGCAGCGTTTGGATGACACAGTGCTGCCCGAACTTGTTCGCATGCCATGGCCGGATTTGAGCGTGACGCGGCTGCGGGTGTTTGGTGGCGACGCGGAAAGACGGCTTGACGGTGACGATACGCGCGGGCTGCTCGATGCATCCCGTAGTGCCGCGTTCGAGGCGACATCGAGCGATGCGAACGGAGAAGATGCCGAATTTCGCGCCGCACATCGCCGCGCTGCTTCGACCGATGTCTCATCAGAAGTTTTGAACGGTGATCGATTCGATGCCGATTCCAAACTCACAGGTACGCAGCATGGCATTGGCTCGGCTATGGCTGCAACTGCGTTCGCTTCATCCGCCCAGTCTGCCGCGCTCCGACTCTTGGTCGGGTGGACCGGCAAACCGGCCTCCACCGCCGATCTGGTCACCAATGTGCAGCATCACAGTACTGACGAGCGCGAGCGGCGCTACCGCGAGTTCTTGGAGCACAGCGACCGCTGCGTTGACGCGTTGTGCGAGGCCTTGGCGCAAGGCGATATAGCCGCCGTCCGTGAGCATATTGCTCAGGCGCGGGAGCTGCTGCGCGGTTTGTCATCGCTGACTGGCACGTTGATTGAAACCCCTCGGCTCGCCGCGCTGGTCGAGACGGCTATCGCCCACGGCGCGGCTGCGAAAAGCTCGGGCGCGGGCGGCGGGGACTGCGGCATCGCAATCATCGGCGTTCGCGGCACTGATGCGACGACCGGCACTGACACCGACCATGCCGTTGATGGGGTGTGCGGAGAGTCTTTGAAGCGAGCGGAACTCATGCGACCCAAGGAGTCCAGAACGGCTCAGACTTCAGTCTTCACTGACCCTGCTGACGAGTCGAATGCGGAATCCGTCGAATCTACGGTTTCCGCGATCTTCCAAGACTGGCGCTTGGCGGGCATCGAACCGCTCGAGCTGGCGGTCTGTGCGCCGCTTGCCGAGGCGCCGCAATGGCAGACCAAGCGTTCGAGCCGCAAGGACGACCATGTGCGACTGGCCTTGCAGCAGCATGAGCAGGAGGCGAGCAATGCCTTCGATGATGTGCGCTTTATGCACCATGCCCTGTGCGGGGTATCGGTTTCGCAAGTCGACACGACGACGACGGTGTGCGGCTCGCGCTGGGAGCTGCCGTTCTATATCAATGCGATGACCGGCGGTTCGCAGCGCACGGGCAGCATCAACGCAGCCCTTGCACGTGCCGCACAGGCCACCGGCATCGCCATCGCCTCTGGCTCGCAGCACGCGGCGTTGCGTGACCCGGCGCTCGCTGCGACGTTCACTGCCATTCGTGAGCAATCGCAGGGCTTCGTCTTCGCAAATGTCGGACCAACCGTCACCCCTCGGCAAGCGGCACAAGCGGTCGCGATGCTCAACGCGAATGCCTTGCAGATCCACGTCAACCTCGCTCAGGAAATCGTCATGCCGGAAGGCAACCGTGACTTCTCCGACTGGCCGCAGCGCATCTGCGAGATCATCGCGGCCTCGCCCGTGCCCGTGGTCGTCAAGGAGGTGGGCTTCGGCATGAGCCGACGCAGCGTCGAGCAGCTCGCCGCACTCGGCGTGCGAACCGTCGACGTCAGCGGGCGTGGCGGCACCGATTTCGCGGCCATCGAGAACAGTCGGCGCACGGCCCGTGAGTACGGGTATCTCGATGGATGGGGTCAATCCACGGTGCTGTGCCTGCTTGATTGCCTCAGTGCGCCCAGTGACGTCGACATTCTGGCGTCCGGCGGCGTGCGCAATCCGCTCGATGTGGTCATATCGCTCGCCTTGGGGGCGAAAGCCGTGGGCGTGTCCGGTCATTTCCTGCGCGTGCTCGAGGACCGCGGCGAAGCCGGACTGGTCGATGAGATCAATTCCTGGGCCGAGCAGCTGCGCTCGCTGATGGCCCTGCTGGGCGCTTCGACTGTCGCCGATCTGCAGCATGCCGACCTGCTGCTGGGCGGCACGACCCTTGAGCAGGCGACGCTGTTGGGCGTCGATGCCGCGGCGCTGGCGCATCGTACGGCGTGAGTCTGAGGGAATCCGCCGACGCGCAGGTCAGCTAGGTTACTGATGGCTGATAATTGCTGGTTGCTGGCTTCTGCGCCTCAGCCCTTTGCCTTTGTGTGCCTTTGTATGGCTCCATTCCCGCAGTCGACGTTGCAGAACCCGCACTAACTTGAAGGTGCTGCGGATTTTGTGGCGTTTCCCGAGTGCTGCTGGTTGGTGGGACTGATGGCATGCCCCGCACTCTGGTAGAGAGGGCTTAGCGTCCGTTTTGTAGCGATAGCTATGTCCTGACGCTACAATTCTGCCGCTAACGAAGCCTTACAGACCGTTGTGTAGCGACAGACCATTAGTAGCGCTACAAAACGGACGCTCATCGTAAGGGGTGCGGCCGAAAGGCATAGCCAACTTTCCGCCCGCACCCCCGGGCCTGAAATGTTACAACTCCCGCACAAGGGTCAAACTTGTGCGGGAGTTGTAACGTATCGTGGCACCAGATCACGCTTCGAAGTAACCGGCGGAGGCGTTAAGCGGACAGCGCTGTGCGTAGCCGACGCCGAGAGCCCGCCGAGAGCCCGCCAAGAGCCCGAGGGAACAACGGGGTTCACCCTTGGCCAGTCATTGAAACGGCGCAACCCCCGCATCGACCTCGTAATGATGCGGGAAATGTGACGTTTAGAAACGGGGGTATAGGCAAACGCCGTCTGATTCAGATGGCGAACGCACGCTAGCGGTTATCCACGCGAAGTACTTGAATGGCAGGCATGTTTCCGCAATTTCTTGCCCAAGACGCTGATACCGTCGCTCGTGCATTGCTTGGCTGCCATATCGTGCGGCTCCTTGACGATGGGTGCGCCGTCGGATGCGCCGATGAGCATGCTACTGGTCGCGTTGCCGGGCATGCCGCCGAACGCATCGTCGTGCGCATCGTGGAAACCGAGGCCTACGACCAGCTCGACCCGGCCAGCCATACGTTTCATGGCAAAAGCGAACGCAACCGAGCGATGTTCGGCCCAGCGGGCCATGCCTACATCTACTTCACGTATGGCATGCACTACTGTCTCAATGTCACGGCCGCGACCGAGGGCTTCGGAGCGGGGGCGCTGATTCGCGCGGTCGAACCCGTTGCAGGCGTGGAGATCATCGAACAGCGGCGCGGACGCAAGGGTGTCGACTGCGTCAACGGCCCGGCGAAGCTGTGCAAGGCCCTCGACATCGATAAGTCCCTGTATGGCCATGATTTGCGCCTGCCTCCGCCCAGTTTGGAACAGGCCGAGCTGCGTTCCGGCGAACGCATCGAAGTCACCCCGCGCATCGGCATATCCAAGGCGACTGAGCGTCAGCGCCGCTTCGTCATCGCTGGGAACCCGTATTTATCGCGGCGCTAGGACGGCAAGAGAGCAGCAAAACCGCTTTGCGTGCAACGCCATGTCTATTATCACCGTCATGGTTGTTGCTGTGATTGCGACTGCGAGGAGGGAGTTTATAAACGGTCATGGCACCGAGTGGCAGCGCCTGCCGCCTGTGCGCGAAAGCGGCCGGCGAGGGGTGCGCGGGCGCGACACGCACAGCGGTCGGGTTGATGCGCGATGGCGTCTGAAATACAATTGCGGCAACGTTACCGCAAGGAAAGACTTGACGAAGAATCTTTTGTGCGGAAACGTTACTGCATATGAAACAACGTCGTTGCACAGCGCAGGCAATGGCGATGCTTCACTAACAACACGGGATCGCATGAGGTCGCACAGGCGACAGGTCCCCACTCCGGGCAACGAGGCCAGGTGCGCTACCGGTCTCCGCCTCGAATAAGTACATAGATAACGATTCATGCCGGCTTACGCTGGTGAGCGCCGATCGCGGTGGGCTCCGGTGATGTTAGGTTCTTAGGAAAGGAGGTATGATGGCATACGTCACGATTCGCGATGTCGCGCGACGCGCAGGAATCTCCGTTTCGACGGTTTCCCGCGCGCTGAACGAGACCGGCAGGATTTCGCCCCAGACCAAAGCCGCCGTGGAGCGCGCGGTCGAGGAGCTGCATTACATACCCGACTCACGCGCCAAAGCGATGCGCTCGCTGAGCACGCGGACGGTCGGCCTGCTGGTCCCGGACATTCGCAACGGCTACTTCGCCGACTTGGCGTATGCGATTCAAGACACCTTATTCAATGCAGGCTATTGCACATTCATAGGTACATCGTCGGAAAGCGCCACGCGGCAGGATGCGTTCATCACCAGCATCCTGTCGCAGCGCATCGATGGCGCCATCATCGTGCCGCAGGGCGAGCAGTCCGATGCCCTGCGACTGCTACTGGGCACGAAGCTGCCGGTGGTGTTCGTAGACCGTCAGGCCAAAGGGCTGGGCGGCGTGCCGGTCGTCGATTCGAATCCCGAGCCGGGGCTTGCGGCGGCATTGCATGACATTCAGCGCCGAGGCTTCGCCAGGGTCGGATATGTCTCCGGACCAGTGCTCGACTCGCCGTCGCTGCAGGAACGCGAATCCGTATTCCGCGTGATTGCCGCAGGCATTTTCGGCGAAGAGAACGTTTTCGTCGAATCGACGAGCTTCGAGCGAGCCTCCTGCGAATCCGTCCTCAGGCGGATGCACGGCTCCGGTGTGGACGCGTTGATCTTCGGATACTCGCCGGATGCGGTGAGTGCCGTGTCGCTGCTCGCCGATTCGGCGGTGCGGATCGGCCGGGACATCTCGATCGTCTCTTTTGACGATTTGGAATTGTTCCGACTCACCAGCCCGCAGATTTCGGTGATCTCGCAGCAAGTGCAGGAGATCGGGCAGCGAGGGGCGCAGCTGTTCCTCGATATGCTCGCCGGCGAAACGCAGGCCGCGTCGCAGCGCGTCGACACGGTGTATGCGCCGCGCGCCTCGGTGGGCAAAGCATAGCGCCAAACCCGCTAGGGCCGAGCCGAGCTGAGCCAACGCGCCTATGCAGTCCATGCAACCTGTGCAGCCTATGAAGCCACGGCGCAGCCTATGCGCCGAGCGTCCGTAAGCCCATAAGCCTGTACCTATAAACCGCATGCTATGCCATGCCACGGCATGCCGCGCAAGCCAGCTATATACAGATGGCCCGCAGCGGCGACAACGACGACCGTGGCGCGGTGAATACGCGACGTCGGATCCGGCAGCGAAGCCGGTTCCGGCAAGGAAAGCGAGAGAATATGACCCAATTATCCCTTGTGGGGGTGTCGAAGATATTCGGCAGCTCCAAAGTGGTCGATAGGGTTTCGGTCGCCGTCGAACCGGGCAAGGTCCACGTCCTGCTCGGCGAGAACGGCGCCGGCAAATCGACCGTAATCAAAATGATGAGCGGCATCTACCAGCCCGATGAGGGCCGCATCGAGATCGACGGCAAGGAGGTGCGCATCCCGAACGTGGACGCCGCCCGCCGATTCGGCATCGCCGTGATCCATCAGGAACTCAACATGGTCCCCGAACTCTCCATCATGGAGAATCTGTTCCTGGGCGCGCTGCCTACCAAAGGCGGGTTCGTCGACCGCGCCACCATGAAGTGCAAAGCGCGCGAGGCCCTTGCGCTTATCGGCCTCAACGAGGATGTCTCGACGCCGATGGGAGCTTTGGGCGTGGCCCGTCAGCAGATGGTGGAAATCGCCAAGGCGCTGATGCAGGATGCGTCGATTCTGATTCTCGACGAGCCGACGGCCGCGCTGACGCGCAAGGAGTGCGAGCAGCTCTTCTCGATCATGGCCGATCTCAAGGCCAAAGGCGTGGGCATGGTGTTCATCTCGCACCATTTGGACGAAATCGCGCGTGTCGGCGACGTCGTCACCGTGCTGCGTGACGGGCAGTATGTCGGCACTGTGCCGGCATCGACGCCGGAATCCGAACTCGTGAAGCTCATGGTCGGCCGCAGCATCGAGAACCAGTTCCCGCGCGTGGCAGGCAAGCCAAGCAAGGTCATGCTCAAAGTCGACGGACTCACGCGCGGTGACGAGATCAACAGCGTCTCCTTCGAAGTGCGAGCCGGCGAAGTCGTCGGCTTGGCGGGACTGGTGGGAGCCGGCCGCACCGAGGTGATTCGCGCGATTTTCGGCGCGGATTCCTACGATTCCGGCAGCGTCACGGTTGACGGCAAGGCGGTGCCCAAGGCGTCCATCGCCAGAACCATCGCCGCCGGCGTCGGGCTGGTTCCCGAGGATCGACGCGATCAAGGGCTGATACTGGATGCCTCGGTGGCCGAGAATCTGGGACTGGCCACCATGATTCCCACCTCACGCATGGGCTTCATCGACCGCGGCGGCCAGCGCAAACGCGAGAAGGAGACGGCGAGCAAGCTGCGCATCCGCATGGCCAGCATCGATCAGCGTACGGGTGCGCTTTCGGGCGGCAACCAGCAGAAGGCGGTCTTCGGCAAATGGTCGATGGCCAAGGTCAAAGTGCTGCTACTCGACGAACCGACCCGAGGCGTGGACGTCGGCGCTCGCGTCGAGATCTACGAACTCATCAACGAAGTGACCGCCAAAGGCGGCGCGGTGCTGATGGCCTCCTCCGATCTGCCTGAGGTGCTGGGCATGTCCGACAGAGTCCTGGTCATGAGCAACGGGCATCTCAGCGGCGAGATGCCGGCGAGCGAGGCCACCCAGGAGAAGGTCATGGCGCTGGCCGTGTCGCATATGCAAGAGGCCGCGGAGCCTGAAATCAACGAGAATAAAGGAGAACACTGAAATGACTGCCGTGCAACAAGCGCAACCCCGCGAAGGGTATGAATCCGGCGCAATCAGCACTGGCGACAAGGTCAAGAAGTTCGTGGCGCGCAACGGCGCGCTGCTCGGCCTCGTCGTCCTGTGCATCATCCTGTCGATCGCGACGCCCGCGTTTCTGACCGGGCCGAATATCCTCAACGTGGGCATTCAGGCCGCGACCGTCGCCATTCTGGCATTCGGCCAGACCTTCGTCATCGTGGCGGCGGGCATCGATCTGTCGGTGGGCTCGGTGGCGGCCGTCTCAAGCATGATGGTGGCCTACACCGGCGCGTCCATGGGATTGCCCGCGTGGCTCACGATCATCGTCGGCCTGCTTGCCGGAGCCGGTTTCGGCGCATTGTCTGGCTTGGCCAACGCCTTTCTCAAGCTGCCGTCCTTCATTGCCACGCTGGCCATGATGTCGGTCGCGCGGGGGCTGACGCTGGTGGTCTCCGACGGGCGCCCGGTCTCGACCTCCGGCATGGTCAACTTCTTCGGCAGCACGGTGGCAGGCATTCCGGTGCCCATCGTGATGATGGTCATCATGGGCGTGCTGGCTGCGGTGATCCTGAACTTCACGAGCGCCGGCCGTTCGATGTATGCGGTGGGCGGCAACATGGAGGCCTCGCGCCTTTCGGGCATCAACGTGCATAAGACGCAGGTCATGGTGTTCGTGCTTTCAGGCATCTTCGCCGCAGTCGCCGGCCTGGTCATCGCGGGGCGCCTGCATTCCGCGCAGCCGCAGGCCGCCACCGGCTATGAGATGGACGCCATTGCTTTCGTGGTCATTGGCGGCGCTTCGCTCTCTGGCGGCAAAGGCAAGGTCTCGGGCACCTTCATCGGCGCGATTCTGCTCGCCGTCATCCGCAACGGCCTGAATATTCTCAACGTTTCCTCCTTCTGGCAGCAGGTCGTCATCGGTCTGGTTATCGCCTTCGCGGTGAGCTTCGACACGCTGCGTCGAAAGGAGGATGCGCACTGATACGCCCAGAACGACGAAATGGCGCTGGGCGCGATTCAGGCGCTCGGTTCCAAGGCCGGCGGCGATGTCAAGATCTTCGGATTCGACGGCACTGATGACGGTCTCAAGGCGGTCAAGAGCGGCAAGATGGTCGGCACCATCGCGCAGCAGCCCAAGGAACTCGGTAAGAAGGCGGTCGAAGCCGCATCGAAGCTCATCAAGGGCGAGAAGGTGCAGAAGACCCAATCGATCGAAGTGAAAACCGTCACCAAGGAGAACGTCGCCGACTTCGAGTGACCTGATACCCGATGATTTCCGGTATCCGATACCGGGCATAGACAGCTGATACGGCCCGGCCAGGCGAGGTGACGACTGCCTGGCCGGGCCGAATCAGGGCGGTATGAGGCGCAGCGCCGTTCATGTCTGATCGCTTTGAACGGCGGCGCTGGATGCTGGCGCTGGCGTCGATGCTGTTTTGACGTTGACGCAGCCCTGTGCTCGTTGCATGCGATAGGCCTGATCGGCAGATCTTGATAGGTGATAGGCCCTTTGCATCGGACGCGCAACGCCGCACCATGCTCGTATCATTCGCGTCATCAAAGAGTGTCATCAAGGAGGAACTATGCTGACACATGGAATTTTGAACGCCCAACTCGCCCACGCTCTTGCCGGCTTGCGGCATAAGGATCTTTTCGTGGTCTCGGATTGTGGGCTGCCGGTGCAGCCGGGCATCGAGGTCATCGATCTGGCGGTAGCCTTCGGCGTGCCGCGTTTCGAGCAGGTGCTCGACGCTCTGCAGCCCGAGCTGATCCTGGAAACCGGTCTTATGGCGCAGGAGGCGCAAGGCGCTGTCGCCGAATCCTGGGTCAGGGATCGCTTCGCTGTTCGGCTCGAATATGTGCCGCATGACGGTCCCGAAGGATTTAAGACCCGCGTCAAGGATGCGAAATTCGTGATTCGCACGGGGGAGACGACCCCGTATGCGAACGTTCTCTTCCGTTGCGGCGTGCCGTTCTGAGGTGCCGGACGACGGTGAAAGGAGCTTTGCCATGAATGAGAATGGGAGCGCGGACGCAACCGCGAACGAGGGTGCGCATGCGACTGCGGTTTCGGCTGCGACCGCGGTTCAGGCCGCGACCGCAACTCGGGCTGCAGGTGCAGACCGAGGCCGTGACGAGGCGTTTCGGCTGCTGGACTTCATCGCGCAGGCGCACGCCGGCGTCTCGGTCATCGGGTCGATGAACGCCGACTACACGGTTGTAACGCAGCGGCTGCCGAAGCCGGGCGAGACGATAAACGGCGGTCCGCTGCGGCTGCTGCCCGGTGGAAAATCAGCCAATCAGGCTGCCGCGGCTGCCAGAATCGGTGCCGACGCGCGGATGTTCGGGGCTGTAGGGCAGGACGATAATGCTGGTTTTCTGCTCGGATTCCTTAAGGATGCGGGTGTGGATGCGTCGCATGTCGACGCGGTCCCCGGGCCTAGCGGCACGACGGTGATTACCGTTGACGCGCACGGGGAGAACACCATCGTGTACTCTGCGGGATCCAACGCTTCGGTGACGCCCGAGTATGTCCGTGCGTCGCGCGACGCCATAACAAGTTCCTCGGTGCTGGGGCTGTGTCTGGAAAGTCCGATGGAGACGGTGACCGCATGCGCGCGGATGTGCCATGACGCGGGCATGCTCGTGCTGCTCAACGATTCGCCATTCGTGGCGCAGCTACCGGCGGAGCTCATCGAAGCCTGCGATATTCTGCTGGTGAACGAGCATGAGATGGCGCAGCTTCTTGGTGTGCCTGAGCCAGCGAATGGCGATTGGAACCTGGTTGATTGGCACGATCTGGCCACAGCCATGGCTCGGTATGGCTTCGATCGGGCGATTGTGACTTTAGGCGCGGACGGCTCCGTCGTGCTTGATCGCGGTGAGGTGCATCGCATATCACCGGTTCGCGTGGATGCGCTCGACACGACCGGATGCGGCGACGCCTTCATGGGCACCGTGCTCGCCGGCCTCGCCAGCGGACTGTCTCTGGCGCAAAGCGCGCAATGCGCCTCCTACGTTTCGGCATATGCGGCGACCGGAGCCGGAGCGCAGAATTCCTACGGCACCACAGCGCAGATCAAGCAGTATTTCGGGAGCGGAACGGTGGCGTGAGCGCGGGCTGACCCTTGTCAGCGGTATGCGAAACCCCTGCAATCGCAATGATTGCAGGGGTTTCATCTGGTGCGAGTAGGGGGAGTTGAACCCCCACGAGCATTCGCTCACTACCACCTGAAGATAGCGCGTCTACCATTCCGCCATACTCGCAGACAAGCAGCTAACTTACTACGTCTTGCGCACGACCGCAATTCGGAGTGTCGAACCGTTAAACGAACAGCGCAGTGCGCTGTTTGTAGGTTCGACTGAGCGCCCGCCAAGGGCGCGAAGAGCGAGGCCGTAGAGGCCGAGCTACGCTTAGTAAGCAACAAGGCTAGGCGTCTAGGGGGTGCGAGGTCCGTTAAACGAACAGCGCAGTGCTGAGCCGTTAAGCGGACAGCACGGTGTGCTGTCTGTAGGCGAAGTGAGCAACCGCTAAGGTTGCGAAGGGCGGTGCCGAAGGCATCGTCGGTTTGTAGGTTCGACTGAGCGCCCGCTAAGGGCGCGAAGAGCGAGGCCGTAGGCTGAGCTACGGTTAGTAAGCAACTAGGCTAGGCGTCTAGGGGGTGCGAGGTCCGTTAAGCAGACATCACAGTGTGCTGCCTGTAAGCAAAGTGAGCAAACCGCCAAGGGCGCGAAGAGCGAGGCCGTAGGCTGAGCTGCGACCAGCAAGCTTTCAAGTCAGGAATCCAATCCGTCCTATTCGTCGGACTCGTCGGACCTTGGTTTCCCGCGATCGCGGCTCGCGCTTTTTCGGATCGGAGCAAGCAGTGTGGGCCGAATCAAAGGTTCTTCTTGCCTCAGCTACGAGCGGTATCATGGCTGCGCAACATATGTGTGCACGAGGATGCGCAGCGCGAATGGAGATGGGCATGGAATCAGGCAAGACTGGCTTTTCGCAGAAGGAGCGTCGCCAGCAGACGATCATCGGCGTGATCGCGTCGGCGCTGGCCGTCGTGCTGGTGGCGGTAATCGCATTCGTGATCTTATAGGACGAATCACCCTGCGGCGGCGTCCGAGGGCAGTGAATACACGCAGCTGCAGGGGGTGTCGGACAAACCGAAGAACGCCAACTCCTCCGGTGGCTTTGTGGTTTCCAAAGGCGCCGACCCGAATAAGATCCCTACGGTTTCGGTGTTCTTCGACCCGATGTGTCCCTCGTGCGGCATGGTGGATCGTGCGTTGGGACCCACTTTGGCGAAGCTGTATGCCGTAGGCCAGATCAACATCGAGCTGCATCCCATCGCCTTTCTTGACCGCAGCTCCAGCGACCAGTATTCCACGCGTGCAGCGAGTTCCTTCGCTTACGTCGGCGAGCCCGACCCGGACCATCTGCTGGCATATATGAGCGGCTTGTTCGATGAAAAGTTCCAGCCTTCGGAGACCGATTATCGGCCGGTAAGCGACGCGCGAATCGCCCGGCAGGCCATCGCTGCCGGGGTTGACAGCGCGGTTGCTCATCAATCCGTGAAGGGTCAGTACAAGGATTGGATCGCAAAGGTCACTGCATACACGATTGTGCGCAAGGAGCTGCAGCGTTCTAGCCAGGGTACGTTCGCGACGCCCACGATTCTTATCAACGGCCAGTACTGGTCCATGAAAAACGTCTCGATCAATGATCTGCCGCACGATTTCGTCGCAGCTATAGGACTTGACGATGCCGCGGTCGGCAGCAAGACGGCCATGCCCTCCATCGGAGCGGACGGCAAGCCGCTTCAGCAAGACTGAAGATCGAAACTGGCGCACATGGGCTTGCATGAGTTTGCGTTTGACTGCTCGGCCCGGAAAACATAAAGACTTAGACAAAGTGCAGACTGAGGAGGATCCGGCCTGCTATTGACCATGGCCGCGGTTGCGGGCTGGTGATGCGAATGGGACCCGCAACGAGCGAAATCCCGCCAAGCCACTGGTATGCCACTCATGCTTCGAAACGCAAAGAGACTACGATCAGTCGCACCATGAATACGTCATGGGCGCTGCGAGCGCATGCGATGCGGACGGTGAGGGAGGAATTATGAAAAACCTGTTGCTCGCCTCGCATTTCGGCGGTGGCATCGCCAGGCAACTGCCTGGTATTTTCGGTAGTCTCGAAGGCCGTAAGGCCGTGCTCATTCCGACTGCCGGCATCGCTAACAGGGTGAGCCTGCCGACTGGCCTAAGTATGAAGAAGCTCGCCGGCCTCGGCGTGGCGACTCGGGAACTTGAGATTTCCTCGGTTTCGCACCGTGAAATCATGCAGGCGATTCATGCTGCCGATATCGTGTTCGTCAGCGGGGGCAACACTTTTTTCCTGATGCAGGAGCTGAAGCGTTCTGGCGCGGATTCGCTCATCGCCGAGCATGTGGCCCAAGGCAAGCTCTACATTGGAGTCTCCGCGGGTGCCGTCGTCGCCGGGCCTGATATCGAATACATCCGGCTTATGGATGATCATCGCAAGGGCGCGAGGCTGCATGGCGATTTCACCGGGATGAGACTCGTCGATTTCTCGGTCGTTCCCCATCTCCGCGATGTTCTGTTCGGAAGGGCCGCCAGTCGAATCCTGGCTCGCAACGACACCCGACTCGATCTCAGGGCGCTCACCAATCGGCAGGCCATCACCGTGCGCGGCGCGGAGATCCGCACCGTTGCGTCACGATAACGTCTAGAATCTACGGAATTTGAGACCGATCGCACTTTCTGCAAATTTCTGCAGGTGCGATATTTTGCGCGTGTCTGAAGCGCGAACAGCTGGCATATGGTGTTGCGAAGGCAGCTGCGACGGCACTGTGCTATCGTGCTTCCCGGGATGCGAGACTTCGAAGCGAAGTTACTTTGCGCCCCGGTGCACGTCCATCTCGAAATCGGTGAATGCAGCGATCATCGCGCGAAAAGTCGCCTCGACAACGTCCGGCGAGGCGGCGAAGTCCGTAGCCAGCCGGCGAACCTTGCGAATCTCCTGCTCCACTCTGTCCGGGGCGTGCACGGCGTTTTCGTCTCTTTTGAGCCTGCCAGCTGCAGCCACCCACTGCTGCCGCTCGGCGAGAAGTCTGACGATCTGCTCGTTAACGCCGTCAATATTGGCGCGAACCTGTTCGATGTCGTTAGCTGAATCATTCACGGCTTTCATGGTACTGCGGACTGCTCGTCAGTGCTCATGTCGAGGCCGAGGCCCTTGAATACCTGCTGCGCTTTTTGCTTGACGTCCTGCGATGTGCGCACGACACTGGTTGCAGTGTTCATGTGGAACGCTTTGTATGTCTTATGTATAAACAGCAGCATGGTGCAAGGTTTGATAGGCATAGGGCTTGCCGGCGACAACTGATGCGGCGTGCTTTGAAGCTCCACGACAGTTGCCGCGCTAGGCTTGACCCATGTTTCCCTTGCTTGAAACCCTTGTCGCCGTGGTTGAGATCGGCCAATTCACGCTTGCCGCCGACGAACTCAAGGTTTCGCAGTCCACGGTTTCCGCGCGTATCGCGCAGCTGGAGCGGATGGTCGGGGCGCCGCTATTCGAGCGTCATGCGAAAAGCGATGTGACGCCGACCGAGGCGGGGCGGCTGCTGTATCGTGCGGCGACGGGCATCAGCGACTCGTGGCGCGAAGTCTGCGAGCAGATCGCGGCGAGCCGCGGGCAGCGCGAGCCGTTTCTTGCGTTGTTCTCCCATACCGCGTCCGAGGTGCTGCTGCCCTCGGCGCTGGCTTCTGCGGCGTCTGAGCTTGCGCGATTTGACTTGCGCACGGCGACGATGAATTCCGATGCGATTCTTGAGCGCACCGGCATGAAGACCGCGCAATTGGGCATAGTGGAGAAGCCCATCGTCAACGAATCGGTGAGCCGCATCACTCTGCGTGCGGATCGGCTCGTATGGGCCGGGGCGCAGGACGGCGTGTGGCTGGTGCGCGAGTCTGGCTCCGGAGTGCGCTACTACACTGATCTATTGTTCAAAACCCTTGACGCCATTCCGACGCACAGCATCGAGGTGGCCAGTAATGCGGCGATTGCAGCCTCCCTTGCTGCCGGATTTGGCCAGTCGATCGTCTCTCAGGCCGCTGTGCCGGATCATGTGCCGACGCGCGAGTTGGGCGGCGAATTCATGCGGCGCTTCTACGCGCTGATACCGCGGTCCGGCCTTTCGCGGGCGCAACGAGCATTGGCTCACACGATGGTCGATGCGATGCGCGGGTGAACAGCAAGTGGTTGGGCGGGAATCTGTCTGCTGAGTGTTTGCTTGCGTGTGATTGAGCTGTTTTCAGTGTCCGAGGTGGCTGGGAATCACGAAAATTCTGCACAAGAAACAGATATCTCGCTTGTGTGTAGCGTTATTGGGGTGCTGCAGAGGTCTATCTGCGTTATGTGAGGCGCTATTTTTTGAAGCATTGAGTATAGGGCGGCAAGAAACCGCCATTTTCGGCCAGCGATACTCGGGGTGCCAAGGAATTAGCGCCTCACATAACGCAGATAGACCTCTGCAAGGCCAAGTTAACGCCTCACATAACGCAGATAGCGGCAGAAACTGAGCTCAAACGTTGATCAACGGAACGACCGGGCTGGTGAAGAGCTGGTTCTTGCGGTGAATGCAAGCATAATGACCACAGCAATCTATATAACATCGAAATAGTCAATGATAAATATTGATTGGTTTGATTTGACCGATGCTGATTGCGTCCGGTTGAATGGCGTCTATGAGAGAGTTCCAGAAGAAATGGGCGCAGCGCGTCTTCACTGTTGACATGCTATTCGTCGCTGTCGTGGCGCTCGTCGCATCGCTGATCGGCGCATGGCTCAAGCAATATCCGGTGTTCAGCCTGTTCGGCGCGTTGATTATCGCGCTGCTTATCGGCATGCTTGTGCAGTTCCCGATTCGCCGGTGGTATGTCGGGACTGCAGACGATGCGGCGGCAAACGCAAAGAGCGGCGCATCAGCGGGTGCGGCGGTTGCGGCGAGAACTTCGCAGCAACGCCGCGCTGGCGTCAAGGACGCTGCCGGGCTGATCTCCAACAAGCTGCTGCGCTTGGGCATCATCCTGCTCGGCTTCAAGCTTAACCTCACCGTGCTCTTCACGCAGGGCATCAAATGCCTGCCCATCGCGGCACTCGTCGTCACCTTCACCATCGTGGTGACCTACGCCATCGCACGCAGGCTCGGCGTCGACCCGATGCTGGCGATTCTGGTCGCCGGCGGCACCGGCATCTGCGGCGCGGCGGCCGTGATGGGCCTGTCCGGTTCGATACGAGTCCCTGAAGAACGCGAAACGGAAAAGGCCGACGACGTGACCATGGCCGTGGCGACGGTGGCGATCATGGGCACGGTGTTCGCGCTCGCCGAGATTGCGCTCGGCCCGCTGACCGGCATGAGCCATACGCAGCTCGGCATCACAGCCGGCGCATCGCTGCACGAGATCGCGCATGCCGTGGCCGCCGGAGCCGCATTCGGCGCGGTCGACATCGCGGCGATCATGAAGCTGTCACGTGTGCTCATGCTGGTATTCGCGGCCGTTATCATCGCCATTTGGTGGGATAAGCGCCACAGCCAAGTGGCCGGCGACGGCAGGCGCGTGGTCGCGTTCCCGTGGTTCATGCTCGGCTTCATCGCGGCTTCGGTCATCGGCACTTTCGTGCCCTTCGTCGCCGCAATCACCGCGCAGCTGGTGAACGTCGCCTACATTGTGCTCGGCATGGCTATGGCGGCACTCGGCCTGACCGTGAACTTCAAGGCCATCGTCGCGCAAGGCCGCCGCGTCTTCCTGGCCAGCTTCCTCGCCTCGATCCTGCTCATGTTCCTGGCCGCCGGCATCGCCATACTGTTCTTCTAAGGTACGTTGCTCGTCATGCCGTCCGCATTGCGCCACGCTTCGGTGCGTTGCGGCTGCAAAGGGTTATTTGTTTCTGATATGAAGCTGACGAAATGGGAGTCGCTAACGGAATGGCCGCTGACAGTGCTGTCGGTGCTGTTTCTGGGAGTCTATGCGTGGCAGATCCTCGCGCAGCCGCGCGGTTCGTGGAATGTCACGGCGAATGGCGCGATGAATGCGCTATGGCTGATTTTCGCGCTGGATTACGTCATCGCGCTTGTGCTGGCGGAGAACCGCAAGGAGTATTTCAAGCATCATCTCTTCGATCTCGCGGTCGTGCTGCTGCCCATCATCCGGCCGCTGCGCGCCCTGCGCGTGCTGACTGCGCTCAACGCCTTGCATCGCACCACCGGCATGGCGCTGCGCGGCAAGATCATCATCTACGTGACGGCCTCCGCTGTGCTGCTCGTGCTCGTCGGCTCGCTCGCTGTCCTCGAAGCGGAGCGCTACGCTCCCGGCGCGACGATCAGGACGTTTCCCGAGGCGCTGTGGTGGACCTTCGTGACGATAGCCACGGTCGGCTTCGGCGATTACACGCCGATGACCGCCACCGGCCGGCTTATCGCATTCGTGCTCATGATCGCCGAAGTCCGTGAAGAGATGCACAGCAGCGCTAATGGCGGCAAGATGGTTGACGGTATGGGCGGCGACGGGGCCGTTGACAGTGATGGTGGCATGGTTGTCAACGATGGTAGTGGCGGCATCGGCGGCAGCGGGGTTGCCGATAAGGTTGCTGGCGGCAGCGGAAATGTGGACGATGCAGATAACAATGTCGACACCGCCGTTACCAGTGGCAGCATTGCTAACAATGCCTGAGACAGATGGCATCAACACCAAATCACATGGCCAAGGCTCTGACGATTTTCCTGTTGTGACGGATATGAGCCCGTACCCTTCGCCGATTGGCATATCGTGAGCTCTCGTTGGCCTTCCGAAGTACCTGACGAGAGGACTTCCGAGGCGTATGCGGCTGCTCGGTGAAATCAATTAAGCAGATTCGAGCCGATCATGGGTTCGCGCACGCCGTAACGGCTACATGGCAAAGTCCCGAAACGGTGGAATTCCGCCACAACGATAGGCGTTGGATTCACGGCATACTTTGCCAAGTGCTTAATAGACGAAAAAAGTGCCTAATTGATGATTGCGGCGGTTTTGCAGTGGCGCCTTCACGTATTTGAATCGACTGTCGCCGACCGTCGCCGGCCTCAGACGTTTATTAAGCGCTTTTTTCGTCTATTAGGCACATGCCAAAGTAGACGCCTCGTATGCGTTTACCGAAATCGTTGATATTCCGCCAATCCTGAGTGCTCGGCAAAGCCACAAAAGACCCTGCGCAGGCGTCTGCATGAAGAAATGTGCTTAATCAATGGCGAAAGGTACAGGTGAAGCGGGCGAAGCAGCGCGACAGATGAGATATCAATCACGCATAGATGTTGCGCGGGCGAATGTCGCTCGGTAGGCCGTCGAGCAGCGTGCTCACGGAGCCGGATTCGAACACCGAGCGAATGCCGGCGGCCAGCAGCGGGGCGACGGACAGCACGGTCATGTTCGGCAGGCGCTTCTCCTGCGGCACGGGCACGGTATCCATGAGGACGATTTCACGTGCGCCGCAGCTGGCGAGCCGTTCGATGGCGGGCCCGGAAAGCAGCCCGTGCGTGGCGACGAGCGTGACGCTTTTCGCGCCGGCGTCGTGCAGGGTGCGCACGGCCTCGCAGATCGTGCCGGCCGTGTCGATCATATCGTCCACGACGATGCAGTCGCGCGCTTCGACATCGCCGATGATGCCATGCGCCTCGGCGTGATTCGGCCGGGTGGTGTCGCGCGTTTTATGGATGAAGGCGAGCGGCAGTCCGCCGAGCTTAGCGGCCCATTGCTCCGAAACCCTAATGCGCCCGGCGTCGGGGGAGACCACAGTCGCCTCGGCCAACGACATGCTGCCGCGTACGTAGTCGAGCAGCACCGGCATGGCGGTCAAATGGTCGACCGGCCCATCGAAGAAGCCTTGCTCCTGCGAGGCATGCAGGTCCACGGTCATGATGCGGTCGGCGCCGGCGGCGTGGAACAGATCGAACACGAGCCGGGCGGTGATGGGCTCGCGGCCCTGATGCTTCTTGTCTTGGCGCGAATAGCCGAGGAACGGCGCGACGACGGTGATGGACCGGGCGGAGGCCCGCTTGAGCGCGTCCACCATGAGCAGCTGCTCCATGATCCACGTGTTGATCGGATCGGTATGCGCCTGAATGACGAAGGCATCGGCCCCGCGCACGGGCCTGGTGAAGCGTACGTACATCTCGCCGTTCGCGAAGTCGTAGGCGGTGGTGTCCAGCAGCTGCGTGCCTAGGCACCCTGCGGTCGCCTGCGCCTGTTCCGGGTATGCGCGGCCTGTCACAACGACCAGCCGCTTGTCCGGAGTGCCTACGAGAATCGCCGACATGTTTCGCCTTCCCATGACATGAATGTGACGTGCGCTGCTTGGTGTTCGGGTGCCATCACGATTGAGCCGAAATCGAGCCGCCTTCCAATATACAGGCATCCCGGAGCATGAGCCGACGGCGGGTTGTAAGAGCTTCCCATTTTCCTACCTGCCCGAAGTCTCAACATCAGGTTATTCTTGTGAGGTTGCGCGTAGCGTCAAGCTGCGTGCATTGCATACACACTCCTGCTGCGGAACGACCGCAGCCAATCTGTCCAAAGGAGGTGGGTGATGTCTGCACACAAATATGAACTGATGTTCATAGCCGATCCTGAGCTGGATGAGCGCGGTCTGAAGAAGCTGACCGAGCAGTATCTGGAACTTGTCACCAACGAAGGGGGTTCCGTCGAGGATCCCGATTACTGGGGACGCCGCAAGCTTGCCTATGAGATCGACGGCAAGAACGAAGGCAACTACGTTGTGGTGAACTACGCCTGCGAGCCGGCCGTGAGCAATGAGCTCGACCGCGTGCTCAACCTCAACGAGTCCGTCATCCGCACGAAGATCCTGCGCAAGGACGCTAAATAACACGCTTGTGCGGCGCGTATGCGCTGCACCTTGCATGCGCATCCGCAGATATATCGCCTGAATGCAGATCCGCGATGCGCGGCGCTTATGAAATACGGTGTCGTTGGATCACGCAATGTTGTTAACTCACGCGGCGTCGTTATAACCAAACACAGTGAACGAATCGACGCTTGTCCCGCTCTCCCGGCGTGAACCACGCAGGACGGCAGACATGCGAATCGTTGGAATCGTCAATGACTGGGAAGAAGGTACGTCATGGCAGGTGAAACAACCCTCACCATCGTGGGCAACCTCACGGCTGACCCCGAGGTGCGTACGATCGGCAGCGGCGCGTCCGTCGCCAACTTCACCATCGCATCCACCCCGCGCACGTTCAACCGCGACACGAATCAGTGGGAGGACGGCCAGGCGCTGTTCATGCGGTGCGCCGCGTGGCGCGAGCTTGCCGACCACGTCGCTTCGAGCCTGTCCAAGGGCATGCGCGTGATCGCGCAGGGCCGCATCAGCCAGCGTTCGTACCAGGCGAATGACGGGACGAATCGCACGGTCGTCGAAATGACAGTCGATGAGATCGGCCCCTCGCTGCGCTACGCCACGGCCCAGGTGACCCGCCAAAGCTCCGGTTCCGGATTCTCCGGCAACCGCGGCGGTTTCGCGGGCAACAATGCCAACAACGGCGGCGGCAATCGCAATGCCGGCGGCAACGCGGGCAACGGCGGATATCAGGGCGGTGCCGGCTATTCCGGCGGCTCAGGATACTCCGGCGGCGCATCCGCTCCGTCGCAGTCCGCGCCCGTGGCCGACCCCTGGGGTTCGCCCGCGCAGTCGAATGGCGGCGGATTCTCGTCCTTCGGCGGGAGTTCCGACTTCGGCGGCGATGGCGACGAGCCGGAGTTCTAGCAATTCCGGCCCTTCATTCGGCCATTTCATAAGTTCATAGGCAAGTCGCATTCATGAGGCATGGCGTTTACAAGCACAGTCCACGGATGCAATCCAGATAATCAGTTGGCAATAAGGAGACAATCACATGTCACGCAAAAGGCCGCAACCACCGGTCAAACCCATTAAGAAGAAGCCGAACCCGCTCAGCGCGGCGAAGATCCACGAGATCGATTACAAGGACGTTGCGCTGCTGCGCAAGTTCGTGTCCGATCGCGGCAAGATCCGCTCCCGCCGCATCACCGGCGTCAATGTCCAGCAGCAGCGTCAGATCGCGCAGGCCGTGAAGAACGCCCGCGAGATGGCTTTGCTGCCGTACGCCACTTCCGGTCGCTGATAGGAGAAGAGAACATGGCTGAAACCAAGGTTATTCTCACCAAGACCGTCGCCAACCTCGGTCACTCCGGTGACGTCGTCGAGGTGCGCCCCGGCTACGCTCGCAACTACCTGATCCCGCAGGGCCTGGCCTTCGCGTGGAGCAAGGGTGCTGCGGCTCAGATCGAGTCGATGCGCCGCGCACGTCTGGCCAAGTCCGTCGCCACCCGCGAGGATGCCGTCGCCGCCAAGGCCGCCATCGAGGGCGTGACCGTTCAGGTCGCCGCCAAGGTGTCGGAATCCGGCAAGCTCTTCGGTGGCGTGTCCGCCGAGAAGATCGCCGCCGCGCTGGCTCCCAAGGCTGCGGTCGATCCCAAGAGCATCGCCGTCGAAACTATCAAGACCACCGGCGAATTCCCCGCCACCGTGGCCCTTCACCCGGAAATCTCCGCTTCCTTCACCGTCAAGGTCGTCGCGGAGTAGTTTTCGGCTTTCTACGGCCGTTGAAGCTGCTTTGATAGCGCGTGTGCAGCGCATTTCGCCGTTGCGCATTGCGCGGGCAGCCTGTTTGGCCCGGGCTTAAGCATACGGTTCGCCGCCCATGTTTTGCACATGGGCGGCGAACCGTTTTTTGATGTGCGACTGGTTTGTTTCCGGACCATGATTCCGCGCGATTCCGCCGATGCTGCGTCTTTGTAATACGTGGCCTTGCCAGCGAAACACGCATCCATTAGCATAGTTTTCAGAAAGCGCTACTCTATATGCAGCTTTCTGTAGGCATTTTTTGGTGTAGATTATAGATTTATTCTGCTTGGCGCAGACCCATGCACGGCGAAGACGGTATTGTTCGTCGCCGCATGATATCGGTTATCGGCCGGATTGGAGATGCTTCGATGCGAGAATTTCGGGCGAAGGGCTGCGCTGGCTGGGGGTTGTGCGGCTGCGAGCAGGAGGGAACCCGGTGAGCCGCGGTTTCCAAGGGGCTGTGCTCAAGGCGATGGGCGCCCCGGAGTTTCGTCTCCAAGTCGTCTCCACCGCGCTTGAATGCGGCGGATTGATGAAACGGGTGTCTTTCATCAGTCCTGATGCGTTACCGGAAAGCCTGTTCGAGCCGGCCGCTTGGGTACGGCTGTGGTTCCCGGCGGGCGCGGGGCGCGAGGTTCAGCGCAGGTACACAATCGCCGGGTATGCGCAGGATCGCAGCCGCGTGGATGTGAGCTTCTACCTGCATCAGACCAGCGGGCCAGCGGCGTCGTGGGCGCTGCATGTGCGGGCGGGCAGCGAGCTAATCGCCAATGTCGCGGGATCACAGCCATTCGCCGTCGACGAGCGCTGCAAGGGTGTGGTTTTGCTTGGCGACGAGACGGCCTTCCCGGCTATCCGGGCGATTGTGGACTCGCTGCCGGAACGCGTGCATGCCTACGTGATGCTTACCGGAACGCACGATCTCACTGGATTCATCGAGTCCAATGAGCGGGTGAGCGTATGGTATGCGCCGACGCAGAAAGCGCTGCATGCCTTTGGGAAGCTGGTAGAAAAACTTCAAATCGGCAGCGCCGAGCCGGGGGCTTGGCATTGCTGGGCCGCAGGCGAGTCCTCGATGATGCGTGCGATTCGCATATCGATCCGCCATGCCGAATCCCTGCAGAAGGGCGATGCGCATGTGCAGGGATATTGGGCGCGGCGCAAGATGCTGGGTCGCTGAAGCGCAGCCCGGCTCGCTCAGCTGCGGATGATCAACGGCTAGGCGAGAGAAAACGACGGAATCGCGTCATAACTTGTGATAACAAATATCGTTACATATAGTAGAGGGCGTGACGACACTCGAACGGCACGCTTTCAGACTTGGCGAAGAACGCTGAGCACCCATGATAAAGAGGGTTACCCGGGCGCGAGTGCTGATTATGAAGCAGCTGCAGGAAGACGACACCTTCGCCACCATGCAGACGGTGTACAACCGACTCATTACGAAAGGCCGCCATGTCGGCATCGCTACGGTGTATCGCAATCTGCAGATCATGGCGCAGGATGGCGAGCTGGATTCCGTCCGTCAGCATGGCGAGGTCTTCTACCGCCTGTGCCGCGACCGGCATCATCACCATCATGTCGTGTGCCGGCGATGCGGGCGGGCCGTCGAACTCGAAATTCCCGGTCTTGAGCAATGGGTGAATAGCAGGGCGCAGTCGTTGGGGTTCTCGGAGATCACGCATTCCATTGAGATCTTCGGCTTGTGCGCACAATGCCGTGCGCTTGAGGAAGGCGAAAAGAGGGACAGCGGCCAGGACGATGAGGAGCGCGACAGCCATAGGAGGTATCTCAGCCTTGAAGCGTACAGCGCGAAGGCGGATTGATACCCACTTTCAACAACTTCCTGATGCGGCTTTGGCGCGTTACCGTTTGTGCTAACAAACAACTCTGCGCGGGCGCGAATGCACATCGCGCCGAACGGTAAGGAAATGATGATGGATATCACGCGATATGACGAACATGCCTATGCAATCGACACCAAGAGCGCCGGCCGGCTCGCGGTCGATGCTGAGACGCTGAAAAGCTTTGATCCCGAGCAGCATGTGCACGGCACTGCCGCTTGTGGATGCTGCGGCTGCTGCTTCACCGGCGACTGCTGCCACGACTCCGATTGCGTCAATGACAAGGAGTGCAACGCCAAGGACTGCGACAAGGCCTGCACCGAGAACAACGAGCACCACGACTGCGCCTTCTGCCATCTCGCCTTCGACACCGACGAGGCTTCGCACGAGGAGATCGTCAAGGATCTCGTCGAGCTCAAGGCGGCTCTAGCCGCCTGAGCGGCTTGCAGGTGATGCGGCCGGCGGCGGATAATGCGGATAAGACCGTGTGACTGAGTGAACTCCGCACAGCGGGTGATGGCTTGTTTTCAAGTCGTCACCCGTTTTTGCATTGTGCGATCGATGGCTTGGCGGGTGTCTGGAAGCTGCCTTCTGAATCAGGCAGCTTCCGGGTGGGAACCAGCAGCGCGACATGCCGGTAGAATGACGGGGTGCGTATTCTGCTGCCGCCTTCCGAAGGCAAAACGGCCCCTGTTGACGGGCCGGTGCTCGATCTCGATGGACTGTCGTATCCGGAACTTGCCGCGGCGCGGCGGCGAGTGCTTGAGGCGCTCGTTGCAGTGTCGAAGCGGGATGATGCCGGTGAGATTCTGGGCGTAGGCAGGCGAATCATGCCCGAGGTCGTGGCGCAGCGCGATATGCTCGCCGCGCCGTGCGCTCCGGCCCGCGAGGTGTACACCGGCGTGCTGTATGAGGCGGCGCGGTTGCACGAGGGCGACGACGTGCGTATTTTCTCAGGATTGTTCGGCGTTACCACTGGCGAGGATCTCATCCCGACGTATCGGCTCTCGATGAACGTCTCCTTGCCGGGTATCGGCAGTCTCAAAGCGTTCTGGCGGCGGGAGCTGGCGCAAGCGGGGTTTGGGAGAGCGGGCTTCGAAAAGAATCGTGGACATGCTGCGGATGGAGAATCCAGCGGCTTCGCAGGCCGGGCAGCGCACGAAAGCGTGTCGGCGACGGTCGGGCGCGGCCGTTCGCGCGACGCAGCGGACCAGCGTGGCGCGGCTGAGACTATGGTTGCCGGGACTACGGTCGATATGCGGTCAGGCGCGTATCGGATCACGACGCCGCACGGGAACTGGTGGGATCTGCGCGTCGTGGATTCGCGCGGCACGGTGATTACGCATGCGGCCAAGCACTATCGTGGGGCGTTGGCCCGTGCGCTGTTGGACGCTGGACGGGGTGCGGCAATGCGCGGCGGGGCAGCTGTCGATGTGGCGCAGGCCGCCCGCACTTTGGGCCGCATCGAAGTCAAGCACGACGGGCTTCGGCATCACATCACCTTGATGGCGGAATGATTCATCGCCCCCGCTGCGAGCGGCGAAACAGCGCGAATCGGTTGCTTTCCACGATGAAGGCCTTGCGGTCGTTTTTGGCCGTCACGTCAAGGATAATGCCGGTGATGATGAGCAGCAGCCCCGCGATGACGAGCATCACCGCGCCGATCAGCGTGGGGAAGCGGGCCACCATGCCGGTGCGGTAGAAATCGATCATGACGCTCAGCGTGAAGCCGAATCCGGCCAGCGACAGCAGCAGCCCGAGCCCGGAGAAGAAGGGCATGGGCTTGTATTCGCGGATCATGCGGAAGATGGTGGACATCACCTTGATGCCGTCGCCCACGGTGTCCAGCTTGCTGACGGAGCCCTCCGGCCGGTCGCGGTACTGGATCGGCATCTCGTACAGGCGCAGGTTGTTGTTCAGACTGTGGATGGTCATCTCGGTTTCGACTTCGAAGCCGTGCGAGAGGACCGGATAGGTCTTGACGAAGGTGAATGAGAAGGCGCGGTATCCGGTCATGATGTCGGTGACGTGCGCCGAGAAGAGCCCGTTGATCGAGCCGCGCACCAGCTTGTTGCCGAAGTTGTGGAAAGGGCGCTTGTTCTCTTGGAAATACGTGGAGCTCAGCCGGTCGCCGATCACCATGTCGTAGCCTTCGAGGATCTTCGCAGCCATCTTCGGAGCGGCATCCGCCGGGTAGGTATCGTCCCCGTCGGCCATGATGTACACGTCGGCGTCGATGTCTTCGAACATCGCTCGGATCACGTTGCCCTTGCCCTGGCGCGGCTCCGCGCGTACGACAGCGCCCTGCTCCGCGGCGATCTGCGCGGTGCGATCCGTGGAATTGTTGTCATACACGTAGACGGTCGCGTCCGGCAGCGCCGCGTGGAAGTCCTGCACCACCTTGCCTATGGTCAGCTCCTCGTTATAGCAGGGGAGCAGCACGGCGATTTGCGGGCGACTGGTCTGGAGATTCATGGAACCCATGATAACCGCAGGGAGGTAAGTGCGCTCGCCGCCTCGGCTCCGCGTTCCTCGCCAAAGCAGACCGTTTTCCTCAGTTTTTCCGCTTTCCTCTGACCTGTACGGTATAACTGTTCGAGATGCGCGAATGGCGGGCGAAAGGTCGCGAAACGTCAGGGACGTTTACGACGCCCACGCCATGAACGCGTGAACAGCCAATACGGATGCCCAACATCGCAGCGCGAACAACGGAAGGATTGATGGTGATATGCCGGTCAAACATCGGATTGCAGGCTATGACGTAGCGAAGACGCTGGCGATGTTCTTCGTCGTGCTGCTTCATTTCGTCTTCTACACCATCGCCTTTCCGAACACTATAGCGGGCAATATGGTGACCACCGCGTGCGCGGTGTGCGTGGCGCGGCGGCGGGGCCGGAGACAGCGGATATGACTATGCGGCATGCCGCCCGAACCGCGCATTCGGCATGGCTGGATTCTATTTTCAAGCGCTATGCGGCAAGGCTGCTAGACTACGAATGTATATTTGTCCTTGTCCGTCCAGAGAAAAACGCGGGGTATTGTCGTCATGAGCGATGCATCGGCACAGGAATCCGACGTGGAGGGCGAAAGCGGGGACCATGCCGACGCCGAAAGGCTCGAAAACAGCCCGCACCTGCGAACAGCCTCCCAGCACCCGAGAACAGCCTCCCGGCGCCCGCGATGCTACCGGCGATACGGGCTTATGGCGCTCTGCGTCGTCCTAGGCTTTGCGGCCGTCGAGGCGAATGCCATCAAAACCATGGATACGCTCAAACTCCCCGTTTCAAGCTTCGGCCATATCGCGCTGGTTGCATTCCTCGCTTTTGCCGCGATGTTGCTCGGCGAGCGCGTCATGCGCTGGCTCAATGCGCCGGATGGTGAAGGGGCGTCCTTCCGACTGGGTTTCGCGGGCGGGTGGAAGCCCTGGCTCGCACTGACGGCCATCATCCTGGCGTGCTGGGCCCCGTACGTCATATACCTCTATCCGGGGGTGATGTGGTACGACACCTCCAACCAGCTGCTGCAATGGAACAACCTGCCGAATCTGTTCACCAGCGGGCAGCTGACGGATCACCATCCGGTGCTGGATACGGCGGTATTCGGCATGTTCGTCGACCTCGGCAACCGCATAGGATCGGGAGACCTGGGCATCTTCCTCTATTCGATCGTGCAGTCGGCCGTCGCTGCCGGCGTGTTCGCGCATTCGCTCCAGTTCATGCATGGTATCCATGCGTCGCATCGCATGACGATGGCGTCGCTGATCTTTATCTGCCTCTTCCCGATCTTCCCCATGTATTCCATCACTATGGTGAAGGATTCGCTGTTCCTGCCCCTGATGCTGGCGTTCTTCATGCAATCCATAAGCATCGTCCGCACGCGCGGCGTCGCGCTGAAAAGCCCGTTGGGCCTCGCGGCCTTTCTGCTCTGCGCCCTTGCGATCGCGCTGACGAAGAAGACCGGACTGTATGTCGTCGTGCTCACGGCGATCGTCCTGCTCTTCGCAGCGGGCGCACGGTTCCGCTGGCGCATTGCGCTTGTGGCGCTCGCCGTCGCGGCGACGATGATGGCGCTGCTGCCGAAAGCGGTCTTCCCGGCAGCCGGGATCGCGCCGGGCGGCAAACAGGAGATGCTGACGATCCCCATACAACAGTCGGCGCGTGTGCTGCGCGACCATGGCGCGAGCCTCGACCCGCAACGCCGGAAAGCACTCGAATGCGTCGTCCCGATGAGCTCGGCGAAGCGCTATGTCACCACCATCGCCGATCCGGTGAAAGGATATGTGTGGGACCCGCATAAAGACGCCTGCCTGAGCGGTTTCATGCAGGCGTGGCTGCTGGAATTCTTCGACCATCCCGGAACCTACGTCGCAGCCTTCGCCGGGCTCGAATATGACTGGCTGGCCTTGCCGCCATTGGTGTCGGCGAATGAGGGGGGGCAATCGGAGCTGCGTCTGCTTCCGGTGTACGCCCAAGGCACAGACCATGCTTTCTTCGAAGGTCATGACAGAATCGGATTATCGTATTCCGGCGCTGAACACGGCAAGAATGTCGAAGACGCCGTGAACGCGATCGAGAACATTCCTGGTATCCGGCTGGTGTTCTCCCGCGCAATATGGACGACTTGGATGGCGGCGTTCATCTGCTATGAATGCCTGCGCCGACGACGGGCCGACGGCTGGCTGCGGTTGGCTGCAGTGTCGCCGTTCCTGATTTCCTTCCTGCTGCTCTGGGTGTCGCCCACTTCGGAAACCATTGAGGCGATGCGCTATGCGGCTCCGCAGATCATGATGGTGCCGCTCGCACTCGCCGTGGTGGCGGCATGGGAACATGAGCCGGCAGGCAATCAAGCCGCTGGAGAGGACGGAAAGCATGACGAGCGTTAACATGGCAGGCAATGCCGTGGCAGACGACGGCGCTGATACCCGCGACACAGGGATCAGCAACACGGACGCCAGCAGCAACAGCAACGCCAGTGCGGCAGCCGCTCAGAAGCATCCGGCGCTCAGATTCGTCTATGTGCTCAATATCCTTTCCTGCTTCGCGGTCGTGCTGCTGCACACCACGCTTCCCGTGTACACGCCGAGTCCGACCCGGGCATGGGCGATTATGGTCTGCCTGCAATCCGCCGCCATATTCGCGGTGCCGATCTTTTTCATGATCAGCGGCATGAATCTGCTTGGCTACCGCGATCGGTATTCCACCGGGGTCTTCTTCCGCAGGCGATTATGGAAGACAGGCCGGGCCTTGCTCCTGGGCAGCATGGTGTGCTACGCGCTGTTCTGCGCATTCCCGCAAGCCTTTTATGGCGCGCAATCCTTCGCCGGGGCATTCGGCGCGGTGGACTTCGCCAAGCGTTTCCTGCTCAATCAGATCAACGACACGTACTGGTTCTTCTACGCGATCATCTACCTGTATCTGCTTGTACCAGTGCTTTCGTACGCTGTGCGCAGCAAGCGCTGCATGGAGTACATGCTCGGGCTGACGGCTTTTGTGAGCGTAGGACTGCCGCTGCTCGCGCGGCTGGGCATGAATCCTGCGTATGCGCAGACCGCATTCGGCTGGCCGTTGTTCTCCTCGGTGTCGCTGCTCTATTTCCTCGCAGGGTATTATCTGCATGAATACTGGAAGCCTATACGGCATCAGATCGCCATAGGTTTGGCGGTGTTCGCGCTTTCCAGCGCAGGCATGGCGTTCTTGGGCCTGCGGTCGAACGGATATCATCAGGCCGGTGGCGTGCATGCCCACTATGATCCCTATTTCGTGGGGTTGACCTCGCCGCTGTGTGTGCTGCAAACAGTTGCGCTGTTCCTGATGCTGCAGGCATGCGAGCCGTATCTGCACGGCCTCGGGCGCAGGGGCGTCCAGCTGCTTACTGTGGTATCAGGGGCATCATTGGGCGTGTACCTGTTCCACATCGTCGTCATCAATTGGATGGGCGTGAGTCTGCGTTGGAACGAGGTCATCAGCCGGTATCCCGTGGCCAAGGCGATGCTGGTATACGCCGTGACTGCGCTCGCCGTGGTCTGCGGCAAGGCCCTGATCGCACAATGTAAACGGTTCGCACAGCGCAAGCGGTTCACACAGCGCCGCACGAGGCCATAGCAAGCCCAGCCCGCCTACTTTCTTCCGCGCACGAGCCGCCCGGCGGCTTTCAGCGCCTCGCGGCGCTTCGAGCCCAGCGGCGCGATGGGGTCGATGACCTTGCGCAGCGGGTTGCCGTCGCCGAGGGCCGGCTGGTGCTTCTTGGCTTCAAGGTGCATCACCGCCGTGGCTTCGGCCACGCGCCCGATCAGCCGTTCATAGAATGGGGTGCGCCGGGCGTAATCCCAGTACACGCTGGCGAAGTCGCAGCCCGGGTCGACCCAGGGCTTGATATAGCCGGCGTAGTGGATGATCTTCGGGTCCTGCCGCGAGCGCATGTAGGCGTCGTAGATGTCGTTCGGCGCGAAGGAGAACACTTTGGCCACGCGCCCGTCGCAGTCGTGGATGACATCCCAATTCCAGTCCAAGAAGGTGACCTTGCCTTCGCAATGCACGTTGAGCACGTCCTGGTCGTTGTAGATGAAGTCCGGGTTCGAGGCGTATTCGAGCCACTGGCCGATGCTGTAATGGCTGCGCATCGCCGCGGTGTTGAGTACGAGGACTCCCGCCTGGAAGTAGTCGTAGGGGTTGCGCATGCCCAGGATGTCCTTTGAATAGGCGATGCGCTTGTTGTCGATTTTGATGTTCAGGTTGCCCAGGTAGTCGATGTCACGGCAGGCGGCGAGCAGATTGTCTCCCAGCTCGGTGTCGTACAGCGCGGCGATGTCGCCGGTGACGATGATGTCGGAATCCAGGTAGAGCACCTTCGAGTAGAAGGGCAGTATCTCCTGGATGAGGAAGCGGTAGTAGGTCTCGTTGCTGATGTGCTGGTTGTTGGTGGACAGGTCGTAGCCGGCGATTTTGCGGTCGACGTTCACGAAGCGCAGGTTCATATTGGAGAATCGGGAGAAGAACTCGCGCATGGTCTGCTGGTTCTGCCCGTCGATGTCCTTCTGCAGCACGGTGACGTCATAGCGGCGCTTCGGATCGGCGTTCTTCATGGCGGAGTAGATGGTCGTGGTGAGCATGGGCACGTAGTTGTTGTCGGCGGCGAAGACGACCGGGATGATCGTAGACGGGTCCTTGACGCCCTGCAGCGGCTCGAGCACGTGCTCCGGTTCGGGATTGGTGAAGTGCACGCATTGCAGTTCCTTGGTCTTCCACCCGCTGCCGATGCGCTTGTGATGCATGAGGTAGATGTTGAGCAGCCGTTCGGAGAGGTGGCCGGGCGTGCGTAGCGCCTCCTTGCTGTAGCGGCTCATGTCGGTAGTGCGCTCGAACTCCTCGAGGATCGGGAAGAGCCATGCACAGTAGTCGAAGAAGATGTCCTTCTTCATGATGAACATATTGCAGAAGCACGAGTAATGCCCGTCGAGGAAGTCGTTGGCGTCCTTGGCATAGTCCGGGTGCATGGCGCACAGGATGTCATAGACGTGCCGCAGGTCGCGATTGAGCAGATATGGCGCCGCAGCCCAGACGGCTTTGGGCGTGCCTAGGCCGTTGATGATGCCGCGCAGATCCTTGATCCCGGTCGTGACGACGTCGTAGCCGGCGATCGACTTGGCGATGGCGTCGTCGTCGAGGCCGTATTTGGCGGTCGCCTCGGCGTCGATGTAGTCGTCCATGATCTCGCCGTAGGGGTTCTCCTCGTGCTCGACGTCGGAGAAGTCGAAATATCGCCGGTAGTGGCAGAAGCCGTAGTAATCGGCTTTGGCGTTTTTCCATGCCCAGTATTGCGTGGTCAGTTCGCAGTACATCGGGTTCTTGGCGGAGATGTTGTCGCCGGTGTCGTCATGGAAGGCGTCGAGGAAGCGGTCCGTCGTGTTTCCGGGGCCGACCTGAACCATCTGCAGGATGTCGCTGGCGGGCATGTCGGCGCGTTTGTGCGAGGTCACGAAGATGCGCGTGGATTGGCTTCGATGTGCTTCGATGCGATTGTATGCCGGTTGCAATTGTGTCATATGATTTTCGGCTTTGTCTTTCATCCATAGGTAACGCGGAAACGCAGAGGACTGCGGGTCTAGATCCGTGAAGGATCGGGCAACGGCCAGAGCAGTGAAAAGCCGGTCGCCTTCGTTGGGAACGTTTTTTTGCTCCAAGAACTCATAGGCGCGGTCGCGCACGAATCGGTAGATCTCGCGCGCTGTGATCTCCGGGCCGAACACCTCGGCCATGGCCTTCGCCGCCGCTGGCTTCTCGGCGTCGGGCACGCGCACGTTCCAATCGTTGGCGAGCAGCTCGATGGCCTTGTGCTCGAAGCCAAGCAGCGATTCCCGCGTCCATGCGAGGCCGTGCTGCTGCGTGAAGTCGCCGGCGGCATCGAGGCAGGCCTTGAACTGCGCGCAGAACCGGGCGTAGGTATCCGAGCTGATCTCGTTGGTGCCGGTGACCCCGCGCCCGTAATGATAGATATAGCCTCGGCACTGCTTGAAGGAGCGGTACGAGGAGGCCAGCGCGCTGATGACGAAGCATTCGTAGCCGTCCTCGGCGCGTTCTAGGCGCTCGCCGGTCATCGCGCCGAATGCGGATTTCAGCAGCTCGGTGCGCATCAGGCGCTGCGTCACGCGCCAATCGACCTGCTGACCGCGCTCGGGGTCGAAGATATTGCGCAGGATATCCTCACCTGCGGCGTCGTCGGTCGGCGCATTGTTGAAGGCTTCGAAGGCCTGGCATTCGCTTTCGAGGATGCCGTTGCTGCCGACGACATCGAGTCCGAAATGCAGGATATCGGCGGGATGACCAGCTATTTCGGATGCCAGTTCCTTGCAGAAATCCGGCGCGATCGCGTCGTCGCCATCGAGGAAGAACGCATAGTCGCCGCTGGCGTGTTCGACGCCGGTTTTGCGCACCAGATGCAGGCCCTGATTGCTTTCGTGCGTCACTGCGACGATGCGCGGGTCCTTGTCGGCGGCCGCTTCGAGGATCTGCGCCGTGGCATCGGTGCTGGCGTCATCGACGACGATGGCTTCGAAATCCGGGAAAGTCTGCGCCGAGATGCTCGCCAGACAGTCGGCGAGATACGCTTCGACGTTGTAGGCCGCAACGATGATGGAAATCTTGGGCATGGATCCTCGCAATCAGGTGGTGCCGCATTGGCTGGTAGCTGCGTTGGCTGTACCCATAATACTGTAGCAAGCGAAATGTGGCGTGGGCAATGTGATGGCGGCGAAGGCTGCCCGGCTCTTTGCTGTTGGGCTGGCGGCCGTGCGCACTGCGCCGCCAGCCGTTATGTTATTCGTTGTTATGTTATCCGTTATGATGCCTGCGGCGGAACAAGGTGCGCAGGCCGTGCTGCTGCTCCGGCGCGGCGGCGGATTCGGTTGCCGCGATGAGACCGGCGTCGCGCAGATGGCTGTATGCGATGTCGCGCATGGCGTGGTATCGGCGATTGGCGGACTGTGCTGGGTCAAACACGCGTTCGACTTGAGACGCCATGGTGAGGTATCGCAGCGCCTCCTGCTTGGCGGCGACCGTGCGTGCGGACGGCTTGTTATCGGCCTTGTCGCCAGCCTGCAGATAGGCATATGCCGCATCCCTGATGTAGCGATACAGCTCGCCGCATACCGCATCGGGCTGCCAGGAGCGCACGACGGCGTCCAATCCCTGCGATTGCAGCGCAGCGGGAAGATTGTCCTTCCACTCGTTCATCGCGTGCTCGACGAGTCGGTCGCGCACATTGTCGATGCAGGTCTTCCAGTCTGAGCGGTCGGGAGCCTGAGAACTTGCAGCATATGCACGGACCAGCGCCAGCGCCTTGGCGTCGCGGGCGGCAAGGACGTCGAGCCCTTCGATGGTCAAGGCCGACCCGAAGGTGTCGCCGCGTCCCAAGTGGTAGATGTACCACGGCGAAGAGGGGATGGCGTAATAGCGTGCCGCCATCGAGTCGACGATGAAGCTCATGTACAGGTCGTCGGAGAGCAGCAGCCGTGTGCGTTCGGCGGCGGCGTAGGCGCGGCGAATCGTGTCGCCCTGAAACATCTTGTGATGGACATGCCAGTCGAAGCCGCCGATTTCGGCGAATTGCGTGCGCAGAATGTCCGCGCCTTCGAGCTCGCGCGGCGTGGGCGTAAGAAAGCCGGTCATGCCGCCTGCCGCCTGCCTCGCCTCGGGATTCGCGGCCTCCACGCGCACGCCGAAATGGTAGATATCGGCCGGGTGCGCCTGGGCGGTGGCCAGAAGCTGCTGCAAGGCTCCGGGCGCCAGCTCGTCGTCCTGATCGACGAGCATCACGTAGTCGCCCGTCGACGCCGCTACGCCGGTGGTGCGGGCCGCCAGCGTGCCCTGATTGCTGGTGTGGCGAAGCGCCATGATGCGCGAATCCGCCTGAGCCAGCTCCTGAACCGTCGCATATGTGGCATCGGTGCTGGCATCGTCGACAACGATGATTTCGAGGTCAGTCACTTCTTGCGCGGTGATGCTGCGGATGCATTCGGGCAGGTAGTGCGTGTTGTTGTAGGCGGGGATGACGATCGAAAGAACAGGCATACGCCCATTATTTCCCATAGACGGTACTATGGCTAAGAGGTTCGCCTGCGATGAGGGTTCGCTGGTCAGTGGTTCGCCACTTCCCGGGCAACGTTGCGAACCGCGAATCAGTAACACGACGTTCAATGTGGAAGGGATTCCGTGCACCTATGAAAGGCATCGTTCTCGCAGGGGGCTCGGGCACGCGCCTGTACCCGCTGACGTCGGTCACATCCAAGCAGCTGCTGCCGGTGTATGACAAGCCGATGATCTACTATCCGCTGTCGACGCTGATGCTGGCCGGCATCCGCGACATTCTCATCATCTCCACGCCGCAGGACCTGCCGAACTTCGAGCGGCTGCTCGGCGATGGCTCGCGCTTCGGGCTGTCGCTGAGCTATAAGGTGCAGCCGTCCCCCGATGGCCTGGCGCAGGCCTTCCTGCTGGCCGAGGAGTTCATCGATGGCGATCCCTGCGCGCTGGTGCTCGGCGACAATATCTTCTACGGCAACGGCCTCTCGAAGCAGCTTGCCGAAGCGGTGCGGCGAGCGCATGACGGCGAGGCGACGGTGTTCGGCTACTACGTCGACGACCCTGAACGCTTCGGCGTCATCGAGTTCGACGAGCACGGCAAGGCGGTTTCCGTCGAGGAGAAGCCGGCGCACCCCAAGTCGCATTACGCGGTGACCGGGCTGTATTTCTACGATTCGCGCGTGGTCGACCTGGCCAAGCAGGTCAGGCCCTCTGCCCGAGGCGAGCTGGAGATCACCGATCTCAATCAGCTCTATCTCGATGACGGCTCGCTGCACGTAGGCACGCTGGGGCGCGGGTATGCGTGGCTGGACACCGGCACGATGGAATCGCTCTATGAGGCGGGCGAGTTCGTGCGCTCGGTCGAGCGCTCGCAGAGCCTGCCGATATCCGTGCCCGAGGAGATCGCCTACGAGCATGGCTGGATCTCGCGCGACGCCTTGGAGGCCGCGGCGAAGTCCTATGGCAAATCGAACTACGGGCAGCATTTGCGCCAAGTGGCCGAGGAACGGCTGTTCTCCTAGCGGGAGTATGCTTTACGGCGGCTGGCTGTGTGTGCTGCCGTTATCCGTGATGAATGCTGACGGTGATTCGTGAATTGGGCAGAAATAAAGGAAAGTCGAGTCTACATTGAGCTACAAGATTCTGGGACTGTGCCGGGGCAATGGCAAAGGGTATGTGAAGATTGCAACTGAAGGGGTTTCGGCAGATAGACTTTATGCTTCTGCTACTACTGGGAATGGTACGTCGTTAGCGTGCGCAGTATATGAGATGACGCGCAATGGCGAGGATCCGGAGATTGCGGCTCGTGCTGGTGCCGTAGTGCAGGACCAAAGCATGAATGCGCGTGTATTCGCAGTCGCGGTGCCGCTGCTTGACGACACGAAACTTGCCGTTGACATGTTTGACGACCCGGCTGCTGAGCAGACGGTGTTCTCCTTCCCATTCAGTCCGTTGGCGTCCAAGATCAAGTCCCGTTTGTTGTATCGCAGGCACCACAATGAGGCGATGCAGCTGCGTGATATTGACCAACGTCGGTTTTCCGGCCAGCCCTATGTGTATGTGACGGGCATCTATTGCCTCACTGCTGACGCGGTGACATGTCGCTTCCACGCGACTGTGCCTTATGAGGCTGGCGCGCGGTACGAGGCCTTTGTAGTCGATGCGGCGGGCAACTCGGTGGGCGCGAATATGCAGATGCTTGAAGACTGCGTGGTTCCTGATCGTCACGATCGCCACTCGATGCTCAGGGAGCTGAGTTATTCGGTGCGGCTGCGCGGCTCGGATCGTACGTTATGCGTCAATGTGGTGCAGCACGGTGCTCCTGCGGCGCAAGGCTGTTTTGCCTGCTTATGGCCTAGCGATGTCGATGGCTTTACCAATGGCGCGACTGAAGAGCTGCGGCATGCTTCGCAAGATCCGCAGTACCCCGAATGGTTCGAGCGCCACCGCGCGACGCCAGCGGATGTGATTCGGCAGCGCCGCCGGTGCTCACAATGGGATAATCGGCCGCTTATCAGCATCGTTACGCCGGTGTTTCGCACTCCGGCTGCGTATCTGCGGGCCATGATCGCGTCGGTTTTGGCTCAGTCCTATGGGCGCTTCGAACTGATTCTGGTCAATGTCAGCGGTGTATATCCAGCCGTGGATGCTGTACTGGCCGAGTTCGATGACCCGCGCATCAGGGTCATAGTCGCAGAAAACCTGAGCATATCCGAGAACACGAATGTGGGCATCGAGGCGGCAGAGGGCGATTATCTCGCATTCGTCGATCATGATGACACCATAGAGCCGGATGCGCTGTACCGATATATGTCTGTGGTTCAGGAGGATCCACAGACGGATCTGATGTACTGCGACGAAGACCATCTGAAAACCGACCACTACGAATGGCCCACCTTCAAACCTGATTTCAATCCGGATCTGCTATACACCCACAATTACATTACGCATATGCTGATGGTGAGCCGGCATGCTCTGTCGCAGATTGAACTGTCAGGGCCGGAAGTCGCCGGCGCGCAGGACTATGATCTCACCCTGAAATGCTCCCAGGTGGCGCGATCGATTCACAATGTGCCCTACATGCTGTATCACTGGCGAGAGCACGCGAACTCCACCAGCGTGTCCATCGGCAGCAAACCCTATGCGGTTGAGGCCGGGTCGATTGCGTTGCACAAGCATTTTGAGCGGATGGGTCTTGACGTTGCAGTTCACGACCGCGCTGTGCCATGTACATATGCTGTGGATTACCAGTCGCAGCAGAAGCCTTTGATCAGTATCATCATTCCCACCAAAGATCATGCGGATATGCTGTCTGTGTGTTTGGAATCCATCGTAGACAAAACCGCATACGACAACTACGAGATCGTCTGCGTCGAAAACAACAGCACGGATGATGCCACTTTTGAGTATTATGAGGAGATCCAGCGTCGTTCGCAGCGCATTCGGGTCGTTACCTGGCCGGGGCAGGGCTTCAACTATTCCGCGATCTGCAACTTCGGCGCCAGCCAGTGCAAGGGCGACATCATGCTCTTTCTCAACAACGACACCGAGGTTATCAACGGCGACTGGCTTGGTTCCATGGTCAACTTCTTCGGACGCCCTGATGTGGGCGTGGTTGGCGCAAAGCTTTACAACTACGATGGCTTGGTCCAGCATGGCGGCGTGCTGGTCGTGCCCGGCGGCCTTGACTACATCAATCAGAATTTCTCGGAGAACGGCACTGGGTACATGAACCTGCTGCGCTTCCCCTCGGATATGGCGGCGGTGACCGGTGCCTGCCAGATGATCAGCCGGAAGGTATTCGACGAGGTCGGCGGGTTTGATGAGGATTTCGCCGTCTCACTCAATGATGTCGATATCTGTCTAAAGGCAAAGCAACACGGCTATGTGACGGTGTTCGACCCGGATGCCTCACTTTATCATCGCGAAAGCAGCAGTCATGGCCGCGATGACCTCGATGTGCGCAAACTGAAGCGGCTGGAAAACGAGAAGTTCAGGTTCTTCAGCGCATGGCCGAATCTTGAGCGCGGGCATTTCGTCAACATCAATCTCGACCAGTACAATGGCCATTTCAAGATCGCGTGATAACGATAGCGCGCGATGATGGCAGGGCAGCGCATGATTGTGCGCCTGCGGGTTTGGCTGATTGCTCGGGCGCCGGCATCGCCGAGGTCGGCGGCGGCGCTAGGAACAGTTGTCTTGGCTGAGCTGCCGAAGCATAATATGCTCGTGTTGTTTACCTTCCGCTGAGAAGGAACGTGCTGATGAAGCCGTCGTAGAGCAGCAACAAGGAAAGCCCTATGACGACAGCCGTCCCCAATGCGCTGAGCTGCGGGAGTGCTGCCGCCTGCCCAGAGCCGCTTGGTCGAAATTGCATCGTCGTGTCTTCCTGAGAATTTGCCGCAAGCAGCAGTTGCGAAAGCATCCATATGATGGACAGTGCGAACAGTCCTATGGCGCATTGGTAATAACGGGCCTGAGTGCCGCCAAGATAACCATGGGAATAGAAGCCGGTTGCGGCGGTTTTGAATTGGTACGCAGTCACGACGAGAATCGCGATGTACCCCATGACGAAGTATCTCTGGCGGCGACTCCGCCGGAAGAGGAACAGGCCCAATGGCGCCAAGAATATAAGCGTCACGGCAATGGCATCGAAGGTGAACGGCGTTGTGCCAGGGCGGGTTACCGGCACATGGCCCACAATCGAAGACCAGTTATTAAGAAACTGAGTAAAGAAATATTGCGCGTATGCGCTCGGCGCCATCGGTGTGCGGTCGGCGATAGGCGCGTACATGCCGCTGGTCACGTATTCGCTGAATGCCAAACGCTGGTAGCTGGGCTGAATGGTGTGGAAGCGGGAATACAGCGTCAGGAAATATGCAATGGGAATCAGGTAGATGGGAAGCGTGAGATAGAAGGACGTCTGTCGTACCATCTTGGGCTTGCGCTTGATGACGACGGTGTAGAACAGCACGAGCAGCGCGGCGGTGACGACTATCATACCGGCGGTGAGTTTCGTGAGCACGGTTGCGCTAATGCCTATGGCGATAAGAAGATACGTCACCCAGTCACATCGCGCCTCGGCAAATCGGATGATTCCCAGTGTGAAGATGCTGACGGTGAGGAGCGCCAAAGTGTCATTGGACAGTCCACTCATACCAAATACCATGTTCGCAGGCGAGATAACAATTAGCGCAAATAGCAGCTGCATGAGCGGCACTTGCTGCAGCCGTGTATAAGCGATATAGAACAGCAGCAGAAGACCAGCTACGCCGATGCCAAGCGAGATAATTCGCAGCCGAGTCAGATCGTAGCTGACATTATTGCCATTAACTCGTAGCGCACCGACCAAGCTCATGATTTTGTAGTAAAGCGGAGGATGCCCGAGATAATTGAACTGATTTGCTGAGTTCTCAGCAAGCGAGAGCATGCCGGGCTGCGTGTCATGGTAGATACGCATTGCGCTGAAGTCCGGCAGCCAGCCGCCATGCAGCTTCATGTAGGCGATGTATGACAGATGGGCGGGTTCATCGGGGAACCCGCCTAGTTGCTGCATGAAGTAGCGGGCTTGCAGCAGCGCGAACGCGAGGATTCCTCCGTAATCGGCGAGGATGATGGCGCGTCTGCCTTTGATGCCGCATCGGGTTCCTGCCAGATAGTTGACAATCAATGCGGCGACCAGTATGAGCACAAGGGCCGCCGCGAGCAGGCGGTAGTGGGATGGGGCCCCGAAGAAGCCCATAGATTGGCTAAAAAGACCGCAATGCACAACGCAGCAAACAGGAGCACTGCGAAATACGGTTTGGAAAGTCGTTTGAGCGCGGTCATGCGCACAAGAACCATGAGATAAATCAAGCTGAGGACGGTCCAAAGCACTGGCTTCACCGCTGATTTTCGCTGGCTTGTGGCTCTGATGCGCGTGAGCTGGTCGGCGGATAAGGAAAAAGTTGATGAGTCGGCATCCGTGCCGTTTTCGATGGTTTTGCCGGGTATGGAAAGCACTCCGTAATTGATGGCGTTGTGCGGAACGGCCACGTTGACCTCAAGGGATTTGATGGCAAGATCGTTTGCCAGAGCCGTTATGTTGAGGGACTTCGAATCCTGATTCAGAGGGTCGAGAAGTATGGTGGCCTGATTGCCTTCGATGGCTGCGGGCTGCGAGGATGATGCAGGGAAAGCGTCATTGCGGTCGAAAGCGAAGGTAACGTTACCCGGAGATTGGTCGAAAACCGCTGTATAGGTTATGTTCACAGCAGGCAGCGGTATAAGCGTCACCGCGCCGAAGAGCATAAGCCACAAGACGCTTAGGGCGAGAATTCGGTGATGCTGCAGCCATGCCGTACATTTCCTGATGGTTCGCGGGAATCGTGTTGCTGATTCTGGTCCTATGCTCATGATGCTTAACCATACCCAATACCGGGCACTACATTCGTATGCGAGTTCTTTCAGAGCATTGTACTGGCCTGTTGCGGTTTCCCGGATGGGTTGCAGACAATAACGGTACAAACAAGGTCGGAGGAAGGCAGGGGGGGCATGATTTCGATCGAGTTCGAAACGCGGCGCATATAGGCCCATTTCAGTAGAATAGCGGCTTATGACTGAACTTTTTGCGCCGCAGTGTGTTCTGGTGACTGGCGGGTGTGGGTTTATTGGCTCGAATTTCGTGCGTTGGGTGGTGGAGAACCAGCCTGATGTGCGTGTGGTGGTGTTGGATGCGCTCACGTATGCGGGGCGGTTGGACAATATCCGTGACGTGCTGGGCGATCGTGTCTCGTTCGTGCATGGGGACATCCGTGACGCGGAGTTGCTGGATCGTGTTGTGCCGGGGTGCGATGCGATCGTGCATTTCGCGGCGGAGTCGCATAATGACAATTCGATCGCGGACCCGGAGCCGTTCGTGTCCACGAACGTGATGGGCACGTTCCGCCTGTTGGAGGCGGCGAGGAAGTACGGGGTGCGTTTCCATCACATCAGCACGGACGAGGTGTACGGGGATCTGGCGCTGGATGATCCGGAGCGTTTCGTGGAGGAGCGGGCGTACCGGCCGTCCTCGCCGTATTCGTCCTCGAAGGCCTCGAGCGATCTGCTGGTGCGGGCGTGGCATCGCACGTACGGGGTACGGGCCACGATCAGCAATTGCAGCAACAACTACGGGCCGTACCAGCATGTGGAGAAGTTCATTCCCCGCCAGGTCACGAACATCCTGGACGGCGTGCGGCCCAAGCTCTATGGCGATGGCCGCAACGTGCGCGACTGGATCCATACCGGGGACCACAGTTCGGCGGTGTGGACGATTCTCACGCGGGGCCGGCTGGGCGAGACGTATCTGATTGGCGCTGACGGCGAGCGAGACAATATCACGGTCTTGCGCGACATCCTGCGCGTGATGGGCCGGCCGGAGGACGATTTCGACTGGGTGCGCGACCGGCCGGGCCATGACCGGCGGTACGCGATCGACTCGTCGAAGCTGCGCCGCGAGCTGGGCTGGAGACCGCAGCACACCGATTTCGAGTCGGGGCTCAGGAACGTGGTGGACTGGTATGCGGGGCATCGCGAGTGGTGGGAGCCGGTGAAGGCCGCCACTGAAGCACGATATCAGGCGCAAGGGCAGTAGACTGTCTTTGTGCCGCGGATTGCACAGCCCTGCGTAGCCGGCAATGAGGCGGATGCGCAGCGAATCATCGGATAATGTATAGGAGAGGGTGGTTGTGGTGGAGTTTGAGCGTGATCTCAAGGTCGAGCGTACGGGCATTCCGGGTTTGCTGCTGCTGGATCTGTCGGTGCATGGCGACAACCGCGGCTGGTTCAAGGAGAACTGGCAGCGGGCGAAGATGACGGCTCTGGGCGTGCCGGATCTGAGGGTCGTGCAGAACAATGTGAGCTATAACGCGACCCGGGGGGTGACGCGCGGTCTGCATGCCGAACCATGGGACAAGTTCATCTCGATTGCAGCTGGCGAGGTGTTCGGCGCGTGGGTGGATCTGCGCCCGGGCGATTCGTTCGGCCGTGTGGTGACGGCCCGGCTGGACCCGTCGAAGGCGATCTATGTGCCGCGCGGGGTGGCCAACGGCTTCCAGGCGCTGGCAGATGGGACGGCGTACACGTATCTGGTGGACGCGCATTGGAGTCTGGAGCAGAAGAAGTCGTACACCTTCGTGAACCTGGCCGACCCGGCGCTGGGCATTGGCTGGCCGATACCGCTGGAGCAGTGCGAGCTGTCCCAGGCGGACAAGAACCATCCGCTCCTCAAGGACGTGGTGCCCATGGTGCCGAAGAAGACGCTGGTGACGGGCGCCCACGGCCAGCTGGGCCGCGCTATCCAAAGCCTGGTGCAGGAGCGTGGCTTGACCGGCTTCGAGTTCACGGACCGGGAGGACTTCGACATCGCGGATCCAGCCGCCTACGAGGCGTACGACTGGGATATGTACGGCGCGATCGTCAATGCTGGCGCATACACGGCAGTGGACAAGGCCGAGACCCCCGAGGGGCGCGTGGATGCGTGGCGGGCGAACGCCCAAGGCCCGGCGCTGCTGGCGCGGGTGGCGGCCGAGCATGGCTTGACGCTGGCGCATGTCAGCTCGGATTACGTGTTCGACGGGACGCAGACGATTCATGACGAATGCGAGGCCCTCAGTCCCCTAAGCGTGTACGGCCAGTCGAAGGCGGCGGGCGACCTGGCGGTTGCCGGCTCGCCGAGGCACTACATCCTGCGCTCCAGCTGGGTAATCGGCGAGGGCGGGAATTTCGTGCGCACGATGGCGGGCCTGTCGGACCGGGTCGCGAATCCGGATGACAGGCTGGGGCAGGTCACTGTCGTGGACGACCAGATCGGCCGGCTCACATTCGCCGCGGATATGGCAAGGGCGATACTGCACTTGCTGGATTCAGGCGCGGCGTATGGCGTGTACGATCTGACCGGCGAGGGCGAGCCGACCAGCTGGCAGGAGATCGCCAGAACCGTGTTCGATCTGCGCAACGGCAACGGGAGCAAAGTGCAGCCGGTGAGCACGGGCGAGTACTACGCGAACGCGAAAGGCCCCATCGCCCCGCGTCCGGCGCACAGCACGCTGGCTTTGGACAAGATCGAAGCCTTCGGCTACACGCCAGCAGACTGGCGCGACAGTCTCAGCCAATACCTGAAAGACCTAGATGCGAACCAATGATTACTGGCCCATGTGTGTGAGACACGGGCGGAATAGCAGTATTCATCGCGCTATGGGTTCGTCGTAAGCCATGAACGCCAGCGTAATCCACACCGCAACGGAGCCGAACCATCATGCGATCCCGGGCGGCAAGACGCTTTCCCCGCATGCCAGACTCGCAGGGCAACTGCTGTTTGCCGCCGCAATCCTGATATATTCCGCCGGGCAACTTTGGCAGAACATCGTATGGCCGCCGTTTTTCAGTTTCGATGAAACGCTGGAGATCGACTACGTGTATCAGATCACGCAAGGGCATCTCCCGACCTTTTTTGGCGGTCCTCAGTTCAATCCTTTCCATGCCGATTATTCCGATGCGGTGCAGTGGCGATATCAGCATCCGCCGCTGTTCTATCTGCTTGAAGTACCGGTGTTTCTGATATTCGACACCATACATCACCCGATTCGCGGCATATGGGCCATACGGGTGCTGGTGTATCTGTTGGGAATCGCGCTTATCGTCGCCTCGCGGTGGGCGGCGCAGTGGATCGCTGGCCGCGAATCGGCGGCTTCGATGCTGATGCCGCTTATCGTGGCATCGAATCGCTGCCTGCCGTCTGTGGTGCTGAACTACACGCTTTCGACGCTATGGGTGACGCTGCTGATCGGCATGACCGCGCAGCTGCTGCGAACATTGCCGTACCGATATTCCACAAGGCAAATCGCATGGTGGATGCTCATCGTCGCGCTGGCGCCGCTCACTCGCCTTTCCACGGTTCCCATTATGGCGCTATGCCTTCTTGTGCTGCTGATAGGGATGATGGCTGGCGCGCGGCGAATCCGCGATGCGGTGGTCATGGTGCTGGCGCCGGGGACCTTGGCGGTGCTCTCCTCCGGATGGTTCTATGTCCGGCTGCACAGGCTGTCGGGGAATTTCACCGGTTCCCAGCCGCAGTGGGCCGAGGCGAATCTGCATCGGAATATCCACATCACCTTCGCGCAGGCCTTGGCAAATCCGGATTTCTACAAGCACGCCATGTCGCAATATCAGAATTCGTCGGTGACGGCCACGTCATGGGGCTGGGCTTTCGTATCGGCGCTGACGCTCGTGCCATTAGGCCTAGGAACATTCGGCATATGCCGATGGCTGGCCCACGCTTTCAAGACTCTTCAGGCATCGCAATCGTTGGAATTGTCGGAATCATCGGAACGTGCATCACACGCTCGCGCCGACATCGCCATGATCGCCTTGCTGCTGTGCGCCTTTGGCGGGACTTTCGTCCAGCAAGTGCTGTTCTACAAACAGGGCGGCAGCGACAACGCCGTGTACTTCAGCCTGATCTCGTTCGTGTTCGCGTCAATCATCGCCGTGGGATTTACGCAATGGGTCAGGCATGGCCGGCTATGGGCAGCAATGGCGGGCGTTTGGCTGCTTATTCGGCTGATTGCGTTCCTGTATGAAGCACATCGCATATGGCCCTTCCGCGCGAAGGGAATTCTGGAAGGAGCAGGGCCGGCGCTGCGCATCGGAGCGTGGACATCCGTCGCCGCATCCTGCGTCGGCACGGCTATAGCGCTTGCATGCCTTTCCCGCTTGGCCCGGTTGCTTTCAGCATCACCGGCAGACTCGTCGGCAGCGCGGGCCTGACGACGAGGGGCGGCCGGGCGAGATTAGCAGCGCGAATAGGAATGGAAGCAGCGATATCGCTGACCAGTGGAGCCGAAGGTGAACAGCGAAACTAGGGCTGCTTCTCGTCGGACCTTCCGCGCCTTTTCGCATGCGCTGAGAGCAGGGCTCCCGCGCCTGCGAAAAGCAGATCGGCAAGGGTCATGGCGATGCGGCTGACCAGCACGACGGCCAGCACGGCCCCGGTGCTCAGCACGCCCGCGAAGAACAATCCGAGCACGCTTTCGCGCACGCCCGTCCCCGCAGGCACGAAGACGACAAGGAATCCCACGACCCAGGCCAGGGCATAGGCGCCTACAGACAGCAGCAGTCCGGGCGCATCCGGCTTCATGCCGAAACCGATGCCGAGCACCCAGATCTGCATGCCGGCAAGAACCCAAGCCGCGGATGCCAGCAGCGTCGACAAGCCGAGACCACGGAAAGTCAACGGTTGCTCGAGGCCAGGGCGCTTAAGCAGCGCGAAGCCGAATGCGATGAGGCGATTGAGCACCGGCGGAGTGAGCATGACGAGCAATGCCGCCAGCACCAGCAAAATCGCCCAGCTGGGAATCTGTATGGCCTGCGCCGTGGTCATAAGCGTGACGGCGCCGATGCCCACACCGGAAAGCAGCGAAATCAGCACGGCGACCGTCATCGCCGTCACCGAACGCCGGGCCGGAATATCATGATCGCGTCCGATCTGCGCCGCAGCGACGATATTCCATACGCCTCCGGGAATGTACTTTCCTATCTGACTGATGCCGAAGAGCTGCGTCGAGACATTCCAATCGAGCGGCGTTCCCAGATCCGCAAGAATGACGCGCCAAGACCACATCGTGAAGAAGACATAGCAGACGGCGAGCAGCACGCTTGTCATGGCGGCCCATGCAGGCAGCACGCTGAGGGCGGCCATAAGCGATGACCAGTTCTTGATGACGGCCCAGGCAAGCCCTGCGAGCGCTATGGCGAGGAAAGCCCATCGCGTGACGGAGGATCCGATGACGGTGCGCAGTGTTTTCATGCCGTTCTCATTTGCGGTCGGGCAGCGTCTGCAGTGTTTTCAGCATCGCTGCTATCGTCGGCGGCGTCGGTGTTGCCGGCTTCTTCGATGCCGGCAATGTTGCCGTTAGGCAAGGCGGCGATCCACTCGTATAGCGGACGCGCCACCGTCACGTCGGTGAAGCGCCTCGCCGCCGCTGCGGCATGCAGCCGGGCATGCTCCAGGGCCTCCGGCTGCCTCAGCAGGCGTTCCAAGGCATCCGCAAGAGCATCCGCGTCGCCCGCTGCGACGTATACCACGCCGTCGCCAAGCATTCTGCGCTGGGGGGCGGTGTCGCTGGTGATCACCGCGCATCCGGCCGCCATCGATTGGTAGACCTTGTTGGGCACGACGCGCAGACCCTTGGGCGTCGTGGAGAAGATTCCTAGGGCGATATCATGCGTCGCCACCAGCGCGGGCAGCTGCTCGGGCTCGACCCATGACCGGTATTCGATATTGCCCAGCTGCCTGGTAAGGCGACGGACCTCCTGATACTCCTGCCCGTTGCCGACCATGGTCACATGCGGACGCAGTCCTCGGTCTGCGAGGCGCTGCAACGCCTGGGCGATGATGGGCGTGCCCTGCAGCGGCGTATACAGGCCGTAGAACACGATGTCGGGCAGGCTTTTCCTTGCCTCGGCTGCCTTGATAGCCTCGACAGCCTCGCGCTGTTGTGCTGCCTCATGCTGCGAAGCCTCGTACCACTGCTCGGGAGCGCCGACCGGAACGACCATGCTGGCGTCGGAAGGCTTGAGCATGCGCCCATGCTCTTCGGTATCGACCAGCACCAGGGTGGCGGCGTTGATCGCCCATCGGTCCAAGCGCTGCAGTAAGCGGACTTTCAAGCCGTGCGCGCCGCGATCCTGAGCAGTGTCGCCTGCGAATATGAGATGGTCGAGGATAATCGGCACGCCGGCGAAGAGATGATGGGCGAGCAGCACGTCGAAATGGCCCATATAGCCGACCAGCACGGCAGCAGGCCTGCCGTTCGCCCGCACCCATGCACGCGCATCCTTGCGCAATGACAGCCAGAGCCGCAGCAGATTCCACGCGAAACCGAACAGCTTCCAAGGCCGCTGAAGTATTTCGACGCGCTGCGCGGTTGAAAGCCGAAGCGGATGATTGACCTCTTCAACGATGCAGCCGTTCTTGCGCAAACCGTCGATAAGGATGCCGACGCGAGGGTGCTTGCGGGCATTGTAGGTGCCGAACGCCAAAACCGTTGGGCGGGCATCATGCTGCGGTACGTCGCTGTGCGCCGCGCCGGTGCTGGCGTTGGCGCGTGCCATGGTGCTGTCTGCCTCGGTATTGTGCGCCATGCGTGACTCATCGAATTGCTTCATGCGGCGGATATCGTCGAATCCGGCTGCGCAGCGGAAGCAGTGCGAGAGGTGCGGTCGGTGCGATCGGCGTTGCCAGCGCCGCCTTCCGGCGAATCCATGAACGCTCCCCATTCGTCCTGGCTCGCCCAGATGGCCTGATATGGCGCGGAGTACTGGATCTCCTTGGTGCGTTCGAGTTCGTCCTCCACAAGCCGGCGCTGGATGCGCTGCACCTCGGAGATGATCTGCAGCGCGATGCATACCGAAGCGATCATCAGCAGGGCGACGCCGAGCAGCATGGACTGCACATGCCCCGAGCCGTCGCCTTGGAAGGAGAACACCAAAAACGGATGATCGGAACCAGCCCCAGCACGCCGAAGATCAGCGCCGCCCATTTGAAGATGACGTTGGATTTGAACATCAGGAAGCTGCGGATGATCGCCCCGCCCGACTTGGCCATATGCTCGAAGATATTTGAGAAGAGCCGCGATTCGCGGGTTTTGGGGTTCGTGGTGATGGCGTACGAGGCGATGGCGATGCGCTTGTTGCCCGCCTGGATGATCGTCTCCATGCAGTAGCTGAACTCGGTGACGATGTTGAGCTGGATCAGCGAACGCTTCGAATAGGCGCGGAATCCGCTCGCCGCATCGGGGATATGCGTGCCGGCGGCCTTATTGACGACCCACGAGCCGAAATGCTGCATGGCCTTCTTGAAGCCGCTGAACTCGCTGATTTTCGCGGTCTGGCGGTCGCCGACCACGATATCGGCCTCATGGCGGACGATGGGCTGAACCAGCTCGCCGATCGCCTCGCTGGGATACTGGTTGTCGCCGTCCGTGTTCACCACGATATCCGCGCCGTGCTTGAGCGCATAGTCCACGCCATCGCGGAACGCGCGCGCCAGCCCCATCGGCTTGGCGTGGTGCACCACATGCTGCACGCCAAGGCTGCGGGCCACGGCAACAGTGTTATCCGTGCAGCCGTCGTCAATGATCATCAGCTGGATATCGTCGATGCCCGGTATGTCCGTAGGAATTGTGGCCAGAACGAGCGGAAGGGTCGCCTCTTCGTTCAGGCAGGGAATCTGGATGAAAAGCTTCATGGTTCCTTCGAGTCGTTACGTGATGCTGATGGCAATTGTAGGCAGTACGCGAGAATTTCGCTTCGGCCGAGAGCTCGGGGCTGCGCAGGCCTCGCGCCGGGAACCGCTGCGCCTCCTCTGCGCGGTGCCCACCGCAGGCTGCTATGGTAAGGAATCATGAATATTACCATCGTTGGTACCGGCTACGTCGGATTGTCGCTTGCCTGCCTGCTGTCGCAGCACAACACTGTTCGGGCGCTGGATATCGTGGAAGGCAAGGTGCGGCAGATCAACGAGGGCGTCTCGCCGATCAAGGACCGGGAGATCTCCGAATTCCTCGCCTCGGGCAGACTCGATCTGACCGCCACGATGGACGCGGAGTGGGCGTACGAGAAGGCCGAATTCGTTGTCATCGCCACGCCGACCAATTATGACGAGGAGCGCAACTACTTCGACACCTCGTCGATAGAATCGGTGCTCGACGAGCTGCAGCGACGCGGCTGCGGGGCGTGCATCGTCATCAAGTCCACGATTCCGGTGGGATACACGGAAAGAATCGCAGCGCGTTACAGCAATCTGCATATCATCTTCTCGCCGGAGTTCCTGCGCGAAGGCAAGGCGCTGTACGACAATCTCCACCCGTCGCGCATCGTGGTCGGAGTGCCGAGCAAAGGTTCGCCTGCGCTGCGCGAGCTGGGCGAACGCTTCATCGGGCTGCTGTCTCAAGGCGCCGAAGACGAGGATATCCCGCATATGCTCATCGGCGCGACCGAGGCGGAGGCCATCAAGCTGTTCGCCAACACATACCTGGCCCTGCGTGTGTCGTACTTCAACGAGCTGGACACCTACGCCGAATCGCGCGGCCTCGACGCGTCGCAGATCATCCAAGGAGTATGCCTGGACCCGCGCATCGGCGACTACTACAACAACCCGTCGTTTGGCTACGGCGGCTACTGCCTGCCCAAGGACTCCAAGCAGCTGCCCGCGAACTTCCAGGATGTGCCGCAGACGCTGATCCGCGCCGTAGTCGAATCCAACGCCACGCGCAAGGACTTCATTGCAGACGAGATCGCGCTGCATCATCCCAAGCTCGTCGGCATCTACCGGCTGGTCATGAAGAAGGGCTCCGACAACTTCCGGCAGAGCTCCATTCAGGGCATCATGCAGCGGCTGGACGAGAAGGGCATACCCTTTGTGATCTACGAGCCGAGCGTGCAGGGCGGCGAGTACGAGGGCTACCAGGTGACCGCCGACCTCGATCGCTTCAAGCAGTCCTGCGACCTGATCGTATGCAACCGCATGACCGACGAGCTCGCTGACGTCGCCGGCAAAACCTACACGCGCGATTTGTGGCATAAGGAATAGGAAATAGGGAGCAGAGGAAGCGGCTTCTGAGCGGATTCCATGCGCTCATCCGTAAGGGACTTGTGTGGCATTGCTCGCCGAGCCTCGCGGTGCCGTGCATCCAATACAATGGTGCAGAACGCCGCGGGCGGGCAGCCGGAAATCGGATCGTCGCCCAGGAAGCGGCACTGCTAGGATAGGACGCTTGTGAAGACCGTGATCGAAAATCTCCAGCATCGATACCACTACGCGATGGTGGTGCTCAAGGAGCTGGTGAAAACCGACTTCAAGCTGCGCTACCAGGGGTCGTTCCTCGGCGTGCTATGGTCGGTGCTCAAGCCGCTGATGCTCTTCGCCGTGATGTACGTGGTATTCGTGCGCTTCCTGCGATTCAGCGACGGCACGCCGACGTACGCGGTTTCGCTGCTGTGCGGCACCTGCCTGTGGAGCTTCTTCTCCGAGGCGACGGGCATGGGCATGCGCGCGATCGTGGATCGCGGAGACCTGCTGCGCAAGATCCACTTCCCGAACTACATCATCGTGGCCTCCACCACGATGGGGTCGATGATCTCGCTGCTCATTAATCTTGTGGTCATCATCTTCTTCGGCATCTTCGGCAAGGCGGAGTTCACCTGGTGGGTGCTGCTCGTGCCCTTCAGCATCATCCAGCTCTACCTGCTGGCGCTCGGCGTGGCCCTGCTGCTGGGGACGCTGTACGTCTATTTCCGCGATGTCTCGCATATCTGGGAAGTCGTGCTGCAGGGACTGTTCTATGCGACGCCGGTCATCTACCCGATTTCCATGATCACCAGCCAGCCGAACTTCGCTTGGGCGGCCAAGATTCTCATGCTCAATCCTTCGACGCAGGTGATCATGGACGTCCGCCGCAACCTGCTGGCGCCGGATTACGTCGATACCGTCTGGACGATGATCGGCAACCCGTGGCTCAGGCTGCTGCCGTACGTGCTGACACTGCTGATTCTGTGGCTTGGCGTGCACGTGTTCCGCAAGTACAGCGCGAAGTTCGCCGAGGTGCTCTAATGACAGAGGAGAATGTGATGGCGGAGAATGCGGCAGGGGAGAATGCGGTGAAGGAAGCCGTTGCGCAGGAGGCTGCGCAGAACGCGAAGCAGGTCATCGATGCCGATCGCCCGGTCGTGCTGGCCGTGGACCATGTGGCCAAATCCTTCCGTCTGCCCACCGAGCAGGCCACGGGCCTGAAGATGGCCTTCCTCAACTGGACGCGCGGCGTCAAGGGCTACACCGAGCAGGAAGTGCTCACGGATATCAGCTTCGAGGTGAAGCAGGGCGATTTCTTCGGCATCGTCGGGCGCAACGGCTCCGGCAAGTCGACGCTCCTGAAGATCATCTCCGGCATCTACGTGCCCGAGAAAGGCACCGTGAAAACCGTCGGCAAGCTCGTGCCCTTCATCGAGCTGGGCGTCGGATTCAACCCCGAGCTCACCGGGCGTGAAAACGTCTACCTGAACGGGGCGCTGCTGGGCTTCAGCCGCGATGAGATCGACGCGATGTACGACGACATCGTCGATTTCGCGGAGCTTGGCGAATTCATGGACCAGAAGCTCAAGAACTACTCCTCCGGCATGCAGGTGCGACTCGCGTTCTCCGTGGCCATCAAGGCGCAGGGCGATATTCTGGTGCTCGACGAGGTGCTCGCCGTCGGCGACGAGGCCTTCCAGCGCAAATGCGACAACTTCTTCACCGAAATCAAGCAGGACCCCACCAAGACGGTCATCCTCGTGACGCACAGCATGGAATCGGTCAAGAAATACTGCAACAAGGCCATTCTCATCAAAGACGGCGAGATCATCGTAAGCGGCAACAAGGATGACGTCGCCGACCGCTACACGATCGAGAATCTCAAGACGAAGGACGCGACGGAGCACAACGAGGAGGAGGACGAATACCCCACGGGCCTGAGCGCGCGCGTTCCCGTGCTCAATGTGCGCCCGGCAGGCTCGCCCGCAAGCCTCATCGACGGCGACTTCGCGTTTGACGCCGAATACGAATTCAACGAGGAGGGCACGCCGTTCTATATGGCGCTGGCCATGCACGACATGCAGCGCGGCGGCGTGTGCTTCGGCGACAGCTTCGACCTCTACGAGTACGGCCGCCACAAGGTCCATCTTGCCGTACCGATGAAGCTCTTCAACAACGGCAAATTCCGCATCACCGTGTCGTTGCACACCAGGGACAGGCACGACCCGCTCAAGGTGGAGATGGTCGCGTTCAGCAACGAGGAGAACTCCTGCGACTTCGTGGTGAGCGATCCCAAGGGCAAGGATAATTTCGCGCTGATCAACAAGTGGTCCATGGACTACCGCTGGATCGGGGGAGCCAAGGCCACTGCGGACAGGCTCATGGAAGAGGAGCTGGCGAAGCAGGCGGCTGCTGGTCTGGCGGCCGCTGGATCCGTTGGGACGGTGGCTGCTGGGCCTGCCGGGTCGGCAGCCGAAGACGGGCAGGGCGCTCAGAACGAATCCGTTTTGTAGCGCTAATGGTGGCCTGTCGCTACAAAACGGTCTGTAAGACTTGGGTATCGTCCGTTTTGTAGCGTTAGGACGTGGCTAACGCTACAAAACGGACATTAAGCGACGGTTATAGGCAGTTTTGTAGCGTTCCCCGCACGGTAGCGCTACAATCCGGACGCAATGTGCCTAGTCCGTTATGGTCTGCTCCTTGAACACCTTGCCCCAGGCGTCGACGCTGGCTATGTCGGCCTCCCGGTATTCGCGAGACAGCTGGTCCCAGTGCTTGAGCAGCGTGCGGGACATGCGCAGCCCTTCGCGCAGCTGCCTTCTGAAGAGCGCGCTGTCGCGTTTGCACCACGCTGCGGTGCTGCCGTCAGGCGATGTGACCAGCGCGGAATTCACGCCGACGAAGGAGCGCCAGATGGCCTGATCGGCGGGGACGGCCACGTCTGGCCGGACGTCTTTGACGCCGCTGCCGCGAGAGGTCAGCGCCTTGACGATGGCCTTCAGGCCGCTTTTCTTGATGGCCTTCGACGTGGTGGGCGTGCCGAGAATGGTGAATTCGCGGGCTGGCGCAGGCAGCTCGTCCACGTCGGCGATGAGCGTGGTGTCGTCGAAGCTTTGGCGCTCCTGACGGACCTCCGCCATCTTGCCGGGCATGGAATCGAGGATGTACTGCGGCCCGCGCAGGATATCGCGCAGGCCCATATGCTGCAGATGCAAGGCGGAATACACGAGCTTGAGACCGACGTTGATGTCGCTGTACAGCATTTCGTAGGCAAGACGCCTGCTGGGCTTGGGGCAGTGCAGCAGGCCGCAGATCCACCGGTTGCGCTGGAAGAAGTACCATTCCCATGTTCTGGACGGGTCCTTGTCATGCCAGGCCTGATGCCACACGGCTACTCCGGGCAGGCAGACCGTGCGGTAGCCGTGCTCGGCGGCGCGCAGCGCGTATTCGGTGTCGTCGAATTTGATGAAGAAGGGCATCGACAGGCCGATCTCCTTCATGATGGCCGTCGGGATGAGGCACATCCACCAGCCGTTGAAATCCGAGTCGATGCGCCGGTGGCGCTCGGGCGAATCGCGCAGCGGGAAGCGCGCGAAGTCATGATTGTAATCCAATCCCTGCGAAGGCTTCATCCATACGCTGGCGGCGTCGAAGCGTTCGCCCTGCGTGTAGAGCACGGTGCGATTGTCCAAGTGCAGCATGCCGCCGCCTACGATGGTGGGCTGCTTGGCGTAGTCGGCGAACTGCACCGCGCGTAGGATTGCCTCCGGCTCACTGATGGCGTCGTCGTCCAGCAGCAGCGTGTACGAGCTGGTGCCCGCCTTGAGCGTCTCGTACATGCCGCGCGAGAAGCCGGCCGAACCGCCCATGTTGGTCTGGCGCAGGTAAGTCAGCTGGCTGCCCAGCTCCTGCGCTGTCTGCTCGAAGCCGGGCAGATCCCTCACCAGATCAGTGCCTTGGTCGGTGCAGTAGATGGTGTCGAGGCGTGCCACCAGCGCCGGCTCGTGCGCGATGGTCTGTAGCTGGCGCAGGCAGTACTTGGCCCGGTTGAAGGTGGTGATGGCGATCGACAGGGTGGTGTTGGCGCTGCCTGTGCTCTTAGCGGTGCCGGTGTCGCTGCTGCCGCCAGAAGCTGCCATATTCTCGCGGCGCGGCACCGACCACTGCGCGTCTTCGAATTGCAGTGTCGAATCGTTGCTCGCTTTGGCATCGAACCAGAAGTATCCGCCGTCGATCAAGCCGCTCATGGGGAGCACGGTTTCGACCGTTTCGAAGCCGGCGGGATTGGCATCGTCGGAGAACCCAGCCTGTGCTGCGCTGCCAGGCGCGGCATCGTCGGGCGCTGCGTTGCCAGACAATGCGCCGGCAGCCGCCGCGTCATCCCGCGTGGTGTCGACCCGAATGGTGTCAAGCGCCGAGAACAGGCCTCGGCCCGATGATTTGTACAGCGCGATCTCGCCCTTGCCGTGCACCTTCGCGCTGAACCGCACACTGCTGATATTCGTCCAACGCTTCCAATAGCTGGCCGGAAACGCGTTGAAGAATGTGCACAGCGAAACATGCCTGCCGGAGAGCACCGTCATCGCATGGCGCGAGTCGACGGTGAACACGTCGCTGGCGGCGGTGTCTGCATGCCGCTCGATGCTTTCGTTGAGCAGATGCCGGACGGCTTTGCCGTTCATGCTGCCGAACTGCATGCTTTCCATATCAAGGCGAGGGTTGAACACATCGTCGGTGAGGTGCGGTCTCGTCCATTCGATGGCATATAGGGGCAGCACCAGGTCCTGGTCGCTCAATGGGAATACGACGCGGTTGACGGCCTCCCAAGCCTGGGTCTCCGTCTCGGTGCCCGGCTGATACGTGGTATGCATGGTCTTCATTATATGGAACCGCGCGTAAGTTCATTCGGTCTTGACGCTCTTCTTGCGTCGAGACCCCGAGTTTGTCCGATGGTTGATACGGTAGAATTGCCCGCGACAGGGCGAGGCGTTCGATGCGCGGAAGGCGGCACGGGTGGTGATGGCACAGCAGGCGGGCGGGACTGGAACACGGTTTTGCGAGACGCAGCCGAGTAAGACGCAGCACGGCAGCCAGCTGGAGGCCGCGGCAGGTTTCTCGGTGCTCATGGCCGTATACGCCGGCGACCGGCTGGATTATCTGCGACGTGCGGTGCTGTCCAGCACGGTCGAGCAGACCTGCGTTCCGACGCAGCTGGTCATTGTGCGCGACGGACCGGTTCCCGAGGCAGTGCAGTCGTTTCTGGACAGGCTGGCAATATGGCTGGACGAGCGATTCGCGCAGGCTGAGCGGTACGAGGCTGTGCCAGAAATCACGGTGCTTGAGCTGGCGAAGAATTCCGGCCTGGCGCATGCGTTGAATCAGGGCTTGCTGCGGTGCCGATACGAATTGGTCGCCCGCGCGGACAGCGATGATGTCTCGCTGCCGGAGCGCTTCGCCACGATTATTCCGCTGCTTGATTCGCACGCCGGCCGATACGACGTCGTCGGCAGCGCGATCCGCGAATTCAGCGGCGACGAGCGCGGGCGGCAGCTTGGCCAAACGCGCATATTGCCTGCTGGAGGTAAGCCACTGCTCGACTTCGCCCGCGCGCGTTCCCCGCTGCATCATCCGAGCGTGGCTTTCCGGAAATCCGCGATACAGCGTGTCGGCGGCTATCCCGAGCACAATGGTCGCTTCGAGGATTACCTGCTGTGGGAGCGGCTGATTCTGGCCGGGGCGCGGCTGCATAACGTCGCTGAGCCGCTTGTGCTGTACCGCGTCGACGCGGGTGCCTACCAGCGGCGCGGCGGGTGGACGATGTTCCGCGACGAGCTGGCGTTGCAGCGCCGATTCCGGGCGGATGGATTCATCAGCACCATTCAATTTGTACGTAACGTCGCTATTCGTGCGCTGTACCGGCTCATGCCGACTGGACTGCGTAAGCTGGGATATCGGGCGCTGACCGCCGTGCGCAACCTAGGACACGCTGGATCCCACGACGTCGAACCAACAGTGCCGAAGAACACAGGGCGAGACGGAAACGAGGCGTAACGCATATGGAACTGTCCACATGGCCGCAGGCCGTGCCCCTGATCGTGGCCGCCATACTCGCGATCTATGTGCCCGGCATGCTGATCGTCGCCGCAACCGGTCGCCGCGGCATTGTGGAACTCGTCGGGCTGGCACCGCTGGTTTCCCTCGCCATCGCCGGCGTGGGCGGTGTGATCGCGTATCCGTTCGGCCTGCGGTGGGAGTGGTGGAGTTATCTAATATCCTGCGTGATGGTGCTGATAATCGTGCTTTCCGTGGCAGGTCGCCGGGAGGCGGCGCGGCTGATGCGGAGAGGATTCCAACAGCCTGAGACTGTGCGTGGAGCAGGGCATGAACGTTCCGAGGAGTCCGAAGGCCCTGAAAATCCTGAAAATCTCGCAGATCCCGTGCGGCGCAATGACGCGGCCGCGGTGCCTCGAGAGGATCTCGCGCCCATGGGCTCGAGGCGCTTGGCTGCACAACAGTCGGTTATGCAGTATTCCGTTCCGCAATCCTCGGATTCGAACCGTTCGGTTCCCAGGCGCTCGATTCCGCAGAACGCCGAGCAATGGCGTCGCGAGATCCTGCGCTCGTGCCGCTTCTGGCTCCCTGCGTTCGCAGGCGTTGCGCTGGCCGCGCTCACGGTGGCACTGCGGCTGCGGCGCGCTGTGCCTTCCCCCGAGCAGGTCACGCAGAATTACGATTCGGTGTTTCACGACAACGTCGTCGCCCGCATTATGCTGACTGGTCAGGCCTCATCGTTGCACGCTCTGCCGCCGATTCGCGAAGTCTACCCGATAGCCTTCCAGCAGTTCGCCGCCTTGAGCGGCGCAGCTGTCCCCGGAGCCGTGGCAGCCACCGCCGTCACCACCACTTGGCTGGTGTTCGCGGCGCTGATCTGGCCGATTTCGATGCTCTACCTCGTTCGTGCCATCTGCGGCCGCCGCATGCTCTCCGATTTCCTGGCTCCGGCTTTATCGGCCGTCTGCGCAGGGTTTCCGTTCCTTCTTTTGGATTGGGGCACGCTGTATTCGATGTTCGCCGCTCAGGCAATCGCGCCGGTGCTGCTGGCGGTGCTGTGGCGATGGTGCAGGCATGATTGGAAGGCCGGCAAGTGGCAGGCGCTGAGCGGATTGGGTTGGATCGCAGTAGGCGTGATCGCGGTGTCATTCTGCCATTTCCGCGTGGTGATGACGGTGGCGCTGCTGGCGCTGCCGCTGGTGCTGGTCTGGCTGGTGCAAGCCGCCGGAGCGTTGCGCCGCGTCAACGTCAAAGCCTTCCGAATCTCTTCTGCCGTTGGTGTGCTGGCGGTAATCGCAGTGCTTGGAGCAGGCTTCGCTATTTTCTCGAATATGTATTTGCGCAGCAATACGCGGCCCATATCTGGCCATCTCAACGGCGGGCCGGCCCTGCCGACCGAAGATATTTCCTCGGCGATCAGACGTTTTGCGTTAGGGACCCCCATCGACTCGGCGAATGTGCGCATGCCTGTGTTCTGGCCGATCGCAGCGCTGCTGATCGCCGCGGTTGCGGTCGCTCTGCTGGCGCATACGCAGGAAAGCCTGATCATGGCGACGTCGTTCCTGCTGCTGGGCTTCGTGTTCGTCAGTTGCGCGGGAACCCACGCCGACTGGGCGAAGGTGGTGACCGCGCTATGGTATAAGGACCAGCGCCGGCTGTTTGCGGCTTGGCCGGTCGCCGCGATACCGCTGATATGCTGGGCGCTGCTCTGGCTGCTGGATCTGGCTGTGGTCGCGCTGGGCAGGCGCTCTCTAGGTAACGGCATTCTGAATAGGAGCACTCAGTTCGGAGGCGCTCAGTCAAACGTCACTGGGCGCGGGCAGGCATCAATCGTGCTTCGCTCCTGCGCAGTGCTGGCAGCCGTTATCGTGGGGCTGCTGTCCTGCGTCGCCAACCCGCAGGCCGATGGCATGCAGCGATCGGTGAGCCGTACCTACGCCTTCGCTGCAAACGGCTCGGATTCCCCGATGCTTTCGCGCGACGAGTATCTGCTGCTTAAGAGGCTGGGCTCGTATGTGGGAGAGAACGAGCAGGTCATCGCCGACCCATGGAACGGCAGCGGCTTCATGCTCGCCATAGGCCGGCGCACGCCGTATTACGCGCATCTGAGCATGCAATGGGATTATGACCATGATTACCTCGCCCGCCACTTGGGCGAGATCAGATCCGATCCCCAGGTCTGTTCGATCATACAGGGCAACAATCTGCATTGGTATTTGGATATGGGCGGCTCGTACGTGCCTGGCGACCCGCAGCATGAGATGTTCACCGGCATGCATCCAGTTCCCGACGTCATGCAGCCCGTCGACAGCCAAGGCCGCGCTACCCTGTATTGGATCACCGGATGCGGCATGGGCAGTCGGCCGTAGCCGATTGTGCAAAGGTTCGGCTAGTAGGTTTGTGGCGCAATGCCCCATTGGCGCGAATTCGTACTAGGGCCATCATCCACTCGTACTGCCGTCGCGCAAATAACCCTATCGGCGCGACATTGATGCTGGAACTCCATGCGTTGGAACTCGCCGCCTATTGATGAGACACACGGCGGGCCGCGCGACGCTGGGCGTCAGCCTTCCACAGCACCGATGGCGGCCACGATATCAGGGTTGCCGGCCAGCAGCTCCGCGTTGCCCGCGGGCCGCTGGCCAAGCCCTTCGCGCAGGCCCCGTTTGAAGCAGTCGAGGATGACCGCGCGGTTCGCCGAGCGCCAATAGGTCAGCGCCCAGCGGCGCAGGGTTTTGAGCAGCAGCTCGGCGTATTCGGCTGCGGTGAAGTTGCCGCGCGAGAACCGCAGGATCCACAGCTTGTTGCGCACTTCGAAGAAGAACCGCTCGCCCGGGTCGGCGTCGCTGGAGCCAAAGACCTTCGTTTTGTGCACGACCAGGCTTTCGGGCACGTAGTAGCCGGTCGCATGCCTGAGCAGCTTCGTGGTGTATTCGTAGTCGTCGTTCCACAGGAAATACGCGGCGCGAGGCAGCGCGCGAGCGGATTCGATCATGCGCGCGTTGATGAGGCAGGAGACGAACGACAGCGAACGGACCTGGAATGCCTCGGCCGACTGCTCCAGATTCGCTGCGCCCAATGCGCGCCAAGTGCGCGGGCGCGGCTTGTTCATCAGATGTTCACGGCCATCGGTCCATAGCGCTTTCGAACCCAAGACGGCAGGCCAGACGCCATTGCGCTCGCGGGCCTCGCCTGCGGCGGCAAGCAGCTGCTCCAAAGCCGTGGGAGTAGGGATGGTGTCGTCATCCATAAGCCAGACGTACTGGCTCGCCTGTTGGCTGTTGTTGATGCGCCTAGTATTGGGGCGAGTCGTCGTGCCGTGTGCTGCAGAAGCGGCAGCGGCGTTGCCGTAGCTGCCTGTATCGTCGGTGCCATTGTCGGCATCACTGTCGGCAGCGGCGGCCAGCGCACAGGCGATTCCGGCGCAGAACCCGCCAGCGCCGCCCACATTGTGATCGAGCACCGTGACTTCGGGCTGCAAGGGGTGCCGCTTCGCCACATCGGCCGCGCCGTCGGTGCTGGCGTTGTCGATGACGATGACGCGATCCGGGCGCCGGGTCTGCGCGGCCAGCGCGTCAAGGCACTCCTGCAGCAGGCCCGCGCGGTTGTAGGACACGACGATGGCGGTGACGGTAAGACTCATGCGTTCCAGTATAAACACAGCTGGCTAAGCGCTGCTCGGCCTCGGAAACTGATTTCACCATCGTCGCGTAAACTAGAAATCATGCGCTTTCTTCCCGGGCAAGAGCCCACTCATGACCTGACCTATGACGATGTGTTCTTGGTGCCGTCGCGCTCGGACGTGACTTCGCGCTTCGACGTCGATCTGTCTTCGGATGATGGCACGGGCACCACCGTGCCGATCGTGGTGGCGAATATGACCGCCGTCTCGGGCCGACGCATGGCGGAAACCGTGGCGCGGCGCGGCGGCATGGCCATCATCCCGCAGGATATCCCCACCGACGTCGTCGCGAAGGTGACAGGCCGGGTCAAGGCCGCGCATCCGATTGTGGACACGGCCATCACCGTGCACCGCGACGACCCGGTGGCTGCGGTCATTTCGCTGATTCCGCGCCGCACGCATGGCGCTGCCGTGGTGGTCGAAGACGGCAAACCGGTCGGCATCGTCTCCACGAAGGACTGCGAAGGCGTGGACCGCTACGCGCAGGCAGGCACGGTGATGACGCCCGAGCCGCAGGTTGTCAAGCTTTCCGATGTCGAGGGCGGCGGCGAGCACCTGCGCGACGTGTATGGCCAGCTCACCTATCATCGCCGCTCCTTCGTGCCGGTCGTCGATGACGCCGGGCTGCTCGTGGGCGTGCTCACGGCCAAGGGCACCGTGCGTTCGAGCATCTATCGTCCTGCGCTCGACGCGCAAGGGCGATTCCGCATCGGCGCCGCCATCGGCATCAACGGCGACATCGAGTCCCGTGCGCAGGCGCTGCTCGACGCCGGGGTCGATACGCTTGTGGTCGACACGGCTCATGGACATCAGGAGAAGATGATCGCGGCGCTGCATCGCGTGCGCGCGCTCGACCCGAAGGTGCCGATCGTAGCCGGAAACATCGTTACGGCGGCTGGCGTCGAGGACCTGATCGAGGCCGGAGCTGACATTATCAAGGTGGGCGTAGGGCCGGGGGCTATGTGCACCACGCGCATGCAGACCGCTGTGGGCCGCCCGCAGTTCTCGGCAGTGCTCGAATGCGCCGAAGCTGCGCACAAGCTCGGCAAATCCGTCTGGGCCGACGGCGGCGTGCGCCATCCGCGCGACGTCGCGTTGGCCATCGCCGCCGGGGCCAGCCAGGTCATGGTCGGCTCGTGGTTCGCGGGAACGTTGGAATCGCCGGGCACGCTCCAGGTGGACGGCGAAGGCAGACGCTACAAGGAGAGCTTCGGCATGGCCTCGGCCCGCGCCGTCGCGGCTCGCACCGCAGGTGCCGATTCCTTCGACCGCGCACGCAAGGCGCTTTACCAGGAGGGCATTTCGTCCTCGAAGATGTACTTGGATCCGCAACGCCCCGGCGTCGAGGATCTGATCGACGAAATCACTTCAGGCGTGCGCTCCTCGTGCACCTACGCTGGCGCCCGAAATCTCAGGGAATTCGCCGAACGGGCCGTCGTCGGCGTTCAGTCCGCCGCTGGCTATCAGGAGGGCCGCCCGCTGCCGCAGGGATGGCGGGCATAAGATTTGTGGCTCGCGCCTTGTGACCTCGATCCACAAAGCGCGAGCCGGCCTCTCCGCTGGAACTCAGTATTTCCACATTTCAGCAGCTCAGCGCCACCACATCGTCATAAGGAAGCCGACCATGAGAATGGCGAAGGCGATGGCGAGATTCCATGCGCCGATGTTCGGAATCGGGAAGTCGCCGGTGAGGTAGTAGACCACTGCCCACGCCAGTCCGATGACCATCAGGACGCAGAACAGCGGCACGAACCATGTGGGGTTTGCCTTGGTGCCCTTGATGGTCTCCTCGACGCGGCGGGTGTTCTCTTCCTGACGGCGAACCATGCGTTGCATCTGCGGGGTCATCGCCGACTGGTCGATGCTGGCGTTGAGCACGGCCTCGACCTTGTCCATCGGAATGCCGTAGTCGTCCTCGTCATCCTGAGCAGCGGTCTTCGTAGTAGTCTTCGCGTCCGTGTTCGCCGCTGTATCTGCATCGTCGCCCGGCTGCGCGATGTGCGCATTCTCGGCGTCCGACTGCCAGTCCACCTGGCCCTCAGGGTCGCTCGCGCCGGTTTTGTGCAGCTCTTCGTCAGCCATAAGCGTAGTCTCCATTCAATAGGCTAGAAATCATAATAGTGGTTAGACTCGAAAGTGGCGACTATCGGCGAGGGAAATGTGGCGAATATGGCGAAGCGGGCCGGAAAACACGGGGCGAGGCGCTCGACAATGGGCGGTCTCGTCGTTTTCGTGGTCGTCGCATTCTCCGGTTATCTGCTGATGACGAATCTGCGTGTGAACCGCAGCGCCACGGTCACCTCCGACACCTCGCAACTGGTGGAGCAGCGCGTTGAACGGGTGAACAAACTGCAGCAGGAAGTCAATGGCCTCAGCTCGCAGGTCGATGTTCTGAACAAGATGACATCAGGCAATGCAGGCACCCAGGGCAGCTCCAATGACGATGCGGGTTCGGGGACGCTGCTTCCTGCGGTGCAGGGGCCCGGCATCACAGTGACGTTGAATGATTCGTCGCTGTGGGAGAATGCCGTGGGTGACTCCGGCTCCACTGCCGACATCGATTATTACGTGATTCACCAGCAGGATATCGAGGCCGTAGTCAACGCGCTCTGGAAGGGCGGGGCCGAGGCGATGATGATCCAGGACCAGCGTGTGCTGTTCAATTCCGCAGTGCGCTGCACCGGCAACATTCTCACGCTGCAAGGCAAACAGTATTCGCCGCCCTACACGGTCTCCGCGATTGGCGATCCGGATGCGCTCACGCAGGCGCTCAACGATTCGCGCGCCATAGCGACCTACAAGGAGTATGTGCGTGCCTATGGCTTGGGCTGGAAGGTCGAGGCCAAGGACACGCAGCGATTCCCCGAATCAGCGTTGCTGCAGCCGTTGCGTTACGCCAGCGTGCCGCAGGAGGAATTGAAGCAATGAGGGAATGGCAATGAGTGGAAGACACCGCGTAAAAGACACTGAGTAGATGACACTGTGTGAGAAAACACTGTGTGAGGATATTGAGCAGAAGATACCGAGGAAAGATCAATGAGGCATGGTTCCCACGCAGTTGGCGCTCCCGCCCGCGTCGCCCTTGAAGACGAGCTGGCTGGCGTGGCTGATACAGGCGATGTAGGCGGTGTTGCTGATATGCCTGCTGATGCGCCTCAGCCAGGCGAGGCTGCCGATCCTGGCCGCAATGCTGCCGGCACGGTGCAAAATTCCCACGACCGCTCGATGCAACGTCGTCGTTCTGGGGCAGGGTGGCAGGTGCTTGGAATCTTCGCCGAGCTGTTGCTGACGCTGGCGGTGCTGTGCGGCCTGTATATCGTGTGGCAGATGTGGTGGACCGGCGTTGAATCGGAGCGGGAGCAGGATCAGACCAGGCAATCGGCGGCATGGTCGGATCCTGGCGATGGCAAGAATCTGCAGGTGGCCAAGGCCCAGGCAGGCGATCCGCCTGTGCAGCCGACCAGCGCGAACGTCGGCGATCTGGTCGCGCAGATCTATATTCCGCGCTTCGGCGCCCAATGGAACCGCAACGTCGTGCAGGGCACGGACGCGGTGCAGCTCAACAAGCACGGCATGGGGCATTACGAGCAGACGCAGATGCCGGGGCAAATAGGTAACATGGCCATCGCCGGCCATCGCAACGGCTACGGACAGCCGCTGGGGGACGTCGACAAGCTCAAAACCGGTGACCCGATTGTGTTGCGCACTAAGGATTACTGGTATGTCTACCGCTACACAAGCTATCGCATCGTGCTGCCGACGCAGGGCGATGTGGTTGCGCCGAATCCCGAGAATCCTGGCGAGGCCGCAACCAAGCGCATGGTCACGCTGACCACCTGCGAGCCCAAATACAGCACGCCGACGCATCGTTGGATCAGCTACGGCGAGTTCGCCTACTGGGCGAAGGTCTCCGATGGCGTGCCGCAGGAACTGGCATCGACCGACGCTTCGGGCGCGGTGAATTTCATCAGCAACGAAAAGCCGTCGCTCGCCGCCAGACTGCCCTCGCTGGAGCCGGTCGTCATGGTGACGCTTATCGTCTATCTCGTCTTGTTCATCGCAGCTGCGGTCGCATGGCGTTGGCCTGTGCTGCGTGCCATCCGCCAGCGCCGCCGACGCAAGCCGGACATCAGCATCTACGGCACGCTGCTGCGCTTGCAGCCGGGCGTAGCGCCGGTGCGCGTGCTGCTCCTGCTTCTGCTGCTGACCGCGGCCGCCGCTGCGTTGATGCAGTGGGCCTATCCGTGGGCCGCAAGCACGATCCCGTACCTGCGCGCGATGTCGAATTACGTGACTGTCTGATTGCCGAGCCGCTGAGCAGATGGCGCAGTGCGCTGCCTGTGGACTACAATGGCGTCGAAAGCGTCGGCGGCGAACGCCGACCGGCAACTCCAACACAGGCAGAGGGCGATTATGACCGATTCCGCGCATATCCTCGTGGTCGACAACTACGATTCCTTCGTGTACACGATCGTCGGCTATCTCAAGACGCTGGGAGCCACCGTCGACGTGGTGCGCAACGATGCGATCGACGCCTCCGCGCCCAATGTGCTTGCCGGATATGACGGCGTGCTGATCTCGCCGGGGCCGGGCGCTCCGGCGGATTCCGGGTCCAGCGAGAGTCTCATCCGGCTGTGCGCCGCAACCCGTACGCCGATGTTCGGCGTCTGCCTCGGCCTGCAGGCGCTCGCCGAAGTGTACGGGGCGACGGTGGATCACGCGCCCACGATCATGCATGGCAAGACGAGCGTCGTGGAGCACATTGATGATGCGGTATTCGCCGGCGTGGCCGAGCCGATGACCGCGACCCGCTACCATTCGCTCGCCGTCGAGCCGGATTCCGTGCCCGACGATCTCGTGGTCACTGCATGGACCAAGGACGACCACATCATCCAAGGCCTCAAGCATAGGGAGCTGCCGCTGTTCGCCGTGCAGTTCCACCCCGAATCGGTGATGACGCAGGACGGCTATCGCCTGCTGGCGAACTGGCTTGCCATCTGCGGCCAGAGCGACGCCGTCGAGCGCTCCCAAGGCCTGCAGCCCAAGGTCGCGGCTCGATAAGCGGAGGCGTTAAGCGCAGAGCCCTGTGCCGAAGCGTTAAGCGGACAGCCCTGCGGGCTGTCCGTAGCTGAGGTGAGCGGCCACCACGGCCGCGAAGGACGATGCCAAAGGCATCGTCAGTGTGTAGCCGACGCCGAGGGCCCACCGAGGGCCCGAGGTAGCAACGGAGTTCACCCTTGGCCAGTCGTTGAAGTCGTTCATATGTCACAACCCCCGCATAATGGTCGAGAAAACGCGGGGGTTATGACATTAGCGGCGCGGGGGTTGTGTGCCGGCAGCGCACGTGTTTCACTATGACTTTGAGCTGCTTGGGCTGGAGGATGGGGACGGTGAAGCGGCCTTGAGGGTTAGTGTGACCGTGACATTCTTGTCGCTTACTTTTCCTTGCGGGTTTGCGGTGATGACGATGTCATTTTCAGCAGGTGAGCGGGTGCTGCCGTCGGCGAAGACGGCGTTGATATTGTTGAAGCCAGCTGCCTTGAGTTTATCGGAGGCATCTTTATAAGTGGTTCCGAAGGCGATGTCGGGAACAATCGCCTGCGCACCCTTTGAAATATATACGGTGATATTGCTGCCCCTTTCCACTGCTGTGCCAGAGGGCGGATCGATACTCAGCACCGACCCCGCAGGAACGTTGTCGTTGTAGTCACCGTCTCGAACGGTGGTGCTGAAGCCAAGCTTTTGCAGCGCGGCGATCACCTGATCCTGAGGCTGGCCCACGAGATTGTCGGGTACTTGGGTCATGCCGGAGGCGATGCACAGGGTTATCGTCTCGCCTTTGGCCAGCTGCGTACCGGCGGCAGGGTCGGTGCGTGTGACGCGATCCTTGTCCACATCGGCGCTCATTTCGCTGCGCGTCGTGGAGCTCACTTTGAATCCGGCGCTCTCCAAGGCGGCACGGGCCTCGTCCTGCGTCATGTTCTTGACATCGGGCACGATGGCGGACTGCGGCCCTGCGGAGAACCACACCCTGACCGTGGAGCCCTTCGTGACGCTGACGCCGCCCTTGGGATCCTGCTTGGTCAGCGTACCCTCCGGCTCCGTCGAATTGGCGTCGGTTTCGGCCCGGAAGCGCAGGCCCAGCTGGGTGAGCTTCTCCTGGGCGCGGTCCTTGGTGGTCTGCGCGGTGAACGTCGGCACGGTGACAGTCTCGGGCTCCTTGTGCCGGTTCGCGTATGCCAGTCCGCCGACGATCGCGGCGATGATCACGATTGCGCCGATGATAGACGCGATGATGGCCGTTCGTTTGCGTTTGCGCTTGGCTGCGGCGGCCCGTTGCTCGGCGCGGGACTTCAACGCGGTGCCGTTTGCGGATCCGTTCGACGCGGTCGGCACTGCTTCGAATTGCCCGGTCACCGGATTGAAGGCCTGCGTCGCCTCAGTGGCGGCTACCGGGTTCATCGCCTGAGTCGCCGCGGTCTGCTCGGCCTGCTTGCGGGCCTTGACGTTCGCCAGGTCGGTCAGCGGGTTGAAGGCCGCCGCCACCGGCACGCCGCCGTTCATGAAGGTGAGGACGTCGTTCTTGAATTCGGCGGCCGTCGCATAGCGGTTCTGCCGGTCCTTGGCCATCGCCTTCGCGCAGATCTGGTCCCACATCTTGGGCAGCCCGGGCACGATTGCGCTCGGCGGCGTCGCCACTTCGGAGACGTGCTGGTAGGCGATGGCGACTGCGGAGTCGCCGGTGAAGGGCGGGCGCCCGGTAAGCATCTCGTAGAGTACGCAGCCGGCCGAATACAGATCGGAGCGCATGTCGACGGTCTCGCCGCGCGCCTGCTCGGGGGAGAGGTATTGCGCGGTGCCTACGACGCCTTGAGACTGCGTCATCGTGGCCACGGAATCGTCGAGTGCGCGGGCGATGCCGAAGTCCATGACCTTGACCATGCCCTGCTCGGAGATCATGATGTTGCCGGGCTTGATGTCCCGGTGGATGATGCCCATGCGGTGCGAGTATTCCAAAGCGTTCAGGACGCCCAGCATCACCTGTTCGGCGTCGCGCTGGCTCAGAGGGCCGTTCGCCTTGATGATGTCGCGCAGCGTCTGGCCTTTGACGTACTCCATGACGATGTAGGGCAGCCGTTCGGTGTGCCCGGTCTCGTCGATGTTCGTCTCCTCGCCCGAATCGTAGATGTTGACGATGTTGGGGTTGTTCATCTGCGCGACCGAATGCGCCTCGCGCCTGAAGCGAGTCAGGAAGATCTCGTCGTTCGCCAGGTCGGAGCGCATGATCTTGACGGCGACGGTGCGTCCGAGACGCGTGTCGAGCGTGACGCGCACCTCGGCCATGCCGCCGCGGCCGATGAGCTGGCCAAGCTGGTAGCGGCCGCTGGCCAACGAAGAGGGCAGATTGCTACTCATTGTTGTTCCTCCCGAGGTGCCTCGCTGGTGAATGTGCAGTTGCGCCTACGCTTGAGCTTGTGGTTCGCGGCGCAGGCGTGCCGCTGATGAAAATCTGGGACTGCCCCACGTCCTGAATTGGCGCCTGCCCGGATGACCCTCGCAGGCGCGCCTCCAGCATGCTGTGCGGCGCGCTTACGATGCGCCGGGGCATGCGGTTACCGGAGGGCATGATCTTGGTCGAATCGCTCAGCACGGTCTGCTGGTCGAGCAGCCGTCGCTCGATCTTCGAGAGCGTGCGCGAGACGACAAGCGCATCGCCCGGCCGGTCCAGCGGGTCCTTCGAGAGCATCGACATCACGAATTGGGTCAGCTGCACATCCACCGAATCGGGCAACGGGGGCACTGGGTCGTTGACATGCGCGGCGGCGATGTCGACCGGCGTGGCCCCCGTGAAGGGCCGATGGCCGCACAGGCCTTCGTAGGCCACGACGCCGAGCGAGTAGATGTCGGACTGCGCGGTGGCGTGCCTGCCCTGCGCCTGCTCGGGGGAGATGTACTGCGCGGTGCCCACCACCATGCCGTCCTGCGTGATCTGCTCCTGATTGGTGGAGTAGGAGACGCCGAAATCGGTGATCTTCACATCGCCGTCGTCAGAAACCATGATATTCGCCGGCTTTACGTCGCGATGGATGATCCCGTGCGAGTGGGCGATGAACAGGCCACGCGCGGTCTGCTCGAGAATCGGCAGCAGTTCGACCGGATCCATCGCGCCCCTTGCATGGAAGAGATCGGCCAAAGATTTGCTTGGCACATATTCCATGATCAGGAAGCCGATGCCGTCATGCTCGTAGTATTCGAAGAGCGCGGCGATATTGGGATGCGCGAGATTCGCGGAATTATGCGCTTCGGCGCGCAGGCGACGCAGCTTGGCCTCGGCGTTGGTCGCGTCCCCGCGCAGCGCCTTGATGGCCACCGGACGGCCGAGCTGAATATCGTAGCCCTTCCACACCTCGCCCATGCCGCCCTGCGCGAGCCGGCAGTCGAGCCGGTATCGTCGGTGGATGAGCTGGCCTTCGATGAGTTTCATTGCTGCAACGCCTCCTGCATGATCTGCTTCATAATGGGACCGGCTGCGTAGGAGCCAAGCACATCGGTATTATGGACGACCACGGCGACGGCGATCTTCGGATTGTCGGCGGGGGCGAAGCCGATTACCCAGCCGTCGATGCTGCTGTTGTTCTCGCCGATCTGCGCGGTCCCGGTCTTCGCGGCGACCTTCGTGCCGTCGATGGCCAGATTCGGATTCTCCTTGGTCACGACCGCCTGCATCATCTGGTCGAGCTTGTCGGCCGTGTCCTTGCCGAAAGCCTGGGACATGACTGCGGGGTCGGTCTGCGAGATCACCGACAGATCGCTGGAACGCACGCGGTCGACGAGCGTGGGGCGCATCAGCGTGCCGCCATTGGCCACGGCTGAGGCGATGAGTGCGTTCTGCAGCGGCGTCGTGTTCACGTCGCCCTGCCCGATTGAGGCCAAACCAAGCCTGTCGTCGCTGAGGTTCGTGGGGAAGCGCGAGGATATCGCCTTCATCGGCTTTCCGGTGGAATCCGAGCCGTCGATGGTGATCGAGCTGCCGAAGCCGAGCTTCTTGGCTTGGTTTTCGACCGCCTGATCGCCCAGCGAGACGCCGAGCTGCGCGAAGGCCGTGTTGGACGAATAGGCCAGGGCATCCTCGAAGGAGATCTGGCCGTTCGAGCCGTTGGCGGAGCCTTCCGCATTCGTCAGGTTCGTCGCCGTGCCGGGCAGCGTGTAGCTTGCGCCTGCCGGAATCGAGGTGTCCGGGTTGTATTTGCCTGTTTCCAGAGCCGCCGCGGCCACGACGGTCTTGAACGTGGAGCCCGGCGGGTAGTACTGCGAGGTGGCCCGGTTGAGCATCGGGCTGTTGTCGCCGGAGGTCAGCTGCGCGTAGATGTTGTTGACTTGCTTGGTATCGTGCTGCGCCAACTGGTTCGGATCGTAGCTCGGCGTGCTCGCCATGGCCAGAATGCGGCCGGTTTTCGGCTCGATCGCGACGGCCGCGCCATCCTTGCCGGCGAGTCCTTGGTAGGCGGCCATCTGCAGCTTCGGGTTGATTGAGGTTTCGATGGACGCGCCCTTGTTCTCGTCGCCGGTGAACAGCGATTTGATCTTCTGCCAGAACAGGGCGTTCGACTCGCCGGCGAGCAGTTCGTTGCGCGACATCTCCAAGCCGCGATCGACTGGATGCGTGATGGAGAAGTACCCGGTGACAGGCGCGTACAGCGCCCCGTTCGCATAGGAACGCTGGTATTCGAAGGCGTCGTTGACCGGCTCCGACTTGGCGATCACCGTGCCGTCGGAGGCCAGAATCGGTCCGCGCGGAGCGCCGATCTCGTGATACAGCGCACGACTGTTGCGCGGATCGGTGTTGAGCTGGTTTGCGCGGATCGCGGTGATGATGGTGCTGGACAGGCCGAGGATCGTGAACAGGATCACGACGGCGGTGAACAGCTGCCGCAGACTCTTGTTCATGCCGTCGCCCCCTTGCCTTTTCGGCGGCCCAAGCCTCCCCTGCCGTTGGGGCGGCGGCGCTGCGCACGTCCCTGCCCGCGCCTTTGCCCACGTTCCTGCCCCTGCCCGTCGTCGACGAGCTCATGCTCGCGCAGCGCGGCCAGCGCCTCGTAGCGGAAGGTGTCGGAGACGGTGTCCGGCTCGGGCTTGTTCGCGGCATTCGAGATGACGATGAGCAGCCCGGCGAGCACGAAGTTCGCGATCAGCGAGGAGCCGCCGGCGGCCATATACGGCAGGGTCAGGCCGGTGAGCGGGATGACCAGCGTAATGCCGCCCACCACGGTGAAGACCTGGAAGGCCATGGTGAAGACGAGTCCGGAGGCCAGCAGCTTGCCGAAGCCGTCCTTGATGCGCATTGCGGTGCTCAGGCCCGAGGCGATGATGAGCACGTAGAGGACCAGAATCGCCAGCAGTCCGGTAAGTCCCAGCTCTTCGCCGAGAGAAGAGTAGATGAAGTCGGAATTCGCCAGCGGCGTGAGCGAAGGGTGCCCCTGCCCGATGCCGGTGCCCAGCAGACCGCCGGAAGCCATGCCGAAAAGGCCTTTGACCAGCTGCGAAGACCCGCCGGGGTACTGGTTGTACACCGCAGGATCGAGCGGATGCAGCCAGGCCTGCACGCGGTACCCGACATGCGCGAAGAGCCGCGAGGCGACGAAGGACCCGGCGGCGAAGGCCAGGAAACCGATGGCCACCCAGCTTTTGCGGCCGGTCGCCACGTAGAGCATGGAGACGAACATCGCGAAGAACATGAGCGAAGTGCCCAGATCATGCTGGATGACCAGCACGCCCATCGACGCCAGCCAGACCACGATGATCGGGCCCATGTCCTTGATGCGGGGCAGCCGTATGCCCAGCGCCTTCCTGCCGCCCACGGCAAGCTGGTCGCGGTGGTCGAAGAGATAGGCGGCGAAGAAGAAGGCTAGGAAGAGCTTCGAGAACTCTCCCGGCTGGAAGGTATGGCTGCCGAAGCCGACCCAGATGCGTGCGCCGCCGATCTCGCGGCCGATGCCCGGGATCATCGGCGAAAGCAGCAGCGCCAGACCTACGACCATGCTGACATACGAAAAGCGCCGCAGCACCCGGTAATCCTGCAGGAAGACGACAAGCAGCATCGTCAGCACCAGCGCCACGCACAGCCAGATCAGTTGGCGAAAGGCCACATCGGTGCCGTTCGCATCGTCGATGCGCGCGATCATCATCGTGCCGATCGAGGTCAGCAGCAGCACGCAAGGCAGGATCGACTGGCTGGCATAGGGCTGGAATTTGAGCAGCAGCCCCCACAGGGTAAGAAACAGCACGCCGACCACCCCCAGCGTCCCGGCGAATTTCGCGGGGAATGTGCCGGAGGTGCGTTCGAACATCTGGAAGAAGGCGATGAAGCTCAGCAGCATCGCGAAGACCAGCAATGACACCTGACGAAGACGGGTGGCGACCATCACTCGGCCCCCTTCGACTTCGACGGGTTCGCAGCTGCCGATTTCGATGCGGCAGCGCCTGACGATGAGGCCGATGATGAAGCCGATGGCGTAGCGCCAGCGGTCGCCGATGCGCCAGAGCCGCTCTTGGCGCTGCCTTGTTTGGCGGATTTGCCGTTGCTGCCGGCGGACTCCGGCAGGCTTTTGACCTCGCGTTCGATAAGCCGTGCGTGGCTGCGGGCTTCCGACAGGCTGTCGACGGTAATGCCCTGATCCAGCTGGTCGCGCCAGGACTGCGGCAGCTGGCTGACCTTGATGCCGGTGTCCTCGACCCTATGCGACAGCGGATAGCCAAACAGATTCGTGTTGACGCCCTGATAGATCGACACCACGCCGTCGGCCTCGCCCAAGTAGTACTTGCTTTGGCTCCAGCGCCACGCGGCGAAGGCGCTGCCGACCATGGCCGCCAGCAGCACCAGCACGGCGATCAGTACCCGTATGCGTCGGCGCACGCGACGCGACCGGGAGTACTGGCGCTCCTGGACTTGTTCGCGGCGAATCGCCTTGGCGACTTCCGGGTCGTTCGGATCGGCGGATATGCGGCCGTCTCTTTTCTGGACGATCGGAATCTCGCCGGTGTCGATTTCACCGTCGTCGCCGGCCTTTTCCCGCATCGACGACGGCTGCGCCACGCGCGGCTCGGCCGTCTGGACCTGCGTATCCTGATCCTGCGTGAGCGCCGCCGCGCGCTGCGCCGGGGAATCGTTGTCATGGCGCAGGTTGGGCGCAGAAGCCACGGGTTCGTTGACGATGTCGGCGATGGCTTCCAAGCTTGCCGCCGCCGCGCCGCCGATCAACGGCGTCTGATGCGGCAGGTCGAAGGCATCGGCATCCAAGGCAAGCGTCGCGTCGCCAATCACCGCGGTGACGTTGTCGGTGCTGCCGGCCTTGAGCGCCATGGAAACGAGCTGCTGCGCGCATTCGCCCTGATCGGAGATGTGCACGAGCGTCTCTTCGATCGTGGAGTCCTCGAGCACGCCGTCCAGCCCGTCCGAACACAGCATCCACCGGTCGGCGGGATGCGCCGCGCAGATAGCGATGTCAGGGCGCGGATCGATGTCGAAATCGCCCAGCACGCGCATCACGACGTTGCGCTGGGGATGATTGCGCGCCTCGGCGGGCGTGATGCGGCCGGTGTCGATGAGATGCTGGACGTAGCTGTGGTCGTTCGTCATGCGGGTCAGCTTGCCATCGCGCAGCAGATAGGCACGCGAATCGCCGATATGCGCCAGAATCCAGTATCCGGACACCAGCGCGACCGCAGTGACGGTGGTGCCCATGCCGGCCAGCTTGCGCTCGCGCTTGGCCTTGCCCACGATGGCGTCATGCGCGGCCATCACAGAGGTTTCCATCATACTGGAGACCGCGCGCACGTTGCTGCGCACGTCATCGCGTTCGATATGGGCCAGCGAGCGGATCGCGATGGTCGATGCCGTGTCGCCGCCGGCGTGCCCGCCCATGCCGTCGCAGATGGCGATCAGATGCTCGCCGGCGAATGACGAGTCCTGATTGTTGCTGCGGACCGTGCCCACATCCGATATGGTCGTGGAATACAGGAAGAGGGTTGGCGAGGTGGCGGATTGCGGCATACGGCGTGTCACCTCAGCTCGAAGGTCGTGGCGCCGATGCGCACCGGCACGCGGGCCGGAAGCACGGTCGGCTCACTGATGCGGCGCTGATTGACCGCGGTGCCGTTGGTGCTGCCCAAGTCCTCTATGGCCCATTCGCCCGAAGACGGGTCGCGATAGACCCGCGCATGGTGCGAGGAGACGAATTCGTCGTTCATGACCACCGTGTTGGAGGCGGAGCGGCCCAGTGTGATCGGCTCATCGCTCAGCGGCACCGAGGAGCCGGCCAACGGACCGTCGATGACGACAAGCAGTGCCGGCCCTGTTGATTCGGAGGCGGACGCTGGTGCCGATGCCGGCGCGGATATGGGCATCTGCGTGGTGCCGGGGTGCGTTGCAGGAGCGGTGGCCGGGGCAGATGCGGCCTTGCGGGCCCGGCGCTCGGCGCGCCGATGAGCGCGGGATTTGCGCGGGCTGAGCGCTTCGATGTCGCGGTGCAGCGAGCGCACGGCAAGCCAGACGAACACCCATAGCAGAATGAGGAATCCGTATTTGAGAATCGCGAATGTCAGTTCGGTTAACATAGCTTCGAGCGGCGGCTTATCGCGTCAGTCCTGATCCTGCGAAGAGGCCCAGTACAGGATGCGGGTGCGTCCGATCGTGATGGTGTTGCCATCGAGCAGCGTGGCGGCGGGCACCTGATGGCCCTCCACGTACGTGCCGTTGGTAGACCCCAGATCGCGTGCGATGACGCCGTTGTCGGTGATGTCGATTTCCAAGTGATTGCGTGAGATGCCCGGGTCGTCGATGACGATGTCGCAGCCGGAGCCGCGCCCGATAACCGTCTTCTCCTTGGTGAGCAGGTACTGGCTGCCGTTGATCTCAAGCATCGGGCTGTCCTGCGCCTGATCGTCCGTGGTAACGGGAACGGCGTTGCCCTTGACCGACTCGGAGGACAGGTTGAAGCTGCCCTTGCCCAAGTCCAGATCCTCTTCGAAAATTACGACCACCGGTCCGACGAAGGCGTAATGCTGGCTTTTCGCGTACTGCGTGAGATTGTCTGCCAGCTCATTGGCGAGAGTCTCGCTGCCCCACTGCTCGATGTGGTCGAAGTCGGGGGTGCTGAGCTTGAAACGGTACTCGTTCGGGGCCACCGTACGGTCGCGGCCGACCGGCATGGCCTCAGCGTCGATCTCGCGCTCGAGGGCGCTTGAGAGGTCGACGGGCTGCAGGTCCTTGGACCCGAATTTCGCAAACACACCGTTGACGGTACCTTCGACGCTCTTTTCAAAACGGTCGAGAACGCTCATAGTGATCCCTTTCTATCCTCACCCATCCTACGCGGCACGACGAAATGGGCAAAAAATCGTTGCGGATACGTGCAAATTCTTCATCGCCGGGGATGCCATCATACGTCATAGGCCTACCTATTATATGTTTACGCGGATCGCACACGCTGCATGGCTCGCCTGCGTTGAAGTTGGAAGGCTGAAGTACGAGTCGAGCCGCTGGTTCCAGCCAGTGCCCATACGCCGCGGCTCCCGCGCGATGACGGAGCCTGTGCGGGAGCCGTGATGAATGAACGGCTTGAAGCTGCACGACTCCCGCGGCTACGTGCCTGGCGGCACGACAGGGACTTGTCCCATCGGGGGTGTTAGATTCCGAAATTGGGATATGGCGAGAATGGTTATCAATTGATGGTATGTGTCTAGGAAGGACATGGCGGCATGATCGAGCTGAAAACGCCTAAGGAAGTCAATGAGATGCGGCCTGCGGGCAAATTCGTGGGGGACATCCTCTCGAAGCTGCGCGAGATGACGCATCCTGGGACGAATCTGCTCGAAATCGACGACTACGTGCGCCAGCGGATCGAGGCGCGCCCGGGCGCGGTCTCCTGCTACGTCGATTACGCGCCGGACTTCGGCACCGGTCCCTTCAAGCATTACATCTGCACGTCGGTCAACGACGCGGTGCTGCACGGCATGCCGTACGATTACGCGCTGCGCGACGGCGATCTGCTGTCGATTGATCTCGCGATCACGGTCGACGGGTGGGTCGGCGACTCTGCGATCAGTTTCGTCGTTGGCAAGAAGGCCGATCCCGAAGACCTGCGGCTCATCCAGACCACGCGCGACGCGCTCGTCGCCGGCATCCGCATGGCGCGTTCGGGCAACCGGCTGGGCGATATCTCGGCCGCCATAGGCGACGTGGCCCGCGAGCAGGGCTATATGGTCAACCTCGAATTCGGCGGGCACGGCCTCGGCCGCATCATGCACGGCGACCCCTTTATTCCCAACGACGGCAGAGCTCACCATGGCTTCCGCCTGCGCCCGGGCCTGGTCATCGCCATCGAGCCTTGGCTGCTGCGCACGACTGATGAGATCGTGCAGGACGAGAACGACGGGTGGACCATTCGCTCCGCCGACGGCTCGCGCGGCGCCCACACCGAGCACACCCTCGCCATCACCGACGGCGACCCCATCATCCTCACCGCTCGCGAGCACGACGAAACGGTGGAGGCGCTGGGGTTCTAGGTGTCCGAGCAGGCAACGGCCGCTCAGACGCAAATCGGCGAAGAACGACTTGCATCAGACGGTCGGCGGATCGGCGATGAGATCGTCGCTGCGATGCTCGCCTGCGGCATCGGTCCAGGTCAGCGAGACAACCGAAGCCGCGCTGTCGACTCCCAGACCGCGACTCGGCTCGAAGTTGAGCGAGGCCGTGCTTGCCCCGTCCGCCGCAGTCCAGTTGAGGGTGATCGAGCGTTCGCCGTCGGCGGTGCAGCTGAATTCGCCGTTGAAGGCGTCGAGCGTATTGCTCAGGCGGCACAGGGCGTTCAATGCGCGTACTACAGGGCGTTCGAGGTTCCTGTCGATTTCGGCGACCGAATAATAATGCCGATTGATGTCGCGGCCGTTGTTGGTCGTGGCGAGCAGCTCCATGTCGTTCGCGCCGGCCAAGGCTCCCACGTAGTAGACCTGCGGGATGCCCGGCAGGAAGAACTGCACGGCCCGGGCGGCGATATAGTGCTGATCGTTGCAGCCGAGCGCCGAATAGTACGTGGAGTTGACCTGGTAGAGATCGAGATTGCTCGCAGCGGCACCTGTGGCGGCCGCCGACTCGCCATGCGTATTCGCGTGGATCGTGGTGACCAGGCTATCCACGGCCTCGTCCGGGATCAGCCCCTTGAGGCTGCGGTCGAGCTGATCGGAGCCGATGTCGATCACGCCGATGCCGTCATGCGTGTCGAGCACGTTGACTGCGTTGTTCGGGCGGACCTCGATCCAGTGCGCCAAAGCGCTCGTGTCTCCGGTGAACAGCGTGTGCAGCAGGAGCGGCGGCAGCGCGAAATCGTAGACCCGATCGACCTTCGAGGCGATGCCGATTTGCTTCTTGTAATACGAATGGACTTCGATGAGGGTCTCCAGGCCGCGTTGGGCTGCCTCGGTCTTGATCCGGCCGATCAGGTCGAAGGTCTTCGGCGTCATGAAGCAGCTCGTGCCGGCCTCTTTGGCGCCGTATCCCACGGCGTCCAGACGGATGTCCTGCACGTGGCTCGCCGCCAAGCGGTCGAGAATCGAGAGCAGATAATCCCAGCCCTCTTGCGAATCAGTGTCGATGTCGACCTGCTGCGGCGTGAACGTCGTCCACACCAGGCGCGTGGCGCCGCCCCAGGTGTAATGCGTGAACGGCAGCCCCGGCCGTGGGCGATAGATGCCGGCGAGCTCCTCCTCGGTAGCGCCGTCAGGAAAGACGCTGGACATGGTCAGGAACATCCTGGCGTAGGGGCTCTCCTCGCCTTTGACAATGACGTCCTGGAACTGATGCGACTGCCAGGACATATGGTTGACGATGGTGTCCACCATGATCTCGTGGGTATGGCTCAGTTCGGTCACATCATCCCACGAACCGAGACGCGAGTCGACCTGCGTGTGATCGATCGGGTCGAAGCCCGCGTCCGCCCCGTCGAAAGGCGTGAAGAACGGCAGGATATGCACGCCCTCGTACACGCCTTCGAAGCGCGTGCGCAGCATGTCCGTCATCGAGGCGATCGTCCCGTCGCCGAATCTGTTGGCGTAGGTGATGAGCTGAACTGCATTCTTCATTGAATCTCCAATCTGTTGCGAGTTGTTCCGTTGCAGTGCGGTGCTGTTGCTGCGTTATCGGCGTTGACACCCGCATCGGTGTTGCATTGACATCGAACCGGTTTTATCAAAGTCAATATAAGAAGCTAGGGAGACATCGGTTGTGCTCGCGTTGCTCTTGAGCATGAGCGCCTGGCCATGTCGGTCGCATAGGCTCTCGCATTCGCATAGGCTTTCGCATTGCGGCACGTGCAAGCTTATGCGTTTTCGTTTGCATGATTGCCGCATTGATGGGATTGCTCGGTCATTTGCGGCGCATGCGATGGGCGTGCAGTCGTTGTGAGAAATTCATTAGGTACATTGTCGTGACTCATGCGTCTGCACGCGCTGAGGCGACTGCATATCAGCTCTCAGAAATGGTGGTATTCCGCCAAAATGCTGTGTACGCGATTCGTGGTCTACTTGGAGAAGTGCCTAACGAACGAAAAAAGCACCTAATGAATGATGGTTTCGAACTGCTGAGCGCTTGTACCGCTGTGGCCGTGGGTTGGCGGGGTTAGAGGCCAAAAGTGGCTTGGGGTGTTCTCTGGTCGTTCATTAGGCACTTTTTTCGTTCGTTAGGTACTTGCGAAAGTATGCGCTCGGTTTGCTCTTTGCAAGATCGTTGGAATTCCGTCAATTCTACGAATATGACATGCTCCGGAAAACCTCGATTGACTTTTCGCACACAGCAATGTGCTTAGTAAAATAGGGATCGGGGCTGGTGAGGTGAAATCAGCGGGGCATAGGCAACGTCAATGATATGGTCTCGCCTAAGTCACACTTATGGGTTTTCCTAAGTCAATGTTATGGGAAAATGTGCGGTGATTGCGGCAGCCGCAATGCTTGGGGCTGGGCAGTGATGCTGGTCTGGGCCGTTGTTGATGCCGCTGCGGGCGCTCGCGTGTGCGCAGCCATGAAGTCAAGCCGTGCAGCCAAGCTATGACACCGCGCCAATGTGCGTTGATCGTTGATCGTTGTGCGGCGATGTCTGTGGAAGTAACACGGTGTTTACCGAACTGGTGCCATTGAGAAATCATTTTTTATTTAACTCATTCATTGCAGGTGAAAATGAATTAATACATTCATCGGCTTTCGTTCGGAGGAGCCCGGTTGCTATGGCCGATGCTCGAAAAGGAGAGACATATGATGCGCAAGAAAATTGCAGCAATTGCCGTGGCCGCGCTGACCGTTGTATCGATGCTGAGCGGCTGTGGGTCGTCCGGTCAGTCGGGAGCCCAATCGGGAGGAACGCTCACTGTCGGTACTGATGCGACATTCCAACCATTCGAGTATCAAGAAAACGGCAAATACAAAGGCTTCGATATCGATCTGATGCAGGCAATGGCCAAGAAGGCCGGTTATGAGAAGGTCGAATGGGTTAATACCGCATTCAAGGGACTTATTCCGGGGCTGTTGTCCAAGAAGTTCGATGTAGCGGCTTCTGCCATCTACATCACACCGGAACGCCAGCAGCAAATCGATTTCACTAATACGTATTATCCGGGCGGACTCGCGATTATGGTCCCTGCCGGTAATACGACCGTCAAGGATCGTTCGGATCTTGCAGGCAAAACCGTCGCCGTCCAAACCGGCACCAAATCTGTGGAGTGGCTCAAGCAGAATGAGCCTCAGGCCAAAATCGTCGAGGTCGAGAGCAACAGTGAAATGTTCTTGCAAGTGGCAAGCGGCAAATCCGATGTGGCAGTGACGGGCAAGCCTGCGGCAAAGGCCTACGCAAAGACGAATCCCAAAGTCAAGGTCATCGATAAGACGTTGACGACTGAGGAGTATGGATTCGGTGTGCGCAAGGAGGATTCCCAGCTGAAAGAGAAGCTCAACAAAGCTCTTAAGGACGTGAAGGCGGACGGCGAGTACGACAAGATCATGGCGAAGTATTTCTAAGGGCCCGACAACGGTTGATTTGTCTTTCAACTGATTCGCTTCATACTGTGCGAAGGAGAACGCATGCTTAACTTTGGAACGTTTGTCAGCGGATCCATATGGATGATGCTGCTGGACGGCCTGAAATTCACCGTGCTGTACACGGTTTCCGGGTTCATAATCGCTTTGGGCGTAGGATTCGTCATTGCGCAATGCCAGATTTCAGCGAATGCCGTGCTCAACAAACTGGCATGGCTCTACCTGCTATGGTTCCGCAGCACCCCCTTGCTGATTCAACTAGTGCTGATGTTCTATGGGCTACCGATTTTGTTTGGCATAGAGACCAAGGCATGGGTTGTCGGCGTGATTTCCATGGGCCTGTATTCAGGCTCCTACGTATCGCAAGTCATTCGCGGAGCGATTGTCTCCATCGACAAGGGCCAGATGGAAGCCGGACGTTCCTTAGGCTACACACGGCTGCAGGTCATGATTAAAATCATTCTCCCTCAGGCCGTGCGCCGCGCATTGGCGCCACTGACCAACGAATTCATTTCATTGACGAAGAATTCCTCGTTGCTGTCCGTCATCACTGTTGTGGAATTGTTCAGGCAGGCGGATGTCATTATCTCCACGAATTACCGAACCTTGGAGGTCTATCTGATGGCGGCTCTCCTGTACTTCGTGCTCAACAACGCCATCGGCGTACTGGGCAACATGATGGAGAAGGCTACCAAGACGGGAGAGGAGCTGGCATGATTACCATCACGGGGCTCAACAAGTACTTTGGCGATCACCATGTGCTTAAGGACGTGAATCTGGAAATACACAAGGGCGAGGTCGTTGTGGTGATTGGGCCATCCGGCTCAGGCAAGTCCACGTTGTTGCGTTGCATCAACTATTTGGAAGTGTTCCAGAAGGGATCCATTGTCATTGATGGCGAGCAAGTGGGCGGCAACGCGCTCACTGGCAAAATGACGAGGCTCGAAGAGCGCAGGCTCAACAAGCTTCGTCAACGCCTTGGCATGGTGTTCCAGAGCTTCAACCTGTTTCCGCACAAGTCGGTGATTGAGAACATCATGATGGCGCCAATGGATCTCAAGAAGCTGTCGAAGGACCAGGCGCATGCCAAGGCCGAAGCATTGCTGAAACAGGTTGGTCTTGAGGAGAAGGCCGATGTCATGCCGTCCAGCTTGTCCGGCGGTCAGAAGCAGCGAATTGCCATTGCGCGGGCATTGGCGATGGAGCCGGATGTGATGCTGTTTGACGAGCCGACTTCAGCCTTGGATCCCGAGATGGTGAGCGAGGTGCTCAAGGTGATGGCTGATTTGGCGGCAACGGGCATGACAATGGTCATTGTTACGCATGAGATGGGCTTTGCGCGTCAGATTGCTGACAGAATCGTGTTCATGGAAGATGGGTGTCTAGCGAGTCAAGGAACGTCCGAGGAAATCTTCGCACAGGGGCCGGAAACGAGGGTTGGCGCTTTTGTGAATAAGATATACAACAATATTCGTGTATAGATGCCACGGGCGATGTGTTTCCGCCTCGGCGTTTGATGGCAGGGGGAAACGATGTCGAAAGAGCGAAAGGTCCGGGAATCGTGCAAGCCGGTGCAACGGCATATTGGTGAGATTTCCGGGCTGGACGATCTGTTCGAATTGCTGAAAAGGGCCGACGGCACGGCGTCGGCGCGGAGCGTGGCTGCATATGTCGAAAAGCATTACGCCGATATGCTGTTCATGACGGCATCGCAGGTGGCGCAGGCTGCGGGCGTGTCTCAAGGGAGCGTTTCCCGCTTTTGCTCCGAGCTGGGGTATGGCGGATATGCCAATTTTCAAGCGATGCTACGCAAGGCGTTTGGTTCGAGCGGCACTGTTTCGCAGCGCATCTCACGCCACGCCCATGAACCGCAAAGCGCTAGTCAGGAGTCCCATGAGCGTGCGCTTAATTTGGATGTCGAAAGTATTCTTGGCTTGCATAATGTGCTGGAAAGTCAGGAATATCGCAGTCTTGTGGAGTATGTGGCCCACGCCGACAATCTTGTTTTGCTTTCCTCTCGCATCTCGGCGACAATGCTGCCATATCTCGAATACACACTCAGCAAACTCCGGCCCGGCGTTGACTTGATCCAGCAGGGAAGCCAGGCATGGGAGTATCTTTCACTGCGAGATCCTCACAGAACTGTGGTGCTGACGACGGTATTTCCCAGGTATTCGACGCAGCTTGTTGAAAAGATTGCGCAATTGCATAGCACTGGGTTCACCATTCTTGCGTTGACTGATTCCCATCTTTCGCCAGTTCGCCGATATGCGAAGCTGATGCTGTGTCTTCCTGTCGTCGTATCGGCGACGTTTGATAATTATGCGGCACTGGCGAGTTTCTTCAACATCGTGCTCGACGATGTCGTTCCGCTCATTCCCGAGTTGTCTGACAGAATCGAAGGCATCGACCGCTTGGAGAAATCATCAGGCGTATATGAGTAGTGAGTAGCGGATAGGTGTGGCCGGCGCTAGCTAGTCCCGCAGTTGCTTGGTCAGTAATGCGATTTCCCGCGCAGATGCTTCTGCGGCGTGCATGCCCTGATTAACGACGAGTTTTCCACCGACGACTACATAACGTACATCACTTGCCGAGGCAACAAAGGGAATGTTTTGCAGGTCTGCGCCTGCGATACGCGGAGAATTGGCGATGTCAAGGGTCACGAAATCGGCGAGAGCGTTTTCCTGGACGCTTCCGGCGTTCTTCCATCCGCATGAACGCTGTCCGTTAGCGGTCATGATATTTACCAGTTCGGCGCAGGAGAATGCGTCTCGCCTTCCAGATAGCAGCCGTTCATGGGCATCAAGCTGACGAATCTCCTCGAATGGATCGATGCGCACATTTTCGTCTGAGCCTATGCATAGCTTGATGCCTGCATCTCGCATAGCTGCGGCCGGACCGATGCCATCCGCCAGATTCGCCTCCGTGGTCGGGCAGAATGCCACCGACGCACCAGATGCAGCCAGCAGCGTGATATCGTCAGCGGTCAGATGAGTAGCGTGGACGGCGCATGCATTGCCGCCCCAGAACCCGATGGTCTGCATCAATGCCGCAGGGGTCATGCCGCTATGTCGCAGGCAATCCTTGTTTTCTGCAACCTGTTCGGAGAGATGAATATGGACTGGCCTGGGCTCGGCACCAAGCGCCAAAGACTCTCGGGACCAGTCGGCGATGATGCGAGCGTCTTGCGGCGAGCAAGCCCTTACGGAATGTGCCGCCGCGCCAATGCGGATTGTTTGTCGCTGAGCATCATCCAGATTTCGTTCCAGCGCCGCGACTCGTTCGAGCCATGCTTCCGGAGATTGATCGGAGAAGCGCTGTTGCTTGGCATTCAGTGGGGAACCTGCAACATCCGCATGCAGATAGCATGTGTCGAGCAGCGTGAGCCTGATTCCTACCTCCTGTGCTGCGGCTATCAGGGCCTTGCCCATAGCATTGGGGTCATTATAGGACTGTCCGGATAGTTGATGATGGATGTAATGGAATTCAGCGACGGTCGTGTAGCCTGCCAGAAGCATCTCCGTATATACGGCCTTGGCGTAGCGGAAATACAAGTCCGGGGTCAGCCGAGAGGCTATCGCATACATGGTGTCGCGCCAAGACCAGAAATTGCCGCCAGCGAAGTCAATGCCCCGCAGCGCCCGGTGGAAGGTGTGGGAATGACAGTTTGCAGCTCCCGGGATGGTCAGTCCCTCGAGTCTGATGTCGCTGGGGTCATATGCGGCACCGGATCGCACCGCACCTATGAGGCCATTTGCTTCCGTGACGATGCGTACGTCATGCTCGATGCCGTTTGATGTCCAGCACAAAGGCGTCCAATACGTTGTTCCAGCGCGTGACGTGCCGTTGGCAACGCTAGGAATGTTAGTGTTGTTGGCGGTAACGATGACATCGGAGGAATTCGCTGTGCCAGCTATGGGCTGAACGGCGTGTTCGCGATTGTCAGAGTAATTATTCATGCTGTGCTTTCCATCCTTGTGCAATGTCGTGGGTTATGGCCTGCATCGCAGCTGCATACGCGGCTACGCCGAGCGTGCAGTCATATGGCGTCGCGTATTCGGCTGGCGTGTGGGAAGCTCCGGTTAGATTGCGTACGAAGAGCATGCCTGCACTCGAGCCGGTTTCGGACAGGATGCCTGCATCGTGCCCGGCTGCTGTGCCATTGACAGGAATAGGAATATGGGCGGGAAGCTCTTTAAATGCGTTGCCGACCGTAGAAACCAGCAGTCGTTGCAATTCGCCTGAGAATATGGTGCCTGGTGTCCATGATTCTCGAAGCATGGAGAAATCGTATTGGCTGTGCGATGTCTGTGATTCGAATTCGCCGTATTCGGCTCGGCGTTGCAGAGCTTTGATGGTGCTGAGAACCTGCTGCTCCTCGCATGCACGGCAGTCCAGCCAGCAGGTGGCGTGAGAAGGAATGACATTCGGGCCATTCGGCGTAATCTGGATGCGTCCGACGGTAGTGCGCGAATGGTGGTGCTCGGCCTCCTCGCGTGCCGCGAGAATGAAATGCGCCAGTCCTAATGTGGGGTCGTGCCGCATAGCGATGGGGGAGCATCCGGCATGGTTGGCAATGCCTTCGATGTCCACCCTCCAACGGCCATGCGGCCATATGCCGTCCGCCACCGCCACGGGGGCATCTTGCTCGTTCTGCGCGCAGCCCTGCTCAATGTGGAGTTCGATGTGCGCCGCGCTGCGCAGCATATATGCATGGTTCGAGGCAAGTGACTCCGTGGTTGGAGGATTGCTGCTGGCATATGCTAGGGCAAGTTCATGCTCATCAAACCCACGTAAGGCTCTTAGCGCGGGGGCATCGCCTTTAGTCTGTGTCAGTATTGTGTGAAAAGCTTCGAGCGCTTGGGCATAGCTGATTCCGCTGCTGTCGCGACGGTTCAGTGCATCCTGTGGGCTAAGAACGCCGGTAAGTGAACGTGAGCCGAAGCAGGCGATGGCGAAGCGTGCGCCTTCTTCATCATGGAAGTCGGCTATTCCCAGCGGAGTCTCTGGCTGCCAGCCTTGCGCATGGAGCATGTCGTAGGCGGCGATGGCGCTGAGGACTCCCAGCGGCCCATCGAATGGCCCGCCGTTGGGGACCGAATCAAGATGTGAGCCTACGCTCATGCCGGGATTGCTCTGTGACGGGGTTCCCAGCCACGCCCATTGGTTGCCGGCTGAATCGACTTCGACCTGGAATCCCCGCCGCTGCATCGTCGCCGCGAACCAAAGCCTGAGCTGCGCCTCCTCATGAGTCCATGCGAGCCGGTTGTAGCCTTGTGCCGATCTCCCGATGTCATCGATTTGCCAAAAGAGCGTCGCGAGATTTTCGAACGCGGTTAATAAGTGGTCTGAAATGGTGTCAAGCGGCACATGCTGCCAAAATGTAGGTAGTGGTGTCATGTCGGCCTTTCGTCAGGTGCGAGATGCAGGTCCAAGGCATTCGAGGCCCGGTGCCATATGTGTATAGAATTATTTTATTCATAAATATTAAATTTGAATTAATTCATTAATCACGGGCGAGTTATGCTGAAAATATGGAAGCGTGTGATACATGAAATTTCGTTGCAATGAAGCGCAACGTCAATGATATGGTCTTGCCTAAGTCACACTTATGGGTTTTCCTAAGTCAATGTTATGGTATTTCCTAAGTCACACTTATGGGAAAATATGACGTATGGAGGATTGCAGATGATTCCAAGGCAGCTGTCTGAACAGGTTCAGCGGTCCGCCGCGTGGTTTCCGGCTGTGTCCGTCACAGGGCCGAGGCAAAGCGGCAAGTCCACATTGGTGCGCCATGTGTTTCCCGATTATGCGTATGTGAATCTTGAAGATCTTGAAACGCGCGCGGGAGCCATGGCCGATCCGATCAGTTTCATTCGCAATCGGCCTTATCGCTTGATTGTGGATGAGGCACAATACGCGCCCGACCTTTTTCCCATGATTCAGGTGGCCTCCGATGAGAACAAGGAACCGGGGCAATACATATTATCCGGCTCGCAGAATTTCCTGCTGCTCAGGCAGATTAAGCAGTCGCTTGCGGGAAGAGTGGGGATTTTGCGACTTCTGCCATTCTCCTATCGTGAGGCATTATCCGCCAAACCGGAATTAACAATAGAGGATTTCATACTGACTGGCGGTTATCCACGGCTGTATGATTCCGACGTGCCTAAGGGTCTGTTCTTCGAGAGCTACCTCGACAGTTATCTCGAACGCGATGTGGCCGATTATCTGGATGTCCGCAATCTTTCCTCGTTCCGTACTTTTCTGCGGATGTGCGCCCAGAATGTGGGAGGCTTGGTCAAGGAGACGACAATGGCGAATGCGATTGGGTCCTCGTATCGCACGATAAAATCATGGCTGTCGATACTTGAGTCCAGCTATATCATCTTCCAGCTTCCGCCTTTTTTTGCGAATCTGAACAAACGGTTGACGAAGACGCCGAAATTATATTTTCACGACACGGGGCTGCTGTGCTATTTGCTGCGTATCAACACAGTAGAAGGTTTGCTCAATCATCCATTGTTCGGCATGATTGTCGAAAATCTGGTGATCAGCGAAACAATCAAACGGTACTACAACGCATTGAAGACCCCGGAACTGTATTTCTATCGCGACGATAACGGAGTCGAGATTGATCTCGTCGATTGTACGCATTCCCAGACGGCCCCTGAGCTTATCGAAATCAAATCGGGCAGGCTGTATCACGACCATTTCAGCAAGCATGTGCGATCGATTGGCGCCTTGCTCAACATTCCTGATGCGAATCGAAACGTCGTGCTTCGCATCGATGACAACTATGCTGATCACAGCGTCAATGTGCGTGGCCTACGTGACTGGCTGCTCAAAGATGAACCGGCAGCCGTGTAGCTGTTTCGAGGTGTGCGGCAGCCGCAATGCTTAGGGCTGGGCAGTGATGCTGGTCTGGGCCGTTGCTGGTGACGCTGCGGGCGCTCGCATGTGCGCAGCCACGAAGCCAGACTATGACACTGCGCTATGGCGGCAAGCCATTGAACCGCGCCGATGTGCGTAATTTCACGCGAAAATCTGACCTGCTGTGTGCGTTTCCGGGTGGTTGAGGCGATAATGGGATTATGACTATTGCAACCCATGAACGTTATGCGCAGATGCTGGATGCCGCCCGCCGCGGCGGCTATGCCTACCCCGCGATCAATGTCACCAGCACGCAGACGCTCAACGCCGCGTTGCAGGGATTCGCCGAGGCCGAATCGGATGGCATCATTCAGGTTTCGGTTGGGGGAGCGGCCTATCTTTCCGGGCAATCGGTGAAGGACCGGGTTGTCGGCTCGCTGGCGCTGGCCTCGTTCGCGCACGAGGTCGCGGCACACTATCCGAACATCACCGTGGCGCTGCACACCGACCATTGCGCCAAGCAATACTTGGACGAATGGGTGCGGCCGCTGCTGCGCCATGAGATCGATGAGGTGGCGCACGGCCAGGAGCCGACTTTCCAATCGCATATGTGGGACGGTTCGACGGTGCCGCTGGACGAGAATCTCGACATCGCGGAGGAATTGCTCGAGCAGTCGGTGAAGGCGCATACGATTCTTGAAATCGAAATCGGCGCCGTCGGCGGCGAGGAGGACGGGCATTCCGCCGAGATCGACGAGAAGCTCTACTCGACGCCTGCTGACGGTGTGAAAGTCGCGCAACGCCTAGGACTCGGCGAACGTGGCCTGTACATGGCGGCGTTCACCTTCGGCAATGTGCATGGCGCGTACAAGCCCGGCATCGTGCAGCTGCGGCCCGGGCTGCTGGGCGACATCCAACACGAAGTGGCTGCGGCGGTGCGCGACGGACGCGTGCCTTCTATGCCACGAGCCTTCGCGGATTCGTGGCAGGGCGCGGGCAGCGCAGTCTGCGGCGGTGCTGTGGGCGTTGGTGCTGTTGCGGGCGTTGGCATCGGTAGCGGTATAGGTTCGGGCGGCGGTACAGTCGGCATTGACAGTGCTGCGGGATCTGTTGGCGCTGTGGCGGATTCCAGTGCTGTTTTGCCGAGTTTCGGCAGGGGGGAGGCCGCCGAAGCAGCTGCCGAGAAGCCGTTCGCGCTCGTGTTCCACGGCGGCTCGGGTTCGCGCCCTGAGGAGATCGCAGAAGCGGTGAGCCACGGCGTCGTCAAGATGAACGTCGACACCGACACCCAGTATGCCTTCACCCGCGCAGTCGCCGGCCACATGTTCGAGCATTACGCGGGCGTGCTCAAAATCGACGGCGAAGTAGGCGAGAAGCGCTTCTACGACCCGCGCTCCTGGGGTCGCGAAGCCGAGTCCTCCATGGCTGCCCGCATTGTCGAGGCCTGCCAGCGCCTCGGTTCCGCTGGCAAGGCACTGAAGTAGGGCAGTTTTGGGCGGTTGCCGTGTTTCGAGTGCCCGTGCAACTGCCTGAGGCCGTACATATCGCTGGCCGACTGTCACGATTCCCGCACCATTGCGGGGCTTGTGCGGGCGTTGTGTCGTTTGAGCGCGGTCATCCGTTGCAATTCCCGCATAAGGGTCGAGTTAGTGCGGGAGTTGTGACGGTTCGTGGCTCAATGACTGTCCAAGGGTGGACTCCGTTGTTTCCTCGGGTCCTTGGGGTCCTCGGCGTAGGCTACTCACTGACGATGCCTTTGGCATCGTCCTTCGCGGCCTTGGTGGCCGCTCACCTCAGCTACGGACAGCCCGCAGTGCTGTCCGCTTAACGCCTCGGCACAGTGCTGTTCGCTTTACGGCTCAGCACTGGGTTCTGCGCTTAACGCCTCCGCCCGCATGGGGTGCGAGTTGGTGCGGGAGTTGTGACGGTTGTGTGTGCGAGCGTCGCCTTTTATACGCTAACTTGGTGCTGACGTATGAAATGTTACGGAATCGGACCTCACAACGTTGCTTTTGTACGGCAGGGTCGAGTTAGCGTGCAAAAGGTGACGCTGAACCGGCCCAATCGTCGGCAATCGCCCCGCAATCGCACGCAGCCGTCCCGCAACCGCTTGCAACCCCGCTCGTAGAGGCGTCACGGTAGGGTGTTTTTGGCGTAATCAGGCGGACGCGGAGGTGCGGTATGGCCGGAATCATTCTTATTGGTGCTCAGTGGGGCGACGAAGGCAAGGGCAAGGCGACCGATTTGATCGGCACGCGGGTCGATTATGTCGCGCGCTTCAACGGCGGCAACAACGCGGGCCACACGGTGGTGGTCGGCGACGAATCGTACGCGCTGCATCTGCTGCCCAGCGGCATCATCAGCCCCAACGTCACCCCGGTGATCGGCAACGGCGTCGTGGTCGACCCCGAAGTGCTGTTCGAGGAGATCGAGGGCTTGGAGGCGCGCGGCGTGGACTGCTCGCAGCTGCTGGTGAGCGAGGGCGCACAGGTCATCGCGCCGTATCATCGCGTGCTCGACAAGGTCACCGAGCGCTTCCTCGGCAAGCACAAGATCGGCACGACCGGCCGCGGCATCGGCCCCGCATACGCAGACAAGATCAACCGCGTCGGCATCCGCGTGCACGACCTGTTCAACGCGCAGCACTTGCACGACAAAGTCGAGGCGAGCCTGCACCAGAAGAACGAGATGCTCGTCAAGCTCTACAACCGCCGCCCGGTCGACGTGGACGAGACCACGGACCATCTGCTGGCGCTCGGCGAAAAGCTCAAGCCCTATGTCGCCAACACCTCGCTGATTCTCAACAAGGCGCTCGAAGAGGGCAAGACCGTGCTCTTCGAAGGCGGCCAGGCCACGATGCTCGACGTGGACCACGGCACCTATCCGTTCGTCACGTCATCGAACCCGACCGCAGGCGGCGCATGCACCGGAACCGGCGTCGGCCCGACCAAGATCACCCGCGTGATCGGCGTCTCGAAGGCATATGTCACCCGCGTGGGCGAAGGCCCGTTCCCCACGGAGCTGAACGACGAATCCGGCGAATGGCTGCGCGCCCAGGGCCATGAATTCGGCGTCACCACAGGGCGGCCGCGTCGCTGCGGCTGGTTCGACGCGGTCGTGAACCGCTACGCCGTGCAGGTCAACGGCCTGACCGACATCGTGCTCACCAAGCTCGACGTGCTCACGGGCTTGAAGGAAATCCCCATCTGCGTGGGCTACGACGTGGAAGAGGCCGACGGCACGCACACCCGCTACGACGATATGCCGGTCGATCAGGCCGCTTTCACTGCCGCCAAGCCGATTTATGAAACCATGCCCGGCTGGGACGAGGACATATCCAAGGTGCACGCCTTCGAAGACCTGCCTGCCGCCACGCAGGCGTATGTGCAGCGTCTCGAAGAGCTCTCCGGCTGCCGCATCTCGGCGATTGGAACCGGCCCGCAGCGCGACCACATCATCTCCGTGCATTCGCTGATCGACTGAGCCCATCCGCCGCGCATGGGACCGCTGGACACTGTGATGACGGCGTTCGCAAGCTCAGGAGAGACGCCGGTTGCGAATGCTGCAGCTGTGTCGCTGCACATCGGCGAGTTGATTGGACTGGATTTCGGGCGTAGATCGTGCGAAGGTACGCTCGACGCTAGAGGAATGCAGTTTTTTGCGGTTGGACATGGTCGAATTGGATTGCTGCAGTTCGTGCAGCAGCTTGTACCCGGCATAAAGGCGAAAAAATCCCGTGACTCTACTTGGGGAATCGGGTATCTCACTTATGTGAGGCGTTATTGGGGTGCTGCAGAGGTCCATCTGCGTTATGTGAGGCGCTATTTCTCGCTGAGCCGAGTATCCGACGGTACAGAACCGCCATTTTTGGCCAGCGATACTCGGGATACCAAGGAATTAGCGCCTCACATAACGCAGATAGACCTCTTCAAGGCCGAGTTAACGCCTCACATAACGCAGTTGCATGCATGCAGCGGAAAATTGTTTACGTTACAACGTGAAAAGTCGAAAATGTGTCGCATGCTTGCCGACAAGGCTGCGCAATGATGCGCAGGCCATCGGCGCAGCGGCGTCGTCCGCATGATTCCGTGGTTGGCTCGGCATTGCGTGCCGGCGCGGCTGAGCATGCCGACGTGGGCGAGAACGTTGGGATGCCGTCAAACGCCGAATCGCTCCAGAATACCAACGCACCCGAAGGCGGCGTCGCGAAGTTTCTTGGCCAGCTCGGGCGCAAGCAGTGGACGATCGCCATCCGCGCGATCGTGTGCGGCCTCATCGCCGGTCTGCTCGTGGCGCTGTATCGCTATGGCATCGGCTACGGTACGCGCTTCGCCCAGTGGATGTACCCGCAGATTCTGTCCCAGCCGTGGCTGATAGCGCCGTTCGTTTGCGCTGCTGCGATCATTGGTCTGATTGTCGCATGGCTGGTGCGGCTCGAACCGATGGCGAGCGGCAGCGGCATCCCCCAGGTCGAGGGCGTGCTCTTGCTGGGCCTGCGGATGCGCTGGCTGCTGATGCTCGTGGTGCGCTTCGCGGGCGGGCTGCTGTGCGGCATGTTCGGATTGTCGCTGGGCCGCGAAGGGCCGTCGATACAGATCGGTGCAGCCGCGAGCCAAGGCGTGTCCGACGCGATGAAACGCAACGGCTTCGAGGAGAACACGCTGATCACCGCCGGCGCGGCGGCCGGGCTTTCCGCCGCGTTCAACGCGCCGCTCTCCGGCATGATGTTCGCGCTGGAAGAGGTGCATCGCAATTTCTCGCCGGTCATATTGTTGTCTGCGGCAAGCGCCTCGCTCAGCGCCGATTTCGTGTCGAAGACCTGGTTCGGTCTGCGCCCTGTGCTCAATTTCACCAGCATTGGGCAGCTCGCGTTGCCGCTGTATTGGTGGATGATTCCGCTGGGAATCGTGGCTGGACTCGTGGGGTCGCTTACGAACCGGATGCTGCTGGACTTCCAGACCCTGTACGGCAAGCTCCCGGCTCTCGCTGGCCCGGTTATTGCATTGCTCATCGCCTTGCCGTGCGGTCTGTTCGCGCCGAAAGTCCTTGGCGGCGGCGAGGAGCTCATCGATTTCGCCGAGCATGCCTCCTCAGGCGTGCTGGTGCTGCTGGGCTTGCTGGCCGTCAAGATGCTGTTCACCGGCACGAGCTTCGGCTCGGGCGTGCCTGGCGGTATCTTCATGCCGATTCTGGCCATTGGCACGCTTTCGGGAAGCATCTTCGGGCTGCTGGCCGCGCGGCTGCTTCCCGGTAGTGTGCCGCAGAGCGCGGTCGCGGTGTTCGCGGTATGCGCGATGGCGGGCACGCTCTCGGCCTCGGTCAAGGCGCCGATGACCTCTATCCTGCTTGCCGTCGAGATGTCCGGCTCGCTCGTGCATATGCTTCCCGTCGCCGCATGCGCCTTCATCGCGCTGTTCGTCGCTGATCTGCTGGGCACCAAGCCGATTTACGGAGCCTTGCTGGAACGGTATCTTGCAGCGCACGACGGCGGCAGAATCGACAGATCCGTCGCGGGCGACGCAGATGCCGGCATGGAATGCCCCAGTTCCGGTAAAGAAGAGGGCATCGGTGATGGGGCAGCAGACGGGCGCGCCGGCACAGATGCCAGCGGCGGCGAGTCGGACGGTGATGACAATGGCGGCAGAGCCGCCGAATCTGATGTCAGCGCCATGGCCGAATCCAGCGCCGGCATCGCACGCGAAGCCGAGATGAACGGCAACGCTGAAACCCGAATTGCGCCTGATTCCGGAAACATAGGCCGTGCCCATCGTAAAGCCACAGCGATCACAGGAACCGATGGCGCTGCGGCGTCTGCAGATGACAAACCTGTCAAGGCCACGGGCGTCGCCGCAATAGCCGCACGAAGCCGCAGACAATTCCTAGCGCAGTGGCAGCGTATCCTGCGCTCGCCGCAAGATATAGCAGCGATGGCAGCGGTAGCAGCGGTAGCGCATAGTCCCAGCCGTGCGGCATCGGGCAACGCGGTTCTCGAATTCCCGGTCGAATTCGGCAGCGCCGTCGCCGGCCTGCGCGTAGGTGACATCGAGTGGCCGGATAGCGCAGCGCCCGTCGACATTCGCCGGGGCGAGCGCGAGGTGGTGCCGCGCCGCGAGGAGACCATCATGCCGGGCGATTATGTGTTCGTGATGTTTCCGACGGACGATTTGGCGCAGGTCAGAGCTGCTATGGTGGCGTTGTGCAGCTCGCGCATGTAATATAGACAGGTCGCATCTGCCACCGCGTCCCGATTGTCGGCACGGCTCGGAGATGGCAATGGCCGCATATGACCATGACGGTGTTGTCAGGGCCGCGCAGGCGACGAAAAGATGAAGATACTGGGCGAAAGACACCGAATGGAAACACTGAGTAGGAAACGCTGAGTGGAGGGCGCTGAGCAGAAGATACCGGGCGGAAGATAAATGAAGGCGATAACAATAATGCAGGCGACGATAATATTATGGAAGGCATGCGTTGCGTGAGCGCTGTCGCGCGACCGCCAGTGCATCAACGCGTGGAATGAGGACGAGACGATATGGAACAGCCTGACGATCATACGCCGCAGGATCAGCCGAGCGCTCCGAAACCCGAGGCCGAGTCTGAGCATGCCGACGCCCGCGCGGGTGCGCTGGCCGATCTGTTCACCGCCTCGATTCTCGATTCCATGCCGCAACTGGACTCCTCGCGCCCGACGAACGAATCCGGCTCCGTGCGTTCTTCGCAAGCCGGCGCTGAATCCGGCACCGCAGCTGGATTCGAGTTCGACCCCGCCACGATGGAAATGGTCGCGGCGAAGCGCAACATCCCTGCGAAACGCCGCAGAGACCGCCGCGCCAAGACCCGCACTCGCACCCGGGCCGACGCCAACGATCCGACGCTGCCTCCTCAGATCCCCTTGGCTCCGCTCAAGCAGCTGCAGGCCCGGTTCAATCCGCTTGCCGATTGGATGATGTATCTGGTGATCTTCGCGGGCGGCTGCTTCGGCACCGCTGTGGTCTTCGGCCTGGCCCTCGCCTTCGCTGGGCCTGACGCGGGAAGCGATGCCAGCCGGCTGTATCTCGCGACCTTCTTCGCCAACACGGTGGCATGCTTCGGGTATGCGGCGCTGACTACCTATATGTCCCAGGCCTCGTGGCTGAGCAAGCGCACGCGCCAGCTTGTCGGCGGCGGCGCGGGCATCGGGATGTGGGGCGCGATGTCGAGCATGTCGATGCTGATGCTCCAAAGCTTTCTGCTGCTGCAACGTGGTGCGGGCTGGGAGCTTATCGGGTACTTGCTGGTTTCGTTTTCCGCGGGCATCCTCGCCGCATTGGCGGGTTCGCTGATATCCTCGCGCATCATGACGAAGAAGCGGGCCGCGACGCTGCTGCAGGTCGTATCGGATTTCAATAGCCACCAGCGCGGGCATCGCCGACACGCCAAGGCGAGCGGCCCGGCGCATGCGGCATTCATGGTGCGCAATTCGGGCAGGGCGGCGACGCAGAGCGTTTCGCCAACGAATATGGGCGACGTTACGTTGCTTACGATGCGAGGAGCCATGCCGACTGCGTCATGGGCCGGCTCGCCGCCGGCAGCCGAGCCAGGCGCCGTCGCTGAAACGGACGTCATGGGCGGTGCCGTCGGAGCCGCTAGCCATGCCGGCGACGCAGCCACGTCTTCCGTCGCAGCTGCGTCCACGCTCTCCACTGCGCCCGGCCACGCGAATGCCCCCGTCTGCCCCGCTGCCCCTTATTCCTATTTTCCTGTCCACGATTCGGACGGAGCGTCGCGCCATTCGGCGACATTCTCCACAGGGAGCGGCGGTGCTGCCGGCAACAACCCCGCTGCTGCCGGCGAGGAGGCAGCCGCAGGCAATCCGCCCATGCCGCGCTCCTACGAGCCCAGACCCATCACAGCCGAAATACCGCTGATACCCGATCCAATCACCGGGGAGGTGCACTGACGATGCCGACGTCTTTCATACTCGTGTGCCTGTGCGGCGGTCTGGGCGCCGTGGCTCGTTTCATCCTAGACACGTCGATCCAGCGCTGGTGGAGACGCGCATTCCCCCTCTCCACGCTGATCATCACCGCCGTCGGCGCGTTCTGCGTGGGCCTGGCCGCAGCAGCCTTCATGAATCAGGCGGTCGACATGCGCACGTATCTGCTGTTCGTGATCGGCTTTTTCGGCGGATTCTCGACCTTCTCGACCGCCGTCAATCAGATAACCTCGTTGGTGCGGGGCCGCCGCCAATGGAGTGCTATGGCGTATCTGGCCGTCACGATTCTGGCTTCGCTGGCGTGCATTGCGCTCGGGTGGTGGCTCGGCTCGCTGGCGCACTGACGGATGCGATGCCGCTGCCGGGCCGCGCTCTTCATACCCTATCGCCGCAACGTGCCGGTAACATCGGGGCGCATCTGGTTACCTGACGGAAATCTTGCCGCAACCAAGTGCGCCGTTCCTCTCCCTAGGTTAAGGAGGGAAATCGAGGGGAGGACGCGATATGACAGCTGTACGGCGCAAACTGCGCGGGCACCCGGCACGAATGCTGCTGAGTGCGATGTTCTTAATGTTGCTGATTGCCATAAGTGGCGTATGGTCCACGACTGCGCAAGCTGCGCAGTCCGTTCAGGTATGCAATCCAACCGGGACCAACGGATGCGTCAACGGCATCCTGCAGGACGCCAACAAGCAGCCGATCGCCGGCGCTACGGTGACGCTATCCGGTACGGAAAGCGCTACTACGACGACTGACGACACCGGCAAGTGGGCGTTCAGCGTGACGGCTGACGGAAAATACACGGCGACCATCGACGCCGGAGTGGCGAAGGAACACGGTCTTAAGGCAAACGCCGAAACCGTGGAGATCAAGAAAAGCGACTTCTCCAAGCAGCGCGGCGTCGTGCGATTCGACAAGCCTGGCGAGACGTCGAATCCGTCCTCCAGCGCAAGCGGCAGCGCTTCGGCGTCGCCTGGCGCTTCATCCAGCTCATCCGCGCAGAGCGGCTCCAGCGGCTCCTCCGGCTCCAATTTCGGCGCACGAGTCTGGCAGCAGCTGTATTCGGGCATCATCTTCGGCCTGATGCTCGCGCTGATGAGCGTGGGTATGAACCTCGTCTACGGCACCACGGGCCTGAGCTCCTTCTCGCACGGCGAGCAGGTGACGCTCGGCGGCCTTATGGCATACGTCGGCGTGCAGCTGATCCACATGCCGCTGTGGGCCGCGGCGATCTTCGCCATCGTCATCGGCGCCGCTTCCGGGCTGCTGCAGAACGAACTGGTATGGGGTCCGCTGCGCCGTCGGCACGTCGGCACCATGCAGCAGATGATCGTCACCATCGGCCTGTCGATGGTGCTGCAGTACCTCTTCCAGTTCTTCCTCGGCGGCAACGTCAAGGGCATTACGACCTCGGTCGATCAAGGGTTCAAGATCGGCCCGATCACCACGAATATGCCGACGCTGCTTTCCGCGGCGATAGCCATAATCGTCATCGCCGGCGTCACCTTCTTCCTGTACCGCACTCGGCTAGGACGCGCCACTAGGGCCGTCTCCGACAATGCCGCATTGGCATCCGCCTCGGGCATCAACGTCGAGCAGGTGGTTCGCGTCGTATGGATTCTGTCCTGCGCGCTCGCCGCCCTGTCCGGCGTGCTGATGGGCATCTACCTCAACGGCATCGCATGGAACACGGGCGCGGTGCTGCTGCTGCTCATGTTCTCCGCGGTGACATTGGGCGGCCTAGGCACGGCGAACGGCGCGCTGGTCGGCTCGCTGGTCATCGGCATCGTCGCGGATATGAGCTCGCTGATCATCCCCAACGACATGCGCTACGCGAGCGCGCTCGCTATTCTCATCATCGTCCTGCTGCTGCGGCCGCAGGGTCTGTTCGGCAAGTTGCAAAGGGTGGGCTGATCATGGATTTCATGAACCTGATATCCAATTCACTGGGCGAACTGATCGCCCCGACCACGGCGGCATACGCCTTGGCCGCCATCGGACTCAATATCCACTTCGGCATGACCGGCATGTTCAACATGGGCCAGGCAGGCTTCATGCTGCTGGGCGCCTATGGCTTCGCCATCAGCCAGTCGATGGGCTGGAACCTGTTCGCCTCGGTGTGCATGGCGCTGCTGCTGGCAGGCATCTACGCGCTGCTGCTGGGCATACCGACGCTGCGGCTCGGACCCGATTACCTGTCGATGGTGACGCTGGCCGCCGCCGAAATAGTGCGCATCGTGGGCAGATCGACCTCGATGACCAAAATCACCGGCGGCTCTGGCGGCATCTCGCCGCAGGACTTCACCACGCAGTTCGAGGCACTTTCGCCGCTGCCTGACGGCCGTTCGACCTTCCTGCTGTGGACGTACTCGAACAACATCGCCGACTCGTGGTGGATTCGCATTGCGGCGTGGATCCTGGTCATCATCGCCGCGCTGCTGACTTGGCGTTGGTTCAAGTCGCCGTGGGGCCGCGTGCTCAAGGGCATCCGCGAGGATGAGAACGCGGTGCGCTCGCTGGGCAAGCCGGTCACGCGCTTCAAGCTCCAATCGCTGTTCCTCGGCGGCGCGTTCGGTGCGCTCGCAGGCATCCTCTTCGTGCTGCCGAGGTCGGTGCAGCCGGATTCGCTGGGCCGCCAGGTCACGTTCTATACCTGGACGATTCTGCTCATGGGCGGCGCGGCCACAGTGCTCGGGCCCATCCTGGGTTCCTGCCTGCTGTGGGTGAGCCTGACCTTCATCAAGGAGCTGATGCGCGATACGATCCCCGACACCCTCATCTCCTCCAATCAGATCGAGGCGCTGGGCTGGGTGATCATGGGAGTCGCGCTTATGTGCCTGGTGATATTCAGACCGCAAGGATTGATGGGCGACCGAAGGGAGTTGGCGTTCCATGGCTGAGCAAAATATTCCATTCCACGATCTGGCCAAATGGGCGACGAAAGCGCCGGAAGGCGAGGGGCTGATCTCCACGGCCTTCGGCGACAAGGTGCAGAAGGATCTTGAATTCGTCGACAACACGCCGGGCGTGCCTAAGCCCGATCCGATTCTGGTGGCCGACACCGTCACCCGCAAGTTCGGGGGGGTCACCGCCGTTGATGTTCAGCATTTCGAGATCGAGCGCCACGGCATCACGGCGCTGATCGGGCCGAACGGCGCGGGCAAGACCACCTTCTTCAACCTCATGACCGGATTCGACACGCCGAATTCGGGCACCTGGCAGTTCGACGGGCACCCGCTCTCCTCGGTCTCGCCGGAGAAGGTCGCCCGCATGGGCATGGTCCGCACCTTCCAGCTGACCAAGGTCATGAGCCGGCTCACCGTGCTCGACAACATGCTGCTCGGCGCACCGGTGCAGCCGGGCGAGGGCATGCTTACTTCGCTGTTCCCCGTGCGGTGGCGCAAGTATGAGAAGCAGAACATCGAGAAGGCCGAATCGCTGCTCGAACGCTTCCTGCTCATCAAGAAGAAGGACGATTTCGCCGGCTCGCTTTCCGGCGGCCAGCGCAAGCTCCTGGAAATGGCCCGGGCGCTGATGCGCGACCCGCAGCTGGTCATGCTCGACGAGCCGATGGCCGGCGTGAACCCGGCGCTCAAGCAGTCGCTGCTCGACTGCATCATGTCGCTGCGCGAGGACGGCACCACGGTGCTGTTCGTCGAGCACGACATGAACATGGTGCGCCACATCGCCGATTGGGTCACGGTCATGGCCGAGGGCAAAATCGTGGCGGAAGGCCAGCCGAAGAGCGTGATGAACGATCAGGCCGTGGTCGACGCCTACTTGGGCGCACGGGCCAACATCGACCTAGGTGATATCGACAATCTTGAGGAGATAGCGCCTTCGGCAGGCACTCAGGCGGAAGGAGCCGAACTATGAGCGAGGCAGCAGTAGTATCCCGCGCCGAAATCCATATCGGCGAACCTGAGGGCGAGCCGCTGATGGACGCGGTCGACCTTGTAGCTGGCTATCTGCCCGGGGTCAACATCCTCGACGGCGCGTCGCTGACCCTGCACGACGGCGAGATCGTCGGCATCATCGGCCCCAACGGCGCCGGCAAGTCCACGCTGCTCAAGTCGCTCTTCGGCCTGGTGCATGTATCGTCGGGCGAGCTGATGCTGCGCGGCGAGAAGATCACCAATATGCGCGCCGACAAGCTCGTGGCCCGCGGCGTGGGCTTCGTGCCGCAGACTGAGAACGTCTTCCCTTCGCTCACCATCGCCGAGAACATGCATATGGGCGCCTTCCAGGCCCCGAAGCTGTTCGCCGAGCGCTTCGACTACGTCTGCTCGATTTTTCCCAAGCTCGCCGAGCGCAAGGATCAGCTCGCCGGCTCGCTTTCCGGCGGCGAACGCCAGATGGTGGCCATGGGCCGGGCGCTGATGATGAAGCCGTCCGTGCTGCTGCTCGACGAGCCTTCGGCAGGCCTGTCGCCGATGCTGCAGGACGAGACTTTCATCCGCGTGCGCGAGGTCAACAAGGCCGGCGTCTCCGTCATCATCGTCGAGCAGAACGCCTCGCGCTGCCTGCAGATCTGCGACCGCGGCTATGTGCTCGATCAGGGCCGCAACGCCTACTCGGGCCGGGGCCGCGACCTGCTCAACGACCCCAAGGTGATCTCGCTCTACCTGGGCAATCTCGAAGAGGAAGTCGAGGAGGAGGGGCGCTGACCGGCGGCATCGCGGCAGCGGCGCTGCCGGCAGTGCCTATGGTCTGACAGCTACTGCGAGGCGGCCCGGCGGAATTGACCGCCGGGCCGCCTCGCCATTGCAGCGACTGTTTCGGCTGCCGTTGCGCCGCCTTCCTGCGCGTCCTATGCCCACTCCATGTGTCGTCAATGTTTCCGGTAGTTTACCAACTTCACCATGTGGAAACATTCGGCACACGCCCTCGTTGCATCGCCGGCTTACATTCATCACCAAGACCGGCGGCCGTATGCTGCCGCTCGAACCATCGCCCGCTATCGCGGGCCTGAAGAGGAAAGACAAGGGTGATTGCAGATGAATAATGCCCGTTACAAGAAGCTGCCGGTTATCGCCACGGCTGTGGTGGCCGCTGCGGTTATGGCTTTGGCTGGATGCGGCTCGTCGTCGTCCGGCTCTGACTCCAGCTCGTCAGGATCGTCCAACGACGCCTTCGTGCTTGGCGCGCTGTTCCCCGAGACCGGCTCGCTCGCCTTTCTGGGGCCCGCCGAGACCTCGGCGTTCAAGCTGGCCACCAACGACATCAACGCCGCCGGCGGCGTGCTCGGCAAGAAGATCACGACGGCGACCGCCGATGTCTCCGACGCCGACCACGCCGACCAGAACACCTCGGGCACCCAGTCCGTGCTCTCCAAGAATCCTTCGGTGATCCTGGGACCGGCTTCCAGCTCCGTGGTGAAGAACGTCTACAAGTCGATCAGCGAGGCCAAGGTCCCGCAGATCTCGATGGGCGCTACTTCGCCCAGCCTCTCCGGCGTAAGCCCGTACTTCTTCCGTACCGTGCCGCCGGACTCCGTGCAGGGCGCGGTGCTCGGCAACGTGATCGCGCAGGATGGCGTGCGCAAGCTGGCCATCGCGGTGTTCAACGACGAGTACGGCACCAATCTGCGTGACGTCGTGGTCAAGACGGCCGAGGCTGCAGGCGTGCAGGTCGTCTACGGCGAGAAGGACACCTTCGACCCGACCGAATCCAACTTCTCCTCGCTGGTCACCACCATCAAGGCCACGAATCCTGACGCCGTGCTGGTGATCGCCTTCGACCAGACCAAGCAGCTGGTCAAGGAGATGTCCAGCCAGGGCGTGGACACGAAGACCAAGATGTACATGACTGATGGCAACACGGCCGACTACTCCAAGGACTTCGATCCGGGCCTGATCGAGGGCGCCACCGGCACGATTCCAGGCGCTCACCCGAGCGACGCGTTCCAGGCCAAGCTCAAGGCCGTCCAGCCGGGGCTGTCCGACTTCACCTACTCCGCGGAAACCTATGACGGCTCGATTCTCGCAGCGCTCGCTGCCGAGAAGGGCGGCGCCGTCGACGGCGTGACCGTGCAGAAGAACCTCGCGGCGGTCTCCGGCGCGAAGGGCGGCACCGAGTGCAAGACCTACAAGGCCTGCCTCGCCCTGCTCAAGGACAAGAAGGACATCCACTACGTAGGCCAGGCCGGCATCGGCCCGTTCAACGAGAATGGCGATCCGAGCAGCGCCAGCATTGGCGTCTACAAGTTCGATGCGAGCAACAAGCCGGTGTACGACCACTCCCAGGCCGGCGAAGTGCCGAAGAGCTGAACCAGCTGAACTGACGGCGGTCGCTGCAACGCAGTTGCGACGACCGGCGCAGGCAGCCGCCAGCAAATCGGGTTGCGCCCGCAGTGCCATGAGGCCTGCGGGCGCAACGCGTAGCTGGCTGTGTTTTGGCCAGCGGCCGGCTGCATGCATGATTCTGCGTTTCGTCGGCCGCCGATATGAAGCCGTACGTAGCTGATGAGCCGTCAGTCGCGCCGGTCGATCCGGCCGGCTGTCTCTCAGGGCAGCCGGATCATCTAGGGCAGCCGGATCATCGTCTTCTGAAACGCCACAGCGAAAGCACGCCGACACGCCGGAGGTGTCCATTATGTGGACGCTCGGATGTGACTTCAGTCTGCCGAGCCTACCTTAACAACCAGTCGGGCAAACAGCCCGCCAAGAACCGTATGACGATGAGAGGAGGTCCGTCACGATGACTATGAATATGAGAGCATGCTGCGTTGCCTTTGCGCGAATTATTATTCCGTCTTCGTTGGCGGATTGATTCGATATTCGTTTCGGCCCCGTCAATGAAGGCAGGGCCACGGTATCGCACATCATGCGACAAGCCCTGCACGAGTTGCGGGGCTTTTTTGTTGCGCCCCACAAGGTCAACGCCTCATGAAAGCCAGGAAGTACGCAGTACGTGTTGCTGCGCGTATGCGCCGGGAGACTCCCGGCGTGCCGCGCGGCGCTTCAGGAGAGATACGTCAATGACTTCAGTCAATGCCACGGCAAGTGGAAAACTGGCAGAACGGCCCGCGTCGGCAACAGCCGCAAAACTCGGCACTATGGCCCGGGATTCGGTGAAAACCGTGATCGCGGCTTCCATGGTCGGCACTGCCATCGAATTTTATGATTTCTATGCCTACGGAACGGCGGCGGCGAACTACTTCCCCAAGCTGTTCTTCTCGCAGGCCACCAATCCCACCGTAGCCCTGCTCATGAGCCTGCTCACCTTCGCCATCGCCTTCATCGCCAGACCATTGGGATCATTGGTGTTCGGGCATTTCGGCGACAGTCTCGGCCGCAAGACCACGCTGGTGGTCTCCCTGCTCACCATGGGCGTCGCCACGTTTCTGATCGGCTGCCTGCCGACATACTCGCAGTGGGGCGTGCTTGCGGTCGCGGTGCTGTGCCTGTGCAGGTTCGTCCAAGGCATCGGACTGGGCGGCGAATGGTCCGGCGCGGCGCTGGTCGCCACGGAGAACGCGCCTGAGAGCAAGCGCGCCCTTTACGGCTCCTTCCCCGAGCTGGGTGCCCCGATCGGGTTCTTCCTATCGAACGGCACGTACTTCGTGCTGGAGGCGACCACCAATTCCGATGCGATGCTCGCCTGGGGCTGGCGCGTGCCCTTCCTGCTGTCGTCGGTGCTGGTGATCGTCGGCCTCGTCATCCGCGTGCGCATGGAGGAGACGCCGGTCTTCCGCATCGCCCAGCAGGAGCACCGCGTGGTCAAGGCGCCGCTGACCACGGTGCTGACCCGGAACTGGCGTCAGGTGCTGCAGGCCACCTTCCTCGTGGCCGTCACGTACACGCTGTTCTACACCTTGGCCACCTGGTCACTTGCCTGGGGCACGAAAAGCGTGGCGCAAGGCGGCGGCGGACTCGGCTTCACCAACCAAGAGTATCTGCTCATGCTCATGGCCGCGATCTGCGTATTCGCGGCGTTCATCGTGCTCTCCTGCCTGTACGCCGACAGGATCGGCCGCCGACGCGTGCTGATGTTCTCCTCATGCGCCCTCGTGGTGTTCTCGCTGGTGTTCCCGTATCTGCTGATGGGCGAGGGGCGGCGCGATTTCGTGCAGGTGATGGTGTTTCTGTGCGTCGGCTTCGCCCTGATGGGCATCGCCTTCGGACCGATAGGCGCGTTCTTGCCGGAATTGTTCGACGCGAATGTGCGCTATTCCGGCTCCGGGCTGGGCTACAATCTCGCGGCCATCGTCGGCGCGGCCTTCGTGCCGACCATCGCCACCTGGCTCTCGCACAACTGGGGCGTGCGCTCCGTCGGGCTGTACCTCGCCGTCATGGCGCTGTGCTGCCTGGTGGCCGTGGCGACCTGCCGCGAGACCAAGGACGCCGACTTCACCAAGTAGACGTCGTGCGCGGCGGCTGGATGCACTGTGTCATTAGGCACGGTGTCAATTCGGCACGGTGTTATTCGGACCTGTGCCGATTTGGCAGGGTCGGCAAGAATAAGGAAGGAGGAATCCAAGCACCATCGGTTGCATGGCATAATCAGCACGCAACATAAGCCAACCCACGATGGTGCAGCCAATATCAGCGTTCATCAATTTCATCCGATTTCATCCGATTCCGTTTCATGCGGCAATGCGCGGATAGTGCGTCCTGCGACGGCATCGCGCTCGAAACGACATGGCGGCACAGCGCCGTCGGGGTTTCGAGTATGATGGGCAACGGTTAGTAGGACAAAATCCGATTGCATACGCCGCTTGAATGGCGGCTGGCCCCGTGTGAGGGCCATCATGACCTGAATTTTCAACAGCACAAATAAGGAGTGCATATATTATGGCAGCACAAATCTGGTACGAAGACGATGGCGATCTCTCTGTCCTCGCGGGCAAGAAGGTTGCGATCATCGGCTACGGCTCGCAGGGCCACGCGCATGCGCTGAACCTGCGCGATTCCGGCGTCGACGTCGTCGTCGGCCTGCGTCCCACCTCCAAGTCCGTGGAATTCGCCAAGGAGCAGGGACTCGAGGTCAAGAGCGTGCCGGAAGCTTCCGCCGAGGCGGACGTCATCATGATCCTGGCGCCCGATCAGTTCCAGCGCACCATCTGGGCCAACGACATCGAACCCAACATCAAGCCGGGCGCCGCAATCGCCTTCGCCCACGGCTTCAACATTCATTACGGTTACATCAAGCCGTCCGCCGATCACCCGGTCTTCATGGTCGCCCCCAAGGGCCCGGGCCACATCGTGCGCCGCGAGTACGCCGCAGGCCGCGGCGTGCCGGTCGTGGTGGCTGTCGAGCAGGATCCGCGCGGTGACGGCTGGGCCATCACCCTGGCCTACGCCAAGGCGCTGGGCGCGCTGCGCGCAGGCGCCATCAAGACCACCTTCAAGGAAGAGACCGAAACCGATCTCTTCGGCGAGCAGGATGTGCTCATGGGTGGCGTCAACCACCTGGTCGAGTGCGGCTTCGAGGTGCTCACCGAGGCTGGCTACCAGCCGGAGATCGCCTACTTCGAAGTGTGCCACGAGCTCAAGATGCTTGTCGACCTCATGAACGAAGGCGGCCTGAACAAGGCTCGTTGGAGCTGCTCTGACACCGCGCAGTACGGCGACTTCATCTCGCAGGTCGTCGACGACTCCACCAAGAAGCGCATGGAGTACCAGCTGGGTCGCATCCAGGACGGCTCCTTCGCCAAGGAGTTCATCGACGATCAGGATGCCGGCGCGCCGAAGTTCAAGGAGCTGCAGGAGAAGTTCTCCCACGAGAAGATTGAAGAGGTCGGCCCGAAGCTGCGTGGCATGTTCTCCTGGAACAAGGGCGAAGCCGCTGACGCCGACGAGAACCAATCCTTCACTGGCAAGATCGTTCGCGCACAGTCCGAGGCGTGAGGCAGACAACGCAGTGCGTTGTCTGTAGCCGAGGCCGAGCAACTGAGCCGTTAAGTGAACAGCACTGTGTGCTGTTCATAGGCGAGACCGAGCGCCTGCTAAGGGCGCGAGGTAAAGAGTCTCCGCAAGGGTCTAGCAGTAATGCCTACGCCACGACTGCCTACTAAAAAACCGCCGTTCGTTGACTATCAAGATCAACGAACGGCGGTTTTCGCGTTCCTCTGCGGTTTCCCCATTAACTCCGCGCGACACGACTGGGTTACGGAGTGCAGTCGGGTGATAGCGAATTCGATTCGCGGAATTTTGCCACCGAAAATCGCTAGCACCCGACTTATGGCACCCCAACCCGGGCGTGTCGAATTTGATGGTGCCCGGTTATGCGCGGTTATGCCTGACTGTACCTTGTGGAGGTCTGCGTTGCTTGCTAATGTGTGGCCTTGCAAGACACGGGAGCTGGAAAGCTGAGAGGGAGATTGATTCTCCGACCGTTGAACGTGACACGGCTAATACCGTCGAACGAAGTCAATGCCTATCTTGGTATTCCTTCTCGTGATACCTATGTCTGTCGGCTTCTTTTTGAGGTCGGGCGGGCAGCAGCATCGGAGGAGAATAATGTCTGCAAGCAACAATAACCATCGATCTGACGGCCAATCGTCAGTGCCGTCGTCCGTTTCGTCAGTATCGTCGTCGGTGAACGGCGCGGAGGGTAGCGCGACGGGCAGCGTGGCGCAAGGTCGCGGCGGCAGCGTCGTTACGCGCAGCCGTCACTGGTACCGCTGGCGTCCGGTCGACATCACCGTCGCCTCGGTTATCGGCGTGGCGTCCGGCCTGGTGTTCTGGGCCTTCGACCTGATCGTCACCGCTCCGACCGCCGTGCTGAAGGGCTTCGTCCCCGGTTTGGAAGGTGCGCTGAACGGCTTCTGGTATTTCGGCGGCGTGCTGGCGCTGATCATCGTGCGCAAGCCCGGAGCCGGGCTGTACGCTGAAACGGTGGGCGCATTGCTTGAGCTGGCGCTCGGCAACCAGTGGGGCGCGGCCGGTTCGCTGGTCGCCGGAATCGTCCAAGGCGTCTTCGCCGAAATCGGATTCCTTATCGTGGCGTATAAGCTCTGGAACGTCTGGACCGCAACGCTTTCGGGCGTCACGACCGCCATCGGCGGCGCGGCCTGGTCGCTTGTGACGGCCTACGCCGGCATGTCCAGCATGGGGTACTTCGGCGTCATGTATATTGTGGCCAGCTGTGTTTCCGGCGCAATCGTGTCCGGCGCGCTGATGTGGTTCCTGTATCTTGGCATCGCCCGCACCGGAGCGCTGTCGCGCTTCGAGTCGGGCCGCATCGCCACTGCTAGGGCATAACTGGCGCGAAAAGGCCGGTGAGTGGTGGGACGCGGCGTATTCCTGCCAGTTACGTGGACAACTGGAGCGAATCGGCCGCTGAATTGTCGTCAGCGGCGTATCACTGCCAATTGCCCAAGGTCGACGCTACACAACGGACGCTGCGCTGATGCCCGGACGAGCATCAGCGCAGCGCCGCTCGTGCTCAGCCGAGGTAGTCCGAGGCGTTGGTGGGGCTGGATGGGACCGCGTGGCCTTCGGTCACCGTGCCGAGTCCGGAGCGGTATGAGGCCCGGCCGGCTTCGATGGCGTGCTTGAAGGCGCGGGCCATGAGCGGGATGTTGCCCGCGCTGGCGATCGCGGTGTAGGCCATCACTGCGTCGGCCCCCATCTCCATCGCCTCGCAGGCTTGGCTCGGTCGGCCGATGCCCGCGTCGATGATGACCGGCACCCCCGCGTTGGCGATGATGACCTCGATGAAATCGCGCATGCGGATGCCTTTATTCGAGCCGATCAGTGAGCCGAGCGGCATCACGCAGGCCGCGCCCGCGTCCTCCAATTGGCGGGCGACGATAGGGTCGGGGAACATGTAGGGCATGGCGACGAAGCCTTCGTTGGCCAGTATCGCCGTGGCTTTGATGGTTTCCGCATTGTCGGGCAGCAGATAGCGCTGCTCGTGCTCGATTTCGATTTTCACGAAATCGGTATGGCACACCTCGCGTGCCAGCCGCGCGATGCGCACCGCTTCCTCGGCGTTGCGCGCGCCGGAGGTGTTCGGCAGCATGGTGATGCCTTTGGGAATGTAATCGAGTAGATTGTTCTCGGTCGTGCGGCATCGGCGCAGCGCCATCGTCACAATCTGTGTGCCGGCGTTTTCAATCGTCGCCTTGATGAGGTTGAGATCGTAGCGGCCGGAGCCCAGGATGAAACGACTGGTGAAGCGGTGCCCGCCGAGTATCAGCGGATCGCCGTCGCCGGTTTCGATCGCGTCATAGGCGTGGGCGTCAGGCTCCGGCAGGATCGCCGTGTTGGTGGTGGTGCCGACCAGCGCGTCGAGGTCGATGTCGGCTTCAGTGCTGCGATCGTTGGCGACGGCTGAATCATTAGCTATGCCAATGCCTGTGCCGGCGCTCTCGGTGGCGGATTCTTTGGTGGTGGCTTGCGCGGTGACGTTGCTTATCGAGCCGTCGCTCACAGCGATGTCGCTCGTATCGGTGTCACGCATAGTATCGTCGTTTATTATGGTTGCGCTCATGCTGACCTCCTGATAGTTTGGCCCTTGCACTGCGCTGACTGAACGTCGAATGAACGAGTCTGCGGATGCAGGCAAGCTGTGGCGAGTCGTTGCGCGGGTTCCAGACCCATATTCGTATTCGTGCTGCTCATAGCGGCCCTACGCTTCCTGCTCGCCCAGAATCAGGCGGGTGATCATATTCGCCTCATGGCAGGCCACGATTCCCACTCGCGGTGCCATAAGCCCGGCACCTGGCTTTGGAGCCGTGACGCCGTCGCCACAGAAGTAGAAGTTGCTCGACACTCGGCGTGTCTCGACGAGGTTCGAACTGCGGAAGCCCGCCATGCCCGAGGCGGAGACCAGCTTTTTGCTGGGCAGCTGCTCAAGCACGGCGTTGACCAGCAGCGTCTTGTTCTCCGGCACATCGAAGGCCTCGCAGATGATGTCATCATTGGCGAACAGCTCGCTCACGTTGTCGTCGGTGACTTTCGTGGTGTCGATAGTGACCTCGACGAAGGGGTTGATCTGGGCGAGATTGGCCTGCAGCGCCTCGGTCTTGTATTCGCCGACGTCTTTGAGGAAGTACTGCTGGCGATTGAGGTTGGTCATGTCGACGCGGTCGAAATCGACCAGGTGCAGGTGCCCCACGCCGATGCGCGTGAGCGCCACCGCGATGGTCGAGCCGAGGCCGCCCAGTCCGGCGATGGCGACGTGCGCCGCGTCGAGCTTGGCCTGCGTGGCTGCCGAATGGCGTTCGCTCAGCGCGTCGCGCACCTCGCTTTCGCTGACCATAGCCAGCGGATTGGGCGGGGTGGCGAATGCGGTGCGCCGCGCTTCGAGCTGCGCTTGCGATGCTGATGGGGTGAATCCTTGTGGTATCGGCATGTCAGCCTCCCTGCACGAAAGTGACGATTTCGAGCGTATCGGTGCCCTTGAGCGTGGTCTGCGCGCGCTGGGTCCTGGGCACGATGGCACCGTTGAGTTCGACGGCGACCCGGTTGGCGTCGAGCCCCTTGCTTGCGATGAGGTCGGCGACGCTTATCGGCGTCGCGACTTCTTCCTGTATTCCGTTGACGATCATGCGATCTTCCCTTCCGTTGTGCGTATCGTGGCGGTTTGCGTGTTGTGCTGGCCGCGGCGTTGCTGCGCAGCTGCCGTGCGTTCCTCGCGGGCGCGGGGTCGCACTCGGCGCAGTGCGGAGCAGCGCAGTGCAGGCCGTCATGATACGAAAAAAGGGTCGCTGGAAAGGCCGTACCCTGTGAGGTGGTGCGCCCCTCCATGACCCTAATCATGCGATATTCGATATTCAGTTATCGCGAACGGCGGCGCGACGGCAGGCCACGTATGGCATGGCACGGCCCAAGATGTGAGGATGCGGAAAGCCGCCAGCTATGGCGACATCAACAACTCGTTTCCTTACGGCGGCATTACCCGCGTCAAGTTCTCGGTCGAAGTCCGCGACTTCCTCTCAGCCCTTTCGAGCTCCCGTTCGGTTGTGCCTTCATCATGGCCGCGCCCGCGGACAAGCGTGTCGATGCCTGTGGTTGTTGGGTTTCGGGTGAACGGGCTGTTGCGGTGCGGCAAGTCGAGGACTGCCGCGCTGTCGACAGCCGGTTGGGGGAGGACCGCGTTCTATCCTGCGGATGCGGGGCCTTGGGCGGTACGAATGGCAGTGGACACGGCAGCATGTTCCATAATGGCTGCTGGTGGTTGCGTACATGGCTATTCGCCAGCCGTGTGTTTTCCTTCATGGTCGGGCATGCGCGGGCGGAAGGGCGCTCGGGGGCCCTACGGTTCACCGGAATGCTGGGAAGCTCGCGTCGCATAGCCGAAGAATGGCTATCTGCGTTGTGTGTGGCGCTATTGGGATGCCGCAGAGGTCTATCTCGCTTATGTGTGGCGTTATTTCGATGAGGCTCGAGTATTGGGCGTTCCAAAACCGCCATTTTCAGCCAGCGATACCTAGGGTGCCAAGGAATTAACGCCTCACGCAACGCAGATAGACCTCCGCGAGGCTAAATTAACGCTACACACAACGCTGATACACGCGCACAACAGAAAAATCGTCCTTGCCGCAACTCGAAAACCCGTCTTAATTGGTGCCCGTCCAGCCCTGTGTCATGATGGAGGCATGGCAACTGACGATGGCGCGCGCCGCGCACGCAACCGCGCGGCGGTTGAAACCTTCCTGCATTCCGGCCACGGCGACGCGCTGCTGCACCGGCATGAGCTCTTCTGCGAGGATGGGATTTCGGGGCTGTGGACCTCCGACACCGGCGAACCGGTGTTCGTGCAGGGACGTGAGTCGATTGCGCGCTACGACCTGTGGTCAGCCAAGCACTTCCCCGATTGGCAATGGCGCGATATCACTATCTGGACAACCGATGACGCTGACGTGGTCTGGGCGGAATGCGACGGTTCGGGCACGCTGAACCTGCCCGGGCATGATTCGGTGCAGTATACGAATCATTTCCTGTATTGCTTTGATATGCGCGACGGCCTGATCGCCCGCGAACGCGAGTTCATGAATCCCATCGTCGAGATGAAGGCGCTGGGGCTGGCGACGCCGACGATTGATCTTGGCGATTTTCCTGACTGACGTATTGATTCGGGTGCTGGATGAGCTATTGGTAGTGTTTGATGATGCTGCCACAGTGAATGGCGATGCAAGGAATGGCATCGGTGCTGGCGGATTGGGCGGCATGGCCAACACAGCCAGTAGCGTCGATATGGGTAGTGGCATCAGAGACAATAGCGGCGTCGATATCGGTGTGGGCAATGGGACAGCTGACGCGATCGACGTAATAGCAAACGAAATTTCGGAAGGACGCTTCATGCAGCAGAAACAGCAGCAATACGCAACAGATTTCGATGGCACGGCAGAACTTGCGGGCTTCCAGGTACCACGCATCGGGATGGGGCTGATGGCGTTGTCGATTGAGGGGCGCCCGAGTTCGCGCGAGCAAGCCATTGACACGATTCACGCCGCGCTGGATGCCGGTGTGCGCTACCTCGACACCGCGTGGTCGTACTACTTGCCGAGCAGGCCGGGCATTGGCGCACCGGAGGATATGGGCTACGGAGAGTTCCTGGTTCGTGATGCCCTACGCTCCTGGGGCGGTCCACGCGACAAGGTGCTGGTCGCCACCAAAACCGGGTTCCGCCGCATCTGCGATGCAAACGAGGTGTTCGTGCGCGATGCCGATGATGCGGCTGCGACGTCTGCTTTCGGCGGCGATGCTGCTGCCTCGCGCCAGCAGCTGCGGACGGCAGGCAGCCGCTACGGCTGGATGGCCGATTCACGGCCGGAGACGATGATCAGCGATGCCAAGGAATCCGCCCAGCGGCTTGGTGTCGAAACGCTCGACCTGCTGTTTTCGCATGGCCCTGACCCGGCGGTGCCCTACGAGGACCAAATGGGCGCGCTGCGGCAGCTGATTGATGAAGGAGTCGTGCGCAACGCTGGAATCTCGCGGGTCGACAACCATCAGATCGATATTGCCGCATCGGTGCTCGGGAGTCGTCTCGTCGCGGTGCAGAACCAGTTCTCGCCCTCCTGCCATGATGGGGGGGAAACCATGCGGCATTGCGCCGAACTGGGCTTGGCCTACATCTGCTTTTCGCCGTTGGGTGGTTTCCTCGACGCCTTCGACCACGCAGTCTACGACCCCTTCCGCGCGGTCGCGGCCGAGCGTGGAGTGTCCTACCAGCAAGTCGTGCTCGCCTGGGAGCTGACACGATATCAGCGCCTTTTCGTCATCCCCAGCGCACGCAACCCGCACGAGATCTGCGATTCCTTTGCGGCCGAAGATCTCAGGCTCAGCGAGCAGGAGCTTCGGATACTGTCCGACGAATGATGCGTAGGCAGACAGGTCCACTGATCCATTTCGGGGACAGCTTGGCAATGGCCACGGTGTTTTTGGGAGAATTGGACCGTTGTTTTGCAGCGGTCGTGAGTGGTCTGTGAATTCATTAGGTTGATTTGGGGAAGCTACGGAGTCTCGCGCATCGGAGTAGTCGTGCGGCGTTACTCGAAAACGGGGGTATTCCGCCGAAGTGTTGTGCACTGAATTCGGCGGCTACTTTGCGAAAGGCCTAATGAATGAAAAATGTGCCTAATGAGTGATTGAACCCTGCTTGAGCATTACCTGATTGGGTGTGATTGCCGCAGTATCTTCCTCAGACCGTTCATTAGGTCTTTTTTTCGTTCATTAGGCCGATGCGAAAGTATACGCTTGCTCAGGTCGCCGCACGATTCCTGCAATTCCGCCAATACTGAGCATGGATAATCTCTTGAAAAGCCTTGTGCGGATGAATTCGCGAGGAAATGGGCCTAATGAATGACGGGTGAGCGGAACAGCAAGCCGCGCTATTTTCTATTATTAATGATAATCGTTTGTACTTTATTGATTTTGAGTGTACGCTCCGAAAATATGACATTCATAGAGCAGCCATACGAAGTGGCAGGCAGCCGTCGCGGCAGTCGTGAGGCGAGGCGAATCATGGCATCGGGCCGTCCGCAGGCGCAGCAATGCGACGGTTTGACTGCTCCTGCGCGTGAATCGCGTGATGGAAGCACTCTCGGGGCGGCACGACGAAGAGGCGAGGCGGAGCCGTCCGCGATTGCAGCCGATCAGCGTGCGGTGATGCTGCGCAAAGTCGATATCGCGCTCGCCGGATTTGAGGGTTCGGGCATGATTCGCAGCTCGTAGCGCCGGGCGTATGCCTGCGGCTTGTGCGCGTAGAAGCGCAGAACCGTAGAAATGCAGTGCGTGCAGAAATCCTTAGAAAGCGGCTGCCGAACAACGTAACAACAGGAGAAACGATTGAAGAGAAAAGAGCAGGAATGCAAAGGCAAACAGCTGTGGTGACGGGCGATTCCGTTACTGCGCAAGGAGTTGCGCCCACGCGACGCGGGCGGGAAACTGGTGTGCGTCGAGTATCGAAAGACGGTGATTTTCGGCTTGGCAACAGCGCAACAATCAGCGGTGCGGAGAGACGCGATGAGCAAGGCGGCAGTGCGCAAACTCGCAATACGCAAGATGGCGGGAACGCGAGGGGAAACAAGAACGCGCAAGCCAAGAACGCGCAAAGCGGCAAGAACGCGAAATCCAGCCACAACCAGTCTTCGGCTTCGCTGATGCAGTTCTTCCGTCCGGTGCGCGGCAAGTTGATTGCGGCCATCGCGCTGCAAATCGTCGCGTCGCTGTTCAGCGTCATGCCGTATATCGCGCTGCTCTGGCTCGCCGACGCTATGGCGGTGCCGGCCAGGCCCGACGGGCATACGGCGTGGAACGCGGTGATGATCTACCTGATCGCGGTGAGCGTGGAATCGCTTATCGCCGCGCTGGGCATGCTGCTCACCCATATCGCCGACGTTGATCTGCAGGCGCGGACGCGAATCGATCTGGCCGATACGCTGGGTCGCGTGCCGCTGGGATGGTTCGATGCGAACGGTGCGGGCCGCGTGCGCAAGGCGCTTAACGACGATGTCGAATCGCTGCACCATCTGATTGCACACAGTATTTTGGATATCGCTTCGGCCGTGGTCACACCGCTGGTGGGCGTCGTGTTCTGCTTCGTGATGGATTGGCGCATTGGGCTGATCGCGCTGATTCCGGCGGTGCTCTACATGGCCACCTTCTCGCTGATGTCGCCGCGCGATAATCGCGGGGTGATGGACCAGATCGCAGCCAGCCTCGCCGCAGTGAGCGAGGCGATTGTCGATTATGTCGGCGGTGTGGCCGTGCTCAAAATCTTCGGGTGCGCCAAGGAGGGCTCGCGGCGATTTCGCAAGACGAGTAACGCCTTCATCAGTGACTTCGCGCGGCTCGTCGGCCCGCAGATGCGTGCGCAAGCCGTGGCGCTTATCTGGCTTTCCGCGCCGGTTGTGGCTTTGATGGTCGCTCTGGGCGGCGTGATATTCGTGGATTCGGGAAGCATCGAACCGGCCAAGGCGCTGGTCGTGGCGCTGGTGGCGCTCTCGCTGCCCGGCGCGCTGATCACCTTGGCTTCCGGCAATCAGGCCTACAGCGAGGGACGCGAAGCGGTGGAGCGCATCACCGGACTGCTGAACGAGCCGCCGCTGCCACAGCCCAGTAAGCCATTGCGCCCGGCGAATCGGACAGTTGAATTCGACGACGTGCATTTCAGCTATCCGCAGGTAGATGGTGCTGGTGACGTTGCTGATAGTGCTGATGGTGCTGAAGGTGCTGACAATTCCTCTCTCACAGGAGACGGTTATGCGAACAATCAGAACGATTCCGGCATTCTCGACGGCGCATCGGGCAACGAGCCGAAGGATGTCTCGGTTGCTGTGTCGGTGAGAGGTTTGTCAGATGTTGCATCAAGCAGCGCGTTTGGTAGTGTTCCACGTGAAACGTCACGCGAACCGACGAATACGGCTGATGTGGCGAATGAAATGGCAAATGTCTCTGACTCGAATGAAGCCATTGCAGGCGTCAGCTTCACCGTGCCCGAAGGCGGCACCGTGGCGCTGGTCGGCCCTTCGGGAGCCGGCAAATCCACGCTGGCCCTGCTGCTGGCGAGATTCCACGATGTGGACGCCGGTTCGATACGCATCGGCGGCGTCGATGTGCGCCAGATAACGGAGCCGGTGCTGCGGGCGAACGTCGGCCTCGTGCTGCAGCAGGTGCAGCTTCCAGCGCTGTCGTTGAAAGAGAATATCGCGCTGGGGCGTTCCGACGCCTCGATGGACGATATCATCGCTGCCGCCAAAGCCGCGCATATCCATGAGCGCATCATGGCGCTGCCACGAGGCTACGATTCGGTTATCGGCGATGACGCACTGCTTTCGGGCGGCGAGGCACAGCGTGTGTCGATCGCGCGCGTGATTCTGCAAAACACGCCGATCCTCATCATGGACGAGGCGACTTCGGCCGCCGACCCGGAAATCGAGACGGAGATTCAAAGCGCGCTGTCCGATCTGGTGGTCGGCCGCACGGTTGTCATCATCGCGCATCGTTTGCAAACCGTTCAGCATGCGGACAATATTCTGGTTATTGATCACGGCCGCATCATTCAGTCCGGCACGCACGCGCAGCTCGCCAACGTACCGGGAGCGTACGCCGACATGTGGCAGGCGCAGCAAAGCGATAAGGGTGCGCAAGCCAGTGCCGCAAGCAGTGCCGAAACCAGCATTGCAGCCAGCGCGGCCAGCGCAACCGACGCGGCCAACGCAACCACCGCTATCAGCAAGGAGGATCGCTCATGATCAAGGCATTGATGGCAATTGGCGACCAGTTGTCCAGACGCGCTCTCAAGGTATTTCTCATTCTCGCCGCGATCAACGGCCTGACGCAGGGCGCGGCGCTGGCGGCGCTCGTGCCGCTGCTCGTCTCGATGTTCCGGCGCGACACGCACGGCATGTGGCTGTGGCTCGTGGTGCTCGCCGTGGCCGCGCTCGTCAACGCGATTTTCGTCGTGCTCTCCTCGAACCATTCGTTCGCCGTCACGGTTGATGTCATCCGCGATATGCAGGGCCGGCTCGCCGACCATATGGTGCGGCTGCCGCTGGGCTGGTTCGGCGGCAACGCACAGGCAACGGCGTCGGGCATCGCGGTGAGCGGCACGATGTCGGTGGCGCTGACCATATCGGATGCGCTTATCCCGGTCGTCACGGCGGTGACGGTGCCGATTGCCGTGGCGATTGTCGCTCTGGCGTTCAATTGGCAGATCGGGCTCGCGCTCGTCGTCGCCATTCCGGTTGTCGCTCTGGTGACGCGGTGGGGCGAGCGGCGCAACGCCAAGGCCGAGACGGGCGTGCATGAGGCCGAATTCGAAACCGACCGGCGGCTGCTCGAATTCGCCGACCAGCAGGTGGTGCTGCGCTCGGCAGGCATTCACGGCACGCAGTACCAGCCGCTTGCCGACGCCATCGCGGCGCGGCGCAGGGCCGACAGGAAGTCGCTGTGGTCGTCGATAGTCAGCATGATTCCTCAGCGCATCGTGATCGATTTCGTCTTCGGCATTGCGGCGGGCCTCGGCGTGCTGCAGGCCGTGTCGGGCGATGTGGACTCGGTGGCGATCATCGCCGTGATAGCGCTCACCTCGCAGGTCATCAACCCGCTGCGCGTGCTCGCCGAACTGCTGACGACGCTGCGCCGTGCCGAGCTGCAACTCGACGAAGTCGCCGACGTGTTGAACGAGCCGGAGATGGCCGTTCCCGAGGTCTCCCGCGCGCAGCCTGCAGACAACGCCGTGCAGCTGGACCATGTGGTCTTCGGCTACGGCGACCGCGCGCCAGTGCTCGACGGCGTGGATTTGGAACTCGAACCCGGCACGGTCACCGCGCTCGTCGGGCCGTCCGGCTCCGGCAAGACGACGGTCACGCGGCTTATCGCGCGCTTCTGGGACGCGAATCAGGGCGCGGTGCGTATCGGCGGCGTCGACGTCAAGGACTTGAGCGATGAGGATCGCGCTGCTCAGCTCTCGCTCGTGTTCCAGGATGTGTACCTGTTCAACGAGTCGCTTCGTGAGAACATTGCGCTGGGCGACCCGGGTGCCAGCGAGTCGGAGGTGCTGCGCGCGGCCGAACTCGCACGGGTCACGCCGATTGCCGAGCGGATTCCCGGCGGCTGGAATGGTTCGGTCGGCGAAAGCGGGAAGCTGCTTTCGGGCGGCGAACGCCAGCGCGTCTCCATCGCCCGCGCATTGCTCAAGAAAGCGCCGATTCTCTTGCTTGACGAGGCGACCGCCGCGCTGGACGGCGTGACCGCCAAGGCCATACGCACCACCATCGAGTCGCTGCGAGGCCAGGTCACGGTGCTCATCATCGCGCATCAGGCCGAAACCATCGCCAACGCCGACCGCGTCGCGTTCCTGGAGCACGGCCGCATCTGTGCGCTCGGCACCCACCAGGAGCTGTTCGCCAGCAACCCGCGCTACGCCGCTTTCTGGTCCGGCCGTGCCCAAGCCCAGCAGTGGCAGCTTGGCTGAGCCGTGAAGCAGACAGCACGGCTGAACCGTAAAACAGACAGCACAGTGTGCTGTCTGTAGGTGAAGTGAGGCCCCGCTAAGGGGCCGAAGGACGGCGTGTTTTGCGCCGTCAGTCTGTAGGCGAAGTGAGCAGCCGAACCGTTAAGTGAACAGCACGGTGTGCTGTTCATAGGTGAGGTGAGCGACCCTTAAGGTCGCGAAGGCGGTGCAGTAGGCTCCGCTAAGGCTGCGAAGGACGGTGCCCTATTCGGCACCGTCAGTGAGCTAAGGTCCGCAGTCCACATCTACACAAGTCGGGTGGTAGCGATTTCAGTTGGCGGTATTCCGCCAGTCGAAATCGCTACCACCCGACTTGTGTATATCACCCCGGGCGTGTTGTGGTTTGACCTGATAACTTGATTCCTCAAATAGCACATACTGTAAAAAGTTTATAGTGTGAGGTAATATATCAAGTATATGGAGCTTTGCATGCCGTATATGCGGGTTGGTGCGTACAGATGGCATAACCATCATGGCGATAGGCATCGTGGTGGCAAGCAATGCGCAATGCATGCCAAACGGTTATGCGCCACGCGCGCACGTGCCGAAGCTGCAAGCCACGCAACTGGGAAGAGGGAATTCGTATGGGGTTCGAGCAGGAGGCGTTCGAGACGCTGCTCGCCAATGTCATGAGCAAGCGCTCGCTTGCGGCCAAGCATTACTCGCGGTATGGCAGCGGCGAGCCGTTTGTGTTGCGTCATCTGCGCAAGCAGGGCACGTCGACGCCGTCACAGCTCGCCTCGGCGCTGCGGTCCAGCTCGGGCCGCATCTCCGCAGTGCTCTCGTCCTTGGAGAAAAAGGGCTTCGTGACGCGCGAGGTCGATGTCAAGGATCGGCGCAATATCCTTGTTTCCATAACCGATACCGGGCTTGAGCAGGCGCTCAAGGACCGCGACGAGGCCCGGTCGGCGATCTGCTGGATCTTCACGCAGATGGGCGAACGACGGACTCGGGATTTCGTCGATCTGGTCACCGAGTTTCATGTCTATATGTCGATCTGCAAGCCGGGCGAGCCGCGCCCGACGCGCGAGGAGATCGAGAAGGCCTTCGCGAGCCTGCCGCACGACGAGTAAACCGCTGGCTGGCCGACAGGCCGAATCGGCGTATCGCAACGACGTATCCTCGCAATGACGCATCCAACCGGACTGCGCCAACTAGACTGTGCCAGCCGGACATAGCGTCGCAAAAATACGTGCTGGGAGAATTTCATAATGTTTTACCAAAAACGGTGTTTCTTCTCGATTTCCATGCGTATTATCTAACACCGTAAGAAATTAATAAACGAAGCAAATCGCGAACAGACTTTTCAAGAACTAATAAGAATCAATAGGAATCCCAAAGAATCATCACCATCCTTAAGGAAGGATAATACATGCTGAGCATCTGCAAATATCTCTCCAAATCGGAGATCGGGCAGCTGCTGATCGGGCTCATATTCATCGTGAGCCAGATCTGGTTTGATCTCAAGCTTCCGGACTACATGTCCGATATCACGCGGCTCGTGGAAACCCCGGGCAGCAACATGCACGACATCTGGATCGCCGGCGGCAAGATGCTGCTCATCTCGCTGGGCTCCGTGCTATGCGCGATCGCGACCGGCTACGTCGCGGCGCGGGTTGGCGCCTCGTTCAGCCAGCGCCTGCGCTCGCTCGAATTCCGCAAGGTCGAGTCCTTTGGCCCGGCAGAGATGAACCGCTTCTCCACAGCGAGCCTCATCACCCGCTCGACCAACGACATCACGCAGATTCAGATGTTCGTCACGATGGGCCTGCTGCTGCTCGTCAAGTCGCCGATCATGGCCGTATGGGCCGTATGCAAGATCGCGGGCAAGGGCGTGGACTGGACGGTGGCAACCGCCGTCGCCGTCGCCGTACTGCTCGTGGTCATCGGCGTGCTCATGGCCATGGTCGTGCCCAAGTTCCGCAGCATGCAGCGCCTGACCGACAACATCAACCTCGTCGCCCGCGAGAACCTCACCGGCCTGCGCGTCGTGCGCGCCTACAACGCGGAAGACTATCAGGAGACGAAATACGACAAGGCCAATGCGGAGCTGAGCAACACCTACCTATTCACCAACCGCGCCATGTCGGTCATGATGCCGCTGATCAACGCCGTCATGAACGGCCTGATGCTGGCGATCTACTGGATCGGCGCGTATCTCATCGACGCGGCCGGCATTCAGGACAAGCTCACGCTGTTCTCGAATATGGTCGTCTTCTCCAGCTACTCGGTGCAGGTCATCATGAGCTTCCTGCTGATGAGCATGGTGTTCGTGCTGCTGCCGCGCGCCGACGTGTCCGCAAACCGCGTGATGGAAGTGCTTGATACCGATCCGATGGTGACCGATAGCGCTGAGGACGCTGCCGGTGACGCCGGTGTAAACACTGCCGCAACCGTCGCCGCCGCTTCCAAGGGCACGGTCGAGTTCAAGAATGTGAGCTTCGCCTACCCGGACTCGCGCGAAGCGATGCTCGAAGGCATCACGTTCAGCGCCCAGCCCGGCCAGACGGTCGCTTTCATTGGCTCGACCGGCTCGGGCAAGTCCTCGCTGGTCAACCTCGTGCCGCGCTTCTACGACGCGACCGAAGGCCAGGTGCTGGTCGACGGCGTGGACGTGCGCAACTACACGCTCAAGGCTCTTCGCGACAAAATCGGCTACGTGCCGCAGCAGTCGGTACTCTTCAAGGGCACGGTCGCCTCGAATATCCGCTACGGCGACCGACCGCAGGATTCCGCCGACGTCGAACTGGTCGACACGTCCAGCATTCAGGGGCGCAGGCGCGAAGCCGAGCTGATGAAGCATGCGGATGACGTGCAGGATCTCGGCGACGAGCAGCAGGTTCGCAAGGCCGCTGAGGTCGCGCAGGCCGATGAGTTCATCGAGACCATGGACGGCGCCTATGACGCCGCGATCGCGCAGGGCGGCTCGAACGTCTCGGGCGGCCAGAAGCAGCGGCTTTCCATCGCCCGCGCGGTGTATCGTCACCCTGAAATCCTGATCTTCGATGATTCCTTCAGCGCCTTGGACTTCAAGACCGATCGCGCCGTGCGCGACGAGCTGGCCAAAGAAGCCAAGGATTCCACGAAGCTGATTGTCGCCCAGCGCATCGGCACCATCATGGACGCCGACCGCATCGTCGTGCTCGACGACGGCAAGGTGGTCGGGCAGGGCACCCACCGCGAGCTGCTGGAAAATTGCAGCGTGTACCGCGAAATCGCCGAGTCCCAGCTTAGCCCGGACGAGCTGGCCGCGTGAGGCTAGGCGTGTGATGTTGGCCGCTAGATGCTGCGCAGGTGCGCAGATGCCAGCCGACACATACGCGCATATGGGCAAACACAAGGTTGTAAGGCTTTAAGGAGAAACATAATGCCAGGACCAGGGTCAAGAGGAGGGCGCGGCGCCGTAGCCGAGCGCCCCGAAGACTTCGGGCAGACGATGGGCAAGCTCATCCGATTCTGCCGCAAATACATACCCGCCATGATCGTCGCGCTCGTGCTCGGCGCAATCGGCACGATCTTCCAGATCGTCGGGCCGAACCGCCTGCGAGACATGACCAACGAGATCGTCAAAGGCATGCCGGCCATCGTGAACGGCAAGCCGATCATGCACTCGATCGATTTCAGCGCGGTCAACCGCATCGCCTGGATTCTTGTGGCGCTCTACGTCGGCAGCGCGCTGCTCAACTACGTGCAGTCGTGGATGATGGCGACCGTCACGCAGCGCACTGCTCAGGAGCTGCGCGGCGCGATCAGCGTGAAGATCAACAAGCTGCCGCTCAAATACTTCGACAAGACCAGCTACGGCGACATCCTCTCGCGCATCACGAACGATGTGGACGCCATCGGCCAGACGCTCGGACAGTCCGTCGGCGCGCTGATCACATCGGTGACGCTGTTCTTCGGCTCGCTCGTCATGATGTTCGCCAACAACGTGATTCTGACGCTGTGCGCCATCGTCGCGAGTTTGGTGGGCTTCGCGCTGATGTCGCTTATCATGAAGTTCTCGCAGAAGTACTTCGTGCAGCAGCAGAAGGCGCTGGGCGATGTCAACGGTCACGTCGAGGAGATGTACGCCGGCCACACCGTGGTCAAGGCCTACGGCGGCGAGCCGAATTCTATCCGCACCTTCGAACGCTACAACGGCGACCTCTACGCTTCCGGCTGGAAGAGCCAGTTCTTCTCGGGACTCATGATGCCGCTGATGATGTTCGTGGGCAACCTCGGCTTCGTCGTGGTGTGCGCGGTCGGCGGCGCGCTCGCGCTGAACGGCAAGATCGAATTCGGCGTCATCGTGGCCTTCATGATGTACATCCGCCTGTTCACCCAGCCGCTCGCCCAGTTCGCCACCGCCTTCCAGAACCTGCAGCGCTGCGCCGCCGCCTCCGAGCGCGTCTTCGGATTCCTCGAAGAGCCCGAGATGGCCGACGAAAGCGCCAAGCAGCCGCTGCTCGGCCGCGATGCCGCAGGCAACCCCGTGCGCGTGCGCGGCGATGTGGACTTCGCGCATGTGAGCTTCGGCTATTCGCCGGAGAAGACCATCATCCACGACTTCTCCGCCGCCGTTCGGGCCGGTCAGAAAGTCGCTATCGTCGGGCCGACCGGCGCGGGCAAGACCACTATGGTCAATCTGCTCATGCGCTTCTACGAGATCACCGGCGGCTCAATCTCCATCGACGGCATCGACACGAAATCCGTGCCGCGCGCCAACGTGCACGACCAGTTCTCGATGGTGCTGCAAGACACCTGGGTGTTCCAGGGCACTGTGCGCGAGAACATCGCCTACGCGCGCACGGACGTCAGCGACGAGCAGATCGTCGACGCCTGCAAGTCCGTCGGACTGGACCATTACATCCGTTCGCTGCCCAAGGGCTACGACACGGTGCTCGACGACAAGGCCTCGCTTTCGCAAGGCCAGAAGCAGCTGCTCACCATCGCTCGGGCTATGGTGCAGAACGCGCCGATCCTGATTCTGGACGAGGCGACCTCCTCGGTCGACACTCGCACCGAGGAGCTGATTCAGAAGGCCATGGACGCCCTGACCGTCGGCCGCACGAGCTTCGTGATCGCGCACCGGCTCTCGACCATCAAGAATGCCGACATGATCCTCGTGATGGATCACGGCGACATCGTCGAACGCGGCACCCACGACGAGCTGCTCAAGGCCGACGGCTTCTACGCCGGCCTCTACAACAGTCAGTTCGCCCTGACGGACTGAGCCGTTAAGCGGAGAGCCCAGTGGGCTCTCCGTAGGCGAAGTGAGCGGCCGCTAAGGCCGCGAAGAACGATGTCTACGGCATCGTTATCGTTAAGCGGAGAGCCCAGTGGGCTCTCCGTAGGCGAAGTGAGGCCCCGCCAAGGGGCCGAAGGACGATGACTCCGTCATCGTCACTGTTGAGCCGTTACATGAGCAACGCAGTGCGTTGCTCATAGGTGAGGTGAGCGGGCCGCTAAGGTCGCGAAGGCGGAGCCATAGGCTTGCCCACCCATAAGTCGGCCGATATCGTTTGCGAAAGGCGGAATTTCGCCAGTTCACAACGATATCGGCCGACTTATGGGTATACGCGGTTCTTCGTGTTGAGGCATGGAAAATTGGGATGCTAGCTCTTGCAGATCAGAGGAAACCTGAAAACTTGTTGCCATGCCCTAAAAAATTCGGGTATCTGCCTTATGTGAGGCGTTATTAGGGAGCTGCGGAGGTCTATCTGCGTTGTGTGAGGTGCTAAATTCATGAGACCCCAAGTAACATCGCTCCAAAACGGCAGTTTATGCCGCCCGATACTTGGCTCGTCAGGAAATAACGCCTCACACAACGCAGATAGACCTCCGCAAGGGTAGATTAACGCCACACATAACGGAGATACACCCGCAAAACGGAAAACTTCGCGCTGAAACACGAAAAACCGTCTAGCATGTACCGCAGAGGGCAGCGAACCGGTCGTTTCTCGCTAATGAGATGGGAGATATGTGCGGCAATGGGCAATGAGCATGTATTCGTCAGGAAAATAGGCGAGGGATTCCCCATTGTGATGCTGCATGGGTTCCCGCTGGACCACCGCTCCCTGCTGCCGTTGGAACAATGTTTCTCGCAGCATGACCACTGGCAGCGGTACTACATCGACCTGCCCGGCCTGGGCCAGAGCTGCGACGGTTTCGACATACGGTCGGCCAGTGATGTGCTCAAGGCGCTGGGCGATTATCTGACCGAAGAATTCGCCGAAATCGATTTCGCAATCGTGGGGTATTCCTTCGGCGGCCTGCTGGCGTCTGCGCTGGCCGCGCAATACGGCGACCGCATTCGCTCGATATTTCTTCTGGCGCCTGAATTCGTGCCCGATGACAAGGCGCGAACCTTGCCGAAGAAGACGGTGTACCACGTTTCGGATCTTCCGCGCGATGCTGCCGAGCAGGAAATTACCGCGTACAAGGCCACTGCAGTGGTGGAAAGCGCCGAGAATTTCGAACTGTTCAAACGCTACATACTGCCCGGTCTCATGGGCAACAGCGAAAATGAGGCTGTGCGGTATCTGGCCGACAACCCGGCGCTCGCGACAACGCCCGCCGAGTATATGAGCCAGTATCGCCACCCGGTCACCATCGTGGTCGGCGAAAACGACACCATGATCGGCTACGAAGACGCCTTTGCGCTCTACCGGACGCTGCAGGAATCCACATACGTGTGCCTGCCGAAGGCCGGGCACACGCTGCACCTCGATCAGGCGGAAGCAGTGCAATGCATCTTCCGGCGCTGGCTGTCGGATCTCGGCCAACAACTGCGTTAGATCGCGCACGGCTGGGATTGCGATATCGGCTGTCTGGCCCGCAGCGGCGCGTTCGGCATATTATTCAGTGTTGACAAGCCTGAATAATAGGAAGATTCCGCTCATCGACTCATTTTCTCAGCAGCCACTCGACGATATTCACGCCTTGAATGCCATCGCGCGATTGTGGAAACTCGTCCAGACTCAGCACGGTCTTGGGATAGTTGTCGCGCAGCGCTGCGAAAGCCCCGAACTCGCTCTCGGCGGTTTGAGGCGAAGCCATCAGATAGGTGACCTGATAGTACTCGGTCGCACCGTCGCGCTGAGCGATGAAGTCGATCTCCTGGTCGCCGACCTTGCCGACGCGTACCTCGTATCCGCGGCGTTTGAGCTCCATGAACACGATGCCTTCGAGCACCTGGTCGATTGCGTTCGCATTGTTCAGCCCGATGGCTTGACGCAGACCCTGATCGACGACATAGTATTTCTCGTTGATTTTCAGCTCGCGCATCCCGACAGCGTCCTGTCTCGGCGCGCGGTAGAGCAGAAACGCCCGGGCTGCGGCGTCGAGATAATTGGCGATGGTGTCGGCGGCTACTTTGCGATGTTCGTTTTTCATATATTGGGCGATATTGGCCACGGTGATGAGATGGCCTTCCTCGCCGATAGCGTAGCGGATGATGCGCTCCAAGGCGTCGGGGTCGCGCACGCCTGCGTGCCGCACCACGTCTTTGAACAAGATGGTGGCGAAGAGGTCATTGAGATATTGCATCGATGCTGCCTCATCGAAGGCGAGATCGGTCTGGAACGGGAAGCCGCCTTGCCTGACGTAGCGTTGGAACGCCTCGCGCTCGCTGATAGGCCCGGCCGATTGCCGGTACGCTTCGAGAAATTCGGCGAAGGAAAACGGATACACGTCGATGGATACATACCTGCCGGTGATGTAGGTGGCTAGGTCGCTGGACAGCATGTGCGCATTCGATCCGGTCAGGTAGATGTCGGCGTCGTAATCGACCATGAACGAGCGAACGGCCTTCTCCCAGTGGTCGACTTCCTGTATTTCGTCAAGGAACAGCGCGATTTTGTGGGCGTTTGTGCTGATGGAAGTGGTGTTGTGATCGACATCGGCTGGGGCATTATTTTTGGCGTTCCTATTGCTATTCTCATTGCTCTCGCCCTCGTTTGTGTTTTCGCTGAAGTATGACCGCACATATGCCGTGAGCTCGGTCGCATTCGTGATATCGGCAGTGGCGCTCGATTCGAAATTGAGATGCAGCATAGCGTTTTCGGGCACGCCGTCGTTGAGTAGCTGACGTCTGATGAGTTCCAGCAGCGTGGATTTGCCAGAGCGTCGCGCGCCGATGAGCACTTTGATGATGTTTTTCCCGATGAATGGGCGTATGCGATTCATGTACAGTGGTCTGTCGATCATTGAGGCCTCCGAGTGGGGTGACAATGTCCCATAATGTTCTAAAATCAATTATACCTGATTCTCTATGAAATATTTGTTAAAAATCGAGTATATCTGATTTCAGCTAAGAAAATCAACGGAAATCAGATATAGTCGATTTCTGTGCATCGTATGGGTGCTGCGGTACTGCCGTATGCAACGTTACGGAACTTCGTTGTTGTGCGTAGCCTTGTGTACGCCAAAGCTGAGTGAGCGGGCAAATGGTTACTTGGCAGTGAAGAACGTTCCTGGGAAGTTGCGGCTGGCGACCATGCGGCGGTCGGCGAGGAGCTGGGCGCATGAGAAATCGGCAAGAGAGGCCAAGCGTTGCGGCTCGGTCGCGAAGAGCGCGGTCGCCAGACCGTCGGCGAGGGCAGTGGGGTACGAGATACTGGGGAAGGCGACGTTAGGGGGGAGAGTGCTGACGCGGGTACCACTCGGTGAGTCGGCATTGGATGAATTAGCGCTGAGTAAGTTGGCATTGACATAGACCCAAGTCGCGGCGACGTTGTTCACTGGCTGTCCGTCGATCGCGTTGAGCAGGTGGTGAAGCCGTAGCCCATGCGCCTCGCCCCAGTGCCTTCGACTTGGCGCGCTGGCGCAGAACGCGCCCGAGCTGATATGCGCGATGCCGACTGCGTTATTGGTGTCGGTAGGATCTTCGAGCGCGATATCGATGGAATCGCGCGAGTTGATAAGCATATCTCCGCCCGCGTCGATGAGAAATTCCGCAGCAGATCCAGATTGCTCGCACAGCATCATGCCCAGCAGATCCACCAGATAGCCCTTGCCGCATGCGCCGAAATCCAGTTGCACTGATTGTGTCGTGCGCAGCGTCGTGCCATCGCGAGCCACGTCGTGCTCCCACGTTGGGCGGCCATGAATCGCGCCGAGGTGGTTGGCGGCATCGGGCTGCATGGTAAAGGTCAGATCCGCGCCGTAGCCCAGCCGAATCATATCCTCGCCGATGCAGGGGTCGATTGCGCCTGCGCTCGCCGCTGCCAAAACGTCGCACAACATAAACAGCGGCAGTGTCCAATCGGGGAAGGCGAAGGCACCGCCATGTTCAGCCTTCGCCATCGCTGCTACGAGGGAATCGTTGCGGAAGCGCGATATCACCGATTCGTATTCGTCAATGAAATCGCCGATGCGCACATGCAGCTCGTCGTCCAAAGGCCGAGCGGTATGAATCAGTAGCCCGGTGCCCAAGGCACGGGGAAACGCGGTGATGTACGGCATGCGCCTGCTCAGCTCGACCATGATTGCATCATAGGCATCGCGTCGCATATTGCTGCTTTCGATGTGCTGGTGTGGGGTGCCACTGTGTGTGGGTGGTGGGGGATGTGCAGGCCGGCCTTCGACAGCAAGGATTTCGTGCCACTTGAGACCGGTCATGCCCCTTATGCATCAGTGCAGTGGAGATCGCACGCTGCACGACGTGGGGTGAGCCCCGGCATGTCATATCGTACTTGCAAAGTCGGCCCGCGCGCTGCAAAACGCAGGGCAAACATATAATTAAGCACTTTTTTCGCCTATTAAGCACATCGCAAAATAGACGCTCAGTGTGACATTCGGCATTTTGGCGAGATTCCGCCATTCTTGGTCTCGTGTTTATTTGGGCTGCGACATGTGTTGACGGAATTTTCTTACATGTGCTTAGTAAAATTCTGAAGGGGCCGGACTGAGGCGCATCGTCCGGAATTTATGGACATAAAGTCATTTTTTCATTATGTTCCTGCCATATAACCGTTCATTAGGTGGATTTTTCGTTCATTAGGTCCTTTATATAGTAGACGCGCAAATTGGCGTTCGGTATTTTGGCTTTATTCCGCCATTCTTGGCACCGTGTTCATTGGGGTTATGAGGCGGGCGCTGGCGGAATCCTCTTCAAAAGGCCTAATGAAATTCGAAAGAGACCGAAGGCTGAGTAAATTTATGAATACGTTGTGAATGAGCGGCTAGAGCGGCAGCCGTGAAGTCAGTTGTTTTTCATTCCGTAACAATTCATTTTCATTTGGTGAAATGATATCCGTATACTCGAAGGATACCAATGCGACGGGCGCTGCGCTTGTACATAGAACTCAAGTGCGAGTGCCGAACGCAATGCATAGCCGATTCGAGAGGAGCGCCACGATGGAGATGCCCGATTTTTGGGATCAGGAAGCGGATGCGTCGCTTGCTGCGCGCGACGAGGCGGCAGGGCGCTTGGCACAGCTGTTTCGCCAGCTCGACAGCATCGGCAATCACGGTGCTGAGGGCTACTCGCGATTCGCATGGAGTGATGAGGAAGCGGCGCTGCGTGTGTGGTTCGCCGCGCAGATGCAGCGTCGCGGGTTCCGTGTGGAGGTGGACGCGGCCGGCAATCAGTGGGCGTGGTTCGGTGAACCGAGCGCCGAGCATCCCGGGGTGACCGTCGGCTCGCATATGGACTCCGTGCCGGGCGGCGGCGCATTCGACGGCCCGCTGGGCGTGCTCAGCGCGATAGCGGCCTTCGACGTGCTGCGCGAAAACGGCTGGACGCCGCGCTGCCCGATCGGCATCGCGAGTTTCCATGACGAGGAGGGTGCGCGCTTTGCGGTAGCCTGCTTCGGCTCGCGGGTGCTGACCGGCATCCTGCCCGCAGACCGGGCGCTGGCCCGCACGGACGCGGACGGCATCAGCGTGCGCGAGGCGCTGGATGGATTCGCCGCCAAGCTGGAACATGTTCGTGAAATGCAACAATCGGGTTTGGATTGCCTGAGCGATTTCAGCGAGGCGGAAATCGGTGCGGCTTTTGCTGATTCGCACGCGCCCGAAGGGCAGGCTGCGGATCTCGAATATCTCAAGCGTTCTGCGGCGCATATCGAATTGCATATCGAACAGGGCTGCATGCAGAGCGATCTCGGAGCGCCCGTCGCGGTGGCCGACGCAATCTGGCCGCACGGCCGGTGGCGCGTTGATTTCGAGGGCGAGCCGAATCACGCCGGCTCCACGCCGCTCGACCGTCGTCATGATGCGATGCTGGCCTTCGCCCGCTTCGTGCAGCGCGTGCGCGAGGAGGCTGCGGCCGCGCCCGACGCCCGCGCCACAGTAGGCCGTGTCGAGGTCGAGCCCAACGGCGTGAACGTGATTGCCGCGCATGTGACCTGCTGGCTCGATTGCCGCGCAGCCAAGGCGCAGACGGTCGTTGATATTGTGCATCGACTTGGCGCGTGGCTTGCCGGCAGTGATGGCAACGGTTTAGAAAACAGCGGTTTGAAGGGTGCTGGTTTGGGCGGCAACGGTTTGGACGGCGTGACAGCCACGCTGACTCGCGAATCTTGGACCGAGGCGACCGTATTCAGCCCCGAATTGCGTGATGCGCTGGTGCAAGCGGTGAGCGCGTGGGGCGATGATGCGACGGCAGACAACGCGAAGTCGCATGGCGCGGAATCTGGCGGCGCGCAGTTGGCTGCCGGGCAATCCGATGGCGTGGAACTTCGCGGTGAGCAGTTCGATGATGCGCAATCCGACACCGCGCACAATGGTGACGCGCAATCCGCAGTCGAGCAGTTCCGCGAGAAGGAATCCGCAAACTCACAAGCTGTGCACAGTGCAAAAGACTCCGAACCCGGGAATCTTGCCGCCGCTCATAGAACAACGGAACTCGCACCGGTGATTGGCACCGCTGCTGGCCATGACGCAGGCATTCTCGCCGAATCCGGCTGCGCGGCCGGGATGCTCTTCGTGCGCAATGAGACCGGTGCCTCCCACACTCCGCGCGAATACGCCACACTGGCTGATGCCACGCAAGGCGTATACGCCTATGCAGCGGCGATTCACGATTGCGCAGACCGCGTCGCCGCCGGTTGGCGGCCCCGGTCAGTGCAGGGCGAGCGCTGAGCAATGGGTGAAAGGGCAATGGGTGAAGAGGCAATGAGTATGCAAATAATAAGTAGACAGATGCTGAGTGGGAAATTCTCGGGCGCAAAGACGCTAAGTGGCAGATGGTCAATGGCAGATGGTCAATGGAGGAACGATGGCGATGAACATTATGCAATGCAATGCCAGTGATGCCAGCAATAGTGCCGCAATCAACGGCAGCGGTGAAAATTCCAACCTGCACGCTAACACTAACGCCGACACCGACTCCCGCGATTCACAGGAACTCTCCTCGCGCTCCTATTGGGCGGCACAGGCCTGGGTAGAGGGCGCGGTGCGCAGCAATGTGCGCTTCACGGTTGCCGATGGCGCATACGCGCAGATAACCACCGACGAGCAGCCGCATGATGGCGATATCATGCTCGACGGCTTGGTGATGCCTGGCGCGGCCGACTGCCATTCACATACCTTCCATCGTGCGCTGCGCGGACTTGGACGCGAGGGCGCTACGTTTTGGAGCTGGCGCGACACCATGTACCGCGTGGCCGCGAACCTTACGCCGGAGCTGTATTACGAGTATGCGAGGCGCGTGTACGCGGAGATGCTCATGTCTGGCTACACCACTGTGGCCGAATTCCATTACGTGCACCACCGCCCGGATGGCACGCCATACGACGAGCCGAACGCGATGGGGCTTGCGCTCGCTCGCGCCGCGCATGATGCGGGCATTCGCCTGACCCTGCTCGACACCTGCTATCTGCATGCCGATGTGCAGGGCAACGATCTGGGCGAGCGCCAGCGCCGCTTCGGCGATGGCGATGTCGAATCTTGGGTGAGCCGCGTCGACGCGCTCGACCGGGCCATTCAGTCCGACGAGACGTTGCGCGAGAGCGTGCGGGTCGGCGCGGCTGTGCATTCGGTACGCGCCTGTTCGCAGCGCGAGGCGCAGGTGGTGGCGCAATGGAGCCGTGGTGAAATAGGCGACGGCCGCAATGTTCATAACATATATAGTGCTCACGGTGCTTCCGTGCGTCCGCTGCATGTGCATTTATCCGAGCAAACGGCGGAAAATGAGGCGTGTCGTGAGGCGACGGGCATGAGCCCTGTCGAGCTGCTGGACAAGGCCGGAGTGTGGGGGCCGAACGCCGTCGCCGTGCATGCGACGCATCTGAGCAGCAGCGATATCGCCACGTTGGGCGCGGCGCACGCGCGGGCGGCAATCTGCCCGACCACGGAAGCCGACCTCGCCGACGGCATTCCCGCCGCCGCAGCGATGCGCGACGCCGGCATTGACTTGTGCATCGGCTCCGACGAGAACGTGTCGATTGACCCATTTGAAGAAATCCGCAGGCTTGACGGCAATCAGCGGCTCGTCAGCGGCCAGCGTGATACTTTTGCGCCGGCCGAGCTGGTGGCGATGATGACCGAGCAAGGACAGGCCGCATCGGGATGGAGCGAATCGGGGCGCATCAGCGTCGGTGCGCTCGCCGATTTCGTGGTAATTGATACCGCCGCGCCGCATCTGGCCGGCGTGCGTGCGGAAAGCATCCTGCTGGTCGCTACTGCGGCCGATGTGCGCGATGTGGCGGTCGGCGGGCGGTTTGTAGTTCGCAATCATCAGTCGAACGCGATGACTGCTGACGATGTCAGTGACGGAATTCACGAGCTGACTGAACGGCTGCGGACATGAGCTGGGTGCGAGCGAGTTGCGAGCCAGACATAGTCACCATGAATCAGATAACAATGAGACGAAAGCCGAGTAGGGCGACGGCAACGACTGCGAAGAAGGTGAGGCGATAATGAACGAACGCGAGTACGGGCATGAACACGGGCACGAGTCTGCGGCCCAGAACGCAAGCGCAAGTAACACTGCGGGCGGTACGGATGGTGTGAATTGGGATGCTGTCAGCTCCGCAGCCTCCTCCAATATCACCATAATCACCGGCATCGGCCAGCTAGTGACGAACTGCGTCGAGCCGTTGAACGCCAATGCTCCGATGACTCCGGTCGGGCAGCTTGGCGTGATCGAGCAGGCTGCGGTCGTGGTTCGCGGCGAAATTATCGAGTGGGTTGGGCGTGAGCGTGATTTGCCCACGGAATATCGGTATTCGTGCCGACATCACGCAGTGACGGAATTCGGCAACGGAACCCGCGAACGAACCGAAGCCACCGAGGCCGACACAATCAACGAAGCCAGCAAACGAACCACAGCCGAGCCTCGCCGCATCGACCTCGCCGGTCGGGCGCTGCTGCCCGGTTTCGTGGACTCGCATTCGCATCTGGTCTTCGGCGGCGACCGTGGCGATGAGTTCGAGGCGCGCATGGGCGGCCAGCAGTATGACGGCGGCGGCATCCTGCGCACGGTGCACGCCACCCGCGCGGCCAGCGAAGACATGCTGGCAGACCGTGCGCTTGCACTGCTGCGCGAAGCCCGGGCGCAGGGCACCACCACGATGGAGATCAAAAGCGGCTACGGTCTCGACGTGCCGAACGAAGCCAAATTGCTGCGCGTGGCCGCCCGATTCACGCCCGAGATTACTTTCCTCGGCGGGCATGCGGTTCCCGAGGAATACCGGCCGGCGCAAGCTGGACATGATGCCCGCTCCGGCAGCTCCGCGCCGCACCTCGGCGACCGCGACGACTACGTGCGCTTGGTATGCGGGCCTATGCTGGACGCGGTAGTGCGTGAAGGCAACGCCCGCTGGTCGGATGTTTTCTGCGAGCCGCATTCCCCCTACGCTTTCGACGGCGACGAAACCCGCACGATGCTGACTGCCGCCAGGCAGCGCGGCCTCGGCATCCGCGTGCACGGCGCGCAGCTCGGACCTGGCCCTGGGGCACGCATCGCATGCGAACTGGGCGCGGCAAGCGTGGATCATTGCACATTTCTGACCGACGATGACCTCGACGCGCTGGCCGCCACATGGCTCGGCAAGCAGCCCGGAGCATGGTGTGAAACGTCAGCTGAAGCGTCGCCCGAGGCATCAGCTGCAACATCGCCCGAAACGCAGTCCGCCGCATCCGCATTGGAGCGTCAATACGGCACGGTCGCAACCTATCTGCCTGCGGTTGAATTCTCGACCAAGCAGCCTTATCCGGATATGCGCCGCGCCATCGCCGCAGGCGTGCCCATCGCCATCGCCTCCGACTGCAACCCGGGCACCTGCTTCTCTGACTCGATTCCCTTTGCCATTGCTATCGCCGTGCGCGAGATGGGATTGACCATCGCGCAAGCCGTCTGGGCGGCGACGGCTGGCGGCGCGCTCGCTCTGCGCCGCAGCGATATCGGCGTGATTCGCGCAGGCGCGAAAGCCTATTTCGCGCTCGTGGACGCGCCCTCCTACGCACATATCGCCTACCGACCCGGCGTGCCGATTACGCACGCGCTCGACCTGGGCGGGCATGACCAGCCGCCGCACCGAGGTTAGGACAACGCGATTAGAGCCGCACAATTAGGGCAACACAACACCAGACACCATTTCATAACCACCATCTCGTAACTACCACAGAAAGAAGCCACCATGACACAACTCACCTCCACCCAACCCACCGCCGCCACCCAACCCACTGCCACCGCACAAGCCATCGTGCTCAACCCCATCAGCGAGCTGCCGCCGATGCCGAAATTCGACCCGACGATTCGCCGCGCCCCCTCGCGCGGATACCGCCTGAGCAAGGCCCAAACCAAGGTCGCGCTGAAGAACGCACTGCGCTACATCGCGCCGGAACTGCACGAGCAGCTCATCCCGGAATTCCTTGAGGAGCTCAGAACCTACGGGCGCATCTACGGCTACCGTTTCCGCCCTGTCGGGCGCATCTGGGGCAAGCCCGTCGACCAGTACCAAGGCAACTGCTTGGAAGGCAAGGCGTTCCAGGTCATGATCGACAACAATCTCGATTTCGAGGTGGCGCTGTATCCCTACGAGCTGGTCACTTACGGCGAAACCGGCTCCGTGTGCCACGACTGGATGCAGTACGTGATGATCAAGCGCTACCTGCAGATCCTCACCGACCATCAGACGCTGGCGATGGAATCCGGGCATCCGCTAGGACTGTTCCCCTCCGAGCCGAACCAGCCGCGCGTCATTATTACCAACGGCTTGATGGTGGGCATGTACGACAATCTCGACGACTGGGAAATCGCCGAGGAGATGGGCGTGGCGAACTACGGGCAGATGACCGCCGGCGGCTGGATGTACATCGGGCCGCAGGGCATCGTGCACGGCACCTTCAACACGCTGCTCAACGCCGGCCGTCAGTTCCTTGGCGTGCCAGAAAACGATGACCTCTCCGGCAAGCTGTTCGTCTCCTCCGGCATGGGCGGCATGTCCGGCGCGCAGCCCAAGGCGATTAAGCTGGCCGGCGGCGTGGGCGTCATCGCCGAAGTGGACGCCTCGCGCATCCAGACCCGCCTGAGCCAGGGCTGGGTGGACGAGGTCGTGGACGACCTGCCCAAGGCTTTCGACATCGCCGACGAGGCGCGCAGGAACGGCGAGGCCGTGTCCATCGCGTACACGGGCAATGTGGTGGATCTGCTGCAATACGCGGTCGACCATGACGTGCGGATCGATCTGCTGAGCGACCAGACCTCCTGCCACGCGGTGTACGAGGGCGGCTACTGCCCGGCTGGCATCACCTTCGCCGAACGTACACGGCTGCTCGCCGAGGACCCGGAGCGCTTTCGGCAGCTCGTCGACGAATCGCTCGTCAGGCATATTCATCTGGTCGAGGAGCTGCACCAGCGCGGCACGTACTTCTTCGATTATGGCAACTCCTTCCTCAAGTCCTGCTTCGACGCCGGCGCGAAGGAGCTTTCGGGCAACGGCGTGGATGACAAGGACGGCTTCACGCTGCCCAGCTACGTGGAAGACATCATGGGCCCGCACCTGTTCGACTACGGTTACGGCCCCTTCCGCTGGGTGTGCCTGAGCGGCAAGGAATCCGACCTGATGGACACCGATGCGGCCGCGATGGCGTGCATCGACCCGGAGCGCCGTAGCCAGGATCGCGACAACTACAACTGGATCTCGGCCGCCGAAGAGGCGAAGCTCGTGGTCGGCACGCAGGCGCGCATCCTGTATCAGGACTGCGAAGGGCGCATGCGCATCGCCCTGCGGTTCAACGAGATGGTGCGCGAAGGGCTGGTCGGGCCTATCATGCTCGGGCGCGACCATCACGACGTCTCCGGCACCGATTCGCCCTTCCGCGAGACCTCGAATATCAAGGACGGCTCGAACGTCATGGCTGACATGGCCGTGCAGTGCTTCGCGGGCAACTGCGCGCGCGGCATGAGCCTCGTCACGCTGCACAACGGTGGTGGCGTAGGCATCGGACGCGCCATCAACGGCGGCTTCGGCCTGGTGCTCGACGGCTCCGAGCGTGTGGATCGGATCATCCAGTCCGCGATGCTGTGGGATGTAATGAGCGGTGTGGCCCGACGCTCGTGGGCGCGCAACCCGCACGCGATGGAGGTCGTCGACGATTTCAACGCCGCACACGACGCCACCGGCGCCGCGCACATCACCGTCCCCCAAGTCGCGCCGGACGACGACGCGCTCATCGACGCGGCGCTGGCGTAAGGGTGCGGCTGTTGCTGTTGGAGATATCGGCATGAACCTATCGGATGGCATGGCGCGATGAACTAAAGTGCATCATTGCCATCCGGCAAAATTGCGGTTATGTATATGCTTGCATATACGACGAGCATGGGCCAGCAGGTTTGTGATCGTTGGTAGGCTAGGGGCTGCTTCGGCAGCCCCTAAGCATTTTCGCCTAAATTGCAAATTATGAGGGCGCTTGCTCAGGGTTAAGTAAAAACCTAAAAACGTGAGCTAAATGTTGAGAGAATCGCGGTCCGCTCGTCTTTCCGCCCTCGCATAGCGTCCAGATTTTCGCTGCTCTCCATTTATTAGGCACATTGTTGGGTGAAACTGCCTGCGCATGGTCGTGTGCATCATTGTCAGACATCATGAAATGGCGGAATTCCAAGGATTATATGAATGCTTGAGAGGCTGCATACTTTCGCATGTGCCTAATAGACGAAAAAAGTGCCTAATGGATGAAAAAAGTGCTGAGTAAATGATCGCAACGTTGTCATGAATGGCTGCAAGCGATGGTTTCATCCGGAATCTTCGCTCGGCAACCGCTTTCGTCGTTTATTCAGCACTTTTTTCGTCTATTAGGCACTTCGCAAAGTAGACGACTGATTCCGTCTTGTTCGGTGCGTGGCATTTTGTCGGAATTCCGCCGTTTCTGAGTTGCTGTGTGTCGAAGTCGCAACGACTATGCAACATATTTCCGCTGAATGTGCTTAATTAAATTCGTTTGGCGAGATTCGCAGGGCGACTGCACGAAGAACAGTTATAGAAATGTGAGCAACGCAGCCATTACCGCTGCGGCCGCGCTTCACGTCCCAAGCTGCTGGGAGACCTCTTGGCACGCTTTGACCAGGGAAGCTTCGCAGCGTTGCGTCTTGCCGGAGTCCATACGGTATGACGGCACGAGGATGCTCATGGCGGCGACGGGACGCCCGGCGACGAAGATCGGGCTGGAAATCGCGGTGACGTCCGGCTCCACGCCGTTGCGTTCGATGACGGATTCACCGAACGCAACCGTTCCGGACAATACTTGGCCTGCTGCCGAACTCCGGGCGGGAATGGACTTGCCGACCCAGCTGACGTGGCGAATCGCCTGCGAGCACTCCTCGATGGCAATGTACAAGCAGTCGCCTTCCGCATTGCGCACCGCCAGATACACCGATTCGTTGATGTCGCCCACCACCGAGCGCATCGCCGGCATTGCGATGCGCATGAGGTTGCTGCGGCTGAGCACGCTCGCACCAAGTCGCAGTAGCTCCGTGCCAGCGTGGAACATGCCATCCTCGTCCCGGCTGACGAAGCCGCGCTGCGTCAAAGATCGCAGGAATCTCAGCGCGGTGCTGGGGGAGAGGTCGGCGTCCTTGGCGCATTCGGCGAGCGTGCAGCCGGCTTCCGTGTACCGCGCCGAGCAGACGATGGTCAGCAAGTCCAGAGCGCGGTCCACGGAGCGGATGGAATTGCCTGCGCCGGCTGAACCGCCATGCGACGCGCCATTGCTGGCATTGCTGCCTGCTGATGCGTGGTTGTGTCCATCGGTGCCAAGTTCGTTCATAACTTCATTATCATCGCACGCCGTGTTTACTTGGCGAAATCCGGTGGTATTGCTACGCGTTTCTTTGGGCTTGGGCTTGGGCTTGGGCTTGGGCATAAGCGGATGGCCGTCGCCTCTTACGAAGGCGGCAAGGCGTTTCAGCATGTGGCGATGTCGGCGATGAGGTCGTTTATGGATTGCAGGTCATCGCGCAGATCCCGGTCGGCTGTGTCGCTGCTGATGACGGAGGTCAGCTCGAACAATCCCCGCAATGGGCTGGATTGCGGCAATTGCTCGTCGAGATGCTTCATTCGTGCAGCCCGTATCGCTACCAGCAGCTCGCATGACACCATGGTGGTCAGCGCTTTTGTGGATCGTTGCAGTTGCTCTGCCTCGGTGGTTGCGAAAGAGGCGTCCTCTTCGAGCCCATTGGACAGCACTGCGCCATGGGCGCAAACAGGCGTGGCGGATGCGAAGATCTCGCCCTCGGCACTGGCAGCCACGTATTCCACAATCATGGTGCCGGACGTTCCTGCTTGTTCCGGTGCCAGAAAACGTGGGAGGCCGGTGTTCTTCGAGTCGTTGAAGCTGGTGATTCTCGCCAGCAGCAATGGCGCTTCCTGCGCGATGGCGAGTGATATTCCGGCGATTTCGTGGGCCAGCGCCGCTTGAAGGAAGGCGGCGTGATGGACCACATCAAGTCTTTCGGATAGGAACAAAGGATTTTCCTGCGCAATGTTGGCAATGTCCAGTATTTGCTGTTCCAGACGATGCAAGCTGCGCAGGGTGCTGGCTCTCAGCGGCAGCCATGCTCTCAGCGCGTAGGCATCCTGGATATTGTGCGGCTCCCACGCGCAGCCATCCAGCAGACGTCGTATATTCTCCGCAGCGGGCTGCGCTTCATCCACTGCGACAGCCCGCGCCCCGGCCTCCTGCAGTGGTGACGGATTGCCCGATTCGACGAGCATGGCGAGGGTGTACGCAACGGCTTCGGCATCGAGGATGCGTTGCAGCTCGACGCAGGTCAGCAAGGTCTCGCCCAAGGTCATGGCGCTGGAGCTGATGAACGGCAATGCGCTCTGCGAGGTGAAGTGCGCCAGCTGCCGTGCGTTGCCGTCCGCCTTGCCTTGGGCGTCTAGAAGCGGCCGCTCGCCGATCATGGCCAAGGCGGTTCCGGCCAGCGCCGTCAGATCTGCCGTGCCGACCGAACCGTAGCGACGCGGCTGCGGCAGTTTGTCGGCATTGAGCATATCGGCCAGCGATGGCAGTATGGCCGGGTCGATTCCCGAACCCGGATTGCAGAGCTGATTAAGGCGAATGGCCAGCATCGCCCGCACCTCCCGGCGCCCATAGGGCTTTCCGGCATCCACGGAATGGCTGCGCAGCAGACTGATGCCTTGAGATTCCTCATCAAGCGTGACTGTGGTCGTTTTGTTGGCGCCTACGCCAGTGCCACGGCCATAGGTGGGGTGCATTCTGGCGATTTCACGCGCGTCAACATGGCATTGGCGAACCTGTTCCATGGCAGAAGGGTCGACGGCGACATGCGCGTTGCCTTCGACGATGTCTGTGAAAGCGTCGAGCGTGAGGTTCCCCTCAATGGTTATGGTCGGCATTGCATTTCTCCTGCTTGGTGTCCGAATAGGTGACATCGAATGGTGATGCACGTCAGCGGCCGATGGGTCGAGCATGGAATCCGAGTATAAAAAACAAATATTTCATTACATGAAATTAAGATGTTACTAGGTGGTAACAGTTATGGTTGCTTTTCGAAACGCTCCATTTTTAGTCTGGTCTCAATACCTGCAACGGACATGCACTTTAAAGGAGCGGGCAATGATCGAATTCGTATCGGTAACCAAGCAATATGACAATGGAACGGTCGCAGTAAACGATGTGAGCTTCACGGCGCCCACAGGCAAGATCACCGTTCTTGTCGGTCCCTCGGGCTGCGGGAAGACCACTTCGCTGCGCATGATCAACCGGCTGATCGAGCCGACGCAGGGCAGGATTCTGCTTGGCGGCATTGACAGCTCCGAAACGGACGTCATCCAGATGCGCCGAGCCATCGGCTACGTCATTCAGAACGCCGGTCTTTTCCCCCATCGAAAAGTGATCGACAACATCGTCACTGTTCCGATGCTCAGCGGCAAAGACAAGAAGGCGTCGTACGAGCATGCTCGGGAGTTGCTGGATATCGTTGGATTGGGAGAGGAATACGCCGAACGATACCCTTGGCAGCTGTCTGGCGGCCAACAGCAAAGGGTCGGCGTGGCCCGCGCGCTCGCCGCCGATCCGAGCTACATGCTTATGGACGAACCGTTCAGTGCAGTAGACCCCATCGTGCGCAAGCAGCTGCAGGACGAGTTCCTGCGCATTCAGAAGACGTTTGCCAAGACGATCGTTCTGGTCACGCACGATATCGCGGAGGCTTTGAAGCTCGGCGACTATATCGCGGTGTTTCAGGAGGGCGGGCATCTGGTGCAATTCTCCGAACCTGCCGAATTGCTTCGGCACCCGGCGAACCATTTCGTCTCCGATTTCCTTGGCGCTGGACGCGGCTATGAAGAGCTGTCGTTTGTGTGCTCCGAGATGCCGATTTCCTCGGTCGGTACGATTCGTATCGGAGATGACTTTGGTCCGTCCACAGGTGGCGAGTGGCTTGTGGCTTGCAATAAGGAAGGCGAGGCAGTCGGCTGGGTTCGTCCCGATGGGCGAAGCGCTTGCGACGCCGACGCCATTGCCTATACCGCGACGGTACGTGAAGGAGCTGCGCCGTTGAAGGAATACCTGGATGCCGTGCTCGCCTCGCCGTGCGGCATGGCGATCGTCGAAAGGAAGGACGGAGCTGGCTGGGGAGCGATTCATTGCTCGGACGTTATGGGCCAGCTCGTAGGCCGTGCCGAGGAATCTACGGAAAAGAGGTGAAACGGGATGAAATTCACATGGATACTCGACAACTTGCCGATGATAGGCGAGCTGACCATTTCGCACTTGTTCTATACGCTGCTGCCCACCGTTATTGGTCTGGTAGTTTCCATTCCGCTGGGAGGAGTCGCCTACCGATATAGGAGGCTGTATGGAGTCATCGTCAACATCTCCAGCGTGCTGTACACCGTTCCGTCCTTGGCGTTGTTCGTGCTGTTGCCGAAAATACTGGGCACCAGGATTCTTGACCCGTTGAACGTAGTCATCGCGCTGACGGTCTACAGCGTGGCGCTGATGGTGCGTGAAGTCGCCGACGGACTCGCCTCCGTGCCTCATGAAGTGCTGGATGCGGCAGAGGGCATGGGGCTGACCAGCATGCAACGGTTCTTCCGCGTGGAATTGCCGGTGGCTTTGCCTGTGCTGTTCGGTGCGCTGCGCGTGGTGGTGGTTTCCAACATCTCCATAGTCACCGTTGCGGCGTTGGTGGGGATTTCGCAGTTGGGTTCGCTGTTCACCATCGGCTTCTCCCGGCGGACATTCGTGCCCATCGTCGCTGGCTTGGTGATGTGCCTTGTGCTCGCGCTCGTTCTCGACAGGCTCATCGCCGCTTTAGGCAAGGCCGTAACCCCGTGGCGTGAAAGGAATATGGCATGACGGACATCGTTGCATGGTTTATGAATCCAGCCCAGTGGGCTGGTGCGGATTCCATTCCTGTTCAAATCGGATGGCATGTGCTGTACTCGTTGATCGCAATGCTGATAGCGTTCCTGATTGCCTTTCCGCTTGGCGTTTATATCGGACATACTGGCAAAGGGGAATCGGTGATTGTCGGATTGGCGAACGCATTCCGCGCATTGCCGACGCTGGGTCTGCTGATTTTCATGGTGCTGATATTGGCGCCTCGGTTCTCGAGCAGACTGGCGTTTGTGATTCCGGCGATGATCGTGCTTGTTGTTCTTGCGATTCCGCCTATTCTGAACGGCACCTGCCAAGGCATTCGCTCCATTGACCAGTCGGTGATTGACGCGGCGAAGGGCATGGGGCTGGATGGCCGCCAGATGGTTATGCGATTGGAGATTCCGTGCGCCGCGCCGCTGATTGTGTCCGGCATGAGGAGCGCCACGCTCCAAGTAGTGTCGACGGCTTCTGTCGCCGCCTATGTGTCATTGAACGGACTTGGACGATACATCATCGACGGCAGAGCCGCCAATGACTATTCGCAGATGGCCGGCGGCGCGATTCTGATGGCGCTGCTCGCCGTCATCGTCGATCTGCTGATCTCGTGGGCAGGCAATGCCATGACATCGCCCGGACTGACGCGCAGGATACGGGAGAGGGGGTGATGCGTATCGGCCCATGCTTGCCGCCCGCTGTATGCCGCATATCCATCAATAACCTTGGCCGTTGAAACTGACGGTTTGTGCTTGCAGACGCCCTGCTCATAGACGTATTGCGCGTATGTGCATAGGTAATCAAAGCCGCCGTGAAATCTTAAAAACCTTGTAATGACGTAATGACTAGGAGAACGCTTATGAACGCTGTAAGAAAAATATTTGCCGGAGCACTGTGTGTTGCGACCTTAGCCTCAATGGCTGCGTGCGGGGGATCAGGTGACCCGCTCGGATCCGATACCTCATCGTCTGGCAGCTCGGGCGGCGCCATGGTCATAGGCTCCGCCGATTTCGCGGAAAGCCAGCTCGTGGCTACGATCTACTCCCATGCGCTGAAGAAGGCCGGTGTGGACGTCAAGGAGAAACTCAATATCGGCAGCCGCGAGGTGTATATGGACGCTCTCAAAGATGGTTCCATTGATTTGATTCCGGAATATTCAGGTACGTTGTTGAGCTATCTCGACAAGTCGAGTTCGGAAACCGATCCCGATAAGATCGTCGATGACCTCAATGACAAGTTGCCTGACGGCATTGTGGCGCTGGACGCGTCTGAGGCTCAGGATACCGATGTTATCGCCGTGACCAAGAAATTCAGTGAGAGCAACGGCGTGACGAAGATTTCCGATCTCAAGAAGATCGAATCGCAGGTCGTGCTTGGCGGTCCTTCCGAATGGAAGGAGCGGTATGTGGGCGTTCCTGGTCTTGAAAAGGTATACGGGCTGAAGTTCAAGGACTTCCAAGTGCTCGACGCGGGCGGTCCGCTGACGCTGTCGGCGCTGAAAGGCGGCCAGGTGCAGGCCGGTGACATGTTCTCCTCCGATCCGTCGATCGAGGACAGCGGATTGGTTGCGTTGAAGGACGACAAGCAGCTGTTCGCGCCTGCAGCGGTGCTGCCTATCGTTCGTGAGAGCAAGCTGACGGACAAGGGCAAAGAGGCGCTGAACAAAGTATCGGCGAAGCTGACCACGGATGGCCTGATCTCCATGAATCGCAAGGTCAATGCCGGCGACGATATCGGCAAGGTCGCGGATGGGTGGCTGTCGCAGCAAGGGCTGTGAGAATTCGATCGTATTGGCCGGCGAATGCGCTGGGTTCCGTCATCGTGGTGATGTTGGCGGAGTCCGGCGCTTTTTTGTTGTATGGGGTGATGGAGAGAAGCGACAACGCGATGAAGTGGTGGTGCGCCTTTTCTTCTTTAACGCGCCTATTTTCACATTCCCAAAACTTGAGTCACTTGCGCTCAAGTTTTGGGAATAGAATGGTGACTGTCTTGGTTGAACATATCAGACATTGATGTGATGCGCTGCGGACGAGCCTCGGGATGCGATTGCGATTGCGACCGAGGCCGGCTGCGGCGCTTGACGACGGAGGTTGATATGGAACAGAAGTTTACCACGATGGCTCAGCAGGCGATAGGCGACGCCATTCAGAGCGCGTCGGCGGCCGGCAACGCGCAGGTCGATACGCTGCATCTCGCGGACGCCTTGCTGCGTCAGGAGAACGGCGTGGTTCCGGCGCTTATTCAGGCTGCCGGAGGCGACATGCAGCATATCGGGGCCGAGGTGCGCAATGCGTTGGTGGCCCTGCCGAGCGCCAGCGGCTCGACGACATCCCAGCCGGATGCCAGCCGGCAGTTGTCGTTGGCGCTGACGCAGGCCGAAAAGGAAATGCAGCAGATGGGCGACGACTACGTCTCCACCGAGCACTTGCTCATCGGCATTGCGCAGGCCGCGCCGAATCGGGCTGCGGATATCCTCAAATCCAACGGCGTGACCGTTGAGGCGCTGCGCAAGGCCGTGCCGCAGATTCGCGGCGGCAAGAAGGTCACGAGCGCGGACGCCGAAGGCAATTACAAGGCCTTGGAGAAGTATTCGACCGATCTGACGGCGGCGGCGAAGGACGGCAAGCTCGACCCGGTGATCGGGCGCGATCAGGAAGTTCGTCGCGTCATGCAGATTCTCTCGCGTCGCACCAAGAACAATCCGGTGCTGATCGGCGAGCCGGGCGTGGGCAAGACGGCCGTGGTGGAAGGGCTGGCGCAGCGCATCGTGGCCGGCGATGTGCCGAGCACGCTGCAGAACAAGCGGCTTATCAGCCTGGATCTCGGCTCGATGGTGGCCGGTTCGAAGTATCGCGGCGAATTCGAGGAGCGGCTCAAGTCGGTGCTTGAGGAGATCAAGAACGCCGATGGGCAGATCATCACCTTCATCGACGAGATTCACACCATCGTCGGCGCGGGCGCTGCCGAGGGGTCGATGGATGCGGGCAATATGCTCAAGCCCATGTTGGCCAGGGGCGAGCTGCGGCTGATCGGCGCGACGACCTTGGACGAATACCGCGAGAACATCGAAAAGGATCCGGCGCTCGAACGCCGCTTCCAGCAGGTGTTCGTCGGCGAGCCGAGCGTGGAGGACACGGTCGCGATCCTGCGCGGGCTCAAGCAGCGCTACGAAGCCCATCACAAGGTGACGATCGGCGACGATGCGCTCGTGGCTGCGGCCACGCTGTCGAACCGCTATATCTCCGGACGTCAGCTGCCCGACAAGGCCATTGACCTGGTCGATGAGGCGGCGGCGCATCTGCGCATGGAGCTTGACTCTCAGCCCGAGGAGATCGATGAGCTGCAGCGCAAGGTCACGCGCTTGGAAATGGAGCAGATGCAGCTCAAGAAGGCGCAGGATCCAGCCTCGAAGGCACGGCTTGAGAAGATCGAGTCCGATATGGCCGATGCCCGCGAGAAGCTCAGCGGATTGCAGGCGCGGTGGGATGCGGAGAAGGCCGGCCATAACAAGGTCGGCGAGCTGCGCGCCCAACTCGATGCCAAGCGCGTCGAGACCGACAAGTTCACCCGCGAGGGCAATCTCGAAGCGGCCAGCCGCATTCTGTACGGCGAGATTCCGGCGATTCAGAAGGAGCTTGCGGCGGCTGAGAACGCTGACGACGCTGCGGGTGCTGACGGTGGTGTGAGCGGCGCCGATGGTTCTGGTGATGGAAGCGTGGCTGACAGTATGCCTGGCAGCGAGCCGATGGTCCCGGACCATGTGGACGCCGATTCCGTGGCGGGCATCGTCTCCGAATGGACCGGCATCCCAGTGGGCCGCCTCATGCAGGGCGAGAACGAGAAGCTGCTGCATATGGAGGACGCGCTTTCCAAGCGGGTCATCGGCCAGAGCGAAGCCATCCGCGCGGTTTCCGACGCCGTACGCCGCTCGCGTGCGGGCATCTCGGATCCGAACCGCCCGACCGGCTCCTTCCTGTTCCTGGGGCCGACCGGCGTGGGCAAGACCGAACTGGCGAAGGCGCTCGCCGATTTCCTGTTTGACGACGAGAAGGCCATGGTGCGCATCGACATGTCCGAATACATGGAGAAGGCCTCCGTGTCCCGCCTGATCGGCGCGGCGCCGGGCTACATCGGCTACGAGGAAGGCGGCCAGCTCACCGAGGCCGTGCGGCGCAGGCCCTACTCGGTCGTGCTGTTCGACGAGGTCGAGAAGGCCAATCCGGAAGTCTTCGACGTGCTGCTGCAGGTTTTGGACGACGGTCGCCTGACCGATGGCCAAGGCCGGACGGTCGACTTCAAGAACACGATTCTCATCATGACATCGAACCTCGGTTCGCAGTTCCTCGTGCAGCCCGGCCTTGATGACGATGCGAAGCGGATCGCGGTGATGGACGCGGTGCATGCGCAGTTCAAGCCCGAATTCGTCAACCGCCTGGACGATCTCATCATCTTCCACCCGCTGACGCGCCAGGAACTCGGCGGCATCGTCAGCATCCAGGTCAAGGAAGTCGCCGCGCGGCTCACCGACCGTCGCATCACGCTCGACGTAACCGACGCGGCCCGAGAGTGGCTGGCGAATATGGGCTACGATCCGGCGTACGGCGCGCGACCTTTGCGCCGCTTGGTGCAGACCGAAGTCGGCGACCAGATGGCGCGCATGCTGCTGGCGGGCCAGGTGCACGATGGCGACACCGTGTTGGTGGATCAGACCGGTGGCGAGCACCTCGAGCTGAGCACCATGCCCGAGGATCCGCTGAAAGAAAGCTGATTGCTGAGCTAGCCGTTAGGCGGAGAGCCCAGCCGAGCCGTTAAACGGAGAGCCCTGTGGGCTCTCCGTAGGCGAGGTGAGCAGCTGAACCGTTAAGTGAACGACCGCTAAGGTCGTGAAGGCGGGGCCGAGGCTCCGCCAAGGCTGCGAAGGTAACGAGTCGGTAAAAGACGAACCCGAACCTCGCTAGCATGTTGCAAACCGTTAAGCGGAAAGCCCTGCGGGTTTTCCGTAGGTGAGGTGAACGACCCCCAAGGTCGTGATGGCCCCGCTAAAGCTGCGGAGGACGACGTCCCCGCGGCATCGTCACTCCGTAGGCGAAGAGAGGCCCCGCTAAGGGGCCGAAGCAAATGATTAGGCCGAGGGTTGATTATCCGCTTCGGGGCGTGCAGTTCATTTCCGCGTCCGGTACTGGACGTATTCGTGCGTTTCCCCGCGTAAACCGCACGAATACGCCCACTGGGATTCAACCCAGCAGAGCGGAGGCGATGAAGCTATGCGCTGGCCTGATGGTTGGTCTCCGGGAGTTCCGGACGTGCTGCGGATCGTCCCAGAGCGAGCCATGCCGCCGACATGATGAGTCCGGCGAGCATCAGCACGATCGAAGCGAACATGACGGCTAGCGCAAGGCGTGGCTGCGGACCGAATACGATTTCGATGGCGAAGGCCCAAATAGCCGTGACCAATATGACGGGGACGACGATTCGCGAGATGCGGACCCTACGCGCCAGCACGCGTTCCTCGGCTGGCGTCATCGTGTCTGCGACGAACTGATGGCACAGCAGAGCCAGTGTGATGGCTACTCCCATCAGGGCGAAGCCCCATTCATACAAAGCCGCAGGCAGCAGATTCGGCGCGATGCAAAGCGCCAGACTGTAGATATAGGAGACCGTCGAGCCGAGCGCCACCAGCGAATCGGTGTTGGCGACGCGATTCGACAGAGCTGCCCATCCGACGCGGTGAATCGGTCTGCCGCAGTAGAACAGAATCGGCGTGGCGAATATGGCGCGCAGCCAGGCGCTGGCGATCCATGACGGCACGGCGTGCGTATTCATGGTGTCGAGCAGCGTCGTGGCGATGATTGCAAGGGTGAGCACTGCGCTGAGAATCATCAGCTTTCGCAACTGGCGAATATATTCCGGGCTGACGGCGGGCATGCCGACGCGCTGATTGCTGCCGTTTCCTGTGGCCCGGGCGTCACCGCCGAAATATGAGACAAGAAAATCGTGGGCGGCGGAGCGTGCGCTCGCAGCGCCGCTTCCGTCGCTGCCGCTGGCGTTGATGGCATCGTCGCGACCTTGCCCGAAAAACAGCCATAGCGTCAGCCATGTGAGGAAAATGGCCAGCACGATGGCCACGACGGCCATGAACAGATCGAATCCCACCGGTTCCTCCTTATGCTTCCCAGCTCCTTATCATCGCAGCTCGGACGGTCGCGGCCAAGCGGATGCGGCCGCTTGTTGCAAAATAAACGCATGCGCCGTCCGCGGTCGGGGTGTCGCGCGGTGCCGCGCCATTGCGGTCATTGCGCTGATGGCTCGGCAACGATGTCGGGTGGCCGGAATGTGCCTAGAATATACCCTAGGTGGGTATGAGCGAATCGGATTGACACTGCAATCCGAGGGTCTGCAACCATAGCAAATGAAGGCGTTATCGCATCGCGGGACGCCGGTGAAGGAGCGTGAGACGGCATGCAGGGATATGGAGAGGACAAGACCAAGGTGCTGGCCAGGCTGCACCGCGTCGAAGGGCAGGTCCATGCCATCGCGCAGATGGTTGAGGATGACAAGTATTGCATCGATGTTCTTACGCAGATCGCCGCAGCGAACTCCGGGCTTAAGTCGGTTGCGCTGCTGCTGCTTGACGACCATTTGAACCATTGCGTCCGACAGGCTTCGGCGCAGGGCGGCGAAGTGGCTGACGAGAAGCTGGCAGAAGCCTCCGCGGCCATCGGCAGGCTGGTCAAGTCGTAGATAGGGCCACAGCATTGGAATTATGGCGGATTGGTATAACCGCATCCGTTGCTCAGGCCGTCTGCAGGTTGTTGGCGGTTGTCGGCTGCGCTATGCGAACCGCCCGTTTCGGCTGATTTCGTGGCGTGTTTCCAGCGTCCATGGCATGCATTGTAATAGAACATATGTTCGATAATCCTGTGGTGTTGATGATGCTGATGGTGCTCGTGGCGGCGTTAGGGCTGTTCGCGGGTTTCGTGCTGGGCAAGGCGAAAGGTCGCGATGAGGCGCGTGGGGTAGGCGATGCGCAGCTTGTCGAGCAGAAGTCGCTGAATGAGCAGTCCGTCCGTCAGGTCGGCGAGCTTACTGCGCAGTGCGCCCAATATCGTGCCCAGTGCGAGGGGCTGAACCAGCAGCTGTCCTTCGTCACTTCGCAGCTTGCGCAGGCGCAGCGTGCCGAGCAGACCCGCCTGGAGCATGAGCGCGAGCGTGCCGAAGCTGAGGTGAGGCGAAAACAGGAGGCGCAGGCCAAAACCTTGGCCGAGCAGAGCAAGGTGCTTTCCGCGCTCGCCCCGGTGCAGAAGAATCTCGATTCCTTGCAGCTCAAGGTCGCGCAGATCGAAGAAGGCCGCAAGCATGAAATGGGCGCGCTTGGCGAGCAGCTCAAAGGGCTTGGCGAGCAGCAGACCAGGCTCGACAAGGAGACCAGCTCGCTGTCCGCAGCGCTGCGCAACAACAAGGTGCGCGGAGCTTGGGGCGAGGCCCAGCTCAAGAACATCGTGGAATCAGCCGGCTTGCTGGAACATGTGGACTTCGATACGCAGGTCGTCGTCACGGATCCTGAGGGGCATATTCAGCGCCCGGATATGGTCGTCCGGCTGCCTGGCGGCAAATCGATTCCGATTGACGCGAAAGTGCCGTATTCGGACTATCAGCGGGCCTGCGAGATATCCGAGACAGCGAGTCCCGAGGAGCTCCAACGCCGAAGCGCCTTGCTGCAGGCGCATGCCAAGGCGATGCGGGAGCATGTCAAAACCTTGGGAGACAAGGCGTATTGGAATGCTTTCGAAACTGCGCCTGATTTCGTGATAGCTTTCATTCCCAACGAGTCACTGCTGCAGGCAGCACTCGAAGCCGACCCGACGCTAATGGACGATGCCTTCGCGCGTAAAGTCGCGCTCACTTCGCCGGTCACCCTGTGGGCCGTGCTCAAATCGGTTGCTTTCGCCTGGCAGCAGCAAAGCCTGACGGACGACGCGAAGAAACTGTTTGACCTCTCGCGCGAGCTGTACGAACGTTTCTCCGTGCTCGGAGACAAGGCCAACAAGCTCGGTACGGCCATAACGCGCACGGTCGGGGCATACAACCAGTTCGCCTCGTCCTTGGAATCACGCGTTCTGGTGACTGCGCGCAAGCTGCAGAAAATTGACCACACCAAGGTCATCGAGCCGGTTGAGCTGATTGACCCCGACAAGGCCAATTTGCGCGAGCTCACCGCGCCCGAGATCCAGCCCGAATCCGATGACTGATCGGGAGGGCCATCGATCTGCGGCAGCGATTTGTGCCGCTTGCCACAGCAGCCGATGAGTTCGCTTGGTTTCCGGTTGAGGTGTCGCATTGGAAAGTAAGCGTATGCGCTGTGAGTTCGCTGGACGATGCGGTGCGCAGTATGGAATGAGTGGAATGAATGAGTGGAATAACAGCGGCATGGCTGAGTAAGGGCACTGAATAATGACAATGACGCTGTGCAAAGGCATCATGCAATGGTGTGAGTGTGAGGAGGTGGCGTTGTTCAATGGCATTGGCTGCAGATATCAGCGCAGACATTGACGGTATGGTGGCGATCAACCATGTGGTGCTGCTGCCTACACGATGTGGTGTGGCGGCATGAGCGTTATCCGCTAGACCATGGCTGTGCGTATGCACTGCGGATCGCAGGCAACATACGGCAGCAGATGATGCGCTATGGAGCCGTTGTTGTCATGCAGGGCAGAGATTCCGTATGCACTGGGCTGGGCGAGATTATGACGGCGAGACGGGTTACGCTGGATGTATGAATGAGGCAATAATGTCGAAATGGCGAAAGGGGCTGCTATGAGCGCGGACGAACGAATTGCACTGCCGGAATCCGGGAGCGGCGGGCAAGGTGCCGAAGCTGGAATCGGCGCAATTAAAAACGGCAAAGACGGACTTAGGCAGATGCTGCGCGAAGCCATCTCAGACAAGCCATTCAGCGAACTGTCTGCGGTGACCTTTGATCAGCGCGGCGTTGCGCTGGCTGGCGAGGCCGTGCTTGACGCTTTGCACCAGAGCGGCTTTGACCTTGGCGATTTTGATGCTGTAGGTGCGCTGACCGCTGCCGCCGTTCCGCTGGTCATCGCCGCCATGCATGCGGCCGCCAGCCAAGGGAAACCGCTTGATGGCTTCGTTATGGACTTCGTCTATCCCTCGATCAAAGGCCCTTCAATCCGAGGCAAGCAGGTGATACTGCTTGATTCCTGGCTGTCCGAAAAGTCCTATGTGCAGACGTCGTCACTGGTGACACTGCGCAATGGCAATGAGCTGAACCTCGATTTCAGCATTGTGGAGCATGAGCAGGCGCAGGTGCTCGCGATAGTGACGCTGATCGGCGGTCTTGGTGCAAACGGCAGTACGAATGGCGGCGTTGTCGAGACTGCAGGCGATGAAACCGCAAAGACCGGCAAGGCCGACTCCGCACACACAACCGATGACGCATCATTCGTCGAAGTCATCGATACGGTAAACGATTCGCGTCATGCGGTCCCGTTCATCCCGGTATTCGAGGAGCGCGAGCTGCGGTAGCGGCACGCATATACGGGCACGAGTATATGAGGAGCATGGCATGAGGGAGCCGAACCCTATCACCGCGGCGGCGAAGGCCTCGGGTGAGCCTGTTTTCAGGCAGATCGGCGTCGGCCCGTGGTCGCAGGAGCACCCCGACGCGCCGCGCCCTGACGATCCGGCAAGTCCGGATTTTGTCAGCGGGCGCTACGATGCCGCGCTGCTGGATGACGGCGACCGGCGCAATGTTCTGGACCGGTATCGATACTGGACGGTCGAGGCGATTCGTGGCGATCTCGATGCGCGTGGACGGCACGGCTTCGAGGTCGCCGTGGAGAATTGGACGCACGATTTCAACATCGGCTCCATGGTGCGCACCGCCAACGCCTTCGCCGCACGAACGGTGCACATCGTCGGCCCGCACAAATGGAATCGCAAGGGTTCGCTCATGACCGAGCTCTACCAGCACGTCGAGCATCATCCGAGCATCGAGGAACTCGTATCGTCATGGCGTGCCCAAGTGCAGCGCGAATTCGATGCAGCCCGGCGCAGTGCCGATACTGCCGATGCTGATCACGACAACACCGATCACGACAACACCGATCACGACAACACCGATCACGACAAGACTGCCAACGATAACGTTGACCATGCCAACGTTACGGCGCAGCCGTGCGAAGGCCGCGTCATCGCCTTGGATATCATTCCCGGCGCAGTGCCGATTGAGACCTACCAGTTCCCCGAACGCTGCCTGATGCTGTTCGGTGCCGAAGGACCCGGCCTGTCAAGCAAAGCGCTCGAACTGGCCGACGACGTGGTCTACATCTCGCAGTTCGGCTCGGTGCGCTCCATCAATGCCGGCGCCGCCGCAGCCGTCGCGATGCACTGCTGGATCGTCCAGCACGGCCGCGGCGTCCAGCAATCCTAAGTCCTAAGTCCTGAGCCCAGAGTCCTGATTCTCGCGTGCAATGGCTCTGTAATGCCGATAGCGTCGCCTTTTATACGCTAACCTGGCTCTGCCGTACAAAACGCAACGCAATAAGCCCAGAAAACGTTACATTTTGCACGTCAGCCTCAGGTTAGCGTACGAAAGGCGACGCAAATGGGCGGTTCAACGTTGCATTGTATACGCCATCTGCTGCATCGGCACTCCGGCGTCACGCAGTTTTCGTGCCAGCGGATACCCTAACGAGGCTTCCTGATAGTCGATGCGAACGATGGTGGTGACTCCGGCTCGGCGCAGGGCGTCTTCACGTTCTCGTTCTTCGCGTACGACTTGCCGAGTCGTCTTCCAATCGGTCATTGACGGATCGGTATATTTGCGCATGCCGTCAAATTCGGCGACGATGATTCTGCCATCGGGCAACACCCACAGAAAATCAACTCGATAGCTTTTACGCGGATTCTTCGGGTCGATGAACTCCTGCTGCAGAAGAGGGGCAATGAACCCCAGTTCAATTATCACCGCTCGGCAGAACGACTCCCCACCGTTTTCGCTTCGCCCGTCGACGTAATACAAAAGACGGAAGACCGGGCCACAATCGCGCCGTAAACTATCGCATATTTCGATGACTTTTTCTTGCGAATATTGGTAAATGCGCATCGCCGAATCGAATATCGGCAACGCCTGCGGGAACTTGTGACGCAATGCGAAATCGACGAGCGCGCGTTCGAGCGTCACCACCGGCAGACCGTTTACTATATGCGCGTGGATTGGCGCAACGAAGATCTTACGTACGTCACGCGAAGCATATCCGTTGATTGCTGAATCAGAGGCGATGTACACCATTCCGTCGTGCAGCGACCACGGGCATTCAAGTTGGTATATCGCTGCGGCGCTCACTGAGGTGAATACCCAGTTCGGATGCTTGCGGGCCAAGGCTCGCAGCACATGTAGGTATCGTTGAGCTGGACTCAGACCAGTCCAGTACGACTGTTCGGCATACAGCCCGTAATGTGGATTGACGAATGCGCCAGTTTGAGCCCGTCTCCTTACCGCAGCGCGTTGCCTCGCGTTGCCCCCGTACAGGCATCGGCTTTGGGCTTTCGATGTGTTAATGAGCTGCTTGATTTCGATATTGTTGTTCATAGCATCACCGTAGGCAAAGCGGATGCGCGAAGGGAAGCCTGAACGGGCAATGTGGTCGAAGGGTCAAGTTTTGGCGTGTTGTGGATAAGTCCGGTTCCCAGCGTCGCCTTTTGTACGCTAACTTGAGGCTGACGTACAAAATGTAATGTTTTAAGGGCTGTTTGCGTTGCATTTTATACGGTAAGGTCGCGTTAGCGGACGAAATGCAACGTGCGTGGGCTACAGTGGTTAAGCATGATAACCATCGAAGGCGTCAGCAAGCAGTTCAAGGGCAAGATTGCGCTCGATCAGGTCAGCTTCACAGCGGAGGATGGCAAGGTCACGGGCTTCCTCGGGCCGAATGGCGCAGGAAAGTCGACTACGATGCGTGCGGCGCTCGGGCTGATCAAGCCTGACGCCGGGCGTGCGCTGATCGACGGCAAGCCCTTCCGCGAGAGCGCGTCCCCCATGGCGCTGGTGGGCGCGGTGCTGGATGCCAAATCGGCGCATAAGGGGCGGTCTGCGTACAATCACCTGCTTGCGCTCGCGCTGACCAACGGCATCCCCAAGAAGCGCGTTAACGAAGTCATCGCGCTGACTGGCTTGGAAAGCGTGAGGAAACGCAAAGCCGGATCATTCTCGCTGGGCATGAGCCAGCGGCTCTCGATTGCGGCGGCGCTGTTGGGCGATCCGCATAATCTCGTGCTGGACGAGCCGGTGAACGGCCTCGACCCTGAAGGCGTCAAATGGGTGCGCGAACTGTGCCGCTTCTACGCTAGCCAAGGCCGGGCGGTGCTGCTCAGCTCCCACTTGATGAGCGAGGTCGCGCTCACTGCCGACAATCTGGTGATCATCGGCCAAGGGCGCATCCTCGAAACGACTTCGGTCGACCGCTTCGTCGCGGAGCATTCGGTGCATGCGATCCGCGTCGTCACGCCCGAGCCGGACAAGCTCAGGAGGATATTCGAAGGCGCGAATCAGGTGCAGGTCAGCGAGACCGCACGGCTGTTGTCCGACCCGGAGCGCGGCGTGGTGCTGCGCATCAGCGGAGCGCAATTGGAGCGGACCGCGCAGGTGTTCGCGCAGGCCCAGCTGGTGACCTACGAGCTCATCGAGGAACGGGCCTCCTTGGAGGACGCCTACATGATGCTCACCCACAGCCAGGTGCAGTACGTGACGCGCGAGGTTCCCGGCCAAGCGCCGGTGCAGTATGGAACGCCGCAGCAAGGGACGGCTGCGGCCGCTCGGGCTCAGTCGGTTGGCTCGCAGCCGGATGGTTTGGCTCATACGGGCGTGCCGTCGCCGACGATTGTTTCGCAATCGCTCGTCCCGACGCAGCCGACTGACAACACAGTGCAGCCACCTGACGGCGCAGCGCAGCCGACTGACGCGGCTCAGCCAGCTGTTCCAGCGCAATCGCTCGCCACAACTCAGTCAGATAACACGCGACCGGATGTTCCGCAGTTTGGTGGTGGTCAGCCGGTTGGCTCGCCCGAACAGCCGCAGGTCTTCCCGGTGCAGCCGATTGATACGTCGGCATATCAGCAGCCGCCTGCACAGCCGAATAATGTGCCCGCGGCCGGTGCTCCTGTCGATACTTCTGCGGATGTTGAACAATCGCAGCCTCAGGAGCAGCCTCCCGAGCAATCGCAGCCGCAACCACGGACAGAGCCGCAGGCCGGCGACGCCAACCGGCAACCACCCGAGCAGACGACGACGCAAGGAGGCGCACGATGAGCAACGCGAACGGCGGCTACACGACCGGGCGGCGCATGGCGTCGAGCAGATTGCGCCTGAGCTTCTGGGGCAGCGTGCACGCCGAGCTGGTGAAGCTCGCGAGTCTGGCCTCGACCTGGTGGCTTATGGGCATCACCGCGGTGCTGCTGCCCGCGATGGCGGCGCTAAGCATATGGAGCGTCACCTACGCCAGCACCATCGACTTGAATACCGGGAAAAAGCTGGGTACGCCCAAACCGGTGTCCAGCGCCGAGCTGTGGTCCACCATCGGCTCGAACGTCTCCACCGTGGCGCTCGTCATCGGCATTTTCGGCGTTATGGCCATCACCAGCGAGTACACGACTTCCTGCGTGCAGGCGTCGCTGAGCGTCAATCCCAGGCGCGTCATGTTCATGAACGCCAAGGCGGTCGCAGCGGCAGCATTCGCCGGTGCGTTTTCGCTGCTTGGGATGCTGCTGTCATGGGCGATCATGCTCGCGATGACCGGGCGCTCCTCGCTGACGCCGATTCCCGCCAAGCAGAGTGCGCTGCCCCTCGTGGTGATTCTGGGGGCGCCGGTTATGCTGATGCTGATGGCCGTGCTCGCGCAAGGCCTGGGCGCGATGTGCCGGTCCACGGTCGGCGGAGTGTTCTCATTGGTCGGACTGCTGATGATCCTCTCGTCAATCGTCAGCATCACCTCGTCGCTCAACTCCCAGCTCGGCTGGCTTGAGTCAATCTCCATGTGCTTGCCGGGTGCGTCGATAGGCACTTTCATGCGTGGCCCGGCTTCCGGCCCGACCCCGACGTTTTCCAATCCGCCTTTCACGCCTGTCTGGTGGCAAAGCGGACTGATCTTCCTAGCCTGGACGGCAGTGTTCTATATCATCGGCGTCATCGTCGTCAGGCGCAGCGACGTCAAGGGCTAAGGCTGGCGCGTGCTGGCGCGTGTGTTTGGCGTTGCTCAATGACCGCTAACGCGAGCTTGCCGTACAGGATGTAACGTTTTGAGGCCTGATTGCGTTGCGTTTTGTACGGCAGCCACGTGTTAGCGGTCACAAGGCGACGCAACCCTGTCGCGCGGCTCCGCCGCGACTCTACCGCGCGACCCCACCCCGACTTCGTCACAGCTTCACCCCGAACTTGGCGAGACTCCGCCCCGGCTCCACCCCGACCCCGCCGCAACTCCACCCCAACCCCGCTCCGACCCAGTAACGTCACATATGGTCCATATAGTTGAGGCCATGCCTACATTTACACGCGAAGAAATCGAGCATTTGGGCGATCTCGCCCGCATAGCGCTCACCGATGAGGAGACCGCCCGCCTGCAGGGCGAGCTGAACGTCATCGCCGAATCCATCAACAAGGTACAGGAAGTCGCCGGCGACGATGTGCCGCCCACCGCGAACCCGGTGCCGTTGGAAGCCTACCTGCGCCCCGATGAGGCGGTTACGCCGCTGACGCAGGAAGAGGCGCTTGCGGGTGCGCCGCGCTCCGAGGCCGGCATGTTCGTGGCCCCGAGAATCCTAGGGGAGGAGTGAGATGAGCGATACCACGCAACTCGTACAGCTGTCCGCCGCCGAGCAGGCAGCCGCAATCAAATCCGGCGATACGTCCAGCCGCGAACTGGTCGAAGCCCATCTGGCCGTCATCGAGGCCGCCGAGCCGCAGATCAATGCCTTCCTGCAGGTTTCTGGCGATGAGGCGCTGGCGCAGGCTGACGCCTTCGATGCCAAACAGGCCAAGGGCGAGACCGAGGGCCTGCCGGAGCTTGCCGGCGTGCCGATTGCGATCAAGGACATGATCGTGACCAAAGGCATCGTCACCACGGCCGCTTCAAAGATTCTCGAAGGCTGGGTGCCGCCCTACGACGCGACCGTCATCGAAAAGCTCAAGGCGGCTGGCATGCCGCTGTTGGGCAAGACCAATCTGGATGAATTCGCGCAGGGCTCCTCGACCGAGCATTCGGCGTACGGCCCCACGCACAACCCGTGGGACACCACGCGCGTCCCCGGCGGCTCGGGCGGTGGCTCGGCCTCGGCGGTGGCTTCCTTCGAAGCGCCGCTCGCCTTGGGCACCGACACTGGCGGCTCGATTCGCCAGCCGGGTTCATTGACCGGAACCGTAGGCGTGAAGCCTACGTACGGCGGCGTGTCGCGCTTCGGCGCCATCGCTATGGCCAGCTCGCTCGACCAGATCGGCCCCGTCGCGCGCACCGTGCTTGATTCCGCGCTGCTGCAGGAGGTTATCGGCGGCTACGACGAGCGTGATTCCACCTCGATTCCGATGCCCGTGCCCCCGATGGCGGCTGCCGCGCGCGAAGGCGCGAAGCGTGATCTGCACGGCGTGAAAGTCGGCCTGATCAAGGAGCTGGGTGGCGATGGCTACCAGCCCGGCGTGCAGGCCCGCTTCGAAGAGGCGGTGCAGCTGCTGCAAGACATGGGCGCTGAGGTCGTCGAAGTCTCCTGCCCGCGCTTGGAGTATGCGCTCGGCGCGTACTACATCATCATGCCTTCCGAGGTCAGCTCGAATCTGGCCCGCTATGACGGCATGCGCTACGGCCTGCGCATCATGCCGGCCGACGGCGTGCCCCAGACCGCAGCCAATATGATGGCTGCCACGCGAGAAGCCGGCTTCGGCGACGAAGTCAAGCGGCGCATCATCCTGGGCACCTACGCGCTGTCCGCAGGGTATTACGACGCATGGTACGGCTCGGCGCAGAAGGTGCGCACCCTGGTCATCGAGGACTTCAACAAGGCCTTCGAGCAGGTCGATGTGCTTGTCTCCCCGACTTCGCCCAGCACGGCGTTCAAGCTCGGCGAGAAGATGGACGATCCGCTGGCTATGTACATGAATGATATCGCGACGATTCCCGCGAACCTCGCCGGCACCCCCGCCATGAGCATCCCGGCGGGCCTGAGCGACGACGGCCTGCCGGTCGGCTTCCAGCTCATCGCGCCCCAGAAACGCGACGACCTGCTCTACAAGCCGGCGGCGGCGCTCGAAGCGGCGCTCGAAGAGCGTTGGAACGGCCCGATCTGGCGCTCAATGAACGCCTCCTGGCTGAAGAATCTCGCGAAGTAACGCATCGGAAGGAATGAAATCATGGCTGAAAAACTGATGAAATACGCCGATGCCGTCGCCAAGTTCGACCCGGTCATCGGCTTGGAAACGCACGTCGAGCTGAGCACCAACACCAAGCTGTTCTGCCCGGCGCACATCGAGTTCGGCGGGGAGCCGAACACGCAGCTCACCCCGGTGAGCCTGGGACTGCCCGGCTCGCTGCCGGTGGTCAACAAGACCGCCATCGATTACGCGATCAAGCTCGGGCTGGCGCTGCACTGCGATATCGCCGAGTGGAGCCAGTTCGCCCGCAAGAACTACTTCTACCCTGATATGCCGCGCGACTATCAGATCTCGCAGTACGACAAGCCGCTGAACGGCGAAGGCTATCTCGACGTCGAGCTGGAAGACGGCACGATTTTCCGCGTGCCGATCGAACGTGCGCACGTCGAGGACGACGCCGGCAAGAACACCCATGTGGGCGGTGCCGACGGCCGCATCGAAGGCGCCGACCATTCATTGGTCGACTACAACCGCGCCGGCGTGCCGCTGATCGAAATCGTCACCAAGCCCATCGAGGGCGCTGGCGAGCGTGCGCCGGAAATCGCCGGGGCCTACGTCCGCGCTATCCGCGATATCGTGCGCGCGCTGAACATCTCGCACGCCCGCATGGAGCAGGGCAATATGCGCGCCGACGTCAACATCTCGCTGCGCAACGCGCCTGACGATCCGCTCGGAACCCGCTCGGAGACCAAGAACGTCAACTCCTTCCGCGGCATCGAGAAGACCATCCAGTACGAGATTCGCCGCCAGGCCGCCATTCTGAGCGACGGCGGGGAGATCCTGCAGGAGACCCGCCACTGGGACGAGGCCTCGCAATCCACCGCAGGCGGCCGCGTCAAGTCGGATGCCGACGACTACCGCTACTTCCCGGACCCCGATCTGGTCATGGTGCACGTCACCAAGGAGCATATCGCCGAGCTCGAAACCCAGATGCCCGAAATGCCGCGCGCTCGCCGCAACCGTTTGCAGCAGGAATGGGGCCTGAGCGACCTGCAGATGCGCGACGTGCTCAACGCCGATGCGCTCGATCTCATCGAGTCGACCGTCAAGGCCGGTGCCAAGGCCGCTGGCGCACGCAAATGGTGGCTCGGCGAGCTGAGCCGCGAAGCCAATGCGCGCAGCGTGTCGCTTGAGGAGCTGCCTATCACTCCGGCCGATGTGGCCGAGGTCGAGAAGCTCGTCGCATCCGGCAAGCTCAACGACAAGCTCGCCAAGCAGACCGTCGAGGGCGTGCTCAAGGGCGAAGGCACTCCGGCCGAGGTCGTCAAGCAGCACGGCTACAAGATCGTCGAGGACACCGGCGCGATCGAATCGGCCGTGGAAGCGGCATTCGCAGCCAATCCGGACGTGGTCGAGAAGCTCAAGAGCGGCAACATGAAGCCTATGGGCGTCATCATCGGCGCTGTGATGAAGGCCACGCGCGGCCAGGCCGATGCCAAGGCTGTCACCAAGGCCGTCATGGGCAAGATCAAGGGCTGAGCTAGGCGCATCCACGCAACCGCAATTCGATATAACATCTCGCACAACGGGTCCGGCCCGTTTGCTTCGGTTCCTGCGCGAATCGGAGCGAACGAGACGGACCCGTTCGTTGCGGTTTGCGTGCTAGCCATCGCGAAAGCAGACGTTGCTGCCAGTAGAAAGGCCACGCAGACCAAGCTGTTGGCGTGATGAATACGCGGGCAGGGGGCGAACCTGGTACGAATATCACGCTTGTCGCGCCAATGATATGGTTTGCATGACGAACGGTACGATTTCAAGCTGTGCGCACTGCGCGGGAAGAGCGGATTGCGCCCGGCGTAATTCAGGCCGCTCTCTGGATTCCATCGGCCCGACGAGTACGATAGCAGCTATAGCGATTAAGCGATGATATGAGGAATGAGAACGAATGTCAGACAATGCTGAACCTCCGTTGGACGAAGTGATGCCGCGAAGCCTGCCCGAGCGCATCACCATCCCGCCCATTCGCGGCGAAATGGTGCGGCTGCGCCCGGCTACCCTCGATGATCTGGATCGTCTCGATCCCCTGGACGCTTTCCACAGCGCCTCCAAGATCACCGGCAAGGACTCCCAGTCAGAGCGGGCTGCAGTGCATGCGTGGGTGCGGCGTTCGGTCGCATGGTCGCAAGGCCTCGCATCGGACGAGTCCGGGGTGGGGGATCCTGAGTCTCGCCGTACGCTCGCATGGGCGGTCCTTTCGGATGCTCCGCGCGATGATGAGCAGCAGCTCGCCCAGCCGGAGGATATCGTTATCGGCATGATTTTCCTGATCGACATCGATGGCTGGGCTCGCTCGGCGCGCATCCAGGTGATTCTGGGCAAGGACTACCGCGGCCGCGGTTACTCGCGCGACGCGATGCCGCGCGTGATGACCTACGGCTTCGCGCCACAGCCGGCAGGTTTGGGCATGCATCGGATCTGGGTGTCGGTGCCGGAGAAGAATTCCCGTTCGCTTTCCGTTTACAAGTCCTTGGGATTCGTGCTCGCCGGCACTTCGCGCGATGCGCTGTGGGATGTCGAAAACGGCAAATACCAGGATCAGCATGTGCTGGAAACCCTCGTGGACGAATATGATCCGATCAGATCGCTTGATGCGTTCGGCATGCATGTGATCGAAGACAATCCCGGCGTGCGCGAGGCCCTGAGTGCACGCGAGCACTCGCTTGCCATCGAGCAGCATGTCTCCGATGCCGCAGCGGGCAAGAACGCGCAATCGAATCACGGCGGCGAATCGGCCAAACAGGACGCAGCGGCCGGCGGCAACCTGCAGACGCAGGAGCAGTCTCAGCCGCAATCGCAGATCCGCGAGCCCGAGCTGGCAGACGCGGGCGATGACGGCGATGACGAGCTGGAATCGCTGGCGCGCAATTTGCAGCGCAGCGCCGATGCGCATGGCGTTGACGGGCATGGCGTTGACGGGCATGGCATCGACGGACGCGGCGACGATGCGCACGATATCATTCCGGGCACGGATGACGGCTCATCCCAGGAAGGCAGCTGGCCTTTTGCCTCAGACGAGCGCAAAACGTCCAAGCAGGCCTGGTGGCGCAGCTTGGGACGCAGCCGCAAAAATGACAAGGAAGGCAGTCAATGAGCGCCGAGGATCTCGACAATTACGAAACCGACGCCGAGCTTTCGCTCTACCGGGAATACCGCGACGTCATCAAGCTGTTCACTTATGTGGTGGAGACCGAGCGACGCTTCTACCTGGCGAATAAAGTCGATTTCAACGTGCGCTCGGCTGGGCAGGACGTCTATTTCGACGTCCAGCTCACCGACGCTTGGGTATGGGACGTCTATCGTCCCTCGCGCTTCGTCAAGAACGTGCGCATCGTCACCTTCAAGGACGTGAATGTGGAGGAAGTTCAGAAATCGGATATCGACATCCCTGATTCTCTCGATTGAACGCTGCTCTCGATTGAGCATTGGGTTTGACCGGGTGCTGCTCTTGATTAGGCATGATTAGGCATCGCGCTCGACTGAGTACCCGGCATGCAGCTCGTACAGTTCGTACCTGGAGAGAGTCAAGGAGCCGCTGCGATATGAGCAGAATGCGCATGATGCGGTGCATTCGTGCATATTTGCCGGTTTCGGCGGCGAAGTGGGCTGCATCGGGTAGAGTATGAACGATTTATTTGCTTATAGGAGGTCAATGTGACGCAGAAGGAATCCATCGTGATCATCGGCGGTGGACCCGCCGGCCTTACTGCCGCGTGGGAATTCGTCAAGGATGGCGGCGCCGAGCACTACGACGTGACGGTGCTGGAAGCCACGAAGGAATTCGGCGGCATCTCGCGCACGGTCAAGCACAACGGCAACCGCATGGATATCGGCGGCCATCGCTTCTTCTCCAAGGACGACCGGATCATGGACTGGTGGAAGAACATCCTGCCGCTGCAGGGTGCGCCGTCCTACGACGACAAGAAGCTCGGTCGGCATCATGATCTGGAGCCGGGCGGCCCGGATCCGGAACTCACCGACAAGGTCATGCTCAAGCGCCACCGCGTCTCGCGCATTTTCTGGAATCACCATTTCCTCGACTATCCGATCTCGCTGACCCCGGGGCTGCTCAAGGCGCTCGGCTTCAAGCTCACGATGGAGGTCGGGTTCAGCTATCTGCATTCGATGTTCCGCAAGCTGCCGGAAGACAATCTCGAGAACTTCTACATCAACCGCTTCGGCCGCAAGCTCTATTCGATGTTCTTCGAGGGCTACACCGCGAAGGTGTGGGGCCGCCCGCCCAAGGAGATTTCCTCGGATTGGGGCGCGCAGCGCGTCAAGGGCCTCGACGTGGTCGCGGTGCTCAAGAACGCGGTGCTCAAGATGCTGCCGAAGAAGCGTGACAGCAGCCAGGTCGAGACCTCACTGATCGAAGAGTTCTGGTACCCCAAGCTCGGCCCGGGCCAGCTATGGGAAACCGTGGAATCGCAGTGCGTCGAGAACGGCGCCAAGGTCATCACCGACGCGCGTGTGAGCGAGATCCGCCAACAGAACGGCAAGATCGCTTCGGTGGTCTACGTCGACTCGAAGGGCAAGAGCACCGAGCTCAAGGCTGATCAGTTCATTTCCTCGATGCCGGTCAAGGATTTGGTCAACGCGCTGGCAGAAGCGCCGGCTGATGGCGCCGTTGCGAAGAAGGCCGCTGAAGCTGCTGAGGCTGACGCCAAGGCCGTTCCTGCAGACATGATCCATGTCGCCAACGGCTTGCCGTACCGCGACTTCGTGACCATCGGGCTGCTCGTCAAGCACCTGCGCATCCAGAACACGACCGACATCCCCACGCTCGGCGATCCGCAGATCGTGCCGGATTGCTGGATCTACGTGCAGGACCCGGGCTACAAGGTCGGCCGCGTGCAGATCTTCAACAACTGGAGCCCGTACCTGGTCAAGGACGTCGACGACACGGTGTGGGTCGGCCTCGAATACTTCTGCCAAGAAGGCGACAACTTCTGGAATATGAGCGACGAGGAAGCCACTAAATTCGCCATCAAGGAGCTCACCCGCATGCGGCTCATCAACGGCCCGACGGATGTGCTCGACTCGCATCGCGAACGCGTCCAGAAGGCCTACCCGGCGTACTTCGACACCTACGAGCATATGCCTGAACTGGTCGAATACCTCGATTCCTTCGGCAACCTGTACTGCGTGGGCCGCAACGGCCAGCACCGCTACAACAACCAGGATCATTCAATGGCCAGCGCCATCGAGGCTGTCGGCAACATCCAGACCGGCAAGACCTCGAAGCGCAACGTGTGGTCGGTGAACACCGAGAAGTCCTACCACGAGAAGAAGTGAAACAGTAGCCGGACTGTATAGGCCGGCTGCATAAGGTACGTCGGCCGGTTATGCAGGCCAATAGTGGGGCGGGTTGCGCGTCGATGAGCATCGACGCGCAACCCGCCCCACTTGTATAGGAGCTATAAGAGGTTATAAGGCAACGAGTCGGCGATGCGGGGGTATAGTCCAGAAAATAGTCCCAAACCTTGTTGGCCCTATAACCCGCAATCGCTGCGGTGTGTCTCTGCGATGCTTCCGCGATTTCTCGTGAGGCCTGCCGTATTGCCTACATCACCTTCAACCGTCACAAGCCCCGCAGTTTTCTGAACCTCATGCGGGCGTTGTGACGTCTGGCGGCGTTGAAACAGCACAACCCCCGCACAGCCATCGTTCTCATGCGGGAATCGTGACGTTTGCAGAGTGGAACGGCCCGGGACGATGCGACCCTGTTTGCGCTGGTCGCCGCCACGTTGTACAGTAAATTCCAGTTCAACAGCCGGTTGCGATGGCGTTGAGCGTTCATAGCGGTTTTTACCGCATCTTTTTCGTAAAGCTCTCCGGCAGTGTGTCGGCGGGAGCCAAGGAAAGGCAACACTAGTGGCAACAAGCCAGAATATTGAGGATATGAAGCTGCCTGAGCTCAAGGAGCTCGCTAAGCAAATGGGACTTCGGGGCACGTCGACGATGCGTAAGCCCGAACTGCTCGCCACATTGCAGGCGGCCCGTTCGGGCGGTCAGGCGCCAGCAGGCGTCACCGTGCGCAGCAGGAAGACGAAGGGGGGCGCCGCCGCAAAGGCATCGGGCAGGCAGAGTGCACAAGATAACGCCAAGTCCGCCGCCGAGCAGGCGCAGGCCGGGTCTCAGAAGACCGAGACGGTACAATCCGGCGCCTCGATGACGCCGTTTGCGCCCGCAGCAGTGGTTTCGACGCCGACGACGCCAGCAGCAGCGTCCACGTCGCCAGCATCTGATGAAAATGCATCGAAAGATGCGGTCAACAACGAAAAGCGCCCGCAGGATCGCGTCCGTAGCACGCGTCGTCGTGTTCGCGAGAGCAATGACAACGCGAGCCTGCTTGACGAGCTGGATCTTGCGCTTCCCGAACCCAAGCGCACCGAGGATGCGGGCAAGCGTCAGCAGCATGACAGCGCCCAGTTCGAACTCGATCAGCCTCGTCGCCGTCACCGCACGGCAAAGCGAGAAGAGGAGCACGATCAGCATGCCGTGCGCGATCTGAACGACATTCTCGCCTCGCTGCCTGCGCAGGATCACGAGAATGCTGCGGAAGGCGCGAAGGAAGACGCGCATGAGCACGAGTTCGTCAGGCGCAACCGCGATCGCAATGAGCGCGAAGGGCGCGGCGATCGCAATGAGCATAATGATCGCAACGATCATAGCGATCGCAACGGCTCGGATCGCCGCCAGCGCCATATGCGCGGCCGCGAACGCGACTATGGCAACAACAATGTCAACAATCGCGATGACCGCGATGATCGCCGCGACAACCGCCGCGAAGAGGCTTCGGACGATCTCGTGCCCGTGGCCGGCATCGTCGACGTGCTCGATTCCTACGCATTCGTGCGCACCTCCGGATATCTTCCCGGCCCCAACGACGTCTATGTCTCGATGGGACAGGTGAAGAAGTACGGCCTGCGCAAGGGCGATGCCGTGCAAGGCTCGATTCGCACGCCTCGCGAGGGCGAGCGACGCAACCAGCGGCAGAAGTTCGTGCCGCTGCAGTCGATCGATTCCATCAACGGCATGAGCATCGAGGATTCCGTAAGCCGTCCGCACTTCTCCAAGCTCACGCCGCTCTATCCACAGGAGCGGCTCAAGCAGGAGACCACGCCGAATAGGCTCACCGGCCGTCTGATCGACATCGTCGCGCCGATCGGCAAGGGCCAGCGCGGTCTGATCGTATCCCCGCCGAAGGCCGGCAAGACCATCACCTTGCAGAACATCGCCAATTCGATTGCGACGAACAACCCTGAGGTGCATCTTATGGTCGTGCTCGTGGACGAGCGCCCCGAAGAGGTCACCGACATGGAGCGCACGGTGCAGGGAGAGGTCATCTCCTCGACCTTCGACCGCCCGGCCTCGGACCATACCACGGTCGCCGAGCTGGCCATCGAGCGCGCCAAGCGGCTGGTCGAGCTGGGCCAGGATGTGGTCGTGCTGCTCGATTCCATGACCCGCTTGGCTCGCGCCTACAACATCGCGGCTCCGGCCTCCGGGCGCATCCTGTCCGGCGGCGTCGACGCGCAGGCCCTGTACCCGCCCAAGAAGTTCTTCGGCGCGGCCCGCAACATCGAGAACGGCGGCTCGCTCACCATCATCTCCTCGGCGCTGGTGGAGACCGGCTCCAAGATGGATGAGGTCATCTTCGAGGAGTTCAAGGGCACCGGCAATATGGAGCTGCGCCTGAGCCGTGAGCTGTCCGACAAGCGCCTCTTCCCGGCCATCGACGTCAACGCCTCGGGCACGCGCCGCGAGGAGCTCATCACCGCCAGTGACGAGCTGCCGGTCATCTACCGCCTGCGCAGGCTGCTCGGCGGGCTCGAACCCGAGCAGGCCTACCAGACGCTGGTGCCGCGCCTGAAGAAAACCGCCACGAACCGCGATTTCCTCACTGCGATCATTCACCAGAGCGGATTGAACTAAGCAGGCTGAGCCTGTCGTTGCATGGGCAGGGCAGTGCATGAACACAGCGTTGCATAAGATCAGCAGCGCATGGAGACAGTGCTGCATGGGCACAGCGTTGCATGAATTGGTGAGGCGCTAGCGCTCAGGGGCCGGATGACATGTTTCACGCCATCCGGCCTCTGGCATAGCGTGATGCGGCTGGATGCGGCTCGCACTTTTTTGGAGCGCTTGCAAAAAAGTGTGAGGCGAATGAACTTCGCATGTTCGTATTGTGCAGACGGAGAACACTGATCTGCTGGCCGTTAAGACCACGGAAACTTCACGCTAATGATGCGCGTTTCCGGCTCGCACTTTTCCCGGTGGTCCAAAAAGTGTGAGTCGGAAACATGGAAGCTAAGCAGACTACGCAATATGGATGAAAACTGCTCGACTGAACCGTGCGCTAATGTGTGGGGTATGAGCGATGATAGCGAGAACGGCGACTGGCGTAGCACGACCATCGATGCGGCGCAGGCCGAACATAATCCGAAAGTAGCGGCGGCAGTCGAGCGCATCACGCAGCTGCGCCAATCCATCGACAACATCGACGGCGCGGCCATCGCGCTGCTGGCGGAGCGTTTCAAGGCCACGGCCCAGGTGGGCCAGCTCAAGGCCGAGGCGGGGTTCGCGCCAGCGGATTATCAGCGCGAGGACTATCAGATTCAGCGCCTGCATCGCATTGCCGAAGATGCCGGCTTGGATCCGGATATCGCTGAAATGTATCGCGAATTCGTCGTCACCGAAACCAAGAAGCGCCACGCCCGCATCGCCGCAGCCGGGGGAGACCCCCAGGTGCTCGACGTCTTCGCGTGACTCTGCGTTGATTCATGCGAGATTCGCGGTGCGTAGGCATATAAACCCATACCCATCACCTTTTGCATGCTAACTCGATGCTGCCGTATGAAACGTAACGTTATGAGGGCTGATCGCGTCGCCTTTTGCACGTCAGCGTCGAGCTAGCGTACAAAAGACGACGTTCTGCGGATACCCTCTATATGAGGTAGTCCGGAAGCCACAAAGGCGGGCTGATCAATCAAGACCAGCCCGCCTTCGCGGTAATAGATAATAAACGAGTGGCAGGGGACCGCCATATCGCCTGAGGCCTAGTCCGTGCAGTACGTGGTTGCCCACGTTTGGAAACGCCGCACGGACAAGCAAAACCGCCTCATCCTACCCGAGCCCGATTCTAGCGCCTTCCAGTCTGGTGCAAGGCTGGAACTGGTTTCAGCGCTTCGGCTTCTTGGCCGGAGGCTCGCCGAGTTCGCTGGCAGCGACGGCTACCGTCGGTTCGTTCGACTCGTTTTCGCCGGAAGCTTCGGCCGCCTGAACGTCCAGCGGCCCGGTGACGCGGCCGGCCTCGGCGATGTCGTCGATTACCGCCTGCACTGCCTGCACGCCAGCAGCGGGCACCAGCAGTGTGGCGGAGAGGATCGGGGTCTTCATGGAGACCTTGGCCTGCGATTTCAGGCCGCGCAGCTCGGCCAGCGCTTTGCCCGCCCACAGCAGGATGCCGGCGTCAGCGGCAGGTGTGTCGGCATCGGCCGTACCAGCCCCGGCAGCCGCCTGCTCATACAGCCCGGCGTCCGGCCATGCGGCGCGATGCACGGAGCCAGCGCCGTCGTGCATCCATGACCACACCTCTTCCGTGGCGTAGGGCAGGTACGGCGCGAACAGCCGTGCGAAGGCGTCCAAACCAAGACCGAGCGTCGTGCGTGCAGACAACACGGCGGTCTCCGTTGGCACCTTTCCGGTCGCGTCGGCGGTGCCATACGCGCGGTTTTTCGCCAGTTCGATATAGTCGTCGCAGAACTGCCAGAAGAAGGTCTCGATGGCTTCCAGAGCCTTGGAATGCTCGTAGGAATCAAGCGCCTGTCCGGCTTCGCGCACGATCTGCGCGAGCGAGGCCATGACCGAGCGATCCAGCGCCTCGGTCACGTCCGAAGGCCTCCAGACTTGCGAACCGCCTTCGCCGACATGATGATGCTCGTCTTCGCGGCCGATGGCCAGCGCGAACTTGGTCGCGTTGAGCAGCTTGATTGCCAAGCGCCGCCCGATCTTCATCTGGCCTTCGTCGTAGGTGGCGTCTAGGCCGAGGCGTGCGGAGGCGGCCCAGTAGCGCACGGCGTCCGCGCCGAATTTCTCGATCGGCTCGTTCGGCACGACGACGTTGCCCTTGGATTTCGACATCTTCTTGTGGTCGGGGTCCAGAATCCAGCCGGAGAGCGCGGTATGCGCCCACGGCAGGCACTTGTTCTCCAAATGCGCGCGGTCCACGGAGCTGAACAGCCATGTGCGGATGATGTCCTGGCCCTGCGGGCGCAGATCCATCGGGAAGGTCGCCTTGAACAGCGCCTGGCTTGCCTCGTCCGGCTCGGCCCAGTGCGTCACGATCTGCGGGGTGAGCGAGGAGGTGGCCCAAGTGTCCATGATGTCCTGCTCGGCCGTGAAGCCATTCGGCTGGTCGCGCTGCGACTCGGTGTAACCTGCCGGCACGTCGCTGGTCGGGTCGATAGGCAACTGGTCTTCGGCAGGGGTGAGCGGGTGGGCGTAGTCGGCCTCGCCGTTCACGTCGACCGGGTACCACAGCGGGAAGGGCACGCCGAAGAAGCGCTGGCGGGAGATAAGCCAGTCGCCGTTGAGTCCATGCACCCAGTTCTCGTAGCGTACGCGCATGAAATCAGGATGGAACTGCAGCTCCTTGCCGCGCTCGATAAGCTCTGCATTAAGCGCCTCGTCGGTGCCGCCATTGCGCAGGTACCATTGGCGCGAGGTGACGATTTCGAGCGGCTTGTCGCCCTTCTCGTAGAAGTTCGTCATGCGGTCGGTCGGCGTCGGCTCGCCGTCCAAGTCGCCTGATTCGCGCAGCGCGTCCACGATGATCTTGCGGGCCGAGAACGTGGTCTTGCCAGCGGTCTGCGCGAAGATATCGCGCCCGCTTTCGTCGGTAATCCATTCCGGCGTGCCCATCGCGATGCGCCCGTTGCGCTGGATGATCGGCCGGGTGGGCAGCTTGAGCTCGCGCCACCACTCGACGTCGGTCATATCGCCGAAGGTGCAGCACATGGCGATGCCCGCGCCCTTGTCCATTTCGGCGGCGGGATGCGCCAGCACCGGCACCTTGACCTTGAAGAGCGGCGAGTAGACTTCCTGGCCGAAATATTTCTTGTAGCGCTCGTCCTCGGGGTTGGCAATCAGCGAAGTGCAGGCGGCGAGCAGTTCGGGGCGGGTCGTCTCGATATAGATCGGCGTGCCGTCGGCGAAACGGAAGGCGATGCGGTGGTAGAAGCCGGGGTATTCGCGGCTTTCCAGCTCGGCTTGCGCCACGGCGGTCTGGAAAGTCACATCCCACAGGCCCGGCGCGTCCTTCTGGTAGACCTCGCCGCGCGCCAGATTGCGCAGGAACGCCTTCTGCGCCACGCGCCGCGGATGCTCGCCGATCGTATGGTAGGTCTGGCTCCAATCCACTGACATGCCCAGCGAGCGCCACAGCGCCTCGAAGAGCTTCTCGTCCTGCCCGGTGAGCTGCTCGCACAATTCGATGAAGTTCTGGCGGCTGACCGGTATCTGATCCTTGGCATTGATCTTCTTGCCGTCCGTGCCCTCGAAGGGCGGCTTGAAATCAGGATCGTACTTGAGCGACGTATCCACGCGCACGCCGTAGTAGTTCTGCACGCGCCGCTCGGTCGGCAGGCCGTTGTCGTCCCAGCCCATCGGGTAGAACACGTCGTAGCCGCGCATGCGCTTGTAGCGCGCGATCACGTCGGTATGCGTGTAGGAGAACACATGCCCCACATGCAGCGAGCCGGAAACGGTCGGCGGCGGGGTGTCGATGGAGTAGACGGCCTTGCGGTCGCGCGAATTGCGGAAACGGTACACGCCCGTCTCGTCCCACACCGAACGCCACTTGTCTTCCAAGCCTTCGACGCCCACCTTGTCGGGAAGCGGGGTCAGCTTCGCATCGATGCTCGTATCGGCGGCATCGCGGGAAGCGCTGCCATTGTTCTTCTCCTGATCAGTCATGAAGCCCAAGTCTAGAAAGCATTGGTGACATTAAGCGCAGTACTGTAACTGTTCGCATACAGCGGCGCCCGGCTATGCCAGCCCACCTTCCCGGCCTGCCGATTTGAGCTTCCGGCTTCTACCTCATCGCCAGATCCTGCAGCGGCAGCAGCTGATCGACCATATTCTTCGGGTACCCTTCGAGCTTGGCCTTGGCGACGATGCGATCCTTGCGCGTGTACAGCCAGTCGCTGGCGGCGTCCTGGCTCACCGTCCGCGCGAAGGCCTGCATGGCCTTGCGGTAGTCGTCGCCATTGGTGGCACGCAGGGCATCCGCATACTGGCGCTGCGCGTCGCCGTTTTCATAGTGGAATACCGAGTCGGCGTTGGCGAAGGCGCCCGCGTCGCCGGTCTCGTCCATCGTCATCAGCGCCATCGTGTAGTCGCCTTTGGCCATGCGCTCGCCCAGCGTCGCATCGTCGACCGCCTGCAGCTGCACATCGAAATACCCGCTGCCCTTGAGTTGCTGCGCGATGGTTTCGCCAAGCGCCTCGTAGCGCTGCGGAACGAGGAAGGTCACCGTGCCCAGATACGACGCGCTGAAATACGACAGCATCGAAGTCGCCTTGACCGGGTCGTGCGGGAACAATCCCGTCAGATCCTCATAGCCGGGCTCAAGCTCGCTGATCGGGCCTCCCAGACCCGCCGCAGCATCGGGCTGCGAGTGCGCGAGCGAAGCGGAGTCGACAAGATAGCGCGTTGCCTGACGCACCTGCTGGTCGGAGAAGATCGAGTTGGCGCTGTTATTGAAAGCGAGCAGCACTTTCGATGTGCTCATGCCGTCGATGATTTTCAGGCTCGGGTCTCCCGTAATGCTTGCGTCCAGGCTCGGATCGTCGGGTATCACCATATTCACATCGGCGTCCCGCAGCGCCGAAAGCGCAGACGCGTCGTCGGGGTAGTAGCGCAATGTCACCTGCGAGGAGGCCGCCTGCTGCGCACGGTAGGCGCCATTGCGCTTGAAGGTGATGGATTGGCCGGGCTCGTAGTCGGCAACGACGAGGGGACCCGATCCGACGGCCTGCCGAGCGTAATCGACATCGGCCTGCGCGTCATAGACGATGCCGGCCCTGCCGGACAGCGCGCGCAGCAGCGTGGGGTTGGGGCCCGATAAAGAGATGACAATGGTCGAAGAACCCCGATTTTCGACCGATTTAAGACCGTTCAGCATATCCGATCCGACGAAGCGTCCTTTGATCGACTGCTGCAGGGACCATACGACGTCGGTGGCATCGAGCCGATCCCCGTTCGAGAAGCGTAGATTCGGGCGCAGCGTAAGCGTATAGGTCAGCGCGTCCTTGGAGACCTTCCACTGGCTGGCAAGCCCTGGTTCGAGCTGATTGTCCTGATTGCGCTGCACCAGCGTCTCGTAGACGTTGCCGAGCAGCGCCTGCTCGACGGCGTGGCCGCTCTGCTTGCGGATGTCGAGCGAGGCGGGCGCCTGACGCAGCCCGACCGTCACCGTGGTGTTGCGTTGCAGAGGATTGATGCCGGGAAGGAAGCTCGGGCTGTCCAACGCCGACCATGCAATCCATAGGGAAGCGAACAGCGCTGCGGCTATGGCCACGAAGATGCCCCACCGTTTGGCGGCGTCGTGCCTGCTGTGTCGTGTCATATGGCGAATCCGTCCTCGTTGTTTCGTAACCGTGCGCCCGCGGCCGCAGCCGTCGTCCGCGTCCAATCTCTCCCCGGTCGGCTCTGTGTCGTTCTGCTGTCCGCCTCCCTGTCTACTCCTGCGTCTGGCCCGGAGCAAGCCCGCAGGCCTCATCGCGTCATCGTGGTGCCCACTGCAGTGTGCGTGCTTTCAGCGCCGTCATATTCAGCGCCGTCATACTTCAGAACTCGGGCAGGTCCCGTTCAGCGGGCAGTTTGCGCAGTCGGGCTTGCGGGCATGGCATATGGCGCGTCCATGCAGTATCAGCCGGTGAGACAAATCGGTCCATTCTTCGGGCGGGAAGCATCTGGTGATCTCCTGTTCGATGCGCACCGGGTCAGGATGCGTGGATCGCCAATCCGAACGCCAGCGCAGCCGGCCGGTCACGCGCATCACATGCGTGTCGACGGGGAATCCAGGAACTCCGAAGGCATTGCCCAGCACCACATTTGCCGTTTTCCTGCCCACGCCGGGCAGAGTCACCAGCTCCTCCATCGTTCGCGGCACCACGCCGTCGAAGCGCTCCTGAAGCTGATCGGCCAGCGCGATGATATGCGCGGATTTCGAACGATAGAATCCCAGCGGATGAATGATGTCCTCGACGCGCTCGGGGCTTGCCGCAGCGAGATCGGCAGCGCTTGGATACTCGCTGAACAGCGTCGGAGTAACCGTATTGACCCGCTTGTCGGTGGTCTGTGCGCTCAGCACCGTCGCGATAAGCAGCTGCAGCGGCGTGGAGAAATCCAGCGCGCACTTGGGTTCAGGTATCTCCTCGCACAGCAGCGCGTACTCCTCATGCATTCTTGCATGCAGCGCACGCTTTGATTCCCGTGGCATGACGCCGCGTCCTCAGTGCTTTGCGTCGTAGGACGACTTCTGGCTGGCGGCCGACTGATCCGCCGCCTCATCATCGGCATTGCCGGATTCCCGGTCCTCGTGCGCGGATTGAGCATCCTGCGCTTCCTGCGCGGCCTCGGCAGCTGCGGGCTTTTCGCCCTCCGGCGGATCGAAGCGGTAGCCGACGTTGCGCACGGTGCCGATCAGATGCTCGTATTCGCCGCCCAGCTTGGCGCGCAGGCGTCGGATATGCACGTCGACGGTTCGCGTGCCGCCGTAATAGTCGTAGCCCCATACTTCCTGCAGCAGCTGGGCGCGGGTGAAGACCCGATTGGGATGCTGCACGAGATACTTGAGCAGCTCGAATTCCTTGTAGGCCAAGTCGATCGGATGGCCGTGCAGGCTGGCAGTGTAGCCGTTGGTATCCACCATCAGATCGCCGCTGCGAATCTGCCCGTCCTCGCCCTGTTCAGGCACTTCCTCGTTGCCGGTGGCATGCACCATGACTTGATTGCCGCGTTCGGAGACCAGACGCAGCCGGCCTTCGACCTCGGCGGGCGAGGCGCTGGACACAACCACATCCGCCACGCCCCACTGCGAGTTGACGACCGTAAAACCGCCCTCGGTCAGTATCAGCATGATAGGTGTACTCAGTCCCGTGGCCTGCACAAGGCGGCACAGGGTCTTCGCAGTGGCGAGATCATCGCGGGCATCCAAAAACAGAATCGTATTCTCAGGCATCTTCACCAAGCTCGCCGCATCCATCGGCAGCACGCGCACGCGATGGGAAAGCAGGGCAAGAGAAGGCAGCACTGAAGCTGGGTCACCGGCGGACGTCATCAGCGTAAGATCGGTCACGCAACCTCCTCTTCCCACGGGTTCTCTGCAATACAGTGTAATGCAACGGTCGTTACGACCACAGCTCGCATCATGCCTGCTGTGTATTGTAGGCGCAGGTTGTGGACACATGCGGCTACATTGAGAACCATATTCTTTAGCGTGGTATTCGCATGATATCGCATGGCCTCGCAGTTGCGGCGCATGGACGCATGAACGCACGGCTTGGCCGTGCAGAGAGGAACGATTATGACCGTTGATTCCGCTGATGCTGCCGTCGGTTTCGAATCGAGCAGCGACAGGCCCTCGTGTACAGCCATGCTGGTCGCGCAGCTGGCTGCCTATGCGATTTTCGCGCTGGTCTGCGTCGCCGGCTGGTTGTGGGGAATAGGCGAGGCCGTCATCGTCGTGGTTGCGGCGGCTGCGCTGCTGGCCTTCGTCATCGCATGGCCGTTGCGTGCTGACGGCGTGGCGCGCATCGTCGCCGCAATAGCAGGAGCGGTGTCGATTGCGGCGGCTGCGCTTCCTGCCGATATTCTGGGATCGCGAGGAGAATGCATTATTATCCCGCAGGCATCGTTGCAGGCATCGCCCGCAGACGCATGCGCCGCAGATGGCGTCCTGGCCTTGCTGGGGACCGCAATCTCGCACTGGGCCTCGACGGCGCTGGTGCTGCTGGCACTGCTCATCATCGGCGGATTCCTGCGGCAGATGCTGCGCGAGCAGCGCACCGAGCTGGTGCGCTCGCTCTCGTCTTTCGTGCTCGGCGGCGTCGCCGCTGTCGGATTGGGCGGATGGGTCATTGTGGCGCGTGTGCTGCGCCAATGGCATGATCTTGTCGCAGCGCAGCCGTCAGGTACTATGTGGGCCATATCGACGGGCTCAGTCTGGATTCTTTGCGCGGTTGCAATCGCCGCGGTCGCAGCGCTTGTCGCTATGGCGTTCGTGTCTCGCCAGTGGTGGCGGGATGTCGCGATTGATTCGCCGAATCCTGCCCCCTGGCTCGGATTCGGTCTGCTGCCGGTGCTGATATTCGGCTTGGCGGCGTTTGCATACGCGTTCGCGCTTGTGACGATGGTGTGATTTTTTGTGCCGCATTTGCGGCGGCTGAACTGCTGAACTGCTGAACGGACGTCTGCTGAGCGGGCGTCTTGCTGAGCGGACGTCTGCGAAGTTGCAAAACGTTCCATTTCGACCGCTACCGTGAGGCTGCCGTACAAAAGGTGACGGAAATCGACTGGATAACGTTGCGTTTTGTACGGCAGCCGCGTGTTGCCGTACAAAACGCAACGCAATCGAGATATGTTTCGATGCCGATGACTCGATTCGGGGCTGGCCGGGGCCGAATAGAGGCGAGCCGAGGCCATTCGAGGCCAGTCACTCAGCCGTGGCCTGTCGGGACCAATCGAAGCCAGTAATCCTGCCGGAGGCAGGCACTCAACCGATGATGCCCAGATGCTCCAGCAGTATGTTGGTGCCGATCAGAATCAGCACGATGCCGCCCGCGATCTGCGCCGGCTTCTGCCATCGCAGGCCGACGACGCGTCCGAGATACAGGCCTGCAGCGGCGAATGCGGCCGTCACGATGCCGATGACTCCGATGGCGAAAGGCACGCTGAACTGCAGAAACGCGAAGCTCACTCCGACGGCTAAGGCATCGATGCTGCACGCGATGGCCAGCGGCATCATATGACGCCAGCTGAACTGCGGGGTTTCGTGCTTGTTGGCTTCGCCCTCACGCAGGGCTTCGCGAATCATGTTGCCGCCGATCAGGGCGAGCAGGCTGAAAATGATCCAGTGATCGAAAGCTGAGACATAATTGTTCAGCGCAGAGGCGCCGATGTAGCCCAACAGGGGGAACAGCGCTTGGAATCCGCCGAACCACAATGCGGTTTTCAGCGCGTCAAGCGGGCGGATGCGGGTTGCCGCAAGGCCTTTGCCGATGGCGACAGCGAATGCATCCATAGATACGGATATAGCGATAAGCAATGGTTGAATGATCATATGTGGTATTCAAAGGGTTCATCGTCGGTCTCGGCCGCCGATGAACCTCGACGGCTTTCACCGCCTACGCCTCGGATACCGACACAGAACTGCCGGTCTGAAGCCGGCTTTGAATTCCCAGCGAATGCCGTTCGCATGTCGTTTAGTTGACAGGTTCGATTATAGCACCGGAATACGGGGAGCGTGTCGCTGCTTTGCCGAAAGCTGGAAGACGCATTGCGTGATCCGCTAGACAAGAGATGGGGTGATGTCACGAATCCCGCACTATGACAGGGGATATGCGAAACTTGTGACGTTTCCCCGCGGTTATTCATCGCAACTCCCGCACAACGGTCGAGTTAGTGCGGGGATTGTGACGGTTCGTGGCTCAATGACTGTCCAAGGGTAAACCCCGTTGTTTCCTCGGTCCCTTGGCGGTCCCTTGGCGTCGGCTACTCACAGCGCACTGCGCTGTGAGTTTAACGCCTCCGCCCGCATAGGGTCCGTTATTGTGCGGGATTCGTGGCGTTAGGATGGCGATTCGGCGGCTGGGGAATGTTCGAGGCGAGGAAAGCATACGGATGTGCCGTGCTCGCCTGCCGAGCGTAGCCACAGATACGGAGAAAGCCACCCGAGTGGGTGGCTTTCTTTGCATATCAGGGTGTGAGCATCGTACGCATCACGCGCGCCCGATCATCATGCCCTGCGCCTTTGCCAGCGCCCTTGGCAGGCGCTCACGGAATCAGGCCTGTTCGGCCAGACGCTCGCGCGCGGCCTTGATCTGCTTGTCGGCCTCGTCAACGCCGGCCCAGTAGTCGCCGGGCTGCACTTCCTTGCCTGGCTCCAGCGCCTTGTACTGCTCGAAGAAGTGCTTGATCTCGGCCTTGTGGAAGTCGTTGACGTCATCGATATCCTTGATATCGTCGAAGCGCACGTCGGCGGGCACGCACAGCACCTTGTCGTCGCCGCCGGCCTCGTCGACCATGTGATACAGGCCCACGGCGCGGCACTCGACCACGCAGCCGGGGAACACTGAGTTCGGGATCATCACGAGCGCGTCGAGCGGATCGCCATCCTCGCCCAGCGTCTCGTCGATGTAGCCGTAGTCGTCCGGGTAGCCCATCGCGGTGAACAGCGTGCGGTCGAGGAACACGCGGCCGGTCTCATGGTCGACTTCGTATTTGTTCTTGGAGCCGCGCGGGATCTCGACGACTACGTTGAATGTCTCTGCCATTATTCGTTTCTCCTTATGATCTTCGGCCTGCTTTCGCTGCAGGCCGCATGTCGGTTGTCGTTGTGGCTTTGGGCGGTCCGGCGCATGCGCATTGCAACACTGCACTGGTGTCACTGTGCTGTGCGTCAGGCCTTCAATGCCTTACCGGGCCTAGCGTACCCGCACCACGCGAAGGCGAGTGCAGTCTTGCATGCGGCGCGGGTAGTTGCGGGCAGCAGCCTTGAACATCGCCCAGTATGCCGCACGCAGTATGTCGTACTCAGCACTCCGCGCCTGGTATTCAGCGCTCAGTATTCAACACTGAGGATATGCGCGACATCCGCCCACGGCGCGAGGGACACGAAATTGTCCCAGCCCCAGTCGAATTCGCGCCCGGTGAGCTCGTCGCGCACCTTGACCGCGCGGTCGGTGGGCAGTCCGTACTCGCCCAGTTCGAGATGCACCACGGCCTGATGGCTGTTATGCGCGTCGAGATTGACGACCACGATCACCGTGTCCGGCTTGCCGGTGCCGGTGAGCTCGGCCGGCACATGGCGGATGAAGGCGATGATGCTCTCATCCTCGCAGGGCAGCAGGTTCAGGTCGTGGTAGCTGCGGCAGGCGGGGTGCGCTCGCCGGATGCGGTTGAGCGATGCGAGCAGCTCGCCGATGCCGTACTGCTCGGCCTGGCTCCAATCGCGCACCTTGACCTCGTACTTCTCGTTGTTCTGCTGCTCTTCGTAGCCGGGGCGCTGCCGGTTCTCGATAAGCTCGTAGCCGTTGTAGATGCCCCAGGACGGCGAGCCCATAGCCGCCAGCACCGCGCGGATCGCATGCCCGGCGATGCCGTTGTCGCGGATGTAGTCGGTGAGGATGTCGGGCGTGGTGGGCCAGAAGGTGTTGTGCTGGTAGAAGGCCTCGTCGCTGTTGGTTTCGAGCAGGTAGTCGTCCAGATTCCACTTCTCGTTGCGCCAGGGGAAGTAGCAGTGCGACTGCGTGAACCCGACGTAGCTCAGCGCGCGCATCATGCCCGGGCGGGTGAAGGCTTCGGCGAGGAAGAGCACCTCGGGATGCTTGCGGGTGACGGCGGCGATCACGTCCTGCCAGAAGCGCACCGGCTTGGTGTGCGGATTGTCGATGCGGAAGATGGTGACGCCGGCTTCGATCCACAGGTTCATAAGCCGTTCGACCTCGCGCTCGATCCCGAGCATATCCGCGTTGAAATCGATCGGGTAGATGTCCTGATACTTCTTCGGCGGATTCTCGGCGAAGGCGATGGTGCCGTCGGGCTTGTGGCGGAACCAGTCGGGATGCTCCTTGACCCACGGGTGGTCCGGCGAGCACTGCAGCGCGAAGTCGAGCGCGATCTCCAGATTCAGCTCATGGGCGCGGGCGCACAGCGCCTTGAAGTCGTCCATAGTACCCAGCTGCGGGTCGACGGTGTCATGGCCGCCCAGCTCGGAGCCGATGCCGAAGGGGGAGCCGGGATCTTCGGGGCCGGCGACCAGGCTGTTGTTGCGTCCCTTGCGGTTGGTGACGCCTATGGGGAAGATCGGCGGCAGATAGACCACGTCGAAGCCTTGTGCGGCAGCACGCTCGAGGCCGGATACCGAGGTGCGCAGATTGCCGGGGATGATCTTGCCGGTCTGCGGATCGTGGGTCGCGCCTTCGGAGCGAGGGAAGAACTGATACCAAGCGGTGAAGCTCGATTTCGGTCGCTCGACGCGCACCGTTTTGGGGTGGCTGGGCGAGATGCCATCGCGCAGCGGATGCTCGATGTGCAGGCGTTCGATGGCCTCATTGTCGGCGGCGGCGAGCCGCTCGTGTTCGTTCAGGTTGCGATCCGCGATGCGTTTGGCCGCCTCGCGCAGCGTCCGGCGCTCGCTTGCCGACAACCCTGCATCGTGTCGTCCCGCCCAGCGGTTCAGCAGGTCTGCGCCCGAGTCGAGCGCATTCTCCACATCGTCATGGACGTCGACTTTGATGCGCGCGTCATGCAGCCACGAAGCATAGGTATCCTCCCAGCCTTCGACGACCATACCCCAATCGCCGAGCTGGCGACGCAGCGTAGGCCATTGCTCGTCCCAGGGCTTGACGGTGCTGTGCTCGCCGGCCTTGAGCGTCACGGCCCAGCGGTCCAGTCCGGGGTTGACGCAGGTCATCGGCATGCGCAGCATCTCGCGGCCGCGCGGATTGCGCAGCACGGCAGTTGCGCCGATTTTGCTGCGGCCTTCGATGAAGACCTGTGCGGTGACGGAGAAGGTTTCGCCAAGTTCGACGCGCACCGGGAACACGTCGTTTTCACGGCTCGGCGTGATGTCGAGCACGACGACGCGCCCGAGCTGATTGGGCGCGTCGACCGGCAAAGTGGGTGCCGGAGCTTCCTCTCCTGGATTCAGATGGATTCGCGGCCGAGCCGCGGAGACGTGGCGCGAAGCCGTATTCTTCTCCGCGGCCTTCGATCGCCGGGTGCGGTGCGGCGCGGAAGATTTTGCTGGGGTCGCGTTTTCCGCTGCGGCGTCCTGCATGGCGGATTCGTCTGCCGAAGCCTGTGCGGCGACGGTGCCGGCGGAATCGTGACGTTTAAATGTTGCTTCTTTGCTTGTGTGGTGTGTAGCCATAATGGCATTGTAGGGTGTCTGCGGCTCAGGATGCATCTTCGTGACCGCATGTCGGCGGCTTTGCCGCTCTTGCGTGTTCCGGCGCGATGACTGCGAATCCGTCGGCAGCGATTTTCGCGGGTCGTGCGCAGCTTGGCTGCTCGTATATATAGGTATGCTGTCCGCGGCGAAGTTATCCACAGCTATGTCGGGCACCGCTGTTTTTATCCACAGTTTGCGTTGTCCACATCGTATTTATCCACAGGCAGGTTATCCACAACACGCCGAGGACCCAAGCCTTCGACCACAGGACCCGTTTCAGGATGCGAGGGGATGCGCAGCTGTGACAGGCTCGTTGTCACGCATACTACGACGTTGCGTACCGACGGAAAGGAAACACTCATGAACGCAAAGCTACGAAACCGTCTGACGGCCATCGTCGCTGTGCTGGCGGCGGTCCTGATGACGATCTGCCTGCCCACAGTCGCGAGGGCCGCCGACTTGCGCCGGCCGGACAGCAGCCGGTATCTTACTTACAAGATCGGCGGCAACGCCATGCGCATCGGCGTGATTGCTCAGGATGACGACTCCGACTACTACTGCATCGAAGGGAATGTGCAGGCCTCTTATCGAATCGACGGGGTGCGCGAAATCGAGTCCACCGATGACGCGCGACGGCTGGCTTGGCTGATCGACCATTATCGAGGCAGCGAAGACCCGCTCGCCTATGCGGCGATCGGCCTGCTGGTGCACGACCGCTACGATCTGGACCAAGCGACATGGGCATCCCATCGCGACAGCGTCATCCGCACGCATGCGGGCATCGCGGATCGCGCCGGCGCATTGTGGCGCGAAGCCGGGGACTACGCGCCCGCTGGCGCGAAAATCACGCAGCATTACGTGCGAGGATTGCGACAGGGGATTGTGGAGGCTCTCGTCGTGAATGCATCGGGGTCGCCCATAGCCGGTGTGCCTTACAAAGTCACGCTTAATGGCCCGGCGCGGTTCGAGAACGGGCAGGACTCCGTTGCAGGCGTCTCAGGCACCCAATCGATCGCGCATCGCTGGCAGGCCACCGGTGCTGGCGAGATCACGGCGTCCATATCCTACGGGCGTCACGTGCTTGAGCAGATCATCAGTGCGCAGGACTTCGTACGTTTCGGCGGTATGAAGCAGACCAATGGCGGTGCTGTGAAGTTCACGGCCCGCAAGGATTTCACGCCCTCGCTGGGCACGCGGGTGTCCGCGAAAATCGTCGATGCCGGTCAGCCCGTGGTTGATGAGGTGACCTCCGGAGTGCGTGGCGCGGACAGCCATTGGCCTCAAGGGTTGAAACTGACGGCGACCGGCTGGTACTTCGATAAGCTGTCTCCTGCTGCGCTGAAAGAAGGCACGGCAGTGCATGCCGGGGAGAGCGCGGCGGCTTTTCTCAAGCGTTTGCAGAGCGCCGGACACAAGCCTTCGGCGTATGGGGCCGCAAGTTTTACCGGGCCAAATCAGACGGTGAAGGTGCAGGGCACGACGAAGTCTGGCGGCTCCGAACCATACAAAACCCCGGTCGCCGCAGGATTCGGCACTTGGGTGTGGGCCTTCGAGCGCGAATCGCTTAGTGCGCAGGCCCGCGAATACGTTCTGGCTGACGCGGTCACGCCGTTTCTGGAGATACCGGAAACCAATGCGCACCGTGCCAGAATCAATGTGCGGTCCAGCGTGACCGAACACAGCGCAAGCGTGGGATCCGAACTCAGCGATACCATAACCGTCTCCGGTTTCCCGGATGACCATGGATCGTTTGCGGGCAGCAAGGAATTCGGTTTCGAACCGGATCGGGCGCACGCGCAGGTGAGCGTGTGGTGGTCTGGCGATGCGCATGACGCAGGCAACGACGAACGATATCGTCCCAGCGGAAGCGGCGTGCCCGAGGAAGACGAGCATCACCGACGTGTGGGAGTCTGGAACTATCCAGCCGCCAATGGCACGTTCCGTGTCGGTGCCGGAGCGCCCGATGCCCACGGCAAGCCGGTGAATATCCGAGGCGAAAGCCATGGATGGTATGTATTCGTCTGGCAGTTTGCTGGCGACGACCGCGTCATGCCGGCCGCAAGCGCGTACGATGACGCATGGGAGCGCACTCGCGTCGTGGAAGTCGCACGGCCCAAAGCGCCTATTGTCACCACAAGAGTCGACCGCGACACGGTCAAGCTCAATGAGCCGTTCAGAGATACCGCTCGGGTCATCGGTGACGTGAAGAAAGGCTCCTACGTGGAATTCAGCGCGTACGAGGCCATAGCCAAAGGCGTCAAGCCCGGTGCGAATGCCAAGCTGCTTGATGGCGAACATGTGAGACTGGACCATGGCGTGAGCGATCAGAAGGTGTCCAGCAGCCAAGTGCGCTCAGGAAAGCCGGGATTCGTGTATTGGAAGGCCACGGTGTTCTCGCCGAAGGGCGACGTGCTCGCCACGCATGAACTCGGCGCTGAAGGAGAAGTCGTGGAGGTTATGGAAGACGGCAGCCAGACGCCGTCGGTTCCTGGCCAGCCGGCTTCCGACAAGTCGACTCCTAATCAGCCCGCTCGCTTGGCTGATACCGGCTCTTCGGTGGTGGCGCTCGCTGGAGTCGGCGTCGCCGCGGCGCTCGTCGCCCTGCTTATGGTCGCAGCGATCCGCCGACGGACTTGAAGGGTGCGGTTCAGCTGATCAGGCTGGCGTGGTGATGGTCGCAATGCTCGTTGCCGCGCCGATCTGATCTGGACAGCAGCCTACTTGCCGACTAGGCGTGGAATATAGCGTTGCATCATGAACGCGCCGACCAGTCCGCAGCATCCCATCAGCACAGCGGCGCCAGCCAGGCTTGATGCTGCCGTCATCGCCGAGATGGCAAGCGGGCCGAATGCCGAACCGGAGTCTGTGAACACGCGCCAGCCGCTTAGGAAACCGGGCATATCGTCAGGCGCGTATCGGGTTGCGAGATCGGAGCCCAGTGTCATGACGATGCCGCTGCCCAAGCCATTGGCTATCGAGCAGAGTATCGCAACGGCAATGTACCCCCATTCGACTGTGGCGAAGGGAATCAACAGATGGCTTATGCTCAGGCCGATCAGTACTGGCACGGCGGCCCAACGGCGGCCGAAGCGGTCCATGACCTGCCCCGAAGTATAGAAGAGCGAAAGATCGACGGCTCCGGCGATGCCCATGATCAGCGCGATATGCGACTCCGAGACGTTGAGCTGCACGCCCCACAGCGGCAGTATGACCTGGCGGGAGGCACGCATGGCCTGCAGTATTCCGGCTGCGGTGCCCATGCGAATCAGCACCGAGAAATAGGTGACAATCGGCAGGCGATGGCGGGTTGGTTTGCGGGCTGCGCTATTTGCGCCGTTGCCGGAGTCGGCGTTGGCAACAGCAGCCTGCTGCGTCTGCGGCACAGGTTTGTTGCTTGCCGAGGGGAGGCCGCCTTTGTTATGGGCTTCCGCCAAGGCCTTGTTCTTGGACAGTATTTGCTCAGGATCGGGTATCGCCCACAACACGATCAGCACCGTCAAACAGGCGACCACATGCAGCCAGTACACGCTGCGCGACCCGGCGAGCGCGATGACGGGAGAGGCGAGAAATGGCCCAACGAAATATCCGACCCTGGTTGTGCCGCCAAGCAGCGACAGTGCGCGGGCACGGTACCACAGGGGAGTCCATACGGTGAGAAAGGTGTGCCGAGCGAGATTGAAGGCGGCTGAAGCGATGCCGATCATCAAGACCCCAGCGGCCAACACGGCAAGATTCGGGGCCTTCCGGCAGATGACCGCTGAAACAATCGCCGCGATAGCCGCCACGCGCATGGCGAAGGTCTCGCCCCAACGTGCGACGATGACGCCAGCCGGAATGTCGCCGATCACCACGCCGATCATGAGCAAGCCCGATATGATGCCCGACGTAGCGACGTTCGCCTCCAGCGCCGTAGCGGTAAGGGGCACCACCGGAATCAGCGCGCCCTCGCCGGTCGCGAAGAGAATCGCAGGCATATATACCGGCACGAACAAGTGCCGCAGAAAATCCGTCTGATCGGCCTTCGCGTTCTGCTCCATACCGTGCGCCATTCCGGGCCGTGCCTCCTCTTTGCTCTATATCACTTGCGTGAGCCGTCTTGTTGCGCGGCCGTTCAGAGAAAACCGTTCGGCCGACTGTTCCGTTGCGAACCGCCCCGGTGGGTAAGCCTTCCTGTGGACTGCTTTGTGTGGTCTTTCCCGCAGGAGCTTTTTCTCATGCGGGAAAGACCACACAAGGAATCCGAGCCGCAGCTCCCGTAGTCGCGTCCAATTGCCCAAGGCCGTAACTCATTGGCCGCAATACATTGACTGCCTGCGCAAAATCCTCACCGACCCTAGCAGTATAGCCCGTACCTATATGTCATGCGATGATCTGATGCGATACATGAAACAGGTGTGAAATACGGTTGCCGCAAGTCCAAGGAGGCAGAACCGTTGGGCGCCGAGGCCGCAAAGTGTCTTGACCGGCATAGCAAAGAAATCACGAATACGACCAAGTTTAGATATGCCGGGCGTCAAAGCATACGTCACGCCACGCCAACGCTGGCTTCGACCCAGTCGCGCAGTTGCTTGAGCGGTACCGAGGCGCTTCTGCCGAAATCGGTGAGCGCGTATTCGACTCGCGTTGGCACTTCGGCGTACACGGTGCGCGTGATAAGGTCTTCGGCTTCCAAGCGTTTGAGGGTATGAGAAAGCACTTTCGGGCTGATGCCCTCGAGAAGCCGACGGAGCTGGCCGAATCGCAACGGGCCATCTTCAAGTGCGCCGATGGCCAGCGCACTCCATTTGTTGGCGAGAAGATCGAGCATGTCGCGGCACGGGCACATCGCGGCGTAGACGTCGTTGCGGGCGCACGCATCGGCTGGTGCGGCAGCAGAAACAGCAGAAGAAGCGGCAGCAACTACAGAACGTTGAGACATAACCCAAAGTATATCAAGTTTCTTAAAGAAACTATATGCCCTTGACGGTAACTGGCTGCTGTTTGATACGGTGCTCGCATGAATACAACAACAGCCATAGGCTATGAAGCAAACCTGCCCATCACCGATCCGTCGAGTCTCGTCGAGCGCGAGATCGCAGTACCTTCCCCTCGCGCACATGACCTGCTGGTCGAAGTCAAGGCGGTTTCCGTGAACCCGGCGGACGTGAAACTGCGTGCGCAGGCGTCTGCGAAAAACTTTCCCGAAGGATTCCGCGTGCTCGGCTTCGACGCGGCGGGCGTCGTGAAGTCGGTCGGGAGCGCGGTCACCCTGTTCGAGCCGGGCGACGAAGTCTTCTATGCGGGAACGATTGACCGGCCGGGCACGAATCAGCGGCTTCACTTGGTTGACGAGCGCATCGTCGGCCGCAAGCCGGCTACTCTCTCGTTCGCATACGCCGCAGCACTTCCGCTGACTTCGATCACCGCGTGGGAGGTGCTGTTCGATCGGTTCGGGCTTACGTCTGCCAGCAGCGGCACCTTACTCGTGGTTGGGGCTACGGGTGGCGTGGGGTCAGTGATGGTGCAACTGGCCGAGGCCTTGCTGCCGAAAGTATCGGTGATTGCCACCGCGTCCACGCCCGAACGCGCCGAATACATCCGAGGCTTGGGAGCGGAATACACAGTGAACCATCGCGGTAACCTTGCCGCACAGGTTTTGGATATCGCCCCGCAAGGAGTGGACTGGCTGTTTACTGCGCATTCCGAGCATCAGCTGCCGCTGTATGCGAAGATTGTCCGCCCATTCGGCCAGATTACCGCCATTGATGACGGCCCGCGCAATGTCGAGCCGCTGAAGGCCAAGAGCATTACGTGGCATTGGGAACTTATGTTCACGCGGCCGGTTCAGCAGACGCCGGATATGATCGCTCAACACGATCTGCTCGACCGTGTCGCCGATTTGGTCGACGAGGGTCGATTGCACACGACCGTCACGCGCACGCTCACGCCGATTAACGCGGCCACGCTGCGGCAGGCTCACGAATTGGTGGAGTCCGAGCGCACTGTCGGCAAGGTCGTGGTGGCGGACTGGGAACAGTAGGACTGCGTGCGGCTGGGTGCCGGACTTCGGGTTGCGGCTCGGGTTACAGGCAATGTCATGTGCAGCGCACTGTGCCTGCAGGGGTGCATCTTGCTGATGTGCGGCGGTTTGGCATCGAACGCCAGTAAGCGTAGGCGTTTTGGTTATGTATACCTTATTATGCTCTGGCGTGTGTGGTTCATGGTGCAGTCTATCTGACTGTTCGCCCGGGTCGCTCTTGGCTGCTGCTTGAAATTCATTAGGTTGATTTGAGTGAATGGGACGGTCCTATGCGAGAAAACACTCACATGGTAGCTTGCAGAGGCGTTGGAATTCCGCCAAGATGCCGTGTGCTGAATTCATCGGCTACTTGACGAAGTGCCTAATGAACGAAAAAAGCACCTAATGAATGAGTAAACGGCGATGCTGATGTGCCGGGGAGCGTATGGAGCTTTTGCCATCCGACCGTAGCATTACAGCCATTCATTAGGTGCTTTTTTCGTTCATTAGGCAGATGCGAAAGTATGCGACGTATGTGTGACGTGCATGCTGTCTCGTAATCGTTGGTATTTCACCGATTCTAAATATACGGTGAATCTTCGTGGCCGCCCACTCAGACAGCTGTGCATGGAAATCTGCCTAATGAATTCTCTGCGCGTTCCTAGCGCATGCTTGTTCGCCCGTGTCAGTTGTTGCTAAAGCTGGAATTCGAGCTGCTGCCATTGTTCGAACTACTGCCGCTGCCGCTGTCAGTGCAGCCGCCTTCGTGACGTTTGCAGTCATCGTCTCCGTGCTATGCATCGCCATTGGCCTCATGCTTGCCGCCATGCGCACCAGTATTGGCTCCGTTGACCTTGCTAATTCCGTCGAAAGCTAGGAATTCGTGATGCTGGGGATGTGTGGGTTCTGCTGATTGCCACCGCGCCTGCATCACCCGAGAATGTTCGCAACGACTGCCTGAAGCGCGTTATCGTTTGTTGATGAATTTGCCAGCCAATGCGTATACCTGCCTGATCTCGCTTGAGGATATATCCCATTGCCTGAGTTCCTCTGCGATGAGCTCTGGATGCTTTTTGCTGATGTCCCGTAGCGCGTTCCCGACGGATTTGCGCATGTATGAACTGTCGTCTTCCTTGTGGGCAGACAGCAGTTGTATGGCTGCTTGCGGATTTTCCTTGAAATACGGGCGGCTTGTCCATATTCTCAACCCTTCCGAAACGGCCCTGCGCGTGTTCGGGCAATCGCTCTCGAGCCAGTTTTCAATGACTGGCAGCGCATGTTCGTAGCCGGTCAGCCGGCAATAGCTGTCAAACGCCTTCGCCAGCACCTCTTGGATTCGCCAATTATCGTGCCGGCTCACTGTATCTCTGAGGAAGAGCAGCGCATCGTCATTCTCGGCTGCGCAATCTCCCAGCATAAACACGCCCGCCTCTTGGACCTGATAATTGCCGGATTCGTACAGCGCCAATCCCATGTCACAGCATTCTTCCAACGAATGAGACCGGGAAAACTCCTCGGCATCGTCCCGTATCAGTGTGAAGCTTATTTTTTCGGAATATCGCTCTTCGAGGAGAGCGGGGAAATCCGTGTAATCGTTCATTGTGGTGTCTCCGAGTCCGACTGTGCGCTATGCCTTATTGATGGATCTCGAACCGCTTACTGTCTTCATTGTAGATGTGCCGCAGGGCAATGTGATCGTTCCTACTTGACTTTCCCCAACGGAAAGTATTATGCTTTCCTTATCGGAAAGTAAAAGCCTCGAACTCCCCTGCGAGGCACGGCAGTAAAGGAATCCATCATGGATAACGGTAAAGAGCCGTCTGCAACGCAGGCCAAAGAGCTCCTCGACTCTCTCGCTGCCGACCGGCGTGCCCTCAGCGGCAAAGCAACCGTGTCTACTTGGTACGCCCTGCTGAGCGGGTTCGTGATGTTTATCTTCGCAGTGATGTCGAGTTTCATGATTCGAGAGAACAATCTTGCCTTGCTTATACCGATTATGACGGTAAGCATCATTTTTATCGGTATATCCGTCTGGTATTCGCTTCGTTCGGGCGTAGGCATCGTCCATCCCAGAACCAGGAAGGCCGGCATCCTCTACGTGCTCAACAGCGTAAGTTTACTTGTGGGACTCTTGGGAGGCGTAGCTGTCGCGCTGCTCACGTCGCTGCATTGGGCGGTCTTCTGCGGCATCGCTCTGCTGTTCGAAATGCTAGCTGCGGCGTTGCTTGTGCTGTATGGCCGCGAGCAGCGCCGTGCCATCGAAGCAGGCGAGTGAGCCGATGACCGATGCGACGAAAGTTCCAGCCCAATTCGACGAACTCATCCATGAACCCACCAGAATGCGCATCTGCGGTCTGCTGGCACAGACAACTGCGCTGAAATTCAGCACGCTCAGGGACACGCTCGGCGTCAGCGATGCCGTCTGCTCCAAACACGTCAAGGCGCTCGCCGAGCGGCAGTACGTCAGCGCAAGCAAAGTCAAAAGCGAGAACAGCAACCATCAGGTTTCATGGATATCACTCACCGAGCAAGGCCGCCGAGCTTTCGATGGGCACATGAACATGCTCCGCAACATAGCCGAGGGCAAGTGATTACGGGGAAAGGGGCATTTGCGGGAGCGTATCTCGTTCGCGTGCGGCGACTCGGCGCTGAATCGCCGCAGGTGTTCTAGCTTTATGTACCTTATTGTGTTCTGACAAGTGTGGTTCATGGTGCATTTCGTCCGACTGTTCGCCCGGGTCGCGTTTGGCTGCTGCTTGAACATCTATTAAGCAGATTTGGGTGAACGAGATGGTTTGGCACGAGAAAACGCTCATATGTTAGTTCTCAGAAACGTTGAAATTCCGCCAAAATGCAGCGGCCAAATTTGGAGGCTACTTTGCAAAGTGCTTAATAGACGAAAAAAGTGCTTAATTAACGGGTAACCGATGACGTTGGTTTGCCGGTGTCTTATGTGGACGCTTGCCCGCGTGGACAGATCGGGCAAGCCGCGTTTAGACGCTTATTAAGCACTTTTTTCGTCTATTAAGCACATACGTAAAGTATGCGACGTGTGCGTAATCATGCAATCATTGGAATTCCGCCAATCCGAACTGTGCGTCGAAGCTCCATGAAGCCTTGTTCGGGCACTTGCGCATGGAAATCTGCTTAATAGATTTCCACGCGCCTCTCATTCATGTCTGTTCGCCTGTGTCAGTTGCTGGAACCGGAGTTCGAGCTGCTGCCGTTGCCGGTACCGCTGCCGCCGCCGAAGCCGCCGCGCATGCCGCCGAGACCGGTCTGACCTTCCATGATGGACTGGGGTGAGCTGATGATGCCGTTGTCATTCTGCCCGATGGCGGTTACGGTGTCGCCCGGACTTGAGGTCGCTGATCTTGCCCTTCGAAGCCATCGTGACCGGCACAGCGATCACGGCGATAAGAATGATATTGAGCCAATTGTGTTTTTTCGTCGCAATCTGATCGCTTACCCCGGTTTTGGCTTCCGCACCGGCACTAGCCCTCGCGGCATCGTTTCTTGCCACGATTCCGTTATCCGTCTCAACAACGAATGAAAGTTTCCATGCGTGACAAAAAGCAATGGGAAACCGCTGAACTTTTCATGAGAAGGGCTGGTTGCTGAGAAAGACAGCGGGTTTGTCCTGATTTTGTCCTGATTCGATGCCTGCGCCGCGTCGGTCGAAAACGCAAAAAGGCTAGGAGCCTTGTGGCTCCTAGCCTCTGATGGTAGCGGGATCAGGATTTGAACCTGAGACCTCTGGGTTATGAGCCCAGCGAGCTACCGAGCTGCTCCATCCCGCGTCGGCTGCTTTCAAGCAGCTCTATATACAATAGGTGCGGAATCCTAAAAGTCAAACCGTCGGCGAGTTTCAGCGCCCAGCGAACGACGGGCAAGAGCACCCGGTAAGCGTCCAAATCCCTTTGCGCACAAGGGTTGCGGACACTGCAAACGCCGAATCGACGCGGCGACACGAACAGTATTCAGCACATCGACTGCTGCTTATCCGTGGTCCCGCGATAATAGGGATATGCCTATCAAGATCCCAAGCGGCCTGCCCGCTCGTGACATCCTCGACTCCGAGCGCATCTTCGCGCTCGAGAAGCCCGAGGCCGAACAACAACGCGTGCGTCCGCTGCGGCTTGTGATCCTCAACCTCATGCCCAAGAAGATCGAGACGGAAACCCAGCTGCTACGGCTGATCTCCAAATCCCCGCTGCAGGTGGAAATCGATTTCATGAAGACCTCGACGCATGAAGGCACGCATGTCAGCTCTGACCACCTGGTGAAGTTCTACGAGAACCCGGACGAGTTCGCCGACAACTATTATGACGGTCTGGTCATCACCGGTGCGCCGGTCGAGCATCTCGACTTCGAGCAGGTCGACTACTGGCAGGAGTTCAAGGAGATCGTCGACTGGGCCTCGCGCCATGTGTTCTCGACGATGTATCTGTGCTGGGGCGCGATGGGCGCACTCAACTACCGCTACGGGGTGCGCAAGCAGCTGTTGGACGAGAAGATCTTCGGCGTCTTCCCGCAGTACCTGCAGGACGAGTACTGCTTCCTGACCAACGGCTTCGACGAGATCGCTTTGCAGCCGCATTCGCGTCTCGCCGGGGTCAACGAGGCCGACGTGGCGGCCAATCCCGACCTGCAGGTTTTGACATGGGGGCCGCAATCCGGGCCGGGGCTGATCGCGACGCGCGACTTCTCCGAGGTTTTCGCGCTGGGTCACTGGGAGTATGGCAAGTACACCCTTGCCGAGGAATACAAGCGCGATATGGACAAGGGCATGACAAATGTGCCCTTCCCGCGCAACTACTTCCCCGACGACAACCCGAACGTGGAGCCGCTGTTCTCGTGGCGCGCGCACGCGAATCTGCTGTGGCGCAACTGGCTCAACTGGGTCTACCAGACCACGCCGTACGATCTGCGCGAGGTCCCGCAGCTGCGGGCGGAGAAGCGATTGGGCACCGAGCGCTCGATTCGCCATGCCCCGGGCAGTCCGCGCGCGGACGGCTTCGCACCGTTCGAGGGTCGGCGATATGGCATGGGCGGCGTGGCTCCCGGGCTGGCATGACCACTATTGACCACTATGTGAACCTCATATCGCATGGTATGACCACATAGTGAACGCCATTCGAAAACAGCTCGGATATCGTTGCGGATCCGCTTGATCGCACGTCATTTCACCGACTTGCGCCGGCCATGGCATACGTGTACTGTGGCAGCTGTTGTGAGGGTATGAAGTTACCCTAGGTGTTATGCCTGAATCGCGCCGTGTTCGTAACTACATAAGCGCTGACGACTTCTGCAGGGTTGCAGGAGTCGTGTATGCGCACATCTCCCCACTCTGAAATGCAGTGATAGGAAATGGAATAACAGGAAATGTAACGACAGTAAGGGCGAGTAGGAAGTGTGGAATATGAGCGACATAGCCGATGCGAGCATGGCTTTGCGAATTTCTGTGGGCGCTAACATTCTGCAATCCCGTCCCGCAATCCTGCAGCCTGCGAGCCTCGAACGACATCCACGAGCCACCCATGCAGAAACGCCGTGCGCCACTTGCCTTGCAAGGGTTGCGAGCAATTTACGCATTCGCGTCGTATGATTGCCTGTTATCGACCACACCATGGTCACATATGCGGATTTTCCGCCGACTGCGGCTTGCGTCGCGGCTAGGATGTGACCATGATGCAGGTAACCGGGACGTTACATCGTTTCGGCTGCCGGGTTTAGACTGAAAGCTGTTGCAAGCAGCAGGTTAGGAGGAATGGATGATTGGTGTGAGCGGGGTGGGGATATCACTCGCGGCCGGCTCCTTCCAGGTGCCGAGCGTCGACGAGTTCATGCCCCCCGAAATCCTGTTTCAGGGGACTCCTTTCGCATTGAACCGCATTATCATCGTCCGTCTCATCGCGACGGCCGTGCTGCTGCTGGTGCTGGGCATCACGGCGTCACGGGCCAAGCTCATTCCGGGGCGCTGGCAAGGCGCCGTCGAATGGCTGATCGAGTTCGTGCGTGACAATATCGTCTACCAGATCATGGGCGAGCTGCGCGGCAGGCAGTATGTGCCGATGATTACGACGCTGTTCATGACCATCTTCGTGTTCAATCTGTGTGGCATCATTCCCGGTCTGAACATCGCGGCGACGGCGAGCATCACCATGCCGCTGCTGTTCGCGATATGGGCGTTCGCCCAATATTGGATCGCGGCGGCGAAAGGCAAAGGCTTGGGCAAGTTCCTCAAGGACGAGCTGCTCCCGTCCGGCGTCCCGTGGCCCATCTACATCATCCTGGTGCCGATGCAGCTGCTCGACCTCGTGCTGATCAGGCCCTTCTCGCTCACCATCCGACTTTTCGCAAACATGATCTCCGGGCATATCCTCGTGGCGCTGTGCTTCGCCGCCACGCAGTTCTTCCTCATCGACGCCGCGAACAAGGCGTTCATCGGGCTTGGTGCGGTCACCTTCGTCGGCGGCTTCATCATGACGCTGTTCGAGGCCTTCGTGGCCGCCATCCAGGCGTTCATCTTCGCCACGCTGAGCGCGGTGTACATCAACATGAGCTATCCGGAATGAGTTTCGTCCGGCAATAACCAGCTGTATCGATTTTCCACAATGTGACTTAGTCGAGGACCATAAGAAAGGAAACACAACCATGGATCTCATCACACTCGCCGAGGTTTCCGGCAATCTCAGCACCATCGGCTACGGCCTCGCGGCCATCGGCCCCGGCATCGGCATTGGCATCGTCTTCGGCAAGGCCATCGAGTCCACAGCTCGCCAGCCTGAGCTCGGCGGTCGTATCCAGACCCTGATGTTCATCGGCTTCGGTCTTATCGAGATTCTTGCGCTCCTGGGCTTCATCTCCTTCTTCATCATGAAGTAATCGCAGCTGATCGGTAATGGATCGGCTGTGTGCCGACATGAGTGACACGAAAGGAGGCAGGTATGCGTACTGAAGCTGCCGGAGGCATTGGGCTTTTTCTGCCTGAGACATATGATCTGGTGTGGTCGGCTATCGTGCTGGTCATCATCGCGGTGTTCTTTTACAAGTTCTTCCTGCCGAAATTCCAATCGGTCTTTGACGAACGCGCCAAGAAAATCGAAGGCGGCATCGCCAATGCCGAAAAAGCCCAAAAAGAGGCCGACGAGGCCAAGGACAAGTATGAGGCCCAGCTGAACACCGCACGCGTCGAAGCGGCGAAAATCCGCGACGACGCCCGGGCCGAGGCTTCGCACATCATCGACGACGCCCGCACGAAGGCTGAAGGCGAGGCTGCGCAGATCACGGCCAACGCCCAGCGCTCACTGCAGACGCAGCAGCAGCAGGCGATGGTCAAGCTCAGGGGCGAGGTCGGCACATTGGCGACCGCGCTTGCGGGCAAGATCCTCGGCTCTAAGCTCGCCGATAATTCAGTGCAATCGACCATGCTTGACCAGATGATCGACGATTTGTCGGGTGACGATCGGTGAGCGGAAGTGAGGTGAGTCATGCGTGGTGAAGCTTCACGCCTGGCCGATCGCGAGTCTCGCGACTCGTTTGCGCTGCAGCTGAGCAAAGTCGGCGAGGATACTTGGCGCATCGGCAATGAGCTGTTTACGATCACCGCTTTGCTCGATGGCAACGCGGCGCTCGAGCACGCGCTCACCGAACCTTCGCGTTCCACCGAAGACAAGATGGCGCTGCTGAGCGGGATTCTGGGCGAGCGGGTCCATCCGTTCACGATGACGATCCTCGAGGATCTTGTCAAGCGGCCATGGAGCCGGTCGGCGGACATCGCGGATGCGGTCGAGGATTTCGGCGTGGACGGCATGATGTACTACGCGGATCACACCAACAGCACCGCGCAGGTTTCGATCGAACTCGCCGAGCTGCACTCGGCCCTGATCGACCTGCCGGTGGTGCGTGCGCGCCTGCAGGACACGCGTGCGAATTCCGACGCCCGAGTCAAGCTGCTGCACGACATCCTGGACGGCAGCGGCTTCAACAAGGTCACGCTGCGCCTCGCGGAGCATGCGGCCTGCAACCTGCGCAAACGTCGTTATCTGTCTACCATCCAATGGCTGATCGGCAAATTCTCCCGGCATATGGGGCAATCGCTGATCACGGTCACGACGGCGACGCATTTGAGCGACGAGCAGATCGCGAAGCTGGTCGATGTCTATTCGGCCAAGCTGGGGCGCCCGGTGCATGTCAACGCCGTGGTCGATGCCTCCGTGATCGGCGGCATGCGCATTCAGGTGGGCGAGGAAGTCACCGACAATACGGTGATCGCCCAGTTGCGGCACCTGCAGGACACTGTGAAAGTCGGGGTCTGACAAATGAGACTTACCAGTCAACACAACATCAATAAGGAGTGATCATGGCAGAACTTACCATCGATCCCGCCGCGGTACGCAAGGCGCTCGACGATTTCGTCGAGTCGTACACGCCGTCGGACACACCTACCCAAGAGGTGGGCTATGTGGCCACGGCTGGCGACGGCATTGCGCACGTGGCAGGACTGCCTGGTTGCATGGCGAACGAGCTGCTGACCTTCGAGGACGGCACGCTCGGTCTGGCGATGAACCTCGACGCCAGGGAAATCGGCGTGGTGATTCTCGGCGACTTCGCAGGCATCGAAGAAGGCCAGGAAGTGCGCCGCACCGGCGAAGTGCTTTCCGTGCCGGTCGGCGACGGCTACCTGGGCCGCACGGTCGACCCGCTGGGCAACCCCATCGACGGCCTGGGCGAAATCAAAAGCGAAGGGCGACGCATCCTCGAGGCGCAGGCCCCGGATGTGATGCACCGCCATCCGGTCGAGGAGCCGCTGTCGACGGGCCTGAAGGCCATCGACGCCATGACCCCGGTCGGCCGCGGACAGCGCCAGCTCATCATCGGCGATCGCCAGACCGGCAAGACGGCCATCGCGATCGATACGATCATCAACCAGAAGGACAACTGGAAGACCGGCGACCCCAAGAAGCAGGTGCGCTGCATCTACGTCGCCATCGGTCAGAAGGGCTCGACCATCGCCTCGGTGCGTCAGAGCCTCGAAGAATCCGGCGCGATGGAGTACACGACGATCGTGGCCAGCCCGGCTTCCGATTCCGCAGGCTTCAAGTACATCGCCCCATACACCGGCTCGGCCATCGGCCAGCACTGGATGTACCACGGCAAGCATGTGCTCATCGTCTTCGACGACTTGTCCAAAGAGGCGGAAGCGTATCGCTCGATCTCGCTGCTGCTGCGTCGCCCGCCGGGGCGCGAGGCCTATCCCGGCGACGTGTTCTACCTGCATTCCCGTCTGCTCGAACGCTGCGCCAAGCTTTCCGACGATCTGGGCGGGGGTTCGATGACCGGCCTGCCGATCATCGAGACGAAGGCGAACGACGTGTCCGCCTACATTCCGACCAACGTGATCTCGATCACCGACGGCCAGATCTTCCTGCAGTCCGATCTGTTCAACGCCAACCAGCGCCCGGCTGTCGACGTGGGCATCTCGGTGTCCCGAGTCGGCGGCGCCGCGCAGACCAAGGCCTTGAAGAAGGTTTCCGGCACACTTAAGATCTCGCTGGCGCAGTACCGCTCGCTCGAGTCCTTCGCCATGTTCGCCTCCGATCTGGACGCGGCTTCGAAGGCTCAGCTGACCCGTGGCGCACGCCTGACCGAGCTGCTCAAGCAGCCGCAGTTCTCGCCCTTCTCCATGGAGCGCGAGGTCGTCTCGGTCTGGACCGGCACGCACGGCAAGCTCGACGATCTCGACATCGAAGACGTGCTGCCCTTCGAGAAGGCTTTGCTCGACTATCTCGATCACAACACGGATATCCTGAAGGTCATCCGCGAGACCGAGGACTTCACCGCTGATACGGAGAAGGCGCTGGACAAGGCCATCGACGAATTCCGCACGACCTACGTGACGAAGGCCGGCAAGCCGCTCGTCGAGAAGAAGCCTGACGTCGTCAAGCCGACCGAGGTGGAGCAGGAGCGGTTCGTCGCGGGGGAGAAGAAGTAAGCAATGGCCTCCCAACTTGCATTGAAATCAAGAATCAACTCCACCACGTCGCTTGGCAAGATCTTCAACGCCCAGGAGATGATCGCGTCCTCGCATATCGCGAAGGCGCGCAATGTGGCCCTGAATGCCAAGCCGTACACGGACGCGATTTTCGATGCGGTGCAGGCGCTGGCTGCGCATACCCATATCGACCATCCGATCATGACAACGCATGAGGGCGGCAATGCTCGCGTCGCCGTCCTCGCATTGACCGCCGATCGTGGCATGGCCGGCGCTTACACCTCTTCGATCATTCGCGAGACCGAAGGACTGCTCGCGCGTCTTGACCAGGACGGCAAGGAACCGCAGCTCTACGTCTACGGACGGCGCGGCGTCTCCTACTACAAGTACCGCAACCGCGATGTGGCCGGCACTTGGGAAGGCGACAGCGATCACCCGGGCGTGGAAGTGGCCGAGTCGATTTCGAAGGCTCTGCTGGATGCCTATATGAAGCCCGAAGGCGAGAACGGAGTGAGTGAACTCTACATCGTCTTCACGGAGTTCATCAACATGGTGGTCCAACGGGTTCGCGTGCTGCGCATGCTTCCCGTGGAGCTGGTACGCCCGGCGGTGGACGCTTCCGACGGCATCACGATGTCCGACTTGTCCGAATCCGACGATGTGGACGATTCGGAGGGCGCGGTCTCCCCGCTCTACTCCTTCGAGCCGAGCGTCGACGAGGTGCTGGACGCGATTCTGCCCAAGTACATCCAGTCGCGCATCCATGAATGCCTGCTCACCGCGGCGGCCTCCGAAACCGCAAGCCGGCAGAACGCCATGCATACGGCCACGGATAACGCCAACAATCTGATCGACAGCCTGACCCGCGAGCTCAACGCTTCCCGCCAAGCGGCCATCACCCAAGAACTTACCGAAATCATCGGCAGCGCCGACGCGCTGAACAAAGAGGAAGAGTAGGAACGCATATGGCTGATAACCAGACCACAGCGGCTCCCGAGGAGACGGCGCAAGAGCCGAGCGCGGGGCGCATCACGCGCGTCACGGGTTCGGTCATCGACGTCGAGTTCCCGGTCGGCCACCTGCCCGATATCTACAATGCCCTGAAGGCCGAGATCAGCGGTGTCGGCCACACCGAGGGCAACACCGCCACGCACATCACGTTGGAGGTGGAGCAACAAATCGGCGACTCGACAGTCCGCACGGTGGCGCTCAAGCCTACTGACGGCTTGGTGCGCGGCTCGAAGGTCATCGACACCGGCGGCCCCATCAAGGTGCCGGTCGGCGACGTGACCAAGGGCCACGTGTTCGATGTCTCGGGCAACATCCTGAACAAGAAGGATGACGAAGTCGCCGAGATCACGGAACGCTGGCCTATCCACCGCAATCCGCCGGCCTTTGATCAGCTCGAATCGCGCACCCAGATGTTCGAGACGGGCATCAAGGTCATTGACCTGCTCACCCCGTACGTGCAGGGCGGCAAGATCGGCCTGTTCGGCGGTGCTGGCGTGGGCAAGACCGTGCTCATCCAGGAGATGATCCAGCGCGTGGCGCAGAACCACGGCGGCGTCTCCGTGTTCGCCGGCGTCGGCGAGCGTACCCGTGAGGGCAACGATCTGATCGGCGAAATGCAGGAGGCCGGCGTCCTGGAGAAGACCGCGCTGGTCTTCGGCCAGATGGACGAGCCGCCGGGAACGCGTCTGCGCGTGCCGCTGACCGCGTTGACGATGGCCGAGTACTTCCGCGACGTGCAGAATCAGGATGTGCTGCTCTTCATCGACAACATCTTCCGCTTCACGCAGGCCGGCTCCGAGGTCTCCACGCTGCTGGGCCGTATGCCTTCCGCCGTGGGCTACCAGCCGAACCTGGCCGACGAGATGGGCTCCCTGCAGGAGCGCATCACCTCGACCCGTGGCCACTCGATCACCTCGCTGCAGGCCATCTACGTGCCCGCCGACGATTACACCGACCCGGCCCCGGCTACGACCTTCGCCCACTTGGACGCCACCACCGAGCTGTCTCGCGACATCGCCTCGAAGGGCATCTACCCGGCCGTCGACCCGCTGGGCTCCACCTCGCGCATTCTCGATCCGCGCTACGTGGGCCAGGCGCACTACGACTGCGCGAACCGCGTCAAGGCGATTCTGCAGCGCAACAAGGAGCTGCAGGACATCATCGCCCTGATCGGCATCGACGAGCTGGGCGAGGAAGACAAGACCATTGTGAACCGCGCGCGCAAGATCGAGCAGTTCCTTGGCCAGAACTTCTACGTGGCCGAGAAGTTCACCGGCCGCGAGGGCTCCTACGTGCCGGCCGACGAGACCATCGAAGCCTTCACCCGCATCTGCGACGGCGTGTACGACGACGTCTCCGAGCAGGCGTTCTCCGGCATCGGCGGCATCGATGACCTTGAGAAGAAGTGGCACGACATGAAGCAGGAATTCGGTGCGTGATGGCCGATAAGAAACTCCTGCAGGTCAATATGGTTGCGGCCGACCACCCCGTGTGGTCGGGCACGGCGACCTCGGTGACCATCCCTGGCTCCGAAGGCCAGATGGGCATCCTGCCCGATCATGAGCCGCTGCTCTCGATCATCAAGGGCGGCACCGTGAGCGTCGTGGACCCCAGCGGCGAACGGCACTCGTTTGTGGTCGCCGACGGATTCATCTCCTTCGACTCGAACAAGCTGACGATTGCGGTCGAACGCGGCCGGGACGTAGTCAGAACCTCCGGAGTCGACTGAGCGCTATTTCGTTTCGTCCCATAGAATGTGGCCCGCAGCACGTGAATTCGTGCCGCGGGCCACATTCTGGTTGTACCGGGGTAGTCTGGCCGGTCGGCCGACTGCCACACGTGCGACACACCCGAGGTCTCATACACAAGTCGGGTATTTGCCGTTTTGCATGGCGGAATTGCAACGCTCGAAAACGCTAACCCGCGACTTGTGTATGAGGGATGGCGGGTTTCGCGCCCTATTCGCTCGACTGTGCTTATTCGCTAGACACAGCGTCGAGCACGGGCTTCTTCAACGCACGGCTCGCGGGCGAGACGCTGGCGATGAGGCCGACCACCACGGCGAGCACGAGGAAGATGACGAGCTGGCTCCACGGTATGCTCAGTTTCTCCAAGCCGCTGCTCGCATAGACGGAGCGAATCATGGCTCCGGCGCCTACGCCAATCACCAGTCCCAGCAGCGTGCCGAACACGGAGATGATCACGGCTTCGATGGCCAGCATGCCGCGGACCTGCCCGCGCGAAGTGCCGATCGCACGCAGCAGCCCGATCTCCTTGGTCCGTTCGGAGACGCTGAGGGCCAACGTGTTCACAATGCCGAAGATCGCGATGATAATCGACAGCGCGAGCAGCGCGTAGAGAATCACCAGAATCTGGTCGACCATCGAGCTCGTCGAGGATTTGTATTCGTCATGGTCCATGACGGTGACCACGTAATAGGGCTTGACGGCCTTGAGCAGGCGCTCGTGAAGCGCGGCAAGATCTTGGCCGGGTTTGGCGATCACAAAGAGCTGGCGCACGATCTGCATCTGGCTGTCGGAGAGCTCGTCCGCAAGCTTGTCGCTCATGTAGATGCCTCCGGCATAGGCCGAGTTGGTGACGAGGGCACCGACCTTGACCCGCTGCTCCTTGGTGACGCTTTTGGTTTTCACCAGTGTAGTCGGGTCGACGTTCTTCGCATCATCCATGATCTGCTGTGCGCCCGCCGCGTCCCCGGCCGCCATGCGCTGCTGGACCTGTGCCTGCGTCTGAGCCTGGTAATCGGCCTGAGCCTGCTTGGTGGCCTCCTCGTCGATGACCGTGCTGGTGGCCGAGACGGTTATGGTGTCGCCGACCTTCCAGTTATTGTCGTTGGCGATGTTCTTGGCCACGACGAGCTTGCCCGAGGCGATCGCCTGCTCGGCGTTGCCGCCCGTTGTGGTGGCGGCGAACACTTCGGAGAACATCGAGGCGGGTGAGGCGGTGCTCATGGCCGAGTCGATGGATTTGCCGTTGTATTTGACTCCCATCACCAAGCGCGTCGCGATAGTCGACTTCACGCCGCTGGTTGCGTCGATCGCGTCGATGGCACCTTGCGGCAGCCTGCCGTATGAGGCCGAGCTGACGGCATAATCCGCCTTCAGCCCCGTGTCGATGATGTCGGCTACGGAAGCTTTGGCGGAGGCCGCCACGACGCCGAGACAGCTGACGATCGCGACGCCGACGAACAGCGCGGCGGCCGTGTTGGCGGTGCGGCGCCTGGAACGCGAAAGATTGCGCGTGGCGAGTTTGCCGGTCACGGGGAAGATGCGCGAAGGCAGCCATCCCAGCGCCAAGCCGGCCGGGCTGACCAGCGCGGGGCCCAGCACGATGGCGCCGATGATCAGCAGCGCCGCGCCGGCTCCCAACGGATATCCCGTATTGATATCGTTGACCGTCTTCCATGGCGTAGGGCCGTTGCCGTCCGCCATGGCGAGCGCCTGCGTGAATGCCCAGCAGGCGATGCCGAGCGCGCACATCACGGTGCCGATAATGCCGCGCGGCGTCACTGACTTTTCAGGATTGACCGTTTCGTTCATCGCCTGAATGGGCGGCGCGAGGGCCGCGTCGCGTGCCGGGATGGCCGCGCCGAGCAGCGAGACGATCAGCCCGACCGCGATGCCTACCGCGATGGCGGTCGCAGTGGGGTTGCTCTGCCCGCTCAGCGGCGTGCCGATCTGCTCAAGTCCGACGACGATGAGCTTGATGATGCCCCAGCCCAAGCCGATGCCGATGCCGGAGCCCACGATTCCCAAGATCACCGCCTGAATGATCACGGTGGAGAACACTTGCCGTGGCGATGCTCCGACAGAGCGCAGCAAGGCATAGCCGCGCATCGATTCGCGCACGATCATGGCGAAGGTGTTCGCGATGATGAAGGAGCCCACGAACAGCGCGATGATGGCGAAGATCAGGATAAGCGGCTGGATGAAGCCCATGGCGTCCTGAATGGATTTCGTCGCATCCTCACGCACCTCGTCGCCGGTGACGGCGTGCGCACGCGAGCTAACGGGAAGCGCCTTGTTGATGCGGTCGGCCAGTTGCTGCTGGTCCTGATGGCTCAGCGGATTTGAGGCGTCGCCGTACACGCCGATAAGCGCCGACGTATTGGGATCGGGCGCTGTCGCGGCGTAATAGTGACTGGCCACTGACGGGTCGACCCCGATGATGATCGCGCCCGCCTGGCTCGTCTGCGTGGCGAAGATGCCGGAGATCGTGACTTTCCTCGGACCGTCTTCATACACGATGGTGGTGGAGTCTCCCACCTTCAGCTTCGCCTTGTCGGCGGCGAACTGATGCAGCGCGATTTCGTCCTCGCCTTTCGGGTAGCCGCCGGAAGTGAAATGCGCCGAACGCCAAGGCTCGCTGCTGCTCATGCCGATGGCGATCGTGGGCGCTCCCATGGTCGAGACGGCGTTGCCGGCGTGATCCACCAGCACAGTGCCCGAAATCGTGGCGGTGGCGCTCGCAGAGGAGACGCCGGAGACCTTTGCGATGGTGTTGGTCAGGCTGTTGTCGATCTGGTTGTAGTTTTCGCCGGAGGACGAGCCGTCCATCGACATGGGGCTGTCGCTTTTGGCCTTGTCGATGCCACGCACATACACGTCATGGTCGGAGTTGGTCGCCATCATGGTGGAGACCTGGGTGTTGAGCATCTCGCGGAAGCAGAATGAGCCGACTACGAAGGCCACGCCGAGGGCGATGGCGATGATCGACATGATGAAGCGGCCGAAATGGCTCCTGGCGTCGCGCAGTCCGATTCGAATCATAGGGAGGCCTCGCTGGAGTCGGTGGGCTGGGTGGATGGGGTGGTCGCGGTTTCCGTTTGTTCAGTGGCGTCTTGTCCAGCCTGCTTGACTGCGTCTGGCTGATTATTGTCGTTTCCTTCGGCGGCACCGTGTTGTTCGTCGTTTCCTTCGGCAGCGCTGCGTTGATTGTCTCCGCCCTCGGCGGCCCTGTGCTGTTCGTCGCCGCCCTCGGCGGCGAACACCTGAAGAATCTGCTCGTAGGTGGGCTCGTGCATATCCTGGGTGATCTGGCCGTCGGCGAGCACGAGCACGCGGTTCGCGTAGGAGGCGGCACGTGGATCATGGGTCACCATCACGATGCTCTGGCCGTAGTCGCGCACGGAATCGCGCAGAAAGCTCAGCACTTCGCGGCTCGAGCGCGAATCGAGGTTGCCGGTGGGCTCGTCGGCGAAGATGACGGAGGGCCGGGCCATCATGGCGCGGGCGCAGGCCACGCGCTGCTGCTGCCCGCCGGAGAGCTGGCTGGGCCGGTGCCCCAGGCGCTGCTCCAATCCGACGACCTTGACGATCTGGTCGAACCATGCGCGGTCGATCGGCTTGCGCGAAATCTGCAGCGGGAGCAGGATATTCTCCTCCGCGGTCAGGGTCGGCACCAGATTGAACGACTGAAAGATGAAGCCGATCTCCTTGCGGCGCAGATCGGTGAGCTGGCGCTGATTCATGGCCGAGACTTCCAGTCCCTCCACGAAGACCTGCCCGGATGTGGGCGTGTCCAAGCCTGCCATGCAATGCATCAGCGTCGACTTGCCCGATCCCGAAGGGCCCATGATCGCAGTCATCTGGCCGCGTCCGAATTCCACATTCACATGGTCGAGCGCGGTGACGATGGCATCCTTGGTCCCGTAGGTTTTGCTCAGATCGGCGGCGTAGGCCACAACGCCGTCATCGGTGTGCGCATCGGTCGTAGCGATGCTGCTTGCATCGCGTGCAGTGCCCGTAGCGGGTGACGTATTCGTGCTGGTTGATATTTTCGCCGAGTGCCGTGCCATGATGTCCATTCGTGAGAAGTGCCGTGTGACTGTGCTGGTTGCCGCGTTAACCGTGGAATACCGTGCTGTGTTGTTGGAATGCTGTATTGCCTTACATTAAATGCCATTATCGCGCGATATTTTGTGCTGATGCCGTGTTGACGGCATTGGGTCGTGATGACTCAGGTCCCAGTCTAGCGGAGGGGTGCTGCAAAGTGTCTGTGAAATACGGCGGTCATGAAACGCGGTGTCTGAGGACATATCCGCGCTCGCGAATAGCCGAAACCGGCGCGCCTGCATGCGAGGCCGATTGCGCGTCGACGCCCAGCCGGCTTGCTAGAGTGGGATGTCGTGCGAATCATAGTTGCTGACTGCCAGGCCAAATACTCCGGCCGTTTGAACGCCTCGCTGCCGCTGGCCAGGCGAGTCCTGCTCATCAAGGCGGACAACAGCGTGCTGATATTCTCGGAGATCGGCTCCTACAAGCCGCTCAACTGGATGGCGGCCCCGTGCAGCATCAAGGAGATCGAGCCTACTGACGCCGACGACGATGTGGACACTGACATTCCGGAGAAGATTCTGCGGGTGTGCGCCGACAAGTCAAGCGATATCCTGGAAATCAATCTGCAGCATATCTACTCCGACGAGGCCTATGAGCTGGGCGCGGATCCGGGGCTGGTCAAGGACGGCGTCGAGGATCACCTGCAGCGCTACCTGGCCGAGCAGATCGAGCGCATCGGCGAAGGCGCGAAGCTGGTCCGGCGCGAATACCCGACGGCGATCGGCCCGGTGGACATCATGGCGGTGGACGCGAACGGAGAGCATGTCGCCATCGAGATCAAGCGGCATGGCGGCATCGACGGCGTCGAGCAGCTGACGCGCTACTGCAAGCTGCTCAACCGCGACCCGCTGCTGACTCCGGTGCACGGCATCTTCGCCGCGCAGACTATAACCCCGCAGGCGCGGACGCTGGCCGAGGACCGCGGATTCGCCTGCATGATCCTGGATTATGACGAGATGAAAGGCTCGGAGGACGGCAGCCTGCGCCTGTTCTGAATTGTATTAGGCACATTTGGAGTCGGAGCGCCGATTCAAGCTCTTCGTGTCCTAAGCAGTGATTCACAGAAATGGCGGAATTCCGCCAAAACGCCACACGATGGTTTTGGCGGATACTTTGCGAAGTGCCTAATTGACGAAAAAAATGCTGACATACATGACAAATCTGGGTCGCAGAGGCGGCATGTAGTGGGTATGGAACGCGTGAAAACGAGTTGGGCCTGATCATAATGATCAGGCCCAACTCGTTTTCACCCGTCAGCCTCGATCAGCCGGCGTAGAGGATGTCGACGACGAAGTACAGCGTCGCATTCGCCGGGATCTTGCCGGTGGCCTTGTCGCCATAGCCTTCGCTCGGCGGCACGACCAGCAGCACCTGCGAGCCGACCTTCTGCCCGGTCAGCCCCTTCTTCCAACCGGAGACGACTTGGCTCAGCGAGAAGTCGGAGGGTGCGCCGCGGTCCCACGAGGAATCGAACTGGATAAGCTTGCCGGAGGAATCCAGCGTCCAGCCGGTGTAGTTCGCGGTGACGGTGTCATTCTCCGTGACGGTGCGGCCCTTGCCCACGATGAGCGGCTGCGTGACCAGCGTGTCGCCCGGCTTATAGCCTCCCAGATCCAGCGAAGGCTTGCCTTTGGCATCCAAGGTGACCTTCGGCAGTCCGGCGGGAATGTCCGTGACTTTGGATCCCTCTGCGCGCGTCAGGGCCTTCGACTTGGAAATGAACGTCAGCGCCATGATGTACGAACTGCCTTGGTCATTGACGCCGAAGGCGATGGTGGCGTTGATCTTCTGACCTTTGATGAGCTGGTAATACGCGGGATCCATGCCGCTTTTGGTCACATTCATCGAGCAGTCAGGGGTGTTCTTGGTCCAGGAGTTCGCCATCTGCGAGCCGTCCTTGGCGCTGAGCGCGATGCCCTGTGCGCAGACGTGATCGCCCTCTTCGATGGTGGCTCCATTGCCTTTCTGCAGTACGGCGTAGGCCTTGTTCTCCACGGTCATCGGGGTGTGGAAGGAGACCTTGGGCTCCTTGCCGGGCTCGCCGCTCGCGGTGACGCCGGCAAGCTGATTCATGCCGGCCAGCGCCGAAGACGAAGCAGACGCCGACGAGGATGCGGCGCTGGACGAGGACTGCTGCGAGGCGCTGGACCCGCCGCATGCGGCGAGCGAAATGCACAGCCCCAGCGAGCACATGGCCACAGCGGCCCGGGAGACGAGGGAGCGATTGAAAGTAGTACGCATGGCACACCACACTACCGTTCAACCTTGATTTATTCCCGCTCTCACGCAATATTATGGTGGGAGCCTGTAGAATGGCCTTGTTATGACATCTGCACAGAAAAAGCGCGAAGAGCCGTCAAGCGTGAAGCGGCCCTCCAAACACGCCATAATCATGCGCGGAGTCGTCGCGCCCATCCTCGGTCTGCTTGCCATTGCGAGCATCGTGCTGGGGTATATGAACGCGACGGTCTGGAAGCCCAGCTCCGAAATTACGGCCAAGACGACGATTTCCCATGCGCGATACCTTGTGACCGATCCCGGCGTGCTGCAGCTGATCGACACGCAGTCGCATCTCAAAGTCGATGCCAAGGGGCCGAACACGACCGTATGCGTGGCGCTCGGCAGCGCCAAGGACGTGGCTGGATGGGTCGCCGGCAACGCCTATACCCGGGTCAGCGGATTGGATAATTGGACGACGCTGGCCACGCAGCAGGCCAAAGTGCAAGGCACGCAGAGCGCTGGCGGCAATGGCGATGAGGTCGCCTTCCAGGATTCCGACATGTGGAGCGCCGCGCGATGCGGCAACTCGAACGTCACGCTGGACATCGGCAAGAAGGACGCCAATTCGATTGCGCTGATCGACTTGGGCGAGAGCTCCCCGGAAGCCACGCTTTCGCTGCATTGGATCAGGCATACGCTTCCCGATTTTGCGATGCCGTTGTACTTTGTGGGCGGTCTGCTGCTGGTGATGATGGTGCTGACGGCTTCGATCTTCGCGATGCCGCCGCGCAAACGGCGCAAGCGCATGGTCGTCAGCGAGCCGATTCGCGCTCATGAGGAAGTAGCCATCAGCGAGGCGCTGACCGGCAGCCTGCGCGGCCTGACGACCGCAGTGCGCATCAAGCCCAGCGGCGGGAAACGGCGCAGGCACGCAGCCCACCGGGCTGGAGCCGGAACGCAGGAAGCGGGCAGCAAGCCGGCTCAAAACACTCAGGCAACGACCCGGACTGATGCGCAAGGACCCACGATTATCGACCCCACGTCGCGCAACATGGTCGCCGACGAGCAGGGTTCCGCTTCGTCCGCCTCTTCGGCGTCGGTCGCGGTCGGCGGCGAGGCGTTCGCGGATTCCGGCGAAGAGACCTCGGTTATCACCCCCGACGAGCTGCAGGCGTATTTCGCGCGGCTTTCGCAGGAGATCTCCTTGCCTGATCAGTCTCAAGGCATCGCCGGTGCAGATGATGCCACGGCTATCGATCTGGATGCTGTCGAAGAGGCTGCTTCGGCGCATGAGCGCGGCGAGCATGACGATCGGTCGGCTGTCGATATCGCCAATGCGCAGAACGGCGGCACTGACGACAACGGCGGCATTGCCAACGCTGACGATGGGGATGCCGGCGACTTTGCGCAGGAAGGCGACGACTCGGAAGAGCCGTCCGCTGATGGCGCCGAAGGCACTGAAGAAGCCGGCAGCGGCAGCGCCAATGAATCGCATGAACCGGGCGAGGACGACGAATCAGACGAGGACAACGAGGAAACCGACGAGAAAGGAGAGCGGTCATGAAGGCGCGTTCCATGAAACTGATGGCCGTGGCGCTTTCCTTCGCGATGTTCGTGGGCCTCGCCGGATGCGAGGGCCAAGTGCCAATCGTGCAGGCGTCTGCAAGCTCGAGCGCAACGCCGGATATGAGCACGGCGCAGGAGAAGAAGATACGTCTCGCGATTCTCCAGGCGATTGACGATGCGGATGCGGCGAAGAGCACCGACGGGCTGGATCAGCGTCTTTCTGGTCCTGAGCTCGACGTGCGCGCCAGCCAGATCACGGTCGCCAAGGCCACCGGCGGGCTCGATAAGTTCGCCACGATCCCCAAAGACATGACGCAGACGGTCATTCCGACCGATTCCGGTTGGCCGCGTCTGGTTTATACGATCACGACCACGACGGAGGATCAGCAATCCAAGCGGCTGCTGGTGCTCAAGCAGGACAGCGCCAGAAGCAACTACCGGCTGTGGGGCGTGGCCAGGCTGTTCCAAGGGGCCAAGCTGCCGAAGTTCGCGGTGCCCGACATCGGCGCCCAGGTCGGCAAGAGCGATGACAAGGGCCTTCTTGCGACTCCGCAGGATGCGGTCAGCCGCTATGCCGACCTGCTGCAAAACGGTTCGGGAAGCAGCCACGCCGGCGACTTCGCCGACGATTACTTCCGGCAGTCGTTGACCCAGCTGACGCAGACGGTGCAAGAGGGCATGCAGCGCAACAACGGCACGCAGCAGCAGACCTTCAGCGCGACTCCCGATCAGATCAGCGTCATGCGTTCCAGCGACGGCGGCGACCTCGTGGTCGCGCGCATCGACTCCGAATGGACCCGTCAGACCGGCCAGGGACGCGAATCCCTGCCGGCGAATGACGATGAAAAGGCGTTGTTCGGCGATGCCAAGGCCACCAGCACGCTCAAGGTGACCTATGTGAATGTCGTTGCTCTTTATGTTCCTCCGGCCAAGGCGCATCAGAAGATCACCGCGGTGGGCGCCGAACGTCAGCCGATCAAGGTCGAGGCGCTGTAGGCTCCTTTCGCAGGCATTATGCGCGCTCGTGCTGGTTTGCGCCGGCTCGCATGGTTGCGCTGTCAGAGGCAAGCGGAGGCGTCTGGCGCAGGCGCACGCTAGATTGGTGTGCAGTTGAGTTTGCTCCTATTCGCTACGCTGAAGGAGGCATGATGGCGGATCAACAGCAGTACAACCCGGGGATGTCGCTCGCAGGGGCGGTCGATCTCGAATCGTTGAAGCACCGGGTCGAGGCCGAGCCAGGGCAGGCGGGAGGTGCGCCCAAGGCGGGCGGCTACGTCGTCGATACGAGTGAAAACACTTTCCAGGCGATGGTGCAGACCTCATCGACATTCCCCATCGTGCTGCTGCTGTGGACGCCCACCGACAGTCGGATGTTCGAGCTGGCGCGGACTCTGGGCGAGACCGTGAACGCGATGAACGGGCAGATTCAGCTCTCCCGCATCGACATCGCGTCGAATCCCTCGATCGCGCAGGCGTTGCAGGTGCAGGGAGCTCCTGCGCTGTTCGGACTGATTTCGGGTCGCCCCATGCCGATTCTGCAAGGCTTGCCGCAAGGCGGCGAGCTCCAGCAAGTCTGCGATGAGATCATCCCGCAACTGGTGCAGCTGGCCCAGCAGTCCGGCGTGACCGGCACGGCGCCGTATGCCGATGCTCCCGGTGACGAAGGCGAGGAAGCGGGCGACGCGGACACCGAGGTGCCGCAGATTCCGCCCGAGCACGCCCAGGCGCACCTGCTTGCGCAAAATGGCGACTACGAGGGCGCCGCGGCTGCATATGCGAAGGTTCTGGAGGCGAATCCGCAGGACGAGGTGGCTGCGCGGGAACACGCGAAGGCATTGCTGCTGGCTCGTTCGGCGAGCAGCAATGTGCGGCAGGCGCGAGCGCAGGCTGCTGCGGCCCCTGATGACGTCGAAGCGCAGCTTGCCGTGGCTGATATCGATATGATCGGCGGGCAGATCGACGATGCCTTCGGGCGGCTGCTGGATTACCTTGCATCCGGGCATCGCGACCAGATTGAGCCAGTGCGTCAGCGTCTGCTTGAGTACTTTGCGATACCCGAATCCGGCGATCCGCGGCTTTCGCGTGCGCGTCGCCGGCTTGCGACACTGATGTACTGATGTTATTGATGCTGGTAGGTGTTGGGGCGCACGACGTGGCCTTATGACGGTGCGTATCCGTATGACGGGTTGCGCGTATCCGTATGACCGCTATCGCGACCCTAGCGTACAAAATTCAACGTTAATCGGGCCTTTTGCGTTGCCTTTTGTACGCTAGACAAGAGTTAGCGGTCATAAGGTGACGCTTATGGGCGTTACGGGCCAGGTTGTGCTGCATGTCATCTTCCTGAGTGCGCTGCGCCCATCGCCCGTTTTCAACCGTCACGTTTCTCGCACTAACCCGACCCTTGTGCGGGAGTTGCGACGGTTGCTTGGAGCTCGTTTGCCCTGATTGGTAGCGGCGGTCGCAGGCACTATGCGATGTATGAGTGTATGCGATGTCACTGCATGCGGTTCCTGCCGAAGAACTGCTCGAAGTGCGGTCCTTGCTCAACCAGTTCCTGCTCGAATTCGTCGTGCCATGAGCCGAAGGGCCGCGCGGCGAGTCCATCATTGGAGAATCGCGGCTGATCGGTGATTTCCGTAACGCAGAAATTCGGGATGACGAGGTTGGTGACGGGCCCGCTGCGTTCGGCCTCCGCCACGATAAGCGGCGCGTTGGCGCCCCCGAACACGTCGATGCTCCACCCGTCCTCGCCGATCCAAGCGGAGAAACGGTTCTTGATGATCGGCTCGCCGCCGCGTTTGACTAGTTCCGCGGCGATATGCGCGTCGATCTCGCGCTCTGCTTCGTAGCGCGTGCCGCCCACTGACGGCCCCTTCACCGTGACGTAGGCCTCGGAGAACTTGTCGCGGTAGGCGTCCAGCACGCCGATGGGGTCGGTGCTTGCGTCCATATCGATGCGAACCGTATGGCTGACCAGCCGCACGCGCAGCGCATAGTTGTCGGCGTGCACATAGTAGCTCTGCACGATCAGACCCGGCGCGTCGCCGTCGTCCAGTTCGGCGGGCATCTCGCGGCAGAAGAATCGCCGTTCATATTCGAAGTCGTTCAATGCGTTGTCCATAACCACTGTGCCCATAGCCATAGTGTAGCCATAAGCATGGTATGTCTGTGCTTGCAGTGCAGTGACCGCTGTACGGTGACCCCAATGCGTCCGCTGAGTTGCGCGCGTCCTGCCTTCCGGCGCGTAAAGTCGGGAGGGCGTGTAGAGTAGTGGGGTGCTGAGGGCTTGTAGCTCAGTGGATAGAGCGTTCGCCTCCGGAGCGAAAGGCCGTGGGTCCGAATCCCATCCAAGCCCACCCAGAACAGGCGGAATTCCGCCAGTCTAGGCCGCCAAGCGATTGGCGGCCTAGCCATTTTCGACGCAACGGCCGCAGACTTCACACAATTCCATAGCTGTTGCGTTTTCATGCCTGTTAGGAATGCCGATATACGCATTCAGGGATTTTCGTGCAGGCATCGTGTCGCAGACTGCTTTCAATGCGCACGGACGGCAGCGCCGGCCCTCGCCAGCGTAGCGGAATTCAGCCAGCGAGCTCGGCGGATACGGCGGCGCCTGCCAGCGAAGCGATGGCGAGCAGACAGCCTGCGGCGGTCTCGAACGTCTCGCATGCGTTCTCGGTGAGGCGTACGGCATCGAACCTGGACAGGCTGATGCCGTCGACTTGGGCGTCGCCATCGAGCAGGATAGCCAGCATGGTCCCGCCATGCGCCGCAAGCGTGCGGGCGTCGAGCGATGCGTTTGCTGCAATCGCAAGTGTGCGCAGGTCGGCGGCGGCGTGCGGTCGCCGCACCATGAGATTGAGATCGCGCGACCCAGAGCCGGATGCGCCGCCTGCAGCATCGTTATCGCCGGAGAAACGCACGACTTCGCCGCGCGCAGGGCGATATGACGCGCCGTTGATGGTGAGTTCGAATCCCGATCCGGCGACGGGCATGAGCCAGCGGTCGACGCCGGGAAGCGGCGAAAACGGCGTTGGTTCGCCGACATCAGCCATGCTCACCCGCCATGCGAAAGTGTCGAAGTCGGCACCTTCCGGCGCGATGTCGACAGTGTGTGTGACGCCAAGCCCGTTTTTCCAGCGCGACTGCGCGTAGTCGTCGTGATGCAGTACTGTCGTCGTCATGGTTAGGCTCCTATGCATTGCGGTTTGATAGCGGATCTGGCTATGGGTTTGGCTGCGGTGGCGTTGCCTGCGTCGCCGGCATTGCCACCAGCATGCCTTTGGCCGGAAATACGGGTACATGGTCTGTCCGGACATGGACAGTGCGACTATGACGAATCGAGCAAGCCGTCTCCGCGCTGCAAAGCCAATCATGGCAGCAGACAGGCCCGAGACGGCATAGTACAATATCACGGAACAGCGCAATGAAGCGCACGAAAGCCACGAGACCCAGCAAAAAAGGACGGCAGCATGGCCGATGAGCCGCAGCTCCCCACATTGGCGGCTGTCCGCGAAAAGCTTCAGCTCATCGATCACTAGCGACTAGCCGAAGTGGCCTCAATGCCCGACAACGCAGGAAATCCGATGCAGCGTGCCGCGACCTACCCGGCGAGGCTTACCCTTGCGGCAATGGCGTGCGCCGATGCCACGCTTGACTCGGCAAAGAGAGCAGGTGCCGCGCATGCGAAGGTGCTTGACCTCGCCTGCGGTCCTGCGATGATCAGCCGTATCGTGCTGGCGGCAGGCGCTGCAAGCGTTACAACTGTCGATGCCAATCCTGCGATGATCGAGGCCGCCGAGTCTCTTGGCCCGGTAGCTGGCCTGCGGCTTGATTGCATTGATGCCACGCAGCAGCTTCCCTATCCGGACTGCTCATTTGACATGGTCTGGATCGGCGATTTCTGGCAGCCGGCCATGCTGCCGGAAGTGCGGCGCGTGCTGCGCCCAGGAGGCCGGTTCGTGCTGCGGTGGACGACTGCGCTCGACTGGATTCCGGCTGCCGACCCCGTATTCGCCGAGCGAGTGACGGCGGCGGTTGAGACTGGCATGGCCCGTTGGTCGGCGCAGGGGGCCGATGGCGGCGACACATGGCCAAGCGGCACTCTTCCTGGGCTGACGTTGGCTGACAGTTGGGCCGACTCCGTCGAGTTCCATGCGCCACTGCCCGAAGCGGTGCAGGAATATGTGCTGCGGGATTTCGCGTGCTTCCACGGCGCATTCGCCCGGGCCACATTGGGCGACGACGATTGGGCGAAACTGTGCGATTTCATGGATTCCGCATCGCCGGAGTTCGCTTTGGCATCCGAGCATGCCCGCGCCGCATGGACCTTCGAATACCGCATGCACGTTCCAGTCGCTTGAGACGCTGCGGTAGGATACGGGCATGAGTTCCATAATCGAAACCGAGCGACTGGTGCTGCGCGCTTGGAAAACCGACGACCGGGCCGAGGCCGAGTCGGTGTTCCGTTACGCCAGTGACCCCGAAATCGGGCCGCGCTGCGGGTGGCCGCCGCATACGAGCGTCGAAGACAGTATGTCCGTCATCAACAATGTTCTTGCTGTCGATGGGAATTGGGTCATTACCATCAAGGATTGCGGCGAGCCGGTCGGCAGCATCGCGCTGAAGCCGGTCAGCCATTACACCGCCGATCCGATTGCTGCCGATGCGGGGCTCGCGGCGAAGCATGGCGGGGCGTTGCACAATGCGAAGGAACTGGGCTATTGGATCGGCCGGCCGTTCTGGGGCAAGGGCTACATGCCCGAGGCGCTTAACGCGGTGCTTGCATTCGCCTTCGGCACGCTGCATGCCGATGCCGTATGGGGCGGCCATTACGTGGCGAATCCGCAGTCCGGGCGTGTCATGGAGAAGTGCGGAATGACGGCCGTGTGCACGACGAAGCGCGATTACTTCCCGCTGATTGACGAATACCATGACGGCGTGGTGCGGCTGATAACCGCGACGCAGTGGTGTGCCGCGAAGTGATGTGCGGATAGTGTGCTATGCGCTGTGCAGGTGATGTGCTGTGCAGGGATGCGCAACTCGCAACCGGGCTTTTTCGCTAAGAACGAACCCGCGCGAGACTCTGCGCTCGGGTAAAATTGCAAGGGTTACAAGCAGTTACACCATCGAGAGAAAGCAGGTCTGATCATGTTGCATTGGATATGGGTGCTCATTGTGGGAGCCATCATCGGTGCCATCGCTGGAGCCATTACCGGCAAAGGCAAGTCGATGGGATGGATTGCAAATATCGTCGCCGGTCTCGTGGGTTCGTCCCTCGGCCAAGCGCTTCTGGGCTCTTGGGGTCCGCAGCCGGCTGGAATAGCGATTATCCCAGCCATCGTAGGCGCGGTGATCATCGTGCTGATCGTCTCGTTCATCGTGGGCAAAGTCAATAATTAGGCGGTTTTGACAGATGAATGCCGCTCGTTGAACGAACATGGTCGTCCGTTCGCCTTGTACAGCGTAGGCCCCCGTCCTCATGGATGGGGGCCTACGCTGTTTTTCAATGGGTTGTGATTGGTATCACCCGCCTGCTGCATGGTTTTCAAAGTCCTTCGCCGCATGCAGCGCATTCGCGCAATCGTATTTCCGCAGTAGCTCCCCCTGCATCGGCGAGAGGATTTCACATCTGCATCTCTCGCCTCCGCGCCCGGAGCTACTGGATGAATCCTTGCGTTTCCTCCGCGGCAAGCGCAGGGATTCGTCCAGTAAGTAAGCAAGACCTGTGATGACAGGATACTGGGACAAGTTCGTGCGTTATGCCCTGCTGAAACGCACGAATCCAGCCAGTAGCGTGAATCATTCATCTCATTCTGCATTGGACACATTGCTGCGTTTCTTCCTCCGAAACGCACGAATCCGCCCAGTATGCCTTCGGTGACATCGGGCGTCTATATTGGTCATTGTGCGCAGAACACGGTGCCCACCAGCTCATCCGGGCGTGTGGCACGTCATACGTTGAGGATTCATCGAAGGAAACGAGGGAACAGCACATGAGTGACGCCATCGAAGCAGTAGCGACCGCATCCGCACCAGCCGCCTTGGGGGCATACAGCCAAGCGGTGAAGGCCAATGGGTTCATATTCGTCTCGGGCCAGCTCGGCATCGACCCTGCCACGGGCGAACTGGCGGGCGCGAGCGCCGCCGAGCAGGCCACGCAGTCGTTGAAGAACATCGCAGCCATATTGAAGGAAGCCGGCTCGGATGTCAGCCGCGTCGTGCGCGCCACGATATATCTCGCCAACGTCGAGGACTTCTCAGATGTCGATAAGCAATACGCGCAGTGCTTCACCGGCGCGGTCAAACCCGCCCGCGTCGCCTTCGGCGGCAACTCGATTCCCAAGGGCGCGCTGGTCGAGATTGACGCCATCGCGATTGCGTGATTTTTGAGGGAGGCTGCTTAGGCGGTCTCGCTTGGCGTCGTCTGATGCCTAGGTTGCTCTGCGTTGCGGGGTGTATGAGAGCCGTACGGTTTGTTAGGAGTGCGGCCTTCGCGCCGCCGCAACGCGAAAGCCTGTGTTGGTGTGTGCAATCGATTGTTTAGGCTTTGCGGTTTCTTCGAGAATTTATTAAGCACATTTGGGTGGATTATGCTGTCCTGCGTGCAGTGGTGCACATCAGCCAGGACTCAAGAATGGCGGTATTCCGCCGAAATGATGTTAGTCGATTTCATCAGCTACTTTGCGAAGTGCTTAATAGCCGAAAAAAGTGCTTAATAACGCAGCTGCACGGCAGTTGGTTGTGGGTGGCCGCGTTCGCTGCGGTATTTCCTGATGGTTTTCATAAGGGATGCAAGTATCCATTTGGATTTCCTGTTTGGGTACGGCTATCGGGACGCAAAAGACCGTATTGCTGCGTCTATTCAGCACTTTTTTCGGCTATTAAGCACATGCGAAAGTAGCCACCGACTGTAGGCCTGCTTCGCTCCTCACGGGATCCTTGGAATTCCGCCAGTTTTCGGAATGCGGAAATGTTTGGTGAAACCGAGCGAAGGCAGCTTTGCGCTGCAATCTGCTTAATAGATGAAAACCGAGTGGCGGGCACAGCATTCACGCAGTGTGAACACACGCGCACTGTAGATATGCGTTCGTATGCTTGGGCTATGAATGGCATGCGGATGGTTGTTACTCAGGCTAGAGATGATGACTCGGGCCTGCTGCGCTGCATGGAGGAGATCGAAGTACTGGGGGAGGCCGCACAGCCTTCTGGGACGAAGCTGACGCACTCGGAGGCGTGCAGGGCCGGGACGCTGGGAAAGAAGATTGAGCCAGAGCCCGAGTTGAGATTGGCCGAACCAGGCGCGTGCGGTCAGAAGGCTCCTGAGATGGGGACCGTTGACTCGGCAAGGTCTGCAATGCCGTCAGCCGAGCAAGTAACAATGCCCAAGGTTGCGCCGGATTCATCGACTATATATACGTCTCACGGGGTACCGATGAATTCGTTGCCTCGAATCGTGGTGGATGCGGCGAATCTCCGGCAGCGGATTGATGGCTTCGGCGCGTCGATAACCGAGGCGACGGCTGATTTGTGGGCGCATGTGGTCGCAGAACCGGACCAGATGATTCGCGATCTGTTCGACCCGGTTGAGGGCATCGGGCTGTCGATGCTGCGCCAGCCGATTGGGCCCTCCGACCATGTGACTCGGCCATATTCATTCGTGCGCCGATGGCCTGACAGGCGCTTGCGCTCGCTGCAATTCGGACCGGAAGAGCAGCGGATTCTGCCGATGCTGCTTGCAGCGCAGGCCGCATCGTTGCAAGGCGCGGAACAAGGCGATGGGCGACCGCTGGATGCGCGGCTCGATACCAGTCGGACAGTGATGCGGGCAGCAGCGCAAGATATAACACGAAACGCACAGCGAGACGCAGCGCCGCAGCAGCGGCAAGGCCTGCGCACCATCGCCTCGCCGTGGAGCGCCCCGTGGTGGATGAAAACGAATCTCAGCGTTTTGGGGCAGAATCGCAAGTGGCCGCACCGCGTCGGACGCTTGCGCCGGTCGTATTACGACGCCTACGCCCGCTATCTGACGGCATTCGTGCGGCTGTACCGCGATTATGGCCTCGACGTATTCGGTCTCACGCCGGTCAATGAGCCGGATAATGCGCAGGCGATATGGCCTTCGATGGCGATGAGCCCTGAGGAGCAGGCTGCGTTCATCGCTGACCATCTGGCGCCTCGGCTGCACGCCGAGGGCTTGGACGAAGTCAATATCATGGGCTGGGATCACAACTATTCGACCGAGCGCTATCCTGACGGCGCGTTCGTCAAAAAGCTCTACGCACACGACGATGCATTGCGGGCCGTGGCCGGGTCGGCGTGGCATTATTACGGCGGGGCGTCATCCACGATGAGCCGGATTCACGAGCGTTGGCCGAGCAAAGGCATCTGGGTGACGGAGGCTTCGGGCGGCGACTGGGGGCCGCGCAATTGGGAGGCGGCTTTGCTGCGCATGAGCAGCAGGGTCATCGCGATGCTGCGCAACTGGGCGCAGTGCGTGGTGCTGTGGAATGTCGCGCTGGATACGAGCGGCGGCCCGGATTACTACTATCTGCGCCATGACCGCCAGCACTCGCACAACCGCGGGCTGCTGACCGTCGATCGCATGAATGGCTCGGTCACCAAGAACGCGGATTACTATGTGATCGGCCATTTCAGCCGCTTCGTGCCGATCGGCTCGCAGTGCGTAGGCAGTGCTGCTTCGCGCGATATGCCGCATGTGCAGCATGTGGCCTTTCTCACGCCGGACAATCGCCTGGTGCTTGTGGCAAATAACAGCGACGCAGCTCCGCGCCGCATCGCCGTGCAGGACGGCGATACACTGCGGCCGGTCGAACTGCCCCCGCGCTCGCTGAGCACGCTGGTGTGGGAGCGTTGAGATTTGGTGTGTGATTTGGTGTGTCTCATAGTGCGGCTCACACTTTTTGGGCATGCTTAAAAAAGTGTGAGTCAAACGAACATTCGCTGTCCGCTGTTACTCATTAGTAAACGTTGCTATTCCAGCATTTGTGCAGGTAAAAGTTAGCAGGTATTGTGCGCGATTGGCTCACACTTTTTCTTCGGGTGCGAAAAAGTGTGAGCCGAGAACCTGGGGAGGGCGCCGCTGTCGCCGTATTAGCTACACTGATAAGAATGAATCCCGAAGCATTGAGTGCATTGATCTGCGATATTGCCCATGAACTGGCCGGAGGCCCTGATACTGGCGCGTTGGATGACGCGATGATCCCGCCGGTCGAGAAGCTGGCCGTGATGCGGCCGAAGGACCGCGCCCACGGCGATTGGTCGTCGAATATCGCCATGCAGCTGGCCAAGAAGGCCGGCATGAAGCCGCGCGATCTCGCGCAGTTGTTCGCAGCCAAGCTGTCCGACGCCGAGGGCATCGCCTCGGTCGAAGTGGCAGGCCCCGGCTTCATCAATATCACTCTCGACTCCGCTTCTGCGGCGGCCGTGGTCGACACGGTTCTCGAACAGGGTGCGCAATACGGGCGCAACGATCATCTGGGCGGCAAGACGCTGAACCTCGAATTCGTTTCGGCCAATCCGACTGGGCCGATTCATATCGGCGGCGTGCGCTGGGCCGCCACCGGTGACTCTATGGCCCGAGTCCTGGAAGCGAACGGCGCGAAGGTCGTGCGCGAATACTATTTCAACGATCATGGCGAGCAGATCAACCGCTTCGCCAAGTCCCTGCTGGCCGCCGCGCATGGCGAAGAGACCCCCGCTGACGGCTACAAAGGCGCGTATATCAACGAAATCGCCGACAGGGTGATCGCCGAAGCCAAGACTGACGGCGTCGATATCCTGAAGCTGCCGCGCGTCGACGGCGGCGTGGACAAGGACGGCAACGCGCTTGGCGAGGGCGATTCCGAGCAGCGCGAAGAGTTCCGCAAGCGCGCCGTGCCGATGATGTTCGCCGAAATCCAGCAGTCGATGATTGATTTCCGCGTCAATTTCGACGTGTGGTTCCACGAGAACAGCGTGTACGAGGACGGCGAGGTGGACAAGGCATTCGCGGTCTTGCGCGAAAACGGTGACCTCTTCGAGAAGGACGGGGCGACCTGGTTCGCATCCACCAGGCATGGCGACGACAAGGACCGCGTGATCATCAAATCGGACGGCAATTACGCCTACTTCGCCGCCGATATCGCCTACTACTGGAACAAGCGGCACCGCGCCATGGATCCGGCCGACGTGGCGATCTACATGCTCGGCGCCGACCATCACGGCTATATCGGCCGCATGATGGCGATGTGCGCGGCGTTCGGCGACACGCCCGGCGAGAATATGCAGATTCTCATCGGCCAGCTGGTCAACGTGATGAAGGACGGCAAGGCCGTGCGCATGTCGAAGCGCGCCGGCAACGTCGTCACCATCGATGACCTGGTCGAGGCGGTCGGCGTGGACGCGGCGCGGTATTCGCTCGCGCGCACCGACTACAACACGAGCGTGGACATCGATCTGGACCTGCTCGCCTCGCACACCAACGAGAATCCGGTCTACTACGTGCAATACGCCCACGCGCGCTCCTGCAACGTCGAGCGCAACGCCGAGGCCGCCGGAATCAGCGCAGACAATGCGGATCTCAGCCTGTTGGACACCGAAGCGGACGGCGTGGTGCTGGCGGCGCTGGCGCAGTGGCCCTCCGTGCTCGCACAGGCGGGCGATTCGCGTGCGCCGCATCGCGTGGCGCATTACCTCGAAGATCTCGCATCCGCCTACCATAAGTGGTACAACCTCGAACGCGTTGTGCCGATGGCGCTGACCGACCCCGAAGAGCGCGGATCCGAAGAGACGCGCGAGACATTGCGCATCGCCAAGAACCCCGAACCGGCGCGTGCCGCGGCGCGGCTCAAGCTCAACGACGCCGTGCGCACCGTCATCGCGGCAGGACTGGATCTGCTCGGGGTCAGCGCCCCGCAGCAGATGTAGCCTGTGCGCGGACGGCGCAGCGACCCACGAGCTTGGAAACAGGCGATAATGAATACGGCGTGTACATGGCGGGCAGCCGTCATCGCATGCGGGAACCCGGCACGGATCGGCATGGTCCGGCATGAATCCGATCTATGTGCGCCAAGCAAAACACGATAGCCGCACAACCAAGTCATAACCGGCCAACATACAACACACAGCAAGCAAGGAGCAGCATATGGGCGTGACGCCGATTTGGCCCGAGGCCACGGAACTCAATGATTCCGGCGAGATGACCTTCCACGGCCGCACCGTCTCGTCCCTGCTGGACGAATTCGGTTCGCCGCTCTACATCATGGATACGGATGAGGTTGCCGCTCGTGCGCGGCGCTTCGTCGCTGCGGCAGCGAAAGCCTTCCGCAACACGACGACCCATGCGAGCTACGCCGGCAAGGCCTTCCTGTCCAAGGAAGTCGTGCGCATCGTGGCGCAGGCGGGCATGTTCGTTGACACATGCTCGCTGGGCGAGATGCGCATCGCTTTGGCCGCAGGGGTTCCGGGCCGGCGGCTGGTGCTGCACGGCAACAGCAAATCCGATGAGGAAATCGCGCTCGCCGTCGAGCAGGGTTTCGCTAAAATAGTCGTCGATGAGCCGGAGGAGCCTGCCCGCATCGCTGCCATCGCGCATAAGCTCGGCAAACGCGCCAAGGTCATGCTGCGCGTCACGGCGGGCATCCATGCAGGCGGGCACGAGTATATTTCCACCGCGCACGAGGACCAGAAGTTCGGCGTGGCGCTGCTGCCGGCCGGCACTCCGACCGCAGTGCTGGGCATTCTGGACGATATGATCGCCGCCATGCCAGCTGTGACCAATGCCCGCATCATGCCGAAACGGCAGGATGCAGCGGCGGATGGAATCGGGGTAACTGAGGCGGCAGTGGCCGGAGCTTCGGCAATCGCCGCGGCGAATCAGAACGGCGCGGCCGGGACGGCGGCACCGCAGCCGGTTGAAGGTCAGGAACGTCAGCATCAACAAGAACGCCGACTGCAGTACGATGTGCGCTACCCCTACGACCTGCACGGCAATGAGGTTTCGGCCACGGACCATGCGCTCGCCGATGCGATGCAGGCGGTGGCGGACGGCCCCGCCCATGCCGTGCTCGCGACGATCGCCGGGCTGAGCGAGGACCTCGAACTCGTCGGCATCCATTCGCATATCGGCTCGCAGATTCATGACGCCAGCGCCTTCATCGAGGCGGCCAAGCGCATGATGCTGCTGCGCAAGACCTTCTACGCCACCAACGCCTACACCCTGCCCGAAGTGGATCTGGGCGGCGGCTACTCCGTGGCCTACACCGACGCCGAGGACGCGATGGACATCGACGTCGAACTCGGCCGGTTGGCCGACGCTGTGACCGCAACCAACGATGCACTGGGCATGCCCGCGCCGGTCATCTCCTTCGAACCGGGGCGCTACATCGCGGCCCCGTCCGGGGTGACGCTCTATCGCGTCGGCGCGATCAAGCACATCGACCTGCCGCAGGGCACGACGGCGCAGGACGGCAAGGCGATCAGCGGCCGGACATACGTTTCGGTCGATGGCGGCATGAGCGACAACATCCGTCCGGCGCTGTACGACGCGGATTACACGGCGCGGCTGGCGAATCGCGCTGGCGCGGCAGAAACCATGCTCGCTCGCGTCGTCGGCACGCATTGCGAATCGGGCGACATTCTCGTGCACGAATGCCAGCTGCCGGCCGATATCACGCGCGGCGACATCCTCGCCATCCCGGTGACCGGCGCGTACGGCCGCACCATGGCCAGCAACTACAACCAGGCGCTGATTCCCGCAGTCGTGGCAGTGGGCGAATCCGGTGCGCATGTGATGATACGACGCCAGACCATCGACGACTTGCTGTCGTGGGATGTAAGTTGAGTTGGCTCGCATTTTTTGACTCGCTCTGAAAAAGTGTGAGTCGAGCGAACCAAACCGTCGCTCAGCATGCCGCAATTACGGGCATTGATGAGCGTTTGCCGGCATTGACTGGGCACATATGGCACGAAGGCCGATGGGAACCTTTAGAATAGTCGTGGTATGCATCGGCGTAAGGCGTCGCGTCCGCTCTACTGAGCAGTGACGGCGGCGATCTAAGGGACACCAAGGGTAACAATCCGGGAAGGACACTATGACACAGCACAACGAGGCCCCGATCCGCGTAGGACTACTTGGCGCTGGAACGGTCGGCTCGCAGACCGCACGGCTGCTGGTCGAGCAGCGCGACGAGCTTTCGGCCCGCACCGGCAGGCCTATCGAACTGGTTGGCGTGGCCTGCCTTGACCCAAGCAAAGTCGATGCTCCGTGGATCGACAAGGCGCTGCTCACGACCGACACGGCCGGACTGTGCCAACGCGCTGACATCGTCGTGGAGCTCATCGGCGGGCTGGAGCCTGCACGTACCTTCGTGCTCACGGCCATCGAAGCCGGGGCAAGCGTCGTGACGGCGAACAAGGCGCTGTTGGCGAAATTCGGCCCGGAACTCTATCAGGCTGCGGACGAGCGCGGCGTCGACATCTACTTCGAGGCGGCGGTAGGCGGCGCGATTCCGCTCGTGCGGCCTCTGCGTGAATCGCTGGTCGGCGACCGGGTGAGCAGCATGCTCGGCATCGTCAACGGCACCACGAACTACATCCTGGACGAGATGACCACCAAGGGGCTGGACTTCGAGGTAGCGCTTAATGACGCGCAGGCCAAGGGGTACGCCGAGGCCGACCCGACCGGAGACATCGAGGGCGAGGATGCGGCGAACAAGGCCGCGATCATGGCCACGCTCGCGTTCCACACCGCCACGAGCATTGACGATGTGACCGTCGAAGGCATCACCTCGATCACTGCCGACGACATCGCCGCCGCGACCGCCGAGCACAAGGTCGTCAAACTGCTGGCCGTCGTGGAGAACGGCGAGGCCGGGGTTTCGGCCCGCGTCTACCCTGCGCTGATCGACGAGAACCACCCGCTCGCCTCGGTGCATGGCAGCTTCAACGCGGTCTTCGTGCACGCCGAGGCAGCCGACGACCTGATGTTCTACGGCCGTGGGGCCGGTGGCGCGCCTACTGCTTCGGCTGTTGTGGGCGATATCGTCACCGAGGCGCGGCATATCGCGCAGGGCTGCACGGGGCCGTCCATCCCGCTCTACAAGGACCTGCCCAAGGCGCCGATCGACGCTTCGAAGGCGGCATTTGCCGTCCGTTTCCTGATTCGCGACAAGCCCGGCGTGCTCGCCGCCATCGCCACGGAGTTCGCCGATCGCGGCGTGTCGATCAACGGCGTGAACCAGGACCTGCAGCCCACGCGCCACGATCCGGGCTATTCGGGCGAATTGCAGCAGCTGCGCATCGTGACGCACCAGTGCGACGAGCTGACCCTGCGCGAAACGGTCAAAGCGGTGTGCAGCCTCGATTTCGTGACCGGCACGCCGTCGATTCTGCGGGTGCTTGATTGATGATGCGGCACTGATATGCGGCAAAGCTTGAGAGGAAGACCTTATCTATGAATCTCCTATTCCATCAGGTGCATGTGCGCGTTCCAGCGACCAGCGCCAATCTGGGGTCCGGCTTCGACACCGTCGGGCTGGCCCTCGACCATTACGATGAGCTCAAGTTCACGCTGAACGACAGCCCGGCTGATGGCGCTGCGGCTGATAACACCACTGATGACTCCGTGCGCGTGATCATCCACGGCGAGGGGGAGGACACGCTGCCGCGCGACGAAACCCATCTGGTGGTTTCCACCTTCCGCAAAGCCTGCCAGGTCTTCGGGCTGGGGCGACTCGGCTTCACGCTTGAGGCGCACAACCGCATTCCGCAGGCGCGCGGCATGGGCTCCTCCGCCGAGGCGATCGTCGCCGGCATCAGCGCGGCGGCGGCGTTCGCGCATGGCGAGCATTTCGACCGGCAGTCAGTGTTCGACATGGCCGCGTCCATCGAAGGCCACCCTGACAATGTCGCGCCGGCGGTGTTCGGCGGGCTGACGGTCTCATGGCGCTTCGATGCTGGGGAAGGCGTTGGCTCGGTGCCGATTCGTGACGGGGAGCCGTTGTCTGTCGGGTTCCATACCACGATGTATCCGGTTGACGATGCGATTCGCGCATGCGTATTCATTCCCGATTTCGAACAGTCCACCGAGCAGGCGCGGCAGGCTCTGCCCGCGAAGGTCCCTTACGCGGACGCGGCGTTCAACTTGTCGCGCATCGCGCTGCTGCCTGCGGCTATGGGTCCGCGCGGCGCTAGCTCGCATGACGCGGCGCCGGGCGAGGATGCTAACACGCTGCTGTTCGCCGCCACGCAGGACCGCTTGCACCAGCCTTATCGCAAGGGTCTCATGGCGCCGTCATGGGAGCTGATCGAAGCCTTGCGTGCGCAGGGCTTCGCTGCTGCGATCTCGGGTGCCGGCCCCTGCGTGCTCGTGCTGCATCGAGGCCCGGCTTCAGAGGCTATCGAGCGCATTGCGCAGCAGCAGTTGGCGTCGGGAATCTGGCGCGTGCTGCACCTGAGCGTCAACACCACCGGCGTCGAGGTCGAAGCCAAGTAACGCCATCGAGGAGGCCTGAAGTTGTCCATACCAGTCGTGCTCGCATCGCAGTCGCCGTCGCGCCGCGACGTGCTGTACACCGCAGGCGTGTGCCCGATCATCCGCGTCTCGCATGTGGACGAGCCGGCCGCTTTGGAACGCGCTGCTGCAGATTCCGGGATGACGGTGCAGGACTTGAGCATCGAGCAGCGCGTGATGATACTGGCGCAGGCCAAGGCGCAGGCTGTGTTCCGGGCCTATAGGGACGTGGCGGGCGCTGCCGACGAGGCGCACGGCGATCAGGTGACCGCTTATCCGCTGCAGGCTGTAGCGTCCTCGAACGGAACCAGTGCAGCCGACGACGGCGGCAACACTGGCGATGCCAACAACGGCAATGACACCGCGCCTGCGGAGCGTTCGACCTTCACCCGCGATTTCTCCGGCATCGAGGTGCCGATTGCGTCACAGCCGATTGCGCAGGTGCCGGCGAACCGTGACGGCATCGCCCATAGTGCGGTCGGGCCGCTTATCATCGGCTGCGATTCGATGTTCCTGTTCGACGGCGAATGCTACGGCAAACCGCATGACGCGGATGTGGCGCAGCAGCGGCTTCGCGCGATGCGTGGCTGCAACGGCGAATTGTGGACCGGGCACTGCGTCATCGATTTCGCCACTGGGCGTGTAGCGCGCGGCGCAAGCCACGCCACAGTGCGATTCGGCGACTATTCCGACCAGGAGATCGAGCGGTACATCGCCACCGGCGAGCCGCTGGAAGTCGCCGGCTCGTTCACCTTGGAGGGCTTCGGCTCCGCATTCATCGAGGGTATCGACGGCGACCCGCACGGTGTGATGGGCGTGAGCCTGCCGTTGCTGCGCCGCCTGACTGCGCAGCTCGGCATCGAGTGGACTGACTTGTGGAACGTCAGCCGCGGTGTGCCTGCGGGCACGAGCAAAAAAGAGGCGACGCAGCCCGTCCCGCCCAAGGAGACCGTGCATCAGCCGGGCGACGGCTGGGTGAGCTGCGCCTGCGGGCGTCGTCACTGGGGCACGAACGGGGCCGCCGGCGTGCTGCTGGCGCGTCGCGACCCGCAGACTGGTGCCGTGAGCGACATCGTGATGCAGCACCGCGCCGTGTGGAGTGCCGAGGGCGGCACCTGGGGCATTCCGGGCGGTGCCATAGCCGACGGCGAAAGCCCGATCGAGGGGGCGCTGCGCGAAAGCTTCGAGGAGGCCAACATCACGTCGCAGGACATCGAAGTGGTTGGCTCCTACCGCGAGGAGCACGGCCCGTGGGCCTACACCACCGTGTTCGCCTTCGAAAAGCCCGGTCGCCGTGTCATGCCCTGCGCCAACGACGATGAAAGCCTCGAAATCGAATGGGTGCCCTTCGACCGGGTCCCCGAGCGTCGCCTCCTGACCGCTCTGCGCACCGACTGGCCCAACTTCGCGGCGCGGTTGCAGCAGCTCGCTGCGTCGTATGGCGAGTCGCATGCTGCACCGGGCAACGCCGCTGCCGAACAGTCTGCATAGCTGAAACGTTTGCGGTGCGCCGTTGTCGCGTTGGCGGCTAGCGGCGCACTGCCTTCCTGCACCTGCACGGGATACACGGGGCATGGCACCGAGTCGCTGCAACCGTGGCACCGTTGTGGCAGTTACTTGTTGCTTCCAGCTGCACAGCCGGCTTTGATCGGTTTGCGACGCCCCGTTGCGTATCATTTCATCCGCTAACTCGACGCTGCCGTACATAATGCAACGAAATCGAGCCTCACAACGTTGCATTCCATACGGCAGACTCGAATTAGCGTATACAAAGCTACGCATCCACGCCGGCTAGTAGCTCACAACCCGGGCTGCAGTCTTCCCACGCGCCGTACGCGATTTCACGCTGGATGAGCAGCATGAGCCCGAAATAAGCCTCAAGCGATGTGCCCGCCAGCCCGGGCGTATGCACGAAGGCGTCCAGCGAGAAATGCACGGCGATGGACATCATCCAGAGCAGCGCCGTCCATACGCTGCCTTTGCGGTACGCGATGCCCTTGTCGACCCAGATGCGCAAGGTGTACGCTCTGGCGCATGCGAATCCCGCGCCGATCAGCATGGCGGCCGCTATCACGAGCAGGTCGGTGTTGAACGCCCCAACATGGCTGCCTGACCCATGACGACCTGTCGCCCCCGCGATTTGCACCACGCCGAGCGCAAGCAGGATCCACGGCAACATCGAACGGCCCCTCACTGGCCGGGTATGCAGCTGCCGGTAGAGAATATACGCGAATACGGCAAGTCCGATGACAAGATTCTGGGCAAGTGTAGGCATAGCGAATCATAGTAACGGCTTGCCATATCGTCGTTGTGGCATGGCTGCGATTGAGCGTGCGCGAATGGTGGCAAAACGCTGCCGCATAGTCCTTGAGAATGAGGCGTGAGCGGTGAGCTGCACCGGAATCATCCCGTTGCCCGATGACGACGGAGGCGTTGCGTACGTAGGCTCAAAGGCATGAACACAATACTGAACACAATGACACGAAACGCAGCGCTGCTGATTTCAGGGACGCGGATTGTGACGGCGCGGAACTTGGCGGCGCGCAATACGACGCGGCGCGGCAATGCGATGCTGCCAGCCCGGCAGACTTCGGCCTCGGGCGCATTGACAATGGCACACTATGGCACGACGCAGCCGGGCCGCATCGTCCTTGAGGCGAATGACCTCGTGATGGATTATTCCGCCGACATCGCCCGGGCGCGGTCGGAGCATGGCGCAACCGGCGTGGCGGCGGTTCCCGGATCTCCTTATGCGGGCGCTCCGCAAACAGGTACCCCGTACAGCAGCGTCCCCGGCAACAGCGTCACATACAACAGCGCTCCCAACGCGCTGCCCGCCGTGCCGCACGCCTTGGCGCTCAATCATGTGAGTTTCGCGCTCGCCGCGGGGGAGAGCGTCGCGGTGATGGGGCCTTCCGGCTCGGGTAAGACGACGCTGCTGCATGCGCTCGCCGGCATCGTCCGGCCGACCGGCGGCACGGTGCGCTTCCAGGGCAACGACTTGACCGCGATGAAGGACGCCGAGCGCACCAAGCTGCGGCGCGGCGCGTTCGGCTTCGTGTTCCAGTCGGGTCAGCTGCTTCCCGAGCTACCGGCTGTGGAGAATATCGCCTTGCCGCTGATGCTGGGCGGCATGGCGTACGAGCAGGCCACAGATCGCGCGATGCTGTGGCTCGAACGCCTCGGTCTGCGCCATCTCGCCGCGCAGCGCCCGGGCGAGATGAGCGGCGGGCAGATGCAGCGCATCGCCATCGCTCGTGCGCTGTGCATCGAGCCGGCCGTAGTCTTCGCCGACGAGCCGACCGGAGCGCTTGACCAGACCACGGGACGCGAGGTGATGGGCATCCTCATGCAGGCCGCGCATGATTGCGGTGCCGCAGTCATCGTCGTCACGCATGATGTCAACGTCGCCGGATTCTGCTCGCGCATGGTCACGATGAGCGACGGCCGGCTTTCGCAGGCGGAACCGCACCGTGAGAAGCGCGGCCAGCGAACTGCTACGCAAGCTATGCAACAGCCAGCATCCGCAGCGAGTCAGCCATCTCCCGTACCGTCGAACAATGCTGCGCCCGCCGTGGCGCAGCAGCGGCCCATGCCTGCGCGTCAAGCTGCATCTGCTACTGCAAACGGTCAACTCCCTGCTGGTCGGCAGATGATGTCACAGACGCTAGCAGCCGGGTTCATGACGATGCAGCAAGCGGCTTTCTCGCCATTGGGCGCGGCGGCATCGACGCCGGCATTCACAGCGTCGGCGCTGTCGTCATCGCCAATCGCAGCAGCAACCGGAAGAGAGATATGGCGATGAATATCTTCGGATTATGGCGGCTGTTTCACCGGCCAAACCTGCGCTCGCAGCGGCATACCTCGATGCTGGCCATTATCGCATTCGCCTCGGCGAGCGCGATTTTTCTCACCGTGCTTGGCGGCGTGCACGCTTTCATCTGGCGGGCTTCATCCGACCACACGCTTGCTTGCCTGATCAATGAACACGCCTGCGTGGCAATCAGCGCGCCGGGAGGCGCATCGGCCGCGACCCAGCAGGACCCCTTGGCCGGAGCCTATGTGGTGCTCGCGGTCTTCGCCTGCCTGCTCCTCGTGGTCCCCTTCACCGCGCTCGCTGCTTCGGCCGCGCGACTGGCCGCGTCCCGCCGCGACGCGCGGCTTGCCGCCTTGCGGCTGGTCGGTGCTACGGTGCCGCAGGTCTCAGGGCTGACGGCTCTGGACGCCGCCGGCCAAGCTCTGTCTGGCGCGCTGCTCGGCATCGGCGGGTACTTGGCGCTGATGCCGCTGGTGATGCTGGTACCCTTCCAGAATCAGCGTTTCACCTTCGCACAGCTCTGGGTCGGTCCGTGGGCGCTGCTGGCGGTATGCCTCGGCGTGACGATTATGGCTTTGGTTTCGGCGCTGGCGGCGCTGCGCCGGGTGGCGATCACGCCGCTTGGGGTGACCAGCCGTGCGTCGCAGCCCCTGCCGGCCGCATGGCGCGTCGCGGTGTTCGCCGGTGCGATAGCGCTGGCGATCGGCGCATTCCGCACGCCGCAACTGGCCGCGCATATGGGTCAGAGCGCGATGATTGCCATCGTCATCGGATTCATCATGCTGTGCTTCTTCCTGGTCAATCTCGTGGGCACGTGGGCTATCGCCGTTCGCGTCAAGAGCCGGCTGCGCAGGCCGCGCAACGCCGCGACGATGATCGCGATGCGCCGCATTCTCGACAATCCTAAACGCGCGTGGCGCAACGTGTCGGGCATCGCGCTGGCCGTGTTCATCGCCGGCATCACCTCGGTGTGCGCGATGTTCTCGCAGGCCGCCGATACAAGTGCCGGGCACGATGATTCCAGCATGATCCTGATACGCGATATCGGCACCGGAGGGCTGCTGACGCTTGTCTTTGCAGCGATTCTGGCCGCAGTGAGCTGCGGGGTGATGCAGGCCGGCAACGTCTACGAGCAGGCGGAGGAATACCGCATGCTCGCGCTCGAAGGCACGGATACGCGCACGCTCAGCCTGGCGCGCTTCGCCGAGGTGCTTACCCCGCTCAATGTCGTGGTGGTTATCGCCGGCGGCTGTTCGATGGCGCTGATGCTGCCGCTGATGGCCGGAGCCATGACGAACGCGGCGACGCTGCTGGCTTTCTTCGGCGGCATCGCGCTGTGCTACGCGCTCGTGTCCATTGGGGCATTCGCCTCGAATCGCGTGGCCGCGAAGCTCGATCTGCTCGATTATCGCGCGGATGACTGAGCGAAGTTGGCGATGGACACGAGGTCTAGCGAAGACTCGCCATTAGGTTTGCAATCGTTTACTTCGGCCACTTAGCGGGCGCTCGGCTTCGCCTACGGAGAGCACACAGTGCTGTTCGCTTTATGGTTTGCAACATGCTAGCGGGGTTTGGGGTCGTCCTTTACCGACTCGTTACCTTCGCGGCCTTGGCGGCCGCTCGGCTTCGCCTACGAACAGCACACAGTGCTGTTCGCTTAACGGCTCAGCTCAATATCGCCGCAACTACGGTGATGATGACGGGGCTGGTGAGGGTGGAGATGAGAATCCCGTCGCGGGCGAAGCTCAGGCCCACGTTGTAGCGTGCCGCGTAGTTGTACACGTTCTGCCCGGTCGGCAGCGCGGCGAGCACTACGCAGGCGTAGAGCGTCGCATCGCGGAAGCCCATGACGAAATAGGCGAGCAGGAAGGCGACGACCGGCATGACGAGGTTCTTCAGCACGACGACGGCGACGGTCGCGTCGCGGTTGCGCTTGTTCTGCATCGGCTGGCTGCCGTACAGCGACATGCCGAAGGCCATGAGAATCATCGGGACCGCCGATGCGCCGATCATGTCGATGGGGTCGAAGAGGAACTTCGGTATCACGAACCATCCGGCGCGGTCGCTGATGGCCGAGACCACGATGCCGCCCAACGAGCCGAGCAGCAGCGGCTGGTGCAGCGGTTGGCTCGCAATCTCCTTGGCCGACACCTTGCCCTTGGTCGTGACATCGAGCACCGTAAGCCCGATCGGCGTGAACACCGCCTGCTGCATGACCAGAATCGGGGCCACCAGCGCCGGATTGCCGAGAATATACGTGGCGATCGGCAGACCGATATTGTTGGAATTGAGATAGAGCGAGTTGAGCGCGCCGATGGTCGACTCCGCGGCATTCAAATGGAAGAATATCCTATTGAGAACAAGGAACGCGACGCCGACCGCCATCGCGCTGCAGAACGCGACGATGATCGAAGGGTGAAAAATCTCCGGCAGCGGCTCCTTCGAGAGAATCGCGAACATCAGGCACGGGCTTGAAATGAAGAAGCTGAAGCGGTTGAGCACCATCTGCGCGCTCGGGCCGCCAATCTGCATTCGTGCGGCAACGTACCCGACGAAAATCACGATGCCGATGACGCAGAACCCCTGCATGGCGCTGAGCAAACCCATGGCGCTTCCCTTCCCTACCTATGGCTTCCAGTGTGCCATGCCGCGCCGTCATCGACACGTCATAGTCCAGGTCGTGGGCACGTATTTGGACGCAGACTCCTGGGTACGGCGGCCTGATACCATGGCAGACATGGCGAACGTGCAGCAGATGATAGACCCTGTAGACCCTGACGAGACTGCGGAGGCATCGCTGAGCCGCATCTTCGAGCAGATGATGGGCATGTATTCGGTCAGCGATGACGAAGGGCCGCTGGCCGACGCGGTCGAGGCGTTCCTGAGCTCGCTGGGGCATGTGAAGGTCCGTCGCCATGGCGACACGATTATCGCCGACGACATCGCCGGACGCGGCCAGCATGTGGTGCTTGCCGGTCATCTCGACACCGTGCCGGTGGCGGACAATTTCCCGCCGCGTTGGCTTGAGCCGGGCGACCCGCTCATCCGCGAGGATGTGGCCGCAGAGCATCCCGACGAACGGGTGATGTGGGGGCGCGGGGCCACGGATATGAAGGCCTCGGACGCGGTGCTGCTGTACTTGGCGGCCACGTTGCGCAACCCGAATTACGATCTGACCTACATTCTCTACGATCATGAAGAAGTCTCGGCGGATAAAAACGGCTTGCGACGTCTTATCGAGGCGCATCCCGATTGGGTGGGCGGCGATTTCGCCATCATCGCGGAGCCGACCAGCTGCGGCATCGAGGGCGGGTGCAACGGCACGATTCGCTTCGACGTCATCGCGCATGGCGTCGCCGCGCATTCGGCCCGTGCGTGGATGGGTGACAATGCGATCCATAAGGCTGCCGAGATACTGGACCGGCTTCAGGCTTACGAGGCGCAGGATGTAGCCGTAGACGGGCTGACCTACCGGGAGGGCGTGAACGCGACCCTGATCTCGGGAGGCACCGGCACGAATGTCATCCCCGACGAATGCCGTGTGCACGTGAATTACCGTTTCGCGCCGGACAAAACGCTTGAGCGGGCCAAGGCGCTCATGATGGGCGAGGAGTGCGCCGCGCAGCTGGGCAATGGCGAGCACGAGGCCACCGGCGGCATGTTCGCAGGTTTCGGCATCGAGATGCGCGACGAGTCGCCCAGCGCCCGGCCCGGCATGGACTCGCCGCTGACCACGTCGCTGGCGGCTCTGGTCAAGGAGCGCACCGGCCGCGATCCGCAGGCCAAGTTCGGCTGGACGGATGTGGCCCGGTTCGCTCAGCTGGGCATCCCGGCCGTGAACCTCGGCGCGGGAAGCGCCCTGCTGGCCCACAAGCGCGACGAGCAGGTGGCCGTCAGCGACCTGACCTTGCTGGCCGACATTCTCCAAGAATGGCTAAGTTCCTGAGTCGCTAAGCTGTGAGCTGCTGAGCTGCTGAGCCGTTAAGCGGAGAGCCCGGTGGGCTCTCCGTAGGCGAAGCCGAGCGACCGCCAAGGTCGCGAAGGTAACGAGTCGGTAAAAGACGACCCCGAACCCCGCTGGCATGTTACAAACCGTTAAGCGGAAAGCCCTGCGGGCTCTCCGTAGGCGAAGCCGAGCGACCGCCAAGGTCGCGAAGGTAACGAGTCGGTAAAAGACGACCCCGAACCCCGCTAGCATGCTGTAAACCGTTAAGCGAGAGCTCAGTAGGCTCTCCATAGGCGAAACGAGGCCTCACTAAGGGGTCGAAGTACGGTGCCAAAGGCGTAGGCGAAGCCGAGCGGCCGCTAAGGTCGCGAAGGTAACGAGTCCGTTAAAGAGACGACCCCGAACCCCATTGGCATGCCGTAAACCGCACGCTGAGCAGGCGCACGACGTGGCTGCGGGACGGGGGGATCGTTGGCGGCGAACTGCGAAAGTGCCGAGGCGTTCGAATTTTTGTGCCATACTGGACATCGGTGGTTCTGCAAACCGCCGAAGCCTCCGATGGTGTTGATCCCCTCGTGTGATGATATGCGAGCGCCGGTGTCCACTGTCGATGAGCTATGACTTTTATGAGGTGCTTCTACGGGTATGGCCGCGGTGAGAGCGTGGCGTGAGAACCGGCTGAAGCCAGAAGAGACGCCATGATTGCAGCGTGGCGCCGAGGAGCATTGTGCCCAGAGCAAACAGCACGGGCGTCGATTCAGTCGACCAGCCCGATGAAACCATAGCCGCTGTCAACGCGGCGACTGCCAATACGACACGCGATGAATCCGCAGACGCAGAGCCGGTTAAGGACCCTGCGCCCGTCCGTCGTCGCCGTGTCGGACGCCGCGTTGTGCGCGGTGCCGGCGCGGCAGGCGCCGCGCTCGCGCTGAAGGTGGAGGAAGTCGCGACTCCGATTTTCGAGGAGCCGCATATCGTGTCGGACGCCGAAACGGCAGCCGGCGAGACGACGACTGCGTCGAAGGCCGATTCCGACGATCGGTCCGATCGTGACGAAGCCGCCCAAACCACACCGAAGACGAGGATCGACAAGGAAGGTGCTTCTCGTCGCACTCGAACGGCCGCGAGCCGTACGCGCGTCCGTCGTCGCCAGGGCGAATCGTCGGAGGAGCCGTCCGAAGGCGATGATCAGGCCGCGGAAACCTCGCAATCTTCAGAAGTGTTTGACGAGGCGCCCAAGACGGTCCGCCGCACCAGATCGCGCAGGGTCTCGCGTCAAGAGTCCGCTCCGATCGAGCATGACGCCGATCGTGCTGCGGACGTCGTGGAGGCGCTGCCCGCCGGCCATGAGGCGCGGCATAACCCCCGCCCCATGACTTCGCTGCTGTTTCAGGAGCCGGTGCTGCCGGTTGCTGGCGCTGACGCCGATGAGCGTTCCCGCAATAGCGACGATGACGAGGATTCGGAACAAACGGAGGCGGGCTCGCATGTGACGCGCCGTACGCGCTCGCGCCGCGGGCATACGCATGACGAGGACGCTGAAGGCGACGAGCGCGACGGTTCCGCACGTGTTCGCCGTAGGCGTAATAGTCATAATGAGACCCGCGACGAGGACCGCAATGAAGGACATGACGAAAATGGCGGCGAAGCCCGTGATGAGCGCGAGGCCCGCACGGATGAATCCGAGGCCGCTACCGGCCGCTCCGGCCGCTCGCGTCGCTTGAATGCCCAAGAACGGCGTGCTGCCGGCGAAGTCGAGCAGATCGAGGAGGACCTCGAATACGACAGCATCTCCTACCGTCCGATTGACGACGATGACGAAGGGCTTTCGACCCGTTCGCGCCGCCGTCGACGCAGCCGCGCCGATCGAGACGACGCAAGGCGCGAAGACGCAGCGCAGCGCGAGCGCGGCAACGGGCGTGACAATGACGAGCGCGACGACGAGGAAAATCGCGGCGAGCACATGCAGGTGCGCCGCCGACGCCGCAGCGAGGACGAATCCGAGAGCACGACTCTAACCCGTCGTCGCCGTCGCCGCCGCGGGCAGCGGGACGCCGAAGACGGCGACGAGCGGCAGACCGCACGCCGCTCGCGCAAGCAGCAGTACATCGACGAGATCACCGATGTCGAAGGTTCCACGCGGTTGGAGGCCAAGAAGCAGCGCCGGCGCGACAATCGCCGCGAGCGCAGCCGCCAGGGCCAGCTCATGGAGCAGGACTTCCTGGCCCGCCGCGAGAACGTCGAACGCCTTATGGTCGTGCGCGAGCGCGAGCGGCATACGCAGATTTCCGTGATCGAAGACAATGTGCTCGTGGAGCATTACGTCTCCGACATCCAGGAGGTCGCCACTGTCGGCAACATCTATCTCGGTCGCGTGCAGAATGTGCTGCCGAGCATGGAGGCCGCATTCGTGGATATCGGTCAGGCGCGCAACGGCGTGCTCTACGCCGGCGAGGTGAACTGGGATTCGACGCGGCTCGAAGGCCAGCCCAGGCGCATCGAGCTGGCGTATCGCTCGGGCGACCCGGTGCTCGTGCAAGTCACGAAGGATCCTATCGGGCATAAGGGCGCACGACTGACTTCGCAGGTCACGCTCGCCGGGCGCTTCCTCGTGCTGGTGCCTTCCGGCGGCATGACCGGCGTGAGCCGCAAGCTTTCCGAGCGTGAGCGCAACCGTCTCAAGTCCATCGTCTCGCGCATCGCGCCCAAGGACATGGGCGTGATCATCCGCACGGCCGCCGAAGGCGCCTCCGAGGAGGCCCTCACCAAGGATCTGCAGAATCTGACCCGCCAGTGGGAGCGCGTGAGCGCCAAGCGCAGCGAGTTCCTCCACGGCAAGCGGCCCAAGCTGCTGCAGGGCGAGCCGGATGTGGCCATCCGCGTCGTGCGCGACATCTTCAACGACGATTTCTCCAAGCTCATCGTCGAGGGCGATCGCGTCTACGAGCGCATCGCCGAATATCTTGACACGATGGCGCCCGATCTCAAGGACAAGCTCGAACGTTGGGATCCGGGCGAGCATGAGGGCAGGGACGTGTTCGACAAGTGGCAGATCGACAGCCAGCTGCGCAAGGGCATGGAACGCCAGGTCTACCTGCCTTCCGGCGGCTCGATCGTCATCGATCGCACCGAGGCCATGACCACCGTCGACGTGAACACGGGCCGGTTCATCGGCAAGGGCAAGTCGCTTGAGGAGACGGTGACCCGCTGCAATCTCGAAGCCTCCGAAGAGATCGCGCGTCAATTGCGGTTGCGCGATATCGGCGGCATGATCATGATCGATTACGTCGATATGGTGATGCCCGCGAACCGCGACTTGGTGCTGCGCCGGCTGGTGGAGTGCCTGGCCCGCGATCGCACGAAGCATCAGGTGGCCGAGGTCACCTCGCTGGGGCTAGTGCAGATGACGCGCAAGCGCGTCGGCCAGGGTCTGGTCGAGGCCTTCTCCGAGGAATGCCCGACCTGCAAGGGCCGCGGCTTCATCCTGCACGACGAGCCGACGATCTCCTCCGATTACGCCGACCCGTACGCGATGAAGGGCGGCGATCCCTTCGTCAAGACGAACAAGCACGGCCACGGTGCGCCCGAGGTGCAGGCGCCGAAGGGTTCAAGTCCTGACGTCAAGGCGAAACTCGCGCAGATCGCCGCAGCGGCGGTCGCCGCGAACGTGCCGATGGATGATAAGGACAGCGAAGGCGACGATGAGTGAGAGGCGCGTCGGGAAGTGATGGCGAACGGCGTTCGTGGGAATCGCCGCGGGCCGTCACGCTGCCGCCTGCAACGTAGGACACTGATGATTTGACGTCGGTAGACGGGTCGGTGTATGTTAGAGAGCTGGTGTCTGGCCGTAAGGCTCAAACGTGCCAGATAGACAGCTTTCCAAAATAGCAAGGAACGGATTATGTACGCGATTGTGAAGGCCGGTGGCCATCAGGAAAAGGTCGAGGTCGGTGACGTCATCCTGGTCAACCGTCTCGATGCGAAGAAGGGCGATGCCGTGGAATTCCCGGTCGCGCTCGTCGTCGACGGTTCCCAGGTGACCCTCGGTGCCAAGGATCTGGCCAAGCTCAGCGTCAAGGCCGAGGTCGTTGACGATGAGGCCAAGGGGCCGAAGATCAACATTCAGAAGTTCAAGAACAAGACCGGTGTCGCCCGTCGCAAGGGTCACCGTCAGCCGCTTTCCGCCGTCAAGATCACGGCGATTGCCTGATTTTCGGCAATCCGGCGACTTACAAGAAGCGAAAGGGAATAGATTATGGCACATAAGAAGGGCGCATCCGCCTCACGCAACGGCCGCGATTCAGGGCCTCAATACCTTGGTGTGAAGAAGTTCGGCGGCGAGTCCGTCATCGCGGGCAACATCATCGTGCGCCAGCGCGGCTCCAAGTTCCATGCCGGCGAAAACGTCGGCACCGGCAAGGACCACACGCTGTTCGCCCTGTCCGACGGCAACGTAAAGTTCGGCATCCGCCGCGACCGCAAAGTCGTAGACGTAGTATCCGAGTAATTGCCAGCAGTCTGACTGTTTAGCACATATGACGCCGTAAGGCGTCACAAGGAAAAGCCGTGCCTCGATGGCACGGCTTTTCCATTATCCGCTCAACGAATGGTCTACCAAAACGACCATGCCTACGAGTGTGGGGCTTGGGATGACACTTCTCTGACTGTAAGCTTGGCCAAACGGCCTGGAGTGTGTCAGAGAAGTGTCATCCCAAGCCCCACACGGACTGTAGCCCTCCCACGTTCAAGCTGCACGCGACCAAAGCTAGCCCAATCCAACCCGAATACAACGCACCAAGTAAGGTAAAACCATGAGTGATTTTGTGGATCGCGTCACCGTCCATGTCAAGGGCGGCGACGGCGGCAATGGCTCCGCCGGTATCAAACGCGAGAAGTACAAGCCCTTGGCCGGCCCGAACGGCGGCAATGGCGGCGACGGCGGCTCCGTCGTCTTCGTGGCGGCATCGAATGCAAACAGCCTGCTGGATTACCGGTTCATGCCGCATCGCGCTGCGGGCAGCGGCACCATGGGCCTGGGCGACACCAAGGACGGCTCCAAGGGCGATGACCTGATCCTTCCGGTGCCGCTGGGCACGGTGATTTTCACCGCCAAGGGCTCGCAGGGCGGCCCTAAGCGACCCGGCGAGCAGCTGGCCGATCTGCGCCATGAAGGCGACCGCTTCGTGGCGGCCGCTGGCGGCATGGGCGGGCTGGGCAACGCCGCGCTGGCCAACCGGACCCGCCGTGCGCCGGGATTCGCGCTGCTGGGCGAACCGGGCGAGGAACGCGATGTGGTGCTTGAGCTCAAATCCATCGCCGACGTGGCGCTGGTGGGCTTCCCCTCCTCCGGCAAATCGAGCCTGGTGGGCGCGATGAGCTCGGCCAAGCCGAAAATCGCCGATTATCCGTTTACCACTTTGGTGCCGAATCTCGGCGTGGTCATGGCCAGCGAATACCGCTACACCATCGCCGACGTGCCGGGCCTCATCCCCGGCGCCTCGCAGGGCAAAGGGCTTGGATTGGAGTTCCTGCGCCATATCGAGCGCACGGAGATCATCGCGCATGTGATCGACTGCGCGACGCTCGAACCCGACCGCGATCCCATCTCCGACTACCGTGCGCTTGAGCATGAGCTGGCGCAATATGCCGACCAGCTTGAGCTGCCGTTGGGGGCCATCGCCATTCCGGATCGCCCGCGCGTGATCATCCTCAACAAGGTCGATGTGCCCGAAGCCAAGGAACTGGCGGATTTTGTTCGTCCGGAGTTCGAGCGGCTGGGGCTGCGCGTGTTCGCGGTCTCGACTGCTTCGCATGAAGGGTTGAAGGAGCTGGGTTTTGCGCTTGGCGAGATGGTAGTCGAGCTGCGCGCGAAAATCGCCGAGCAGGAGCGGCAGGAGGAGCAGGCCCGCGTGGTCATCAAGCCGCTGGAGGAGCCGGCCCGCCGTCGGCGTCGTCGTGACGAGGAACGCGGCAGCGCATACGATTACGAGATCGAGCGTGAAGAGGGACGCGGCGGCGAATTCTGGTTTACCGTCACCGGCGCCAAGCCCGAACGCTGGGTCAGGCAGACGAACTTCGATAACGATGAGGCCGTGGGCTATCTCGCCGACCGCCTGGCCAAGCTCGGCGTCGAGGATGCCCTGCGCAAGAAGGGCGCGCATCCCGGCGACACGATTCGCATCGGGCGAGGCAATTACGCCGTCGAATTCGATTGGGACCCGACGATCGCCGCTGGAGCGGAGATGCTCGATGGCGCCCAGCTCGGCGCACGGGGCAAGGATCTGCGTCTTGAGGAGGGCGAGACCCGCGCCCGCAGGCGCACCAACGAGGAGCGCCGGCGCGAATACCATGAGATGATGGACGCCAAGACGGCTGTGCGCGAGGTCATGAGGGAGGAACGGCGGGCTGGCCATTGGGCCGATCCTGCTGTCGACGACGATCGCCACGACGAGCACGGTCTGCTGGGCCGTGATGAAGACGGCGAATAGGACGGCTGCGCGCATATAGCTTGCGCAGGACGTCGTGCGTTGTATCCGCAGCCGCCGGCTGCAACCGGACTTGCAGCCGGCGGCTGGTTATGGCTGGGCTTATAGCTGGGAAGCGATGAAAGGGAGAGTGAGACGATGAACACGTCGTCGCAGACGCAGGTGCGTCAGGCCATCGCACAGGCGCGTACCATCGTGGTCAAGGTCGGGTCGAGTTCGCTGACCGACGCCGCAGGCCAGCTCGACGTGAGCAGGCTGCAGGGGCTTGTGCAAGCCCTCGCCTGCACTGCGGCCATGGGCGCACGGCTGGTGCTGGTGTCCTCCGGCGCCATCGCCGCGGGCTTCGGCCTGCTGGGATTCTCCAAGCGTCCTACCGACGTCGCCACCCAGCAAGCCACCGCTTCGGTGGGGCAGGGATTGCTCATGGCCCATTACGAGGCGGCATTCGGCCGTTTCGGCATCCGCGTAGGCCAGATCCTCATCACCGCCGAGGACACGATACGCGCCGTGCAGTACCGCAATGCGCAACGCACATTGAATCGGCTGCTCGAACTCGGCGTCGTGCCGATTGTCAACGAGAACGACGCTCTGGCCAGCAACGAAATCCGCTTCGGCGACAACGACCGGCTTTCCGCGCTGGTCGCCAACATCGTGCGGGCGGATGCGCTGGTGCTGCTTACCGATGTGGACGCGCTGTATTCCGCGCCGCCTTCGCGCCCCGGTGCTCATCGCATCGCCTATGTGCCCAACGTCGTGAACGCGCTGGAAGATGTGCAGGTCACCAGCAGCGAGTCGGGAGTCGGCACCGGCGGCATGATCACCAAGCTTGAGGCGGCTCGTGTCGCTGCGGTTTCCGGCATCCCCACCGTGCTCACCTGCGCGAGCAACGCCGGGCCAGCGCTGATGGGCGACGGCGTCGGGACGGCCTTCGCGCCGGTGAAGCACCGCGGGTCGTCGCGTCGGCTGTGGATCGGCTTTGCCGCCGAGCCGCGCGGCACGCTGGTCGTCGATGAAGGTGCCGCCAAGGCGGTACGCGCCGGGCGGGCCAGCCTGCTTTCGGCCGGCGTAGTTGAAGTGCGCGGCGAATTCTCGGCAAGCGACCCGGTTTGGATTGATAGCGAATCCGGTACGCATCTGGCCAAAGGGCTGTGCGGCTTCGATTCCGAGGAGATCCCGAACATGCTCGGGCGCAATACCGCGCAGCTGCGGCGCCTGTTCGGCCAGGAATACGCGCATCCCCTCGTTCACCGCGACAACCTCGTGCTGGTGTAGCAATGCCGTTGGCGTCGCCTTGTGACCGCTAACTCAATGCTGGCGTACGTTTTGTCACGTTTCCGGGCGGATTTGCGTTACATTTTGTACGCCAGCCTCGTGCTAGCGGTAAAAATGCGACACACAGCCACCCGAAAACGTGACACTGAGTTCTCGAAAGCAATGCACGTTAGGATTGCGATGCGCTCGCGGCAGGTGTGTTGTTCCGCGACTTCGCTACATTAGAAGCCATGAGCATGGCAGACTGGCAACAACTAAGCACACGTATCGGCAATGTGGCACCGAGCGCCACCCTGGCGGTGGATTCCAAGGCCAAGGCGATGAAGGCCGCCGGGTTGGATGTCATCGGCTTCGGCGCCGGCGAGCCGAACTTCCCGACCCCCGACTACATCGTCGACGCCGCAGCCGGCGCCTGCCGCGACCCGCGCAATCATCGCTACACGCCGACGGCCGGCCTGCCCGAGCTGCGCCAGGCCATAGCCGACAAGACCCTGCGCGATTCCGGCTACGCCGTCGACCCTGCGCAGGTCGTGGTCGCCAACGGCGGCAAGCAGGCCGTGTACGAGACGCTCCAGGTGCTGCTCGATGACGGCGATGAGGTCATCATCCCCGCGCCGTACTGGACGAGCTACCCCGAGGCGGTCAAACTCGCCGGCGGCGTGCCGGTCGAGGTTTTCGCCGGGGCGGAACGCGGCTTCGAACCGGATCTTGACGCCATCGAGCAGGCCCGCACCTCCAAGACCAAGGCCATCGTAGTCAACACGCCGTCGAACCCCACCGGGGCGGTGTGGAGCAAAGACACCATCACCGCAATCGGCAAGTGGGCGCTCAAGCACCATATCTGGGTCATTTCGGACGAGATCTACGAGCATCTGCATTATGACGACGCCAGCGTGTCGTACATCGGCGCGTGCGTTCCCGAGCTGCGCGACCAGCTGCTGGTGCTCAACGGCGTGGCGAAGACCTACGCCATGACCGGCTGGCGCGTCGGCTGGATGGTCGCGCCTGCCCCCGTAGCCAAGGCGGTTTCGACCCTGCAGGGCCATCTGAGCTCGAACGTCTCGAACGTCTCGCAACGTGCGGCGCTGGCCGCCGTGGGCGGGCCGCTGGATGCAGTGGCGATGATGCGCGCCGCCTTCGATGTGCGCCGCAAAGCCATCGTCACGGCGTTGAACGCCGTTGACGGCATCGTCTGCCCGGTGCCTACCGGCGCCTTCTACGCCTTCGCCAACGTGCAGGCGCTGCTCGGTCGGCCTGTCGGCCCCGAAGGCACTGTGTGCAAGTCTTCATCCGAGTTTGCCGCCGCGTTGCTCGATCAGGCGCACGTCGCCGCCGTACCCGGCGAAGCCTTCGGCGCTCCGGGATATCTGCGCTTCTCGTATGCGCTGGCCGACGACCAGCTCGCGGAGGGGATGAGGCGGCTCGCCGCTTGGGTGGGGTGAAACGGCACTGCGGACCGGCTGCGTAACGGTTTGATCGGATTGTCTGCAACACGGCTCAGTACTCCATTGGACTAAATCGAGGGTGTTCGCTACTATGGCTACTTGGCGGTTTTGCCATGCGCTACGCATTGCGTACCGCAGAGGCATGTCACCATAGGGAAGTGGCGCAATTGGTAGCGCAACGGTCTCCAAAACCGTAGGTTGTGGGTTCGAGTCCCGCCTTCCCTGCCACTACTCGAAGCAATATCAGCCAAGCGAAGGATGGAAATGGCGAAGGCACGCGAAACGGAACAGGCTGTAAAGCCGAATGTTTTCATGCGCATCGGCTTGTTCATCAAGCAGATCATCGATGAGCTTCGCAAGGTCGTGAGTCCTACGAGCAAGGAGCTGTTCGCCTGGTCATTCGCCGTGTTCGTCTTCGTTCTGTTCCTGATGCTTATCGTTACCGGCATGGATCTGGGTCTGGGCAAGCTCACCCTGTGGATCTTTGGCTGATCTCGAGCGAATCTAAGGTGAATCACGCATGAATGATGAATTGAACTTCGACAGCCTTGACGCGCTGCCCGACATTCCCGGAGACGACGCGCAGTCGGCTCCTGCCGCAGAGGCCGCGCAGCACGCGGAGCCTCAGGCTGCGGAGAATCCGGAAAACGCTGCGATCGTCCAAGACGATGCCGAGGCTGCCGCGGACGGCGTCGACGACACTGCCGATGCAACCGCTGTGCAGGATGCTGCCGGCTCTGCGGATGATGCCGCCCAGCCGGAGACTGTTGGGTCCGCTGATGCAGCAAATGGCACTGAGCAATCCGGCGCTGGCGATGAGCAGCCCGACGATGCCGGCAGCAAGGCCGTCAAGGAATTCTCGAAGAGCCTGCGCACCCTCGATGGCAAGTGGTACGTGCTGCATACCTACTCCGGCTATGAAAAGCGCGTGAAAACCAACGTCGAATCCCGCGTGCAGAGCTTCGGATTGGAAGACAAGATCTTCCAGATCGAAGTCCCTATGGAAGAGGTCGAGAAGCACACCGACAAGGGCAAGAAGGTCATCACGCGCGTGCGTGTGCCCGGCTATGTGCTCATCCGCATGTGGCCCGATGAGAACGCGCGCCGCATCGTGCGCGAGACCGAAGGCGTCACCGGCTTCGTCGGCCCGACCAAGGAGCCCGCGCCGCTCAGCCGCAAGGAAGTCGTGCGCATGATGGCTCCGATGATCGCCTCCGAGGCGCTCAAGGAGGCCGGCGACAAGCCTGCTGCGGCCAAGAAGCGCACGGTCGAGGTCTCCTACGTCATCGGCGACCAGGTCACCGTCATCGACGGGCCTTTCGCCACCATGGCGGCCGTCGTCTCCGACGTCGAGCCCACCACGCAGAAGCTTACGGTGCTCGTCTCCATCTTCGGCCGCGACACGCCGGTGGAGCTCGGCTTCGAACAGGTCGAGAAGCTCGACTGAGTTCACTTTCTGCCCTTTAGCTTCGTCAACACGCCCGGATGAATCCGCACAAGTAAGGTAATGGCTTTTTGACGGTTGGAATTCCGTCAGTCTAAAAGGCTATCCCATACCCTGTGCGGATTTATCCGGGCGTGTCGCATAGGTCAATGAAGATTTTTCGACGGCGTACGCCGAACACGCCAGATGCTCATGCAGCACGACGCCGATGTGCATCTTGTCGCAATGCGCATGCGTTTGCTTGCTGATGTTCATTCGCCATGATCGCCTCGTATCCGCACGTCGAAAATGACAGTCGGCGTAGACCGGGGCAATCGCATGCGAGAGCAACGTACATCGCACACAAAATCGCACATCGAACAGTGTTCGACTGAGCGTTTGCCGCCACGCAGTAGGCGTCGAAGCGATGCCAAGGCGCTCGAAAAGCGCCGTATGGGAGCATACGATGATGTTTCGGCAGCGCAACCAGTGACAACGAATGTCTGATTGTGATCTGCCGGATTATTGCTCAAGGAAGAAAAGAGGCAGTGGCATGGTAGAACTTGCTGCTGGAGATTCGGCGATACGGTTGTCGCTGAGTTGGGTCGACTGGCTGATTCTCGTCATTTATTTCGCCATGATTGTATGGATTGGGTACTCGATCCACCGGCAGCAGAAATCCAGTGAGGATTTCCTGCTCGCCGGCCGTTCGATGCCTGCCTGGATCGCCGGCCTGGCGTTCTGCGCGGCCAATCTCGGCGCCACTGAGATTCTGGGCATGGCCGCGAACGGCGCGCAGATCGGCATGCCGACCATTCATTACTACCTGATCGGCGCAGTGCCCGGCATGGTGTTCCTCGGCATTTTCATGATGCCGTTCTACTACGGCTCCGGCGTGCGCTCCGTACCCGAGTTCATGAACCAGCGCTTCGGCAAAGGCTCGCATCTCATCGTCTCGCTGTGCTTCGCCGTCTCCACGATTCTGCAGTCCGGCATCAACCTGTACGCCATGGCCCTGATCCTGCAGGCCATGCTGGGCTGGAGCCAGTGGACCGCCATCATCGTGTCCGCCGTGTTCGTGCTCAGCTACATCACGCTGGGCGGGCTGACCTCAGCGATCTACAACGAGGTCATGCAGTTCTTCGTCATCGTCGCGGCGCTGATTCCCGTCACCGTCATCGGCCTGCACCGCGTCGGCGGCTGGTCGGGCCTGCAGACCAAGCTCGGCGGCTCCGGCGGCCTGATGCATGCATGGGTCGGCACCGGCATCGGCAATGTCACCAACCCCGTGGGCGGCGACTGGTTCTCCATCATCATGGGCCTGGGCTTCGTGCTCGGCTTCGGCTACTGGACCACGAACTTCACCGAAGTGCAGCGCGCCTTCGCCGCGAAGAGCATGACCGCCTCGCGCATGACGCCGATCGTGGGCGCCATCCCGAAGATGTTCATCTGGATGATCATCGTCATCCCCGGGCTCATCGCCGCAGCCACCGTCGGCAACCTGTTCGCCGGCCTCCATCCCGTGCTGCAATACAATGAGGCCATACCGTACCTGTTCAAGCAGTACCTGCCCAGCGGCGTGCTCGGCATCGCCGTCACCGGCATGATGGCGTCGTTCATGGCTGGCATGGCCGCGAATATCTCGTCCTTCAACACCGTGTTCACCTACGATCTGTGGCTGAATTACGTCAAGCCGGGCCAGAAGGACAAGTACTACCCCAACACGGGCCGCATCATCACCGTCATCGGCGTGTTCGTCTCCGTGTTCACCGCGTGGATAGCCAGCCAGTTCGGCAACATCATGACGTACCTGCAGACCCTGTTCAGCTTCTTCAACGCCCCGCTGTTCGCCGTGTTCATCCTCGGCCTGGTGTGGAAGCGCGTCTCCAACAAGGCCGGCACCATCGGCTACGTCTGCGGCATCATCGCCCCGCTGATCACGTATATTCTCTATCTGCGCTCTGTGGCCGCAGGCAATCCGATCTTCGGCTCTCCCACCGCCGAGACCTGGTATGGCGCGATCTTCTCCTGCCTGGCTACATGGATCGTGGCTGCGGCCATCACGCCGTTCACCAAAGCCAAATCGGATAAGGAGCTCGAAGGCCTCACCTTCGCCAGCGGCGGCTTGAAGTACTTCCGGGCGGCCAAGGCCGAGGAGCTCGAAGACGCCAAGCGCGCGGCGAAGGCGGCCGGAAAAGACGTATCCACCGTGAAGGTCCCGTGGTACAAGAAGCCGGCGGTGCTCGGCGGCGTGATATTCGCCCTCGGCCTCGCGTTCTACATCCCGTTCTTCTAGAACATGAGTCCGTACAGGCACGCGAAGCAATAGTTAAGGAGCGTATGCAATGACTGATGAAGTCCAATCCCAATCCCAATCCCAAAAAGGCGAGGAGCTGCTGACCAAGGCCCAGCAGGACCAAGCCGTCAAATCCGCCCGCAGCAACGACCTGCGACGGCTGATCGGCATATTGTTCACGGTTTACGGCGTGATCGTCACGACGGTCGGCATTATCCAGCCCGGCGCCGACGTGGCGAAAACCGGCGGCATTCCGATCAACTTGTGGACCGGCATCGGCATGCTGATCGTGGGTATCGGCTTCCTGCTATGGAACCGTCTGCGCCCGCTGCCGGCCGAGGACATCATCGCCTCCGCCGAAGCCTCCGCCCGCAAGGCGGCCGTCGAGCATGAAGGCACGCCGCAGTAGTCGGGATGTTTGATTCGACGAGGCGGTCTGACGCGCAGACACGCCCGGATTCGGATACACAAGTCATGGGTTAGCTTTTTTAACTGGCGGAATTCCAACAGCCAAAAAAGCTAACCCATGACTTGTGTATCCGAATCCGGGCGTGTCGCATGAGGGTGTACGACGCCTCAGGACGTCCCTCCCTTGTCTCGCCGATGCAGCATAATAGGAAGGCTTGTGTCCGGCGGGGGAACCTGCTGGCGCAAACAAGCATATGACAAGTTGCGGGAGGGAACCGCGCGAGTCGGATGGCCTGTGCTGACGCTGGGCGCGCTTCGGTGCGCGAATGGCGGCACGACAACAGCCTGACGGCGTGCGAGCGGCGACCGCATGTACCGCTTCATAGAAAGAAGAACCACATACCATGGCTCCTAAAAAGAAAGTCTCGGCGCTGATCAAGCTGCAGATCGAGGCAGGCAAGGCCAATCCGGCCCCGCCGCTCGGCCCGGCTCTGGGCTCGCACGGCGTGAACATCATGGACTTCTGCAAGGCGTACAACGCCGCCACGCAGGACAAGATGGGCCAGGTCGTCCCGGTCGAGATCACCGTATTCGAGGATCGCTCCTTCACCTTCGTGCTCAAGACCCCGCCGGCCGCAGCTCTGCTGCTCAAGGCCGCAGGCATCCCGAAGGGCACCGAGAATCCGCTGACGCACAAGGTCGGTTCGGTCACTAAGGATCAGGTTCGCGAGATCGCTGAGACCAAGATGGCTGATCTTTCCGCTCGTGACGTTGAAGCCGGCATGAAGATCATCGCGGGCACCGCCCGTTCGATGGGCATCACGGTTTCTGACTGAGAGGAGAGGACTGATGACCAAGCATTCCAAGAAGTACCGCGAGGCGTCCGAGAAGGTCGATCGCAACAATCTGTACACCGCCACCGAGGCTATCGCGCTCATCAAGAGCATGCCGAAGCGCGGCTTCGACGAGACCGTCGAGGCCGTGTACTGCCTGAACGTCGACCCGCGCAAGGCCGACCAGCTGGTGCGTGGCGTGGCCAATCTGCCCAACGGCACTGGCAAGACCGCCAAGGTTCTTGTCTTCGCCCGCGGCCCGAAGGCCACCGAGGCCACCGAAGCCGGCGCTGACATCGTCGGCGACGACGATCTCATCGCGAAGGTCCAGGATGGCTTCCTCGACTTCGACGCTGTCGTGGCCACTCCGGACATGATGGGCAAGGTCGGCCGACTCGGCCGCGTGCTCGGCCCTCGTGGCCTCATGCCGAACCCGAAGACCGGCACCGTGACGATGGACGTGACCAAGGCCGTGTCCGACATCAAGGGCGGCAAGATCGAGTTCCGCGTGGACAAGAACGGCAATCTCTCGTTCATCGTCGGCAAGACGTCGTTCGAAGAGGGCGCTCTGGAAGAGAACTTCAAGGCTGTGGCTGACGAGATCAAGCGTCTCAAGCCCTCCACCCTGAAGGGTCGCTACCTCACCAAGGCGACGATCAGCACCACCATGGGTCCCGGCATCCCGCTGGATGTCGCCACGCTGGCCTGATTGCACGTCTGAGACTGCATCTACGAAGGCCCACGTCATAATGGCGTGGGCCTTCGTCGTATTCAGTCACCTGCGCAGACGACTGCGCGGACGACTGTGGCTGGCTATGCAACTGGTATGCAGTCTTCTTGCGCATTTTCCCGTGGAATTGGTGAAAATGCCCTTCCGCGAACTTTGCTGCGGACCGTTGCGGGCTTGCTGTACAGCAAATCGCCATTAGCCGCTGTACCGCGCATCGCGGATGCGGCCCAGCGTGATGGCGGTCTGCAGCACATAGGATTCGCGCGGGTTGGTGGCGTCCCAGCCGGTGGTTTCGGCCGCCCGCTTGAGCCGGTAGCGCACGGTGTTGGGATGCACGTTGAGTTCGCGGGCCGTGGCGTCGAGCGAGCCGCCCGACTGGATGAATGCGGATACAGTGCTCAGCGTCGGGTCGTCGGCATTGTCGCTGAGCAGGCTTCGATACACGGCCGTATACAGCTCGTCTCTGGCATCCTCGTCCCCGATCAGCGCGCGCTCGGGCAGCACGTCGTCGGCTCGCATGGGGCGGGGGAGCGGATGTACGGCAGGGGCGGAGCGCAGTGCGCTCAGCACGCTGCTTATGGCTTTGGTGGCGCCTGAGGCATTCCTTCTGATCGGCCCCAGACAGACAGGCTGTTCGTCGCCGAATGCGCTGAGCGCCGCCGTGCAGGTCACCTCGGGGGTCGCGGCTCCGCGAACCTCCACCAAGGCCACGCACCACGATTCGCGCCGCCCAATCAGGCATGCGCCTCCGCCGAGGTCGCGCACGGCCTTGGATATTGCGTTGCGGGTATCCGAATAGGCGGAGTCGGGCGTGCCTGCGATGGCGAAGCATGTGAAGGAGCACGGCCAGCCGAGTATGCGCAGCAGCGATTCGACGCGCGCATCGGCCAAGTCATGGCGAAGCGATTCGAAGGCTATGGATTCGAGTCGCAGCTGCGCCGCGTCGGTCAGCGACCACAGAGTGCCGGCCTGCGTATCGGAGTCGACGGCACCGAATTCGGTCGGCATATTGCCGAAATCATTGCTTGCGGCGACGTTGCCTGCAGCGGCGTCGCAAGTCGGAGCGTCGCTTAGAGAAGCGGCGGAGTTCGCAGGCCGTGCGGTGTCGCTCGCAGCAGTGGGTGCAGCATCACCCGCAGTGGGATCCCGCGCAGGAATTCTGGCAATCCCCAAAGCGTCGAGGAAATCGGCATCGATGGGAATGCCTGCATCGGCGTCGCCTCGCTTGTCCGTTCCGTCTCCTGATTCGGTGTCGCTCATGCTTCCAGCTTAGCCGACCGCGCCCGCAGGGGAAGAGGGGATGGCTGCCTCGTTCCCTGACGCGATTCGCGCCAGAAGGTCAGCGCGAGGAAGCCGAATACGAAGGAAACGGGAAGCATATGACGTTCGAAGTTGTTGGCCGGGGCGGTGATCATGACGCCCATCAGCAGCAATAGCGGCATATGCCACACGAGCGTGCGCCACCGGCGCAGCACCACTTCCGCCGCGCCGATCAGCAGGGTCAGTATCACATAGAGATTGCCATGCGTGACCCATCCCAGCACGGGGATGGAACCCCAGGCCCGGGCGTTTTGCGCCACGGACTGCCGCCATCCGGGCTGCCAGAAGCGAATCCAGGTCGACCATTGCGTCACGTAATCGCTGGTGAGGTAATAGTCCATCGCGACATATGGCTGGTCGGCCACATCGAAATAGCCGAAGCACTTCGCGAAGAAGGCATCGAGCGCAACGCGCGGATTCGCCTTGACGATTGTCAGCCATGCGCGATCGAAAGCAGCCATATCGGCCTTGGTGACGGTGCGCCAGCGGTAGCTGACCTTCTTCGATTGGATGCCGGAGGATTTGACCGGGTCGGCATCCTGCTGGAAGTAGGCGTCGGCCATCTGATCGAGATTGAAAACCGGGGCCAGCTCGTCGCGCGCCTGCTTGGGAATGGAAGCGGGGTCGAGGTTGGCGACCCGCGCGATCTGCTGCAGCTGAATGCCGCGCGACTCGATTGGGTCGCCGGATATGACCGAGCCGCTGGCTGTCAGGAAGGTCAGGGCTCCGTGGACCGCCAGCACCGGCAGAATAAGCGCCACCGTATAGGTCCGCCACCGTCTGCGATCGGCGATGAGCAGCAGGACGATTTCAAGCGCGAGTATGTACCAGGCGTATTTGGCCGAAACGAGCATGATGATTGTCGAGATGGCCAGCGCGGCCAGCGTACGTTTGCGCGGACGCGCCGGACTCTGGCCGCGACGTTTCGCCTCGTGATGGCCCGAGGTCATATGCAGCTCGTATCCTGCGCCGAACCACCACGCAAAGGCGAAGGCGAACACCGGCGACTTGGTCAGGGATATCGTTGCAAACAACACCAGCGGGCAGCACAGGAAGAACAGCAGCATCGCCGCCCGCACGCCAGCGCCTGCGCTCGTGAGCGCCCTTGCATCCGCTCCTGCATCTGCGCTGTGCTGCGATTTCGTATTGCGCCGTGAATCCGTACTGAATCTGAATTGTGAGTCCATACTGGACTGTGAGCCTGCGCGGACAGCGACAGCCTCCATCCCATACTCAGGATGGGTGAGGTCACGCGGGCGGAAGCGCTCCGGCAGGGATGCAGCGGGCGATTGCCTGCCTTCTCGAAGCTGCAGCCATGGCAGGTTGAGGAAGCGGTTCATGGCGGATGCGCAGCAGAATACGGCGAAGAGGAATTGCCCGGCCGACAACGCCACCAGCCCCCAGTCGTTGGAACCCGTGAGCGCGCGCGATATGGCGGCCGCCGTGCCATAGAGCACCGTGAGCACGATGTTGTGCTGGTCGGTCAGGTAGGTGGCGTGCATGGGCCACAGATAATGCGCAGTCGGGTAGATGTCCATCGGCACGAAGGAGAAGAAGCCGATATAGGGCTGATTCAGCCCGGTCCACTGGTTGTAGGCCCAGCTGAACTCGCGGATCTGCGAGCGGATATCCGCGCCGAACGCGGAAAGCAAGGTCACCGGCACCCACAGCCAGACAACGAGCAGAATGACAGCGATCTTCCACCACCGGTCCGTGCCGTTGATCAGCATCCGGCCTGCTGCGCGCATCGCCTTTGCGGCGGCCTGGCTGGGCTTCGTGCGAGCGACGCGAATGAGCCAGCCGGGCGGCGTGAATCGGCCCGCCAACATGCCGGGCAGCGCGTCGGACAGCACAGCGGAGAGCCGCTCGCCCCTGCCGAAACGCACGAGCGCGGTGATCAGCGTCATATATATCGCGAAGGCGAGCACGCCGAACGCGGCATTGACCCATGAGAATTGGGCAAGGCCCTGATTGTTCCAGTACAAGGGTCCGATCGCCGTGCATAGGCTCAGCCACAGGCAGGCGGCAACGGCAAGGGCCCATCGTGCCGCGGAAGCAATGCGCGACTTAGTATTGCGTGGGCTGGCGCTCTGTAAATAATCGGCAGCGCGTCGTCCGATGCGGCGTAAACCGGCCATGTCCCAGCCGCGGCTACTTTGCGCGGCCTTGGACTCTCGTCCGTTGCGCACGAGGGGAGACGACGCGAGAGGGGTGCCGTCCCGGAACGCGTCGGCCGGGAGGCGGATTGATGAAGCGTCGGTCATGTGATGGATTCTATCGTGGGCTTGCGAACGGCGGGCCGTCCAAACGACGCCGGACGACATCGGCTGATGCCAAGCAGGCTACGCCGGCAGTGATAATCCTAGAGGATTCGGACAAGTCCCTGCTCATTTGCGGATTCTCTATTATGGTGGAACTATGATGACCTTATTACAAGCCGCAACGCCGCGGATGCCGCATACAGCCGAAGAGGCTGACCAGCTCATTACGCGCGCGACGGTGGATTCCACGAATTTTACAGCCCGGCATTTGATTGACAAGGGGCAGCTCATGCCCCGACGGGACGGACGGCTTACGATTATGGTGGTCGCCGCTGATATGCAGACCAACGGTCACGGGCGGCTGGGCCGCGAATGGGTGAATGTTCCCGGGGAGTCCTTCACCGTATCGTTCGCTACTGTTGTGCCGCGCGCGCTCGCAACCGACGGAAGCGTGAACGGCTGGATTCAGATGACCGCCGGGCTGGCCAGTCTGGATGCGATACGCGGCGCGTTGGAGGCGGTCGGTTCCCAGAGCATCAAGCCTGATTGCCCGTTATCGCTCAAATGGCCCAACGACGTGTTCTGCCACGGCCTCAAGCTCGGTGGGATTCTGTGCGAGCTTGTGCCGCTGCCCCATGGCGGCGATGCTGTATCGCGCAACTGCAATGGAGCGGAGCAGGGGGCAGATGCTGCCGGTCCTGTGCCGGTTTCGGATGCCGACCTCGATGATTATATCGGCGTGGTATTCGGCATCGGCCTCAATCTCGCCGTACGGGCCGAGCGCCTGCCCACGCCTGATTCGACTTCCTTGCAGATGCATCGCAAGGGTCTGCCCGAAGCGCCGGAGATGCGCGACCTGATCGCTGCCGGAATCGTGCGTTCGCTGCGCAGGCGGCTGCAGTTGCTGGTTGACGACACGCCGACGCAGTGCGATGCGCTGCTCGAAGAAATGCGCGGCGAATGCTGGACGTTGAGCAGGCGGGTCAGGGCGCGACTCGCCGCCGGCGGCGTCATTTCCGGCACGGCCATCGCGCTGAATCCAGACGCCTCGCTCAGCGTCCGCGATGACGCCGGTGAGGTGCACATCGTCCGCACCGGCGATGTGGGAGTCCTCAGTAACGAGTCAACGAGTAACTAAAGCGGAGGCGTTAAGCGCAGAACCCTGTGGGTTCTGCGTAGCCGACGCCGAGGCCCCACCAAGGGCCCGAGGTAGCAACGGAGTTCACCCGTCGTCCAGCTGTTGAAGACATAAGTCGCCACAACCCCCGCACCTAGATCAACGTGGTGCAGGGATTGTGGCGACTCATTCAGAAACTCAGAACGCTCAGAACAGCTTGGCCAGCCCTGAAACGGCCAGCGAGGCGACGAGCGCCTTGATGAGATCGCCGAGCACGAAGCCCATTGAGGCCATGGCCACGACGGCCAGCGGCACGCCGGTCACCGCCGACTGGATGAGGAAGCCGAAGGCGTACACCACGACGATGCAGCCGACGATCAGCGCCAGCATGTAGCGCGCCGCAGTGCGCGTGTAGCCCGCGAGTCCGTTGGTGTCGGCCTTGCCTTTGAGCAGCGCCGCGATGACGACGCCGGGCAGGAAGCCAATGAGGAAGCCTGCGCTGGGGCCGACCAGCGCCATAGTCGAGGTGCCGCCGGCGAAGACCGGTGCTCCCAAGGCTCCGGCGGCAAGATACGCGCCGACCGCCCCTGCCGCTTCTTTCCAGTTCAGCGTCAGCGCGGCCAGCATCACGACGAAGGTCTGCAACGTGATCGGCACGGGCGTGCCCGGGATCGGAATTGCGCCAGCGGCGGATGCGGCCCACAGCAGCAGGGCGAACATGCCGGCTTTCAACAGGGAATACCCGAACCGACGGGATGATGATAATGCGATGGTGTTTCGTGCTTGCATGGGTCCTCCTGGATCTCTTACCTGCTCGTGAGGCAGGCCAATGGGTTGCACTAATCGGCACCGGAAGCGTCAACTGTCTCCCGGCATCAGTCGCCCAGCGTAGCCAGTCCCTCGGCGGGTGTCCTTGGGCGTAAGCTACAAAAGTCGTCTGCTCCTTTTGTGGAAATGTTCCGATATCGGGGCTGCGATGACGCTAGGCATGGCAACAATGTATGAAGCCAACGCCCTAGCGCCATTGCGGTTCAAGGTTATGAAATTGTTGTTACGCGCCTGCGACGATTGGAGATGCCGCAAGGCATGACCCCATGCGCAACGTGATGCGCAGGGTGGCGGCGCAACTCGGCAAGACAACGCGACAAGGCAGCCGGCAGCGCCAGCCGTTTGTACGATTCCACAAAGACGCTCGCCCCGTTTTGTAGCCTCACGGCTGATGGCGGGCCGCATACGCGAGTTATGTTAGAAAATATGGTCAAAAACGTCAACACAATACTGGTGGCCAATCGTGGTGAAATCGCTCTGAGAGTCGTGCGCACCGCGCGCGAAATGGGCATTTCCACCGTGGCCGTCTATGCCGAGCAGGACCGCAACGCGCAGTACGTCGAGATGGCCGACGAGGCGTATCTGCTTCCCGGCGACACGTATCGCGACACTTATCTCAACGAAGAGCTGATGATTGACGTGCTGCGGCGCAGCGGCGCGGATGCCGTCCACCCTGGCTACGGCTTCCTCTCTGAAGTGGCTTCCTTCGCCCAGAAAGTGATTGACGCCGGCGCCATCTGGATCGGGCCGTCGCCTGAGGCACTGACCGATTTGGGCGACAAGATCACCGCCCGGCGCGTTGCCAAGCGCGCCAAGGTGCCGCCAGTCCCCGGCATCTCCGACCCGGTGAGCGATATCCGAACGCTGCTTGAGTTCGCGCATACGCATGGCTATCCGCTGATGATGAAGCGCACGGATGGCGGTGGCGGGCGCGGCATCGTGCTGGTGCATGACGACGACGAGCTGCGCAGCTTCTATATGAGCCACGATTCGCTGCAGGGCGGGGATCTGAACGAGTACTTCGTCGAGCGCTTCATCGACAAGGCGCGCCACGTCGAAACCCAGTGTGGGCGCGACAGCCATGGCAACTTCACCGTGTATTCCACCCGCGACTGCTCTGTGCAGCGGCGCAATCAGAAGCTCATCGAAGAGGCTCCGGCACCATTCCTGTCCGAAGACGCGAACGAGCAGCTGCACCGCTACTCGCGCAATCTCTTCGAATCCGTTGATTATCAAGGTCTGGGCACCTGCGAGTTCATGGTCACGGGCCAGCACAAGGTCTACTTCCTGGAAGTCAACCCGCGCCTGCAGGTCGAGCATACGGTCAGCGAAGAGGTGTGCGGGCTGGATTTGGTGCGCGAGCAGATCACCATCGCCAACGGCGGCGAGCTCCATGAAGTCAAGGAAACGCGCGGCCACAGCTTCGAGCTGCGCATCACCTGCGAGGACCCTGCGACGAATCTCACCCCGAGCTCGGGTACGCTCAGCGCAATCCGCTGGCCTTCCGGACCGGGCATCCGCGTCGATTCGGGCGTCGAGGAGGGCGACACGGTTTCGCCGAAGTTCGATTCGATGATGGGCAAGCTCATCGTCACTGCGCAGGACCGCCTTTCCGCCGTCGTGCGCGCCCGTCGCGCCCTGGCCGAGCTGAACATCGAAGGCGTGCCGACTCCGGCGAGCCTATACGAGCAGATTTTCAACGATCCGGTGTTCACCGCCGAAGGGCACGATTTCGACGTGTCGACCAAATGGTTGGAACGCGAGTATCTCAACCGCGAGCCGTCGACGCTTGCCAGCGGCCAGCCGGCATCCCTGAGCGGGAGCGGCGAAGACGAGCAGCCGCAGAGCGTGGCGACCGAATCCTTCACCATCGAGATGAACGACAAGCGGGTGACGCTGAAAGTCCCCGTGGATATCGTCAACGCATTCACCGGCGCAGCCCGCGCCCGCGGTGCCAAGCGCGCCTCCCAGCCGTTGCGCGGTCAGGGATTGCACGTCGTGGAAAACGGCAAGGCCGCCGATCAGAAGCCCGGCGTCATCATCTCCCCGATGCAGGCGGTCATCACCCGCGTGAACGTCGCCGAAGGCCAGAGCGTGGCCAAGGGCGACCTGCTCATCGTGCTCGAATCCATGAAGATGGAGAATTACGTCTACGCGCCCGACGCCGGCACCGTCACCAAGATATTCGTCGGGCCGTCATCAGGCGTGGAGGCGGGGGATACCCTCATCACGCTTGATGTGGACGGGGATGGCAGCGGCAACGCAAACAGCGCTGACGGCAGCAGCACCGCAAGCGAGGGAGGCAAGCAATGACCGATATCATGAACGCCCCGGACGTCAAGAAGGCTCTGGAGAGCAGTGCGCCCATCGAGTCGCAGCCCATCCGCCCGGCCATCGCCCACGCCGCGCAGCTCGCGCGTGACGCCGAGAACGCCGCCCGCACCCGCCAGCACGGCAAGGGCAAGCGCACGGCCCGCGAACGCCTCGATCTGCTCTTCGACACCGGCTCCTTCCAGGAGATCGGCCGCTTCTCGGGCGGCGACATCAACGGCGACCGCGCCGGATGCGCCGTCATCACGGGCTTCGGCGAGGTCTACGGCCGCAAGGTGGCCGTCTACGCGCAGGATTTCTCGGTCAAGGGCGGCACACTTGGTCAAGCTGAGGGCGAGAAGATCTGCCACCTCATGGATATGGCTATGTCCATCAAAGTGCCGGTTGTGGCGCTTATCGACTCCGGCGGCGCGCGCATTCAGGAGGGCGTCGCCGCGCTGACCCAGTACGGCAGGATCTTCCAGAAGACCTGCGAGGCCAGCGGCTTCATTCCGCAGATTTCGGTGATTCTGGGGCCGTGCGCGGGCGGCGCGGTATATTGCCCAGCGCTGACCGACTTCATCATCATGACGCGCGAGAACTCGAATATGTTCGTCACCGGCCCCGACGTCGTCAAGGCGGCGACCGGCGAGGCGATCAGCATGGAGGCGCTTGGCGGCGGCTACGTGCACAACGCCACCTCCGGCGTGGCGCATTACCTCGGCGAGGATGAGGCCGATGCCATCGACTACACGAGAACCGTGCTGGCCTACCTGCCGTCCAGCTCGCAAAGTCCCGCGCCGCGCTTCGCCTACTCCGCCACGAGGTCGGACCGCGACATCGCGCAGCGCCTGGGCACCATCATTCCGGATAACGACCGCCAGCCCTACGATGTGCTCGAAGTGATCCGCTGCATCGTCGACTACGGCGAATTCGTGCAGGTGCAGGAGCTCTACTCGCCCTGCGCCGTGGTCGGCTTCGCCTGCATCGAAGGCCGCCCGGTCGGCGTCGTGGCGAACCAGCCCAACGTGCTGGCTGGCATCCTCGACGTCGAATCCTCCGAGAAGATTGCGCGCTTCGTGCGCCTGTGCGACGCCTTCAACTTGCCGGTAATCACGCTGGTGGACACGCCCGGCTACAAGCCCGGCTCCGATCAGGAGCATGCGGGCATCATCCGGCGCGGCGCCAAAGTCATCTATGCGTACGCCAACGCCCAGGTGCCGCTCATAACCGTGATATTGCGCAAGGCATTCGGCGGCGCGTACATCGTCATGGGTTCCAAGGCCATCGGCGCGGACGTGAACTACGCCTGGCCCACCAGCCAGATCGCCGTGCTCGGCGCGCAGGGTGCCGTCAACATCATCCACCGCAAGGACTTGCAGAAGGCCAAGGAGCGCGGGCAGGACGTGGACGCGCTGCGCTCGCAGCTCATCGAGGAATATGAAAGCACCACGGTCAACGCGAATCTGTCGCTGGAAACCGGTCAGATCGACGCGATGATCGACCCGGAGCAAACGCGCGAGGCCATCGCCGAATCGCTGCGGCTGCTGGCCAACAAGAAGCGCACGAGCCGCACCGGCAAGCACCACGGCAACCAGCCGCTATGACGGACTCGCACGATAGCGCAACTGCTGATAACACAGCCATCGCAACCACGCAACCACGAAACGCAACTCATCAGAATCAACCATTAAGGAATGTCATGACCGACACCACGTTCTTCCTCAACCGCCTGTCCAGCGAGCCGCATGCGCTCGCCTTCGGCGGCCAATCGACCCCTTGGACGGCGGCGCTCGCCGACCAGAGCAACGACCCCACCCTTGCCGCCACGCTCCACGCGCACGCCGATGCGGCCAACCGGCTGCTGGTGAGCGTCAACCCCGAGCTGCTTGCCACAACCGGCGGGCCGGTCGATCTCTTCGGTTTCGAAGCGAACACGGCCTCGCTCGGAGCGGGAGCCGATGCTGCTGCCAGCGTGCCGGGCATCGCCTTGACGCAATTGGGCGCATTGATTGACGCCGCAAGCCTGGGCTATGACGTGATTGCGGCCAAGCCGATCGCCGTGCTGGGCCATTCGCAGGGTGTCATCGCTGAGCATATGGTGCAGGCCATCGTCGACGCCGGCTCCATCGAGGCTGCGCAAAGCGATATCGACCAGATTCTCGCCATCGCGCAGCTGATCGGCGTGGCCGGCACGCGCCAGGCGCGTATGCTCGCCCTGCGTCCCAAGAGCGGCGAGGCGACGCCGATGCTGTCGGTGCGCGGCGCGACACAGCTGCAGGTCGAAACGTTGATTGCCCGCGTGAACAAGCCGCGTGGCCCGATTTCGATTGCCGTCACCAATTCGGCGAACCAGCATGTGCTCTCCGGCTACCCGGAGGACTTGGCCGCCTTCGCCGTGGAAACCGAGAAGGAGCACAAGCACCAGGCCAAGCTGCGCGAGGAGAAGGTTCGCGGCGGTTCGGTGTTCGCGCCGGTGCTTGAATATCTTGATGTCACGGTGCCGTTCCATTCGTCGCTTATGGCGCAGGCCGTCGAGCAGACCGTGGTGTGGGCTGCGGCCAGTGGGCTGGACGAGTCGCGCTCCCGTGCGCTCGCCGAAGAAGTGCTGGTCAACCATGTGGACTGGGCCGCGCGCGTGCACGAGCTGCTTGCCTCGACCGACCCGGCCAAGCTGTGGATTGTCGACCTCGGCCCCGGCACGACCGTCGGCAAGCTCGTCGGCGCGCTGGTGCAAGGCACCGGCGCCGGCGTGGTCGAAGCCGCCAGCGGAGCCGACCGGGCCGCGCTTTCGACTATGGAAGGCGAGCCGGGCCGCACGCAGGACTGGACGGCCTTCGCTCCCAAGGCGATTCGCACGCCCTCCGGCGACCGCATCCGCACCAAGTTCAGCGAGCTGACCGGCAAGCCGCCGGTGCTGCTCGCCGGCATGACCCCCACCACCGTCGAGCCTGAAATCGTCGCGGCTGCGGCCAACGCCGGCTACTGGGCCGAGCTGGCTGGCGGCGGCCAGGTGACCGCCGAGGTCTTCGACCGCCATGTGACCAAGCTTGAGCAGGAGCTTGACGAGGGCGCCACCATCGAATTCAACGCGATGTTCATGGACCGCTACCTGTGGAATCTGCAGTTCGGCACCCAGCGCATCGTGCCCAAGAAGCGCGCCTCAGGAACTCCGATCGACGGCGTGGTCGTCTCGGCGGGCATCCCCGAGCTTGACGAGGCCAAGGAGCTTGTCGCCACGCTGAACGCCGACGGCTTCCCCTACGTGGCGTTCAAGCCGGGCACCGTTGACCAGATTCGTCAGGTGGTGCGCATCGCCAAGGCCGTCGCGCCGACGAAGATCATTGCGCAGGTCGAAGGCGGCGCTGCGGGCGGGCACCATTCGTGGGAATCGCTGGACGATCTGCTTATTAATACTTACGCCGACGTGCGCGCCTGCGACAATCTTGTACTCGTCGCCGGCGGCGGCATTGGCACGCCCGATCGCGCCGCGGACTACATCTCCGGCCAGTGGGCGCGCGTCTACGACCTGCCGGATATGCCGGTGGACGCCGTGATGATCGGCACCGCCGCGATGACCGCCAAGGAGGCCTACACCAGCCCTGAGGTCAAGCGGCTGCTGGTCGAAACCCCCGGCATCGTGCAGGCGCAGGACGACGAGGACCCCTTCGCGCCGATCGGCGAGAAGTGGGTGCCGAGCGGCCAGGCAGTGGGCGGGGTCTCTTCCGGCCTGAGCCACTTGCATGCCGATATCTACGAGCTTGAGAATTCCTCGTCGCGCTGCGGGCGGCTGCTCGTGCGCGTGATGAAGCACCCGGAGGAGCTGCTTACCCGCCGCGACGAGATCATCGAAACGCTCAACACCACCTCCCGCCCGTACTTCGGCGATGTGGACGCGATGACCTATGCCCAGTGGGCCGAGCGCTTCGCACGGCTCTCCTTCCCGTGGGCCGACGATACGTACGCCGACCGCTTCCTGCACCTGCTGCAGCGCGTCGAGGCCCGCGTGCGCGATCAGGAGTCCGGCGAATTCGACTCGCTCTTCGCCTCCCGCGCAGCAGTAGAGTCCGACCCGTACGCGGCCATCGCGACGCTGGTCGAAGCCTACCCGCAGGCCAAGGAGATCAAGGTGATCCCCAACGATGTGGCCTGGTTCATCTCGCTGGTGCGCGAGTACCCCAAGCCCATGCCTTTCGTGCCGGCCATCGACAACGATCTGCTGCGCTGGTGGGGCCAGGATCAGCTATGGCAGTCCGAGGATCCGCGCTATTCCGCCGATTCCGTGCGCGCCATCCCGGGGCCGATCTCGGTCGCTGGCATCACGAGCGTGGACGAGACGGTGGGCGATATCCTCTCCCGCTTCGAGCAGGCGGCCATCGAGCGCACGCGCGCCCTTGAGGCCGGCGAAGCTGAGGCTGCTGCCGAGCTGGAGCAGGCCTTCGCGCAGCTGAGCGCCGCCGCGAGCGCTGAGGAGTTCATCCGCCGCAGCCCGAACATCTCCTGGGTCGGCCACCTCATGGCCAACCCGGCCTTCGGCACCGCGCTGGGCGACCCGCACTACGAGATCACCGCGACGGGAAGCCGCGACGGCAATGCGCTCTTCGATCTGGACATCCACCTCGACACCTTCTGGGACAACGATCCTGACGGCGGCACATCCAAGCACGCCGTGCGCGACATCGTGATCCCTCTGACCGTCGACGCCGCCAAGCCCGGCCGATTCCCGGTCGTGGACCGCGAGCGCTTGCCGCAGCACGTCTATGCGATGCTCGCCGACACCGCCGGCATCGGCAACACCGCCATCACCGGCGACAAGCTCGCCGCCATGCCGACCGTTGAAATCGTGGACGACAAGGAAAGCTACCCATTCGGGCTGGCGCATACCGGCTACACCTTGTCTCCCAACCTCGGCTTCGACCATGAGGCGGCGACCGCAGGAACCCTGCCCGGCTCGCTGCTGGCCTCGCGCATCGTGCCCGACGCGCTGGTCGGCCCGGCCTGGCCGGCCATCTATACTGCTTTGGGCTCGGTATACGTCCACGGCTTCCCGGTAATCGAAGGACTGTTAAACGCAGTCCATCTGGACCACCTGATCGAGCTGGACGTGACCGAAGCCGAGCTGCTGACCCACACCGGCGAGCGCATCGCGCTGACCAGCTGGGCCGAGGACTACCTCGAATCCGCCTCCGGGCGCGTGGTGATTATCCATGTGACCCACACCGCGCCTGACGGCACCGTGCTGGCCCACGAGGTCGAGCGCTTCGCCATCCGCGGCCGCTCCTACTCGCAGGCGCTGCCGCCCGAGGCTCCCGAATACGGCGACTACCTCTCGTTCCGGGGCAGCTCCAACGGCAAGGGCACGCCTTTCGATGACGATGACAGCGAAGACCTGGTGATGAACACCCCACGTCGTATGCTGCGCCGCGTCACGGTGACCGCGCCGCACGAGATGACGGCCTTCGCCCGCACTTCGGGCGACTTCAACCCGATCCACACCTCGCATCGCGGGGCTGCGGTCTCCGGGCTCACCGCGCCGCTGGTACACGGCATGTGGCTTTCGGGCACCGCCCAGCATGTGGCGCAGGCCGCTGACGACAAGGGCGTGCATTACGAGATCGCCGGGTGGACCTACAACATGTACGGCATGGTCCAGCTGGACGACGCCGTGGAGATCAGCGTCGAGCGCGTGGGCAAGCTGCGCCACGGCGGACTGGTGCTTGAGGTGACCTGCCGCATCGACGGCCAGATCGTCTCGCGCGGCACCGCCGTCGCGCATGCGCCGAAATCCGCCTTCGTCTACCCCGGCCAGGGCATCCAGCAGCAGGGCATGGTATTGGGCGAGCGCGCCCAGTCCGCCGCTGCGCGTGAGACCTGGGAACGGGCCGACAAGCTCACCCGCGAACGCCTTGGGTTCTCGATCCTCGCCGTTGTGCGCGACAACCCGACCGAACTGACCGCCAACGGCGTGACCTACCGCCACCCCGACGGCCTGCTCAACCTCACCCAGTTCACTCAGGTGGCGCTCGCCACCGTGGCCTTCGCACAGACGTCCCGCTTGCGCGAGTCCGGCTCGGATATCTGGCCTGCGTACTTCGCCGGCCATTCGCTGGGCGAATACAATGCGCTGAGCTCCTTCGCGGGCATCATCCCGCTGGAAACCGTGCTGGAACTCGTGTTCCACCGCGGCTCCACGATGCACCATCTCATCGAGCGCGACGCACAGGGCCGCTCGAACTACCGCATGGGCGCGCTGCGGCCGAACCAGTTCGGCGTGGGCGATGATCAGATCAAGGCCTATGTCGAGCAGGTGTCCGCCGAATGCAGCGAATTCCTCGAAATCGTCAACTACAACCTCGCCGGGCAGCAGTACGCCATCGCGGGCACCATCAAGGGCCTCAAGTATCTCAAGGCCGACAGCAACCGCCGCGCGAAGGAGGCTGGTGGCAAGCCGGCGTTCATGCTCGTGCCGGGCATCGACGTGCCGTTCCACTCCACGCTGCTGCGCAAGGGCGTGCCGGAGTTCCGCGACAAGCTTGACGAGCTGCTGCCGCAGACCATCGACTATGATCGCCTGGTCGGTCGCTATATCCCGAACCTCGTGGCCGCGCCCTTCGCGATGACCCGCGAATTCGCCGCGAAGATCCTCGAAGTGGTGCCTTCCGCTCGCATCAAGGAGGCGCTGGACGACCCGGCGGTCTGGGATTCCTACGCCGCCGACGAGCAGAAGCTCGGCCGGCTGCTGCTCACCGAATTGCTCTCGTGGCAGTTCGCCTCTCCGGTGCGCTGGATCGAGACGCAGGCGCTTATGTTCGGCGAGCCGTCGCAGGGCGGGCTTGGCGTCGAAGAGTACGTCGAAGTGGGCCTGGGCAATGCTCCGACGCTGGCGAACCTGGGCGCGAAGACCCTCAGGCTGCCCGACTTCTCCGGCCGCAAGGTCACGGTGTACAACCTCGGTCGCGACGAGAGCCGCGTGTATATGACGGATACGGACCCAGCTGTTCAGCTTACTAATGGCAACGATTCTGCTGCCTCGGCTTCGGCTTCCGGTTCGCAGACGGTTCAAGCTACGGCAAGTGCGCCGGCTGCCGCTCCGGTTTCCGCAGAAGCTGCTTCATCCGCTCAACCCGCCGCTGCCGCACCATCCGTTCCGGTCGCCACCTCCGGCGAACGCCCGGCGGACATCGCGTACAAGGCCTCGGACGCCATTGCCACGCTGCTGGCGTACGCGGCCAAGGTCCGCCCCGATCAGATCGGCGATGTGGACACGACCGACACGCTGACCAATGGCGTCTCGTCCCGCCGCAACCAGCTACTCATGGACATCAGCTCCGAGCTTGGCGTGGCGAGCGTGGACGGTGCCGCCGAGGCTGCGATTCCGGCTCTGAGCGCCCTGGTCAACAAGGTCGCGCCGAACTACAAGGCCTTCGGCCCGGTGCTCTCCGACATTGTGCGCGACCGCGTGCGTGGGCTCTTCGGCGCTTCGGGCGTGAAGCTCACGCAGATCGAGAAGCGCGTGACCGATACGTGGCAGCTCGGCGCTGGCTGGGCTTCGCATGTCGTCTCCGCGCTGGTGTTGGAGACCCGCGAAGGCGCTTCCGCCCGTGGCGGCGAGCTTGCGTCCTTGGGCACCGATCCGGCGGCGAACGCCAACGCGGCGAACGCGCTGATCGATGCCGCCGTGCAGCATGTGGCGCAGGCCCAGGGCATCACGGTCGGCCTGCCCAATGCGGGCGGTGCCGCAGGCGGCGCGGTTGTGGATTCCGCAGCGCTGGACGCCTTCGCGCAGCAGGTCACCGGCTCTGACGGCGTGCTCGCCGCCACGGCGAGGTTCGTGCTGAACGAGCTTGGCGTCGCCGCTCCGGCCGTAGCGCCTTCCGAAGATGCGAACGCCGCCGTGGTCGCCGCCGTCGAGGCCGAGCTGGGGGCCGACTGGCCCAAGCAGGTCGAGCCGCGCTTCGACGAGCGTCGTGCGCTGCTGCTGGATGACCGCTGGGCTTCGGCCCGCGAGGATCTTGCGCGGCTGTACTATGGCAGCAAGAACGGCGGCACGACTGCCGAAACCATCGCTTCGCTGAACTTCATCGGCGCCGGCCAGGACGTAAGCACTCAGGCCCGCTGGTTCGCCGGCAAGGCCCGGGCCGATGGCAATGAGGAACTCAGCGCCACCTTCGCGCACATCGCCGAGCAGGCGCTTGAGCCACTCGCCGAAGATCCGCAGTCTTCTCGCTTCGCCAACGATGTGGCTATCGTCACTGGCGTCGCCGCGAATTCGATCGGCGCACAGATCGTCAACGGCCTGCTGGCTGGCGGCGCGACGGTTATTGCGACCTCGCACAGCTTCACCACGGCGACAAAGGAATGGGCCAAGCGCACGTACCGCAACCATGCGGTCGGCAACGCCAAGCTCTGGCTGGTTCCCGCGAATCTGTCGAGCTACCGCGATGTCGATGCGCTCGTGCAGTGGGTCGGTTCGGTCAGTAAAAAAACGACCGGTGCCACCACCACGATTCTCAAACCCGCGTACGAGCCGACGCTGTTCTTCCCCTTCGCGGCGCCTCCGGTACACGGCACTATGGCCGATTCGGGCGAGCTGTTCGAATCGCAGTCCCGCCTGATGCTGTGGGGCGTGGAGCGTGCCATCGCCGGTTTCAGCGCGATTGGCGCGGACACCGATGTGCAGCACAAGCTGCATGTGGTGCTGCCCGGCTCGCCGAACCGTGGCGTGTTCGGCGGCGACGGAGCCTACGGCGAGGTCAAGAGCGCCTTCGATGCCATCGTCACCCGCGCGCATGCCGAGCAGGACTGGTCCGACCGCGTCACCTTCGCCCACCCGAAGATCGGCTGGGTGCGAGGCACCGGGCTTATGGGCGGCAACGATCCGCTGGTCGCCGTCGTCGAAAAGCATGGTCTGCGCACCTATTCGACCGAGGAGATCGCGGTGCAGCTGCTCGATATGGCTACGCGGCAGGCCCGCGAGCAGGCGGTCATCGCGCCGCTTGACGCCGACCTGACCGGCGGGCTGGGCTCGACGCCGATTGATATTAAGGCGCTACGTAACGAAGCGGAAAAAGATGCGGAACCGTTAAGCGGAGAGCCCAGTGGGCTCTCCGTAGGCGACGCCGAGGCCCCGCTAAGGGGCCGAGGTAACAACGGAGATCACCCTGAAACATCCGCTATTGCTGGCTCTGCGTCCACCACCCTCAAGGCCCTCCCCACCCCGCACATCCGCCATCAGGCACCCGTCGATCTGGCCGACTGGCAGGGCGTCAGCGCAAAGCCCGAGGATGAGATCGTCATCGTTTCGATCGGCGAGCTTGGCCCCTGGGGCTCCGGGCGCACACGCTTCGAGGCCGAGATGGGCATTCGCCCCGATGGCTCGGTCGAGCTGTCGGCCGGCGCAGTGCTCGAACTGGCGTGGAATATGGGCCTGGTCACCTGGCAGGACAGCCCGGCTCCGGGCTGGTACGACGCCGACGGCAACCTCGTGCCCGAGGAGGATATCGCCGAGCGCTATCACGACGAGGTCGTGGCCCGCTCCGGCATTCGCCCCTTCGATGAGGGCATGGGCAGCGACTACAAGGACGGCGCCGACGAGGAGGAAGCCGAGGTCTTCCTCGACCACGATGTCGAATTCTCCGTGCCGACCAAGGATGTCGCTGATGAGTACGTCAAGCTTGACGAGGCGCATACCACCATCGCGCAGGATGAGGAATCCGGCGAATGGGTAGTGACGCGCCACGCCGGGTCGATGATCCGCGTGCCGCGCCGCGCCACGATGAGCCGCACGGTCGGCGGCCAGTTCCCCAAGGGCTTCGACCCGCTCAAGTGGGGCATCCCCGCTTCCATGGTGGGCGATGTGGACCAGATCGCGCTGTGGAACATCGTCACCACGGTCGACGCCTACCTGTCCGCAGGATTCAGCCCGGTTGAGATACTGCAGTCGATTCATCCCTCGATGGTCGCTTCGACGCAGGGCACCGGTTTCGGCGGCATGAACTCGATGCGCAAGCTGTACCTCGACCGCTTCCTCAACCACGAGATTCCGACCGACATCCTGCAGGAGGCGCTGCCGAACGTGGTCGCGGCCCACGTCATGCAGTCCTACATCGGCGGCTACGGCAATATGATCCAGCCGGTTTCCGCCTGCGCCACCGCTGCGGTGTCGCTTGAGGAAGGCGCCGACAAGATCGCGCTCGGCAAGGCCGATTTCGTGGTCACCGGCGCTATCGATGATATTGGCGTGGAGTCGGTGATTGGCTTCGGCAACATGAACGCGACCGCCAACTCGCAGGAGATGTACGACAAGGGCATCGAGCCGCGCTTCTTCTCGCGGGCCAACGATCGTCGTCGCGGCGGCTTCCTGGAATCCCAGGGCGGCGGCACGATTCTGCTCACGCGAGGCGATATCGCGCTGAAGCTCGGGCTGCCGGTCGCCGGCGTGGTCGGCTTCATCCACAGCTATGCGGATGGCGCGCACACCTCGATTCCGGCCCCCGGCCTCGGCGCGCTCGCGGCGGCGCAGGGTGGCACGGATTCCAAGCTCGTGCACGATCTGGCGAAGCTGGGTGTGACCCCGGACGATATCGCCGTGGTCTCCAAGCACGACACCTCCACGAACGCCAACGACCCCAACGAGTCCGAGCTGCACAACACCATTGCGCACGCCATCGGGCGTAGCGAAGGCAACCCGCTGTTCGTGATCTCGCAGAAGTCGCTCACCGGTCACGCCAAGGGCGGTGCATGCATCTTCCAGGTCAACGGCCTGACGCAGCTGTTCACCTCCGGCCGTATTCCCGCGAACGCCTCGCTGGACTGCGTCGACCCCAAGCTCAAGCGCGACGACCATCTGGTCTGGCTCAAGCAGCCGCTTGAAGTCGGCAAGGTCAAGGCCGGCTTGGCGACCTCGCTCGGCTTCGGCCACGTCAGCGGATTCACGGCCATCGTGAACCCGGGCGCCTTCGAAGCCGCCGTGGCGAACACCGCCGGCACTGAAGCGCTCGAAGTATGGCGCAACCGCGCCAACGAACGCCTCGCCGCCGGCCAGCGCCACCTCGAAGAAGGCATGATGGGCCGCGCCGCGCTCTACGAGCCGATCGATAACCGCCGCTTCCACGAGGATTCGCGCAGCTACGATGCCCATGAGGTTGAGAAGGCCATGCTGCTCGATCCGAACGCAAGACTGGGTGCTTCGGGCTATTTCGAAGCGTGAACGGTGTAACTGAGTAGGTTAGGGGCGGAGAGAACGTTGATTCTCTCCGCCCCTTTCCTTTGCAGTGGGCGTGTAATCGCTTATTGTGTTTGTGTTCACGAAACTGATTCAGGGTGGACTCCGTTGTTTCCTCGGGCCCTTGGTGGGCCCTCGGCGTCGGCTACGGACAGCGCGCAGCGCTGTCCGCTTGACGCCTCCGCTATTTATACTGCTGTGGAAATTCATTAGGCACATTTGCGCAGATTGTACGTCTAAACGGGCTAAGACGACCTTGGGTCGATTCTTGAAAACGGTGTTATTCCGCCAAAATATTCCACACCGGATTCGGCGTCTATTTTGCGAAGTGCCTAATGAACGAAAAAACTACCTAATGAACGAATATCGTGCCTGTACCAGGTGCAAGCACCGTCGAAGAGCTGTCGTGGAGTGTTCATTAGGTAGTTTTTCGTTCATTAGGCACATGCCCCAAGTACAGGCCCCGCATGCACTTCACGTGATTGTTGGAATTCCGCCGATTCTAAGCGCATGACGTTGCTCATGAAACCTCTGTTCGGGCGGTTAGACGGGGAAAGTACCTAATGAACGGTGGCCGGAGCCGGATGGTCGGACGAATCAGACCATCATGAACCAAACTCTGGTCCTCGCGGCCTAATCCCAATTGTCACCTATCCGTGCAGCAGGCCCATCTGTCGGCGAAACGTCCGTTGCATGAGCCGAATGATTGCATTATTATGGGTGCAAGTGACACGGGGTGCCGCGCATAGGCGGCTGAGATGAGACCCGTCGAACCTGATCCAGTTCGTACTGGCGAAGGGAATGTCCGAATGTCTTACCTGCATTCGATGTGGCTCCTCAGAGCACTCTTTTGCATGTCATTGGGCCGCTTGGCTTTCCTTCGCCGTCGAAAAGAGCAATAGCACAGCAGAAGAATAGCACTGATGCCCAGTACTCAGTGTGCAGTGAGGAGAAATAGCCACTATGCCAGCAAAACATAACCTTGAAAGCAATCGAAAGATTCGATTCAACGCCTTCGCCATCAACGGAGTAGGGCACCAGCTTCCTGGCATTTGGCGCCATCCGGCCGATCATTCTCGCGATTACACGAGCCTTGCGCATTGGATGGATCTCGCCCGGTTGTTGGAGCGCGGGCTGTTCGACGGGATCTTCCTTGCTGATGCTCTGGGCTCGTATGACGTGTACGGCGGCAATGCTGACGCCGCCTTGCGGACTGCAGCAAAGATCCCCATGAACGATCCCATGATGTTAGTGAGCGCCATGGCAGCCGTGACCGAAGACTTGGGATTTGGAATTACCGCGAGTACATCGGCGGAGCATCCCTATACGTTTGCGCGCCGCATGTCCACGCTCGACCACCTCACGCGCGGGCGTATCGGGTGGAATGTGGTGACGGGCTACCTGAAGAGCGCCGCCCAAAATCTGGGCGAACACGATCAGATTCCCCACGACGAGCGCTACGATCGCGCAGATGAGTACATGGAGGTGCTCTACAAGCTGTGGGAGGGCTCCTGGGATGACGACGCTGTCATCCTTGACGCCGAGCATGACACTTTCGCTGATCCCTCCAAGGTTCACCCCATCAACCACGAGGGGAAGTACTTTACTGTTCCCGGAATCCACCTCTCGGAACCGTCCCCGCAGCGTACGCCGGTGATCTACCAGGCCGGAGCCTCCGAGCGAGGGATTCGTTTTGCGGCCGAGAACGCCGAAGCGATTTTCATTGCGGCTCCGACTCTCGCTCAGACCCGCGAGCAGGTCCGCAAGATTCGTGCGGCGTTGGAGGCTGCCGACCGCGGGCGCGATGCGGCCCGGATCTATTCTCTGTTGACGATCGTCGTAGATGAGACAGATGAAGCGGCTGCCGCGAAGAGTCGTGACATCTTCTCGTACGCCTCAGAGACGGGAAACCTGGTGCTGAACTCGGGATGGTCGGGGCTGGACCTCTCGCAGGAGGATCTTGATATGCCGCTGGATCCTGTCTACACCGATTCGATTCAAACCACTGTATCGAGCCTGTCTGGAGCTGCCGATGGCGACGGCCGCTGGACGCTTCGCGACAGTGCCCGTATCAACGCGACGGGTGGTCCAGTGGTGGTTGGCTCGGGTGAGACCGTTGCGGATGTGGTGGAGCAGTTCATGGAGCAGACTGATGTGGATGGCTTCAATCTTGCTTATGCGCTTAACCCAGGGACTTGGGAAGATGTTATCGAGTACCTGGTTCCCGTGCTGCAGCGCCGCGGCGTTTACCCGCAAAAAGCCGAGCACGGCACGCTGCGTGCCCGCATGTTCGGTCAGGGCGACCGGCTGCCGGCTTCGCACCGGGGTTCGGGCTATCGCCACTTGTGATGAGAGCTGAACGGAGTTTGTTCTTTGAACTCTGACCGGGACTGCGTTTCAGCGTTGCGACAGTGGTGCTGGGAATCTAGTTTCGTTCCCAGAAGGTACTTGCGCGCACTTGCCCTTCACCGCATGGTCGGCTCGATGGGCCGAGTCGACGTTGCTGACGACAACGCAGCCATGGCAGCTATCGGTCGGCCATGGCGACGCAGCAGCAGCGCTGCTCGTGTAACGGCATGCAGCCACGAAGAACTCGTTCACGATTCACTCGGTCGTCAACGTCACTGCCTCGGAACTCGAAGTGATGAGGCGCTAGGCGTGGGCCTGCTCCTCGACGAGCGCGTCGCCGCAAACGGTAAGCAGCGCGTACAGCTCGGCGCGCTGCGTCTTGCTCAGTCCAGCGGTCATGCGCCTAGCCACGGCTTGCACTGCTTTATCCGCCTGCGCGAACAGGGTTTCGGCGCGGCCGGTCAGCCGGGTGGCCTTCTCCCGGCGCTGCCCCGGCTGCTCGGAGCGCCGCACGAGCCCGGAGCGTTCGAGGCCCTGGAGCAGGACGTTCATGGACTGGCGCGACACGAAGCTGCGCCTGGCCAGCTCCGAGCTAGTGATGCCCGGCTCGTCGATCAGATTGCTCAGGCATGCGTACTGCGGGACGGTCAGGCCCAGCGGCCGCAGCGCCTCGTCCATGCGCTGGTTGAGCAGCGACTGGGTCGCCTTGACGAGCACGCCGAGCTCGCCCGGGCTGGGATCATGCGATGTTCTCATACGATCATTCATACAGCACCCTCATGTCAATATCTTGACAAACGCGGCGAGTTATGTCAATATATTGACGTAACTCGGTGGACAGACGCAGCTAACCCCCGTAGGCGGCTGCCGACCCGCCGTCCGTCGCTCCACTCCCATGAAAGGCATGAACCATGAGCACAACCACCACTACCGCCACCACCGACACGCAAGGCCCCGACTTCGTCTCGTTCCAAGTGCGCGACCTGCACGCCTCCGCCGACTTCTACGAGCACACCGTCGGCCTGACGCGCCTGCCCGCGTCCAACCCCCAGGCCGTCGTTTTCGCCGACGGGCCGGTCGCCTTCGCCGTGCGCAACCCGTTCCCGGGCGTGGATCTCGACGCTCTGGGCCAGCTCGGTGCCGGCATCGGCGTCTGGTTCCACTGCCAGGACGCCCACGCCCTGCACCGCAAGCTGGCGGACGCGGGTGTGACGATCGTCCAAGAGCCCTTCGACGGTCCCTTCGGCGTCACCTTCTCATTCCTCGACCCTGACGGCTACACCGTGACCATGCACGACAAAGCCTGACCCGCCCCGCCGTCCTCACCGCCGCAGCCCGATTCAATCTCCGCAAAGCCAAGCATAAAGCCAGCTGCCCCATCCTCGTTGCGATGAGGACAGGGCAGCTGGCTTCACAACAGTGCTTCTGCAGCAGTGCCTTCGAAACAGTGCCGCGGGCACCCTGCTAACTGTCGCCGCGTCTAGCTCGGCGACGATCTCCCGATGCGCCAGTAGCCGCAGAAGGTGACGTTGGCTCTGGGCAGGCCCAGTTCGTTGACCAGGTAGCGGCGTGTTCCGGTGGCGAGCGCGGATTCCCCGACCGCGAAGGCGTAGAGGCTCGTGCATAGCGGCAGCGCACGCAGGGCGGGGAGGGCGAGCGTGCCGGGAGCCTCGGATGGGTCGCGCACCAGCCATTGGACGTTGACGCCTTCCGGGGCTTCGTGCTCCTGCTCGTCGCATTCGTCGAAGATCTCGATGATCGCGTTGCCGACCGTGTCGCGGGGCAGGTCGCGCAGGATGCCTAGGGCGGCAGCCATGCCGCTCTCATCCGCCACGATCAGGACCTGGTCGGCGTCCACGGGTGCCCAGCCGTGGCCCTGATCAATGAACGCGACCTTGGCACCGGGCTTGACCGATGCCGCCCAAGGGCTGGCGATGCCCTTATCGCCGTGCATGACGAAGTCGATGTCGATTTCGGCCGGGTCGCTGCGGTACTGCCGGACGGTGTAGTTGCGGATGACCGGGCGGGTTCCTTTCGACAAGGTGAGATATTTGACCAGCCCGCCGACGCCGAAGCGCGCGGGCAGATTGTCGAAGCGGTCGCTGGCGTGCACGGGTATGGCCAGCCGGAACCACTGGTCGAAGCCGGTGAATGCGAAGCGGTCGAGATCGCCGCCGCCGAGCGTCACCCGCACGATATGCGGGCTGACATGCCGGCTGGCCGTCACCGTCGTGAGCACGAGGCCGGAGTCGGCGTGCGTCACTTTGATACTGCTCATCAGTACCGCCTTTCGATTGCCTTCATGATGCCCTCAAACTGCCTTCACGTTGTTTTTCGAGGCTCGCATGGCCGGCGTCGAGCTGCTGGCTCTCTGCGATTGGTTGCCAAGCGTAATGAATTGCCGCATCAAGTCAAGAGTGTGTCGGGCAGACGAATGCGCTATTGGTCTGCCCGACATATTCAGCTTCGTGCGCGTCGTCTCCGCAGCGCGAGCGCGACGACGCCTTTGGGACCGAAGCAGTAGACGACGGCGAAGAACAGCGCTTGGGCCAGCACGATCATGCCGCCGGTCGAGGCGTCGAGCACGTAGCTGAGGAACACGCCGATGGCCGTGGCGATGGCAGCGACCAGCGGCGATATCCACAGCATGCGCCAGATGCTGTCGGTGAGCAGACGCGCGGTGACGCCGGGAATGATGAGCATCGCGACCACAAGGATGATGCCGACCGCCTGCAGCGCGGCCACGACGGTCAGCGCCAGTGCGGTGAGCAGCAGGCCGCTGATCATTCCCGGGGAGATGCCTATACCTCGCGCGTGCATCGGGTCGAAGGCGAACAGTGTGATGTCGCGGCGTTTGAGCAATACCACGAACGCAGTCAGCCCACCGAGCAGCGCGACCTGCAGCAGGTCGCCGTCCGTGACGCCCAGCAGATTGCCGAAGAGGATGTGGTTGAGGTCGGTCTGGCTTGGCGTGATCGAGATCAGCACCACGCCAAGCGCGAGCATCGGCGTGAACACCGTGCCGATGATGGCGTCCTCCTTGAGCAGGCCCGAGCGTTTGCGCAGCACGCTGATGATCCAGACGGTGAGCAGCGCGAACACCAGTGCGCCCACGGCGAATGGCAGACCGAAGATATAGGAGAACACGACGCCGGGCAGCACGGCGTGCGAGATGGCATCGCCGATGAGCGACCAGCCGATCAGCACGAGCCAGCAGCTGAGCAGTCCGCAGATGACCGCGGTGATCAGGCCGGTGAGCAGCGCGCGCCGCATGAAATCGTATTGCATGGCGGCGGAGAGCAGGGTGAGCAGGTCGTTGCCGGTCATCGCATCAGATCCTCGGATAGTGCTTGGTCCTCGGGTTCGAGTCCGAATGCCTTGGCAAGCTGCTCGGGCTGCAGCACTTCAGCGATCGGCCCGTGGGCGACGATGGCGCGGTTGATGAGCATCGCCTCGTCGCACAGTTCCGGCAGCGCGTGCAGATCATGGCTCGCCACCAGAATGGTCATGCCGTCTCGGGCCAGGTCTTTGAGCACTTTGGCAATCATCAGCTCGGAGCGCCGATCCACGCCGGCGAAGGGTTCGTCGAGCAGCATGATGCGCGCCCGCTGAGCCAGCCCTCTGGCTACGAAGACGCGCTTGCGCTGGCCGCCCGAGAGATTGCCGATCTGCCGGCGCGAGAATTCGCCCAGCTCCACGCGCCCGATGGCCGCCCGCACTGCCTCGCGGTCCTCGCGGCGAGGGGAGCGCAGCCAGTTGAGCAGGCCGTACCGCCCCATCATCACTGCGTCTTCGACGCGCAGGGGAAACGACCAGTCGATATCCTCCTGCTGCGGCACATAGCTGACCATCCCGCGTTTGCGCGCCTGCCGGCCATCTATGCCGGCCAGCTGGACCGATCCGGCATCAGGGCGCACGACGCCCATCAGCGTTTTGAACAAGGTGGATTTGCCAGCCCCGTTCATGCCGACGAGGCCGCACAAATGCCCCGGCTCGATGTCGAAGGAGACGTCGCGCAACGCCGGAACCCCGTCATAGGAGACGCTCAGACCGCGCACGTGGATGCCGCCGGGAATGGCCGCAGCCGCCGACGCGGCACGCGAGCCGGCGGATGCGCTGCGGATCGCATAGCCGTGGGCGGTCAGGTCGCGCGGCGCGGCATGGCTGTCCACAGCGGGAGAGCCATGCCGCGCCGCGGCGGGGGCGTGCGAGGCAGCAAACGCTTCGGCATTCAGCGTCGCGGTGCTCAAGGCCGCTCTCCTCATCGCTGCTTCGCGGTCAGCCCGCTGATGATCGCCTCGGCGTCATGTCGCAGCAGATCGAGATACGTAGGCACCGGGCCATTGCCGGCCGACAGGGAATCGACATACAGCAGGTGGTCATCGTCCTGGTTGAAGGTCGCGCCGGTCTCCTTGGCGACTTGCTGCATGGCCTTGCCATTCACGGTCGATTCGCAGAAAACGGTAGGAATCCTGTCTTTCTTGACGGCATCGACCACCTTGGCGATCTGCTGGGGCGTGCCCTCGTTCTCAGCGTTGACCGGCCACATGTATACCTCGTTCAGGCCCTCGTCGCGCGTCAGATACGAGAATGCTCCCTCGCAGCTGACCAGCGTGCGCTCGCTGCCTGGCAGCGAGGAGAGCTCGCCGGTGAGCTGGTCGGAGACGGCTTGGATCTTCTTGCTGTATGCCTCGCCGTTCTTGCGATAATCGGCGGCATGCTGCGGATCCAGATCGCTGAACGCCTTGACGATGTTGCTCACGTAAATCTGCCCGTTCTTCGGCGACATCCATGCATGCGGATTCGCCTTGCCCTCGTATTCGCCCTCGGTGATGTTCATCGGCGTGACTCCGGCGCTCAAGTCGACCTTCTTGGCCTTCGAACCGGCCACGAAGCGGTCGAACCAGCGTTCCAGCCCGAGCCCGTTGCGCAGGATGAGATCGGCGTGCGACGCTTTGACGATGTCGCTGGCGGTCGGTTCGTAGTCATGGATTTCCGCGCCGGGCTTGGTGATGGAGACGATGTTGAGATGGCCGCCCGCCACGTTCTTCGCCATGTCGGCGGGAATCGTGAATGTGGTGAGCACTGTGGGCTTGCCGTTGGAATCGCCGCCATCGGCTGATCCGCCGGCGTTCCCGTTGCCGGCACCGCATGCCGACATCAGCAGCACGGCCGCCGCGACGGCCACGGCGATGAGCGCGCCCAGCCAATGCTGGCGCCTTGAGATTGTGGATTGGTCCATGATGGTATTCCTCTATCGTTTCTACTGTGGAGGTAACGGAGCGCTACTATTCGCATTGTTCGCATTGTTCGCATTCGGTTATGCGGGCGGCGAGGTGACGAAGCTCGCCTTTCGATGCCCTATCGCCGCAACTATGCGCGATAGGCTCTCGTGCCATACCCTTCTACCGTCATCCCCATATATACTATAGAAAGTTCTATGGGTCAAACTTTTGACTGCACGCATCGTGCAGGCCGCGCGTCGTCGTCCGCGCAGACGTTGTGATGAGCGGTAAAGGGTTCGTCGCGCAACCAATATGATGCCGAATACCGCGACTTTCCGGGGGCAAAGTTGCTCTTTTCATCAACAATGCTCCCCGGAAGGACGTATTATTCGGTATCAGTCGAATTGGATGTCCCCGTCGTCGGCAAGGAATTGCATGAGGTTGATATGCCTCACGCCATCGCGTTGCAGGGGAAGCTGATCGAGCGTGAACAGGTATCGCGGGTAGGCGTCGCGGATCATTGCAAACGGCCGGTATTCGCGTTCCTCCACCTGTGGATCGAGGATGCTCATGGAAACCTGGATATATGCGTATTGGTTTCGTCTGCGGACGATGAAATCGCATTCGAGCCCGCCGATTCGCCCCATGCTGACCTGATAGCCTTTCGCCCGCAGATGCAGATACAGCGCGTTCTCGAGCGCCGGCCCGTAGCTCAGCCTCGTGTCGGTGTTGCGCGCGAAGTAGATGCCTGGATCGGCAATATAGTATTTTTCTCCGCCCCGCAGCGATTTGCGCGATCTGAGATCGAACCTTGGACATGTGTACAGAATCTTGGCGTTCTCGAGCATGCGGACGTATCTGGCGAGCGTTTCGCGTTTGACGGCGATGTGCTCGCTATGCTGCAGGTATTGCGCGATGCGTGTCAGGTTGGTAGGGGATGCATAGTTGTTGATCAAATATGATTGCACCCGCTCGAATGTGTCGCGATTCGTCACTCGGCTGTGATCGGTGATGTCCTTCTCGAATATCTGGCGGGCGACATCCTGAATATACAGGGCTTTGGCATCCGGGTCAGAGTACTCCAACGATTTGGGGAACCCGCCGTAGGTCAGATAGTCGTTGAACGACGGCAGGCCGCTTTCGACCGGCATGCCGATGAACTTGCGCATATCAAGATACTCGCCGTAGGAAAGCGTATACATCTCCAGCTCTATGTACCGTCCAGTCAGCTTGGTCGCCAGTTCGCCGGAGAGCAGGTAGGAATTCGATCCGGTGATGAAGATGGAAAACCGTCCATCCTCGCGGTAGGCGTTGATCACGGTCTCGAAGCCTTTGACGTTCTGCACTTTATCGATGAACAGGTAGACAAGGCCGCTATCTGGGATCCGTTCTTCGATGGCGCGGTCCAAAGCGTCGGGAGTGGTTACTTTGCGCAATTCCCGACTGTCGAGATTCAAGAACACGATACTGCGCTCGTCGACGCCGCGTTGCAGCAGCTCGTCAGCGACGCTCATCATCAGGGAGGATTTGCCGCACCTGCGAATACCGGTGATCACCTTGATCAGACCGGCGTCGTCATAGAAGGGACGGAGCCTCTTCAAATACCGTTGCCGCGGATACAGCATCATGTGGTTTCTCCCTTCTTTGCACGATAATGCGACCCTTCCGGGGGGCAAAGTTGCCCTTTTCATCAATAATGCCCCCCGGAAGGGACCAAATTCACACTCAGAGCTGTGTATGAGATTTCCTGAGGTGTTCGATGAGCTTGCGAAGAGTCTGAGTTTGCGAATCGGGGAAGAACGGGCCGGGCGGTGCCTGCCGGGGTGTGAGTTCTCGATAGAAGCGCGATACGACGCTTGCTTGTGGCTGGACTGGTGCTGGACTCAGCGAATCTGCAGTTGATCTGCGCTGCTGTGTGCTTCTGTTTCATGCTTTGTTTGGTCCCTTGTCCCACGGGTTCAGCTGATTTGCATTACCACAGGATCGTGGAAAATCAAGTCTTGATGTGTGTGCCAGCCTTCTTCATAATGGAGTCGTCAACACGGCAGGGCTCAAGCTCGACCGCTCGGCACGGCGCAGCGGCGAGGATTCGCATTGTTCGCGGGCTGGGCATGCTGGGCGGGGGCGGAATGGATGCGTTGATGCTATGGCCGTGTTTGACGTGGTAGGCCATGCGACTGAAAGGCGAGCGGAATGAGCGATATGGCGGATGCGCATGGCGCAGCGGGGATGCGCAGCGAAGATGGAATGCATGGCGCAGCGGGGATGCGCAGCGAAGATGGAATGCATGGCGCAGCGGGGATGCGCAGCGAAGATGGAATGCATGGCGAAGCTGGGATGCGTGGTGAGGCGGAAATACACAGCGAAACCGAAACGCGCAGCGAGACACGTGGATCAGGGCGGCGTCACGTCACGATACTGGCCGCCTCGGAAACCGGCAACTCGCTGGAGGTGGCCGAGCAGCTGCTCAATGCTGTGGCACAATTTTGGAGCGACGTCGAACTGGTGGAGGCGGCGGATTATGACACCGCCCGGCTGTCTTCGGAGGATGTCCTGCTTATGGTCACTTCGACTCAGGGCATGGGGGAGCCGCCGTATGGGGCCGAGCGGCTGCATGACTACGTGATGACGTGCCGCGATACGCCGCTTGATGGCGCCGTTTTCGCGGTGCTGGGACTGGGCGACAGCGACTATGGCGATGATTTCAACCGCATGGCCCGCCAATTCGACAGGCGATACGAGCAGCTGGGAGGGCGGCGGCTGATCGAACATGGCGAATGCGACTACGACTACGATGCAACGGCGGCCGCGTGGATCGAGGCGATGCTTCCGGTGCTGTGGGATGAGCTCGGTGTCGACGTGCGCGGCGGCGAAGGACACAGCGTCGAAAGGCATGGTGTCGAAGGGCACAGTGTCGAAGGGCGCGGCGGCGAAGGGCATCGTGGTGAGCGGTCTTCCGCTTCCGGCGGTGAAGGCCGGACGCAGCCGCAGCGACCTGAACGCCCGGCAGCGGATGCCGCAGCCGTGACCACGCCTGCGACGATGCCCGCGTCGACACCCGCGTTGCCGTCCTCGATGGCACCTGCGGAAGCGCCGCAGACCGCGTCTGCGCTGGATGCGCCATCGTCACTCAGGCACCCGATTCATCACGCGCCGGTGACTACAGCGCGTGATGAATCGAGCGCATGCGCAACTTCGGGCAGCATGCCCGACTCTGGATTCGCGCGGCCGTCGAAAGCCCCTGCTGCAGCCTCGCACGCCGAGGCCAGGGAATGCGAGACGGTGCTGACTGGCCGAACATTGCTGACGGCGCGGGGCGCGGACAAGCAGGTGTTCACAATCCGGCTGGAACTGGCGGACGCGGGCATCGACTACCGGCCGGGAGACATGGTCGCAGTGCGCTATGTCAATAGCGACGAGATTATGGAGCGGCTGTTCTCTCGGGCTCTCCCCGGGCAGGACATGCATACGACAGGCGTGGCGGACGTGTACGAAACGCTGCGCACCTCGCGCGACGTGACGAAGAACAATCTCGCACTGATGACTCGCTACGCGCAGATCGGCGGCAACAAGCGGCTGAAGGAGCTGCTGGCTGACGAGCAGCAGTCTCGCAATTACGGACGTACCCATCCTGTGGCTGCGCTTTTCGAGGATTATCTTGCCACGTTCGCGCCCGAGCAGCTGCTGGATGTGTTCGCTGCGCGGAACACGCGGCTGTATTCGATAGCGAACGCGCCGAGCGCGGGCGGCCGCGTCATTGAGCTGACCGTTACGGCGGTGCGGTATCGCGCTCACGGACGCGAGTACCGCGGAGCATGCACGTCGTATCTGGCCGACGCGCCAATCGGTACGCGGCTGTCGCTCTCCCTCGTACCGAATCCCCGTTTCCGCATGCCACAGGACGATGCCGCGCCGATGGTCATGATCGCGCTGGGCAGCGCCATCGCCCCGTTCCGCGCCTTTCTGCAGGAGCGCAAGACTGTGCGGGGACATGCAACATCAGGGCCGGAGCATGCGTCGCCGCAGGAGAGCCGTGGCGGCGATTGGCTGATTTTCGCCGACCGGTCTCCCGATGAGGATTTCCTGTATCGTGACGAACTCGAACAGTGGCACGATTGCGGTGTGCTCTCCCGCTTGGACGCCGTCTGGTCGAGACACGAAGGCGAACTTGGACATGGCGAGCATATTCAGGATGCGCTGCCTCGCTATGGCGATGACCTGCTGCAATGGCTGGATTCCGGGGCGCACATGTATCTGTGCGGGCACGGTCATGCGGTGCTGCAATCCATCGAAGATGCGCTGACACGCTCCCTCGCCGCCGCGCACGGACGCAGGCACGCGGTTCCCGGCGTGGTGAATGCCAGTGGATTCTTCGGCCAGGCCATGCGCGACCTCGACCTGCAATGGGCCGAGGGTTATGTGAGCCAGCTGCGTGCGGACGGCCGTCTGCACGTGTGAGCCATACCTTATATATATGCAAGCTATACAACCTAGCGAATACTGTACTGGCTGTTCGCGGCATCATCTGCGGCGGGCCTGTATTCGCCTATTTGGTTTGCGCTCACGAGTAGCTGGATGAGGGGACGTTCGTGCGAATTTATATGGCCTCATAAGTTCTTTATCTTATTTCACGAAAATGCGGATTATTGCAAAACCCCTGTCATTGCAGTCTTTTTGGGTGATTTGTCGATTGGCTCGAACGATGTCGAAACTTATAAGTGCCTGTAGGAGCTTATATGTGGAAGCGTTGTTAAGGCGGCATCATATCGACGAATACCGGGACGGGGGGTGGATGGTAGTGTCCCTTTCGTGACGGTTACCGCGGCTAAGAGGCCCAAAAGGGGCACTGCACGAGAAGCGCTGCCCCTTTTGTGACGCTGATGCACTAGGTAGCGTCACAAAAGGGGCAGCATATCGGTGGTGCCGTAGTGCGCATAAGTCGGAGTGCTTCACTTGTGACGTTTGTTCGGGCGGAGGCGTTAGCAGACAGCGCTGTGCTGAGCCGTAAAGCAGACAGCACGCCCGTGCTGTCCGCTTAATGCCTCGGCACAGCGCTGTTCGCTTTACGGCTCAGCACTGGGTTCTGCGCTTAACGCCCCCGTACGTCAAACCGGTTTTATCGCGCGCCCGTCGTGCGATACACTGGTGGTCATAGGCCTGAAACGAAGGAGTTTCCCATGGGATATGCAGCGCAAGCCGACGACGTTTTCCGCACCCGACTCGCTGAACGCAGCGATGAGCTCGACCAGTTATTCATGGAGCTGTATGACGACTGCGCGGCGCTCGATGCGCTGAAAGAGGCGATGGCCGAGGCTTATGCCGCACGGCCGGGCGACTTGCGCGAGTTGGACAAGGCCCGCGAGGCCGACCCGGAATGGTACAAGCGCGGCGACATGTTCGGCATGACGATGTACTCCGATCTGTTCGCCGGCAGCCTCAACTCGCTCGCGGATCGCATACCTTATTTACAGGAGCAGCAGCTCACCTACCTGCATCTGATGCCGATCCTGCAGATGCCGCATCCGCACAACGACGGCGGCTACGCGGTCGAGGACTTCGACAACGTCGATCCGGCATTCGGCACGAACGAGGATTTGGCGGCGCTGACCGCCAAGCTGCGCAAGGCCGGCATCAGCCTGTGCCTCGACTTCGTGATGAACCACACCGCCTCCACGCACCGCTGGGCCAGGCGTGCGCAGGAAGGCGACCCCGAGTACCAGTCGTACTATTTCTGCTACGACGATCGCACGGTGCCCGACCAATTCGATGGCACGGTGCCGCAGGTCTTCCCCAGCGCCGCGCCGGGCAATTTCAGCTGGAACGAGCAGATGGGCAAGTGGGTGATGACCCAGTTCTATCCCTTCCAGTGGGACCTCAACTACCGCAACCCCAAGGTGCTCGTCGCCATGCTCGGCAGCGCCATGCACCTGGCGAACCTCGGCGTCGAAGTGCTGCGCCTCGACGCGGTGCCGTACATCTGGAAACAGCTCGGCACCAACTGCCGCAACCTGCCGCAGGTGCACGCCATCGTGCGCATGCTGCGCATCGCGCTCGAATGCGTCTGCCCGGCCGTCGTGCTCAAAGGCGAGGTCGTGATGGCGCCCAAGGAGCTCGCCGCGTACTTCGGCACGCCCGAAAAGCCCGAATGCCACATGCTCTACAACGTTTCGATGATGGTCAACCTGTGGAGCGCGCTCGCCAACGGCGACACACGGCTGCTCAAGGCGCAGACCGATGCGCTCAACGCCCTGCCGCCCAACTGCTGGTTCGTCAACTATCTGCGCTGCCACGACGACATCGGCTGGGGGCTGGACGAGGACAAGGAGCGCGAGCTGGGCATCGACCCGCTTGAACACAAGGAGTTTCTGTACCATTTCTACGAAGGCGCGGTGCCCGGCAGCTGGGCGATGGGGGAGCTGTACAACTACGATGCCGCGAGCAGCGACGCGCGCAGTTGCGGCACCACGGCGAGCCTGTGCGGCGTCGAACGCGCGGTGATCACGCACGACAAGCCGGCGCTCGAAACCGCGGTGAGCCGCGACTTGCTCCTGCACATGGCGATGGCCTTCCTGCGCGGATTTCCCATGCTCAGCTGCGGCGACGAGATCGCGCAGCTCAACGGCTGGAATTATAAGGAGGATCCCGACCGCGTCGAGGACAGCCGTAATCTGCATCGCAGCCGTTTCGACTGGGATAAGGCCGCGCTGCGCCGCGAATCTGGCACGTTGCAAAACCGGTTGTGGGATGGCATGGCGGAATTACGCTCGATGCGCGACGACCCCTGCTTCGCACCGGACGCATGGGTCTCGACCTGGGATGCGCACAACGACGGGGTGTTCGCGCTCGTACGCAAGTCGCAGGGCGAGACGCTGGTCGGCCTGTTCAACTTCACCGGGCAGGCTCAGCATGCGCGGCTCGGCGGCAGCGACAGTATCATGGGGCCGATGGACGCCGATCTCGGGGCCTACGAGGCGCAGCTGGTGCGGCGGTGAAAGGTTGTTTGATGTGTTGAGCGGGTGATGTGCCGGGTGAGTGATGCGTCGAGCGGCTGATGCACTGATCGTCTAACTGTGTCGGATGGGTGATGCACTGAGATACTGATATGTCGAGATGCTGGAGTTGTCGGACGGCTGGGAACTGAGATGCGTTCTGAGACCCGCTCTGAGACGCTGATAAGTTGAATGAAATTAGGGAACTGCGAAAGACGCGGAAAGGAGACACACGCATGGAACTCATTGCCATAGGCCATGACGTGGTCGATGTCGCCGCTTTCGCCAGCCAGCTCGTCGAGCCGGGCTCGCACATGCGCGAGCTGTTCTCCGCACGCGAGTTGCGGCAGTGCGCGATACGTGCGCAGACCAAGCACGACAGCGAGTCGGCACATCTCGCCGTGCGCTGGGCCGGCAAGGAAGCGGTACTCAAGGCGTGGTGCGAAGCGCTTGGCGATGCCCCCAATCCGTATACGCTCGATGATTTCCCGTGGGCCGGCGTTGAGATCCTTGACGATTCGCGCTCGCGACCGCGCGTTGTGCTCAGAGCGGATGTCGAGGCGACGCTGCGCGAGTCGCTCGGTTTTGCGACGGATGCGGAATCTCTGCCTGTGGCAGTGCAGGGTATGCCCGCACAGGGTGCAGCGGCGCAGAGTAAAGGCTTGCAGTGGCATATCTCCCTGAGCCATGACGGCCCGATAGCCTCCGCCGTAGTTACGCTGGGACTTGCATAAAGGTTGCTCAATGACGCAATCCATGTATAATGACTCAGGTTGTTTGTTGTGCAGTCGGTCTGGAAAGCCGGCGCTGCGGTTTTCGGACGGTGCACACGAGCAGTCCCACGCGGATGTAGCTCAATGGTAGAGCCTCAGTCTTCCAAACTGATTACGCGGGTTCGATTCCCGTCATCCGCTCCACTCGAAAACGGCTGGATACCAACGTTCCTACGAGTTGTCCAGCCGTTTGTGGCGGCGCGGACACGAATCGGACGAGGCCAAGTTTCTCTCCATAATCCACCACTGTACGAACAGGATGAGCGTCATTAGGGTGCCTTTTGAAATGACGCTTCCCATAGTATTCCCCGATCATCGTCACACAGCCGCACAGTCGCCAGTGCTACCCTAAAGCGCATGTACAGACAGATCGCAGTGCCTCCGGTGGGGCTTCATTCCGTCGAAGAGCAGGAAGAACTAGGGCGCCAGGCCCGCAAGAGCCTGCCTAGGAGCGCGGCGCGGGATTGCTCGGTTGACGGTCGCGACCCGGTGGATCTGATTACCGCGCAGGACGAGTCACGGCTCGCCTCGCTGGTGCCGCTGCGCCACGCCCGGATGGGCGTCAGCCCCTTCCGCTTCTATCGGGGCACGGCGGGCCTTATGGCGTACGATTTGGCCGGGCAGGCTGATACCGGGGTGAATGTCATCATCTGCGGCGATGCGCATATCGGCAATTTCGGCTTCTATGCGTCGCCAGAACGCAATCTCATGTTCGATCTCAACGATTTCGATGAGTCGGCGCCGGGACCGTGGGAGTGGGATGTCAAGCGCATGGCCGCGAGTGTCGCTATGGCATCGTTGGCGCATAATAACGACCGCAAGGACGCCGAACGGGTGGCAGCCAAGGCCGTGGGCGCGTATCGGCGGGCGATGAAGCGTTTCGCAGAGATGCCGATGATTGATCGATACTATCTTTCCGTGCGCGATGACATGCTCATCGACAGTCTGAATGGGCGCAGCCGCCAGGAGCTCACGCGCGTCACGGAGAAGGCCCGTCGGCGCACTTCGGAGCAGGCTGTTCAAAAGCTCATGGTCACAGGCCCTGATGGCTGGCGTCGGTTCCGCGAGGAGCCTCCGGTGCTGCAGCACTTGCGATCCGCGGATCAGTATGCCGTGAACGAGCTGACCACGCAGTACCTGTCCAGCGTCAGGCCAGATATCGCCCTGTTGGTAGCTAACACCAGGCCGGTCGACATCGCGCTGCGCGTCGTTGGCGTGGGCAGCGTGGGGACGCGCTGCTATGTGGTCGCGCTGGAAGGGCCTGATGGGCTTCCGCTCGTGCTGCAGATCAAAGAGGCGCAGGAATCGGTCATCACCCGCGCCCAGACTTTGCGTGCATCGAAGGCCCAGCCGCTGGATGCCGCTGGCGAAAGCGGGGATCTGGCCGCGCTCTCTGCGACGATGTCCGCGAAAAGCGTGCTGAGCGATGCATATTCCCAAGGCCGCCGCGTTGTCGCCTGCCAGCAGGTGCTGCAGAGCGTATCCGACAATTTCCTGGGCTGGCTCAGCTTCGAGGATCGCGACTATTACGTGCGCCAGTTCCGCGACATGAAAGGCAGCGTCGACGTGGACACCATCGGCGGGTCGATGCTTGCCCGCTACGCCCGCACCTGCGCCATACTGCTGGCTCGGGCGCACGCGCAGAGCCCCGCATGCTACTGGATCGCCGGGTATCTGGGAAAGTCGGATGTCTTCGACCGTGCGGTGGGCGCATGGTCCTTGGATTACGCCGACCAGATGAGCAAAGACTACGAGGCATACAAGCAGGCCATCGCGGACGGTCGCGTCGAGGCGTCGGAAGTGGCACAGGAGTAGGGCTATGGAGCGGAGTGAGGAAGATCGTTCCTGGCAGGCCCTCCTTGACCTAGCGTTACCGGCCTCCTCAATTTGCCCGAAACTGCGGCTTTGCTCTGGCAGGATTCATCCGTGATGCCATGCCGGTTTGCAGTTGCCCGATTTGGGAGGCTCTGACTATTCCTGCGGGAACTGGCCCAGTGCCTCGAGCTTCGCCTTGAGATCATTGGCGGACGGCTCGACTTGGAATGAGCCGTCCGTAAACAGCACGACCGGGATGTGCTTCTGCCCGCTGACTTCCACAGCCCTGTCCGCTGCGCCGTCCTCATGCTCGATGTCGTGCCAAGTGAAGCCCACGCCGAAGCGGTTCAGCGCGTCCTTCGCGCGACGGCAGTCCCCGCACCAGTCGGCGCCGTACATCTCGATGGTCGGTGTCTCGTTCGTCATTGCCTATCTCCTTGCTTCTGCTGCCCCGGACTGCTCGTTCGTACGGATACAATGCCGCGGTTGCATGCTGCTCAGCCGTATCCCGTGTCGGGAAGCTGCCCGATCTGTTTGCGTCATTTTGCAATCTACCGCACTTGGCCGCTTCGTGTGAGGATTGAGCTGAAAGCGACCGGCTCGCACTTTTTGGCGGTGTATAAAAAATGCGAGATAAACGAATATTTCGTGTTTGCTTATTGCAGACATTACACATTGAAAATTCGCCAATTAGAGGACTGAAAGCTACCACGACCTGTGTTCGTTCGGTTCACGCTTTTTAAGCTGGATAAAAAAGTGCGAACCAAGTGTGAGCCGCCAACGGCATCATGACGTGAGCAACACCATATAGCCAGCTGTGGCGTTTCGTCCGAGCCTCCCATAGAGTAGTGGCCATGCCTTGCACAACCATTCTCATCGGAAAATCAGCAACCTACGACGGGTCGACGATCATCGCTCGCGACGACGACACCGGCCACGGCAAGTTCGACCCGAAGCGTTTCGTGGCGGTGAATCCTGAAGATCAGCCGCGCCATTACCGCAGCACGCTGAGCCATGTGAGCATCGAGCTGCCCGGTGACCCCTGCCACTACTCGATTGCGCCGAACGCGCTGCCCAATCGCGGCATCCTCGCCGAGGCGGGCATCAGCGAGCGCAATGTGGCCATGACCGCAACGGAAACACTGGCCGTCAACGAGCGCGTGCTCGGCGCGGACCCGATGGTGGTGCTCAAGCCGGCGCAGGGCGGCGATGACACGCAGTCGACCGATTACGAGCCCGAGCAGCCGGGCGGCATCGGCGAGGAGGATTTCATCACGCTGGTGCTGCCGTATGCGCATTCGGCACGCGAAGCGGTGCAGCGGCTCGGCGCACTGCTGGCCCAGTATGGCACCTATGAGGTCAACGGCATTGGCATCAGCGATGTGGATGAGGTGTGGTACGTCGAAACGATCGGCGGCCACCATTGGATCGCCAAACGCGTGCCCGACGACTGCTATGCCACGATTCCCAACCAGCTCGGCATCGACGACTTCGATCTGGACGACGCGCTGGGCGGGCAGAAGAACCACATGTGCAGCGCGGATATGCGCGAGTTCATCGAAGCCAACCACCTCGACCGCAGCATGGACGAAAGCCCCGAGCATTTCAGGCATCTGAATCCACGCAAGCTGTTCGGCACCGCCACGCCGAAGGACCATATCTACAACACGCCGCGCGCCTGGTACATGCAGCGCACCCTCAACCCCAGCGAGGACTGGGATTCGCCCGCCGCGCCGCTCACGCCGATTTCGGAAGACATCCCGTGGTGCCGTGTGCCAGAGAACAAGGTGACGATCGAGGACATCGACTTCATCATGAGCTCGCATTACGAGGACACGCCCTACGACATTTACGGCACGCAGGGCACCGAGGAGTCGCGCCATCGCTACCGTCCGATCGGCATCAACCGCAACGGCCACCTAGCGATTCTGCAGCTGCGGCCTTACGTGCCCGAGGCCAATCGCGCGGTGATGTGGCTGGCCTTCGGATCGAACCCCTTCACCTCGGTCGCGCCGTTCTATACCAATGTGCGCACGACTCCGGAATATCTGGCCGGCACGACCGGCGAAGTGACCACCGACGCCCTGTACTGGACGAATCGCATCATCGCGGCGATCGCCGACCCGCATTTCCTCAGCAACAGCGCGGATCTCGAGCATTTCCGCGAGGATATTCTCTCGTACGGGCACAAGCTCGTGGCCGGCGCCGATGCAGCGGTCAAAGCCGAGGACAATGACAGCACCCCCGACATGCTCGAACAGGCCAACGAGACCATGGCCAGCCACCTTCGCGAGCGGACGAACGCGCTGCTGGCCCAGGTGCTGTTCACCTCAAGCAATCTGATGAACAACGCCTTCTCGCTGTCTGACAAGTGAGGGGAGGCCGGCTGCGGCCGGGTTCGGCAGATAGATCCTGCTGAAAACGTGGATTTCGAGATCTGTTACGCTGCTTGCGCTGCGCAGGCCGTGCACATTATGCATTGCGCGAAATAGCTGATGTCGACGGGTTCTTCGAGCCATCTGCGATATCGGAGAAGATTGAACGCTTCGCGCAGCGCCAAGCCTGATTGAACATCCAGCGCGTGCTCGGGATTGAGCGCCGTCGTGTCGAACAGTGAAGCGGACTGGGATCGGATTGAATGATCGGCGTCGAGCTCGAAGCGCATCGCGCCCACGAATTCACCTTGGTATCCAGGCTGCACGTACAATGCGCCATGGCTTTCGCCATACGCCGTACGGTGCTGATGCCCGCAGATCATGCCATCAATGCCATGAATGGAATCGAGGATGCGATACGCCTGATCCTCGCCGGTATCGTACTGAGTGGGGTGTCCGTCGTGCATATCGCGCTCGATGCCGCCATGCATCAGGCATTTTTTCGTTCAGCCTGCGCTTAGCGAAGCAGACGACGTCTTATTCCATATCTTGGTTTGCCGCGGTGCTGCGGGCGGCTTCGGCAGTCGCAGCGTCGAGCGTGGAGTCGGCATTCGGATCGGCATCGTCGTCGTGATCGGGCGCGGCATTAGCCGCGGCGTTGCTTCGCGGCTCGTTGTCATGGCGGGATGCTTCCTTGGCTTGCTTATCTTTGCGCCGTTGCAGCGCCTTTTTGGCTTTGCCGCTTTCGAAGCGCAGTTCGGGCTTGGCTTCGAGCCGGGAGAGGCCGTACCACGCCAGATTCACGATATGCGCGGCGAGCTGCTCCTTGCCGACTTTGCGTTGGTCGGCCCAGTACTGCCCGGTGAACACCGTCATGCCCACGAGCATCTGCGCATAGTAGGGCACGCCTTTGGCGGGCAGATGCTGGTTCTTGAACGATTCGTCGAGAATCTCCTCGACGCGCATGCTCACATCGCCCAGCAGCGAGTTGAATGACCCGACCGGATCGGTGCTGGGCGAGTCGCGCACCAGCACTTGGAATCCTTCGGTATTCTCCTCGATATACGTCAGCAGCGCCAGCGCCGTGCGCTCCACGAGCTGGCGCGGATGCGACTGCGGGTCGGCCAGCGCATTGGTGAGAGCGTCGTTCAGCGCGCGCATCTCGCGATCCACCACCACCGCGTACAGCCCCTCCTTGCCGCCGAAGTGCTCATAGACGATGGGTTTGCTCACCTTGGCGCTCGCCGCGATCTCCTCGACGCTCACCGCCTCGAAGCCTTTCGCGGCGAACAGGGATCGCCCGATCGTCAGAAGCTGTTCGCGGCGCTGGTACGACGTCATTCTGGAAGCATTGGCCATGCCTCCAGTCTCCCACGACCGGCGAAGATTAGTGTGCGGCAGCGGCGCTGTCCGTTGAAAACCATAGGCTATTGGTATGGATACCACTATGATAATCGGCATCGTCCTACTCGTGGCCTTGGTGATTGCGGCAGTGGTCGCCGCTGTGCTCGTCGACCGTTCGCACAAGCGCCGCACGACGGGCGAGCGCAACGACTCCTCCTCCCGTATCGGTCCGGCCAAGCCTGCGGGCCAGCAGCCCGAAGCCGCTGCGACGGCCGCGCCAGGAGCTTCCTCCGCAGCTATCGGGCAGTCCCAATCAGACGAAGCCCGGCCGTCGCAGGCCGACCGGAGCGATCTCGCATCCGCGGCCTCAGGACCCGCGGCAATGTCCGCGCCCGCTGAGCGTGTCATGGAAACCCCGGAATCCGCCGGCTCGCGCATCACGCGGCTCAAAGCGAAGCTTTCGAAGAGTTCAAATCCCTTCGGCCGCGTGCTGTTCAACATCCTTGCCAAGGATCACCTTTCCGAGACGGATTGGGAGGACGTCGAGGATACGTTGCTGCTCGCCGACGTGGGCGCCGATGCCAGCGCGAAACTGGTCGACGAGCTGCGCAATGATGCTCGCGTCACCGGCACCAGCGATCCTGTTCAGGTGCGCGATGCGCTGCGCGCCAAACTGCTCGATCTCGTCGGAGTCGACACGGACCGGCGGCTGAACGCCGACAAGCCCGGCGCCGCTGAATCCGCGTCCCTGCAGCCCAGCGTCATCATCATGGTGGGTGTGAACGGCACCGGCAAGACCACTACCGCAGGCAAGCTCGCGCGGCTCTTCGTCGCCGAAGGCAAGAAAGTGGTCATGGGGGCGGCTGACACCTTCCGCGCGGCTGCTGCAGATCAGCTTGAGACCTGGGGCGCGAAGGTTGGCGTGAACGTCGTGCGCTCCGACAAGGACGGGGCCGATCCGGCCTCGGTCGCCTTCGATGCGGCCCAGCAGGCCAAGGACGCGAACGCCGACGTGCTCATCATCGATACGGCCGGGCGTTTGCAGAACAAGGCGAATCTCATGAACGAGCTGGGCAAGATCCGCCGCGTCGCCGAAAAGGTCCTGCCCGTCGACGAAGTGCTGCTCGTGCTCGACGCCACCACCGGGCAGAACGGCATGGCGCAGGCCAAGGTCTTCGCCGAGGCGATCGGTATCACCGGCGTGGTGCTCTCCAAGCTCGACGGCTCGGCCAAGGGCGGCATCGTCATCGCAGTGCAGAAGGAGCTCGGCGTGCCGGTCAAACTGGTAGGCCTGGGCGAAGGGCCGGACGACCTCGCGCCCTTCGACGCGCCGGCCTTCGTCGACGGCATTCTGGCCTGACTATTCGATTATTCGTTTCTGCCGCTCTGGCTCGGCCAGTCGGACCAGCGGCTGGTGCGAATCGTTTTCATGCGTCCGGGCGAGCGAATGCGACGGCAGGCCGCACGACTCGTTTGTAAACGCCATGTTACGTCGGGCGCACGGCGGCGGCCTGCCGGGACGCAGGTCGAACGCCAGTCAGAAGCAGGGGCGACGCGCGTTGGAAATCGCCGTATCGCCACGTTTGTTGAGCTTTCAACACAAGCTCGGCCGCATGTCTTAACAAACGCCTTACGTCCATGCAGCTAGGCTTGGAGGCGGGTTGCGAATGAAGAGCGATGTAACATGCTCGTAATCTTTTGTAACCTAACGAAAACCGGAATGGCGTTCGATAACGGTTGTAGGTTCCTCGACACGAGGAACTGCATAACGAATACAGCAGCGCGGGGCCTTGATCGGCCGAAACGCTGCAAACCTAAGATTGAAGAGAGGGAGGTAGGCAATGGACACAGGAAATGCTGCATGGATGTTGACATCCGCGTCCTTGGTTTTCCTCATGACGCCCGGCGTGGCGTTTTTCTATGGAGGCATGGTTCGGGCCAAGGCTATTCTGAACATGCTGATGCTATCCGCTGCTTCGCTGGCGGTCACTGGAATCGTATGGACGTTCTGGGGTTGGTCCATCGCATACGCAGGCAGTGATATCGGCGGCATCTTCGGCGATCCCGCCACCGGATTACTGCTTAAGGATTCGATGGTCGCCGACCATGGCGTCTTCACTGCGGCGACGACCTCCGGGGCATACCCCGGCAGCATCGACGTCGCGTTCCAGACGACCTTCGCGATGATCACCGTGGCGCTTATCAGCGGCGCTTTGGCCGAGCGCATCAAGTACAGCACGTGGATGATCTTCGTCGCGCTGTGGATCACCTTCGACTACGCGCCGATGGCGCATATGGTGTGGAACGGCGGTCTGCTGTCCGGCGACGGCGCGATTTCCCAGGCCATCGGCGCCACCGCCCACGATTTCGCAGGCGGCACCGTCGTGCATATCAACGCCGCAGTCGCGGCCCTGGTGATCGTGCTGATCATCGGCAAGCGCAAGGGCTTCGGCAAGCAGCCGATTCGCCCGCATAACGTTCCCTTCGTGATGCTCGGCGCCTTCCTGCTGTGGTTCGGCTGGTTCGGCTTCAACGCTGGCTCCGCCTTCGGCGCGAACGGCACCGCTGGCTACGCTTGGGTGAGCACGACCGCCGCCACAAGCGCCGCAATGCTGACTTGGGGCTTCACCGAAAGGATCCGCACCGGCCACTACACCGCGCTGGGCGCGGCTTCCGGCATGGTTGCAGGCCTCGTCGCCATCACCCCAGCCGCCGATGTGGTTTCGCCGCTGTGGGCCATGGTCCTCGGCGGAATCGCCGGCGTGCTCACCTGCCTGGCCTGCGGCCTGAAGTTCAAGCTCGGCTATGATGATTCGCTCGATGTCGTCGGCGTGCACGGCGTCGGTGGTTTCACCGGCACGGTCCTCATCGGCTTCTTCGGCGAGGGCACCGGCCTGTTCGCAGGCGGCGACTGGAAGCAGCTCGCGGTTCAGATCTGCATCGCGCTGATTGCTATACTGTACTCGGGCGTTATCACCGCCATCATCGCCTTCGCGCTTGAGAAGACGATTGGCTGGCGCGTCACTGAGTCGCAGGAAGTCGCAGGCGTCGACCTGTCCGATCAGGGTGAAAGCGCCTACGATTTCGCTGGCACCGCCAGCTCGATTCTCAAGGAGGTGAAGTGACATGAAGCTGATCACCGCTATTATCCAGCCTCATAAGCTCGATGACGTCAAGGAGGCCCTTGCGGCTGCCGGCGTGCATGGCATCACGGTTTCGGAGGCTAATGGCTACGGCCGTCAGCGTGGACACACCGAGGTCTATCGCGGCGCTGAATACACCGTCGATCTGATTCCGAAGATTCGCGTCGAGGTTCTGTCCGACGACGCCGATGCGGACACCCTGGTTTCCGTCATCGTTAAGGCTGCCGGAACCGGCACCATCGGCGATGGCAAGGTCTGGGTGGCTCCGCTCGATTCGGTGTCGCGCGTGCGCACCGGAGAGACCGGCTCGGCCGCGATCTGACGATCTGGCTGATTAATCAGATGATTCGGGGACGATCCATTGCCATGGGTCGTCCCCGAACTTGTAATACATCACTTGTGGTTGTCTCGTATCAGACAGCGAATAGCTGGTAGTTGGCATAGCCGCACAGCGGAGGGGGAAGTTTCTTGACATCGGCGGTTGATGGTCTGGGTGCGCGGTTCATGGAGCTGAGCAAGCCCGATGATGACGGCGTGTATCGCAACGGGGCGAGCAAGCGGAAGGCGCGCACCGCGCTGGCCGTTTCGGCCATTGCCCAGCTGTGGAGCGAAGCGACAGGTGCGCTGCCATTCGCGATTCCCGAGCAAGGCGTGGGGCTGGCTGCCGTCGGATCGCTTGGCCGCGGCCAGATAGGCCCGAGTTCCGATCTGGACCTGGTGCTGATCTACGAGCCGCATGCGCTGAACGACTCCCAACTCAACGCGCTTGCCGACGCGCTGTGGTACCCGCTGTGGGACAGCGGTCTTGACTTGGATCACTCGGTGCGCACGCGCCAGCAATGCGAGGGCGTGACCGACCATGATCTGCCTGCCGCCATGGGCTGGCTTGATGTCAGGCCGATAGCCGGGGACGCGGAGCTGATCACGGCCACTGCCGGTTCGATTCTCGAACGCTGGCGCAAGGCTGCCCGCAAACGACTGCCGGAACTGTTGGAATCCGCGCAATCGAGACTCGACAGCTTCGGCCGCATGGCCTACCTCAATCAGCCGGACATCAAGGAGGCTCGCGGCGGCCTGCGCGATACCGTGCTCATTTCCGCGCTGGCGGCCTCCTGGCTGGCGGACCGGCCGCATGGAAATTACGATGATGCGGTCGAGCGACTATTGGACATCCGCGACTGCATCCATCTCGCAGCCGCCAAAGACACGGATCTTATGCTCACCCAGTATCAGCCGGCTATCGCGCAGACGCTGGGATTGGCTGATCCGACGCTGCCCGAGGACGAGCGCGCCACGCGGTCCATTGATGATCTGCAGATGCTGCTGGCCCGCATCGGGCGGCAGATAGCATTCTCCTGGGAGCTCACCTCGTCTCGTGCCAAGCATGCGCTGACGCATGAACGGCCGCGTTTCGCCTTCTTCCAGCTCCTCAATCCCCGCTCGGGAGGCAAGCGGGAGGCACCGGTATTTCGCACGCTTGCGCCCGGCGTTGTGGAGCATGAGAACGAGGTGGCGCTTGCCGTCGGCGCGAAACCGGCCAAGCACGCCGATCTCCCTTTGCGCGTCGCCGTGGCTGCGGCGCAGGCCAAGCTGCCGATCAACCCGCTGACGCTGCGCAACCTCGAACATTGTCCGGTGCGCGACCGCGACTGGAGCATTGAAGAGCGCACGCTGCTGATACGCCTGCTCGGTGCGGGGGATGTGCTGCCTCGGGTGTGGGAGGAACTTGATTTCATCAACATTCCGGGGTACTGGATACCGGAATGGCTCGGCGTGCGCAACCGGCCTTCGGCTTCCGCAGCGCACCGCTACACGATCGACCAGCATATGATCGAAGTGGTTTCGCGGCTGGGGCGCGTCGCGCCTGACGGCAGGCGATACGACGACGCCCGGTACGCTGCGCTGCTGCTGGCCGGGCTGCTCCACGACATCGGCAAGCGGCCGGGCGTGCCGGACCATGCCATCGAAGGCGCACGCCATGTGCCGGTCATTCTGCGGCGTCTGGGGTTCAGCGAGGATATCGTGCGCATAGCGACGCTGCTGGTCCGTGAGCATTTGACGCTTTCGGAGTTCGCAACGGGCAGAGACCCGGAGGATCCGGCCGTGGCCGAAGAGCTGGCCGCGAGAGTCGATCATGATCCCCTCACACTCGACATGCTTTTCGATCTGACTCGCGCCGACGGCTCGTCGCTGGGGGCTACGGCCAACGAGGCCATCACCAAGAAGTACGGCTGGTCGCGCTGGCGCGAAAGCCTGGTGCGCACCATGGCCGATGCCGCCCGCTCCCGCATGCCGCGCAGCTGACGGGGTGCGAAGCAGTGCGTAGCCATGTCCCATATGCTGTCGTTTCGCGTCGCCTTTTGACCGCTAACGGGACGCTGCCGTACGAAATGCAACGGAATCGACGCGCATAACGTTGTCTTTTGTACGGCAGCCCCGTGTTACCGTACAAAAGACAACGCATTTCCTGTTATTTCATCCAGACGTTGCTGCGGACGCGCAGACCGTTGAACAGGGCGCGCAAGCCTATGAAGACGAGGTTGAGCACGCCCCAGAGGACAGCCATGCGCCAGACATCGCCGAGGTCGATCGCGCCGTCGAGCGCATTGACGCCGCCGAGGGCCGCCAGATACGCCAGCGCAGTAATCGTACAAGTCAAAGCAAGATAGCGGTAGTCCTCGGCGCCGATGAGGATGCCGTCAAGCGCCCACATCCAACCGGCGAGCGGGAGAAACACGCCCTGCACGAGCATGCCGACCATGATGAGATGCTGCACCTCGGGGGAGGGGCTGAACAGGCCGGTCGCCGCCAGTCCCGCGGCCGCCAGCCCCATGCCGATGACCGCACCTGCGAGCAGGCCCGACCTGCCGGCGATCGAGGTCATGGCATGCGCCCTGTCACGCCGCCCAGCACCGATCTGTGTGGCGACCAGGGTCTGCCCGGCGATGCCGATGGCGTCGAGCATGTTGAGCACGAAGTTCCAGCTCGAATTGACGGCCTGATACGCTGCCAGTACCTGGGTGCCCATGCGGGCCGCCAGCATAACCGTGGCGACCAGCGAGGCCCGCAGCGCCAAGGTGCGGATGAACAGCGGCATGCCGTCCGAAGCCGTGCCCAGGATGCCGGCGAGGCGCGGCCTCCAGCTCGCGCCATCCGCGCGCGCCCACAGCAGCGCCGGCACGACCAGAAACAGCCCCATGAACCATTGCGCTATCAGCGTTGCGGCACCCGAGCCAGCCACGCCCCAGTGCAGGCCGAAGACGAACAGCACATCGAGCGCGGTGTTGACCACGGCGCCCGCCACGGCCGCGACGAAAGTGATGTTGACCTTCGACAGTCCGCGGAAGATGCCGTTGGCGGCGTATACGAGCAGCATGCCCGGCAGGCCGAAGACGATGGCCTGCAGATACGCGGTCGCATTGTCGAGCACGGCATCGCGCGCCCCCATCGCCCAGCACAGCGGGCGTGCGGCGGCAAACAGCGCAGTGGATACGAGCATGCCGATGGCCAATGCCAGCCACAGTCCGTCGATGCCGGCTTCAAGCCCTTCGCGTCGTTTCCCGGCTCCGATGAGCTGAGCCACGCTCGACGTGGTGCCGTAGGCCAGGAACACGCACAACCCTACCGTGGTGAGGATGATGGTGGAGCCGATCGACAGCCCAGCCAACGCCGCGTCGTTGATATGGCCCACAATCGCCGTGTCGATGAGCACGAAGGCCGGTTCGGCGATCAGCTGGCCGAAGGTCGGCAGCGCCAGTGTGAACAACTGCCGCGTCGCCTGCCTGCGGTCGACGCGGTCTGTCTGTTCGAACTGACCGCTCCGGGGCAAGCCAGTCTGATCAGGGTGATGGCTGGATCCATTCGGCCGGATGGGGCAGCTGGGAGCGTCGGCACCTGACATAATGTCGGCAGCACGTTCTTTGCCGCCTTCGACAACATGCGCGGATGCATGTGCGCTGGGCGATTGGGCAGCGTCGTCCCGCTGCTGCGCCGTATCGTGAGTCAATTCATTCATCGCCATTCATCATGCATTCCCTGACTTGGTTTTCATAAGCGTATCAAGCTATCACACGCATCAGGGAGGGGAAACCTGCCTATTGTACGTCAGGCAAGGCCAAGGCGAGCAGGATGAATACCGGTATCCGGAACCTTCAGAAGACCGCCTCTGAAAACCGTCTTTGGAAAACGTCGGTGCGTGAGTTGCGGAGTCGCAGGGCTTCGCCTAGGTCGACTGCCATCTATTAAGCAGATTGATGGATGAGCCCGCCTGTCCGAGGCATCGCAGAGCAGAGCTGCACGGAGCAAACTGGCGAATTTTCAAGGATCTTGTACAGAACCCGATGGACTTATACTTTCGTAACTGCTTAATAGCCGAAAAAAGTGCTGAATACACGACGTCGACACGATGCCGCCGCTGTGACGGGCAGAGTATCTCGACGCATGAATGCAGGCATCTGAATAGTCATGCTGCTGCGGCCGCGCGCGAAGACAGCGTTGTGTGAGAACGCCGTGTATTCAGCACTTTTTTCGTCTATTAAGCACCTTGCACAGTAGACAGCGAATTTGTTTTGCAATTTTTGGTGGAATAGCACCGTTTTTGGGATCGATACAAAGGCGTTGCGGCACATGTGGCGGCTTGATTCGTTCAGATCTGCTTAATAGATTGTGAAGCAGCTGCGCGTGGACACTACGTGCGGGCAGCCGGTCCTCTGTGAGTCATGGACCAAGGCGCGAAACCGTACCGTGATGCACTGCATAGTGCGAAGCGACGTCGAAGGCCCTTTTCGACTCGCATATCATCGACGCCGATCATATGCAAATCGAGATTGGCCCGCCATTCGGCTATCCCCACGTTATGCACCGACTTATCCCCATCATGTGGATAAGTCGGTGCATTATCCCCTGTGACACGCCTGCAATGTGGATAACTCAATATTGTTATCCACCGTGAGGATCCCGTGCGTGTCGTGTGGGTGATGCCAGGAAACAACAGATGCGCTCCGCCGGTCTCCCTATACTCGTGCGTATGGCAGATGGAAATTCGTGGGACGAAGCCCGTTCCGACGGCGGGGGAAGCGCGTACTCCGGAGGCTCGTCGTACGTTTCGGGCGCGACCGGGACCGCCGTGCGCGATGCGCTGTTCGACCGCGTGCCGCCGCATGACGACGACGCCGAAATGGCGGTGCTCGGCGGCATGCTGATGAGCAAGGACGCCATCGGCGAGGTCTCGCAGATGATCGACGTCACCGATTTCTACCAGCCCAAGCACCAGACCGTCTACGAATCCATCATCACGCTCTTCTCCACATCCCAGCCGGTGGATGTGGTGCTGGTCGCCAACGAGCTGCTCAAAGCCGGCGACCTTGACAAAGTCGGCGGGGCCGATTACCTGCACAGCCTGGTCGCTTCGGTGCCTACCGCCGCGAATGCCACGTTCTACGCCGAAATCGTGCACCAGCGCGCCATCCTGCGCAATGTGATCGCCGCCGGCACGAAGATCGCGCAGCTCGGCTACTCCGCCGAAGGCTCGCAGGCCGAGGACGTCGTGAACCTCGCGCAGTCCGAGGTCTACGAGATGAGCGTGGGCAAGGTGCGGCAGGATTATTCGCCGATTGAATCGGTGGTGCATGACGCGCTCGACCAGCTCGACAAGCTGCAGAACCACGAGCTGGAACGTGGCGTGCCGACCGGCTTCCGCGACATCGACGACGTGACCCAGGGCCTGCAGCCCGGCCAGATGGTCGTCGTTGCAGGCCGCCCGGCGATGGGCAAGTCCACGCTGGGCATCGACTTCGCACGCTCGGCTGCGCTGCATCACAACATGGCTTCGGTCGTGTTCTCCTTGGAGATGAGCAAGGTGGAGCTGGCGCAGCGCATCATCTCGGCCGAGACGAACATCCCGCTCAACGCTCTGCGCCGCGCGGACGAGATCACGCCCGAGCGCTGGAACACGCTCAATACCTTCTGGGGCACGCTGCAGGAGGCGCCGCTGTTCATCGACGACAGCCCGAACATGAGCCTGATGGAGATCCGCGCGAAATGTCGTCGGCTCAAGCAGACCAACGACTTGAAGCTCGTCGTGATCGACTACCTGCAGCTCATGAGCTCAGGCAAGCGCGTCGAAAGCCGCCAGCAGGAGGTCTCCGAGTTCTCGCGTGCCTTGAAGCTCCTCGCCAAGGAGCTTGAGGTGCCGGTCATCGCGCTGTCCCAGCTCAACCGCGGCCCCGAAATGCGCAACGACCGCAAGCCGCAGCTTTCCGATCTGCGTGAATCCGGCTCGATCGAGCAGGACGCCGACGTGGTGCTGCTCGTGCACCGGCCCGACGCCTACGACAAGGAGGACCGGCCCGGCGAAGCCGACATCATCATGGCGAAGCACCGCAACGGTCCGACCGACACCTTCCACTTGGCGTTCCTTGGTGCGACGTCGAAATTCAAAGACATGCCGCAGGACTACCAGCAGGGGGTGTGAATTCGATGGAGAATCACGAGGAGACGCCGGCGATGCCAACGAGGCACGAGCGATCCGATACGCAGCGTAGCGAAGGGACAATCGAACCTGCGCATGCGCCGATGAATGCGCCGATGGATGCGCCGGCTGAGTCTGTCGAACCGGCAAACGGGCCGGATAATCCGAGCAGGCCAATCGAATCGGACGAGTCTGCGGGGCCGGCAGTCGCATCGAATGCGCCGAACGAACCGATTGATTCGAATGTGCTGGCCGAATCGGCCATATCGCTGGGCATGCCGGAAAACGTGTCGAGCGTCCCGCTTGATCCGGTGATCACGCCGAGCCGCCCTGCCCGTACGATCTCCGCCCAGGCAACGCGGACCGAAGTCGTGGCGGAATCCGGAAAAGCCCGGAGCTCAGCCTTGCAGAGAACTTCAACGCGGCAGTCTTCAGCGCAGCATGTTGCCAATAGTCGTGCGCCATGGTATTCCTTCGCGACTCCGGCGCTGGGCAAAATGGTGCGGTGGGCATCGCGGCTGCTGCGTCATGGCGGCAGCGCACTGCCGGGGCAAGTCGTCGAGCGCTTCGACCGCGGATTCCTGGCCCGCACCCTGTCCGAACTGCCCTATGGCGTGGTGCTGGTTTCAGGCACGAACGGCAAGACGACGACAACGCGCATGGTCGCCTCGATGCTTGAAAGCCTCGGGCTGCGCGTCTTCACGAATCCGACCGGCTCCAATTTCACTCGGGGCGTGGTTGCCGCGCTGTTGAACAAAGCGAGTCTCACGGGCAAGCTCGATGCGGACATCGCCGTCCTTGAGCTGGACGAGGCCTACGCGGTGCATTTCGTGAAGCAGATCAGGCCTCGTTACTCCCTGCTGCTCAACGTGATGCGCGATCAGCTCGATCGTTTCGGCGAAATCGACAACACCGCGCGACTGCTTGGCCGTGTGGCGCAGGCTACGAGTGGCACAGTGGTGCTCAACCGCGAGGACGCGCGCATCGCGCACCTGGCCGCCGACGTGCCGCACGATGCCAAAACCACCTACTTCGGGCTGGTGAACAGCCTGCGCGTGTTCTTCCCCTCCGACGACGATATGCATGCTTCGGATATGGGTCAGGGAGCGCATGCCGCAGCGACCCGGAGCGCCAATATCCGCACGGGTTCTAGCGCCTTCGCCAACACCCTGTCCGGAATGCCTGCGCCCGGCGTGCTTGACACTGGCTCGCCGCGCCTCAATCTGGGTCGCAAGGCCTTCGAATCCACCGCGCAGCCGGCCGATGTGGTGCTCAAGCACGTTGGCGATCATGAGGCTGAATTCTTGATCGATGGCCGCGCTGTGAACACCTCGGTGAAGCTCGAAGGCGTCTACAATCTGTTCAACGCCGCCGCAGCGCTCGCCGTGGTGCGTGCCGTTGCGGCCGACGGCGCCTGTAATGCAGACAGCGCCATCGATGCCAGCGACGAACGGCTTATGGCCGCGCTTGCACAGGTCACGCCGGCCTTCGGACGCGGCGAGGTCATCGATGTGCACGGCACGCCGGTCGAGCTGCTGCTGGTCAAGAACCCTATGGGATTCAGGCTTTCGCTGTCGTCATTCCCGCCGGAAAATCATGACACGATGATTGCGATCTGCGACGAATACGCCGATGGGCGCGATATGAGCTGGCTGTGGGACGTGGATTTCGGCTCCCTGCGCAGCGAAGGCGTGGCGATGGTTTCGGGCACCCGGGCGTGGGATATGGCCTTGCGGCTGGAATACGACCAGGTCGCGGTCGGGCAGACCGACACCGATCTGGAACAGTCCGTCGAGCGCTTTGTCGCCGCGAATCCAGGCAAACCGAAGCACATGTACTGCACATACACAGCCATGCTGCGTGCACGTGCGGCGCTTTCACGCATCGCGCCGGTCGCCGACGCGGGCGTCGGACACTGAACGAGCTGAACCAAGCAGAACACGCCGAACGAGGGGAGAACCGCGATGGCCAAGGCAATCGACGTCATGTCCTTGTACCCCAAGGACATGAACATCTACGGCGACTGGGGCAACGTGCTCACGATAACCCGCCGGCTCGCGCTGTACGGCTACGAGCCGCGTCTGTATGTCTACAATCAGGGCGACGCATGGCCCGGGCATGTGGACATGATTCTGGGCGGCGGCGGCCAGGACAACGGGCAGAAGAAAATCACCGAGGATCTGTTCCTGCGGGCCGACGAACTGCGCTCGCTGGCTGCGGGCGGCACGCCGATGCTGACCATCTGCGGACTGTACCAGTTATTCGGAGAATACTTCGAGACGATTGACGGCACTCGGCTTGACGGCATCGGCATCTTCGGCGTGTACACCAAGGGCCGCGACGTGCGCATGATCGGCAATCTGGTCGAGCATTCCAAGCAATTCGGCGATGTCATCGGCTACGAGAACCATTCCGGGCAGACCTTCCTGCGCGAGGGCGTGCAACCGCTGGGCATGGTGGACGCCGAGGGCACCGGCAACAACGGCGAGGACCACACCGAAGGCGCCATGGTCGGCAACGTGATCGGCACCTACATGCACGGCTCGCTGCTGCCTAAGAATCCCGCCATCGCCGATTTCCTCATTCGCACCGCCGTCGAACGCCGCTATGGTGAGTTTCAGCCCCAGCAAGGCGAGCAGCAGCGTGCCGATCTGGCCCGCATCAATGCCGTGGCCGAGCAGGCGCGTGAGGTCGCCGCGGCGCGTCCGCGCTAGCGGGACTGGCACGCCCAAATACGACGAGGGGCTTGCCGGCAACGTGAATTCGGTTGAATCCGTTGCGAGCAAGCCCCTCGCCAGCGATCAGGTCCGGTCAGGTGCGGTCGACAGAAGCCGAAAGCCCTTCCCGGCCGCGATATCAGTCCTTCTTGTCCACGTAGACCGGCGCGAGCACGTAGCGGTGCACGAGCGCGCCCAAGGCAGCGCCGACGAGCGGAGCCACGATGAAGAGCCAGACCTGCGAGAGCGCTTCGCCGCCTGTGAACAGCGCCGGGGCGAGGGAGCGGGCCGGGTTCACGCCGACGCCGGTGAAAGGCAGGCCGATGAGGATAAGCCCGGAGAGCGTCAGACCGATAACCACGCCGGCGACCGAGGAGAACTCGGGCTTTGCGGTGACGCCGAGCACAACGAGCATGAAGAAGAACGTCAGGACGGTTTCAATGAGGAACGCCGCGCCCATGCCGGTGTGCAGCGCCGAAAGGTCGCCGTAGCCGTTGGCGCCGAGCGACTTGTTGGAGCCGGTGAAGGCGACGAGCAGGCCGGAGCCGGCCAGCGCGCCGAGCACCTGGGCCACGATGTAGCCGACGAAATCGGCGACGCTCAGGCGGCCGTCAATGAGCATGCCGAGAGTGAGCGCAGGGTTGAGCACGGCGCCGGAGACGTTGCCGACGGAATAGGCGGCGATGACGATCGAGATGCCGAAGGCCAGGGCGATCACCAGAGTGCTCAGCGCCAACGGCGAGCCCTTGAGCCCGGTCGCGCCGGTGAGAGCGGTGGAGCCGGCGACCGCGCCGGTGCCGACGAGCACCAGGATCGCCGTGCCGATGAATTCGGCCGCATATTTACGCAGATTCATGTGAGTAATCCTTCTTTTTGTTGATATTGTGCGCACTCCTTTGCGCACAATCCGCTTCAAGCTTACTTCACCATTGCCGCGAATCCATAGGGTGGAGCGCTTCGTAGGCTCAAAAACGGCGAATTGAGAGACAAGTCACATAAGGTTCGTGATGTACAGTGAAAGCACCGATAACCTTGAAGGAGGTACATCATGGCTAACTTTGATTTTGGTGACGGCTTGCGCAAGGTGTTTCTCGCCGGCGTAGGCGCTCTGGCGACTACGGTCGAGAAGAGCCAGGAGATCATCGATGATCTGGTCAAGAAGGGCGAGATCACCGTCGAGCAAGGCAAGGCGCTCAATACCGAGCTCAAGCGCAAGGCCAGCGAGGTCAAGGAAGAGGCCGAGTCCAAAGGCGCTTCTTCGGATACGGCCGAGTAACGCTTAGCTAGGCGGTGCCAGTAGCGTGGCGCTTTCATAGGATGTGCGCATCTGGATATGACGGGCGGCACGAAGGACGGGTGAATCATTGAGGCAGCAAGGCGAGGGACCCGCCGTCGACCGCTCCGGAAACGATGGCGAGGGCGCACGACAGGCCACGGCTGTGCCGTCGCGCAGTCCGTATGGTGCGCCCGGCAATGACGAGGACGACACCATCGGCCTGTTCGGGCGACGCAAGGATTCCTTCGCCCAGCGCTATCACCTCACCCGCCGCGGCAAAGTGAAGCGGCTTGGGCAGATTGCCGCCATTGCGCGCCAATTCGACGTGATGCATGGGCTGACCCCGGTCAGGCTACGGCTCATGATGGAGGCGCTCGGCCCCACCTTCGTCAAGGTCGGCCAGATGCTTTCGATGCGTTCCGAAATTCTGCCGCAGCCTTTCTGCGACGAGCTGGCGAAGCTGCGCGCCGATGCCGATCCGATGCCGTATCTCACGGTGCTGGAAACGCTGACGCGGGAATACGGGCGACCGGTCGAGGAGATATTCGACCATATCGACACCACGCCGCTCGGCTCGGCTTCGTTGGCCCAGGTCCATCGCGCCACGCTGGTCGGCGGCAAGGATGTGGCCGTGAAGGTGCAGCGCCCCGGCGTGCGCGAAACGATGGCGCAGGACGTTTCCATCATGCGTTCCATCGCGAAGATGGCGACAAGGGTCGTAGCCAGTGCGCAGGTCGTCGACTTGCGCGGGGTCGTCGAGGAGTTGTGGGACACCTTCGAATCCGAAACCGATTTTCTGCTTGAAGCCAAGAACCTCAGCGAATTCAACCGATTCTGCGCGGGCTACCGATATATGGACTGCCCGAGGCCGTATATGGACCTGTGCAGCGAGCATGTGGTCGTCATGGACTATGTGCAGGGCATCGCGCTTTCCCACCCGGCCCAATTGACCGACGCCGGCTACGATCTCAAGGAGATCGGCACCAAACTGGTCGACAATTTCGCAGCGCAGATGCTTGATGAGGGCTTCTTCCACGCGGATCCGCACCCGGGCAACATCCTCGTCTCCGGCGGCAACATCGTGCTCATCGACTTGGGCATGATCGGCCGTCTCAATCAGAAGACCCGCGGGGTGCTACGCGATATGATCTTCGCCGTCGCCGCCCAGGATTCGCCGGCGCTGGCGGACGGCCTGCTGCGCTTCGCAGGGACGCAGGCTGATCCGGAAGACTATGCGGCGCTGCTGTCCGATCTCGATGTCATCGTCAAGGAATTCGGCACGGTGGATCTTTCCGAACTCAATATCGCCGAGTTCCTCACCGCGCTCACCCAGATGGCCCAACGCCACGGCATCGAGCTGCCCAGTTCGATCACCACGGTGGGCCGCGCCTTGGTCACGCTCGAAGGCATGCTCGACGAGTTCATCCCGGACGTCAACATGATCCAGATCATCTCGAACCACATCGCCGCTAATAAGACCTTGGCCAACGCAGGCAAGGACGAGCTCAAAACGCTGGGACTGGAAGGCCATCAGGCCCTGCATGGCGTGCTCGGCACCTTGGCGGAGAGCAAGGTCGCCATGCATATGCTCACGCGCGGCCAGCTGCGCGTCAACATGCAGCTCGTCGGCTCGCAGGAGCCGTTCGCCATGCTTTCGGACATGGTCAACCGCCTGACGATGGCGCTGATCGTGGTCGGCCTGTTCGTCGGCTCGTCCATCGTGTACTTCGCCGGCATGAAGCCTATTGTCTTCGGCATTCCCGTAGTCGGCTTCATGGGCTACGTGGTCGCCTTCATTCTCTCCGCGTGGATCGTCTTCGACATCTACTTCAAGGGCCGGCGCAAGAAGAAACGGTAAGGCTGCGATTGTTTTTTCAGGGCACAGGGCGACGCGCAGACCGCACGTTGCCCGATCGGCGATAATTGATTCAACACCAACCGATTCAAACAACGACAAGGAGCGGTTATGGCATCCAAGGGATTGCTTTCACGCGTGATGATGGGCGGCGCGCTTGCCGCCGGAGGCGCACTCTGGGCGCTGGCGCCACGCTTGGCGCACGAGCGCAAAGGCCTGGGAATCCGCGAAGTTCCCGATGTGCTGTATGCCCACCGGGGGCTGCACGATGCTGGGTCGGGCCTGACCGAGGCCTATGCGGCTCATAGCGGCGAGTACGTCGCGCTGGCGCGGCGCATGGCTTTGCAGGCGGGGTACGGCACGGCGGATTTTCTTGGGCCGCTTGCCCCGGAGAATTCCATGGCGGCTTTCGCGGCAGCCTGCGAGGCGGGGTATGGCATCGAGCTGGATATTCAGCTCACGGCGGACGGGCAGGTTGCGGTCGTGCATGATGCCGATTTGCTGCGTGTCGCCGGAGACCCGCGCCGCGTCGAGAATCTGAGCTATGAGGAGCTCTCGCGCATCGCGCTGTTCCCCGCGCCTGCGAAACCGGGAGACTCGAAGGTTCGCAATGCTGCGGCTGATGCCAGCGCTTTCCTTGATCCCGATGATGTCATCGCTGACGCCATCGGCGAGGAGACGGCGGCCTCGCAAGGCTATTACCAGCATGTCCCGCTGTTCGCCGATGTGCTCAATCTGGTTGACGGCCGGGTGCCGCTGATCGTGGAATACAAATTCGACACGATGCGCTGGGACGAGCGCTGCACCGAGCTTATGGAGCAGGGCGACGCGCTGCTGCGGGCCTATGCAGGGCCGTATGCGGTCGAATCCTTCATGCCTCGCGCCATGGGCTGGTACAAAAGGAATCATCCCGAAGTATGTCGAGGCCAGTTGGCCGTGGAAGCCGAATTCGACGGGTCTGCGCCGAGGCAATGGGCTGCCGGCAAGCTGCTCGGAGATTGGGTCTCGCGGCCTGATTTCATCGCCTACGACTGGAACGGCGGCGAAGGACTTCACGTCCAGACCGCCCGTGCGCTGGGCGCGACGACCGTTTCGTGGACGATACGCAGCCAGGAGGAGCTGGAACGCAGCGACGAATGGTTCGACAGGCACATCTTCGAGGCCTTCGTGCCGCGACAGTGAGGCGATGCTTGCAGGCTTGGCGTTGAGCAGCGCTGAGCCTGACGGCCCGGAACCAAGGCCGGAATAATGTGCATATATCGACTATCGACAACCGATGCAAGGAGCAGTATGTCCGATACTTCAGCAGATACGGGGCGCGAGATGCCCGAAACCGTTGAGATTCTGCAGAATCGAAGAACCATTCGCAAGTTCGCCGACAGGCCGATCGAACCCGATGTCATCGATGCCATCGAGCAGGCAGCCAGGCAGACGGCGACCAGCGAATCATTGAGCGCATGGTCGGCGCTGCGCATCAAGGACCCGGAGATTCGCTCCGAGATCGCGCACATCTGCGGCTTCGAACGCATCGCCCATGCGCCGCTGCTGTACGTGTTCCTCGTCGATCAGCATCGCAATCTGCGCATCGCGCAGGAGCTGGGCGTGGATGCCGAAAGCGCGAGCTTGCGGTCGGCGAACCTCTTCTTCCAAGGCTATGCCGACACCGTGCTGGCGGTGCACGCCACGGAAACGGCTGCTGAGGCGTTCGGTCTGGGCGCGGTGATTCTCGGCTCGGTGCATAACGACATCCCGCGCATCATCGAGCTGCTGCACCTGCCGAAGAATGTGTTCCCCGTGCTGGGCCTAGGCATTGGGTACCCGGAGAAAACGCCAGAACTCAAGCCGCGACCGCCGAAAGAGCATCAGTACTTTGACGACGTGTATCCCGACGATGCCCGGACTCCGAGCTTGGTCGAGGCGCTTTCTCAGTATGACAGGGAAGTCCACGACTACTACGAGCGGCGTAACCCCAGCAATCCTTTGCCCGGCTTCACCAGCTACGTCGCCGCTGTGGCGCAGTCCGCATTCGTGGACAAAGGCAACATCTTCCAGATGATCGAGGATCAGGGCTTCAGAGTCGACTGACTGTCCGTCGGCTGTTCGGCTGGCTGCGCCGCGAGCTGGAATCGCAGCCGCCAGGGATACTCTGTCTTGTTTGCGACAGTTGACGACAGTAAATGTCGCAAACAAGACAGGGCCGGCAATCCCATCCTTGGCGGTTATGCGTCGAAAGCACGCTGCTCTTGGACCCTGATGGGGTTGTTAGGGCAGCGTGCTTTCGACTCGTGCGCATTCGGTCGGGCACTGGTTATTCAGCGGGTCGGTGAGTCGGCGGTTCGCTGGTTCAGTCGATCAGACCGTACAGGCGATCTCCCGCGTCGCCCAGGCCGGGCACGATGTAGGCCTGATCGTTGAGCTTCTCGTCGACCGCGCAGACGACGACTTTGAAGTCGATGCTCGGGTCGATGGCCTCTTCGAGTTTCTTGAGCCCTTCGGGCGCGGCGATGATGTTGATCGCGGTGATGTCCTTCGCGCCGCGTTCGGCCAGATAATGCGTGGCGGCGACGAGCGTGCCGCCGGTCGCGAGCATCGGGTCGAGCAGGAAGCACTGGCGGCCGGTGAGATCCTCAGGCAGGCGATTCGCGTAGGTGATGATGTCAAGCGTGCTCTCGTCGCGCTTCATGCCGAGGAAGCCTACTTCGGCGGTCGGCAGGAGCTTGGTCATGCCGTCGAGCATGCCCAGCCCGGCGCGCAGCACCGGCACCACCATCGGGCGCGGGGAGGCGAGGTGCTTGCCGACCATCGGGGCGATCGGCGTTTCGATCTCGCGGTCGACGACATCGAGGTTGCGGGTGGCCTCGTAGGCTTCGAGGATGACGAGTTCGGAGACGAGCTCGCGGAAGATGTTGGAGGGGGTGTTCTTGTCCCGCAGCACGGTCATCTTGTGATCGACGAGGGGGTGATTCAAAACGTGGAGTTGCATACCTCTAAGAGTAGCCCTTTGCCGCATGCGCCAGCGCAGGGTCCCGGACGCCGTGTCGCAGGTGGCAAGGAGGGCAGCGACGAACCACGGGGCCTGGCCGCTTTGGTCACTGGGGGCAGAGGACGGGCACGAAAGATTGGGAGCAGGATGCGCCAGATGCCGGAAAGCGGAAAGAGCCCGTTCGGATCATCTCCACGGCGACGATACGTTTTTGGGAGGAGCAGGTTCATGAAAAGAGGAGACCCGCCGAAGCGGGTCTCCTCCCCAAGTAGAACCCTCAAGCAGAATCGCAACACAACATCATCGTCGTAACGGTAAGTCTTTCCATTGCCCGTCCAACGTAACGACCATCGTGGCCATACACTTTTGTGGGCTTCTGCTCTTTGAAGTTTTCCTTGTAGTTGTTATTATGCCCTATCTGCGCTCGAACGCAAGCCGGCGCAGGCCTTTGTGCGTTTATTTGCTAAAGTGTTCATTCTGCCAGAAGAACGCACCTCGTTTGGGACAAACTGTGTCAAAGGGGCCTTCGGATGTTCGATTGTGTGTGCTTGCGTCATAATCGGCGTGTCGACGCATCGCCGCCTCGCACTGCATGCATTAGGCGATCCCCAAGGCATTCCCAAGCCCATTCAAGCCCGGTCGACCAGCCGCATAATATAATTTTTTGTAAACACCACGCGAATTTACGAAACTTTGTTTTCCAAGACCTGTGTCGTCGCCTGCAGTAGCCTAGAGTAGGAGCATGGCACAGATTTTTGACGCACCCTCCAAGGCGATACTGCGCAGCCAAATCGCTGAGCATATCGCCGAAACGGACAAAACCGACAAGCGCGAGCAGCAGGCCGGCGAGGAGCCGCTGCCCGCAGACCGCTTCTTCGACAGGGAGCTGAGCTGGCTCAAGTTCAACCAGCGCGTACTCGAGCTGGCGCAGGATGAAGATCTGCCCGTGCTCGAGCGGGCCAATTTCGCCGCCATCTTCGCCTCGAACCTTGACGAGTTCTTCATGGTCCGCGTCGCAGGCCTCAAGCGCCGCATCGATTCGGGCATCGCGGTGACCGCAGCCTCCGGGTTCAGCCCGCGCCAGCAGCTGCGTGCGATCAGCGAGGAGGCGCATCGGCTCCAGAACGAGCACGCGCGCACGGTGATCGACAGCATCCTGCCCGCGTTGGAACGCGAGCACATTGTGCTGCTGAGCTGGGACAGGCTCAAGGCCTCCGAGCAGGAACGGCTTTCGCGCTACTACCGCCAGCAGGTCTTCCCCGTGCTCACGCCGCTGGCGGTCGACCCCGCCCATCCCTTCCCCTATATCTCCGGCGGCTCGCTCAACCTTGCGGTCCTCGTAGAGAATCCCTCGTCGGGCAAGTCGCATTTCGCCCGCGTCAAGATCCCGGACAACCTCAACCGCCTGGTGCAGGTCGATGATCTGACCGACGAGGAGAGTCGCGAGGAGCGCTTCGGCTTCATCACGATGGAGAATCTCATCATCGCGCATCTCGAATCGCTCTTCCCCGGCATGATCATCAAGGAGGCGCGTTCGTTCCGCCTCACACGCAACGAGGATATCGACGTCGAGGAAGACGACGCCGAGAATCTGCTCAACGCCATGGAAAAGGAGCTGCTGCGCCGTCGCTTCGGGCCGCCGATCCGGCTGGAGATCTCGGATGCGACCAGTCCGTTCCTCTCCCAGCTGCTTGTCAGCCAGCTGCGCGTCAGCGACGAAGAGGTGTATCGCCTGCCTTCACCGCTCGACATGAGCGTGCTCTTCGAGCTGCAGCGCCTTGACCGGCCGGATCTCAAATTCCGCACGTTCATCCCGATTACCAATCGGCAAATCGCCGAAGTCGAGTCGAGCCGGGCGCAGGACATCTTCGCGGCCATCCGCAGCCATGACATTCTGCTGCACCACCCCTATGATTCCTTCTCGACTTCGGTGCAGGCCTTCCTTGCCCAGGCGGCTGCCGATCCCAAAGTGCTGGCCATCAAGCAGACGCTGTACCGCACGTCGAGCAATTCGCCGATCATCGACGCGCTGGTCGACGCGGCCCACGCCGGCAAGCAGGTGCTGGCCTTGGTGGAGATCAAGGCCCGCTTCGACGAAGACGCCAACATCGCCTGGGCGCGCAAGCTCGAACGCGCCGGCGTGCACGTGGTCTATGGCATCGTGGGACTCAAGACCCACTGCAAGCTCTCGCTCGTGGTGCGCCAAGAGAACGATGGCCTGCGGCGTTACTGCCATGTGGGAACCGGCAATTACAATCCCAAGACCGCGCGTATCTACACTGATCTGGGCCTGCTGACCTGCGACCCCGTGGTGGGGCAGGATCTTACGCGCCTGTTCAACCAGCTTTCGGGATACGCTCCGAAGTCGAGCTTCCACCGGCTGCTTGTCGCGCCGCGCACCGTGCGCACCGGGCTGATTCAGCGCATCCACCGCGAGGAGGATGCCGCACGCGCCGGCAAGGAGGCTTGGATAAGGATCAAAGTCAATTCCGTCGTGGACGAGAAGACCATCGACGCGCTCTACCGTGCGAGCCAGGCGGGCGTGAAAATCGACATCGTCGAACGCGGCATGTGCGCTCTTAAGCCCGGAGTTCCCGGCTTGAGCGAGAATATTCGAGTGCGTTCGATCCTCGGGCGCTTCCTTGAGCACAGCCGCATCTACGCCTTCGCGAATGCCGAAGGCCCGCAGATCGGCGAAGGCCCGGCTGCTGGTCCGGAAGTGTGGATCGGCTCGGCCGACTTGATGCATCGCAACCTCGATCGCCGCGTCGAGGCGCTGGTGCGCATCAGCGACGCCAATCAGGTGGAGGAGCTGATTCATTACGTCGACCTGCAGATGGCCGATTCTACGATTTCGTGGCATATGCAGCCGGACGGAGCCTATGTGCGGCACTCGCGCGATGAGGAGAACAGGCCGTTGGTCGACTGCCAGGAATACATGATCCGCACGCACCAGCATCATCATCACGGGGCGAACTAAGGGTTGAATCGGTCAAGCCGGCCAATCCAGTTCGTGCGATATGCAACGGATGCGCGTTATCGCGATATATGGGCGCCGGCGCGAGGCGCGATGATCGAAGGATCAGCCGCCTCGCGCCGGCGCTTTGCCGTCGTGCCATGGCAGACGCATACTATGGGAATCATGAATGCGTCGACACAGCGGCCATGCTCCAGCGGCAGTCGCACGGCTGTCGCTGGACGCACGTGCTGCGCAGCGCAAAACGAATACCGGGGCATGCGCTGGATTCCGGTCGCAGGGCAGGGAACTTCAAGGAAAGGGCAGCGCAATGAGCAACATGACGGTCGAGGCGGCAGGCGGCATTGTGTATCGCCGACGGTCCGAGGATGATATCGCGCAGGATTCGGACGCTTCACGCGACTCGCAGAACGCAGACGAAAGCATGCCTGCTCTCGATGAGCGGCATCCCTCGGCGCTGGACGGACTTGAGGTGTGCGTGGTGCACCGCCCCAAATACGACGATTGGAGCTGGCCCAAGGGCAAGCTGGAGCTCAATGAGTCGCATCGTCATGCGGCAGTGCGTGAGATCGGCGAGGAAACAGGCGTGCATGTGGCGCTCGGACCTCGACTGGGCGAAATCGAGTATCCGCTGGACTCGGAAGGCAAGAAGGGCAAGCGGCCAAAGGCCAAGGGCGGCGTCACCAAGCATGTCGTGTTCTGGATGGCGCGTCCGATCGGCAATCACGAATCCGCGATGCGCACGGCGGCGCTCGGCCCGGTGATGCCTGCCGATATCGGTGAGATCGACAAGATCGTTTGGGTAAGCGTGCGCCACGCCCGCCGTCTGCTCTCGCATGCGCAGGATCGCGACATCCTCGATCTGTTCGTTGACCGGGTGGAGGAAGGCGCCGAGAACAGCCGGACGCTGCTCATCGTGCGCCACGGCAAGGCCGAATCGCGCAAGCAGTGGAAGGGCACCGACGCCGACCGGCCCATCACTCCGCGCGGCGCGGCGGCGGCGTACGCGCTCAACCGCGAGCTCGCCTGCTTCGCCCCCTCTCGCCTGATCACGTCGCCATGGGTGCGCTGCCTGGAGACCATCGAAGTGTTCTCGTGGCAGACCGGCCTGTCGATGGTGCCGGCGGACGAGTTGACGGAGGATGCCTTCGCCGAGAATCCGCAGGCCGCCTGGGAGCGATTCGAGGAGGAGATCGAGCACGCGCTGAACGCCCATATCACAACTGCCGTGTGCATGCATCGTCCCGTTATCGGCGGAATCTTCGAACATCTGCGTACCATGTGCGTGTCGAAATCATTGTCCAAGCAGCTGATCGCCTCGTCGCCGTACATGCCGACTGGCAACGCCGTGGCCCTGTCCATCGTGCCGAGCGATCAAGGGCCGCGCATCATCGATATTCAGAGGATGGCACCACTTGTCTACTAGCACTTCACGTTATGGCTCCGGTTCGGTTCGTTCCAGCCGCGAGGGATTCATCGCCTCAGGCACCGGATCATCCCGTCCGGCACGGCCCGCGCAGGTCGATCCGGCCATCGTCGAAAGCCTTTCGGGAGGCGCGGACCCGCAGGAGATCGACGAGATGAGCCACGTTTCGGCGGCCGCGCTGCTTGATCGCGTGCACCACAGCGAAGATCCTGAAATCGTGCGACGCGTGCTCACCATCGTCGACGCCGAGGGCGTGGATATCATCGCCGAACTGTGGAGCCGTGCGCAGCCCGATTCCTTGCCGGGCATGCTCTGGCGGCTGTACATGCTGCGCACCTGGATGAATCGCAATCAGGAGTCGGTCTCGCAGCTGTGGCGCATGGGCGAGCCTGTGGCCACGTCGGCTTCGGCCGTGGCCGGCGTCGATCAGGCGCCCAGCGCCGAAGACATCGCCCGCACGGCCGACTCGATTCTTTCGGGCGCGTTCACTGGCGATTTCGCGGTGGCGCTCGAACGCGCGGCCGCCTTCACCGACGTCACTGCGGCAGGCCTGCGGCTTGAGGCGCGGCGCATCGCCCATCAGGGCGACTCGTCGGCTGCCGCACAGGAGACTGGAGCAGGCCCAAATTCCGATTCGGGCTCGGTGCGGGCGGGAGTTTCGGGTCGCAGGGCCGCTCACGATCCGCAGACGGCCTCGGCCCGACTCATGCATATGGCGGGCAATCTCATGACCACATCGGGTGATTTTCTCCACGGAGCCAAGCTGTGGCGTCAAGGCAAATTGGAGTAGGCGCGGCCGACGGCGCAACAGCGCGTCTCAGGTGCGACGCGATTGGAATGGCATGAAGTCGGGCGATGCCGGATAAAAGGGCCGGAGCTGCGCCACTTGAATTTTCTCTACGCATATCGATTCCTTTAGCGCGTAAAGTCGCGCCGGACGCAATGAGCGGTTATACTGGTAACTCGCGCTGAACCGTGCTTAAGCCCCGGGCTCCATTTGTTGCCGCCGAGAGCGGCGTTTGCGCCGACAGGCGCTTTCACGGTTCAGCGTTTTACTTGACGGAGCACCAAGACCGTCGCGCGGGTTGGATACGAAACAGAGCGGCGACATCGCCCACGGATGCGGGTCAGGACCTTCGTGACCGTGACTGCGGCCGAAATGTTTCGGCCGTCTTTCCTTCGGGTGCCGGCGGATTCTTCGGCGGGTGCGATGGCGTTACGAGTCGGCGATTTTACTGCTCGACACTCCCGATTGTGGATAACTCCAAGCGTTCGACCACAGTGGTCCGCCAGAGTTGCAGATGGGTGTCCCGACACGCTTCAATCGGGCTATGGACAGTATTAGCAGCGCGGCATCGCCGCCCCAGCGTTTTTACACCCCTACTACGGAACGCCGTGCAGCCAACGGCCGCGGGCGGGAATCGCGGCCTCGCCACGGCGCTTCAACGTCGAATGCTCGTGCGTCGCCACATGAGTCTCGACGCGTGTCCGGCTCATCCGGTGATTTCGACATAGGCGCTGATGCGGGTACTGGCGACAATACCGTTGTATTGACATCGTCTAGCGGCGGCATCGGGCTGAGTGCGCTGGCGGCGATGCTGGCTTGGGAATTGCGCATGCGAAAGCTGACTGCGGCAGTGGTCGATGCGGACTTCCGCGCCGGCGGGCTCGATGTCCTGCTGGGCATTGAGAGCGAGGAAGGATTGCGCTTCGGCGGCCTGGATGCCCCGCTTGGACGAATCGAGGCTGAGTCTTTGAATCGTCGGCTGCCCAAGTGGGAGGGCATCGGCGTACTCGCCTTCGACCCTTGGAATGGCGACGTTCCTGACTGGTGGGAGATTCAGGCTGCCATATGTGCGCTCGGCGAGGCGAATGACGTGGTCGTGGTGGATGGCGCCGATGGCGGCGTGCTCGATATGGTTCCCGGGTTGACCGATTCGAAGCGGATCGTCGTGGCAGAGCTTTCCGTGCTGGGCGTGGCCCGTGCCAAAGCGCATATCGCGCAGCTGGAATCGTGTGAGGGCGGCGGATCGGTCGAACCATCTAGAACGGACAGGATTCTTGCCGTGGTCGGAGTTCAGCCGCGCGGCGCGCGCGGCAATGCCGGGTGTCTGAGCGTGTTGGAAGCCTCGGATTATCTGTCATGCGAGGTCATCGGCCCGATTCGCCCGGATCGAAAGCTGCAGCGGGATCTGCTGGAAGGACTTGGCATTCAGCGCATTGGCACGGGAAGCGCAGCATGCGTGCGGCTAACGGCTGATCGGGTCGAGGCATGGATGGGGGAGAGGTGATGACAGCGAAGAGCTTGGCGTTAGGGCCTCTGGAGTATCTGACCCATGACGCCTCGTTGACCGATGTGGCGGTGACTTGCGACGGGCGAGTGTGGGCCGATTACGGCGATGGCATGGTGCAGGAGCAGCCGAGCATACCGTTTCGATCGTCGGCGGTGATACGGGAGTACGCGGTGCAGCTGTGCGCGCAGCTGGGACGTCGTCTTGATGACGCCTGCCCGATAGCGGACGCTTCCAGCGTCGAAGGAGTGCGCGTTCATGCGGTGATTGCCCCAGTGGTGCCGCAAGGGGCGGCCATCTCCATACGTTTTCCGGGGCATGATCGCTACGACCTGCGCCGGCTGTGCGAACGTGGCCTGTTCCCGGTCTCATGGATGGGAACGCTGCGCGGTCTGGTGCGCCGCCGCGCCAACATACTCATTGCTGGCGGCACCGGCGTAGGCAAGACAACGCTGCTGAAAGCCTTGCTTGGCGAATGCGGGCCTGCGGAGCGCATCATCAGCGTGGAGGAGGTACGCGAGCTGGGAGAGCTGGGGCGCGGCGACCACGTGTCGCTTATGGCGCGCGAAGCGAACGTCGAAGGCGCTGGGGCAGTAGGGCTGACGGAATTGGTCAAAGCCACGTTGCGCATGCGGCCCGATCGCATCATTCTCGGGGAATGCAGAGGGGCCGAGATCGCTGACCTGCTGCGCGCTCTGAATTCCGGGCATAGGGGCGGCATGGTGACGCTGCATGCCGATGGCGTGGAACGGGTGCCGCCGCGGCTGATCGCTTTGGGACTGCTCGCGGGCCTTGAACCTGCGGTGCTGGCGATGCTTGCGCAGGATGCTTTTGATGCGGTGCTGCATCTGGAACGTTCGAAGCAAGGTCGTTATATCGCGCAGATCGGTGATTTCCATGCTGCGCAGGGCGCTTTCGCCGGGCGAACGCTCACGCGCTGGAACGGTCGCGAGGCTCCATCGAGTACGCCCCAGTGGGAACGATTCTCGGCGCAATGGGCCGTGGGTTCCTCGGAAGCGTTCGGCTCGCCCGCATAGCGGCAGTTTCGTAAACGTTTAGGTATGCGGAAGGGGCCGGGCATGCGAAAGGACCAGGCAGTCGAAAGGAGCAGACATGGCATGGAGTGCATGGGCTGCGGCATGGTGCGTCACGATGGCGATATGGTTGCTGATATACCGCTTCCACAGTGCGTGTGCGCGGTTGCCTGGCTTGGATCGCCGGCTGGGTCAGCGCAGTGGACAGCAGAGAACCGCGACCCGCATTGGTCTTGCCGCGGCTCTCGCTGCGATGCATGCGCGCGTGCGATCGGGAGGATCGCTGCGCCAGTCCCTGCAGCTGCCCGGGATTCCGGCTGGGGCGGAGCCGGCTGGAGCGCCGTTGGACGGGCTGAGTGAGACAGCTGCTTCTCCTTTGGATTACGAGGAACTGCACCGGATGCTGCGCATGCGAGCTTTTGAAACAGAGTCGGATGCGCAAGTGGCCCGGACTGCTGCCGAATTGCATCTGGCATATCGCCTCAGCGAGCAGCTGGGGTGCGAGGCCGCTCGCTCCATACAAGCGGTTGCGCAGTCGCACCGGCGCTCACGAATGGTGCAGGAGTTGCGTGACAATGCCTTTGCGATGCCCCAGGCCACAGTAAAGCTGCTTTCGGCTCTCCCCTTCGTCACCTTGCTTCTGGGCGAGATAATCGGGGCCAATCCCATTGGCTTCCTATTCGGTTCGACAGGAGGCATGGCATGTCTGCTGATCGGCGTGGTGTCGTATGCGGCGGGCGTGGCGTGGATACGTGCCATGCTGCGCTCATTCGTTCGGCCGCCGCGTACCCGGACTGCCCATGAACGGCCCGCCTATGAACAAACTTCGGAAGGGCCGTATGCAAGCAAGCTGTCGGAACGAACTGATGGCTTGCGTCGTCATTCCATGCAGTCGTGACCATATCGCGTATCGCTCGGGATTGCGCGGCGCGGAAGCGGACACGGCGATGCCTCTTTACGGGGTGCTGTGCATGCTGCCTATTCATTGACGACATGAGCGTGCCCATTTACACGGACGAAGCACGAGCACGAGTGCACGAGTGCAGCTTCGGGGCGCAGCTGAAATAGAAGGAGAATTGACCATGATTCCAGCAATGCTGTCCGCGCTCTGCGCCGCGATATGCACAGGCCTGTGCGTAGCTCTCAGCCGTGCGCAGCCCGGCCGCGCTCTGCCGAATGCCCATCAAGGCGACGAAGAGGACATGCCGTTGCCGTCAGATACGTTGATTCTGTCGATGATCGCCGTGGCGATGCGGCGGGGGACGTCGTTGCCGCGTGCGCTCGACGCAGTGGGCGAGAACATCGGTCGCGGTTGCGGCGTTTTGCTGCTGGGCGTCGCCCGCCTGCTCAACGAAGGATATCCCTGGCATGACGCGTGGAGCCTCGCACTGTCTGATGAGGCGCATGGCGCGACGATGGCGTTGGTGCACGATGCGCTCGCGGATTCGTGGGCCTATGGGTCGGCCCCCATGGAACGGCTTGAGGCCACCATCGCACAGGTGGACGAAAACGAACGCTCGCAGATCGAGCAGGGCGCTTCGCGCCTTTCGATCCGACTGCTCGTGCCAACAGGATTGTGTTTTCTGCCTGCGTTCCTGTTCATCGGCGTTATCCCGGCGATAGCGTCTTTCGCCTCGTGACCATTCAGTTGCCGCTTCCCCTCGCTCTGCTTGTCGTTGGGGACACGATGTGGATAACTCGAATGCGACACGCCGGCAATGTGGACAAGCCCGAGCGTTCGACCACATGACCCGGAACCGCGGGACTCTCCGTACATCGGCGGGCACACTGGAATTACCGGCGCAACCAGTCGGACAACAATGAAGAGATTCAGACAACAATGAAGAGGTAAGGAACGATCATGAATACGCAAACCCCCATTAGCGTCGATGGCCAGGCTGGCATTTTCCGATATGCCAGAGGCCGGGTGAGTGGACTGATGAACAATATGAAACGAGAAATATGCCTGCTTGACGCCAAAGTGCGGACGATGGACGGCGCAGCGGACGAGGGAGCGGCCACAGCCGAGTATGCGGTGGTGCTGGTGGCCGCGACTGGATTCGCTACATTGCTGGTGGCATTGCTCAAGTCGGATGTCACGAGGACCTTGCTGAGCAACATCGTGAAAAAGTCATTGAGCGTGTGATGAATGCGATGATCCGGACATCGTCACGCAAGCAAGGAGCGCGTATCTGGTCGTATGTCGGCAAGCATGTCGGGAAACCATGCGACCAGGGCGCCGTCACCGCAGAGTTCGCGGTGGTGCTTCCGGCAGTCATCGTCATGGCGGTTGTGCTCATGTCGCTTGCCCGGGCCGTGATTGTGTCGATGGATTGCCAGGATACGGCAGCTTCGATTGCCAGGGAACTTGTCGTCACCGGTGGCGAGGCCGATGCCGCAGCTCTTGCGCGGGCAATGGGATCTGACGCTTCGGTGTCGGTGACGCGCGGCGGAGGAACCTATGCAGTGAGGGTGCAATGCCCGGTGCTGCCTGATCCGCTCGGAGTCATGCCGACTCGCGTCCACGCGACATCGACGGGTGTAGCACAATGACTTATGCGAGAAGACTTGTCTGCCGTCGGCTGTGCAGGAGCGACCAAGGCTCCGGGACGATGGCGGGAGTGGCCTTGGTCGCAGCTGCGGCCGTGCTGCTGTCTGTTTTGGCGATGGCAGGCAATGTGTTCATCTGTCGCTCGAAAGCCATATCCGCTGCGGATCTCGCCGCGGTCTCCGCTGCAACGGTGCTATGGGAGGGAGCCGCAGACCCTTGCGCCGCCGCGCAAACGGTCGCTCGCTCCCACAAGGGGAAGCTGGAATCATGCAGGATCGATGGAGACATCGTGACAGCCGGCGTCTCGGTTCGCACCTCGGTGCCGTTGATTCCTCAGGTGACCAGTTCGGCGCGCGCCGGGCCGATCGAATGCTCTTAGGCGATTTTCGTGCGGCGTGCCGCAGTCATCGGATGATCGAACGGCCCATGTTGGCAAGCGGCCGGACTGCGGGATGGCGTATGGCCCGGACTGTGAAATATGCCGCAAAGCCTTGGAAAACGTTGCTGCAGGCAACGGTTTTTCGTTATCGTTGCCTCTGTGAGTATTGCGAGAGCGGTTGTGGCGATGGCGGGAAATCCTGCCGCGAACAACGGGAACGGCGCTAAGGCCAACAGACTGGTGTTCGATCTCCTGAAGCAGGAGGGAGAGCGGCACGGCTTCGACGTCGTCGACCTGACCGGTCGCGATTATGATGATTCGCTGGCGAGGATACGGGAGCGGCTTAGCGACATCGATGACCTTGTCGTAGTCGGCGGTGACGGCATGGTCGCCCTCGCGGTGAATGCGCTCGCCGGAGCCGCAACGCCTTTGGGAATCGTCGCTATGGGTTCGGGCAACGATTTCGCACGCGGGCTGGGACTGCCGGTGAATCGTGCGCGGGATGCGGTTCACGGGATTGCTGGCGCGATCGTCAACGGCACGCATCGGGATGTGGATGCGGGCGTGATCTCGGCGCCTGCCGCAACGTCTCCTGCTGCAGCAGCGTCCCCTGCAACAGAGTCCAAGCCTTTCGCTGCGGCGGAAGGCGGCGTCCGACGGCAGCACCGGGATGATTTCGATGATGGGACGGCCCAGCGGGCTACGTGCGGTGGCATGCCCGGCATGACCGAGCGGCTGTTCGCAGGAATGCTGTCCTGCGGGCTGGATGCAAGCATCAACGATCGTGCGAATCGTTCAACGCTGCCGTATGGAACGCTGCGCTACTTCGTCGCGGTGCTCAGGGAGGTCATGCATATACGACCATATGGATACCATGTGCGGGCGATTCTGGAAGATGGAAGCGTGGATGAGCGCACTATTGCCAGCCCCCTGCTGACCGTAGCCAACTCGCGTTATGTTGGCGGCGGCATCGAGCTGTCGCCGAATTCGCTGCTCGACGATGGCCTGCTCGACCTGATCTGGCTGAACCGGGTTCCCACCTTCCTGCAAATTGTGCGTGCGATAGCGAATGCGTATAACGGGGGGCTGCTCGGCACTGGATTGTTTGATTGGCAGCGAGTGCGCAGCATAGAGATCGAGCAATCGCCTGAGGGCGAAACGCCGCCGGCGCTGATGGCCGATGGCGAATATGTCGGAAGGCTGCCGGTGTCCGTCGCGGTCAGCAGTCGGTCGATGCGGCTGCTGGTGCCGCCCGCCGTGCTCAGACAAGATGCGTGCCCGCGCGGCCTGGCATAGATCAGGTCTGCCGCATTCATACTAGGCTTGCCGCGCATAGATAGTCGGGTGCAGGTAGGTTAGGAGGCATGGACTGCCCCCGCGGTGATCGCGGAGAAATGCAGACAATGCGACGATAAGGCAACAGCCAGGCGCGAGCGGAGAACGAGCGTGGCGGCGGATCGTAATCTGTTAGGGCGAATGAAAAGCAAGTGCGAGCGTGCGTGAGGGAGCAGATATGGCGTTGGCGTTATACCGCAGGTACAGGCCGGACACTTTTGACGGGGTGATCGGCCAGACGCAGGTCACAGTGCCATTGTCACGTGCGCTTGACGAAGGCAAGCTGACCCATGCCTATCTGTTCTCGGGGCCGCGCGGATGCGGCAAGACGAGTTCGGCCCGTATTCTTGCGCGCTGCATCAACTGCGAGAAAGGTCCGACCTCGCATCCATGCGGCGAATGCGAGAGCTGCAAGGACTTGGCGACCGGAGGGCCGGGGTCGATCGACGTCGTGGAGATCGACGCGGCCAGCCATAACGGCGTCGATGACGCGCGCGAGCTGCGTGAACGCGCTACCTTCGCCCCTGCCCGCGATCGCTATAAGATCTTCATCCTCGACGAGGCCCATATGGTGACGCAGCAGGGATTCAACGCCCTGCTCAAAATCGTGGAGGAGCCGCCGGAGCATGTGATGTTCATCTTCGCGACCACCGAGCCGGAGAAAGTGATCGGCACGATTCGCTCTCGCACCCATCACTATCCCTTCCGCCTCGTTCCGACTGAAATCATGGGGCCGTACCTGCAGGATATCTGCGAGAAAGAGCACATCGGGACCGAACCAGGAGTGCTGAAGCTCGCGATGCGGTCCGGGGGCGGCTCGATGCGCGACACCCTTTCCGTGCTGGATCAGCTGATGGTCGGCTCGGTGGATGGCGTCATAACCCACGATTCGGCCGTCGCGCTGCTGGGCTTTACGCCGGATGCGCTGATCGGCGAGGCAATCGACGCCGTCATCGAGCGTGATGGCGAGAAACTATACGGGGTAGTACAGAAGGTCGTGGTCGGCGGATTCGATCCGCGTCGTTTCGTGGAGGATCTGCTGTCCCGCGTGCGCGATCTGCTCGTGCTGACTTTGGGTGGCGAACGCGCGGAAAGCGTGCTTGGCGACGACTCCGCAGCCGAGGATATGGACCATCTGCACCGCCAGGCCGCGGCGCTTGGTCTCGGCTCACTCAGCGCCATGGCCGAAACCATTAACGCCGCCTTGAGTGCCATGGCCGGCGCCGTGTCGCCGCGCATGCGGCTGGAATTGCTGGCGGCGCGGCTGCTGGCAGGCCGCGACCCCGAAACCGCGGTCATGGCGGCGCAGCAGGACTCTACTGCGAATATGGCAGGCATTGCGAGCGGTCAGTCTGCAGGCGGCGCAGCGCAATCGGCGAGCCGAGGCGGTTTTGCAGGTTCGAACCGGCGCTCGGCGCAACGTTCGTCTAGTGGCGCGGCTCCCGCGACCGCTCCCGCTCTGGCTGACCAAGTGAATAACGCTCCTGCCGCTGCGGGAACGGCTGCTGAAGCGCAATCTGCCGACAGCGCGAATGCAATGGCATCGAATCCTGGAGAGCGGTCCGGCTCGATGCCGGTTGCCGAGGCGCAACCCACTTCGCATACCGGCCGTAACGCGCCGAATGGGCGCAACCCTGTTGCGGCTGGCGATGAGGCTGAGGCTGAAGCCGCGTCGTTTGCTCAGACGCCGAACACCGGTCTCTCCACGACTGGTCCTTCGACGGCCAATCCTTCTCCTTCCCCGGCGCTGGCAACGCCGTCCGCCGGCCCGACTGCTGCTTCGGCGAATGAAGCAACGCGGAATGCGCCACAGCATGCCGCCGTTGCCGACCAGACCGCGACGGCGGTGCAGGAGGACCGCCGCAGCGTCGATGAGCGTTGGGACGCCGCCATTGCCGCGTTGCCGTCCGATGTTCGCGAATACGTCACGCGGGACAAGGTCGTACGCGTCGCGCTGGCCTCGAATCGTGCGGGCAAGCAACGCATATCGATGACCTTCGACTGCCCGCTGAGCCAGCACGCCTTCGCGCTGGCCGTTTCCTCCGACGAAGCGCATCGCGGGCATAAAGCGTCGAAGGTCGTGCTCGCGGCTGTGCGTGAGGTTTTCGGCGCGAACACGATGATCGCGCCGACGCCGGTCGCTGCCAACGGCGAGCAGGTCGAGCCGACCGCGCGCATGAGCGGCGAACGGCTCGCCCAGGTCAAGCAGCAGATCGCTCTGTCCAAGGCCGGTCTGGCTGCCGCCGGACTCGCCGTCCATGTCGGCGCTCATATGCCGACGCAGCCCAAGGAGCACCGGACGGGCGCCACGGATGGGCAGCAGAACGCCGATGACCCGGTTCATCGGGGCGGGAGGGAAGTCCCGGGCGAAATAGACGACAGGGGAAATCTCGGCAATCAGGGCGAGTCCGGCACCCGCGGCGACCATGGCAGCCAGAACGAGCCAAATAACTGGGAAAGGCCCGACAAGCAGCAGCAACCCGGAGCTCAGGAGCGGCCCAGCAATCGAAGCGATTCCGCTCAAGAATCTCGCAACGCGGCATACGGCACGCCAGACGACGGCATCATTCACGAGCCTGCCCATGCCGGCGCCAGCGCAGACCCATGGGCGCAGCCAGCGCAGGAGCCAGACGCCGCATCCGTTGCGGCATTTGCCGATACCGCAGACGCAGCCATAGCCGACCCGGCGGCCGCTGCGCATGAGCAAACCGCTCCGCAGCCGCCGACCGAGTACGACGAAGACCCTTGGGCGGTTTCGCCTGAGAGGCGAGGGCCCCAGAAAATTCAAGGTGATCGGAAGCTGCAAACGCAGTCGTCCGAGCAGAACGCGAGGCATGACCCCGCTGCCGTGGGCGGCACGGAGCAGAGTAGCGCAGAACAGGGCAGCGCATCTCAGACAGGTGCAGATACCGCGAAACCCAAGGAAGCCCGGCATCACAAGCAGGTTTCCGTTCCCGATACAAGCGATGGCGTCGACCCTTGGGCGATGCCATCCGCCCCGGCGGCCAACGGCTCGACCAGCGTCATGTCCCGCGATGCGAGCGGGGATTCGGCGGGGAATCAGAGCAGGAACCCACCTGGGGAGGCGGCCGGAAACCTGTATGACGGCGCCGATTATGCCGGGGAGGACTCCGATCGTTTCGCTGGCAATACCACCGCCAGTGCCGCTGGCGATTCCTACGACGACTCCGATCCATGGGCGGCGTCGCAGAACTCCATACAGCGCAACCCCATACGGCCCAACCTCACACGGCCCAACCTCACGTCGCGCAATCCCATGCCCGCAGGCGCTCCGACGCGCTCCGACGCGCAAGAGGCGCCCGGGCGTGAGCAGGTCGCTCCGGAAGAGGACGAGTATTCGCTGAACGACGAGTCGCTCGGCTCGGCGACGGCGCTGGATTTGGACGAGCTCGCACGACTTTTCGAGGTGAAAAGCGTCGAGGACTTTGCCGCCGACGACCCGCGCAACCCGAAGAACATCCAACCGCCCAACAAGTCCGGCAAGCATCAGGAAGGCTGACGAAAACCCATGGCATTGGCTTACGATGGCGCGATACAGCGCTTGATCGACGCGTTCTCGCATCTGCCCGGCATCGGGCCCAAGGGTGCGCAACGCATCGCCTTTTATCTGCTCTCCGCGAGCGAGGAAGAGAGCCGCGACCTCGCCGAGGCGATCAGCGAAGTCAAAGAGAAGATACGGTTCTGCGACATCTGCGGCAATGTGTGCGAGACGAGCCCATGCCCGATATGCGCTGACCCGCGACGCGACCACAGCCTCATCTGCGTGGTAGAGGAGCCCAAGGACGTCATGAGCATCGAGCGCACGCGGGAGTATCGCGGGACCTACCATGTGCTGGGCGGGGCCATCAACCCCATGGCCAACGTGGGGACGAACGACCTGAATATCCCCAAGCTGCTCGACCGGCTCAAAACCGACGAAGTCAAGGAGATCATTTTGGCGCTCGACCCCAACATCGAAGGCGAGGCCACCACAACCTACCTCAGCCGGCTGCTATCTCCGCTGGGCATCCTGGTGACCCGGCTCGCCAGCGGTCTGCCTGTCGGCAGCGACCTCGAATATGCCGACGAGATCACGCTCGGCCGTGCGCTCGCCGGCCGGCGCGAGGCGTAAAGCAGCATGTGCAGGACGCATATTGGTCGATGCGGGGCATGAACGGCGTGTTCGCGGGTATAATCGCCCCGTTTGCGTAGAATAAACGCAGCGAATCGACGAAACAAGGATTGGACAGTCGTGGCTCTTATCGTGCAGAAATACGGCGGCTCATCGGTCGCCGACACCGATTCGATCAAGCGCGTCGCCAAGCGCATCGTCGAAACGAAGCGGGCGGGCAATGACGTGGCGGTTGTGGTCTCCGCAATGGGGGATACCACCGACGACCTCATCGACCAGGCGTTGAGCATTGATTCGAATCCTCCGGCGCGTGAGATGGACATGCTCATGACGGCTGGCGAGCGTATTTCGATGAGTCTGCTGGCGATGGCCATTCACGCCGAAGGCTCGCAGGCGCGTTCCTTCACGGGCTCCCAAGCGGGCTTCATGACCGATGCGCAGTTCGGCACGGCGCATATCAAGTCCGTGCGTCCGGCCCGCGTGCGCAAGGCGATGGAAGAGGGCTGCGTGGCTATCGCGGCAGGTTTCCAAGGCGTCAGCGAGATCGGCGATGCGACGACGCTGGGTCGGGGCGGCTCCGATACTTCGGCTGTGGCGTTGGCGGTGGCGCTTGGCGCCGATGTGTGCGAGATATACACCGACGTCGATGGCGTGTTCACCGCGGATCCGCGCATCGTGCCCACGGCGCGGCGCATACCTGCGATCGACTACGAATCGATTCTGGAAATGACCTCCTGCGGGGCGAAGGTGCTGGCGCTGCGTTGCGTCGAATACGCGCAGCGCTTCGGCATGCCTCTGCACGTGCGCAGCTCCTTCTCGCACCGCAGCGGCACCGTGATCGTGCCGGACGGCGTCGACCCGCGCAGCCTGCCGAATCTGGCGTGAATGCGGGCAGGGCTGCGGCCCGTGCGATTTTCCAGATGATCGCGCGGCAATGAATTTTCATGACAATCCATCAGCTAACCAAACTCAGCTAACTAAACATGGCATGCTTCGAACCGAGAAGGCAGGATTATGACCAATAACATGAACGTCTCGATGGGAGAACTCTTCCCCGACCTCGACCCCGAGGCACCGGTGATCTCCGGCGTGGCGCATGACCGCAGCGAGTCCTTGGTGACCGTGCGCGCCATGCCTGATGAGCCGGGCATGGCGGCACGCGTCTTCAGCACGCTTGCCGAAGCCGGCGTGAACATCGACATGATCGTGCAGGCCAGCGCCTCGACTGGGACGGCGGACATCTCGTTCACCGTGCCCGGCGCTGCCGCCAAGCATGTGCAGGAGGTGCTGGAAGACAAGCACGATGAGCTTGCCTACCAGTCTTTCGACGTGAACTCCTCCGTCGGCAAAGTGGCAGTCGTAGGCGTGGGCATGAAAACGCATTCCGGCCTCGCCGCGAAGTTCTTCAACGCGCTCAGCGAGCACGATATCAACGTGATGATGATCTCGACCTCCGAGATCCGCATCGCCGCGCTGGTGCCGCTCGATGATCTGGACGAGGCGGTCAAGGCGCTGCACACGGCTTATGGATTGGATGCCGACCACGTGGAAGCCGTGGTATACGGCGGCACCGGTCGCTGAACTGGCGCCGCTGATCTGATGTCGCTGAGCGGATGGCACTGCATGGATGGCACTGCATGGATGTCGCCGTGTGAATGCTGCCGTGTACGTACCGCTTCGGCATATGCCGGTCAATGCGCATTCCGGGCGATAGTCTGTAGTCGTCGGGTGTTTTGTCGGCGCGATGTGGGCAATATAGAGACGTACGCAATACGCTCTGCCGGCGAATTCGCAACAGACGGACGGCGATGCGGACGAGACGGGCGAATGCTTGCGGGTCCGAATACTTACGCAACAGGGTGAATAGCGAAAAAGGAGTCGATCTCAAATGGTGCAGATACACGAACGTGGCGTGAACGTGGCGGTGCTGGGGGCGACCGGTCAGGTGGGCATGGTCATGCGCCGCGTGCTCGACGAGCGTGACTTCCCGGTGCGGAACTTACGTTTCCTGGCGTCAGCACACTCTGCCGGCACGACGCTCACGTGGCGCGGCGTCGACATTCCGGTTGAGGACGTCGAGAAGGCCGATCTTTCGGGCATCGATATCGCCATATTCTCCGCAGGCGGCGGCACGTCGAAGGTCTGGGCGCCGCGCTTTGCTGCGGCTGGCGCGTATGTGGTCGACAACTCCTCGCAATGGCGCATGCATGACGACGTGCCGCTGGTCGTGGCCGAGGCCAATCCCGACGACTTGGACGATATCCCGACCCGCATCGTGGCCAACCCCAACTGCACGACGATGGCCTGCATCCCGGTCCTGAAGGCGCTCGACACGCAGTTCGGCCTGAAGCGGCTTATCGTAAGCTCGTATCAGGCGGTTTCCGGTGCGGGCCGCGCGGGAGTCGAGCAGCTAATGAACGAGGCCGCCGCCGCAATCGAGCAAGGTGCCGACAAGCTCGCGTTCGACGGATCGGCCATCGACTTCCCCGAGCCGACCAAGGTCGTGCGCACCATCGCGTTCAACGCAGTGCCCTTCATCGGAGCCATCGTCGACGACGGCTCCGAGGAGACCGACGAGGAGCAGAAGCTGCGCAACGAAAGCCGCAAGATCCTGCACCTGCCGAATCTCGCCGCATCCTGCACCTGCGTGCGCGTCGGCGTCTTCACCGCGCATGGCATGAGTGTCAACGCCGAATTCGAGCGCGACGTAACTCCCGATATGGCTCGTAAGGTGCTCGCCACCGCTCCGGCCGTCGAGCTGGACGACATCCCTACGCCGCAGTTGGCCGCTGGCAAGGACCCGAGCTATGTCGGCCGCATCCGCCAGGATCAGGCGGTGGACGGCAAGAAGGGCCTCGCGTTCTTCATCGCCAACGACAATCTGCGCAAGGGCGCGGCCCTGAACGCCGTCGAGCTGGCCGAGATCATCGCACGCAAGCATTTCGCCGAGCAGCTGTAAGGCTGGCAGCGCAAGCGCGCTGGCGGCGCATGACTCCCGGCGGCTGGCGTGCCATACTAGAGCTATGTCGAAGGCATCTGAAGAAGCGCAAAAGCAGCTGGATCGCATCGTGGCTCTGGGCTACCCGGACGTGGCCGATATGAGCTCGGCGGCGTTCCGGGCCCTCGCCCGCCCGCTGATCACCGCGCTCGAGCGCAGCGACTTGGGCACGAACATCCTGCTGGTGCCTACGCATGAGCTGGTTTCCCCCGAATCGCTGATCGCCCGCACCAGCATCAACCGCATGGCCGGATTCACGACCATGCCGCCGCGCGACATCGCCAGCTTCCTGCCGCAGGATGGCTTCGAACCGCCCGAAGGGCCCTTCTATCTCGTCGTGGATCCGCACACCGGCACGGCCTACGTCAACCGGGAACCCGACGTGGCGCGCAAGCTCATTGACACTGACGAACGCTTGCCGCTGACCATCGGCGAAGGGCTGGCGATAGCCACCCAGCACCCCGACTGGCTGGTGAAGAAGAACGGCTTCAACCTGCTCGGCTCGCGCAGCACCGATGGCCGCGTGCCCAGCATATGGATGAGCCAGAACGCGCCCCGGCTCGGCGCCGTCTGGCCCAATTCGCGCCACACCTGGCTCGGCAACGCCTACTGTGCGGCGCGGCGCGGCGTCTCGCTCTTCCGCTGAATCGTCTGGGCCATCAAATCCGCCAATTCGCCCCATTGACTGGCGACGGCGAGACGGCGTGTGCCGCCGCATTGCAGACGCGTGCAAGGCGCGTGCGCTTGTGATTCGCACGCGAAACCCACTCGCCGCCGTGCTGTGCATACGTTCGTCAAACATCGACCCACGCCGACCGCCGTTGTCCACCCTGTGGCTCGCCAAGGCTGCTGGGGTAGGCCGTGGGTACACTGAGGCACGTGCATGCGTGTTACATGTGCGTTAACAATTCGTGTCGGACCTAGACGCGGATTCCATAAGCAGTACGTGCTTCCAGAGGAAGCGTTGATACGGAAGAAAGAAGGAGGAGTGATGGGTCAGGATCAATCATCAGTATTTGATCTCGCGGCGCAAGCCGCAAAGTCCAATGGGGGGAACAACGACCTGCTGCTGCCTCCTCGCCGATTCATCGGAGCGCCGCAGAAGCCGAGCGCCATGCCCTACACCAAGTACGTGGCCTACAACAAGCAGATTCCCTTCGACTACCCTGAGCGCACCTGGCCGGGCAAGACCCTGCAGCGCGCGCCGCGCTGGGCTTCGGTCGACCTGCGCGACGGCAATCAGGCGCTGGTCAACCCGATGGACCCGGAACGCAAACTGCGCTTCTGGAACATGCTCGTCTCGATGGGCTTCAAAGAGATCGAGGTCGGTTTCCCGAGCGCCTCGGAGACGGATTACGATTTCATCCGCATGCTTATCGAACGCGAGCTCATCCCTGAGGATGTGACCATCATCGTGCTCACCCAGGCGCGCGAGCACCTGATTCGCAAGACCTACGAGTGCCTGCGGGGCGCTCGCCGCGCCGTCGTGCACTTCTACAATTCGGTTTCCGTGCTGCAGCGCGAGGTCGTGTTCCGCAAGGACAGGGCGGGCATTAAGAAGCTTGCCACCGATGCGGCCACCCTGTGCAAGGAGCTTGAGGCCGAGGTGGGCGACACCGAGCTGTATTACGAGTATTCCCCGGAATCCTTCACTGGAACCGAGCCCGAATACGCGGCCGAGGTGTGCAACGCGGTGACCGATGTCATCAAGCCCACGCCCGAGCGCAAGATCATCTTCAATCTGCCGGCCACGGTGGAGATGACCACGCCGAATGTCTTCGCCGATGAGATGGAGTACATGTCCAACCACCTGCAGGATCGCGACTGCGTGGTGCTTTCCGTGCATCCGCACAACGACGAGGGCATGGCCGTAGCCGCCACCGAGCTGGCGCTGCTCGCCGGCGTCGACCGCGTCGAGGGCTGCCTGCTGGGCAATGGCGAACGCACCGGCAACGTCGACCTGGTGACCTTGGGCCTCAACCTGCTCACGCAGGGCATCGACCCGCAGATCGACTATTCGAATGTGCCCGAGATCCGCAAGACGGTCGAATACTGCAATCAGATCAAGATCTCGGAACGGCATCCCTACGCCGGCAACTTCGTGTTCACGGCATTTTCCGGGTCGCATCAGGATGCGATCAAGAAGGGGCTTGAAGCCCGCGAAATGGCTGCGCAGCGTGCCGGTGCGGAGCTTGACAGCTTCGTGTGGCTCGTGCCCTACCTGCCGATCGATCCCAAGGACATCGGCGGCACCTACGAGGCCATCATCCGCGTCAACTCGCAGTCCGGCAAGGGCGGCATGGCCTACCTGCTCAAGACCAACCACAACTTCGATCTGCCCAAGCGCCTGCAGGTGGAGTTCGACAAGGTCGTGCAGACCTATGCGGACCGCACCAAGAAGGAAGTCAAGGACGAGGACATCTGGCATCTCTTCAAGGATGAGTACCTGCCCGTCGAGGACGGCGGCGTGACCTCCGCGGCCGCGGTCATGGGCGACGATGGCGATGCGACGCTCAAGCAGTGGGGCCGTCTCAAGCTGCTCAAGGTTTCGTCGTCTTCGGGCGAGGACGGTTCGGACACCGTCATCAAGGTGCGCATCCTCGATCGCGGCGCCACGCCTGACGCGACGCCGGTCGAGCGCGAGATCTCCGGCTTGGGCAACGGCCCGCTCGCGGCTTTCCTCAACGCGATCCGCACGCTGGGCATTACCGTTTCGATCATGGATTACGCCGAGCACGCCATGACCGCCGGATCCGAGGCGCTGGCCGCTTCCTATGTGGAGTGCCAGATCGGCGAGGAGGGCGACACCAGGATCATCTGGGGCGTCGGCGTGGATTCCTCCATCACCACCAGCTCCCTGAAGGCGATCATCTCCGCCATCAACCGCTCGCAGCGGTGAGCCAAGGCGGCTGACTAGCCAACTGAGTAGCCAAAGTGGCTGGGCAGCCGAGAGACTGATCAGCCAAAGGACTGGTCGATATAACGATTACGCCAGTAGGGCAGGAAAGCCACAGTGCCTTCCTGCCCTTACTTATCTCAACTCTGCACTGAAAAGCCGGCGTCAGCTATGCATTCGCGGATTTCTTTGGCATACGACATGCAGCGGGTGCGCGAAATGCCTGCTCTTACGCCTACGGCAACGAGATTATCAGTGCCGATGTCGCGCCCTTTTCCGTCGACAGTGGTGGCGTGTTCGCCGTTGATGCCGGGGTTTTCGGTCAGATCATATGCTGGCGACAGCTTCCAGATGTTGTTGTCTCGATCATAGAGATAGGAGAAGTTCTTGGCGTGATCGTCGCGATTGCCGATGAACACGTTGAAGCACATGAGACGGTATAGCCGTTCACATTCATGAATGCTGCCGCAGATGCGCATGGTGAGACGCATCAGCAGACTGTAATCGAGATTGGCTAGGCGATGGGACGTCTCCAACAGACCGCCGGCAGATACCATATGCACTTTCATGCTTGAGCCATCAGGTAGCAGCTCGCGATCGAAACGTTGCGCGCCGAAGTATCCGGAACATCGTTGCGAGGGGAACAGGCGAGTCTGCGGCATGCTGATGCCGCATTCACGGGCGATCTGCGAAATGGCGTATTCCTGTTCGCCAATGTTGGCGGAATCAACGGATGAAGGGAATTTGATAATCCAATCACGGCCATCAAGTTCGGTAAGAATCTTCGGACGGGCACCGCCCGAAGAACCGCCAAGTGCGAAGAGGCGATCAAGGTCGGGCGAGAAATCGGTTTTCAACAATTGAGCACATTCCAAAGCGATATCATCAAGGTCGGCATGGGGGCTGCGCTCGGCAAAATCCGCAGCAGGCTCGTATTCCAACGCTCCCATTCCACTGGAACCTACGATGGACAATCGGCTCAGCACACTCACGCTGGACGGCTCGATCCCACGTTGCCGCAGCATCCGGTCGGTCAGCAACCGTCCCCAGCCATCGGGCATGCTGTCATCGAAGACGCCGAACATGCCGTTCAAAGGATCGCGCCGGGCGACGAATACACCTTCTCTTAGCGGCAGGCTGAGCGGGCTGATGCTCAACCCTTCAGTCAGCCACGATTGGTCATAGGCAAACGCCAAGGCGTTCGATGCCGACATGGTGAGGGTTCCGACAGGTTCCGAGTCGAACAGCACACGGACGCGGTCTACGGGTGGCTCTGACGGGGATCGATGTTGTACGGGCATGTCAGATCTCCTTCCGAGCGCGTTTTCGCGCGGCTATGACATCGTCGATGTTCGCGTAATACGGTTGGGAGAAAAGGGCGTCGAAGTCGTTCTCGCATCCTAAGGCGAAGGCTATGCCGATCAGTCCGGTCAACGAGATTTCATGGCGCTGCTCGAAGCGCCTGAGCGATCCGAGGCTTACTCCGGATTTCTGCGCAAGCTCGGCCTGTGAGAGTTTGTGCTCCTTGCGCCGAGCTACCATGCGATCGGCGATCGTAGTAGCAACGTCACCCGGCATAGTCTCATCCAATAATGAAAACATACTCATATATTAGTATTTATATACAAATAAAACAATAATTAATCATATATTAATACAGAATGATAAGACCATCAGACCGATGCAGCGAGATGAGGGCAATGGGCAGAAGACGACAAATGGAAGGAAATGAGCGGAGGGCGATGAGAGGAAGAGGCCGTGTGGCCCCATTACTGTGATTCTCACGGAATCAGGTATATGCGCTATGCAATCAGCAACTGCGTGCGCCACCATGTGCACCCCCTCTTCTTATAACCGCTGATAACTAAATGCTATAGCCGCGCCGCTGCGGCGAATTCGCGCGATGCATATATTGGGTGTTCGACGATATTCAAATCGCGAAAAGAGACAATCCGCAAGGGTTCAGCACCAGCATCAAGCACAGGCATGAGTGCGATCAGGCGTATATGAAGCCCTTTGCGCAGACGTTGCGTCTTTTGCGAATTCGTCGTTGAAATTCAACCGAATCGAGGCAAGGCAATGAAATATGCGGTGATCGGCGCGGGCGGCATGGGCGTGCAGTATGGCGTGCTGCTGCAGGAATTCGCCGGCAAGCAGGTGGACTTCATCGACGCTTGGGAGCCCAATGTGGCCGCGATCCGCGAGCAGGGCGGCGTCTACGTCTCTCAGGATGATGAAAACCGCCATCTGGTGCCAATCAAGGTCTTCTATCCGGAGGAGTACGACGGCGAGCCGGATGTCTGGATCATCTTCCTCAAGCAGCATCAGCTCGAAGGCATGCTCAAGCGCTGCGCACATCTGTTCCGCTCCGGCCAGATCGTGTTCTCGGCGATGAATGGGTACGGGCATTTCGAGAAGATCGCGCAGTATTTCCCGGCTGACCATATCTACGGCGGCACGGCGCTGATCGGCGCGTTCGTGTACGGCCCCGGCGATGTGAATTTCACCGGCGGAGCGCATTCCAAGGCGATGAGCATGTGCGCCTACGACGGACATGTGAGCGACGTGGAGCATGAGCTGCATGACGATTTCGCGGCGGCCACGCTGAACCCGACCATCGCCGACGACTTCATGGGCATGTGCATGGCCAAGATCGTGTTCAATTCGGTGCTCAACACCCTGTGCACGATGTACCAGATTCGCTTCGGCCAGTTCGAATCGCATCCCGCCGCGCGTTGGATGACCGAGCAGCTGGTGAACGAGGCCTACACCGCCGCCGAGCATGCGGGACTCACATTGCTGGGCACACGCGAATCGGAGGTCGAGACCATACTGCACACGGCCGGCGTGGCGCACCCGCTGCACTATCCGTCGATGTATCAGGATCTGACGCGGTGCCGCCCTACCGAGGTCGATTACATCAACGGCTACATCGCCAAAATCGGCCGCGAGCACGGCTACGTCTGCACGCTGCACGAGTTCCTGACCCAGGAGCTGCATCTGGCCGAGCACGCCTACGCGATTCACCATCCCGAACTGGTCGGCGAGGCCGCCTGATCGCGAACGGAATCCAACGGGTCGGTTGTGAATCGGCCGGCGTAAGACAGCGGGAGCGCCGGCTAAACAGCGTTCCGCCAGCAGTTCAGAAGTATTCAGCAATCCAATCATCAATTCCAGCCATCAACCCGCGCCAGCCGGCCAGCAGCCATCACGACGCCAACCATCAATAGAAATCAATAGAAGGATCACATCATGTCCATTTTCACCACGAATAACCAGCAGCGTGACGCACGCCGCCACTCCTCCCGAGTCGTCGTCAACGCCAAGCGCATTGCCGCCGCGGCGCTCGCCATGGTCACCCTGGCGTCGGCAGCAGCCTGCGGCAGCGCTTCCGGCGACAACCTCAACAGCGCCCCGAAGAAAAACCAGACCACCAAGATCGTCGTCGGCGTATGCCCCGGGCCTTACGGCGATATGGTGAACAAAGTCATCGCGCCGCTGCTCAAGGACGACGGCTACGAGCTGAGCACGAAGCTGTTCAACGACTATGTCCAGCCCAACAAGGCGCTGGCATCGGGCAGCCTGCAGGCCAACCTGTTCCAGCACAGCAACTACCTCAAGAAGTTCGCGGCCGACAACAAGCTCGACCTGACTTCGCTCGGCCAGGTGCCGACACTGGGGCTGGGCATCTATTCGCACAAATACAAGTCGGTCAGCGAGATCAAGGACGGCTCCACCGTCTCAATCGCCAGCGATGGCAGCAATCTCGCACGCTCGCTCGGCGTGCTTGAGCAGCAGAAGCTCGTGACGCTCAAGGGCAGCGTGGACCCGACCAAGGCCACCGTCAACGACATCGCCACGAACCCGAAGAATCTGGTCATCAAGCCGCTGGACGCCGCTCAGCTCGCGCGCTCGCTGAGCACCGTCGACGTGAGCCTGGTCCCGGGCAACTTCGCCTGGGCCGCAGGACTCAAGCCCAAGGAGGCGCTGGCGATGGAGAAGCAGTCCGAGGGCGTGATCAACATATTCGTGGTCAACACCAAGGACGCCAACGGCGACTTCGCCAAGAAGACCAAGGCGCTGCTGGTGAGCGACAAGTTCAAGAAGGCGATCGCCGACAGCGAGTTCGCCGACTTCGGCAAGCCGACCACTTGGTGATTGCACCTTGACGACCGCATAGCCTTGGCCGCCGCCCCGGATGCAGCATTGCGTCGGGGCGACGATTTCGGTTTCGGCGGTTCGTTTTACAGTGGTGCGGGACAATACATAGCGGCACGATGGGCGGCGTAATAGCTGCGAACAACGCGAGGCAGGGCATAAGGCATGGCAATCATCGAACTGAAGGATGTGTCCGTCACCTTCCACGAGGGCGGGCGCACCATCGAAGCGGTCAAGCAGGTCAATCTCAGCGTCGACAAAGGCGAGATATTCGGGATCGTGGGATTCTCCGGCGCGGGCAAAAGCACGCTGGTGCGGACCATCAACCTGTTGGAGCGGCCCACCTCGGGGCAGGTGCTGCTTGACGGGCACGACATCACGCAGGCGAAGGGCAGTGCGCTGCGCGACGTGCGCAAGCGCATCGGCTTCATCTTCCAGTCGTTCAATCTGATCGGCAATGTGAGCGTGGGCAGGAACATCGAATTCGCGCTCAAGGCGGGCGGCTGCCCGAAACGCGAATGGAACGCCCGCGTCACGCAGCTGCTCGCTCTCGTCGGGTTGGAAAGCAAGGCCGACAGCTACCCGTCCAGTCTGTCCGGCGGCCAGCAACAGCGCGTCTCGATCGCACGCGCCTTGGCCAACAATCCGGAGATACTGCTGTGCGACGAGGCCACCAGCGCCCTGGACTTGGAGACGACCGGCGAAATCCTCGGCCTGCTGCGGCGCATCAACCGCGAGCTGGGCATCACCATCGTGTTCATCACCCATCAGCTCGACGTGGCCAAGCAGATATTCGACCATGTCGCGGTGATGGAGGAGGGTCGCATCGTCGAGCAGGGCGAGACCTTCGAGATATTCGGCTCGCCGCAGCATCCCACCACTCGTGCGCTGGTCGAGCGGTACTTGGGCGTCGCGGTGCCGCCGCAGCTTGTGCCTTCGCTGCCCGACGGCACGATCGTCGAACTGCGCTACAAGGGCGAGGACGCGCTTGAGCCGCTGATCAGCGCGGTGGCCCGGCGCTATGATGTGGCGATCAACGTGCTGCATGCGAATGTGGAATACTTCGGCGCACAAGCCATCGGCGTGCTGCTGGTATTGGTTTCCGGACCGGACGACGCGCTGCGCTCCGCGCTTGAGACGCTGCGCTCGCGGGTGTTCGGCTTCCGCGAGCTCGACCGGGAATCCATCGGACAAGTCGATGCGTCACTGGGTAGTGCGTCACTGGGTAGTGCTCCACAGGGCGATTCCGCATCGCTGAGCGCCAGCGAAAACGATGAAGAAGGGGAGTCCCGAGCATGAACGATACCATTGACATCCTGCGCACCAATCTCGGCAAGGCGCTGACCGACACCGCCTACATGGTCGCGGTCTCCACGGTTATCGGCGTGGTTCTGGGCACGCTGGTGGCGCTGCTGCTGTACGTGACCAGAAACCGGCTGTTCCTGCCGAATCGCGCGGTGAACGCTGTCGTCGGCGTCATCGTCAACGCCATCCGTTCGCTGCCGTTCCTGATTCTCATGGTCGTGCTCATCCCGGTGGTCCAACTGCTCATCGGCGATCCCTACACGCCCACCGGCGGTGCCATATCGCTCTCCATCGCCGCCGTGCCCTTCTTCGCCCGCGTCGCGGAAAGCGCGTTCAGCGAGGTTGACTCTGGATTGCTGGAAGCCGCCGTCTCCACCGGCGCGACCATGCGGCAGATCATCGTCGGCGCGGTGTTCCCGCAGGCGCTGCCGTCCTTCATCCGCGGCGTGGTGCTGACCATTATCTCGCTGATCGGCTATTCGGCCATGGTCGGCACGATCGGCGCGGGCGGCATAGGCGACATGGCCATACAATACGGCTACAATCGCTATGAGACCGGCGTTCTGGTGGCGATCGTCGTCATCCTGATCGTGCTGGTGCAGCTCATCCAGTGGGCGGGAGACGCCTTCGCCCGGCGCGTCACGCACTGATTGCAGCTGGCATAGAAAGGATTGCTCATATGGTTTCATCTGTGGTTTCATCCGCAGCAGCATCGCAGGCCTGCCCGGTTCCCTTTGCTCCGATAGCCGAATCCATACCGCCCAACGTGTTCGCGGTTATGGATGGCAAGGTCGCCAAGGCGGTCGCGCAGGGGGCGGACGTGATCGATCTGGCGAAGGGCAATCCGGACGCCTACCCGGCGCAGTTCATCCGCGACGAGGCCAAGCGGGCCGTGGACGATCCGCTCAACGCCCGATATACCTCCTTCGACGGCAAGCCGGCGTTCCTCGAAGCTGCGGCCACGTGGTACCAGCGCGAGCACGGCGTGTCGCTCGACTGGCCGACGCAATTATTCGCTGTCGAAGGAGCCGTCGACGCGCTTGCTGGATTGTATGCGATTCTCATCGAACCGGGCGATGCGGTGGCTTTCGCCGACCCATATTATCCTTCGTATCACTGCATGGCGCACATGTGCCGCGCCGAGGAAGTGCTGCTTCCAGCGCTCGCGGAACGCGGCTTCCTGCCCGATCTCGATGCCGTTCCCGACGCGACTTGGGACCGCGTCAAGCTGCTGGTGCTGAACTACCCGAACAATCCCACCGGCGCGCAGGCTCCGCTTGAGTTCCTGCAGCATGCGGTCGAGCTGGCAAAGCGGCACCGTTTCGTCATCGTGCATGACTACGCCTACTGCGGGCTTGGTGTGGGCGGCCCTGACGCCCAGCAGCACAGCATTCTCGAGGTTCCGGGGGCGTGCGATGTGGCGGTTGAGGTGTGCTCGCTGTCGAAGATGTACGCCATGGCCGGCTGGCGCGCCGGATTCGTCGCAGGCAACACGGCCATCGTCGACCGCCTGAAGCATTACCACTATCAGATGGGCTCCATGATAACCGGCAGCGTGCAGGACGCCGGCACGGTCGCGCTGGACAGCGACCAGAGCTGCGTGGCCGAGCTGGCCGATCTCTACGTTCGCAGGCGCAGCATCGTGGCTCAAGGGCTCGAACGAGCGGGATTGCGCGTCTTCGATTCGCCCGGCGGCATCTATGTGTGGGCGAAAGTTCCGGCTGATTGGGACGGCGACCGTTTGGCCGATTACCTGCTGGACAAGGCGCAGGTTGCAGTCCTTCCCGGCTCCTGCTTCGGCGCCGTCGGCCTCGACTACGTCCGCCTCAGCCTCCTTAAGCCCCAGGAGCAGCTTCAGCAAGCCGTCGAACGTATTGCTGCGGTGCTGGGGTAGCGCTGGTCACGTGAACGTGGGGGGTTCAGATATATCCGAGTAGAAAGTCTAATTGCCCTATCTCTTATCTGCAGTGCTGTTTCACGATGCAGCGGGTATACGTGACCGGGAAACCGTCGTTTCTTGGCCACAATAGTGACGTCAACGCAGCATGGGCGCTGCGAGTAAGGCAGATAGACCCCCGCCATTGGACTCTGCACTACTGTAAGGCCGATAGCGGCCCAGCCCGTCTCTTCGATTCAGACCCTCGAACAGCTCGATTTTTCGTCGCAGCGTGGATTTTCCGCAGGATATCTGGACTGTAGCATTTAGTCTGTAGCTATATGCCGGAAGCTCTATGCGACAGCCATACTGTGCTACCCGTTGTTCTTGCCTTGCTCTGACTTACCGGTACCTTGCTGCTGCGAGTTTTTCGAGGTGTCATCTTGGCTATTGCTAGGTGCCGGTACGTTCGGGATCGGGGAAGCACTCTGCGTGTCCTCAGGGGTCTGAGTCGGCTGGGGGCTGCTGGGAGTCTGGGTCGGCGTGCCTCGATCGTTCTGCGCATCCTGCTGAGCCTGCTCGTCGGCCTTGCGCTTGGCTTCGGCCTGATCCTGTTGCTGCTGCCAGGTTCTGGAACCGGTGCCCCAGGTGCCGTCCGGGCCGCCGACCTTGCCGGTGTCGTTAGCAGTGGGGAAGGCTTGGTCGGCAGTGCCTGCCAGCGCCTGCTTCATGTACTGCGTGAACATGTGCACGGGGTAGTCGCTGCCGCCGCTGTAGATGCCGAAGGGCGGGATCTCCTGCGGGTTGCCGTTCTGGTCAGGGTACCACATGGCGAACACACTGACCGTGTCAGGAGTGAAGCCGACGAAGCTGCCGGCGGTCGCATCGTTCGCGGTGCCGGACTTGCCGGCCATCGTGCGGCCTACGGACAGGGCCTCGGTGGCAGTGCCGTACTGCACGGTGCCGGTCATGGCCTTGGTGACCAGCGCAGTGTCGTTCGCCGCGAAGACCCGCTGGGTCTTAGTGGGGGCCTCGTACATGCTTTTGCCCTTCGTATCGGTCACTTTGGACACGATATGCAAGGTGGGCTTGCTGCCTTGGTTGGCGATGGTGGCGAAAGCCTGCGTGATGTCCTGCACATGCACGCCATCATTGCCCAGCACGGTGAAGGGGTTGTCTCCCTTGACGCGATTGGCGCTGACGCCTGCCTTGTTCGCCGTCTGCGCCACCTTCTTGGCGCCGAGGTCCTGCTGCAGCTCCATATATACGGTGTTCACCGAATTCGCCGTGGCATTGTACATATTGATGTATCCGAAGCTCTGGTTGCCGAAGTTCTGCACCGGGCTGGCGATGCCGTCGAAGGAGCGAGGCGAGTTGCCGTTGAAGGTCGTGTTCAAGTTCATGCCGTCCTGCACAGCCGCCAGCAGCGCAAAGGGCTTCATCGTGGAACCGGGCTCGTACGTTGCTTGGGTGGCGTTGTTCAGCTGCTTGGTCAGGTAGTCATCGCCGGCATAGAGCGAGATGATGGACCCGTCCTTGGGGTTGACCGACATGGCGCCGGTCTGCAGGCCCTGCGGCACGACGCCGTTGCCGTCCTGCGACGGGCTTGCCACCTGGAACATGAGGTCCTGCTTGGCTTTGTCGATCGTGGTGACGATCTTGTAGCCTCCGGTGTCGAGTTCCTCCTTGGTAAAGGTCTTGTCTTTGGTGAGCTCCTCGCGCACCATTTCCAGCAGGTAGCCCTGCTGCCCGGCGTAGGTGTTCTGCTGGGCGTTTTGGGCGGTCTGCGGGAATTTGGCGGACGATGCATCTTGGCCGTTGATGTAGCCGTCTTCGCGCATGATCTTGAGCACGCGCTCGAAGCGGATCTGCGCCTGCTTCGGATTCTCGGCCGGGTCCCAATTGCTGGGGGAGGGGATGATGCCGGCGAGCATGGCCGCCTCGGAGACGGTCAGATCCTTGGCATCCTTATTGAAGTAGGCCTTGGCCGCGGCCTCGATGCCGTAGGCGCCGCGGCCGAGATAGATCGTGTTCATGTAGTTGCACAGCACCTGGTCCTTGCTCTGCGTCTGCGTGATCTTGACGGCCAGTATGGCCTGCCGCAGCTTGGCCGAATAGCTTGAGGTCACGGTTTCGCCCATATAATACTGCTTGACGTACTGCTGGGTGATCGTAGACCCGCCTTGGCGGGAGTTGGTGGTGATGTTGCTCAGAAACGCGCGCCCGATGCCTTTGAGATCGATGCCCTTGTCGGTATAGAACGAGCGGTTCTCCGATGAGACGATGGCCTGGCCTACGTATTTGGGAAGGGCGTTGCAGCTGATGATCTCGCGGTTCTGCTCGGCGAAGGAGCCGATTTCAGTGCTGCCGTCGGCGTAGTAGACCGTGGTTTTGGATGACAGCGCGACCTTCTCGGCCGGCGGTATTTCAGTGGTCACATAGAGGTAGGCAAAGACGCCGGCGCCGACCAGCAGCAGCGCTGCCGCTATGCCCAGCAGCCACAACAGCACGCGATGGACGCGGTGCCGCGGCTTGTTTTTGCGCGGCTTGCGACCTTTGGGGCGGTGCGATTGCTTGGAGCTGCGGTGCGATCTCGGGTCCGGCGATGCGCCGCCGTGGGACCCTGCCGATCCCCGTGCTCGGGTGCCGCCGGTCCGCGATGAAACGCTGCGAGTCTGAGAAGCCATGCCCACCACCGTAACGGCTGCCCCTGAAAAATCGCTGCCTGTGAGCGGAATTCTTGCAAATCTTCGCAAACATCGCCAAAGCCGGGACATGCAGGCAATCCCGTCGCATGGGGAGCCGGTCGGCGGTTTTCGTGGGCGCTTCTCCAAGTTGGGCGCTATGCTTACATGTTGGAATGCGCAACGCGCTACATATATAAAGAGGAGTCAATATGAGCATTCGCGTAGCAATCGCCGGTGTGGGCAACTGCGCCTCGTCGCTGGTGCAGGGCGTCGAATATTACAAGGATACTGCCGATGATGACAAGATCCCCGGACTGATGCACAACAACTTCGGTGGCTACCGCGTGCGGGACATCGAGTTCGTGACCGCCTTCGACGTGGATGCGCTCAAGGTCGGCAAGGATCTGTCCGAGGCGATCAAGGCCTCGCAGAACAACACGATCACGTTCGCCGACGTGCCGAATCTTGGCATCGAAGTGCTGCGCGGGCCGACCCACGATGGCCTGGGCGAGTACTACCGCGAGATGATCGAGGAGTCCTCGGCCGAGCCCGTCGACGTGGTCAAGGAGCTCAAGGACAAGAAGGTCGACGTGCTGGTCAGCTACCTGCCCGTCGGCTCCGAGGAGGCCGACAAGGCCTATGCGCAGGCGGCTCTTGACGCGGGCTGCGCCTTCGTCAACTGCCTGCCGGTGTTCATCGCCTCGGATCCCGAGTGGGCGCAGAAGTTCCGCGACGCCGGGCTGCCGATTGTCGGTGACGACATCAAGAGCCAGGTCGGCGCCACCATCACGCACCGCGTCATGGCCCGCCTGTTCGAGGACCGCGGCGTGCGGCTCGACCGCACGTACCAGCTCAACGTGGGCGGCAACATGGACTTCATGAACATGCTGCAGCGCACGCGCCTGGAATCCAAGAAGATTTCGAAGACCCGCGCCGTCACCTCCATCGTCCCGCATGAGATGGAAGGCCACAATGTGCACATCGGGCCGTCCGACTACGTGGCGTGGCTCGATGACCGCAAGCTGGCGTTCGTGCGCCTGGAGGGCACGACCTTCGGCGATGTGCCGCTGAATCTCGAGTACCGTCTCGAGGTGTGGGATTCGCCGAATTCGGCCGGCATCGTCATCGATGCGGTGCGTGCCGCGAAGATCGCGCTCGACCGCCATCTCGCCGGTCCGGTGCTCGCGCCGAGCTCTTACTTCATGAAGTCCCCGGCCGTGCAGCACGAGGACAACGAGGCGCGTCAGCTCGTCGAAAAGTTCATCGCCGGCGAGGTCGAGTCGACCGAGGCCCAGCTCAATGCCGACGTGGCCGAGGCGAAGGCCAAAGGCAAGGACGTCTGGCACGCCTGAGCGAGCGGGCTTATGCTCTGTAGGTTAGGCTGATGGTGCTAGCTGGCCTGCGTCGCTGCGTCGCCAATATATGACAATGGGGGCTGCGCGCGATTCGTACAGAATCGTGCGCAGCCCCCATTTATGTATATGGCTACCGTTTGGCTCACACTTTTTTGTCAGCCGTAAAAAAGTGTGAGCCAAACGAACAACCGGAATGTTAGCTTTTAACCATGTGAATGGCGGAATACCATCGTTTCCTTCTCGTAGGGAACGAACACACATTGTTTGCTTTGGCTCGCACTTTTTTTTAACGTTCGCAAAAAGTGCGAGCCAAAGCTGGGGCTACTTCGCAAGCAGCGGATGAATGCGCTTGTCGTACGCGGTCAGGGCGCTGTTGATGACCTGATGCATGTCGTAGTACGCATACGTGCCCAGCCTGCCGCCGAAGATCACGCCGGGCTCCTCGGCCTCCAGCTGCTTGTACTGCTGGTACAGGTCGCGGTCGCCTTGCGTGTTGACCGGGTAGTACGGCTCGTCGTCCCGACCGGCGGAGCGGCTGTATTCGCGCCATACCACGGTCTTATCGGGGTTCTGCTGCTCGCGACGCTCGGGGTTGAAGTTCTTGAACTCGATCGCCCTCGTGTAGGGCACGTCCGCATCCGGGTAGTTCATCACCGGGCAGCCGTAATGGTCGCCTTCCTCGTAGCGGACCTCCTCGAAGTCCACCGTGCGCCATTTCAGCTCGCCCAGCGCGTAGTCGAAGTAGCGGTCCACCGGGCCCGTGTAGATGACCGGCACCTTGCCAACGATCGCGGCCTTGTTCAGCGGCTGGCTCTCGTCGAAGAAGTCGACGCCGAGCGTCACATGAATCTTCGGATCGTCGATCATCCGCTCCATCCACGCCGTGTAGCCGTCGGTCGGCAGCCCCTCGTACTTGTCCTTGAAGTAGCGGTTGTCGTAGTTGAAGCGCACCGGCAGGCGATTGATGATGCTGGCCGGCAGATCGGCCGGATCCGTCTGCCACTGCTTGCCCGTGTAGTACTTGAAGAACGCCTCGTAGAGCGGCCGGCCCACCAGCTGGATGCCTTTGTCGTTGAGGTTCTTTGCCTCCACGCCCGCCAGCTCGCCCGCCTGCTCCGCAATGAGCGCCTGCGCCTCTTTCGGCGTGTAGTGCGCGCGGAAGAACTGGTTGATCGTTCCCAGATTCACCGGCAGCGGGAACACCTCGCCCGCATGCGTCGAATAGACGCGATGCACGTAATCGGTGAACGAGGTGAAGCGATTCACATACTCCCACACTCTCTCGTTGGACGTATGGAACAGATGGGCTCCGTACTGGTGGATCTCCGCGCCCGTCTCCTCATCCATGCGCGAATACGCATTGCCTCCGATATGCGGGCGAATGTCGATGATTTCGACTCGCGCCCCCGCACGTTCAGCCGCCTGCTGCGCCACCGTCAGCCCAAACAGGCCAGCGCCAACCACCACTAGATCCGCGTTCATGGATATCCTTCCACTCCAAGTGTTTCCCACATCTTAAGCGCCATAAGCCTTAAGCGCCATGAGGCATATGCGGTGGACCGCTAAGGCAATGATCGCTTGTCGCATCGCATAACCCCCTCCATGCTACCCGCAAGCGTTCCCGTGGGCTGGCAGCCTATCGTGATGAAAGAGCGGAGGCCTCCCTCTGCGGCCGCTTGCGATCGGCCAAAAAGCGTTGCGAAACGTACGGCAAAGGCACGGCGGTGTACGGGGAAAGGCGCATAAGACCCCGGAAATGTTGCGAAACGTACGGTAGCCTTGCGATGGCATATACCGGCAACCGCGTCAGGCGCTCTACAGCGAGCACACCACCAGATAGACGGCGACGACGTGGCATATATACCCGACGATCGTGCCAAGGTGGAAGACCTCATGGTATTCGAACCAGTCCGGAATCGGATTGGGCTTGTGAATCGCGAAGCAGACCGCGCCCGCAATGTATGCGGCTCCGCCCGCCCCGATCAGAACCGTGGGGGCCGGGCCTGCCGCCGGCGCGGACCACAGCTGAGGGATGAGGGTGACGGGCGCGAGCCCGAGGACGACATAGACAATGGTGAACACCCAGCCCGGCGCGCGCAGCCAGACGATATGCGCCATCGTGCCGATAAGCGCCGTGGCCCAGATGACCGCGAGATACGGCCAGCGGATCGATGCGGGCAGCGCGAAGAGAATCGGCGTGTTGGTGCCGGCGATGATGAGGAAAATATTCGAGTAATCGATGGCGCATAGAATTTTCGTCACGCGCACGCTCGTCCACGGCACGACATGCAGCAGGGCGCTGTTGGCGAAGAGTAGCATGGCGGCGGCGCCGTATACCGCGCAGGCGGCTTTGACCCAACCTGCCGGCGCGACGCAGATCAGCACCACGGAGGCAGCGATGCATAAGGGAAGCACAGCCAAGTGCATCCATCCGCGCAGCCGCGGTTTGCGAATGCCGAAAGCGTCGACTCCGACGCGGCTGGATTGGGGATTCCGCGCCGACCGCAGCGCCCGCGAGGCTCTCGATGTTTGACTCGGCTGCGTTCGAGTCGGTTGTGTCTGACCTGTTTGCGCCTGCCTCGTCTGCGCTGATTCGCCCCGGGAACGGGTCGCATCGCGTCCGCCGTGCGCCGAATCGGAGGAGATCGCGCTCTGAGCGATCGGGTCGTGACGCGCTGCGCCATGCTGTGTGCGGCTTGCCGAATGCAGGCCTTGCGAAGCCGCTGTGCTCATCCTGCCATCCTTTCGTGAAGCTACGTAATCGTAACTTACTATATCGTAACTTATGGCTGGCGCCCCGTGAATTTCAACAATCGCGAACTTGGTTTTTCATCGCGCCGGAGGCATATCCGAGGGTGGTGTACACTAGTGAAAGCCTCCACGCGGCGCTATGTCACCCAACTCCCCCAGGGCAGGAATGCAGCAAGGGTAAGCGGCCTCTGACGGGTGCGTGGAGGTTTTTATATGGTTGGTATGTGCATGTTTTGCCGCAAGTATGTTCTTCAAGCGTGCGTCGTCGCAGGCTTGGCCGTAGAGTCGTGAATCATGAGCGACGAAACCGAATCCGAATTTGAACCTGACGCTGCGACGAACGATGCGCATGCAGGCGGTGACGTGCGCGACAACGCCCGCAATGCCGAAGATGCGGACGCGGACACCCCTGACGGCGCAGACGATGCGGCTGACACGACGACGGCCAACGTTGATGCGCTGAACGGCGAGCATGCTGACGGTTCCCGATCCGATGACGAGCAGGAACCCGATCGCGATGCGGCGGCGCAAGCGAATTCCTCGCCCGGCGCTCCCATGCCCGTATTCACGCCGCTGCCCAAGCCCGCCACGTCTCCCCGGTTGTCTGCGGCAGCTGAGCCTTCGAACTATGAGAGCCCTGCGGACGCCGGCACGGATTCCCTGCATCCCTTGGAAACACAGGGTTCCCTAGGAGCGCAGGATGGGCGGAATCAGGCCGATGATCTGTCGGGTCTTGCTGGTCCGCAGGGGCAGTCGGCCGCGTTGCCGGGCGATGCGTTGCCGGGCGACCTTGACTATGATCTTGACCATGGCCTGGCCCGTCTCGACCCGCTGACCGTGCGCCCGAGAATCTCGAGTCGAGTCCTGTGCGCGGTGTTCGGTCTGGTGTTCGCGGCCCTCGCCGCAGGCGTGTGGTGGCTGGGCGTGCGCACCATGAACGGCCAGAATTACGACGAGATCGTATACAACGGCTTGTCCGACTCCATCGCCGTCTGGTTCAGGCCGGTGACCGACGCGTTTACCAACTCCTACCTGGTGATCGGGTTCAGCGTCGCCATCATCGTCGTCGCGGCGCTAGTGGCGGCATTGCGTCGCAGATGGTGGCTGCTCGCTCAGCTGGCCGCCGTCGGGCTGTTGTTCTGGGGCGTCCACTATCTCAAGGATGTGCTGCCGCGACCGTTCATCGGCAATATCCTTTCCAGCCAGAAGAATTCCGCGCCTTCCGGCCATACGTTGCTGGCCGCGGCTGCCGGCGTGCTGCTGCTCATCGCGGTCGGTCGCGCCTGGCGGGCGCTGGTCGCGCTCGTGGCCAGCATTTACGCGGTGCTGGTGGGGCTGTCGGTGATCGTAGGCGGGTGGCATCGCCCGACCGACGTCGTCATGGCCATCCTGCTTATAGGTGCGGTAACTCTGCTGGCGCTTGTCTTCACTGGCAAATCCGGCATGGACGAGCCGGGCAGGCGGGCCTCTTCCCCCAGCGTGCAAATCGTCGCCAGCGTCATGATCACCCTTGGCGTGCTTGGCAGCCTGTATGCCGGCTATATCATCTGGCAGCTCGACCCCGGGCTGGCCTTGAGCGAACGATGGACCCACGGCGGCGCCATCGTCTCCGCTGTGGTACTCATATCGGCGGCCAGCGCACTGGTCTTCGGCCTGGTGTTGGCGATGCGCCAGCTGACCGCGTCGCCGCTGTCGAGATTCGGCCTTGTCGGAGCGCCGCCCGAACCTCCGACTCCACCGGCGCAATCGCCGCAACGGCCGCCGAAACGCTAAGGCGGCACGCACCGGATTTGGCGCTTCGACATACCGCATGCGTATGATGGCGCTGCCGAAGGGCAGATGAACTGACAGCAGAACAAGGAGGGGCAATGGCAAACGGCACCAAGCTCGTCATCGTGGAGTCCCCGACCAAGGCCAAGAAGATCGGGGGGTATCTCGGCAGCGGCTATACCGTGATGGCATCGGTGGGGCATATCCGCGACCTCGCCCAGCCCAGTCAGGTTCCCGCGGCGCAGAAGGCGAAATTCGGCAAGTTCGGCGTCGACGTGGACGACGGATTTGCACCGTACTACATTGTCGGCTCCGACAAGAAGAAAACCGTGGCCGACTTGCGCGCGGCCCTCAAGGATGCCGACGAACTCTACCTGGCCACTGATGAGGACCGCGAAGGCGAAGCCATCGCCTGGCATCTCGTGCAGACGCTCAAGCCTAAGGTCCCGGTCAAACGCATGGTATTCCACGAGATCACGCCGGAGGCCATCAAGGCGTCGCTGCTTGAGACCCGTGACGTGGACGGCAACATGGTCGACGCGCAGGAGACGCGCCGCGTGCTCGACCGGCTCTATGGCTATGAGCTGTCCCCGGTGCTCTGGCGCAAGGTCGGACCGGGGCTGTCGGCGGGCCGCGTGCAGTCCGTGGCGACGCGACTGATCGTCGAGCGTGAGCGTGAGCGCATGGCCTTCGTGAAGGCCGCATACTGGGATGTCATGGCAATATTAGGGGCGCCGGGCGTTCAGGGCGACGATGTCGATTTCGCTTCCAGACTCGTGTCGCTGGGCGGCAAGCGGCTGGCCGTCTCGAAGGATTTCGGAGATGACGGCAAACTCACTCCGACGGGGTTCAAGGACAACGTCTGCCTGCTTGACGAGGCCGGCGCCACAGCGCTCGCGAAGTCGGTGCGGAATGCCGTGTTCACGGTGGTCTCGAACGAATCGAAGCCCTACCGCCGCCGGCCGATGCCGCCATTCACCACGTCGACGCTGCAGCAGACCGCAGGCAACCGGCTGTCGATGAGCTCGCGCCAGACCATGCGCGCCGCGCAGGGACTGTACGAAAACGGCTACATCACCTATATGCGCACCGATTCGGTGACGCTGTCGCAGGAGGCTATCAGCGCTGCTCGCGATGCGGTCGAATTCCATTTCGGCGCGTCGTACCTCGCTGATAAGCCCAAGCAGTATGCCACGAAGACCGCAGGAGCGCAGGAGGCCCATGAGTGCATCCGGCCTGCCGGCTCGCGCTTCCGCGATCCGGACGAGCTGAATGGTAAAGTGCCCCCGGATCAGCTCAGACTCTATCGGCTGATCTGGCAGCGCACGCTGGCTTCGCAGATGGCCGACGCGACAGGATCGACGGCCACGGTCAGGTTCTCTGTGCCTGCCGGGCAGCAGGGCGAGGCGATTTTCCAGGCGTCGGGCACCGTTATCGAGTTTCCTGGATTCCTCAGGGCTGTTTCCGGGCGTTCCAGCGCTGCCGGCAGTACATCGCAGGCATCGCAGTCGGCGCGGACTGCCGAGAGCGAGAAGCCGGGCAAATCGGATGCGAATCCGCGCAAATCGGCCGATGAAAACGAATCCCTGCCGCCGATGAAGGTCGGCGATGAGTTGCATGCCTCTCAGGTATCCGCCGACGGGCACGAGACCCAGCCGCCCGCGCGCTACACCGAGGCCTCGCTGGTCAAAACGCTTGAAGCCAAGGAGATCGGCAGGCCTTCGACTTATGCGAGCATCATCTCGACGATTATCGATCGCGGCTACATCTACGAACGCGGTCGTGCGCTGATACCCTCTTGGCTGGCCTTCGCGGTCACGAAGCTGCTCGAGACGAAATTCCCCAAGTACGTGGACTACGAGTTCACCGCCGATATGGAGAACGGGCTTGACCAGATCGCCCACGGCAAAGAGACCGGCAAGGAATGGCTGACGCGATTCTACTTCGGCTCCGGCGAGGACTCTGCGAGGAGCGCCGCTGAAGCCCACGAGGGCCTGCAGCAGCAGGTCGCGCAGCTGGGCGAGATCGACGCGCGGGCCATCAACACGATTGACATCGGCGATGGGCTGCACGTTCGCGTCGGACGCTATGGGCCGTACCTCGAAGATATGAATCACCTCGATGACGCCGGCAACCCCAAGCGTGCCTCGCTGCCCGACACCATGGCTCCCGACGAACTGACCATCGAGGCCGGCCATGAGCTGATCGAGCATAATTCCTCCGGTCCTAGGGAACTCGGCAAGGACCCGGCGACCGGTGGCGCTGTCGAAGTGCGCAATGGGCGTTTCGGCCCGTATGTGGCGCTTGTGGCACCCGAAAGCCCGGAGAATGGCGAAGCCTCGGCTTCGGATGGGTCGGCCAGATCGGCTGAGGGCAAGACCGGCAAAACGGGCAGATCCGCGAGTTCCGCGTCGAAGCGTTCGAAGAAGGCCCCGGTCGCGCCGAGACCCAAGATGGCCTCGCTGTTCAAGTCGATGAGTCCGGACACGCTGACCCTCGAGGACGCCTTGAAGCTGCTCAGCCTGCCGCGCGAAGTCGGCGCGATCGAGGAGACCAATGCCGAGACGGGAGAGGTCTCGCAGGCGAGCATAGCGGCGAATAACGGACGCTACGGCCCGTACCTGACCAAGACGAGCGCCGATGGCAAGAGCGAAACGCGTTCGCTGGGCAGCGAGGATGAGATTTTCACTGTTGACATCGCACAGGCCAAGGCCTTGTTCGACCAGCCCAAATATGGCCGCGGACGGGGCCGGGGCGCTGCCAAGCCGCCGCTGCGCGAGCTTGGGGCCGATCCTGAGACCGGCAAGAACGTGACGATCAAAGATGGGTTCTACGGCGCGTACATCACCGATGGCGAGACGAACCGGACTCTGCCCAAGCAGTACACGCCCGAATCGATCGAGGTGGCGGAGGCTTTGCGGCTGCTAGCCGAGAAGCGTGCGGCCGGGCCGGCGAAACGCCGGGGGCGCCGGACGACGACGTCGAAGGCGAAATCCGCCGCGACAAAGACCACTGCAAAGAAAACCGCCGCAAAGAAGTCCACGACCGCTAAGAGCACGGCGAAGGCCGGATCCGCCAGGAGCGGCGTGACCACCCGCAAGAGCGCTGCGGCCAAGGCCCAGTGATGGCAGGGCTGTTCATCTCCTTCGAAGGCGTTGACGGCGCAGGCAAGACCACGCAGGTGGAGCGTCTGCGCCAGTACGCCGAATCCTTAGGGCGCTCGGTCACCGTTACGCGCGAGCCGGGCGGCACCGCCTTGGGACAGGCCATTCGCCAACTGCTGCTGCACGGGGTTCCCGAAATTCCTGAGGCCTACAGGACTGATGGGGCTGCTGAGCGGCTTGACGGCAGGAATGCGCAGAAAGCCGACAGCACTGCAGAAGACGCTGCCCGGAATGCTGGCATCGCGGCACGTGCGGAGGCATTGCTTTTCGCCGCCGACCGGGCGCAGCATGTCGCGCAGGTGATCCGCCCGGCTCTGGAACGTGGCGGCATCGTGATCACCGACCGATACTTGGACTCTTCGCTTGCCTATCAGGCGGGCGGGCGCGAACTGACTGTCGAGGCCGTGCGCCGGCTCAATCTCTGGGCGAGCGGCTCGCTGCTGCCCGCACGCACTTATCTGCTCGATATGGATACGGATATCTCGCATCGTCGGCTCACCCACAGCGAGGATCGCATGGAATCGGCGGGTGCGGCGTTTCAGCATCGCACGCGGCAGGCTTTTCTTGAGCTTGCCCGCGAGGAGCCGCGGCGGTTCAGAGTCATCGATGCCGCGCGACCCGTTGAGGTCGTCTGGCAGGAGATCAGGGCCGATTTCGATGCGTTGCTGGCTGGCGGCATGGCTTCCGGCGACTCGGTTTCTGGTGGTATGGACGCTGACGAATCGCAGGGAGAGATGCGATGAGCGTCTGGGATTCGATCGTCGGCCAGCAGCGTGTCGTCGGCCAGCTCTCCGCCATCGCCGCCGGGGATGCGAAGGCCATCGCCCAGTCATGGCTTATCTGCGGGCCTCCCGGCTCGGGCCGCTCGAATATCGCCCGCGCCTTCGCAGCGGCTTTGGAAAGCCCCGATCACGGCTTGGGCGCGGAACCGACGCGGATTGCCGCGCAGGTGCTCGCCGGCACACATCCGGATGTGACCGTGCTGGCGACCGACAAGGTCACCATCGGCATCGACGAGGTGCGCGGCCTGATCGAAACCGCCGAGCAGACGCCGAGCACCGCGCCGTGGCGCATCATCATCATCGAAGACGTCGACCGCATGCTCGAGCGTACGACGAATGTGCTGCTCAAGGAGATCGAGGAACCTAGCCCGCACACCATCTGGCTGCTGTGCGCGCCCAGCGCCCAAGACGTGCTGCCCACGATTCGCTCGCGCACCAGAATCATCAATCTCGCCGTGCCTTCCGCGCAGGCCGTCGCGGATTTTCTGGTCGCGCAGGACCATGTGGATCGCAACGTTGCCATGCGGGCCGCTCGGCTGGCCGAAGGGCATATCGGCGTGGCCCGGCTGTATGCCAACGATGATCAGGTGATGGCCGACCGCGATGAGCTGATCGTCGGCGTGCTAGGTCTGGAACGCGCCTCCGACGCCGTGCTGCTGGCGGCAAGCCTGATCGACAACGCTTCAGGCCAGGCGCAGGCGGACGTGCAGCGTCAGGCCGAAGCGCACAAGGCCCAATTCCGTCGCATCAACGGACTGGGGCCGAAGGACCGCATCCCGCCCAAGCTGCGCGGGGCATTCAACGCGATCGGCAAGAAGGATGTGCTCAAGCGCCAGACCACGCGCCGCAGCCGCGATGTGCTGGACCGTGCGCTGAACTCGGTCGCCAGCATCTACCGTGATGTCGCCGTGCTGCAGAACAATGCCGAGGACGCGGTCGGACTCATCAATCTGGAGAACCGCACGCCCATCACCGAGCTGTCGGCTCACCTCACCCGCGCCGGCGCGGTGCAATGCCTGGAAGACATCGCCACCGCGCGGCGCAGGCTCGCAGGCAACGGCAACCCGACACTCGTCTTCGAAGCCCTGTTCTGCGCCCTCATGGCACGGTAGCGGCTCACTAACGACTCGGTAGGCGGCTCGGTGGCGAGTCGCGGGCAAAACCGCAAGGAATGCGTCGCCTTTTGTACGCTAACTCGGCCTTGCCGTACAAAATGGCACGTTTCAAGCCTCCAAAACGTTGCCTTTTGCACGGCAGCGTCGCGTTAGCGTACACAAAGCAACGTTTGTGTGCCCCAAAATCGTGGCTATGAGGTTTCCGAATATGACGGTGAGCCAGATTCCATTGGGAGGAACGTCAGCTCCCACTCCACAACTCGCCGAATATGACATTATAATGATATGACGTTATGATGAATATGCCATTGCGGGTGGAATGAACCATTGCGGAATTGGCGACATAAGCAACATAACTCAACCGAGCAAAAGCCAAGTAAAAACACCGCTAACCATCGCCAAGCACCGAAGCAGATGGCGTTTCATAGTCGAAAGGAGAGGGGCAGTGCTCAGCCAATATGTGGACCCAGGATCGATTCTGCATCGCCCAAGCGTCACCGGCTGGCGTCAGGCCGTTGACATTGCGGCCGCGCCATTGCTACTCAACGGCGCAATTACACCGGAATACGTCGAGGCGATAAAGGCCTCGATTGCTGGTCCGGGCGGCACGTACATCGATTTGGGCGGCGGCGTGGCGCTGGCGCATGCGCGGCCTGAATCCGGGGTCAATGCCACGGCGCTATCCGTGCTGCAGGTCGAGACGCCGTTCCTCTTGGCCGACAGCGCCGAGCATCCGATTTCCACGATGTTCTGCTTGGCGGCGAAGGACGCCAACGCCCACATCGCATTGATGCAGGATCTGGCTGGTCTGCTGACCGACGGCGAACGGCGCGGCGCGCTGAACGCAGCGACGACAGCAGATGAGATCAGATCCATTTTTGAAGAAGAAAGGTGATCCTATGAAGATTCTCACAGCATGCAGCACTGGACTCGGCTCCAGCTTCATGACCCAGCTCAACATCGACAAGGCCTTGAAGGAGCTCGGCGTCGACGGCATCGAAACCGACCATACCGATCTGTCGTCGGTTACACCGGCCAGCGCCGACGTCGTGTTCGTCGGGCGTGATATCGCTGAGGCCGCCGAAGGCAAGAACGGCGATGTCGTCGTGCTCAACAGCCTTATCGACATGAGCGAGATCAAGGAGAAAGTCGCCGCCGCCCTCGAACGCCATGGCGTCGCAGTGCCGAACGAGTAGGCCGGGCAAACAAGTCGAACAAGGCAAACAAGGCAAACAGGTCAAACAGATGCCGGGCCGTCGATGGCCCGGCATTCACCCATAACGAATAACATCCTCAAAGGAGAGTGATATGAACGGGTTCCTTTCCGTCCTATTGGACATCTTCCGCCAGCCCGCGGTCATCGTGGCGCTGATATCCCTGATCGGTCTGGCGCTGCAGCGCAAGAAGGCCACCGACGTCATGCAGGGCACCATACGCACCTTGGTCGGATTCCTCGTGCTGGCTGCCGGCGCGGGCGTGGTGAGCAATTCGCTGACGCCTTTCGGCGACATGTTCCAGCACGCCTTCCATGTGCAGGGCGTCGTGCCGAACAATGAGGCCATCGTCGGCACCGTGCTGGTGAAGTATGGCTCCGAGGCCGCGCTGATCTTCTTCTTCGGCATGATCGTCAATATCCTGCTGTCGATGACCTCGCGCTTCAAATACATCTATCTGTCAGGGCACGTCGCCTTCTACATGGCCACGATGATCGCGGTCATCTTCGAGGTAGCCGGACTGCCGACCTGGGGCGTGCTGCTCTGGGGCTCGATCGCACAGGGACTGATAGTCACGGTCTCGCCGGCCCTCGTGCAGCCTTTCATGAAGCAGGCGACCGGCACCGATGAGGTGGCGCTGGGCCACACCGGCGGCGCGGGCATCGCCTTGGGCGGCCTGGTCGCCATGCTGACACGCTCGAAGAAGCATCCCTCGAAGTCCACCGAGGACATCAAATTCCCCAAAGGACTAGGCTTCCTGCGCGATACCACGGTAATCGTGGCGCTGTCGATGGCGGTCATCTATGTCATTGTGGCGCTGTTCGCCGGCCCGGCCTATATCGAGGCGAAGCTGAGCGGCGGGCAGAACTTCCTCGTCTTCGCGGTGCTGCAGGCCGCCACTTTCTCGGCTGGCGTGTTCATCATCCTGGCCGGTGTGCGCGTGGTCCTGGGCGAGATCGTCCCGGCCTTCAAGGGCATCAGCGAGAAGCTGGTCAAGAATGCGAAGCCGGCGCTTGATGTGCCGATGACCTTCACCTTCGCGCCCAACGCCGTGTTGATCGGCTTCCTGTCGAGCTTCGTCGGCGGCATCGTAGGCATGGCCATCATGGCTGTTGCCCACGCCACGATTATCATCCCCGGCATCGTAGCGCATTTCATGACCGGCGCGGCCACTGGCGTGATCGCCAACGGCGTCGGCGGACGGCGCGGCGCGGTGCTTGGCGCCTTCGCCAACGGCTTGGCCATCACCTTCCTGCCGTTGCTGCTGTTGCCGGTATTGGGCGATGTCGGTTTGGCCAATGCGACTTACTCGGACGCCGATTTCGGCGTGGCTGGCGTGATCTTCGGCTACATCGGCAAATCCGGCGGGCAGATTGCGCTGATTGCCGGCGTGATCATCGCCGTGGTGGTCTTCTATCTCGCCTCGCTGCTCATGACCCGTCATGAGCGGAGCAAGGCCGCTGCAGTCGCCAAGACCGAATAACGCGACGACGGCGGCGTGCGAAAATCGGATGGATGGGGGCTGATCGGACTTGTTCCGGCCGGTCCCCATCCGGTTTCTTCGCCTTGGCGGCGCACTGCGCGACTGCGCCGCGTGACGATAGCGGTGGCATATACGCGTATGGTGAGGTGACGGCGTGTCTTTATGAACGGCGAGACGGGGTAGGGTGACAATGATCGACGGAATTCCAAAATATGTGACGGTTCGAGACAATCTGCGCGAACGCATGCGGAGCATGGACCCGGGGGAGCGGCTTCCCTCCGAATCCGATCTGTGCGAGCAGTATCGTGTCAGCCGCATTACGCTGCGGCACGCGGTCGAGGATCTCATCCAGGAGGGGCTGCTCGTGCGCCGCCAAGGCCGGGGGACCTTCCGCACCGAAGGCGGTCCCAACACCGAGCATGAGGTTATCAGCGACCATATTCTCGGCTTCTACCGCCAGCAGCATGATCTGGGCAACGTCGTGCGCACCAAGGTCGTAGGCAATGAATTGGTCAGCGACCCCGAAGTGGCCAATCGGCTCGGATTGGCGGACGACGCTTCGCTGATCAGGATTGAGCGGCTGCGCTATGTGGGGTCGAATCTCAAGCAGCATGTGGTGACGTTCCTGCCCGCGACGCGCTTTTCCAAGGTGCTGCGCGAGGATTTCTCGAACGGCTCGCTGTACGCGTTCCTTGAAAGCCAGTACGCCGTCAGATTGGTCGAGAACGAAATCGTGGTGCGGCTCCAGCCGATCCATGACGATATCGCCGGGTACTTCGGCGTCGATGACGGCACGCCGGTGCTGGCGATGGATTCCACGGTCTTCGATGAGTTCGGCTCCATCATCGCCTTCGGCGTCGCCCTGCATCCTCCGCGCGACGCCGAGGTGCGCTTCGTCATCAGGGCTCAGAAGGATGTCGGGCCGGTTCAGGAGTAGCGGCTCGCACTTGTCGTAACGAATCAGGATAACGTGGGCCGCTCAACTCAGCTCAGGTCGGCGTCGGGAACCTCCATGTCGCTGCTGCCGAAGCGCGGCGTCGCCGTTGACTCGCGCTCGATGAGTTGCGGAGGGAATGCGGTATGGGAAGGCAGCCAGCGTTTGCCTGCGGGTCCTTTGCATATCAGGCGCAAGGCTTCTTTGGCCATTGATGCGATTGGCGGGCGCAGCGAGCTTAAGGTGGGGTGCACGGCTTGCGTCGTCGACGTGTCGCCTGCGCCGATCACGCAGACTTCCTCGGGAACCTGCACCGTCAGCTCGTGCAGAGCGAGCAGCGCCCCTGCGGCAACGACGTCGCTGGAGCAGATAATGGAGTCGGGGCGTCTGCCTGGCGCCGCGAAAAGCGCCATGGCGTCATCGTATCCGCGCTTGACCGTATTCGGGCCGAAGGTGCTCCACGCCGGTTCGCTGTCCATATTGCGCATGCTCATCGACGTCTGGAAGGTCGTGTACCGTTCCGCGGCATCGTCGGAATCGACATTGTCGCCGAAGAAGGCCACGGCGCTCGCGTTGTGCGCCGAAAGGTGGTCGAGGGTGATCTGCACGGCAGCGCTCTGATCTACGCCGATCCAGTTGATGCGCGAGGAGATGACGGTTCCGGATATCTGCACGATGGGCAGCAGCTTGGCGAGAGCCTCCAGCTCATGGTCAGGCTGTGCATTGACGGGGGGGACGATGACCAGCCCGTCGACCTTGCGAGCGGCCATGGCGGCAATGCGGTCGTGCTGGGTTTGCGCATCGGGGCCTATGCCCACCAGCAGCTGGCGGCCTGTGGCTTCAACGGCCGGCTCCAGTTCGGCGAGCAGTCCTGCCGCAAGCGCCTGATGAGGATCGGGCAGTACAAGGCCGAGCAGGTGGGTCACATTGCTGCGCAGCGTGCTTGCGGCATTGTTGGCGGAGTAGTGCAGCGCATCCGCAGCTTTGAGCACGCGCCGGGCGATGCTGTCGTCCTGAGTGCGCTGCCCGTTGATCACGCGCGACACCGTCGCCGTAGACACGCCGGCCATGGCTGCGACATCGGTGATTGAAGCGTTCGAGACGGGCATCGTCGAATCGGGTATCATTCCTGCTCCAAACTGGTGGTGTCTCCGGCCTCGGCCTGTCCTCGTGCAGGCAAGTTCGCGGAAGAGTCCATATTTGGCAGGGTACTCGTTTTCAGCAACCGCGGCGTTGCGGACATCGATTCCGGTTGCTGTCCGCTCCTGCTGCGTTTGGCCGGCCTTAGTCTCAATCATACGCGTATTCGACGATTGTTCAGAAAACGTTTACCTTTTATAACAAGCCGATTTTAGGTGTATACTTAAGAGTCATTGGAGAAAACTCCGATGGCGGACGCAGGTGCGAATATCATCTGCAGCGCTACGACGAGGTCGGATAATGATTCGTCCCTCCTCGGCACGGCGGCTGCGGAAAAGCACGACCCTAAGGCGGGTCATACGCATTCTGGGCAAGGCTGGCAGCGATTGGCCAGACCTCACGATCACGATGTGTCGCCATCGAACGCAAGTACCCGATTCGCGCCGGGCATGAGTCCGACCGAACACAGGATGCGCGCTGATGCGACATGCGAAGTGCGCCGAACTCAAGAAAGGACGTAACCCATGTCCGCTGACATCGATGGATTCCTGCCCGACAGCTCGTTTCTGCTGGATGTTGAGGCCGAAGACTGGAAGGGCGCCATCCGATTGGCGGGGCAAGGCCTGGTCGCCGCCGGATTCACCACCGAAGCCTATACCGAGGAGATGATCGACACCGTCGAGAAGATGGGGCCGTACATCGTCATCGCTCCGGGCATGGCGCTCGCGCACTCCCGGCCGTCGGACGCCGTGCTGCACACTGGGCTGAGCTGGGTGCAGCTGAGTGTGCCGGTGGAATTCGGCAGCAAGCGCAACGATCCGGTGTCGCTGGTGATCGGTCTGGCCGGCCGTGATGAGAACGAGCATATCGTCGTGATGTCGGCGATCGCCTCGGCCTTGTCGAATGCAGACAAAAGAGCGCAGCTGGCCGCGGCTTCCACGCCTGACGACATCCGTGCCATCTTGAAATCCTGATCGTCCCCGGCAGCGCATCCTGCCGGAACGCCTACTGTCTCGGCGCGGCTCATCCGCCCGAGCAAACCCAAGTCAACAAAGAACCAAGATTAAGAATTGAGGAATTATGAACATCCTATGCGTATGCGGCAATGGCATCGGCACTTCGGTGCTGCTGAAGATCAACGTCGAATCCGCCGCAGCCGATCTTGACATGGACGTCACCGTCACGACGTCCGACGCCGGCAGCGCCAAGGGCACTGCGAACATGAACGATCTCGTGCTCACCTCCGCGGAATTGGCGCCGGAGCTCGAAGGCACCACAACCCCCGTCGAAGTCGTGAACAACTTCATGGACGCCGACGAGATCACAGCAATTCTGGAGAAATACGCCGACTGATGCGGTTGCCGCGATGAAGCGGAACCCATCAATATAGAAAGATACCATCATGAATGTCTTCATGCTCGTGCTGAATTTCATCAGCAAGGAGATTCTGAACGTTCCCGCCTACCTCATCGGCATCGTCGCCGCAGTCGGCCTGATCGCGCTCAAACGCAACGTCGGTCAGGTCGTGTCGGGCGCGCTGAAAGCCGCCATGGGCTACCTGATCCTCGGCGCCGGCGCCACGGTCGTCACCGCAGCGCTCGCCCCGTTCGGCGAGCTCGTGCTCAAATCGACCGGCGCTCACGGCGTCGTGCCGACCAATGAGGTCATCGTCGGCCAGGCTTCCAGCCAATTCGGCTCGGCTTCGGCCTATATCATCGTGCTCAGCTTCGTCATCATGCTCTTGGCCGCACGGTTCACGCCGCTCAAATACGTGTTCCTCACCGGTCACCACATGGTGTTCATGTCGATGATGCTCGCCATCGTGCTGTCCTTCGGCTTCGGCGCCAAGAACCAGTGGCTCGTCGTGCTGCTCGGCTCGGTGCTCATGGGTGTCATCATGGTAGTGATGCCGTCTTTCGCACAGCCGTTCATGAACCGCGTGACCGGCAGCGACAAGCTCTCGATCGGCCACTTCAACACGCTGGGCTACATCGTCTCGGGCGCGGTCGGCGCAGCCGCCGGCAAGAAGTCGAAGTCCACTGAGGACATCAACTTCCCCAAGGGCCTGAGCTTCCTGCGCGACTCCATGGTCTCCACCACGCTGCTCATGGTCATCCTGTACCTGATCTTCTCCGTCTGGGGCGCCATCGTGCTGCCGGCCAAGACCGCGTTCAAGATCTTCGCCTCCAACCCGGATAACTACGGCTCGTTCTTCATGGCCGCGTTCGCGCAGGCCCTGCAGTTCGGCATCGGCGTGAGCATCATCCTCTACGGCGTGCGCATCATCCTGGGCGAGCTCGTCCCGGCCTTCCAAGGCATCGCGAACAAGGTCGTGCCCGGCGCAAAGCCTGCGCTCGACATCCCGATCGTGTTCCCGTATGGCGCGAATGCATCCCTGATCGGCTTCCTCTCCAGCTTCGTCGGCGGACTGGTGGCGCTGGGCATCATCGCGGTGTGGCTCGGACCGGTGTGGGGCGTCGCCCTGATCCTGCCCGGCATGGTGCCTCACTTCTTCGACGGCGGCGGTGCCGGCGTGTTCGGCAACGCGACAGGCGGGCGTGTCGGCGCCATCGCGGGCGCATTCATCAACGGTATGCTCATCACTTTCCTGCCCGCAGCCCTGATGACCGTCATGGGCAGCTTCGGCCTGTCCAACTCGACCTTCGGCGACGCGGACTTCGGCTGGTACGGCATTGCCGTCGGCAACCTGGTGCATCTGGGCCCGGTGGGCGGCGCGATCTCGCTGTTCGTCTTCGCGGTCATCCTCTTCGCCGCGGCTTGGGTCTGGCAGGTCAAGGTCGTGAACAAAGGCTGGCTGCCCGGCGTCAAGCACGCTGAGTTCACTGAGCAGGTCAAGGCTGAGGAAAAGGCCGCCAAGGCTGCTGCTCGGGCTGCCAAGGCTGCGAAGAATGCGGACGCGGCCCAGGCTTGAGTCCAGAAAATCTGAAACCCTAACTGACGCATAGAAAAGTGATGCCGGACGCAGTTCGCTGCGTCCGGCATCACTTGGTCATTGCATGCTTTATCCATGCAATGCTGCGCCTAAAAGCTGGAGATCACTCGCTCGCGGCGATAGTGGCGGCAAGCTTGTCGGCCACGGCTTCGGCGTCGTCGCCGTCCACGGTGATAGTCACCTCGTCGTTCTGCTTGATGCCCAGGCCCATGACCGACAGGATGCTGCCGGCGTTCACGCCTGCGCTGCTGGGATCCTTCGAGATGGTCACCTTGGCTCCGCTGGCGGCGGCCGCCTGCGCGAACTGGGAGGCCGGGCGCGCATGGATGCCCACGGGATCGGTGATGGTGATGGTGCGGGTTGCTGTTGACATGCAACGCTCCTTTGAGTTTTGAGCAGTGCCCGGGTGAGCATGCTTCGACATAATCGTTGTCGCGCCTCATTCTAGCATGGGTGCGGAAAATCCAGCTTGCGAGTTGACTCGCCTCCTTGCAGCCGGTTTTTCTAGGTGTGTGGATATACTGACAAAGATTTGGGGAAAGGACTCTGATGATTATTACAGGTGTTGGCATTGGCCGTGGCACGGCAATAGGGCCGGTTATCCGTATGGCCTCGGCGCTGCAGGAACCGCAGGACATCGCGCGTGGCGCAGGCTTGGATGCGCAAAGCGAGATCAGGCGCGTCAAGGCCTCGCTTGACGCGGTCAATGCGGATTTGAATGCCCGCGCCGAGGCCGCGTCGCATGGCGACGAGGGAACCCGGCAGGCAGCGGCAATACTTGAAGCCTTGGCGCAGATGGCGGGGGATCCGACTCTGCTGGACTCCATCAGCAAGCTCATCGAGCAGGGCAAAACCGCTGACCGCGCGGTGTTCGAAGGCTTTGCCGGCTTCGAGCAGACGCTGACCTCGCTCGGCGGCTACATGGCCGAGCGCGCGGGCGATCTGCATGATGTCGGGCAGCGCGTGATCGCCAATCTGCTTGGCGTTCCCGCCCCAGGTGTGCCGCAGAGCGACCATCCGTTCGTGCTGGTCGCCGAAGATCTGTCTCCCGCCGATACGGCTGCGCTGGATATGCACAATACGCTGGCCATCGTCACCACTCAGGGCGGGCCGACGAGCCATACCGCGATTCTGGCCCGTGCTCGCGGCATTGTCGCCGTGGTTTCCGCATCCCGAGCCAGTGATCTGACCAATGGCACGACCGTCATCGTCAGCGCCGCGAAGGGCGAAATCACCGTCGACCCGAGCGACAAGGAAATCGAGGCGGCCAAGGCTGCCCAGTCCTCAGCTGCTCAGGCCAAGGACCTGCGCGGCAAGCCCGGCGCGCTCAAGGATGGCACGCCCATCCCGCTGCTGGCGAATGTCGGCAAGCCGCAGGACGCCGATGCGGCGCTCGAATATGGTGCTGAGGGCGTGGGCCTGTTCCGCAGCGAGTTCCTGTTCATCGGCAATTCCGAGCCGCCCAGCGTCGAGGAGCAGGCCAAGGCTTATGCGGAGTTGCTCAGCCGCTTCCCGGGCAAGAAGGTCGTCATCCGCATGCTCGACGCGGGCGCGGACAAACCCCTGCCGTTCCTGACCCCCGAGGACGAGCCGAACCCGGCGCTCGGTCTGCGTGGCCTGCGCACGCTCAAGGCGCATATGCAGGTGCTCGAAGACCAGCTCGAAGCGCTCGTTGAGGCCGATCGCGCCACCGACGCGCACCTGTGGGTCATGGCCCCGATGATCGCCGATCAGTATGAGAGCGAATACTTCGTCAAGCTCGGCAAGTCGAAGGGCCTGAAGTTCGTCGGTTCGATGGCCGAGGTTCCTTCCATCGCCCTGATGGCGAACGAGGTCGCCGAAGTGGCCGACTTCGTGTCGATCGGCACGAACGACCTGACCCAGTACACGCTGGCCGCCGACCGCACGCTCGGCTCCGTGGCCAACTACCAGACCGCTTGGCATCCTGCCGTGCTGCGCAACATCAAGCTCATCGCCGACGCCGGCAAGGCGCACGACATGCCGGTGGGCGTGTGCGGCGAGGCCGCGGCCGACCCCGATCTGGCCGTCGTGCTCGCCGGTCTTGGCGTCACCTCGCTGTCGATGACCCCTGTGGCTCTTGACGACGTGCGTGCCGAACTGGCCAAGCACACGCTGGAAGAGGCGCAGGAGAAGGCCAAGCGGGCCCTCGCCGGCGAGTTCTATCACCCGGCGGAGTAATTCATCATCCATTGACCTGTCGGGTTCGATTCCGGCACGGCCAAACCGACGCCATCAATCAGCAGGGCCCCGCGCATGCACATATGCGCAGGACCCCGCTGGTATGTGGGCCCGCTGGCATGTGGGGTGCTGCGCATCTGCACATAGCATACGAATGCCCCCGCATAGCCTTTTGTACGCTAAGTCAGGCTTACTGTACAAAACGCTACACAGAACAGCTATTTCCCGTCGTATTTTGTACGTCAAGGTCATGGTAACGTACAAAAGACTATGAACACCGGCTGTTCTGCGTAGCATTTCATACGGAACACTGGCGTTAGCGTGCAAAACGCGACACACCGGATGCCGCGCAATATGGCAGCAATTCGCTATTCTCGCGTTATTCTCTCGGGGCAAGTCACCGCGGTGGGGGATACTGGATTCATGAGAGTCTCAGCTGATTTCACCGTCGTCCCCGATGAGTTCGCCGCAGCCGCGCCGCCGGAGAACCTCATCGACGGGACGCCCGTCGTCTCCTTCTCGTTCTACATCGATGGCATTGATCCGTCCGCGCAGTACTTGCACTGGCAATTCGTCGACCCCGACTCGATTCCCGTATGCGGATTTGAATGGATTCATTGGTCCGTGGCCAATGTGCCCATCGACGCGCTCATGTTCGATTTCAACGATTCGCACGCCCTGCAGATTCCGCCGGACTTCTCGCGCACGCTGCCTTCGATGATTCCTGAGGCGATCCAGGGACGCACTTCGGCGGCGAGCAAATTCGTCGGGAAAAGCGATCCGGCTGTAACCATGCGCTATAACGGTCCCACGCCGCCCGACGCGGTGCATGGCTATGAGCTGCAGGTCTGGGCCACTGCTTCGCCGCTGCCGGAGCTGCGCCAAGGCTTCTGGCTCAACGAGCTGCTGCACGCGCTGCACGGCTACGAAGGTCCGCTCGATCATGGCGGCATCGTCCTGTCGTATAGCCCGAAAAACGACTGAACGCCATACGATTATGCGGCCGAAAGTCGGGCGGCTCTGCGCTTCGTCCAGTCACGCGACTGCATGCCAGACCATCGGCGTTACTGTGATTCGCCGACGGCAGAGTAATCTGACAAATGAATTCATCAGTGGCATGTCAGGAGTTGGCGTGTCTGGCAATCGGCTGGCCGCATGCGTGAATTTGCATTCCTGAGCCACGGATCCGTGCCGGCTCAATAGCGTTCAATAGCATCGCAATACACAATCATTATGCGGCGATATCCGCATAGCAACCACAGCAGAAGGAAGCAACAGCATATGGCCTGCACCACGATTCTGGTCGGCAAAGACGTGAGCTATGACGGCTCGACCATCATCGCCCGCAACGAGGACTCGGCGAACGGCGAGTTCAACCCCAAGCGTTTCATCGTCGTGAAGCCGAGCGAACAGCCTCGGCATTACCGCAGCGTCATCAGCCATGTGGAGCTTGACCTGCCGGATGATCCGCTGCAATACAGCGCGGTGCCGAACGCCGATGCCAAGGACGGCATCTGGGGCGAGGCCGGCGTCAATGAGGCGAATGTCGCCATGAGCGCCACCGAGACGCTGACCACCAACGAACGCGTGCTCGGCGCCGACCCGATGGTCGAGCTCACCGCAGCGAAGGGCACAGCAGGCGAGCCGGAATACGAGCCGGAAGTGCCTGGCGGCATCGGCGAGGAGGATTTCCTCACCATCGTGCTGCCGTATGTCACCACCGCCCGCGAAGGCGTGGCCCGCTTGGGCGCATTGCTTGAGCAGTACGGCACCTACGAGATGAACGGGGTCGCGTTCGGCGATGCGAGCGAGATCTGGTGGCTGGAAACGGTCGGCGGCCATCACTGGATAGCCAAGCGCGTGCCGGACGAGGCCTATGTCACCATGCCGAATCAACTCGGCATCGACGAATTCGACCTTGACGACGCCCTCGGAGATCAGGAAGACCATATGTGCTCCGCCGACCTGGCCGAGTTCATCGAGACGAACCACTTGGACCTCTCCGTCGAATCGACCACGCCATTCAACCCGCGCGACGCCTTCGGCTCGCATTCCGACTCCGATCATGTGTACAACACGCCGCGCGCGTGGTTCATGCAGCGCTTCCTGAATCCCTACGACGAGGTCTGGGACGGGCCGGACGCCGACCACAGCCCGGACAGCGACGACATCCCGTGGGCGCGCCAGCCGGATCGCAAGATCACCATCGAAGACGTCAAATATGTGCTCAGCTCGCACTATCAGGGCACGCCGTACGACCCGTACGGCAAGCTCGGCGACGAGCATACGCGCCATATGTTCCGCACCATCGGCATCAATCGGCAGAGCCAGCTCGCGGTCATCCAGATTCGCCCCTACCAGCCGCAGGCGAGCCGCGCCATCCAATGGATGGCCTACGGCTCGAACCCCTTCAACGCGCTCGTGCCGTTCTACGCGAACGTCGACACAACGCCGGATTACTTGGCTGACACCACCACGCGCGTGACCTCGGAGAACTTCTACTGGGAGAACCGCATCATCGCGGCGCTGTGCAACTCGGCCTTCGCCGAGACCGCGAACGCGGTCGAGCGTTACCAGGAGAAAATCGGCGGCATGGGACACCGTATGGTGACTGTCACTGATGAGCAGGTGGCGCAGTTGGGCAGTATCGCAGCTGGCGTCGAGGCAGACAGCGCGGCCGATACGGCCGTGTCGCTGGCCGACAGCGCAGATGACGAAGCTTCTGAGGCCGATGACGATATCGACGATATCGAAGTGACTGACGACATCGACAACGATATCCAGCCAATGGAACCGGGCGAAATTCCCACTGCCACGCGCAACGGCGAAGTGCGTGAAATGCTGGCCGCCGCCAACCAGGCGATGGCCGACCAGCTCAAGGCGCAGACTGATGAGCTGCTCGACGCTGTGCTGTACACCACCAGCATGACGATGAGCAACGGCTTCAACCGCTCCGATAACTGAAGACCGTCGCTGTGCTCGTCGTTGCCTCTGCAATCCCCTTGGTCCCCAAAGCATTACGCGGCCGTGCGCTTCGGACTGCGGCGATAGGGCAGTCTGCCTGCAGCAGCCGGTCTGACAGTCGACTGCGGCAGTGCCCGACTGCCACAGTGCTTATCCACACAGTGCCTATCTAAACAGTGCTTATTTCCAGCAGTGCCAACCTCGAAGGAGATACCCATGAATGACTTTTCGCAAGTGCCAGGCGCGAATCCCGCCGGTTCGAATCCCGCCGGTCTGAATCCTGCGGGCGCGCAGCCCGTGGGGCAGCAGCCGGGCTTCCCGGTCGGCAACGGGCCGCAGTTCGGCCAGCAGCAGCCCGGTGCCATGCCCTTCCCTGGCGGGCCGCGGCCGGCCGGACCGATGGATCCGGGATCTCCAAGGCCGTACGCCCCCGCGCCGATGATGCGCCCGGCGGCGCCCCAGCCCGCGCCTTACACGCCGAGACCGGTGAAGAAAGGGCCCAACGGCTTCGCCATCGCCGGGCTGGTGGTCTCATTGCTCGCCACATTCGTCGTGCTTGAACGATTCAACCAGTACGTCAATCCCTTCGGCGTGATCGGCCTGATCCTCTCCATCCTTGGGTTTATGGTGAATATGGATGATGAAGGCGAAGGCCGCTCCCGCACGGCCCGCATCTTCGCGATCGTCGGCGGCGTGCTGTCTCTTATCACCGTTGTCGTCACGCTGCTGGTCGGCCTCATCAACCCCAATCTCTCATCGGGCCTCTGGTTCTGATGATGCTGTGTTCCTCGCCGATGGCAACGGCAGGGAGCGCAATGCCAAATCCATGCTATCCACGACATGAAAGACAAGGAACAATGCCACTGATCGATCAGTTCACCACCCAATACGGCCTCGTGCGCAAAATCGACGCCTTCGGCTATCTCGCGCAGCTGAACAGCGATTCCAGCCTCGAACGCAAGCATGGCAAAGTCGTGCTGGTCACGGCCGACACGCCGCTGAAAGCCTCGCGCGGCGAAGGCAAGACCACCACGACCATCGCGCTGATCGATGCGCTGCGCGCCAAAGGCATCGACGCGGCCGCCGTGCTGCGCCAGCCGAGCATGGGCATCACCGCAGCCGGTTCCAAGGGCGGCGCGTCGGGCGGCGGCAAGGCATCGCTGACCCATCCCGAACTCGTGGATTGGGGCCTGTGCGGCGAGATGACCGCCATCGCCGCAGCGCAGAACCTGCTGGTCTCTTTCGCCGAAAAGGCTGTGGATGAGGGCCTGCTCGACACGATTCTGACTCCTCGGGTGAGTGAGGTCCCTTCGCGCTCGCTGCGCCAGATCGCCGTCGACTACGGCAAGGGCAATGTGCCCGAACGCGTCGTGCTGACCCCGACCAGCGAACTGATGCAGATCGTGGTGCTGTCGCGCTCCATGGCTGAGATCGGCGAGCGGGTCGCCGCGATGATCGCCGGAACCAAGGATGGCAAGCCGGTAAAATACGGCGAATTCATCGATTTGTGGCGTATCACCAACATTTTGCTCGACGCGGTCAAGCCGGCGCTCACCGAGACGCAGGCTGGCTCGCCCGTCTACGTGCATTGCGGCCCCTTCGCGAACGTGTCCATCGGCATCCCCTCGCTGGTGTCGGTTGAAATGGCGTGCGCGCTGCACGATGTGGTGGTCGTCGAGGCCGGGTACGGCGCGGACGCCGGCGCGCAGAAGTGGCTCGATATCGCCTGCCGCGACTATGGCGCGCAGTGGCCTTCGGCCGCCGTGATCGTGACGCGCGCGACCACCTGGCGCGACGATCCGGCGCTGTCGTGGCGCTATCCCTTCCATGTCCAGCGCCTCGAAGGCCTTGATATTCCCACTTTCCCGCTCATCAACCTGTGGGAGGGCGAGGATGGCGAGATCGCGTCGCTGCGCGAAACCGCGAAGACCTTGGAGTTCCGCGATCCGATTATCGGCAACCTGTTCCGCGACGGCGGCGATGCGCTGGGCGACCAGCTCGGCGGTTTCATCGACGCGCTGCAGAACGGCGAAACGCCAGCGCAGCCGCACAGCCATCGCGGCATGTCTCTGACCGAGAACGCCAAGTGGGTTGCCGAACATGCCTATGGCGTGCCGGCCGAGCGCGTGCTGCTCAAGGATGGGTTCAGCGCATCCCTCGCCCAGGCCCGGGATCTGTGTGCCGATGCGGGTCTCTACCTCGATGAGCTGGCCTTCGTGGCCGTCAAGTCGCCGGCCGTGATGACCGACAACGATTCCGCGCCGGAAGCCGAACATACGGTGACCCTGAAAAAGGTCGAAGTCCACGCCGGCGCAGGCCTCGTGCAGGTCAACCTGACCACGTCGCTGACCACCCCGATGCCCAAGATCGTGTGAGTGCGCGGCAACTGCTCAATCGTTATGAAGGCGGCGCACCCGGTCTGGGCGCGTCGCCTTCATACACTGCGATATGGTGAGTTTCGTGATTTTCGCGTTGTAGCGTATGTGATTTTCCCGTTTTACGCATGCATCTGCGTTATGTGTAGCGTTATGGGAGTGCGGCGGAGGTCTATCTGCGTTGTGTGTGGCGCTATTTCGCGCAGACCCGAGTACCGGATGACAGAAACCGCCATTTTCCGGCCTTGCTACTTGGGGTGTCGCAAGATTAGCGCCTCACACAACGCAGATAGACCTGAGCAAGGGCGGAATAACGCTACACATAACGCAGATAGCTGATTTTCGTGCATGTCTGCAGGATTTCAGCACTCGGATTTTGCGAAGAATGTGGATTCTGCAGATTCCCATCTTTTGCATGCGACGAGCAAGCCAACTTCAGGCGGCCGCAACGTCACGCTGCGGCCGCGGCTGCGGCTGCGTTAGAAATTGCCGCCGTTCCAGCCCCAGTCGGTGGTGGCGGTGTAGCGGATGTAGGTGCGGTCCTCGGGGATGCCGAGCTCGCCGTTGAGCGCCTTCATGATGCTCGCGGTGAGTTGCTCCCAGGCTGAGCTTGGGACGCTGCGGCCGAAGACGTTCACCTCGACGTAGGCGGCGGGCTTGCTGTCGTCGCCGGCGAAGTAGATGGGCATATCGTCTTCGAAGGGGCACATCAACCAGCCTTCGGACTTGCCGGGAACCGCCGTGATCGCCTTGCCGTAGGCGGCTTTGAGCGCCTCGCGCTGCTCGGGCGTGGTGGATACTGAGACATGAGTGTGGATGACTGGCATGATGTTTCCCTTTCCGATGGATGGACGACAATGGGTACGGCGACAGTGGATAGCTGAATAGTCGTGCCACTCAGTCTAATCCGGCTTGCTGATTGCGGCCGGGCATATGAGCGGGCTCGACGATTCCTGACAATTAGAGGAGCGCGAGTCAGAGCTGGGGCAGGCCGGGCAGAGCAGGCGTCGGATAGGGCCAGAGCAGGGCGGAACCGCATCAGCCTGCGACTGGACGCCAAGGCGAATGCATGGGTTCGGTTCAGATTGCGTGCGAGCCTGCTGCGTTATCGGCTGCGACGTGTTTAATGGAGCGTTGTGAGAAAACTGATTGAACAGCTGATGAAGTTCGGCATCGTGGGCGTCGTCGCCTTCATCATCGATTGGGGCATCCTGAATGCCTTGGTGTGGGGCCTGCACATGCACAATGTGTTGGCCGGCACTGTTTCCTTCCTGATATCGCTCGTATTCAACTACTTGGCCAGCATGAAATACGTGTTCAAGCATCGCGAGGATATGGCGCGCTGGATGGAGATCCTTATTTTCTTCGCAGCCGCGGCGATAGGGCTGTTCATCAACGACGCCATCCTGTGGATCAGCACGTACGGCATGAACCACGACGCCTACGTCTCGCAGAGCACGCAGTATGTGCTGCGCACGAATGCCGGCAAACTGGTCGCCACCGCCGTGGTCATGATCTGGAACTTCGTGATCAGGAAATGGCTGCTGGATGATACTCATACCAACGCGATGAACCGGCTCAAAGGCAAATCGAACCGGCTGACCACGGATCAGCTGGACGCCAAGTGGGAGCGCAGCTTCTCGCACCGGCTGGGGCTGTGGTCCCTCGCGCACACGCCGAAAGGCTGGAAGTAAGGCCGAAAGAGCTGGTAGCGCAATCAGCGCACCGTAGACACCGGCAGACAGTGGCAGCAATAGGGCAGTGCGCAAGCCGCCGCTAGACGGTGATCGCGGTCAGCGTAGGCGTCTCCGTGCTCGATTTGATTTGCTTGAAACCGACGAAGGCAAGCACCAGCGAGAGTAGCGCAAGCAAAGTGACGATGAAGAATCCACCCTGCGAGCCGGCCCGGTCGATGAACAGGCCCGCAACCGCCGAACCCACCGATCCGCCGATCGAATTCATCGCGCCGATCCATGCCACGCCTTCGGTGAAGCGCGTAGGCGGCACGATATGGAGCAGCAGCTGGTTGCCGTTGATCCAAGTGGGTGCCTGGCATACGCCGATGATCAGGTAGATGATCATAATGACCCACAAGTGCCTGGCGAACAGGAACGTTCCGATGCCGATATTGACCACGGCCAGGCAGAAGTAGAAGCGCTTCCACAACGGAATGGTCCAGTTCTTCGCGCCGTAGACGATGGCGCCGCACAGCGAGCTGAGCGAGAAGCAGGCGAAGACGAGGCCGGTGTACTGCTTCATGTCCTGCTCCGTGGCGAAGGCGATGATTGAGATGCTTGCCGCCGCTTGGAACGCGCCCAGCCCGAACCAGGTCACGCACAGCGCGATGAGGCCCGGCCCCCAGATCGACTGCTTGACGCGCTTCGGTTTGGCTGAGTCGCCGCTGCGCAGCTGCTCGGTCTTGGCCGCCTCGCGCTGGCGATACTGTCTGCGCGTGAGGCCGGCCTGCTTGGCCAGTATGGTCTGCGAGGGAGGCTCGGTCGTCAGTTCGGTGAGGAACATCAGTGCTCCGATGACGACGCATGCGCCGGTGACGCCGAACGCGAGCACGCCGGAAATGACGGCCAGCGCCGAGGCCAGCGGATTGCCGATGACCCACATGCATTCGTCGAAGACGCCCGAAAGCGACATCGCCCGGTCCGTGCGCACGCGGTCGCCTTTGAGCAGGTGCGTCCACCGGCTGCGGCTCATCGCGCCCCACGGCGGTATCGCCGCCATGAACGGCGCGATGACGAACAGAATCCACTGCGGCGCGCGCGTGGTGATGCACGCGACCATGGCGCCTGCCGCAATGATCCAGATGACGATGGTAGGGATGGCGACCTCGCGCTGCCCGAATTTGTCGACCAGCTTGCCCAGCAGTGGGCCCACGACAGCCATCGCAATCGCCTGAATCGCGGCCAGGGCTCCGGCCAGCGCATAGTTGCGGTAGTAGTGCTGCACCGCGATGGTGATCGTCATGCCGATCATCGGGAATGGCATGCAGGCGAGGACCGACCCGACGGAGAAACGAGCGGTATGGGGCATGCGCAGCAGTTCGGCATATCCGCCGAACAGGCGATGGGTGACTTCTGTGAGGCCGGAGAACACGGGGTTGCTCATGGCGTTCCTTTACGCGAGTACATGGTGCATGGGGCAGGAGAAAATGATGCGGGGGAAGTGAAGGCAGATTCGTACATCGGGTACGATTGTGCAAGTGTAATAAGGCTCGGATTGCGACACGCGGTGCTTTGGCCGATGAACCGATTGGTTTGATAGGACTGAGGAGTTCACCGGTCCAATAGGGACTGAGCGGTCCATAGGGGCCGGATGCATATGCAATCGCGAACCAGAAAGTCGGGGCGCACGAGTTCATCCTCGGCGCACGGGAAAGGGACTGGCCATGCCGTCAACCACCATCCACTTCGTACGTCATGGAAAGGTCGAGAATCCTGACCATCTGCTGTATGAACGGCTTCCGGGCTTTCACCTCTCGGGGTCCGGAGTGCGCATGGCCCGGGCGACGGCGCAGTACATCGCCCAGAACCCGCAACTGAACACCGTGACGGCCCTGTACTCCTCGCCGTTGGAGCGCACGCGCGAGACGGCCGGCGAGATTCTCGCACAGCTCAATGCGCAACGTGCGCAACGCGGGCAGGCCCCGTTGTCGTTGATTGCCGACGATCGCCTTATCGAGGCGCGCAACGAGTTTCGTGGGACCCGCATCGGCCACGGCGACGGTGCGCTGTGGCGGCAGCGCAATCTCAGACTGGTCTCCAATCTATGGAAGCCGAGCTGGGGAGAGACCTATGCGCAGATCGCGCAGCGGGTAAGCGATTTCGCCGATGAGAAAATCCAGCAGTACCAAGGCCAGCAGATCATCGTGGTCAGCCACGAATCCCCGATCTGGTCCTACCGGCATCTGCTGGAGACCGGGCATCCTGAGCACAACATGCTTATGCGCCATACCGCGCTCGCCTCGGTGACCTCGATCACCTACGATTGCGAGACGGGCAGGGTGCTGTCCATCGACTACGCCGACCCGGCCGCCGACGTGCTGTGATCGCGTGGCGAACGCACGATGAGAAGACGCAGCAGAGGCATAATGGAAGCAGTGCAGACGCAAAGGAGCTTGAAATGACGTTTCATATGCAGGATGAGCTGATCGTGCGTGCCGCGATCCTTCCCGAGGTGCGCGAGGCTGCGGTCGAAGGGGTCGAGCTGATGTCGTTGTGGCCGCTGGGCGATGCCAAGCTGATGGACAACGATTCGAAATACGCCGAGAACCTTCAGGTGCGCATCACGCGTGCGATTGCCGCGATTATGACCGGCGAGGAGGTGACGATCCCAGACGCCGAATTCGTCTACGAGGGCGCCGACGAGATACCAGGGCGTCCGCAGGGCATCGTCAATGCGCTGATGGCCGCGAACGACGCCTGCGACACCATGGCCGACTACTCGCAAACCGGTGACACGTCGCTGGTCATGGGCGGCTGCGGCGCATTGAAGGTCGACTGGGATGGGGACACCGTCAATGCGGTCGCGCAGGCGCTTGAAGAGATAGAGAATGTGGTTTTCGGCGGCATGGCGCAGCAAGCCGAGAGCGACGGGGAATCGCAGGGTTCGACGGCGGATGCGCATTCGGATTCGGCAACGGGCTCTTCGGGCGATGGCGACCTCGAAGCAGCGGCGCAGCGGCTGGCCACCGTGCTGACGGCGATCGACGGGCTGCTTGGCGTGATCGGGCAGGGCGATGACCCAAGTCTTCAGGGCGACGACGCCGAATCGGCGCGGCTGCGGGCCAGGCGTGCGCTGCCGGTGATGCTGTATGCCAACGAATTATGCGAGCGGGTTTCGATTCCGAGCATCTTCGTCCCCGCGCAGGAGTTTCTTGATGTGATCGATGCCCGCGACGGCACTGGTGCGGCGGGGTCGAATGCGGACGCCAATCTCGCCGTGGCCCGGGCGATTGCGCCGTTGGCCGCCGCCGAATGGGCGAAACACCGCGAAGACGTGCTCTGGGATCCGCAAGAGGCCAAGAAGAAGGCGAAGGAGGAGGACGAGCGCAAGAACAAGGAGGCGCTCGCCGCAAAATTCGCCAATGTGCCCGAAGCCAGTCACTGAATCGACGTCACTGCGACGTCACCGCGGAAGCGGCCGCAACGACCAGCAGGGCAGGCCGTACAAATTATTGCTGCATCGCTGCATTGCTGCGCACTAAAAAGCGATAAGGCTCTCCACCCATAATGAGTGGAGAGCCTTATCGTGTGCTGCCTGCCGCTGTTCAGTGAAGCCGATCAGCGCCTATGTCAATTCGCGGAGTTGCCGTTCTGCCCGTTGGCTGGGTCATTTGCTGGCTGCGAGTAGCCCGGTGTCGGCTGGGATTCGCCGCCTGCCGGGTATTCGCCGTTTCCTGTGCCGCCGACGTATCCGCCCTGCGGCTGGTAGGAATCCTGACCGGGGTTGCCGTACGACTGCTGATTCTGGTCATAGGGCGCCTGGCCGGCCGCATAAGGCTGACCGCTGTAGGGCTGGCTCTGGGTGTATCCGCCCGGGTAGCCGGCTTGCTGAGATTGGAAGTCGTCGTCGTATTGAATGCCGGCGGGATCGGAATTCGCAACGCCAAGCACGATGAAGGACGCGAGAGCGCCGATGCCGCACAATGCAGTGAGCAGGCCCAAGACGACTATTCCAGCGCCGCCTCTCGCAGAGCCTGTGAAAACGGCGTGGCCGACCGTGGCGATGGTCTGCACGGCTACCAGAATGGCGAACAATCCTGCGAGCACGCCCAAGCCGTACGGCAGCGCGGCCCACCAGCCGGATTTGTTGGAGTCATGCACGCGCCTGACCAAGACGGAGAGGGAGGGGAGGAACACTGCCAGACTCCACAATGTGGACAGCCACGACAGCCGATGGTCGGCAGCGTTGTTGAGAATGCTCAGAATCATGTTCACTCCGGCTACGCCGAGGAAGGCCCACCAGAGTTCGCTTTTCGAGGCTCTGCCTTTGAAAACGACGTACTTCTGGAAGAAGCGCTTGATTGCCTCAGGGAAGGGGCAGCCATAATACGGCTTGTTCAGCGGCGGTACCCCCGCTGGTGAAAATCCCGGGCTGTAAGGCTGCCCGGGGCCGTATCCTGCGTATTGCTGCTGGCCGTAGCTTGGTCCGCTGGCATATTGCGGAGCATTTTGCGCATTATATTGCGGTGCGCCGTATGAGGAGCCATTGGACTCGGAAGCGCCAGTGCCCGCAGCGGGCGGCTGCGAATATGCGCCGTCGTAAGGAGCCTGATACTGCGGAGTTTGCTGTCCGTACTGCGACTGCCTGTATTGCGGCTGCTGAGCATTGTTCTGCGTGGTTTGCGGCTCAGGCGGAACCGGAGATTCCTGCTGCGTTGGCGAAACCTCGTAGGAGCCTTGCGGCGCTTGGCCTGCGGCTGGATTCGTCACGGGTGATGCGGTCTGCGCATCATTCGGTTCGGAGGCGGTCGGGGAAGCGTAGGGCGTGTTCTGGGGGCGCGAGGAGCCGTCGTCGTTGGCGTCCGGATTGCCAGGATATTGCTGTGAATCGGTCATGATGTCCCTTTCAGCATGATTGCGTACATTTCCATTCTCGCAGACGTTGTGACAAAAAGTCTTCAGCTGTCCATAAAGAAAGCTGAAAGGCATGGAAGCCTTGCTACGAGCGATGCGAAGACATCGCAGAAACAGAATCGCGGCTGCCGATTCTATTGGCCTTCCTCCTCGTCCAGCGCATCCTCGCTCGCCGGGCCGAGCAGCAGGTATTCAGCCAGCGCGATCAGCGCGAACAGCACGCCGGTGCCGGCGATGATCACAATCGTGGCCGAGAAAATGGGCGGGGTGCGAAAGGAGTTGAATGCGCCTTGCAGCCAGATGCCCAAGCCTGAAGTAGCGCCCAAATACTCGGCGGTCACCGCGGTGCCGAACACGTATGCCGCGCAGATGCGGATGCCGCCGAATATTTGCCGGGCGGCGACGCGCAGCTTCACATGCCACAGCGTCCACGAGCGGTTCGCGCCGCAGGTGAGCGCCACATCCTCATAGAATCGCGGCACGGCTTGCAAACCCCGCGTGGTCTGCACGGCAACAGGGAACAATCCCAGCACCGCAACCAGCACGATTTTCCCGGTCGGGTCGAAACCGAACCACAGCATGAACAGCGGGGCGATGGCAATCAGCGGTATCGTCTGCGCAGCCGTCAGCAGCGGGTAGAGCGCACGGTGCAGCACCGTCGAGGAGTACAGCAGCACGCCGATGCCGACGCCCGCCGCCACGGCGATTACGAAGCCGATAGCCGTTTCATACACGGTCATGGCGGCGGCCGACATGAGATCGGGCCAGGTGTCGATCATCGAGGCGACGATCTGGCTGGGAGCGGCAAGCGTGCGCTCGCTGATGCCCCCGAGACGCACCGCCGCCTCCCAAACGGCCAGCAGCGCGCCGATGGATGCGATCGGAGGCAGCGAGCGTCGCACCAGACGCCCGGCGCCATGCCGTCGTCTGGTTGCCGGGGCTGATCGCCGCATGCTGTCAGGCCTAGGACCGATAGTCATCAGGACAGATAATCATTGGTGGCGAGCTTGCTGGCCTGCGGCGCCTGGCCTGGCGTGCCGCTCGTGCCGTCCTTGGCCTTGGCTTTGTCCTTGTCCGAGGCGTAGGTGCCCGCATTGTTCTGGAAATCCAGATACTGCTGGGCGGCGTCGAAATCGGTGGCTCCGGTCACACGCTTGGCATCCTTCGCGGTCGTCCAGTAATTGCGGTCGATGATCGTATCCATCGAAGCCCGCACCAGCTTGGGGTCGAGCTGCGATTCCTTGGTCTGTGCTACGAGGATGTCGCTGGCCTTTTGCGGGTTCGCCAGCGCGTAGTCATAGCCCTTGGCTGCTGCGGCGAGGAAGTGGCGCAGCGTCGCTTGGTGCGCGCTGTCGTTGAGCCACGAGGCGTTGACGGCGAATCCCAGCTGGTCGGGGTTGCCGGGCACGCCCCAGTCGGCGGCTTCGAAGCAGTTCAGCGCCGGGCCATTGAGCTTGCTTTCCACGCCCTCCCAGGTAGCGTAGAACCCGCCGAAGTCGCCTTTACCGCTGCTTAATGTGGCGAAGGTGTTCGTTCCGGCGGTTGCGGTCTTGAACTCGCCCGTGCCGCCGGCGTGCTTGATCATCTGCCGCACGACCGCATTCTGCTCGGCCGAGCCGAAACTGACGAAGGTCTTGCCGGAGAGGTCCTTCGGAGTGACGATGTCCTTGCGACTGGCCAGTGCGCACCATTGCGCGACCGGCTTCTGTGTCAGGTCGAAGACGAAGCGCAGCTTGGCGCCTTGCGCGTTGAACGCCGCGACATTGCTCAGCGTCGTGAATCCTACGTTGGCCACGCCGTTCTCCACGCTGGTCTCCGCGCCGGCCTGAGCGGTGGGCAGGATGGTGAGATTGACGCCTGCGTCCTTGAAGTAGCCGAGCTTCTGCGCGACATACAACCCGATGTGATTCGTATTGGGCGTCCAGTCGAGCATGAACGACAGCTTCGTTGCGTCGCCGGACGAGGAGGCGTCATTCGCGCTGCCGCACGCTGCCGCGCCTAGCACCAGAGATGCGCAGAGCAGCGCCGCGAATGCCGCACGAAGGCTTGTGCGCAGCCGCGATTGGCCGCGCTGCCTGTACACGCGCCGCCTATCGATAGGAGAAGAAGACTCGTCTGCTGTGCTGCGGATGGCGCTGCCGTGGGCAGCGGCGCGCAACATCTGCGCGAACCGTCCGGAAGAATCGTGATTGCGACCTGAAGCGGCCATGCTGTCACCTTGCCTTTGCTGCTATGGCCCGAGGCAAAGCGCGGAAAGGTGAGGAGTCCGCGCGATGCATCAGGCTGCATCCCATACGACTCGCCGTCGCAAGAGATGCCTGTTCTGCTGATTTTGGCGCGGCTGCTGCCACCAACCGCGCGAACGCAGTCCAGTATAGCGCTGAGCCGGACGGGGATCGCGGTTTACGGCCGGCCTGAACCGCAGCCAAGGCCTCTGGGACCCAATGGCGTGGGTATGACAGGCATCGTTCATAGTGTCTCCATTAGCTGTAGTGGATTTCCGCATGCGCTGAAGTCTGTCTCCCTTATCCGCAGTGCTGGATCCCGGCTGAGCTTCCTCAAAGCCCGTCAGCAGGCCTGTCTCCCTTATCCGCAGTGCTGGATCATATAGACCGTGCCTACGATCGAGGTGTTGCCGTGATTTTGGGACGTTTCCTGCTCGGGAGTGCATCGATTTGGCGCTGCAGAGCAGGCGGACACATGACTGGAGCGCCGGAAAACCACTACAGATAAGGCCGGTAGGCCAGGATTGAAGTTCTCCTCATATGCATCGGCGCACCACGTCGCAGTTGCGCGGCACAATAGGGCGTATGACTCAAGCTGAAACCGCAACCCAACCACGACCCGCCGCCGAAGGCAGGCCCGAACTCCCTGAAAACGTCCGCGTCCGATTCTGCCCGTCGCCCACCGGCACCCCGCACGTCGGCATGGTGCGCACCGCGCTGTTTAATTGGGCTCAGGCACGCCACAGCCACGGCACCTTCGTGTTCCGCATCGAAGACACCGACGCCGTGCGCGACAGCGAGGAAAGCTACAACCAGATTCTCGACGCGCTCAAGTGGCTCGGCATCGACTGGGACGAGGGCGTTGAAGTGGGCGGTCCTGACGGCCCGTACCGTCAGTCCGAGCGCAGCGCGATCTACAGTGATGTCGCCCAAAAGCTCTTGGACGCCGGCTATGCCTACGAATCGTATTCGACCTCCGACGAGATCGAGGCGCGCAACCTCGCCGCCGGCCGTCCGAAGGCCTTTGGCTACGACGGCTACGACCGCGATTTGACCGAGGAGCAGAAGGCCTCCTTCCGCGTCGAGGGCCGCAAGCCCGCGCTGCGTATCCGCATGCCCGATGACGACGTCGCCTTCGACGATCTGATTCGTGGGCGCATCGAATTCAAGGCCGGTTCGGTGCCGGACTATGTGATCGTGCGGCCGAACGGCGATCCGCTCTACACGCTCACCAATCCGGTCGATGACGCGATGATGCGCGTCAACGTCGTGCTGCGCGGCGAGGATCTGCTCAGCTCCACCCCGCGCCAGATCGTGCTCTACCGCTACCTGATCAAGCTCGGCGTGGCGAGCGAAATGCCGCTGTTCGGCCATATGCCGTATGTGATGGGCGAAGGCAAGAAGAAGCTTTCGAAGCGCGATCCGGAGTCGAACCTCTTCCTGCACCGCGAGAACGGCTTCATCCCCGAAGGTTTGCTCAACTATCTGGCGCTGCTCGGCTGGTCGATCGGCCCCGACCGCGACGTGTTCTCCATGAGCGAGCTGATCGAGCATTTCGACGTGCGCGACGTGAAGGCCAACCCGGCCCACTTCGACATCGACAAGGCCATCGCCATCAATGCTGAGCATATCCGCATGCTGGAGCCGCAGGACTTCCTGAATCGTTCCGTGCCCTACCTGCATCGCGACGGCGTGGTTTCGGCTGACTCGTGGGATGAGCTCACCGACCGCGAACGGGAGATTCTGAGCGCTTCGGCCGAACTGGTCCAGCCGCGCGTGCGGCTGCTCGGCGAGGTGTCGGGCATGGTCGGCAGCCTGCTGAGCGACGCGGAATACCTCGAACCTGAGGCTGACGCGCGCAAGCAGCTCAAGGATTCGGCAGCCGATGTGCTCGGCAAGGCCATCGCCGCATTGGAGCCGATCGAAGAATCAGCTTGGACGACCGACAATCTGCACGAGACGCTGACCCAGGCGCTGGTGGAGGATGGCGGCTACAAGCCCCGGCTCGCCTTCGGCCCGGTGCGCGTGGCGCTGTCCGGCCGCCGCGTATCCCCGCCGTTGTTCGAGTCCATGCAGATCGTCGGCAAGGCGATTACCGTGGCGCGGCTCAAGGGGCTGCTCGCGCAGCGGTGAGGGGATGACGGGGCCTGCCTATGGTATGGCGTTTCCTAAAGGCTGCCGCAGCGGCCGGGAGGGATTGGCGACTCTGTCTTGTTTCTGACAATAAGCCTCCATTAATGGCAGAAACAAGACAGACTATGGTCAGCTCTGTATTGCATCTGACATTTGACGCTGGAAACTGTCGCAAACAAGACAGAGCCAGGTAGCGCCGGTATGTTTAACGATTCGGCGGCGTCTCATATTCCGTGTCCGTAGGACTGGTGTGGTAGCCGTCCAGCCGTAGCTCAGCCGGAGGCTTGACGGTGCCCTTGTCACTGTCCTTCGCAGCCTTAGTGGCTGCTCACCTCACCTACGGGCAACGCACTGCGTTGCCCGCTTAACGGTTCAGCCTCGTGCCCTTGGTGGGCACTCGGTCGAGCCTACGAACTGACGATGCCGTTGGCATCGTCCTTCGGCTCCTTGGCGGAGCCTCACTTCGCCTACAGGCAACGCACAGCGTTGCCCGCTTAACGGCTCGACACGCCGTCTTGCGCTTGGTGGCGGATGCCGGTATATTTACATGCTGTTGCCTGAAAGGGTGACGAATAATTTAAGCCTCCATCGTCTAGCGGTCTAGGACTACGCCCTCTCACGGCGCCAACACCGGTTCAAATCCGGTTGGAGGTACGAAGACGCTGTAACTGCTCGCAGCTGCAACGCCTGCCAATTGGGGTATGGTGTAATTGGCAACACGGTTGATTCTGGTTCAATTGTTCTTGGTTCGAGTCCAGGTACCCCAGCGATAGCCCGAAAATGGCTTGATTCCAACGAAGATCAAGACCTGATTCGGGCTTTTTTGTATAGACCAATGTATAGACGAGATATGATGGTCGCATGGGCAGGGCAAAGGACATCAGAATCTTCACCACCACCGTGCACGGCAGGACGCGCACATGCGCCAGACTGGAAATCACCCGGCACGGCGAGGCGCGCCGATGGGTGCAGGGATACGGCACCACCGAGGGCGAGGCGAGGGCGGCGCTGCTGTCCAACATGAGCCTCGCCGCGACACGCACGAAACGGGCGCACATCTCCACACCCACCATCAAGGCCTTCCTACCCACATGGATCGAGCACTGCCGCGCCTCGGACACGCAGCCGCAGACCATCACCAAGTATCAGCGGGACATCGAACGGCACATCATCCCATATACCAACGAGCCGCTCGACGCATACGACACGGAGACGTTGCGCGTGATCTTCTACACGACACTGCCGAACCACGGCATCGGGGACTTCGCACGCCGCCACACCCACACCGAACTCAAACAAATGTTCGCCTACGCGGTCGAGAAGGGCGTGATATCCGACAACCCCATGGAGGGCGTGCCCAAGCCCAAAGCGAAGGCGCAGGCGGGACGCAAACTCGACCAGAACATCAGCCGATGGATAACGGGGGCACGATGGGTGCTCGACTGGCTCGAACCGCCATCGTGCCCCTATCACGACATGTACTGCCTCGTGCTCCTCACCCTCAACGGCCTACGGCGCAGCGAGGCGATGGCACTGCAATGGGAGGACATCTGGGGCGAGAACACGCCGAACCAATGCACCATCCACGTCATGCACCAGATACAACGCCACAGCAAGGCATCGGGACTATCGGGACTCTATCTCACGGACGGCACGAAAAACGGCGATGACCGCACCTTCAAAGCCCCCGAAAGACTACGCAGGGCACTGCTCGACGTGCAACAGCAAGGCAGGAAGGGCGTATACCTCTGGGAAAGAGACATCATCAACCTCAACCCCCACGACCACGCATGGTCGCACACCAGCGTAGACCGCAGATGGCGCGAACTGCTCGAAGCCTTCTACAAGGAAGTGCAACCCAACTTCAAACCCGGCAAAAACGACTACTGGCGACTGCACGACAACCGCCACATCTGCGCCTCACGCATGGCACAGGCAGGAGTAGACCGCAAAGCAGCAGCGAAAATCCTCGGACACCTCGACACCGAAATGACCTCCTACTACACACACGCCACCCAGACCGAACTCGACTCGGGACTCGGGGCAATGGAAAAATACCTCGGATAGTCTCTTCCTTACAAGTGGAACAACGCTGTTCCACACTCTCGCAGATGTTCCCGCACCCGTGTACAGGCGTGAGCCTTGCCCAAAATCATCCCAAAATCGCCTTTTGTTAGATAGGTGATATGGATGAGGTTCCTCACCCATATCACATAAGGAGAAAGAAGGATGACTAAAAAAGATACCATCGATATCAGATTGGAAATCGCACGCAAGGCAAGACAGCACTTGAGGGTCATGAGTGCCGAGACCGGTGCAACCATGAGCGGTATAGTCGAGGATTTGATAGAAACGCAGTGGGAGCAGAGCGGACACACCGCCGAGTATTCCGCACGCTATGCAGGCACCCACGTATACACAACCCACGCCGAGGAACGCAGAGACCTTGTTATAGAGATGCACCACGGTGGGATGAGCGCAGAGCAGATAGTGGAGTCTCTACCGCATCATCTGAAGGCCACGCACAGTGTGGTGGAGCATATCATCAGTGATGATGATTCAGACCTCGTAGAGCAGATGCGCACGGGGGCATGACATGATGCATGAAAAAATAACCCAGGCAAAACTGAAAGCAAGAACGATGGGTGTAGACCCTGAACTACTTACCGCAGTGGAGCAGACCTATGGCGCAAAAACTATCGAAGAGTATGTACACAACTACAGCGTGAGCACATACCCCACCATGCACGAATACCTCGAAGATTTGCTCATGCCACTCGACGGCATCATAGGGCTACACGATGAATCACAACTACAACAGGAGAAAGGAAATGACAACAGCAACAACAATCAATGACATCACGACATCTGCATACATAGCAGACCTCACGGGAGTGTGGAGCGCCCTCGTGCAACACTACATAGGACCAGCCATTATAATCATCACCGGATTTTTTGCAGTGATGTATCTCGTAAAACGAGAAATCCGCCCGATGCTCGTGTTCCTCGCGCTTGCCGTCATCGCGGCAGTGGTGGTGTATGCAGCACCCGCACTACTCGGACAAAATAGCACGCTTGTTCGCAACGGTGGCGAACTTGTGAAGCAGGTCAACTAGGGGGGTGCAACCATGCAAGGATTCCACTATGCAACAGAACTGTATGGAGTGTATGGGCAGTCCGCAGTCAACACCGCCTTCCAACGGTGCATTGCTTTCAGAGGGCAGACATACTCGATGCATGATGCTACCGGTCGCAAGATTGGCACAGGCACGCAGACACCATCACCCACCACCACCGCCATACCCGAGCGCAACTGGGGTGTGTTCATCGAAAACGTCAAGATGATGCACAGGTAGCAGGGTCGGTAGCATGTACCGGTGATACCCCACACGAAATCGTGTGGGGTATTTTCTTTTACGCCAAAAAGAAAAAATAAGAAATAAAATCCATGCGCCAGCAACTTCATTCCCGCTGCGCATTACCATCCACTCAAACAGTGTGTTATTGGGCGAGCGAGTATATCTTGGGAGGCTTTGCCGACACGCCCCAATGTAAGCATGGATTCTTCTGGATTCATCGTCATTGTTTTTTTATTACTGTTTTTGTGTGTGGCTCTCGAAACCACCACGGCATGAGGCACGGCGCTACAGCAACGACCTGGGCAACGCCGCGTTAAACGCCTCACGTATTTGACGCTCCAGATGACGGTGAAATGGCGTTGATCGCGTTTTGTTAGATGACATATGACGACGCCAGAGCGGTGTCATCATATAACGCCGTATCAACGGCAGAGGAACGTCAATCATGAACGACATCAAGAGAACAAGACCAAGGACAGCAGCACAGGCAATGGGGTTGAAACCGCCGACCATACCGATACAGCATATCGAGAATCATGAGGCACCGGCACATGCCAAGATGGCGGCATTGGGTAGAAGGTCGGCGGCCATATCAGCCGACGAACGCGAAGAGAGGCGCACACGAGTATTGGACTTCCTGCAGCAGGTGCGGGTAGCCACGCGCAGGGACATAGACAGGGTATGTGGCTACCCGACAGGGGTCAGCCACAACCGCGTGCTGGAGACCCTTTACAAGCGCCGACTTGTCGAAAGAATCGAAAATATTGATTCCTCGCAATCGCTGTATGCGCTCACAGCGCGTGGCGATGACTTCGCCACCGCGCCCATTTCGCTACCCCCGATGACAACATTCGAGTGGCAGAACGCCACGCAGCAGGAGCACAAACTTGGGATAAGCGCGTTCATGAGCGTGATGCTTTCACCCACCCCCATACCGCGCGCAATGGGAAGCCAACGCATACAGGAAGCCTTGCATGATGGACACTATGCGCTCCTTGGCGAACCCCTCATCAACCATTCGTATGCGGAACAGTTCGGCAAGAGAAATCTCCCCGACAACGAGCAACTGGACATGCTGTACTCCAAGCCGGAGGATGGCGCAGGAGCAGTGAACCTTCTCTACTCGCAGGCATGGTGGTATATGATTCCACCCTATATGCAGGGACAGGAGGCTGTGCGTATCGACATGGTGGATGACAACGGCACCCCACTATCACAGCAGGAACTCACCGCCACGCTCATGAGAAGGCACCCCGCAGACGCGGTGTTGGCACCCGTGAGCATGAAAGATGGCGCGGCGGTTGCGATAGAGGTAGAGCGCTACGCGAAGCCATCAGCCGACTATGTTGCCACCATGAACAGGTATGGCAGTGTCTTCGGCAGGAAGCGATTCGGCGCGGTCATATGGGCATGTGCAACCGGGCAGATACTCAACTCGGTCATCAACGCGGCGGAAAAAACCGGCACCAGCAAAATGGTGTACGCATTCGTCTACGACACTGGACGGCATGGCTCATTCCTCAAAGGCACAGAGTTCAACGTGCAGTGAGTCAACTAATCAACTCCCAGTAATGCCCCTGCAACTAATCAAGTTGCAGGGGCATTATACATATAAATGAGAATATTGCAACTCCGTTCGCCATATGATAAAATATATATTATACGACTTATCGAGATACGACACGCCGTAGAAAGGAAAATCATGAGTAAAAACAAGTTAAAGGTCATGAAGGGTATGGATGACTTACCAATCGAGTTTCTCACAGAGTCTGCAGCCTCAAAGATGACGGAATCCAATCCATTCGATGATATGCAGGTTGGGTTGTGGAACCGATTGTATATTGCAAAGAGGCTACTACCAATAGCCTTTGAGGATACTCTTTACCCAAACTTTGACGATGAGTTTGCGGATTACATAGACGATGAGGATGAGCGATATCTAAGCGTCTCAAAAGCAATAAGATTAGCGAAGCACATCACAGGATGCTACAACTTCAACTGGAAGCAAGCCATGCTCACACTCTCATATCACAGCATTCCACCAGTAGATATATTCAGGGAAAAAGACGATATCGACAGCACGTTATTTCCCATAATCCCCTATGATGTTTTTTGGAGCATCCTTGAAAATCATCTCTATGAAAGCCACCACATAAAGCGTGATTACAACTACAACTATACAAAAATGCCAAAAAAGGGGAACGGAATACCCGACCCAATGAGTCTCGAAAACTCCACAAACCAATACCTTGATCAGTTAAGGAACTACTATCGTGGAGTCTGATATCAGAACACCCCACACGCAATGTGTGGGGTGTTCTTGTGTACATGGGTCAGCGGTTCAACAGCCTATCAAAATCATCATCGGTGAAACCCGAACCATCCATGCGCGTGCTGCTCGCGCTGCTTGCAGCACGCTTCCACGACGGGGCAAAACCCGGCACACCATTCACGCCGCCATCATTACGTACACCCTTCATTGCGTCCTCACGCGAAGCGTATGGGAGAGCAACATCAGGTGTGGCCTTCTCGAAGACGATGCCATGCTCGAAACGTCTCAATAGCGGGTCTTTGCGCTCACTCAGATTGGGGTACTGCTCTGATAGCGGTATGTTGGCGGAAATAACTACCTTCGTCCAGCACGCCCAAGCGTGGCTACCCTTGATGTTCGTATCATATGGGTATGAGTCGAGTATGGTGATGAGATCATTAAACCGCAGATCAGACCTGAAATCATCCAATAATAGGACTTCTTGCCCCTTGTAGTTGTCGAAGGGAAACGGCTTAGAGAGTTTTGTCTTGAACACGTTTTTGCGTCCATAAAGGTCGAGTACTTCCCCCGTCTTGTGCACCTCGGTGGGTCCCCAGATGTAATCCACAGATAAGGCGCGATGAACTCCATCAGGGAGCAGTAAGCCGCGGTCGGTGTTGCCAAAGGTCTCTTCTTCATGTGCTTCCGTGAGGTCAAGAATCTGCTGCTTGTGTGTCAGTGCCCACGCCCGGTATTCAGGGTCGCGGACGAAATCAAGATAGTGCCAGCCGTCCTCAATCTTGGTGTTGAGGTAATCGTAGATATCCTTCCGGCGCTCCTCCTGTGGGGTTATCTCCATGCCCGGCACGTCGTCGCAATGTCCAATGCTATACGGTCCAGAGATGTGAGTGCGCTCTTTTGAGACGTATTGGCGACATGCGTCAATCACTTTTTTCGCTGGTTCTACGTGAGCGTCCGAAAACATGCCGCGTACCTGCGTACCTGTGGCGCGGCTCTTATAGACCGCCAGCGTTTGATAGTGTCTGTATCCTGTATGGCTTCCCGCTTCCTCGCTGAAAATGGCGGCGTAGCATCCAGATTCGAGTGTGTCTTTTACCTCGTCGATGAGATGTTTTGACGCGGGTATTGTCAGCATCCATGCGGTTGCTCTGACGTTATCCACGGGTGGCAAGCGTTTGGTATGCTCGGGATTCTTGATGTTGTATGCCTTAATCGGGTCTGCCTTGGCGTGCCATGCGGCAGCGGATATATATGATTTCATCGTTTCACTCCTATTTTGTCGAAATCGGTAGTGAAAGGTGAATATCGGATGAGCGGCTTTATGGGCTGTTTTTGTGGTTTTATACGGGATTTCCGTGTCAGTGGGTGGCACTGGAAAAATCAGTGAAACCATTGCCACCAGTGGGCACTGACCGGGATATGCGGAAAACGATTGGGGTGGCATTACGGGGTGGCAGGGTGGCACTGGAAATCGAGAGTCAGTGCCACCCATTAGCCCTACTGTCGTAAGGGCTAACGGGTGGGTGGCAGAGGTGGCACTGGACAGGCGTAATACTATGGGACGGGATTTTCCCGTCCCATACGATGCCGCTTCGCGCCATCGTCGCGCCTGTCCAGTGCCACACATGTACACATGCCAGCCTGGCATCACGGCATAAAAATGAACCCCACGGGAGTGAATCGCGTGAGGTTCTGATTTCGACAAGATAGTAATATCAAAACGAGCAGTTAACTATCACCCGTACATGACACCGAGGCTATCACCATGACCAAGCCCATACGCCACCCCGAGAGCGGTGTATACATGACACTCGAAGCGCTCTCACGAGAGAGCAGCATAAGCATCAGCGCCATACGAAAAGCCCTTCGAGAGCACCGCGTGGAGGGTATCAAGGATAGTGAGGGCAGATGGCTCATACCCACAGACGCTCCACTCGCACACACATGGCTCACAGGAGAGACACCAGACGCGCTACTGCAGCGGCTTGTATCCATAGAGCGACGGCTTGAAAGGCTTGAAAATAAGCAATGAATCTTGAACGCTATTACACCCCACCCGAAATCGCGGCAAGGCTGATATCTCTCGTAGAACCCTCGGCATATGCCAGCATCATAGAACCCAGCGCAGGTGATGGCGCAATACTCAAAGCCCTGAAATCATGCGGCACAGCACTACCACCAGTGTATGCATATGACCTCGCACCAGCAGCCGAGGGCATACAGACTATGAACTGGTTGGAACCCAGAGATGCATACGGGAACCCACGGAAAAATGTGTACATGCCTATGAGAGAGAAAGCGCAACGGTGGCACCACAGTCTTGTGATTGGAAATCCCCCATTCTCTCTCGCAGAAAAGTTCATCCGAGAAAGTCTTTTCGCGGACACCATCGCTTTCATCCTCCCAAAATCGTTCATGAAATCCGGCCACGCAGAACGTATCATAGGCGCTCACCATCATGTGCAGACCATCGAAGAAGTCCCCGAAACAGCAAGATACAGGCTCCCAGACGGGCTCAAAACGTATGTGCCTACATGCATATGCATTTTTGAGTGGCAAGCCACAGCACGCCAAGAAACACATACCACAGAGTGTGAAAACTTCTCATTCGTAAAAGACCCATCAATGGCGACTTTTGCCATCATACGAGTGGGTGGCAAAGCCGGTACAGTGCTCACACTCGCGGAATCCGCCACATACAGTCGTGAAACCTTGCAGTATGTAAATGGCGATTCAACAGCATTCTATGAGTGTCAGGGAGAGATGCAGCATATAGCAGCGATAAGTACCGGTGCAAAAATCATCAATCAACGCGAAATCAGAGAAATCATCGCCCGCTCAGAATCGACGGCAAGCATATGAACGGCAATCACCGATCAAATGCACTACATGAAAACACAGAATCGTAAAAAACCTTGATTGCGGGTAGAGACACGAGAGAAAGCAAAAAACTGCTCAGAATCGATGTGAGAACTTATTCCTCATCTGAAATCCCTGTTAATGAAATCATCCAGTTTAACCAACTCAGCACTGTACTTGCTCTTCGAACTACCTGACCTTCACCACAAACCTTTCTCCACCTCATCCAGTCCTCTATCTTTTTTTGGTCGGGCAACTCACCCGTTCTATATATGTCTATAAAAAAACTTTGAAATATTTCATGCTCGAATATCTGTGCGACAAGCGCTAACTGCCTATCCTGATACCTCATTTTGAATATTTCTCTTCCACGACCTGTGAGAGATATAACTCCTCGGATAGGTCTGTAGAACAGCCCTAAATAAATACCCGCATCAGCATAGTAAGTGGACTGCCTTGGATCAAACTCCATAGACTCCGCAACCTCTTGCATATTCATATTTTGAACAGCAAGATGTTCAAGAATCGCAATAACTCGATCCATTGAGTTTGCTTGAATAAATGGAACACTATTACCATCCATCTTGTCATCAGTTCGGATGCAAGTATTGACTAATGTGGCGTGAATATCTTCCAAAGTAATAGTGGTATCTTGCAGAGAATAGTTTTTCACACCAAGCAGTTTTATAGAAGAATAATCATTCTGAGAATCAAAGCCATACTCAAATAGCCTAAAAATCTGATTTGTATATTGCGAAAAAATCAGTCTGATGGGTTTATCAACCTTTCCAGACCACAAACGATACGGGTAGTAGAGTTGCCTCACAAGAAAATCATTATGCGGAACGTTTTTCGCTTCCATGACAACAACCGAGTTATCAGTTTCGAAACCACCATCTATCTCGAGCTGTGCATTTTGAACATCGACTTGTAGTGCACCGCCACCGAACCTATTAATATTGAATCCAAACTCACCCGATCCCATTCTCCCGTTGAAGGTTTCGACTGTTTTCTCACCAAGAAAGTCATCTAATATTCCCGATAACTTGAGTGCATTGATGGCGTTTGACTCAGAAGAAATATGCTCGATATCAATACTTTCATAGTGAGGAAGTCTGACCTGTGTCATCTCTTTGACGGGTTGGTCTAAGGATGGCAAAGGTTCATAGAGCAAAACATCAGATACGATGTATGCTGAACGGCTCACTGGAAGTATGTTGAGGTGTTCTGACTTAAGTGGTTGAGGTAGATAATCCTCAGAATCCCACTTTGCCATCAACCTGGGCTCTCTATACTCACGTATGTCGTCAGCGGTAAGAATGACGCTACCGGAATCACTAACTTTATCGGGTATTGAATACTGCTGTATTAACTTTTGCCACGCCTCTGTTGGAGGCATATTCTTCTTAGCCACTTATCAGTACCTCGTTAATCTCACCCCTGTGATTGCCTTTGGAGTTAATCGCTCTCTTCGCCTTCACAGTCCTTATACGAAAATGCTGATCTGAGTATAGATCTCTTATTGCTTCGCAATCACTATTTGACTCCAAAAAGTGGATTCCCTTAGAAACGAGTTCATCACACTTATTTTTGAGCCTGACCTGCTCACCATAATCAAAGCCGCCCTCGGTGTACCCGGTGAAAGCAGAAGTCTCAGAAAGCGGCATGTAAGGCGGGTCCAAATAGACGAATGCACCACGCCTCAGTCCCTTTAAAGCCTTGGCATAATCACCCTGCATGAGAGTAATCTCATTCTCTCGAAAATAACGTGATACTGCTCTAATGACCGGCTCTTGGATAATTGAGGGGTGCTTGTATTTGCCGTATGGAGCATTGAACTGTCCTGCTGCGTTTACCCGGTAAAGTCCGTTGTAGCAAGTCTTATTCAAATATATGATTCGTGCTGCTCTCTCTACACTCGAAAGTCCAGCATAGCCAGATTCTCTATCAAGCGCTCTGATTGAGTAGAAATAGTCGGCAGTGTTCTTTTCTGCATGTTCCTTCAACAAAGACAACAAATCGTCTGGATTGTCTTTTATACATTGATACACATTGATAAGTTCACTATTGAAATCATTGAGGATGGCTTTCTTCGGCTGCTTGGAGAAAACAACTGCACCTCCACCAACAAATGGCTCAACATAAGTTGAAGCCTTGGGTATAAGAGGCGTAATCTCATCCAGAAGTTGACGCTTCCCACCAACCCATTTCAGGACTGGTCGCACAAGAATATTTTTCCCACGCATCAAGCCTCTCCTCCTTGCCACCAACACACAACAACAAACAGAACAAATGTTCGAACAACTAAAGTCTAACTGAACCAGTCTATATAACCCGCTGATACACGCTAACGAGATTATGAAAGTTTTAAGCAGGACGCCTGCAAAGAATAAAGGTCGCCAGATAAAGCCGCCATTGCAATAATTCTCACAATCGTTGCAGTATCATTACAAATCCATAATTCGTATATGTATAGACAAATGTATAGACTCTATAATGAGCAGCGAAATAACGTTATAATAACAGTATATTTGTTGAGTCCAGGTACCCCAGCAAATACACCGCGAAAGCCTCCTGCGATTTACGTCGCAGGAGGCTTTCGGGTATTCCGGCGCAGCGACATTTCGAGGCTCGCTGCACGAACCGCACATAATCGGTGTTGGGTTATAGGAACAAACGTGTTGGTTGTGTTTGGGGTTTGGCTTTGCGGCTGTAGGCGTGTCGGGGTGCTGTTTTTTCGCGGGGAGAATAGGGGGCCTGCCGGGTACTGCTGAGTCGGGTGAGAACTCGATCCGGGAGAGCGAGGAAGTGCCCGCTGTGCGGCGGGCCGATGCAGAAATACGGGCGTGCGGCGTCTGGCCGCCAGCGTTGGAGGTGCCGGGCATGCAAGCTGAGCATGGTCGCCGGGAACGGCGGCGCCCGGCGGGTGCGCGAGCTGGAGTCGTTCGTCTCCTGGCTGCGGGGCGGGCGTACGCAGGAGGAGTGCGGCGGGCGCGGCTTCCGCAAGCGCGTCGCGTGGTGCTGGCAGGTGGAGCCGCTCATGGAGTTGCCTGCGACGAGGCGGCACGTGCTCATGGCGGACGGCACCTACATCTCGCACGGCCACTGCCTGCTCGTGCTGATGGACGGCGTCACGGGCGAGGTGGTGCGCTTCCGGTGGTGCGCGCATGAGACGATCGCCGCCTGCCGCGCCCTGTTCCATGGCGTGCCCGCCCCCGACGTATTGGCCGGCGACGGCATGCGCGGCATGGAGACGGCCGCCCGGGCCGAATGGCCGGACACCCGGCTGCAGCGCTGCCTGGCGCACGTGCAGCGCGACACGCGCCGCGACCTGACCATGCATCCCGGGAGCCAGGCGGGGCGGGAGCTCAGAAAACTCTCATTGAAGCCCGCCAGAGTCGGGACGGCCGAGCAGGCGGCCCAATGTGTTTTTAGTCAAGTTGGTTTTTTGTGGTTGGTCACTTATTTTTTTCGGGTTTCGGCGTGGAGCGTGCTGTTGGTTATTGGTTGTGGATTTCCTTGCCGAACATGAGGGCTTCGCTCACGCGCCGGCTTGGTCCGGTGAATTCGATGAGGCGGCCGTGGTGGACGATGCGGTCGATGATCGCGGCGGCGAGTTTGTCGTCGGCGAAGATCGTGCCCCATTTGCTGAACTCGATGTTGGTGGTGAAGATGATGCTTCTTCTCTCGTAGCTGCCGGTGATGATCTGGTAGAGGAGTCTGGCGCCGTCGATGTCGAAGGGCACGTAGCCGAACTCGTCGAGGATGATCAGGTCGGCGCGCGCGAGGTCTCTGAGCAGCGCGTCGAGGGCGCCGTCGCGTTTGGCCTTGCCTAGCTGGAGCACGAGCTCGGCGGTCTGGTGGAAGCGCACGTTCATGCCCTGGCTGATGGCGATGATGCCGAGCGCGGTGGCCAGGTGGCTTTTGCCCCGTCCTGTTTTGCCGTAGAACACGAGGTCCTGCGCCTTGCCGACGAAGTCCAGGCCGGTCAGTTGATTTCTGGAGTATCCGTCGGGCAGCTTCACGTTCGTGAAGTCGTAGCCTTCGATGCTTTTGACGACGGGGAACCTGGCGCGGCGCATGAGCCGCTCGTGTTTGGCGGCCTGCCGGTTGGCGAGCTCGGTCTCCAGCATCCGATTGATGGCTTCGGTCTGCCGGGGAGTGGCCCAATCGAGCGTGGACTCGATGGTGGCGCTTGATATGAACAGGGAACGTGCTCGCGTGCGGAGCAGGTCGGTGTCGGTCCTGTCGTTTTTCTGGTTCATGACGGCTCCTTGGCGAAGGCGATGTCGTATTCGTTCAGGTCGACGGGATCGTCGTAGGCGATGGACTCGATGCCGCCGGCGCGCCTGCATGCGGCGAGGCAGACGCCGGGGCGATCGGCGCCGCCGGTGGATTCGAGGATCTCGAGCATGCCGGCGACCGCGTGCTCCCACCCGCTTTCGTGATCCGCTGCCTTAAGCGTTCGCAGGCTTTCCCTGAGCGTGTCCTTGTCCTGGACGTCGAGCCATTCACGCAGCGGGTCCGGCAGCGCCTCACGGACCCGGCTGTTGGCCCACGCGTTGGGCTTGGCGCACAGAAGCTCGAGCTGGCGAGAGGGATCGTCGCTGCTGGTCGGCTTGTCGCCGTAAGCGCGCGGGTGCGTCGCGATATGCGCGCCTTTGGCGTCGAGTATCTCGATCCCGAGGGCGCGCAGGCCGACGATGACCTCGCGGCCGGCATGCTCGGGACCGGTCGAGTACCGGTGGCGTCCCTGAAGCGTGACCTGCCCGTACTTGTCCGTTTTCAATCGTTTCCAGGTGACCACGTCGAAGCGTTTGGACGGCAGGGGCATCAGCGCCTTGCGATCGTCCTCGAACAGGCCCGCCTGCCCTTCTCCTTTCCTGTAGTGCTCCCTGTCTCCCAACGCGAGGCAGCGTTCGGGCAGGCGCTCGTTGAAGCTTTCGATGTTCCATACGCTCGGCACCGGCACGAACAGTTTCCGTCTCACGGCCCCGACGCGAGCCTCGACCCCTCCCTTCTCATGGCCGGAATACGGGTTGCAGAACGAATACTCGAACCCGTAATGGGTCTGGAACGCCTGGAACAAGCGGGTCAGGCGGATCCCGTCGAACCGTTTGCGCCCCACGCCCGCGGCGTTGTCGTACACGATCCTGACGGGAACCCCGCCGAGCCATTCGAAGATATCCGATAATGCCTGGCACGTGCACTCCGCGTTCTCTGCCGGCATCAGCTGGCTCAGCCCGATATTCGAATACGGGAAATCAAGCACGAAATGACGCATGCGCGTCACCGAGCCGCGATACCGGACATCGACCTCGCCGAAATCGGCCTGGCATTCTCCCGGATGCCACACCAGATCCAGAAACCCGCTCTCGCGCTCGAACGCGAACTCGCGCTTGAGCTGCGCGACCTTTCTGGTCACCGTCGACAACGAGACCTTCACCCCATGCTCGTCTCGAAGCCGCTCCCAGACCCTGGTCGCTGTATGCCGCTGCTTGCGCCACGTGACACGATCCTCGGCGAGCCACTGCTCGATGACAGGCGTCCACTCATCAAGCATCGAGGCCCGCCCCTTCCTGACCGGCGGCCTGGCCGACAGGTCATCGACCTTCAGATACTTGCGCACCGTCGGCTCGCTGACGCCTTCGGCGCGCGCGATCGAAGCGATGGACTCGCCCTCCCTGCGCCGACGACGGATAGAATTGATTCTGGACATGTTGATCATTGCCTTTCCGGCCCTCCTCGATAGATAACGAAGCACTACCAAGGTACAGCCCGACTATGGTCAGCATGCCCACGCCCAAACCCGAAAAAACTACCTGACCAAAACCACAAAAAACAATTGAACCAAAACAGTCCATACGGTCGCTCCCTCACGGGAGCGTGGATTGAAATGACAATAGGACGTAGTAATGGCCGTACTTTTGAGGTCGCTCCCTCACGGGAGCGTGGATTGAAATAACCTGATCTCGAAAGGAAAGCACGCATGAGCGGTCGCTCCCTCACGGGAGCGTGGATTGAAATGCCACGCAGCTCGCCATCGCCGGCGCCAGTGAGGTCGCTCCCTCACGGGAGCGTGGATTGAAATGGCCTGAACTGGCAGAACTGCGCGCGGATCGTATGTCGCTCCCTCACGGGAGCGTGGATTGAAATTCTCAGGCCAGTTCGATGGAGCAGCTGCGCGTCTGTCGCTCCCTCACGGGAGCGTGGATTGAAATGCTACCGGCCCTACCGCATAGGATTCGGTCACGGTGTCGCTCCCTCACGGGAGCGTGGATTGAAATCGTGGATTATCCGGCGAACGGTCCTTTGGTTGTTGTCGCTCCCTCACGGGAGCGTGGATTGAAATGTCGCTTACACGCTGAACGTGGACAGTCTGGCGGGTCGCTCCCTCACGGGAGCGTGGATTGAAATTGATGCAGTCGCAGTTGGATCAGGCGGCCCGCGTGTCGCTCCCTCACGGGAGCGTGGATTGAAATTTCCGGAGTCTCTGCGGGCGTTTCGGGCGTCACGGGTCGCTCCCTCACGGGAGCGTGGATTGAAATGCCGGAGTCATCAACAGCAGCATCGACACCGACTGTCGCTCCCTCACGGGAGCGTGGATTGAAATTCCTTGCTGGCAGTAAGTGCTGCCTTCGTCTCCGTCGCTCCCTCACGGGAGCGTGGATTGAAATCCTTGCCGGTTTTGCCGTCCTTCCACGAGTAGGGTCGCTCCCTCACGGGAGCGTGGATTGAAATTATATCGTCTCGAGAGGCGGAGGAACAGGTCAGCGGTCGCTCCCTCACGGGAGCGTGGATTGAAATATCTACGTCAGGCAAGAAGGGGGATACCGAGGAGGTCGCTCCCTCACGGGAGCGTGGATTGAAATTCGTCGATCATCCACTGTCTGCCGACCTTGTGCGGTCGCTCCCTCACGGGAGCGTGGATTGAAATATCCGCCGGGCGGTCCCTCCTCTTGCTCTTGTCGTCGCTCCCTCACGGGAGCGTGGATTGAAATACGATCACTGGTCATCACTAGCTCACTGCTGGCCAGTCGCTCCCTCACGGGAGCGTGGATTGAAATGGTTCAGGTGACTTCTTCTGCAATCTCGCCTCGTCGCTCCCTCACGGGAGCGTGGATTGAAATCTACCCCGATGCTGGTCAAGTACGTGGCAGCTGAGTCGCTCCCTCACGGGAGCGTGGATTGAAATCTATCGAAAGACGCTAGAGGCAGGCAGCGGTCCAGTCGCTCCCTCACGGGAGCGTGGATTGAAATGAGAACTCCTCCACCCAGTTATACACCATATTGGTCGCTCCCTCACGGGAGCGTGGATTGAAATGATGCGCCGTTTATGCTCGCGGTCATGCGGGCAGTCGCTCCCTCACGGGAGCGTGGATTGAAATTGGCTGAGGCTGGCTGTGCCATGGAGAACGACGAGGTCGCTCCCTCACGGGAGCGTGGATTGAAATTAAATTGAGGGCGTACACTTGTGGGTACTGATCTGGTCGCTCCCTCACGGGAGCGTGGATTGAAATAGAACGTAGACCGAGTCGATGTTTTCGAACGACGGTCGCTCCCTCACGGGAGCGTGGATTGAAATACATGGTCGAATGCGGTCAGATCGCCTGCTGAATGTCGCTCCCTCACGGGAGCGTGGATTGAAATCTGTTCTGGCGATGGCTTGCATGTGTTCGTGCGGGTCGCTCCCTCACGGGAGCGTGGATTGAAATTGCTCAATGCTCGCAAGCCGTGGGTTTGTCTATTGTCGCTCCCTCACGGGAGCGTGGATTGAAATGCGCAGGCCGGCACCATCGGAGCCGAGGGCGGCGTCGCTCCCTCACGGGAGCGTGGATTGAAATCGGGCGCTATCGGCGGGTTTTTCAGCGGGATCGGTCGCTCCCTCACGGGAGCGTGGATTGAAATGCCCAGAAGCAGGCGGACGCGAAAGCCAGAACCGTCGCTCCCTCACGGGAGCGTGGATTGAAATAAGACCACCGTGTCGCAGACGTATGACACGAAGTGTCGCTCCCTCACGGGAGCGTGGATTGAAATTCGAACCCGCCGTCAATGACCATTTCCTGCGCGGTCGCTCCCTCACGGGAGCGTGGATTGAAATGCGAGCGAGCCGATCAGGTCGACCGTCCTCCCGGTCGCTCCCTCACGGGAGCGTGGATTGAAATTCTGGCTGAGATTGCGGGATTCTTCAAGATCACCGGTCGCTCCCTCACGGGAGCGTGGATTGAAATGCGACCAGCTTGTCGGTACTGATCGACCCATCCGCGTCGCTCCCTCACGGGAGCGTGGATTGAAATCTCTGGCGGGAGTCGAACCCGCTCCGGCATGGAGGTCGCTCCCTCACGGGAGCGTGGATTGAAATGAAACCGGCATGCGCCAGGGGGAGCGGTTCGCCAGTCGCTCCCTCACGGGAGCGTGGATTGAAATCTGTTCTCCCCCACGCTGACGAACTTATCCGCGAGTCGCTCCCTCACGGGAGCGTGGATTGAAATCGTACGGCAGGCGAAGAAGGTGGCGGGCATCACCGGTCGCTCCCTCACGGGAGCGTGGATTGAAATAGTCCAGCAGGATCGTCACACGGACGCAGAAGGCGTCGCTCCCTCACGGGAGCGTGGATTGAAATTCCTTGGCGTGCGGGCGTTCTACGGCGACCATGGGGTCGCTCCCTCACGGGAGCGTGGATTGAAATATCTGCTCTTGATATTCCTTGGCTTTCGCAAGGGCGTCGCTCCCTCACGGGAGCGTGGATTGAAATCGAGCTTCGCCGCCAGAGTCGCCGGTGGCGCGAGTCGCTCCCTCACGGGAGCGTGGATTGAAATGACAGAGAGATGATACGAATGGATATATATCTGGTGTCGCTCCCTCACGGGAGCGTGGATTGAAATCTGCACCGCGAAATACCCCCGTACGCGCACCCAGTCGCTCCCTCACGGGAGCGTGGATTGAAATAACCTGATCTCGAAAGGAAAACACGCATGAGCGCGTCGCTCCCTCACGGGAGCGTGGATTGAAATAACCTCGCCCAAGTCGATGCCCAAATCCACCAGGTCGCTCCCTCACGGGAGCGTGGATTGAAATAACAGTCAATGCAGGAGGAGCTATGAGCGCCATAGGTCGCTCCCTCACGGGAGCGTGGATTGAAATTCATGGAGCGGGTAGGTACCGGGGATCCCGGCGGTCGCTCCCTCACGGGAGCGTGGATTGAAATCTTGAGCCATTCCGCAGCCCACGCGACGCCATGGTCGCTCCCTCACGGGAGCGTGGATTGAAATCGTATACCCATCAGCGTCACCCATGCTGCACACGTCGCTCCCTCACGGGAGCGTGGATTGAAATCCGCTCAAAATCGCAGAAGGCTTGGTCGGCAAGGGTCGCTCCCTCACGGGAGCGTGGATTGAAATTCGAACCATGCGAGCGGATACTTGGAGCGGGCCAGGTCGCTCCCTCACGGGAGCGTGGATTGAAATTCGACCGCTTGGAACTGGATCAAAACAACTGTTATCGTCGCTCCCTCACGGGAGCGTGGATTGAAATGCCAGCGCCAGTTGGGCCGCATCGTTCGTCTGGCGTCGCTCCCTCACGGGAGCGTGGATTGAAATTCCCGGGTCCACCGTCGTCTCATAGCTGTTTTGGTTCAATTGTTTTTTGTGGTTTTGGTCAGGTAGTTTTTTCGGGTTTGGGCGTGGGGCATGCTGACCATAGTCGGGCTGTACCTTGGTAGTGCTTCGTTATCTATCGAGGAGGGCCGGAAAGGCAATGATCAACATGTCCAGAATCAATTCTATCCGTCGTCGGCGCAGGGAGGGCGAGTCCATCGCTTCGATCGCGCGCGCCGAAGGCGTCAGCGAGCCGACGGTGCGCAAGTATCTGAAGGTCGATGACCTGTCGGCCAGGCCGCCGGTCAGGAAGGGGCGGGCYTCGATGCTTGGATGAGTGGACGCCTGTCATCGAGC
>NZ_JGZR01000007.1 GCF_000741775.1 Bifidobacterium subtile
GGACGGCGCAGCGCCCATTCGGCCACGGCCAGGCTCAGGTCCGGGCCGTGCGCGTCGAGCAGGCTGCGGGCAGCGTGCAGCTCGCGCTTCGAGCGCGGCCCGCCATCGGCTCCCGGCTGCAGGCCGCTGGGCACCGGCAGCCCGGCGTCGGCCAGCAGCAGGCGGAACCGGTCGCACAGCCGCCCGGCATCGGCGTCCGGCTCCAAGCCGCCCGCTCCGGCCTCGAATCCCGATCCGGGGGATCCCCCGGTGGGGGGATGCCCCGTAGGGGCAGAGGGGTATTTGTTTGTTATTTGTCTATTGGTGGACATTTTCGACACTTTTCCGGTCAGAATGTCCACTCTCGAATCCGGCTCGGGGTGGGTGGACATTTTGTCACTGTCGAAAATGTCCACCCACGAATCCGGCTCCTCGCCCGCCGCGTCGGGCTCCTCGCACGCCTCGGCTCCGGGATACTCCTCCGCTGCCTGCACCGGCTCGGTCTCGTCGGGCTCCTCGATGTCCTCGGGCTCGATCTCGACGGGGCAGCCGCGCATGACCACGTTCCACACCGTGCACCGGTGCCCAGGCCTGACCGTCAGCCCCGTGCGCGGGTTGTGCGCGCTGAAGTCCTGATCGCCCGGCTCCAGATAGCCCTTCGCCACCAGGCAGTCCAAGGCGCGGCGCACCGTGCGCTCGTTGCAGCAGCACGCATCCGCGATGCTCGCCAGGGCCGGCCACGCGGCCTGCCCATCGTCGTAATACGCCTTCCTCGCCAGGAACACCAGAATGTTCTTCTCCGACGGCTTCAGCCCGCGCACCGTCCACGCCCACGCCTCGCACGCCCCGCTCATGACTCGCCCTCTTCGGATAATTCGCGCACGTCGCCGCGAGCGGGCACAATGGGATGATGGAACTCGCGGGGCTGACCAGAATCGTGGATACGGTCATGCGCGAGGAAGCCATCGACGCGCCCCGCCTGGCATGGGACTTCACAGACGGCCCGGCGGCCTTCCAGGCGACCTACGTCCATCAGATGGACCACAAGGACGAGTACGGCGATTACGCGCAGATGCTCGTGGCCCAGATCCTCAAGGACACCGGAGGCGAGCGGCCGTGGTCGCACATATTCCACGTGCATCAGGGCCGCGCCGGGCTGTGGATGAAGCCCTGGATCGGAGAGGACTACGCCACGCTCAAGAAGATCCTCGGCATCGAGGCAGGCCGGAACGGGCCGAGATGGTCGCCCGTCAGCTTCATCCAGCACATCGACGACGCGGCGGGCGCCATGCGCTTCCCAGGAAGGCATCTGATCAGATACGCGGCAGCGCTTCCCGAACGGCTCAGACGCGACGTGGACGAGGCGGACAAGACCATACTGCTCGGCTTCCGGCACAACACCGGAAACGCCCACCAGACCGCTGAGAACAATGACAAGACCAGAAGGCTGATATCCAAGCAGGTCGCCGACTACTGCCGGGAGACGAACCAGTCGAGCTGCTGGACCGACCAGCTGAGGAACGGGCAGAGGGAACTGCCCATACCCAGGAACGTCATGGAGCTGCAGAACTCGCATCAGTACAGCCTCCCCGCCTGAATCGCCTCGAGGACGCCCTGCACGGCCATATCCGCGCACTGCATGGCGAGCGGCTCCAAGCGCCTCTCGAACGCCTCGATATCGGCAGGCGGATCGGCCAGAAAGGCATGGACGCCCTTGCGCAGCGTGTCATCGAGAAACTCGTAGACCTCGTCCTTCATGGCCCGCTCCATGCTGTCCGTGAAGTCGAACGCGCGCGCCAGCACCAGCCGGTCGTGCTCGCTCAAAGCGGTCCGCGGATCGCGCCAGCTGCCATCGGAAGACGACTGCGGGCAGCGCTCCCTCACGGGAGGACGCCCGAGCGTGCCGGATTCCAACGCCTTGCGCGCCTGATCCGTCTCGCGCTCCACGCGCCTGGAATAGGCGTCGAACGTCAGCGACCAGCGCCGCTCGCGGCTGGTGCGCGCAGGGAGCTTCAAAAGCTGCTCGAATTCGAGGATCCGCAGGCAGTCCATAACCGACAGGTCCGGCGCATCCCGCTCCGTGGTCTGCTCGCGCAATCCTGTCTCCTCGGCCAGGCTCGCGGCCATGTCTCCTATCAGCGGGCCGGCGGGCGTGACATGGCCCTCGTCGTCGGCCCGGCCGGCCAATGCCAGCAGCGTGAGCTTCCCGCCCGGCCACGGCAGCCGTACCTCCAGCGCCCGCGCCATCATTCCCCAGCTCATAGCATTGCCTCCTTCGCATGCCTTCCGGATACAGGGTCCCTGCCTGGCAGCAGGTGCCAGTTCTCCTCCTGCAGGTCGTCGTCCCCGCCGCATCCCGGCCAGCCCCACATCGGCCGGCCGCGGCATTCCAGATAGTTCTTCCTGATCAGAGCCGAGAGCGCTTCCCGCACCTTGTCCTCGCTCAGGGCGAGGACGTCGGCGAGGTCGCCCACGCTCGCCCTGGCCTCGAGACGGCCGGGCGACGCGAAATGCGCCAGAAACGCCAGCACGAGCCGCGCGTTCGGCTCCAAGCCATACGCGCGCCACACCCACTGCGAGACGGCCTCCCGGCTCATCGGATCCACAACCCTCATCGCGACCACCACCCGAACATCGCTTCGAGGACATAGACGATCATGACGCCCGCCATGAGCGCCAGGAGCGTGGCGGCGAAAAGTATCCGGTCATGCTCCTGGGGGTCGCCTTGCAGACCGCGCACCACCACGCCGAGGCCGAGTTGGCAGGCCAGCAGGCCAATCAGCACAATGTAGAACCAGCTCATCGCCCGCCTCCCTGCGTCGGGGCGCCGCGCAGCGTGCGCTCACGCTCGGCCCGGATATCCGCGTCCATGCCCAGCGCCTCAGTCAGGGAGTCACGCAACGCCCTGGCCTGCGCCTCGTCCAGCGTCACCACCTGGCCGCGCAGCCCGTAGGCCGAATCGTCCCGGATGCGCACCTCGAAAAAGCCCTGCACGACCCGCACCGCAACCATGCTCAACATTCCGACCGCCTCCCCGCCGTCACCAGCCGGCGCAACGCGCCGACCATCACCTGCGGCACGCCGATTGTTGTGCTCACATAGCAGTCCATCGACCCGTCACGGGCGCTGGACGCCAATACCTGCTCGTCTGTCCTGCTCAAGCGCTTGCGCAGGCGCGTCACCGTCGACTCCATCACTCGGCCCCCTTATCGATCTCGGCCATCTCAGGCGCGACGATCAGCTCGTGTGCCAGGAAGGCGACCGTGGTGACGACGGCGAAGAATCCGCCGGCCGCGACGCACACCAGGTACGAGGGATGCCAGACACCGGCCAGGCCAATGAGGAAATAGAGCAGGAAGCCAAGCCCCGCATACACGCCCAGGCACATCGCCAGCACGCCCAGCCAGAACAGCACACCACGCAGCAGCGCGAAACGAGAAGAATCATTTTTCATCGGGATGCCTCCGAATCGGCAGTCGAGCGCCGACGCTCGGCGTTGAGGAAATCACGGGACGCCCGCCAGTCCAGGACGGACGCGGCCAGCCACGCCGAGCACCCCGCCAGAGCGAGGAACACGGCAGCGCCTGCGGCCAGGAGAGCGACGCCCCGCCCGGCGGACGAGACGCATTCGATCAGCAGCAACGCCAGGAACAAGGCCGAGACCGCGGCAAGCACGATATTCTGCATGTAGCGGCGCGCCCGGCCATGCCAGTACGCCACCTCATCCACCACATCGGCAGCATGGGAGACAGTCGGACGCTTATGCCCGCCGTTCGCGGGATGCGCCGCCATCGCACGCCGGCGCTCGGCCGACGACACGCCCGGAGCGGAAAAATCAGGAAAAGTGACGCATGCGCCCGCCACGCCCCGCACGACACGCATACCATTGTCATCAGGCACCAAGGAAAAACCCAAGGTGCGCCTGTTAAAATCAGTCATCGCAATGACTCCTTACTAGGGATCTGGACGGAAGAAGTTTCTGAAGGCTCATTCGTCCGGGTTCTTGTTATTGCACGCCGGCCCGGTGGTCCTAAACACCGGGCCGGCATTCTTTTATTTATCTGCAAAAGCAACTTGGCTACACGAGTACCTCGGCAGCGTATGGATTATCGGAAAAACCAAAAACGAAATCAGAAGAAAGCCCATATCGGTTATGGAGAATCGCAATATCCCTGCTGTTCCAAGTAACTTTCTTATTTACTTTTAGAGAGACGGATGAAGCGGACAGGCCCATTACAGTGGCGAGAGCTCGGTAGCTAATGTTCTGGTCTTTTAGCCATTGTTTCATTGGATTGACCGCCATTTCGCCCTTTTGTTCATCCACATTCAACAGGATAGCGTTGATTTTGCTTAAACGCAAATTAACAGATAGACTGTGTGTTGAATCAGTTCGAACAAATGACAAGAAGGATGAAAATGGCTTTGCAAACCGTGAATGGCGTTGGTCTCGACGCAACCCGCGTAGAGGAGACCATCTCCTTCAATGTGAAGATCCGACTTGCTGCCTTAGGCCTGAATCAGTCTGCGTTAGCGGATTACCTAGGTATTAAGCGTTCTACAATTTCTGTGAAATTAAACGGCAAAAGCGTATGGACTGTGCCTGATCTTGTTAATACTGCGAATTATTTAGAAACGACGCCTGAGGCTCTCATGGACGATTCCATGATGAGTCAGATGCCGAGCAGAAATAAAAATGCCGCAGTCGCTGATACGCGACCACGGCATTCGGCAAGTGCCCCCGCGGGGATTCGAACCCCGGACACGCTGATTAAGAGTCAGCTGCTCTAACCAACTGAGCTACAGGGGCATTGGTTAGTTCCTTGAACCGAGTGACTACTTTACTCGTAAATCACCCCGTCGCAAACCGGCGTGTCGGACCGTAAGCGAACAGTGCAGTGCGCTGTTCGTAGGTTCGACTGAGCAGCCGCTAAGGCTGCGAAGAGCGAAGCCGAAGGCTGAGCTACGGCTGGATGACTATGAGGCCGGGCCTACGGTTTTGTTTTGCACTATAAAGTCGAGCCGTTAAGCGGACAGTCCACGAACTGTCCGTAGGCGAAGTGAGGCTCCGCCAAAGCCGAAAGCTGGGCTACGATTAGCATGCTGTCAGACCAAAGCCTGCGGATCGCGGGGACCGTTAAACAGGCAACGCGGTCGTTGCCTGTAGGCTCGACCGAGCGCCCGCCAAGGCCGTGAAGCTGAGCGTTGAAGCGAGTAACGGTAACGCGGCGTCGGCTGGAATAGTGAATAATGGATGCGTGGAAACGAGGTGAGATATATGCCGGAATGCACAGGGCATGCGGGGCGTTTTGCGCCGACTCCCTCGGGGCGTCTGCACATCGGCAACGTCTACGCGATGCTGGCCGCGTGGCTGTCGGCGCGTGCTTGCCCCGGCGGCCGTATCGCCTTGCGCATCGAGGACATCGATGTGCCGCGCGTTGTGCCCGATGCTGACCGGTGGATCATGGACGATTTGGCGTGGCTTGGTCTTGATTGGGACGGCGAGCCCGTATACCAGTCGCAGCGCGGCGAGATTTATGAATCGGCGCTGCGGGCGCTCGCAAGCCGACCGATGCCCGAGGCGGCAGCCGCTGTGGCGATGGCTGCTTCGAGCGATTCGCACGAGAGTGAGTGCGGTCGAGCAGGAATCGATAGCACAGGAATTGGTGACGCGGGAACCGGCCCTCGCAACGCTATACGCGGTGTCCCTCTGACGGCTGATGCGGCAGCAGCGCCAACGGCCGCCGGCCTCGTGCACGATTCCTCGTTGATTTACCCGTGCTTTTGTTCGCGTGCGGAAATCCGCGCGGCGTCCGCGCCGCAGGAGGGCGATGGCTTCACCGTCTACCCGGGGACATGCAGACAACTGCTGCTCAAGAACCCCGACGAAGTGCGCGGCAGACTGGCCGCAGGTGCCCAGCATTCGTTCCGCATTGCGATGCCTCCGGCGCAGTCCCCGCTGGCGTCGATTGCATTCGAGGATCAGATTTTCGGCGTGCAGCGTTTCGACCTCGCCCGCGATGTGGGCGATTCGGTCGTGCGGCGCTCGGACGGGCTGTTTTCCTACCAGCTGGCCGTGGTGGTCGACGATCTGCTCATGGGCGTGGACGACATCGTGCGCGGGCGGGATTTGCTGCGCTCCACCGCGCTACAAATTTGGATTCGTCGCCAGTTGCTCGCAGCCGGATTCGGAGTCGACTCCATGCAAGGATTTGGTAGCGTCGCGGCTTCCGGCACGAATCACGGTGCGGTGCAGCAACCAGACCAAAATCCGAGCGCGGCGAACCCGCGATACACCCATCTGCCGCTGATCGATGACGGCACGGGCCGCAGACTCGCCAAGCGCGACCGCGATCTCGACATGGGCGCGCTGCGGGAGTCCGGGGCCAATCCGCGCCAAATCATCGGATACTGCGCGTGGCTGCTAGGTCTGCGCGAGCCGGGCGACCCCGTCCCTGTCCCCATGACGCCAGACGAGGCGCTGAAGTTGTTCAGGCGCGATGGTTGGAACGACCTACGCACGGATCCCACGGATCGTGAGATTAAGCCGGATACGATATCCCATTTCATGGATTGCAGGGATGCTTAACCATAGCCGAGCCGCGTATCTCGCCTATCTGTAGTGCATTTCGCGGGTTGCCTAGGTGTATCTCGCCTATCTGTAGTGCGGATATCGCGCCATTCCGCCTATCAGCGGCCGAAAATGGCTGTTATGGCTCTGTGATACCCGGCATGCTGTTACCGAGGCACTACACATAAGGGAGATAGATATCCGGATACTCGCAAATCAACTACAGATAGCGTAGATATGCCTTGTACGACCCGATTTCGGCGAGCGAAACAGATCTGTTGCTGCAATGAATCGAGGCGTTGCCTATTCGACGGATTCAGGCCATGAGTATGCACAAGTTTTATCGTAATATCGTTGTATTTTGGTCATTTCCCATGCTTTTGCATGGCGCGTAGCCTTTTCACGGTTCATTAGGCACATTTTCGGAAATATGCCATCGCGTGCAGCGAAATGTTCCTGCCTTACGTTTTGAAGAATGGCGGTACTCCGCCAAAGTAGCGAGTGCATGATGTGGTGTCTACTTGGCGAAGTGCCTAACGAGCGAAAAAAAGACCTAATGAATGACGATTGTGGCCGCCCGACTGCCCGACGCCATCCAAAGCCGACTCCCCGGCGCAAATGGCATGACGTAAACGGCATGACAGTGAGGCAGCCACTCTTGCAGCCGCGAAAACCCATTCATTAGGTCTTTTTTTCGTTCATTAGGCCTTTTCGAAAGTATCCGAATGTTTCGCCTTTCATGCAATCCCTGAAATTCCGCCGTTTCTTGGAATGCGGCGCAATCGGAAAAGTCCTTGCGCGGATGGGGTTGCGTAATAATGTGCCTAATGAACGACGGGTGAGGTGAGCGGGAATAGGCATTAGGCATCGCGGCATCGCTTGAAAACGCCTGAAAGCGCTTGAAATCAAGCAACTCAGGGTGTTTGAGCTGCTTCGAGGGAAAACCCAACACTGCGCAACCAGCCTCAGTACCCCGGCTCCACGCGGAACTCCTTGGCCCCGGCACCGTGGCGAAGCGCAATCGGATGAGCTTCCACGTTGTTCACTTGGGACCAGCGCGGGCCGAGCTTGAGCTGGGAGAGGAACTGTGCGATGGCCGTGCGCCCGCCCTGCGCTTCGGCTTCGACCGAACCGTCGACGCAATTGCGTACCCAGCCGGTGAGATTGAGCCGCCGCGCTGCATTGAACGCGAAGTAGCGGTATCCGACGCCCTGTACGAGGCCGGTCACCCGCACATGAATCCGAATCTCATCCGCAGTATCGTTCATTCGCAATGCCTCCGATTCGCAGTGGCTCCGCCTCGCGCGCAATCCGCAATGTCTTCGATCCATAGCCTCATAACGCCTCCATCTCGCAGGGGTGCCTATCCGTGTGCGGCCAAGGGTGGTGCCGCAACGGGTTCCCGGAGTCTGGCTCCACGCGATTGTTTGCGGGATGCGCCAGCCGGCATTGCCATTCGCGCCGAGGAATGTTTCGTCGCGGCCGACTCATGCCCTTGTCATGATTCACCATAACGCGCTTTGCGCACGCAATCCAATACAATCCAATGCACCCTCAATACACTCCATTACCAGCTATGGCAACGCGCCATAATCATGCGATATAGCGCCTTCGGCCAATTCCGCGCTCTTCGGCCGGCGCGCGGCTACCATAGGAACGGCGAAACGATATGGAGAGGCAATCATGACGTCGTATATGGAGCACAGGGATTTGGCGAATGAGACCATCGAGGCACCGCGCGCGCAGGAGATCGCCGATAATGTGCATCGGGTGCTCGACCGCGTGCGGGCGGCCGAGGAGTCCGCTGGCCGAGAGCCCGGTTCGGTGCGGCTGCTCGCGGCGACGAAGACCCGCGACGTCGGGGAGATCATGGCGGCGATTGATGCCGGCATTCGCATGATTGGCGAGAACCGGCCGCAGGAGATTGCGGCGAAGGCTGATGGCTTGCGCAAGCTCTGTGCCGAGCGCGGGTTCGCGTTGGGACGCAGCAAAGGCGGCGATGGCGGCGAGGGCGATGCGGCGGGTGTCGGCACTGCGACGGTCAGCGGTGCTCCGGTGGCAGCGACGGCGGCAAATAGTCAGGCGGCAGATGCTCCGCAGCCCGGGCAGCCCGGGCAACTGGCGCTCGCCGACTCAACCCACATCCCTTTCCACCTCATCGGCCAGCTGCAGACGAATAAGATTGGCAAGGTGCTTCCCGTGGTGGACACCATCGAATCCGTGGATTCGCTGGCGCTCGCCGAGCGCATCGCTCGCCGAGCGGTCGCGCGGGGCATCGAGGTCGGCGTGCTGCTTGAGGTGAACGAGTCGGGCGAGGAATCCAAATCGGGCTGCAACCCGAAGAACGCGATCGACATCGCGCAACGCATCGGCATCATGGGCGGTTTGCGGCTGCAAGGCCTGATGACCATCGGTGCGCATGTGGACGACGAATATGCGATTCGCAAGGGATTCGAGCGGCTGCGCAACACGCGCGAGCTGATTCTCGAGTCCAAAGCCCCGGGCGTCGAAGGCTGCACGGAGTTGTCGATGGGCATGACTGGCGATATGGAATACGCCATCGCCGAGGGCTCGACGATCGTGCGCGTGGGCACCGGCCTGTTCGGCGAACGCGAATTCATCTGAATTCGGGTAGAATTCGGGCTTCTGGTTGTGCGCGGTGACATCGTGCCGCGTGATTTTTTGGATGGTTCTTCCTGACTGATCATCTATTAAGCAGATTGCTGGGTGAAACCGCCTGTATGCGTCTCCTCGAAACGGTATCGGTTATCGAAGAATGGCTAGATTCCAAGGATTTCATGAAGTCCGAAACGGACGTGTACTTGCGTGAGGCGCTGAATAGACGAAAAAACTGCTGAATAAACGACCAACACCGCATATTGCGCGCATTTGGAGGGTATCGAAGGCGGCGAAGGGAGAGGGGCAGCGACCGGTGCCGCCTTCCATGCGATTCCACGCGCACATCTGGTGAAAATATGGCGCTGAGACAATCTTCTCAGCACTTTTTTCGTCTATTCAGCACTTGGCACAGTAGCCACCGAAATCGCGGAGCAGCATTTTGGCGGAATGCCGCCATTCCTGATTCCTCGTGGACGTGCGTTAGCGTTCGAATGTGGTTGAAAATGCATAAATCTGCTGAATTAATAATCCGCGAGGGGGAAAATTCGCGAATCTGCGAACTCTTTTTGCGATGTTTTTCGCCCTGTTTCACGCACTGATAACCCCGCTGACGCATGCCGGCGGTAGGGTAGTCGTATGAGAATCGCACGCTTTTCACATAATGACGTTCCGCAGTATGCCTTTGTGCAGCAGGACGAATCCGACGGCAGAGACTACCTGGTGGCGCTTGACGGCTTCCCCTTCGGCGCACAGCCGGTCAAGCCGACGGGCGACCGCTACGAGCTGGACGGCGAGGGCATCCGTCTGCTCTCCCCGGTGATCCCTTCGAAGGTCTACGGCCTGGCGAAGAACTACGAGGCTCATGCCGAGTTCATGCACGAGCACGGGCATTCCGACATCGCCCATGCCCCCGAAGACATGGTGATCTTCATGAAACCGAGCACGTCGGTGATCGGGCCCGACGACCCGATTGTGATTCCCTCGTATTCGCACGACATGAACTTCGAGCCGGAGGTCGCCGTGGTGATCGGCCGCATCGCCAAGAACGTGCCGGTGGAGCATGCCATGGAATATGTGCTCGGCTTCACCTGCGTCAACGATGTGACGCTGCGCGATCTGCAGGGCCCCGACCCGATGTGGACGCGCGCCAAGGGCTTCGACACCGCCTGCCCGCTCGGGCCGTGGATCGAAACCGAGCTGAACTGGAAGGACACGAAGATCTCCTTCTCGCTCAACGGCGAAGACGTACCGAAGGCCAGCGGCACTACAGCGGAGCTGATTCACGGCATCCCCGAGCAGATCGCCGCCATTTCCAGCTTCACGACGCTGCTGCCGGGCGACGTCATCATGACCGGAACCCCCGATGCCTCGGGCCATCTCGACGCGGGCGACGAGCCGGTGGTGCACATCGAAGGCATCGGCTCGCTGCGCAATGTGGTGGTGCGTGAGTAATGCTGCAATGGCGGTTCAGTAACAAACGTAAGTGACGCAAGCCGTGGTGCCGACCGATTGCAGTCGAATGCGATCGGTCGATACTGTGGCTTCGTGTTTAAGGACTGCGCGATTAGGTGCTGCGCGGCCGATCCTGCAAGACAGTCAATCCTGAAAAGTCCGTGCGCAGACGATGCAAGTGGGCAGTCGGTGCACTGTTTGGCCACTTGTTGGCTACTTGTGAAGAGACCGCGCATTGGCAGAGCGGGCGGCAGGTCTTGCGCAGCTCATGCGCATACAACGCGAATGGCAACGAGGCCATCATGAAAGAGCTGTTGCACATTCGTCCGTATGATGGACGTTGTACAATTTCCCCAGCTCATTTGCTCACATATTGAGACGATATAGAGAATTTTTGTCGCAAAAACTGCTATATCAACATGCCAAAATACGACAAAATTTCGCGAATGTCAAGACTGTTGATTCTTCGTATTTCCCCTACGTTATTCCACAGAGAATGTAACTCTGCCGAATCATCATGGGAAAGAGGGGTCGGAATGCCTCAGTCTCGTCGCAGCCGGCTGCGCGCTTCGTTTGCGGTGCTGGCCTTCGCGCTGATGCTTATATGCTCCTCAATGCTCGCCGCTGGAATTCCAGCCGACCGAGCCTACGCGCAGGATGCGGCGCAAGGTACGGCTGCCACGTCGGCAGCTGGGGAAGACGGCGCCCTGTATGCGGAAGTTGGCACGACGGCCTCCGCCAACGAAATCGCCGCCGTTAGGCCGATTGCGGACAAAACCGCAACTGCCCCCGCCGATCCCACCGATTACGAAAGCTGGGCGCGGTCGCCGTGCAGATTAACGCGCAGCTCGATGCCGCGCTCAAATCGTATGCCGCGGGCGATGCCAGCACCGCCAACTCCGATGTAAGCACCGCTTACAACACCGGGTATATCGCCAGCAATTTCGTCATGGTGACGCGCGATACCTTGGGCGCGGATCGCCAGCAGGCGCAGGCCGCGCTGTTCCAGTCGATCCAGCAGCTCGCGTACGCTGCCGGCCATGACGCGGATCTGCAAGCTCAGATCACCGCGTTGCAAGGCGAGCTCACCGGCGGCGCGAACACCCTTGACGCAACGCAAGGTCTCGCGAACCCCCGCGACTACGCCGCTACACGCGCCAAGACGATTCAGCAGCAGCGCAAAAAACTGCAATCCGAGAAGAAGGGCGTCTTCAACGGCAAGGGCAATCGGTCCTGGGCGCAGGTCGCCAAGGAGATGGGCACAGTGCTCGACAGTGCTGTGCGGCAGGCCCGCAGTGGTGACAAGCGGGCCGGCGTCAACAAGGTCAACGAGGCGTATTACCAGTACTACGAGAAGCTCGGCTTCGAGAAGAACGTGATGAACGCGATCAGCGGCAGCCGCGTTTCCCTGATCGAAAACCAATTCGCGGAAACGCGCAAGTCCATACTCGATGGCGACCCGATAAGCCATACCACTGGTCTGGTCAATCAGCTCAAATCCATGCTTGGCGAGGATGCGGCGAAGCTGGATGGCGGCAGCGCGAATCAGGGGAACGGCTTCACGCGCTTCGTCACCAGCGCGTTCGGCCAGGCCTTCGTCATCCTGATTCGAGAAGGGCTTGAAGCCCTGCTGGTCGTGACTGCAATCATCGCGTATCTCGTCAAATCCGGCAACCGCCGCCTGGTAACCTGGATCTACGTCGGCGTGGTCGCTGGGTTGATTGGCTCAGGAATCGTGGCGGTGCTGTTTGGTCTGCTGTTCAGCGGCAGCGGGCCGCAGCAGGAGATTATGGAGGGCGTCGTCGCGCTCATCGCCATGGGCATGCTGCTATACACGAGCAACTGGATGCTGTCGAAGTCCAGCGTCGAAGCGTGGAACAGCTACATAACGTCCAAGGCGCACGCCGCCGTCGACAGTGTGACTTCGCAGCAGCACATGACGTTCGGCGGCGTGATTTCGCTCGCGATGCTCAGCTTCCTCGCGGTGTTCCGTGAAGGCGCGGAAACCGTGATGTTCTACCAGAGCATCTACTCGATGAGCCGCGATTCGGCGGGCATGTGGGCCGGCGGGCTGTCGGCGGCCGTGGTTCTCGTAGTGATCTTCCTGCTGCTGCGCTTCACTTCGGTCAAGATTCCGCTGCGGCCGTTCTTCATGGTGACGTCGATTCTGATGGCGCTGCTGGTGATTACGTTCGCGGGCGGCGGCGTGCATTCGCTTATCGAAAGCACATTGCTCAGCGGACGTTATATTCCCAGCGTGCCCACCAACGACTGGATTGGGCTGTATCCCTACTGGGAAACGATTAGCGCCCAGATTCTTGCGGCGATTGCGGTCGTTGCGTCGTTCGCGATCTACGCGGTCAAAGAGCGTCGCAAACGGGAGGTTCGCGCATCCAGCGAACTTGCCGAGTCTGCGCGGTCTGGAGCATCAGCATGACCCGCCAATCGCGTGTTCTGTCAGGCTAGACGCCAAGTTCGCCCGATTTTCCGAACTCGCAATTTACCATCTGCCGTTTCCCGAAGCAATATTTCCCAATCACTACCAATGTTGCGATTCACCATGAATCCACACGACAAGAAAGAGAAGAAGATAATGAAGAACAAGACCCTCTCCGGCCTTCTGGGCCTGGTCGTCGCCGGCGCGATGGCCTTCTCCCTCGCCGCATGCGGCAATGCGGACAATGCGTCGGACACCGGATCCGCGAAGGATTCGAGCTCGAAATCCGCCGCGTCGGACAGCAGCTCGCAGGCGGCTCCCAAATTCGAGGAGATCAAGATCGGCGATGACCAGCAGAAGTTCCCGCTGAACATCGGCGCGGTCTACTTCCAGCCGGTCGACATGTACCCTGCGGGCATGGGCCTGTCGGCGGCGGATTCGCGCGGGTGCTTGGCCTGACGGTATTCCATCGCGTCATCGGTTTCGACTGGGCGCTCGGCACGGCCTCGATAGCGCTGAGCGTGCTGGTGGCTGTCGCCGCCTCCATCCCGCCGGTGCGCCGAGCCACGAGAATCGACCCGGCAGTAGTGCTGCGGGAGGAGTGAGGGAAGTGGACATGACCATGAACAACGCAGGGAACAGTGCAAAAACATCCGCGAAGACACTGCCGCTAACCGTGCAGGAAGCCATGAAAATCGGAAAGGCGATGCCAACAGCCTGCAATGCGATCGCCGCACATGCGAAGGAGGTGCAGCTATGACGCAAACGCCTGTCAGCGCGCATGGAATCGAAGCCACGAGCACCGCAACTACAAACACCGCAACTACGAGCAGCGCAACTACGAGCACGACGAAAGGAAGCGATATGCTGCTTGAACTCGACCATATCTCCAAGATCTACGGCGATCTGCATGCCGTGGACGACCTGAGTCTGACCGTGCCCGAAGGCGAATGGCTCGCCATCGTCGGCTCGTCGGGGTCGGGCAAGACCACGCTCATGAACATCATCGGCTGCATGGATGCGCCTTCGCGCGGTTCGGTCGCGCTCGAAGGACGCCGACTCGAAGACCTCAACGCCACGCAGCTGGCCGATGTGCGCAAGAACGTCATCGGGCTGGTGTTCCAGAAGTTCTACTTGGTGCCGCATCTCACCGCCGTCGAAAACGTGATGATGGCGCAGTACTACCATTCCGTCGTCGATGAGCAGCAGGCTTTGGAAGCCCTCGACCACGTCGGGCTCAAGGACCGCGCACATCATTTGCCCGGCGAGTTGTCGGGCGGCGAGCAGCAGCGCGTATGCATCGCGCGCGCTCATCAATCATCCCAAGCTGATTCTGGCCGACGAGCGACCGGCAACCTTGACGAGACCAACGAGCGCATCGTGCTCGATCTCTTTCGCGAGCTGCATGGCCAAGGCACGACGATCATCGTCGTCACGCATGATGCTCTGGTGGCCTCCTGCGCCGAACGCGAGATCATGCTCAACCACGGCGTGCTGGTCGGTGAGCGGTGGAACGACGAGCAGGCGAAATCGGCCTACGAGCAGTCGGGCGGCCGTCCGGCCTTCACCGGCTCCAGTGCGCAGGATGCGCAGCACGAGGGCGCGGCCCTCGACTTCGCCGACCCGACCAAAAAAGCCAAAACCACCGGGCTGGCGGAATAAGGCCATCGGGCGATGATAACGCCGGTCATGCCGAACTGCCGAATACTGGATATCGGATTCGTTCAGGTGCTGCAGCGGAATGGCGCACGTGGCTATCGGAGCGCACTTGCCCGCGGCTCGTGCGCTAGACGGTCTCAGCGTTCGCATTCGGCCTGTTGGATGGTTCAGTGTTGTGGGATTTTTCGTGTTCTGGCGCATATGCTCCTCGAAATAAGGGGTATTTGCGTTGCGTGAGGCGTTAATTCACTCTTGCGGAGGTCTATCTGCGTTGTGTGAGGCGTTAATTCCGTGGTACCCCGAGTATCGGCGGCTTAAAACGGCGGTTTCGAGCCAGCGCTACTCGATGCTTCGCGAAATAGCGCCTCACATAACGCAGATAGACCTCCGCAGCATGCTAATAGCGCCTCACATAAGCGAGATAGCCTTGAGACTTCCCGTCACGGCGAGGGTGTTATAGCATGAGTGCGATAAAGATACATATAAAGGAGTAGGGCATGGCGAGCGAAAAGGAATCGCAGCGGCGGAATTCGACGATCAAGGCTCGCAAGTCGGGCAGCGCGGGAGTCAAGTCGGCCACAGTTGCCGCAGTGGGGTTGATCGCGGCCACGACGCTGCTCGCTGGGTGCGGCAGTAAGGATGCCATCCCGGCCGACGATGCCTATCAGGGCAATTCAGGCGAATCGATGGCTGCGCCAAGCTCTTCGGAATCGGCAAGCGGCGCGGGCGGTGCGGACAACGGCGCCAAAGCGCGTGACACCGGAAAGTACCGCGATGGGACATACAGCGTCGATAATCAGCCCGACCCGTCCGGCAAGGCCCCCATCGATGTGACGGTCAAGGTCGCCCAAGGTGATATCACGGGCGTCACCGTCGTCGGCCACACTTCGAACGACATCTCCAAGAAGCATCAGGCCGCCTTTATCGAGGCCATCCCGGGCGTGGTGGTCGGTAAGCCGCTCAAGGGCCTCAAAGTCGACAAGGTCGCCGGCGCAAGTTGGACCACACAGGCGTTCAACGACGCTCTGGACAACGCTCGCAGCCAGGCTTCGGTGCAATAGTGCCCCTTTCGTGACGGATATCGTGAATCAGCGTCACAAAAGGGGCAGCCGTGGACGAGTTCGCCCGTGGCTGCCCCCAATTTCAGGCGAGCGCGAGCACGGGGACTGGTGCGGCGGCAATCGGCTGCGCGGCCGGAGCAGCAGATGCATCGGTGAACTGTCGCATCGTCTCAGCCAGATGCATCTGCTTGGTCACGAATTCGTGCACATGGCAGATGTAGTCGTTCTCGCGACCGAGTTTGGCGATGTAGCCGTTGATGTAGTCGATCTCGGTGTTGCGGCCCTTCGAGAAGTCCTGGTACATGGACGGGTAGTGCAGCGGATTCGCAATGCGGCTGACGTAGTCGATCGATTCGACCTCCTCCTGCCGGGTCGAGATGAGCTGGATGCCGGCGCGCTCGCAAGCATCGTAGGCTTCGTCCAGCATCATCCGCGATAGTTCAGGCACGCCTTCATAGACGGCGAACTGGCCCATCTGCACGCGGAACATCGTGCACAGCGTGTTGACCACCGCGTTGAAGACCACCTTGGCCATGAGCGTGCCCATGAAGTTGTCGGTGAGCACCGGATTGAGATTGGCGGTGCGGAAGTCAGCCTCCATTTTCCGGGTGGTGTCGTCGGCTTGCTCGGTACGATTGCACATGTGCATTTCGCCGGCGCCGGACTTGCCGATGAAGTCGACGTCGCCGGGGCCGTTGAGCACGGTGGCAATCATGGCGGTCCCGCCCACGATATGCTGGTCGGGGAAGTGCTGCTGCAGCTTTTCGATATGCCCCATGCCGTTCATGGCGCTGAAGACATACTGGCCCGGGTGGAACAGGTGGGCGCAGCGCTGCAGCATATCGGCCAGCTGCATCTGCTTCATAAAGACGATCCACGCATCCGGTTCGCCGTGGTACTCCTCAGGCGTATATATATTGACGGGGACGAGGTGGCGGTTCTCGTGATCGCGGGAGACGTAGACGCCGCCCTGCTCGCGCACCGCGTCTATGTTGGGCTGCCAAGCGTCGATGAAGTCGACGTCAAGCCCGGCCACCTCCTGCAGCAAAACTCCGTAGCGGTATCCCATGGCTCCTGCGCCGATGACTGTGTATTTCATAAGATGCTCCATTCTGATGTCTGATGGTTAAGCGGGCGCGGAACTCCTGCATCGACGCACTCGCAGTAATAGGGAATAATGATTGACTTAGCGATCGGCCGGAATATGGCCGAGCCTCGTTCGCTGGATTGCCGTGGAGAATCCCCTCTTGGGTTCCAGTCCGGTGAGGGTCGCAGGACGGCGGCGATGGCCTTGTGAGCACGCGCCTTACGCTAGCACCGTGACCAGACGCTGAAACCGAAAATATCCCGTTCCTGTGTACCTATCCAAACGCGGACGCGAAGAGCCTCCCCGCCCCAATGTGACGAATGGGTTATGCGAACGAGCGATTTGGAAACATAAGCTCACTAGACTCTAGTCTAGATTACGTTCCACAAGCGGCCGCGTATTTCGGCTGTGCAGTCGCAGGGCTGCTCGACGCAATCGGTGAAGCAATTCACGCAGGCAATCCGCAAAGACAATCCAATAACGCAATTGAGTGACACAGCTGATCGGTCCGATCGATCTGCACAACCGCGTCATCCGCGATACGCCCGCCGCCGTTGCGACGGCTGGGTGCGAAAGGAGCACAGGATGAAACTATCCGACACCGGCTTGAGTGAGCAGGAGCTCAAGGACATGGCGAAGACCTACATGATCGAGACCTACGAGCGCTACGATTTCGTGGCCGAGCGGGCCGAGGGCATGTACCTCTACGATCCGCAGGGCAACGCGTACCTTGACTTCTACGGCGGCATCGCGGTGAACAACGCGGGCAACTGCAATCCGAAAGTCGTCGCGGCCCTGCGTGAGCAGGTGGGCGACATCATGCACACCTTCAACTACCCGTACACGATTCCGCAGGTGCTGCTCGCCAAGCAGGTGTGCGAGGCCTCGGGCTTCGACAAGATCTTCTTCCAGAATTCCGGCACCGAGGCGAACGAGGTGGCCATCAAGCTGGCCCGCAAATACGGCATCGACCATTTCGGCAAGCATAAGTTCGAGATTCTTTCTGCGCTCAACTCCTTCCACGGCCGCACCTTCGGCTCGCTGGCGGCCACCGGCCAGCCCGGGTCGCTCGCGCAGGACGGCTTCGGCCAGATGACGCCGGGATTCACCTATGCCAAGTTCAACGATCTGGAGGATTTCAAGGCGAATGTCACCGAGAACACCATCGCCATCATGATCGAGCCGGTGCAGGGCGAGGGCGGCGTGAACCCGGCGACGCCGGAGTTCATCGAAGGCCTGCGGGCGCTGTGCGACGAGAAGGACATACTGCTCATCTTCGATGAGGTGCAGACCGGATGGGGCCGCACCGGCTCGATCTTCGCCTGGCAGGGCTACGGCGTCAAGCCGGACATTCTCACTATGGCCAAGGGGCTCGGCGGTGGCGTGCCGATCGGCGCGATGGTCACGACCGATGCCATCGCCGCAGCGCTGACCCCGGGCACCCACGGCAGCACCTTCGGCGGCTCGCCCATGTGCACGGCCGCGGCACTGGCCGAGACCAGCGAAATCATCGAGCGCAATCTGCCGGCGAACGCCAAGACGCTGGGCGAGTACATGATCGAGCGCGGCCGCGAACTGCCGCATATCAAGGAGTCGCGCGGGCGCGGCCTGCTGGTCGGCTTCGAATTCGACAGCACCGTCAACGCCGTGGACATCAAGCACGCGGCGCTCAAGCGCGGCCTGCTGACCACCGCCATCGGCGATTCGATCATCCGCTGCATCCCGCCGCTGATCGTCACCAAGCAGCAGGTGGACGAGGCCATCGGCATCCTCGTCGACGCGGTGAATGCCGTCGCGGCGGGGGAGGAGTGAGCGCGAGCCTTGCGAGGTGTCCTTTGACGTAGAAATAGAGAGATGTAGCGCACGGCTGCATCGATCGATTGATTGAATGAATAAACGCTCGTCAAAGGCGTGTAAAGGAGCTTGGGCGCGGCGACTGCGCAATGCGGTCGCCGCGCCCAAGCTCCTTTTATGTTGAAAATAGAATCAAGTATATTACGCAGTTTACACCGTAGTAAAAAAGTAATACGAAGTTTTCCGGGCAGTAATGCGGATGATGCTCTTGAGCAGTACGTTATTCATCAAACAGAAAGGTATCTGGCTTCAGTTCTGTGACTTCCCATTCCAAGATCTTATGACTACTCACCATATCTCAAGTCAAAAAAGGAAAGATGACATGGCAAACACGACAAAGAATCACATGACAAAGAATCGCCTAAATTCAACATTTGTATTTTTGTTTAGCGTAGTTGTCACCATAGTTCTTTTGGTGGCGGGCTGTGGCACTCCCCCCCCCCCCCCCCCCCAGCTCTTCAGCTGGTTCTGAGCATCTAACAATTAAAGTTGGGGCGCTTGATACCTATCCGCCCATGTCCTTCCAGCAAAATGGGAAATTAACCGGTTTCGAAGTCGATCTGCTAGACGCCATATGCAAAGACCAGAATATGACGGCGAAGTATCAGGTCATGAAATTCGATGGACTTATTCCAGCGCTTCAATCAAAACAAGTGGACGTGGCGCTGACGATTCTTAAAAAGCCAGAGAGAACAAAGATTGTTGACTTCTCTGATGTTTATATGACCAGCGGCCTTGTTGTTACGGTGAAGAAAAGCAGCGGCATCAATTCGTTCAGTGATTTGCGCGGCAAAAAATCGTCGGCACCCAAGGGTCGTCGACCTATACGATGGCGCAAACGCTGGCAGGCAAATACGGCGCAACCGCATCGCCTCTTACCGATACGAACTCGCTGTATATGGCCGTCGAGAGCGGGACCGCAGATGCTTTGGTCATGAATTCTCCAACCAATGATTACCGGCTGCAGCAAAGCGGCGGGCAGGATCTCAAGGCGGTTGGCGACAAGCTTTCAACCGATGAAAGCTCCTATGCGGTCACCAAGGGCAATGCAGAGGTGCTGAAAAGAATCAACAAGGGTTTGAAGGACACCAAGGATTCTGGAAAATTTAAGGAATTGCACGCCAAGTGGTTCGGCAAGTAAATCGGCGAAATCTCATGAGCCGCAAATTCTGTCTGATTCCAGCAAAGGTGGGCATCCATGAATATTATATTTGAATTATTGAGAGACACTTTTCCATTGCTTATGCATGGATTGTATTTCACCTTGCTGGTATCAATCGTCTCGAATGTCATCGGCCTGATCCTGGGCTTGATTTTCGGACTTATGCAAGTGTCGAAATTGGCTATTCTTAAGGTAATCTCGACGGTGTACGTTGACGTTATTCAAGGTACGCCGCTGCTGATTCAATTGCTGTTCGTCTATTTCGGCATCCCTATGGCGTCGCATATCTCGATGACGCCGCTAATTGCCGGGTTCATAGCGATGAGCATCAATACCGGCGCATATATGACCGAAATCTTCCGGGCGGGAATCAATTCAATCGACACAGGTCAAACCGAGGCAGGCCGTTCTTTGGGATTGCCCTATGGAAAAACCATGCAGCTTGTCATACTGCCGCAGGCGGTAAGGCAGATGATACCGCCTTTCGTGAATCAGATCACCCACGAGATCAAAGATACTTCGCTCTTGTCCGTTATCGGAGTCGCGGAACTGACCATGACCGCGCAATCGATATATGCGCAGAATTTCAGGGCATTTGAAATGCTGTTCATTGTCGCGATGATCTATTTGATTGTCATTTATTTGTTCAGAACGCTAGCGAAGGTTCTTGAAAGGAAGCTGTCAAATTGACCGAGCAGATCATCGATATAAAGAGCCTGAACAAGTTTTTCCGAAAAACGCAAGTGCTGACGGACATCAATCTGTCGATTCAGCCCGGAGAGGTCGTTGCAATAATCGGGCCGTCCGGTGCCGGGAAATCGACATTGCTGCGGTGCATTAACTTTTTGGAAGAACCGAGCTCCGGGAATGTATATTTCATGGGCAAGGAAGTGCAGCAGAAATCGTCTGAACTCGATACATTGTGTCGGGACATCGGCATGGTGTTTCAGAATTTCAATTTATTCCCGCATTACTCGGTGTTGAAGAACATAACGCTTGTGCCTGTCGCGCTGGGTCTGCTGAGCAAAACCGAAGCGAATGAAACCGCGGTTCGGCTTCTCGAACGTGTCGGTTTGGGTGATAAGAAGGATGCCCATCCGCAGTCTCTCTCCGGAGGGCAAAAGCAACGTGTGGCTATCGCTCGCGCGCTCGCCATGAATCCGAAGGTAATGCTATTCGACGAGCCGACATCCGCGTTGGACCCGGAAATGGTAGGCGAGGTGCTTGCGGTCATGAAGCAGCTTGCCGTGGATGGCATGACGATGGTGATTGTCACTCATGAAATGGCTTTTGCCAGGGAAGTAGCCGATCGCGTTGTTTACATGGAGTCAGGAAATCTGGTGGAGGTTTCCGATGCGGCGGGCTTCTTCGCTCAACCCAAGACCGATAGCGCCAAACGTTTTCTGTCACGTGTGCTGTAGACAACTCGGCAACATGGCGCAGATCGATTGCGTTTCGTGAAGCCGTTAACCGTTTTTTGCACAATACATATTCATACCTAGATAAAGGATGGAACATATACCATGTTGGACGAATACAAGGGAATAACGACAGCGCTGACCACCCCCTTTGCCGAAGACGGCTCGGTAGACGCTGAGGCGTTCGAGCGCCAGATAGAATTCCAGATTCAATCCGGTGTATCTGCGCTGCTCGTATCGGGCGGAACGGGCGAGTACGTAGGCATGTCGGCTGACCAGCGGGTAGAAGCCATTGCTTGCGCTCATCGCGTTGCCGCTGGGCGAGTTCCGGTTATGGCGGGTGTCTTGGAAGCCGGTTTCAGCGATGCGATTCAGGAAGGGCTTCGGGCAAAGGACGCAGGAGCCGATTCCTTGCTGGTTATCACTCCCTACTATACGGTTTGCAGCCAGGAGAACCTGTTCGAGTATTATGCCGAATACAGCAAGCAACTTGATATGCCGATTTTCCTTTATGACATCCCGTATAAGACGTATATCCAGCTGAGTCCTGCGGTTGCCGAAAAACTTGTTGACCAATGCCCTCATATCGTAGGCATCAAAGAGTGCACGTCGGATCTGAGCATAGCTGTTGACACGCTCAACAGGCTGCATGGAAAATCCATCTTCCTGAGCGGCGAAGAGTTTCTCGTTCCTGCTGAGCTTATGCTCGGTGCGGATGGCGCGGTCATGGCTTCGGCCAATGTGGTGCCTCAGGTATGGGTTGATCTGTACCAATCAATAGCTGGGGGTGATTATCAACAGGCAAGGTCGAATTTCGCCGGTTATTTCCAGCTGTTCAAGCATATATTCCAAGAGCCGAATCCTGTGCCCTTGAAGTATCTCATGCAGCAATTGGGCACTGATTCGGGGCGTATGTCATTCCCCTTGGGGAAGCCTTCGGATGCCCTGCAGCAGCTGCTCAAGGACGATATACAGCGGCTCGGTCTGTAGCAGGCAGTTTTGCACGGGTTTCAATTTCGTGCATGGCAACAATCACGCATTTCAGCAGGGTGCTCACTTATGTATTGCCGAAAGGTTGGGAATGAAGAAGTCAAGTGAATATCGGATCGTCAAACCTTCGCCACAGGTTTATCTCAGTGGGCCGGGGGTGATTTCCGAGGTTCCTAGGCTGCTGGGTGAGAACACATTCCGCAACCGCATTCTTGTGCATGGCGGCAAAGGGTATGACGCGGTTCGACAACAGCTTAATCAATGGAATTGCGATTTTGTCGATGAGTTTATATTCAGAGGCGAATGCTCCATGTCAGAGATCAAGCGGCTTCAGGATGCCATATCGAATGCGCATGCGGATGTCGTGGTCGGGGTTGGCGGAGGAAAGATCATGGACTGCGTGAAGACCGCATGCTTCCTCTCGAACATTCCGGAAGTGCTTGTGCCGACTTCGCCCTCGAATTGCGCCAGCTGCTCGGGCCATTCCGTGATTTATACGGAAGACGGCGTCTGGGAAAGCAACATCTCCTATACCGATACTCCTTATGCGGTCATCGTGGATACGAATGTCATGGCCGCCGCTCCTCGACTGCTGCTGCTCGCCGGTTTCGCCGACACGCTTTCGAAGTGGTACGAAGGCCAGATTGGGCTGTCATCAGACGAGGCATGTGATTTGGCATTGGACTTCGCCAGAGAATCTGCAGCAGTATGCGGTCCTCAACTGGTCGAACGATTCGAAAAACTCTCGGCTGATTTCGATGGAAGCGATGTAGGTTTCCGTGCAGTCGTCGACACTATTTTTCTTGCTGCGGGGCTGGTCGGCGGCATCGGCGGAAAGTACGCTCCTTCGGCGGCCGCGCATGCATTCTATAATGCGGTGACTTCTGTTCCTTCGAGTCATGCGCTTCCGCATGGCATTCATGTGGCCTTCGGGTTGCTGTTCCAGCTTGAATTGTGCAAAGCGGAACAAGAATCCGTGCAATTGGCGCAGGTGTTCTCCCGCATTGGGATGCCGATAGGACTGGGGAGTTTGGGCATTGGCGCGGGGAAGCCCGTCTCGATAGAGGATTTCGCTGAGAAAATCTGTTCGGTTCATCCGCTGATCGATAATGTGGGATTCAAGGTTTCACCAGCCGATGTCGCCGAGGCGCTGATTGCCGCTGATGAGCTTATCGCGGAGCCGTTGTCCGTTTAGATAAAGTGCGCTAGGGCAGTATAGCAGGGGATTGAAATGAAGTAGCACCTGAACCGAGTTCGAAGGAGCTTGGGCGAGGCGATCACATGAAGTAGTCGCCTCGCCCAAGCTCCTTTTGCGTTGTGCGGCGGATGTGGCTCACACTTTTTGGCCTGACATCGCACGCTCAAAACCGGGCACACCATACACGCCTTTTGCTTTCCCAATGTGGTGGGCATGTGTCGGTCGTGTAAAAACTAGACTACGAACTAAACCATAGTTCACTTTTGTTTTACGTCGTCGCAAACAATGAAGTGAATAACTCCTCTATTACTTAGTGACAAGAACATCAACAACATACCGTTCGAACGGCGTTGCGAGGAGTTTGCAGCAGGTGGTGCCCGGTGAATTCAGCGTGGCCTGAGCACGATCCGCGCAGCAGATTGCAGCCGTGGGCGGGGGCGGGAGGAAGGCGGCCTGGCGCTTGGGCGACTAGGCCGCAGCCAATGCGCGGCGGCGCCACTGCCGCTCATTCGTTGAAACTGTAAAGCTTAAAGTTAAGGAGAGCTTATGGAACCGGTTCTTGTGGTTCTGCGCGGCTTGCCGCTGACGCTGCTCATCACCATAGTGTCCTTCGCCATCGGCGCGGTGCTCGGCATTCCGCTGGTGCTCGGGCTGCGCACGGTCGTCGCCCCTGTCCGATGGCTATCCCGTCTGGCTGTGGATCTGCTCAGAGGCGTGCCGATGATCGTGTGGCTGTTCGTCCTCAAATTCGGTCTCTCCACGCCTGCATTCCGGCTCAGCTCGCTGGAGGCGGCGATATTCGGGCTTGGACTTATTTCCGCTGGGTATTTGGCCGAGATTTATCGCGGCGGTATCCAATCGGTGCCGCGCGGCCAATTCGAAGCCTCGCAAGCCTTGGGAATAGCCGGTCCGATATCGTTCCTGCGCATCATCGCGCCGCAGGCCGCGCGCATCGTCAGCCCATCAATCGCCACCTATCTGATCGGCCTGCTCAAGAACTCATCTATCGCCTCCACCATCGTGGTCAGCGAAATGGTGTTCCAGGCGCAGTCCTACGCGAGGCAGAATCCGACCATCGCAGGCATTCTGCCGTATGCGATCGCTGGCCTGCTCTACATCGTGCTGAGCGTGCCGGTGGCGATGTTCTCAAGAATCCTGGATGAGCGTCTCCGTAAGGCGGTGATCTGATGCAAACACCATTGCTCACCTCGTGGGGCCAGTACCTTCCCCCGCTGCTTTCCGGACTCGTGCAGAGCGTGTGGCTGGCGGTGGCGGCCATCGTAATCGGTTTGCCGCTCGCCTTCCTGTTCTGCACGATGGTGATGTCCAAGAACCGCCTGATCGGCGCGTTGGGATTGGTCATCGTCGAAATCGGCCGTGGCATGCCTGCGCTGGTCATTTTGTACCTGGTCTATTACGGTTTGCCGCGCTTCGGCATCAGCTTGGCCAATGTGGCTGCGGCCATCATCGCGCTCGCGTGGAACTACTCCTGCTACTGTTCGGAGATCATTCGTGCCGGCATCCAGTCTGTGCCGCGCGGCCAGCTCGAAGCGGGTGATGCGCTCGGCTTGGATTCCCGGGTCACTTTCCTTCGGGTCATCGTGCCGCAAGGCCTTCGCTCCGCGATTCCCGGCCTGCTTGGGCAGTCGATCCTGGTGTTCCAGGACACGTCGCTGGCTTATACCATCGCCGTGCCTGAGCTGATGAAGCAGGCATATTCGCTGGGCGGCGAGAACTACCAGTACCTGCGGGTGTTCGTGCTGACCGGCTTGGTATATGCGGCCGTGACTCTGCCCGCCACTTGGATCACCGTGTGGATGGAGAGGAGACTCGGCAAGTCCTATTAACCCGCGATTCGCGGCTGCCCGCGGCGCTCTTTGGAGGCGGGCGGGCTCGGTTGCGACAGCATCCGACATATAACGCATATCATCTAACGCATATCAACGCATATCATCTAACGCATATCAACGCATAAGTCCATGGTGGCGGAACCCGCGATTCCGCCTCGATGGGCGATGCAGACGGCAAGCAACACACAGCAAACAGAAAGAAGTGCACCATGAACCACTCTCGAATCGCCAAGGGAATCGCCCTCGCTTGCGCCGCAATCATGTCCTTCGGGACCTTGTCGGCCTGCGGGGGATCGTCGTCAGGCTCCAGCTCCGACTCCTCGGTCACTACGGTGGCCTCAGGCAAACTCACTGTCGGCGTCATCGACATCCCCCCCTTCTCCAGCTATAACGGCGGCGATCCCAAGGGCATCGACGTTGAAATCATCAAGAAGATTGCCAAGGACAACAATCTGACGCCGGTATGGCAGCAGGCCACCTACGCCGATGCGGTGCAGTCGATTTCCAGCGGCATCATCGACGTGGCGATCGGCACCATCGACGCGACCGCGAAGCGCAAGCAGGCAGTCGATTTCTCGGCCTCCACCTACCTGGACGGCTTGGGCATCGCCGCGAAGGCCTCGAAGAACGTCACCACCATCGCCGGTTTGGAAAAGCTCGGCTCGGTCGGCACGGTCGACGGGTATCTGTGGGTCGAAGACCTGCGCACGATACTGGGCGGCAAGCTCAAGACCTACCCGAGCTCGGTGGAGCTGAAGGCCGACTTCGATGCCGGGCGACTCGACGCGGCCATTGACGCATACGGCGTGCAGGTGCCGCAGTTCAAGGCCGACTCTTCGATCAAGGTGGCGCTGGCCAACGAGCATCCGGACAAGCGCGTGCGCTCCACCGTGCAGGCTCCAGAGGCGGCCTTCCCCTTCACCAAGGGCAATGATTCGCTAGGCAAGGCGCTTAACGATGGCATCAAGTCGATGCGCGCCGATGGCTCCATCAAGAAGCTCATCACCGACGCAGGGCTGTCCGAGGGGCTGGCCAAGGTGGCCGACAAGCAGTACGTCGTGCCGTTGAACTGACGTCAGCGACGCCTGCAATCCGCCGCCCGGCCTTGCCTCGCATGGTAGTCGGGCGGCGCGGGGGCGCGCTATACGCGTCGCAGCCGGGCAAATACAATCGAAGGAGAATGATGACCGCAGAACAGAAGCCAGCCAGCGACTACATGCTGGAGCTTGGCGCGATAACGAAATCTTATGGTGGCAACACGATACTCCACGGCGTCTCGCTCCGCGTCGCGCGCGGCGAAGTCTGCTCCATCATCGGCCCTTCGGGAGCCGGAAAATCAACGCTGCTCAGGTGCATCAACCTGATCGAGCAGCCTGATTCGGGCAATATGCTGATGGACGGGCATTACTTCGACCTCTCCCAGAAGCTGGGCAAATCCGACCTCATGGCGCTGCGCCGCAAATGCGGCATGGTGTTCCAGTCCTTCAACCTCTTCCCGCATATGACCGTGCTGCAGAACATCACCTTCCCGCAGCGCCATGTGCTCGGCAAGGACGAGGACTCCGCCAGAGAGTCGGCGCTGGCGCTGCTCGACCGCGTCGGGCTGAAGAACAAGGCCGATTCGCATCCCGGGCAGCTCTCCGGCGGGCAGCAGCAGCGCGTCGCGATCGCCCGTGCGCTGGCGTTGGAACCGCAGCTCATGCTGTTCGACGAGCCGACGTCCGCCCTCGACCCCGAGCTGGCGCATGAGGTGCTTGAGGTGATGCGCGAGCTGGCCGAAAGCGGCATGACCATGGTCGTGGTGACTCACGCGATGAACTTCGCCCGCACGGTTGGCAGCCATCTGGTCGTGATGGCCGATGGCGCGATCCTTGAGGAAGGAGTGCCGGAAGAGATCATGTCGAACCCCTCGAAGGAGCGCACCAGGCAGTTCCTCAGCGTTGTGGAACACTGAGCGTTATGGGGTGCTGAGGGTTTGATGCTGGAGGCCGACGTAATCGAGAGGTCACGTCGGCCTCCAGCGTTGTTATGAGAGACCAGTGTGTTGACTGGTATGGAAAGAAAAAGAGGGTCCAACGCATCGGACCCTCCCAGGTGTCACGCGAAGGCTTCCGCCGCAATTACTTGTCAACCGTAACATGGTGTTTGTTTATGACTGAGGTTCCTGAAAAAATGACTGATATCTCGGTCGTGTCGGCAGTTCGAAGTCACGCCACGGATGGCTGATTCTGGGCGAGGTTCAGGACCTTGTCTATGCGCTGATTGACAGAGTCGAAGCGCTGGCTGACGGCATCGAAGCGGCGATTGACGGAGTCGAAGCGCTGATTGACAACGTCGAAACGGTGATTGATGTCGATGAACTCGTCGCTGAATTTAGCATCCAGGGCTCGAATCTCGCTGCTGTTCTCGTCGATGCGTTTGCCGAGATTGTCTTCGAGGCTGTCGATGCGTATATTCGTGTCATCGATGCGCCTGGCAAGGCTTCGGTTGCCGGTCAGGACAATCCTAGCCAGTGCCGCGCCGATGGCGAGGATTGCCGCGAGAGTGGGAATGCTACTGATGATAAGCGTGTTCATGGCCAGGTTCCTTTCGTATGCCTCCAAGCATAGGTGGTTGCTGCTACCTACGCTATCGGCCGGGTTCTCAGGCGTGCAAGCGAAACAGGGCTATGTGGTCGAACGCTTAGGCCTCCGGCGTGTCGTGGATAATACAGTGTGGATAACTCAACGCGCTATAGCTGTTGCGTCCTTCTTTATATAAAGTCCGACCTCTGTGGAAGGAAAGGAAGTAGAAGCCGGGTTCCCTGTGTATCACGGGGTCTGCTCCCGAGACCGGCCGCGTCGAAGACGCGCCGTCGGCAGTGGCACTGCAGCGGGAATCTGCGAGGAGCGAGTTTGAAGAAATTGTGGTGCGGCTGCTCAGGCAGAACGACTCTATCGCCAGCAGCCAGCTTGCGCAGGCTGCGGATGTCACCTCGCGCACGGCGCTGCGCCACCTGACGGGTATGGTCAGGCAAAGGAAACTGGTAGCAAGTGGGCAAAACTGCAGCCGAGTCCACACATTGCGGTCGTAGACCATGCGGATCAATCCGCGGCTGCACTCGTTGTTCAGTTCCTTATAACCCAGTCTTTCGATGCTTTCGTGTTACGTCGTCTTAACACGAAAGTATAAGCCGCGAAACACGGCGATCGTATCTTATAACTAGAACGCATTCTAGAACACGGAACAAAACAGAATTCGGCAATCGTATTCCAAGAAAGGGGACGCCATGGTTCGCAAGCATTGCATCGTCAAGGCCGAGAGTCTCTTCGCGCAGCAGAGTCAGTACGTCAGCAGCGTAGTGCCGTACGATAGCGCCGCTGCGCTCAGCAGCGATGCCGCTCCTGCCGCACGGCTAATCCCTGACGACCCGCAGGCCGATGCGCTGAGTCTTATCCGTGAGGCTGGGCTGGTTGGCATGGGCGGCGCGGGATTCCCCACGTGGAAAAAGCTCGAATTCGGCAAAGGCACTTCGGTCGTCATCGCGAATGCGGCGGAGTGCGAGCCACTGCTGGCGCATAATATTGCGCGGCTCGAAACCGACGCCGAGCGCATCGTTTCCGGGCTGATGATCGCCATGCGCATCGTCGGAGCGAGCAAGGGAATCGTGGCCATCAAGGCGAAGAACGCCGCAGCTGTTGCTTCGTTGCAGTCGGCGTTGCAGACCGCAGTGCAGTCAGCAACGCACTCGGCGCTTGAGACAGCACAGGGAAACCTCGACCTGTCCGTGTTCTTTCTGCAGGATCGTTACCCCGCGGGCGATGAACGCGCCATCGTGCGCGACGTGCTCGGCACGCTGATTGCGCCTACGTCGATTCCGGGCGAGGCCGGGGCAGTGGTCATCAACGTGGAAACGCTGCTGCGCGTGCATGAGGCCGTGGTGGATCGCAAGCCGGTCACCGCCAAGGACATCACGGTGGCGGGCCTGATCGACGGCAGCGGCTACGAGCGCGACACCAGCATCGTGGTGTATGACGTGCCAATCGGCATCAGCCTGCGCGAAGTGCTTGCGGCTCTGAACATTGCCGAGCCGGGGCCGGATGCGCAGCTGCTCACCGGCGGCCCGTACATGGGCAATGCGGCGCAGCTGGACGACACCATCACCGCGACCTGCGGCGGCATCATGATCGCCGGCCCGGAAATCCCGGATCCCGGCCCGGTCGGCATCATCGTATGCGCGTGCGGGGCCAGCGATGAGCGGCTCAAGTCCATCGTCGCGGCCGAAGGCGCGAGCCTCGCCGGCATCGAATTGTGCAAGAACGCCGTGCGGCTGCCCAACGGGCGGCTCAAATGCGCCAATCCCGGCATCTGCCCGGGCCAGGCGCAGGCGGTCTTGGCCTTGAAGAAGCAGGGAGCGACCGGCTTGCTGATCGGCCACTGCACCGACTGCAGCAACACGGTCATGCAGATCGCTCCCAAGCTTGGCATGCGCGTGCACCACGCCACGGATGCCTACCTGCGGGCGGGCGACGAGCATCTGGTGCGATCCTTCCGCAAAACCGAGCCGGTAACGGCACGCGGGTGACCTGCTCGGTGAGCGCCTGCGCAACCAGTGATCCAGCGATTTTGTAACCAGAATCAACCAATATTTGCAACCAATATATGCAACCAATATCCAGTCAGTTTGTAGCCAGTGGTGTTAAGAAAGGAAGAGACGAATGTCACTCTCACTCAACGAGCTTGAGGTCCATATGGCCGATCCGGCGGTGCTGTGCTGCCGACGCCCGGCAGGAACCGTCCTGAGCGCGCAGGATTTCGAGGACCCGACGATCTTCGACGATATGGTCGAATCGAATCTCATGACCCTGAACGATGACGGGCTCACCATCGGCCAGGCACTGGGCGGCACGCTCAAGTCCGACGGCGAAGCGCTGACGCAGCTGACCGCCGATCTGGTGGAAGGCAGCGCGACAGCGGCGCCGAGCGAACCGGAGGCATCGGCTGAGGCCAGTGCCGATGCCGTTTCTGCCGGCGCTACGCCGGTGGTTCCTGCCACGCCTGCTGTACCCGCTCCTCCACTTGCCGCACTTGCCGGTGCTCCGGCTGATACGCCGAGCGGATACATCCACCTGCACCTCGACAAGGCTGAAGGGCTTGACCTCGTCTTCCCGGCTGGTGCGGGCCTCTCTGCAAACATCGCGCAGACCGCAACTGCCACGCCTGCCGCCGCCTATGCGCTGGACGCTGCCGAATCCGAACCCGCCCCCGAAGAGCGCGTCATGCGCACGCTGGTCAAGAAGGACTATCCCGTTTCCAGCGTCGTCATCGGGCAGACGACCTCCTACGCCGACGGCGTGCTGAGCATCGATGGCGCGCTGATCGAGGCCGCTGAACAGGCCGATCCGCTGGTCAAAAAAGTCACGATGGATGTAATCGCGCCCGAGGATCGCCATGTGTACTCCAACACGATTATGGACGTGATTCCCATCGCCGCCAAGGCCGAGGGCTCGCTGGGCGAGGGCGTCACCAACGTGCTCTCCGGCGCGGTCTTCGTGCTCACCGGCATGGACGAAGCCGGCGTGCAAATTCATGAATTCGGCTCCTGCGAGGGCTTCCTAGACGAGAAGATCCGCTACGGCCGCCCCGGCTGCCCAGACGAGGGCGACATCATGATTCGCGTGGACGTGCAGATCGAGCAGGGCACTGGTATGGAGCGCCGCGGCCCCTTCGCCGCGCACAGCGCATGCGACGCCATCGTGCACGCCATCCGCGAGCAGATCAAAGATCTTTCCGAGCAGACTCCGATCGCGCAGGAGACCTTCAAGGACGTGCGCCGCAAGGACCGACCGCGCGTGGTGCTGGTCAAGGAGATCATGGGCCAGGGCGCGATGCACGACAACCTGCTCGTCCCGACCGAGCCGTGCGGCGTGCAGGGCGGCGAGAAGAACGTCGACATGGGCAACGTGCCGGTCGTGCTCAGCCCCAACGAAGTGCTCGACGGCGGCATCCATGCGCTCGCCTGCATCGGGCCGGCCACCAAGGAAATCACGCGGCACTTCTTCCGCGAGCCGCTGGTCGAGGCGCTGCAGACCGATGAGGAGCTGGACCTGACCGGCGTGGTCTTCATCGGCTCCCCGCAGGTCAACGACGAGAAGAGCTTCGTCTCAGGCCGGCTCGGCTCGCTGATCGAGGCGATGGAGGTCGACGGCGCGATCATCACCACCGAGGGCTTCGGCAACAACCACATCGACTTCTCGGAGAACATCGCGGCCATCGGCTCGCGCGGCGTGCCGGTTGTGGGCGTCACCTTCGCGGCCTACCAGGGCCAGCTCGTCGTGGGCAACAAATACATGGACGCCATGATCGAGCTGAACAAGGACCCGGGCGGCTTCGAGAACGAGATCCTCGCCGACAACACGCTCACCGAGGATGACGCCGAACGCGCGATTCTCATGCTCAAGACCAAGATGGCCGGCATCCCCATCGCCGCGCCGGAACGCAAGTGGGACGAGAGCGTGATCGAGGCCAATCAGGCGCTGGTCTGAACGGCTGGTCGCCGCCTCTTTCACTGCCAACTGCTCACTGCCCAATATCAACCACCAACCACCAAGGAGGAAGCCAGCATGAACATCGAGCTGCGACCCGTGCTGCTGCACGGCGTCATCAAGGAGATCACCGAAGTCGGCGTGCGCATCGGCGTCAACGGCCGCATGGGCGTGCTGTCCCTTCCTCTGCGCAGCATCTACACCGACAAGCCGCTGGCGCTGGGGCAGGAATGCGAGTTCTACCTCAGCTACGTCAATGTGCTGTAATGCGAGCCGTATTACAGTCCGCAACACGGCACCTGCAAAGTCTGCCAATTCCAGACATATCAATTTCGTCAATCAATCGTCTATTAGTCGTCTATTAATGTAGTAAGGAGCGCATCATGCCAACACTGACAACCGCACCAGGGCTTCGATCGGAGATCTTCGTGCCCATCACGCCCGCGCCCGTCTGGACGCCGATCACCAAGCCGCTCAGCGAATGCACCGTCGCCTTCATCACCTCCGGCGGCATCCACAAGAAGACGCAGACGCCGTTCAACACGGCCGGAGATTACACCTTCCGCGAAATACCGAGCGATACGCCGAGCGACGAGCTGATGGTCACCCACGGCGGCTTCGACAACTCGGACATCAACAAGGACATCAACGCCATGCTGCCCATCGACCGCCTGCGCGAGCTGCGCGACGAGGGCGTTATCGGCGGTCTGGTCGACACCTTCTTCGGGTTCATGGGAGGCGGCGGCAACGTCGATAAGTTCCGCAACGAAACCGGCCCGGAGATCGCCAAGCAGCTGAAGGCCGAGGGCGCGGACATCGTGCTCGCCACCGGCGGCTGCGGGACATGCCATCGTTCCGCGACCATCGTGCTGCGGGCCTGCGAGGCGCAGGGCATGAGCACCTGCCTCATCGCCGCGCTTCCGCCAATCGCCCGGCAGCAAGGTGCGCCGCGCATCACAGCGCCGCATGTGCCGATCGGGTCGAACGCCGGCGAGCCGAACAACAAGGAGATGCAGACCGGCATCCTCAGGGACACGCTCGACGCCGTCGAGAGCTTCGACCACTTCGGGCAATTGAAGATGCTGCCGTACGAGTACCGCCACAATGTGTGAGATCGCAATGCGTGAGATCGCAACGCGCGAGCCGGCATCGCGCGAACCGGCATCGCGCGAACCGGCATCGTGCGAGGCGGCAATGGGTGAGACGGCAATGTGTGATGTTGCTCTCTTCCACGTGCCGGCGGCAAGGCCGAGATCAGGGCTGCGCTGCAGAGCCAGCCCTGCCGCCAGCTCTCATTAGCCTGTTGTCAGCGGCCTTCTGTCAGTGTCCCGCTAGCCTCGCCAGTCTTGGACGATACCAAGGCGCGGCAGGATATGGTAACTTCCGCCATTCGCCTTCTGAGCTATAGTGCTTAAGGACTTATGTCGACTGGTGGGAGCCATGTATGCAGCGCGATGCAAGAGCGGATATCATCCACGCCTCGTGGGAGCTATTTCGAGCCAAGGGCTTCGAGAGAACCACGGTGGATGAAATCATCGAACGTGCGGGCATAGCGAAGGGAACGTTCTACCACCATTTTCAGGGCAAGGCGATGCTGTTGGGCACGCTGAGCGACGTGCTCGACGACAAGTACCGCGAACTTGAAGGGGAACTGTCGACCGATCTCAGCATCGTTGAGCAGATCAAGACGCTGAACGTGCAGCTGTTCACCTTCATCGAGCAGAACGTGCCCGTTGATCTGCTGCGGGCCCAGCTCGCCTCGCAGCTCAACCCGCGCGGCGACCGGTCGCTGATGGACCAGGAGCGGTACTACTTCGCCATCCACCGCAAGCTCGTGGCGGAAGGGCAGGACAAGGGCGAGATAACCCGCTCGACATCCGTGCACGACATCGTCCGCTTCTATGCGATGGCCGAGCGCTCCATGCTCTATGACTGGTGCCTGTACCAGGGCGCCCAGCCTCTCGTCGGGGAACCCACCAGAATCGTGGCCGGGGTGCTCGACTTATTTGTGATACAGCCGTAAATCCGGGCTATCTCCTCGCTGCGGGGTGGGCGCCTGGACGCTGCCACCCGCATGTTCGCATTGCCTTGGCCTTGTTTGGCTTTGGCCGGTCGGCGGCACGCGCAACCGGCATCCGAGGCATCCTGAGGAGGAGCCATGACGACGACAAGCACCATTCCATCTGTTTCAACTGTTGTACCCGTTTCGTCCGTGCAATCCGCGGCAGCGGTTCAGCGCGGCTCGTTTTATAACGCGACGGGGTCTGCGGCCCTCTCCCTGCTTGAGAACAAGTCGCTCGCGGGGCGGCCGCGCATCGTCACAGTCGAATCGCATACGCAGGGCGAGCCGACGCGCATCGTCGTGGGCGGGCTGCCGGAGCTGCACGAGGCGAACGCCATCGCCACGAGGAACCGCTTCGAAGAGGAGTGCGATTCGATTCGCCGGCTGCTCATGCTGGAGCCGCGCGGGCATCGCGATATGTTCGGAGCCTTCCTCTTCCCGCCCACGCGCCCGGACGCCGATCTGGGCGTCGTGTATTCGCACAGCGAAGGCTTCTCGAACATGTGCGGCCACGGGTCGATAGGCGTGGGCACGTTTGCGGTTGAATCCGGCCTCGTGACCGGCAAATACGACTCGTTCGCCGAGATTCGCAACGACGACATCGATGTGCGCCTCGATACGCCGGCCGGGCTGGTGACCGTCTGCGTGCATGTGCGCGAAGGCAAGGTGACCGGGGCGACGCTGACCAACGTGCCCTCCTTCGTGGCGCTGCGCGATGTGACTTTGGAACTCGATGTGCCCGGCGTGCCAGAGGTCAGGACGACCATCGCCTTCGGCGGCAACTTCTTCGCACTGGTCGACGCGGACGCCTTGGGTCTGGACATCACGCTGGCGAACTCGCGCAAAGTGGCGGATCTGGGCATGGCGATCTTGGCTGCAGCGCGCGAGCAATGCGAGGTGAAGCATCCGCTGGTCGACATCTCCGGCGTGGACCTGGTCGAATTCGGCAGCGTCTCGCCCAACAAGCAGCATTATTACCGCAACGGCGTGGTGTTCGGCGAGCTGCAGGTCGACCGTTCGCCCTGCGGCACGGGAACCAGCGCGAAACTGGCCACGCTTGTGGACTCCGGTGCCATCGACTTCGGCGAACGCGGCGTGTTCTCCTCGATCACCGGCTCGACCTTCCTCGGCGAGCCGGTCAAGCGCACCGCAGTCGCCCAATACGACGCGGTCATCCCGCGCATCACCGGCAAGGCCTACACCACCGGCGTCAGCACCTACGTCCTCGACGAGGACGACATCTACCCCGAAGGCTTCCTGGTGTAGGCGGTTGGGTTTTTCATGAGGACTCATCGGGGCACATACGCAACGTGGGTCTGCTCGCGCAATGAAGAGCGAGCAGACCCACGTTGTGTCATTCGCGGCGCAAGTCAGTGCCGCTCCTACAATCCCGCCTCCTACAGTCCCAGCCCTACAGTTCCTGCTCGGTGCGGGCGATGATCTCGTCCTGCAGGGCCTTGTCGAGGTTGTTGAAGTAGTCGCTGTAACCGGCCACGCGCACGATGAGATCCGTGTAGTCCTCCGGATGCAGCTGGGCGTCGAGCAGCGTGGCGCGATCGATCACGTTGAACTGCAAATGGTGGCCGTCCATCGCGAAGTAGGTGCGAATCAGCGCGGACATGCCGAGGATGCCCTTCTTGCCGGCCACTACCGAAGGCGTGAACTTCTGGTTGAGCAGCGCGCCGCCGGTTTTGAGCTGATTGAGCTTCGCGGCCGAGCGGATCACCGCGGTCGGGCCTCGGCGGTCGGCGCCCTTTTCGGGCGAGATGCCGTCGGGGAGTGGAATGCCTGCGTGGCGGCCGTTCGGCGAGGCGATCATCGTCTGGCCGAAGTACACGTGGCAGGTCGTGGGCAGGAATTCGACGATCGTCTTGGAGCCTTTCGGCGTGGGCCGCCCGGCCACGATACTCTGCAGGCTGCGGTCCACGCTGCGCAGAATATCGTCCGCGTACTCGTCGTCGTTGCCGTATTTCGGCGTCTGATTGAACGCCAGCTCGTGCAGCTCGTCGTAGCCGTCGAAGTCGGCCTCGCAGGCGTCAATCACCTGGGTCATGGTCGCCGCGCCGCTATCGAACACCTGCTTTTTGAACACCGCCAAGGAGTCGGTGACCGTCGCGATGCCGACGCATTGGATGTAGCTGGTGTTGTATCGTGCGCCGCCGCAGTTGTAGTCCCTCGCGGAGGCGATGCAGTCGTCGGTGATCACGGACAGCAGCGGGACGGGCATCGTGTCCATGAACAGCCGCTCGATCAGGTTGTTGCCGGCCACCTTGACGTCGACCACATAGCGCAGCTCGCGTTCGAAGGCGTCGTAGAGCTGCTGGTAACCGCTGAATTCGCGCGGATCGCCCACATCGATGCCGATTTGCTTGCCGCTGTAATGGTCGTATCCGCGCGTCATGACCAGTTCCAGCGCCTTCGGCACATTGAGATAGCCGGTGAGCACGTAGGCTTCCTTGCCGGCGGTTCCCGTCTCCACGCAACCTGAGGCGATGCCGGATTCGCGGGCGTCTTCCAGCGACTTGCCCATCGTGAGCAGCTCCTGGATGAGGGCTTCGGAATTGTAGAACGCCGGCTGGCCCCAGCCCTTGCGCGAGACCTCGCAGGCCTTGTGCAGGAAGTGCTCCGGGCTTTTGCGCGATATCTGCACGTTGGAGCTGGGCTGCAGCAGCTTCATCTCGTCCATAGTGTCGAGAATCAGGTAGCTGACCTCCGATACGCCGCTGGTGCCGTCGGGCCGCAACGCGCCGGTGTTGATATTGCAGAAATCGGTGTAGGTCGCGGATTCCTTGAGCGTGATGCCGACCTTCGGCGGCGCGGGCTGGTTGTTGAACTTCACCCACAGGCATTCCAGCAGCTCCTGCGCGGCGTCGCGGGTGAGCGAGCCGTTGGTGATTTCGGCCTTGTAGAACGGTTCGAGATGCTGGTCGAGCTTGCCGGGGGAGTAGGAGTCCCAGTTGTTCATCTCGCTGGTGACGCCCACATGCGTGAACCAGTACATCTGCAGCGCCTGGCGGAAGGTGCGCGGCGCGTGGGCGGGAACCACGTCGCACACCGCTGCGATGTCGAGCAGTTCGGTGGCGCGTTGCGGGTCGGCATCGGCGCATTCGGCAGCCGTGCTGCGCGCCAGTTCGGCGTAGCGCTGGCCCAGAATCAGCATGCCTTCGCACACCAGCCGCATGCCTTCGAGCTCGTCGCGTTTGGCGCCGGCCTGCATATCACTGTTGAAATCGAGCTGGCTCAAGCGTGCGTCGATATCGTCGATGAAGTCCAAGTAGCCCTTGCCGTAGATCTTGCCGTCGGCCACGGTGTGGCCCGGACCGCGCTGCGCCATGAATTCGGTGAACATGCCGCCGTCGAACAGCAGATGCCACTGCTCGGGCAGCTTCGCGAGCATCTTCGTCATGGTCGCGCGCTCGTACCAGAACGGGATGATGATGTCGCGCTGCGTCTCCTTATCCTGCGCGGTGACGGAGAACGAAACATGTTCGCGATTGTTCATATTGTCGAAATCGGTCAAGGTGTGGCAGCACAGCTCGGGGAAGGTCGGCGCGGACTGCGGGCCGACGCCCTTCTCGCCGACGATCAGCTCGTCGTTGCCCAAGTACAGCGTGCGCCGCTGCATCAGGGTTTTGAAGAACAGCCCGCGCAGGACGGGCGCGGGAACCTTGCCCTCGTAGCGCTGATAGACCTCGGTTTCGATAAGCGCGCGTTCCAGCGAGATTGAGGGATGCGTGGATTCGCTCAGCTGCCGCAGCCGCTTGGTGCGCGGGGTGGAGCCACGCTCGTAGCGGCCGGATTCACTGGGTTCTGTGCTGGCTGTTGTGACGGATGCGGCGCTGGATTCCTTTGGTTTTCTGGTTGCGATGAATGGTGCTGGTGCTGTTTGCGTAGCGGTCATGATTGCCTCGTTTAGTGAATTCTATAGTTGCGATGTGGCGCGTGGTGACGATTGTTTGATGGAAATGCTGAAGCGCATGCAGCGTGGTGACAATGGCGATAGCGGCGGCGATGACATAACGGTGATGTTGTGCTGTCGATGTTGCGTATGCCATGTATGAGAACGATGCTGCATGCGGCCAGTTGTCACGGTTTCCAATATAAGAAAACGTATGCAGAGGTCAGTGAAAGTCAACAGTCGATAGAAGCTCTTGCGACTGACCTAGGCGGCTGGCCGGCGATTGGTGTGCACAGGCGGAGGCAAGCAGCACGCCTGCGCACAGAAGAGAGTCTCAGCGTCTGCTGATGGTCTCCGCGCCGCTTCGGGCACCCGGATGGCCTTTGGAGCGGTTGCGGGCGAATGGTGCTGTGCGCATATGGCTCATCCTCCTATCGTCACGTTGTCGTAGAAGCGCTCGATCTGGGTTTTGACGCCCGCGAGCTCATCCTCCTGCGGCACTTCGAAATACTCGACTTCGCGGCCGAGTTTGGCGTATTTGTTCATGCCGTAGGTGTGGTAGGGCAGCAGATCGATCTGCTCGATGGCGATGTCGTGGGTGCGCAGCCAGAGCATGGTGCGCTCGATGGTGTCCTTGTCCATGTTGATGCCCGGCAGCATGATCAGCCGCAGGACGATGCGGGCCTGGCGGCGCGAAAGCACTTCGAGATTGCGCAGCACCAGGTGGTTCGAGCCGCCCGTATGCTGCTTGTGCAGCGCATTGCTGATGAATTTGAGGTCGTAGAGGAAGAAATCGGCGTCATCGCAGATGTCTTCGACCATGCGCGTGGGGGCCACGCCGCAGGTGTCGATGCCGATGCTGATCTCCCGATCCGCAAGCCTGCGGACGAGTTCGAGGATGAAGCCGCGATCCTGGGAGAGCACTTCGCCGCCCGAAAGCGTGACGCCGCCGCCCGACTGGTCGTAGATCATCTCGTCCGCCGTGACGTCCTCGATCAGCTCGTCAACGGAATACTCGCGGCCTACCGCTTCGCGCACGCCGTTCTCGTCCACCATGATTTCGGGCGTGAACAGCTGGCTTTCGGGGTTATGGCACCATGCGCAGCGCAGCGGGCAGCCCTTGAAGAAGATCGTCGTGCGGATGCCGGGGCCGTCATGCGTCGAAAAGTGCTGGATATTGAAGATATTCGGTATCATGCGGCCCCTCCTTCCTGCGTTCCGGCTTTGTCGTCTCTGGGCGTGCGCCTTAAGAACGCCTTCATTCTAGAATGCGTTCTGTTTGTGCAAGATGATGGTTATGTTTCCGCAGTATTTCGACGGGTCGGGGGATGGTCGCCGGGCACGCCAATCCATGCGACACGCCCGGGTTAAGGTGCGCAAGGCGGCCGATAGCTTTCAGGATTGGCGGATTTTCAACGGTCGAAAATCGCTATTGCCCGACGTGTGTATGGGGCCTCGGGCGTGTCTCGCGAGGCGGCTGCCCGGCTGCTCGGCTAAACGGCGATGGCGGGCCAGATGAGGTCGGCCATGCGTTTGGCCCATTGGATGTTGTGCGACTGGTTGCCTGATGGCGACGGCAACGACGGCAATGCTGCCGCCGCCGCAGGTTGACGATTGCCGGAGGGCAGCGAGTCTTGTGCCATCGCATTTTCGCCATCCTCGCCACCGCGCAGCGACAGCGCCTGGCTGGCGATCATCGAGCCGATGATGGTGTTGAAGAGGAATGCGGCGTCAAGTCCGCCTCGCAGCACGCCGGCGCGTTCGCCGCGATGCAGGAAATCGGCGAAGCGGCGGCGTTCGGGGAGAATCGCCTGCTCGACGATGCGGTTGAAGTAGCGGTTGCGTGTGGAGAGCACCATGCCGACGGCTTCGATGCCGATCTGCGAGCTGAAATGCTGCACGATGCGTTCGAGCATGAGCTGCAGGTTCGGGCGTGTGGCGCTGAGCTCCGCCAGCTCTGGGGTGCGGCCGAATTCCAAGGTCTGCACTTGCCGAAGCATGTCCTCAGCGTTGCGGTATCGGCGGTAAATCGTGGTTTTGGCCACGCCACTGCGTTTCGCCACCTCCTCGATGCTGACCGCACCGATGCCCTGCGTGATGGCGATCTGCAAACATGCCTGCAGTATTTTGCGATCGGTTTCCGCGCGCATCCTCCTGCCGCGTCTGCCGGCAGTTGGAGCATCGGGGGCGGCAGCGTCCGTAGTCGGTCCGCCTGCTGCATGTGCCGAAACCGCTGATGCCATGCCGGACGCTGCGCTTGCTGCCGTATCGGCTGATGTCTTGGCAGCCTGGTCTGCCGTGTCCATCGTTGTGCCGGCTAACCTGTCGGGTAGCGTGGCGACTGTGTGAGCAGATACCGCGCGAGTGAATACTACGCCGGCTAACGCCGCGTCATTGCTGCGTTTCATGGTCTCTCCCTCTTCGACTTCTGAATTCTCAGATTGCAATACGCGCATATCTCACAGCACCTTCGTGCTGGCGGTCTGCCGCTCGACCCAACGATTGAAGCGCACCAGCGGTTTGCGCAGCAGCAATCCGACAGGCAACATTGCGGCGGCATATATCAATACGATGCCGAGCTGTTGGAACAGGTCGTTCATGTAGATGCCCGCGACGGCGGCACGCACGGCTTCGATTGCGTGGAAGGCTGGCAGGAAAGGACTCAGATTCTGAATGAATCCGGGCACGACCTGCAACGGATATGCGCCGCCGGTGCCGGAGACCTGCATGACGAGCACGATGACGACTATCGCCTTGCCGATGTTGCCGAAGCTCACCAGCAGGGTGTAGATGAAGAACATGAACACGAGGGAGCTCGTCCAGCCGCAGAGCATGAACAGCCATGGGTGCGCGGCATGCACGCGCAGGAACAGCAAGGTTCCGGCGCAGGAGAAGGTGCTTTGCGCCAGCGCGATCAGCGCGAAAATGCCGAAATGGCCAAGGAAAAGCTGATGCGGCTTGAGCCGCTGCGCCTTCGCGTCGTCCGCTGCGGTGCCGGGGGCGGCGGCGTGCATGCCTCGGCTGGCGTGGCTCGAATGCCCGGCGTCATATGCTGCATTATTATTGCCTGATTTGCTATCTTCGCCGTCCTGTGCTTCGCCTCGTTTACCTCCGTTGCCGCTACGCGCAGCATCCAGCAAAGCCTGCTGCCGCTGGCGCGACACTCCGGTTTTCAACATCATCACGGCAAGCAGCGCACCCACCCACAGCGGAATAATGGTGTAGAACGGCGTCATCGCGGTACCGAAATTCTCCACGGGGAACACGGCCTTGCGCTTCAGCTGCACCGGGGCGGCCAGCGCCGAAGCCAGCGTCGCGGGGTCCTGGCTGAGCAGCCGCCGCACGGCTTGCATGTCGCCGCTAGACAAGGCCGCGCTGAGCTTGCCACTGAATTCGGACAACGTCTTGCTCGTGCCGGTAAGCAGATCGGCCATCGAATCGAGCACCTTCTTGATGCTGTCCATGTCGGTATCGGCCGATGTGGCGGTGCTGTGCAGCGAGTCGACCGCGCCCTGCAACGCTCCGGAATTCGCGTCCAGCGTGGATGCCGCGTCGTTCAGGCTTGCGGCGATGCTGGCGATCTGCGGCTTGAGCGTGTCGTCCACATTGGCATTCAGGCTGTCGATGGTCGAAGAGGCTTGCGATGCCAACTGCTTGATTTGCTTACGCTGCTCGATGGCGTCAGCGCCTTTGGCATCCACATTGTTGGCTGCGTCATTCAGTGAATCGCGCAGCATAGTCAGTTGCTCGATGGTGGTTTGCAGGCCGCCTGCAACATGTGCAAGCTGGTCATGGGCCGGCGAGGATTCGGGCGTCGCATCGGCGAGCTGCTGCACGGCGCCGCGCAGTGCGCCGTACTGGTCGAGCTGCTGCTGCACGGCTGTGGCTTGCCGGCGCAGTCCGGCTGACACGTCGCTTGCGCTCGCCGGCGCGCTTGCAAAGGTCTTGTCGATGGAATCGTTGACCGCATTGAAGCTGGAGCCGCTGGCCGATAAGGCTCCGGATAGCGTTGCCGCGCTCGCCGACAGCGCCGAGCCAATATCACCGACCGAGTTTCGAGCCTTTTTGAGCTGACTGCCAGCCTTGGAGGCGCTGCTCGAGGTGGCGGCAAGCAATTGGTCGGAGCTGGTGAGCAGTGATCCCGAGGCATCGAGCATCGCGCGGTAGGCGTGCAGCATGGAGGCCGTGTCGTTCAGCTGATTGGCGAGATCGGTCACATTGCCGCTGAAATTCCCGAGCCGCTGCTGGGCCTGCGGCTCGTCAAGCTGCTTGATGACGGTTCTGGCGAGGCGCAGCGCCGTGCCGGTCAGCGTCGTTGAGAAGGTCGTATTGACTTCGGCCGCGATCTGGTCGGCGCCTTCCCCGGTGAGTTTCGGCGCGACCGCGTTGAGCTTCTCGTTGGTGACATAGGTGAGTTTGGGATGCTTGGCGCCCGGCGAGAAGAAGGTCAGCATGGTGGCGCTGAAATCCTTCGGGATGATGACCGCCGCGTAGTATTTGCCGGATTTCGTGCCGTTGATGGCCTCATCCTTGCTGGTGAATGCCCAGTCAAGCTCCGTGTTGGTCCGCAGCTCGCTCACGACCTGGTCACCGACGTTCACGGTTATCGGCAGATTGTCGCTCGAATAGCCCGCGTCGGTGTTCGCGATGGCGACTTTGAGGCTTTTCGTGTTGCCGAAGGGATCCCAGCTGGCCGCGATGTTAAACCAGGCGAACAGGCCCGGAATCATTACGAGCCCGACGGTGATCACGATGGTCACGACGGTGCTGAGCAGGTGGCGCACGTCGTCGACGAACAACTTCCATATCATGGTCATGCCGTGTGCCCCCTTTCGTCGTAGGTCGGGTTGTGGTGTGGGTCGTGGATCGGGTCGAAATGTGGGCTGGTGGTGTCGGCTGGGTTGACTTTGCTTGGGCTATTGGCGCCGTGGCTGTCAGAATTTTCGGCTTCATCACTGCCGGCAGTGTCGGTGTCGCGCTTGGCGTTGTGACGGTTATCGCGCGGTGCGGCATCGTGCAGCGCGGGCAGTTGCTGGGTTTGCTCGATGTCGCTGCTGCTGCCGCTGTTTCCGCCGCTGTCAGCCGCGCCGATTCCATTCGCTTCGCCCGAAATGAGCATTGCAGCCGTGGCGATATCGCCGACAAGACCAGCGCTGTTGTCAGCAGTATCGGCAAAGTCGCTTGTGTCGCCGCTGCCGCTGCTGCCAATGCCGCTGCCAACATCATCGTGGCCCGTATCGGTATGTCCACTGCGATGTGCGTCTGTGCCAGCACTTGCATCCGTGCCACCACCCCGCGCATGCGTCCCGTAATGCCACCTCGACGCAGCGTATTCGCGCACGATGCCCCGCACGCGCTCGTTGCTGAGCGTGCCCAGCCGCAGCTGGCGTTCGAGGCTGTCGCGCATGAGTTCGATGGCCATCAGGAATTGCACGATGAGTAGCAAATAAATCAGCCAAGCGGCCAGCGCGACGAGTTTCGTGCCGGTGGTCAGCGAGAAGGTCACAGCCAGCACCAAAGGAACCACTAGCCCGGCGACCAATGCGCCGTGGCGAAGCCGAGGATAGAGCTCGGCGAACCGGGCGGCCTTGCGCTCGATCATCGCGCGGTACTCGGCCTTGTCGGCCAGCACGCCGATGGCCTGCGAAAGCCGGTATTCGCGGCCGTGAGACATCACCGGCTCGCTCACGATCATGTCGCTTTGCGCGATTTCCTTCGCCGCAAGCCGGTTGAGCGTGATCAGATGCGGGCGAGCCACCAAGCCGAGCAGGAAGGCCGCGACGGCGAACAGCAGCAGACGGAAGATATCGGCCGCCCAATGCCCGTCGTAGAAGCCGCCGATCGTCTCGCGCTGCGCGTTGACGGCGTGCGTGAAGGGGAGGAATGGGCTCATGGCCCGGAAGAATCCGGGCAGCAGTTCGATCGGGTACATGCCCGAGGAACCGGGTATCTGCACCATCACGAGCACGATCCACAGCACTTTGCCGATATGCATGAACGAGACCGACAGCGCGTATGCGATGCTTATGTACACCAGCGAGGTGATAAGGCTCGTGACGACGAAGGCGAAGGGGTTCACGCTCTGCACGCCGATGATGAGATTGCCGATTGCCGTCACCAGCCCTTGCATCGCGGCGACCAGCGCCAGCAGCATCCAGCGGCCCCAGTAGCGCTGATTCAGCGTCGGCCTGCGTTCGCCGAGACCTTCGTCGTCGACTTCGAGCTTGATAAGCAGCACGAGCATGAACGCCCCGACCCACAGCGACAGGCTTGTGAACAGCGGGGCCATGCCTGAACCGTAGGAGTTGACCGGGTAGACGATCTGCGTGTCGAGCAGGGTGGGGGAGAGCATGAACGAGGCGATGGCGCCGGCGTCGAGCCGGCCGTTGGAGTCGAGCGCGTTCGTGCCGTTCGCGCCGCCGAGTCCGGCATCATTGAGTACGTCGGCGAGCAGATTCGAGCTGTCGAGGGTTCCGAGGTCGACAATCAGCGTATCGAGCCGCGTCGAAAGGCCGCCCAGCCCGGCGTCCGTATCTGCCAGCGAGGAGTCGGCGGTGGAGATCGCCTGATCGAGCTGATTGAGCACCACATTCGCCTGCGCGATCAGTGCGCCTTGGGTGCTTAAGCCCGTTCCCAAATCGTTGGCGGAGCCGGCCAGCGAGGTCAGCGAATTGTTTAGATTCGGCAGCGTGCCGGATACCAAACTGCTGCGCGCCTTGCCGAAATCGTTCAACATGGTCTGCGTGGCGGCATCCAGGCTTTTCGAGGCGTCGGCGGTGTTTGTGACGGTATTGCCGGTGTCCGTATTGAGCTGCGATAGGCCTTTGATGGAATTGCTCAGCGCCGTGTTCTGCTCCTGCAATTTGGCGATGATATCGTCCGCGCCCTGCACGCCCGAGTCGTTCTGCAGCTGCTTGAGATCGGCGATGAGCTGCGCATTGCTCTTGTTCAGAGTCGTGGCGGTGTCAAGCGCCGAAGCGACCTTGCCGTTCGCCTGGGTGAGCTGCGCGGCAAGCGAGGAAACCGTGAGACTGGTCTGCCCGCTGGCCTGCGCGAGTAGCGACGAACTCTGATCGAGACCTGTGGACGATGAGGCGAGCAATCCGCCGACATTGTTTTGCGTTTCGCCGATGAGTTTCGACGCGTTCTGCAGGCTGGTTCCGGCCTGTTTGCCCGCCGAGTCGGCCGATTGCAGTGCCGCGCGTGCGTTCTGGGTCTGCTGCGGGGCTGCGGCGAGCGTGGCGCGCAGATGAGCGATGACGGCTCTGATGTCGGTTATGTCCTGTTTGGCGGTGCGCAGGTCGCGCAGCGTCTGGTTCGTCGTGCTGTCGGTCTGCGCGTTGATGGCGCTGGCCGCATTGTTCGTCGCCGAGGATATGGCCTTGCTGACCGCTGACACGAAGGCGTCGTTGACTTGCCGGTCGACGGTGTTCGCGCCGGTGTCGGTGATTTTCGTCGCGATGCCGTTCTTTTTCTCGTTGACGTAGTATTCGAGCGTTGGGCGCGTTGATGCCGCACGTGATTTTGTTTTCGACGGTGAGTCTGTTTTCGCCTGCGATCCCGGCTTTGCGGCGGATGCTGTGGCTGACTCCGTGGCTGCACCTGTCGTGATGTCGCTGATCTGCCTGCTGAAATCCTTCGGGATGATGATCGCCGCGTAGCTGTCGCCCGAATAAACCTGGCGCATGGCCTCAGGCTGGCTCACGAAGCGCCATCCGAGCGTGTTGTCGGTTTTGAGCTGGCTGACGATCTGATCGCCAAGCTCGATGCGCCCCATCACATCGTTGTCCGCGCCCTGATCCTCGTTCGCCACCGCTACATGGATGCCGTGCGTGTTGCCGTACGGATTCCAGAACCCGATGATGTTGAACCAGGCATACAGCGGCGGCAGAAATACGAGTCCGAATAGAATCACCCACGCCGCTGGCACGCGCAGCAGCCGCATGAGGTCACGGCGGAAAATGGCGAAGGCATTGCTCATGCTGGGTGCGTGGTCCTTTCGTAGGGAGCTGGGGGGTGTTAGGGGCGGTTGCGCGGGTCGCGCACGCCGTGTTGCGTGGTTGTGGCGCGGTGGCTGGTCACGTGATTTGGTTATAAGGTCGGTCTGGTCAGCCGCGGCTGTTGCCGATTCGGCTGGCTGACTGTGTCATTCTATAACGATACGGATAACGTAGCGCTACGAATCTAGTAGCGTAATGGAACTTTTCGACAAATTACGACAAAGATGACGCTGTCGGCTCAATAAGAGGCTGGTGCAATGGCCGAAGTCGTGAATCGTTCGGCTGCGGCGCATGTATCTCGCTTATGTGTGGCGCTATTGGGGTGCTGCCCAGGTCTATCTGCGTTGTGTGAGGCGCTATTTTCTGGAGCGTCGAGTATCGGACGGTGCGGAACCGCCGTTTTCGGCCAGCGATACTTAGGATGCCACAGGATTAGCGCCTCACATAACGCAGATAGACCTCCGTAAGGTCAAGTTAACGCCTCACATAACGAAGATAGGCTCATGTGAGAGGAGTCGCGCCCTGCAAGAACGATTCGTGTGGATGGTAGCGCGGCCGTGTTCGCTGAGGGCCTGAGCGATTGCTGGGCGGCGCATGCCGGTATATCCTAGGTCTGTAAATATACCCCCATAGGGTATACTAAGGGATATGGAAGCGCAAAGTATAAAGCGCTGAAACTGTTCGCTTGGCATATGCGAGCTTATGAACACGGAACTGTGAACGTGAATATGTGGCAGACGCTCACACGGCAGGATGCTTATGCGATGGTGTGTTTGCGTGCTTGCGCGACGGAAGATAGAGGAGGAACGATGACACCGATAATGGGAATAATTGCGGTGGTGGCTGTGGCAGCGCTGCTCACCGTGGCGATTGTGTGGCTGTTGTTGCTGCCACGCAAGGATGCGCCGGCGACGCAGGCGGGTGTGGGCGACGGCGGCGTGCAGCAGATCGATGTGGTGGTCAAGGGCGGGTATTCACCTTCGACGATCGCCGTGCGTGCAGGTACTCCGGTGCGGCTGATGTTCGACCGGCGCGAAAGCGGCGAATGCTCCTCGCATGTGGTCTTCTCGGATTTCGGCATCGACAGGACGCTACCGGCCTTCGAAACGACGCCGGTCGAATTCACGCCCGAGCATCCGGGCGAGTACGAGTTCGCCTGCGGCATGAACATGCTGCACGGCAAGCTCATCGTGCGCGATGCTGACGAGACCGATGACGATGAGCGTACAGAGGAGGTTCGTGGAAGTCATAATGGCCGGATCCAGGATGGCCGCGAATCGCAAAGCGATCAGCATGTGGATATGACTATGGACATGCACGACATGCATATGGGGCACGATGATCAGCATATGGGTCATACGGCTATGGACCATGTTCATCATGGCGAACATGAATGTGCCTGTCATATGTCTGAGGCTGGTAACGCCTCTGTCGATTCCGAATCTGACGAGCATTCCGACGGCGATTGCCATGATAATGATGATAATGGCAAAGCTCGGGGAGTCGTTGAAGCGCGCGGCGACCAGCATATGGATATGAGCCACGTCCATCATGGTGAGGACGAATGCGCGTGCTGTGTCTCCAAGGCTGGGGACGCCTCTGCATCCGCCGATTCTGGCGGCCATGCAGATGCTGTCTCGCATACTCGAACTGAAGCTTCAAATATGCGTTCCGGCAGCGGATCAGATGCTGTGGTCGGTGCGTCCGATTCGTCTGATTCAGATCGTATATCCGATACGTCCAGTGCATCCGACTCTAAATCGGCTTCCTCGCCCGACGAGCAGGATCGCTCCGACGCCGCGCGTCGCACGGAGATTCGTGATTTATGGCGCAGGCTGATCGTCGCCGTCGTGCTGACGCTGCCGGTGTTCGTCGCCACGATGTTCATGGTGTTCCACATGAGTCCGTGGATTCAGCTCGTGCTCATCACCCCGGTGATGTTCTACTCAGGCTGGCCGATTCACCGCACCGGCTGGACTTCGCTGCTCCACCGCTCGCCCGAAATGAACTCATTGGTGGCGCTCGGCACCGCGGCCTCCTACCTGTTCAGCGTGGTCGTGACCGTTGCGCCGCATCTGTTGCCAGTAGGTTCGCGCGAGCCGTACTTCGAGGCGGTCGGCACGATTATCGCGCTGATGCTCGTCGGGCAGCTGCTTGAGGCCAAGGCTCGGCTGGGCACGGGCGAGGCGATTCGAGGACTGATCGGGCTCAAGCCTAAGACCGCGCGGATTGTTGATCGGAATGTGCTCGAGGCGGCGCAATCTGGGCAATCGATGCAATCCATGCAGCCAGCGGAATCCGAAGAGCACTCCGATATTGCTAACTCGGGCAACGCGCAGCACAACGACCACAGCATTCATGCAGATTATGCCGGGTATGCCGCCGCCGGTGAGGAATCGCCTTCGCTGCCCAAGTCCGTCATCGAATCGACGCAAACGCAAGACATCTCTGTCGATGACGTGCGCGTGGGCGATATCGTCGTCATCCGGCCGGGAGAGAAGCTGCCGGTCGACGGCATCGTAGTCGCAGGGGAGTCCGCCATCGACGAATCGATGGTGACCGGTGAGCCGCTGCCCGTGCGCAAAACGGTTGGCGATGCCGTGACCGGCGCGACGGTCAACGGCTCGGGAAGCCTGCGATTCCGAGCAACTAAGGTTGGTGCCGACACGATGCTCTCGCAGATCATCGAACTGGTGCGCCGCGCGCAGACCTCCAAGGCGCCGATCCAGCGCATGGCCGACCGCATCGCGAGATACTTCGTGCCAGCGGTCTTCCTCATCGCCATCTGGACCTTCGTGGCCTGGTGGGCGTTCGGCCCGGCTCCGCAAGGGGTCCATGCCCTGGTCGCCGCGGTCTCGGTGCTGGTTATCGCCTGCCCCTGCGCACTCGGCATCGCCACGCCGCTTTCGGTGACCATCGGCACTGGCAAGGCTGCGCAGAACGGCGTCCTGATCCGTTCGGCGCAGGCGCTCGAAACCATGCACAAAGTCGACACGATCATCCTCGACAAGACTGGAACCATCACCGCTGGCCAGCCGAGCCTGACCGATATCGAAGTTATTGCAGGGCGGGGCGAAGAAGACGCCAACGAGCTTTCCGAATCCGAAACGAGTCAGGTTGCCGCCGCTGCCGCAGCAGGGTCTTCTGCGTCGGGTGCTTCGCATCCCGTAGCCAATGCCACGTCCATGCCCGAACATTCCGGTGACGACACTGCGGAAAACATCGACGATGCTTTGCGCAACCGGCTCCTCGCCTTGGCCGCCAGCGCCGAGCAATCGTCGGAGCATCCGCTCGCCCAGGCCATCGTGCACGGCGCTCGCGATCGTCAGCTGACATTGCTGCACGCCGAATCCTTCTCATCGGATGCGGGCGGCGGCGTTTCGGCGCGCATTGACGATCACGAGATCATGGTCGGGAACGCCGACTATCTGCGGCATGCAAATGTCGATAATGTAGCCGCAGCCGAGCAAGCTGCCACTCGTTTTGCCGCAGAAGGCGCGACGCCGGTGCTGCTCGCAGTCGATGGCCGACTCGCTGCGGTGTTGGCCGTCGCCGACGCGATCAAGCCAGGTTCGGCTGGGGCCATAGCGGCGCTGCAGCAGCGCGGACTCGACGTGGTGATGGTGACCGGCGACAACGAGATCACCGCGCAGGCCGTCGCCCGTCAGGTCGGCATCGAGCAGGTCGAGGCGGGCGTGAAGCCCCAGGATAAAGGCAGCGTCGTGACCCGTCTTAAGGCGCAAGGCCACAAGGTCGCGATGGTCGGCGACGGTATCAACGACGCGCCTGCGCTTGCCGCAGCGGACGTGGGCATTGCCATCGGCACCGGAACTGATATCGCCATCGAATCCTCGGATATCACGCTGATTTCCGGCGAACTGGGCGGACTCGTGACTGCCTACGACCTGTCGAAGGCCACGATGCGCAACATCGTGGAGAATCTCTGGTTCGCCTTCGGCTACAACGGTTTGGGCATCCCGGTCGCCGCCGGCGTGCTGTATCCGTTCACGGGGCTGCTGCTCAACCCGATGATCGCCGGGGCCGCCATGGCTTTCTCCTCTCTCTCGGTCGTCATCAACGCCAACCGGCTGCGTGGCTTCCGCCCGGCCAGAATTGGGCAGCAGCGTGCGGCTTCGGACTCTGATTCGGGTTCGGGCGTAGCTTCGGGCGAACAACCGGAGCACTATTCCGCTGCTGGCACGAATTCCCGTGAGGTGCGGCAGCATGAAATGCAGCACCATCACGAGATGCATCATCACGATGCGCCGGGAATCGCTACAATAACCAATGCGGCAAACGAATCAGCCCCCGTTTCAGCCGGTACGCCAGCCGGCGAAGCGACTGATCGCGCCGAGAAAGAAGCAAACGACATGTCCATATTCCACAGGCATGAGCACCACGACCATGCCGATACTGCCGCAGCCCAAGGCCAAGCTGTTGCCGTTGAACAGCACGAGTGCCATTGTCAACATATGGAGGCCGACTCGGATGACGGACATGCTGCACATCATATGAAACATATGGATATGGACCATATGCATCACGACGCCGCCTGCTGCCACGCCGACTTATCCGACTTATCCGGTTCAACCGACTCGTCTGGCTCGCTCGCTGCGGGCCATCGCCACGGCACCATGACCATGAATAGCAAGCATTGCGCATGCTGCGGCCCGGATGATGCCGATTCGGCACCTGCAGCTCAGAAATCCCAGCTGTCGCCGACGCTGGAACAGTCCCAACCGGCCCAATCGACTGAATCGTCCGAAAACCTGCCGTCCGTTGGCTCCAAGCCCCAAACTGAGGCGCCTGCAAAGGTCACCGACCCGGTCTGCGGCATGACCATCGACCCTGCCGACGCCTCCGACACGCGCGACTACAACGGCACGACCTACTACTTCTGCAACCCAGGCTGCGCCGCGAGCTTCGATAAGGATCCGGCCAGCTTCGCCAGTGCCAGCTGAAGACAGATAGCTGCATATGAAGCGCGAGATTGGCACCATAATGCCGATTCCGCGCTTTTCATATCTCAGACGGTACTATTGGCATAAGTTGAGTGGCATGAGTTGAGTGGTACAAAGCAGTCCAGATTCGTATCGGAGGTAGGCAAAGCGTATGGAACACGATATGTATGATGGTCGCGCAGACCAGCCGGAGCGTAGCGTATTCGTATCGGATGGCGACGGACCGATGCCGAAGAACCTATCCGCTCGCGAGAAACCGATCCCATCTCCCGCCGAGTCGTCCGCTGTCCATGTGCCATCCAATCCGACGCTGGCAAAGATGGCGCGATTGACCCGTGATGTGGCATACAAAACCGGTGCCGACCACTTGGTGATGGACATTATCGCGCCGCAATCGTTCGGCGAGGACGACAAGCGGCGATACCCGGCCGTGGTGTTCGTGCAAGGCAGCGCATGGACCACGCCGGACCGCGACACGGAGATTGCGCAGCTCTCCCAACTGGCTCGCGAGGGGGTTGTGGTCACCACGGTGAATCATCGCGACGCCTCGCGCAACCCGAAATATGTGTTCCCGGCGTATCTCGAAGACGCGAAGTCGGCGGTGCGCTTCCTGCGCACCAATGCCGACGAGTGGCAGATTGACGCCGACCGCATTGGCATCTGGGGCACATCCTCGGGCGGCAACACCGCGCTGCTCATCGGGTTGACTGCCGACGATCCGCGCTATGAGGATGGCACGAATTCCGGTGTGAGCGATGCGGTCGACTACGTGGTCGCCTGCTTCCCTCCCACCGACCTAATCGAGGCGGTTGAAGCGTTCGGGCATGAAGACAACGAATTTCGGCTGTATTACACAGGCCCGCTGGCAGCCGTGCTCGGTGCCACGCCGCAGACGGGAATCACCGACGAAGTGCGCCAGCGGGCGGCGGATATGAGCCCGTATCTACAAGTAAATCCGGGGCGGCGCTACCCTCCCATGCTCTTGTTGCATGGCACCGGCGACCGCGTGGTGCCATACCAGCAGTCGGTCAAGATGTGCGACAGGCTGGTTGAGAATGGCAATGACGCGCGTCTTGTGCTGGTCGACGGCGCTGATCACGAGCACGACTTCTGGAGCCAGCGCGTGCTCGACATCATCAGCGATTTCATAGCGGAGCACAGTAATACGCCGAAGTGATGCGACGGTGCGGCATGCCGCAGCGTTTCGCGATGTGATCAGCTATGTGAAATCGATGAGATTTATGGCTGATGCCAGCTGTTGACTCAATCTTTCTTGACGGACTGGTCGACCAGAACGAGACCGTTGACCGGGGTGGATGTGCCTTGCCGGCAAGGCAATAGCCATGGCGGTACGGTTGATCGCGTTTTTCGCCGGCCAGTAAAACGGATGCGTAGGTTTCATTTGGCCTTCGTGTAGAATCGGATCATGACGACGAGCATGGGGCGGCCGCGAATCGAATCGCTGATTGATGCCGTGCTCGGCGCACGACCGGGCACGGAGCTGTTTCGGTATGAGCATTTGTCGCTTGCGCTGGGCCTGCTGCTGGATGATGGGCGCGCGATCGTGGTGAAGGTCCGGCCGTACGAGCGCAGGCATGCGGCGTGCTCCGACGTGCAGCGCGTCTTGTATGCCGCCGGATTCCCTTGCCCGGAGCTGCTTGCCGGGCCGATCGAATCTGATGATTCCGCAGTGCTTCCGCCTGAGACGCCTGAGGCATACTCTTCGGCGCCTTGCGTGGCGCGTTCATCCTCCGCTGCGTCTTGGTCGGTATCCATGGAGCGGTACGTTGAACCGCCGGCTGGCGACGCTCGGGGATTCGCGCCGAAAGCTCGATTGTCGGGCGAGGCCTTATGCCGACTGATGAGCTTGGCCTCGCATGCCAATGCCAGCGCGATGCCGAGCTTAGCGCCGCCTCCCGCATGGCTTGCTTGGAATCATCCAGAACCCGGCTTCTGGCCGGCGCCGGATGATGGCGACGAGGATCTTAACGCCATCGACGCGCCGGATTGGCTCAATGAGGCAGCACACCACGTTCGAGAGGTTTTGCAATCCGCGAGCGCGAGGCCGGTGATCGGTCACGGCGATTGGGAGTCGCAGAACGTGTTTTGGGGGGAGGGCCGTCTTGCCGTCGTCCACGACTGGGACAGCATAGTGGCATTGCCCGAGCCGGCAATCGTCGGGGCTGCGGCAGGCGTCTTCGCTGTGAAAGGGAGCGAGCCGAGCTGGCCGACGCTGAAGGATTCCCAAGATTTCCTCGCTGGATATCTCGCCTCCCGCGGCTGCGATCGAGTAGGATCCGGCAGCGCGATGAATGCCGAATGGGCCAAGGAGTATGACCGTATCTTCTGGGCCGCCGGCCTGTGGGTGCATTGCTTCAACGCGCAAAAGGCCTTGGCGCGCGGCGCCTCTGCCGCAGACCTTGAGCGTACGAGGCTGCTCATCCGGGAACGATTGGCGTTGACTGGCTCGCAAGATGCCATGAGAGCCCAGTTCTAACCGAGTTGCGCGATCTGCATCGCCCGTTGCTTGCTGGCTTACGTGCGTTTCTGGCGCCACACAATCTGCCCGCTGGCATCGGTTATGGTCGCCGAAGGCACTGTGGTGAGGTCGATGTCGACATCGAGATGGGCGCTCGCGTCGGCTGCTGTGCTGCGGTAGTGGTAGCGCTTGTTGTCGAGGTGCAGTTTGGTGGTGGTGGCGGTCGTGAGCCAGGGATTGCGGCGGCGCAGACCGATGAGATCCTGATGAGCGCGGTAGATGGTTTGCGCCTGAACGGACAGTTCGCCTGGTGTTTCAGGAAATTCGGGCCGTACGGCGTCATCGCCGCCGAGACGTTGCTCCTTGATGCCGGTGAGGCCTTGCTCGTCGCCGTAATATATCGACGGTATGCCGCCGAGCGTGAGCAGGATGGCCAGCGCGGTCACTGCGCCGTCGGGGCCGAGGGCGCTGGCGATGCGGGTCACGTCGTGGTTGCCGATGAAGGTGTTCGGCGTGAACGAGGCAAGGAAATCGTTGTGGCGGGTCAGCGTCCAGTCGAGTTCGAAGAGGTTCCGATCTTTCAGGGAGGACCAGATCGCCTTCCAGAGTTCATATTGGGTGACCGAATCGACGCCGGATTCGGCGACGAATCGGCTGTAGTCTCCGTGAATCATCTCGCCGAGGAGCCACGCGTCGGGGTACTGCTGCCGAACCTGCGGAATGACGCGCGCCCAGAAGCCGGTGCTGACGGAGTAGGCCGCGTCGAGCCGCCACCCGTCGATGCCTCGCGCCAGCCAATGATTCATCACCTGTGTTGTGTATTCCGCGGCTTGATCGGAGGCGTGATTGAGCCGCACAAGCGATGAGTGCCCCTCGAACACCCGAGGAACAGCCCCGCCCGGCGCATTCCAATCGATATCGAACAGGCCGGCTTTCAAACCGTTCGGTCCCTCGGCCAAGGCGCGGAGCACGTCGGGGTGTTGCGCGCCGACATGGCTGAACACCCCGTCGAGCAGTATGCGCAGGCCGCGTTCCTTGCAGGCGGCTACGAAAGCATCGAAATCAGCGTCGCTTCCCAGTCTGGGGTCGATGCGGAACTGATCCAGCGAATCGTAGCCGTGCGACTGCGAGGCGAAAATCGGCCCGAGCAGCAGGCCCGAAGCCCCGAGTTTCACTGCATAATCCAGCCAGTTGATAAGCCTGCGCAGGCGCGGAACAGGCGTCATATCCGCGTCGCGTATCGGTGCTCCGCAGAATCCCAGCGGGTAGACGTGCCACCAGATTGCGTGCTCGGTCCAATTCGGGGTCATTGTCGTTTTCTGTGTCATCAATTTCCTTGTAGCCAGAGGTGTTCTCGTGCCCGTGGAATCATCTTCACCGACGCATTCGTGGGCGAGTGGGTTGTGTGGGGTTAAACAGTGCCTTTTATTTGTTGGTATCTTTTGAAACGGCGGCATCTTCGCGCGATGCCATCTTTTCAGGCGGCGGTGTTGTCTGCGGTTGCATTGTATTTAGCGATGTTGGGGTGGTCACCAGTATTTTCACGTATTTGACCCCCTCTCGGTCGGCGCCCACCGGCCGTCACCCCGGTGTTCGTCATCTGTCATTTTACTGAACTGTGTTTACTAATAATTAGTGACTGTAGTTCACTAGCGATAGGCTGTCAACATGACACGTATTGACCGCAAGCCGCGTCACCGGCTCGACCCCGACTCCCGCCGCGGTGCGATACTGGATGCAGCGGCAAACGCTTTCGCCGAGCGCCCTTACAGCGAAGTGACCATTGCCTCGATTGCCGCCGACGCCGACGCCTCGAACGCCTTGGTCTACCGCTATTTCGCCAACAAAGAGGACCTCTACGCCGAGGTCGTGCGACTGGCCATAGCGGATCTCATGAGCCGCCAGGCCGCCGCGCTCAAGGCGTTGCCAGCTGGCGTTCCCGTGCGTGATCGCATCGCGGCAGCGACTGAAGTCTACCTCGACCATATCGCCCACCATCCGGATGCCTGGGCCATGCCCATGCGCCAGCCCGGCGGCGAGCCGCCCGCTGCCGCCGAACTGCGTGCCGATGCCCGCCGCCGCTACGTGCAGGGTCTCGGCAGTCTGCTCGACCCCAGCGATCAGGAGCGCCACGGGTACGCCTTGTGGGGCTATTTCGGCTTCATCGATGCCGCCTGCCTGCGCTGGGTCGACAAAGGCTGCCCAGACGCCGAGCGGTGGCCGCTCATCGATGCCGCCCTAGGTGCGCTTCAAGGCGCGTTGGGGGATTGGGGCGCGTAGGGGGAATTGCAGGGCTCAAACGAATCTCGTCGGAACGTATGAAAGAAGTCGCTGTTACGCTTCAAGTCTCGCGGCAAAGGTCGCCAGCCCGGCCTTTTTCAGTCCAGCATATTCTTCGGTCATAATGCGCGGTGGATGCTTCTTGCGCGCTGCCATCCGTGTTATTGCGCGACGAACGGCTTCGGGTGATTCGTCGTAGACTCGTGAGAGGAACGCGTCGGGATGCTCTGCTCTGATGCCGTACTTTTCCAGTGTTTTCGGTGGAAAATCGGCAAGGTTGATGGTGGCGATAATCGTAGTGTGCCCGTTTGATAGGGTTGAAGAGATATTTGCAGCGGCATTGTTGCAGTTCCTTGGCAAGGGGGCCTTGTATGTGGTGCCAAGGCGGGCAGATGTCAATCAAGAAAGGAGCTTTCCATGAGCGACGAAAACCAGACATCGGATACGGACTAGACGCGATTCGATAACGAGAACCCGACAGGTGATTCCGGCCCTGCGCAGGTTCCGTTCGGACAGACGCCGTCTGAACAGCCACAGCAACCCTCCCAGCCGGCGACGGCTGCATACGGTGCGAATGCTTTCCAGCCGGCAGGACCGCAATTCGGCCATGCTCCCCAGCAAGGTCAGCATGTTCCCACGAACGGGCAGGCTCCCCAGTGGGGCGCTCCGCAGCAGCCAGGCGGCCCGGGGCAGCCCGTTCCTCCTCAGTTCGGCAGCCCGGGGCAGTCCGGCTGGCAAGGGCAGCCGGGGGCGCCCATGCCTCAGTTCCCGAATCAGAAGCCGAAGAAGGGCTTGCCAACAGGCGCCATCATTGGCATCGTCGTGGCGGCGGTAGTCGTCGTCGCTCTGATTCTCGCCGTCGTGCTGGGCAGAGGGCTGGGCAAGCTCTCGGCTGACGATTACTCTGATGGCAGCAACACGATCAACACCATGCAGAAGAAATACTATCGTATCGACACTGAGATTAGCGATATCTATACCGCCTCCTATTCCTCCGGCAAGAAGGTAGACGATGAGGACGTGGCCAAGATCAAGAAGCTGATCAAGGAATACCAGGACGCCAACACGCAATTCGGCCAGCTCAAGATCATGCGCGACCAGAAGGTGAAGGACGGGTATGGCAAATACTCGGCCAAGGCGAAGAAGTATACGCAGTACGCCAGCAAGATCGCCGATTCGGCGATTCCCATGGTCAAGGCGTCGCTGAGCTGCTCCAAAGCTCCTACGGTCTTCGACTACGACAGTGATTTCTACTCGAAGTATGATACCTACATCAGCACATGCCAGTCGGATCTGGACGCGTTGAGCAACGCGCCCGACAAGGCCATCTCCGATTACGCCTCCTCGCTCGGCGACTACATTTCGAAGCTGAGCGACCTGATTGGCAAGATGAAGGCGATCGGCGATCCGAGCAAGATCGAATACGGCAGCGACGCCTACAACCAGTACCGGGATCTGCAGGATCAGTTCTACGATCTTCCCAGCATCTATGACACCGTCGATACATTCCAGCAGGACATGAAGGACGAGGAGGACAACGCCAATCCGACCGACGAGCTCAAGGACCTGTCCGACATCGTCCAAGACGGTTTCGATGAGGCAGTCAAGTAATGCGTCTCACGGAAACGGTGCGATGACATAGCGATTCGTGCCGTATGCGGGGCCGCCTCGGAACGCTTAGGCATTCCGAGGCGGCCTTTTGCATGCCGAATCCGCAAGTCGGTACGAATCTTCAGCCTCGTTGCAGCTTGACGATAAGAGAAAAACCGCGCCTCAGCATGTCTTTTCGCAATACCGAGTTAATTGGCATGAAAGTACGTCATGACTCCAAGGCATAAGGCAACGCTGCGTTTGCTGTCCATGTATCGTTCTGCCGATACGATGGCTGGCATGACAAGTATTGCAACGGGTTTTCCCGATCCATGGCCTGCGCCGCTTGCTATCCATCCGCTTGACGCCGTTGTCGAAGTGCCGGGCAGCAAATCGCTGTCGAATCGCTATCTCGTGCTGGCGGCATTGGGAACCCGTCCAGTCACGCTGAAGGGTCTATTGCGCTCGCGCGATACAGAGCTGATGATGACGGCTTTGGAGCGGCTCGGCGCAGGACGCGAATCGCTGAACGACGACGGCACGACAGTGCGCATCATGCCGCCATCGAACGGTGTTTTTCACGGCAGCGTGACGATCAATTGCGGGCTGGCCGGCACGGTGATGCGCTTCGTTCCATGCTTGGCGCTGTTCGCGGATGGGCCGGTTCGCTTCGACGGCGATGAACAGGCATATGCGCGGCCCATGCAGCCGGTGCTCGACGGGCTCGAACAGCTGGGCGCGCGCATCGAATACCATGGCGAACGCGGATTCCTGCCGTTTACGATTACTCCGCCGCCGTATGGTGACGAAGGCTCTGCTGGCGGTGATGGTGAGAGTCGCGTGGCGCATATCGCCATCGATTCCTCGGCGTCATCCCAGTTTATTTCGGGCCTGCTGCTCGTCGCCTCACGGCTGCCGCATGGTTGCGAACTCGTGCATACTGGCGAAAAACTACCCAGCATGCCGCATATCCGCATGACCATGGAAGATGTGAATCGCGCTGGAGGGCATATCGAGATGTCCCAGCTTGGACGTTGGGTCGTCGATCCTGCGGATCTTGCTTTGCCGTCTGAGGTCGTCGTGGAGCCTGATCTGTCCAATGCAGCGCCGTTCCTGGGCGCGGCGATGATCGCCGGCGGCTCGGTCAGTGTGCCGCATTGGCCGAAGGAGACCGCGCAGCCTGGCGGACTGCTGCCCGCGTTGCTGCAACGCTTGGGCGCATCTGTGAGCTGGGACGGGAAGCCGTGGCCGACCGATGATGCTGGTGACACTGCCGCTAATAACACTGGTTTTGCCGATGATGCTCCTGCTGCCGCGACGTTGTGCGTCACCGGCACAGGCATGATTCATGGACTTGGCCGCTATGACCTGAGTGCGGCGGGGGAGATTGCGCCGAGCATCGCGGCGCTGTGCGTGCTGGCTGATGCGCCGACCGCTCTAGTGGGCATCGGCCATCTGCGCGGCCATGAGACGAACCGGCTGCAGGCGCTCGTCACCGAAATCGAACGCATAGGCGGCACCGCTGGCGAGTTGGAGGACGGCCTCGAAATCATCCCCGTGGCTAGGCATCGTCTTCATGGTGCGGTGATGCAAACCTATGCCGACCACCGGATGGCGACCTTCGCGGCCATGCTCGGTCTGGCGATTGACGGCATCGACATCGTGAACATCGCCACCACACGCAAAACCCTGCCCGATTTCACCGGCATGTGGACCGGCATGCTCCAGGCCAAAGGCTGAACGCGCCTTAGCTTAGCGATGCAACGAAGTTTGGCGTCACAAATCCCGCACTACCTTCGTGATAGTGCGGGCCTTGTGAAGCTCTCCGGGATATGAGGGTTAGAGGTCAACCCGTGCATACATATGGCTGAGGGCCCCGCATTGCGCGAGACCCTCAGCCATCAAACTATATGCATGCGGCTCAATCGAGCAGCTACATCAGCAAACGTTCACAGTGCGTCAGCGCGTGAACACGTTGCCGTAGGAATCCTCGCCGGCTTCCGCAAGCGCCGCGGACTTATGGGCGATGGCGAGCTCTTCGTTCGTCGGGATAACGGCGATGACGACCGAGCTGTCGGGCGTCGAGATAATGCGCGGCTCCTTGGAGCGGGTGCTGTTCTTCTCTTCGTCGAGCTTGACGCCGAAGGGCGCGAGCTTCTCGCACACGGCGCGGCGCACGATGTCGTCGTTCTCGCCGACGCCTGCGGTGAAGGTCAGCACGTCGAGGCCGCCCATCTGCGCGGTGTAGTTGCCGACGTAGCCGACGATGCGATGAATGTAGACGTCGAGGGCCAGCTTGGCGTCCTCGTTGCCTTCGGCGACGAGACGGTGGACCTCGCGCATATCGCCGAAGCCGGTCATGCCCATCATGCCGGAGCGCTTGTTGAACAGCGTATCCAGCTCGTCGACGTTCATGTGGGCGTTGCGAATCAGGTGGAAGACCACAGCCGGGTCGATGTCGCCGGTGCGGCCGCCCATGACCAGGCCCTCAAGCGGGGTGAGGCCCATCGAAGTGTCGACCGGACGGCCGGAGATCTGCGCGGAGGCCGAAGCGCCGTTGCCGATGTGCAGCACGATCTGCTTAAGGCCTTCGGCGGGCTTGCCGACGACCTCGGGAACCACGGAGCCGATGTACTCATGCGAGGTGCCGTGTGCACCGTAACGGCGGATGTGGTAGCAATCGGCGATGTCCTTGTTCAGCGCGTAGGTGCTGGCTTCCTTGGGCAGCTGGAAGAAGAAGGAGGAGTCGAAGACGAAGACCTGCGGAACGTCGGGCAGCAGCGCGCGCATGACTTCGGCGCCGGTTGCCTCGGGGCCGTTGTGCAGCGGGGCGAGCACGGCGAGATCCTTGACCTTGCCGATGGTCTTGTCGTTGACGAGAGCTGGCTGCGGGAAGACCGAACCGCCCTGGACCACGCGGTGGCCGACGGCGACGATGCCGGCTTCGTCCAGCTTGGGGCCGAACTCGCCGAAGAGTTCGAGGACGCGCCTGAGGCCCTGCTCGTGGTCGTGGATGGGCTCTTCCAGCTCATGCTTTTCGCCATTGAATTCATGCTTGTAGTGACCGTCGATCGGCTCGCCGATCTTCTCGACCAGGCCCGAGGCCAGGCCTTCGCCGGTTTCCAGATCCACCAGCTGGTACTTGATCGAGCTGGAACCGGAATTGATGACAAGGACGGTTTTCGCCATTGTGGGCTTCCTCCATGTTGTTGGTATGATGTGTTGCGTGCGTTCCGTGCGGATACGCATGTACCGCATTCGAGACTACTCGGCAGCGGCTACAAAATGCCTGCAAAGCGGCTGTAAATGGCGCACTTCGCTCATTGCTGCGCCTCGACGGCGGTCAGCGCCACTGTATTGACGATGTCTTCGACCAAAGCGCCGCGCGACAGGTCGTTGACCGGCCGGTTCAGGCCCTGCAGCACCGGTCCGATGGCGATGGCTCCCGAGGTGCGCTGCACGGCCTTGTAGGCGATGTTGCCGGCGGCAAGGCTGGGGAAGACGAAGACATTGACATGGCCGGCCACATCGTTGCCTTTGGCCTTCGTCGCCGCCACGGTGGGGGACCATGCGGCGTCGAACTGGATGGAGCCGACGACCGGAAGCTCGGGTGCCTTTTCTTTGACGATGGCCGTGGCCTGCTCGACGAGATCGACATCCGGCCCCTTGCCCGAGCCGAGCGTCGAATAGCACAGCATGCCCACCTTCGGGTCAATGCCAAAGGCCTTGGCTGTTTTGGCCGACTGAATGGCGATGTCGGCCAGCTGCTCGGCATTCGGATTCAGATTGATAGCGCAGTCGGCGAAGATGGCGACATGATCTTTGAAGCACATGAGGAACGCGCCGGAGACCAGCGATGCGCCGGGCTTGGTCTTGATGACCTGCAGCGCCGGACGCACGGTGTTGGCGGTGGAGTTGATCGAGCCGGAGACCAGTCCGTCCGCTTTGCCGAGCACCACGAGCATCGTGCCGAAGTAGCTCGCGTCGCGCAGCTGCTTGCGTGCTTGCTCCTCGCACATGCCTCTTTTAGCCCGCAGCGCGCACAGCTTGTCGACCATCGGCTTCAGTACCGTTTCGTCGTCCAAGGGCTGATATGCGGCCTTGCCAAGCGATTTCAGTCCAAGTTCCTCGCCGCGGGAGAGGGCGGCGTCTTTGCTGCCCACGATGATGAGATTGACGATATCGCGTTCGAGCAGGTAGTCGGCGGCTTTGAGAATGCGGTCTTCGCAGCCTTCGGGCAGCACGATAGTCTTCTTGCCCGCCTTGGCTTTGGCGAGCAGCTCGTTCTGGAAGGCGTATGGGGTGGTCGGCGCCGCGAATGGAGCGTCCAGCGCGGCGAGAATCTCGTCGGTCGGTGCGTTTTCCCGGAAGGCCTGCTCCACCTTGACGGCGGCCTGCGGATCTTCATCGTCTGGGAAATCCATTTTGGGCAGCGTCCACACGGGCACCGGAAAGCCCGTCAGCGCCGCCTTGGCGTCAGCGGCCTTGTCGCCGGTGCATCCGGTCACGAATACGCCGGCGACCTTCGATCCTGCCTGCTCCACGGTCCGTGTGCAGGCTTCGACGGTCTGCTTCACCTGCTTGCCGTTGCGCGGAATGGTACATACCGCCAGAAACACCGGGGATTTGAGATCGGCTGCGATTTCGGCGTTGAGCACGAAGCCCTCCGGATCGAAAACCTCGGATTTGTCCAAGCCGACAACCACCATGGCCTGTGCCTGCGCGGCCTGTGCGGCCTGTGCAACGCGGCCGTAGCCGGCTACGATGTCGCCGCGTGCCCCGGCTTTGTCTCGGCGCGCCTGACACGGGCATACGCCCCGCACATCTTCGAGACGTTGGCCGGCATTCGCGCCTTCAAGCAAGGCTTGGGTGAATGTTTCTTTTCTGCATGCCACGGGCCGGAACACGCCGGTGCGGCAATGCGAGGCGAGGGCTCTGACTACGCCATAGGCCGCGACATTACGGCCGTTAGCCCCTTCAGGGCTGACGATGGTGATGATGGTGTTGGACACGATGAATACTCCTTGGTGTGCATCGGACGAGGCGTAGTATTGCATTCGCCGCAATCATTGCATTCATGCGGATGCCATATGGCGCACGCACCCATTGTAGATGGGGGAGAAGGCATCGGTGTTCCATAGGCGGCATATTGGCGTGTCTGCCAAGCGATGCAAGGAAGCACGGAGGAATCACGCAGAAAGCGCGCATCGCAATAACCTGCGGAGAACGCGGAAGCGAAGAGGCGATACGCGATGCAGAAGCGTGCGCAGGACCATAAAAAGGGACCATAAAACAGTGAGGGCACCAGGTTCCCCTGATGCCCTCACTGCGCAATTAGCAGTCGCTTGCGAAAAGCGTCACGCTGTTACTCGTTGTCGCCCGCGGTTGCGGCGGTGGCGGTAACCGCGCCCGGCTTCTCGGTCTTGACGCCCGACCACACCCAGTCGGTGTAGTCCGGGTGGTCGAAGCCCTTGTCGACGGCGAACTGGAAGGCTTCGTCGCGGAAGGCCTCGAGCTTGTCGATGTCGGCGGCGAACTTGTCGGCGTCCACCATGCGCAGCGCCTCGGCGGTGAGCTCATAGCGGTCGATGTCGTTGACGCGCACCATGTCGTACGGCGTGGTGGTTGAACCCTGCTCCTTGTAGCCGTGAACGTTGAAGTTATCGTGGTTCGGGCGATCGAAGATCAGGCCGCGCACGTCATGCGCATAGGAGTGGTAGGCGAACAGGACCGGCTTGTCGGCGGTGAACAGATCGGCGAACTCCTCGTCGGAGAGGGCCTCGTTGTTCTCCTTGGCGGACTGCAGCTTGAGCAGATCCACCACGTTGACGACCTTGAACTTGATGCCGAAGTCATTGAGCTTGTCGGCGGCGGCCATCAGCTCCTGCGTCGGAACATCGCCTGCGGCGGCGAGGACAACCTGCACCTCGTCGTTGCTTTCGGCGTTCGACGCCCACTTCCACTCGGCGGCGCCCTTTTCGAGCTCCGCACGGGCTTCGTCGAGGGACAGCCAGGTCGCGGCCGGCTGCTTGCCGGCGATGATCGCGTTGATCTGGTTGGTCGACTTGTACACGCGCTCGCCCACGGCCAGCAGCATGTTGGAATCGACGGGGAAGTAGATGTTCACGACGTGATCGTTGTTGAACGTCTTGTTCAGCAGCAGCGAGGTGACGCCCGGGTCCTGATGCGAGAAGCCGTTGTGGTCCTGACGCCAGACGTGCGAGGAGACCAGCAGGTTCATCGAGGAGATCGGCTTGCGCCACGGAATCTCGCGCACGACGGCCTCGAGCCACTTCGCATGCTGGTTGAGCATGGAGTCGATCACATGCACGAAGGACTCGTAGGAGCTCCAGATGCCGTGGCGACCGGTGAGCAGGTAGCCCTCGAGGAAGCCTTCCATCTGATGTTCGGAAAGCTGCTCGGTGACCTGGCCGGTGACGGCCATGTGCTCGTCGACCTGAGATGACAGGTAGCCGGCGTCCCACTGCTTGTTGGTCACTTCATACGCGGCCTGCAGACGGTTCGACGCGGTCTCGTCCGGTCCGAAGATGCGGAACGAATCCGGGTTGAGCTTGATGATGTCGCGGGTGTAGGTGCCAAGCTTGCGGGTAGCTTCGAGCTGGCCCCAGCCGTGTCCGTACTCCTTGACTTCCTTGACCTCGTAGTCTTCGAGCTTAGGCAGAACGAGTTCCTCGCGGATGCGGCCGCCATTGGCGTTCGGGTTCTCGCCGATGCGCAGCTCGCCTTCGGGCATGAAAGCGGTGACGTCGTCCTTGAGGGCGCCCTTCTCATCGAAGAGCTCTTCCGGCTTGTAGGTCTTCAGCCAGTTCTTGAGAACCTCGAAGTGCTCCTCGGTGTCGCGGGCCGAAGCCAGCGGAACCTGATGGGCGCGCCAGGAGCCCTCGGTCTTCTTGCCGTCGATGAACTTCGGGCAGGTCCAGCCCTTGGGGGTGCGGAAGATGATCATCGGGTAGAACGGACGGGTCATATCGTCGGTCTGCGCCGTGGCCTTGATATCGCAGATCTCATCGAAGATGGACTCGAACAGGTCGGCGAAGCGACGATGGATCGAGAGATGGTCCTCGTTGTCGAAGCCGGCGACGAACTCGTAAGGCTCGTAGCCCATGCCGTGGAAGAAGTCGTGCAGCTCCTCATCCGAGATGCGCGCGAGGATTGTCGGGTTGGCGATCTTGTAGCCGTTGAGGTGCAGGATCGGCAGCACGATGCCGTCGGTGCGCGGGTTGACGAGCTTGTTGGACTGCCAGCCGGTGGCCAGCGGGCCGGTCTCGGCCTCGCCGTCGCCGACGATGGCGGGCACGAACAGGCTCGGGTTGTTCATCACTGCGCCGTAAGCGTGGCTCAGTGCATAGCCCAGCTCGCCGCCTTCGTGGATCGAACCCGGGGTCTCAGGCGCGTAGTGGGAGGGAATGCCGCCAGGATAGGAGAACTGACGGAAGAACTTCTGCAGGCCGTCCTCATCCTTGGTGATGTTCGGGAAATACTCGGTGTAGGTGCCGTCGATGTAGGACTGCGCTGTTCCTGCAGGGCCGCCGTGGCCGGGTCCCATGATGATCACGGTGTTCTGCTGGTGATCAGCGATGAGGCGGTTGATGTGGCCGATGAGGAAGTTCAGACCAGGGGTGGTTCCCCAGTGACCCACCAGGCGGTGCTTCACATCTTCACGAGTGAAGGGCTCCTTCATCAAGGGATTGCTGCGAAGATAAATCTGGCCAATGGACAGATAATTGGCTGCGCGCCAATACTTGTCGATGCCTTCGAGGGCGTCCTCGGAAACCGGAGCGTCAAGCTTCTTCCAAGGGGTGCCAATAACAGGACTCGTCATATGTACTCCTGTACTCCTGCACAATGCTGTGCGATTGGTTATTGTTTCGGGAATGAATTCCGCCAAACCTTGCGATTACAGCGGTTTCCAATTCCAATCGAGACCTATCGTATGTGATGTGGGCGACTTTTGAACGTTTTTTTGCAGGTATGTTTGAAACTGTTCCTTTTATTTCATCTTTTGTTCATTATGACGGATTATTTGTGCAGGTCTCAGGCAGGCGATGAAAGCTATAGACTGGCTTTATAGCAACGATGTTAGCGCTTCTTATGATTTTTCTCACGTTCGTTTCGCAACTCTGATCATTGGCGTGTTGTTTCGTTTCCGTTATCTTTCGTGCGCGTTGTCTGCCGAAGCGCACCGCGTGCCGATGAGGGATATATGGCATGTCGGCGGTGATAGGGGCGTATACGCGATGGCGGGACGCAATGTCGTCTCGGACCGTCACAATGGAGCCGTTCATGCTGATGGGGTCGTTCATACGACCCGTTTTGACCAATTTCACGTATCGATAGGAAGATTTCATGGCAACAGGTCCTGTGCTCGTCGTTGATTTCGGTGCCCAGTACGCGCAGCTCATCGCTCGGCGCGTGCGCGAGGCTCGCGTGTATTCGGAGCTCGTGCCCCATTCGATGCCCGTCGACGAGATGCTGGCCAAGGACCCCAAGGCCATCATCCTCTCCGGCGGCCCGGCCTCGGTGTATGAGCCGGGCGCACCGCAGATCGATCCAAAGATATTCTCCGCAGGCGTTCCCGTGCTTGGCATTTGCTATGGCTTCCAGGTCATGGCCCACGAGCTCGGCGGCACGGTGGACAAGGCCGCCCAGGGTGAATACGGCAAAACCGAGGCGAGCATCGATCGCGCCGACGGCGTGCTCGACGGTTCCCCGGCCGACCAGAGCACGTGGATGAGCCACGGCGTCGCCGTGGAAAGCGCACCAGAGGGCTTCGAGGTCCTCGCGCATACGCAGGGCGCTCCGGTGGCCGCGATGCAGGACCCTTCTCGCGGGCTGTACGGCGTGCAGTGGCATCCGGAAGTCAAGCACACGCCGCTTGGGCAGAACCTCATCGAAACCTTCCTGCACCGCTGCGCGGGCCTTCCCGACGACTGGGACGCTTCGGGCATCATCGAGGACCAGGTCGCAAAGATCCGCGCCAAGGTGGGCGATGCGCAGGTGATCTGCGGGCTGTCCGGCGGCGTTGACTCCGCAGTGGCCGCGGCGTTGGTGCACAAGGCGATCGGCGAGCAGCTCACCTGCGTGTTCGTGGACCACGGCCTGCTGCGCAAGGGCGAGGTCGAGCAGGTCAAGCATGACTTTGTCGCCGCGACCGGCATCAAGCTCATCGCCGTCGATGCCGCCGACGACTTTCTTGAAGCGCTTAAAGGCGCGAAGGAGCCGGAGCACAAGCGCAAGATCATCGGCGAGAAGTTCATCCGCACCTTCGAGAAGGCGCAGGCTCAGGTCATCGAAGAGGCCGGCGCACAGGGCAAGGAAGTCAAGTTCCTCGTGCAGGGGACGCTGTATCCGGACGTCGTGGAGTCCGGCGGCGGTGACGGTGCGGCGAACATTAAATCGCATCACAACGTCGGCGGTCTGCCCAAGGACATCACCTTCGAGCTGATCGAGCCGCTGCGCACCCTGTTCAAGGACGAAGTGCGAGCCATCGGCACCGAGCTGGGGCTGCCTGATGAGATCGTATGGCGTCAGCCCTTCCCCGGCCCTGGCCTGGGCATCCGCATCATCGGCGAAATCACCAAGGAACGGCTCGACCTCCTGCGCGAGGCCGACGCCATCGCCCGCGAGGAGCTTTCCAAGGCCGGACTCGACCGCGACATCTGGCAGTGCCCGGTCGTGCTGCTCGCCGACGTGCATTCGGTCGGCGTCCAAGGCGACGAGCGCACGTATGGCTCGCCCATCATCCTGCGCCCGGTCAGTTCCGAGGACGCGATGACCGCCGACTGGTCGCGCGTTCCCTACGACGTGCTGGCCGCGATCTCCACCCGCATCACCAACGAATGCCCAGGCATCAACCGCGTGGCGCTCGACTGCACCTCCAAGCCGCCGGCCACCATCGAGTGGGAGTGAACGCCTAACCTCAGCCGGGCGTGATTTCATCGCATCGCTATGCAGCGAGCCGGGCATGGCCCCCAGCTTGGCTCAGCTCCGAATGAGACTGTGGATGCCGCTGCGCTGGATGCCGCTAGTTGGCAAGTCGTCAGCGACGTTGCGCGTCGATCCACGCCACGGCCAGCTGGGTGCGGTTGGCCATGCCAAGCTTGTCGAGGATTCCGCTGATGCGGTTGCGCACCGTGCCTTCGCTGAGGAACAGCTGATGCGCGATATCGCGGTTGTCCAAACCCTGCGAAACCAGTTCGGCGATGTCTCGTTCCCGCTCGCTGAGCGCATCAGAGAGCTGCTGTCGGCCGGATCCCGCCTCGTTGCCGGGGAGCTGCAGCGTATCCAGCACTCGTGAGCCCAGCACGATCTGACCGGCCATGACGGCCAGCATCGCCGGGGCCACCGATTTCACGTCCTGCTTGATGAGATAGCCTTTCGCGCCCAAGGAAAGCGCCTGCGCGATGTAGCTTTTGTCGGCAAAGGTCGTGAGAAACAGAATGCGAGCCGCCTTGTCCCGCTGCAGAATGCGCCGGGCCGCCTCCAAGCCGTCGGTGCCGGGCATCTGGATGTCGAGCAGCAGCACATCGGGGCGGTTCGCCGGGTCCTGTTCATAGAGACGTACGGCATCGTCGCCGTTATCGGCGGTCCAGAGCACTTCAGCGGCGCCGCTCGCCGTTACGATGGTGGACAGCGATGAGCAGACGATGGGATCGTCGTCGACGATGGCCGTTTTCATGATGATGCATCCTTTGGCGTGATTAGCGTGCTGTGATTATCGTATTGCGCTCGACGCGCTGTAACTGCTGTGGAGACTACTGCTACTGCGGGAAGTTGCCGCGCTTGCGCGATTCGCAACTCCATGCCGCATATCGTCGGCAGCTTCTGCACGGCCGCTACTGTCTGCATCGCCCATGCCTGCGGTTGAGCCGCTGCGCTCGCGCTTGGCCCACGGTGCCTTGGGAATCGAGACGAAAACCCTCCAGCCGGTGCTGTAAGGGCCGCACAACGAGGTGCCGCCAAGCGTGCGCACCCGCGCCTCGATGTCGGCCAGCCCCATGCCGCGCACATTGCCGGAGACACCGCCGCCGCCCGGCTGCGGGCTGGAATGGTCGCCGGCGCTGCCGATACCGCTGATGCCGCTGGCACGACTGATGCCAGCGATGCCAGCGGAGGATGCGGCCGAAGCGCCTGCGCCGCGTCCGGCCTCGCCCGGGTCGAATATCACCAGCTGCCATAGCGCCGGGTAATCCCGCAGCGTCACCGTGGCGGTGCGGGACGCGCTGTGCCGCACCACATTGGTCAGGGCCTCGCGAATCACGCTGGTCAGGCAGCGGGCCACCGGCGCGGGAACCTGCGCGATGCCGTTGTCCACGGCAACAGCGAAGCCGGGGGAGACTTCGTCGAAGGAGCTAATGGTCTCGTCGAGCTGCCTGCCGAAATCGGTTCCGTGGTCATCGAGGTCGTGGACGGATTTGCGAATCATCGTCATCGCTTCGTCAAGTGTCGTGCAGATTGCAGCGAGATGCTGCGCGGACTCGGCGTCACCCCGGGCTTCGGCCACGACTGTGGAAGCCTGGGCCTGCATGATGCCACGCGTGAGCAGATGACCGACATTGTCATGGATTTCGCGGGCTATGCGCGTGCGTTCGTCCAAGGTGGCGGCACGCACCGATCGGCCGCGTTCCTGCTCGTTGTCGGCCATGGTCGTGCGCCAGTGACGCCGCATGGCGCGGAATCGGTCCTTTTCATCCCGGACTACAGATTCCATCATGGCGTTGCGCAGCCCCAGCGCACCTGCTGCGAAGCCTAGAATCGCCAGGGCGATCATGCTGACGGCATGCAGCCGATCCATGTCGGAAACGAACAGCAGCGAGCGGGCCAGAGGCACAGTCCATAGCCAGCGCTGGGCGTTGCGCAGCCGCGTGAACAGAAGCGTGCGAGCCACGGACATGGAGGACGGGCTAGGCGAACGCGCCGCATCGTAGGCGATGATGGGGATGAATGCGGCGAAATGCGGGATGACGATCGCCAGCACTGAGAAAATCGCAGCTGGCAGCCCTGGGCGCGACGGGCGCACCAGCAGCAGCCACTGCGCCAATGCGGAGCAGGAAATCGCGAGCAGAGCGCCGGCGAGTCGAGAGACGGGAATGTCATCGGTAACCGGCAGGAACGCGGCGAGCAGACACACCGCCGCAAGCGCTGCCTTGCAGGCAATCTCATGCGTCTTGTGTCCGCTTTCCACACTCTGAGCGTAGCAGCTTAAGCGTCGCAGCGGAAAGGAGATGCAACCGGCCAAGTCACGCAACAAGTCATGAAAAAGCCGTCGGAAAACCATGGCAATGAGCTCATGACGACAGTCGTGACAAATGTCATCGTCATGGGACGGTTTCGTGACGACACTCATCATGCCCGGCCGCGTGCCGTAGGGGAATATGGAGTCATCAGGCACATAACATCGGGAAAGGAACGTCATGGGCAACACTGTGGACCTCATGGACGGCACTGCCGCCGAGCTAGCCTCGTCGGCGGTGCTTGTGAACGGGCTGGTCAAGCGCTATGGCGATATGGTCGCGCTGGATTACCTTGATCTTGACGTGCACGAGGGCGAGATTTTCGGCCTGCTCGGGCCGAATGGGTCAGGCAAATCCACCGCGATCAACTGCATTCTGGCGCTGCTCACCTACGATGCGGGGTCGGTGCGTGTGCTCGGGGATGCGATGACGCCGACCTCGTACGCGCTCAAGCGTCGCATCGGCGTCGTGCCGCAGAATGTGGCGGTGTTCAACGAACTGAGCGTCGAGCAGAACATCGACTACTTTTGCTCGCTGTACGTCAAGGAGAAGCCTCGCCGCAAAGTGTTCGTCGAAGAGGCGCTGGACTTCGTGGGACTGCGAGAATTCCGCCGATTCCGCCCGGGCAAGCTCTCCGGAGGACTGCTGCGGCGGCTGAACATCGCCTGCGGCATCGCGCACCAGCCCGATCTGATCATCTTCGACGAGCCGACCGTCGCCGTCGACCCGCAGAGCCGCAACGCGATTCTCGAAGGCATCCAGCGGCTTAACGCCGCTGGCACCACGGTGATCTATACCAGCCATTATATGGAGGAGGTCGAGCAGATATGCGACCGCATCCTCATCATGGACCACGGCAGGCAGATTGCGCTGGGAACCGCGCAGGAGCTCAAAGACATGATTTCGATCGGCGAACAGATCAGCGTGGGAACCCTCGATCTTAGCGAACGGGCGCTGGACGATGTGCGCCAGCTGGCTGCCGTCATCGATGCGCATTACGACGGCAAGGAGCTCGTGGTCCGCTGCGGCAGAGGCGAGCACAATCTCATCGACGTGCTGGGACTGCTCGAGCGCGAACATGCCACCATCGGCCATATCGCTTCACGGGCTCCGACGCTCAACGATGTCTTTCTCGAAATAACCGGCAAAGGTCTGAGGGATTAGGAGGAGCCATGTGGACGACATTCCTGGTGCAGATCAGAACGTTGGCGCGGCAGCGCGGCACCATCTTCTGGGTGATGGTCTTCCCGATACTGCTGGCTACGCTCTTCTACGGCATGTTCAGCTCGCTGGACAAGGCCTACGTCACCGAGACCCAGTCGGTCGCCGTGGTGCAGGACTCGGCATGGAAAGCGAACGAGCAGGCGGATGCGCTCCTCGACGCTCTGGCCCGCGGCGGGAAGAACACCGCGCTTATCGCCAGACATGATGTGGAGAGCGCCGCGCAGGCGATCGATCTGGTGAACTCCGGCGAGGCCATCGGCTATCTGCGCATCAACGGCGCAGGCGAGTTCTCGCTGGCGATTTCGGATAATGCGGCCAGCACGAGCGATTACGCCCGCGAACTGACCATCAGCGTGCTGAACAACGCGATAGCGCGCGCCAACGAGTCGCGCTCGCTGCGCTCCTCGATTGGCGAAAGCCGTCCACAGGCCTTCGCCGACCCCAAAGTCATCGCCAGCATCGCGTCGAACGACGCATTCACGCGCGAGACAACGCTGACCCACACCAAGCCGGACCCTGCGGCGCGCTACTACTACGCCCTGCTGGGCATGGCATGCCTCATGTCGATGTCGCTCGCCATCACATCCATTGCGAGCTCCCAAGCCAATCTTTCGCCGCTTGGAGCCCGCAGGGCGCTCGCCCCGCTGCCCAAGCACGGACTCGTGCTCTCAGCATTCCTCGCAGCATGGCTTATGGCGTTCGCATGCATGTCGATCGCCTTCTTCGTCATCAGAGTCCCGTTCGGCGTGCGCGTGGGAGGGCGCGAAGCTGCGGCATTCGCAGGTCTTGCCGTCGCCACCTTCATGTCGTCGGCGCTTGGCTCCGTGTTCGGCGCCATCCCGCGCATACCATTAGGGCAGAAGCTGAGTATCTGCAGCGCTTTCAGCTGCATAGCCGCCCTGTTCGCCGGACTGTACGGGGAGCCGGCCATGAAGCTGGGCGACTTCGTGCAGCGCGAGGCACCCGTGCTTTCCGACCTCAATCCGGCGAGGCAAGTCTCCCTGCTGTTCTACGACATCCTGTACTACGACAGCTACGCGCCCTTCCTGCGTACGGTGGGCATGCTTGCCGCCATGGGGCTGTTCTTCCTCGCCATCGCCATCATCCTGCTCAGGAGGCAACGCTATGAGTACCTTTAATACCGCAATGCGCATCGTCTGGCGGCACAAGTCCTATCTGCTCATCTATTTGGTGGGGTTGAGCGTCATGATGGTCGCGATGCTGCTCGGAACTGTCGGCGGCGGTGCCAGAACCGCTGACGGGACGCCCTCATATGCTCCGAGACGAGCACAGGTCGCGGTGGTGGATCGTGACGGCAACCGGGGAGGAGTGGCACAAGGTCTGCGTGAATATCTGTCCGCCAGCGCCGATCTCATCGATGTCGACGATACGACGCAAAGCCTGCAGGATGCGGTGACGACCAATCGCGTGGACTATGTGCTCATCATCCCGAATGGGTACGTGCGCAATTTCGCGGACAAGGCCGCGCAGGGCGAGGCTATTGAACCGCTTGACACCGTGACGAGCTACACCTCGGCCGTGGGAGCAATGGCCAATATGCGGGTGCAGGGCTTCTTCGCCTCATTGCGCACGGCATACCTCGCGCAGATTGCCGGCGCAAATGGCGTTGTTGCCGGTGATATTGCCACAGCCAATGCGCCGGCTGCCGTGACCGACATGGCGAAAGCCGTCGCGCAGGTCGTACGCACTGCCAAAGGGCCGCAGGCACGCACGCAGGTGAAGGTGGTGCAAGCCGAAGGCGAGGCTTCGCGCTATGCCAAGCGGGTATACGCCTCCGGGCTGAAATTCGGGGGATACCCGATTGTGGCCTCCATGATTATGGTGATCTCGCTGGTGGTTGGCATATTCGGGCTTCCCGAGACACGCCGACGGGCAAGCGCCTCGCCGCTAAAGCCCTTGGAAAGCAGCGTGTCGCTGCTTTCCGCCTGCGCTGTCGTCGGAATCGGAACTGCGTTGTACTATCTGGCGCTGTGTTTGGGGCCGGTTGGCTATCTTGGCGGCGACCTTGCCGCGATTGGCGCTGGTCCTGTGCTCATGGGCGCGGGAACGATGCTGGCCTATATCGTCGTTGCCATTTCGATCGGCTTCGTGCTCGGGCAGTTCGGCGTTTCCGAGGGGTCGGCGAACGGCTTCGCGAATATAGTCGGCTTGATCATCGTCTTCACCTCGGGTATCTGGTTCGATCCCTCGATGATGCCTGCCACCCTGATTGCCGTAGGCAAGATGCTGCCCGGCTGGTGGTATGCCGATGCCATCGACCGGGCTCTGGGCACCGGAGCCTACCTGGGCGAGGCTGCGAATGTCGCGGGCTGGGCATCATCGACCGCGCTGATGCTGCTCTTCGCCTTCGCGCTGCTGTGCATAGGTCTGGCCGTCGGCGCGGTACGCCGCAGAAGACCGGGCACGACGGCTGCCGGCGTCACCGTGCTCTCTACTGTCGTGTGATGAGCGTTGTCGTGCGTGACAGAGGGAGAGCACCGCGTTTGTTGCCATGCGACGGGATTGCTGCCACAATGCCGCTGCGGAAGTCCAAAAGCGTTAGCTCCGAACGAGTCTGCGGATGCCGTTGAGCGGAATGCTGATCCAGCTGGGCCGGAATTTCGCTTCGTACTGCAGCTCGTACAGGGCCTTCTCCAATTCGTAGGCTGTGATCATGCGGGCGTCCGCCGCGGATATGGCTCTGCGGCTGCGGTATCCTGCCAGGAACGCGGTTCTTGCCGTGCTCAGCCAATCGGCGTCGAAGGCGCCGGACGATTCGGCGGCGTAGTCGAAGGAACGCAGCATGCCTGCGATGTCGCGGGCGGGGGAGTCGGGCTTGCTGCGCTCGGCGATGGGCCGCAGCGGTTCGCCCTCGAAGTCTACGACATTCCAAACCCCGTTGGAGCCCAACAGCAGTTGGCCCAGATGCAGGTCGCCATGAACCCGAATGGCTTTCGCAGACGAGCCATCGCTGGCATCATCGTCTGCAGCGCCGTCCGCATCGGTCAGTGCGCGAATCGTCGATTCGATAGCTGAAACGTCCTGTGCGGACAGCGTCCCGTCGATTTCGGCTGCGGCGGACAAGGACCGAGTCAAGCGCTGCTTCAGAGTCTCGTTCGATGGGCCTTCGCCGCTGCCGAATGCCTCTTCGAGCCGGTTGTGCATGTGCGCAATCAACGCGCCGATCTGCGTCGAAACAGGAGTCGGATCATCGCCGCGCTTCGCCATAGCTTGCAGAGTAACGAAGCCGTCCTGTGCGTCGTTCACGGCATCAGCGACGACAATGGCGCATGCCGAGCCGCCGAGCGCATCATGTTCGAGATAGCTGTAGGCGTTCAGGCGTGGAATGCCTTCCCAGTCGCCAAGAGCCGACGGCAGCTGTACCTCAGGATGCTCTCCGCAATGCAGCACGCGGAACACTTTGGCGATCAGCGGCTGGTCATCGCCAAGCAGCAATACCGAGGTGTTGGATTGCTCGACGCCCATCGGCTTAATCAGGCTTGCGGCGCGGTCCAGTCGTTCTCGCGCCTGCTGGTCGGTTTCGCCGCGAGCGGGAATGAGCGTGGCGGACTTCGCCCATGCGCGCCAGAACTCCGGTTCGGCGGTGCCGTCGAGGAGCGCAAGGCCGTCGACAGTGCCTATTGCCTGGCTGCCATCCTGACTGCTATGGTGCACGGTGCCATGTGCTTCGCGATCTTGTGCCCTGATCAGCAACGGAACCTGCACGATGAGTTTAGATTCGCTGATCTTCAGCAGAGCTATAGTGACACGAGAGCCTGCTGAATCATCGAGCAGCACCTCGCCAATGACTTTAGCGGGCTGCTTGGGGTCGACGGGCCACCAGCGCTTGCTCTGCGCCCACGGGAGTATCGCCGCAGACCAATCTTCAATGTTCACAAGAGCCTTCTTTTCCGTTGCGCTTCCGTTGTATCAGCCGGCAACATCGCCGGATCTTCTAACAAATTAACACATTGCGGAGTCGACCAAGTGCCGTGCGCAAATTGCCGATTCACATATTGAAACAGGGACTTGTATTCGGACTTCTTGGGCGTGGTGCGTGAAAGTTCGAACACCACTACTTGTCGGAAGCATCATCCATGTCCGCCACGTCCGGCTTCGGCGCGGCGGAGGCAAGGAATCGCTCTTCGCCGGGCAGCAGCGCGTTGAGGAGCACGGCGACGACGAAGGACAGCGCGATGCAGTTGCTGGCGAAGACGGACTGGAAGAGCGCAGGGAACTGCACGAAGATGCCGGAGACCTGCGTGAACCCGATGCCGACGGTCAGCGAAAGCGCGGCGATGGTGATGTTGCGCTGCGTGAACCCGGCTTCGGCGATCATCTGGAAGCCCGAAAGCACGATATTGCCGAACATCATGATCGTGCAGCCGCCGAGCACGGCCTGCGGCAGCGAGTTGAACACGCCGGCGATGGCGGGCACGAAGCTGGCGAGGACGAGGATGAGCCCTCCCGAGAGAATCACCTTGCGGTTGACGACCTTGGTCATGGCCACCAAGCCGATGTTCTGCGCGAACGACGTCAGCGGCAGGCAGCCGAAGGCGCCGGATATGGTCGAGATGAATCCGTCGCCGGCGATGGCACCGGCCGTCTCGCGCTCAGTGGGAAGCCGTCCGAGGCCGACTTTGGACAGCGCCGCCGTGTCGCCGAGCACTTCGACCGAGGAGACGACGTAGAGCAAGGCAAAGGAAATGATCGAGCCGGCGTCGAAAGTCGGCGCGAAGGGCATCACATGCGGCAGGCTGACGACCTGCAGATGGGAGAAATCGGAGAAATCGACCTTGCCCATGACGATGGCGAGCAGATAGCCGACGACCAGCCCGAACAGCACGGAAAGCTGCTTGGCGGTGCCTTTCATGAGCAGTTGGAAGGCGAGGCAGGCGACCAGCGAGACCAAGGCCAGCGTGAGATTCTGCCAACTGCCGAAATCCTTGGCGCCGTTGCCGCCGCCGAAGGACGACGCGCCGACCGACAGCAGCGAGAAGCCGATCGAGGTCACGACGATCGCGAAGACTACCGGCGGCACGAAGCGACGCCAGAAGCGCGCCGTCAGGCCGAGCAGCAGTTCGAGGAATCCGCCGATGATCACTGCGCCGACGACCGCGCCATAGCCTTTATGCGACACGATCGCCGTGGCCGCAGCCACATAGGTGAAGGAGATGCCGGTCACCATCGGCAGCCGGCTGCCGATGCGCCACAAGGGGTAGAGCTGCAGGCAGGTGCCCAGGCCGGCGACGAGCAGGCCGTTCTGGATGATCAGCGCCGACTGCTGCGCGTTCAGATGGGCGGCGAAGGTCACGAGGAATATGGGTGCCAGATTGGCGACGAACATAGCCATGACATGCTGCAATCCAAAAGGTATGCCACGCCAGAAGGAAACGGGGCCGTCCAACGAGGACAGCGCCTCCATGCTCACGCCTCGGGATCGCTTCGACTGCTTCGACTGCTGCTGCGGCGTCTGATCGTCGTGTTGACTTGTGGACATTGCTTCTTCTCTTCCGTTTTCCTTCTCGACTTTGTTCCTGCTGCAGCCTTGCGCAACCGCGAGTAGATCAGGCGAATTCGATGGTGCCGGTCCCGGCATCCATCGAGCTGACGATGGCCAGCGATTCCACCTCGTAGCCCGCGTCGCGCAGTTCTCTGCCGCCGGACTGGAAGCCTTTCTCGACGGCGATGCCGATGCCTTCGATCACCACGCCGGCCTTGCCGCACAGTTCGATCAGGCCGTTCATGGCCTTGCCGTTGGCCAGAAAATCATCGATGAGCAGGATATGCTCGCCGGCATTGAGGAATCGCTTGGCGACGATGACGGGGAACTCGCGCTGCTTGGTGAAGGAGTAGATCCTGGTGACGTACTGCTCGCCGTCGAGATTGATGGATTGCGTCTTCTTGGCGAACACCACCGGCACATTGCCGAAATGCCGCGCCGCGCAGCACGCGATGCCGATGCCGGAGGCCTCGATGGTCAGAATCTTGTCGATATGCTTGCCAGCGAACAGCCTGGCCCATTCGGCACCCATATGGTCGAACAGCTCGACGTCGCACTGGTGGTTCAGGAAGGCGTCGACCTTCAGCACATTGCCGGGCTTCACCGTTCCGTCCTGGCGAATCCTGTCCTCAAGTTCCTTCATGGCCATCCTCTCGCACGATGATTGAATGCTGCGTAATGAATCTGCAATGACGACGCGACCGGCGCGTATGGATGTAGAGCTTAGCGCGAACGGCGGCCAGCGCACTATCGATGCGGGGTTAGTTGCGTCGACTGACAAGCTGATGTGGTAAACATGGTGTGCGCTGCCTAGAGTTGCTCTGACGGCGGCGAACGGCGGCGGACGGCAGCAGGATGCGGCAGAGCGCGGCAATCGCCCAGCAAAACAGCAGGACAGCAGGGCAATAGCCGAAACGGCAACGGACACATTTAGGCAAAACCATGAGAAGGGAGCGAAGGGTGCTGACAGATCCCGATTTCATCGCACGCGACGCGCAGGAGCTGATTGCGGATTTGAACCCCGAGCAGGCGCAGGCCGTGCAGTACGAAGGGCCGGCGCTGCTCATCGGCGCGGGCGCGGGATCGGGCAAGACGCGCGTGCTTACCCGGCGCATCGCATGGATTCTGACGCGCTTCGGCGCGTGGCCCAGCCAGATTCTGGCCATCACCTTCACCAACAAGGCCGCAGCGGAAATGCGCGAACGCCTTGCAACGCTTATCGGCCCGGTGGCCGGGCGCATGTGGGTCTCCACCTTCCATTCGGCATGCGTGCGCATGCTGCGGCGCGACGGCAAATCGATCGGCCTGAACTCCGGCTTCTCCATCTATGACACGGCTGACTGCGAGCGGCTCATCAAGCTCATCGGCGCCGACCTGAACATCGATCTCAAGCGCTACACGCCGCGCACCATCCTCAGCCGCATCTCCGACTACAAGAACAATCTGCAAAGCTGGCAGACCCAGCTCAAGACCTATGCTGCCGACTACAAGCCCGGTCAGCGCGGCTACCAGCTCGGGCGCTTCGGCAATGTCGAGGAACTGTATGCCGTGGTGTACGCCGAGTATCAGCATCGTCTCGCCGCCGCGAACGCCGTGGACTTCGACGATCTGATCGTACGCACCGTCGAGCTGCTGCGCAGCGATCCGATGGTCGCGGAGTATTACCACCACAAGTTCCGCTATATTCTCGTCGACGAGTATCAGGACACGAACCACGCCCAGTACGAGCTCATCCGCGAGCTCGGCGGCGTGGATGCGGGGGAGCAGCGCTCTTCCAGCGCGGTCGCAGCAGGCAAGCAGGGGCCGGCATGGGTGACGGTCGTGGGCGACTCGGACCAGTCGATCTACGCCTTCCGCGGCGCCGATATCAGCAATATCAGGGATTTCGAGAAGGATTTCCCGCGCGCGAAAACCATCATGCTCGAGCAGAACTACCGCTCCACGCAGACGATTCTCGACGCCGCCAATGCGGTCATCGCCAACAATGCAGACCGCAAACCCAAAAAACTCTGGACCGCGTTGGGCAAAGGCGAGCCGATCGTGGGCTATGCGGCCGACAATGCGCAGCAGGAGGCCGCGTGGATCGCCGAGGAGATCGCGCGGCTGTCCAGCGAGGAAAACGTGCAATACAGCGACGTGGCGATCATGTACCGCGCCAACGCGCAGTCGCGCTCGCTTGAGGAGGCGCTCATCAACGCCGGGATCCCATACCAGCTCGTGGGCGGCACACGGTTCTACGAGCGGCGCGAAATCAAGGACGCCATCGCTTACCTGCAGGCCATCGTGAATCCGGCCGACAGCGTGAACATGCGCCGTATCATGAACGTGCCCAAGCGCGGGCTGGGCGCGCGGGCCGAAGCGCTCGTGGCCGGCTACGCCGATGCGCATGACACGAGCTTCTGGCAGGGCGTCGAGCATATGGACGAGATCGACGGCATGCCGACGCGCACCGCCAAAATGCTCTCTGGATTCCGCGACATCATGCGCTCGCTGGCTGCCTTTGCGCAGGGCCACAACGACAAGCCGTCCGAGGTCGTTGCCGAAGTGCTGAACAAGTCGGGGCTGCTGGCTGAGCTGCAGCGTTCTGAGGACCCGCAGGACGCTTCGCGCGTCGAAAACCTTTCGCAGCTGCAATCCGTGGCCGCCGAATTCGAGCAGAACACGCCCGACGCCACGCTCGGCGCATTCCTCGAAACCACGGCGCTCGTGGCGGATTCCGACCAGCTGCCCTCCGAAGGCGAGGACAGCGGCAAGGTCACGCTCATGACCCTGCATACGGCCAAGGGCTTGGAATACCCGGTCGTGTTCCTCACCGGCATGGAGCAGGGGACATTCCCGCATTCAAGGTCGCTGGAGGACAACGACGAGCTGAGCGAGGAGCGCAGGCTTGCGTACGTCGGCATCACGCGCGCGCGGCGTCGGCTCTACCTCACCCGTGCAGCCGTGCGCGCGCAATGGGGGCAGGCCAACGAGATGCTGCCCAGCCAGTTCCTTGACGAGATACCCGACACGCTGATCGAGTGGAAGCGCCGCGAAGCCAGCGCCGAGCGCATGCGTGCGGGCTGGCGTTCGGATGACGATGACGAATTCGGCGGCTGGGCCGATGACGACGACTTCTCCGGCGGCGGCTTCGGCGTCACGAGCCGCGGTGGGTCATCGTCTCGCGGCGGCGGTTCGAGCTATGGATCCGGTTACGGATCGGGTTATGGCGCAAGCTATGGTACCGGGAAGTCGGGGTATGGCTCCCGTTCTGGTTCCGGCTCGTATGGCTCCGGTTCGCGCTACGGCTCCGGATCAGGCTCATCCTACGGCTCGGGTGGTTCGGGCTCGGGGTACGGCTCGCGTTCCGGCTCCTCGTACGGTTCCCACGGTTCCAGCAGCTCCTATGGCTCCTCGTCACGGCGCGGAAGCGGTTCGACCTATGGCGGTTCCGGCTCACGCGGCGGCAAGGTGACGACGCGCCGCATCGCGCCCACGGCTGCCTCCAAGGCGTCCCCAGCCTCCTCGATCGCCAAGGACAACAAACTGGATATCGCCGATTTCAGCATCGGCGACAAGATCTCGCACGATCAGTACGGTCTCGGCACGATTCTCGACACGCAGGACAAAGGCCGCAACTCGGTCATCACGGTCGATTTCGGCTCCGATGGCGTCAAGCGGCTTATGCTGCGCGTCGCGCCCATCGAGAAGCTGTGAAGCCGCCCACGTCCATAGGTGCCGTGTAGACTGGTCGATTGTGCCTGCCATCAGGTGGGCGCTATCTGGAGTCTTAGCCCATCAGTGGGTCGGCGGCGTCTTGCGCCGCTCGTGCCTGGCACGACGAAGCACTGGAGAGGCCGGCTCAGCGAGGGTTCGCCCGCGCTTCCGTTCAGATAACGACAGAAATATAAAGGAACAAGAATGACTAACGTTCAGCGTTCTCGCCGTCAAGTGCGTCTTTCGCGCGCCCTCGGCATTGCACTGACCCCCAAGGCCCAGCGCATCTTCGAGAAGCGTCCGTATGCTCCCGGCGAGCACGGCCGCACCCGCCGCCGCACCGAGTCCGATTACGCCGTCCGTCTGCGTGAGAAGCAGCGTCTGCGCGCGCAGTACGGCATCTCGGAGAAGCAGCTTCGCGCCGCTTACGAGAAGGGCACCCACACCGCTGGCCAGACCGGCGACGCGATGCTCATCGATCTCGAAACCCGTCTTGACGCCCTCGTGCTGCGTTCCGGCTTCGCCCGCACCACCGCACAGGCCCGCCAGTTCGTCGTGCACCGTCACATCCTCGTCGACGGCAACGTGGTGGACCGTCCGTCCTACCGCGTCAAGCCCGGCCAGACCATCCAGGTCAAGGCCAAGAGCCAGACGATGGTGCCGTTCCAGATCGCCGCCGAAGGCGTGCACCGCGATGTGCTGCCCGCCGTCCCCGGATACCTGGACGTGAACCTCGCCTCGCTCAAGGCGACCCTGACCCGCAAGCCTGAGACCGAGGAAATCCCGGTGCAGGTCAATATCCAGTACGTCGTCGAGTTCTACGCTCGCTGATCTGGATCCTTCCCCGATAGGGACATACATCGAACGGCCCCGTGCATTCACGCACGGGGCCGTTCCTTTCTTCTCTTGCGATTCCGCATACACGAAGCCGACACGCAATCCGTAATATGCCCGTTACCTGCGAGACGTGCGCGTAACACAGCGGCAACACAACGATGTGGACGCGCTGCCATCATGATTTTTGTTTGATGCACCCGCATCATGCGGCGTAATGATTGCGTTTCCGCCGAATGCAAGGGCGCGTCGGCATCGGAGGCACAGCCAGCTGGACGCCGTGGGGAACCGCAGCAGTCATATGCAGAGAGGAAGAGGTATATGGCCCGATTACAACGAATGAAGATAGGGGCGGCACTGTGCGCCATGGCGGCGTTGCTGGTCACCAGCGGCTGCGGTTGGGGCAGAACGGTTGCCGAACGCGATGCGCAGGAGAAGAACGGCACGGCATCTGGAGATCATGCGTCATGCGTAGACACGTCGGGCAGCACCATAAAAATCGGATTCGTCAATTCTTTGTCCGGTACGATGGCTATCTCCGAGCAGACGGTCAGCAATTCGCTGCATATGGCGGTTGACGAGATCAATGCCAAGGGCGGCGTGCTCGGCAAGCAGCTGAAGATCGTCCAGCAGGACGGCAAATCAGAGCCGGCCGTATTCGCGGAGAAGGCCAAAACGCTGATCGAGAAGGAATGCGTCGCCGCGGTCTTCGGCGGCTGGACCTCCTCCTCACGCAAGGCGATGCTCCCCGTGTTCGAAGCGGATAATGCCCTGCTCTTCTACCCGTTGCAGTACGAGGGCATGGAATCCAGCCCGAACATCTTCTACTCCGGCGCCGCCCCGAACCAGCAGATCGTGCCCGCCCTTGACTATCTCAAGGAAAAGGGCTACAAGAAGCTGTTTCTGGTAGGCTCCGATTACGTGTTCCCGCAGACCGCGAACCGCGTGGTCAAAGCATATGCGCAGGGCAATGGCATGCAGGTGGTCGGCGAGGAATACACGCCGATGGGCTCCACCGACTTCACCACGATCGTCAACAAGCTCAAGTTCTCCGGGGCGGATGCAGTGGTCAACACCCTGAACGGCGATTCCAATGTCGCTTTCTTCAAGGAGTACAAGGCCTCCGGCCTCAAGCCCGCCACCACTCCCGTGATCTCCATGTCGATCGCGGAGGAGGAGGTCTCGGCCATCGGCGTCGACAACGTCAAGGACCAGCTGACCGCTTGGAACTACTACCAGACGCTTGACAACCCGCAGAACAAGAAGTTCGTTGCGGACTTCAAGGCCAAGTACGGCCAGAAGCACCCGACCTCCGACCCGATGGAATCCGCATACACCTCCGTCTACCTGTGGAAGGGCATGGTCGAGAAGGCCAAATCCTTCCAAGTAGACAAGGTCAAAGCGGCCGCCGACGGCGTTACCTTCAACGCCCCGGAAGGCAAGGTCTGGGTGGATGGGCAGAACCACCACATCTACAAGACGTCGTATATCGGCAAGATCGGCGACGACAGACTCATCCACACCGTATGGAAATCCAAGGGGCCCATCAAGCCCGATCCGTATCTCAAAACCTACAGCTGGGCCAAGAGCCTGAGCGCAGGCACGGACAAATAAAAGGAAGGACTCGAAATGGGCATGATATTCCCTCAGATCGTGGCGGGGCTTTCCAACGGCTCGATTCTGCTGCTTGCCGCCCTCGGACTCTCATTGACCTTCGGCCAGATGGGAGTCATCAACAACGCGCACGGCGAGTTCATGATGGCAGGCGCCTACACCGCCTACGTCATGAGCACAGTGATCGGCAACAAGACGCTCTCGTTGGTCGTGGCGCTGGTGGTCGGATTCGTCGTGGCGGGCCTGCTCGGCCTGCTGCTCGATGCGTTGCTGCTGGAACGCATGCGCAGTCGGCCGCTGGACACCCTGCTCGTCACCTTCGGCGTTTCGCTCGTGCTGCAGCAGCTGGCGCGCGATATCTTCGGAGCCACGCCGGTCTATGCTTCGGCGCCTGATTCGCTGAGCAGCCCGGTGACCATGTTCGGCTACAGCTTCTCCTCCGGGCGTCTGTTCATCTTCCTGCTCTCGATCGTGTGCGTCGCCGCATTGTACGCGGTTCTCAAGCTCACGCCGCTGGGCCGTCAGATACGCGCCACCTCGGAGAACCGTGATCTGGCTGAGGTCTCCGGCATATCCACCAGGAAGGTCGATTACGTCACGTTCTTCCTCGGGTCGGGAATCGCCGGCATCGCAGGTGTGGCGCTGAGCCTGCTCAATTCCATCAGCTTCAACTTCGGCACGACCTTCATCGTGCAGGCCTTCCTCGTGGTCGTGGCCGGCGGCGTGGGCCAGCTCAAGGGCGCCGTGGTGGCCTCGTTCGTGCTGGGGCTGTGCCAGTCGTCCATCGAATTGCCGACTTCCGCTTCGATCGGCCAGGTCGCTGTGTTCCTGATCGTCGTGGTGTTCCTGCAATTCCGTCCGCAGGGTCTGGTTTCCATCCGTTCCAGGAACCTCGCGTAGCAAGGGAGAGGCAATGAATATGAATCTGAGTGACTTCAGCGCTAAGATCGCGAAGAACAAGGCGCTTATCGGCACGATCATCGCCGTGGCGCTGATTTTCATCGCGCCCTCCGTGATGAGCGGCTACAATCTCGGGCTGCTCTCGAAATATCTGTGCTATGCAATGGTCGCCGTAGGCATCGGCCTTGCCTGGGGGCAGGGCGGCATGCTGACGCTGGGCCAGGGCCTGTTCTTCGGGCTGGGCGCATATGTCATGGCCATCCATATGAACCTTGAGGACATCGGCCCCGGTCAGGTGCCCGACTTCATGGCTCAATACGGCATAACGAGCGTTCCTGGCTTCTGGGAGCTGTTCCGCAACCCGGTCATCGCCATCATCGGCGTTGCGGCCGTCCCCGGCATCGTCGCCGCAATACTCGGCTGGGCCGTCTTCGGACGCGGCGTGCGCGGCGCGTACTTCGCCATCCTCTCGCAGGCCTTGGTCGCCGCATTCGCCGTGCTGTTGATCGGCCAGTCGAAAACCACCGGCGGCACCAACGGACTGAACAACTTCAAGGGCTTCTTCGGCTATGATCTCACCGATCCCGCCAATCAGCGGATGATCTTCCTCATCTGCGCATTCCTGACGCTGGCCATGGTGCTGATCGTGTACTGGATTCGCAAATCGTTCATGGGCGACCTCGTCATCGGCGTGCGCGACCAGGAGAACCGCATGAAGTTCCTCGGCTACAATCCCGCGTCGATCAAAGTGTTCGCGTTCACTGTGGCCGCGATGTTCGCCGGCATCGGCGGGGCCATGTTCGTGCCGGTGGTCGGCATCATCTCGCCCTCCGACATCGGCGTGACCCCCTCGATCCTCATGCTGGCAGGCGTGGTGATCGGCGGACGCACCACGCTGCTCGGCCCGGTGGTCGGCACGTTGCTGGTACGCTTCGCCGAAACGCAGCTTTCCGAGGCCTATCCTTCGGCCTGGACCTATATCGAAGGACTGATCTTCATCCTCGTCATCGCCTTCGTGCCGTTGGGATTGGGTCAGTTCAAGGGCGTGTGGCCATGGATTAAAGAGAAAATCGGACTGGGCAAAGGGCAGCCGGGCGGCAGACCGGCCGAGGTTTCCGGCAGCTTATCCGCTCAGCATGTGGGCGTGGACTCGGCAGCGACAGCTGAGGCTGTTGCAGCTCCTTCGATTGGCGCCTCACCTGTTTCCGGCCCGCATCCGATGCAAGCGAAGGTGGTGAAGGCATGAGCGAGGAGAGCACTATGAACGCAACCACGCCTGTGGAGTCGTGCAGCGGCTCTGCTCCGGCATCGCAGGAGGATTTGGCCCAGCTGCGCGCCGAAATGGCGCAGATGCGCGAGGAAGCCAAACGAATGCGCGACGAGGCCGAGCAGATGAAAGCCGAAATCGCCCAGGATCGCATCGCGATGAGCGACCAGCTCAGCGTGCTCGACGATCGCGGCGGGCAGTGGAGCGACTATTTGGAAATCCAAGGATTGCATGTTGAATTCGATGGATTCGTGGCCGTGGACAACCTCAACCTGACCGTCGAACATGGCGACCTGCGATTCCTCATCGGCCCGAACGGCGCAGGCAAGACCACCATCATCGATGCGATAACCGGCTTGGTGTCAGCCTCCGGATCGGCCACGTTCCGCGGCGAGCAACTGCTGGGCAAAAAGCCGAACGACATCGTCAAGCTCGGCGTGGGGCGCACCTTCCAAACCGCATCGGTGGTCGAAGAGCTTTCCGTGGTGGAGAACTTGCAGCTGGCCGAGGGCTTTCGCAGGAAGGGCCGCGAGCTGTTTCGCACCACGGGCGCCGCATCGCAGAATGTCACGTACATGATGGACGTGTGCAGCCTCACCGACGACGCCGACAAACGCGCCGGCATCCTGCCGCACGGCAAGAAGCAGTGGCTGGAAATAGGCATGCTGCTCGTGCAGGACGCGCATCTGCTGCTGCTCGACGAGCCGGTCGCTGGCATGACCCCGGCCGAGCGCCTGCAGACGGGCGAGCTGCTCAAGCGGTGCAGCAAGAACCGCACGGTCATCATCGTCGAGCACGACATGGATTTCATGCGCCAGTTCGCCGACTCGGTCACCGTGCTCAATCAAGGCACCGTGCTCGCCGAAGGCTCGGTCGAGGATATCCAGAACAACGAGGAAGTCGTGCGCATCTACCTCGGCGGCGGGGAATGACCGGCGTCGGTCTGCATCCGTCCGCGATTCGCTTCGACACATCCGAAACAGGAGCGAGCTGCGGACGAGGCGCAGACGGCAGGCGCTGAGCGGAACAGCCTGCAGCATAAGACGGCATAAGACAGAGGGTAAGGAACGCATATGGCAATGCTGGAAGTCAAAGGGCTCGATACGGGCTACGGCAAGGTGACCGTCGTCAACGGCATCGATTTCGATGTGAACGCCGGCGAATGGGTGAGCATCGTCGGCAACAACGGGGCCGGCAAAACCACACTGCTCAAGGCGCTGCTCGGGCTGCTGCCCACGAGTGCGGGGTCGGTGGACTTCGACGGCACGGACATCACCCGCACCGCGCCGAATCAGCGCATCCGCAAGGGCATGGCCTTCGTGCCGCAGGGGCAGCAGTCCTTCGGCACGATGAGCGTGGACGAGAACCTGCATGTGGTGGCCGACCGCTACGGTTCCGAGGCGAAGGAGCGCTACGACGAGGCCGTTGCGATGTTCCCCATCCTCAAGGAATTCGCGGGCCGACGAGCCGGGCTGCTCTCCGGCGGCCAGCGCCAGCAGCTTTCGATCGCGCGTGCCCTGATCACTCGCCCCAAGCTCATGATCCTGGACGAGCCTACCGAAGGCATCCAGCCGAATATCGTGGCCGAAATCCAGCAGGCCATACGCGCTATGGCCGAAGACAAGGGCATCGGCGTGATTCTGGTCGAGCAGAAGGTCCAATTCGCTATCGAACGCGCCGACCGGTACTACGTGCTCGCCTCCGGCCGGTTCATCGCTTCCGGCGAAGGTGGCCCCGACCAGGTGGAAGCCGCGAAGGAAGCCATGCGCGTGTAGGGGGGCTGCTTGCGTGGCTGCGCGTGTGGCAGATTACGCGGCAGGTTGCGTGTGGCTGCTTGTACGGCAGTTTGCGTCGCCTTTTAGCCGCTATCGTGACCCTACCGTGCAAAAGGTAACGTTAATGGTCTGTTCTGCGTAACCTTTTGCACGGTAGAGTCGGGTTGCCGTACAAAAGGCGACGCATATGCGTTACAACCCCCGCATGATAACGGAGCTTATGCGGGATTCGCGTCGTTTGAACGGCCTGAAACGTTACAATGCCCGCACTGTCTTGATAGTGCGGGCATTGTAACGTTTGACCGTGGGGAGCGCGACGACTCTGGAACCCCAATGACCAAACCTGGCAAACTCGGTTAAATTCAGTTAAGTGGGGAAAAGTGGTGTAAACTACATTTTTAGATGGATAAAAATGTAGTTTACACCACTTTTCCATAGATAAGGGTTGATGATGCTACGTCGAAGCATAATGAATCAGCTGATCAGCTGGGCTGACTCACGTGAGCGCAAGCCCTTGCTGCTGTACGGCGCACGGCAAACGGGGAAGACCTTTCTGCTCAACGAGCTGGCGGCAAAGACTTTTCCTGGCGACTCCGTGCGCTTCGATTTGGAACGGGACGCTCGTGCTCGGCAGGCTTTTGAGTATGACCTCAACCCGGAGGCGTTGATTCGTCGTCTTTCGCAAGTGGCAGGCCAGAGTATCGACTCCGAACGCACGCTGCTGATTCTCGATGAGGTGCAATCTTCGAACCGTGCTTTGACCTCGCTGAAGTATTTTTGCGAAGATATGCCGCAGCTGCATGTAGCTGCAGCAGGCAGTCTGCTGGGCGTTGCCGTTAACCAGCAGGGGTTCAGCATGCCGGTAGGCAAGGTGCAGACGATGACGCTTCATCCTATGAGCTTTGACGAATTCCTTGATGCGATGGGGGATGGCGGCATTATTCCCGAAATCCGGGATTGCTATGAGCGTGCGGAGGCGTTTTATCTGCATGATGCGATGCTTGAACGCTTCTGGCAGTATGTGATTGTCGGAGGCATGCCGGAGGCGGTCGCCAGATTCGCCGAGGACGGTGACTATGCTGCTGCCCGCGATGTGCAGTCGACCATAATCGATCTGTATGTGGCCGATATGGCGAAATATGCGACGCCAACGGAAACCGCTCGCATTCGCGATACGTGGAACAGCATCCCCGCGCAGCTTGCCAAGGAGAATCACAAGTTCCAGTACAAGCTGGTGAAAAACGGCGGACGGGCTTCGCTGTATGCCTCATCGATTGCATGGCTGCTGGCAGCCGGTCTCGTGGAACGATGCGCGCGGGTAGCCAGCGGACGGCTGCCACTGGCCATGCATGAGGATGCCTCGGCGTTCAAGATTTATATGTCCGACACAGGGCTGCTGTCGGCTCGTGCGGAACTGGACCCCTCCACGCTGCTGGATGCAGATTATCGCAAACAGCTTGATCTCGTCGGCATCGTTGAAAACTACGTTGCGCAGGCATTGGCAGCTAACAACATTGCGTTGCGCTATTGGACAAGCGGCAATATGGCAGAGGTGGATTTCGTCATGCAGCCGCATGATTCGACCAGCGCCATGCCGATTGAAGTCAAGTCGTCGGATAATACCAGGTCGCGCAGCCTTGCAACATATCGCAGCAAATACGAACCAACTGAGTCCATGCGGCTTTCGACCAAGAACTTCGGAGTGGATAATGGTATCCGCAGCGTGCCGCTGTATGCGGCATTCTGCATCGGAAGGTGAGTCGGCGTGGAAATCTGCCGTTCTTATTGGCGTTCTAGAATATGCTGTATTTGGCAATTCATGCTGACGCGAGGATAGGGGCGTGATGAGACTTACTCCACGGGAAACCGACAAACTGATGCTGTATGTGGCGGGGCGGCTCGCCGAGGATCGCAAGGCCAGAGGCGTGAAGCTCAACTACGTGGAGGCGGTTGCGCTCATCGCCTCGCAATGCGTGGAGCGGGCGCGCGAAGGCTCCATTGTGGCCGAGCTGATGGCGTACGGACGCACGCTCCTGAAGCCCGAGGATGTGATGGATGGCGTTGCGGAGATGCTTGACGTGGTGGAGGTGGAAGCCACCTTCCCGGACGGCACGAAGCTCATCTCCATCCACAACCCCATCGAAACCACCGAGCAGCTCGTCCCCGGCGAGTACCTGCTTGCCGACGACGACTTGGAGCTGAACGACGGCACTGACGCCATCGAGCTCGATGTGGTCAACACGGCGGACCGGCCGATTCAGATCGGCTCGCATTTCCACTTCTTCGAAGTCAACAAATACCTGAAATTCGACCGCAAGGCCGCTTATGGCAAGCGCCTCGACATCGCGGCGGGCACGGCCGTGCGTTTCGAACCGGGGGAGGCGCACCGGGTGCGGCTCATCGACATCGGCGGCACGCGCGAGATCCACGGCTTCAACGCGCTGGTGGAAGGCAAGCTGGATGATCCGACGGTGCGCGAGGCGGCGTTCGCCAAGGCGCACGAACAGGGATTCCTAGGGATTTAAGGGCGAAGGGGCGTTAAGGATATGAAAACCATCACACGCAGCGACTATGCGGGCATGTTCGGGCCGACTACCGGCGACCGCGTCCGGCTCGGCGACACCAGCCTGATTATCGAAGTCGAACGCGACTACACGCACTACGGCGACGAACTCAAATTCGGCGGCGGCAAATCCTTCCGCGACGGCATGGGGCAGTCCTCCGTCCAAAGCGACGCCGAATCGCCCGACACCGTCATCACCAACGCCCTCATCGTGGACTACACGGGCATCTACAAGGCTGATATCGGCATCAAGAACGGCCTGATCAGCGCCATCGGCAAGGCGGGCAACCCGCAGACCATGAGCGGCGTGACACCTGGGCTTGAAGTCGGGTCGGGCACCGAGGCGCTCGCCGGCGAAGGGCTCATCGTCACCGCAGGCGGCCTGGACACGCATATCCACTTCATTTCGCCGCAGCAGATACGCACCGCGCTTGCCGGCGGCGTGACCACGATGCTGGGCGGCGGCACTGGCCCGGCCGATGGCACGAATGCCACGACCTGCAATCCTGGCGCATTTCACCTGACCCGCATGATCGAGGCGGCCGAGGCGCTGCCAGTGAACATCGCGTACTTGGGCAAAGGCAATGATTCCAGCCCCGAACCGCTGTGCGAGCAGATTCGCGCCGGGGCGGCGGGATTGAAGATCCACGAAGACTGGGGCTCGACCCCGGCGGTGATCGACACCTGCCTCGGCGTGGCCGAGGAAACCGATACGCAAGTCGCCATCCACACCGATACCCTGAATGAGGGCGGCTGCGTGGAGGACACCATCGCCGCGTTCAAAGGCCGTGCCATCCACACCTACCACACCGAGGGTGCGGGCGGCGGGCACGCCCCCGACATCATCCGCGCCGCAGGCTTCCCCAACGTGCTGCCCAGCTCGACCAATCCGACGATGCCGTTCACACGCAACACCATCGACGAGCATCTCGACATGATGATGGTCTGCCACCACCTCGACCGCAACGTGCCCGAGGACATCTCCTTCGCCGACTCGCGCATCCGCCCCGAGACGATCGGCGCCGAGGACGTGCTTCATGACATGGGCATCATCTCTATGATGAGCTCCGACTCGCAGGCCATGGGCCGCGTCGGCGAGGTCATCACCCGCACCATCCAGACCGCCGACAAGATGAAGAAGCAGCGTGGCGCCTTGCCCGAGGACGAGCACGACGGCAACCGCAACGACAACTTCCGCGTGAAGCGCTACGTATCGAAATTCACCATCAACCCGGCCATCACGCATGGCATCGCGCAGTACGTCGGCTCCATCGAAGTCGGCAAGATGGCCGACCTTGTGCTCTGGCAGCCGTCCATGTTCGGCGCGAAGCCCGAGATGGTGGTGAAGGGCGGCTCTATCGCCTACTCGCGCATGGGCGATGCGAACGCCTCGATTCCGACCCCCGAGCCGGTCTACTACCGCGATATGTTCGGGGCGCTGGGCCGCGCGCTCGGCAAATCCTGCGCCACTTTCGTCTCGCAGGCCGCCTATGACGACGATATCAAAGGCAAGCTCAGTCTTTCCCGCCAGGTGCTGCCCGTGCACGGCTGCCGCACCGTGGGCAAGAAAGACTTGAAATTCAACGACGTCCTCGCTGACATCCAAGTCGACCCCGAGACCTTCCGCGTGACAGTCGACGGCGAACTCGTTCACTCCGACCCCGCCTACGAGTTGCCCCTGACCCAGCGGTACTTCCTGTTCTGAGTGCAGGGGCGGAGGGTATGGAATATGGATAGCATATGCTAGGCTTCTTCTTGAAAGCCGAGACGCGCAGTTGAAACTTTCCGTGTTGGTCCTCACGATAAACGAAACTGTCGCCTGATGCGAAGGGCGTCAGAGGTTGAAAAGCCTTTGGAACGCATCTAGTCCCAGCCGTGGGACGATAATGCCGAGCGGGGTATGCAATTATCCGCGAGGTGGTACGGCAGCAGGGCCTTCCTTCGGGAGGGCGAGAGTCGTCGCGGGCGACAAAAAAGGATGAGGGACGCCGGGCCTTAGGGATCGGCGTTCTTGCTCTTCTGACTAGTGCAAAAGGACAGCACGATGCCTACAAGAGAGTCTGCAGCAGCGTTGATACATAAGGTCGCCCTCCTGTATCAGAGTAATTTACTTAACCGCTATGTATTATTTATTCCAGAACGCAGTGAGCCAATAGAGACTTTTTATTCCGCTCGTAATTTTCAACATCTCTGCGGATATGACTACCGTCGTCGAATCAGCCCGGAAGTCTTCTTTGAACAAGCTTTGGCCAATACGCTGAGCGACGCATCTTTGGTAGCAAAATATGTACGAAATACGCGTGCAAAAATGCGGATTCTTCCAACTATCATGCACATCGACACCAAGGCATCCACTTTGATTAGGAATCCGGTTTTGCCCGGTCTTATAAGAACTGATGCCGTATGCATCCACGTTGATGCTCTTATCGGCTATCGTAATACCGGCGCGCAGATGGTGCCATGCACTGCCCTGCAAATGAATGGGATGATTGCCGGGCAGGAAGTAATCATCGGAGTAGTCAAAACGGAACCGACGGAGAGCTCATATACGATTTACTCCAAACGGGTTAAGGCACAAGATCCAAAAGGTGCTACAAGAAGAAGAATTCTTGCTGCTCTGAAACGAATATCGGATTCTCGAAACGTGTCTCCATCTTTGTTAAGCATGGTGCAAGAGTTATAGACGTAATCGGTCGACGTCAAACATCGTACTCGGAATAGGTGCATGTATATGGCCGGATAGCTGTGTTTCTGTGAGGCAAACGCACGAAGCTGGTTGATAACCCAATGGTTCATCAATGCAGTAGCCGCCGTGGGTTTACGAGCCGGTGACGATGTCGGCTATGTCCTTGATGAAGTCGAAGGCGTTGTCGCCGCGAGTAGTGAGCAGGCGTACGCATAGGCCGTTGACGACGCGGCTCACGCCGAGTTCGCCGACGAAACCAACTGCGTCGGCATGCGAGCGGATGCGGCTTATGAGGTCGTCTTCGGCGGCGATGCGGGCGGACTCGATTTGTGCGCGGATTGCCTCGGGGGAGGCGGACGAATCGGCGGGGACTCCATCTACATCCAAAGCAGATTCGGCATTGTTGGTCGCAGCGTCCAGTTCGGGAAGATGCACGTATACGACGCCGCAATGGGTGAACTCGCGCCACATGCCGAGATTCGTGTAGTCGAAGGCGTCGGGTTCGAGCAGCATACGGTCGGCGAACGCCAGATGCTCGCGCAATTGCGGTTCGGTGCGTTTCGGCGGACGGCCACGGCGATGCGCGGAGGCGCGCTCTGACTCAATCTGATTATGCAAGGCCTGCTCCACCGCCGCAGGCTCGGCTACATACACGCGCAGTCGGTTCGTGAAGCGCCGCATGGCCCAGCGCTCGTCCATACCGACGCGCCCGCAGGTCACCACATCCGCGTAGATGAACGTGGATTCCGCGGCGATGTGTGCGGTCGTCACATTGGTGAAGGTGCTGTTGCGAAAAGGAATAACGGGGAAGGGCAGGAACACGGCCTTGGCCTCGCCTTGCGCGCGCAGATCGATGGTGCGCGACGCGGAGCCTTCCGCCGTATTGAGCACTTTCTCATAGCTTTGCGTGGTGATGGTCGCATCGCTGCCCGGGCCGAAATCGATGTCGATATGCGCCTCGTCGCCCTGCAGGAAACCGGGGGAGGCGAACATGACGATGAAGTCGGAATGACGCCCGTTGGTGAACGGGGTCATGAGCTTGAACGGCGCCTCGAAATATACATCGTCGATTTTCGTGCGTCCATGACGCAACGCGGTGGCGAGACGGAATATGCTGCTGCCCATCGGCGTCACAGCTCCTCGAACAGCACGCTTTTGCGAATCCAGCCGATGACATCGTCCACGCCGGCCCCGCCCATCAGATCGGTGACGATGAACGGGCGCTCGCCGCGCATCTTGCGCGAATCGCGCGCCATGACATCCAGATCGGCGTGCACGTACGGCGCGAGATCGGCCTTGTTGATGACGAGCAGATCGGAGCGCGTGACGCCCGGGCCGCCCTTGCGCGGAATCTTGTCACCCTCGTCGGTCGCGATCACGTAGATCGTGGCGTCGGCCAAATCGGGGCTGAAGGTGGCGGAGAGGTTGTCGCCGCCGGATTCCACGAACATGATCTGCACGTCCGGATGGGTGCGGGCCATGTGCTCGCAGGCTTCGAGGTTCATCGAGCAGTCCTCGCGTATCGCGGTGTGCGGGCAGCCGCCAGTCTCCACGCCAGCGATGCGGTCGGCGGGAAGCCGCGAATGCTGGATGAGGAATTCGGCATCCTCCTTGGTGTAGATGTCGTTGGTGACGACGCAGATACTGTAGTCGTCGGCCATCTTGCGGGTCAGACGCTCGATCAGCGCGGTTTTGCCGGAGCCGACCGGGCCGGCGATGCCGATGCGTACGTAGGACATGTGGTCTCCTTGATAATGGTGAACGGTGGTGGTTGATTGATGGCGGGATATGAGATACGGGGTGTCGAAGTGCCGGATATCGAAATGCTGGGATGGCGAACAGGCTGCTAGCTCATATACAGCCTTGAGTACAGCGTCTCATGCTGCATGGCGGCGATGTCGATGAAGGCTCCGGAGATGCCCAGATCCTCCGGCCGCAGCGTCATGGCGATATCCACGGCGCGCACGAGACGCGGGAAGGAGTTATGCAGCGCCACCTGACCGGCGTACTGGCTGAGCGGAATCGCCTTCGCCGCGCACATGGTCAGCGCGCTGAGCAGCGAGTATCCGTACATGATGGCGGCGTCGCGGATGTCAGGCGCGTGGTCGGCCGCATACACGCCCATCGCAATCGGGTGCAGGCCACGGCATTGACCGGTGCTGATCAGCTCGGCGTATAGCGCCAACGCGGGCGAGCCGTACAATCCGTCCGCCGCGTCCTGCAGCCGATGGCGTTCGGTGCCTTGCGCATGCACGGCGATGACATCATGCTCCCGATCATCGGCGTGGGGAATGCCGGATTTATCGGATTCGGCTGTGGAGCTGGCGGTGCTAGCCTTGGCGATACTAGTGGCGTTGGCGTTGGCGCTGGAATCAGTGGCGTCAGTGATGCCGTTATCCGCGCTGCCATGCGTCGCCGCAACGGAGTCAGACTGCGGATTGCCGCGCCGCCCGTCCGAACTCTGTCCGTCCGAATGATGTCCGCCTGAACGGTGCCCGTCTGAGGTCTGTGCCTGACCGGCATCCATCTGCGTGGCAAGCGTCACCAGGCGCGAGCACATGCGCTCGCTGCCCTCGCGGATTTCACGGGCCGATTGCAGCGCCGAAGCCAACTCATCCAGTTCGATGAGGTGCTTGGCAAGTCCTGCGCGGCGCATGCGTGAGTCCGAAGCGTATTTGCCGGCGAGTACCATCTGCCCGATTTCCTTGTATGGAGCGATGTCGAGGTAGTTCTTCACATATTCCTCGAAATCGCCACCGCGCCGCAGCATGTCGCGCTGCACGAAAGTCTCCATGCCGTTGGACAGCGCGAATGCGCCGACCGGGAACACGCTGTCGCACACCTGCAGCATGGCGAGGCGGCGGGCTTCGGTCTCGTTGGCGTTCATGGCATGCGCCGGCTTTCGTGATTCAGAGTGGTCATGGACAATGGGAATGCAATGGGAATGGCTGCTGACTGCAAGAATATGCTTGGCGTCAGTGGGTGTGCCAGGTCACGCCGCCGTCATGGCTGTGGGAACCATCGGGGCGGTGCAGCACGCCGTTCAGCTCGTATTCGCCGGGGGCGGGAGCATGCGCGGCATGACCGGTCTCGTCGGCGTGGCTGTGGGCGTCGGAGCCGTGTTCGTGATGATGATGCGCGTGCGCATGTTCGTCGGTCTGTGCCTGATCGGCCTGAGCGTCCCCGGTCTGCACCTTCCTGTTCTGCGACTCGCGAAACGCCTCGTCGGCCTGCGCTTCCTGCTCCTCCTCGGCCACATCGCCGGTGGTTTTGCTGGTGCCGGGAATCAGCGTGCCTGTGCCGGCGTGCGCCTTGACAATCAGGAAGCCATCGAACTGGCCCTCGCTCAGATGCGGCTCGTATCCAATCTTCTTCGTGTATTCCATCGTCGGATGGTCGTAGGGCACCAGCACCCGGTCCTCCTCCACCTTGAGACTCAGGTGACGGTTGCCCAGCTCGAAGCACAGGCGACCCATCTCCTTCATCGAGGAAACTGGAATCTCAATCAGCTGAGCGGCTGCTATCCGCGCGAAATAGCGCTTGTCGTCGGTTTCGGCGAGCACATCGCCATCCGCGATGGTCCTGCCCACCATCACACCGAATTCAGTGCCGTCCTCGGCCACCTTCAGCATGCGCTTCTTGTTCGTCTCGAACCAGTCGAAGGCGATCGGCACCTCAAGCTTGCCGTCGTCGTAATGCTGGCTGATGATATTGCCCGTTATCGTGTTGGCGATCATCCGCCCTCCTTGCAAAGCCCGAGGCAGACGCCGCAATACATCATGCGGCCCTGCCCTTGTCATGAGCGAGTATAGAGAGCGCTGGCGCGAATTATGTAACGAACTGCCGAAAACAGCGCAAAATGCTGCAAAAATACGGCTGGAAGTGCTTACTCAGGAGATGACTCTCACGGCGTGTCGCTTGTGGTGCGAAGGCTTTGCGCGACCCTGTGCCCGGATTGAATCACAGATGTGATATTACGGTTCACACTTATAAGGCACATGCGCAGCCGGATACGTGGTGCATCTGAACATACTGTGCAGCTCGCTGTTCGCCGGGCAGCATGACGACGAAGCTTACGATGGAAAGAGGTGGCAATGCTCGGTGCGTCTCACGCGGCTGTTCTGGCGATGCATATCCCGGACAATTTCATATCGCCATCCACCTCGGCGCTGTTCTGGGCTGTGATGATACCGGTCTGGGCGCTGTGCCTGCGCTCCGTGATTCGCCACAGCACGGCAGAGAATATGGCGTATCTCGGCGCAGGAGCCGCATTCTCCTTCCTTATCATGATGTTCAATGTGCCCACGCCCGGCGGCACCACCGTGCACGGCGTGGGCGGAGCGCTTATCGCACTGCTGCTCGGCCCGCAGTACGCGACGGTGGCCATATCCGTGGCGCTGCTGCTGCAGGCGCTGCTCTTCGGCGACGGCGGGCTGCTCACGCTGGGCGCGAACTGCTTCAACATGGCCTTCGTGCTGCCGTTCTGCGCCTACGGCATCTTCATGCTGCTGCGCAAAGTGCTGCGCGCCAAGTGGAAGGACCGCGTGGCTGAATTCGTCAGCGCGTATGTCGGCATCGTGCTCGCCGCGTTCTGCGTAGCCATCGAACTGGGCGTGCAGCCGCTGCTGTTCCGGACCCCGGACGGTCAGGTGCTCTATTTCCCCTTCACCTTCAACGTGACTATTCCGGCGATGGTCATACCCCATCTTGTCGCCGCAGGAGTCGTTGAAGGCCTTGTCGCCGTGATGGTGATCGAATTCGTGCGCCGCACTTCGCCGGAGATGATCGCATGGGAGGCTTCGAGCGCAAATACAGCGGAAAGTGCGTCGAGCCAGCAGAGTGGTTCGAGCCGGGGCGGTTCGGGTAGCTCGGGCGTTTTAGATGGCTCAAATGCCTTGGACAGCTCGGGCAGTGCCTCCGGTCCGAAGGTGCGCGAATACGCATGGATTGCGCTGGGCGTGGCGGCGATCCTCTCTCCGGTCGGTCTGCTGGCGGCAGGAGACGCGTGGGGGGAGTGGGGCGCTGAAGGCTTTGCCCAGGCCACCGGACTGCACTATGTGCCGCACTACATCGCTCACGGCTTCTCTTGGAACGCGATGCTGCCTGACTATTCGATGCGCGGCTTGCCGAGTGCCGTCGGCTATATCCTCTGCGCGATTATCGGAGTCGCCGTGCTGATTATCGTCTTCCGGCTGCTGGCGCTGGCAGTGGATGGACGGGAGCCCGAGATCGTGGCCGTATCTTCGTCTGCATCTGTATCTGCATCTACGATCTCGTCTGCCGCCGCGCATGCGGAGAGCGCATCGGATCCGAACCATAACAGCAGCCGGAGCGGCACATGAATTCCAGCCCCTCGCTAGGCATTCCTACCAATGAAACGGTGACGCTGCCGGCGTGGCTGTGTGAGTCTGAGTGTTACACGCCGCCAAACGACCGGTCCTCGTTCATCCAGCGCAACCTCGGTCATATGGGCCAGGTGCTCTCACGGGTCGGCGCAGGTGCTCCGATCAGTCAGAGTCCTGTCGATCGTGCGCTGCGCACGGTTTCGCCGGCTGTACGCATTGTCGGCATCGTGGCAGTGATCATCGCCGTGAATATCACACGCAATATGATGTTCTCTTACGCTATGCTTGCCGCCGCGCTCGTGCTGCTGGCCGCGCGACCCGCATGGCTGATGCGCTCGATACTCATGCCCGCGCCCGCGATATGCGCATTCAGCCTGGCGATTTCGCTGCCCGGCGTGTTCGTGGGACAGTACAATACTCCTGCGCGGCTGGCTGTCAAAGCATTCGTCGCGGCTTCCTTCGTCATAGCCTTCGGCTGGACTGTGCCGTGGAACCGCCTGATTGCCGGGCTGCGCGGCATCGGATGCCCCGATTCGCTGATCTACATCTGCGATGTGACGATGCAGTTCATCGATATACTCGGCCGCTCCATGATGCGTCTGCTCGATGCGCTGCAACTGCGCAGCGTCGGGCGGGACAGCCGCAAACTCATGTCGGCCGGGCATGTGCTGGGCACTTTGTTCGTGCATGCCCACGCGCAGGCGCGGCGCATGGCCGAGGCTATGGCATGCCGGGGATTCGACGGCAGCTACCGCATCCAGCGCGAACGTCTGCTGACGTGGGCCAATGGCGCGTATAGTGCAGTCATTGTGGCGATGGCGGCGCTGGCTATGTATCTGGGTTGAACGGTCAGGGAATAGCATGGGCGAATATGGTGAATCGACGCAATGGGCCGATTGGAAACAGGTCGATAGGGAACGAATCGATAGGGAACGGGCAGGTTGCTGAGCATGGGTATCGTGAATCGTAGAAGGCGCTCTGTGGCGCAGCCTGATGCAGGCTGGTTCCAAGGCGAACCGCTTGTGGAGCTGCGCGACATCGATTTCTCCTACCGCGAGTATGAGACGGCAGAGGGAGGCGATGACGGCTCTAAGAACAGCAGTCGAGGCAATGCCGACAACAGCGACGTGCGAAGCGATGTTGCTACAGTCGGCGCACGAGGCGATATGCGGGGCGGCGCACGGGATGGGCCGCGCGGCGACACGCAGGGCACCGCGCAGGGCAATACTCGGCAGATCAATGCGCAGCAAGGTTTCGCAAGCAGACAAGGTCATAACAGGAGACCGTGGACCGCGCACACAGTGCTTGACAAGGTGTCGCTGACCATCGAACGCGGCGAATGCGTGGCTCTGCTCGGTCCCAACGGCAGCGGCAAGACCACGCTCATGCGCATCATCAATGCCTTGGAATTCCCCGATGCGGGGGAGTACCGCTACGCAGGCACCTCGGTGACCCGCAAGCTGGTGCAAGCCAAAAACAGCGCATTCGCCAAGACGCTGCATCAGCGCATCGGATTCGTCTTCCAGAATTCCGACACCCAGCTGTTCTGCCCCTCCGTCGAGGAGGAGATCGCCTTCGGCCCCTTGCAAATGGGCCTATCGCAGACCATGGTCCGTCAGCGTGTAGAAGACATGATCGGCATATTCGGTATGGAATCCATGCGGCAGCGGGCCCCGTACCGGCTCTCGGACGGCGAGAAGAAGCGCGTTGCCATCGCCGCGTGCCTATCGCTCAACCCCGAACTGCTGGTGCTCGATGAGCCGACCGACGGCCTGGACGAGCGCAACACCGACATGGTCGTGCGTGTGCTGCAAGCCTTCGTCGCCTCCGGCAAAACCATACTGTTCTCCACTCACCATCGCGACATCGTGCGCCGCCTCGATGCGCGCGTGGCCGACGTCTTATAGCGCGTGTGGTGCTTCGTCATCTGCGACATCGGGCAGCTTTTTCCCTTCCGATTCCAGCCCCACCCACAGGGCGACGCGTGTGCGCGCATCGTTGATGTCCACGCCGAGAATGCTGGCCGCCCGTTCGACTCGAATCTGGGCCGTATGCCGGTGCACATCCAATGCCCGGCCGGTTTTGTCCCATGAGCATCCGGCATTGAGCCAGCATTGCAGCGTCAAGGCAAGCTGTGTGCCATTGCGCGAATCATACTCGAACAATGGCGTAAGCGGGCTGACCTCAGTGTGATGATCCCGATATGAGCGAATCATCAGTTCGCTCACATCGCTGAAGGTCCGCAGCGGCATGAACTGCACAATGCGGCGATGCTCTGCCGTGATTGCCTCTTGCAATGCCTGAGTCGCCTCGTCATAGGCCTGCTTGATATTCGTGTACAGCGCAGGCCGTGAAATGCCGGCGTATACGGACTGCTCGAAAACCTGTTCAAAGGGGTAATCGCCGTTTTCCAGCAGCAGAATAGTCGAGCCGTTGAACTCAGCGAGAAACATAGCGGCCCCGTGGGTCGCAAGTGCTGCTCTTTTTCGTATCCTGTAGCGGTCCATCGTGCTGCCAGACGTTGCGCTGTTTGGTTGCTCGCACAACGCTATGAGCAGGAACGGTTCGTGTGGCATGCTGTCGAAAATCGGTCCGATCTCACGTACCTTACCCACATCGACGCCTGCGAACAACATGGTGAGCAAGGTGGAATTCAGATGCTCCACTTCGAGATGCAGTTTGCTCATTCCCTGGAAAAAACTGTCCATGAGAAAGAGCACGTGCGCAATAAGCTGCCGCGCGTATTGCGAGTCCTCGTTTGTTCGTCCATGAACGAGCACGCCGGAGAGATCGCCCGACTGTCCGAATGATTCCAAATGCGCGTAAAAAGCCGCTTTTTCTATCTTGCAGGCCGACTTCCTGTTGCCATACAGCAGCTTTCGAACCTGTTTTTGCACGATGCCGTAATGCTGTCCGTATTGATGTTCAAAGCTCTCGGAATGAGACAGCAACATGCCTTGGCTGTCGAAGCACAATACCCATGTATGCAATTGACTTTCGAGCTTGGAGAAGACAGGCGATGCGCTATTGGATTCGAAAGCGGTTTTGCTCAGCACTTGCTTGGCTGCTGCGATTCTATTGATCTGCTGGTTGGTGTCCTGCACGATCAACGAGTCGATGTATTTGGTCATTTCAATGAATGAAATGTCCTGGGAAACGAAGATCGGTATCCGCGTGCCGACACTGACTTCGGACTGCGACAGAAATTCAGCCAAACGCCTGCATTTCTCCAAAAAGGACATATCTGCCTTTTTGGAAAAATTGATCTCTTCAGGACCGATGATCACTGCAGGCACATCGCGGACAGTGAGATTACGCAGATAACTGAGCGCCGTGTAACGGTTGAGATTGCGTTCCAGCAGATGCCCCGTAGTGAGAATCAGGGTTTTGTTTGCGATGAACGGCGAAGGATTGATCAGATTCGTGAAGTTCACCGCATTGATGCTTTTGCTCAAGGTCGCTTCGGATAATCCGAAAAGCGATGCGACGCTGAGGTTTCTGCCAAAGTGATGAAAAACAGTTGATAATGTCACGGCCATGCATCCATGCTGGTGCCTGTATGTTGCCTTGGGGTTTCCTAGTGCGGCTTGTATTTCCTGGACGTTATTTCGATGTAACTTCGCACCTAGGAGATTACAGAGTCTTCAATCCGCGAAAAAGGCGCGATATTCCCTCTGAACGGCTCCACGCTTGCACAATCAGCAGTACACAATGTCGTTACGGCTGGTGCTTGACAGGACTTTTTGTTCATGGCCGAGCCGTTTGCGCCTCCTACATTGAGCAGCACGAGAGGAACAGCCAGCCTCCGTCTTCTCATGATTCGCACCAGCATGGGGCGATGAAAGGAATGAAGAAATGAAAACGAATACATTGCACTATCTGCTGATAGTGCCTGTTGCGGCACTGATTCTGGCGCCGCTGCTGCCCTTCGTGAACGGCCCGGGGTCGCTGTTCGGCGTACCGGTCATTCTATTTTGGGTAGGCGGCTGGGCCGTGGCTACAGCCGCGTTCCTATATGTTCTCTATTCCAAAGAAATCGAACTTGACGACGAGGACAGCCCTATCGTCGAGTCGCAAACCGAAGGGCGAAACTCATGATCGTTGCAACAGTTATCGGCATAGGCCTCGTCGCCCTTCTGGGCTTCCTAGGTAAGAATCAGCAGCTGGATACCCATGTGGGCTGGTCCATCGGCAACAGGACGATGAGCACGGTCACGACGTTCTTCCTGCAGGCCGGAGCGATTTTCACCAGCTTCACATTCTTGGGAATGTCGGGGCTCACGATTTTGGGCGGCATATCGTCCGCATACATGCCTTCGTATCTGATCATCGGATATATCGGCATGTTCCTTATCGGACCTCTGATTTGGAAGCTCGGAAAAACCTATGGCTATAGGACCAATGCTGATCTGGTTGGGCATCAGTTCAAAAGCAAGTTTCTGGAGAAAGCCATCGCGGTCATCGCCGTGGTCTTCTTCATGCCTATCGTGCAGGTTCAGATCGTAGGCCTGGGGACCATGGTCTCCTTCGCTACTGGACAGAAACAGGCCGGAACGTGGAGCATGGTTCTAGCGACATTACTGATACTCGGCTTCGTTTCGTGGGCGGGCTTGCGAGGCGTGGCCACGACCGCGTACTTCAAGGATGTGGCCATGGTGGTGGCGCTGGTCATCATTCTTATCGGTGTGCTCGTCCTTGACAAAGGGACCGGCTTCATGGCGGCGGTGACGGATAAGATGCCGAACCTGCTGCAGATCAAGCCAGGATCGCAAGCCTATGGAATCACGTGGTACATCACCAGCGTTATCATTTCCGGCGTGGGTTTGGGAGGGATGACGCTTCCCGAAAGCTGGCCGGCCGTGCTGAGCGCGAACAAGTCGAAGGCCGTCTCCAAGAATCATGTTTTCCTGCCGCTCTATACGCTGGGCACATTCATTCCCATCATTTTGGGGTTCTTCGCCGTGCGAATGGTGAAGATCGTTCCCGGGGACGAGAATTCCGCGATTCTGAGCCTGGCTAAAAACAGCCTTCCGGGATGGCTGATGGGCTTTGTGCTCATCAGCGGCATAGCCTGCGCGATTGTGCCGGCAAGCCATTGCGTGCTCTCGATCGCCACGCTGATCTCGACCAATCTCGTGCCGAAGTCGACGCAGGAGAAATCCAAGCTCACTGTCGGCAGGGTATCCGCCGCCGTGATACTGCTGCTCACATTGGCGCTGTCTCTGCTGCGCCCTGATCTGATGGCTAACCTCTACTTGCTCACGTATGCCGGTCTCGCTCAAATCGCTCCCGCCAACATACTGTCCGTTACGAAGCAGAAGTTCATCAACGCCAAGGGCATAGCCGCAGGACTCGTGGTCGGCGAAGCCATCGTCATCGTGTTCACCTTCGGAAAGATTTCGTTGTTTGGTATGAACAACGGTCTGGTCGCTTTGGTGATCAACCTCATCATCATGGTCGTGGTGTCGGCCGTCACGGGCGAGGCCCAGCGCCCTGAGGCAATGGCATTGCAGACCGCAGCAGGAAAGGAAGCATAGCGTATGACGCAGGAAGAGTCTAATACATATGCCTACGCCAGTGCTGAGTCGCTGGTAGAGCGCTACCAGTCCGGAGATCTTGAGCCATCAGCGGTTATCGATAGGCTCATCTCCCGAGTGGAAGAGGTCAATCCCGCCATCAATGCCGTAGCCGAGAAGCTCTATGACACAGCTAGGGAGAAGGCCTCGAAAGCAGATGAGAGCTACGCGAACGGGAAAAACGACCATCATACGCAGCCGCTTTTGGGAGTGCCGGTCATTCTCAAGGAGAAGCATCAGCTTGCCGGCCACCCGGTATCGCAGGGCGTAAAAGAGCTGGAAACGGTTCCTGATTGGAACCATCCAATCGTGGAGAGGATTCTTCAGGCTGGCGGTGTTCCTTTGGTACGAAGCACCACACCGGAATTCTGCTCGGCCACGGTGACCGAATCGAAGATGTGGGGGACTACGGTCAACCCCTGGAATGCCGAAAAAACTCCTGGCGGCAGTTCAGGTGGATCCGGTGCCTGCTTGGCTTCGGGTTTCGCTCCTGTGGCTACCGGCTCCGACATAGGAGGCTCGACGCGCATTCCTTCCGCATATTGCGGGGTGGTGGGCTACAAGGCTCCATACGGCGTCGTGCCAGGGTTGCATCCATCCACAATGGACTGGTACAGAAGTGACAACGCCATGGCCCGTTCAGTCGGCGACGTCCGTCTGCTCCACAATGTCATCGCTGGGCAGCATCCGAAGGACCAGCTTTCCGTTCCCTTCCGGCCGGTTCCGGAGCCAGCGGACAAAACCGATCTGCATGACGTCACCGTTCTGGTCAGTACGACTGTGGGCGATTACCCCACGCAGCGGGCCACGGCGGAGAATCTGATGGAAGCTGCCGAATCATTGCGACAATTGGGCGCAACGGTAAAGGAGTGCCAGCTTCCCTGGCATGCTGAAGAGATCATGGACCTCGCCTTCGCGCATTACGGGCATATACTCGGTCCCCTCACCCTACACGATATCGTTCGTTCCCATGCCACGGTATCGCCGTACATCCATGAATGGATCGAACGGGCGCAGGAGGCGGCGGATGCCATGCCGCTCGATGTGACGCTGAGCAAAGAAAGCGTCATGCGCGACCAGCTCAGTGCAGTCATGGACGGGGCTTCGGCGCTGCTGTGCCCGGTCTCTGCCATTGACTCCATGGGCTGCCATGCACCGGTGAACTCAGTAGGGCAGTGCGGGCACTTTTACTGGCAGGATCAGATTGCGTTGCCGTTCAATATCAACAATCGCAATCCATCGCTTGCAGTGCCGTCGGGCTTCGGCCCCGAAGGAGTGCCTACAGGACTGCAGATTGTCGGCAAGCCGTATGACGAGGCTTCGGTGTTCCGAATCGGCTACGGGCTTGAAATCACGCACCCGTGGAGTTCGGCGCATCCGAAGTTCTGAGTAAAGGCCAAATCGTATTGGCTGAAAAACATCGCAACGAATGTATTTGGAGAAAGACAGGAAATGCAATGAAAGTAGCGTTGACGCAAACACCGTGGACTGGCGACAAGGCTTCCATGCTGGACAAGCATGAGCAATTTGCCCGGGACGCCGCAGCGCAGGGGGCAAAGGTCATCTGCTTCCAGGAGCTGTTCTATGGGCCGTATTTTGGCATCGTTTAGGACAAGAAGTACTACGACTACGCCGAATCCGCCACTGGTCCGGTCGTCCAGCGCTTCGCAGCGCTGGCGAAGGAGCTTGGCATGGTGATGGTTCTTCCCATTTACGAGGAGGAGTTTGCGGGGCTGTATTACAACACAGCCGTCGTCGTGGATGCGGATGGCACTATTGCCGGCAAATATCGCAAAACGCATATCCCGCATTTGGAGAAGTTCTGGGAGAAGTTCTACTTCCGGCCTGGGAATCTGGGATTCCCTGTTTTCGATACGCAAGTAGGAAGAATCGGCGTATGCATATGCTATGACAGGCATTTCCCGGAATCGTGGCGGGAGCTTGGCCTCGCCGGTGCGCAGATAGTGTTCAATCCGAACGCGTCGAAACCGGGATTGTCCGACAGGCTGTGGGAGATCGAACAGCCGGAAGGCGCGGCTGCGAACGGGTATTATGTCTGTGTTCCCAATCGCGTAGGCAGCGAAGAGAACGAATTCGGGACGGAGGCGGTAAATTTCTACGGCACCTCGTATGTTGTCGATCCACGCGGCAATTTCGTGGGCGAAAAGGGTTCATCGGAGCATGAGGAGCTGCTCGTGCGCGACATCGATCTCGATGCGGTGCGCCAGACGCGCAACGATTGGCAGTTCTTCCGCGATCGAAGACCGGAGATGTATACAGAGATAGCCGCTTCCTGAAATTCGGGAGGCGTGCGAATGCTGCTGTAGAACGTGCGCGATTGGCGTATGCATTGAGATAATTGCGCCTTCTCGCATGACACAGCCACATTAACGGCATACGTGGCCGCGCCGAGACGTCACGAATCCCGCACTAAGTCGTACCTACTGCGGGAGCTGTGACGTTAGAACGTGGTCATACGTCACAACTCCCGCCCTGCCTTCGTGATCGTGCGGGTGTTGTGTCGTGTCAGGCCGTTCAAACGGCGCAATTCCCGCACAGGCTCCGTCATCATGCGGGAATTGTGACGTATAACGCGATAACGCGGGTTCTGCCGTACGCTGCGTTTGCTGCTACTCGCCGATGATCGCGGTGGCGACGCTGGAGACGATGGCTATGATGATCGAGGCGAGAACCGACCACCAGAAACCGCCGACATCGACGCCTACGCCGAAGATTCCGATGGCCAGCCATGAGGCCAGGCGCATGAACAGCCAATTGATGATGAGCGCGAACAGCCCCAGGCTGAGAATGCTGAACGGCAGCGCCAGCATATGCACGATCGGCTTGATCGAGGCGTTGATCAGCGCCATGAACAGGGCGAACGCGGCGAAGCCGAAGATCGGCGGATCGCCGATCGCATGCATGCCGGGCAGAATGAGCACCGTGATTGCCACGGCGATGGTCATCACGAGCCAACGAATCAGAAAACGTGTCATACCACGATTATGCCAGCAGGTCGCCATAACTGCCGTAACCGCTAATAGCTGCCGTAATCCAGACGGATCCCGTAATCGAAACCGTGACTTACTATGAAGCCATGATTGTGCATTTGCATCTTGTGCGCCACGGACAGACGACATTCAACCGATACAACCGACTGCAGGGCTGGTCCAACGCCCCGCTCACCGACAAAGGGCTCGCCGACGCCGACAAAGCCGGCGACAAGCTGCGCGACATCGATTTCGCCGCAGCCTACTGCTCTGATACCACGCGTGCCCAGACTACGGCCCAGCGCATTCTCGACATCAACGAGCAGAACGGGCACAAGCGCCCCGAACTGCATGCCGACATGCACTTCCGCGAGCAGTACTACGGCTACTTCGAAGGCCAGGACATGAACGTGGCATGGTGGGCGGCGGGCGCTCCGCACGGCGCGCCGACCTACAATGCGATCATCGAACAATACGGGCTTGGCGCCACCAAGGACTTCCTCAAAGAGGCCGACCCCTTCCACGACGCGGAATCCGACGAGGAATACTGGCAGCGGATCGAAGGCGGCTACGCGCTTATCGCGAACAATCAGGCCTTGCACGACGGCGATCACGTGCTGCAGATATCGCATGGCAACACGCTGCTCAGCCTCATGCACCGTTTCGCGCCCGAAGGCTACGATCTGAGCGAACGGCCGGCGAACGGCAGCGTGACCTGCTTCGACTTCGACACCGCCCAGCCGATCGACCGTGCTTTCACTGTAGCGTCCTACAACCAGTAAGAGGAAACCGGCTTCTTATGCCCATGCTCGTATGGGCCGGATGCCCGTGGAGCCTTCATGAACCGCTGGGGGCACCGCTGAGGCACCGTTGAGGCGTTGTGGAACTGCATGACTACGCCCGAAACCGTTGTATCTGTGTTATGTGTGGCGTTATTGGGAGGTTCCCCGGGTCTATCTGCGTTATGTGTGGCGTTAATTCCTTGGCACCTTGAGTAGCGCTGGCCGAAAATGGCGGTTTTGGAGCGCCTGATACTCGGGTCTCCTCGAAATAGCGCCACAGATAACGCAGATAGACCTCTGCAGGGTCGGTTTAACGCCACACACAACGCAGATACATACGCAAAACGGGAAACCTTGTACGCTGAAACATGAAAATCCTAAATCCGGGCGATGCTTTGTCGCATTATGCGTCGGGCCATATTTGCGTCTGGGGCGTTGGCTAGGGTAAAACCCATATTGTATGCGCACGCCAGAAGGCATCGGCCGCTTTCGATGCCTTGCGATGCAGATGTGACGTTACGAGGAAAGAGGTTCATGATGGGTGTCGGAGACATCGCCGGACTTGTGGCGGCGATTGCGTTCGCTGTGCTTTCGGGCTTTCTTATCTACCACTGATCCGCCTGGGCAAGCTGCTCGACCAGATCGCCGAAACGGTGAAGCAAACGGGTGACCACGCGATGCCGACGCTCGATGAGAGCGTGACGACCATCAAGCAGGTCAACAAGTCGCTGGAGGATGTCAACAAGATATCGTTGGCGGCCTCCACCACCGCGAACAACGTCGGCGCACTCACCGATCTGTATGGTTCCTTCCTTGGCAAGCCGGTAATCAAACTGGCTTCGGCCGCCTTCGCGCTGAAGACCACAGCGCAATCCTTCCTTTCGAAGAAATCCAAGGGCAAGCCCGTCGACACTGCAACCGGCAAGGAGCTGTGATGTTCAAGCGAATCGTGTGGATTGGCGTTGGCGTCGTCATCGGCGTCATCGCCGTGTCCAAGGCGCAGTCCTACGTCAAGGCGAACACGCCGGACAAGGCACGTCAGTTTCTGCTCGGCCCAGATCAGGAACAGGTGGCATCCAAGACGCTCGGCGGGCTGATCGCCGAATTCAACGCCGCGCGGCAAATCCGGGAGGAAGAGCTCAACAGGCGCTACATCGATCGTGCCGGCTGATGGCTGCAAGATCTCGCCAGATCGGCAGCTGAAATCCCTGCAGTAAAAACTGCAAAAACATAGCGACTCGCCATTGCCACGGTGCCGGTTCCATGATCGTCTTGCACGGAATACCAAACCGCCGGACTTGTTCAAAGCCTCGCAGCACTGAGCGTCAGTGCTGCAGCGGTACCCGGACGGCAACGGCACAGTAGTTTTTCAATATCGTGATATAGCCACGCCTCCGCGTGGCAACATCCAAACACCCAAGGAGCTAACGCCCGCATGCGCACCTCGCAAATCGCCAAGCGTTTTTTGAACTACTTCGAGCAGCAGGGACACCTCGTCGTCCCCTCGGCCTCGCTCATCTCGCCGAATCCGACCACGCTGTTCACCATTGCAGGCATGGTCCCCTTCATCCCGTACCTGCTGGGCGAGCAGACCCCACCCGCGCAGCGCATGGCTTCGAACCAGAAATGCGTGCGCACGCTGGACATCGACGAGGTGGGCAAGACCACGCGTCACGGCACCTTCTTCCAGATGCTGGGCAACTTCTCCTTCGGCGACTACTTCAAGGAAGAGGCGATCCATTACGCGTGGGATTTGCTGACCACGCCGCAGGACAAGGGCGGCTACGGCTTCGACCCGGAGCGGCTGTGGGTCACCACCTACACGGATGACGAGGAAGCCCGCTCGCTGTGGCGCAACGAAGGCTTCGACCCTGCGCACATGCAGATCTTCGGCATGGAAGACAACTTCTGGACGACCGGCGGCCCCGGCCCTGGCGGCCCCTGCTCCGAAATCTATGTCGATCGCGGTCCCGAATACGGCAAGGACGGCGGCCCTGCGGCCGACGAGTCGCGCTTCATCGAGATCTGGGACCTCGTGTTCGAGAACTATGAAGTCGACAACGTCAAGTCGAAGACCGATTTGCATATCGTCGGCGAGCTCGAGCACAAGAACATCGACACCGGCGCGGGCCTTGAGCGCCTGGCCTACCTGCTGCAAGGCAAGCAGAACATCTACGAGACCGATGAGGTCTACCCGGTCATCGAGGCGGCCGAGCGCCTGAGCGGCAAGACATACGGCGAGGACGAGGAATCCGATGTGCGCTTCCGCGTCGTGGCCGACCACGTGCGCTCCGCCCTGATGATCATGAGCGACGGCGTGCGCCCGAGCAATGTGGGCCGCGGCTACGTGCTGCGTCGCCTGCTGCGCCGCACCGTGCGCTCCATGCGCATGCTGGGCGTGAACGACCCGGTGCTGCCCGAGCTGTTCCCCGTGTCCAAGGATGCGATGGCTCCTAACTATCCCGAGTTGGAGACGACCTTCCATGAAGTGTCCGAATCCGCGTACGGCGAGGAGGATGCCTTCCGCCGCACGCTTGAAAAAGGCACGACGATCCTCGACACTGCCGTATCCAAGGCCAAGAGCTCGAAGGCTCCGCTGGTCTCCGGCCAAGACGCGTTCACGCTGCACGATACCTACGGCTTCCCGATTGAGCTGACGCTCGAAATGGCGCAGGAGCAAGGCGTGCAGGTTGACGAGCACAAGTTCCGCGAGCTGATGGACGAGCAGAAGTCGCGCGCCCGCGCCGATGCGCTCAAGAAACGGCACAACGTCGATGTGAGCGTCTACGACGACTTCAAGAAGCAGCTCGTGCAGCCGATCGACTTCCTGGGCTACACCGACTATTCGAGCCGTTCGCGCGTGTTGGGCATCATGCAGCCGGGCAAGGGCTCGGTTCCGGCAGTCAGCGCTCCGGCCACGGTCGAGGTGATTCTGGACCGCACGCCATTCTACGCGCAGGCCGGCGGACAGCTAGCTGATCAGGGCGAGATCATCTCCGATGAGGGCGCCGTGCTCGAAGTCGACGATGTGCAGAAGCCCATCAAAGACCTCATCGTGCACCAGTGCCGCCTGAATGAAGGCACGCTGGTGGTCGGTTCGCAGGTCAGCGCGAATATCGACATCGCTCGCCGCGGTGCCATCGCGCGTTCGCATACGGCCACGCATATGGTGCACAAGGCCCTGCGCGAGGAGCTCGGCCCCCAGGCCACCCAGCGCGGTTCCGAGGATGCGCCGAATCGTCTGCGTTTCGACTTCCAGTGGTCCAAGGCCCCAAGCAGGGACGCGATCGACACGGTCGAGGCCAGGGTCAACGACCGGCTGCGCGACAACCTGAGCGTGACCACCAAGGAAATGAAGTTCGACGATGCCATCGCCTTGGGCGCGATGCATCTGTTCGGCGAGAAGTACGGCGACATCGTGCGCGTCGTCTCGATCGGCGAAGACGGCTGGAGCCGCGAGCTGTGCGGCGGCACCCACGTCGATCAGGTCGGCAAGATCGGCAGCGTGAACATCATGGCCGAGGCCTCCATCGGCTCGGGCGTGCGGCGCGTCGACGCCGTGGTGGGCCAGGGGGCGTATGAGTTCAACGCCCGTGAGCACGCGCTCGTCTCCCAGCTTTCGGACACGCTCAACGCGAGGCCCGACGAGCTGGCCGCGAGGATCAATGTGCTGCTGGCCAAGCTCAAGGATTCCGACCGCAGGCTCGCCGCGATGTACGAAAGCCAGCTCGCCGCAGCAGTGCCGCAGCTGGTCAGTCAGGCCAAGGACTCCGCTGCTCCGGTGAAAGTCGCGGCCAGGAATGTCGGCCATTTCGGATCCTTCGAAACGTTGCGCAAAACCGTGCTTGACGTGCGCGGCCAGCTGGGTGAGGATGTACCGGCGGTCGTCGCGCTGGCCGGCGTCAATGAAGAAGGCAAGCCCATGGTCGCCGTGGCGACCAATGAGGCGGCCCGCAAGTCGGGCATCAAGGCCGGAGATCTCGTGCGCGGCGCATCGAAGGTGCTCGGGGGAGGCGGCGGCGGCAAGCCGGACTTCGCCCAAGGCGGCGGCGCCGACGCCACGAAGATCGATGCGGCATTGAACGCGTTGGCGCAAGCTGTGGCGCGGGTCTGAGCCGGCATGGCATGGCTTGGCGTCGATCTCGGTGACGCCCGGGTCGGACTCGCATCGTCCGACCCGGAGCTCACCTTCGCCCACCCGCTGGAAAACCTCGACGCGCGGGGCGATTCCTTCCGCACGCTTGACGCCGTGGTCGAAATCATCGAAGATCATGCGGCCGCCGACCAGGCAATCGACCATATCGTCGTAGGGCTGCCTTTGCAGCTCAATGGCAGCGAAGGCAAAAGCGCGAAAAAGGCCCGACGCTGGGCCGCGAATCTCACCAAGCGGCTGACTACGCTCAGCGAAGACGAGTCGTCACCGATTCATGACATACCTTCGATAGCATTGGTGGATGAACGATTGACCACGGTCAGCGCACATCGCCAGCTGCATGAGGCGCATGTCGCAGGCAGACGCCACCGACCCGTGGTCGACCAGCAGTCGGCAGTGGTGATTCTGCAGTCGGCGTTGGACGCCAGGACCAATCAGAGGAGCGATTAGTGCCCGAGGATTTCAACACCTTCTTCGACGATACCGGTTTCGACGCTGATGCGTCGGATGACAATGCGCTCGAAAACACTGCGTCAGGCGGCGCCGCGTCAGATGGCATGGCTCGTGATGCACAGCCGGAAGCGCAGTATGGCGCGGCGTTGCCCCTGCCTCCCAGCCCTCCCAAATCCCGTCGAGAGATGAGGCGGCAGCGCGAGCGTCGACGCAACACCAAGCTCAAGGCCGCTGTCATCGTGATCGCCCTTATCGCCGTCGTCGTAGGCGGCGGATATTTCAGTTATACGAAGATCAAAGCTTGGACCTCCGCGCGCGATGCCCCTACCGCACAGCTCGCAGACTATCCCGGCCCCGGCTCGGGAAGCGTGCTCATCACCGTCGCCAACGGCGATGATGCGGTGCAAGTCGCCAAGAAGCTCAAAAGCGCCGATGTGATCAGATCCGAAGCGGCCTTCACCAGCGCGGTCGCGGCGAACAGCAGCACGCTGTACCCGGGCACCTACGAGCTGAAGCGGCACATGGCTGCGATTGACGTCGCCAAGACGCTTTCCGATCAGAGCAAGGCGACCGGTTTCCTTGAGGTGCGCTCGGGCGAGCGGGTCTCCGATGTCATAGCCAATGCGGCAAGCTTGTCCGGCATTGCCAAATCCGAGTTCCAACGCGTGCTCGATTTGGGCGGATCGGGCATTCTGCCTGCTGAGGCCGGCGGCAAATTCGAAGGCTGGCTTGAGCCGGGGTCATACGATGTCAAGGCGATAGACTCTGCCGAAGAAATCATGAAAACGATGGTGAGCAAACGCGTCGCTCAGCTCGACGCCATGGGGATGCCTTCCGGAGCGCAGCGGGAACGGCTGCTCACGATCGCTTCGATAGCCGAATCCGAGGTCAATTCGCAGGAATACTACGGCAAGGTCGTGCGTGTCATTCTCAACCGGCTCGATAAGAACATGAATCTGGGCATGGATACCACGGTCGCCTATGGGCTGGGCATCAGCGCAGACAAGCTCACCGACGATATGCTGGCCGACGGGTCCAATCCGTATAACACCCGGGTGAACGCCGGACTGCCGCCGACCCCGATCAGCAATCCCAGTGACAATGTGCTCAAGGCCGCAATGAATCCGCCGGAGGGCGATTGGCTGTATTTCGTCACGACGAATCTGAATACCGGCGAAACCAAATTCGCCACGACCGAGGACGATTTCTGGAAGATTCGCGACGAGTACAAGCAGACGAATTCCAATGCGAATTAGAAGATTAGTATTCCGGGCAGCAGCGCGGCGCACACGCCGGAGATGACGATGACCGGCACGAACGGCGCTCGGATCGGTGCCGGGGCATGGCTGAATCTGCTGCGAACATGCCAGCCTCCGATCCAGAGCAGGCCGACGACCCCCATGAGCAGCCACCAGCTCAGGAAGGCCATCAGGCCGAGCCAGCCGACTGCCTGCCCGACCAGCGCGGCACAGGTGACATCGCCGAATCCCAGGCTGCCCGGGCGCAGCGAGGACAGCAGCCATTGCAGCAGCGCGGCTGCGACGGCATAGCTCAAAGCCGCCAGAAAACCCCAAGGACGGCCATGCGACGCGCCGTATATGATGAACGCCGCGCACTGCGTGACCATGCCGAAGGCGACCCAGATGCGCGGCACGCGCCGGGTGCGCAGGTCTTCTATGGCCAACAGGATTCCGCATAGCAGACTGGGCAGCATGGCAAAGTAGGACATGACAGTAAGATAGTCGAAGTTGATCGTATAGGCGAAGGAGAAGGCATGTTGCGCTGGCAGACTGCGGGTGAATCGCACGGTGAGGCGTTGGTCGCGATGATCGAGGGGCTGCCCGCCGGCATCGAGGTCACCAGCGCGGATGTGGTCGATGCGCTGGCACGTCGGCGGCTGGGGTATGGGCGCGGCTCGCGCATGAAGTTCGAACAGGACAAGGTGCGGCTGCTTACCGGCGTGCGCCACGGCAGGACGCTCGGCTCGCCTATCGCCATTGAAATCGCCAACACCGAATGGCCCAAGTGGACGGAGGTGATGAGCGCCGATCCGCTCGATCACGAGCTTGCCGACACCGGCCGCAACGCGCCGCTGAGCCGCCCGAGGCCAGGGCACGCCGACCTGACAGGCATGCGCAAGTACGGCTTCGATGACGCCCGCGAGGTGCTTGAACGTTCCAGTGCCCGCGAGACCGCCTCCCGTGTGGCGCTCGGCTCTGTCGCTGCGCGATTCCTTGAACAGGCAGTAGGTGTACGCACTGTCGCGCATGTCGTTTCGATCGGCGGCACGGGCGTCGGCGACGACTACGAGCTGCCCACTCCCGACGATGTGGAGGCGCTTGACGCCTCTCCGGTGCGCACCTTGGACGCCGAGGCAGCGCAGCGCATGATGGCACGGGTCGACGAAGGCAAGGCGGCGGCCGATACCATCGGCGGCGTCGTCGAGGTGCTTGCCTACGGCATGCCCGCCGGCGTGGGCACCTACGTGGAATCCGACCGACGATTGGATGGCGCTCTGGCCGGCGCTATCATGGGCATTCAAGCCATCAAGGGCGTGGAGATCGGCGACGGATTCCGAGAGGCCGAGCGCTTCGGCTCGCAGGCGCATGACGAAATGGTGCCGGGCGAGGACGGGCGCATCGCACGGCTGAGCAATCGCGCCGGCGGCATCGAAGGCGGCATGTCGAACGGCGAGATTATCCGCGTGCGGGCCGCCATGAAACCGATTCCCTCGATTCCGCGCGCGCTGCGCACTGTCGACGTCAACACGGGCGAGCCTGCGCAGGCCATCAACCAGCGTTCCGACAGCACGGCGGTTCCGGCCGCCTCGGTCGTGTGCGAGGCAATGGTCCGGCTCACGCTTGCGCGTTTCATTCTTGAGAAGTTCGGGGGCGACAGCATCGCTGAGACCCGGCGCAACGCCGAGCAGTACCTCTCCTCCTGGCCTGAGCATATGCGCTGAACGGCGCGTTGCCATAGTCGTTCAGATCCGCTGGCATCGGTATTCGGTCGTTTCATGAGAAGGACTTCCTCTATGAGTGCACATCACCCGCTCGCCGTCATCATCGGCATGCCCGGAGCAGGCAAGACCCGTGTCGGGCATCAGGCCGCATTGATGCTCGGCGTGGCGTTCATCGATGCCGACCAGCGCGTCGAGGATGAGGCGCGCATGGGCATTCCGCAGTACTTCGAACGCTACGGCGAGAAGGCGTTCCGCGATTTGGAATCCTCACTGATCTGCGAGCTGCTCGACGGCTACGACGGCCTGCTTTCCCTCGGCGGCGGCGCCCCGATGACCCCGGCCACCCGGCAGGCCCTTGCCGACTATGTTCGCGATGGTGGCCGGCTTATCTACTTGCAGGCCGACTCGAAGGAAGCCATGGAGCGCGCACGGCGCGGCGGCAACCGGCCAATGCTCAAAGGCGACCCCGATGCGCGCTGGAAGCAGTTGTTCGAGGAACGCGACCCGGTATTCTCCGAGCTGGCGAATATCCACGTGCGCACGCACGGGTCGACGCCGCAGATGGCGGCGAGAAAACTGACGGAGGCGATTATGCAACGAACAATCCATGTCACCGGCTTGTCCATCGAGCCATACGACGTGCGTGTCGGCGAAAGCGTGATGCAGCAGCTGCCCGAGATCCTAGGGGAGCGCCCCACGAAGATTGCGCTGATCCACACCCAGCCGGTACAGCGGCATAGCGATCATGCGCGCGCGCTGCTGCGCCGAGCGGGCTATAGTGTCTCGGACGTCGTGATACCCGATGCCGAAGCAGGCAAAACCAATCCGGTGGCCAATGGCATCTGGGAGCGACTGGGCAATGAGGGCTTCACCCGGTCCGATGCGGTTGTCGGGCTCGGCGGCGGGGCGGCCACCGATCTGGCCGGATTCGTGGCCGCGACCTGGATGCGCGGCATCCGCTACGTGAACTGCCCGACTTCGCTGCTGGCGATGGTCGACGCCTCGACCGGCGGCAAAACCGGCGTCAACACGCCGCAAGGCAAGAATCTGGTCGGCTCCTTCTACACGCCGGCAGGCGTGCTCGCCGATCTCAAAACGCTGGCGACGCTGCCCAACGACATCTTCACCGAGGGACTCGGCGAGGTCGCCAAATCCGGACTCATCATGGACGAGGGCATCCTCGATCTGCTTGAGGATCACGGCGAGGAGCTGCGCGCATTCGACGGCGCGGCGTTCCTCGGCTCGCCGCTCGAAGGCGTCGTCTCCGAGCTCATCGAGCGCACCGTGCGGGTCAAGGCCTACCATGTCTCCAGCGACCTCAAAGAGGCCGGGCTGCGCGAATTCCTCAACTACGGCCACACACTGGCCCATGCCATTGAAACGCTTGAGCACTTCCGCTGGCGCCACGGCAACGCGGTCGCTGTCGGATGCGTCTATGCGGCCGAGCTGGCTGGCATCCTCGGCTATCTCGACAAGGACGAGGTCGATTACCACCGTTCGCTGCTCGGGTCCTTGGGGCTGCCCACATCCTGGCATCATGAGAACTGGGACGAGGTGCTCGCCCTGATGCATCGCGACAAGAAGGCGCGCGGCAATCACCTGCGCTTCGTGATCCTGGACGGCATCGGGCACCCGATTCACCTCGAAGACCCGCCGCAGGACGCCGTGCACGAGGCCTTCGTGCGCATCCAGCAGGCCCCCGCGCATCGATAGCCGCCACATTGCGCCGACCTGATAGGAAACGGGCGGGCAGGCGCAGGCAGACAGGCGAGCAGGAACGTTCTGAATGGACATACATGAAGAGAAAGAGGCAGCACAGCCATGGAAACGATCAACACCGCAGCGGCGGCACGCCACATCATCGTCGTCAACGGACCGAATCTGGGGCGCTTGGGCGTGCGCGAGCCCGACGTCTACGGCAGCGACGACCTGGCCGCGCTGACCCGGCTGTGCGAAGGCTGGGGCGGCGAGCTCGGCCTGCATGTCGAAGTGCGCCAGAGCGACGATGAGGCTGAGATGATCGGGTGGATGCACCGCGCCGTCGACGAGAGAACCCCTGTGGTGATGAACCCTGCCGCCTTCACCCATTACAGCTACGGGCTGTCCGACGCGGCGCACATGGTCACGGACACCGGCCTGCCGCTTATGGAGGTCCACATCTCCAACCCTTCGGCGCGCGACGCCTTCCGCAAGCACAGCGTGATCTCCCCGGTGGCCACCGGCACCATCACCGGCATGGGGTTCTACGGCTACCGGCTGGCCCTGGAAGCCGTCGCCCACCTCATCGAGTAGCGCAGGCTGGCTGCAGCCTACCTGCGCCATGCCTGTTTCATTGCATTTGCATAAGATCCGCGTTACACTATCGGCATCCGGCGGTTGCAAACGTATGCATACGTTGATGCGACTTGGCTATGGAATTCCGCATTGCTGCGGCATAGGCAAGGGCATACGTTCGCAAACGGAGGTTGGGATCACGCACATCGAACGGTTAGGGCCTGTGCGGCGCAAAGGCTCGCGCAGCGGTTTGCCGCAGATCCCAAGCTGTGTACGCTGCCGGTAAGCGGCGGCGAAGGCCGCCGGCCGCACTCAATGAAGAACATGGAAGGACACGTGGTCATGCAGCATATGAACTTGGAACGGCTTGGCTCCGCAATCAGACGGATAGCCGCGCTCGCCGCCAGCGCCGCGCTGGCGCTCACCGGTCTTGCCGCGGCGCCGAGCATGGCGCTGGGCGAGCAGACGTCGCCAACAGGGGCAAAGGATGTCATCGTCATCGCATTCCAGCAGAACTGGGAATCGGTGGCTCGGCAATGCACCGACGTCTACGGTCCTGAAGGCGTAGGATACGTCGAAGTTTCCCCGCCGCAGGAGACGATCCAGGGCAAGCAATGGTGGACTTCGTACCAGGTTGCCAGCTACAAGCTCGATTCGAAGCTCGGCACGCAGGCGCAATTCGAATCCATGATCGCCACTTGCAAGGCAGCGGGTGTAGGCGTCATTGCCGACGCGGTGATTAACCACACCTTCGGCACCTTTGATGGCTCGCCGCGCTATGGCGCCGCCGGCGAAGGCAAACAGGGCAGCGAGTACGACAGCGACGGCACGCTCAAGGCAACGCCGGGCTACACTCCTGCCGATTACCATTCATGCACGAGCAATATCAGCAACTACAGCGACGCCGGCAACGTGCAAAACTGCCGCCTGTCTGGACTGATGGATTTGGACACTGGCAAGCCGGAAGTCCAGGAGAAAATCGCCGACTACCTCAACGGCCTGCTTAAACTTGGCGTCTATGGCTTCCGCGTCGATGCGGTGAAGCATATCGCCAGCGCCGACGTGACGGCGATAAAAACCCTTCTGGCTCAGAAGTCGGGTCGTGATGCTGATAGCATCTTCTTCGAGCAGGAGGTCATCGGCAGCGCATCCGAGGCCGCGCAAATCCAGCCCGCCAACTATCTCGGCACCGGCAAGGTCTCGGAATTCAACTTCACCAACCATCTTGCGGTGGCTTTCTCCAGTGACATCACCGATGAGAGCCGGGGTCTGGCCAAAGTCGGTGGCCCGGATTGGGTGAGCTCCGACAAGGCCGCGGTTTTCGTGACCAACTGGGACACTGAACGTGGCTCGGCCCTGACCTACAAGAAAGGCTCCGCATACCTGCTGGCCAACGCCTTCATGCTGGCCAATGGCTACGGGCAGCCGCACGTCTACTCCGGCTACTACTTCAATGGCAATGACGACGGTGCTCCCGGAGCGGGCGATGTTTCTGTGCCCGACGTGACCTGCCCGAGCGATGGGTCGATGACCCCCGGTACTTGGCAGTGCACGGAGCGCTGGACTGCCATCCGTGGCATGATCGGCTACCATAATGCGGTCGCCGGCACTGCAGTGAGCAACTGGAAAACCTACGGCGCCAACGTGCTCGGCTTCGGACGGGGCTCGAAAGGCTATCTGGCGATCAATAACAGCGACAACGACTCCCACCAGTCTTTCGCCACCTCACTGCCCGCCGGCACTTACTGCAACGTCTACGCCACCGGCGATTGCTCGCAGACTGTCGACGTGCGCTCTGACGGCAGCTTCACCGCTGATCTGCCTGCGCATGCCGCGATTGCAATCCATGTCGGAGCGACGCAAGGCCAATGGACGGGCACGCAGCGGCGCGACCCTAGCGACCCCGATCTTGCGCGTAACGATAAGCAAGCCAAGCCCGCGACAGATACGAGCCGGACAGTCTACTACAAGCTTCCTGCAGGCTGGTCCAGCGCCACGCTGCACTACGGCATTGACAATTGGCAGCAACAAGGCGACCTCGTCATGCAGGAGGCAGGCAAAGGCTGGGTCTCGGTCACGCTCGATCCCAAGGGCAAGCCGCTCGAATACGTCTTTACCAACGGATCCGGCGCATGGGACAATCCTGACGGCGGCGGCAATTACACGGCGCTCGGCCACTGGACCAGCGTCGATAACCATGCCGCGTCCGCCGGCATACCCGGCGACTTGCAACCCTATAGCCCCAAGACAAAAGTGATTGTGCACTACAAGCCTGCGGACAGCGCGCAGCGCGGCGTGTACCTGTGGGCCACGGATAAGGATGGCGCATCGATTGACGGCGCACATCATGCCTTCACTGGCACCGATTCGTACGGACAGGTCTTCGAAACCACGCTGAACGGCGCCTTCGCAGCTGGCAAGATCGGGGTTATCATCACCGACGAGCAGTGGAACAAAGTCGGCGACAACCGCATGATCGACGGCTCGAACGGCACTGCGGAGGTCTGGATCGATGGCTCCAAGCCTGACGAGACTTTGAGCCAGGCCCCTGCCGGGTATGAGAAGCAATTCAGTAGCGTCAACGTGACGATTCACTACCACCGCTTCGCCGACGACTACGCGAGCGCCGACGGGAACAAGGCCTGGGATATCTGGGGCTGGTCAGATTCAGCCAATGGCGCCGCATACCCCTTCTCCTCGCATGATCGTTTCGGACTCACCGCCAAGTACACGCTCGCCGGCTCCAAGCCTGCATTCCTTGTGCGATACGGCGGGGACGGTTGGGAAGCCAAGGATCCCAACGGCGACAATCGCGCGATTCCAGCCTCGGCGGTATCCGTGAACAAGGATGGCAGTGCGAACGCGGAAATTTGGCTGGTTCAAGGCGATCCAACCGTCTACACCAACAGCACGCTGCTGGTGACCAAGGATTCCATCGCCAAAGCGCAGCTGGATGCATTCCGCACCATCACGGTCAAGCTCAGCCGCACGACCGCCACAACGCCTGCAGTTACGGTCGATGGCACCGCAGCAGCGAGCGTCAGCGTCGAAGGCAATGCGCTCACTGTGGGCACCGACAAGGATCTCGACGTCACTGCGCCGCACACGGTCGCGGTCGAAGGCTTCGGACAGGCTCCGGTTTCGCTCGGGGCCGTGGTGCGCAGCGACGCCTTCGACAGGAAATACGCGTACGACGGCGATGATCTGGGCGCAACGGTGAACAGCAAGGACACCGTCTTCAAGCTCTGGGCGCCGACGGCGAGCAAGGTCGAACTCAACCTGTACCGCGACGATTCGGAGCACGGGGCCAAGCAGGATTCGATCGCGATGACGCACGGCACGCACGGTGGCACTGGCAACGATCTGGGCGTGTGGACGGCCACCGTGCCCGGCGCCGACCTCGTGTATGATTACACGCTCACCTTCGCCGACGGCACCGTCAACCAGTCGTCAGACCCGTATGCCAAGGCGTCCGTGGTCAACGGCAGACGCTCGGTGGCGCTGGCGGCCAAGGAGATCGCCGTCACGGCGCCGCGCATGAAGCCTTTCGGCAAGACGAGCGATGCGGTGATCGCAGAGACGAATATCCGCGATTTCTCGATCGCGCCGAACTCCGGCATCGCGCCCCAGAACAAGGGCAAGTACCTGGGCATGACGCAAAGCGGCACGACGACGCCCGACGGCGCGGTCTCCGGGCTGGACTACTTGAAAAAGCTGGGCGTCACCCATGTCCAGATCATGCCGATGTACGACTATGGCAGCGTGGATGAGAACACGGATCTGTCCTACGACCCGAACAACGAGCGCGGCGCGCAGAACTGGGGCTACGACCCGGTGAACTACGACGTGCCCGAAGGCTCGTATTCCTCGGACCCCAAGAATCCCGCGACCCGCATCAAGGAGCTCAAGGAGATGGTTGCCGGGCTGCATACCAGCAACATCCGCGTCATCATGGACGTGGTCTACAACCATGTGCAGGATGCCGGCACGCACGCCTTCAACGAGACCGTGCCCGGCTACTATCTGCGCTACGACGCGAACGGCAACCTCGTCAACAATTCCGGCGTGGGCAACGACACCGCCTCCGAACGGGCGATGATGCGCAAATACATCGTCGATTCGGTCACCTACTGGGCCAAGACGTACAAGCTTGACGGCTTCCGCTTCGATCTGATGGGGCTGATCGACCTCAAGACCATGCAAGAGGTGCGCTCGGCGCTCGACAAGATCGACCCTTCGATCATCGTGCTCGGCGAAGGCTGGGACATGAACACCACCATGCCCAAAGCGGACATGACCATCCAGCCCAACGCCTACGAAGTCGCCGCCAAGAACGGCGACAACGGCATCGCCTTCTTCAACGATTCGCTGCGCGACGCGCTCAAAGGCTCGGTGTTCAACGACACGGACACGGGCTTCGCCTCAGGCGCGGAAGGCAAGGAAGACCTCATCGCCAACAACATGATGGCCTGCCCCAACCTCGCCGGAACAGCCCCCGAAGCGCTGTGCACCAACGGCAATGCCACGAACAAGTACGGCGACCCGGGGCAGGTGGTGCAGTACGCCGAAATACACGACAACCTGACCCTGTACGACAAGCTCCTGAAAAGCGTGCCGCGCAAGGACGGGCAGAGCGAGGCGCAATACCAGGCCGAGATCCTGGCGCGGGCCAAGCTCGTCGATTCGGCTGTGATGCTCTCCCAAGGCACCGTCGCATTCCAGCTCGGCCAGGAGTTCCTGCGCACCAAGGGCGGCGATGGCAACAGCTACAAGTCCGGCGACGCGGTCAACGCGATCGACTGGGACCGCACGGTCCAGCAACGCGATTCGGTGGCGTATATGCGCGGGCTCATCGCCTTGCGCGCATCGGTGCCGGCGCTGCATATGGCCACCTACGAGGACATCGCCAAGAACATGACGATGCTCGCGCCGGCCAACGGCAGGCAGGTCAGCGGCAAGCAGATCAAGGGCAATCAGGTCAACGGCGTCGTGGCGTTTTCGCTCACAAGCGGCGGTGAAATCTATGTCGTGGTGCTCAACGCCAACGAAACCGCCGTTCAGCTGCCTCAGATCACAGCCGGCGAATACACCTCGCTGGTCGCTGGCGGCAAAGTGGAAACGACTGCGGTCACAGTCGGCGACAAGGGATACAGCGTCCCCGCGCTTTCCGCCGCCGTGCTCACCACGAAGGCTGCAAGCAGTAAGCCCGAGCCAAGCAAACCCGGGTCGAGCAACCCGAAGCCGGATGGAAGCCAGCCGGGCGACAGCACCCGACCTGATGGCACGCATTCCAGCGCGCACAATGATGGCCAGCATGCACGCGTCGCAACGACAGGCAGCTCTGTAGCCGTCATCGTCGTGATCGGACTGGTGCTGATGCTGACAGGCGCGGCGGTGATTATCGTGCGAGCCATCACGCGCAAACGCCGGTGAACGGCGGCTCTGCACGGCCTGCATGGAAGCCGTGCAGAGCCTTTCGGAGGGGCTGCGCGTGAGACTGTGCACACGCACAGCCCCTCCACAAGGCTCGCAAGGGAATACGTCGGTTCGCGGCGTCTTCCGCGCGTCCGCAGTGCGTCTACTGTGCGAAACACGCCGAGTCACACATGAATGATAGATTGAAGTTCCATGGTTAGAAGACAACATGGCAATTCGCAAGAGCACATCACCAAGCATATTTTCGTCACCGGCGGCGTTGTCTCGTCCCTCGGCAAGGGACTGACCGCCTCATCGCTGGGCAGGCTGCTGCGCAGCCGCGGCATCCGGGTGCTGCAGCAGAAGCTCGACCCGTACATCAACGTGGATCCGGGCACGATGAACCCGTTCCAGCACGGCGAAGTGTACGTGACCGAGGACGGCGCGGAAACCGATCTCGACATCGGCCATTACGAGCGTTTCCTCGACGTGTTCCTGTCGCAGAAGGCCAATGTGACCACTGGTCAGATCTACCAGTCGGTGATCGACAAGGAGCGCGCGGGGGAGTACCTCGGCCAGTGCGTGCAGGTCATCCCGCACATCACCAATGAGATCAAAAGCCGCATGCGCGCGCAGGCCTCCGACGATGTCGATGTGATTATCACCGAAATCGGCGGCACGGTCGGCGACATCGAGTCGCAGCCCTTCATGGAGGCGGCCCGCGAGGTGCGCCGCGATCTGGGCAGCGAGAACTGCATGTTCGTTCACGTCTCGCTGGTGCCGTACATTGACGCCGCGCACGAGCTGAAAACCAAGCCCACCCAGCATTCGGTCATGGCGCTGCGTCAGCTGGGCATTGTCCCCGATGCGCTTGTACTGCGTTCGGATCGCCCGCTCAACCAGTCGATCAAAGACAAGATCTCGCTTATGTGCGACGTGGACCCGCAGGGCGTAGTCAACTGCGTCGACGCGCCGAGCATCTACGACGTGCCCAAGATTCTCTTCGACGAAGGGCTCGATGCCTACGTCGTGCGCGAGCTTGAGCTGCCCTTCCACGATGTGGACTGGGCCGAGTGGGAGAATCTGCTCGACCGCGTGCACCACCCCAAGCATGAGGTCAACATCGCCATCGTCGGCAAGTACATCGACCTGCCTGATGCGTATCTCTCCGTCACCGAGGCCATCAAGGCCGGCGGATTCGCCAATCATGCAAAGGTGAACGTCAAGTGGGTGCCGGCCGATCTGTGCGAGACCAGCGAAGGCGCGCGCGAGCAGCTCGCCGACGTCGATGGCATCGTGATCCCCGGCGGTTTCGGCATCCGTGGCATCGAGGGCAAGATCGGCGCGCTCAAATTCGTGCGCGAGAACAAGATGCCCGCCCTCGGCCTCTGCCTCGGCCTGCAGTCGATGGTCATCGAATACTCGCGGCACGTTCTGGGCCTTGAGGACGCGAACTCCTCGGAGTTCGAAAGCGATTGCGAGAACCCGGTGATCGCCACGATGGAGGAGCAGAAGGACATCGTCGCGGGCAACGGCGACATGGGCCACACCATGCGTCTAGGCTCTTACCCGGCCGAACTTGAAAAGGACTCGCTGGTTTCGCAGCTCTACGGCACCACGCATGTGACCGAACGCCACCGCCACCGTTACGAGGTGAACGTGGCCTACAAGGACCGCTTGCGCGAGGCCGGCCTCACCATCAGCGGCCAGAGCCCGGACGGCGAGCTCACCGAATTCGTGGAGCTGCCGCAGGATGTGCATCCGTTCTACGTCGGCACTCAGGCCCACCCCGAGTTCAAGTCCCGCCCCACCAAGCCGCATCCGCTCTTCGCCGGGCTGGTCAAGGCCGCGCTTGACCACCAGACCACGCGCTGAGAAGTGGGCTATTGGTATGAAAAGGCCGCTGACCACTCGTCAGCGGCCTTTTCGCGCTAGGCGCCAATAAGCCGAGGCTATCGCTACAAAACGGACGCTGGCAACTAGTTATAGGCAGTTTTGTAGCGTCAGGCTTGAATTAACGCTACAAAACGGACGCTAACAAGGCGCATTGCCGAAGAGAGTCGACATTATCGACCATGATCGCAACGTGACTCCTAACTGTGCGCAATATCACGTCCTCCCTTAGCCGATAGGTGAACCTTTGTCTAGTATTTCGGCCTGGATTCTGTTAGGTTTACCACTGATACTTTCCCAAGGAATGGAGGCCGCGTACGGTGGTGGACGAACAAACACCCAACGCCGCGTCTGACATGGAGATGAGCCAGTATGTGGCTGATCGAGCCAATGTCAACGAGGAGAAAATCAAACAGGACGAAGAGATCCTTGATCAATTCGGCGAATACGGCTATGGCTGGCATGATTCGGATGCCGCCGGCGAAGCCGCGCAGAAGGGCATCGACGAGAGCGTGGTCCGCGCCATATCGGCCGATAAGGGCGAACCGGAATGGATGCTCGACTATCGCCTGAAAGGCTATCAGGCGTTTCTCGACAAGCCCATGCCAGACTGGGGCGTGGATCTTTCGGAGTTCCATGCCGAGAACTTCAAGTATTACGTGAAGCCGCTCGCAAACCAGGCCAAGAGCTGGGAGGACTTGCCCGACGACATCCGCAACACCTATGACAGGCTCGGCATCCCCGAGGCGGAGAAGAAGCGTCTGGTTTCCGGCGTCGCGGCGCAGTACGAATCCGAGGTCATTTACAATTCGATCCGCGAGGACCTCAAAGAGCAGGGCGTCATCTTCGTCGACACCGATACCGCGGTGCGCGACTACCCCGAGCTGGTCAAAAAATACTTCACGACCGTCATTCCGGCCGACGACAACAAGTTCGCTGCCCTCAACACGGCCGCATGGTCAGGCGGCTCGTTCGTCTATGTGCCCAAGGGCGTTCATGTCGACATCCCGCTGCAGGCCTACTTCCGCATCAACACGCCGAACATGGGCCAGTTCGAGCGCACGCTGATCATCGCGGATGAGGGCTCCTATGTGCATTACGTAGAAGGCTGCACCGCGCCGATCTACGCCACTGACTCGCTGCACGCGGCCAACGTCGAGATCGTCGTGGAGAAGGGCGCACGCGTGCGCTACACGACCGTGCAGAACTGGTCGACGAACGTCTACAACCTCGTCACCCAGCGCGCCTACGTGCGCGAAGGCGCTACGATGGAATGGATCGATGGCAACATCGGCTCCAAGGCCACGATGAAGTACCCCTCGTGCATCCTCGCCGAGCCGTATGCCAAGGCGGAGACCATGTCGCTGGGCTTCGCAGGAGAAGGCCAGTATCAGGATACCGGCGCGAAGATGATCCATCTGGCGCCGCACACCAGCTCGACCATCGTCTCCAAGTCGATCTCCCGCTCCGGCGGGCGTGCCGCCTACCGAGGACTCGTCAAGATCATCAAGGGCGCGGAAGGCTCAAGCTCCTCTGTGGTGTGCGACGCGCTGCTGGTTGATGAGATTTCGCGCTCCGACACCTACCCGCATGTGGATGTGCGCGAGGATGACGTCTCGATGGCCCACGAGGCTACCGTTTCCAAGGTCTCCGAGGATCAGCTGTTCTATCTCATGAGCCGCGGGCTCGAAGAGAAGGAGGCTATGGGCATGATCGTGCGCGGCTTCGTGGAGCCGATCAGCCGAGAGCTGCCGATGGAATACGCGCTGGAGCTGAACAGACTTGTGGAACTGCAGATGGAAGGATCGGTAGGCTGATGCCAGTAAAGGAAATCAAGATACCAGTTGCGGATCCGGGCAATCCCTACGCCATGCCGGCCACCATGCCGTCGAGCGCCGACAAGGAGCCGCGCTCCTTCGACCTTGACGTCTTCGCGATGCCGACGCGCAAGCAGGAGGACTGGCGTTTCACGCCGATCGACCGCATCAGCGAGTTCTTCAGCGTCTTCAAGCCCAGCGGCCATACGACGATTGCCGTATCGAATATCGACGGCTCCGCGCTCGACGAATCACATGTCGCAGTGAGCACGGTGGCATTGGGCGAAGGCCCTTCTGGCACAGTGCACAAGCCCAGCGACCGCGCAGCTGTAGTCGAATGGAACTCAGGCACGAAGGCCGTCGTAGTGCGACTTTCCGGCGAGCTCACGCAACCCGTGCTGGTCAAGATTCAGGGCCAGGACTTCGACATGGACGCTCTTCATCTGGTGATCGTCGCCGATGACAAGTCCCACGGCGACATCGTGGTCGAACATGCCGGACAGGCAAGGCTCGCCGAAGGCATCGAACTGACCACCGGCAAGGATTCGCATATCTCCGCGACCTTCATCCAGGAATGGGAGAAAGGGTCGAAGCATGTCGGCAACCACCGCATCCACGTCGGCGAAGGCGCATCCCTGCGCCATTCGGTCGTGACGCTCGGTGGCGACGCCGTGCGCATCCGCATGGATCAGGACTTCGGCGGCGAAGAGGGCGACCTCAACATGCTCGGCATCTACTTCGTCGATCCCGGCGAGCATATCGAGCATCGCACGATGGTGGTGCACAACCATCCCGAATGCAAGTCGCGCGTAGTCTACAAGGGTGCGCTCGACGGCAAGAACGCGCATTCGACGTGGGTCGGCAACGCGCTCATCCTGCCGACCGCACCAGGCACCGACTCGTACGAGCTCAACCGCAACCTCGTTCTGACACCCGGCGCAGTAGCTGATTCCGAGCCGAATCTGGAGATCGAAAACGGCAACATCATCGGCGCAGGCCACGCCAGCTCGGTCGGACGCTTCGACGACGAGGAGCTGTTCTACTTGCAGTCGCGCGGCATCCCGGAGGTCGAAGCCCGCAAGCTGGTCGTGCGCGGCTTCTTCGGAGAACTCGTCGAAGAGATCGGCGTGCCCGCGATATCCGAACATCTCATGACCGTGATCGACCGTCGCCTGTCTCGAGGAGAAAGCGACGCTATGCAGGACGTACTGGAGGAAAAATAATCATGTCAACACTCGAAATCAAGGATCTCTACGCTTCCGTCGAAACCAAGGAAGGCCGCAAGCAGATCCTCAAAGGCGCAAGCCTCACCGTCAACTCCGGCGAAACCCATGCGATCATGGGCCCCAACGGCTCGGGCAAGTCGACGCTGGCCTACACGCTGGCCGGACACCCCAAATACATCGTAGACTCCGGACAGGCGCTGCTCGACGGCGAGGACCTGCTCAAGATGACCGCCGACGAGCGCGCCCATGCCGGGCTGTTCCTGGCCATGCAGTATCCGGTCGAAGTGCCCGGCGTGTCGATGACCAACTTCCTGCGTACCGCCAAGACGGAAATCGACGGCAAAGCTCCGGCGATTCGCTCGTGGACCAAGGATCTGAACGAATCCATGAAGCGACTGCGCATGGATCCGAAGTTCGCCACGCGCTCCGTGAACGAAGGCTTCTCCGGCGGCGAGAAGAAGCGCGCCGAAGTGCTGCAGCTCGAACTCCTGAAGCCAAAGTTCGCAGTGCTTGACGAAACCGATTCCGGCCTCGACGTCGACGCGCTGCGCATCGTGTCCGAAGGCGTCAACCGCGCCAAAGAAAACACCGGCCTAGGCATTCTCATGGTGACGCATTACACGCGCATCCTGCGCTACATCAAGCCCGACATCGTGCACGTCTTCGCCAACGGCCGCTTCATCAAGACCGGCGGTCCGGAGCTGGCTGACGAGCTTGAGGAATCCGGGTACGATCAGTATCTGCCGGAAGGATCGGATTCCGAGTCCGCCTTGGCTTGATTTCCGTATTGGTTCTGTCGTGAATCGGGAAGATATGTGTTGCTCCGGACGCTCAAGGCTGCTGAGCCGTTAAGCGGACAGTCCTGTGGACTGTCCGTAGGCGAGGTGAGCGACCGCTAAGGTCGCGAAGGCGGAGCTGCAAGCTCCGCACCAAGCCTACGCCGGAGCAACACATATCTTCCCGATTCACTAGTGGTAAAGAGTCGCTTCGGCAGTTTGTTTTTTGAGCGGCTGAGATGGTTTGTGGCGCATCAAGCGCCACAAACCATTGCGCTTCGCTTGAATAGTTTTGTGCTGGATGAATATGACCTTTACATGTGGGTGCGGGGTGCCTAGGCTGGTAGTAGACGTTTCGACGTGTGTGGTGATTATTTGCGGTTGAGCGTGTGGGAGTGGAATGTGGTGTTCGAGACCGTAAAGACTTGCCGAGCCGTTAAGCGGACAGTCCTGCGGACTGTCCGTAGGCGAGGTGAGCAGCCGCTAAGGCTGCGAAGTCGCGTAGCGAAGCGGCCCGGAGCGTGTCGCGAACACCACATTCCCCTCCCACACGCGGCAGTTGCTTCGGATGCCACAGTTGCTATAACAGTGGTGAAGCAGAGGAGAAGATGATGGTGGACTTTGGGGTTGTTCGGGGGGAGTTTCCGATTTTGGATCAGCGGGTGCATGGGCATCCGCTGGTGTATTTGGATTCGGCGGCTACGGCGCAGAAGCCGCAGGCGGTGATCGACGCGGAGAGCGAGTTCTATCGCACCATCAATGCTGGCGTGCATCGCGGGGCCCATGAGCTTGCCGCGCTCAGCACCGAAGCGTTCGAGACGGCCCGCGCCAAGGTCGCCAAGCTGGTCGGTGCCGACAGCGAAGAAGGCCACGAGGAGATCGTGGTCACTGCTGGGGCCACCGCGGGGCTCAATCTACTCGCCACGGCGTTCGGCAACGCGTCGCTGGGGCGCGGGGGAGCGGCGGCGCAGCGCTTCGCATTGAAGCCGGGCGATGAGATCGTCGTCTCCAAGGCTGAGCATCATTCGGTGCTGCTGCCCTTCCAGGAGCTTGCCGCGCGCACGGGGGCCACGCTGCGCTGGTTCGATCTGAGCGAGGACGGGCGCATTCACGCCGACACAGCCAATGAAGTGATCACGCCGCGCACGAAAGTCGTCGCTATCACGCATGTGTCGAACGTCACCGGTGCGGTGACCGAGCTGGCGCCGATTGTCGCACGGGCGCATGAGGTCGGCGCGGTATTCGTGCTGGACGCCTGCCAGTCCGTGCCGCATATGCCGATTGATTTTCATGCGCTTGATGTGGACTTTGCCGCGTGGAGCGCTCACAAGATGTATGGCCCGACCGGGGTCGGCTTCCTCTATGGCCGCCGCGAGCTGCTTGAAGCGCTGCCGCCGGCAGCCTTCGGCGGGTCGATGGTCGAATTGGCTTGGATGGATCAGCCTGCGCAGTATATGGAGCCGCCGGCACGCTTCGAGGCCGGCACGCAGCCGGTTGCACAGGTCGTCGCAGCCGGAGTGGCAGCCGACTGGATGCGCGAGATCGGCATGGAGAACATCGCGGCGCACGAGCATGCGATAGCCGGGGAACTCCTGCATCTTGGCGATATCGAAGGCGTGCGTATTCTCGGTCCTGCAGACAATCACGACCGCATCGGCACGGTGGCCTTCGATGTCGCCGGCGTGCATCCGCATGACGTCGGGCAGTTCATCGACGCGCAGGGCATCGCCATCCGCGTCGGCCATCACTGTGCGCAGCCCGTGCACCGGCATTTCGGGCTGTATGCGTCTAACAGGGCCTCCACCGGCGTCTATACCAGCATCGAGGATGCGCAGACGCTGCTTGAGGCGGCAAAGCATGTCCGTGCCTTTTTCGGACGCTGAGCGCTGTGTTCTACAGTGTTCTGGAATGGCTGTGTATTGTAAGATGACTGCGGTTTTTTTGATGACTGCGGAATAAGAGCGACTTCGTTGTACCGATGGCTTTGCCATCCGACGGCTGTAAAGGGTTACCACTATGAGCGATTTCGGGATGAGCGATGACGAGCTTGAACAGATGTACCAAGAGGTCATCCTCGATGCTGCGCGCAATCCGCATGGCAAGGAGAGCTTCGCGCAGGATCTCGTAGACGAGGCTTCGTCGGCTGCGGGCGAGACCACGCTGCGGGCGAGCCACGAATACTGCACGTCGGGGGAATCCCACCAGTTCAATCCGACCTGCGGCGACGAGGTCACTGTGCACGTCGAGGTCGGTGATAAGGATCCGCGCCGCATCGAGCGCTTGATATGGGATGGTCAAGGTTGCTCCATCTCCCAGGCGAGTCTGTCGGTGATGACCGATCTGGTCAGCGGCAAGACGGTGGACGAAGCCATGCGATTGTTTGCGATTTTCCATCGTCTGATGCAGTCGCGCGGGGCCGGGCTCGATAATGAGGCGGACGACGAGGCGCTTGGCGATGCCGTGGTGTTTCAAGGCGCGTCGAAATATCCGATGCGCATCAAATGCGCACTGCTCGGTTGGGAAGGGCTTAAGGACTCGCTGGCCAAGGCACTGGCCACGCAGCCTCAATGATGGAAGCCCGAAATGAGTTATTTGAATATGGCCCGATAGCGCAATTGTATTGCAGTGAACGCCGTCGTGGTGCAACATTGGGTTATGAGCGCCGGGTAATGCACAATTTACAGGGCAAAAGCGAACAAAGGACAAGACATGAGTGAGAACAACCTCGTCCCCGAGCCGCAGTCGTCGATTTTTGATTCGATCAACCGGGCTGTCGGCAACGAGAAAACCGCGCGACAGGTATTCGCCAACCCGCAGCTGGCCGCGACCCTGACTGCCGAGAATGCCGAAAGCGGCGCGTCTCCGAATGCCCACCATGGCAGTCACCATCACGATGACGCGGATGGCTGCTGCGGCGGGAATGGCGAATGTGGCTGCGAGCATAACGTCGATGAGCAGTCTGACGACATTCCGCTCACGGCAGTGGACGACATCGGCCGGGCGACAGCGGCCGACATCAAGGAGGCGCTGCATCAGGTCATCGACCCAGAGCTCGGCATTGACGTCATCGACTTGGGGCTGGTGTATGGCATCGAAGTTGATGAACTGGGCCGAGCCATCATCAGAATGACTTTGACGACTCCGGCCTGTCCGCTCACCGATTTAATCGAGGACGAGTGCGCCAGCACACTGGCTGGTCTGGTGGAGGAGTTTCGCATCGACTGGACTTGGGATCCGCTGTGGACAATCGACAAAATCACTCCCGAAGGTCGCGACCAGCTTGCCGCCATCGGCTTCAACTTCGCCAATATGCCGAAGTACTGACGTCGTAGCATCGATGGCACGGTGCTGATGGCCGACTGATGGCGCAAACGTAGGCAGCGTTCCGAAACAGACAAATGGCTGGTTAGTTCACCATGATGATGAACTAACCAGCCATTCATTTGCCGACCGTCTGAAGTCTAACGGTCTGCCAACAGACTGGACTGGGCAACTCCTAGTTCTCGACCACCGTGCCTTTGGGAACCACGGTGATGCCGTCGGGGGTCACCGTAAAGCCGCGAGCCAAGTCGCGCTCGGTGTCGATGCCGACAGTGGCGTTCTCCAGCAGTACGACGTTCTTGTCGAGAATCGCCTTGTAGACGCGTGCACGACGATTGATAGTCACGCTATCGAAGAGGATTGAGTCGACGACCTGCGCCCACGAGTGGATGCGCACGCCGGGGGAGATCACCGAGTGATGCACTTCGCCGCCCGAGACGATGACGCCATTGGAGACGATCGAATCGGTTGCGTGACCGAGACGATCGCGGCCGGCGTGCACGAACTTGGCGGGCGGCAGATTGCCCGACATCGTGTAGATGGGCCAGTCCTGGTTGTAGAGGTTGAACTCCGGCGTATAGGCAATCAGATCCATGTGCGCGTCATAGAACTGCTTGAGCGTGCCCACATCGCGCCAGTAGGCGTGATCGGTTTCCGTAGCTCCCGGCACTTCGTTCGAATTGAAGTCGTAGACGCCGGCCTGGTTGCGCTCGGCGAAGAACGGAGCGATGTCACCGCCCATATCATGCTTGGTATTGTCGGCCTTCTCATCCAAAGCAAGGGCCTCGAACAGCGCATCGGTGTTCGCTACGTAGTTGCCCATCGACGCGAGTATCTGGTCAGGCGCATCCGGCAACCCTGTTGTGACCTTCGGCTTCTCCTGGAAGCTTTTGATCATATTGGAATGCTCGGGATCCACCTCGATGACGCCGAACTGATCCGATTGGCTGATCGGCTGACGAATGCCCGCCACCGTGAACTCAGCACCGGATTCAATGTGCTGGCGCACCATCTGCTCGAAGTCCATGCGGTAGACGTGATCGGCTCCGACGATTATGACGATGTCCGGACGCTCATCCTCGATGATGTTCACGGTCTGGTAGATGGCGTCCGCGGAGCCGAGATACCAATGCTTGCCGAGACGCTGCTGCGCGGGGACAGGGGATACGTACTCGTCCATCAGCTGTGAGAATCGCCAGACGCGCGAGATGTGGCGATCCAAGGAATGCGACTTGTACTGCGTAAGCACAACTGTTTTCGAATATCCGGAATTGACTAGATTGCTCAGTGGGAAATCAATCAGCCTGAAGACTCCGCCGAATGGCACAGCCGGCTTGGCACGATCTCGGGTCAATGGCATAAGGCGCGTCCCCTCACCGCCTGCCAGAACTATCGATAGAATCTTCGGATTCTTCGCCATCTGAACTCCTCTCCTATGAGCGCCTTTACGGTACCGGTGCTGACTTGGAAGGCCGCGTCCTCGCAAACCTATGTCACGTTTATTATGTTACATATGCCATGACACGCAAGGCACATCGACGGGCGAGTCTTTTGATAAGGCCGGTTGCGCACGTCTTTGTGCGGTGACATTGCAGTGTTATTCACACAGTGTCGTATCTCATGCATTCAGCGTCCGGCGGGTCGCGTAGAAGGCGACGGCGCTGGAAGCGGCCACGTTAAGGCTGTCCACATCGTGGCTCATGGGAATTCTGACGGTCAGATCGGCATTGGAAATCGTGCGACGCGAGAGCCCGTCGCCCTCGGTGCCGAAGATAAGCGCGAGCTTGTCGATATGGTTTGGCTCCTGTGGAGAGGAGTCCAATCGTCGTGTCAGTTCGGCCAGGCTTATGGAATCATCCTCAAGAGCCATGGCGACCGTGGTGAAACCGAGGCTTCTCAACTCGGTCATGCCCTGCACCGGCCAGTAATGGCTGTCGTCTCCGCCGATTCTGGTCCACGGAATCTGGAAGACGGTGCCCATCGACACCCGTGCGGCGCGGCGATACAGCGGATCGCCGCAGGAGGGCGTGACCAGCACCGCATCCACGTCGAGTGCGGCCGCCGAACGCATCAGCGCGCCGACATTGGTATGGTCCACGATGTTCTCCATGACGGCGATTCGGTGCGCGTCGCGGCACACTTCGGCGACAATCGGCAGCGGCCAGCGGCGCATCGCTGATAGCGCTCCACGGTGCAGACGGTATCCGGTCAGCTGCTTCAGCTGGGCTGGCGAAGCGACGTACACAGGGATATCCGCGCCCCAGCGCTGATCGATCTGCGCGAAGGTCGATGCCATGCCGTCGATCCACGGCTCCTCGACCAGCAGTGATATCGGCTCGCGGCCGGCGGCCAGCGCACGGTCGATGACCTTGGGCGATTCGGCGATGAACAGACCCTTCTCGGGTTCAAGGCGATTGCGCAGCTGCAGCTCGGTGAGATTCGTATAGGCCGCGACCCGTTCGTCGCCGACCGAATCAATAACGATGAAGCGCATGGAAGCCTTTCCGCTGTGTTGCTACTGCCGTATTGCTGCTGTTCAGTGGTGTTGTTCAGCAACCGGTTGCGTTCCCGTGTGCCCAGCCCGGCGCAGCCAGAATTGCCAAAGCATCAATGCAGCCGTTTCGCAAGCTTGGAATATGCGAAAACCCTCGGTTTCCCAAGGGTTTCAGATGCTTGTTGAGCGGTGTCCGGAACGGGACTTGAACCCGTACGCCTGTATAAAATAGGCACTAGCACCTCAAGCTAGCGCGTCTACCATTCCGCCACCCGGACAGGTTGCTGTAGGCAACGTGTAGAACTATATCACTTTTTGCCTAGCTGGCTACCGGTGTGTCGTAAAACCCGCGCTCGGCTGACTGCTGTGTAGCCTTGGACCCATGACCGACCCCTTATTCATACTGGACACCACGCATGACGACACCCCGCTCAACAGCGACGAACTGCATACCGGGTGGAATCTCACGCTGCCCGACGCCGTGCGCAGGCATGCGGCGCAGGCCATGCGGCTGGGCGATGGCGACGCTTTGCAGCTGAGCGACGGCAAGGGGCTGCGCGTGCGTGCGAACTTGCTCGACGCGCGCCAAGGCGTTGCGCAGGTGGTTGAGGTCGGACGCGAGCCGCGCCCCATGACCCGGCTGGCGCTGATCCAGGCGCTGGCGAAAACCGGCCATGACGAGCAGGCCATCGATATGGCCACGCAGATCGGCGTCGATGCGGTGATTCCGTGGCAGGCCGAGCGTTCCATCGCCAAATGGAAGGAAGGACGCAGCGACAGGAAATGGCGTCAGACCCTCGCTTCGGCCACGGAGCAGTCGCGGCGGGCATGGATGCCTGAGCTTGGCGCATGCGTGAGCAGCAAGCAGGTGCTCGCCATATGCCGGCGGGCCAGCGTGCATGGCGACTTGGTCATCGTGCTCCATCAGGACGCGACGACGACATGGGGCGGCATAGAAGACGATGTTGCCGCACTGGCCCAACGCTGCCTTGACGACGGCCGGGAGCGCACGATTTCAGTGGTCGTGGGGCCGGAAGGCGGCATCAGCGACCATGAGATAGCGCAGTTCGCTGCGGCTGGTGCTCGCGTGTGCGTGCTGGGGTCGAGCATCATGCGGGCCTCAAGCGCGGGGCCGGTGGCGCTTTCGCTGCTCTCAAGGGCGCTGGGTCGGTTTGCATAGAATGTTTCGTATAACATGCGCTCCGTTTCGCCTAAAGCAATCCGGCAGCCAACTGGGTTGGGAATTATCCGTGCGGCACAATAGCATGGAGCTGGGCGCATACGACACACGAACGCCTGAAAAGGAGCATGATGAGCGCATCTGACGATTGCCTGTTCTGTGCAATAGCCGCAGGGCAGATTCCCAGTGAGACCGTATATGAGGACGAGACCACCTACGCGTTCAAGGACATCAATCCCAAAACCAAGGTCCATGTGCTGATCATCCCGCGCAAGCATTACGCCAACGTCGCCGAACTGGCCGAGGATGACCCTACGCAATTGGCGCATATGGTCGCGGTGGCCCAGTCAATCGCCGACAAGACCTTCCACGGCGAGTTCCGCTTGGAATTCAATACCGGCCGCGACGCCGGGCAATCCGTCTTCCATGTGCATGCGCATGTGCTCACCGGCGAAGTCCTGAGCGAGTAGGGGTTCCGTGGCCACAACGACACGCACCATCACGATTCCGCGCGAACTCGACCCCGTCGCCGTATTCGGCCCGGTCGACGAAGTCATCCGAGAGGTCGAAAAGGCCTTTCCCGAACTGACCTTCGTCGTGCGCGGCGACCGCATCGCCATTCTGTCGCGCTCCAAGAACACCCAGAGCGATGCCGACAAGGCGCAGAACATCATCGAAACGATCATCCAAGCGGCCTATAGCGCCCCGCTGGACGCCGACTCGGTGCGGCGGATGCTCGAACGCGACGTGCTGCGCAACCATGTGCGCACCCGCGAGACGGTATTCGCCTCCGATCCGCCGACTCGGCGCGGCGCTGGCAGCACTGCGCATACAGCAGGCAGCGGCGTCAATGCCTCTCGCACAGGAAACAGAGGAGCGACCGCCGCTTCGCAGCGGCTACATGAGGGCGATGCATCATCGACCGGCAAGCCCCGTGTCCCCGGCGTTATCACGTTTGCCTCCAATGTGCCCATCCGACCCAAGACGCCAGGGCAGATTCACTATGTGAACGCCATCGAATCGCATGTCATCACCTTCGCGATCGGGCCTGCGGGCACCGGCAAGACCTATCTCGCCGTCGCCAAGGCCGTGCGCGCCTTTCAGGACAAGCGGATACGCCGCATCGTGCTGACGCGGCCTGCGGTCGAGGCAGGGGAGAGCCTGGGCTTCCTGCCCGGCACGCTCAACGAGAAGGTCGACCCCTATCTGCGCCCGCTCTACGACGCGCTGTCCGATATGCTCGGCGCCGAACAGCTCAAGCGCTATATGGACGACGGCACCATCGAGGTCGCGCCGCTGGCCTATATGCGCGGGCGGACGCTCAATGACGCCTTCGTGATCCTCGACGAGGCGCAGAACACGACCGAGCAGCAGATGAAGATGTTCCTCACGCGCCTGGGCTTCAACACGACGATGGTGATCACCGGCGATGTCACGCAGATCGACTTGACCGTCCCGCGCTCCGGACTGGCGACGATCGAAGGCATCCTCGGCGGTATCAATGACATCGCCTTCGTGCATCTCGACGCCCGCGATGTGGTGCGCCATGAGTTGGTGGGGCGCATCGTCGAGGCATATGACCGTCATACGAGCAAGAGCGGCAAAGACAACGGTTCCCGCAGCGGTTATGAACGCAGCGAGAACGGCCGTAGCGCTGACCGAGCCAACGCTGAGCACCAAATCAGTGCCGTCCAACGCAGTGCCACCCAACCCAATGCTGAAGAATCCAGCGTTGAACAATCCAGTGAGAAAGGGCATCGATGAGCGTCGAAGTCACCAACGAGACCGTCTGGCAGCTCGATTCCAAGGTCTTCTCTGAACTGGGGCTGTGGGTTATGGACCAGATGCGGGTGAGCACGCAGTCCGACCTGACGATCATCTTCGTGGATCCCGACCCGATTGCGCATCTGCACGAGCGCTGGATGAACCTTGATGGGCCGACCGACGTGATGAGCTTTCCCATGGACGAGCTGCGACCTGGCGATGGCAAGACCACTATGGAAGGGGTGCTCGGCGACATCGTGATCTGCCCATGGGTGGCGGCGCAGCAAGCTGCCGCCGCCGGGCACAGCACCATGCAGGAGATGATGCTGCTGACTATTCACGGCACGCTGCATCTGCTGGGCTACGACCACATCACCCCGGAGCAGGAGCGGCAGATGTTTGCGCTGCAACGGCAACTGCTGCTGACCTTCATGGCTGCTCGGGGGTCTTCGATAGGCAATGCTCAGCTCCCTGCCGGAACGAGCGACGCGTTGGCCGCATACGATGCCGCGCAGGCTTCGCACGGCATCGGCAAGTAGGGGAGAGGCGAACTGATGTCCCTTCCTGATACGACCGCCCTGCTGCTTGTCGCAGTGCTTGCCGTGGTCACATTGCTGCTGGTATGGCTTTCGCTGTCCATGGCGGCCGCCGAAGCCGCCGTTGGCCGCGTGACGCGCGCGAGTCTGAACAATCTGATTTTCGAGGTGCAGACCGACACTGAAACCAGCCGATTCACGCGCCTGAAAAAGATTGCGAAAATCCATACGGTCCAACGTCTGATCGCCGACCGCTTTGCCACGGCGGGATCATGCGCCTTCTTCCGCATCGCCTGCAATGTACTGGATGGCGTGCTGGTGAGCAGCATCGCCTCGCTGTTCGGAGCTGTGTTGTGGGAGCAGCTGCTCGCAGGCCTCGTGTTCGCGCTGATCGTAGCCGTTGTCTCGATTCTGGTGCGACCACGCTCGGCTGGCGCTTCCAAGCCGGTTGACATCATGCTGGGCCGGGCTCGGCTGGTGTCCTTCGCTGTGGCGATCACGCCGTTCGCCCGCGTTGGCGGTCATCAGACCTCGAAGCGACGAGGGCGCGAATCGGAACTCTCCGATGACGAGGAGCTTGAGAAGATCCAGCATGAGCAGGGCCGTGCGGCCATCGACCGGCTGGTGGAATCCAACGATTTCGACCCCGAGGTCTCCGAGATGCTGCGCAATGTGCTCACGCTTTCGGATACGCTCACGCGCGAAATCATGGTGCCGCGCACCGATATGATCTGCATCGAACATGACGCCTCGCTTGAGGACCTGCTCAAGCTCTGCACCCGCTCCGGCTTTTCGCGCGTGCCGGTCATCGGCGAGGATGTGGACGATCTGGTGGGCATCGTCTATCTCAAGGACGCGGTGCGGGCCACGGCCTTCAATCCGGCCGCGGGTACGCGCAGCGTCGAGACGATATGCCGCCAGCCGATGCTCGTACCCGAATCCAAGCCGGTTGACGACCTGTTCCACGAGATGCAGCGCACCCGCCAGCATGTGGCGATGGTGGTCGATGAATACGGCGGCATCGCAGGCTTGGTGACGATCGAGGATACGCTTGAGCAGATCGTGGGCGAGCTTGAGGACGAGCATGATCGCACCCAGCGCAGCGAACCGGAGCGAATCGGAGAGCGTACTTGGCGCATGCCGGCGCGTACGCCGATCGCTGACCTGGAGGAGATTTTCGAGGTCGATATCGATGAAGACGATGTCGACACGGTGTACGGCCTGCTGACCAAGCTGCTCGGTCGGGTGCCGATTGTCGGCATGAGCGCGATGACGCGAGGACTGCAGCTTACCGCTGTCGATTCCGCGGGGCGGCGCAAGAAGGTGTCCACCGTGCTGGTGGAACCGGCCGGTGAAGCGAACGGCGAGACGGCCGGCGAGCACAGGGAGGAAGAAGCCAAGACCTCGTCCTCTTCCGAGTCATCGGATGCTTCGCGGCGCGAGAAACCGAGCAACAGCGGTAGCCGTGGCGACGGCGGCCGCAGCAGCGACAAACGCAGCAGCAGCAAACACGGTACTGATAAACACAGTGACGATGCGGCACAGTGACGAGACAGCACGGTAATGGTGCAACACGGCAGTCAGAGCAAGTACAGTGACCGCTTTGTATAACAATCACAGCAATCACGACATCATGGCAATCACAGCAAGGAAAAGCATGAACGGACATGACGAGACAGCGGCACAGGATGTGTCGGCGATACAGGGTGTGTCGGCAACGCACAGCCAATCGGCAACACGCGATGAGTCAGCGACCCCAGTCAATACAGCGGCGATGGCTCCAAGTGAACCGGCGACCCAGAGCGAGGCCTACCGATCAGGATTCGTGGCGGTCGTGGGCCGTCCGAATGTCGGCAAATCCACGTTGATCAACGCCTTGCTTGGCACGCAGATCGCCATCGCCTCGTCACGGCCTGAGACCACGCGCAAGGCCATCCGCGGCATTCTGACGACCCCGAACGCGCAGCTGGTGCTGGTCGACACGCCCGGCATCCATCGCCCGCGCACCCTTTTGGGCCAGCGTCTCAACGATGTGGTCGACGAGTCGCTGAGCGATGTGGACGAAATCGCCTTCCTGCTGCCCGCCGATCAGGAGATAGGCGCGGGGGACAAGCGGATTCTGAGCCGTCTGCGCAGCCAGTTCGCCATCAAGCGCGACGATGGCACGTTCAAGTGGAAGGTGCCGCTTATCGCGATTGTCACGAAAATCGACACGCTGGGTCGTCAGCAGCTGGTCGCCAAGCTTATCGAGATTGACGAATTCGCCGATTTCACCGCGTTGGTTCCGGTCAGCGCGCTCGACCGCGACAATCTTGACGAGGTCAGAAGCGTGCTCATCAACCATATGGTCGAAGGTCCGCAGATGTACCCGGACGATCAGATCAGCGAGGAAAGTCCCAAGGACACCATCGCCGAGCTGGTGCGCGGCGCCTTCCTAGAAGAGCTGGACGATGAGCTGCCGCATTCGCTCGCCGTCGTCGTCGACTCCATCGAATACCCCGACAGCCCGGATGCCGAGCTTGGCGTGGCCGCCGACGGCAAGGCGCATGTCATCGTGTCGATTTATGTCGAACGCAATTCGCAGAAGCCCATCATCATCGGGCACAAGGCTGAGCATCTCGTGCAGGTGCGCAAGCGTCTGCGTACTCCGGTCAACCGCATCGTCGGTCAGAAGTCGCGTCTCGATCTGCAGGTCAAAGTCGCCAAGGACTGGCAGTCCGACCCTAAGCAGCTCGAAAAACTCGGATTCTAGGCTTTATGCGCTAACGTGAATCTAGCGGACAAAAGGCGACGCAAAACAACCTAAGAACGTTGCGAAATTTACGCTAGGCTCGAGCTAGCGCATAAAAGACGACGCCGGCGAGCAAACCCTTATTTGCGCTTGGTGTACATCTGCGTGTTGAGCAGGGTGGCGTAGCGGCGGATGACCTTGGGGCGGATGACCTTCATCGAGGCGGTGAGCAGACCGTTGTCCTGCGTGAACTCCTCGGGCAGGATGATGAACTTGCGCACGGATTCGGCGCGGGAGACGCCCTCGTTGGCCAAATCCACGTAGTTCTGCACTTCGGCGCGCACGGCGGCGTTCTCGGCCGCCTGCTCCAAGGGCATATCACGGTCGAGTCCCTTGGATTCCAGCCACATGCGCAGCGAGTCCTCGTCCATCGTGATCAGCGCGGAGATGAACGGGCGTTTGTCGCCGAGCACAAGGGCCTGGGAAACGAAAGAGCAGCGCTGGATGACCTCTTCGATGGGGCCGGGAGCCACGTTCTTGCCGCCGGCGGTGATGATGAGATCTTTCTTGCGCCCGGTGATGGTCAGGAAGCCGTCGTCGCTCAGATGGCCCAGATCGCCGGTGGCGTACCATCCGTCGGGGGTGAAGGAGGTTTCGGTGGCCTCGTCGTTCTTGTGGTAGCGCTTGAAGACGCCCGTGCCGCGCACCTGAATCTCGCCGTCACGCGCGATGCGCACGGAGAATCCGGGGAAAGGAATGCCGACCGAACCCTCATGGAAAGGCGTGCCGAGCGGATTGAACGAGCACGGCGCGGTGGTCTCGGTCAGGCCGTAGCCCTCGTACGCCGGCACGTCGGCACCACGGAAGAAGGCGAGCAGCTGCGGATCGAGGGGTGCGCCGCCGGCGACTATCCACTTGGAGCGCCCGCCGAGTACGTCGCGCAACGGACGGTACACGGTCGGGTCGAAGGCCGCGCGACGCATTTTGAGTCCTGCGCCGACTTTGCCCTTGGAGCTCAGCTCCTTCATATAGTTCTGCGCGGCGACCACGGCCGAAGCGAACGCCATGCCCTTGAGACCGGTTCCTGCCTTCTGTGAGGCGGCGTTGTAGACTTTCTCAAGCACGCGGGGCACCACGATCATGATCGAAGGTTTGGCTACCTGCAGGTCGGTGATCAGCGTGGAGATGCCGCGTGCGATGTAGATATGCATGTCGCTGGCCGCGACGATGTAATTGATGGCGCGCGCGAAGGTATGCGCCTGCGGCAGGAACAGCAGTACGGTGTTGTTGGGGTCGGCAAGCAGTTCGGGCATGTAACTGCATAGCGCTAGCGCGGTCATGCAGTAGTGCTCGTGCGTCATCTCCACGCCCTTGGGGGAGGCAGTGGAGCCAGAGGTGTAGACGATTGAGCACAGATCGGTTTTCTTGATCGAATCGATGCGCTCGTCCAATGCCGTGTCATCGATGCCTGCGCCGTAGGCCTGCAGCTCGTCAAGCCCGCCCGTTTCGATGCAGATGATGTCTTCAAGCGTCGGACAGTCCTCGATGGCGCCGTCGGCCTTGTCTCGCATCTCCGTGGTTTCGACGATGAGCAGCCGCGCATCCGAATTGTTGACGATGTTGCGAATCTGCTCGGCCGAATCGGTGTCGTAGATCGTAGCCAGCACGCCGCCGCAGGCCAGCACCGCGGCATCGGTCACGTCCCATTCGTACGAAGTGCGGCACATGAAGGCGACGGCGTCGCCCTTGTTCAGGCCGTAGTGCATGAGTCCTTTGGCCACTTCGCGCACCTGTGCGAGGAATTCGTTGGCGGTTTTGCTGATCCAAACGTCGCCGGACTTGAACGTATAAAGCGGATCGTCGCCACGGCGTTCGGCGCGTTCGGCGTACAGATCGTAGACGGACATGCCCTCGTCGATCGGATCGATGCTGGCGGTGGTCGCGGTCAGCAGCCCGGTGTGCGGGTCGATGAAGGTGGTGGTGGGAAATCCCGTACGCCATTCGTCGGCGTGCGGCAGGTCCCTGGCCTCGTTCTGTGCCGGGATGTCCTCGGGCCTGACGTAGTCGGGGATCTCAGGCGTGTCGTCGCTCGTGGGATGCGAGAAGCCGGAGCCGAGGCTGAGCGCCTTGCGGGTGAGTTTCATGGCTTGTTGTTCGATCGAATTGATAACAGACACGTGATGCTCCTTGGCCTTCAGCCTTCGTCGTCCTGCCATGCAGCGGATTTTCGCCATTCGACTCCTACCGTCGCCGGCATCCGCCCCTGTGGCGTTCTCCTTAGTGATAGTAATCGCTTGCGGCGCGTCCGTCACCTTACGGTAGCGTAGGCGTCTGCGTGCGCCGATGCAGCTTGGAGACCGTCTGGAGCTGATCGTTCAGAGAGACGCCTATGGCACTCACAAGTCGAAAAGCGGCGACACGAATGCGTTCACTCGCCGCCAATACGCCGCCGGATCGGTGCTGGCGCTCATGGCGTGCCCGGCGCCGGGAATCAGCAGTCGTTGCTTGCGGGGGCTGGCGCAGGCTCGGAACACCCGGTCAAGCGATGCTGGGGACACGAAATCATCCGCACTGCCGTGGATGAACAGCATGGGGATGTGCGCATTGTCCAGCTGATTCACGCAGGAGGCCTCGCGGAACCCGTATCCTGCCCGATGCGCAGCGATCAGGCTCATGGACTGCACGAGTGCGCCGGCCATCAATCGAGGCAGATGATATAGCGTCCGCGCATTGAACATGCACTGATCCCACACGCTGGCAAAGCCGCAGTCGGCGATTGCCGCCACCACATTGGACGGCAGGCTTTCCTCGCCGCAGGCCATCATCACCGTTGCCGCCCCCATTGAGACGCCGTCGAGCAGCACCCGCGCCTGGGCATCCTGGGCCACTATGAATCTGACCCACTGCAGCAAATCGCGTCGTTCCAACCATCCCATGCCGATGTAGCGCCCTTCGCTCAGCTCATGGCAGCGGCTCGCCGGCGTGAGCACGGTGAAGCCCATCGCGGCGAAGCGATGCGCATACTTCGCCATTTCCGCAGGCCCGCCCGAGAAACCGTGGCAACAGATGGCGTAGCAATGCGGCTTCGGGCTGGCGCAGTCCGGGTCGAACGACCATGCGTGCAGGCGCAGCCCGTCCTCATTCGTGATGGTCACGGGGTGCTTGGCGTCATTGAACCACTCCTCGGCCTCGCGCTCTTCGGCGGCGTCATGGTGAAGCGGCTCCGCGTGGTTTCTGCGCCCCCGGCGGCTCCGACTTGCCCGGCTGCTGTGGTCCTTGGACAGAGCGAGCAGCGAAAAACGCGAATTGGCGTCCAGCGTGAATCTGAACTGATGATCGGCAAACATGTAGAGGGCAGCGCCGCCTAGAATTGCCGCAGCTCCTGCATAGGCCGTCAGCCGCCGGGCGGTTGCCGGCTGCCGCTGTACTTGGTGCGTGCGCTGCCGCGCCCTTATCTCCTGCGTGCTCATGTCGCCTCCCCGCTTCAGTGCCGCGTGTCGTGTGCATCCGCGTTCAATCATATCGGGCTATCATGTCGTGCGTTCGAGGGGAGGGAACGCTGCGCATATGTGTCACAAGTCGGGATGCGCATATTAAGCCAAGCTATTCGATGACGCGGCTCGCGCATCCTGTCCGAGCATCTTGTCCGAGGTCACGGTAGACTGGTGGATGTTGCTGTGGCGAATGCCGATGCATGCGATGCTGATGAAAGTACTCATGGTGGGAAAGCCCATCGTGGGAATGCTTCTTCTCGAGGAATCGCGTGCGTAGGAAGTTCGTCGTGCTTTGGCGAGGGAACGCAAGATTCCGTAATCGACTGAGCTGATGGCGGTTATCGTACGATGCCGTTCGTTGGTGCGCCGATGCGCCGAACGAGGCAGAGAACCGTACGAATAAAGTACTTATAAGGAGCCATCATGGCAGATACCATCACACTCAAGGGCGAAGTCCGCGACGAATTCGGCAAGGGCGTAGCCCGCCGCATGCGCGTGGCCCAGCAGATCCCCGCGACCATCTACGCCGGCGGAGTCCAGCCGGTCTTCATCAAGCTGCCGATGCGCGAGACCACGCTGGCGTTGCGCCGCACCAACGCGCTGTTCACGATTGAGTTTGACAACGAATCCAAAATGGCCGTTGTCAAGGACGTGCAGCGCAACCCCGTCAAGCGCATCGTCGAGCACATCGACTTCTACGAGGTCAAGGCCGGCGAGAAGATTGAGGTCTCCGTCCCGGTCTTCGTCGAGGGCACTCCGAAGGGCGCGGCTGTCGCGTTCGTCGACATTCAGGAGCTCACTGTGCGCGCCGACGTTTCCAACCTGCCTGAGCGCATCGTGATCAATGTTGAAGGCCTGACCGACGGCACCAAGGTGTTCGCCAAGGACGTCGAGCTGCCTGAGGGTGTCGAGCTGGATGCCAGCACCAACACCGAGGAATCCGTCGTCACCGTCGAGGTGCCGGAGGATGCCTCGGAGGCCACTGCGGCTGCCGAACCCGCTGCCGCCGAGCCGGCCGCTGATGCTGAAGCCGCGCCCGAGCAGGCTGCGTGAGGCCTGAAACAGCGGTCTGAAACGACATGGTGAAAGTCAAGGAGCCTGCATTCGCGTGCAGGCTCCTTTTCATAATGTGAACCGCCCGTTATCGCGATGTGATTTGTGTGTCTAGAATATGGAGCAGCGCCACGCCATAAGCGTCGACGTACCTGAACCTGCACCGTGAAGACGATGAAAACAGAAAAAGAAGCCAAGGAATGAGTGAAAACAATCATCATGATCCCGCAGCGTTGAACAAGCTCGCCGAGCCGTTCGAAGTGCTGCCCAACGACAATCCCGCCTCGGATGCCAAGCGTCAGGAGCTGACGGACAAGCCGGCCTTCGGCCAGGTCTTCTCCGACAACATGACCCACATGTCATGGACCAAGGGCGAAGGATGGTCGGATCGCCGTGTCGAGCCGTACGCGCCGCTGAAGCTGGACCCGGGCGCTTCGGTGCTGCACTATGCGCAGGAATGCTTCGAAGGCCTCAAGGCCTATCACCACGACGACGGTTCGGTATGGCTGTTCCGCCCGGACGCGAACGCCAACCGCTTCCGCAACTCCGCCAAGCGCCTCTACCTGCCCGAGCTGCCGGTGGACGACTTCCTGGGCTCGGTCGCCGCGCTCGTCAAGCGCGATGCGGCCTGGGTGCCGACCCGCCGCGAATACACGCTGTACATGCGCCCCTTCCTGTTCGCCTCCGAGCCCTTCCTCGGCGTGCGCGCGCCTGAAGAGGTCGACTACTGCGTGATCGCCTCGCCGTCCGGCCCGTACTTCCCCGGCGGCGTCAAGCCCGTGAACATCTGGGTCGAGGACACCTGGTTCCGCACCGGCCCCGGCGGCACTGGCTTCGCCAAGTGCGGCGGCAACTACGCAGCATCCCTGGTCGGCGAATACCGCGGCATCGAGAACGACTGCGAGCAGGTCTGCTTCGTCGACGCGGCGACCAAGACCTATCTCGAAGAGCTCGGCGGCATGAACATGTTCGCCGTGCACAAGGACGGCCATCTCGAAACCCCGTCGCTCACCGGCAACATTCTGCCCGGCGTGACCCGCAACTCCATCATCCAGCTCGCGCAGGATGAGGGCCGCGACGTGGTCGAGACCATGATCAAGCTGCAGGACCTGCTCGACGACATCAAGTCGGGCGAAGTCACCGAGGTATTCGCCTGCGGCACTGCGGCGATCATCACCCCGATCGGCCACTTCAAGTCCGAGAAGTTCGATGTGACCGTCGGCGACGGCGGCTCGGGCGAGTACACCGTTGCCACCCGCAACAAGCTGCTCGGCATCCAGCTCGGCGAGATCGAGGATCCGCACGACTGGATGTGGAAGGTCTGCTGAGCGGTTTTGCTTGCTCTGCCGGGCAGTCGCCAAATTGCGGCAGTTGCGGCAATCCGGCGAATCGACTGATTCATAGGATATAGGCCACGAATAACCGGATAGACGAGGGTCTGTTGGAAATGCGCAAGCGTTCCCGGCAGACCCTCGTTGGCGTTGAACTTCGTCGAACAGGACTGTACACAGGACTATACGAGGACCGAGCAAAAACCGTAAAAGGCCCGGAGTCCTGGCCTGATTATGGCGATTCGAAATACGACGGCGTCTGTGTCAGCCTGACCCTCTATTCTTCGATACTGCAATGCATCAGCGATGCATCGGAAAGTCGCTGTATATCGAGGAGACGGGCAGGGGCGTGAGCATGGAACCGGTGTTGGAGAGCAATGCGTTTTTCATGGCCATCGAGTATCTCGCCATCTTCTGCTGCGGGCTTTCAGGCGGACTGATGGCTGTGCACAAGGGGTATGACCTGTTCTCCATCCTCATGACGTCCTGGCTCACGGCTGTGGGCGGCGGCATCGTGCGCGATGTGCTGCTTGGCATCTTCCCGCCTGTGGGCATATCGGACAGGGGACTGGTGCTGACCACGCTGGCTTCGGGCCTGGTTGTGGCGGTCATCCACCCGGAAGTCGACAAGCTCAAGTGGACCATGCTGGTGGTCGACGCGCTGGCATTAGGCCTGTTCGCGGTCAATGGCACTTCGAAGGCTCTGATCTATCACGCTTCCGGCATGACCGCAGTGTTCATCGGCATGTTCACTACGTTGGCCGGCGGGCTGATACGCGACGTGCTGCTCAATGAAGTGCCGGCGGTCATCAGAGACCGGCACTGGTATGCGGTGCCATCGTTCGTCGGCTGCGTGCTCACCGTGCTGCTGGACAAGGCGCTGAGCGCCGGACTGGTCACGTTCAACGCCGAGATGATCGGCGATGTGCTGATCGTAGGCATCGTGGTAGCGATGCGCATCCTCTCAGTGGTGTTCAACATCCAGCTTCCCGGTGCGCTGCGACGTCACGAGGCGCATCTGCCGCCGGTACAGCCCAGTCGGTACTTGCGCCGGCCGGTCATCCACCCGCAGGCCCACGGTTCGGGTGTTTCAGGTCATAGCCGAAGGCGGAATGACGACGCCGACGATGATGGATCGCGGACGTCGGGCGGCGCGAAGTAGCGCGAACCGGCCGGCTGATGATCCGACCGAATGGATGACGCGCCTGTCCGGCGAGAGCGAGCAGACGATTCTTGCAGGGCCCTGGTAGGAATATCACGTTAACGCGACGATTCGCGTGACGTTCCTACCACGTGACATTCCTACAAAAAGCTTGTGCTGCTTGTATGTTTATCACGCTAACCGCGTGTTTTGCGTGAAGTCGCTACGAGTTGCGGATGATATCTGGACCGCGCAAACCAGGTATGCAAAAAGCCCGCAGGCGTGAACCTGCGGGCTTTTTACAAGCGATGGGTCGTCAGACCCGTCACATCACAGCGCGTTGATCGCGACGGCGAGACCGGACTTGCGGTTGGCGGCCTGATTCCTGTGAATCACGCCACGGCCTGCAGCCTTGTCGAGCTTCTGCGCGGCAACCTGGTAAGCGGCCGTGGCAGCTTCCTTATCGCCCTCGGCGATGGCCTGACGCGTGGCGCGAATCGAGGTCTTGAGACCGGACTTCACAGCCACGTTGCGCTGGTGCGCCTTCTCATTGGTGAGAACGCGCTTCTTCTGCGACTTAATGTTTGCCACTATCTACTCCAAACAACGTTTTCTATAAGGACATACAAACAAATATGTTAACACCACATTCGGATAATCCCTATGCGGCAGTCTGAGTGTCGCACTGAGAACTCATATTGTGTGTCGTACTGCAATGCCTACAGGAGTCGATAGACTGGTGTGGTTGTGAAGCAGTGGCTGCGATGGCGTTTGTTGGAGACACAGTCGTGGAAGCAGCGCATGGAAATGGCAAGTTGGCAACAACAAGTGGCAAGGAGACGCACATCAAGTGATTGAACCGAAGAACAGGCCCGGGTTTACCGATCAGTCGCTGATTCGCAACTTCTGCATCATCGCGCATATTGACCACGGCAAGTCCACCGTCGCCGACCGCATCTTGCAGCTCTCCGGCATCGTGCCCGAGCGCGAGATGCGCGACCGCTTCCTCGACCGCATGGACATCGAGCAGGAGCGCGGCATCACCATCAAATCGCAGGCCGTGCGCGTGCCGTGGACTGTCGACGGCACCGAATACACGCTCGGCATGATCGACACTCCCGGGCATGTCGACTTCACTTATGAGGTCTCCCGTGCGTTGGCCGCGTGCGAAGGGGCCGTGCTGCTGGTCGACGCCACGCAGGGCATCGAGGCGCAGACGCTGTCGAACCTGTACATGGCGATGGAGCATGATCTCACCATCATTCCGGTGCTCAACAAAATCGACTTGCCCAGCGCCGAGCCGGACCGTCACGCCGAGGAGATAGCCGGGCTGATCGGCTGCGAGCCACAGTCCGTGCTGCGCGTGTCGGGCAAAACCGGCGAAGGCGTGCGCGATCTGCTCGACCAGATCGTCATGGACGTGCCTGCGCCTTCGGGCGACTCGCAGGCTCCTGCCCGCGCGCTGATCTTCGATTCGGCCTACGACTCCTACCGGGGCATCGTGACCTACATCCGCATGGTCGACGGCAAGCTCGCATCGCGCGAGAAGCTGCATATGATGGGCATCGGCATGACCCATGAGCCCATCGAGATCGGCGTGATCAGCCCGGACATGGTGCCGACGAAGGCGCTCGCCGCAGGCGAGGTCGGCTATGTGATCACCGGCGCGAAGGACGTGAGCCAGTCGAAGGTCGGCGACACGGTCACCTCTGCAATCAGGCCGGCGAGCGAGCCGCTGCCGGGCTACCGCGACCCCAAGCCCATGGTGTACTCGGGGCTGTTCCCGATTGACAACGCGCAGTTCCCCGAGCTGCGCGAGGCGCTCGACAAGCTCAAGCTTAACGACGCCGCGCTCGTCTATGAGCCGGAGACCTCGGTAGCGCTCGGGTTCGGCTTCCGTTGCGGATTCCTGGGGCTACTGCATATGGAAATCGTCTCGGAACGGCTCAGCCGCGAATTCGGGCTGGATCTGATCTCCACCGCGCCCAACGTCACCTACGATGTGACCGCCGAAGATGGCACGCTGCATCACGTCACCAATCCGAGCGAGTTCCCCGAAGGCAAGATCAAGAAGATCATCGAGCCGATGGTCGCCGCCGACATCATCACGCCCAAGGAATTCATCGGCTCGGTGATGGACCTGTGCCAGGAGCATCGCGGCGAAATGGGCACGATGGAGTACATTAGCGCCGAGCGCGTCGAGATGCACTACCGCATCCCGCTGGCGGAGATCGTCTTCGACTTCTTCGACCAGCTCAAAAGCCGCACCAAAGGCTATGCGTCGCTCGACTACCATGAGGACGGCGAGCAGAGCGCCGACTTGGTCAAGGTCGATATCCTGATTCAAGGCGAGAAGGTCGATGCTTTCAGCGCCATCGTCCACCGCGATAAGGCCTATGCGTATGGCGTGATGATGACGAAGAAGCTGCGCGAGCTCATTCCGCGTCAGCAGTTCGAGATTCCCATTCAGGCCGCCATCGGCTCACGCATCATCGCGCGCGAGACCATCCGCGCGCTGCGCAAGGACGTGCTCGCCAAATGCTACGGCGGCGACATCACGAGAAAGCGCAAGCTGCTCGAAAAGCAGAAGGCCGGCAAAAAGCGCATGAAGATGCTCGGCCATGTCGAAGTGCCGCAGGAGGCGTTCATCGCCGCGCTGTCCACCGACGACGGCGCGACCGACCGCGACACCAAAGACAAGATTCGCGCCGCGCAGAAGGGCGAATAGCGAGTGATGACATCGTCATCGTCAGTTCGCAGCCGAGGTGAGCAGCCGTTAAGACTGCGAAGGCAGCGTCGGGGTAGGACGGTTATTGATGTTTGAAGTGTATATTCATGTGCCTTTTTGCTTAAGATGCCGAGGCGTTAAGCCGAGAGTCCTGTGGACTCTTGGTAGCCGAGGTGAGCAGCCGCGAAGGCTGCGAGGGCAGCGTCGGAAGTTGGCATATTATCATGTTTGAGGTTTACATTCATGTGCCTTTTTGCTTAAGATGCCGAGGCGTTAAGCCGAGAGTCCTGTGGACTCTTGGTAGCCGAGGTGAGCAGCCGCGAAGGCTGCGAGGGCAGCGTCGGAAGTTGGCATATTATCATGTTTGAGGTTTACATTCATGTGCCTTTTTGCTTAAGACGCTGCGGCTACTGCGATTTCAACACGTACACTTCGCCGGATATGGGCGGCGGGGCGAGCCGAAGCAACTACGCCACAATGGCGATTGCGGAGATGCGGCTGATCAAGCGCTGGCAGTACGAGCATGGCATCGTAGAACCTGCCGCATCGACGGTGTTCTTCGGCGGCGGCACTCCCACGATTTTGCCAGCCGATGACCTCGCACGCACGCTGCACGCCGTCGAGCAGCTCTGGGGGCTGGAACCAGGTGCGGAAATCACCACGGAAGCCAATCCCGACACCGTCGATGAGGACTATGTTGCCGTGCTCGCGGACGCAGGTTTCACACGGATTTCCTTCGGCATGCAGTCGGCGGTGCCGCGCGTGCTCAAAACGCTCGACCGCACGCATACGCCCGCGAGTGTCGAGGCAGGGGTTCGGGCCGCCGACAAAGCCGGAATCCGCTCAAGCGTGGATCTGATCTACGGCACGCCGGGGGAGAGTCTGGGGGACTGGCGCTACTCCGCGAAAACGGCAGTCGATCTGGGCGTCAACCATATTTCCGCGTATGCGCTCACGTTGGAACCGACGACGAAAATGGGCCGCATGGTGCGTTCTGGCCGGCTGCCGAAGCCCGATGACGATGACGAGGCGAACAAGTACGAAATAGCTGAGGATCTGTTCTCCGCAGCGGGATTGCAGTGGTACGAGGTCTCGAACTGGGCGCGGCCGGGCTATGAGAGCCAGCATAACCTCGGCTATTGGCGCAACGTCGATTGGGCGGGCATCGGGCCGGGTGCACACAGCCATTACAATCGCGCGTCAGCGAGCCGCCTGACTGGACTTGCGCAGCCCAATGACCACGACGCGGCAAAGTATAAGCCGCAGCCGCTGCAGACAGGGGTCAGGGCCTGGGATATCAAGCATCCGCGCGTATGGGGCGAATCGATTTCTAGCGGCAACGTGCCGTGGCAGGGCCAGGAGGCCATCACCGCCAAGGAAAACCTCGAAGAGCTCATCATGCTCGGCTTGCGCCTGCACGAAGGTCTTGATCTGAACCGGATCGATCGGGCGATGCACGAGCCTGATGGCGACAATGCTATAGACAGTGCTCATGCGAATTATTCCAGTATGGACGATATTGCTTCGACTGATTCCGTTGCCCCCAGCACAGCTAACAATCGCAACGATTTCGCCCTCCGGCGCACTCGTATCGCCAAACTGGCCGATGACGGCCTGCTCACGATTCACGGCAACCGCGTGGTCCCCACTTTGCGCGGCCGCCTGCTCAACGACTACCTCATCGAGCAGTTTTTCGACATGGTCGGCTTGTGATTCACACATGATTCGGCTCACGCTTTTCTGCCGATACATGTGCTGCTGCGTGATTTCACCGTTGCACGCAGCTATCGGCGTTATGTGAGGCGCTAATCCACCCTTGCTGAGGTCTATCTGCGTTGTGTGAGGCGTTATTTCGTTGAGAGTCAAGTATCGGACAGCCAGAAACCGCCATTTTCGGGCGGCGCTACTTGAGGTGCCACCGATTTAGCGCCTCACACAACGCAGATAGACCTCAGCAGCACCCCAATAACGCCTCATATAACGCAGATACACTGGTTTTCGGATGCCAACGAGAGATTGTCGACATGATTGGTCACTCAGGAGACTAGAACGCGCGTTCTTGCATGCATAACCATGAGAAACGCCCACAGGGCAAACCAAAAGTGTGAGTCGCAATCTTGGTGCACAGCTCAACTATCAGGATTTCAGGTCTTCGACCGGTGGCGATTGGTGGATATGATGGGCAAAACAGTTGTCGGCTCCATCAGTGCGCGATTCGCGGAGCTACGAAGAAAGCTGGGTGTCATGCAGGAATTCCTTGTACAGTGCGGCGGGATTGGCGAAGACCACAGGTTTTTCACCGAGTTCACGGGGCGAGGCGACGATATTTCGCCGAGCTTCCATTTGTTGTCGATTCCCGAGGGAACTGAGACGCTGGCGATAGTCCTGAGAGACGAAAGCCACCCGATTTTCGGTTCGATGACGCATTGGCTTATCTGGAATCTGCCAGTCGACCCTGACATTGCTGCGAATATCGCCAAAGGAACTCGATCTGGAAGAGGGAACGCGCGGCAGGGCGTCGCTTATGGCTGGCATCGGTACCGGGGTCCGAAGCCGCCCAAGGGAACGACGCACCGGTATGTTTTCACCGTGTATGCGGTGAACGGCGAACTTGACCTCGGCGGCATGACAACGTTGAGAAGACTGCGCAAGGCGATGCGCGGGAAGGTTTTAGGCATTGGCCGCGTCGAGGGTCTTTTTGAATGAGCCGGGGCTGCGATGCATGCCCGACCATGTCGTTGGCAGTTCCAGACGCAACTTTGACGTTTGCTCGCTGCATTTCATAACCCAGCCTGACTACCATAGGCCTGCATGAGCTATGTTGCGACATTCGATGCGGGTACTACGGCGGTCAAGGCGGCGCTGACTGACGACGATGGCGGCATTGTTGCGTCGTGCTCGAGCGATGCGATGCCATTATTCACTGGCGATGGGCATCAGGAGCAGGACCCGCGCGACTGGTGGCGGGCCTTCCTGCAAGCGGCTCACGCCATGCTGGCGCAGGCTGCGCAATCCGTGCCAGAGTTCGACCCGGCCGATATTCTCGGCATCATCATGAGCGGACAGATGCAGGATGTCATCGCGCTCGATGAGCAGCTGAATCCGGTGCGCCGTGCGGTGCTCTATTCAGACGGTCGGGCGGATTGCGAGGCTCGTGAATTGGCCGAAATCGTAGGCGACGCGACCTTTCACAACCTGACCGGCAATCAGCTTGAAGGCTCGTTGCCGCTGCCCAAGCTTATGTGGCTCAAACGCCACGAACCGCAGAATTTCGCGAAAACACGCCACATATTGTTTGATGCCAAGGACTACCTTATCGCCCGGCTGACAGAGGCATTGGTGGCCGACGTCGTCGCCAGCTCCACAGTCGGGGCGATGGATATTCGCCAGCGCGCATGGAGCAGCAGCCTTATCGATGCGGCGGGCATGGATGAGTCCTTGTTCCCCGCATTGCACAATCCAGAGAATCGTGTGGGCGAAGTCACCAATCAGGCCGCCGAGTTGACCGGGTTCACGCCCGGCACACCCGTGTTCGCCGGCATCGGGGACGCGGGAGCCACCACGCTCGCCAGCGGCGTGACCAAACCGGGCGAATACAACATCAACATCGGCACCTCCGGGTGGATCGCCACCGTCTCGCCCGAACCGATTACGGACCGGGCAGGCGTCGCGAACCTCGCGTGCACTACGGCGGGAGGCACACGCAACAATGTCAGTAGTGGTGTCAGCAGCGGTGTCATTAATGGCGTGCCGTTCCTTAACGCCGGCAACGTGCATCGCTGGATCACGTCCGTATTCGCGGGGAATCGTGATGATCAAGGTCATCATGACCAAGACTGTGATGGTGAAGGCACCAGTTGCGGCGTCGATTACGGCCGTATGGGTGCGATGCTGGCCCGCAGCACGCCTGGCAGCAACGGCGTGCTGTGCCTGCCATACCTCTCCGGCGAGCGCTTCCCCGTGATGAATGCCTCCATCCGCGGTGCCTACGTTGGTCTCTCATCCGACACGACGGCTGCGGATATGGCGCGGGCGGCGCTCGAAGGGGTTGCGTTCTCCATCCGTCAGGGCTTGGAGACCTTCGACGCCGCAGCGTCGGAGATCACGCTGATTGGCGGGGGAGCGCGGGAGCATGTCTGGTGCCAGATTATGGCCGATGTCCTCGGCCACCCCATCGAAGTGTTCCGCAACGCGGACGTCATGCCGGCCGCTGCGCTTTCGTTCCTGGTGCATTACGCGCTCGGGCGCTTCACTTCGCTCGATGAGGTCACGGCTCGGCTGCGCGCCTGCCGCGACAGCGTCAGCTATGAGCCCGATGCGGCAACCGTGCGCCTGTACGATACGGCCTATAACCGTTACCGTGCGCTGTATCCGGCCATTAATGGGCTTGGATAAGCGGGATTCGATGCCATCGCAGGGGCTATGCATCAGTAGTAACGCTAAGCCGAAGCAAAGGGCAAACTGATGCAGTGTCCCGGAGGAATGCCCCTTTCGTGACGCTAATGCGGAACCAGCGTCACAAAAGGGGCAGTATCCCTTGAGCAGTGCCCCTTTCGTGACGCTTACCGGCAGTATTCGTCACGAAAGGGGCATAGTAGGTGGCCGGGACTGAGAATACAAGTCGGGAGGCATATCATGATCGACCATATGACGCTGCATGTGCGCGACATCGAGCGCAGCACCGCATTCTATACGGCGGCGCTTGCTCCGCTTGGCTACGTCGTGAAGGCGCATCATGAGCCGACGCTCGGGTTCGGCGTCGACGATGGCACGTTGCATTCTGATTTCTATGTTTCGCCGCTTGATGATGACGCGGCTAACGGCGTGGCTAACGGCGTGGCTGACAGCGCTACTAACGCCACGTCTGATGATTCGCCCGATCAATCATCGCAGCAGCCATACGCGCCAACCCATATCGCCTTCCTCGCGCCGGATCACGCCGCAGTGAGGGCATTCTACGATGCGGCGCTCGCCGCCGGAGGGCGCGACAACGGGGCTCCCGGTCCGCGCCCGTACCATGCGGGCTACTACGCGGCGTTCGTGCTGGATCCGGACGGCAACAACATCGAGGCCGTGGTCGATTGGAGTCATGGCGACGCGTGAAACATGGAAGAGGTGTTCATATGGGCAGGGGCGGTAAGTAGTCGTGAACTTGGCCTGTTCTCTGCGTGTTTGCGCTGCTCCGTGGGCGTTGCATGTTAGGTGCACGGGTGACGCCTGCGCCTTCTTGTGGAGGTGCGAGGAATCCAAGGTCATATGTCACAACTCCCGCATTATTACGAGGTATGTGCAGGCGTTGTGACGTATACTCGCGGTCATGTGTCACAACGCCCGCATGAGGGTCGAACTAATGGGGGAAACGTGTCGCGAGAGACACGGTGAATGCGAAGACCCGACAATCCGGCAAACCATACGCAGGCAGTGGGTCAGCCATTGGACAGCGATAGCTCGGCAAAACCTCACAGATATGCCAAATGGCTCGAGGATTCTTCAAAACTTTGCGAAACTCCGCAAAACCCAGCCAATTAACTCGGTATATGGACTTCCGAAATGCTCTTGACATTGCCGAGCGGTATTCTATCCAAGCACTGGCAAAGAACCGCGGGTAGCACCCCGCCAAAAACGATGAAGGTGGTTTCGGTGACTTTCCACGCTCCGCTTGATCTAACGGTCCATGAAGCACAGGGCATGTATGACCCTTCGCAGGAACACGACGCATGTGGCGTGGGTATGGTCGCCACCCTGAACCGCCGCGCTGAGCGCAGAATCGTCGATAAGGCCATCGAGGTCCTCGTTAATCTCGACCACCGAGGCGCGGTCGGCGCAGAAGAGAACACCGGCGATGGCGCTGGCATTCTCATATCGATGCCGGATGAATTCATGCGCGCCGTCATCGACGTGGAGCTTCCGTCCGAGGGCCACTATGCCGCCGGCATCGCGTTCCTCGACCGCGATATCGCAGGCTCCGGCCGACAGGAGCAGGCCATCGCGCAGATCGCCAAGGAAGAGGGCCTCGAAGTTCTCGCTTGGCGCGTGGTCCCCACGAATCCTGACGGGCTGGGTCTGCAGGCGCTCGCCTCCATGCCCTCGTTCAAAACGCTGGTCGTGGCGGATGCGAATGATGCCGCAGGCACAGGCGGCTTGGAACTGGACCGCAAGACCTTCCGACTGCGCAAGCGCGTCGAGCACGAGGTCGGCGTCTACTTCGCCTCGCTCTCCGCTCGCACCATCACCTACAAGGGCATGCTCACCACGATGCAGCTCACTTCCTTCTTCTCCGATCTCACCGACGAACGCATGAAGGCCGCCATCGCCATCGTGCATTCGCGCTTCTCGACCAACACCTTTCCGAGCTGGCCGCTGGCACAGCCCTTCCGCCTCATCGCGCACAACGGCGAGATCAACACCATCCAAGGCAACCGCAACTGGCTTTCGGCCCGCGAAGGCCGACTGAGTTCGGAGCTGTTGGGCGAATTCAAGCCGCTGCTGCCCATCGGCACGGCGGGGGCCTCGGATTCCGGCACTTTTGACGAATGCCTTGAGCTGCTACATCTCTCCGGCCGCAGCATCACGCACGCCATTTCGATGATGCTGCCGCCCGCGTGGGAGAAGGACGAGTCGCTCGCTCCGGACATCCGCGCGTTCTACGAATACAACAACACGCTCATCGAGCCGTGGGACGGCCCGGCGAACATCGTCTTCACCGACGGCACGCTGGTCGGTGCGCAGCTTGACCGCAACGGCTTCAGGCCGGGGCGTTGGCAGCTCAATGATGACGGCACGATCGTGCTCGCCTCGGAAGCTGGCGTGCTGCCCGAGATCGAGCAGGAGCACATCATATCCAAGGGCAGGCTTGAGCCTGGCAAGATGTTCCTTATCGACACCGAACAGGGCCGCATCGTGCCCGACGAGGAGATCAAGGCGAATCTGGCCGCGCTGCACCCCTACCGTCAGTGGGTTGAGGGTAACACCGTCGAGATGAGCGAGCTGCCCGCGCGTGAGCATGTGCGGCATTCAGGCCAGTCGGTCCAGCGCCGTCAGCGAGCCTTCGGCTACACGCAGGAGGATCTGAAGATGCTCCTGATCCCCATGGCGAACAGCGGCAAGGAGCCGCTTGGCGCGATGGGCAACGATGCGCCGATGGCGGTGCTCTCCGAACGCAGCCGCATGCTTTTCGACTACTTCACGCAGAAATTCGCCCAGGTCACCAACCCGCCGCTCGACTGGGAGCGCGAGGAGATCGTCACCTGCCTCGAATCGGCCATCGGCCCCGAGCCGAATCTGCTCGAGGACTCCGAGCTGCACGCCAAGAAGATCCTCATCCCGCTGCCGATCGTGAACTCCGACGAAATGGCGCAGCTCAAGCGCCTCGACAAGGCGAAGATTCTCGGCGACTACTACCGCCCATACATCGTCAAAGGCCTGTACCAGGTGGCCGGAGGCGGCAAGGCGCTGGAAGAGCGGCTCAACGAGATCTTCGATGAGATCGATGCGGCCATCGTCGGCGGCAAGAACTTCATCGTGCTTTCCGACCGCGATTCGAACCATACGTGGGGCCCGATCCCTTCGCTGCTGCTGACCAGCGCCGTGCAGCACCATCTGCTGCGCACGCATACCCGCACGCAGATCTCGATGGCCGTAGAGGCCGGCGATGTGCGCGAAATCCACCATGTGGCGCTGTTGATCGCGTATGGCGCGGCCTGCGTGAATCCGTATCTGGCCTTCGAATCGGTCGAGGATCTGGCCAACACCGGATACCTGTCCGTCAACGCCGAAACTGCGGTGAAGAACCTCACCAAGGCGCTTTCGACCGGCGTGCTCAAGATCATGAGCAAGATGGGCGTCTCCACGATCATGAGCTATCGCGGCGCACAGCTCTTCGAAGCCGTAGGACTGAGCCAGGATGTGATCGATAAGTACTTCACCGGCACCACGTCGCGCGTCGGCGGAGCCGGGCTGGACGAGATCGCCGAGGAGGTTGCGATCCGGCATCGCGTGGCCTATCCGAACCAGTGGACGGCCACGCCGCATCGCAAGCTGCGCACCGGCGGCGACTACAAGTGGCGTCGCACCGGCGAGGACCATCTCAATGATCCTGAGGCGATCTTCCTGCTGCAGCAGGCCACGCAGCGCGACGACTACGACATGTTCAAGCAGTATTCGAAACACATCAACAACACGTCGAACCGGCTCATGACCCTGCGCGGGCTCATGTCCTTCACCTCGGATCGAAAGCCGATCGATATATCCGAGGTGGAGCCGGCGAGCGAAATCGTCAAGCGCTTCTCCACTGGCGCGATGAGCTACGGCTCGATCTCGCAGGAGGCGCACGAGACGCTGGCCATCGCGATGAACTCGATCGGCGCACGCTCGAACTCCGGCGAAGGCGGCGAATCCGATGATCGCATCGTCGACCCGCGCCGCTACAGCCGCATCAAGCAGATCGCCTCGGCCCGCTTCGGAGTCACCAGCGACTACCTCGTGCATGCCACCGACTTGCAGATCAAGCTCGCGCAGGGCGCCAAGCCCGGCGAAGGCGGGCATCTGCCGGGCGCCAAAGTGCCGCCGTGGATCGCCAAAGTGCGCCATGCCACGCCTGGCGTCGAGCTGATTTCGCCGCCGCCGCATCATGATATCTATTCGATCGAGGACTTGAAACAGCTCATCAACGATGCCAAGATGGCCAACCCCAAGGCGCGCATCCATGTGAAGCTGGTTTCCGAGTTCGGTGTCGGCACCATTGCGGCCGGCGTGGCCAAATGCCATGCCGATGTGGTGCTCATCTCCGGCTACGACGGTGGCACCGGCGCGGCTCCGCTCAACGCCATCAAGCACGCGGGCACGCCATGGGAGATCGGTTTGTCCGAAACCCAGCAGACCTTGATTCTCAACGGCCTACGCTCTCGCATCGTCGTGCAGTGCGACGGCGAGCTCAAAACCGGCCGAGACGTCATGGTCGCAGCGCTGCTGGGCGCCGAGGAGTTCGGCTTTGCCACGGCGGCGCTGATCGTCGAGGGCTGCGTGATGATGCGCGCATGCCATCTGAACACGTGTCCTCAAGGTATCGCCACGCAGGATCCCGAGCTGCGCGCGCGCTTCACTGGCAAGCCGGAGCATGTCATCAACTTCTTCATGTTCATCGCGCAGGAAGTGCGCGAACTGCTCGCCCAGCTCGGTTTCCGCACGCTCGAAGAGGCGGTGGGCCACGTCGAATGCCTCGACCAGAACGAGGCCGTGAGCCGCTGGAAGGCCGACGGCATCGATCTGTCCAACGTGCTCATGCAGCCCGGCCCCACCCCCGGCACGACTCTGCATCAGACCATCGAGCAGAACCATGAGCTTGAGAAGGCCCTCGACAACCGTCTCATCGACTTGGCCCGTCCAGCGCTCGAACGCCGCGAGCCGGTGCGCATCGAAGTGCCTATCCGCAATGTGCATCGCACGGTCGGCACGATGGTCGGCTACGAGATCACCAGTCGGTACGGCGCCGAAGGCCTGCCTGACGACACCATCGACATGACTCTGCATGGTTCGGGAGGCCAGTCCATCGGCGCGTTCATCCCGCGCGGCGAGACCCTGCGCGTCTACGGCGAAGTCAACGACTACGCGGGCAAGGGACTGTCCGGAGGCCGCCTGATCGTGCGCCCCGAGGAAGGCGCGAACTTCGACCCGCATGAGAATGTCATCGCAGGCAACGTCGCCGGATTCGGCGCGACCTCAGGCGAAATGTTCATCGCCGGACGCGCCGGCGAGCGCTTCGGCGTGCGCAACGGCGGGGCCACGTTCGTGGTCGAAGGCGTGGGCGACCACGGCTGCGAGTACATGACCGGCGGTCTTGTGGCGATTCTTGGACCCACCGGGCGCAACTTCGGCGCCGGTTTCTCCGGCGGCGAGGTCTATGTGCTCGACTTGGACATGGGCAAGGTCAATCCGCAGGCCGTGAAGACCGGCGCACTGCTCTTCCAGCGTCTGGACGACGGGCAGGAGCGCTTCGTTCACGATCTGGTCAAACGCCATGCCGAGGAGACCGGATCTGCATTCGCGGCGGAGCTGCTGAGCGACTGGGAGCACACCGCCGCCCGCTTCACCCACGTAGTGCCGAGGCAGTATGTGGCGATGACCGACGCGATGCGCCGGGCCGAGGCACAGCATGTTGATTTCAATGCGCCGGGCGCATGGGAGCATGTGTACGAGCAAGTCATGGAAGGAGCCCACTGATATGAGCGACCCCAGAGGATTCCTCAAAGTCCGCACACGCCGTGAAATGGCCGAACGGCCCGTCGAGGAACGCATCAAGGACTGGTTCGACGTGCACGCCGAGCATGGCGCGCAGCCGTGGACCCGCGAACAGGCCTCGCGCTGCATGGATTGCGGCACCCCGTTCTGCATGACCGGCTGCCCGCTGGGCAACGTCATCCCGGAATTCAATGACCTGGTGAGCCAGGGCAAGTGGGAGGACGCCTACGACCGGCTTTCCATGACGAACAACTTCCCGGAGGTCACCGGCCGCGTGTGCCCCGCGCCGTGCGAGCACGCCTGCGTGCTGGCGATTCACCAGCCGGCCACGGCCATCAAGAACGACGAGGTCACCATCATCGATCAGGCCTTCGCGCTCGGCTATGTCAGGCCGATGCCGCCGCAGCGCCTCACCGACATGACCATCGCCATCGTCGGCTCCGGTCCTGCAGGACTGGCCTGCGCACAGCAGCTGACCCGCGCCGGGCATACCGTCGTCGTCTATGAGCGTGATGACGCCATCGGCGGGCTCATGCGCTACGGCATCCCGAACTTCAAGCTCGACAAGCACTTGATCGACAAGCGCATCGAGCAGATGGAGGATGAGGGAACCCGATTCATGACCAACATGGAGATCGGCAAGGACATCAGCTGGGACGAGCTGCGTTCGCGTTATGACGCCGTCGTAGTGGCCATCGGTTCCGGCGCTCCGCGCGACGTCGCCATTCCCGGCCGCGATCTGGACGGCATCCACTTCGCGATGGACTTCCTGCCTGATACGACCCGCCGGCTCTACGGCGTGCAGCCCCATGCCGACATCAGCGCCAAGGGCAAGCATGTGGTCATCATCGGCGGCGGCGACACCGGCTCCGACTGCCTGGGTTCCTCGATCCGCCAAGGCGCGAAGGACGTGACCGTGCTGCAGATCAATCCGCAGGAGCCGCTTGAGCGCCCGGAGAACCATCCATGGCCTACCTATGCGCGCACCTATCAGAAGACCACTTCGATGCAGGAAGGCGGCGAGTACCTCTACAGCACCGACTCGGTGAGCTTCGACGGCCTTGAAGATGACCTCGACCGTGTCGACGTCGATGAGACCTCAGTGCCCGCAGGATTCGTCGCCGATAGTCACGGCCATGTCAGAGGACTGAAAATCGTGAGCGTCGAACTTGACGAAAACGGCAGACGCGTGCATGTCCCCGGCACGGAACGCGTGATCCCCGCCGATCTGGTGCTCATCTCCGTCGGCTTCGCCCACCCTGACACGGCTACGCTGCTTGATCAGCTGCCCGTCGAGCTGGACGGCCGCGGCAACGTCTCACGCGACGCCCAGTTCTCCACCACGCAGGATGGCGTCTTCGTGTGCGGCGATGCCGGACGCGGCCAGAGCTTGGTCGTGTGGGCCATCTCCGAGGGCCGCAGCTGCGCCGCATCGGTTGACAAATACCTCACCGGCGTCACCGAGCTGCCCTCGCCGATCGCGCCGACCGACCGCCCGATGACGTTGCCGCTCAAGGCTCTGGTTCACTGACCGAGTGTCTGCTAAGGGCGCGAGAGTTTGAGTTGTGAACCTGAGACGCCGGCAGTGCTTCATTCGTGACAATTACCCGCTTTGCGAGGCACAAATGATGCAGCAAGCCTTGAGACACGACCGAAGGTTCATGCCTTATCCCGCCTATGTGACGCGGTACACTGGAACGCGGAAAACCGTTGTTTCATGGAGGAGAAGCTATGCCGAATCGCGCCGAACGCCGAGCTCAGGACAAGCGCAGCCGCAGGGGAGTGCCTGCGCAATACGATCAGACGCAAGGTCGTGCACGGTCGGGCATGGTCGATGAGCGTGCTCTGCAGGAGAAGTCGCGTCGACTCGAAGAGCATGTCGACGGCGAATGGAAGCCTTCGGCCAGCACCGTTGGCGAAGGCGCGGGCGCGGACGACTTCGAGATGCGCGACCCGGCGATTGTCAAGGCGCCGCATTCGGTGCGTCAGGCGTTCCGCATCGTCAGTTGGACGCTTATTGGCCTTTCGATGATCGCGTTCCTTGTCATCATGTGGCTGCCGAGTCATCCGCTGTGGCTGATCGTCACAGTCAGCGCCGTATTCGTCGTCGCCGTGCTGAGCCTGTTCGTCGTGGCGGGCGACCCTAGGCATAATCCCAATCTCGATGCCAATGGCACTGCCGTATAGCCGAACTTGCTACCGTGCGCGAATCGGTGCTTTCCGATTTTTCGTCCAAAATTCATGCCGATGGCGGCGCATTGCTGGCATAGGGCATAGACTTGTCGTTGTACGCCCAAGATGTACGCCCAATGAAGCGCAACTGAAGGAGAAACCATAAAAGTAGACATTCTGACCCGGGAATACCCTCCGCATATCTATGGAGGCGCAGGCGTTCACGTCGACGAGCTGGCGAAGGTGCTGGCAGAACGCATCGATGTGACGGTGCGGGCCTTTGACGGTCCGCGTACCCCGGCAGACGTCCCGGCGATACCAGGCCAGAATCCGAAAGGCTCGCTGAGCGTTTTCGGCTATGACACGCCGACCGAGCTAGCGCAGGCCAACGCCGCGCTCAAAACCTTCGGCACCGACCTGCAGATCGCCAATGATGTCGACGCCGATCTGGTGCACGTGCATACATGGTACGCCTGCCTCGCCGGGCGCTTGGCGCAGCAGCTGCACGAGGTGCCGATGGTGATCACCGCACACAGCCTCGAACCCTTCCGCCCGTGGAAGAAGGAGCAGCTTGGCGGCGGCTACAACCTGAGCTCCTGGGCCGAGCGCGACGCCTACGAGCACGCCGAGCGCATCATCGCCGTCTCCGCAGGCATGCGCAACGACATTCTGAGTGCCTACCCGAATGTGGATCCCGAGAAGGTCGCCGTGGTCCACAACGGCATCACGCTCGATGATTTCGCCACGCCCGCAGCCGATGATGAAGGCTGGAAGGTCTTCGAGCGCTACCATATCGACCGCAGCAAGCCCACGCTGCTGTTCGTCGGCCGCATCACCCGCCAGAAAGGTCTGCCATACCTGCTGCAGGCGCTGCACCTCATCAACAAGGATATTCAGGTCGTGCTGTGCGCCGGCGCCCCCGACACCCCGGAAATCGCCGCCGAGGTGAAGTCGGCCTTCGCCGAGCTCAATGACCAGCGCGGCAACATCATCTGGATCGAGGAGATGCTGCCCAAGCCCGAGCTCAACGCATTGGAGCATGGCAGCACGGCCTTCGTATGCCCGAGCATCTACGAGCCGCTGGGCATCGTGAACCTTGAGGCGATGGCCTGCGATCTGCCGGTCGTCGCCAGCGCCACGGGCGGCATCCCCGAAGTGGTCGAGGACGGCGTGACCGGCCTGCTGGTGCCGCTTGAGCAGCTTCATGACGGCACGGGCACGCCGACCGACCCAGATACCTTCGTGCACGACATGGCCCACGCCATCGACGAGGTCATGGCCGACCCCGAGCGGGCCAAAGCTATGGGACGCGCCGGCTACGAGCGCGCACGCGACAAATTCAGCTGGGAGTCCATCGCTGAGCGCACGATCGACGTGTATCGCGACGCGCTTCGGTAAGAGTGATTTGGCAGGGCTGTCTAGCGCGGCAGCTGCCGTCACGGTATCGATAGGGTAGTGACGATATCGTAGAGGCGTAGACGCAGCAGACGTAATGGTGCGATGGGTCATTGCTGGCTCATCGCACCATTGCATGCCGGACACGGCGTGATATGGACACGACGTGATGCGAATATGGCATGCTGCGAATAGGAAAAGGTTCAAGAGGAGGCACACATATGGGCGACGCGGTCGCATTGCAGCTCAAGGGTGTGGAGTTCCGGCGGCAGCGTCGCGTGATCCTCGCCGATGTGAATCTGGAATTGAAGGCCGGGGAGAAGTGGATTCTGTTCGGCCCTAACGGCATCGGCAAATCCAGCCTCGTGCAGATGATGAGCACGCGCGGCTTCCCCTCCGAAGGCACGGTCGACATCCTCGGCAATCGCCTGGGCAAGGTCGACGTGTTCTCCTACCGGCATCGCATCGGTCTGAGTTCGGCGGAGCTGTCGCGTGCCTTCCCGCCGCAGGAGGACCCACTTGATGCCGTCGTGACCGCGCTGACCGCCACGACCGGGCGGTGGCGCGACAACTATTCGCAGGAGCAATACGATCAGGCTCGCGGTTTGATGCACCAATTCGGCATCGCCTATCTCGAAGGCAAGCAGATGTTCAAGCTCTCCCAAGGCGAGCTGACGCGCGTGCTCATCTGCCGGGCGCTGATGGCCGACCCCGACCTGCTGATACTTGACGAGCCGACCACCGGGCTTGATCTGGGTGGCCGGGAACTGGCGTTGCAGGCGCTCAGCCGCATCGGCGAGCAGGATAGCGAGCGGACCGTGCTGCTGGTCACCCACCGGCTTGAGGAGATACCGCGCGGATTCGACCATGTGGCGATTATGGGACGCCGCGCAGGTAACGAGAACGACGCCTACCAGGACAATGTCGCTGGAAACGATCCGCAGCCCGGCACGATCCTGTACACGGGGGACCTCGAACACGGTTTCACTGCGGAACGGCTCAGCGCCATCTTCGGGCTACCGCTGAAAGTCACGCACGATGACGGGCGCTGGAACGCATATGCGCGAAGTGCGCAGACGATCAGCAGCGAAGGAATTGGTCGCGAAAAAGACGGCCGCGAAGAAGGCAGTGGTAAAGAAGGCAGTGGCAGCACCGATGCCGGCAATGCTGACAGCACTGCTGAAAAGACCGACAGCAACGAGGAGACCCATGCCTAGACGAGGAGCGCTGCAAGCCGGCGAAAAGGTCCAGTTCGCCGACCGCAAAGGCAAGCGCATCACCGCGCAGCTGGTCGCCGGCGGTACGACGCAGACCGAGCATGGACTGATCCTTCACGATGACATCATCGGCGGCACGGAAGGCATTATCGTCACGACCGTGCATGCCAAGCGGCAGGCCGAGCCGAAGACGGAGACGAGCGGTTCGGCGCGGCCTATGCGGCCTGCAGCGTTTTCGCAGTCCTCCCAATCCGCGGAATCGCAGCAATCCCTACGGTTTTCGCGATCTGCGCAAGATCAAGTCGCATTGCCTCCGCAGCCTACGCAATCCCTGCAATCTCAACAGCCCGGGCCATCCTCACGCGACGCTGCCAAGCCATGGAAGGCCGCACGCGCGATAGGCGGCTGGCAGTATGCGGTGATGCGGCCGCGGCTGGCTGATTACGTGCTGTCGATGCCGCGCGGAGCACAGATCATGTACCCCAAGGACATCGCGCAGGTCATTCAGCTTGGCGACATTCGCAAGGGATTGAATGTGCTCGAATCAGGTGCGGGCTCGGGCGCGATGAGCCTGAATCTGCTTGACGCGGTGGGGGAGCAGGGCCGGCTGACGACCATCGAGATGCGCGGCGAATTCGCCAAAATAGCGCAGGCGAACGCCACGCTGTATTTCGGAGAGCGGCCCGCATGGTGGGATCTCAAGATCGGCGACTTCGATTCGGTGGCTGCCGGTTTGCCGGCGCATTCCTTCGACCGCATCGTGCTCGACATGCTCGACCCGTGGAATCGGCTCGACCAGGCCCGTCGGGTCATCGCGCCGGGCGGGGTGCTTGTGGCCTACATCACGACCACCACGCAGCTGAGCAGACTTGTCGAGGCGCTGCGCGAGGCCGGAGTGTGGACCGAACCGGAGATTCAGGAGACGCTGGAACGTGCTTGGAAAGCGCAGGGGCTGGCGGTGCGGCCTGATCATCAGATGATCGGACACACCGGGTTCCTGGTGATTAGCCGCGCGATGGCCGAAGGCTTTGAGGCGCTGCGCAAACGCGACCGGGCCTCGAAGGACACGCATACCGACATCGATGCGATGAGCGAGGAGGAGCGTGCCGCGCAGTTGGAGGATCTGGAGCTGCGTGACATCTCCGACCGTAAGCTGCGCAAGGTGCTGCGTGACTTGGATGCTCAGGTCGGCGTGCTTGGGGCGTGATGCGGGCATAATCATGTATTGGATACGGATACGTCTACGCGCATAGCGGCCGCCCGCCGGCCGATGCCAATGGTGACAGGAGCAATGCCATGGGAGTCAATCTGAAGAAACTCGCCAAGAAAGCCCGGCACTACGATCATGTGCTGCTGGTGATGCGGCACGCGAAGCCCGAAGCATCGAGCGAGGGCGGCGATCAGGCCCGCGAGTTGACGGACAAAGGCCGCAAGCAGGCGAAAAAGGTGGCCAAAGGGCTTGACGAGATGGGGCTGGTGCCGGATCGCATCGCCTGTTCAGGCGCCACGCGCGCACGCCAGACGCTGGAAAAGATGCTCAAGGTCTTCGGCGACAAGCCCAAGGTGGACTATCGCCAAAGCCTGTACGATGGCGGCCTGCAGGGGTTGTTCGATGAGCTCGCGCACACCAGCGAGAAAACCCGCGTGCTCATGGTTCTGGGCCATGAACCCACAGTGTCGATGGCGAGTCAATGGTTGGCGAGCGAGAGTTCCGATTCGGATTCCTTCGACTTGCTCAATCTCGGGCTGTCTCCCGCAGCGGTGGTCGTTTTCGGCTTGGACAAGCCTTTCGACGCATGGCAGACGCATGACGCCGAACTGCTCGCCGTCATCAACCCAAAATGTTTCGAGTAATTGGTTTTCCGCCGTTATAAATCTGATTTATGGCGACACCTTATTGTTGTCTATGCCTCGAATGTCGCGTTTGTTGATAGGCTAGGCCAGTTAATACTGTTGCATTGGAGGACGCATGCCTGCTCTTACTTCCGTCTCGGGATTCCCGCGCATCGGGGCGAATCGTGAACTGAAGAAAATCATCGAAGGCTATTGGAAGGGCGCCAATTCGCTTGACGACGTGCGGGCCACGGCCAAGGAGCTTCGCGCCAAGCACTGGAAGCTTCAGGCCGAGGCGGGCATCGAGCTGATCCCCAGCAACGACTTCAGCTACTATGATCAGCTGCTCGACACGGCGATTCTGCTCAACGCGGTGCCGCAGCGCTACCAGCGCCTCGCCTTCGAGAACGCCGAGGACACGCTGTTCGCCATCGGCCGCGGATACCAGGGAGAGCGCGGAGACGTCACCGCGCTGCCGATGAAGAAGTGGTTCACCACGAACTACCACTACATCGTGCCGGAGATCGAGCCGTCGACCGACATCAAGCTCGTGGGCAGCAAGCCCTTCGAGGAGTTCGCTGAGGCGAAGGCGCTCGGCATCCTCACCAAGCCGGTGTTCATCGGGCCGTATACCTTCCTCAAGCTCGCCCGCAACCCGCAGGCCGAGGAGCTGAATGTCGACCGTGGCCTTATCAACGTGACCGCTGCGGCCTATGCCGAAATCCTGACCAAGTTCGCCACGCTGGGCGCGCAGTGGGTGCAGTTCGACGAGCCGTACCTGGTGCTGGACAAGGAGCCGGGCGACGTCGAGCTGTTCAAGGCGCTGTACGCGAAGATCCTGCCGGCGCGTGAAGGCGTCAACAGCGAAGGCGGCAACGGCAAGGTCAAGCTGCTGCTGAATACTTATTTCGGCCATATCGCCGACATCTACGAGACGGTGAACCTGTTCGGCTTCGACGGCATCGGCCTCGATCTGATCGAAGGCAAGGACGAGAATCTTGCCGCAGTGGAGAAGTTCGGCGTCGCGCAGGATACGACGCTGTTCGCCGGCGTCATCAACGGCCGCAACATCTGGCGCAACGATTATGCGGTGTCGCTTGGGCTGATCGACGCGCTGAAGCAGAAAACGGGCAAGGTCGCCGTCTCCACCGCCAGCTCGCTGCTGCATGTGCCGTTCAGCACGGCGGGCGAGAGCGGGCTGAGCGACGAGGTGCGCAGGCATTTCGCGTTCGCGGTCGAGAAGCTTGGCGAGCTTGAAGATATCGCTGAGCTCGCGCAGCTCGATGACGATGCCAAGCGTTCCTCCCAAGCGCTGCAAGGCAATCAGGCGCTCTTCGATGGCACGCGCGTGGCCGAGGATGCGGCTGTCTCCCAGCGTCTCGCGGCGCTGAGCGATGCTGATTTCGTGCGTCAGCCGGCTCGCGCCGAGCGCCAGCAGCTGCAGCGCGAGGCGCTAAATCTGCCGCTGCTGCCCACGACTACGATCGGCTCCTTCCCGCAGACCAAGGATGTGCGCGCCGAGCGTGCGAAGCTGCGCAAGGGCGAGATCGATCAGGCCTCGTATGACGAGTTCATTCGCGGCAAGATCGACGAGGTCATCGCCCATCAGGAGCAGATCGGCCTCGATGTGCTCGTGCACGGCGAATTCGAGCGCAACGACATGGTCGAGTACTTCGGCCAGAACCTCAACGGCTTCCTCTTCACCAAGAACGCCTGGGTGCAGTCCTACGGTACGCGCTGCGTCAAGCCTCCTATCGTGTGGGGCGACGTGTCGCGCGCCAACCCGATCACGGTCGAGTGGAGCGCCTACGCGCAGAGCCGCACGAAGCATTGGATGAAGGGCATGCTCACCGGCCCGGTGACGATTCTCAACTGGTCGTGGCCGCGCGAGGATGTGTCGCACGAGCTGCAGACCAGGCAGTTGGCCTTGGCCATCCGCGACGAAGTGCTGGATCTTGAAAAGGCCGGCATCCGCATCATCCAGATCGATGAGGCCGCGCTGCGCGAGAAGCTGCCGCTGCGCAAGACCGACTGGCACGCCAAGTACCTGGACTGGGCGGTTCCCGCCTTCCGCCTCGTGCATTCGGCTGTGCAGCCGACCACGCAGATCCACACGCATATGTGCTATTCGGAGTTCAACGACATCATCCGCGACATCGATGCGATGGACGCCGACGTGATCTCTTTCGAGGCGTCGCGCGGCGACCTCGTGGTGCTCGACGCGATCCACGACGCTAACTTCGAGACCGAGGCCGGCCCGGGCGTCTACGACATCCATTCGCCGCGCATCCCCAGCGAGCATGAGCTGGAAGAGCGCATCGACGCAATTCTGGAGAAGATCGACGCCAGCAAGGTGTGGATCAACCCGGACTGCGGCTTGAAGACGCGCGGCAATGCCGAGACCTGGCCGAGCCTGACCAATCTGGTCGAGGCGGCGAAGGCCGAACGCGCGAGGCTCGCCCGCTGATGCACGCCCCGATGTTCTCGCTTGAGGTGTTCCCGCCCAAGCGCAACGCGCCGGTCGGCACGATCTACGACACCCTCGACGGGCTGCAGGGCGTCGACCCGGACTTCATTTCGGTGACGTACGGGCACGGTTCGCAATCGGATCGCACGGCGACCGCGCGCATCGCGCACACGATCACCGCCGAATACCGGATTCCCGCCGTCGCCCACCTCACCGCGCAATACCTTGATGAGGCGCAGGCCGATGCGACGCTCGACATGTTCGAGCAAGCGAACGTCAGTGCGGTGCTGGCGTTGCGCGGCGACAGGAATCCGGACCGCGAGCCGCTCGGCGTGTTCGAGCATGCAAGCGATCTGGCGGCCTACATCCGCCGGACCAGGCCGGGCATGACCGTGTTCGGCGCTTGCTATCCGGAAGGTCATCCGCAGGCGCACGACCTGGACGAGGACATCCGCAATCTGAAGATCAAGGTGGATGCCGGCGCGACGCACCTGATCTCGCAGCTGTTCTACGATAATCAGGATTTTCTGCGCTTTCTCGACAAGGCCCGAGCCGCTGGCATCAACGTGCCTATCGAAGCGGGCATCATGCCGGTAACGAACGCCGGTCAGGTGCGCCGCATGGTACGCACTTGCTCGTCGCGCGTGCCGCAGCGTCTCGAAACGATGCTCGACAAGTGGGGGAGCGATCCCACCACGTTGCAGGATGCAGGCATTATCTACGCTTCGGAGCAGATCGCCGACCTCGTGGCACGCGACGTCGAAGGCATTCATCTCTACACGATGAACCGCCCGAGCGTCACCCGAGGCATCTGGCGCAACGTGCAGCCGCTGTTCGCGAAGGCCGCTTCGACTGCGCCGGTTTCCGCGGTTTCGGCGGCGGTGTAGAACCAGTGTTCTCTCGTAGCGTCGTTCCGCAACGTCGCGCATCCATGTAGATTAGTGGCTATGGATTCCATATCTCTCTCTGTCTCCACCCGCGATCTCATCCGCGCAGGGTTGCAGGATTTCGACACGGCGACGGCGCTGTTCGGCGATCTTGCAGCCGAAGGATGGGAACCCGCTCAGCTGCGGGGCGTGCTTGATGCCTTGGAACGCGCCTGCGATCCGGACATTGCGCTGCGTCATCTGGTTGACATCGTGCTTACGCAGCATATCGGCGCGATGCGAGACCAAGAGCTCGCCCGGCTGATCAGGGTACTGGGGGCTTCCGAATCCATGGGCACCCTTATGCGTTTCCGCCCTGCGCTCGTGCGGGCCGCAGCTGCAGATCCTCAGGAAAGCTACTTGTTCAATCGCGACCAACGCCGCGCACGCATTTTGCGTGCGGTCGGCGTGGGTTCAGATGATTCAAACGTTTCTGACGATTCCGCTGACCACGCTACACGAGCTGCCGGCGCATCTGCAGCGGCTGCGACAACTGTCGCCCCGGCTGCCTCGTCTGCTCCGACCGCTACCAAGCCGTTAGCCGAGGCCACCGAGGCCTTGCGACTGTCCTATTTCTACCAGCTCGCCGCGATTATGGCGCAGGATGTGATTGCGGCCGATCCGTTGGAAATCCAGCCACGCATCAGCCAGGAGCTCTCCGATTTGGCCGATGCCGCTCTTGAAGGCGCACTGGCCATCGCACGGCATGAGGTCGAGGGAAGCGAAAACTGCCGGTTCGCGATCATCGGCATGGGCAAGCTCGGCGCACGCGAGCTGAACTACGTTTCGGACGTGGATCTGATCTATGTCGTGGAGCCGGCCGACGAGGACACTGACGCCAGCCAGCTGACCAGAATCGGCACTAGAATCGCCACCACGCTGCAGCGTGTGTGCCAGTCGGTCGTCCCGGGCGTCGGCGTGCCCGCGCTCTGGCAGATCGACGGCGGGCTTAGGCCCGAAGGCAAGGACGGCCCGCTGGTGCGCCGCCTTGCCTCGCATCGCGGCTACTACGAGCAGTGGGCGAGCAACTGGGAGTTCCAGGCGCTGCTCAAGGCGCGGCCTGCGGCGGGGGACGGGCGTGTCGGGCGCGACTATATGGCCATGACGAGGCCCTTCGTCTGGTCGGCGTCGAAGCGCGACAACTTCGTGCACGACTGCCAGCAGATGCGCAAGCGGGTCGAGGATCTTATCCCCAGCGCCCTCAAGGAGCGCGAGATCAAGCTCGGGCGCGGCGGCCTGCGCGATGTGGAGTTCACCGTGCAGATGCTGCAGCTCGTGCACGGCCGTTCGGACGAATCCCTGCGCATCACCGCCACGCTTGATGCCTTGCAGGCTTTGTCCCAGGGCGGCTACGTATCGCGTCGGCAGGCCGCGAGACTCTCTGATGACTACCGGTTTGAACGAGTCCTTGAGCATCGCCAGCAGATGTGGGCGCTCAAACGCACGCATCTGTTCCCAGATATCGGCGTGGCCGATGGCGAGACGCCGCTTGGGCGAGGGTCGAGGATCGAGCCCCTTGACCAGAATGCTGAGCTGCGTCGGCTCGCACGTGCGCTGCGATTGCTCCCCGAAGAACTGGTCGAACGTTATGAGAGCACCCGCCAGGAGGTGCGGCGGATGCATATGGATATTTACTATCGTCCGATGCTGCCGGTCAACGCCCAACTCGAAGACGACCAGATCGTGCTGAGCAGGCAGGCGGCGCGTGACCGCTTCGCCTCCATCGGCTTCGGCGATGCCGATGCCGCGATCCGTCATGTCTCCGCGCTGACCGAGGGCATATCCCGCGCCGCCAAAATCAACCGCTTCCTGCTGCCTGCCGTGCTGCAATGGCTCGGCGAGGGCCAGAACCCCGATATGGGGCTGCTCAACTGGCGTCGGCTTGAGGAGAACTTCGGCACGGGCAGCCCCTATCTCGGCTTCCTACGCGATTCACCGATGGCCGCGCGGCGCCTGTGCCATATCCTCGCCAACTCGCGTTTCCTTGGCGATGCGCTCAACAAATCCGTGGAGTCGATCACCTGGCTGGGCAATGACGATATGCTGCGTGCTCGCGACAGAGCAAGCCTGGACGTCCAGTGCCACGCGACATTGGAACGCTACGCTGATTCCACCGCCGACTTCGCGCATTCGATGCGCGCGATGCACCGCCACGAAATCGAGCGCGTGGGGCTGTCCTGGATGGCGGGCGTCATGGATTCGGATGCCTGTCTGGCCGGCATGACCGACGTGTACGACGCGATACTCGATGCCGCGCTGCAATGGTCAATCCGCTCGCAATGCCGGGTGAAGCGCTACTGCGACCCTCCCGCAGCCTTAGCTGTCATCGGCATGGGGCGCTACGGCGGACGCGAGATTAATTTCAGCTCCGACGCCGACGCGATTCTGATCTATCGTCCTTGTGATGGGTTCTCGGAGGAGGATGCCGGCATCTTCGCGCAGGCGGTCGTCGAAACGTTGCGCAACGTGGTGCTGGGTCCGGTGACGGTCGAGCCGAAAATCGATCTCGACCTCGATCTGCGCCCCGAAGGCAAGAACGGCCCGCTAATGCGCTCCTACGCCTCCTGCGAGGAATACTATGCGCAGTGGGCCGCCACCTGGGAGCATCAGGCGCTCTTGAGGGCGCGTTACGCCGCAGGCGACAGCCAGCTTGCCGAGGATTTTCTGCACAACATCGCCGATCCGCTGCGCTATCCGAGCGGGAAGGTATCCGATGCGGCCGTAGGCGAGATCAGGAAGCTCAAGGCCCGCATGGAGGCCGAGCGACTGCCGCGCGGCGTGCCGAGGCACCGGCACTTGAAACTCGGCAAGGGAGGGCTATCCGACGTGGAATGGACCGTGCAGCTCATGCAGCTGCGCCATGCCGGGCAGCACGAAGGCCTGCGCGTGAACTCGACCTTGGCCGCCCTTGATGAGTTGGAACGTTTAGGCTACATCGAATCGAAGGATGCTCACGTGCTATGCCGCTCCTGGTGCATGTGCACCGATGCGCGCAACGGCAACTATCTGTGGACCGGCCGGGCCGCGCGCGCCGACATTCTGCCCGAAGACCTCGACTCCCTTGGTGCCATCGCGGTGTATTTGGGCTACGAGTCGCACCACGGCCAGCACTTCGAAAACGACCTGCTCGGCACGCTGCGCCAATGCCGCGAAGTCGTGGAGCGGCTGTTCTACGGGGAGGAATGAGCGGGGTGGCGTGAACAGTGACGTCAGCTCGCGTTATCCCAGTTCGATGGTGGCGTCGCATGCGTTGGCGACCCGGTCGGAGTGGGTGGCGATGATGATGACGCCGCCGTGATCGGCCATGTCGCGCAGTGTGGCGATGACCATGTCGGCGTTGCCGTGGTCGAGGGCGCCCGTGGGTTCGTCGGCGAGGATGATGCCTGGCCGTTTGACGATGAGCCGCGCGAGCGCGACGCGCTGCTGCTCGCCGCCGGAGAGCTGGAATACGGGCTCGCGCTCCCGCCCCTTGAGTCCGACGCGATTGAGCGCCTGCCGGGTCAGGGCATGCCATTCGCTTCTGTTGGCGGTGCTGCGCAGCGCCACATCGAGATTCTGCTCGATGGTGGCGTTGTCGATCAGCGCATAGTCCTGGAACAGGTAGCCGAGCGTGCGTTTGCGGAATAGTCGCGCCTGTCTCGAATTCATGGCGGTGAGCTCGCTGCTGCCGCATGACAAGGTTCCGGCGCTGGGGCGTTCGAGCAGGCCGATGCAGTTGAGCAGCGTCGATTTGCCTGATCCCGAGGGGCCGGTGAGCGAGATCATCCGCCCCGGTTCGATGCGGAACGTGAGGCCGCGCCACAGCACCCGCCGTCCGAAGGTTTTCTCAAGCTTGGCGGCGATAACGGGCTCGCCGGGCAGGGAGAAGTTCTGCATGCTTATTCCTCTCTGGAATGGTTGGCTGCCAGCGCACGCGAGTAGCGCGCGGTCGCCAGCAGGTACATGAGGATGTTCACGAAGGTCACGGCGGCGACGAAGGCGGACTGCCATCCGCCCAGCAGATAGATGTCGCTGGCATCGTTGGAGGCTGCTGACGGGCCGGCGTCCTGCCTGCTTTGGATGACCATGCAGGCCGAGTACAGGACCGGGACGAGCGCCAGGGCGGCTTCGGCGATGATGAACGGCCGGTGGGTGGCGGCGAATCCCCAGCCGTGCGCGTATCGAGCGAAGATGCGCTGCGCATCGCTGCGCACATGCGTCTGGGCGGCGGCGATGGCCGAGGCGACAAGGATGCCGATGGCGACGAGCACGTTCATCACATGGATGCGCAGATTCGCCTGAAGCCTGGCGAAGTCGGCGGCCGCCTTCGAGCTGACGCTGCTCACGGCGAAGATGAACGGCTGCAGGCCCGCCTCGCGCAGCGAGACGAGCGCCTGGTCCGGGTCGGTGAGCATGGCATTGCCCCCGGAGGCGAACGCCGTGTAGTCGTCGGGAGAGAACACGCCGGCGCCCGCGTCCACGCCGATGAGCACCGCGTCATGGAACACCGCCTTCTGGCTGGGCATGTTCTGTTCGCCATAGCCGAACAGCGATTGCCCCGGCCTGCCCATCAGCACGGTGATCCGAGGCGTCGCGACATGATACATTTGGCATTGAGACGCCACGAACGCTTGTATGACGCTCTCGATCTCCTGGCGCTGACGCTGCTTCGAGGCCGGTATTACCACCAGCACCTCATGGTCCGGCACCTTGGCGATGCGCCGGCCCGAGGCGTCCAGCACCGTCTGAGCACGCAGATAATTCGAATTCACAGTCAATGCATCTCCCGACAGCGATGGCGTGTTGCGCCCGGCCGCGCCCGGCTGACTCGCATAGCGCGAAAGCTCCTTCAGCGTGTACCCTTCCTCGGCGAGGATCATCCTGCCCTGCCGCTCCTGCGAGATGAGCCACCGGCCCGTTCTGACCGAGTACCGGTCCTGCTCATCCTGCGAGAGCCGGGGATTGAGACTGATGGCGCTCGCCTGCCCGGCTGTGCTCCATGCCTGCCGCGCCTCGGCCTGATCTATGGCCTGGCCGACGGCGAGACCTGCGTAGATGACCGCCCAGGCGGCCAGGACCACGGCGGGGGCCCGCACGCAATAGATCGCCCCGGAAGCCAAACGGGCCGGCAGCCGGCCCTTGAGAGCGGCGAGCAGCGGCGAGCGCGACGCTACCGCGAACCCTATGAGATACGCCACCGCGATCACCGCGAGCAGCGCAGCAAAAATGCCGGACGCCAAGCTCAGCGCCATGCCCATATGCGCGGCATGGTTGTACAGGCCCAGGAACCCGACGAAGCCAAGCGCGGCGATCAGCGTCACGGCGAGGCTTTGGCGGATGTTGGCCCGTGCGTCGCGGGCCGCGATGCTCAGGGCGGAGCTGCCTTGCAGTCGCTGCACGGCGTATCCCTTGGCGTTCATCAGCGCGAACATGCCCGTCAGCATGGCGCAGAGCAGAAGGGTCACGGGGAAGCTGACGCCCAGGGGCTGGTTGGCTAGCCATTGCATGAAGGAGGCCGTGTAGTCGGTCTTGACGGCGACCTCGTACCCGTCCGCGCGGAACCGGCCGGCGAATGCCTGCGTGGCGGCGGCGTCGCCGAACACATAGTAGTTGCCGCGCGGGTCCTGCCCCGCAAGCCGGTCGAAAGGCAGCACGGCGGTCTTCACCGAGCGCGTGAACCTTGGATATCCACGTGCAAGCCAGCCGGAGGGTTAGCCAGACTTGTCGCCAGCCGCCACATAGAGCGTGCGAGCGCCGCCGGGATCGCGGATGTCCTCCACCAGCTTGACGATGTCAGCGCCTTCGCTGCGAGCCGTCCGCCCGATCCCCCCAACGGTTGCCTCGCTGGGCACGGGAGGCGTGGATCCTGACACCTGCACTGTGCCCTGGACTCCCAGCGGACCCATGGCATCCAGGCCGCTGAGAATTACGAATGACCCGACAGCGGCGACAAGAACTGCAACAAGCACCGCCAGCTGAATCGTTCTGCCCTTCATCGGCCCTCCCTATATGAAGCGGTGCCTGAACCTTATTGTTTAGGCACCACGATACTCGGTATCTACACTCATGAATCAGGCATACCGCCAATACGCATGGTCGACGCGGAATGGGTTGCTGCCCCAAGCCGAGGAATACGACCATCGCCCGGCACCAACATTAGGCGAGCGTACGAGCCCTGTAATTGAAGTTGAGGTGTGATTCACTCTCCAACTCTGGTTTCGAGAACACGCCGCTGGCTGGGAATACACATAGTTTCTCGACTGGCAGCGTGTTTTCTCTTGCGCTAGCGTATGAGATGACTTGAAGATTAAGGTGAGGCTGATCAGCCAAGCCGATGAAAGGGCGGCAAGTCATGCGAAGCAGAGGATCTTTATATCGTGCCATCGCCCCATTGGTTTGCGTATGCGGCTTATTGATTCTGACAGTGCGCTTGATGGCTGGAAACGATGGCGAAGAGAGCAGCATCGATCATTTTGTGATGAACGGATGGGGAGTGGCATTCTTTTTGTTTTTCCTCGTTGTGGCGGGCATCACGATATTGCTTAGACGAGATAATCCCACAGCGATGATTGTAATCGGGTTTGGCGAATTGCTCCTCTTCATGATCGTTGGAATAGATCCGTATTCTTATTTGCAGTTGCCTATATTCTTGTGTGTTTATCTTTGCGTATGGCTGCCGCAGTATCTTCAGGCAATCTGCGATGTTCTGGCTGTGGCTGTAGTCGCTGCTCGTTGCTTATATCCTGTAGCGCATTTTGATGCATACTATTCCATCGCCTTTGTTGCCATGGCCGTATTCGCGTTGGGGGCTTCTGTGTATCGAATTTTGAGCGAGCGGAGAAATGCTTCTCTGAAGGTCAAAAGACTTGAGGAGCAATCACATGAGTTGGGTGAGCAGCGAGATAAGGCCGTGACTCGCTCTAGGATGGCTTTGGTGGCAGCTGGGGCGGTTGTGCTCCCGGTGCTGCTCGCCTATGCGTCTGGTTTGAATAGCGCCAGCCATGCCGCAATGAGGATCGCAATGCGGGACCGAGGCTTCGAGGCGGCCGGTTTTGGCCAGCCACTCATTATCCTCTTGGCCTCGCCGATCGTCAGCAGCGAATACGCAAATGGGCAGATCAGAACGAGCCTAGCCGCCGCACCTAAAAGAACGCGCCTGTTGACGGCGAAAACGATTGTGACCGCAGTCTTGTCCACGCTGATCGGCCTGGTCGCCACTCCTATAGCGGTCCTTCTCGAACAATGGACCATGGCGAATTCGGCAGGCAGCGGATTCGTGCCTGTTTTCACCCGAGAAATGCAAGGCAATGTGCTTACCGTGGCGTTGAACTATATATTGATCGCGCTGATCGCTCAGTCATTGACCGTCATCACGCGCAGCATCATCGCGACCATAGTGGTTCTGGTCCCGATGGTGCTCGGATTCACCATCGGCCTTGTTCCGATGTTCCCCATCCTCAGATTCCTCCCCGACCTAGCTGGTATCCAGCTGCTCACCCGATACCCAGGTATTCCCCTTCTTGCGCCTCTACCAGGAGCGCTGGTCATGACAACATGGGCGATTATGATGCTCGTTCTCTCGATGGTCTTTTTCGACCGGCAGGATATCAATGCGTGAGCGGACAGCGGTCATTTCCAGTGCACACCTATGGCTTCTGTGACGCATCTTGCTGGACCGGGGTCTTTCATATAGGTAAGCATGTTAGTGATTCGACCGAAAGACATGACTTCAACAGCAACCCAAATCGGTGCTTCTCTATAGCGAAAGGCGTAATCTAATGTGTCACGTTCAGTTGGGCTTACATAGTGTTTGATCATTTGACTATTCGAACGGCTTAAATCGCGATGTATGCCGTCCACTATAGATTCCAGCCTTCCATTAATGTCAACATAGGTTTTCGTATCGGGATGTCGCGGAATACCGTGAGGCCAAGGCTGTGGATGGTGGCACTCGGGTCAGTTTGGGTGAACTTCGTGCCGGCCTGGTTCAATGACGCATCGCAGTGAGACGGTTTCATGAGCTATCGCAATTGAATTCACGACGGCGGCCGCGCGACAAATCCGCAAACCTCCCCGTCAGGTATCGACTCGGATTTTTGAGACAATCGAAGACCTTGGCGAAGACCCGCGGCCGCACGGCTGCAAGGGGTCGGCGGGGAGCAAACTGCATGGCGCATACGCATCGGCAGCTATCGAGTCGTCTGCGACGTCATCGGTACGACGCTTACCGTGTGCGTTGTTCGAGTCGGGCATCGTCGGGAGATTTACCATGCGCTGTGGTTTCCGGCAGGATGCACACTTGGCGAATGTATGGCATGAGAGACGGCGAGCTGCGGATTACGACTCGGGCTCAGGGAGGGCGAAGAGGTCTTCGACGCTGACTCCCAGCACTTGGGCCAGGCGCAGGGCGAGCGGGGTGGAGGGGATGAAGACGCCGTTCTCGACGGTGTTGACGGTTTTGCGCGAGACGCCGACTTGGCGGGCGAGTTCGGCTTGGGTCAGGCCGCAGCGGGTGCGGTACTCTTTCAGGTGGACGATCAGATCAGGCATTGGCCCGCATGTCGGCGATGGCGAAGCTGATGCCAGCGGCGACAAGCGCCGCGCTGACCGAGGCTATGGGCCACCATACTGGGGCGGTCCAGGCGTGGAACGCCGAAAGGCATTGCAGGAATCCGCTGGCGCAGAAGACTCCGAACGCCCAGCGGGTGGCGTTGGCGCGATTCGCCTTGGTGAACTCGTCGTTGAGGATGCGGCGTTCGGCGCGCGTCCAGCTCAGCCAGCCGGGAGTGCCGTATATCCATATCGAAAGAGCAAGTGCATACACGCACCAGGTCAGTGCTTGAGCGGATATGTTCGGTTCATTAAGCCCGGAGGTGTGGCGTGTCTCCAGACAGGCGCTAACCGAGAAGCACGTGAAGGCGAGTGTCATCAACAGCACCACTCGGCCGCGACGGGCCGTGTATTCCTCAATGGTTTGTCGTTTCTTCATGATTGGCTTCTTTCGCCGAAATGTAACCTATAGGTGACATTGTAATCCTAAGGTGACATGTGACACGCCGCGTCCATGGCCGCGGTTGAAGCCGACTTGAGGAATCGCTCTGGCATGCCGTGCGACGAGGCGCTAGGGTGGTTGGGGCAAAACGATGGGTCGAAATAAGGAGAAGACGGATGAGCGATGCGCAGCCTGACTCGACATCTAACGTGCAATCTGACGCACGGCCTGCGCCGATGCGAACCATAGAAGCTGAGCTGTACGAGCGCCTGAGCAAAGTGATCGACCCCGAGCTGGGCCGTTCGATCACCGATGTGGGCATGATCGCCGCCATCGAGGCGAAGCCTGCCGGAAGGGTTGGCGCTCGCGAGACTTCCGAGGTTTCTTCCGATGCTGCTGGTGATGCCGACTTCGCTGATTCCGCCGATAGCTACGATGTGACGGTAAGGGTCGAACTGACCGTCAAAGATTGCCCGCTCTCGCAGACCATCACCAATCAGATCAATGGCGCAGTAACCTCCTATCCTCGTGCCACGCTCATACCGCATATCGAAGTGTCGTCGATGAGCCGTGACAAGCTCGCCGACTTGGTGGCCGGGCTCAAAGCCGAGCGACGGCAGAACCCGTTCAACAAGCCGGGCGTCAAGACGCGCATCTTCGCCATAGCCTCGGGCAAGGGCGGCGTCGGCAAATCCTCAGTCGCGGCGAATCTGGCCGCCACATTCGCGGCCCTCGGCTACGACACGGCCGCCATCGACGCCGATATCTATGGTTTCTCGCTGCCGAAACTCTTCGGCGTGCACACCCAGCCCACGAATTTGAACGGCATGCTCATGCCTGTCACCGCGTGGGGCGTCAAGATGATCTCCATCGGCATGTTCGCCGGCTCCGAACGCGCTATCCTGTGGCGGGGGCCGCGTCTGCAGCGCTCCTTGGAGCAGTTCCTCGCCGACGTGTGGTGGGGCAGCCCTGACGTGCTGCTGCTCGATCTGGCCCCCGGCACCGGGGATATGGCGATTTCCGTGGCGCAGGCGCTGCCCAACGCCGAGCTGGTCGTGGTCACCACGCCCCAGTCCAGCGCTTCTGACGTGGCTGTGCGCTCAGGACTGGTGGCATTGCAGGTGCCGATGAAGGTGCGTGGAGTCGTGGAGAATATGAGCTACTTCGACCATAGCGGCGAGCGGCTGCGGCTCTTCGGCGAAGGCGGGGGAGCGCGAGTCAGCCAGCAGCTGACTGACGCGCTCGGCACCGACGTGCCGCTGCTCACCCAGCTGCCGCTGCAGCCCGAGATCCGTGAGATTGGCGAAACCGGCCGCCCGGCAGTCCTGACGCCCGAAGGCGCGCTGGACTCAAGCCCGCTGGCGCAGTCATTCGAGGCGCTGGCGAAGCGGCTTATGAGTTGAGTCTCCTGGTGATGGAATTTGACACAGACTGCTGATGCCGTACGCTAAGTGAGTACTCACTCACCTAGTGATTGGAAGCAGCATGGCGAACATGACCACGACTATGGCTACGGCCACGACTGGCCGCGAACGGCGGCAATGCTGATGCCGCAATCAGATAACAACAGGCCGGGCGGCGACAACACCGACGATGCCGTGGTGTCGGTCTCGCATGTCTGCCAAAGCTACGGCAAAACCGAGGTGCTGCATGACGTGAGCCTGACAATCAGGCGTGGGGAGATCGTCGCGCTTATCGGGCCGAGCGGCTCGGGCAAGACCACGTTGGTGAGCTCCATCATGGGGATGCTCGCCCCGCAGTCAGGAGCGGTACAGGTGCTCGGCGAGCATATGCCCAATCGCAGGCTGCTCGGCGGCATCGGTTACATGGCGCAGAATGACGCCCTGTACACCGATTTGACAGCCTTGGAGAATCTTCGATTCTTCGGCACCGTTCTTTCGATGAGCAAACAGCAGCTGCATGCGGCGATTCCGCAGGTCGCGGGCGTCGTCGGGCTAGCGAAAGATCTGCATACCAAGGTCGGCAACTTTTCCGGAGGGATGAAGCGGCGGCTGTCGCTCGCCATTGCGATGATCAGCAATCCGCCCATCCTGATACTCGACGAGCCCACCGTCGGCATCGATCCCGAGCTGCGCAGGCAGATTTGGACTGAGCTGCGCCGATTGACCGGTGAGGGGAAGACGATTCTGCTGACGACGCATGTCATGGAGGACGCGCAGCAATCAGACCGGCTCATCATGATTCGGGACGGCATGAACATCGCCGAAGGCACGCCTGATGCAGTTGTCAGGCAGTTCAGCGCACCCACGCTTGAGGATGCGTTCATTGCGGCGGGAAAGGGACAAGATGCGCACCATAGCAATCGTTAGGCGAGTCATGCTGGAAATGCTGCGCGACAAGCGCACTCTGGCGCTCATGCTCGTCGCGCCGCTGCTCATTCTCACGCTCCTGTATTACCTGTTCCAAGGAGTCGGAACCACCAGCGCCGACCTTGGCGTGCGGTCAGTGGATTCCCGGCTTGCTGCGGCGCTTGCATCCGACGAACTCACCGTGCATACGGTATCCACGAGCGGCAAGGACGCGAATACCAGTGCTGAGCGCATCATCAGAGACGACGGTTATGCAGGATTGCTTGAGCAGCACGGCAGCACACTGACCCTCACACTAGCGGGCGATGACATCAGCAAGAATGCGCTTATCGAGCAGCGCTTGCATGCCGCGCAGGTGACACTGCAAGCCAAAGCTGCTGAAACGACCATTGCTGCGCAGACCCAGGCCTTGACAGCGATGCAGCAGCAGCTTGCAAACCTTACGTCGATGCTTACGGCAGCGAATATCCCGCTGGCGGCTCCTATGCCCGCAGCGTCTGCGCAGCCTTCGACTCCCGCTATTCCTTCGACTTCCTCGGCTCCTCCAAAGACAGCACCCGCCACGGTTTCGGTTCACTACCTGTACGGCACCAAAGACTCCACCTTCTTCACGAATCTGTTGCCGGTGTTGATGGCATTCGTCGTGTTCTTCTTCGTGTTCATCATCTCCGGTATGGCGCTGCTGCACGAACGCACCACTGGAACGCTCTACCGGCTGCTTGCTACGCCAATCACATTCCGCGAAATCCTTGGAGGCTATCTCGCGGGCTACGGGCTGTTCGCCGTCATCCAGACCTGCCTGATCATGCTGTTCGCCATCCAGGTGTTCAAGATTCAGATTCTGGGCAGCCTGTGGCTGGTCATGCTTATCAGCATCCTCATCGCGCTGACGGCGCTCGCCCTTGGCCTGCTGATTTCGGCTTTCGCGAAAACCGAATTCCAGATGATGCAGTTCATCCCCGTCGTCATCATTCCCCAGATATTCTTCTCCGGCCTTATTTCCGTCGATTCCATGCCGCGCTGGCTGCAGGTGATCGCCCATATCATGCCCCTGTATTGGGGCGCCACGAGTATGAGCGATGTTATAGAACGAGGGAGTGGCTTCATCGATGTCGCGCCGCATCTTATGGTGCTTGTGGGATTCCTGCTCGCATTCTTCGTGCTCAATATGCTGACCATGCGTACGCTTCGGCGCTCTGGAACGATGGGAGCGCCGCTGCATAGGCAGCACACACCTCATGCTTCGGTGGAATCGCGCAGTTCGAGCGCCACGAGCGCATCGAGCGCATCGAGCGCATCGAATGCTTCGTTCGCGCCTGCGGAGAGGTAGATCATGACCCAATCAAACCGACCAGTCGAAGACGCTTTCGCGGCGAGTCTGCGAACGTCCGATCTCACCGACAAGCAGCAGGCCGTGCTCACGGCATGCCTCGCACTGTTCTCGCGCAAGGGATTCGACGCCACCAGCACCAAGGACATCGCGCAGCTTGCGCACGTTTCCGAAGGGACCGTGTACAAGAAATACCGCAGCAAGCAGGGCCTGCTGGACGCGCTGCTCGCGCCGCTGGCCACCGTGGTGGTGCCGCGCCTCGCCAAGGAATTCATGGGGGAGATCGCTCGCAACGATTCCGCGGACTTTCGGGCGTTCTTGGATTTTATTGTGCGCGACCGCATGGCCTTCGCCATATCCAATCGTCAGCTCATTCGCATCATGATCGGCAGAGTGCTCAACGACCCTCAGATGCTCACGACGGTGCTGGGGCAGTTCTCCGATGCCATCACCGAGACGATCGAGCCAATTCTGAAGCGCTATCAGCAGGCGGGCCAGCTCGTCGATTGGCCCGCTACGACAATCATGCGCACCATCGCCTCCACCGTCATCGGCACCACGATGCCTTGCATCCTTCTTGATACGGCAGACCTCGACATCGACTCCGCCACCGCCGAAGTAGTCGATTTCCTCGCGAAGGGGTTGTCGCCGGGTGAGAGTCGTTGAATTTTCTCATTTTTTGATGATTCATGCCAAAGATTCGGTTGCAGCTATCTTGTCTGATTATTTACTAAGCAGATTTTTGAGTGCAGTTGTCTAATGGGGTCTTTCGAGCATGTCGGCACATATCCGGGAATGACGGAATTCCAAGGGTTAGGTGAGCAATCAAATCGACTCGAATGGGTTTATACTTTTGCAAGTGCTTAATAGACGAAAAAAGTGCTGAGAAGATGAAAATACTAGGGGCAGATATCGCAAGAGCCACAAAACCACGTTTATTAAGCACATTTTTCGTCTATTAAGCACTTCGGAAAGTAGACGGCGAATCTGGCACTCAACATTTTGGCGGAATATCGCGGTTCCAAAAGAATGAACTTTTTTCGTTTCATCGCATACGAAGGCTTTATTCACGAAAATGTGCTTAGTAAAATTGCGTGCAGCGGTCACATGCCAAGAAGGCTGCTGATAAAGGCTAAAATCCATAGTTTTCGCCCCCCCCAAAAAAAAGCTGCCGAAATATCTGTGGTTTTCGCACTTTTTCGCGGATGACCGAAAGACGTGTGTTGTGGCATGGTATCGTAGGGTTCCAGATGGAGATTCCTGATATGCCAAGGGGTCTAGGGTTTTGGAGAAAGGGTTACTGGCCTTGCTTTTGTGATGAATGATGGATGCGCGAGACGGCTGTGCTGTATGCATGGCTCGATCTCGTAGTGCGTGCGCGTTGAGGCGCATTGCCGCGCTCGTCCCATCACATCGCTTCGCAGACTAAGCCACGCCATACCAGGGTGTTGAGGCTGCGAGCGTCGGTTGGGTTTCACCGCATACCGTCAGCATCATTGAAACTCTTTGCAATGCGCCACATTTCATGATTGGACTGACCCACTATGGCGCATATACAAGTACTGACGTTGAATGACATCAGCTACGAATATCCCGGCTCTTCGACGCCGCTGTTCGAACATATCAGCGTGACTTTCCCTCCCGGATGGACTGCGGTGCTGGGCGATAACGGCATTGGCAAAACCACGTTGATGCAGATTGTGCTGGGACGTCTGAGGCCTGACAAGGGCAATATCGCGCCGAAACCGGGCAGCCTCATCAGTACGTATTGCCCGCAGCGCACCGACGAAGCCCCAGAAAACCTTGAGGATTTCGCCATCGACTGGTCGCCGGAGACTTTGCGGATACGCGAGGCATTGGGCATTGGCGATGACTGGGCGTATCGCTATGACAGCCTGTCAGGCGGCGAGGCGAAGCGGCTTCAGCTTGCTTGTGCGCTTTCGCTACGTCCCGACTTGCTGATTCTTGATGAGCCGACCAATCATGTCGATGAATCCACACGCTTGGCTATTGCCGAAGCGCTGCGCTCTTTCGGTGGCATAGGCATCGTGGTGTCGCATGACGTGGACCTGATCGAGGCCGTATGCTCGCGCTGCGTGGCATTCGAACGACGGCATGTGGAAGGCCGCAATGTCACTGCGATTCTGGAATTCGCTGGCGGATATAGCGATATGACAGTTCAGGTCGAGCGCCGCGACCGGGCAGCCAGCGATGCCGCAGCGAGTGCGAACAAGGAGGCGAAGCGTTTGCGGCGCATACGTGCCGAGCGCTTTCAGCAGGTGCAGAAGGCCGACGCGATCAAGCGGCACGGAGAGCGGATCGACCCCAAGGATCATGATGCGCGCAATCGCCGAATCGGCGCGAAGGCGCTGAGCCTCGACGCCAATCCCGCGCGGCAGTACGCACAGCTGGGCGGGCGTTTGGCTGCTGCCGATGAGCGTGCGGCGAGCATAGCGACTGCGGCGAAGCGCTACGACAGCCAGGTCTGGTTCGATATCGAGCCAAGCCATCGCCGGGAGCTGGTGCATCTGCCTGCGGGGGTTATTCGTTATGGCTCTGACAAGATACTGACTGAGCCGGTCGTAGATCGGCAGGCACAGCTGACTCGATTGCGCGTCGTTTCGCAGGAGACTGGTTCGACGATGGCCAGTTCGGCAATGGCTCACCCATCAGCGAGCGATTCGGTCATGGCTGACGCTGAAAGTTCGACGTCGGCTATTGATGATGCGGCCGATGTTACCACCGATACCGCAGATACCACTGCAACCAGTGGCACGAAAGTTGGATTTTTGTCCACGTCATTGCCGAAAACGACTGGCTCGGAGCCTGAGTCGATACTGCAGCAGCTAGAGCAGTCGCAAGAGTCGCCGCAAATCGCAGACGGCATAGCACTTGCAGCCGGAGCAGCGGATTCCCCTCGCGTGGGTGTGGCGATTCCCGTGCTGAGCGTCGGTCCGCAGGATCATATTGGCGTCGCCGGCCCGAACGGCGGCGGCAAGACCACGGTGGTGAATGCCGTGCTGAGAAGCCTGGTGAATCGGAATAGGACCGACGGCCGGAACGAGGCAATCGGTCCGAGCACCGATAGCAGCCCAAGCGAGGCAAACAGCCAGAGCGGTCCGGACGAATCGAGCAGCCAGAATCAACCGAATAGTCAGCATGACCGGAATAACCGAAAAACCCCAAGCACTCAGAACATCCAGAATATCCATAGCATTTGGAGCAACGTGGATGAGGGCAATGAAGTGCCCTACCTCATGATTGCGCAGAACACCACCGACGATGATGCGAAGCGCGCGCTGACGCAGTTGCGCGAATTGCCAAGCGAAGTCAAATCGCAGGTCCTGAGCTCCTATGCCCAGCTCAACGCCGACCCGGACCGGCTGTCTGCCGGCGCATCGCCTTCGCCGGGGGAGCTGCGCAAACTGCTGCTGTGCCTGGGGATCGCACGTCATCCGCAGCTCATCATCATGGATGAGCCGACCAATCACCTTGATCTGCATTCCAAACAGGCGTTGGCCGCAGCGCTGCAAGCCTACCCGGGTGCGCTGATCGTGGTCTCCCACGAGCGCTGGTTCCTGCGCCAAGTCGCTTCGACGCTATGGGAGGTCGGCTGACCCAGGGGTGAACCAGGCTAGTGGCCGGGTCGGTCGCAGCATAGAACCGTTGGGAAAGCTGCACAGACGGGAAGCTGCACAGACGAGCCCGGATATATAGTGAAGCCCCGGCAGCATGTAGCTGCCGGGGCTTCACTATATATCCGCCATGACTGCCGTTAGCTATCTAGGAAACAGAAAACGCAAATTCCGAAGACAGCCAAACGCACTGACTCAGATGTGGAAGTACAGCTCGTACTCCAGCGGGGTCGGGGCGAGGCGGGCGAGATCGATTTCGCCGCGCTTCAGATCGAGCCACGTCTCAATGAGATCGTCGGTGAACACGTCGCCAGCGGTCAGGAAGTCGTGATCCTCTTCGAGAGCGTTCAGGGCTTCGGCGAGCGAACCCGGAACCTGCTTGATACCGGCATGCTCTTCCGGCGGCAGCTCATAGAGATCCTTGTCGACCGGGGCCGGGGGCTCGATGTGGTTGAGGATGCCGTCGATGCCGGACATCAGCTGCGCCGAGAAGGCGAGGAAGGGGTTCGAGGAGGGGTCAGGCGCACGGAACTCGATGCGCTTGGCAGCGGGGGAGGTGCCGGCCAGCGGGATACGGATAGCGGCGGAACGGTTCCTCGCGGAGTACACCAGGTTGACCGGCGCTTCGAAGCCGGGGACCAGACGGTGATACGAGTTGAGCGAGGGGTTGGTGAAGGCCAGCACCGACGAAGCGTGCTTGATCAGACCGCCGACATACCAACGAGCGATATCGGAAAGCCCACCGTAGCCCTGCTCGTCGTAGAACAGCGGCTTGCCGTCCTTCCACAGGGACTGATGGCAGTGCATGCCGGTGCCGTTGTCGCCATTGATCGGCTTGGGCATGAAGGTGGCGGCCTTGCCAGCCAGCGCGGCAGTCTCGTGCACAACGTACTTGTACTTCATGAGATCGTCGCCCGCATGCTGCAGCGTATTGAAGCGATAGTTGATCTCTTGCTGGCCTGCGCCGGCGACCTCGTGGTGCGAACGCTCGAGAACCAGGCCGACCTTCTGCAGGTTGGCGACCATGTCGTCGCGCAGATCCTGGTTGTGGTCCTGCGGCGGAACGGGGAAGTAGCCGCCCTTGACGCGGTTCTTGAAGCCGATGTTCGGCGTGCCGTCCTCTTCGTACTCGGTGGCGCTGTTCCACGGAGCTTCGATGGAGTCGACCTCATAGAAAGAACGCTGCATCGAATTCTCGAAACGCACCTTGTCGAAGATGAAGAACTCGGCTTCGGGGGCGAAGGACGCAGTGTCGGCGATGCCGGTGGACTTCAGATACGACTCGGCCTTCGCGGCGACCTGACGGGGATCACGGGAATAGGGCTCGCCGGTGACCGGATCGACGATGGAGAAGGCCACGTCGAGCGTCTTATGCTTGCGGAACGGATCGATGAACGCGGTGCTCACATCGGGCACCAGATTCATATCGGACTCGTTAATCGCCTGGAATCCCTTGACGGAAGAGCCATCGAAGGGCATGCCATCGGTGAATGCATCCTTCAGGAATTCGCTGGCCGGCACGGTGAAGTGCTGCTGTACGCCGATCAGATCGGTAAAGCGTACGGAGACATACTCCACGCCTTCCTGATTGATGAGGGCCTCGGCATCGGCCTTAGTTTCAAGTGCAGTCAATGGACCGCTCCTTTCATGTGGACTTACGAAATCCAAGTGTAAAACAGAGGGTTTCTCCGGCTCGCGCGTCAGGTTACGAACATGTTTCGTAAATCAGGTGCGCACGGTCTTTCCCAAAGGCGAACAGCTTGTGCCGAACACGGTGATTTATGAGTATTTGCAAGGCATGGGAGCAAAAAATAATGTGCCCCGCCAGCTATTGACGACGGGGCACATTATTTGCTATGGAAAAGGGAAAATTTAGTTCGAAGCTGCGAGAGGCATCAGCGGCCACGCATGGCGCGCCTGCTGATGCGCTGCGGGCGCGTGGGATCGATGCCCTTGGGAATGCCGAAGCCGGACTTCGTCTGCAGCGTGCGCAGTCGATCGTTGAGCATGGCGAGCTCCTCCTTGGTCAGGATGAAGCGACGCCGAGGATGAATCTTCGCGATGAGCGCGTTCTTATGATTCGTCGGCTCGTAGCTTTTGCACTTGAGCACGGCCTTGCGCAGCTCCTTGAGACGCACCTGCTTCTCACCCTTGCCCACCACGATACGGTAGACCGGGATGGCAGACCCGGCCGTCACGCCCTTGATGTTGTGCTCCTGGCGGTCCATCGCATGCATTACGCGGCCGTAATCGCCTTCGCCCAGCAGATAGACGCCGCTGTAGCCCGTGCCGCGCCAGATGGAGTCCTTGGTCTTGGGATCCATCCATACCGGCTCTTCGGGGAAGCTGTAGCCGGCCTTGTTGATATTGCTCAGCACGCTGATGGCCGCGCCCGGGCGCCCTTCGATGCGCGCGTAGCCGACTTTGTCGGCGCGATTGGTGAGCAGAATCGTGAAAAGAAGCACGCCCAGCATCGCTGCCGTGATCATGAGGAATATCCAGACGAACACGGACCAGTGCATGAGCACGCCGGCCACGGCGAACACTATCACCGGCAGCAGGAAGGCGCTGGCCAAGAGCCAAGGCAGAGGCTTGTCTTCCGGAGCCGTGTATCGATAGATCTGGATGATCTGCTTGACGATGTTCGGCTTCTTGCCCGCCTTCGAATCCTGCGCTGCCATCTGCTTCCTCACTTGCTGTTGAATTTGCTGTTATACGATGCTGCCGTCGCAATGCCGTTTTCACGATGCTGTCGTTGGGCAATGGACATACCGACCCTATAGTTTAGCAGCAGGCTCGCCGAACCTCGCTAGCGCGTGTGCAGCGGACGGCCATCGGCCTTGAGCAGCGCCTCGCCGAAGGTTTCGCTGAAGGTGGGATGGGGATGGATGAGACGCGCGGCATCACTCAGCGGCACATGGTTGCCGACCAGCTGCTCGGCCTCGGCGATGAGGTCGCTGGCGCCGGGGGCGACGATATGCGCGCCAAGCACGACGCGTCTGCCCGGCGCCTGCGCACGCTCGCCGCTGACCAGGCTCATGGAACCCGCGGAACCGCTCATGAGCATGCGGGCGTTGGACATCATAGGGAACATCGTCTCCTCGACGTTCGATAGGTCCTCGCGGCTGCGGGCCTGCTCGAGCGTGCAGCCGACCGATGCGGCCTCGGGCGAGGAGAAGACGACCTTCGCGACCGTATCGTCATCCAAAGGCGTGGGATCCAGTCCGGCGATGCTTTCCGCGATCACGATGCCCTGTTCGAAGGCCCGATTGGCCAGCGCATCGCCTTCGGTGATGTCGCCGGCGGCCCAGATGCCCGGAACGCTGGTGCGGCCCAGCTCATCGGCGCGCACGAAGCCGTCGTCGGTCAGCTCGATATGGCTGCCTGCGAACCAAGCCGCCTGCGTGTTGGGGTCCCGTCCGATCGCGGCCATGGCGACCTCTCCGAATGCGGTGGACTCGCCATCCTGGTCTTCTCGCAGGTAGTGCACGGTCGCGCCGAGATTCACGCCGACATCGACGGCGGTGACGTCGGCGTGCGTGATGATGTTGATGCCGCGACGCTTGAGTTCACGCGTCAGCGTCGCTCCGGTACGGCGGTTCCATCCGGAAAGCACCCGGTCCTTGCGAATCAGCAGCGTGACATTGCATCCGCCTGCATTCCACAGTCCCGCGAACTCGACCGCGACCGCGCCGGAGCCGATGATCACGGCGCTGGCAGGGACACGAATAAGCGAAAGCGCCTGCGTGGAGTCAATCAGAGCCCCGGAGAAATCATGCTGGGGCAGGGGCTTGGGCCTGGAGCCGGTCGCCAGAACGATGTCGGTGGCCTGCAGCGTGACCGACTGTCCCATATCCTCGCCGACGCCGGATCGCGTAAAGCGCCTGACTTGGGTTTCCGGTGCGCTTGGCGTAATTTGCATGACGTGCTCGGATGCGTCGGTTATCGCCGCCTCGCCACGCAGCACCGTCACTCCGCGATGCGCGAGAAGCCCTGCCAGTCCGGAGGTCATGGTGTCGACCATGCGCGTCTTGTAAGCGAGCAATGTGCCGAAATCGACGCTGTTGATCGTCGCGTCGATGCCGACCTCGCGAGCCTGATGAACAGTATCCATGGTGCGCGCCGCGGTGATCAGCGCCTTTGAAGGGATGCATCCGCGATTCAGGCAGGTGCCGCCGAGCGTCTCGTCGCGTTCGATCAGGATGACGGACTTGCCCAGCTGCGCGGCGCGCAAGGCGGTGGCATACCCTCCCGGCCCCGCGCCGATGATGGCTATATCGATCTGCTGGGTGGTGGTGTTGTCTTCGGTCATGGCTTTCGATCCTGTTTGGGATGCGGCGTTACTTGGGCCAGTGTCCGCGCTTGGGGTAGCGCGGCTTCGGCAGCCTCCAGCGACGCAGCTGGATGGCGCGGCTCCAGGCATATGATGCGGAGCGCGAACCCTTGCCGACGGCGGCCTCGCCGTACTTCTCGACAAGCTTCTTGCGCAGCTTGCGCCACATGATGGCCACGTCGATGACGGCGATGAGCAGATACACGTACATGAGCAGCAGGAAGGGATTGGCCAAGGCGGGCCACTTTATGGACAGCAGCATGGTGATCAGCAGGATGACGAAAGTCGCGGGAATGAAGAATTCTCCGAGGTTGAAGCGGGCGTCCACATAGTCGCGGATATACACGCGCCACGGCAGACGCTCGGCCTTGGGCATATGCGCGACGTCGCCGGAGCGCATCGCGTCATACTCGGCGTTTTCCTTTGCCCGTACTCGCGTCTTGGCTTCCTTGGTCGCGGCCTTGCGATCTTTGGGGACCAGCGGGCGCAGATTCTGCCTTTCCGCCTGCCTGCGCTTGGGTGTCGGACGGCCTTTTCCTGTGCCCCGAGGAGGCTCCTGAACGGGCGTTTGCGCCGTCTCTTCGTCGGCGCGTTTGCTAAAGGGGTTCCATGTCATGCTTGCAGGTTACGGTGACGCCTAGACGCTTGCGGGGCACGGAAACCGATGCCAATTACTCTGTTATCATCATGCAAACGACCTGCAATTCACGGGCTTGACGAGGAGTCTTTTCGAAACGCCGGACAAGCCCGGTCCAGCAGCCATCGGCGCTCGAAGACGGACGATAGCCGCAATCGCCATGACAATGATCATGACCGTGCGATAATGGCAATCGCATAACACTCTCCGACTGCCCAGCTGCGCGATGGCAGATCGCAATGAGTGGTTGGAGCAGCAGTGAGCGATGGATTGGCAATTGGACTGGCGATAAGCGGCAAACAGCGGGCTGGCGATTGCCGAGGATGAAAGGAGCATCATGGCGGTTTTGAGTCTCGATGAGGTGCGGGCGCGAGCGGATAAGGACTTTACGCGCGTGATGGACGTGCTGTCGAAGAAGATCGCGCTGAAGTCGGTGTCCGCGGAAGGCATCACCGGCGAGCATATGCGCCGCTCCGCCGAGTTCGTGGCGCAGGAGCTGCGCAAGGTCGGCGTGGAAACCCGCGTGGTGCAATCGAGCAATCCCGATGGCACGGCTGGCGCTTATGAGGTCGTCGGCTCGAAGATCGTGGATGCCGACGCGCCAACCGTCTTGCTGTACGCGCATCACGATGTGCAGCCGGTGCCCGATCCCTCCGCATGGGATACGGAGCCTTTTGCGGCGACTGAGGTTGACGGGCGGCTCTATGGCCGTGGCTCGTGCGACGATGGCGGCGGCATCGCGATCCACTCCGGCGCGCTGGCCATCCTCGGCAGTGATCTCAACGTCAATGTCAAGGTGTTCATCGAGGGCGAGGAGGAGATGGGTTCGCCCAGCTTCATCCCGTTCATCGAGGCGCATCGTGACGAATTCGACTCCGACGTGATCATCGTGGCCGATTCGGGCAACTGGTCGCCTGACATCCCCAGCCTGACGACCAGCCTGCGCGGCAACACGAGCGTGGACGTGACCCTGAGGGTGCTGCGGCATCCGGTGCACTCCGGACAGTACGGCGGGCCTGTGCTCGATGCGAACACGCTTGGGGCGATGCTTGTGGCTTCGATGTACGACGAGCATGGCGAGCTGGTCATACCGGGTCTTGAGGCCGGTGAGCCGATTGGCGGCTTGCAGCGTGATCTTGACGAGGCCAGCTTGCGCGAGGATGCGTCGGTTGTCGATTCCTACGAATTCGCCGGCATCGGATCGCTGGCGTCGCGCATCTGGAGCAAGCCGAGCGTGACGGTTATCGGCTGGGACGCGCAGCCGGTGGACACGTCCTTCAATGTGATCGCCGACGCGACTCGCATCAGGCTCTCCCTGCGCACGGCGCCTGGCCAGCGGCCCGACGAGGCGCAGCGCGCTCTGAGCGATTTCCTGCTCGCCCATGCGCCGCTCGGGGCCGAAGTGCACGTCACGCCTCTTGATGGCGGCATGGGCTGGGCCATGAATCCGGACGTCGAAGCCACCAAGGACGCGATTGAGGCGATGCGGCAGGCGTTTGGCGTTGACCCGATCAACAAGGGCGAAGGCGGCTCGATTCCCTTCATCCCCGAACTGCAGCGGCTCTTCCCCAAGGCGCAGGTGCTGGTCACCGGCCCGGAGGACCCGAAGTCAAACGCGCACAGCCCCAACGAGTCGATCAGCCTCGCCATCCTGCGTAACGGCATTGTCGCCGAGGCCCTGCTGCTGGACAAGCTCGGGCAATGATGGGCGGCGGAGTCATAGGATTCGAGCAGTCCAAGAAAGTTGTGGAATATAATCGACGATTTTATGATTTCGACAATGAATGTGGATTGTAATCGACAATGTTGGCTGGCTTGTAGCAGGCATATGCTGGGTGCAGACAATACGTGACACCCCTAGCGGATGACGCCGGGAGGCTCTATACTGCTGAACTGACACGGGGGCTGTGGCTTGAGCAATAGGCGAAGGCCGTGGCTGAGATGAGGGCGACCTCGACCGATTGAACGTGAGTCCGGACAATGCCGGCGCACGGACGTCTCTCTTCACCCGTGCCTTGCAACCGCACGCCGAAAGCCGGCCGTGCGCGAGAGAAAGGCACATCATGAGTTCAACGCAATCAGCAGCCAAGCCACGGCCGAATCTGCAATGGCGCGTCGTCGATATCGCCGTCGCTTCGGCGATTGGCGTTGCCAGCGCCTTCATCTATTGGGTCGCGGCGCTGCTCTACACGCCGATCGGCGGCCCGCTTGAGGTGCTGCTGCCTGGGCTTTCCGGCCTGATGAACGGACTGTGGCTGTTCGCAGGCCCGCTGGCGGCCGTCATCGTGCGCAAGCCTGGTGCCGCCATCTATGCCGAAGTGGTCGCCGCGGTCCTGGAAGCCCTCGTGGGCAATCAGTGGGGCGGCGCGGAGACCTTCTTCATTGGCCTGGTGCAGGGCATCGGCGCCGAACTCGTGTTCCTGTTCGTCGCGTATCGCGTATGGAACGTGCTCACGCTGACATTGTCAGGAGTCGTCTCGGCGGTCGCCTGCTGGGGATACACCTTCCTGACGCATCTGCAGGGCTTCGACATGACCGGCGCGTACGGGCTGTGGTATCTCGTCGCTACGGTCATCTCCGGTGCGCTCGTCGCCGGGGTGCTGATGTGGTACCTCTATATTGCCATCGCGAAAACCGGCGCGCTCGACCGCTTCTCCTCGGGGCGCGAAGTGCGTGGCACGAATGCCTGAAACCGCACTCGAACCGCACTCGAAACCGCGAGCGATCGCCTGAAAACCGCCGTAAACCCTGATCCTGCCGCCGCTGGATTTTCCCGTAAGGAACATACCGTGCCCGAAGAACGACTCCCGCAACGCGCCTTGGCGCTCGATGTCGTCTCGCCATCCCCATCGGACAGCGCCACGCTGCGCTTCGATCATTGGGGGTACCGGCACTCCTCGCGTCGGCATTTCGCCGTGCGCGGACTCGATATGACCATCGAAGCCGGGCAACGGGTGCTGTTGCTGGGCGCATCGGGCATCGGCAAGTCCACGATTCTCGAAGGCGCGGCCGGGCTGCTCGGCGGCGACGAGGCGGATATGGAGGCCGGTGACGGCTCTGTCGTCGAACCTGATGCCGGTGCCGATGCACAGGACGGCGTGCCGACCTGGGTCGATGCCGAAGGCGGCACGAGCGAAGGGCGCATACTGGTGGACGGCGTGCCCGTCCAGCGTGCGCGAGGGCGCGTCGGCCTGGTATTGCAGGACCCCGATGCGCAGGTGATCTTCGAGCGGCTTGGCGACAACGTCGCCTTCGGCCCGGAGAACATGAACATCGAACGCGACGAGATCTGGCGGCGCGTGGCGCACAGTCTGTCGGCTGTGGGCTTGGGAGGGCTGCAATTGCACCGCCCTACGCTGCACTTGAGCGGCGGGCAGATGCAGCGGCTCTCCTTGGCCGGGGCGTTGGCGATGCAGCCGGGGGTGCTGCTGCTGGACGAGCCTACGGCCAATCTTGATCCGGATGGGGTGCAGCAGATCGTCGGCGCCGTCGGTGATGTACTGGATGCCCAGAGGTGCACGATGATGCTCGTCGAGCATCGCGCAGAACCGTGGATCGACCTGATCGACCGCGTGATCGTGCTCGGTCTGGAAGGCGGCACAGCTAGCGAGGAGTCTCACGGGGAGGATTCCGAGGAACCATCAATCGAACAGTCGCAGGCTTCGAGCGAGAGTCAGGGGAGCGCCCACCCGATCTTCCGCCGGACTGTGATCGTCGCCGATGGCACACCGGACGAGGTGTTCCGCGACGATTCGATCGATTTCGCTGGACTCGGCATCTGGGTGCCGGAGCGCTACCGCCGACCGCAGGATAACATCACGCGAATCCACAGCGTTGACGAGCCCTCATATTCTCCGGAAACGGGGAACGGCGATCCACTGCTGTCCACGCAGGGCCTTGCGATCGGGCGCGGAGGCGCGGCCATCGCAAGCGATATCAACCTGGCATTCCGCCCCGGTCAGATCACTGCGCTGGTCGGCGCGAACGGGGCCGGCAAGTCCACGCTGTCCTTGACCTTGGCGGGGCTGCTTGAGCCTGTTGGCGGACAGGTGGTTGCGTCGCGTTTTCTGCGGGGCGATGCTGACCACGATGCGCCGAAGGACTGGCGTTCGACCGAGCTCGCCTCCCGCATCTCCTACGTGTTCCAGAATCCCGAGCACCAGTTCGCCCGGGGGAGCGTGCTCGACGAGGTCATGCTCGGCCCGCTGCGCACCGGGGCCGACGAAACGAGCGCGAAAACGATCGCCATGCGGCTGCTGGAGCGTTTCGGACTGCGCCAATATGCCGCAGTGAATCCGTACACGCTGTCGGGCGGTGAAAAGCGCCGGCTTACCGTCGCCGCCTCGCTTGCAGCTGCGCCGCGCGTGCTGATTCTCGATGAACCGACCTTCGGGCAGGATCGACGCACCTGGATGCAGATCGTCACGTTGATTCACGGGCTGCGCGGCGATGGCGTCAGCATCATCGTGGTGACGCACGATCGCGAACTGGTGACAGCTCTCGGGGCGCGCATCGTGGAGTTGACGCCGCAGGGCGCATCCGGCGAGTGGCAGCAGGAATCGGATGCGGCCGCGCCCGATAGCCGAGGGCTGCTGGCGGCAGATAGGGCAACGGATGGCTCAGCGAGCGGCGTTTCAGCCAATGCAGCCGCAGCTGTCGCACCGTCGGCCATCACGCCAGTCGATGCCGTGTCCGGAGAAAACGCGTCGGCGGATGCTTCGCCAACGGACCTTGCGACGACGGTCGTCGCGCGAACGGGCGATAAGCCGATAGCTCAGGCAGCACAAGGCGACGCCGCTCGCATCGTCGTCAGCCCGGTGAACGCGCGCGATGAGGAGCCGCGGCCGGCAAGCCGTTCGCCGTTCCTTGCCTCGCTGAATCCCTCATTCCGCCTATTCGGCGGCTTCCTGGCCTTGCTGCCGATGATGATTTCGCTTGACTGGGTGTCGGCCACAACCGCGCTGTGTCTTGAATTGGTGGCGCTGATGGCCATCGGCTTCACGCCCTGGAGGATTGTGCGCTCGACCTGGCCGATTTTCATCGGCGCGCCGGGATCGGCTATGGCCGTGCTGCTCTACGGCAAAAGCGGCGGCGCAGTGTGGTGGCAGTGGGGCATGATCAGCATATCCGACCGCTCCGCCGAACTGGCGGTCGCCACAGGCATCCGTATTCTCGCCGTCGGCATTCCCGCGATTATCGCGGTGCTCGGCATTGACGCGACCGATCTGGCCGACTCCTTCAGCCAGAATCTGCGTTTGTCCGATCGCTTCGTGTACGGCGGCTTGGCCGGCATGAGGCTCTTCTCGGTGCTGCGCGACGACTGGGCCGCGCTCAGCGCCTCGCGTCGCTCGCGCGGGCTGGGAGACGAAAGCAGGATCAAGGCCTTCTTCCCGCAGGCTTTCGCGTTGCTGGTGCTTTCGATTCGACGCTCCACGATGCTCGCCACCGCCATGCAGGCCCGTGGATTCGGCGGCGCCGGGCCGCGCAGCCACGCCCGCACCGCCCCGGTGCATGGCCGCGACTACCTGTTTCTCATCGCTTGCTTCGCTGTGCCGGTTATCGCGCTGAGCGTCGCGGGCGTTGCCGGCACCTTCGCGTTCTTCGGCGGCTGAGCCGTTAAGCGGAGAGCCCAGTGGGCTCTCCGTAGGCGAAGTGAGCAGCCGCCAAGGCTGCGAAGGACGATGCCATCGGCATCGTCGTCTGTAGGCGAAGTGAGACCTCGCCAAGGGGTCGAACGACAATGCCTCAAGTCGTTGTTGCGGGACTCTGTCTCGTTTATGACTCTGGCCGGAGCTAATTGTCGTAAACAAGACAGAGTGACCGCTGTTGATGTCCGACCTGCCAGTCCACTGCCCCTTTTGTGACTGTTTTCGCCGATAAGCGTCACGAATGGGGCATAATGCGATGGATATTGCCCCTTTTGTGACGCTACAGGGCGGGTTTGCGTCACGAATGGGGCATTATGCCTCTGGTCATGCCCCATTCATGACGCTTTCCGCTGACCGGTGCGGGGAACGGCTGATATGGCGTCGTGACGTCGTTGTGTTGGCTGACGCTGCGCTGATTTGCGCTGTGCTGTTCCGCGCTGTGCCGACCCGCGCTGGGACGTGCGCCGCAACGGCGCCAATGCGAATACTTCGTCGCAAGCCTGCGCCACATCGGGGCTGTGGGTGACGATGATGACGCAGCGGCCTTGATCGTGAGCCAGCGAACGGAAGATGTCCATGATGTCGCTCTGCGTGGCCAGATCGAGATTGCCGGTCGGTTCGTCGGCGACGAGAATCTGCGGATCATAGCTGAATGCCCGTGCGATGGCCACGCGCTGCTGCTCGCCGCCGGACAGATGCAGCACCCGCTCGTTGGCATATTCCTCAGGCAGATGCACTTGGGACAGAAGCTCCAAGGCGCGCTGGCGTTTGGGCGTGTCGAAGCGCTTGCCCGAAGCATCCATCGACAGCATGATGTTTTCGGCGGCGCTCAGCGCAGGCAGCAGATTGAAGCTCTGGAAGATCACGCCGATGTCGTGGCTGCGATACCGATAGCGATCGAGCTTCGCCAAGTCCTGGCCATGGTACAGCACTTGGCCCTGCGTGGGGTTGGCGAGACCCGAGATAAGCGACAGCATGGTAGTCTTGCCGGCGCCCGAGGGGCCGGTGATCGCATAGGCCTTGCCGGAGACGAAACGGTGGCTGATGTGCTCGAGTACGTGCTTGCCGCCTTTGGAATAGGCGTAGCTCACGTCATTGAGTTCGAGTACGGGTTCTTTCAGAACGTCGGCGTTGCGGGGCGCGGCGGCCTCGCCTTGTTCGACGTCCGGGGTGATGTCATTCGTGGTCATGATGCTCCTTGCGGTAATAAAAGTGTGGGAAATACTCGTGCTAACAAATGCTCGAAAATCAGCGGAATAATATGGAGAAATACGCGGCGGCCAGGGATGTCGGGATATCGAGGAATCGGCGGCATCGGCGGCTACGACCGGTCGGCCAGTATCTGCAACGGTTCGTAGCGCATGATGACCACGACTGCGGCCAGCGACGAGATCACGGTCAGCGCCAGGCCGATCAGTACCAATTCGCCGACGACGGACACATTGACCGTGGAGTTGATCGAGGAGACGTAATCAGTGGCCTTGCCGAACGCCGAGGCGCGCCGCTCATAGCGTCCTGTTGTCGAAGGACCCTGTGCATTCGAGGCCCCGCCTGGCTGCGAACCGGTCTGGCCTTGGCTGCCGGACGGCATGCCGCCGCCCTGCATGCCGCGCCCGAACTGCGCCAACTGAGTAGCCTGCTGGCTTTGCTGCGCGGCCACTTGGCTTGCCAGCAGATGGTTGGAAACCGGCACCGAGGCGGCCGCTCCCGCCGCAGCGCCAAGCGCCAGACCGGCCATGGTCACGATAAGCAGCTCGAACACGAACTGCGCGGCCACTTTGGCTTTGCGCACGCCGATGGCGGTGAGCACGCCCACTTCGTACTTGCGCTCGCGGATGTTGAACACATTGAGCGCGACGAGCACTGCGCCGCCGACGCCAAGCACGATGAGCAGCAGGGTCAGCGCGAATTTCGCGAGGTTGTCGAGCGGCACCAGGCTGGCTTCGTATTCCTCGACGTCAGGAGACGAGACCGTGTAATCGCTGGACAGCCCTGCCGCCTTCACATCCTTGGCGAAGGCCGCGTAGCCGGCTTTGTCGGATACGACATAGGTGAAGTTCAGCTGCATTTCCGGGGATTCGCCAGTGCTTGCGCTGCTGAGGCTCAGGGAATCAAGCGTGGCCATTGATGTGTAGATGGCGTTGTCGGGGTCGGCGGCGTTGCCCATGCCTCCAGAGGTGCCGCCCGCAGCGCTCGTGTTCGTGTAGATGCCTGCCACGGTCAGCTTGTATGTCTTCGTCGAATCCGTCGCATTCGCCACGGTTATGGTGTCGCCGACTGCGATGCCATTGAATTGCGCGAGCGCCTTCGAGATGATAATCTGGCCGGCGGAGACTTTGTCGTAGCCGAAGACCTTGCCCGAACTCATGGTGAACTTGCCGTTCGTCGCATGGTCAACGGCGGTGTCGGAGGAGAACCCGGTGAGCTTGAAATCGCCGGACTGCATGCCTCTGCCGCCCATCGCCTCGCGTGCTCCGTATCCTTGCGAGTCTTGCGATGATCCGGAGGAGCCTTGTGAGTCGGATTGGCCCGATGCGCTGGAATCAGTACCGGCACTGGTATCAGAGCTGGAAACCGGTTGGAACCCAGTGGTGGCCGAGAGCCCTGCCGACTGCGAGTAATAGGTGGCTTTCACTGCCGAAGAGGCTTTCGCATACTTCTGATAATCGGCCAGACTCAGCTGCTTGCCTGCCAGGCTTTTACGCAGCGCCTGAAAATCAGGCTGCCCGCCGTTCGCGCCTTGCTTCTGGGCGGCAGCCAGCAGCGTGTTGCGATCCAGCGAGATCTGCGCGGTGACTGTTGTATCAGCCAGTCCTGTCGTCCGCGCATTCTGCGCGGACTGCCGGATCGAAAGTCCTATGGTGGCAGCGGCGGCGATCAGAGCGACGATGACCAGCACGAGCAGATTGCGCCCTTTGTTGCGGATCACGTTTTTCCATGCGTTGGTAATCACGAACATATGTACCCTTTGGTTGTTGAGTTACGCGGCCGCGGTGGATACGGCAGCCGGCACGATTCATACAAGACCGGATTGTTGGCAAAACGCTTCGCTTTTTCTGGAACGTCTCGGCGGCAGTTCTGTGAAGACGCTGTGAAGCTCTGAGAGAACGCTGTGAGCATGCAGGACAGTTTGCTGCCCGGAACCCATGACGGCTCTGCGCCGATAGGCTGTAGCGCTCGTCGCGTAAACTGAGCAGCATGCCGATGAATCCCGAACTGCTCGCCAATCCCAAGGCCGAGCGCATCCGTCGCGTCGCCGAGCTGGCGAACGCCAAGGCTCGCAGGCGCACAGGGCATTTCCTTGTGGAGGGGCCGCAGTCCGTGCGTGAAGCCGTTGCCTGCTGTCCCGACTCAGTGCGTGACCTGTACGTTCAGGCTAATGATGCGGCCGATGCCGGCAATGGCCGCACTGCGGGGCAAGACGACAGTGCGCATACGGCTGCGTCGGTGCGCTCGCGCATCGTGGAAACGGCATTGGAAGCGGGAATCTATGTGCATGAAGCAATGCCGGAAGTCATGTCGCGCATCAGCTCCAACACACAAGGCATCGCAGCCGTAGTCGAGACCGAAAGGCTGCTTGCGAATGGCGGATCCGTCTCCTGGCCGGACGGAGCCGACGACACTCGGGACGCTGGCGATGCGGGCTCCACCATGATCGCCGCGTTCTGGCAAGTGCGGGACCCAGGCAACGCGGGAACCGTGATCCGCTCCGCCGACGCCGCCGGATGCGCCGCGGTGGTGTTCGTGGACGACTGCGTGGACGTCTTCAATCCCAAAGTCGTGCGCTCCACCGCTGGATCCCTGTTCCATGTGCCGGTGCTGAGCATGGAAACCGAAGAGTTCTTCGCATGGATGTCGGGTCATGGTTGCCCGGTGATCGCCGCTGACATCTACGGCACGGCTGAAAACCGACCGCAGAGCCTGCCCCGCCTCCTGCGCGACGGCTCGCTCGGCATCGCAGCCAAGGCGGTGCTCTTCGGCAATGAGGCGCGAGGGCTGCCCGAGGAGATACTTGCTCAGGCGCAGCGCATCGTTTCGATACCGATCTATGGAAAGGCGGAATCATTGAACTTGGCGACCAGTGCTGCGGTGATGCTCTTCAGCATGGCTATGTCGAGTCATATTGGGACAATGTGAAGTCGGAAAAACGCTTCATAACACGCGTAACACGCGTTTTGCTGCGCTTTTTGATGCGCGTCGCGTCCTGTGTCTGCAGGAAAACAGCGTTGGTCAGAAAACAGAAAGGGTACTCGTGGCAGAAAGTATGGCATTCGACGCCCAGGCGGTGAGCGATGCAGTCGCCGAAGGCATCGAGAAAATCGATAAAGCCTCAACGTTGGACGAATTGAAGACGATCAAGACGCAATTCGTCGGATCGGGGTCGGTGATGACCCAGGCGAGCAAGTCCATCGGCTCACTGCCTGCGGATCAGAAAAAGGATGCTGGCAAGCTCATGGGCAAGCTGCGCGCCGATTTCGGTCGTGCCTTCGGGGCGAAGCAGGAGCAGGTGCGCGCCGATGAAGAGGCCCGCGAGCTGGCCGCGCAGCGAGTGGATATGACGCTGCCGATGAACCGCAAGCCCTTGGGGGCGCGCCACCCCATCGCCAAAGTCATGGAGGATATCGAGGATCTGTTCGTCTCGATGGGCTGGCAGGTTTCGCAAGGCCCCGAGGTGGAAACGGAATGGTACAACTTCGACGCCTTGAACTTCGGCCCTGACCATCCGGCGCGCCAGATGCAGGACACGTTCTATGTCAAGGGCAACCAAAGCAAGGACGCCGCCGGCTTCGTAGGCTCCAACATGGTGATGCGCACGCAGACCTCGTCCGACCAGGTGCGGGCGCTTATCTCGCGCGGCGTGCCGCTCTACATCGTCTCCCCGGGCAGGGTGTTCCGCACGGACGAGCTCGACGCGACGCACACCCCGGTATTCCACCAGTGCGAGGCGCTGGCGGTCGACAAGCATCTGACGATGGCCGATCTCAAAGGCGTGCTCGACAAGTTCGCCGTCGCCATGTTCGGCCCGGAAGCCAAGAGCCGGCTGCGCCCGAGCTACTTCCCCTTCACCGAGCCGAGCGCCGAGCTCGACCTGTGGTTCCCCGATAAGAAGGGCGGACCGGGATGGATCGAATGGGGAGGCTGCGGCATGGTGAATCCGAACGTCCTGCGCTCCGCCGGCATCGATCCGGACGTGTACACCGGATTCGCCTTCGGCATGGGCATCGAGCGCACGCTGCTGCTGCGCCACGACATCAACGATATGCACGACCTGGTCGAAGGCGACGTGCGATTCAGCAAACAGTTTGTGATGGGGGAGTGAACAGCCCATGCCAATGGTAGATATTGACTGGCTCAAGGAGCATGTCGAAGTTCCGGACGATCTGTCCTACGATCAGCTCGCCAAGGACTTGGTGCGCGTCGGCCTTGAGGAGGAGGAAATCCACGCCTCGCAGGTGACCGGGCCGATCGTCGTCGGCTATGTCGTCGACGCGACGCCGGAGCCGCAGCATAACGGCAAGACCATCAACTGGTGCCATGTGGACGTCGGAGAGGAATACAACGCGACGGACGAGCAGGGCAACAAGGTGCCGCGCGGCATCGTGTGCGGCGCGCCGAATATGGCGGCCGGCGAGAAGGTCGTCGTCACGCTGCCCGGGGCGGTGCTGCCGGGCGACTTCCGCATCGAGCCGCGCAAGACCTACGGGCATGTCTCCGACGGCATGTGCGCCTCGGAGCGCGAGCTGGGCCTGGGAGACGATCACAACGGCATCATCCTGCTGCGCCACTACGGCTTCAGCCCCAAGGAATACGAGGCCCTGAAGCCCGGCGACGACGCGATGCACCTGCTGCATCTCGACCAGCCGCTGCTGGAGATCAACATCACTCCGGATCGCGGCTACGCGTTCTCGTATCGCGGCGTGGCGCGTGAATACCATCATTCCACCGGAGCGGCATACACCGATCCAGTCAAGGAACTCGCCGCCAAGGCACCGGTCACCGCAGGACTCGATCCCCGCTCCGTCACCGATATCGAGGTGAGCCTCGAGGACGACAACCCCATTCATGGCGTCGCCGGCTGCGACCGCTACCATGCGCGTGCCGTCAAAGGCTTCGAACCGCAGTCGCGTACGCCCAACTGGATGCGGCGGCGCCTGATTCGCGCCGGCATGCGTTCGATCTCGCTGGCCGTGGACGTCACGAACTATGTGATGCTCGATCTCGGCCAGCCGATGCACGCCTACGATCTCGACAAGATCGAGGCGCCTATCGTCGTGCGCCGCGCACGCCAGGGCGAGCATCTGGTCACGTTGGACGGCAACGATCACGCGCTCGACCCCGAGGATCTGCTCATCACCGATTCGCCCGACGGCCGGCGCGGCTCGCGCATTCTCGGCTTGGCGGGCGTAATGGGCGGACTGTACGGCGAAGTGACCGCCGAAACGAAGAACGTGCTGTTGGAAGCCGCGCACTTCGATCAGGTATCCATCGCCAGAAGCGCACGGCGGCACAAGATTCCCTCCGAGGCTTCGCGTCGCTTCGAACGCGGCGTCGACTGCAAGCTGCAGCCAGCGGCCTCGCAGCTGGCCTCCGAGCTACTCGAACGCTACGGCAGCGGGGAGGCCTCGCAGCATCCCACCGATGTGAATCGCACCGGGCGCCCCAAGGCGATCGCCTTCAAGGCCAGCGAAGTGGCTCGCGTGGCCGGACTGGACACCGAGACGAACACCATCAGCGATATTCTCACCGACATCGGCTGCAGCATGGCCGGCGGTGGCAACGGCGTGTTCTCGGTCACGCCGCCCACATGGCGGCCGGATATCACCGAGCCGTGCGATCTGGTTGAGGAGGTGGCTCGTCTCGTCGGTTACGATGAGATTCCATCCATCGTCCCGCCAGCGCCGATCGAAGGCCTGGTCGGCCTGGACGCCGATCAGCGGCGCTTCCGGCAGGTCGCCGACGAACTTGCCGAATACGGCTTGGTGGAAACGCTGAGCTACCCCTTCGTAGGCGATGAGGACTTCGGGAACTTCTCGTATGACCCCAGCGAAATCGCGAAGGTCAGCGTCGAGATCGCCAACCCGCTCGCCGCTGATAGGCCATATCTGCGTCGCTCCCTGCTGCCGACTCTGGCGCAGACCGTGCAGCGCAACCTGCGCCGCGGCATCGAGAACATCGCGCTCTACGAGATCGGGCATGTCTACCTATGGGATCCCAATGCTCCGGCGATCCCGGCCTTCGAGGGCGGCAAGCGTCCCACCGACGAGCAGCTCGCCGCGCTGGACGCCGGATTGCCCGATCAGCCGAAGCATGTCGCTGGTCTGCTTACCGGCATGGTCGAGCAGACGAATTGGATGAACGCTGGGCGAGCCGTGGACTGGAGCGACGCAGTCGAGGCCGTGCAGCGCATCGCAAGCCGACTCGGGGCGGATATCTCCCTTGAGCAGCTCGCGGCGCAGGACGCCCCGATTCAGTGGCATCCGGGCCGCGTGGCCACGGTTGCGGCTGCCGGCAAGCCTGTTGGCCTGGTGGGCGAGCTGCATCCGCATGTCGATGAGCAGCTGGGGCTGCCTGAGCACAGCGCCGCCTTCGAACTGGACCTTGACGCGTTGTTCGCGACGCTGGACACCAAGCCGGTGCAGGCCAAGCCGATTTCCGCTTTCCCGCCCGTGCGGCAGGACTTGGCGTTCACGGTGCCGGATACGCTGCCTGCGGCACGCTTGCAGGACGCCATCGAGCAGGCCGTGGGCGACAAGCTGGAAGGCATCACGCTGTTTGATGTGTTCACCGGCGAGCAGCTCGGCGAAGGCATGAAGTCGCTGGCTTTCGCGGTCACCTTCCGCGCGGCGGACAGGACTTTGGACTCCTCCGACAGCGAAGCGCTGCGCAAGGCTATCATCGAGAGCACCACACCGCTGGGTGCGCAGCTGCGCGCCTGACGTAGAAGCCTAGCGTACGGAATCCGAGCGTACGCAAAGAAGGAGCCACGCGCATATGAGCGAATTGGAGCAGGAGCACTCGCAGAACGGCCGCGCTGCCGGGCAGCCGGAATATCGGCAGCCTGAGTATGGGCAGATCGCGCAACCGGAATACGGGGCGCTCCTGAGCCAGTTCCCGCCCAATTACGACCCGTATGCGTACGGGCGTCCTGAGGAAGTCGATTCCGACCAAGCGGCACAACCCGCCCAAACGACCCGGGATGCAGGCCGGTCGGGTATGTCTGCGCCATACGGGAACGGTCAGCAGCCCGGCAATGCCGCTGGCGATTCTGCGGCGCAAGGCGGTGCAGCGGGAAATGGGCGCGGCTCGTATCCATACAACGGGAACGGCGATAACGGAGTCAGGCCCAATGGCTTCGATCCCAACGGCATTGATCCGGATGATCCACAGCGCAATCCATTGTATGGCCGCTGGGATCCCTACGCCATCGTGGCCCTCGTCCTGTCGTTTTTCCTGCCGCTGCTGCCGGCGCTTTTAGGCGCGGCGGCAATGTGGCGCACCAGGACTTTTCATATGAAGGGCTTTGGACTGGGACTCGCAGCCGTGATCATCAACGTGCTCAACATGCTGCTTTCGCTGTGGATGATGAGCCAAGGCATCACCACTGATGAGCTTCTGCAGTGGTCGCAGGGGCAGCTCAACGAGACTTCCGGTCAGCAGGTCATGGCGCTGCTTCCGATTTAATGTGCATCATGCCTTATGCCCCTTGTATGGCTGCTGCTGAAAGGCCGTCACGCAAGGGGCATTGTCTTGCCGCATCCCTTGGGACGCTGCTCCTGATGCGCCTTATGCAGCTTGCCAGCGTCGTCAATTGGGGGCAAGAGCGCTTCGAATGCTGCGTCCGCAACACGACACGAACTGCATAATTATGCAATATACCGCATAACATGTATACTGGCCGATGTCGTTGCAAAGACGTTCGGAAGGTGGCAGACATGTCCAGGTATTCGGTGGCCGTAGCGGGCGCTACGGGCTATGCCGGCGGAGAGGCGGTGCGCATCCTCGCGCAGCACCCTGATTTCGAGGTGGCCTGCGTGACGGGCCATGCCTCGGCCGGCGAGCGCTTCGGCCGTCTTATGCCTCATATTCCGCAGCTTGCCGATCTCGTGATCGAAGAGACCACTCCCGAAGTACTCAACCATTACGACGTGGTCGTGCTCGCGCTGCCGCATGGTGCCTCTGGCCCGTTGGCAGACAGGCTTGACCCTTCGGTTCGCGTCGTCGACCTTGGTGCCGACCATCGTCTTGAGGAGCAAACGGCGTGGGACAGCTTCTACGGCGGCGATTTCCACGAGCATTGGGCGTATGGCATGCCCGAGCTGGTCACGGGAACGCATGATGACGGTTCGTATCGCCGCCAGCGCGAGACGCTTGCCGGAGCTACCCGTATAGCAGGCCCAGGCTGCAATGTGACCGCGGTCACCTTGGCATTGCAGCCGGCCATCGCGCACGGGCTTGTCGATCCCAAGGGCATTGTGGCGGACCTGGCCGTAGGCTATTCGGGCGCAGGTAAAAGCCTGAAGCGCACGGATCTGCTCGCATCCGAGGCCTTCGGCTCCGCGCATGCGTATGGCGTCGGCGGAAGCCATCGGCATATTCCTGAGATCCTGCAGAATTTCGCCCATGCGGCGGGTCTTGAGGCGCGGGATGCCGAACGCTTCGCCATCGGGTTCACCCCGATACTCGTGCCGATGGCCCGCGGTATTCTCGCCTGCGTCTCCGCGCCTTTGAGCGAGAAGGCGCAGGGCATGAATGATGCGGCGATTCATGACGTGTGGAGCGGGCTGTATTGCGACCAGCAGTTCATCACCGTGCTGCCGGATGGGGAGCTGCCGGCCACGCAGAACGTCCTGGGCTCGAATGCCGCGCAGATCCAGGTTGCCGTGGACCATAACGCCAATCGGCTGCTGGCCATCGCCGCGATTGACAATCTCAATCGCGGCACCGCAGGGCAGGCGGTGCAATCTCTCAATATCGCCCTTGGGCTGCCTGAGGACAAAGGACTCAACAAGATAGGAGTGGCGCCATGAGCGTGACGTATGCACAAGGATTCAAGGCGGCGGGCGTGGACGCGGGCATATCCGCGAAGCCGGGCAAGAAGGATCTGGCCTTCGTGGTCAACGAGGGACCGCTCGATGCGGTAGCAGGCGTGTTCACATCGAACCGTTTCTGTGCAGCACCGGTGCGCTGGTCCAGAGCTGCGGTGGCCGATGGCCATGCCAAGGCCGTCGTGCTCAATTCGGGCGGTGCCAATGCATGCACCGGCGAGGCCGGCTACGAGCAGTCGCACGCCACCGCGCGGACGGCTGCTGAGCTGCTCGGCATCGAAGCGGAGGATGTCGCGGTGTGCTCCACCGGGCTGATAGGAGAGCTGCTGCCGTTGGAGCATGTCACCGCCGGCGTTCATGCCGCCTATGACGCGCTGGCAGCGGGTGAGCAGGCTGGCGTCGATGCTTCGCACGCGATTATGACAACCGACACGAAGCCGAAGACCTTCGCCGCGCAAGGCACGGGATACCGGCTCGGCGGCATGGTCAAAGGCTCAGGCATGATCGCGCCGCAGCTGGCGACGATGCTGTGCGTCATCACCACGGATGCCGTCGTCTCCGCAGGCCAGCTGCAGGCGGCGCTGGGCGTCGCTGCCGAGTATTCCTTCAATCGCATCAATGCCGACGGATGCATGTCGACCAACGACACCGTGCTGCTCATGGCTTCGGGGGCTTCGGACGTGGAACCGGACCCGGACGAATTCAACGATCTGGTGGCGCAGGCCTGCGCGAGTCTGGCCCGGCAGATCGTGGGCGACGCCGAGGGCGCGAGCCATGACGTGAAAATCACCGTGGCTGGCGCGCGCAGCGAGGATGAGGCGCTGGTGTGCGCCCGTGCGGTCGCCGCGTCGAACCTGCTCAAATGCGCGATCTATGGCAATGATCCCAACTGGGGCCGGGTGGTCAGCTCATTGGGCGCGATACCCGAGCAGGATGCGGCCTTCAACGCCGACGAGGTCGACGTGTCGATCAACGGCGTGCAGGTATGCGACGGCGGCAAGCCGGGACGCGACCGCTCCGAAGTCGACATGACGCCGCGCGAAATCCTCATCGACATCGATCTGCACGCCGGCGAGCAGCAGGCCACGGTGTGGAGCGACGATCTGACTCATGAGTACGTGAACATCAACGCCGCGTACGAGTAAGCCGACTGGGAACATGCGGGTAGCACAGGGAGCGGGATGGCTGTGAATAAGGCACTGAATACGGTGATGCCCGATACCGCTGTGGTCAAAACAGTTATGTTCAATACGATTATGTTCAATATATGGGAAGGACGCTGATGGCGGCGCAGGAATTACGGGGGCCTGGGTTTCATTTCGATGTGCACACCGATTTGAGGCCCGACCAGAAGGCCGAAGTGCTGATTGAGGCGCTGCCTTGGCTTGAGGAATTCTCCGGGCAGCTCGTCGTGGTCAAATACGGCGGCAACGCCATGGTCGACACGCATCTCAAGGAGTGCTTCGCGCAGGATATGGCCTTCCTGCGGCAGGTAGGCATGCATCCGGTGATCGTGCACGGGGGCGGCCCGCAGATTTCGCAGATGCTCAAGGCGCTGGGCATCCGCTCGGAGTTTCGGGGCGGGCTGCGCGTCACCTCTCCCGAGGCGATGGAAGTGGTGCGCATGGTGCTCACCGGCAAGGTCTCGCGCGAACTCGTCGGGCTGATCAACATCCACGGGCCGCTTGCCGTAGGGCTTTCCGGCGAGGACGGCGGTTTGTTCTCGGCCATGAAGCGCAAGCCGATAATCGACGGCAAGCCGACCGATATCGGGCTGGTCGGCGACGTCGTGAGCGTCGACGCCTCCGCCGTCGAGGATCTGATTGCCGCCGGGCGCATTCCGGTGGTCTCCTCGGTGGCTCCGGACGAGGACAATGCGACCCAGGTGCTCAACGTGAACGCCGATACGGCCGCTGCCGCGCTGGCCTCGGCGCTGGGGGCACGCAAGCTGATCATCCTCACCGACATCGAAGGCATGTACGCGAACTGGCCCGACCGCGAGTCGTTGGTCGGCCAGATCGGCGTCGAGAACCTGCGCGACATCCTCGGCGATCTCGAGTCCGGCATGCGCCCCAAGATGGAGGCGTGCGTGCGGGCGCTGGATGGTGGCGTAAGGCAGGCGCATATCATCGACGGGCGCAAGCCCCATTCCATACTGAACGAAATCTTCACCTCCGCGGGCATCGGCACGATGGTCGTTCCGGAGGACGGCATATTGATGAGGAACGCATATGAGCACTGAATCGCAGCAATCAACCACATCCAACTCCTACGTCGGCGGCACTGCCGACGGCGAAGCTCTCTGCAAGCCCGGAGCGCAAAGCCATGCGCTGCTCGACGAGTACGCGCAGGTGCATATGGGCGTGTTCGGCCCGCCGCTGCGCGTGATGGACCACGGCCAAGGCACGCATATCTGGGACGTCGACGGCAATGAATACCTCGATTTCCTAGCGGGCATCGCCGTCAACGCGCTTGGCTACGCGCACCCGCAGTGGGTGCAGGCCGTCAGCGAGCAGGCCGCCAAGGTGGCGCACACGAGCAACTACTTCGCCACCCGCCCGCAGATCGAGCTTGCCGCCAAGCTCATCGAACTGGCTGGCGCACCCGCTGGCTCGCATGTCTACTTCGGCAATTCCGGCGCCGAAGGCAACGAGGCGGCGCTCAAGCTCGCCAAGCTGTACGGTAGGACGCTGCCGGGCACGGATCCGGAGCAGGGCGGCAGCCCCGCGCGCATTCTGGCAATGACGCAAGGATTCCACGGCCGTACTTTGGGCGCGCTGAGCGCCACATGGAAGCCGTCCATCCGCGAACCCTACAATCCGCTGCTGCCCGACGTGCAATTCGTGCAGGCCGGCGACGAGGCGGCGTTGGAACAGGCCTTCGCGCAAAGCGGTCAGGATGGCAAAGGGCCGGTCGCCGCAGTCATCCTCGAACTCATTCAGGGCGAGGCCGGCGTACGCCCGCTCGGTGCCGAGTACGTCAGCACCGTCAGGCGGCTGTGCGACGCCAATCATGCGCTGATGATCGTCGACGAGGTGCAGACCGGCATCGGGCGCACAGGGGAGTGGTTCGCCTTCCAACGGACCGACCTCTCCGGCGGCGCGATTCCCGATGCCATCACCTTCGCCAAGGGTGTGGCCTCAGGCTTCCCGATGGGCGGCATGATCGCCTTCGGACAGCAGCTCAGCGACCTGCTCGGGCCGGGATCACACGGTTCCACCTTCGCAGGCAACCCGCTCGCCGCAAGCGCGGCGCTCTCCACGCTGAAGGTGATCGAGGACGACGATCTGGTGGCCAATGCCGAGGCACGTGGCCAGCAGCTCAGCGTTGGCATTATGGCGACGGGCAACCCGCTCTTCGAGCAGGTGCGCGGGCGCGGACTGCTTCGTGCCGTGCAGCTGACGCATCCCTGCGCGCACGCGGCGATGAACTGGGCGCTTGAGCATGGCCTGATCGTCAACGCCGTGGCGCCGGACGCGCTGCGCCTCGCCCCGCCGCTCATCGTCAGCGAGAGCGACGTGCGCGAGGCGGTCGCGATACTCGCGGCCATCCCCAGCGATCTGCCCGATGACTGAGATGGCTGAACGCATGAATCGCAACTACTGAATATATGAAGTACTGAACATATCAACAACTGAAGGTATTCATTGCATAGTGCTCGTTGCATGCGGCCGCGCGAAGCGGCCTCATGCAGCAGGCGGTTCGTGATAACCGATGCGACGATGGGCATTGCAATGACAATGACCATGGAAACGACAATGCGCATCGAAACGATGGGTATGATGAACAGCAATGCAGGGAAGCCACAAGGAGGACGCTTATGACCGGCCAACTACGCCACATGCTGCGCGATGACGACATATCGCACGACGAGCAGCGCGAGGTGCTCGAACTTGGAATGCGATTCCGCGAGGACCGCTTCTACCACCGACCCTTCGACGGCCCGCAGGCGGTGGCTGTCCTCTTCGACAAGCCGAGCACGCGCACACGCTCGAGCTTCTCGGTCGGCGTCGCCGAACTCGGCGGGTATCCGCTCGTCATCGACAAGGCGGGCTCGCAGCTCGGGCGCGGCGAGCCGGTCGCCGACACCGCCCGCGTGCTGACACGCATGACCTCGGCCATCGTGTGGCGCACCTTCGGGCAGGAGCGCGTCGAAGAGATGGCCAAATACGCCACCGTGCCGGTCGTCAACGCGCTGACCGACCAGTTCCACCCCTGCCAGGTCCTGGCCGACTTCCTCACGCTGGCGCAGCTGCGCGGCGGGGTCAACGCGCTTGAGGGCATGAGCATCGCGTACCTGGGAGACGCCGCCAACAACATGGCCAATTCCTACCTGCTTGGCGGTGCCACGGCGGGCATGCATGTGCGCATCAGCGGTCCGAACGGCTACCTGCCCGATGCCCAGATCGTGGCCGATGCCGAGCGCATCGCCGCAACCACCGGCGGCTCGATACTCGTGACGACGGATCCGGCCGAAGCCGTGTCGGGCGTCGACTGCGTGTTCACCGACACCTGGGTGTCAATGGGCGAGGAAAGCGAATACGCGATTCGGTCCAAGCCCTTCCGGGCATATCAGGTCAATGACGAGCTTATGGCGCTGGCCAAGCCGAACGCGCTGTTCCAGCATTGCCTGCCGGCATATCGCGGCAAGGAAGTCACCACCTCGGTCATCGACGGGCCGCAGACCGCGGTATGGGACGAGGCGGAGAACCGCCTGCATGCGCAGAAGGCGCTGCTCACCTGGCTTATCGGCAAGCAGCGCGGCGATGAAAGCCTGCTGTCGTGAGCACTGCTGACGCAAGTGACCGTGCTATGCATGCCATGAACAGCGATGAGGCAGACAGCAACGATATGGGCGCTGACGGCGTGCATTATGACGGCGTGAACCGTGATGATGCAAACCATGATGATGATGCGAATCGGGCTGCCTCGAATCATGGCGACGTGGGCGGTGCCGATTCGGACGGCGCTGATTCGAACGGCGCCGACGTGGCCGGATTCATCGACAGTCCGCGCCCTGCGCTCCACCGCCCGGCGACACGCGCGGCGCGGCTGAGCGCCATCGAGCAGGCGCTGCTGACGCATATCATCACCTCGCAATCGCAGCTCTCCTCGGTGCTGGCGGACGAGGGCATCGAGGTGACGCAGGCCACGCTGAGCCGCGATCTCGACGAGATGAACGCGACCAAGGCCCGGCTCCGCGACGGCACGGTTGCATACACGCTCGGCGATGAGCCCGCGGACGATGTCTCCGGGAGCGGCTCCGAACGCATCGAGCAGCAGATATCGCGAGTGCTTTCCGGGCTGGTGGTTTCGGTCGCCGATGCCGGCAGGCTCGTCGTGATTCACACGCCCTCCGGCGCTGCGCAGTATGTGGCGAGCGTGATCGATCGGCAGCCGCTGGACGGGGTGCTCGGCACGATCGCCGGCGATGACACCGTGCTGATGATCTGCGCCAAGGAATCGATGGCTCATGAACGGGCCGCCTGGCTGCTGTCCGTGGCCTCGCGCACAGCGTGAGGATTATTGGCGGCGGAGGCGAAATCCACACGGCACAAGTACGCGGCGAAAGAACAAGGCGAGATCATGCTCCGTGCCGCGCGAAAGGGTCCGATGCATCGGGCGAAGGCAGAAGGAACTGGTGAGTCCGGTACCGCGCAGCTGTCTTATGGGCTGGCAGATAGCATGCTCCGTAGCGGTTCCTGCAGCCGCTGTACTGGTTGATAGCAGCGGCGGATTTCGCGTGGGATGGCATGCGACTCACCGAATTGCATAAATATACAGTATTTCGTATATACTCATGATGACGTTATAGAAAGGGTTGCTATGAGCGACAAGAACAGAATCGTCCTGGCGTACTCCGGCGGGCTGGATACCTCCGTTGCGATCGCCTTCCTCAAGGAGCGCACCGGCAAGGATGTGGTGGCCGTGTCCCTTGATGTCGGGCAAGGCGGCGAAAGCCTGGATACGATCAAGCAGCGTGCGCTCGACTGCGGAGCCGTCGAGGCATATGTGGTGGATGCCCGCGAGGAATTCGCCGAGGAATATTGCATGAAGGCCCTCAAGGCCAACGCCATGTACGAAGGCGTGTATCCGCTGGTTTCGGCCATCTCGCGCCCGCTGATCACCAAGCATCTGGTACGGGCCGCGCACCAGTTCGGCGCGGACACCATCTCGCACGGCTGCACGGGCAAAGGCAACGACCAGGTGCGTTTCGAGGTCTCGATCCAGTCCATCGACCCGACGCTCAAGGCCATCAGCCCGATTCGCGATCTTTCGCTCACCCGTGACGTCGAGATTCGCTTCGCCAAAGAGCACGATCTGCCGATTGTGCAGACCGAGAAAAGCCCGTACTCCATCGACCAGAACGTCTGGGGCAGAGCCATCGAAACTGGATTCCTCGAGGATCCGTGGAACGGGCCGACCAAGGACTGCTACAGCTACACTGATGATCCCGCGTTCCCGCCGGTCGAAGATGAGGTCGTCATCGAATTCAAGCAGGGCATTCCCGTGGCGATCGACGGGCGCAAGGTGACCCCGCTGCAGGCCATCGAGGAGATGAACCGCCGCGCCGGCGCACAGGGCATCGGCCGCATCGACATCATCGAAGACCGACTTGTGGGCATCAAGTCGCGCGAACTCTACGAGGCACCAGGCGCCGTGGCGCTTATCGCCGCGCATGAGGAGCTGGAAAACTGCTGCCTCGAACGCGAACAGCACCGCATCAAGCGCGACATCGACAAGCGCTGGGGCGAGCTGGTCTACGACGCGCAGTGGTTCTCGCCTGCGGTCCACTCGCTCAACGCCTTCATCGAAGACACCCAGCAGTATGTCAGCGGCGAAATCCGCATGGTGCTGCACGGCGGACGTGCCGTGGTGACGGGTCGCCGCTCCGAAACCTCGCTCTACGACTATAATCTGGCCACCTACGATTCGGGCGACAGCTTCGATCAAGGCGCTTCGAACGGCTTCATCGAGATATACGGCTTGCCGAGCAAGGTCGCCGCCGCTCGCGACGTCAAATTCGGCAACGGCATCGTCGTGCCGCAGGACGCGGTCGCCTGAGGCGAGGCTGCTGAATAATGGCTTCAGCCGGGGCACGATTGGTATTTCGCGCTCCAGTTAAAGCGGTAGCCATTGGCGAGGGTACCGGCGCGGTAGATCCGCACTGGTACCCTCGCAAGTTGTATGGCTGCTGGATAACTGTTGTTGAATGCCGGATGTATACGTCGATCAATTGGACGACCGGCGTACCCAATGGCAATCGAATGGCTGCTCGGCGGTTGCTGGATATGGCTGCTGGATGGCTGTTCGCCCAGGCAACAGCTTCGGCAGCAATGGCCGATATGACGAATAACGAACATGAAGCGAACGATAAGGAGCATGGCGATGACGGATACGGCGCAACCGCAAGGCAATGGCGAACATCTGGCGTTGTGGGGAGGCCGATTCGCCTCCGGACCCTCGCCCGAGCTGGCGCGGCTCTCGAAGTCGACTCAATTCGACTGGCGGCTTGCCGATGACGACATCGCCGGCTCCCGCGCCCACGCTCGCGCTTTGGGCCGGGCCGGGCTGCTGGGCGACGACGAGCTGCAACGCATGGAAGAGGCGCTTGACGAGCTGCAGCGCCGCGTGGACTCGGGGGCGTTCGCGCCCATTGAAGACGACGAGGATGAGGCGACGGCGCTGGAACGAGGGCTGATCGACATCGCAGGCGACGAACTCGGCGGCAAACTGCGCGCCGGGCGCTCGCGCAACGACCAGATCGCTGCGCTGATTCGCATGTGGCTGCGCCGGCACGCCCGGATCGTGGCCAGCGATGTACTCGAAGTCGTCTCCGCGATCACCGCCCAGGCAGTCGAGGCGGGGCATGCCGTGATGCCGGGCCGCACCCATATGCAGCACGCGCAACCGGTCCTGCTGGCCCACCAACTGTTGGCTCATGCCTGGCCGCTGCTGCGCGATGTGCAGCGCCTGGCCGACTGGGACGCCCGCATTGACGCCAGTCCTTACGGCTCCGGCGCGTTGGCAGGCAACACCTTGGGTCTGGAACCGGTGCTGGTCGCGCGAGAGCTGGGCTTCTCCAAAGTCACCAGCAATTCAATCGACGGCACGTCGAGTCGTGATGTCATCGCCGAGTTCTCCTTCATCGCCGCCATGATCGGCGTGGACATCAGCCGGCTGAGCGAGGAGATCATCATCTGGAACACGCAGGAGTTCTCCTTCGTCAAGCTCGACGACGCCTATTCGACCGGCTCCTCGATCATGCCGCAGAAGAAGAATCCCGATATCGCGGAGCTGGCGCGCGGCAAGGCCGGCCGCCTCATCGGCGATCTGACCGGCCTGCTGGCCACGCTCAAAGGCCTGCCCACCGCGTACGCCCGGGATTTGCAAGAGGACAAGGAAGCGGTGTTCGACCAGGTCGACACCCTCGAAGTGCTGCTCCCGGCATTCTGCGGCATGATCGCGACGATGACCTTCGATCACGACCGGCTGAGGGAGCAGGCGCCCACCGGCTTCGCGCTGGCTACGGATATCGCGGAATGGCTGGTGAAGAACGGCGTGCCCTTCCGCCATGCGCATGAGCTCTCCGGCGCTTGCGTCAGGCGGGCCGAGGAGCGCGGCGGGGAACTCTGGGATCTGGACGACGGCGATTTCGTTGAGATATTCTCGAACTTCCTGCCTGCCGACAAGGCCCCGGCAGTGCGCGAGGTTCTTTCGGTCGAAGGCTCGGTAGCCGCCCGCAACGGCAAGGGCGGCACTTCGCCCACCCGCGTGCGCGAGCAGCTCGCAGGGGCGAGGGCGATGCTCGATGCGCTCAGGTCTTTTGCCCACTCGATCAGCGACGGCTCGGCCTACAAGGCTCCTGAAACCCTGCGTTGATTCGCCGCGCAATCGCCTGGTCTCGTCTGCAGCAGTGCTGTCGCCGCGTCCTGCAAAACTGGAAAGGTTTGCACGGCTTATGTCCGTGCATGTCGTTATCCACAATTTGACAGGGGAGAGGCACCAGACATGGCTCACGTCACCAATTTCAAGGAAGCGGGATTCGACTCCCTCTTCGAGGAGTTGAACTGGCGTGGACTGATCGCTCAGTCCACGGATCGCGATCAGCTCGCGCAGGCATTGGATGGCAAGCCGATCACCTATTACTGCGGTTTTGATCCGACGGCGCCGTCGCTGCACGTCGGCAATCTCGTGCCGCTGGTGATCATGCGGCACCTTCAAGCTGCGGGACACCATCCGATCGCTCTGGTCGGTGGCGCGACCGGGCTGATCGGCGACCCTCGGCAGAGCGGCGAGCGCACGCTCAACCCCAAGGAAGTCGTAGCGGGCTGGTCCGAGCGTCTCAAATCGCAGATCAGCGGCATTCTTGAGGTCGACGGCAGCAATCCGGTGCGCTTCGTGAGCAATTACGACTGGACCGCGAGCATGTCCGTCATCGACTTCCTGCGCGATGTGGGCAAGAACTTCCGCATCGGCACCATGCTGTCCAAGGACATCGTCGCGCGGCGTCTCGAATCGCAGGAGGGCATATCCTTCACCGAGTTCAGCTACCAGGTGCTGCAAGGCAACGATTTCCTGCATCTGTTCGACGAATACGGGTGCACGTTGGAGCTTGGCGGCTCCGACCAGTGGGGCAACCTCACCTCCGGGCTTGACCTGATCCACAAGGTGCGCGAGACGAACGTCAACGTATTCACTAGCCCGATCATCTCCGACAGCCAGGGCAAGAAATTCGGCAAGTCCGAAGGCAATGCGGTCTGGCTCGACCCCGAGATGCTCAGCCCGTACAAGTTCTACCAGTTCTGGCTCAATCAGCCTGACGTCGAGGTTGCCAAGCTGCTCAAGGTCTTCACCTTCCTGCCCAAGGAGGAGATCGCACGGCTCGAAGCGTGCATCGCGACGAATCCCGGCGCACGCGAGGCCCAACGCACGTTGGCGTGGGCGGTGACCAGCCTCGTGCATGGCGATGAGGCGACGCAGCAGGCCATCGACGCCTCATCGGCGCTCTTCGGGCGTGGCGGCGATCTGCAGGCCATTGATTCGCGGACGTTGGAAGCCGCGTTGGACGGGCTCAAGACCGAGATCGGCGATGACGGGTCAGCGTCATTCGCACGGGCGAAGCCGGGCGAGCGGGTTTCCGAGGCAGGAGCCGCGGCAGGACTGTTCAAGTCGATTTCCGAGGCGCGCAAGACTATCGCCTCGGGCGGCGTCTACGTTAACAACGCGCGCGTCTCCGACGCCGAGCAGACGCTGGGCGACCAGGACTTCCTGCATGGCAGATTCGCGCTGATCCGACGCGGGAAGAAAGCCCTCGGCGTGGTCGAGCGGCAGTGAGTATTCGCGGCCGCGTCCCGTGCCGTGAGAAGCCTTCGTGTGGAACACGGATTGAGCCTGGTGCGCAGGCCGGCAAGGGGCATGGTCGCACCAGAACGCCTATGGACGGAATCGCGGCGAAAGACCGCGACAATGGCGGCAATACGCGATGAACAGCAATGCATGACGAGCAGTGACAACGATACAGAACATCATCAACGTTAAGGAATGACTATGGCAGAAGAACAACGCGGATCGCGCGACGGCAAATCACACGGCTCGCATAGGTCGGACTCCCACTCAGGCAATGGGGCCGGCCATGGCTCAGGCAGTGGGCGGTCGGGACGCTCCTATGGCTCCAAGGGAGGGCGTTCAGGCCACTCCTATGGCGAGGGGCGCAGCGGCGGATTCCATCGTTCGAACGACGGCCGTCCGAATCGTGGATATCATGACCACGATCGTGACGGGGAGCGTCGCGACGGCGAAGGCCAGGGACGGCAGTTCTCGGATCGCGGTCGTGGCGGGAACCGCCGGTATGACAATCCGCGCCGCGATGGCGGGCAAGGCGGCTACCGCGGACGGCGCGACGGGGAGAGCCCGCGCTACGGGCACGGCGGCCATCGCGATGGCGAGCAGCGCCGCGATTTCCATAACAAGGGATACCGCAAGGACTTCCACCGCGACGGGGAATCGGGGGAGCGCCGCGAGGGATATCGCCAAAACGGCGAACGTCGTGATTTCCGCCGCAATGACCGCAACGATGACCGTCGCGATTCCTATCGCGGCAATGGCGATCGCCGGGAGAACTCGCGCGGCGGATACCATCATGACGACGATCGCCGGGGCGGCTATCGCGGCAATGGCGAGCACGGTCATCGCGATGATCGCCGGGGCGGTGATAGGCGTGACTTCCGTCGCGATTTCCACCGCGACGCAGAACATGGCAATGAGCGCGGCGGCTACCGTTCGCACGATTCTCAGCGCCGTGATGACAATCGCAATGACGGCGGACGGCGTTCATACGCGCCGCGCCGCGACGGCCAGGGCGGCGGCTATCGCTCAGACGGCCAACGGCATGACGATCGCCGCGATGGTTTCCGCCGCGATGCCCGTGGAGATGATCGCCGCGGTGGCGCAGGTCGCAGATTCGATCGCGACGATCGCGACGGCTACCGTGCGCAGCGCAGAGACGGCTACCTCAACGCTCCGCGACGCAATTCCGACGGCACGATATCCTTCCCCTCGCAGAACCCGTACACGCACCGTCGGCCCGACGAGCCGCGCATGCCACGAGGCATGGAGTGGTCGATGCTCTCCAAGGATGAAAAGGAGCGCCTGCGCGGGCTCGCCAAGGAACATGCCGAGAATACCGGGCTGCATATCCTGGCCGCATACACGCTTGAGGAAAGCGATCCGCAGGCGGCTCTCGAGCACGCCAAATGGGTGGCGCGGCAGGCCTCGCGCATCGATTTCAGCCGCGAGACGCTGGCGTTCATCGCCTATCGTCAGGGCGACTACAAGCTGGCGCTGCGCGAGTTCCAGACCGCGCACCGCATGAACGGCTTCCCGGACTATCTGCCGTTCATGGCTGACTGCGAACGCGGCTTGGGCAACCCGAAGAAGGCCGTCGAGCTGGCGTTGTCCGACGAAGGCAAGGGATTGCAAGGCGAGTCGAAGGTCGAGATGTTCCTCGTGTACGCCGGCGCGTTGGGCGACCTGCAGATGTGGGATCAGGCCGTCGAGGTCGTGCACAAGCTCGGCCGTTCCAAGGGACTTCCCGGCGCCTACCGCATGCGCGCACTGCAGGCGGAGCAGTACTTCCTTGAGGAATCCGGCCACGGCGACCAGGCGGCGGATCTCGATCCGCTGATCGAACGCCTCGAATTGCAGTATGCCGACGAGGATGAGGACGAGGAATCGGACGATATCGTCATCGACTACGATCTTGAGGATCTTCCGGGCGAACTGATGGACAAGCTCGGCATCACTTGGGACGACGCGAAGTATGCGCCGGATGAGCACGTTGACGACGAGCGCGCTGAGGAATCTGCCGGCGAGCCGATGGCTGAATCCGTAGCTGACGCAACAGGCGACGTCTCTGCTGAATCCAACGCAGACGCGCTGGACGATGCATCGGATTCCGCCGAAGCCGCCGAAGAGACTGTCGAACGGAACAGCGACGCTGAGGCGCTTGAGGCACTTGGCGAGGCTGAGGCGTTTGACGCCGCCGAACAGGCTGCTGCGGTCTCGGCGGCTGACGATGCCGCAGCAGACGTTGATGCTGCGGTGGACGTCGATACCGTGCCGTCCAACACGACTGCAGATGCGACGGAAGGCAACTTGCGTGCCCAGTCCGAGGCGGAAGCCGCCAAGGCGCAGGACGATGAGCAGGAGCTGCCGGCGCAGGAGGCTTTGTCCGGCGTGCAGGCCGCCGAGGAGTCTGCCGCGCCTGAAAACGGTGTTGAACCCGAGGCGGATGGCAGCATGTCGGTTGAAAGCGGAGCAGCCGAGCAGGCTGCTGCTGATGGCCTCGCAACCGGGCCGGAGCGGGATGCTGCCGACGAATCTCAGGAAGCGCAGCAGGACGAGTCGTCCCCGGACACGACCAGCGACGAATCCGAGGCATAGAACCGCGCGCTGCGGGCAATGAACGGAACGAAAAAGAGGAGCGAGATCATGACACGTTTTCTGCAGGGAACGATGCAGGCGCTGAGCCAGGCCTATCATCTGGCATTGCTCGATCTGGATGGCGTGGTGTACCTAGGCAAGAATCCCATCGACCATGCGGCCGATTCGATTCGCGCGGCCGAGCATGCCGGGATGACGGTGGAATACACCACCAACAACTCCTCGCGCTTCCAGCGCGTCGTGGCCGAGCAGCTGCGCGGCTTCGGGCTTGATGTCGAGTCGTGGCAGATCATCACCTCCGCCGTCGTGGCAGCCCGCATGGTCGCCCGCCATGCGGATGTCGGCTCGTCGGTGCTCGTGCTGGGCGCCGAGCATCTGCGCGAAGAGGTCAGCGGACAAGGCTTGCGCGTGGTTGAAGGCGCACAGGACAATCCGCAAGCGGTGATTCAGGGCTGGTATCCGGACTTGGCGTGGCATGAGCTGGCCGAGGCCTCGTTTGCCGTCGAGCGCGGCGCGGCCTATTTCGTCACGAATCGCGACCTGACGATACCCCGCGAGCTGGGCATCGCCCCGGGCTGCGGTTCGCTCATCCAAGCCGTCATCACTGCTACCGGCGTCGAACCGGTCGCCTCGGCCGGCAAGCCGGAATCGGCGATGTACGACGAGGCGCGGCTGCTGGCTGCCCGAGACGGCGAGGAGCCGGTGGCGAAGCAGGCGTGCCTGGCCATCGGCGACCGGCTAGACACGGATATCGAGGCGGGCAACCGCGGCAGCTATGATTCGCTGGCCGTGCTCACCGGCGTCACCAACCCGCATGAGCTGATGACCGCGCCGGCGCATCTGCGCCCTACATATATCGTTCCCGATCTGCGTGGTCTCAATGAGGCTCAGCCTGCCCCGACGCGGAGAGAAGACGGCGCATGGCTGTGCGGCGCTGCGGATGGCGCTGCGCAGGCCCGGATCGTGGATGGCGCGCTGCACGTCAGCGACGTCAATGATATCAACGCGTTGCGAGCCGCATGCTGCTTGGCATGGGAATATGCCGATGGCGGCAGGGACATCGCGTCTATCGCGCTCCCTGACTTCGATCTGTGACGAGCCTGGGCACGATGAACAGCGTCACCCACGCCGTGCAAGGCGAAGATTTCGGCGACTCGGACGGATTCGGGAATTCCCATGATTCCGAGGATGCTCGCGCCTGCGCCAGCGGCGCAGCCGAACCTGCCGCCGCCCAAGGATCCACCGTCGAAACCGCCGATGACCTGTTGCGGCGATACCCCAAGCTTGCCGAGCTGGAGGGGCTGGAAGACGAGGAGTGCATCGCGGCGTATTCCAGCGTTCTTGTCCAGTTGCAGCGTGACCTGGATAGCGTTCGTGGCTAGCCGGGAACTGCCGAAGTCAAGCCGTTTCAACGTGTGCTCCGGCGCATATCCTGGTGTTCGTGCCGCCGGGAACGACGCCGCGGGTGCACGGCTGCGCCGGCTGGATCTGTCGCTCGTGGAACGAGGCTTGGTCACGACCCGCTCCAAAGCCCAGTCCTTGATTCGCGCCGGGCATGTCCTCGTCAACGGCGAGGCGGTGCGCAAATCCTCCACGCCGGTGGGAATCGACGACAATCTCAGCGTCGACAAGGGCGAGGACTATGTCTCTCGTGGCGCCTACAAGCTGGTCGGCGCCTTCGAAGCTTTCTCCTCAGTCGGTCTGCCATCTGCGCAAGGCCTGCAATGCCTCGACATCGGCGCGTCGACGGGCGGCTTCTGCGATGTGCTGCTGCGCCGGGGCGCGAGCAGCGTCATCGCCCTCGATGTGGGCCATGGCCAGCTCGATGCGCGTATCGCCGCCGATCCGCGCATCATCGAGATGAGCGGCGTCAATATCCGTGAGGTCATGCCCGGCGACTTGCCGTATGAACCGCACATGGTCGTCACCGACGTGTCCTTCGTCTCCCTGACCTACGTCATCCCTGTTGTCGCACGGCTCGCCGCGCCTGGCGCCCAGGCGGTGCTCTTGGTCAAACCGCAGTTCGAAGTCGGCAAAGGCCGTCTGGGAAAGAACGGCGTCGTCGAAGACCCTGAGCTGCGAGAGCAGGCCTTGCGCACGGTAATGGACTGCGCACAGGAATACGGCTTCGAAGTTCGCGGGCATTGTGTCAGCCCGATCGCAGGCGGATCAGGCAATATCGAATACCTGCTTTACGCCTGTCTGACACGTTCCGAAGGAGATCCGAACGTACGCTGGCTGTGATCGGTGAACAGCGCTACCGAAGATGAACGGTCGAGTTCGAGCTCATCCTGGAACTCGGCGTATTCGATGCGGCAACCATCCAGAAGCGTCGCGGAATCAACGCGAATATGCGAACAGACGAGTTTGCGGGCCGTCAGCCTGCCGGAGTGAATCGTGCGCACCCGGCTTGGTCCATAGTATGCGCGCGTCCGCAAGCGTTTGAACAGCTTGCTTTCGAACGGCGCGATCGCAGTGATTCGCGAATGCATCATCGTCGCCTCGGCCACGCCGCATATCTCGATATGATCCGCTGTCACACCGCCTGAGGCGTTCAACGAGCCGTGCAGGTTCATGCGCTGCATGCAATGCAGTGTCCGCGCTGTTTTGATTTCGCCGGTGAAATCAAGCAGCTCGCAGCGCAGCCGTCCCATAACCAGCATTCGACCGTGCCCCGATATCCGGCGCACCTGCACGTCCCCGTCGCTGATGAGCTCGCCGGAGACGAAGACGATATGACCGCCGACATACTGCGGTCCGCGGACCTGCCCGTTGACGGTAAGCCGCTTGAACCGCACTCCGCCCTCGATGGTGTGGACCCCGTTCAAGATGAGATGGCCGTAGACCCCCGAGCGAATTATGCCGCCAAACGATGTGAGGTTGAGGTTCATCCGTGTGCCCCTTCCACGCGGCGTCGCCGTCGCATCGGCGCGACAGTATCCTCCATGCATACCGGTTTCTTGCGCATGATGCGACTCCATATGCAGGAAACTGCAGAAAACCTAGTACAATTCCTTCATCGTGTTGCAAAGCGCCTGCATGCAGAGCATATGCCAGCAGCGGATCCTCATCCCCGGATGAAGTGGTCGATTTCGTCCTGCGTGCCCATGATGATCAGCTCGTCGTTGCGGTGCATGACCAGCGCATCCGAGCCGTATTCGAAATCCCGCCCCGGAGCCTTGAGTCCGACCAGAGTGATGCCGAAGCGCTCCTTGACGCGTGCATCCGCGACCGAGACGCCGACGACATGCGCGGGAGTGTGGACCTTGACAACCGAATACGGGCCTTCGATCTCGATATAGTCGAGGTATCTGCCGGAGACGAGATGGGCGACGCGCTTGCCGGCATCGGTTTCCGCGTTGATGATGTGGCGCACGCCGATGCGTTCGAGTATGCGGGCGTGCTCCTCGGAGACGGATTTCGCCCATAGGTCCGTGATGCCTGCGTCCAGCAGATTGCCCGCGGTGATCACCGAGGATTCGACGCTGTCGCCGATGGCCACGACTGCGGTGTCGAAGTCCTTGGCGCCGAGCTGTTCGATCGAGATCGCGTCGGTCATGTCCGCCTGCACGGTGGGCAGCTGCGAAGACCAGCGGTTGACGAGTTCAGCGTCGCGGTCCACCGCCAGCACATCCTGACCGAGCGCGTCCAGCGTGCGGGCGACCGCCACGCCGAATCGTCCCAACCCCACGACCAGAACGCTTGTATTCGTGTTCGCCACTGAATCCTCCTACCTGAAAATCCGCGCATCTACCCGACGACGATCGTCTCACAAGGATAGCGCACCACTTCGTCCGCGAGCGGCCGGTTGATGGCGTAGGCGATGGTCATCGGCCCCAGCCGCCCGATGATCATCGTCGCCGCCAGAAGCATCAAGGCGGCCGGATTGTCGGCGCACGCCACGCCGACCGAGTACCCGCCCAATCCGAAGGCCGAACAGGTGTCGAACAGGGCGTCGGTCAGCGACGCGCCGGTGACCATCATCAGCGCCATCGAAGTGACGACCACGACCATGAAGCAGGCGGTGGTCACGCTCACCGCCGTCAAATGGATGCGCGTGGGCAGCCGCCGATGGAAGACGTTGACATCCTTGTGCCCGGTGAAGGCCGCACGACAGATCAGCAGCACTACAGCGAACGTGGTGACGCGGATGCCGCCGGCGGTCGAGGTGCTGCCGCCGCCGATGAACATCATCGCGCTCATGAACACCTTGGTCGGCTCGCTCACCTGCGGCACCCACGAGGGATCGAATCCGGAGCTGCGCGGCATCACTGCGGCCGACAGTGCACCGCGCAGCCGCGATTCGAAGTCGGCGTTGCGGAACAGATACGGATTGCGCCATTCGACGAGCAGGAACCAGACCAGCGACGTGGCGAGCAGCGAGAAGGTCGTCAACAAGGTGATCTTGGTGTGCAGCGTCCATTTGCGCGGCGGGATGCGCCCGTGCGCCGCCCGCATGAGATTCATGAGCACCGGGAAGCCCAGCGTGCCGCAGAACGCGCTGAGCATGATGGGCAGGCCCACCGCCCACGAATTGACATGCAGTCCTGCGCCATCGGGGGTGAATCCGGCATTGTTGTATGACGAAACGGCGTAGAACAGCGCCTCCCACAGCGTGTTGCCGATGCGGCCATGATTGATGTGCAAAAGCCCGGGGAACAGAGCCACGAAGGTGATGGATTCGATGGCCAGCGCGGTGGCGACCACCACGCGCAGCACGCCGCGCACCTCGCCGAGCTTCGTCGTGCCCAGCTCGCTGGCGGTCAGCAGGCGTTGCGAGGCGCGCATATGGCGATTGGCGGCCAAGGCGATCAGCGAGGCGAAGGTCATGACGCCGACGCCGCCGATCTGGACCGACAGGAGAATAACGGCCTGGCCGAAGAAGGTCCAGTGCGTGGTCGTATTCACTACGGGAATGCCGCAGGTCGACAGGGCCGAAACCGCGGTGAAGAACGCGATCGGAATCGAGGTCGGCTGCTTCTCGTGCGAGGCGAGGGGCGTCATCAGCAATGGAGTGACCAGAACGATAAGCACGCCGAAATACAGAATCGTCATCCGCCCGGGGTGCGAGAACATGCGTGCGGCGAGGTGGACTATGCGGTATCGCATGCCCTTGGTGTTCCTGCCCGATCCGGTCTCATGGCGTTCGAAGATGGGATGCGGCATCGCATGCTCCTTATCGCCCACTGCTTATTGCAGTCCTACTGTATGCTGTGCGTTCGATGTTTCCTATAGTATGGGATGTCGCCAAAGGTTTTCGAGCGAGAAAGAAGCGCAACCATGGCCGATACTCGGCATGCGGTGGTCGTCACCCACCCCAGTCTGCGGGAGCAGGGCGTGATATCCGACGCGATCGAGCAGCTCAACTACGCGGGATTCTCCGTCACCATCGTAGACAACACCGAGGCGCCGGCGTTCGGCATGAGCACCAAGGCCGTCGACCCTGACACGGAGATCGTCGTGGTGCTGGGCGGCGACGGCACGATTCTGCGCGCAGCCGAGCTGATCTACTGCACCGACGTGCCGATTCTGGGCGTGAATCTGGGCCATATCGGCTTCCTGGCCGAATTCGAAAGCTTCCAGATGAGCGAGGCCATCCAGCGGGTCGCCGATCACGACTACTCGATCGACGAGCGCATGGTCGCCCATGCCGACGTGTGGCTGCCGGGCGAAAGCGAGCCGATAAGCGATTGGGCGCTCAACGACATCACGCTCGGCACGGCAGATCGCGGCAAAATGATCTCCCTGGCTGTTCGCGTGGATGGCGTGGCGATGAACTCCTATAGCTGTGACGGCACGATTATCTCGACGCCGACCGGTTCGACCGCCTACGCATTCTCTGCGGGAGGCCCGGTGATATGGCCGAATGTCAAGGCGCTGCAGCTGGTCCCCATCGCCGCCCACGCCCTGTTCGCGCGGCCGCTGATCATCGGCTCGGGCTCCAAGTTCACCTTGGACATCATGGAGAATTCGCCATCCGCAGGCTGGATCTGCTGCGACGGCCGCCGCCAGCGCGAACTGCCCAAAGGCACGCGCATCGAAGTGCGCGAATCGCGGGATACGCTCCACTTGGCACGCCTGTCAGGGGTTCCTTTCACGAATCGATTGGTTTCCAAATTCAATCTCCCGGTGGTCAGCTGGCGCGATCAGGATCATCATGCGGATCGCGCGGCGGGCAGGCCACAGACCAGCAACGAGCATAATGACAATGCGCCTAACGACTTCGCTCATAACGATACTGGCGGTGAAGCTGCTGGCTGTGCGGAAGCAGGCGACTGCTGATGCTAAGCGAGCTTGAAATCAGCGCTCTCGGCCCCATCCGCCATGCGAGGCTCGCCTTTTCGCCGGGCATGACCGCGATAACAGGCGAGACAGGCGCCGGCAAATCGATGCTGCTCAACGCCATCCGCTTGATTTCCGGGGCCTCAGCCGACAGCGGCCAGGTTTCCGCGCAGGCCGGCGAGGCATGGGCGCAAGGCGTTTTTGCCGTATCGCCCGATTCTGCGGCCGCAGCCGTGGCACAGGATGCGGGCAGCTCGCTGCCTGAAGACGGCGAGCTGTTCCTTTCGCGCACCGTGCCCAGTTCGGGGCGCTCGCGGGCCGTGCTGTGCGGGCACAGCGTGCCGCGTTCGGTGCTTGCCGACATTGCGGCTCAGCTGGTCACGATTCACGGTCAGGCCGATCAGCTGCGCATCGCTTCAAGTGCGCGCCAGCGCGAGTTCCTCGACATGGTCTCCGGAGACGAGCAGGAGCGTGACGCATACCGTGCGGCGTGGGGCGAGCTACGTGCCTTGGACGAGCGGCTGAGCACGCTCAAATCCCAGGAAGCCTCGGTGCGCCAGCGGGCCGACTATCTGCGCGAATCCATCGAGCAGATCAATGCAGTAGACCCGTATCCGGGCGAGGATGAGGAGCTGAAGGCCAAACGCTCGCGCATCGAGAATGCCGCCGACATCACGCGCGGGGTGGGCCAGGCTTTGGCAGCCCTTGATTCCTCGCAGATCGATGTGGACGCAGCAGGCCCCGGTGCAGCAGGCCTGATTGAGCATGCCCAGCAGTCGCTGCGGGCGATTCATGCTTCCGGGCCGTTCGAAGAGGCTGCTGATCGGCTGGCGTCGATTACCGCGGATATCGCGGATGTGGTTTTCACGCTGTCCAGCCAGCTCAACGCCGACGAGGATGTGGATGACCTCGATTCGCTCAACGCCCGTATTCACGAATTGGGCGAGCTTACCCGGCGCTGGGGGCCGGGCGTGGAGGATGTCATCGCATGGCGAGATCAAGCCGTGCTCGACATGGAGGATATGGATGCTTCGCCAGAGAAGCTTGAAGAGCTTGAGGCGCGGCGCGGCAAGGCCTATCGCAAGGCGTTGCAGGCTGCAGAGGCTTTGAGCCGGGTGCGAAGCGCGGCCGCCAAGCAGCTGTCGAAGACGGTGAGCGAGGAACTGGGTTCGTTGGCGATGGCCGGTGCTCGGCTGGATATTCGGGTCACGCAGCGTGCGGCTGCGGCGCATGCCGGCGCGGAAACAGCGAAGACGACGGGGGATTCGGCGGCGCAGCGCTCGGCGGCACGTCGTTCGTCGGTAGCGCGGCAGACGCAGCGTGAGCAAGCCTCTGATACCGGCTCGCTGGATGCTCACGGACGCGACGACATTGAGTTCCTGTTCACGCCATTTCCCGGGTCGGCGCAGTTGGCGATGGGCAAAAGTGCTTCGGGCGGCGAGCTCAGCCGCTTGATGCTCGCCTTGGAGCTGGCTGCGGCAGACAAGCGCGGCGACCGCTCCGAGATGACCTTCATCTTCGACGAGGTGGATGCCGGTGTCGGCGGCAAGGCTGCGGTAGAGCTTGGCCGCCGTTTGGCGAGGCTCGCCAGGCATGCCCAGGTCATCGTCGTGACCCATCTGGCGCAGGTCGCCTCGTGGGCCGACGCGCAATTCGTCGTAGCCAAGGAAGTCGGCACTGCTGATACCGCCGAAGGCAGTGGGGACACAGGTGACAGGGGAGCGACTCCCGTTGTCGCTACAGGCGTGAGCGCGGTGCATGGCGATGCTCGGGTGCGCGAGATAGCGCGCATGCTCTCCGGCAGCGAATCGGCGGCGTCGTTGAACCACGCCCGCGAACTCCTTGCCTCAAGCGGCCAGTGACGTGGGGAGCATATAATTCGGGCAGTAGTGCTGCGGGAATATGTATTTGCCGTGGCAATAATCGATATGGCAGCGCACCGAAGACAAACGCATCGAAGACAGTTACAGCAAAGAACGGGGAAATTATGGCTCAGCAACGCAGCAAAGCAGCTACGAACGGTGTCAATGCGGGCAAAGGTGCCATCTTCGATTTGGATGGCACGCTGCTCGATTCTATGGGCGTCTGGGATCAGATCGATATCGATTTTCTGCATCGGCGCGGGTTCGAGGTTCCTAGTGACTATATGTCCAAGGTCAGCGCGATGCAGTTTCAGCAGATCGCCGAATACACCATCGCGCGATTTGGCCTGCTTGACAGCCCGCAGGAGCTGATGAACGAGTGGAACGCGATGGCGCAGATCGCCTATTCCAGCGTCGTGGAAGCCAAACCGCATGCGGCGGAATACCTGCAATCGCTCAAGGACTCCGGCGCCAGGCTTGCAGTGGCGACTTCGCTGCCGCCTGAGCTTCGCGAGCCGGCGATGGAGCATGTCGGCATCGCCAAGTACTTCGATGTGCTGTGCAGCGTCGATGACGCAGGCGATGTGGGCAAGGACCGTCCCGATGTCTATTTGCTCGCGGCCCGTAGACTCGGTGTCCAGCCCGCCGATTGCACCGTATTCGAGGATCTGCTTGAGGGCATACGCTCGGCCAAGTCGGCTGATATGAAGGTCTGGGCGATGCACGACGACTCGTCCAACATGAATTGGGAGTCGATCTGCGGCATCGCGGACGGTGTGCTCTTCGATTTCGCTGATGCGCCGGCAGTGCTGTAGAAGCCGAGGACAGGCAAAGTCGAGTCGGTGTAAAGTCGGTTTTCTGTCGAGAGCAGGAGTCCGACGCCGTGCCGATGATTGCCCGGGGGCGTATCTGCGTTATGTGAGGCGCTATCGGGATGCTGTGGAGGTCTATCTACGTTGTGTGAGGCGCTATTTTCTGGATTGTCGAGTATCAGACGGCACAGAACCGCCATTTCTGGCCAGTGATACTCGGGGTGTCAAAGAATTAACGCCTCACATAACGCAGATAGACCTGGACAAGGCCAAGTTAACGCCTCACACAACGCAGATAGCCGGTTTTCGAGAGGTCTGCGAGAACTTTGGCACTCGCCGACTCCCGCAGCATAGAGCGACCAAGCAGCCAATCCACTGACCCATGCGCAAATATGAAATCTGATTTCGTCGTATCAGTTCAGCGAGATGGCTCGTGTTTCCAACGACAGCTGATCGGCGTCGAGGATGTCCAGCGCTTCGCCGATGCCCTCAGGCGAGAACAGACCCGCGTCGTTGGCATCGAGCAGGGCCGTTCTTTGCGCGACGATGATGTCCAGCGCATAATCGTAGGAGATTTCAGCGAGACGGCGGCGGTCCTGCATAGGACCGAGTGGAAGTTGGCCGGGTCCCGAATCCGCGTCATTATCGTCGTCGCCTGAATAATTCCGCATCGCTTCGAACTGCTGGCGTGCCAGCGCCATCGCCGCCCTGCGGATCTGGTCCCTATTGGCGTCCTTGCTCGTCACGTCGATGTTGAACTTGACCAGCAGATTGCAGATGGCCCCGGGCGGCCGCACCGTGCGGGCGGCATGGCGGATGAGCTGGCGAATCGCATCATGCTCGTCGCGGCTGACTCCGACGGTTCGCGCGGGTTTGGCGAGCCGGACGACTTGGTTCAGGGTGGTTCCCTGAATGAGCAGCGAAGCGGCGGCGACCAGGAAGGCGACAAAGATGAGGAACGACCTGTGCGCGGTGCCCAAGGGCAATGTCTGGGCCGCGGCCAGCGTGATGCTGCCGCGCATTCCGGCCCAGACCATGACGCTTCCTTCGCGCGGCCCCAAAGGGTGATCGGTGTGATAGTCCAAATCTGAGACCAATCGCGTCAGCCGCCGTTGAAGCCAGTTGCGCCGCCCTTGATGGGTCGCATTGGCCTGCTGCGGCTCCTGCTGTGCCAGCGCGCTTTCCAAATCGAGCGCCGCACCGACTTTTTCCGAGGCATGCTGCAGTCGAGACTTGAAGCGCGCCCTGCGCCCAGACCAGCGCGCTAAAACACTGAGCAGCGGCATGGTCACGGCGGTGCGCAAAATAAGAGTGAGCGCCAATGTGACGGCAGCGACGCCGAGAGCCAAGCGCCAGCTGAAGGAGTCTCCTTCGAGGTCGCTGACAACGGAGGTGAGTTCCAAGCCCATAAGCAGAAAGACTGACGATTCCAGAATCATCATCAGCGAGTTCCACGTCGTTTTGCTTGACATGCGCTGCGTCGGCGTGAGCGATCTAGGGCCGCGATGACTGACGACCAGCCCGGCGACAACCGCTGCCACCAAGCCCGAGCTGTGCAGAAACTCGGCCGGCAGGAAGGCGACAAAAGGCGTGGCCAGCGAAAGCACGGTGTCAGGCGTGGCGCTGTTGATTTTCGAACGCAGCCAGATCATCACGTGGCCCACAAGCCAGCCAATCACGACGGCCCCCACCACAGCGATAACGAAGTCGAGCACTACCTGCCCCGCGCTGATTCTGCTGGTCATCGCGCCGACTGCGGAACTGAGAATCACCAGCGCCGTGGCGTCATTGACCAGCCCTTCGCCTTCCAGAATCGTCACGACTCGTTGCGAGACGCCAGCCTTCTTCACGATGGCCGTAGCCACGGCATCGGTAGGGCTGACGATGGCTCCTAGGGCGATGCAGGCGGCGATGCCGACGCCGGGGGCCATCAGATTGACAGCGAATCCGATAACGGCAGAGGAGAGCGCCACAAGAACGACGGCAAGCACGCCGATAGGCAGGAGATTGCGGCGGAATTCGGAGACCGACATATTCACGGCGGAGGAGTACAGCAGCGGTGGCAGAATCACGGTAAGCACAAACTCGGGCATGGCCTCGATTGCAGGCATATTCGGAATCAGCGCGACGCCGGCACCGAGCACCAGCAGCAGTATCGGCGCGGCGATCCTGATCTTGTCGGAGAGCAGATCGGCCGCTGCGGTGACAGCAAGCACAGCGATGATGGCGAGCAGTAGTGTGGTCATGACGTTGCCTCGTGCGCGAGATTCGCGTCTGTCTGGGGTTCCATGCCTGTCTCCTTGTACGAAGTTACTTGCGCATTGTATCGAAAGTGCGGCATAGCTGGTGGCGTTGCTGTAATGGCTTATTTCGATGTACGTGCGGCGGACGATGTAATACCTTCCACGGCAGGAAAATTGCCTCCCAAAACTGTTATGTTACCGACTTGCACAGTTGACATGACTGTTATACTGTTATGCAAATCAGCATAACAGTGCTACCGAATTGTTGAATTCAGCAGAGTACAAGAAAGGACATGATGAAACTGATCATCTCATCCGTGTCCGGCAAACCGATTTACGAGCAAATCAAGCAGCAGATACGCGCCGCAGTCCTTTCGGGCGAACTGGCGCCGGGGGAGGCCCTGCCTTCCCTGCGCAAGCTCGCCAAGGAGCTGCGCATCTCCGTGCTCACCGTCACCCGGGCATACAACGAGCTGGCGGACGAGGGCGTGGTGCGCAATATCCAAGGCAAAGGCACCTTCGTCATGAAGCGCGGCAACGAGGTGATGCGCGAGCAATTATCGCGGCGCATCGCCGACAGCCTGCTGCAGGTCAGCATGGCCGCCAAGGCCGCGGACGTGCCGCTGCTTGATCTGCTCGACATGCTTGAAACGGCCTACCACAATGCTCCAACGCCACTCGATGGCGGGGCGACATCAGTCGGCGCCGAGGCAAGCGAAGAAGAAGGGAACGCACATGACGGTCGATAAGCTGCAAGGCGTAATGCAAGATTCGGCGCCACTCGCGCTGAGCATTGATGGCGTCACAAAGCGCTACGATTCGGGTTTCACTTTGGAGGACGTGACTTTCGACCTGCCTGCCGGCTACATCATGGGGCTGATTGGGCCGAACGGCGCGGGCAAATCCACGCTTATCAAGCTCATCCTCAACATGATCCGGCGCGACGCAGGGTCGATATCCGTGCTCGGCATGGACAATATCCGCAGCGAAGAGGCGACCAAAGAACAGCTTGGCATCGTCTTCGATACGCATTACTTCATCGAGGCGTGGACCGTGCGTAAGGCCGGGCAGGCTATGGCACCGATGTACCCCACGTGGAACCAGCAGGCTTTCGACAGCTATCTGCGTCGGTTCGGCCTTGACGAACGCAAAAAGGTCAAAGAGCTCTCACGCGGCATGCAGATGAAGCTCATGCTCGCCGTGGCGCTAAGCCACGACGCGAAGCTGCTGATCCTCGACGAGCCGACGAGCGGCTTGGATGTGCTCGGCCGGGACGAGCTGATGGACATCCTGCACGAGTACATCGAAGACGGGGCGCACAGCGTGCTTTTCAGCACGCATATCACCGACGATCTTGAGCACGCCGCCGACTTCATCACCTACATCACCGGCGGGCGGCTGTACTACAGCGGCCCCAAGGACGAGTTCGAGGATTCCTTCCGACTGGTCAAAGGAGGTCCGGAGCAGTTCGAGTTGCTGCAAGGCCGGGCACTGGGGACTCACCATTATGCGACGGGCTTCGATGCACTGGTGTCGGTGTCTGCTGCAGAGAATCTGCGAGACGGCAACGCGCATCTGGCAATTGAGCCAGTGTCGATTGACGACATCATCAGACTTACCAACATAAAGGAGAATTCGCGATGAACGGTATCACTAAAACCATGCGTTTAGACGCTCTGCGGCTAATATCAGATGGTCTTCTGACCATAATTGCCTTGGCTGTGCTTCCTCCCTTCTTCGGTCTGCTGTTTAGGCAAATGCTCGGACAGGGGGCTTTGGATTTGCTGATGGGCGTGATTATGGCTGAGATAGCAATGGTTACCGCATCTCTTACGATGACCATGTTCGTGCGGGAGGACCAGAATGACCATCGGCGAATTAACGCAATATTGCCAGTTTCTCGTGACACTCAAGTTGCGGGACGCTATCTGCTGATGTTCATTGTGGACATAATCGCGGTAACTGAATTTGCGCTCTGCGTGCTCTTACTCGCTATACTTGGCACAGGAGCGATAACACAGGCTGCACTGATGGCTGGGGTAGGCCTCTTTGGTGCATGCATGGTTACGCAGGCCATCCTGATGCCGTTGATGTATCAATTCTCCTCCGCGAAAATCGCGCAGATTATCGTCCTGATATTCATGCTACTGATATGCGTCGCGCTTGTCGGAGGCTTCATGCTCGAAAATCAGATAGCCGCCATCATAGCGTGGCTGACGACGCACATCTTCGTCTCAACGCTGCTAACTGTGCTCATCGCTGTGGCGTTTGTCGCCGCTGTGGTCGCTGCCTCGTTGTCGATTTCGACCCGCATCAATCGCAGCAAGGAGCTGTAAGACTGCGATACGGGTGCGTTCGGCAGCGGATTCACACTAACGAAGGTGTCCGTGAACAAAGAATCGTGAAATGGCACGGACGCACTCGGGTGACGACGATTCGTCAATGGACTGTGGATGGTTCGTTGGTGTGAGATACGTATGACTCGTTGCCTGCAGCGACACTGTGACCGGATTCAGGCCCAAAACGGCGCATCTCTGCTATCTGTAGTGCATTATCGCGTTCGCGCGGGTCTATCTCCGCTATCTGTATTGTCCGTAGAAGCAGCAACGATGTTGGAGCGGCCCAAAGCAGTCATGTGAAGCCACTCAGCCATCGACTCAGCCGAATAATGCACTACAGATAGCGGAGATATACCCGCGTAGCCTCCGATAAGCACTACAGATAAGGCCGATACACTGCCCAACTGCCCGGGATGCCCTCACAATGCCGCTCATAGTGTCATGAAAGGGCTGAACATGCTGCCGCAGCCGCCATCATCGCAGCCAGCGCACTAATCGTTGTGCCATGCCGGCCATGTCACAGTTTGGCTGCAGCATCCTTGACGGCGTCGCGCATGGCGTCGATGTCGATGGCACCGTCGAAGCGGGGCTGGGCGTGCTCTAGGTCGCGCAGGGACTTTGGCGCGGTGGTGCCGGTGGCGGCGGCAAGCGTGTCCATGCAGTCGAAGTCGCTGCCGGAGGCGTCAAGCCCAAGCGATTCGTCGACGACGCGGGGGAACTTGTACGGGCTGGCGGTGCTCAGCAGCACGCGGGGAGTGGCCGGATCGCGCGGCATGCGCTGCATGACGAAGTAACCGCAGGCGGTATGCGGGTCGATAACATAGCGGTTGCGCTCCCAGCAGTCGTGGATTGCCTCGCGTACCTGGCTTTCATCGGCCCAGCCGGTGCCGAACAGCGTACGGATCTTGGCCAGCAGCGGCTCGGGCACTTCGAACGCGCCCCAGTCCTTGAGGTCGCTCATGAGCATCTGGATCAGTCGCGGATCCTTGTCGGCCATGTAGTAGAGCATGCGTTCGAGATTCGAGGAGACGAGGATGTCCATCGAGGGCGAAATCGTCTGATAGAACGGCCGCTGGCGGTTGTATGTTCCAGACGTGAGGAAGTCGAAGAGGACGTTGTTCTTGTCGCTGGCGACGATGAGATGCTTGACCGGCAGGCCCAGCAGCTTGGCATAATATCCGGCGAGCACGTCGCCGAAGTTGCCGGTCGGCACGCAGAACTCCACGCCGTCGCCCAGCGCTATCGCGCCGCGTTCGACCAGCTGCACGTAGGCCGAGAAGTAGTACACGACCTGCGGCACGAGCCTGCCGACGTTGATGGAATTCGCGGAGGAGAGCACCACATGATGCTCCTGCGCGAGTTCTTGAGCCAGCTCAGTGTCGGAGAACAGCTCCTTGACGGCGCTCTGCGCATCGTCGAAGTTGCCGCGCACCGCGCAGACGTTCACATTGGAGCCGGCCTGCGTGGTCATCTGCAGCTGCTGGATTTCGCTGACTTTGCCTTCGGGGTAGAAGACGGTGATGCCGGTTCCCGGCGCGTCGGCGAATCCGGCGAGCGCCGCCTTGCCCGTGTCGCCCGAAGTGGCGGTCAGAATCATGATCTTCTCTTGGGCGTCGCCGCCGGCAGGAGTGGTCCGAGCCATGAAGCGCGGCAAGATCTGCAAGGCCACGTCCTTGAAGGCGCAGGTGGGGCCGTTGAACAGTTCCAGCACGTAATCGTCGCCCAAGGGCTTGAGCGGCGTGATCGCCGCATCGGACCACTGCGAGCCGTACGCCTCGGCGATGCACTGCGCGAGTTCGGCCTCGTCGAAGTCGTCAAGCAATGCGCCGAGCACTGAGGCGGCGATCTCCTGATAGGACTTGCCGACCAGCGCTGCCACATCAACCGTCCGCTCGCCCAGCGCATCGGTGACGAACAGGCCGCCGTCCTCGGCCAAGCCGCGCCGGATGGCCTGCTTCGCGCTCAGCGCCTCTCCGTTGATGGCATCATTGACCCCGCGTGTGCTGTGGAAGGTGTTCACGTCTCGTCCTTGGTAACTGGGAAATCGGATTAACGTCTTCCCAGTTTAGCGGCATCACTGGTCCGGCCTTGGTTCGGCCTTGGTATGACCCGGCTCGACTGATTGATGCGCGGTTCATCGAGACGTTGCCGCTGGAATGCTGCCGCCGAGAAGTTACTGACAGAAGCTTCGCATGATGTACGCGCTTTGTGATTTCAGTGTGATTTCAGCGCCACAGGGAAACGGCTCGAAACGCAGGCCATCCTGAGGTACGCTGTGGGGTATGACTACAGGCGAGAGCACACAATCAGGCGAGCGTATGGCGACGCAAGCCGCAACAGCACAGACTGCGGCACGGTCCACAGGCGCGAAGCAGGAGCCGGACGAGCTGGATGCGCATGTCTTCGAGCAGGTCTGTGCGCTTGCCGACGCTGCAGCCGACGCCCAGCAGGAGCTTGGCCGGGCGAATGGCGAGGCGAGAAATGAACTGCTTGCAGTGCTTGCCGACGCATTGGATGCGCATGCGGATGAGATCGCCGCCGCCAATGCGCTGGACATGCAGGCCGCATTCGATTCGGGCATGGATGCCGGCAAGCTCGACCGGCTGCGCTTCGACGCCGAGCGCGTCGGGGCTGCGGCGCTGGGTGTGCGCCATGTGGCGACGCTGCCGGATCCCTTGGGCCAGACGGTGCGCGGCTACACGCTGCCCAACGGATTGCGGCTCAACCAGATTCGCGTGCCGATGGGCGTGATGGGCATGATCTACGAAGCCCGCCCGAACGTCACGGTCGATGTGGCTTCGCTGTGCCTCAAATCGGGCAATGCGGTGCTGCTGCGGGGAGGGCATGCCGCGCAGCGCACCAACGCCGCCACATTGCAGGTCGTCAGCGAAGTATTGCAATCGCATGGCTTCAAGCCGGCGCTGGTCGCTTCGGTCGATGAGTTCGGCAGAATGGGCGCTACCGCGATGATGCAGGCGCGCGGGCATATCGATGTGCTGGTGCCGCGCGGGGGAGCGGGACTCATCCGCGCGGTGGTCGAGCAGTCCAAAGTTCCGGTCATCGAAACCGGCGCAGGCAACGTGCATATCTACGTCGATCGCGCGGCTGACCTAAGCAAAGCCGTGCCCATTATCATCAACGCGAAAACCCAGCGCGTCGGCGTGTGCAACGCGGCGGAGAAGCTGCTCGTGCACCGCGATGTCGCGCAGACCTTCCTGCCGGTTGCCGCCCAGGCGCTCGCCCAGGCCGGAGTGACGCTGCGGGTCGATGAACGCTCGTACGAGATTGTCTCGAAGGGCGACATTCAGGGGCTGCAACTGGAACGCGCAACCGCCGAGGACTGGGACACGGAGTATCTGGCGCTCATCATGGGCGTCAAGGTCGTGGATTCGCTGGACGAGGCGATCGCGCATATCAATGCGCATTCGACCGGGCATACCGAATCCATACTCACCGAGGACTACGGCGCGGTGGGGGAGTTCACCGAGCGCATCGATTCGGCGGTGGTCATGGTAAACGCCTCCACGAGATTCACCGACGGCGGCGTGTTCGGCTTCGGCGCCGAACTGGGCATCTCCACGCAGAAGATGCATGCGCGCGGGCCCATGGGCTTGCAGGAGATGACGACCACCAAGTGGATCGGCTACGGCAACGGGCAGGTACGTCGATGAGCGAGGGAATCGGGGAAGCGGCAGAAGCGCAGGCTGGTATGACGGATTTGAGCGTCTCCGAGCAGCTGGCCGTCAAACGCGGCGTTGACCTGAACGACCAGCGACTATGGCTCAAAATCGCTTCGGAACGCCTCAGCATCGTACGCTACGTGTTCCTCGTGCAGGTGGAGGACGGCATCGCCTCCGCCTCGCAGCGCGCCGCGCTCGAATACGCTGATGCGGTGCTCATCGGCTGGCCCGACAACGATTCGCCCGAAGTGCGCGACTTGGAGGATCACGAGTTCGACACGGTCAGAAACCTCATGGCGATCATGGAGCGGCATATCGCCGCCTTCACCGCGCAGGAGTGCGAGGGCGAGGTCGACGCCATGAGCGACATGCTGGTGCAGATCACCGATTGCGTCGCCCAAGTGCGCCGCCTGTTCCAGCCGGACTTCCCGTTGCCGACCTTTGACGAGATCAGCAAGGTCGTGCAGGAGGAATGGGATGAGGATATGGGCAAGATCGACTCTCCGGATGCGGCAGCCAGCGCCGAGGGCATCGAGCGACAGACCGAGCATGCCGACGAGCAGCGCGAAACCAGCCAGACCAGCGACGCGGAGGGACGTGCGGCATGACTCACGTCGCAGGCGGCGCGGCATCCAGGCGGTATACGGTGCAATCTCCAGGAACTGCTTCGGGAAGCAGCCCAGCCGGTTCTCCGGTCGGCGAGGAACGCCGCATGTCCGAGCTTTCGCTGCCGCAGTACAACGCCCGCCGCGCCCGGCGTTCGACGCGTGGCAACCGGCATGAACGCCCGCGCATCGGCATCATGGGCGGCACTTTCGACCCGATTCACAACGGCCACTTGGTCGCCGCCTCCGAGGTGGCATGGGTCTACGACTTGGACGAGGTCATTTTCGTGCCCACCGGCCGCCCTGTGTTCAAACTGGACAAGCAGGTCACGAACGCCGAGGACCGCTATCTGATGACGGTGATCGCCACGGCATCCAACCCCCAATTCACCGTATCCCGAGTCGATATCGACCGCCCCGGCATCACCTACACGATCGACACGCTGCGCGACCTGCACGCCGAGTACCCCGATGCGGAGCTGTTCTTCATCACCGGAGCCGACGCCGTCGCGGAGATCCTGCATTGGAAGGACGCCGACGGCATGTGGGATCTGGCGCATTTCGTGGCCGTCACCCGGCCGGGGTATTCCCAGCCGCAAACGGCTTCCATTCCGATTTCGAAGAAGGTCGATGCCTTGGAGATTCCTGCGCTGGCCATCTCCTCGACCGACGTGCGCGGCCGCGCTTCGCGCGGGGAGCCGGTGTGGTATCTCGTGCCCGACGGCGTGGTGCAGTACATCGGCAAACACGGCCTGTATCAAGGCTGAACGGCTTCTCGCAGACCTTGGCTTTGCGCCTGCCAGCCGTGTCGGGCAGGTCTGCGGACGAGATTAGTATGGGTCAAGTCCACTTCAGCGAACAACGTTTGGAGATACGGTGAGCGCTATCCTCGCAGGCAAGCCCGATAAGAACCTCATACTCGTTACCGGCAGGGCGCATCCCAAGCTGGCTGCCGATGTCGCCAGCCAGCTTGGCATCGACGTCCTGGAAACCACGGCATACGACTTCGCCAACGGCGAGATGTACGTGCGCTACACCGAATCGGTGCGTGGCGCGGACGTTTTCGTGCTGCAGAGCCACGCCGGTCAGATCAACAAGTCGATTATGGAGCAGCTCATCATGATCGACGCGCTCAAGCGCGCCTCCGCCCGCTCCATCACTGCAGTATGCCCGCTGCTGGGCTATTCGCGCCAGGACAAGAAGCATCTTGGCCGCGAGCCCATCTCGTGTCGTCTGGTCTTCGACCTGCTTAGAACCGCCGGCGCCGACCGCATCATGAGCGTGGATTTGCATGCCGCGCAGTCGCAGGGCTTCTTCGACGGCCCGGTGGATCATCTCATCGCCATGCCCGTGCTGGTCGACTACATCCGCGACCGCTTCGCCGGCAAGCTCGGCAACGTCGCCGTGGTCTCGCCGGATGCCGGTCGCATCCGCGTCGCCGAGCAATGGGCCCAGCGGCTGGGCGGCGGCCCGCTTGCTTTCGTGCACAAGACGCGCGATGTCACCCGGCCCAATCAGGCCGTCGCGCACCGCATCGTCGGCGATGTGGAGGGCAAGGACTGCGTGCTCGTCGACGATCTGATCGACACCGCCGGCACGATAGCCGGCGCATGCGGCGTACTTAAGGAGTCCGGTGCGCATTCGGTCACGGTCGTGGCCACGCACGGCGTGTTCTCGGGGCCGGCCATCGAACGGCTCAAGGAGTCCGGCGCGCGCGAAGTCGTGGTTACCGACACGGTGCCGATCGATGATTCCAAGCGCTGGGACGGGCTGACCGTCCTGTCCATCGCGCCGCTGCTGGCCAGCGCCATCCGCGCCGTGTTCGAGGACGGCTCGGTGGCCGAGCTCTTCGACACCTATCCCGAGCATCACGGGCAGGGCTTCCTGTTCGCGTGAGCCCCTCTGCAATCGCAACCGGCTGCCGGTGCGCCGCCAGCCACGATCAAAGCACTGCGACCTGCCGCGGCGTTGCGTGCAAAGCCCGCGCGACGGCATGCGGCACGCCATAAGTCGCGGGGTATGGCATAATAATCACTTGGCAAGGTAAAGCTTGCCGATCCCCCATGGTGTAATGGCAGCACACGGGTCTTTGGAACCCTTAGTCTTGGTTCGAATCCAGGTGGGGGAACGTTACGGTTCTCGAACTTGCATACCGCGCTGCTGCGCGTCAGTTCGAGACCGGTGCTCTCACGGGGTGCAAACCGAAGAATTGGAGATATAGCCATATGGTGTTGTCCGCCGCAATCATTCTCGCCGCCGGAGAAGGCACGCGCATGCATTCAGCCAAGCCCAAGGTGCTGCACGAATTCGCCGGACGCACATTCCTTGAACGCGTCATGTCCGCCGTCGCCGCCCAAAGCCCTGACGCGCTCGCCGTCGTCGTGCATTATCAGGCGCAGCGCGTGTCGCAGGCGGCGCAGGACTATAACGCAAGCGTCGAGATCGTCATGCAGGACGACGTGCCCGGTACCGGACGCGCCGTGCAGTGCGCGATGGGCCAGCTCAACGCCAACGGGCCGCTGTCGGGCCCGGTGCTGATCGCCGCATCGGACATGCCGCTGCTGGATGCCGAAACCCTGCGCAGCCTGCTCGAGTTCCATGCGAGCAGCGGCAACGATGCCACGGTGCTCACCACGACGCTTGCGGATCCGGCCGGCTACGGCCGCATCATCCGCGGCAACGATGGCGGCGTGCTGCGCGTGGTCGAGCAGAAGGACGCCAACCGCAGCGAGCTGGCGGTGCATGAGGTGAACACCTCGGTCTACGTCTTCGACGCCGCCGTGCTCACGCAGGCCGTCGCCGGCCTTGACGACAGCAACGCGCAGGGCGAGTTCTACCTGACCGATGCCTTGGAGGTCGCGCGCGAGCATGGCCGGGTCGGCGCCTACGAGGCTCCGGATCCGCTGAGCGTCGAGGGCGTCAACGACCGCGTGCAGCTGGCCTCGCTCGCCCGGCAGCACAACTCCCGTATTTGCGAGGATTGGATGCGCCGGGGCGTGACGATACTCGACCCGCAGACAACTTGGATCGAAGACGAGGTGACATTGGACACCGATGTGACCGTGCTGCCCGGCTGCTTCCTGCAAGGCCATACCGTCGTGCATGAAAACGCCGTCATCGGCCCGTACACGACGCTTATCGACGCGACCATCGACGAGGCCGCGCGAGTGGAGCGCTCGCGCGTGCAGGAGTCGCACGTCGGCGCATCCGCGAACATCGGCCCGTGGACCTATTTGCGCCCGGGCAACGACCTCGGCGAGGATTCGAAGGCCGGCGCGTACGTCGAAATGAAGAAAGCGCATATCGGCGCAGGCACCAAAGTGCCGCACCTGAGCTACGTGGGCGACGCCGATCTGGGCGAGCATACGAATATCGGCGGCGGCACCATCACGGCCAACTACGACGGTGTGCACAAGCACCACACCCGCATCGGTTCGAACGTCCATGTGGGCGCGGGCAATCTCTTCGTCGCGCCGGTCGAAGTGGGCGACAACGTGACCACGGGCGCCGGCTCGGTCGTGCGCCACGCGACTCCGGACGACGCGATGGTCTACTCGGAGAACACGCAGCATATCGTCGAAGACTGGAAGCCAAGCTGGGAACGAGAATAACAGTGGGAACGACGCAATCCATGGGACGACGCAACTCGCGAAGATTAAGGAAATCAGTAGGAATGGCACAATTGGCACAAACGGCACAGGCAATGAGAACGGTGACATCATGAGCGCGCAATCCAATTCCATCGCCGCCGTGCGCATTGCCGCCGCGGCCGCCGACCGTCTGAAGGCTACGAATATCGTCGCCTTCGATGTGAGCAATCTGCTGGGCATCACCGAGATCATGTTCATCGCGACCGCCTCGAACGAGCGGCAGGTGCTCGCCGTGGGGCAGGAGATCGAAAAGGACCTCTATCTGCATGCGGGGCAGTTGCAGCCGCGCGAGCGTGAAGGTCTGACCGAGGCGCAGTGGGTGCTGCTCGACTATGGCGATTTCGTCGTGCATATCATGCATGAGGAGGCTCGCGCATACTATGGCCTTGAACGGCTGTGGAAGGATTGCCCGCAGATCGATCTGGAGCTGCCGGCGCAAGAGCAGGAGCCGCAGGAGTCTCGGGCAGCGCAAGGGATTCACGACTAGAGCCGTTGCGCCGTATCGCCACACGCGCCATGACCGCCACGAGGAAGGGATGAGGCAATGCCTATCACACATCATGTTCGTTCGATCACGCTGGTGCGCCACGGCCGTACTGCATACAACGCCGCCAGTCGCATTCAAGGCCAGATCGACATTCCGCTTGACGAGGTCGGCCGCTGGCAGGTGCGTCAGACGGCGCAGGCGCTCCAGCGGCTTTACGTGCAGCCTGAGCCGGACATTGCAAGCCGCACGGTGGTGAGCTCCGATTTGGGCCGCGCCTGCCAGACGGCCCACGCCTTCGCCGATTCGCTGGGGCTTAAGGTGCACACCGATCAGCGTGTGCGTGAACGTGACTTCGGCGAATGGGAAGGCATGTCCGCCCAGGAGCTGGCGCAGCAATTCCCCGAGGATTACCGTTCCTGGGCGCAGATGACGGGCGGGGAACTGAGGCACGGCGCGGAAAGCAAGCAGCATGTCGGCGCGCGCGGCGCTGCGGCGCTGCTGGATTGGTCGGCCAAGGCCGGCGAGAATGCCGATTTGTTCGTTTTCTCGCATGGTGCGTGGATCGCGCAGACCCTGCAGGTCATGCTTGGTCTGGACAAGGTCGATGCCGAATTCATCGGCGTGATTTCCATGCGCAACGCCCATTGGGCCAGGCTTGTTCCCTGCGAGCACGCCGACGGCGAGCTACGCTGGCGTCTGGTCGATTACAACCACGGGCCCGCGCTTGCCGACACTGAGCAATGGCAGCATCCTGGTCTCTCGCAGCGTTGAGGAAAGCGAAAGCGAAAGGAAATGCCTATTCTCCGCACCGGCATTCCCTTTCGCACAAGGTCTTCACAGTGTTGTTCGGGACTGTACGCTGGCAGCGCATATGCGCCTGGACAGGCTGCGTGACGACTACGCGTGGGCTAGTGTGAGTCATATCGTAAAGCCGCGAAGTCCGGCTGGGCGCCAGTTCTCAAGTGGCTGGTGTCGTTTGTCGGCGACATGGCAGACGACATGGCTGCAGAGAACGATTGACAGCTACCGTCTAACCAAAGGAGGAATCATGGGAGTACTCGATGATGCAAAGGATTTCATGAAGGACGCAGGCGACAAGGTTGCCGATTCTGCCAAGGATCTCAAGGATAAGGCCGCTGATGTGTTCGATGATGTGAAGGACAGGGTTTCGGACGCTTCGGACGAGGTGAAGGCGAATGCCAACGTAGCCAAGGCCGAAGCCGAGAAGAAGGCGACCGAAACGAAGAACGACGTTAAGCAGGCTGCACGCGAGGCGAACGAGTAAGCTGCGCGTCGCCGGGGCTGCAAAACCCTTGCATGCGAGGCGTCCTGGGAGTTTCCCAGGACGCCTCGCTCATGTTGATCGCGCACGCAGCGAAGACTCAGCGAATTCCTATGTCTCGCAGGTCAGGGACAATCATGCGTTGTGTTGAAGTTTCATGGACGTCGCGACGAGGACGATAACGAGGATTACGAAGACGCCGGAGATGCCGGGTCTGCCGGTGTCGATAACGCGGGCATGGGTTTCGTGCAGCATGCACAGGAAGGAAGCGGCAGCCGGATGGATGATGCCGAAAGCCTGCAATCTGCTCAGGAGAGCAGCAGCGATGAGAGGCCTGCCGAATTTTCCGAGGGGGAGATCCCTCAGCAGACGTCGCAGAATGATGCTGCCGGGCGGCACCGGCCAAGCGGGCGTCTGCGCTTCCGGAATCGTCATACGCCTATGCATCTGAGCCCTGCGAATGCGAATGGAGAGGGCAAAGACGGCGAGAATGACCCGCATGCGCCCGCTGGACCCGCTGGCGCAACGCGTTTCTCGGCATGGACCTACGCTGTGCTCTTCCTGCTTTTCGACATCGTCGGCGTGGGCATGATGCAGTGGGGCGTGACCGTGTCCTCCTCCGGCGCCTCCCTGCCCGGACCGCTGATCGGCCTGTGGGAGTTCATTTCGACGATATGGACGCAGCAGCGCTATGTCTTCTTCCTCAATCTCGTGCTGCTGGGTCTGATATATCTGGTGGTGCTCTTCCTGATCAACCGCTTCTGGATAGCCACGCCCGTCGTCATGACGGTGTGCATGATCTTCGCCCTTGTCGAGCGTTTCAAAGTGCAGGCGCGCTACGAGACCCTGCTGCCCTCCGACCTCGACTTCCTGAATTCCAATGCCGGCGACATCGCCTCGTTCATGCCCGCTGGCGCGCAGCGGCTGATTATCGGTGCCGTGATAGGGATATTGGCCATCATCACGCTATGCATCGCAGCCAACCATTTCGATCTGCGCCGAGGCCGGATCATTTCACGGCGCAGCAGTAAGACCGTAGGAGCCGCTGCCCGCGCCGTGGGCATTCTGGTTCCCGGACTCGTCGTGGCGATGTTCATCTCCGATGTCGGCACAGTCGGCAGCTGGGCGAATTCCCTTGCCGCGCGCATGGGCGATATCCCCTCGATGTGGGACTCGGTCTACGACGCTCAGCGCAACGGCACACTGCTTGCCTTCTCTCGCCAGCTCAATCTCAAGGTGATGGACGAGCCGGAAGGCTACAGCGAGTCCGCGATGCAGGATGTGCTCAAGCGCTATGAGGCGCAGGCGAAGACAATCAATGCCACGCGCACCGCGAACCTCAACGACAGCAGCGTGGTCTTCGTCCTGTCCGAGTCCTTCTCAGACCCGCTGCGTGTGCCCGGCCTGAGCCTCAACGCGGACCCCATGCCCTATATCCGCTCGCTCAAGGATTCGACCACGAGCGGCCTTATGCTTTCCTCGGGCTACGGCGGCGGCACGGCGAACCTTGAATTCCAGGCGCTTACCGGATTGAGCATGGCCAATTTCGATCCCTCGCTCACCAGCCCGTACCAGCAGCTGATCCCTTCGCTGCAATGGACGCCGACCATCAACCAGCTGTGGAACAGCGGCAAGGATTCCGTCGCCTTCCACCCCTACCAGTCGTCGATGTACTCGCGGTCCACCGATTACAAGAAATTCGGCTTCCCGCACTTCTACACGCTCGACGGGCCGGACGTCATCAAGCACTATCAGGCGATCGACAAAAGCCCATACACAGGCGACGATGCGGCCTACTCCAACGTCAGCGAATGGCTGCAGAACACGTCGGGCAACCGCTTCGTGCAGCTGGTCACCATGCAGAATCACATGCCATACAACAACTGGTATGACGACAACCAGTTCGTCGCGACGGCAGGGCAGGGGGCAGCCGCTTTGGGCAGCGACGAAACCATGGCGATTCAGACCTACGCCAAGGGCATGAGCCTCACGGACAGTGCCACGAGTGATTTCCTCTCGTCGCTGGACAACGAGAACCGACCGATTACGGTCATGTTCTACGGCGACCACCTGCCGGGCATCTACACGACCGCAGGAGCCGACAGCGCCAATTCCATAGCGCTGCACGAGACCGACTACTTCATCTGGTCGAACCAGGCCTCCGCTTCGTCCGGCACCAAGCTTGACGATAGCGCGTATTCCTCGCCGAATTTCTTCATGGCGCAGACCGCCGAGCATATGAATGCCAGAGTCTCGCCGTATCTCGCCTTCCTGACGCTCCTGCATGGCAAGATCAGCGCCATGGAACCGCCTGTGGTCAACCAGATCCAAGGCTGGTCGCGCATCCCTGCCGGGCAGACCATATACTTGGACGCGCAAGGCAATCCTATGGACGCGCGCAGCTTCGATGCCGCCACCAAGCAGATGCTGCAGGACTACAAGCTCATCCAGTACGACATCACCACCGGCAAGCACTATCTGCAGGACACCGATTTCATGACGCTGCCGGGGAAGACCGCCGCCGGTGCAAGCGGCGAGGCCAAGCAGAGCAGCGGGTCTGCGGACAGCGCGCAATCCGGCAAAGCCTCGGCGTCGGCGCATACGTCCGCTTCGGCCTCCGTGCCCGCAGCGGCATCTGCTCTCGCCTCGCTGGACCTTGCCAAGGGTTCCGTGACGGGAGCAGCCTATCAGCGCGAAGGCCAAGTGACTCGGTCCGGACGCTGAAGCTGAAGCCTTGGCCGAGTTTTGGTCCTTAACGGTTCCTTCCGCGGCATTGGGCCCGAATTGCATGCGATGGATGGCAAGGGCCGACGTCCCAATCGGACGATAGACGGGTGATGTGGGAGCATATCGCGTAGCGTTAATTGTTGTTGCATGGTGCTACGCAACTGCCGCTGAGGACGCATAGCGCCCGTATCGTAGGGTAGCAGTGGGGAAGCGCTACAAAACAGTCGTTAGCGGAGTGTCGGCAATCGAGCAGCAGCTTGTGATCATCTGATCATCGGTAGAAGTACCCGTTGGGAGTCTCATTCGCGGCGTGAACGGACTTCGCCTTCACGATCAGCCCGTCATAGCCGTGCGAGGCCGTGCCGATGCGCCCCTTGGCAATCGTGCCGGTCACCCGCACCCATGCCTTGTCGCTGGGCAGCGCCTTGGGTATCGCCGACGTATCTGTCACCAAGCCGAAAGGCGTCATATCCAGCACGCAGCAGGTCATGAGCATGCGCGAAGTGGAGAACTGCGACGGGCCTAGGGACGAATCGCGGGAGACGAATCCTTCGACGATCACCGTGTAGCCGAGATATTGCTCGGAGTGGCGGTCGATGCGGTCGAACCAGGAGCCGAAATCGTCGTCTCGTATTGTGATGGTCTTCGCAGCGGTGTCCAGGCCCGGCAATGCGGCCGCAGTGGAAGCGTTGATGGCGATGGCGCGATTTGCCCCCGTGGTCGAAGCGTTCGCGGAATCAAGCGGCAGCGACAGCAGCAGCGTCGGCAGCACGGCCACGATCAGAATTCGGCCCAGCGAGTCCCGCGTGCATTGGAAGGCGCCAAACCAGGCCGCTATCGAAAGCGCCAGCAAGACGAGTGCCGCGAACCAGAGATAGGGCATGGTGCGTGGCGTCACAAAGGATATATAGCGTCCCGAGGTCACGAATGCCGTGACAGCCGCGGAGAATGCGAAGAGGATAAAGCCTTCGATCCGGTCGATGGCATTGGGCTTTGCGCGTCGAATCGTTTCCTCGCCGCTCACTGAACGACTCCTGCGAATAGCACTGCTGCGATGAAGACGACCACGACTGCCGTCAGCGCGAGGCGCGCCACGAAGCGCCGAGAGAACATCGACGTGAGCATGAGCACGTTCTTGACATCCATGATCGGGCCGAAAACAAGGAAGCCGAGCAATGCCGGAGTCGGGAACACCGTGGCGAAGCCGCGTGCGATCACCGCATCCGAGGAGGAGCACAGCGAACTGAGAAATGCCAGAGCCATCATGATCAGGATGGACAGCACCACGCCGTGGCGCGTGAGCCATTCGGGCGGATTCGCTCCCCACAGCACGCGAATGGAAGACGCGAGAAAGATCCCGGCAAGCATGTAGGGCACGACGCGGAAGAGATCATCGTGCGCGTGACGCAGCATTGCGACGCACCGCGTCATGACGCCAACGTCTGGTGCGGGGGCGTTCGGCGTCGGAATATCGGAGTCAGCGATATTGAGTTCCGGGGCGCTGCTCCCGCCCACTGCGTTATAGGTTCCTTCGCAGGCAGGGGAGTGGCAACCAGGCGCGTGGCCGTCAACGTCGCCGCCGTCGATTCCCGGGTGCAGAACATCGCGGCGAGGAGGGAACAGCGCAAAGCTCGCCCCTATCGCCAACGATACGGGTACGCCCAAGCCGACTCGGGAGAAGGTCAGCACGGGGCGGTCGGGGAATGCGAACCATGTCGACCAGATCACTACTGGATTGATAATCGGAGCCGCGCACAGAAACACCACGGCGCTGGGCAGCGGAATGCCTTTACGCACCATGCGGGCGAAGACCGGAACCGTCGCGCAATCGCATACCGGCATGGCGAATCCGGCGGCCAAAGACACGGCCATGCCTGCGCCGAGGGACTGCGGGAAGCGGCGTTCGATAAAATCGCGGGTGAGAAAAGCGGCGATCGCGCCGGAGACGAGCACTCCGATCAGCAGGAACGGGAAGGCCTGGGCCAGCAGCCCTACGGCGCCTTTGAGAATCGAGGTGAGCGGGAATCCTGTGGCGTCGATAAGCGGCGAAGCGGTGATGGCGGCGCCCATCAGCAGGGTCGCTACCATAACGCCCTGGAAAGTGAACTGGTGTTTTGCGCGAATCACAGAGTCATTGTAGGCCATACGACTTAAGAGCGTGCCTGTTTGCGCTTCGCGGGCAGTTCTCGCTCAGCCGAACTTCGCATCGTAACATCATTAGCGACACAATGAGGGGAAGCGATGGTGCCGAATGCGGCGATAGAATACGCGCTCACCGGTGATGGGCGTGGTCGAAACTCTGAGGAAAGGACGCGACGATGAGTACGCAACGAATGAATGTAGGCAGCAGCGATCTTGAGGTCTTCCCGCTGGCGCTGGGCGGCAATACTTTCGGATGGACGAGCGACGAAACCGCCAGCAGAGAGGTGCTGGACGGGTATGTGGCGGCCGGGGGCAATTTCATCGATACCGCCGATGTGTATTCGGCATGGGTCGAGGGCAATGCCGGCGGCGAATCCGAGACGATTCTGGGGCGCTGGCTGGCAGTGCGCGGCAATCGCGACAAGGTGGTCGTAGCGACCAAGGTCAGCCAGCATCCGCAGTATTCCGGGCTTTCGGCGGCGAATATCGCCGCAGCCGCCGACGCTTCGCTGCTGCGATTGGGCACGGACTACATCGATTTGTACTACGCCCATTTCGACGATGAAAGCACGCCGCTTGAAGAGACCGTCGAAGCTTTCGACAAGCTGGTGCGGTCGGGGAAGGTCCGCGCGATTGGACTGTCGAACTACACGGCCTCGCGCATCGAGGAATGGTTCCGCATCGCCCGCGAAGGTGGGTATGCGCTGCCAGTGGCGCTGGAGCCGCACTACAATCTGGTGGTCCGTATCAACTACGAGACCAATCTGCTGCCGGTTGCCCGCCGCGAGAATCTCGCCGTGTTCCCGTATTATTCATTGGCTTCGGGTTTCCTGACCGGCAAATACCGCTCGTCCGCCGACGCTGAGGGCAAGGCTCGCCAAGGCGATGTCGCGCCGTATCTCAACGACAAGGGCTACGCGCTGATCGACGTGTTGGACGCCATAGCCAAGGCGCATCGAGTATCCATCGCCACGGTATCGCTTGCCTGGCTGCTCAAGCGTCCGCAAGTCACCGCCCCGATCGCCTCGGCTCGCACCGCTGAGCAGCTGCCCGCGCTGATATCCGCGACCAGACTTAGCTTAAGCGACGAGGAAATGAACGCCTTGGACACTGCCTCGGCCCCGTTGATGCGGTGAGGCTGGTTCGCGGTGCATCTTCGTTATGTGTAGCGTTAATTCACTCCTGCGGAGGTCTATCTGCGTTATGTGAGGCGTTAATTCCTTGGCATCTCGAGTATCGCTGGCTGAAAATGGCGGCTTTGGAATGCCTAGTACTCGACGCTCCACGAAATAGCGCCTCACGTAATGCAGATAGACCTCCGCAGCCCTCTCATAACGCCACACATAACGCCGATGCGCCGGTTTAGGCGCGATTGCGAACCGATGCACGCTGCACTAAGGGTGGCAGGTTAGCAAGATTCGGCAGCATATAGGTCGGCCGGATGCCCGGCAACGGCTGCAGACCATCGCGGTTAATCCAGATCGAGTGCCAACCCAAGGCATGGCAGGGGACGATGTCCCACCAAAAGCCTTTGGCGACATGCAGATGGAGTTTGCCTCGCAAATCCAGCTTTTTCTGCGCGTATCGGAAGAACTCCGGCGCAGGCTTGTAGCAGTGCGTCTGCTCAGGAAGAATGACCTCCTGAAAGACATTGTCCAGCACCCGCAGGTTGTGCTTCATGATGTTGCGCGACGAATTGGACATCAGCACGAGTTCATGGCCTGATTCCTGCAATTTCCGAAGGACCGGCTTGACTTCGGAGAAAGCCTGAAGACTGCAAAATGCTTCCAACATTAAGGAATAGTGGCTCGCAAACAGCGATTCGCTGCGCAGCTCCATATCCATATAGCCCAAAGCTGTTTTGATGAGCTGCTCGTACGGAATGACCGCATCCGCATACATCAGCCGGTCCTCCCAGCTGCTAAACAGGTCGACAGCCAACGCCGAATCGATGCCATTGTCCTGCGCCATCGTCGCGATAAGTGCCCTGACTGGTGACGTATCCAGCAATGTCCCATAGCAATCAAAGGTAATGATCAAACCGTCACATCCTTCGCAATCTGAGTAATCTGAATAATCTGAACCATACGAGATTCACTGTCGTTCTTGCGCTTGATAGTATCGCGCGCCTGTTCCCTGCGTTATGCAGGCTGGTGAAGCTCTTTATGGAGTGCTGCCTGACCTGTCGCTAGTCGGCTTCATCGTTGGAAGCCGTTGTTCATCGCCATTTTAGGATGCGCCTGTGACTTTCACTAGGACTCAAGACAATAAAATCTATTAGGCACTTTTTGCGAAATATGCGCTCGAGTGCGGTAGGACGGTTGTGCGGTGGGCCGCAGAAACGGCGGTATTCTGCGAAAATGCTTATGCCGGATTCACTGTCTACTTCGGCAAGTGCCTAATAGACGAAAAAAGTGCTGAATAGATGACATGCGGGAGTTGTGCGGGAGTAATTTGTGCAAGACAGGGCGACTTGCGCGGCGCAGGCATGGTATTCGCCTGATGGTTGCGGCATCAGCGTGGCATAAGCGTTTATTAAGCACTTTTTTCATCTATTAGGCACCTGCCGAAAGTATGCGCGCATCGCGCCCTTCGCAAGACTGTTGCAATTCCGCCAATCTGAGCGACGTGGCAATGTCCTCGGAAGGGCCCATGTGGGTGTCTTTGCGAGGGAAAGTGCCTAATAGATTTCGCGAAGAGACGGGGATGGCGCATGACATCGAATAAGCGGCACGAATAAGCCTCGTCATCAGCGTCACAAGGCGAGTTTCAAACGTAGAGGCGGCTGTGGCAGCGACAGCCGTGGTTGTATGGCGCGTCGACCAGAATCAGCTCGCAGAAGGAGTAGACGTCCGAGTCCGGGAAGGATGCCAAGGCTGGCAAAAAGCTTGAGGCAGCGGCGAAAGTCACGTATGTAGTCGCCTACAGTGGAACATTGGATGTTGACATGCTGATGCCATGCGTCTGGCCGTATCTTCGTGCTTTGTTGATTATGCAGCTGCAGCTCGCCAGTCTGGGCAATGTCGGCGAATCGCTGCCCGTCGCTCTACTCGGCAAAAATACGAATCCCGTGGAATGACTCGATAGTCTTCGATTCCAAGGTGGGGAAAATGAATCGAACATCTGTTCGTATGGCCGTTCTGTTCAGTCGAACAGGCCGGAGCCTTGATGCCAGCTGGGTACCGGTTCGATGAGCTGTGGGCCGTCGCCGTGCAGTGGAGCGACCTCGTGGAAGACGAGTTGCTGAGAGAGTTCGCCACTGGCGTCGTTCGCTTCGACTAACAGTGATGCGGTGGCGTCGTTTGCCGCGGCAGGCAGCGAGGTTGCGTCGGGATTGGCATCGGCGTTGCCACTGGTGGCGTGCGGTGCGAACCAGTCATCGAGCATGTCATCGGGAAGCAGAACGGGCATGCGGTTGTGGACGCTGGACAGCGCCCCGACTGCATCACGGGTGAGGATCGTGGCGGTCAAGCGCCACGGCGAGCGTACGTTCGCACGCCACCACGAGTACAGGCCTGCCATGAATAGGGGAGCGTCGTCGGGAGCGTGGAAGTAGAACGGATGTTCGCCTTTGAACTCGTAGTAGCCGCTGGCCGGTATGACTGCGCGCATCGAGGCGGCCGAGGGCGCGTAGGTCGGCTTGCTTGCTGCGGTTTCGATGCGCGCGTTGTAGGTGGGGTAGCTCAGATCAATGGTCTGCGATGACCTCGGAATCAGCGACCAGTAGGCTGCACGCAGGTGGCGGCGGCCTTGCGCATCGCCGGCGACAACGGCAATGTCGGTTTTGGGCGTGGCATGGAAGGTGAGCGAGGGGAGTGCCGCTGCGGAATGATGAATGGTGTTATCAGTGCCGACATTCTCATTGTCAATGGCAGAGACGCCGAAATGCGCGGCAACGTCGTCCCAGTCGAGATCGGCGGCGAACGCTCGGCACATGGCGATTCACCTCCCTTGCGCAGTACGGCACAGTGTGGTGCAGTGCAGTGCATCACAGGACACTGCAGCTATCCATATTCCTGCGCGATGTGGGCCTGCATTTCGCGCATATGCAGGCGAGTTGCGTAGTCTTTTGTACGCTAACTCTTGGCTAGTGTACGTAATGATACGTTTCTGGGCCAATTTGCGTCGTCTTTTGAACGGTAGAGATTCGTTAGCGTACAAAAGGGTACGCATGGCACCGTCCACGGCATGGATAGGCCTTACGGATAAACCTTACATAGCAGAAGGCCCCGTGGGCTTCGTATGCTTCACGGGGCCTTCTGCCATCTGTTACCGCTACCTGCTATCAATCATTCGCCAGCGCAGAGTCTTAAGGCGAATCGACGTTGGTCAGGGGGCAGAGCCAGCGGTTAGGACCGGTTGCGAATCAACATTAACCGGCCGCAGAACAGCAGACCAATCAGTCCTTCGAAATCGTGGTGCCGGCCTTGGCTCCAGCGGAAAGGTCCTGAATCTCGGTGATCTCGAGCACCGGTACGGCGGCGGGCTTCTTGGTGCCTTCCTCTTCGGCGACCTTGACGCGGGCCTCGTAGATGTCGTCGTCGGTGTGCAGGGTCACGGTGCCGCGGAAGCGGTAGCCCTTCTTCTCGGCGAAGTTCACCGAGGCGATGACCAGCTTGCTGCCGTCCTTGAGGTTCTGGAAATGCTGGCCGGCGGTGCGCTCATGGTAGGCGAGGTGGTTGTCGTCGAGCACGAACATCGACATCTTCGGGCCGAGATCAGGCTCGCCGTCCTTGCTGACGGTGGCGATCCAGCACAGGTTATTGGCGAGGAAATCCTTGATCTCAGGGGTCAAAGTAACCATGATAAGCTTCCTTTCGGCTTAGTGTTTTATCGCGGTCCAGCATACAGCCGCAGGCTTCGCGACGGCAAGGACATACCCCGCAAAAGTAAGGAGAATAACACTTGCCCTGCGTCTGTTCGGACGAGCGATCGCTCCTAGCCGTCACGTGAGGCGACCCAGTTCGTCGGCGGATGTAAGCGGTAGAGTTTTAGCTGTCGTGCCAAGGCCTGAGCACGCTGGGCGGGACCTTCGAAGCGTCGAAACGGTAGTGCCCGGTGACCTGCATGTGCTTGCGGAATGACAGATAGTCGTTCTCGCGCTCGCGTTGGCCCATGTTGTGCAGCACCAGGGGTATGTTCTGCCCGTCGCGCCGGTCCGAGATGATGCCGACATGCTTGATGTTCTCGAAGATGACGATGTCTCCCTGCTGCCACGCGTCGTGGTCGGCGATGTCGGTGCTCAGACGTTGTCCGTATTTCGAGAAGAAAACATCCAATACTCCAGCGCGCCGAAAATCGATATTCGGATCGGGGCGAGCGGCGGCATTTGCATATGACGCCGGGTCCGCGGCGATATCCGCGTCGACCATATCCTTGAGGTCGTATCCTGCGTTCTTGAACGACCTCCACACCACGTCGGTGCAGGCGCCTCGATCGGCGGGCGGGTAGCCGCCCTGATAATAGCCCGAATCATAGGCGGGGTGGATCTTGACGTCCAGACGGGCGCCTTGGACGATGTCGCTGTAGTCGTCGATGCCGTCGCCGTCATGGTCCACGCTGCTGTGCAGCACAGAGGCCGGTGCAGCAGCGGATGGGCCGTTTGCGATGTATTCTCCTGATGAGGGATCGTGGTACAGCCGCGGGCGCAGCACTGCGAATGCCCCCAGCACTATGGCCGCGCATATCAGCATTGCGAGCGCGACGGCCAACGCTGTGCGCCGTCGCGCCCGCCGCTGATGGATGCCGTCCGCTCTGTGCGCTCTGTGCGCATCGCTGAGCTTTGGCGTGGCAGATCCCGTTTCGCTGAACTCCGTCATGTTGTGCCTCATATACGTCCCCTCCGACGTCGTGCAGCTTGTGAATTCAAGAGTATCCGTGGGTCATGCCAAAGGCGAGATGCCTGGTCATCGGGCGTGACGACACCATTTATCTATGCGCAAACCCTTACGCTGCAGATTTCTGTGCGAAACGCCTCGATAGGTCGGGCGTCCGCAAGTTGTGCGTGCGTTGTAAGGATTCGGCGGTTTTACTCAACGCAGAGGATATTTACAGAGGTAGATATTACCCTCGTACATTGTGAGAAATTTTTTCAAAGGCATTTCATTTACGCAGATTGGAGCGGGTGCGCTGGCAGCTGTGACGGCGTTCCTGCTGTCAGCCAAAATAGGCGTCGCCGGCTCGGTCATCGGAGTCGCGGTCGGCTCGGTGGTTTCGGCGGTGGCATCGCAGATATATCAGAACGTATTCAAAGTTTCGACTAAGAAAATCCAGACGGTCACACCTTTCATCGCCTCCGACAACGGGCGCAACCAAGAAGGCGAGAGCGGGCAGTCGGCTGAATCCGACCCCACTGCGGCGATCGGCGTGGAGCCATCGGACAGCGTGGACGCAGAAGACGCGAAGACGAATGAGACAGGCGACAAGACTGGTGTTCTGCCTGCGCAAGAGGGCGCAAAGCCGCGGATTGTCTCTTCCCAGGAGGCGCGAGCGGATGCGGGCGACTGGCACGCTGGGGAGCTTGGTAATTCCGGAGAGGATTCGCAGCATGGTGCGTTTTCCAATGCCGATCAGCATCGTCGTCGCAAAATTGCCATCATCGTGGCGGTGGTGAGCGCCCTGCTCGCTGTCGGCTTGACTTCGGCGATCATCATGCTGGTGACCGAAGGGAAGGGGACCGATAACTATGTGCGCAATATCGTAGACAGCTCCAAGGTCGACAAGACACCGGCGCCGTCCGCGAGCACAGGGACCGGGCAGACGCCAAGTCCCTCATCCGACAGCGCCGACGGGTCGACCCCCGGCAGCGGCGAATCCGGCAGCAGCGCCGATAAAACAGCCAAGCCCGACAAGGGGACCACGAACGACGGCAACGACACCACAGGCGGCAGCGGTTCATCGGACGGCTCCACGTCATCCGGCTCCGAAGGAACTTCTGGTACCGGGTCGACCGGCTCTGATTCCGATTCAGGTTCCAATAGCAATGGCTCCAATGGTTCCGGCACCACCGACGGCTCAAACAGCACGAGCGGTTCGAACGGAGGATCGAATAGCGGGTCGTCCGGTTCCAATGGATCGGGCACGAGCGGCGGCACCACTGGCTCAGGAACTTCAGGCTCCAACAAATCCGGTTCCACGACGGGTAGCGGAGCGAAGGGGTCAAATACCGGTGCTTCGGATGCCGATTCGTCCGCCCAGACGCAAGAGCTTATTCCCGATTCGTCGCGATAGGGATTCTGCGTTGATTGCCTGATTCGGGTCTGGCGCAGTATCGCTGTGCAACTAGGCCCGAACTGCAGGTGATGACAGGGCTAGACGGCAGGGTGCTACTTATGTGAAGAGGATTCCATGATCGCTGGCTGGCGTTTCCGCGTCCGCTCGACACGCCGGTTTGCCGGAACAAGAGACGTGTTGTAACCTATCAAAGGTTCAAAACGAACCACATAAGTGAAGTTCGGGGCTATGGCGCAGCTGGTAGCGCATCTCCATGGCATGGAGAGGGTCGGGGGTTCGAATCCCCCTAGCTCCACAAACCTCTAGAAACCGCAGAATCTCAATGATTCTGCGGTTTTTTCGTATCTGATAGTTTCCTATGCTAAGCAGCTTTCGGAACTTCGGTTTCGTTCCGGTCAAGTCGAGGGTTATATCCACCGAGGGTCCGTGCAGCTGCGCCGAAGGTCAACCCGGAAGGAGCAGTCGGCGGGGTCGGGCGTCTACCATCGCTGGGCGACCTTCTCGAGGTAGCCGTCGCGGGAGGTGGTGGCCCTGATGATGGCAAAGAATTCCTTGCTCCTTGGCGGGATGGCGCTCATTTATCGGGTGGTGTATGCGCCGCCGTTGAGGTGGATGGTCTGGCCGGTGATCTGCCGGGCGTCCGGCCCGGCGAGGAAGAACGCGAGGCCGGCTACGTCCTCGGGCGTGACGGCTCGTTTCGTGTGGGTCACGGCGATCAGAGCCTCACGGCGCTCACCCAATCTGAGCGCCACCAGCTCGTGGGCATGCTCAACGACTCGACCAGCGCGTCGAAAATCTTACGCATTCCGGGAAGTGACATACTACAAACCAACGAAACGGCACGCGCTGATCGATGTCGAAAGCCTGAACAAGCTCTTCCATCCGTACTGACCTGATTCCTGAGCTTATGTACTCTTAATGTAAAAGCGATAATTAGGCAGTGTAAGCTTGATCATCGGCCCTGTAACGTCTTTATTCACATACGCTATGGCCTGTGCCGGAAGGTATATCTGCCGTTTTTCACGCCTTGAAATGTTGATTCTCAGCGGATAATGCAGCGTTGCCTGAGAAGTTATTTACGTATCTTTGCCGAGTCGCCAGTTTTTATTCGCCCCACATCTCCAGGAGATGATGAGCAAGATGCCCGATGAGCCCGTTGACGATGAGCCGGTGCGCGGAAGTGGCGGGTTTTCGCTTTGATTGGTCGGCCACCGAGTCGCCGAATTCGCTGCGCAACGTGCCCCTTGGATAGGCTGAAAGAACATCATCAATGAACTCGGCCGGCAGATTCGACGCTCGTTTGCCCGAGATGTCCAGTCCGGTGGCTGCCTCCAGCAGATACCCTTCCTCATCGAATGCGGGATCGACGGAATCCCAGTTGTGCTCGATGATCACATTCAGGACTCGCTGTCGTCGGGCCGCAGGCCATCCAGCACCCGTCGTCAACGCAACCGCAACATGACCGCCTGCTTCCTCGTATGACAAGGTCGCGTTGTCAAACGCCTTGGCCAGCCCGATATCGTGCAGCATCGCCACCACATAGACAAGTTCCCGATCGTGATCGCCGCGGCCCTCAATCTCGGCGAATCCCTCGGCCCACAGCCAGGAACGCTGCACATGGTTGAGCATGGCTGGAGAATAATAGGCTTGCGCGAGCTGCAGCGCGGCAAGGGAGGCCCGCGTGCTTGGCGCTGGGAAGTCAACGGGTCGCATAGTCACATGCCACTTTCCGGATCAGGGATGACACGCAGCGCCCGAGCTTGCAGGCTGCCGAAAAGGAAAACACGCCTAGAATGATCGTGGATCAGCTGGTTGGTCATATCTCGAATCATCGCCGTGACATTACGAACGAGACCGCTGTCTGGAATGGTGATGGCTGCTATCCGTGCTGTGCTCATACATGTGAGCATCGCACTGCTGGCCCGCCAACGCACCACCGTCCGTGCCATGCATCCCACAATTTAGGACGTTTTGGGCACTCGGGGCTGTGTAATGCCGAATCGGCGCTGATATTCGCGCGGGGACACGTGCAGATATCTGATGAAGGCTCTTCGCATGGATTCCGGGGAACCGAATCCCGAGAGCTGCGCGGCCATCGTCACCGAATAGCCTGCCTCAAGACGTGATTTCGCCAATCCGATGCGTATATGCTGCACGAACCGCATTGGCGTGGTGTCGTAATCCCTGCGGAAAAGCCTCGTTAGCTGACGTGGACTGATATGCGAAAGAGCGCTCAGCCGATCAACGGAATACTCCTGTGAGGGGGCCGAACGCACGGAGTCAACCAACATCTGAAGTGCTGGCTGCGAGGGTTCCCGGTCATCCAACAGAGACGAGAACTGGGATTGTCCTCCGGAACGACGCAAATAGATCACCAGCGACTGCGCCACCTTCCTCGCTAAAGCAGCATCGTAATCCGTTTCCACCAGCGACAATGCCAAATCAATGCCAGTACTCACGCCGGCTGACGTATACAGATCGCGATCATGCACGAAAATGCGATCAGGTTCCACATGTGCCATCGGGAATCGACGCGCAAGTTCCGACGCATGCCGCCAATGCGTGGTGACCTTCCTGCCGTCGAGCAGGCCTGCCGATCCAAGCAGGAAAGCGCCGGTGCACACCGACGCCAACCGGCCTGCCCTGTCAGCCAGAAATCTCGTCGCCCGAACCAAAGCTTCCGGCTCAGGCCCCTTCGGAAAGCGGTCGTCGCCCGGAATGAAAACCGTATCCCATCGCCGGTCGTCGAATGCACCGCCATCGGCTGACATGTTCAAGCCGTTGGAGGCTCGTACGTCGCGTCCATCGACGGTCACATAGGTGATGCCATACTCCGCACCGAACGAATTCGCCTCGGTGAACACTTCGGAAGGCCCGGCGATGTCGAGCATATTCATGCCATCGAACATCAACATGCCGATTCGCCGCACCATTGAATCACCGCCACGCTAAAACCGGATACCTTAGGATCCGGCCAGACTGGAAACCTTATATCAGATTCTTGCCGGTCAACAAGACAAAACAATAGCGATATGCGAATCCTCAAAAACCGATATCTGCAAAAATGACGCTCAGAAATGAGTGTGCGAACGGGTGTGCGGAGAAAGACACCCGTCCCATGCACACGGCAAGCGTGTCTCGTGCGGTCAGATTAGCGGCCAGGTTACATGGCGGAAACCAAACCGAATTGCTTGCCGTAACGCGTGAAACGTACATTTACGTTATATTTTCGGACATCGGCATCGGGCAAACCAAGCCCATGAGACACCCATGAACGCCGAATTTCCGAACGAATGAGGCGCCGCCTGCAACTTCACAAAAGTCACCGGCGGCGCTCGTGTCCCCCCATGACTCTCATGCGATTTCGCCATCATCCATCATTCCAGCAGCGCCGAGGTTTCGGCACATTCATGAAGCTCAGTCGCCGCTGACCACGTTTCTGAGCGCTGACTCGCAGCGCACGGGATTCGACGGGCGGCGCACTGTTCGGTGCGGTCCTTGGCGCACTGACCCCGATCGGCAGCAGGACGGCAGACGTTGAGGGATATCTGATCATGTGGGTGCTATGCGCCGCGGCGTTCCTGATCAGCACCATAGGGCTGCTGACGCTGAAACGAACGATGGCTGGCGCAGCCGGCGCGGGAAGCTCCGAGCCCGCGGAGGCGTCATAGATTGGCTTGCTGGTATAGCTGCTATACCAGCAAGCCAATTTGGCAATGATGCTAGGCGTCTTCATATCCCTGTTACACGGCGGTTACAAAGCATGACCGAACTGGAAATACCGAAGCGGTTTCATCCTTTTTACTGAATGCTTGAATAATTACAGCGTTCAGACAACTCAGAGGAGAAGCATCGTGGGGAAACGAACCAAAACATCAGAAGGGCTCTTCGTAGAAGGGCAGGACAAGCAGCTTAAAGTCAAAAAGCCGATTTACAAGTCGCTGTTCTTCCAAATCATCCTAGCCATCATCGTCGGCGTTACGATAGGCGCCGTCTAGCCTGATGCCGGATCGGCGCTCAAGCCGCTGGGCGATGGCTTCATCAAGCTCATCAAGATGCTCATCGCGCCGCTTATCTTCCTCGTCATCGTAACCGGCATCGCCCACGTCGGCGATGCCAAGTCGGTCGGCAGAGTCGGCACCAAGGCGCTCGTCTACTTCCTGTCCGCTTCGGCATTCGCGCTGCTTTTCGGCCTGGTCGTGGGAAACATCGTGAAGCCCGGAGCGGGATTGAATATCAATCCCTCGACGCTCGACCCGAACGCCATCGCCAAGAAAACGGCCGGCGGCACGGAGCCGCGCGGCGCTGCGGACTTCATACTTGACATCATCCCCGACAGCGTGGTGAATGCCTTCGCCACCAACACGCTGCTGCAGGTGCTGTTCTTCGCGATCTTCGTGGGCATTGCGGTCATCGCCATCGGGCAGGAGCGCTGCAAGCCGATTCTGGACGTGTTCGATTCCTTCCTCGAGGTCATCTTCAAGATCATGGGCTGAATCATGCGCGTCGCGCCGCTCGGCGCATTGGGCGCCATGGCCTACATCATCGGCCAATACGGCCTCAAGACGCTCGGCACCTATGCCGTGCTCATCGCCTCCTGCTACGGCGCGGCGGTCATCTTCATCGCGCTGCTTTTCGGCATTGCCTGGCTGTTTGCACGCGTCCCGCTGGGGCAGTTCATCAAGTACGCGCGTCCTGAATTCGCCCTTGCCCTCGGTACCGCGTCAACCGAGGCCGTCATGCCTCGCATGATCGCCAAGCTCGAGAAATCAGGCAATCCGCGTTCGGTTACCGGCCTCGTCGTGCCGCTGGGCTATTCGTTCAATCTCGATGGCGCAGCGCTCTATCTTTCGATTTCGCTGCTGTTCCTCGCGCAGGCCTTCGGCGTCAACCTGACGTTCAGCCAGCAGCTCGCCGCGATGGGCGTGCTCATGCTCACCTCGAAGGGCATGGCCGGAGTTCCCGGCTCGTCCTTCCTCGCGCTGTCGGCCACGGCCACGGCGCTAGGAATCTTCCCCGTTGCCGGCGTCGCGCTGCTGCTTGGCGCCGATCGCATCATGGACTCGATGCGCGTGTCCGTCAACCTGCTCGGCAACTGCGTCGCGACCTTCGTCGTCTCGAGATGGGAGAAAGAGCTCGATTACGACCAGATGCGGGCGACCTTCGCCTCGAAGGACGTCGATCAGGTCGAGATTGATGCCATAGAGGAAACCAAGGCGCCGGTAGCAGCGCAGCCGGCTCTGGCGTAAGTTCGGAGGCTGCGCTTCACACATTGGGGCAATGAGTTCAACTGGTCGTTTGGGCAGCGGGTCGCAGGATTCGCTGCCCAAATTGCACCGTGAGGGCCTTGTGCTGGGATTGTTTTGTTGGGCAATGGTTGCGAGAGGACGCCAAGCGAAAATTTTCATAGGTGACGTTATTGCCTGTCGTGCGCATCGTCCTGTTCGGTCAGCTGCGAGACTGGCGTGGCGCACGAGTCGCCTTTCCACGCCTCAAGCCCTTCCTTCAATGCCATGACGGCGATGACGAGGGTCCGCCAGTGCTTGTCGGAATCTCAACAGTCGCCATGCCGAGTTGCATCTGCTCGCCTGGTGACCGCGCCCTTAGGGCTGCGTCGTCACGCGCTCGCGGAGGAGTTTTCGTCGTTTTTCACCTTGTCGATGGCGACCACCAATGCAACGATAAGCGTTTCCAAGGCGTCGTCGAACACGGTGATCTCGTAGGAGTCTCCCCAAGAGAGCCAGCGTTTGCTGATTCGGGCGACTTCGACGCCGGCGCGAGAGGCGCTGAACTCCATATCCCACCAATCGCCCTGAACATTGAGTCCGGCAGCATCGATGCGGTAGCGTGGGCGGAACAGCGAAAGCTCCTTATCGATGCTGGCGACCTGCATGCCGCCTACGAACACGCTGAAATGGGGGAGCAGGCTGAACACGGTCTTCTCCAGGCGCGCCACCTCGACGCCAAATGGGTCGGTGATGGAGAAGGACTTGGGGATGCGCAGGAAGCTGCCCTCGACCCGGTAGCGCACATTGCCTCCGGCGTCGGCGACCGTGAAATGCTCGGCCAGCGTGAACACCTGCTGTTTGATATAGAGCTGCTGCATAACCGTCCTCATCGTGATGGCTGATGACCCAAGCCTAACAGAGGAACATGCTTTCGAAGGCGGTGCTGGATTCGCTTTTTACGTGCGGCATGCAGATGGCATGGCCTTCGGCAGATGCGCTGTATTGCCATGGAATCCGCTACCGGCTCAATCGCGCATAGCGGTGCACGTGCCGCAGCCCCATCGGATCGGGCTGATCGGCTGGCGTGTGCGCGAGCGCATCGAATCGCCGGCGCGCCTCCTCAACGTCCAGATGCATGCCGATGGCGACGAGCTCGCCAGGGCGTGCAGGGCTTGCCATAGGCGCGATGTGGATCGAGCGTCCGACGAGATTGACCACGTACCCGGCTGCGCCGTTCGCCTTGCGCCGCTCGCGTATGGCCACGCGCCCTTTCAGGCGATAGGCTCCGGCCGGAGGATTCTCCAACAACTCGATAAGCGCTGAAGGGCTGACCGCTTCGGTCAGCTCCTGCGATACGGAATGCGCGTGATGATGCTCGTGCGTTTCGGACTCGGGGGTGCTGTCGCGAATGAGTTGCGCGATGGGCAGCTCATCGACCGGGTCTTCGTCCGAGGCCACGTCGAACACCAGATCGGAATCAATGCGTTCTCGGTCCGCTATGACGAATTGGGCGTCGGGATTGCGCATACGGACGCGCTGCCTGATGCGCGAGATAATTGCCTCACGCTGCGATTCGGCAAGCAGATCGGTTTTGGTGATGACGATGAGATTCGTAGCGGCATATCTGGCGGGCGGCTCGTCGGATACGTCGACCGAATGGAAATGCTCGACGGCGTCAACCAGCTCCACGATGCCGCCGGGACGAATATGCGGGGCGCTGCTGAAATGTATGATGCGGGCCAAAGCGATCGGATCGGCGATGCCGCTGGCCTCGATGATGATCGCGTCGAGCCGCAGCTTCGGTCGTGCAAGGCTTTTCAACGCGTCATCCAATCCACCGCCGTCCGGCATGCAGCACAGGCATCCTCCTGAAATCGAGGCGGCTTCATCCACTTGCCCGGTGACCAGCGCGGCGTCGACGTTAATCTTGCCGAAGTCGTTGATGATGACGCCGATGCGTGCGCCCGGCCTGCGCAGCAGATGATTGAGCAGCGTCGTTTTGCCGGCTCCCAGGTAGCCGGTCAAGGTGATAACAGGAGCTTTCCATGCATTGGTATGAGTTGTACGAGTTAAATGGCATCCTCCTCGTATACATGATAATCATTCTTGATAAATGTATGCGGACTTTGGTTAGGCGCAAGGCGTAACGAACCGCGTGCCGCGCACGCTCGGCGCCTGTCGCCGCTGGCTGGTGTCTTCGCTAGGATGAGTGCTGGAAAAAGCAAACGCGATTGTCGTGCCGCGAACAGGACACGCTCGGCGATTGGCTGGCGTGCAGACAGAGCCGGTTCGAGACGAAATTCGAAGACATGGCGTCGACGGCGGGTCTTTCTGCGAAGGAGACCCAGCGCGACGGTCCGGTGACAATGGCCCGGTGAAATACCTGGCGAAGAGAGAAGGATGGGCTTGTGATCGATGAAGTAGTGCTCCTACGGCATGGACGCACCTCGTTTAATCTGGCACGTCGCATGCAGGGGCAGATTGATGTGCCGCTGGACATCATCGGGCAATGGCAGGTTGATCAGAGCGCTTTGGAGCTGGCCAGAAACTATTACTGGGCCAAGATCTCCGGAGTCGCGCATAATCCCGGCATGCTGCCGCAGCCGGGGCCGGAGGCCATCAAACGCAGCGACATCGAAGAGTATCGCGAGGCTCCCGCGGCAGGGCGCACCATGCACGTGGTCGCCTCCGACCTGTTCCGGGCCCGGCAGACCGCTCACGCCTTCGCCGATATTCTCAGGCTTCCGGTGGCTTACGACAAGCGGCTGCGCGAGCGCAGCTTCGGGCAGTGGGAGGGCTTGAACCGCGAGGAGATCAAACGGATGGATGCCGAGGTCCACGACGAGTGGGAAACGAATTATGCGGGCGGGGAGCGCTATGGCGTCGAATCGCTCAAGGCTCTCGGCAAGCGCGGTGCCGACGCCGTCAGCGACCTGGTCAGCCAAGAGAGCGGGCGGGCGACTCCGGGCACATTGATGATCGTGGGCCATGGATCCTGGATTCTGGCAACCATCCACACCCTGCTTGGCGAAGACCCGGAATCCTCCGCGAGTCTGGACTCCGTGCGCAACGCCTTCTGGTCGCGCATGACGCCGCAGTATGGTAGGCAGACCAGCAGCTTGGCTTGGAAGCTCGAGGAATTCAATCACGGACCCGCCATCGCCTCGCATATGGACTGGGAGAACGGCCCAGCCGAGCTGCGCGGACCGCATATGCCGATGTGGAAAGCGCTCTAACCGCTTCCAGACTGTCTTTGACAGACCGCCTTTGAACCGTCTGCGCAATAGGCCCTGCGCCGTACCCGCGAATTCCATTAGGCAGATTTGGGCGAATCGCGCGGGTTCCTGCGCGTTGCCGCCTATGACCTAGAGCCTAGGAACGGCGGTATTCCGCCAAAGCGCAGCGGACGAAACATGCGGTCTACTTTGCGAAGTGCCTAATAAGCGAAAAAGCACCTCATAAACGCCGCAAGGGCCGCTGCGAGCGCAAGCGACTCGCCATGCTCCGTATGAGGGTCTATTCTTGATACGGTTCGTGCGGGGCGTCGCGTGTGTCAGGCGTCGCATCGCATGCCGCATGGAAACTGGCATATTCCGGTTCCGACGCGTAAGCCCTATAATCACCAATCCGATAACTATAAATAAACGCAAGCAAACGTAAAGCCGCGATTCGACGATGCAGATATGCGCATGCAGGTCGCGGCGCGGCTGGCAGCCGACGGTGCCGTGAACGAGAGCGGCAGGGCAGTGCCATATCATGCGGCAGTGCCGAACCGAGTGCCATACCACGAATGGAAGGCGGGTGAAAGACATGTTGAGGATGTTCAACACCATCAACGGCAGTGTGGAGCAGATCGAGAAAATCGAAAGCGGGGCCTGGCTGTGTCTTTCCGAACCCACCGACGTGGAGCTGGCGACGGTGGCCCAGCAGACCGGCATCGATCTGGCCGATCTGCGCGCCCCGCTCGATGACGAGGAGCGTTCGCGCGTCGATGCCGAGGACGACTACACGATGATCATCGTGGACATTCCCACCGTCGAGGAACGCGGTGGCCGTGACTGGTACGAGACGATCCCGTTGTCGATCATCATCACTCAGAATATGATCATCACCGTGTGCATGCAGGACACGCCGGTGCTCCATCCTTTCATGGAGGGGCGCATTCGTGGGTTCAACACGTATATGAAGTCCCGATTCATCCTGCAGATCCTCTACCGCAACGCGACTATGTACCTGCGCTATCTGCGCATCATCGACCGCGAAAGCGACAGGCTCGAGCTGCGGCTGCGCCATTCCATGCAGAACCGCGAGATTCTGATGCTGCTCGAACTGAGCAAGACCTTGGTCTATTTCACCACGAGTTTGAAATCGAACGAGATCGTGATGGAGAAGCTCAATTCGATCACGCGCTTCAAGCAGTATCCGGAGGATGAGGACCTGCTCGACGACGTCATCACCGAAAACAAGCAGGCCATCGAGATGGCCAACATCTACAGCGGGGTTCTGGCCAACATGACGGACGCCTTCGCCTCGATCGTCTCGAACAACCTGAACAACGTCATGCGCATCTTCACCATCATTTCGATCACGCTGTCCATACCCACGCTGATCTTCTCGATGTATGGCATGAATTTCCAGCAAGGCGGCATGCTGGGAATGCCGCTGACCGCCGACAGATGGGGCTTTGTGATTGTCGTCGTGATCTCGATCGCGCTCTCCATAGTGGTGACATGGTTCCTGACGCGCTCCAGACTGTTCAAATAGGCGCTCAGCGGCTGTACTTGGATAGGATGCGGAGCTGAATGCCGACGCAGGATATGGAACTGGGACGACAAACACGGATTGGGTAAGGCGGTGAACGGCATGGTGCACAGATGGCGGCGACAGCGGCGGCTGAGGCGCATGGCCTGCGCGATGCTTGTTTTGGCGATGACATCGTCGGCGGCCGGCTGCGGCGTCGTTGCGGGAGCTTCCGGGGAGCCGGACGGGCCGACGATCTCCATCGGAGTGGCCCTTGACGAGCCCGGCGTGGGCTGGCTGCATGACGGCGAGTACTCCGGATTCGACATCACAGTGGCGCGGTATGTGGCCCAGGCATTGGGCTACGCGCGCAAGCAGGTGAACTTCACGCAGATCAGGCCCGGCGACGCTCCGGCCGCACTGCACAGCGGCGAAGCGCAGATGCTGGTCACCAGCATGCCGATGGATGGAACGCAGCCGAGCGGCGTGCAAAGCACGAAGCCCTACCTGCTCACGCAGCAGGATCTGCTGGTGCGCGCTGGAGACAAGCCTGCCATAATCGCGCCGTCGGATCTCAACGGCAAGATCGTCTGCTCGGCGCAGGGCGGCGGCGCGGCGGCGCGCCTTAGGCAGCAAGCCCCCGGCTCCGTCATCCGCGAACGGCAGAGCTATCAGCAATGCGTAACGGCGCTGCTGGTCGGCGAGGCCGACGCGGTCAGCGCGGATGACGCGGTGCTTTCCGGTTTGACGTTCTCCACGGGCAAGGGCTATCTCAGGCTTGTCGGGCAGCCTCTGGGAGAGGTGCTGCACAGCGTGCAGGTCAGGGCCGGCGAAGACGAGCTGGTGAAGAAAATCGACGTCGTGCTCGACACGATGCGTGAGGACGGCGGTCTGGCCCATGCGCTGGATGCGATGCAGGACGCCACGGGGTATCGCGGGGGCAGCGTGCCCGGAATGGGACGGTGAGGCACGCCCGCAGACCTGCATGCAGGGGCCGTGTCCAGTTGCGCCACAATAATTCTTGTTTATGAGTCTCAATACGAAGAACGAAGCGACCTTAGGCGAATCCGACGAGCCGGCGTATCGCTATAACGCGCAGCTGGCGCAAAGCATCGAAGAGAAATGGCAGCAGATCTGGGATGAGCGCGGGACCTTCTGGGCCGCGAACGCCTCCGGCGACCTCAAGGATGCGCAAGGCAGGAACGCCGAAGGACGGCCTTCGTACTTCGCGATGGACATGTTCCCCTACCCTTCGGGCAAAGGCCTGCACGTCGGCCATCCGCTGGGGTATCTGGCCACCGATGTGGTCAGCCGCTACCATCGCATGAAGGGCGAGAACGTCCTGCACGCGATGGGCTACGACGCCTTCGGCCTGCCGGCCGAGCAGTACGCCGTGCAGACCGGGCAGCACCCGCGCGTCACCACCGAGGCGAATATCGCCAACATGCGCCGGCAGCTGCACCGCATGGGCCTGAGCTTCGACAATCGCCGCAGCTTCGCCACCATCGACCCGGGGTACATGCGCTGGACGCAATGGATCTTCTCGCGCATCTACGACGCCTGGTATGACCCTGAATTCGTGCGTCCCGATGGCGGCACCGGCTCGGCGCGGCCGATTGCGACGCTGGTCGAGCAGTTCGAATCCGGCGCCCGTTTGATTCCCGGGCATTCAGGCGCTTCGTGGGCTTCGCTGAGCGCGGCCGAACAGGCCGAGGTGCTCAACGATTTCCGGCTCGCCTACATTTCCAAGTCGCCGGTCAACTGGTGCCCGGGGCTCGGCACCGTGCTGGCCAACGAGGAGGTCACCGCCGAAGGCCGCTCCGAGCGCGGCAATTTCCCTGTCTTCCAGCGCGAGCTGCGCCAGTGGTCGATGCGCATCACCGCGTATGGCCACCGGCTCATTGCGGATCTTGACGTCATCGACTGGCCTGAGAAGGTCAGGCTCATGCAGCGCAACTGGATCGGCGAATCGCACGGCGCGTCCGTGCACTTCGCGGTCGAAGCGCCGGACGGAGCGCAGGACATGGAGGTCTACACGACCCGTCCCGACACCCTGTTCGGCACCACCTTCGCCGTGGTCTCTCCCGAGCATGAGCTGCTGCACCATGTGCCAAGCGCCTGGCCGGAGGACATTCCTGAGTCCTGGAAGGGCGGCTACGCCACGCCGGGCGAGGCCGTGGACGCCTACCGCAGCGCGGCGCAGGGCAAAACCGCCAAGGACCGCGTGGACGAGGCCGGCGAGAAGACCGGTCTGTTCACCGGCCTGTACGCCATCAACCCGATCACCGGTGCCAAGCTGCCGCTGTTCACTGCGGATTACGTGCTCATGGACTACGGCACCGGCGCGATCATGGCCGTGCCGGGCGGCGACCAGCGCGATTACGATTTCGCCACGGCGTACGGTCTGCCGGTCATCTACACCGTGCGGCCGTTGGATGATTCCAGCGATGAGCTGGCGAATTACGAAGGCAAGGCGCCCTTCGTTTCGCACGATGGCATCGTCATCAACTCCTCCGTCGAGGCCACGCAGGCGCGCGGCGATGCGCTGAGCCTCGACGGCCTGCGCGTCGACGAAGCGATCGCCAAAGTCAACGAATGGCTGGAAGCGGCCGGGGCGGGCAAGGCCGAGACGAGCTATCGGCTGCGCGACTGGCTCTTCTCGCGCCAGCGCTACTGGGGCGAGCCCTTCCCGATCGTCTACGACGAGGAGGGCACGGCGCACTTGGTGCCGGACGACCAGCTGCCGATCAACCTGCCCGAGGTGCCGGACTACAGCCCCAAGACCTTCGACCCCGAGGACGCGCAGTCCAACCCCGAGGCGCCGCTGGGTCGCAACAAGGAGTGGGTCAAGGTCACGCTCGATCTGGGCGACGGGCCGAAGACCTACTACCGCGACACGAACACCATGCCGAACTGGGCCGGATCCTGCTGGTACTACATGCGCTACCTCGACCCGAGCAACACCGAGCATATGGTCGACAGGGGCGAATACGACTACTGGATCGGGCCGGACCACAACGGGTATTCCGGGCATTCCGGCGGCGTGGACCTCTACGTCGGCGGCGTCGAGCACGCGGTGCTGCACCTGCTCTACTCGCGCTTCTGGCACAAGGTGCTCTACGATCTGGGCTTCGTGGACTCGCCCGAACCCTTCCACAAGCTCTTCAACCAGGGCATGATCCAAGCCTACGCCTACACCGACGAGCGCGGACAGTACGTGCCGGCCGACGAAGTCGAAGAGGGGCCGCTTGACGCGCAGGGCGAGGCCACGTACACCTGGCACGGGCAGCGGGTCAACCGCGAGTTCGGCAAGATGGGCAAGAGCCTGAAGAACATCACGACGCCTGACTTCATGTACGAGAACTACGGCGCCGACACCTTCCGGCTCTACGAGATGAGCATGGGCCCGCTTGACGAATCGCGCCCGTGGAACACGCGCAACGTCATCGGCGGCATGCGCTTCCTGCAGCGCCTGTGGCGCAACGTCGTGGACGAGAGCACCGGCGAGCTGACGGTTTCGGACGACGCGCCCGATCTGCCCACGCTCAAGCTGCTCAACAACACCATCGCCGCAGTGAGCAAGGAGATGGAGGCGATGCGGCCGAACACCTCCATCGCCAAGCTCATCGTGCTCAACAACCACCTCACGTCGTTGGCCTCGGTGCCGCGCGCCGCCGTGGAGCCGCTGATCCTCATGCTTGCGCCCATCGCGCCGCATATCTGCGAGGAGCTGTGGAGCCGCTTGGGGCACACCGAGTCGCTGGCGCATGAGCCGTGGCCCAAGGCTGACGAACGCTATGTGGGCCAGGACACCGTCACTGCGGTCGTGCAGATCAAGGGCAAGGTGCGCGCCAAGCTCGAAGTCAGCCCCGACATCGACCCGGCCGAACTCGAAGCGAAGGCGCTGGCTGCAGTCGAATCGCGCTTGGGCGGCAAGAAGCCGCGCAAGGTGATCGTCAAGGCCCCGAAGATCGTTTCGGTGGTGCCTGCGGAGTAGAGACCTGCTTTTTGACACGATGCCGAGGCGACTCGGAGACGGCAATGTCTGACGAGCCGCCTCGCGCGGTCTCAGTGAGCGCTGGCAGAGCTGAACGCCTATGTCAGCAGGTCTGGCGGAGTGGCTTACCGATCGTAGCGCTAGCGAGAATCTCGTTTCTCGGTCTCACTGGCCCTCGGCAGTAGGCAAGGAAGGGGCAGGCTACGCTGCGCGCTTATCGCCTTGTGAAGAAGGCGATAAGCGCGTGATGCCTATCCGAGTATGGTGAGCGCCTTTGGCTGCATGGCGTATCGCAGCGGAGTCGTGAGTTTTGAAACTTCGCCATCATGCGAGACCGAGAGCTCAGCATGGTCGGTTTTGATGGTGAGGGTTGCAGGAAAGAATTCCTCGAACTCGTCGAGTTGTTTGTCACGACCGATGAGCGCAAAGAGTGCGATCTTGAGGAGCGTAAGGCGGGACTGGGCTTTGGCGGCATAGACAGTCAGGACGCCTTCATCGAGACGAGTGCGGTTCGTGCCGCCGGCGGCATCCAGCTCATAGCGATTATTGCCGACGAAGATAAATAAGGTTTCAAATGTTTCGTCGTCGATAGTGACGAGGTACGTTTTGAAACTGACGAATGCCCGCCAGGATGCAACGATGGCCGCCGCCCATTTGCCGAAAGCAGACTCGAGCTGCTCTCGGCTGCGCAGCGAGGTAGGGTAGAGCCCGATGCTGGAATTATTGATAAAGGGCGTGTCGTTGACCTTGGCAATGTCGATGGATCGTGGAGAAAGCGTGGCGAGACGCGCGAGCGCCTCATCGATATCCTGGGGAATATCGAGATCTTTGGTGAAGTGATTGAGCGTGCCGCCAGGAAGGGGAATCAGGGTTGCCTTGGTGTCGGCGACAAGCCCGGCGACAGCGCTGACGGTACCATCGCCCCCGATGACGGCAATGGGTTTGCCGGCTCGGATGAATGGCTTGAGTTTGCTCTCGAAGCCGTCGCCGATAGCTATGAATTCTTCTACGGTGATATCGGCGGCAGCGCATTTCTCACGTAGTTCCTTTCGAGAGATCGCCGAGCCGGATTGCGGATTGTCTACGAGTACTAGTTTCATGCCAGTGGCCTTAGAACGAATATGACGATGCAGAGGGCGACAGCGCCAAGCAGCCAGCCCGCGATGACATCACTCGGGAAGTGCGCGCCGAGGTAGATGCGGGAAATGCCGATGATGACGATTAGGAGAATCAACAGCACGACCGCCATGGTGCTATACGGTTGCGGGAGGAGATGCCAGGCGAGATAGGCGAGGAGCCCATAGGCGATGGTGGAGCCGCTCGTGTGCCCGCTCGGGAAGCTGTTGGTATCGAACAGCAGATGCGCCGCATAGGCGGTTTGCGGTCGCTCGCGGTCAACGATGAGCTTGATGATGGAGCCCACGCCAAGCGTCAGCCAAATGAACGCGCCTGAGCACGCCAGCCGAAGATTCGCGTGGAAATATCCCCAGCCGGCGACGACGGCACCGATAGTCATAGTGGCAACGGGGGAGCCCAGCGCAGTAACGGCGAGGAAGAAGGGGTGGAGCACCGGCGGCAGATCGGCAATACACCGCGTAACCGCGGTATCGAACTGCGCGAGGATGTGCTTCATAGCTTTTCATTGTAATTGGCTTGCGCAACAAGCCATAGCATTGCTGCGCGATAACGCCGACAGCGTCATGGGAAACGCGAAGCACGATCCGACGGTTTACGGTGTAACGCCATCCGTAGGCCTGATGCGACTGCTTTACGGCTCAGCCTCGCGTCCTTGGCAGGTGCTCGGTCTCGCTTACGGACCGACGGTCCAAAGCACCGTCCTTCGCGTCCTTCGCGCCCTTCGTGGACGCTCACCTCGCCTACGAACAGCGCACAGCGCTGTCCGCTTCACGGCTCGGTGGTGACCCCTTAGACCAAGTCCGTAGGACCGGTCGCTTAGCACTCTGACCATAGCTCAGCCTTCGGCCTCGCTCTTCGCGCCCTTCGCGGGCGCTCAGTCTCGCCTACAGGCAGCCCACAGGGCTGCCTGTTTAACGGCTCGACACGCTGAAATGTGGATAACTCGAAGCGTTCGACCACACTAGTCGTTTTTGCTGGAATATATGGGTGAGACGCTCTAGATATGAAGTATGAGCGTCTTGACAACATCGACCCCAGCCGTCTCGGCTACGGCTGCACCGAGCGGACCCGAAAGCGGAAGTCGTCGGGTCCGCTCGCTTGGGCATGACAATGAGCAGAGCGGGGCGTCGCAGGCTGCGCAGCGCCTTATCGGGCTGGAAGCCTCTGGCAATGCTGGTCAGCGGGAACGGTCCGCATATTCAGGCCAAATAAATCAGCAACGCCATCATCAGGAGCACGCGGACTTGTCCCCGATTCGGTCGACGGATCGCGCTGCGCACGAGCGTCATCCTCCGCCATCGCCGGCTGATGCTGGTTGGGTCGGCGAGATGCCGCCTGATGGCGGCTCAGACGAAAGCATGGCATATGAGACCGTTTCGCATGATGATGCTCCGTATGATGCTGCTGCATATGACGATGCAGCCCGTGCCTATGATGGCGTTTCGGATAATACATTCGACAACCGCGCGGAGAAGACGGCCGGGGCGTTTGCGCATTTGCCGGCGTCCAAGAGGGAAGGTGAAGCGCGAAAACCGGCGAAGGCATGGGGACTGGGCTATGTCGACCAGTTGGATCATGCCCGGGCGCGAGGCGATGCGGAAGGGCGACGTCGCAAATCCGGAAAACATGCGATGCGCCAGACATCAGAATCGACCATGCGGCATCACGAGTCCGAACCAGAGCATCCTGGTCGGGAGACCTTCGGCGAAGACCGTATCCTCGCTCGCCGGAAGAGACGCAGCATTCCGCGTCTTGTGGCTAAACCGTGGTATGCGGTGGCGGTCATGCTTATCCTCGCCACCGCGCTCTGCGCCAGCATGACCATGCTGGTTCGGCAATCGATGAACTACCACGCCGCCGCGGCACAGCAGGCAAACAGCAATGCCGCTTCTCCGGGCTATGACGCAAGTGTCAATGCGCCGAAAAATAGCCATTCCGACAGGTCAAAGAGCATTGCGCCCAGCGATGCGCCGACGTCTCGGGACACTGCCGAGTCGACTGGCGACACGACGTTCCCGCCTGCTGCGGCAAGCAGCCAGAGCACGGTGGAATCAGGCCTTGTGAATCTCAACACGGCCTCCTTGCAGGAGCTTGATACGCTTGCCGGAGTCGGACCAGTCACCGCGCAGCGCATCCTCGACCATCGCCAGCGCATCGGTCGTTTCACCAGCGTCGATCAGTTGCTCGATGTCAGCGGAATCGGCCCCAAGACCTTGGAGAAGCTGCGTCCGCAGGTGAGCGCATCATGACGGCCGCAAATATTGAACGCGACGAGCAAGGAAGCCGCGATTGGCGGATGCTTCCGGCTGCGATTTCAGTGTGGGCATCCTGCCTGCTTACTTGGTGGGCGTTCGATGTGACGCTGGCGTCAGACGGCTCGAATGAGGCTGCAGGGTCAACCAAGGTGCAAGGGCTGGGAGCATCCCTTCGTAGTGCGTCTAATGGCGTGACGACGCCATTGCATATGGCGGGAATCGTGGGAATCGTCGTCGCGATTGCGGCTGCAGCGGCCGCGGCAACGATGGTTGCGCAGTATGCCGCCATGTTGGTGATGCGCCTTGGGAGAGTTTCGTATGATGCCGAGTCATACGGATCTGGATCGCCCGGCAGGATGTCGTGCGACACAGGGGCATACGGCATCGAGCCAGACGATACGATGTCGCACGGCATCAAGCCACCTGGTTCGAATCTGAACGACACGGCGCCGTACGGCATCGGGTTGCCTGGCACGAGACCGCGCAGAGCTGGGTCTCACCATATTGGACCGCACGGCCTTGCATCGCGCGGCAATGAGCGACACGTTGCAAAACCGTCCGATGCGCGGTCTGATTTGCTATCGGTCTGCTTATCGCCGCGTTGGCAGTTGAAGGACGGCGCATGGCGCATGACGGGAATGATGCTGGCGTGCCTCGCCCTACTGGGGGCGACTTCGACTTGGTGCAGCGCGTACATCGCTTGGCGGGACCCTGCTATGGCGCAGGCCAGGACGAGTCCGGGGCAGCGCATCGCGTTTATGCGCGTCAATACTCCGGCTCGTACCGCCGATATTCGCCAGGCTGACTGCCAGGCCGACGCGACGCTGTCGATGATCGGCGATGGCCGCGTTATGCAGTCCAGTTCGCATGCCGTTCGCGTGTTCGCATCGGGTGAAGATTGCAGACGCATAGCGCACGGCGCGACCATGCAGGTCTTAGGCCGTCTGGAACCGTCCCGTTTCGGCAAAGTGAGCCTGTGGATGATCTGCCGCAGCGAGGAATCCGTAACGATGATCCGTGCGCCGAATCCCGTGCAATCAGCCGTCAACATTCTGCAGGAGCGATTCCTTGCCGTCACCGATAGCCTATCCGACCAAGGGCGTGTTCTGGTCCCCGGGCTGACCATCGGATTGCTGGGGCAGGAGCATGTCGTCGCGTCAGGGCATGAGGCAGTGGACGCGACCTATGCCGGATTGCTGGAAGATCGTTTCGCCCGTTCAGGCATCATGCATCTGATGGCCGTATCCGGAGGGCACTTCGTGCTGGTCGGAACGCTGGTTCGGCGCCTCGCTGCATACGCGCACGCTCCGCGCTGGGTCGCCGCCGTGATGGCGTCTGGGGCGTTTCTTCTGCTTTCCGCGCTGGTCTATCCTTCCGATTCGGTAGTACGAGCGCTCATCATGGGGTTGTTAGGAGCGGCGGCATCGCTCGCTGGCAGACGGTCGCAGGCGTTGAATGCATTGTGCTGGACAGTGGTGAGCGTGCTGATTGCCAGCCCCGCCATGGCGTACAGTTATGGGTTCGCCCTATCGTGCGCCGCCGTGCTGGGCATCGTGCTGTTCGCCCAAAGCATGGCCAGGCGGTTGCGGACGCTGCTGCCCGGAGGCATGGCCGACGCCATGGCGGTGACGATTGCCGCCCAGCTGCTGACTCTGCCGATTCAAGTCATGATGGAGCCGCAGCTGCCGTTGCTCAGCGTGCCGGCGAATCTCATCGTCAGCCCAGTGGTCGGCGGTGCCACCATGCTGGGACTTGCCGCGCTAGTCGCCGCGGCATACAGCGCCAAGCTGTCATTCGCGCTTGCTTGGGCGGCAAGCGTGCCGACCGCGATCATGGAGCGGTGCGCGCAATGGCTGGGAAGCAGTTCATGGGCCGTGATGCCCTGGGCCGAAGGCTGGCGGGGAGCGTTGCTGGTTGCCGCATGCGAAGCGCTGATTGCCTTGGCTATGGTCGTAGCAAGGCGCCGCCGGCAGCGGCGCGGCATGAGTGTCGGCGAGACCGGGACGCCGTATCACCGACGATGGCTTGATCCTATCGCGCTGTGGGTGCGCCAAGTTCCCGAAGCCTTCGGGAGCGGCGGGCACGGTACGTTTCGCGGCTCGTGACGGCGAACGGACTTGTCGTTCGCCCCTTGTCCACCGATGCGGCGAAATTGAAAGTATGGCAAGATCAACGGCGGCATCCACGCCCTTCACCATCGTGATGGGCGGCGATTCCTATCTCAATGAGCAGACCGTGCGCGACTTGCGCGACCGTGCGCAGCGTCATGATCCCGCTGCGGAACTCATCGAGCTGGAGGCGGGGGAGAGCGACCAATACGCGTTCGACGAGGCAGTGAGTCCTTCCCTGCTCAGCGACAGTGCGATCGTTCTAGTCCGCAACCTGCAGAATGCCGATGATCGGCTTGGCGATGCCATGGTCAATTACTGCCGTGGCGCGAATGCGGGCGAGCCTTCGGCGGGCGTCGTCATTGCGCAGCATGAAGGCGGCGTGAAAGCCAAGCGTCTCATCGATCAACTGGTCAAGGCGGGCGCACAGCAGAAGAAGATCCCCGATCTCAAACGCCCTGAGGCCAGAATCAACTTCGTCATGCAGCGCTTCGAACGCGAAGGGCGCAGGGTCGACCCCGTGGCGGCTCAGCAGCTTGTGTCGGTTCTTGGCGACAAGACCGGGGAACTGGCGGCGATGTGCTCGCAGTTGTGCTTCGATTTCGAAGATGACCCGATAGGGCTGGATAAGGTCAACCAGTACTTGACCGCAAACCCGCAGGTCACTGGATTCGCAGTCGCCGACGCTGCCGTGGAAGGCCGCACGGCTGAGGCCATCATGTCGATGCGCGCCGCACTGCAGCAGGGCATCGACCCCATTGCGCTCATCGGCGCACTCGCCATGAAACTGCGCACCATCGCCAAAGCCTCGGCGGTGCGTTCGGGAAAGATATCACGCGCAGAGACGAAAACGAATCCTTGGGTATTGAATAATGCGATGCGCCAGCTTTCCGGCTGGACATCGCCCGGACTCGGCACATGCATACGAATGCTGGCTTGGGCCGACGAGCAGAGCAAAAGCAGCGGCGGAGACCCGGTGTATGCTCTTGAACGATCGATCGAAACCATCAGCAGCAAAGGACGAAGCCTGTGAGCGCCGTTGAAGCGAACGACAAGGACGCCATGGATATGGACGGTGGTGAATCTCAGCCCATAACGCTCCGGGTCCCCACGCCCGAAAGCATGCGGGCACTGGGGCAATACGTCGCTGGCATGACGCACGGCGGCGATGTCATATTGCTGTCCGGGCCGTTGGGCGCCGGCAAAACAACTTTTGCGCAGGGCTTCGGCGCAGGTTTGGGCGTAACGGGGCCCGTCGTGTCGCCGACCTTCACCATCGCCCGCGAAATGGAGGGCCATTTCGCCGATGGCAGCGCGGCGCACTGCGTGCATGTCGATGCGTATCGCCTCGGCGGCGCGAGCTTCGCCCCCGGCCAGAACAGCGTCGACGCGCTGCTGGACGAGCTGGAATCGCTGGGGCTCGACGAGGAGCTTGAAGATCCGGGCGAGCGTACGGTGGTGCTCATGGAGTGGGGCGAGCAGATGGTCGCAGCGCTGGCACCGGAACGCTTGGAAATCCATATCGAACGCGGCAACGGCGCAGAGTCAAGTGCGGATTCATATCCCGCCGATGCCGCGGAACGCCGAAATCCTGCGGATTCGCAGGAGCTGAGCGAGAATGGCGAGCGTGCTGTCACGCTCACGCCGGTCGGCGAACGCTGGAATGCCGAAGGAATCGGCGTTGCGATTGACGGTTTCACGCGTTCCAGTGCCGGTTGTACGCTCGTCGGTGGCAATGCCACGGGTGCTATGAAGGAACGGCTATGACGAATACTTTGGTGATCGACACCTCGTACGGTTCGACAGTGGGCGTCGTCGGCCATGAGCCTGTTGTCGAACGTGATTCGCGCACTCATGTGGAACGTCTGCAGGTCGACATCGCCGATGCAATCGAGGAAGCGGGGCTGCACTCGTCCGATATCGAGCGCATCGTCGTGGGAATAGGACCGGCTCCGTTCACCGGATTGCGCGCAGGCATCGTAACGGCCAAGGCGCTCGCCTTCTCGACGGGCGCCGAGCTGCTCGGCCAGGATGCATTGAGTGCGCAGGCAAGTATGATGGCCGCATACCATCGCGGCGAATTCCCGTTCCCCGAATCCGTTGGAGTCGCCAGGATCTCTGAAGCCTCAGGCGTGCGAGACGAAACGACCGAGTCTCCGGCAAAGCCGACAGCCGTCTCGCATGTGACGCTGGCCGTCAACGATGCCCGTCGCAAGCAGCTGTATTTCACACTGATAGCCGATGCTGACGACGCTTCATCCGGCCAATCGCATGGCAATGGCTATGGCAACCACAAGGTGCTGATCGACATGGATATCGACTATCCGCAGCGCATCGCCGAGCGGGTCAATGCGGCCATCGCGCAGCACGATAGTCTTTCGGGCACGCATACGGTGGTCGACGTCGTCGGTCATGGCGCTGCAAAATACGCCGAAAGCTGGTCAACGCTGTCGCAGCTTGGCGTAGTGCTTGATGCCTCCGTGCTGGACATGGGGTCGCAGGGCTTGACATGGTATGCCGAGCATGCTCATGCGAACAGGGGGATGACGCAGACCGGCAGCGATGGCAATGCCGATGGTGGCGCACTCGCAGATTCCTATACGAATAACCGTGCGATTTCCCCGACTGACGCGATTGAGCCGCTGTATCTGCGCCGCCCGGACGTCTCGGTGCCCAGCCCGCTCAAGCATGTGCTCCACCATGCCGGTGCCGACAGGGCCGAGTGATGATAGCCGATATCGATGCGTTCGACCGCGATACGGTAATAGGGCGCATCGCGCAGCTGGAACGCAAACTGTTCGGACGCGGCGCATGGAGCGAGAAAGCCGTGCGCGAAGAGCTGAGTGCCCCCGCTCGCACCTATATCATTGATATTCCTGATGAAGCTGTGCCCATGACGATGGCAGATGTCTCAGACGCAGAGTTGCACAACGCTATAGACACGGCGGTAGCTGCTGCGGACGCTGGGCAAAGCACGCCGACGCCGACAGAGCAGGTCATAGCATCGACTTCGCAGCCAGCACCGGCGGTGCTGGCAAGGGCTGGCGTGCGGGCGCCCGCACTCCCGACCATTCGCGGCTACGCAGGCTACTGGTATGACGGCGACGATGCCGAACTCATGACCATTGGGGTAGGCGAAGCATACCAACGGCAAGGCATCGCCCGCGCCATGCTCTGCTGGTTGATCGATGATGCACGCAAGCGAGGTGCTCAGCGCATGCTGCTCGAAGTCCGCGTCGACAATGAACCAGCCTTGTCGCTGTATCGTCGGCTCGGATTCACAAGACTAGGCTTGCGGAGACGTTACTATCAACCTGAAAATATTGACGCATATACGATGAGCTTAGAGCTACGGCCGCCTATCGTGGGATTCCAAACGATGCAGTCAGCACATGTGAATGCGGATAGCATCGGGAACATCATGCCCGGCAGCCGCGGCAACCTTGATAGTTGCAGAGCCACAGAGCAAGCGATGGCAGCAACCGCAATCAGCGTGCGCACGATGAACCGAAAAACGAACCGGCTTGCAATAGACCAAACGCAGAAAGAGGAAGAACGATGAGCGAACCCGTGGTGCTGGGCATCGAGTCCACATGCGACGAAACGGCTGCGGCCGTCGTGCAGGGCCGCACGCTGGTCTCCAACGTCGTGGCCTCCTCGATGGACGAGCATGCGCGCTACGGCGGCGTGATTCCTGAAATCGCCTCACGTGCGCACGCCGAAGCCCTCGTGCCGGTCGTCTCCAAGGCGCTGGCCGATGCTGATATGACATTGTCGGATATTGATGCGATCGCCGTATCCGCAGGCCCTGGCCTCGCCGGGTGCCTCGCGGTGGGCGTGTCGGGTGCCAAGGCGCTGGCGTGGGCTGCACACAAGCCGATCTACGGCATCAACCACGTCATCGGGCATATTGCTGTAACGCAGCTGCAATTCGGAAATTTCCCGCCCGATGTGCTCGCGCTGATTGTTTCGGGCGGGCATACCTCGCTGCTGCACGTCGCTGATGTAGCGCGGCATGTGGATGTGGTAGGCACCACGCTGGACGACGCGGCGGGGGAGTGCTTCGACAAAGTAGCCCGGCTGATCGGCTTCCCCTACCCAGGCGGCCCGCACATCGACAAACATGCACAAAGCGGCGACCCCAAGGCCATTAAGGTGCCGCAAGGCCTGACGCAAGGCAGGTCGGGGCGTGAGCATCCATACGATTTCAGCTTCTCCGGCGTCAAAACCGCCGTGGCCCGTTGGATCGAGCAGCAACAGGATGCAGGGCGCGAGATTCCAGTAGACGACGTGTGCGCGTCCCTGGCCGATTCGGTCGCCACCGTGCTGGCGAATAAGGCGATTCGCGGCTGCGAGCAGTACGGCTCCGGCACGCTGATTGTAGGCGGCGGGTTCTCTGCGAACTCGCAGCTGCGCGCCAAGCTGCTCGAAGTCGGGACCGAGCATGGCATCGACGTGCGCATACCGCAGCTGAAACTGTGCACCGACAACGGAGCGATGGTCGCCATGCTCGGCGTCAACCTCGTTGAGGCGGGCGTAGCTCCTTCCGCACCTGATTTCCCCATCGATTCGTCCATGCCCATGGATGTCATCAGCGTGTGAGGCATGCGATGGAGTGGAATGCGATGGAGTGGGATGCGGAATCTGGAATACGATCCGCGTGGTCTGCGGTTGGCAGCAAGCGACACGCCGTGTGACCGACAAGTTGCATCATTGTGATTTATGTATAGAATAAATGTCTTGTGCGCGGCGCAAAAACTAAGCACAAGCGAGCATTCCCGCATAGCTCAGTTGGCAGAGCGTTCGACTGTTAATCGAAATGTCGCTGGTTCAAGCCCAGCTGCGGGAGCTTCACGGCCGCCGGTCCCCCGGCGGCCTTTTTCATATCTACGCCATACTTAGCCTGGGCACTTCGTAACACACTGTCGTCCAGCAGATCTTCGGGCAGCACGCCCAAGAAGTCTGCTGCATTAACCACATCTGCAACGGACCAAGCCGTATTGCCCTTCATCTTCATAGATACTGAGCTCTGCCTTATTCCAAGGGGCTCCGCTAGTGAAGATTGAGGCATGCCACGCATGGAAAGATACAACTTCACGTTACGTGAGATTGTTTCTTCATATTCTTTAACGTGCGTACTTTTCGTTGCCACTGCCAAAGTCATCTTTCTGCCTTTCTAATTTCATTCGTCTTGATTGTTCTTATTCTAGACCGCTGATTTGCATTCAGTCAAACTGAATGCTAGACTGAATTCAGTTAAACTGAAATACATCAATTTAGGCGGTAACTAGTGTCGAATATGAAGCGATGGTTGCTCGAACAGGGCATCACCAACAAAATGCTTGCAACGGATCTAAATCAATCTGCTGCAAACGTTAGCGCGAAAATCAACATGAAAACCGCATGGCAGCAAACAGACCTGCTCGAACTATATCGGCTTTTTGGTTTATCTGCTGATTTTGTATTGGGTTTTTCGAGTGATCCATACGGAAAGGAGTTGGTCGAATAGGAAGGTGTTTTCATCTTCTTTTTTGTGAAAAGAAATGCCGTTCTCAGTGTTAGGACCACTGAGAACGGCGATACAACGACGTGGAGTCAAAACGACTGAACTTTTGCGAGCATCTTCCGTTTTGTCTCCCATTAAAGAGGTCATTGCGATGTCTAACTTTAACAGGTGCACCTTGGCGTTGCCCGAAGTGCGTAATAACAACAATACGAGCTTTATGGGTTCGCAGCGCCCGCCCCTGCACGTTTCTTCGTCGGAGCTTGCCCGGCGCCGCGCTATGGCGCAGCATCCCGCGAATTGCTCTGCTCGGAAGGCCGTAAGTGAGGCTGCCTACTGGCTGGGCCGAGTGGATCGGTATGCGCGCCTCGTGGGGATGGCTGTGACCACCGGCCTGCTCATGGTTTTGGCGCTGATTATTCTCGTGCCGTTCGCCTCTCATGGGCTGCTCTTTCTGGCTGTGCTGGCCGTTGCGGCTTTCGGCCTGGCGGCATGTTCCATTCTTCTGGTGGTTTTCCTGCGTGATTTGCAGGCGTCGCGGGATTTTCTCAAGGCTGAGCTGGGTTGCTCCGTCGCTGGTTTCGGAGGTGCCCGATGAAAAATGTTTCTTCTCGTTTCGCGCTGCTTCGTGGCGTGCTGTTCTGGCTGGGAGTGCTGGCGATGTCCCTGGGCGTGTATGCGGGGATTGGCTTCCTGCTGTATTTCCTGATTGGTCTGGCTGGCGTCTGGCATCCCTCGTACCTGCTGTGTGTCGTGGCCGGCGGATTCTTCGCCATGGTCTCGACGCTCGCCTTCCTGGCTCATGAGCTGATCGTCTCGCCTGAGATGGCTGATCTCGATAAGGGGGCCAAGTGATGGAGTCAACGGTTTCACGCCTGCTCAAGCGCTTGAGCAGGACGGACGAGCAGGTGTTGGCGGCCAGCGCTGCTGACGGGTCGATGGACTGCTATGTGAGCACGGTTATCGGCGTGCCGCAGGTGATGGGTCGGCGCATTGCGCCGGCTGACGGCGGCGGGGAGGCGGTCGGAATGTTGAGCATGGTTGCGGCGCGGGTCGTGCAGGGATTCTTCGAGGTGCGTGTCCGGGACGAGTCGGCCTACGGGCTGCGCGGGCAGGTGGTGACGCTGGACGAGGCTCAGGCCAGGGCGCTGCGTGACTCCCTGACTGAGGCGCTGAGCATGGATGCGGATATTCGGGCCGAGCGTGAGCGCACGCTGCGCGGCGGCATTCCGGAAGGGGACGCGCAATGATCTTGCGGATTGTCTTGATTGTGGTGCTGGCGGCGCTTGTCCTCGGTGCTTTGTTGAGGGCGTACAGAGGCAGAGATTCGGGTGATGACGGGCCTGCGGACTACGCGCGGCTATGGCTCTTGTTCGGTCTGCTCCTGGACCTGGCTCTGGTGAGTGGGGCTCCGCTCGTTCTCGACTGGTTTGGAGGTGTGCGATGAGCTGCACTGACCAGTCCCGCGTACCGGCAGGGCCGTCAGGCTGGCAGCATCCAGCCCCTGGGCCTGGACGAAGTGCGCGAGAGCACAGGCGCACACACGCTGGCGGGAGGCACACGATGATCGCGTTGATTCTCTTGTCTACGCTGCTGATACTGCTCGTTGTTCGCGCTGTTTTGGCGTTGCGCCGCGACTGTCTGTCCTCGGAAGAAGCAAATTCTATTGACGCCTTGCTCATAGCGCTCGTGATCAGCACCATACTCGCCTTGATTTTCCTACGGCACTTCGGGGGCGCGTGATGAGTGGATTTCTCGAGCCGCTGATTGTATTGCTCTCTCCGCTGCTGTGCCTGGTCATTTTCGGTGTAGTGGCTTACTTCCTGTGCGGAAGGCGCAGCGAAGATGAAAATTTTATGGGTTTCGTGCTCATAGCGCTCGTGGCCGGCATCATACTCGTCTGGATTTGCCTATGGCTAGGAGGTGCGCGATGAAGGTTGTGGATCCTATGCGCTACGCGGATGTGGCCCAGTGGGCGTGGCGTGCGTATGACGTGGAACCGCCTGCGCAGGTCGTGCTGGTGTTCCTGGCGCATTTCGCGTCGCCCGGCCGTCTTGAGGTCAGGGCGAGCGTGTCCGACATCGCCGGCGAGCTCGCCCTGAACGAGGCCAAGGTGCGAGAAGTCCTCTCGGCCCTGATCAGAAAGAAGTACCTGGAATGCCGCGGTCGGCCGATGTGGGGCTGGCCGGGATGCGGCGGGGACTCCGATCTGCAGGAGGAGAACTGGCACCTGCTGCCAGGCAGGGAGCCTTTGCCCGACAGGCACGCGAAGGAGGCAATGCTATGAGCTGGCAATGCACGTCATGGGCGCTGCGCGAGGCTTCGTGCCCGAGCGCATCGGCTCGCCTGATTCTCATTGCCCTGGCTGACAGGTGCCAGCCGGATGGCCGGTCGGCGTGGCCGACGATTAAGACGCTGATGGCCGAGGCGCATTGCTCCGAACGCACGGTGCGCCGCTCCCTGAGCGAACTGGAGGAGTCGGGCGCCATCCGGCGCGGGAACCAGGATCTCGCGCAGCGCGATGAGCATGGCCAATACTTGGTGCCGCAGTACCGGCCTGTCGTGTGGGAGTGCTGCATAGGCGTTACGCTCGAACCGGTCGCCCAGAAGCCGGGATCGCAAGCCAGGCAGGAACGCGCGAATCGCGCCAGCGGGCAGGAGCCTGCGGAGGATCCCGGGCTCCAGACCTGCCAAAATGGCAGTGCTGGAAAACCGCAGAATTCCAACGATTCCCAGACCTGTCAAAATGGCAGTGCTGTCACTGGAAACACTCCCGGGCCTGCCGCCAGTGACATGACCGGCACTGCCACCAGTGGCAGGTCTTATAAGGAAACAAATAATCTAACAAATACCCCCTCACGGTCCCCCCACGGGGGAAGCGCGCGCCAGGCGGAGGATCAGGGCGGGCCGAGCGAATCGGCGCGCGAGCTCAACCGCATGTTTGCCGCCCTGCTCGTCGAGCACGGGCTCGAGGCTCCGCCCCGAAGCGCCAGGGGGCACGCCGCCGACCTGGCCGCGGCTTGCGCGCTGCTGGACGGCCATCCGCCGGGCGAGGTGCTGGCCGTGGCATCCTGGGCCATGTCCGACCCGTTCTGGCGCAGCAACGTGCTGACCCTGGTGGCCCTCAAACGCAACTGGGCCCAGATCGCGCTGCAGCGCTCACGCCCCGGCAAGCCGGGCAAGCCGGGCGCGGAATCCTCGTTCGGCCGCATGCCGACCGAGGCGGTCATCATGGGCGTGCTGAAGCGCATGGACTTCGACGACGGGCGCTACCCGGCCGCCAAGCGCCACGTCGTGGCCGGACTGAAGGCCGGTCTGCCAGACGCGCGGATCATCGCCAACTGGCAGGCCGGCCATCAGTGCGAGGACGCGCCGCCGGCCGAACAGCAGGCCGCCGTCATCGATGGCGGATATCACTTCGCCGGCAATCTGCGCCCTGCGGAAGGAGGCGCGTGATGGCTGATTCCAGTGGCTTCCGTCGCACGCGGCCTGCGGCTGTGGGCGATTGGCGCGAGCGTGCCGAATGCGCTCGGTTCTACGCGGCGAGCCCCGTATGGGCTGACCGGATGTGGACGTTCGAGGACGCTGCCGGCGATGACCCCGTGGACCCGGTGCCCCGGACGATGGCTCGCAGGATCTGCGAGTCGTGCCCGGTGCGCTTGGAATGCCTGGCGGACGCGACCGCCGGCGGCATCCAGTACGGCCTATTCGGCGGCTTCCGGCGCAATCAGCGCCGCGCCCTGGGCAACATGGCCGAATCGGACGGCGTGACGGTGTACTCGCGCTCCGGCGAGGACCTCGATGCCCGGATCCAGGCGTTCAGGGACTGGCTGCGCAAGCATCCCGAGGCACTCAAACGGGTCGAGAGCGAGGACCACCGGCTCAAGCAGGCGCGTCGCCGCGCGCAGCGCAGGCGCAGCGTGCCGGCCAACCGGGCGTCCGCACAGACGGCGGGCGATGTTCCCGCCCTATTCCAATAGCCGGAATTCCTTATAGATCTGCAAGCAGGAAAGGAGGCTTGCCATATTGCAAGCATTCAGACAATCAGTCAACCAAGCAAGCCAGCAATCAGACAAGCATACGAACAGGCAAACGAAATGGAGAGAACGATGAAACTGGCAGTAGCGAATATCAAGGGCGGGGTCGCCAAGACCACGAGCTCGATTTATGTGGCGGAGGCGATTGTGCATCGCGGCGGCTCGGCAATAGTGTATGACGCGGATCCTCAGTCCAGCGCCTCACTTTGGGCGGACGCGGCCCGCGACAACGGCGAGGAGCTGGGATTCGAGGTACGTCCGGCGAATCTGAGCACCCTGTCCCGTTTGGGCCGGGGCGAGAGCCCCGAAGCATGGCAGATCGTGGACGCTCCTCCGCAGGGCAAGCTGCTGCAGGCTGCCATCGAGGCGTCTGATTTCGTACTGATTCCCACGAGCGACAGTCCGATGGATCTGCAGCAGGCCTGGGCGATGATGGATGAGGCGCGGGCCTCGCGGCCGGCTGCGGTGCTGGTGGTGCGCGCCGAGCCGCACACGACCGCGTACCGGCAGACGATTAATGCGCTGGCCGAGGCGAACACGCCCCGGTTTGATACGATCATCCCCAAACGGCAGGCGATCAAAAAGGCCTTGGGTTCCAGGCCTCATCGATTGTACGAGTATCGCGACCTGCTCACCGAACTAGTGGCCATTGCGAAGGACCTGAGCGGCGGAAGGGCGGAGCGCTGATGCAGGGAGGGAACTACAAGCCATTGCAGCGCTCCAGCGCGCCGATCGACGCGGTCATGTCTGGCAGCAGGCCGGCCGCGGAATCGGGAAGGGTGATGCTTTCCCTGCGTGTGCCGCCCGATCTCAGGACGCGGTTCAAGGCCGCGTGCGTCGGGCAGGGCCTGACGATGGAGCAGGCCGGAGAGCAGGCCCTGATCGAATGGCTCGAACCGAGGAAATCATGAAAGCAGACAATCATGCAAGCCAGCAGTCAGGCAGTCAGGCGAACGGAGGAATCGTGGCGGTATTCGACAAATTGCTGTGGGCGTTGAGGCTGGGTGGATGGCATATCGGCATCGTCGATGAATGGCATGTGAAAGAAGGCTGCGCCTATATCCGCCGTCGAGGGATGCGGAAGCGCGACCGTCTTGTGTTCACGCGGCAGTCTAGCGCTGCACGGCCCGGCGATATCGTGGCTTTCGTCCCCTCCCATAACGTCCTTGATCTGACTGAGACGATTCCGGTGCCATACCACGGAGGCGCGCTGTTTGGCGTCAAGGAGCTGCCACGCCGGCTGTACCGCGAGCTGGACTGGGCTGAGAATCTGTCAGGCAGTTATGCCCGCCAGCAAGTATGCAATCCATCAAATGGAACGGAGAAGAATAATGAACGATGATGAAATGAATGAGCAGAACGTAATCGACCTGATTGGCTGGGAGAAAGCGCCCGAGGCCCGCCGCGGCAATGCCGCGTTGAAAGCGACCTCCATTGCGGCGATTGCCATAGCGTTTGCGGGGAGCGTGCTCTATCTCGTCGGGTGGCTTGACATTGGCCGGCGAATCCTTTTCATCGCTCTTGTCCCCGCTTGCGCGGCCTACGTCTGCTTCAGTTGGCATCTGACGGCGTAGGAGATGGATAGTGCGGCACCGCTTCGGGCTGCTCGACATCGCCTGCATTGCGCGAAGGGGAAAGAGGAGCGTCACGTCGGCATTGAGCGAGAGCGGGGAACATCCGATCCGCTACGTGACCAAGGATGGCTACCCCCACAAAGGCACTCTTATCGTCCAGCACAGCGGCACCGTAGTCGACGGCAACGTCCGCTATCTGGTCGCCATCCAGCGTGACGACGGCACCTACCTCGACGCTGTCGAGACGCTGGAAGCTGCTCGCTCCATTGAAGAAGGAGTGATAGCGCATGACGTTCTATGACTGGCTGGCGATCCCGCTGTTCGCTATGCTTGTCTGATTGCTGGCTTGCTGGCATGCATGACTGCATGCTTTCCTTCATCGCTTCGCCGCGCGCTCTTGGGGCGGGCGCTGGCCCGCCGGCCGGGTCTGACAATGGGCTGCGTGTCCGTCGGCCACCGGGGCGGGCGGAATGAGGAAGGAACCATGCAGATGGGAACGCACAGAACCCGGCTTCTGGCCGGGCTGGCGGCGTCGGCCGTGCTGCTGTCGGGACTGTCGGCCTCGCCGGCGATCGCGATGGCCGACACGGCCACGAAACCGCAGCAGCAACAGACGCAAACGCAAGCGAAGAAGCAGACGAAGGACCAGGAGCCGACGCCCGCCCCAAGCGACGCCGGGCCGAGCCCCGCGCCGGCCGGGGACGCGACGCCACCAGCCGCAAGCGCCAGCCTGGCGGATCTGATCGCGCAGGCTCACGACACGCTGGAGCACAAGACGGACGACTACACCAAGGCGACGCTCGACGCGCTGCGCGACGCGCTGGGCAAGGCCGAGGCATTGGACCCCTCGGCCGACGAACAGGCGACCGGCCAGGCGCAGAGCGCCCTGGACCAGGCATTGCAGGCGCTCACCGCGATCGCATGGAGCGCGGACGGCACGGCACTGGCGTGGGACGGGTCGCAGTACGCCGGCACCGCCGGCCCGCTCGACCATGAGCCGGCAGCCAGCGTGACGGCATCCAGCAACGACACGGCCCTCAAGCCCGTCGAACTGCAGGCGTCGGGCAAGCCGGCCGACCCCGTGTCCACGGATCTGGGCGTCATCCGCTACCAGGGCGCGCGCGACTACACGGGCGCGAGCGGCAACGGGAACCGACCCCTCGCGTTCTCGCAGCCCTACGACTACCAGGCCGGCTCGCCCATCGAGGTGCTCAACCCGCAGGGCGACCCGGTCACCTGGCAGCCGTCGGGCCTGAGCGTGCAGGCGGCCATGACGGCCAGCCTGGACAAGGCCAACAAACCGGCCACGCAAGCCATCCAGGTGAACGGCGAGAGCATCCCGATCACCTGGGACGGCGCGGTGGACGTGCACGACACGGACACGGCCCGCACCTACACGCGCACCGGCACCGCAAGCGGCACGCTGAGCATCAACGGCGTCGAGCAGGCCTGGTCGGTGAGCCTGGTCGCCAGCCGCACCGAGGGGAAGGTCGCCTCACTGAGCGTCCTGGAGCGCACGGCCGACGGCGCTGAGAGCCAGCATCCGGTCGACGGGTTCAACCCCGCGAGCCTCGAATACTCGCTGACGCTGCCCTACGGGTCGATGACCAGCCAGTTCGCCCTGGGCTACACGAGCGCCGCGGGCGACAGCGCGTCAGTGACCGAAGGCGATCCCGTCCGCCCCGGCCTGGGCGGCGACGGGTCGAGGATCCTGGGCATCACGCTGGACGGCGTGACCTACCGGGTCACGGTGCGCTTCGCGCCCCCGACGCCTGACGCCTCCAACTCAGCCGCCCGCCTAGCGGGCATCTACGTGAACCGCGACGGCACGACCGCCAAGGGCGCGCTGATCGACGGCTGGAACCCCGACGTGCTGGACTACACGATCCGGATAGCCGCCGACGCGCCCAGCGTCTACGTGCTGCCCGAAGCGGGCGACGGGGTCAGCGTGAGCGCCGCCGACGTGACGCAGACCGCGTACGCGGTGCGCCAGACCTGGAACGTGACCGCCGCGAACGGCGAGCACCGCGTGTACACGGTCACCGTCGTGCGCGACCACGCGCCGACCGCCGCCGAAGGCTTCCAGCCCAAGGACCCCAAGGACACGGGAGGCACCAGCGCGGCGAAGAGCGACAAGGAGACGGACGTGGAATCGCACGGCTGGATCGACGCCAAGGGCGCATACCACACGGCGAACGCGAACGACTACGTGATCGAGGAGGGCGGCACGTTCGCCTACTCCTCCTACGCGGGCCAGACGATCGCCGCGTCCGTGCGCAAGATCGCGCAGATGCGCTACGAGTACACGCTCTCGATCCTCGCCCCCGACGGCGTCACATTCGCCCGGCACACGTACACGGTCACCTACCTGACCGAGGCCACCCACCGGGTGAGCGTGACCGGCATCCTGGTCGACAACAAGGAGATCAGCGGGTTCGACCCGTCCAGGCACGAGTACGACGCCACGGTCGAGACCCTGGACCACTGGACCGTCAACGCCACATTCGACAAGACCAGCGGCATGAGCATCACCATCCACAAGGAGCATGCCCAGGCGGTGATCACCGCCGTGAGCGCCGACGGGCTGACCCGCGAGACCTACACGGTGCGCGTGCACGTCGCCGCGATCGGCGCGGGCGAGAACGGAGCCGTGCAAGGCGCCGAGCTGGCAAACACCGGCTCGAACGTCCGCCTGCCCCTGTTCGCCGCGATCGGCGGCACGATCATAGGTCTGCTGCTGCTGGGCGTCGGCGTTCTGCGCCGCCGCCGCTCCGGCAAGGAGGAGTGAGCGGCTTCCAGCGTCGCGCTACATCGAAGCGCCCGTCGTCCCACTGGGATGGCGGGCGCTTTTGCATGCCCGGCCGGGCCGTGCAGAGGGCGGGCGCTGAGCCTCGGCTGCGGCCTGAGAATAGGCGGGCAAACCAATCCGAACACTATTTCGAAAGGCCATCAATCATGTTCCCTTACGCTGTTCTTTCCGCCGTCGAGGCCGCGAGCCTGAGCACCCCGATGCTCACCTCCCTCATCGACCTGCTGAACAAGGCCCTGTACCTAGGCGGCGTCGTGCTGATCGTGTTCGGCGGCGTCACCGTGGGCACAAACCTCAAGGACCACAACGGTCCCGCCATCACGGGCGGCATCCTGCAGATCGGCGGCGGCGCGCTGGTGGTCGCCTGCGGCGTGCTGCTGAGCACCATCAGCCTGTCCTGAGCCCTAACCGAAGGAGGCGATCAATGGACTGGGTCAAGGACATGCTCAACGCGATCGGCAGCGGCGTGGACTCGGGCATCCTGTCGACCATGAAGCAGTCGCCGGCCGAATTCAACTCGACCCTGTACAGCCTGTCGGACACGATCGCATCGAACGTGGGCAAGCCCATCGCCTCGGCGGTCCTCTCCGTCGTGCTGGTGCTGCAGCTCATCAACGCCGCCAACCGAGCCGAGGGCGACCGGCAGACCGGCGTGAAGCTGATCGGGATCACGATGATCCAATGCGCGATAATCCTTGCGTTCGCGCAGAACGCGAGCCTGATCCTGCAGACGATCAACAGCATCGGCGACTGGGCCATGGGCACGGTCGACGCGGCCACGTCCGTCACCACGGGAGGAGGGCCCGGAAACCTGGGCGACATGATCGGCGACCAGCACCTCAACCCCCTGGACACCGGGCTGGCGATGCTGCTCCTGCTCCTGCCGTTTCTGGTGAGCAAGGTCGCGGGCATCGTGGTCACGGTCGTGGTCTACCTGCGCTTCATCCAGCTCTACCTGATGGCCGGCTTCTCATCGATGCCCGTCGCCTTCCTGGGCAACGAGCACACACGGGCCTGGGGCATCGGGTACTTCAAACGGTACACGGAGACCGTGTTCCAGACCGTGATCCTTTTCCTGAGCGTGGCCTTCTACCAGCACCTGGACGTGAACCATCCGGGCAAGCTGGCCGACGGGCAGGCGCTCAGCGGCTGGATCATCGAGAACTTCGGCCAGCTCATCCTGGCGAGCGTGCTGCTGATAGCCGTGGTCGCCCTGAGCAACAAGGTCGCCAAGGCAATATTCGGCGAATAGCCGTAAAGGGGGAAGACATCATGGCATTGCAGATGCCGGTTTACAAGGAACTGAATTCGGTGGAGCCCAAGGTCATGGCGGGCATGACATGGCGGCAGTGGGCCGCGGCGACGGGCATGGCCGTGCTGGGCGGAGGCTCGTGGGCCGTGTGCTCGCTGCTCCTGCACCAGGACGACATCGGGCAGATCATCGTGCTCGCGGTGTGCATCCCGTTCGCCGCATACGGGTGGTGGCGGCCCAAGGGCATGAAGCCCGAACGCTACCTGCCCTACCTGTGGCGCTGGTACGGGTCCGGACAGCGCAGGATCTATCACGACGGGCCCGCTGCGAACATGCAAGGCGCGAAGAAGCCGACAATCAAGGAACGATAGGAAGAAAGGACGAGAAGCATGGCGAGGAAGGCGAAACGGGCCAGGAAGGCCGAGCAGAGCGAGGAACAGGCGCGCAAGGCGGCGAAGGACCGGAGCGTGAAGGCATTGATACCATACGACGCGATCCTGTCCAACGGCGTGGCCTACCTGGGCGGCGACGAATGGAGCATCTCCCTGCTGATCTCGGATGTCAACTATCTGATCAGCACCGAGGAGCACCAGATGGAGATCCTGAACAAATGGGCCAAGTTCCTGGACACGTTCGATTCCACGGCTCGCCTGCAGGTGCTGGTCCTCAACCGCATGCTCTCCAGCGCGCTGGTCGCCGACCAGCTCTCCCTGAAGCCCAAGGGCGACGGGTTCGACCCGCTGCGCGAGGACTACGACCGGGTCGTGCGCGACAAGCTCATGACCATGAGCCGCAACACGGTCACCTCCAAGCTGGTGACCGTCACGGTCAGGGACCCGGACAAGGAGCGCGGCCTGCTTGCCGTGCAACGGCTCGCGATGAGCGCGGAGAGCCAGCTCAACCAGATCGACGGGTGCAAGGTCACCCGACTGGACAGGACGGCACGCCTGCGCATGATCAGCGCCGCATACCGGGGCGAGGCCCCATTCGCATTCCGCGAAAGCCAGTTCGAGGACGAGAGAACCTCCACCAAGGACTACGTCGCGCCCTGGGCCATCGACCTGACCGATCCCAAGACGCTCAGACTCGTGAACCAGGACGGCGACATCTGGCACCGGTCGCTGTGGATCCGCGACTACCCGCCCGAACTGTCCGACCGGCTGATCGGCAAGCTGACCGAACTGCGCGCCTCGATCGCGGTGAGCATCCATTTCAGCCCGCATTCGCGCGGCGACGGCCTCGACCTGGTCAAACGCAAGGTCGCCGAACTGGATATGCAGATCGTCACCGAGCGGAGACGCAACATCAAGCAGCATCTGCCGGCGGACGAGATATCGGCCGAGCTGGCTGACTCGAAGGAGCAGGCGACCGCATTGCGCGACGAGCTGCAGCATTCCAACCAGCATCTGATCGACTCGATGCTCGTGATAGGCGTGAGCGCCGCCAGCGAGGACGAGCTCGACGGACACGTGAAGGACGTGCTGCAGATATGCCGGCAGGAGTCATGCACTGCCGAATCACTAAGCTACATGCAACTGGAGGGCCTGTCGGCCGAGCTGCCGCTGGGCGTGAACCAGCTGCCCATGTCGCGCACGCTGACCACGAGCAGCGCCGCCATCCTGATCCCGTTCACCACGCAGGAGGCTTTCGAGCCCACCGGCACCTGGTACGGGACGAACGCGCGCAGCGGGAACGCGCTGGTCGTCGACCGGACGCTGCTCATGAACCAGAACGGGTTCACGCTGGGCACCACCGGGTCGGGCAAATCCCAGGAGAACAAGCTCGAGATGCTCACCACGTTCCTCAAATCGGGCGACGACATGATCGTGGTGGACCCGGAGCACGAGTACACGCCCCTGTGCGAGGCGATCCACGGCACCGAGGTCGAGATCAGCGCATCGAGCAGCCAGATGCTCAACCCTATGGACATCGTCCTGGACAACGCGGGCGACGGCAACCCGGTGCGCGCCAAGTCGGTCAGCGTGCTCTCGATGATCGGCGCGCTCATCGGCGGCACCACCGGCCTGGAGCCTGCCGCCAAGGGCTTGCTGGACCGGTGCATCATCGGCCTGTACGCCGAGCTGCAGTCCGATCCCGGACGCCCGCAGCCGACGCTGCACGACCTGCGCGACCGGCTCCTCGCATTGAACGAGCCGATGGGCGAGCAGATCGCGCTCGAACTGGAGATGTACACCGAAGGCAGCCTGTCGGGCTTCTCCGGTCACACGAACGTCGATCTGGACAACCGCTTCGTCAACTTCGACGTGAGCGGCCTGGACGGCGAGCTGCGCACGTTCGGCATGATGGTCGTCCTGGACGCGGTGTGGAACCGGGTGCTGCGCAACCGTCAGGCGGGCAAGCGCACCTGGCTGTGGATCGACGAATTCCACCGGTTCTTCGGCAACGAATACGCGGCGAAGCAGTTCCTGGACATCTACAAGCGCGGCCGCAAATATGGGCTGGGCGTCACCGGCATCACCCAGAACATCGAGGAGCTGCTCGAGAACAACGAGGCGCGGCTCATGCTGTCCAACAGCGATTTCCTCGTGCTCATGAACCAGAACGCCTCGGACGCGGACACGCTCTCCGAACTCATGCGCCTGAGCCCGGAGCAGCGCGCCTTCTTCACCGGCGTGAACGCCGGGCAGGGCCTGATCAAGGTCGGTTCCGCATGGATCCCATTTGACGGGCGCATGCCCACGGATTCGAGCATCTACCGCATGTTCACCACCAAATTCGGGGAAAGCGCATGATCCAGGCCATCAGCACGAACGGGGGCGACGCGTCCGACAAACTCATCAGACGCACGACCCTCGCCCGCAGCGAAAGCCTGGCCAGCGACCACGCATCGGCCGGACTGGCGACCGGCACGCGCCCGTCCGCATCCGGCGCGCCCAGCGAAGGAAACGCCGCGCCGGACGGCCCTGCCGATGCTCCCGCCGGACCAGGCGGCGGAACGCCGGCCTCCGGCCCCGCCTCGGGCCGTTCGGCCGGCCGTGGCCCGGGCTTCTCCCAGAGGGCGGCAACTCCTTTGGGCAAGACCGTCAGAGTCGTCAAGGCCAGTGCCCACGGCGTCAAGTACATAGGCCATAAGGGGCTGAAGGCGTCCGACCGGCTGCGCTCCACGATTCGATCCCAGGGTGACATGGACCACGAGGACTTCTCCTCGCGTGTCTCCGACGTCACCTCGAAGACCTTGGAGCAGACAGTGCGCAAGGGGGCGCCCAAGACATTGCGCGCAGGCGTCTCCGGCGTGAAAGGCACGGCGAAGGGCGGGATGGCCGCCTATCGGGGCGGAGTGCGCGCGGTCAACGGCACCAGGAGCATGTTCGCCAAGGCGAGGTCCGCCGGAGCGGCGACGGCCAGGACGGCCCGGCGCGCCGCGGAGCTTCCCGGCAGAGCGCGGCCGGAGCATTGCGCGCGGCCAGGATGGTCAACGCCGCCGTGCGGTTCATCGGCGCGAAGATCGGCGCGCTGCTCGCCTCGGTCGCCTCAATGCCACTTATGCTCATCATGGCGGTCGTCGCGATCGTGCTCGCCGTCATCGTGAGCATCCTGGCATGGATCCCCGGCATGGTCAGCGAATCGGACGGCTCGCTCACGAACGTTCCCGCGAAGTACGTCGACGTCGTGATGCGCGCCGGCCAGGTGTGCGACACGGTCACCCCTCCGGCCATCGCCGCGCAGATCGAGCAGGAGTCCGGCTGGAACCCGCAGGCCCAGTCGGCCGCCGGTGCCCAGGGCATCGCCCAGTTCATGCCCGGCACCTGGGCCTCAAGCGGCAAGGACGGCGACGGCGACGGCCGGGCCGACGTCATGAACCCGATCGACGCGATATGGAGCGAAGGCAACTACATGTGCGGGCTGGCGGGCCAATTGAAAAGCGCGCTGGACGCGGGCCGCGTGTCCGGGGACCTGCTGGACCTGACGCTGGCGGCCTACAACGCGGGCATCGGCAACGTGTACTCTGCGCACGGCATCCCGCAGATCAGCGAGACGGTGAATTACGTGCGCTCCATCCGCACCCTCATGGCCAAGTACGTGAGCACCGGCGGCCAGGGCGGGGGCGCGAGCGTCGGATCTCTCAAGCCGCCCCTGGTGATGAGTCCGGACGGCTACCACGTCGACGTGGCCGCGACCGGCACAAACGAGGGAGCAGCGCCCAGCTACCAGCGTTTCCAGTGCACCTGGTGGGCGGCTATCCGCCGCTCCCAGATCGGCAAGCCCGTCGACCCGTATATGGGCAACGGCGGCCAGTGGGGCGCGACGGCCGCACGGCTCGGCTACCCGATGGGCGGCGGGCCGCGTCCCGGCGACGCCATCAGCTTCCATCCCGGCGTCCACGGCTCCGATCCGCTCTACGGGCATGTCGCGATCGTCGAGGAGGTCAAGCCCGACGGGTCGATCGTGATCAGCCAGTCCGGCACCGGATGGATGGCTGTCGTGGTCGAGACCATCAGCAAGCAGAAGCTCGACGCCATGGGCTCGGGCGTCGACTTCATCCACTGAACCAACCAAGGAGAACCATTCCCATGTCCCGCAAGCACCGAACAATGCTCGCCCTTCTCGCCATTGCACTGACGATAATCCTGCTCCTGCTCGGCTGGGCCGGGCGCCGCGCCATGAGCCAGGCGTCGAGCGAGCCCACGCCGAGCGTCATCAGAACGACGGCCGGCGCGAAGCCGCAGCCGCCCAAGACTGATCCGGCGCTCAAAACACGGGACGCTCAGCGGCTGTGCGAACAGACCGCGCCCAAGGTCGTCACCCTGTATGTGACCGATTCGCCGGACCGCAGCCATCTGCTGGACGAGTACTTCACGGCGCATGCCACTGGCAGGAACGTGCCCGTTTCGCACATCAAGCCGCAGCCGGCCAAGCAGTTCGCCGGCGCGCTGAACGTCGAGCAGCCGGTAGGGCACGCGGTGTGCAGCGTGAACACCGGCCTGCAGTCAAGCCCGTGGATGCTCGAATTCGACTGGGAGGAAACCCTCGGCTGGCGGTGCACGTCCATCCAAGGGTGTTTTGGTTCAATTGTTTTTTGTGGTTTTGGTCAGGTAGTTTTTTCGGGTTTGGGCGTGGGGCATGCTGACCATAGTCGGGCTGTACCTTGGTAGTGCTTCGTTATCTATCGAGGAGGGCCGGAAAGGCAATGATCAACATGTCCAGAATCAATTCTATCCGTCGTCGGCGCAGGGAGGGCGAGTCCATCGCTTCGATCGCGCGCGCCGAAGGCGTCAGCGAGCCGACGGTGCGCAAGTATCTGA
>NZ_JGZR01000008.1 GCF_000741775.1 Bifidobacterium subtile
GCCGCCGTCGCCCGCGCTGCTCGCGCGGCGCGCATGCACCGCCACCGCTGCCCGCCCGACGATGTCGTCCCGTTCTTGCGCATCGGCTCGCCGCATATCGTGCACGGTCCCGCTTCGGATGATTTTCTTCCGCCCATCCGTCAAGCACAGCAGGAGCATGTTTTCCGGAAAAGTCAAGCGGGGGCCTCGATAATGCCCCGGACCCAGAATCACCCTGCGACACGCCTTACGGCAGTAGGAATAAGTGGCAAAATAAAACACACATTTTGTCATTTAACGGGGGTGCGGATGTTTTTTTGGACGGTCAGGCGGCCAGTCCAAGGCTTCTGCGGTATTGCACGGGGCTCATCCAGCCCAGTGACTTCTTGATCCTGGTTTCATTGTAATGGGTCAGGTAGGCGGATAAGCGTTCGCGGAACTCCTCGTAGCCCACGCCACTCCAGTCCCGCTTGTAGAAGAACTCGTTCTTGAGCCTGCCGAAGAACCCCTCGGCGGCCGCGTTGTCCGGGCTGCAGCCCTTCGCGCTCATCGAACGGACCAGGCCGTTCTCCTCGCAGATGCGGATCCATCCGGGCCACCGATAGTGGCAGCCGCGGTCGGAATGGATGATTGGACGCTCCCCGTCCTTGAGCGTGGCGACCGCGTCCAGGAGCATCCGGTCCGCCATCGCGGCGTCCGGGGAGCGCGACAGCGTCCAGGAGACCACCATCCCGTCGAAGCAGTCGACCACCGGCGAAAGCCAGCACTTGTACCCATCCATGGTGAACTGGGTCACGTCAGTGACCCACAGCATGTTCGGTTCGCCGGCATGGAAGTCGCGTTCCACGAGGTTCTCAGGTGCCTGCGTGATCTCGCCGGCGTAGGAGCTCCACCGCTTCGGGCGTTTCAGATACACTGGCCGCAGGCCCTCCTCGCGCATGATCCGCCTGACGACCTTCTCCGAGACGACCAGCGGGTCCTTCGCGTCGAGGCGCAGCATGCGGTGGACGGTGCGATAGCCCCACACGCGCCCGCCGGACTCGAACAGGCGGCGGACACGCGCTCTGAGCGCGGCGTGTTTGTCGCCCGCGGCGACGACGCCGCGCTCGTAGTAGTACGTGCTGCGCTTCAACCCCGTCGCCTGGAGCGCGCGGGCCAGGCCGAACTCACCCCTGATCGCGTCGACGACCCGCGTCCTCTCCCGATTCGTCAGCATGGACGGGTCGAGGCGCGGGTCGTCGGCTTTTAAAACATCGATCGTCTCCCGCATCACCGCGTTCTCCAGCCGCAGGGCCTCCACCTGCCGGCGCAGCCCCTCCACGTCATCGCCGGCCGCGGGCACCGGCCCGGCCGGCATCGGCGCGTTTCTCCTGTTCATCAGTCCCAGTATCCCCTCGCTCCGGTAGCGGCGCATCCACTGGTACACGCTCGTCGGCGTGCAGCCCGCGTCGCGCGCCACGCGGGCGAGGGGCTCGCCGCCGAGCGCGCGTCTGGCCGCGTTCGTCTTGCATTCCAGCGTATACGAACGCCTGCACGCGCCCGTGTAACGCGGGTCCTCGCGAACCCATTTCACCAGCGCGCCCTCGGACGGGTAGCCGAGCTCGGCGACGACCTTCCTGATGGTCATGCCCTCCGTGAAATACAGGTCAACGGCCCTGCGCCGATCCTCCATCGAAAACATGCGAACTCCAATCCGGACGCCAAAACGTCCAACTTTTCGTCCGCACCCCCGTTGTTGCGTTTTACTCGCACTTTTTCGAAGCGCTCGAAAAAGTGCGAGTCCGTCTCGCTATAACCGACTTTTGACCCAATCGACGATGTACGGCGCGACTTCCTCGATCTGATCAATGGCGATCTCGAAGTCCTTGGGACCGCCGTACCACGGGTCGACCAAGTCGATCTTGTCCTCGCGACCTGCCGGCGGCGTGGGCAGATTCGGATCGAAGCTGCGATACAGATGCACCTGCGATCGCTTGCCGCCGGGAATCTGGCGCAGCAGCGAACGCATATGCGCGGCTGTCATGGGCAGGAAGAGGTCGGTTCGTTCAATCTCGTCACGAGTGATGCGATGCGCGTAATGGTGCGCGGGAATCGCATAGCCGCGCTGGCGCAGCACGCGCACGGCCCGAGGATCGATGGGGTGGCTTTCCTCTTCATCGCTTACGCCGCTTGATTCGACATCCACGCGCCCGCTCAGCCCGGCGCCTTCGAATTGCGCACGCAGTATGATTTCGGCCATAGGCGAACGGCAGATATTGCCCGTGCACACGGTCATCACAGTGTAATGCTGCCTGCTGTCGTCGCTCACTGGTTCTGCTCTCCCTTTTCCAAGGTCAGGAAACGGTAGCGTTGCACCGTTCCCTCAGGTTTCTTCGGCGTACGCCATTCGCCTTGTTCAGCGACGTGCCATAGCCCGAGTTCGACCAAGGCGTTCATGTCCGGCGCGTAGGCATCGGCATCGACCTGCGCGTCGATCTGCGTAATGTAGGCCTTGTTGGCGAAAGGCAGGGTCGCCTGATATATCTGCGCGCCGCCGATCACCCAGATTTCGCTGCGGTCCAGACCGTCGTCGGGAATGGCTTCCTGCCGCGCGAGGTCGAGCGCGGTTTCGAGATCGTCCACGACGGTCGCGCCCGGCGCACGATACGTGTGATCGCCCGATATGACGAAGTTGTCGCGGTTGGGCAGCGGACGGAAGCGCGAATCAAGCGATTCCCACGTTTTGCGGCCCATAATCACCGGGTGGGAGACGGTAAGCTCCTTGAACCGGCGCATGTCCTCGGCCAAGTGCCAAGGCATCGTTCCCTTGAACCCGATGGCGCCCGGACGGCCTTCGTTGTCGCTCGCCTGCGCCCAGATGAGATTCACCGAGAAGGTCTTGACGATGTCATCGCCCCACTCCTCGGCCTCCTGCAGCCCGGCAAGCCCGGGCTCGGGTTCGTGATAGCCACTGCGGCTACTGTCATGCTCCATTTCATCCACTCCTTGGAAGGAAATTGACTGGCTCACAGCTTAGTGATTGCCTCAGACCATCGCGCGGCGTTTCGCCAGCCCACCCAGCAGCCCGCTCATCCGACGCTGTTTCACACCGCAATCGGCGCCTTGATGGTCGGGTGATGCTGGTAGCCCACGATCTCGAAGTCCTCGTAATCGTAGTCAAATAGCGAATTGGCCTTGCGAATCCTCATCTGCGGGTAGGGATACGGCTCGCGGTCCAGCTGCTCGAGCACCTGGTCGATGTGATTGTCGTAGATATGGCAGTCGCCGCCGGTCCACACGAATTCGCCGGGCTCCAAGCCCGTCTGCTGGGCCATCATCATGGTGAGCAGCGAATACGAGGCGATGTTGAACGGCACGCCGAGGAACATATCGCACGAACGCTGATAGAGCTGGCAGGAAAGCCTGCCGTCGGCCACGTAGAACTGGAACAGCGCGTGGCATGGCGGCAGCGCCATCTTCTCGACCTCGGCCGGGTTCCATGCGCTGACGATCATGCGCCGCGAATCGGGCTGGGTCGTGATGAGATTCAGCACATTCGTAATCTGGTCGATCGTGCGATTGGAGTCGTCCGGCGTGGGAGCGGGCCAGCTGCGCCACTGCACGCCATAGACCGGCCCCAAGTCGCCGTTCTCGTCGGCCCATTCGTCCCAGATATGCACGTTATGATCAAGCAGATACGTGATATTGCGTGAGCCCTTGAGGAACCACAGCAGCTCGTAGGCAATGCCTTTGAAGAACACGGTTTTCGTCGTGAGCAGCGGGAAGCCTTCGCTCAGATCGAAACGCATCTGCTGGCCGAAGAGCGAAACCGTGCCCGTGCCCGTGCGGTCCGATTTGAGCGTGCCTTCGGCGAGGATCTTGCGTACGAGATCCTCGTAAGGCATGGGGATATCGGTGCTTGGGCGCTGTGGGATGCGGGTGCGGATGTCTGCGAGTTCTTCGGGTGTCAAAGCCATGCGCACCAGTCTAATCGAAACCTTTCTTGGCGCGCCATCGCCTCGCGGCTGGCATATTCCTCCGATGCCGCAGCTCGCGTGCGCTTGGGGGTCCATCCATGGCGCCCCCACCCGCCGGCGACCTCTTTCGTTGCCATACCCGCGCCGCCACGCCTCGCTACTGGTCATAGTGCTGCGTTTAGGGCAGCAAAAACGCGGCAATATGCCCAGTATGGCCGGCCCGCGCACCCGTACTGGGCAGATTCTTGCGTTTCAGCGCGGGAAACGCGCGGATCCGCCCCGCATCCGGTTTCGCGGAGGACCCAAGCCAAGCCCGTTGACGCGATGACGCGCTAGATTGGGCTGTGCAGATGCGATACCGCGTCGAAATAACGATCTCAGGAGGACGATATGGGCAAAAGGATATGGGTGGAGCGCAACAAGGACGGTTCTTGGGACGCCTTCAGCGACGAGGGCGCACATATCAAGTTCGGCAAGGGCAGGGGCCAGTTTTCCCCCGGCGATCTTATGAAGGTGGCGCTGGCCGCGTGCGGTGCGCTGTCCAGCCGGTTCGCGATCGAACATGCGCTCGGCGAAGGCAAGGGCGCGAAGATCGTGGTGGACGGCACTTATGATGCGGACGGCGACTCCTACCTGAATTTCAGCGAGCAGGTCACCGTCGACGCCACGGACGCCGGCTTGAGCGAGGAGGACGCGGCCAAGCTCAAGGAGCGCGTCACCCGTCATATCGAGAAAAGCTGCACCGTGATGCACACCTACGAGCAGGAGACGCCGGTGCGCATGAACGTCACCGTACGCAAGTGAGCGCTCGCCTGATCTTCGAATAGGGCAGGGACCGACTCCACGCAAAGGGGGCCGGCGCAACCGGAATGGTTGCGCCGGCCCCCTTTGCGTCTATTTTGCCTATCGGACGTCTATCGTCCTATTGCTTCGCGGGCCCTGACTGCGTGTAGCCTGCAGCGGACCGCGTCTACTGCATCATCGTGTTGCGGCTCGGCGGCTGATGCATCGGGTCGATTGCAGATTCGATGGTTTCGGCCGCTGCGTCGTCCGCAGCCTGCACCGAGATCTCCTCGACGCCGCTGATCTCGGAGAGCTTGCGGATGCGCGCCTCCTGCGCCTCCACGAACTTGCGCGGAACCACGTACACCGGGCCGACGGAGTGCTGAATCAGACCCTGGCTCGTGGAGCCCATGATAAGCCCCGTGAATCCGCCTCGGCCACGCGAGCCGACCACGACGACGTCATGGTCATAGCTGGCCTTGGTCAGCGCGTTGACGGCCGTGTCGGGCACGATGGTCTTGTCGATGTGCAGATCGGGGTGCGCTGCCTGCAAAGGCTTGATGCTTTCGCCCAGATCCTCCATGTACGAATCCGTGACGCCCTGCTCGCCCTCAAGGCCCCTGATATTGGGCACTGCAAGGATCACGTCGAGCGATGCATCCCAGGCGCTGGCGAAATTGCCCGCAAGCTCCAGAGCCTTCAGGCCCCATTTGCTTTCATCGATGCCGACAGCCACCTTGGTAATCGTGTTGTTGAGGTGCATCACCTTGCCGTCATCGTCTGTGTAAGGCACGACGACGATCGGGCAATACGCATACGCCGGCAGCGAGGAGCTGGTGGTGCCCAGCAGGCGCTCGGCCAAGCCGCCCTTGCCTCGGTTGCCGATGACGATGAGATTGTAGTTGCGCGACAGCTCGACGAACACCGAAGCAGGGTCGCCGGTCACGATCAGCGTGGCGGCTTCGACGCCCTGCTCGTCCGCGATGGCCTTGGCCTTCGAGAGGATCTCCTGCGCGTCGCTGTGGGCCGCGTTGTCATCGCCCATCGCCGTATAGGTCGCGTCGAATGATACGGCGGCATAGCTCGGCAGCGAATACGCGCACACGATCTGCAAGGTCAGCCCTGCATGCTTGGCGTAGTTCGCCGCCCACCATGTGGCCTTGTAGCTGGCATGCGATCCATCGACGCCTACGAGAATGGCTTTTTCGTTGATCATGGCGAACCTCCTTGGAGTAGCGGCCGGCGCGGCTGCGCAGCCGACCTTCTTCCCTTCAAGAATACCGCGCGACGCGTGCGAAGCGCAGAAGCCATCGTAATCATTCCGTCATAATCGCCGCGGTATGGCCGGGCGGCAATCATTCGCCGGCGGGCGCCCGCCCAGCATTCCTCGACGGCAGGCGCCGCGCATCAGGCGCCTTGCAACGGGCAACGCAGCAAACAAAACGCCGGGCGTCGCGTGCGGGAATGGCATGCGACGCCCGGCTATGTCTCGCTATCTCTAGATCTCCGGCGACTCCTCGCAAATCGCAGGGGCGATCAGCTCGCTCAGTGGGGCACCACTTCGGGCGGAATCACCGAGGTGTAGGTCGCGCCGTCGAGATCCTGTTCGAAGGCTTCCCGCGCGGCTTTGATCAGATCGGGATTCGTCAACGCGTCGTACGCCGTGAGCGCAATGGTCTTTGCGCCCAGCACTAGGCCCTTGTGCGCCACCGAGGACTTGCCGTTCGCGACCCACTGCCAGGAATGAGGCGACATCCCCTGCGGCTCGAAGCCTACTGCTACGTATGTGGTCGGCGTGCACCAGCTTACGTCGCCCACGTCGGTCGAGCCTTGCCCCTTGGGGTTGTCGGTGAAGACCAGCGGGAACTTCGGCAGGGCGATGCCGCTGTTCGCGATCTCGCTGATCTCCTCGGGGGTCTTGCCCGGGAAGGCCTCTTTGGTGCGCGCGGTCAGCTTGTCGATCAGGCCGGGTTGTGCGCTGTGCTCCTGGATGTCTTTCTCGAAGGCGAGCTCCTGAGGTGTCAGCTGCAGCGGCCCGATCAGATCGAGATTCGCATCCATCGCCTCGCTGAGCGGATGATTGGGGATGTAGTTCGCGCAGGCCGAATCGAAGTCGATATGCAGCGTGGTGTCGGTCATGAGCGCCGCGCCCTTCGCGATGTTGACCACGCGATCGTAGATCTCCTTGACCTGGTCGAGCCTAGGCGCACGCACGAAGTAGTAGATCTTCGAGGACGGGTGCACGACGTTGGCGGATTCGCCGCCGGCGTCGAGGAAGGCGTAGTGGATGCGCGCCTGATCGATGATGTGCTCGCGCAGGAACTGCACGCCGACATTCATCAGCTCGGCGGCGTCCAGCGCGTCACGGCCCATTTCGGGCGCGGCGGCGGCATGGGCGGCGACGCCGGTGAATTCGAAGTTGGCCTGCATCACGGCCAGGCTGGCCGAGCCCACTACTGCAGTGGTGTCCATCGGGTGGCAGGTGAAGGCGGCGTCCAGATCGTCGAACACGCCGTCACGCGCCATGAAGGCCTTGCCGTAGCCGCTTTCCTCGGCGGGGCAGCCATACAGCCGCAGCGTGCCCGTGAGCTGCTTCTCCTCCATGAGGGTCTTCAAGGCGACCGCAGCGCCCAACGCCGTGGTGCCGAGCACATTGTGCCCGCAGCCCTGCCCGGCGCCGCCCGGAACCAGCGGCTTGCGTTCGCTGTTGCCCGCCTCCTGGCTGAGGTTGCCCAAGGCGTCGTATTCGGCCGTGATGCCGATTACCGGCTTGCAGCTGCCATACGTGGCGATGAAGGCGTATTCCATGCCGGCCACGCCTTTGCTGATCGAGAACCCTTCCTTCTCCAGCACCTCGTAATACGGTTCTACGGAGCGCTTCACCGCGAAGCGGGTCTCCGGAGTGTCCCAGATCCGATCGGACGCCTCGATGAATTCGCCCTGCTTGTCATCGACGATGTCCATGATCCGTTGCTTATCGTCCATAAACGCATCTGTCTTTCTTGCTGTTCGCATGCGACGCCTGCCGCTGGCGAATGCAAGCCGAGCGGGACCGCGTGCAGTGTTCTAACGATTACGACATGTGATTATGCCAAATGATTATGTCCATATAGCAAAACGGCATGTCCGTAAAGGACATGCCGCCAGCAACAGAAAACGAAATCTACAGAACTCGACGGATTGAATAGCCGCCGCTGAACGATACCCCGACGCTGGAAACTGCCGTGCCTTGGCTCGGATTCAACGCGTTAACGACCATGCCGTTGCCAATGTAGATGCCCGCATGGCCTCCATTGGCGATGATGTCGCCGGGCATTGCCTGGGAGAGATCGGGAACTGCAGTGCCCACAGTGGCCTGTGCGCCGGAGGCGCGGGGCAGCGAAATGCCGACGCTGGCGAAGACGTACTGCACGAATCCGGAGCAATCCCAGCCCGCGGTGGTCGAGCCGCCGTACACGTAAGGAACCTTACCGACGAACTGGTTGGCGAAGGAGAGCACCGAGGCCGCAGAAGCGCCATTCGGCGGCGCAACGGCAAAACTCTGCGTACCTGATGCAGGCAGCGATTCGCGATCCGTGGAACGGCTTGCCGCAGCGGCCTGCGCCGCCTGCGCTGCTGCCGCCTCAGCCGCGGCTCGTGCCGCTTCGGCGTCTTTCTCGGCCTGCGACTTGGTCTGGGGAACGTCGAGGGTCTGCGTGCCCCAGCCCCCGTCATTCGTGGTCGATGTGGATTCTTTGAGCAAATCGCTCTTCGGCTGGACAGCCTTGAAAGAGCGCGACGAAGATACGGTAGCAGAAGACGAGGCAGCGGAATCATCGCCCGCTGCGGTGGCGGAAGGGGCAAACGCGGTCAGCATCATGCTGGTAGCCACGATGGCCACAGCCGCGGTTAGGGACTTCGTTCTATTCATCATCAAGACATGAAGATAGCACATGTTCCTTACACGGCAACGCCCAATCGTGTCTCACTCGTTGGTATTGCCGAGACACGCGGATGAATGGCGAGACGAACCAGTAACGCAGAGCCGTCGTCGGCTCAGACAACAGCCTATGCCTGATCATCGGCTCAGCCGCGAAGAGCAGCGAAAAACGATCGGCGCGGAAAACTCAGTAATGGATGATGTCGTGCTGGGAGACCTGCTGTGCGCTGTAGCTGCGCGAATAGGTCTTGCCGTTCATCACCGAGCCGCTTTCCGAGGTCTCCACCGAGCCATCAGGATTGATCTTCTCGATGATCGCGACATGGCCGTATGCGGCGTCGGCGCCATCCTGGCCTGCGGCGAACACCATGATGTCGCCGACATGACGAGCCTGATGGTCAACCCAGTAGCCTAGAGCGCGAGCCGAATTGCCCCACATGTTGCCGTTGCCCATATGCGAGCCGGCAGGGAGTCCCAGCTGATGCCTGCGCACGTAGACCCACCAAGTGCACTGGCTGAATTCGTAGGCGTTGCCGGAATCGCCGGTGGCGTGGTTGGGGTCGAAGCCTGCGGGCAACGCATCGTGGTCGCCGTCCAGCAGCGCGGCGATGGCCGGGTTGTTGGCGGTGGAACGGGACATGCTGTTCACGTCGAGGCTGGCGCTTGAATCGCTCAGCTGCCAGTTTCCCTCGTTGCTGCTGGTCTGCGTGGCGGAAGTCGCCTGCGGCTGCGCGACCGTCTCGTTCAGCGGCACACGATCTTCGGAACGGGAAGCGGCATTGGCGGAAGCGCGTTTGATCTGCGTGGTCGCCGTGGGGGCATCCGCGGCAGCCACCGCGGCGTCAGAGGGCTTGGCGAAAGCCATAGCTGTGGCTGCAGTGCCTACCAGCGCGGCCAGCGAAGTCGAAGCGATGATATGCGAGCGGCGGTCCGCGGCACGGGCCGATTCACGCATCGCGCGACGGGTGAGCGGAGCCACTTCGTTGATTCTGGCAGCGAGGGCCTGATCGATCTCCACGCTCATCGTGCCTGCGGAAGTCTGAACAAGGGTAGCCTTTGCGGTGTGGGTGCCATGGCTCGAGGCGAACAGCGAGCGCTGTGCGCTCTCTCGTCTCTGGGAAACCTTGGCCGCCTTATGCGCAGCATGCTTCATACGTGCCCAGCTCCTTATCGGGTTCAGGGTCACGCGGCATGCGGCGACCCGGTACAAGCTCAAGCAGCACCCTACATGATGGTCTGGTCCAACCTCCAGCCCCGTCGCCGATCGTCTCTTGAGGCGGCCGGCTTCGGCGCCCGGAGCATAGGGCTAAAAATCGGCCTTTCGCGTCCCCCTCCCGGCGACTGCGCCATGGCTCATCGCGCTGGATCATCGGGCGTGTCTCGCATCGGGGCCACAGCATGACCGATCGCCGGCGGTGATGCGCCCACCTTGCTACTCTAGGCAAGTATGGTCAAAACAGTGACGATTCCCGAATCCCTACGGCCCAGCGACGCACGGTTCGGCTCCGGTCCCAGCAAAATACGTTCCGAACAAATCCGCGCTCTTGACGAGGCTGGCGGCGCACTGCTCGGCACCTCGCACCGCCAGCCTCCCGTACGGAAACTGGTCGCCTCGATTCGCGAAGGCTTGGGCGATTTCTTCTCATTGCCCGCCGGGTACGAAATCGTACTGGGCAACGGCGGGGCGAGCGCCTTCTGGGATCTTGCCTGCGCCTCGCTTATCGGCCGCAGGGCAGCGTTCGGCAGCTATGGCTCCTTCAGCGCTAAATTCGCTCAGTCGGCGGCGCTGGCGCCATTCCTCGACGATCCTGTGATATACGAGGCCGAACCCGGCTCTTACCGCATCCCTGAATACACTGAGCATGCGGACGCTTACTGCTGGGCGCAGAACGAGACCTCGACCGGCGTGGCCGCGCCGGTGCGGCGTGTCGAAGGCAGCAGCGAGCAGGAAGCCCTGACCTTGATCGACGCGACAAGCGGCGCAGGAGCACTGCCGGTGGACGTCTCGCAGTGCGATGCCTACTATTTCTCCCCGCAGAAGGCTTTCGGCTCGGACGGCGGGCTATGGGTCGCCGTGCTCTCCCCCGCCGCCATCGAACGTGCCTACAGCCTGGCCGACGCCGCCAAACAGACCGGCTCGCCGCGCTGGATACCGCCGTTTCTCTCGTTGCGCTCGGCCATCGAGAACTCGCGCAAGGACCAGACACTCAACACGCCGGCCATCGCGACCCTCATCATGCTTGCCGAGCAGATCGGCTGGCTAAACGGCAACGGCGGCCTGGCGTGGTCCACGGCGCGTTGCGCTCGTTCCGCAGGCACCTTGTATCAATGGGCGCAGGCCAGCGACTATGCCGCACCTTTCGTAAGCGACCTTCAGACCCGCTCGAACGCGGTGGTCACCATCGATCTGGATGACGCCATCGATGCCAAGCAGGTGATCGCCACGCTGCGGGGCAACGGCATCGTCGACACGGCCGGATATCGCAAGCTCGGCCGCAATCAGCTGCGCATCGGCGTGTTCCCCTCCGTGGAACCCGACGACGTCGAGGCTCTGACCCACTGCATCGACTACGTGGTCGAGCGCCTGTGAACCACGCGACGTCGCTCGCGAACCGAGCAGCGCTGTCTTTTGGGGCACTCCGTTACCTATGAACCGCCCCGTTGCTTATGGAACGCTCGACACCTGTGAAACTCAGCGTCTATAAAACTCAACGCCTATGAAGCGCTCAGCGCTGCGTCGAGGCCATGATGAACGAGCCATTGGCCGCGAAGGGGGCATGGGCTGAATCCGGGCCACAGTCGACGGCGTCAACGGTCAGCCAGCCCTCGTGCGCGGGAACGAAAACGGACTGCCCACGCACGAGCACGCGTTCGTCCTGCGCACTGACGCAATGCACCGCGCCTTCGGTGCACAGCAGCACGCGCGGTCCCTGCTCCCTGGGGACCAGCGGCCGCCCGTTGCCGATCTGCCCGGCGAGCTTGCCATAGCGCCGAATCAGCTGCTCTGCCATAGGCCATTGCTGGTGCTTGGCATCCACATGCCCGTAGGAGAGCATGAACTCCTCAAGACCGGGCTTGTAGACGACTACATCGCGCATCATCAGCGACACGAGATCGGTGGCGGCCGGGTTGATGGGAGCGCCTGATCGGCAATCGAGCGTACGCAGCAGATTGGGTATGTCCTTGTGCTTGACGGTCATGCCTGCGCGCAGCACATTGTCCGAGTTGGTCATGATCTCCGCGCCCGTGCCATGCAGATACACATGCGGCGTTCCTGCCGGGATGAACACCGACTCCCCCTCGTCGAGCGTGACCGGATTCATCATCAGCAGGCTCAGCACGCTGGCATCGCGCTCGAAAGCCCTTGCGGCGATAAGTGCGTGCTCAAAAGCGAGATGGGAGCGCGTGTTGGCGGCCTCGGTCGCTGCGGCTTCCAACGCAGGCAACAGGCCATCGGATTCGCCTGCGGCTATCGCCGTATGAAAGGCGCGGAACACCTGCTTTCGCGATTCAGGCCAGACGGCGGCGGAAACCGGCATCATCGCGTCGGCCTCCTCGAAGTCGTCCGCGCCCCGCGCCCGCACCGCGAAGCGCGAGGCGAACGCCTGCGCCATACGCGCTGCGAGGGGATGATCGACCAGTCTGAGGTTACGCAGCATAAAGGGAATGGACGCGAAGCCGACCGAAGCGCTGAACGGTCCCATCGCCACAACCATCTCGCTTTTCGCCACCGGATCCTTGAACGAGCGCAGCGGCGAATCGAAGGGCACGCCTGCCGCGTTCTGCGCGTTGTACCCTGCGCGCGCCTCGAAGCCGACCGGGTGAACCTGCAGCGACAGCGGAATCCTGGCGGAGATCACCTTGAGCAGATACGGCAGCACCGGTCCGAAATGGTCGGAGCTGCGCCGGCCTACCATGCCCTCGGGATCCTCGCGAATCGCATCGGTGACGCTGATCTCTCCCCGTCCCGGGACGCTCAGCAGCGAAGGCCACTGCGGGTGCCCGCTGAACCACATCTCGGCCAGCGGCCCCTCGCACGGCTGCTCGAACTGGGAGGAGAACATGGACTGCAGCCGGTCATACGATCCCCAGGCGTACTGCTTGGCGACGGGACGAATCGGGTACACGGTCGGTTCCTTTCTTCCCGGCGGACGACGGACTGAACCAAGGTTACCCCGCGGGCTACAGTGATGGTATGAAATTCGCGCCGATCCTCAATCCCGACGTCCGCAAACCCGCACCCAATCCGGTGCGCGTGGATCTGCGCAAGGTGTTTCTCATCGGCATTGGCCTGTGGCTGCTGGCTCTCGCCGTCTGCTTAGTGCTTATGGCCTGCGGCTTCAACATGGTGCGGCTGCTGATCATTTGCGGCTCAGGAATCGTCGTCGGCATGCTGCTGCTGCTCTGGGAGCATTTCGACCGTTGGAACTACCGCCGTCTAGGCGAATAGCGGACTCCCAGCGGACCTCAATCGACAGCGGCGCGATGGGCCAACGGCAGCGTCAGCGTAAAAGTGCTGCCCTGCTTGGGCGCACTCCATAAAGTGGCGCTGCCATGATGCGTCAGCGCCACATGCTTGACGATGGCCAGCCCCAGCCCGATGCCCTCGGCGGTGCGCTCATTCTGGTTCGCGCCGCGGTAGAAGCGCTCGAACACGCGCGGCTGCTCCGCCTTCGCAATGCCTTCGCCGCGGTCGATCACGCGGATGACCGCCTCCTTGCCATCCTTGGACCGCTGCGCGGACACGCTCACCGTGGAGCCCCTGAGAGAATAGGTCATGGCGTTCTCGACCAGCTTGCCCACTGCGGCACGAATCTGCTCGCGTTCGCCGTTGACGCTCAAGCCCTCCTCGCAGCTCACTGCGATCGGCGTGCCAAATCGGTTGCTCTCATCGGCCAGCGTGCTGGCGACCCAATCCAATTGCTCCTTGACATCCAGCCGGTTCGACTCGCTGGGCGTGACGGGCTCCTGCGCCTTGATGAGCAGCAGCAGATCCGAGACCATATGGCTGAGGTGGCGACTCGAGAGTCGTACTTGCCGAGCCTGGGCATGAATCTGCTCAAGGTCAAGATCGCCGCGCTCCAACGCATCGGCCAGCCGCTCGAGATCCTGCGTAGGCGCCAAGAGCTGCTCCGACACGTTGACGATAAAGGAGTCGCGCAGCTGGGCGAAGCGGATTGATTCGCTCACATCGTCGAGCAGCACGACTACGAAATGCCCGTTGATGCGCCCCACGGTCACCTTCAACCAGTTAGGCCGGCTCACCATCTGCACGCTGGCACTCGCGTCGCTGCGATCATTGCCATATGCGCCGCCGCTCTCGGGCGCGTCGGCAGGAAGACTTACGAAGCGCTCCGGCGTGTCGGTCGTCAGATCGAACTGACGCCGGCCTCCTTTGACCCGCACCAAGCGGACCTGCTCGAGAACATATTCGTTGACGATTGCGTCATCGCTCACCACCCCCAAGGCGTAGGCGTCAGGATTGGCGCGTACGACCTCGTCTGATTCATCCACCACGATCGAGACGGTGTTGAGCATTGAAATGAGCGCGGCCGTCGAATCATCCAGATCGTCGCCTGCCTCCTCGTCCGTCTGCCGGCGCGACCAGCGGCGACGCAGCGATCCGGCGCGGTCGGAAAGCGTCGAACCGGAACCGAGCAGCCGTTTGAGCGCAGGCCGCAGCCAATCGAACATCGAGTACAGCAATGCGGTCACGATGGCGGCGGCGAGCAGGCCGAACACCGAGAAAATCAGGACGGATGACATGGTCAGGGGCATGCCTCCATTCTCCCATACCGCGCGTCGGATCGCGCGACATGCGCTGCGGCGCCTGGCACGGCGGCATGCGGTGCGCCTGGCACAACTGCTCACGCGAATCCGGTGCACTGCACGCACTGCACGATATGCCGCACGGCAAACCCGCGCGGTGAATCATGCCGCATATCGCTCGCCGAGCCGCCGAGCAATATGAATGGCAGGTGAACGGCACGGTGAATTCTGCGACAACAACGCCGCGCCGAGACATGTTGGCGTCGCGCCGAAGAGGCGTTGCACATACACTAGTGGTAGTCGCGAATTTCACATTAGGAAGGCTGAATCATGCGCGTAATTTTCAACGAGGAGCTGAAGGCTGTGGCCGACGACCTCGACCATATGGCACAAGCCGTGCGCAAGGCGATCAACGCTTCGGGCGAAGCGCTGGTGAATGCCGATCTGGAGGCCGCGCAGAGTGTCATCGACGGCGACATCGAGATCGATGCGCTGGAATCCAGCATCATCGACCAGTGTGTGCGTCTGCTCGCCAAGCAGAGCCCGGTGGCCACCGATCTGCGCGTGGTCGTCTCCTCGATGCGCCTGGCCTCCACCTTCGAGCGCATGGGAGATCTGGCCCGCCACATCGCCGAGGCGGCACGCCGCACCTACCCGCTTTCCCCTGTGCCGCCAGAGGCGCAGGACCTGTTCAGCCAGATGCGTGATTTCCTCGATATGACCGCCGACCGCACGGTGAACATGCTCGCCGACCGCGATGCCGATATCGCCGAGCGCATCATCCTCGACGACGACACATTGGACAATCTGCACCATCAGACCTTCTCGATGGTGCTGGACGACTCGTGGACGGGCACGAAGCAGCAGCTCATCGACGTGGTGCTCATCGGCCGGTTCATGGAACGGCTGGGCGATCATGCGGTTTCGGCCGCACGTCGGGTGACGTACATCGTCTCCGGCTTCGACCCCAGCAAGGAGCCCCAGCGCGACGAAGGCACCGACATCAGCTGAGCGTCATAGCTGGCCACATAGCGCGGTCATGCCCATCACACGAGGCGGATTCCCGGTTATCAGGATTCCGCCTCGTTTTGCGTAACATTACCAAGAGCTACTGGCAGTACTGGCAGTTAAAAGCCGCTTGCTGATGGAACAAAGGCGCACCCCCAGGCTTAGCGTCCGTTTTGTAGCGCTAGCTACGTCCTGACGCTACAATCCTGCCGCTAACGAAGCCTTACAGACCGTTGTGTAGCGCACGGTCACAATGAGCGCTACAATCCGGACGCTCATCGAAAGGGGGTGCGGACGAAAAGTATATCCAACTTTTCGTCCGCACCCCCAGTACTCAGCGGCGCTTTCGCTCCAGTAGGCAATGCGAACAGCAGAAAACCGCTGCCGTCCAATCGACTTGCGATAGACGGCAGCGGTTTTCTGCGTTGAAGCAGTTGAAGCGTTGAAGCAGCGTCAGACGCCTTCAGCGGCTCACTTCTTGCTTTGGCCCTGCGCGGCGACTGCGGCGGCGCCGGCTGCGGCGGCCTCGGGGTCGAGATACTCGCCGCGGGGCTTGATCGGCTTGAAGTTCTCGTCCAGCTCGTAAAGCAGCGGGATGCCGGTCGGAATGTTGACCTTGGAGATCTCCTCCTCGCTCAGGCCGTCGAGCATCTTGACGATGGCGCGCAGCGAGTTGCCGTGCGCGGCGATCAGGACGGTCTTGCCGGACTTGAGCTCAGGTTCGATAGCGGACTCCCAGTACGGGGTGACGCGGGCCACGACGTTGGCCAAAGCCTCGGCCTCGGGCACCGGATCGCCGGCGTAGCGAGGGTCATTGTCCTGAGCATACGGGTCGTCAGGGTTGATCTCGGGCGGCGGGGTGGCATAGGAGCGGCGCCAGATCATGAACTTCTCATCGCCGTACTCCTGGCGAATCTCGGACTTGTTCTTACCCTGCAGCGCACCATAGTGGCGCTCGTTGAGACGCCAGCTGCGCTGAACGGGAATCCACAGGCGATCGGCCTCGTCGAGAGCGAAGTTGGCCGTGTTGATGGCGCGACGCAGCAGCGAGGTGAAGACGATGTCGGGAAGGACGTTCTTCTCCTTGAGCAGCTGGCCGCCGTGCTTGGCTTCGGCGACGCCTTGCTCGGTCAGCGGGACATCCACCCAGCCGGTGAACTGATTGGTTTTATTCCATGCGCTCTGACCGTGTCGGAGCAGTACTAGTTTGTAAGACATGCCCCAATCATAATGTCCATCGGCGACACTGTGGGCAGTATCACACCCCGGTGCATGTGCACGTTCACATGAGGGAGGGTGCTACAGGAGATGCAAGGTGCCGAAGGCAAAAGCCAGTGCAAGCGAAGAGAGGGCGCATAACGGCAAAGCCGCGCGGTACTTCTCCCGGTGCACGTAGATCGCAGCTGCCACGCACACGATGCAGGACAATGCGAATGCTGCGGCAGTCACCACGAACAGATGCTGCGTATACGCGACATGCGAATAATCGCATACCTCCCTGCCCACGGAATCACTCGGCGACGAGTATTGCCAGCCACACGCGGTATCGACTTTCTCAGCGGCAGCGGTCCAAGGATGACGCATGGCGAACTCCGCCGTCAGCATCAGCGCCGGTACCACAATCAGCATCTCGGTGAGCTTTTTCCCGCCGCTTCTGCCCATGCGCACCATCCATGTGCGTTTGCCGTGCGCCGCATCCTCATCGACATCGCGCAGATTATTGACGGACAGCACCGCGACAGCAAGCAGTCCTTGCGCGACGGCAACCCAGATGATGACATATGGCACCGTGTCGGACAGCGCATACGACGTGCCGCAGGTGGCAATCAGACCGAAGAATGCGAACACCGAAATCTCGCCCCAGCCATGATAGCCGTACGGATGCTTGCCGCCGACATAAAACCAGCCAGCCACGATGCACACCACGCCAAGCGCGAGGAGCCACCAATGGCCGGTGAGCACGATAATCGCCAGACCGCATGCGCAGGCGAGCGCCGCACTGATGCCGGCCGCGGCAAGCACCTTCTTCGGCGCGACGCCCGACGCGACGAGGCGCGATGGGGCTTGGCTGCGCTGCGAGCCTTCGGAAGCTGCCGATTCCTTGGACAACTGTTGAGACTGAGCTTGGACTTGGGCCTGAGCTGCGCCGCCGGTAATATTTGCTGCTCCTGACGTGGAAGCGTTTCGCATGTCCCTGCCGCTGTCGACCCCGCGCACGCCATCCGAGTAATCGTTGGCGAAATTGGCGGCGATCTGCAGGAAAACCGCAACGCCTGCGCACAGCAAGGTCACGGCAATGTACCAGCCGTGGGAGGTCAGGCACCGGCCGTAGTTGCTGGCCAGATCGAGGTTCGGCCTGCCATCGAACACCGGGCACGGCTTATGGTCATATGACCCGCCGTATACGCCCTCAAACACGGGCTGCCACATCGTCATAGCGGCTGCGATAACCGGAGCCAGTCCCAGCGGCAGGGTTTTCGGCCGCGCCCCTTGTATCCACAATCCAAGCTTCATGGCTCCCCACCATACGCCGAGGGTAGGCTCGTCACGGGCCTTTCGCGCATCCGCACATCGCCCGGTGCCTTCCGCCTTACACCATCCCCCGATCTGTGCCATCCCATATAATCGCAACTCGCGGCTTTGCGTCGTCTTTTGTACGCTAGCGCGAGGCTACCGTACAAAAAGCGATGCGAAACGGCCGCAAAACGTCACGAAACGTACGTCAGCCTCGCGTTAACGTGCAAAAAGCGACGCCGTACGTGCTGACGCACGGAACGCACCGAACGCACCGAACGCACCGAACGCAGCCTAGAAGTTGATTGGCTTGACGAGCGGGAAGGTGACGGTTTCGCGGATCGTCGCGCCGGTCAGGGCGATGAGCAGACGGTCGACGCCCATGCCCATGCCTCCTGCGGGCGGCATGCCCACGCCGAGTGCTTCGAGGAAGTCCTCGTCGATGTCCATGGCCTCCTCGTCGCCGGCCATCGCGTCATGCGCCTGCGCGACGAGCCGCTCGCGCTGCACGACCGGATCGTTGAGCTCGGAGTATCCGGTGGCGAGCTCGAAGCCGCGCACGTAGAGATCCCATTTCTCGACCATGCCCGGCTTGGAGCGGTGGGCCTTGACCAGCGGGCTGGTCTCGACCGGGAAATCGCGCACGAAGGTCGGCGCGTAGAGCTTATCCTCGTAGAAGTGCTCCCACAGGTGCTCCACGAGCTTGCCGTGGTTCTCCACCTCGTCGCGTTCGACGCCGAGTCTGTCGGCAATCGCGCCAAGATGCTCAACCGAGGTTTCCGGCGTGATCTCCTCGCCCAAGGCTTCGGAAAGCGAGCCGTACATGCTGATCTGCTTCCAGTCGCCGCCCAGATCGTACGCAGTGCCGTCCAGCAGTGTGACAGTCGTGGAGCCGAAAACGTCCATTGCGGTCTTCTGGATGAGCTCCTTGACGAGCTTGGCGATGGTGTCGTAGGTGCCGTAGGCCTGATAGGCCTCGATCATGGTGAACTCCGGGGCATGCGTGGCGTCGACGCCCTCGTTGCGGAAGTTGCGGTTGATCTCGAACACGCGGTCGATGCCGCCCACGAGGCAGCGCTTGAGGAAGAGCTCGGGCGCGATGCGCAGGAACAGGTCGATGTCGAAGGCGTTCATATGCGTGGTGAACGGGCGGGCCGCAGCGCCGCCGTGGATGGTCTGCAGCATCGGGGTCTCCACCTCGATGAAATCATGCTCGTCGAAGGTGCGCCGCAGCGAGGAGACGGCCTTGGAGCGGTTGCGCACCATGTTGCGCACCTTCTCATCGGCGATCATGCCGATATACGGCTTGCGCGTGCGCGTGTCGTCGTTGAGCTCCTTGTGCAGCGCGGGCAGCGGCTGCAGGGCCTTGGCGGCGATGCTCCATTCGGTGGCGAAAACCGACAGCTCGCCGGTTTTCGACGCGATGACGCGGCCGCGAAGATACAAATGGTCGCCCAGATCGACCAGCTGCTTAAACTGCTTGAGCGAATCCGCGCCGATCTCCCGCTTGGCGATCATGCCTTGGATCTTGGTGCCGTCGCCCGCGCACAACTGCACGAAGCACAGGCCGCCGGCGTTGCGGATGAAGAGCACGCGGCCAGCGATGCCGACCATATCCTCGGTCTCCTCGCCCGGCTGCAACGTGCCGTCATACTTGGCGCGGATATCCTCGATGCGATCGGTCACGTCGAGATGGACCGGATAGGGCTGCAGGCCCTCCTTGAGCATGAGCGCGCGCTTGGCCACGCGCATCTGCACCTGCTCGGGGTGCGCGAGCGGGCCGTACGTATCGTTGCTTGGGTCGATCGCCTCATCGAGGCTCGCGCCGCCGTCGATCGCCGTGCAGATGCTCTGGTCCTGCTGCAGCAGCATATGCGCCCGCTGGACGGTGGTCATCGCAGGTGCCTGCTCGCCGGTTTCCTGCGTATTGTCGGATTTGGCCGCCTTGGATACTGATTCTTTCGATGCCTGTAACGTCTTGTTTGCGGATATCGGTGCGCCGTGGCTGGTCGCTTCATTCATCTCGGCAGTGTTCTCAGTCGTTTCACTCATAACGCACCAGTCTATCCAAGTGCCGATACACATAAATACACACAGAATGGCTGCATGAAAGCGCACATGCGGCAGCTTCTTTGGAGGAATGCATCGTTGGCGACATTACGCAGCGCTCACAAGATACAAATGATGCGGAATCGCTGACCCCGTACACATTTGTGACATCCATCGCTGACCCTTGGCGCAAATGATGCACTGGGGATGGGAACGGCCATGCATAGCCCGCTGTCTGCACCATATACCAGCAAGACAAGAACCCGTGTCTCAGCCTATGCCTTTGACGCAGGCTTCGACACTCCGCTTTGCCTTGTCCGCCTCCCGGATGTAGTATTGCCCACGTTGCCAAAACGGGCTGTAGCGCAGCTTGGTAGCGCGCCTCGTTCGGGACGAGGAGGCCGCGAGTTCAAATCTCGCCAGCCCGACAAACTAGGGCGGATCGTTCAGGTATCAACGATCCGCCCTTTTATTTTCCTGTGCATTCGGCGTCTAGGCGTCACCGCGCCGAGTGGTTCTTGCGGTAGGCGGAAGGCGTCAGACTTGTCTCCTCCAGAAAACGCCGGTTGAAGTTCGAAGCGTTCGCATAGCCGCTCATCCGTTGTATGCGCGCAATCGGCATATCCGTGCACGACAGCAGCCGGCACGCCCTCCCGATGCGCAGGCTGCGCACAAAGTCGGCGAAGCCGATGCCGGCCACGCGCTTGAAGAACCGCGAGAACGTGGAGGCGCTCATCGCGGCCGCTTCGGCGGCATCCTGAAGGCTGACTTCGTCCAGATGATCCGAAATATAGGAGATCGCGGCGTTGATGCCGTCCTCGGCGCCGACCGCCACCATTGGATTGTATTCGGGCGTCACCAAAGTGCGTGATTCCGCTTCCGGGGCGTGCTCGAATACCGCAAGCATGGCGACCAGATCGGCTACCCGACGAGATTCCTCATGGTCTCCCATCGCGACCAGCAGGTCCGCCACCTGATGCGCCGATTCCCCAGAGAGCACCACGGCATGCAGAGCGCGACGCAGCACCTGCTCGAAGCCCGCGGTCTCGGGGAATGCGGACGAAAGCAGTCGTATGGTCTGCGGGCGCACATGGCATAGGATGTCACGGTGCGTAAGCCGCTCGCCGGGCCTGATGTCCGAGATCCAGTTATGCGGCAGGTTCGACCCGATCAAGGCCACATGCCCGGCTTCGAATGGCATCAGACCATCCCCGGCCATGAACTGGCCGCTGCCTTCGCGGATGAGATGAATTTCGATCTGCGGATGGTAGTGCCATTTCGCCAGCGAACTCGGATAGCCGTGGCTGGCCCAGCGGATGGCGGTTTCCCCATCGGGGACGATTACCTCAAGCGAGCCTGAATCAGATCGGCTGCTGATGCTGCCCGGTTGCGAACTCATCATCCATTCTCCATATATTGCCGACCAATGCCACAGCCCATTGCGTTACCACTGTATCGCGCATTGTCTCGCGCGACGGACCCGCCGCGACCAGCGTAACGACCTTGACAAATTCGCCTTGCCTGCCTAATCGGCCTTGGCGAATGCCGTCCCGAGCATTACAGCGGGGATGCCCATTCCATATTCAGAAACGGGCGTCTCCGCTGTAATGCCGTAATAATGTAGACCGTGGGTCAGCGATCAATAATCGACGAATCGGCGACCATCAATCAACAGACCGGCAATCAGCTGCAATCAGTCGCGATCGACGGTGATCTGCAGCTTGATGTCTCCCGGGCGGCCTTCGTCCATGCGGTCGAAGGCGGCCTTGGTGTCCTTCATCGCGAAGGTCTCGGTGATGAAGGGCTTGAGGTTGAGCTTGCCGCTGGCGACCAGATCGATGGCCTTCTGGTACACGTTGGCGTAGCGGAAGATGTTTTCGATGCGGACCTCGGTGGCCTGCAGCTCGGTGATGTCGATCTTGACCGGATCGACCGGGATGCCGACGAGCACAGCCGTGCCGCCGGGCGCGATGAGCTTCCAGAAGGTCTCGTAGGCCTTCGGAGCGCCGGAGCACTCGAACGCCACGTCGGCGCCCCAGCCTGCGGTCTCCTCGCGCACGCGCTCGACCAGATCCTCCTTCTTGAGATCCACCGGGATGATGCCGGGGATCTGGCCGATGATGCCGAGCTTGATGTCGGAGATGTCGGAGACGAACACCTTGGAGGCGCCGCCGGCGAGCGCGGCGGAAGCGGTGAGCATGCCCACGGTGCCCGAGCCGGTCACGACGCACACATCGCCGGGCTTGATGCCGGCCTTGGTCGCGGCCCACATGCCCACGGCGGTCGGCTCAAGCAGCGCGCCTTCGCCGAAGCTCACGGACTCGGGCAGATGGTAGGTGAACGCGGCCGGGTGGATGACCTCGTCGCACAGGCAGCCGTCGACCGGCGGGGTGGCGAAGAAGCGCACGGCCGGATCGACGTTGTACATGCCCATGCGGCTGGCACGCGACATCATATCAGGGATGCCGGGCTCCATCGCGATGCGGTCGCCGGGCTTGAAATCAGTGACGCCGGGGCCGACTTCGAGCACGGTGCCCGATGCCTCGTGGCCGATGATCATCGGCTGCTCGACCACATACTTGCCGACGCGACCGTGCGTGTAGTAATGCAGATCGGACCCGCACACGCCTACGGTGTGGGGCGCGATGCGCAGTTCGCCGGGGCCGGGGGCCTTGACGTCCGGGACCTCGCGAATGTTGATGACGCCCTGCTTTTCGAGAACGGCTGCCTTCATGATAACTCCTTTGTTTTGGTTGAAACTATTGGTTGATTGGGTTGGTTGGGTGCGGCTGTTACGCCGCAAGTTTGCGGGATCTGCGCGATTTGCGCTCTGGCAGACCGGGCTGATTGGGCCGAATCCAGAAGGACATGATCGAGCCTCCGATGTAGCAGACAGCGCACGCCCAGCACACGCCGGCGAAGCCGACGGTCTGCAGCAGCATCGTGGCGATGAACGGGCCGCAGAAGGTGGTCAGGCCGGAGGCGAGGTTGTTCGCGGAGACTGCGGCGCCCTTGTGCTCGGGTTCCAGCGCGGGGAACACGGCGCCCATCGGCACGAAGGCGGAGATGCCCATGCCGAGTACCACTGCGCACAGATACATCAGCGGCAGGTTGCGGCCGAAGAACTGCGGCACATAGTACATGGCCAGCGTGCCGACGGCGCACAGCCAGCAGCCCCACCAGCGCATCTGGCCCATCCAGCCGAAGCGGTCGCCCATGCGCCCCCAGAACACGTTGCCTACCACAGTGACCAGGAACAGCAGCCCCCAGATGGTCGACCACTCGGTGACCCTGTACCAGGCGCCGCCGCCATTGTTGTGCGTGGCCAAATAGAGCGGCATGATGACCGGGAAGCCGTATAGCGTGAGGTTGCAGATGACGCGCAGCACGGCAGCGAGAGCGATCTGGTGGTTGTCTTTGAGAATCGTGACGCCGCGGGCGAGCTCGCGCATCTTGTCGGAGCTGCTCATCGTGTCGAGCTTCGCGTTATGGGTCTTCGGCATGAAGAACAGGCAGATCAGCGTGCCTATCGCCGAGAACACCAGCGAGAACCACAACGTCTCGTACTCGCCGATCTTAGGCACGATCCATGCCGGCAGATAGGCGCCGGACACGCCGATGCCGAAGGAATAGGCGGTCCAGAACCAGCCCAGAGCCGAGGACAGCTTGCCGGGGTCGACGGTCTGGACGAGCAGCACCACGAAGGAGTAGATGAACAGCGGGTAGCCCATGCCTCGCAGCATGTACGAGACGAGCATGAGCCAGAAGATGTGGCTGGGCAGCGCTATGCCTATGAACACCAGATGCAGCACAATCCAAGACACGGCGCCGATGAGCATCATGCGCTTGGGGCCGAACAGCTCGGACAGCACGCCCGAGGACCAGCCGGCAAGCGCCGCGATAAGGCCGTACATCGTGAACAGCAGCGACGCCTGCGATGAGCTGAATCCCTGATCCACGACGTATTTGGACAGGAACGTCAGCTCGAACCCATCTCCCGTCATGAATACCGCAACCGCCAGAAATCCCGGCAGCAGTTTGCGCACCAATCCTTGTGCCATTACATCTTCCTTACGTTTTCCAGAACCTCGTTATTCCGTGCCGCCCTTCTTTGGAGCGTTGATACCAGTTTCCATCGGGAAACGCAGATGATTTGGCGTACGCAACATCAAGAATTGATACTTTATTGCCACTCGTATGCCACTGCCCGAATTCGGGCATATCAGGCAGAAAGACGAAACACACCTTTTACAAAACCGTTTTTCAGAAGTCGTCGCGCGCGGCTATATTAGGTGTCATCAGCCGGAAAGTCCGGTTGAAGCGCCAATTGGCGCGGTAACGAAAGGAAATTCACCATGATGAACAAGAAGAGTTTCATAGCTGCGGTGATGCGTGGTTTCGAAGTCAGCGGCATGAGCGCCCTCGCTCAGGCAGGCTACAGCGAGTCCGCAGTCAACGCCATCGAGACTATCGAAACGCGCTGAAAAAGTATAATAGTATCAATAACTGAAAAAATAGTATCAATCGAATGCAGCCATGCAATGGCTGGGCGTTCGATGCAGAAGCCGGACAACGGCGTCCCCTTCATTTGTTTTTCATATCTTGTATTTTCCGCATTCTCATCTATTCATAACGACATGCATATGGCGTCATCAGACGGCGCCATCGATCTCTTATCGTCGCGGCACGCACGAAACAGCCTGCGCGCTCGGACGGAGTGCGGCTCTCAGCACCATCAGACACGTCATTCCCGACCCAGACACGGGGCACTGCGATATGGGGCACTGCGGGGATGGCGATAGTTGGAACGCCTGAAACGTCACAACGCCCGCACTATGTCTGCCCGAATGCGGGGCTTGTGATGTATAACCGCTGCTATACAGCACAAGCCCCGCATAGGCATCCTCATAGTGCGGGCGTTGTGATGCTCGGCGCCCCGCGTCGAGCTACCACGCATCGGCGCATGGGAATCGCGACGGTGCAAGCGTTGCCGTGCAGGCGATTGGGTCGTCCGAGAGTTATTCGCCGACTATTTGACGATCTGGCAGAATTCGATCGTTTCGCCGTTGGGGCCGTAGATGTTGAAGTAGCGTATGCCCTTCTCCCAGAACGTCGGAATCGACTGGATCTCAGTGTCCTTGAAGTTCAGGCCCAGCTCCTGCGCGTTCTTGAACGCCGCCTCGATGTCCGGGGTGTCGAACGCCCAGTGGTTGATGGCGCCGGTGGTCATCGGGGCCGGGTCGCCCTCCCACGTCTCGATAGTCAGATGGCCGTAGCGCAGGAACGCGCAGCGGTTCTCGCCGTTGTGAAACAGCCCGGCCAGCTCGAACCCGAGCGTTTCGGTGTAGAACTTGATCGTCTCGTCCAGATCCTTGGCGGGCATGCCGGAATGCTGGAAATCGGTGGTGAAACGAGTCATTGGTGAAGCCATGATGACACTCCTTCGTATCAGTATTGATATGACCTGATATACATAGATTAAATAACTTCGCCGCAGGTCGAAACCGCGCAACGCCCTGCGGATTGCCAAACCGTGATACTTTATCGCGCGGGGACGAGCTCCTTATGCCGCAGCGCATGCGCTGCCTTGGCTTTCCGCAACGCTTGGCTTTCCGCAACAACCGAGCGAAGGCCAAGCTCAAATCAGCTCGCCAGGCTCTTCGCGAAGCAGACACCGCGTCGATAAGCGCCGAATCGGGCCATAGACTAGGATCCAGCGAATCAATCTGTCGGAAGGAACGATGATGGGCAAAGACGCACAGCCGAGCGACGAGACGCAGAGTGGCAAAGGCGGCGAGGCCGACGCTCTCGCCGGCATCATCGCCAATGCCAACGGCATCGTGATGGACAGCGCCGGCAGCGGCAATGCCGACATGCGCAGCACCGGCAGCGGCGCAAATGATGCCGTGAGCGTCGATGCCGACGATACCGATAACGCCAGCGAGCAGACGCATTTCGACGTCAATGAATTTCTGGCGGGAATCGACGCCATCTTCGACGCGCACGACGCGGGCATCAAAGCCGAGCCGTACTTGCAGCAGGCCTTGGTCGATGCCGAAAACGCAGAAGACCATGCCGGACTGCTCACGGTGCTCAATGAGACGATGGGATTCTATCGTTCCCAAGGCCGGCACGACGATAACCAGTGGATCATCCAGCGGGCGATCGAGCTTGGTTTGCGCATGGGGCTGCAAGGCAGCGAGGCCTGGACCACGACGCTGATCAACGCGGCGACCGGAATGCGCGCCGCAAGGCAGTACGATCAGGCCGAAGATCTCTATCGTCAGGCGCTCGACAACGCCGCACGCACGCTGCCGCCGACCGATCGGCGCATGGCCGCGCTGCACAATAATCTTTCGATGCTCTATAGCGAAACCAAGCGTCTGCCGCAGGCGCGGGAGGAGCTGGAAACCGCGCTGCACATTCTCGACTCTGCAAGCGTCGACGCCTCGGTCGATATCGACGCGGCCTCGACGCACACGAATCTGGCCCTTGTGCTGCTGCAGGAGGCACAGACTAGTCCTCGGGCCAATAATGCTGTGGAAAAAGATGCGCAAACCGCCGCCGCAAAGGACGCCGACTCCACGGCTCAGCGCGAGGAACTGCTCGCGAGCGCATTGGACCATGCGTCGCAGGCGCTGCACATCTATCGGACGGGGCATCTCGAGCACAGCGCGCATTATGCGTCGGCTTTGGCTAGCTACGCGCAGGTCTGCTTTGCACTGGGCCGCTTCGCCGAGGCCGTCCAAACGTATCAGCGTTCGCTTGCGGTGATCGCGGAATGCTATGGCACTGACACCGATTACTACCGCATCACCGAAGCGAATCTGAAGAGCGCGCAGGAGGCGGCGGAGCAAACGCAGGACCAGGAGGCGCATCATGCAGCTGCCGACGATGCGGGCGTGAGCAGCGAATCAGACCGTGGCCATTCAGCCGAATGCAGCAAATCGGCTGACCGCAATGAAATATTTGCCGCCGCTGAAGCTCCTGAAACCGTCTCATCAAAAATCGGCGCCGCCGATGACCATGCCAACGACGCCGACAACAACGAGTCAAACGAGTCAACTGACGGACTCGTCACATCGGCATCTTCCGATGCGCAGACATCTCAACAGGTATCTCATCAAACCGCCGACACCGCCAGCAGCCACCAGTCTGCCCGGCAAAACTCTCATCGCTCTAGTCGTTCCAATCACAGCGATCACCAACCCGCCGGGCAGCAAACAGCCATTCGGCAAACCGCCGACCGACAAACTGCCACCCAGCAACCTCACACCGCCCAGCCGCGCGAACGCATCTCCGGGCTGCGTTTGGCCCGCGCGTACTGGAATGAGTACGGCAAACCGCTGCTTGCCGAGCTACACCCCGAGTATCGCGGGCGCATTGCGGCCGGCTTGGTCGGGCATGGTTCGGAATGCTACGGCTTCGACGACAAGTTCTCGCAGGACCACGATTTCGGCCCTGGCTTCTGCCTGTGGCTCGCCGATGACGATTATGCGCGTATCGGCGAGCGCCTGCAGGCCAATTACGACGCGCTGCCGAAGGAGTTCATGGGCTACGGGCCTCGCGAGTCCACGGCGCGGGCGGGCGGTGCGAGCCGCCGGGTCGGCGTGTTCGCCATCGGCGATTTCTTCGAGCGCCTGACCAGATACCGTCAGGCGCCTGCTGCCAGCAAGCCGCACGAGTGGCTGCTGTTGGACGAGGCAACGCTGGCGGCGACGACCAACGGCGAAGTGTTCGCCGATCCGCTCGGCATGTTCCTTAAGACCCGCCAAGGCTTCAAGATGATGCCCGAAGACGTGCGACTCGCCTTGATTTCCCGTCGTTTGGGCATGATCGCGCAGGCCGGGCAATATAATCTGCCGCGCATGCTGGACCGTGGCGACGGCGCGGCGGCCTGGCTGTCGATCAACGAATTTGCCAATGCGTGTTGCTCGCTGGTTTTTCTTATCAACCAGCCGGTCACCGTGGGCTATCTGCCGTATTACAAATGGCGATTCGCAGCGCTGCGCAAGCTCAGCAGGCGCATGGCGACGCGGCTCGCCGACGTGTGCGAGCAGCTTGAAACCATATTGCGGCTTTCATCGGCTGCATGCTTCGGCGGCGCGGGATTCGGTGAAGGAGGCAAAGGTTCGGGGCCGGCGCAAGGCAACATACAAAGCATCGTGAGCCATATCTGCGCCGGAATCGTCCACGAACTCAACGCCGATGGCTTAAGCGATTCATCGGAACCGTTCCTCGAATGGCAGCGACCGTACGTCGAGGAGCATATCGAATCGGACGCGGCGGTATTGCACAGCCTGTGAGCAGCGGCATCGCATATATTTACACAGGGATAAAGGAGCGACTATGGACGGCAACGACGACAGCACCGAAGGCAACGACGGCAATGAACTCGCCGAGGCGGTTGTGCAGCATGAGTGGCAGCAATTCCAGCAGACCGACAACGAAGGCGGGCGGGCCGCATGCCAAGGCAACTGGCCGATGTTTCGCCAGATGCGGTTGAGCCAATTCCTCACCTGGCCGGAGCCGCTGCTGAACACTTATGCCAAGGATTTGGACGAGGCCGACCGCACCGGGCGCAATCTGATCACCGAGAAATACGGCCGCATGATGTCCTCGACTGCGCCGGACGAATACCGCAGGGATATCGAGCCGTATATTCCCAAGCTGCCGGACGATCGCGTCGCGGCACAGGATCAGGTCATCGCCACGCAGGTGGACTGGGCTTTGGAATTCCGCACGCGTTATCCTAGGCTTGGCAACGGCATGCGCGTGCTGCACACCGCCGAGGACACGCCGGACGTGACCTCATTCGAGACCTACCTGCGCGGCGAGCTCGGCACTTACTCGCAATCCACTTTTGACCTCTACCGCCGCTTCATCGACGAGCTGAAGTCGCAGAACCGCAACCTGACCGAGGAAACCGTGCGCAACACCGCGCTGCTCGGCGGCTTCGCAAGCCTTGAGGAGGCCGAAGCGCTACAGTAAGGGCCGTGCAAGTTGTGAAAAGCGCTGTGAAGCGAATAATCTCGATCGCGGCAGCGTCGATCGTGCTGCTGGTGCTGTGCGCACTGCTCGGCGACGCGATGACGCCGGATTGGCGCGTCGCACCCCTGACCGACGCAGCCGACTCAGCCAAAACGGCCGGCCAACGCGGAAAGAACAGCAGCTCCGACCGAGTCGCCGTCGAATCGCCTGACACGGCGATCGCAGTGCGCGGGCTGCATACGAGCCAAGAGGGCAGATACGAGGTCAAGGAAACACATCTGCGCATTCGCCTCACCGCGTCGGCCACCGTCAATGCGCTGCTGCGCGAACCCGTGGACGCCGCGGGCAGGCGCCCGGCCTGCCTGTTCATTCATGGCGCAGGCACCGGCAAGGCCTCCGAAGTCTACGGCGACATCGCTTCCGCGATGGCGTCGGCCGGCATCGTCACCTTGGTGCCCGACAAGCGCCTCGACAATTACACGACTTTCCAACGCGACTACATCGCCATGGCCCGCGACTACGTCACGTCGCTGGCTGTGCTGAAGGGGCGCGGCGACGTCGACTCCGCACGCGTTGGGCTGTATGCGGAATCAGAGGGCACGTGGATCGCCAGCGCCATGACGCATGACCATCCCGACCTCGCATTCATGATCCTCACCTCCCCGCCCATCGTCCCGGGCCGCAGGCAGATGGCGATGGCGGCGAGCAACTACATGACGCATATCGGTGCTCCGAAGCCGATGGCGCAAAACGTCACCAAATTCATCGGCATGGATTTCTCGATGCTCGGGCTGCGCTATGCGGACTTCCCCGCCGAGCGCTATCTCGACGCGCTCACCATGCCGCTGCTGGTGAATTACGGCACCGAGGATCTGTCGATGCCCATCGAGCAGGGCGCGGCGACGCTGCGCGAAGACGCGCATCGGGCCGGCAATGACAATGTCACGGTGCGCTACTACCCCGCGAATCACCAGATGCGCGTCGGCGCGCGCACCTCGCAGCCCGGACTGCCGCTCGATGGCCATTACACGCATGATCTCGAAAACTGGCTGAACGCGGTGACCGCCGGCGCATCCGCCAATGACTGGAGCACGCCTATGATCGCCGGCACACAGCCCCATCAGCGTCTTGCCGTTCCAAAGGCGACCGCTCCCGGGCTGATCCGTTCGCTGCCGATGCTGCTGATACTGCTTGCGATGGCACCGCTGTGTCTACTGGTTGGCGCACTGGGTGCGCTCGTGCTTGGCCTCACTGGCCGGCAGCGCCGAAAACTGGGCCGATGCGGCTCCTTCGGGGCGGGAGTGACCAGACTGCTCGTGGCGAATGCCATCGCTGTCGTGACGAGCATAGCTGGGCTGCTGGCCTATCTGGCCAGAACCGTCTCTGCCACGCTCGCATTGCGCAGTGACGCGACGGCGCTGTCCGCAGGATGGACGGCATTGCGGGCGCTCGCCGTGCTCAGCACGGTAGCTCTTGCTTGGCTGCTGGTCCGTCTGAGCGAGAATCGCCTGGCCCGCCCACCGGAGCATCTGCGCTCGCAGGATTGCGCTCCGGTTGCCGCCGCCGGCTTCGGCCATCGACTCGTGTTCGCATCTCTTGCGCTCAGTGCGGCGTTCTCCTTGGTTTCACTGGCGTTCTGGGGGCTATTCTCGCTCTGACGCCTTTGCCGGGTCTTGCGCATTGCCCCGTCGAAGCCACGACGCCAACGCCCATATGAGCGCTACGACGATGAGGATGCCGCCCAATATGGCGAATAGCGCGGCGATGAACACACGGATGTTCACAACCGGATTCATGATGACATCCATCGGGAAAAACCATCCGAACGCCGCGACAACCGCTCCCAGCACCAGGCCGAGTGTGCCTAGAATGATCGTCGGCACGCTCGGCCCGGTTTTTCTGAGCAGCGGGGCGACGGGCTGCGGCTCGCGCGGCACCTGCACATACGGCTGCCCATGGTGAGGGCTTTGCGAGCTACCCGCAGCCTGCGGATTCGCGCCATGCTGCGGGTAGCCGAAGCCTCGCGGCGGTTCTGTCGCATACAACGGCACCGAAGCCGAAGCATCTTGCACCCGCGGCTGCGCGGCTGGCGATGCGAACTTGCCGGCATCGCCTTGCGCAGCATCGTCGTTGTCGTCCCCATTCGACGCGGGGTCTTCATCAAGTGATTCCGTATGAACATCCTCGAAAACAGACATCCGCCCCGCAATGGATTCGGTGTCGTCATCGGCTTCGTAATCGGCACTGGTCGCAGGCGATTCAAGAACCTCGATCGCCTCGGCGTCGGCGCCTGCATCCGCGGCCGGCGCCGCGCCGGCATCATCCTGAGCATGTTCGTCATAGATAGGCATCTGCGTGGTATTCGTCGAGCACTCGGCAGGACGCGTCTGCTCGGCGCCCTCAGGATTCGTATCCGGCGTCTCATTGAGCTCATTCATGGCCAATCTCCTTAGTCGATGCGAATTGCGCAGCGTCGATCATGCTCAATCGCGTGGCGTATCTCCTTGCGTCTTTCCCGTCGTTCGCAGCGACAAGCGTCAGCGCGGCCGGCCGAGACGAAGAACCGCGCCAAGCCGTACCAGCTATGCCATCCCACGCCGCGCCGGTGATGTCCGTTACTGGCTCGGAAGCATAGCGCACCGACACCTTGGCCTCGATCACATGCGTGGCGTTGATCCACAGCTCCGGCCCCTCGGCGGGCCGCTGATCGTCGTCGCCATACAGCCAGCTATAGTTTTTGTCGCCTATGTCGCCGATATCCTTCAGATACATGTAATCGACTCCAATGACGTTCGCGGATCGGCGCATGGATACATACCGTCCTCCAATCGAACGCACGGAACCGTAGTATTCCCAACCACCATTCCCAGAGCCGTACGACATCCCAAAGCCATACGAGCACCCATCCGGCAACGTGATCGACACCTGCGTGCGATAGGCGGTGAGGCTGATCTCGCCGGCAGGGCACTGCGAGGATGCGGTTTTGCCACTGGCCAGCTTCAAATCGTGGGGCTTGCGGCCTTTCGCATAGTCGCTCAGATTGATGGCAGCGCTACTGTTGTCATAGTTGTCGCCCACGAAGGCAACGCCGTTCTTCAGCGTGGCCATATCGCGTTCGCCCGACCCCAGCGCCTGCGGCTTGCGCCCTGAAACGCTGGTGTACAAGGCATCCGCGTGACGCATATCGTTGAGATTGTAAGTGTAGGCCGCGCCTGCTGCGGCGACGCAGACCGCGACGAAGCCCGCTAGCCATGCCAGCGGCATCAGACCGCCCGAGCGCCGGCCCATCAGTCCAAGCACCACAATCACGGCGCCGATAAGCAGGCATGCCCCGGCGCTCCAAAGCATCGCCAGCTTCACGATATCGCTGAGATAGAGACGGGCGTTCACCTGCGTGCCGAACAGCACCGCCGCCGAAACGAAAATCAATCCAAGCACGGCCACGACCACGCCGAAACCAGCCGGCTTGCGCCGCGCATATCTCGGCGCTGCCTGCTGCACCGGCCTTCGGTATGCCGCCGCTGCCGTGGAATCAGCCGAGCCGGAATCGGGGGCCCAGCCTTCGGAAGGACGAGCAGGCATGGCATACGCCGGCTGCTCGGGCGGGCCTGCTGGACCGGCCGGCCCTGCCTGCCCATTCCACCGCGCATGCTCTGAATCCGAATCTGACGGACCGGCAGGTCCTGTCTGCCTAGGCGCAGGTCCGTCCTTGGCCCCACCGGACCAAGGCTGCGGCCCAGGCGGATTCGGCTGCGGGCCGGCGTATCCGGATCCTCTGCCCGCGATGATCTCGCGATGCGAAAGGTTGTTGATCACGACCAGCAGTGCAGCGAGCGCGAGCGCATCCACAAACAGGCCTATGCCGGGGAATGCGAAAACGGCCACGAACATGGCCAACGGCCCTAGCATCACCCAGCGCCAGCTCCCATTGACGAGGTCCTGCGCCAGAATGCGGCCATCGTAGTCGTCTGGCAGCAGAAACCAAGCGAGAGCGTAGAACGCCAGTCCGAAGCCGAACACCACGGTGGAGGCGGCCATCAGCGCACGCACGAGCACCGGGCTCCACCCGATGCGTTCGGCCAGTCCGGCGCACACGCCGCCGACCCAGCGATCCTCGCCGCGGCTGATTCGGCTGCCCCGTATCCATGCGAAGAAGCGTCGCGCATGGGTCGAAAACGTCTTGTCGTATGGATCCTGCGGATGTGGTTCCTGCGGCGGCGCCGCGTCATATGGATTGCTCATGTCTCTATTACAGCAAACGAGCATGCGCCATCGTATCGGGGAACACCCTGATTGTTCCCTGAACTCTCGCCCGATCCCTACCCTTGCACCCGGCAGGAAGGCACAATAGAGGTATGACGCAGACCACCACCATGCGACCGCCGCAGCGCGACGACGCTTCCGGCACGATGCCCAGCCCGCTCACGCAGCCGCGGCATCCTGCCGTGCTGCCGCTGATGCGCCCGGAGCATGGCCGCGTGCTGTGCGGAGTGTGCCTGGGGATAGCCAAGCATCTGGGCATCAAGGTCTGGTGGGTGCGAGCCGCGTTTCTGGCCTCGACTTTCCTGTTCGGAGCCGGTCCCATCGCCTATGTGTTCCTGTGGGTTTTCGTTCCCTCGGGCGATCCGGTTCGCGCTGCCGCTGCGCTCGCGCATGCCGTTTCGGTGACCGACTCGCCGCTGTCGCACGGCAACAAGCCCTATGCCGCACAAGGCGGCGACGCGCCGGACGCCGCAATCAAAGGCGTCGGCCAAAACGGCAACGCTGCCACTCACGAATTCATCTCCGGCGATGCCCCGCATGACGCGGCAAGTGATATACGCGGTTCCGCGGAAAGCCTGCTGACGGCATTGCGTCGCGCGTCGAAATCGTCGCTGTTCGCGCTCGCTGGGCTGCTCACCCTTGCGGTCGGCGTGCTGCTGGCCTGCACAGGCCTCGCCGCGGGCGTTCTCGCCGCCACGCTGCTCTCGCTCGCCGGCATCGGCGTCGCCTGGCTGCGTTATAACGCCGAAAACGGACAGCTGCGCTCGATGATCATCGGCATTGCCATGCAGTTCCTCGCCTTCGCGGTCTACATCACCTCCTCCGTGCCGGCGAATCCTGCCAACCCGAACGTGCGCATGGTGCTGTTCGCCGGACTGGCGATGCTCGTAGGCACCGGCATCGCGATTGTGCCATGGATGCATTCGCTCATCCGCGATGTGGGCACCGAGCGGGCCTTGAAGGAGCGCGAGGAGGAGCGCGCCGACATGACGGCCCATCTGCACGACGGCGTGTTGCAGACGCTGGCATTGATTCAGCTGCACAGCGAGGAGCCGAGTACGGTGTTCACGCTGGCCCGCCAGCAGGAGCGCGAGCTGCGCGATTGGCTCTATCAGGAGCGCACGCCGCCCGAGCGCTCGGTGAGCCGGGGGCTGCGCGACATCGCCGCGCAGGTCGAGGATGAGCATGGCAAGCCGATCGAAGTAGTGACCGTAGGCGACGCGCTGCCCAGCGCGCAGACCGATGCATTACTCGACGCCTCGCGGCAAGCGCTGGTCAATGCGGCCATGCACGGCGGCGAGCCGATTTCCGTGTATTGCGAAGCAGGCAATGGCACGGTCGAGGTATTCGTGCGCGACCACGGCGCCGGTTTCGACGTGGATGCCGTGCCGGCCAACCGGCTTGGCATCAAGGAATCGATCGTCGGGCGCGTCACGCGGCGCGGCGGTACAGTGGAGATCGTGTCGAAGCCGAATTGGGGGACCGAAGTGCGCATGCATATGCCGGTCGCCTGCGTGGGCGACGAAGACGGCAAGGCCGATGAGACCGCTGAAAATACTCATGACAGTACGGCTGCCAATACTGCCGATAAGCCATACAGCAGTGGCGACACGAGCGATGACACGGGTGCCGACATATCCCAAGACAATAGCGACGGCAACACGAATAACGGGGAGCAATGATGAACGACACTGATGAGAAGCATATGCATTCGAGACACTGCCCATTTCGGCCCGGCGAAGCAAGCAACGGAGGGGTCGCAACGATACCTGCAATAGCCACAGCACGAGCAGCGGCAATAACGGCGATGCAACCGGAGACCGTTCTGGCTGAGTCGATCAACTGTCGTCAGAACGACGCAAAGGAGCAATGATGAACGGCACCGATACCACGGGCGACGAACCTGCTGCAAACGGCGAATTTCCGGGCGACGGTCTTTCGGACGCCGAACTCTCTCCAAGCCACAGCAGCGAGGATCTCAGGCATATCCGCATCGCCGTCGTCGACGACCATGAGATGTTCCGCGCCGGCGTCATCGCCACGCTGCAGCCGTATTTCCAGATCGTCGGGCAGGCGGCCGACGTCGAAGGCTCCATCGCGATGATCGGCCAGACCGCGCCCGATGTAGTGCTGCTCGACGTGCATGTGCCCGGCGGCGAGGGCGGCGGCGGCGCGGAAATCCTCGCCAAATCGCAGCCGCTCTCCCCTGATTCGGCGTTTCTGGCGCTTTCCGTCTCGGATTCGCCCAAGGATGTCGGCTCTGTGATCCGCGCCGGGGCACGCGGCTATGTGACCAAAACCATCACCGGGCAGGACTTGATGAACTCGATCAGCCAGGTGCATGAGGGCTACGCTGTGTTCTCGCCCAAACTCGCCGGATTCGTGCTCTCCACCTTCCAAGGCATCGCACCGGCCACGCATGACGACGAGCTCGACCGCCTCTCGGCGCGCGAACAGGAGGTCATGCGCCTTATCGCCCGCGGATACACGTACAAGGAAGTGGCCGGCGAGCTGTTCATCTCGATCAAAACCGTCGAAACCCACGTCAGCTCAGTGCTGCGCAAGCTGCAACTGTCGAACCGCACCGAACTGACCCGCTGGGCCGCCGACCGCCGTATCGTGTGAGACGTGCCTCTACAGGACGGCTATCGCTACAAAACGAACGCTAAGCGGCGGTTATAGGCAGTTTTGTAGCGTCAGCCGCTCGTTAGCGCTACAAAACTGACGCTAAGCTAGGGCCAGCTCGCGTCGAAGCTGGCCGGCATCCCGAAATGCCACGCCGCGCCAGCCGGCTTGCCGTGCGACTTCGACGCTGCGCACATCGCAATCAACATACAGAGCACGGCTGGCGTCAAGGCCGAGTCGTCCGAGCCCCTCCTCGGCGCGGTGCATCAGCACGAGGTCGGGCATGCGCAGCCCTTCGTGCGCGGAGACGATGCTGCCGGACAAGGCCCCAAGCTCAGGAAATCGTTCAAGCGCCGCGTCGTAATCGGCCGCTGCGGCATTCGCCAACGCCCATATCCGAATTCCCTGCGAGCGCAAGCCTTGCAGCACCGCGCCCATCCCGGGCATCACGGCACGCAGCGCCAGACGCCGACGCCTAAGATACACGCGCAACACCCATGCCACGGCAGGCCCGTGATGACGCTCGTAGTCCGCGAGCACCCGCTCCTCGCTCCACCCGCATTCGAGCATTGCGTCGTAATAATCAAAGCCCCAGATATCGTCCGGATCGAGCACCATGTCAATCACCCCGGACGGATACTGCCCTTCCAACGCGAGTCGGGGCAAACGCTCCACCAGCACGCCGTACCAGCCAAACACCACGTCGGTGACGCCGGCGGGCAAGTCTATCGATGCGCTCACGGCATCACTCCTCATCCTCGGGAAGCAGTTCGGCGTCCTTCACGCCGTCGATGCGGGCGAGCGCGCTCACCATATCCGCAGCGATGTTTCCCTGAACGCGGATCTCCACTGCCACCATGCTTCCCGAGCCCGCTTCGACATTGCGCGAGGACACCACCTGAGGATCGAAGCCTTCGCGTTCGAGTTCAAGCAAAGAGGATCGCAAAGAGCCTTTGCCGTTGCGGTAGGTTAGGCGAATTGTCGCGTGACGCTGACGCCGAGTCAGGCGATGTGCGAGAGGCGCGATGCCAAGCACCACAAGGAAATACAGCAGCGCCGTCAGCATGCTGAGCGAAAACAGCTCGCATGCCGCCGACATGCCGATGGCGGCGGAGACCCAGATGCCGGCTGCCGTGGTCAGCCCGCGCACATTGTCGCGGTGAACGAAGATCACGCCGGCGCCGATGAAACCAATGCCGGAAACCACTTGGGCCGCGATGCGGGAAGGGTCCCAGCCATCCGCGAGCCCGGTCGCCGCCTTATACCCGTAGAACGAAACCATGGTGAACAGCCAGCTGCCGATGCCGACGAGCACGTTTGTGCGAATCCCGGCCGCTTTGTCGTGGTATTCGCGTTCGAAGCCGATGAGACCGCATAGCAGCACCGTCATCGCGGCGGACAGCAGCTGACTCCACGTGGGAAGATCGAAAAGCTGGGTCATGGCTCTTCCCTTCTTCGTCGGCGTTGACTTCCACATTCTCCCAAGGGACAGACATGCTCTTGCCGGTCGGCTCAGAACATGCAGTCTGTTCAAACCAGTGCAGGCCACAAGCCACAAGCCACAAGCCACAAAACCCTATCGCTCAATGCTCGCGCGGATTGGTTTCCGGATTCCCCGGCTTCTCCGACTGTTCTGGCCCACCGGGCTCTTTCTGCTCCCTCGCCGTGGCGGAAAGCCTGACATAGCCGGAGTGATGCATGGTGAAGCGCACCCGCGAAGCAACATACACATCGGTGGCCCGCTCGAATGGCCGCCCGTCCACATCACGCGCGATGCGCCGAATCCGAACTACCGGAGTGCACTCAGGCACCTGCAAAAGTCGGGATTCCTCGGCATTGCACAGCATCGGCTCCACGGTTTCGTCGACGATGTGAGGGCGCACGTCATAGTCGCGCTCGAATATCGTATAGAAGGACTCGGTCAGATCACGTGTGAGCAGCATGGGGAAGGTCTGCGCCGGAAGATGGCTGATTTCCAACGAGAGCGGCGTTTCATCGATGAATCGCAGCCGCACGATGTCGTAGATCGAGGCCGGGGTCTCCTTGAGTTCCAAACGCCGCATGTCGGACCTCGATGCCGTGGCAATCGATGCGGAAAGCACCTGCGAGGAGACGAGAAGTCCTTGGCGGCGAGCGATGATCGGCAGCGATTCGACGGTGTTGATATTGCGTTCCAACCGACTGTCGGAGACCAGAATGCCGCCGCCTCTGCCGATGATGCGCCGTATTTCATGCGATGCCTCAAGACTTGCCAGCGCGAGTCGCAAATCGGCGCGGCTGATGTCCAGCTGCGTGGCCAAAGCGCGCTCCGATCCAAGCCGCTCGCCGACCTCGTATTCGCCCGAGCTGATCATCGCGCGCAGCCGACGTATGGTCTCGCTGCGGGCATACCGGCGGCGAACGCTATCGGCACGCCCTTGCCCGTCATGCACTTACGGTCTCCTTCCCGATATGCCGCTGCCTGCAAGTACTTATGCATATCATCCGACTATGTTGTAGCCCATCGTAACGTTGGCCGGTTTCAGGGAAGACGCGGGCCGTTTATACATGCAACCGCGTGTATGCATAACGGCCCGTCGTCTCGCCGCATCGCCGGCTGCGCAGCCTCATGCGCAACAGGCCCACGCAGCCGACTACGCAGAGCCATGCAGAGCCACCGGCGCAATGCCACCCACGCAATGCAGGCAGAGCGCACCACGCAACCTGACTAGCCCTGCATAGTTATTGAGTCTCAGTCCCTAAGATCTTAGGCCTTAAGCTCGCTCAGGGTCTTCTCGAAGGCGTCGGCGAACCAGTCGATATCGCTGTCGCTGAAGACCAGCGGCGGGCGCAGCTTGAGGATGTTGCCGTAGCGTCCGCACACCGAAGTCAGCACGCGGTGCTCGCGCAAGGACTCGAGGATGTTCAGCGCCATGGGCTGGTCGGCTTCCTTCGTGCCCGGCTTCACGATCTCGCATGCGATATACAGCCCGGCTCCGCGCACATCGCCGATGCACGCGTGATGCTGCTGCATTTCGGTGAGCACGGACTTGAAGTGTGCGCCGACCGTGCGCGCGTTGCCCATGGTGTCCTCGTCGCGCATGACATTGAGCACGGCTTGGGCCGCAGCCATGCACACGGGGTTGCCGCCGAAGGTGTTGAAATAGGGAATCGAACCGGCGAAGGGCTCCAATACCTCATGTCGCACGGCCATCATGGAGGTCGGCAGCCCGTTGGCCATCGGCTTGCCCGAAGTCACGATGTCGGGCACGATGCCCTGGCGTGCGAAGCCCCAGAAGGCGTCGCCGGTGCGCGTGAAGCCCGGCTGCACTTCGTCCGCGATCCACACGCCGCCCAGCTCGTGCACGGCATCGATCACGGGCTTCAAATAGCCGACCGGATCGGGGTAGACGCCGTCGGAGGAGAAGATCGAATCGGCCAGCAGCCCGGCGAAGGCGATGCCATGCCGCTGCATGTCGGCGACCGCCTTGCGCACTTCTCCGGCCATCCACGCGCCGAAGACCTCGGGTCTGCACTGCGAGGCCGGAACGCCGTCGATCTCAAGCCGGTAGGTGTCCGGCGTGGGAATCATGCGCATGGTCAGCCCCAGCGTCTGGGCCGTGCCCAAGGCCGGTGAGAGTCCGGAAGTCAGCGCGCTATTGCCGTGGTAGGCCTCAGTGGTGACGATGATGCCCTGCCCGCCCGTATACGTCCGCGCCACGCGCACCGCGAGATCATTGGCCTCCGAGCCGGTGCACTGGAACATAATGCGGTCGATCTCATCCGGCATGGTGGAAAGAATATCATCGGCATAATTGAGGACGTTCTCGTGCAGATAGCGGGTATGCGTGTTGAGCAGCGAGGCCTGGTTCGCGATGGCTTCGACCACGCGGGGATGGCAGTGCCCGACCGACGCGACGTTGTTGTACACGTCCAGATATTCGACACCGTCGGCGTCCCACAAATGCGAGCCGACGCCTTTGACCAAGTGCACGGGCTTGCGGTAGAACAGCCGGTACGCCGGCCCGAGCACCTCGCGCTCTTCCGTCAGCTTGCGCGTCTCAGGATCCAGCTCCTTCGCCATTTCAGGCCGGAAGCTGTTGGTGTCCATAATCGTTGAACGGGTTGCCATTATTTCTTTTCCTTCTCATGTGTTGTTGCGTTCTATTGTCTGTTGCATTCCGCACCGTATTCACATATGGGTAACGATGATCGATGATCAGTGCGGCGGTGCACGTCGGCCGATGAGCGCGAAAATCGCCTGTGCGGCTACTAGGCACATGCCAATGAAGATCTTCGGATGGCGCAGCAAATCGCGCACGGATGACAGGCCAGATATCATGTATTCCCCGGCCAGCAACCGCAACGGATGACGTACACGCCGCGAGACCAAGTCGCCGTAAGTCAGCAGTCGTGTTTCGTATTGCTCGGGCGCGTCCTCGTGGAATACGAAGAGGCGCAGCGCACGATCAGCGGCTTTCGGCCCATACGAGCGGAATCCGCAGGTCGGCGCATAGCCCAGATCCACGCCGTCGATATGCCCGATGAAATTGTTCTTATGGTCGTGCCCGCAGAACAGGGCGAAGTAGCCGCCTGCCGAACGGATGCGTTCGACCTCGCCGACGGCCCGCTCCGAGCAGCATGGGCCTTCTCCCAACGTGGATCCCGGCCGACAGATCTCAGGGTTGACGACGTAGCAGGAGTCCGAGAACGCCCGATAGCCTTCGACGGCATGGGGCGTGAACGGCGACACTTTTTTCAGGCACTGGTAGAAATCCTGCGGCGGGATGTGCTGGAAAACGATAGAGGGTACGCGCGAGCCGGTGCCGCTAACGGCATCTTCGGCCCTGGCAAGCCATTCAACCGCGGCATCGCTGGGGGAACCGTAGCCGCCGCCAGGTTCAAAATCGCCGGAATTGACCATCATGATGCTCATGGCGGTGCGCTTGCCGTCATGCGAGGCAATCGGCAAAGCAAAGGTTCCAGGTTCGCAAGCCAGCGGGTCTGCACCTGCAGACGATGCAGCGCCATCTTCGACTTTGGGGTTGAGACACCCCGCGAATTCGCGATACATGTCATCCTGCTCATCAGGAAGGATCCCGCATTGAAAATCATGATTCCCATAAGTCGCCGCGAAAGGAATTCCCCGCAAGACGATGGGCCCTAGGAACTGTGAGAACGATTGACGGATTTTGACGCGCGTGCCTTCCATGTTTTCACCGCCATTGGCCAAAGAATCGTCAATCGGATCAGCGAATCCGTTGCGTTCGGCAAGCAGCTGCTCAACGCGCATGGCCAGCGGAAGCCGAGTGCCGGGTTCGTCGCCGCGCCTCGCCATGAACGTGGACGCATAGGCCGCATCGTAGCCGCGCACCTGATCGCCGGTGAGCACCACGAGATCGGGGTCGGCTGCTATGACCGCACGCTCGATAAGCGCCACGGCATCGGGATCTACATCGGGGCCGTCTTGGACATCTGCCAGCTGGAGCACGCGCAACGTTCCGTTCTCGCGGAAGTGCAAAACATGATTGCCCTTCTGCCGGGAACTGTGCAGACGGATTGATTGATGACGGTCAGTCCCGCGGCCACGCAGGGTTTCGGATACTGTTTCAACCGGTTGCTCTGCTTCAGCCGTTTCAGACTTCTCGACCTCCTCAGACATTGTCATTGCGCCTCCCTTTCCGCCGTACTGTTTTCGGCCCAGCGCAGCTCAATCGGCTCCGCGACCACGGCTTCAGGCCTGATCGCCACGCGGACGCGCTCATGCTGGCGATACTGTTCGCTCGGCGCATGCTGCGAGGTCAGCAGCATGGATCCGGCGCCCACCGTCGTGCGTTCAATGGATCCGAGATAATTCTCGCTCAGAACCTCGAAATCGCCTTGCGGGTCGGACGTGAGCATGACATTCTCCGGCCTGACGAACACTTTTACCAACGCGTTCTCTGGTTGCGGCTGCGACAGCGGGACGGCATAGCCGCACACGTCCACTGCGCCATCATGGCCGACTTTGGTTTCGATCTTGTTCGTCTGCCCCACGAAATCAGCGACGAACGGAGTTTCTGGGTGCAGATAGAGCTCTTTGGGCGTGCCGATCTGCTCGATGTTGCCGTCATGCATCACGGCGATGCGGTCGGAGACGACCAGCGCCTCTTCCTGATCATGCGTGACGAAGATGGCGGTGATGCCCAGCCGCAATTGCAGTGCACGGATCTCGTCGCGCAGCTGCACGCGGATCTTGGCGTCAAGCGCGGAAAGCGGCTCGTCAAGCAGCAGCACCTTCGGATTGACGACGATGGCTCTGGCCAGCGCCACGCGCTGCTGTTGACCGCCCGAAAGACGAGCTGGGTATGCTTCGGCGAAGTCCTTGAGCCCGACCATATCCAGGATGCTGCGGGCCGCCGCGATCCGCTCATCTCTGCCGACCTTGCGCACTTTCAAGCCGAAGGCCACGTTGTCAAGCACATTCATGTTAGGGAACAGCGAATACTGCTGGAACACCATGCCGATGCCGCGTTTCTGCGGAGGGACGGGAGCCACGGACTTGTCGCCGATGAGGATCTCGCCCCGGGTGATGCTTTCGAAACCGGACAGGCATCGCAGCGCTGTGGATTTGCCACATCCCGAGGGCCCGAGCAGACTCACCATCTCGCCTGCCTTGATATCGAGATTGAAGGAATGCAGCACTTCCTTGCCGCCATATGATTTTGTGACATTACGGAACGTCACCGATTCGCCTACTACCGTCTGGGAATCATCGCTCATGATATTGTTCTCCTCTTGAAATGCTTGGCTGTTCGGATTCCTATGGAATTCAGCTCTTGCGCCGCTTGTTTCCCAGACCGCTGACCGCAAAAAGCGCCAGGAAGGTCACAGCGAGCACGATCAGTGTGATGATCACCGAGAAATACACATCGCTTTGCGACACGACAATCAGATCCGTCTGCAAGGTCTCGCGGTTGAGCAGCGAAGCAATGGTGAATTCGCCCAAGACGATGGCCGCTGTGATCAGCGTCGATGAAATGATGCTTTTTCGCAAGCAGGGAATAAGGATGGACAGCAGCACCCGCCACCATCCCGCACCCAGCGACTCTGCCGCCTGGGTCAGCGTAGCCGCGTTCATGCCGACCAAATCCGATTCAATAGTCGTGTACACGAACGGCAAGGCGATGATGCCGTACGCCAGCGAAAGCGTCCATGTGCCCGCCTCGAACACGGTGGATAGGAAGGAGAAGATCGGCGCGAAACCAACGACCAGAATGATCGCGGGAAGCGCGATAGGCAGCAGCATGATGATCCGCATCGCCCGGTCGAGACGCGGGAAGCGCACGTTGATGAGCACCAGCGCGGGTATGACGATGACGTATTCAATCGCGATAGTGACAATGACTAGCACGATCGAGTTCATCAGCCCGTCCTGCATGGAGGTCAATGACGATGTCTCTCCCGATACCAAGTCAGCCCAGTGGCTGAGCGTGAAGCCGCCGGCCGAAGATCGGAAGGTGAAGTAGATCATGCCGACGACAGGGAATGCGAGGAACAGCAGAAACAGGGTCAGCACGACGGCCTTCGTCGCCTTTGAGGGGCGATCGTAGCGTTTCCAAATCACGGCATCGCGTGTAGGCTGGCTGTCCGCCGTCTGCTTATTCAAGTCCGGTTCCGTAGCTAGCTGAGCCATTTTGCAGCCTTCCTTTCCACTGCGGCGTACACCACCATCACAACCAGCATGATCACCAGCATGCCGACAGCTAGAGCTCCTGCGACACCCTCACTGCCAAGTCCGGTTTCGCTGATGAGCGCAGCTCGCACTTGCAGCGGCGCAATCTGCGACCCTTGGCTGATCAGCGCGGCCGCGGTTGCATAGGCGGAGAACGCGTTGGCGAACAACAGCAAGAAGCCGCTCATAAACGAGGGGAAGAGAATCGGCATACCGACATTCTTCCAAAACATCCACTTGCTGCCACCCAGCCCGGCCACCACTTCGGCCAGATTTTCCGGCAACCGCGCGATCGACTGGTAGAAAGTAATGATCATGAGCGGAACTTGGAAGAACAAGTATGGCAGGATGAGGCCCTGTGTCGAGTACAGCCACATACTGTTCTTGTAGATGTTGACGTGCAGCAGATTGCGGATGAGCAGCGTCACCATGCCTTGGTTGCCCATCACGGCGATGAAGGCGAAAGCCAGCATGACGCCGCCGAATTGCGAGAGGGTGCTCGACGCGGAATCGACTAACCGACGCATGACGCCACCTTCCTTGCATGCAAGCAGTGCGAAGCACACCACAGCTCCAAATACCGCCCCCACGAAGGCGACCAAGGCCGAGAGCCAGCACGAATTCCAGAATGAAACGACGATGCCCGGCCGCGAGAAAATGCTGAAATTCGCGAGCGTCCAGGACTCACCGTTCTGGAACGCGCTGGTGACGACCAGCGCGGCCGGCAGCACGAACATCAGTAGAACGTAGACGGTGAACGGCAGCAGTCTCAACGTGTTCGTGACTTTTGCCATAGCCATGCCCCTTTCGATAGAGAACGATTAATCGCGATAGGTTCTCAGGATGCCGCTATTGACGACCACTTATTGGCAAGCAAGGTGTTGGCCTTGGTGACCTGATCGCTGGACGCGGTGTTGATCTCCTTGGGCAAGCCGCCTGCAGTCGCGAGCGCCTTGGCATCGATCGTGCCCTTCGTTTCCATGTCCTTGGCCAGGACGGGCAACGCGCCGGACTGCAGGAAGAGGTTCTGCACCTCGTCGCCGAAGAGGAATTCCTCCCAGAGGCGGGCTGCGGCTGGGTGCGGAGCGTCCTTGTTGATCGCCTGGTTGTAGTACGAGCCGTATGCGTCGCTCGGGATCACAATCGTCTTGTAGTTCGAGTTCTGCTTGGCCGCGGCAACATTGAGGTAATTCCAGTCGATGACCACCGGGGTCTCTCCGGAAGCGACAGTAGCTGATGTGGCGCTCACGGATAAGAAGTTCCCGGCTTTGGCCAGCTTGCTGAAGAAGTCGATGCCGGTCGAGAAATCATCCAGGCTCCCGCCCTGCTGCAGCGTTGCCCAGCCGACCGCGGCGAATGCGGCGCCTGCCTGGGTCGGGTTGCCATTAATCGCGACCTTGCCTTTATATGCCGGCTTGAGCAGGTCATCGAGCGATTTGGGCTCGGGAACTTTCGAGGAATCGTAGCCGATCGAGATGACACCGGTGTAGTCGTTGACATACAGGCCGGTGGATTCCTTGTTTTCGGCCGGAATCGTATCCCAATTCTTGACCTTGTACGGCGCGAAGTAGGATGTACTGGTGGTGGCAACGGCCGGGCCCAAGTCGAAGACGTCAGGCGCGTTCTTCTGGCCCTTGAGATCCTTCGCGGCCTTGATCTCCTCCGCGCTGGAGGCATCGGGGTTAGTCGAATTGATTTTGATGCCGTACTTCGACTGGAACAGCTTGATAATGCTGCCCCAATTCGCCCAGTCATCCGGGCAGGCTATCAGCGTGAGCGCGCCCTCGGCCTTGGCTTTGGCGACCAGCCCATCCATGCCGCCCAAATCTGCTGAGCTGGTGGCCGTGGATGATTTTGCATCGGCTTTGCCGCCGGACGACGAACCGCAGGCTGCGGATGTCACGGCTATGGACAGACCGGCGAGAACCGCCAGCGATTTCTTGACGAATGATGTCTTCATTGCTGCTCCATACATATTGCTTGAATAAACGTGTTTACTGTTGTTGAGATGGTTGAGGGTTAGTTGGATATTGCAAAATCAGAATCTATTCGGACTCGTTTCGGCTGGTTGCAGCGATTGCAGACTTACTCTGATTCGTCCCGCGCCAGCCCCGAAATCATTCGGTTTTGTACTGCGCCACGCCGCCTGAAGCCGCGAACTCTTCTTCGGGAGACAGGACCAGATGCTTGCGCCCGTACAGTGCGAAGAACGCCGTGGCTACGAGGTAAATGGCGACCATGGCGTACACCGCCAGCCGGTAATCCGGGTTGAAGAGCACGGCAACGAAAATCACCAGCGCGAGCAGCCCTGAGACAACTGCTCCGGCAACACCGTATTTGCTGATGAATGGCCGTTTGATGTCGGGCATCCGCCTGCGCAGCAGCACGAAGGACACCATCTGCAGCAGGTAGGCGAGCACAGCGCCCCACACCGCGATGTTCAGCACGACCGAACCGGCTCCGGAGCCGCCGTAGGCGATGATGAACAGCGCGGCGAATCCGATGACCGCTCCGACGATCAGCCCCCAGTACGGCGTCTTCTTCTTGCCCGTCAGGCTCAGGAAAGCCGGATAATAGCCAGCACGGGAAAGCGAATACAGGTTGCGGCCGTAGGCGAACATGATGCCTTGAATGGAGGCAAGCAAACCGATCAGCGCGAATGCAGAGAGCACGGCTGCCAGATTGCCCGGCAGAATCGCCCGGTAGCCGTCGAGCAGCGGTTCATCGGAGCCGGCGAGCGCCTTGGAGCCGACAACCGCAGGATTGAGGAAGACGATGACCAGCGCGGACAATCCCAGCGTGAAGATGCACCAGCGCGAGGCCTTCGGAATGTTGCGCTCTGGGTCGCGGACCTCTTCGGCGGCCAATGGCAGCTGTTCGATGCCGAGGAACAGCCACATGGCGAAGGGCATCGCGTAGAATATCGCGCCAGCGCCGAAAGGCAGGAAAGCGTTGTCGCCCTGTTCGGGCTTGATGTTCAGCAGCGAGGAGAAGTCGATCGCCCCGGAGACGATCGCGCCGATGCCGAAGACGGCAACGATGGCCAGCGCGACAACCGATATGATCTGAGCGAAATGGAATGAGGTTTCAGCGCCGAGCCAGTTGACCACGACGAACACAATGTACAGGATGAGCCACCACACCCATTGCAGCCCGTGCTGAGTCAGCGAATATCCGGTGAGGTCGGAGAGTATCGCGTCTGCGTACGCCGACGAGAAATACACGATGGTCGCCGCGGTCATCACGTATTCGATGGTTTCCGCCAGACCGGTGAAGAACCCGCCCCACGGCCCCATTGCGGCCCGTGCGAAGGAGTAGGCGCCGCCGGTGTGCGGCATGGCCGAAGCCATTTCGCTGATGGAATTGAGCATCATCACATACATCGCGTACACCACCAGGGCTGCGATGAGCATGCCGCCCCAGCCGGCTTGGGCGATGCCGCCGTTCCAGCCGGAGAAGTCTCCGGAGATCACTGCGGATATGCCGATGGCCCACAGGCCGAAAACGCCCGCGGTTCGTTTGAGCTGGCGCTTTTCGAAATAATCGTCGCTGGTGGTGATATAGGTGATGCCGGCTGGTCCGGTGCTTCTGTGTTCGTCGGTGGTTGCTGTAGACATGATGACCATATTCCTTTCCGTGAATTGACTATGGGAATGATTTCGCTGTGCTGCGGACGGCAGCTGCGGAAAGCGGCTGCGGAAAGCAACGCGCAGCGCGAAGTTAATGATGTGAAGTCAGTGATTATGAATCCTGGGTACCTGCTGATTTGCGCTGATCCGCTACCGCAGCAGCCACAGCGGATCGTCCAGATAGCGCCGCGCGCATTCGACGCTGCCCGGCGCCTGGGCTGCCGCCAGCCCGTCGGGCAACGCGTCCTCGCGGTGATTGGTGGTCCAGCCGAGCATCTGCAGGCGACGAATCATCGACAGCGCGGACATGGTTTCGAGCTCGTCATCGCTGAATTTCCCGGCTTGACGCTCATATCCCCGCACCCACGCCTGAGCGAGCTCGGGCGCATAGGACTCATGTTCGATGAAGCTCAGCGATGACGCGTAGTCGTAGAGGTACCAGCTGTATCCGGCGTCATCGAAGTCGATGATGGTCAGCTCGCCATCCTCGGCTCTGATCACATTCGAAGGGCGCAGGTCGGCGTGAATCAGGCCCCAGGTCTCGTTGGTGCGCGGCACTTTCATGACCACGTCCATCGCCTTCCACAGCGCCTTTTCGCATGTCTCGCGCTCGCCATCACTCAAATCCGCGCTTTCCCACCGACCCCAGCGCGGGGATGGGCCGACCATATTCGACAGGTCCCAATTGAACCGCTGGAAGCCGTACGGCGGTTTCCAATGGCGCGACTGCTCGTGGAACAGCGCCGCCCACGAGCCGATGGTCTCGTAATACGGCGCCGGGTTGTCGAGGTCTTCGAGTACTTCGCCGCTGACGAATTTGGTGGAGACCACCGTCCAGCCGATGCCGCTGGTGTCATGAATCGTGGTCACGAAGGTGCCGCGCACCGTGGGCACGGGATTGATGAGTCTGACGCCATCGATGTCGTGCAAGGCGTTGAGCCATAGGATCTCGGAGGCCACCGCCTGCGGGCCGCCCACGTATCCGGGCTGCGAGACGCGCACGACGCCTTCCTCCTTGCCGTCGAGCTTGAGCACGAAGGTCGCGTTCTCCGAGACGGTGATGAGTTGGATTCCGGCGCGGCTCTTCTCAATGCCCCAGGCCGCGCACACGCCTTGAAACAGCCAGAACGGCGCCGACGAGCCTTTGGTCAGCCCGCTGAAAGCGTCAAGGCTTGCCGGCTCGTCGTCGGAATCGAGAATCGTGGAAATCTGTAACATCGAAACCTCTTTTGTATAGCGGATTCGTGATTGGTGACTTCCATTCTCGCCAACAACGCCCAGGCAATCGCGGTGGAGCTGTTACGGACCAGTTACAAAACCACGGCTTGTATTAATGGCTGGTTACCGATGCCTGAGTGCGTTGGGTTTTGGGGGTATCGGGTATGATGGAGATGCTGGACACGGCATTTCCGCACGTTCCCTACACTCTCGGCAGGCGCTAGGACTTTCAGGGGACGTTGCCGAATCCAGTGGGGTGGTTCTGAGGCCATCCCCATGCAAAGCGAAGGGTCTCCGGCGCAGCAATCCGTCGGTGATCGAGCTGGCAAGCGCAAAATCCGTGCATTTCCTCGGCATCCCCGTGGCGATCGTGAATTACACCTACACCGTGATTCCGATCATCATCACGATCTGGGCCGCCAGCAAGCTCGAGCATGTCCTCAACAAATATCTGCCGAGCAATCTGCGCAACTTCCTCTCCCCCATGCTCGTCGTGCTCATCACGGTTCCGCTGGTGCTGCTGACCATCGGACCGCTGTCGAGCTGGTGCGCGGAAGGACTTGCCAATGGACTCGAATGGCTGTGGAGCAAGGCGCCCATCGTCGGCGGCCTGATTCTGGGCGCCGCATGGCAGCCGCTCGTGGTGTTCGGCATCCACTGGGGCGTGTGGCCGGTCATCATCAACGACATCACGCTCGACGGATCCAGCCACCTGTCAGCGCCTCTGCTGCCCGCAGTGTTCGGCATGTGCGGCGCTGTATTCGGCGTGTTCCTGAAGACCAAGAACAAGCGTCTCAAGGAGCTTGCAGGCCCGGCGACCATCACAGGCGTGTTCGCAGGAATCACCGAGCCGGCCATCTACGGCGTGACGCTGCCGTTGCGCCGGCCCTTCATCTACGCGGTTATCGCCGGCGGAGTCGGCGGTGCGATCGCTGCTGCGGGCGGTGGCGGAACGACCGCGTTCGCCTTGCCCGGCGGGCTGACCATACCGGTATATATCGGCGTGGGCAATTTCGCCGTGGAGATGATCGGCACCGGTGTCGCCGCGGTACTTGCCTTCATTCTCACGGTCACAATCGGTTTCAAGGACATGCCCGAGGATTCGGTGGCTTCGGTGGCGGCTGAAACCGGCGATATCAACGCCGCGCAGGCGGATGACTGGGCTGCCGCTGTCCCGGCTGCCGCGCAATCAGCACAGTCTTCCAAGACGGTACTTGCTGCCGCGACTGCGCCTGCAGCCGCGCCGATGACTGCGACTCAGACCGTCGCGGAAACCAAGGTCATCGCTGTCACCTCGCCTGCCACTGGCAAGGTGATCGCATTGCAGAACATCGCGGATCAGATATTCGCGAGCGGCGCGCTGGGCAAAGGAGCGGGAGTGCTTCCCTCCGACGGCCGCATATCGCATGGTGCTTATTATTGGACGCCGATTGTGCTCGCATACAACTCGAATCACATCGCGGGCAGCACACTCACTCAGCGTCAGACCCAGCAGATTTACGACACCGACTCCTTCACGCCGCAGGGCGACGGGCAGTCGATCAAAGTCGATGACATAATCGAGACCAAGAACCATTTCCGCGCCTTCGACCTGATCCTCGACCATTATCAGGAGCCACTGAGCCACGACCTGCTCACCTCGCTGCATGCCATGCTCAAGGCCGACACCAGCCAGGCGCGCAACCCAAGGATGTGGAATGTGGGCGGCTACAAACGCCACCCCAACCAAATCGGCATGTTCGACCCCGTGAAGACCACGCAGCCGGACCATGTGCGAGCCGAACTGGACGATTTGTTCACGCTCATGGCCGCTTTCACCGGAACAGATGCCCAATTCGCGCGCTTTCATGCGACCTTCGAGGCCATCCACCCGTTCTCCGACGGCAACGGGCGCGTCGGACGCCTCCTCATGTTCAAGGAATCACTGCGCGTCGGCGTCTTGCCGCCTGTCATCTTCGACGATGAGAAGTCACAGTACCTCGCCGCGCTGTCCGCATGGCATCTGGATGCACCAGAAAACCTGGCCGATTTCATGCATCACAGCCGCGAACGCTATCGCGATGAAATCCTGAGTCAATTCGACGCCGGTCACGAATTCGTTTACCAATTCACCGAACGCACGAGTCTGGACGGCTTCGACTCGCAGACTCGGTTTGCCCGCTAATCCAGTTGGCTTCGAGTGCAGCACAGCAGAACGAAAATTCCGCACACCGAAAAGGACTCCCGGCAATTGGCCGGAAGCCCTTGAAAAGCGGACAGGGCGGGATTCGAACCCGCGGTGGATTGCTCCACAACGGTTTTCAAGACCGTCTCCTTCGGCCGCTCGGACACCTGTCCATTGCGCCTCGCACGCGAGGCACAAGCTGTAATTATAACCGACGAAACCGACATTGCCGACAAGTCATGAACTTACCGGAGTTGCTGGCAACGCATGAGCCGTAGGGCAACCAGCTTGGCCCGTGCCCTTTCATTCGACGCATGGTGCGCGGCATTATCGTATGCAGCGCTCGCAGAAACGGAATGCCGGAACGCCATGGTTCCGCCTTCCGAAAACCACGCACCGGTCACGAGTCGGAAGTCATACACCGAGTCGTCTAGGACGACTTTCGATTCGCGACCGCTGAACGCCTCACGCCTCCCAAGCAGTAGGCTCTATGACCTCGCGGCCGCCCATGTACGGGCGCATCGCGGCGGGAATCTCAATCGAGCCATCGGCCTGCTGGTGGTTCTCCATGATCGCGACGAGCCAGCGCGTGGTGGCCAGCGTGCCGTTCAGCGTGGACACCGAACGGGTCGAGCCGTCCTCGAGACGTTCGCGGATGTTGAGGCGCCGTGCCTGGTATTCCGTGCAGTTCGAGGTGGAGGTCAGCTCGCGGTACCGGCCCTGCGTCGGCACCCACGCCTCGTTGTCGAACTTGCGGGCCGCGGAAGAGCCCAGGTCGCCGGCAGCGGTGTCGATGGTGCGGTAGGGCACCTCGACCTTGTGCAGCATCTCCTCCTCCATCGCGAGCAGGCGCACGTGCATGTCGCGCGAGTCCTCCTGCTTGCAGTAGACGAACATCTCCACTTTGTCGAACTGATGCACGCGGATGATGCCGCTCGTGTCCTTGCCGGCGGCTCCGGCCTCGCGCCGGTAGCAGCTCGACCAGCCCGCATAGCGCAGCGGGCCGTTGCTCAGATCAAGAATCTCGTTCTCGTGCATGCCGGCGAGCGCCACTTCGGAAGTGCCGACCAGGTACTGGTCGTCGGGGTCGCGAAGCCGGTAGATCTCATCGGCGTGCGAATTGAGGAAACCGGTCCCGGCCATGATTTCCGGGCGCACCAGCGTCGGCGTGATGGTCAGCGTGAAACCTTCGGACTCGGCCTGGTCGACGGCCATCGTCAGCATGGCGATCTGCAGACGCGCAACCGCGCCGCGCAGGAAGTAGAAGCGCGAGCCGGAGACCTTCGCGCCTCGGCGCATGTCGATGCCGGCCACGCCGAGACCGAGTGCCAAATGATCCTTCGGTTCGAAGCCTTCGGCCGCGAAATCGCGGATATCGCCGACCTTCTTGACGACGACGTAATCATCCTCGCCGCCTTCGGGCGCTTCCGGTTCAACGACGTTCGACAGCTTCCACATCGCGTTCGTGTAAGCCTCGGCCGCCTCGTCGGATGCCGTCTTGAACTGCGACACGTTTGCGGACAGTTCCTTGGTGCGCGAAATGAGCGCGGCCTTCTCGTCCCCTTTGGCTGCGGCGACCTTGCGACCGAGCGCCTTCTGCTCGGCCCGCGCCGCTTCGAATTCCTTGAGCGAGGCCCGCCGCGACTCGTCTGCCCCCAGCACCTCATCCACAAGCTCCACGGATTCCCCGCGTTTGCGTTGTGATTCCTTCACTATATCGGCATGGTCGCGTATGAATTGGATATCAAGCATGGCTTCAAGAGTAATGCCGCAAGCCGACACGGCAGGCTCGGGGCGCTTCGCCGCGCGTCTGCCGCCCTGCATTCGATCTCGCGCACCGTATGCCACACGCCCGGCGCCGCGCATACCTGTGCGCGTTCGTGCAGGAATCGTTGACGTCGCAATTCGCGCAGGGCGTTTTCCGCTATGAACGCGCACAATGGAGGGTATGTCCACCACTGCGCTCATCGTCATCGCCAGCATCGTCGCCGCCATAGTTCTCATTGCCGCGGTGGTTTTCGGCATACGGGCGTACCGACGCCATCGTTTCACGCAGGCCGTCGAGCAGCGCGACAAGGATCAGGTGCATTACGCCTTCATCATCAATCCCTCCAAGCCTCAGGCAGCCGAGTTGCGGCCGCATATCGAGGAGTATTGCAGACGCAAGAAACTGCGGCAGGTCGAGTTCATCGAAACCCAGCTCGATAAGGATGGCCACGCCTGTGCGCTCGAAGCGCTGGATCATGGCGCCGACGTGCTCATCGCGGTCGGCGGCGACGGCACGGTGCGCACGGTGGCGAGCGTGGTTTCGGGCACCGAACACACTCTGGGCATCATTCCCATCGGCACCGGCAATCTCTTCGCACGCAATATGGGCATTCCTATCGACGACGTCGATGCGGCGCTCACCGTCGCCACCTCGCACGGCTCCCGGCAGGTCGATATGGGTCGGCTCTCGATGCTCGACCAGCCAGAAGACGAACGCGAGCACGCGTTTCTGATTATCGCCGGCATCGGATTCGATGCCCTGATGATCGACGACACCGATCCCGAACTCAAGAAGAACATCAGCTGGCTGGCCTATTTCGTCAGCGGATTCCGTCACTTGTTCTCGCCCAAATACCGGGGCACCATCACGATGACCGGCGCGGATGGCGAAATCCATAGCTCTAAAAGCGTGTCATTCCGCACATTCCTGGCAGGCAACTGCGGGCAGATTCCCATGGTTTCGCTTATGCCCGAGGCCACGTACGACGACGGACTGCTTGATTTCGAACTGATCGACACTTCAGGCGGCATCATCGGCTGGGCGAATCTCTTCGGCGACATGGTGCATCAGACCGTCGTGGGCAAGCCGGGGCAAAGCCCGCTGTCGACCAATTCGACGCTCGATCAGATTCAGGGCATCAGCGCCGAAATCGAGCTGGAACGCAAGGCTCTGGCGCAGGTCGATGGGGATATCGTGGGCGAAACCAAGCGCATCCGCTTCGACGTGGATCGCAAGGCCTTGCGTGTGCGCGTGCCGCAGCTTGAAGATGCGCAGGCCGGCATCGGGGCTTCGTCCGAAACCTCAGCGCAATGACAGAGGCGCAGAAGCGCAGACACGCAGACATAAATAATAAATAAAGGGATAGTCCCGTTCCTCTGGCCCCGCCATCACATGCGCCGATGCCCAGCGGCAGGCACCATCCATCCGCTGCAGCTTCTTGGCTTTGTTGCGCAAGTTGGCCTATCAGTGTGACAAGAATACGAAAAAACACGGATCCTGGCAGAAATATCACGCAAGCCAGCTCGTTTGCGTGACGACGATACGAGCGGATTGTCGTATCCGGCAGCGCACAGCCAGCGCATAAGTCAGCAAAACACCGTCGTCAGGGCGAGGGTCAGCTCACATCGGCCGCAACACGCGCCACATGCAGGGTCAGGTACGCGACTTCGTCGTCGGTAAGCCCCGCATTCAGCCGCAGCTCGATAACCGCGGCGATTTTCCAAGCGCATGCCGCCGCATCCGAATAGGCTTGGCGAATCGACGCGACAATCGGAGCCGGCTCGTCAACGAGCTGCCTGTTCTGGCTGATGCGTACGAAAAGGTACCGCAGATGCGTGATGAACCGGCCGACGTTCACGCTGTGCTGATCGATGGTGATGCCATACGTTTGTTCCACAATGGAAAGAATCTGCTGTATGACGCCGGTCATCTTGTAGGTGTACGACAGATTGCCCGTCGAGAATCCGGCGTTGACCAGATGCATTGCGAATGCCACCGCTTCTTCTTCAGGCAGCGCACCGCCCAGATGGCGGTTGAGCTCGGCCAGCAGCCGCTCTCCCAGCGTGTATTCGCGCACATAGAGCGAACGAACCTCGGCTTGCAGCGGATAGGCGACGCTGGTGCCGTCATGGGCCCGGCGCAGCGCGTATGCCACGTGGTCGGCCAAGGCCATGACCAGCGTCGGCTGGGTCTCGCATTGCTCGGCGAGGCCGACGGCGGTCATGGCATCGGTGACCAGATGTATGACTTCGGGCGGGATCTCGGAGAGCAGCTCTGCGAGATGGTCCGGATCGCGCCCGTCTGAGGGAATGAAGGTCCTGGTCACTTTCGCGTTGTCGATCCGCTGGCCGGTGTGAGCTTTGAAGCCCAATCCCCGACCGGTGAGGATCACCACGCCGTCGCCGCGCTTGGCGAGGACGACGTTGTTGTTGAACACGCGAAGTATCTCCAAGGACCTTCCTTCCAACCGCCGTGCGGATTAGCGCACGATATCCAGCACCGGATCGCCCGCCTGGACGTCCTTGCCCGGCTGCGGGGTGACGCTGCCGAGTTCGGCGGTGTTCAGCACGGTGACGAGCGTCGTGGTGCTGAATCCTGCCTTCGTGACCTTATCAAAGTCCACGGTCGCCAGCGTATCGCCCGCGTTGACGCTCTGGCCCTTCGCCACGGCGACGCTGAATCCGTCACCGTTCATCTTGACCGTGTCGATGCCGACGTGCACCAGCACTTCCACGCCATCGGCAGTAGCGATGCCGAAGGCATGGCCGGTTTCGGCCACGGTCTGCAGCGTGCCCGACACCGGGGCAACGATGGTCGAGGCCGCCGGCTGAATGCCGACGCCTTCGCCGAGCGCCCTGGAGGCGAACACCGGATCGCCGGCGTCATCCAAGGAGATGACATGACCTGCGACCGGGGAGCCGACGACAGTCGTCGCAACCGCAGTTGCAGTCGCCGTAGCGACAGGAGCGGCTGCGGGAGCAGCGGCAACGGCCGGAGCCGGGGCAGCGGCGTCGGAACCCTGAGCTGCAGTAGCCTTGAGAGCCGCCTTCTGCTCCGGAGTGCGGTAATCGAAGAAGATGATGCCGAACATCGCAACGAAGAACGCCACGGCGATGGAAACCGCATAAACCCAGACCTGGCTGAAGATCGGGATGGTAAGCAGCGAGGTGAAGGCGAAGGCGTTCGCAGTCACGCCGTGGACGGCAGCGCCGTTCACCACGGAGGGGAAGAGCCAGCCGAGGACCGCGATGGTCACGCCGCCGGCCGCGCAGCCAGGAAGCATGCGGCTGTAGATCTTCTTATAACGAAGATGGATGCCGTACAGGCTGGGCTCGGACACGCCGCCGAGCAGGCCGGCGAGCAGTGCGCCGAGAGAAACCTGGCGCATATCCTTGTCCTTGTCTCGGATGGAGAGGTACAGCACGCCGGCGGTGGCGCCGAAGCATGCGAAGTTCCATGTGCCCATCGGGCCCTGGATGAAGTCGTAGCCGAGCGTGTTGAGGTTCAGCAGCATCAGGGCGTTCAGCGGCCAATGCAGGCCAAGCGGCACGAGGAACGGGTAGAGCATCGGGATCAGGATCGCGAGCACGAACGGCACGTACTTGTTCAGGAACGCCAGGCCGATGCCGAGGTAGTTGCCTGCGAAGACGCCGAGCGGGCCGATGAGATACGCGGTCAGCGCGCCGACGATCACCATGCACAGGAACGGCACGAAGACGATCTGAACGCTTTCGGGGATGATCTTGTTCAAGCCTCTGTAGACCAGCGCCAGCACGGCAGCCATGAGCAGCGGCACGAAGACGTTGCCGCTGTAGTCGTTGAGTATCATCGGCAGGCCGAAGACCTTGGCGGTGCACATCTGGGTGCCCAGAGCCTGGTTCGGCACGCAGGAGACGGCGTCATGCCACCCCTGCAGGGACTTGAGGTCCACGCCGCGAATGGCCGCCACGGCCTTGAGCGCAACGCCGTGACCCTTCTCGTCGAACAAGCTCATGAACTGCGGGGTCATGAGCATGCCCATGATGGCGCCGCCGAGCCAAGGATCGACCTTGAGCTTCTTGGACGCGTTGTAGGCGATCATGATGGGCAGGAAGTAGAACACGCCCTTCCAGATGGCTTCCACGAACACCAGGCCCGTGGTCTCTTCGGATCCGCCGATGACGTGGATCGAGATGAGCAGATTCACCAGCGCGATGATCAGTGACGCGCCAAGCAGCACACCGAGGATCGGCCGGAAGGAATCAGCCAGGTACTCGAAGAAGGAATTCACCCACCCGTTTTTGCTCTTGCCCTTGGCATGGGCCTCGGCCTTGACGTCGGCATTCGTCATGCCGTCATCGGCATCGACGGTGCCTTGGGCGCGTCCTGCCATCTCCGGCAGAGCGATAACCTCTTCGTACACCGTGGCCACTGCGCCGCCGATGACGACCTGATAGCGATTGCCGGCTTGCGGAACCGCCCCCAGCACACCTTTGATGCTTTCCATGCGCTGCTGATCGACCTTGTTGCCGTCGAACAGCTCGAAACGCAGTCGCGTGGCACAGTGCGTCAACGTCTTGACATTGGACGCGCCACCGATCGCGGAGATGATCTCCGACGCTCGTGTTGAGTTAGCCATCGTGTTGCCTCCTTTTCTCTTTCTTGAGATGTATGACTTTCCTTGCAGTGGAAGGGCCGTACCAAAAAAGACCTGAGATATACGGAAAATACACTTCCGCCATCTCAGGTCTTGCGTCTTCGTCGCGACTTGCAACCCTGCAATTAAATCGACACCAGCGTACGGCCTCGTATGCAAGAAGTCAAAGTCATTGCATGTCGTGGTACGAGAGCGTCTCGAAGAGCCGGAAAACACCATATGCAACATTTATTATGCGCAATTGTTCCCAATAAGGAGCGACTTCGTGGCACAATGGTGGCATGGTTGCAAAAAATGCGGGCATGCCCGCCACCCCAGCTGATCTGATCAATGTTGATGAAGTCGTCGGCAAGTATTACGACTGCATCCCCGACCCCGCGAATCCCGAGCAGCGTGTCTCCTTCGGCACCTCAGGGCACCGCGGATCCTCGCTGAAGACCTCCTTCAACGAAGCCCATATCGTGGCCATCTCCCAGGCCATCGCCGAATACCGCAAGGCCGCCGGCGTCACCGGGCCGCTGTACATCGGCCGCGACACGCATGCGCTTTCCGACCCGGCGCAGAAAACCGCCATCGAGGTGCTGGTCGCCAACGGCGTGCATGTGCGCATCGATTCGCGCGACGACGTCGTGCCCACTCCGGTTATCTCGCAGGCCATCCTGACCCATAATCGTGCGCAGGACGGCACGCAGCGCTTCACCGGCGAAGGCCTAGCCGATGGCATCGTCGTCACCCCGTCGCACAACCCGCCCACCGACGGCGGCTTCAAGTACGACCCCGTCACCGGCGGTCCCGCTCCGGCCGACGTGACCGAGCGGATCGCCAACCGCGCCAACGAGCTGCTGGGCGATTACCGGTCGGTCAAGCGCGTGCCGTACGAGCAGGCCATCGTCTCCGATCTGGTCGAGCGCTTCGATTACCGCGATCACTACGTCTCCGACTTGGGCGATGTCATCGACTTCGACGTGATTCGCTCCTCCGGCGTGCGCCTAGGCATCGACCCGTTGGGTGGCGCTTCGGTGAACTACTGGCCGCTCATCAACGAACAATACGATCTGAACATCGGCGTGATTCGCCCTGAGGTCGATCCGACCTGGCGCTTCATGACCATCGATCACGATGGCAAGATCCGCATCGACCCCAGCTCCCCCTATGCCATGAAGGGCCTGGTGGACAAGCTGAACGCCGGCGCGTGGGACAAGTACGATCTGGTCGGCGGCACCGACCCGGATGCGGACCGCCACGGCATCGTGTGCCCGAACTGGGGCGTCATGAACCCGAACCACTACATCGCCGTCTGCGTCGAGTACCTGTTCAGCGGCAATCGCCCGAATTGGCCCAAGGGCGCCGGCATCGGCAAGACGCTGGTCTCCTCGAGCCTCATCGACCGCGTCGCCGAGTCGATAGGCGCAAAGCTGGTCGAGGTGCCGGTCGGCTTCAAGTGGTTCGTGGATCCGCTGTTCTCCGGCGAAGTCGCCTTCGGCGGCGAGGAGAGCTCTGGCATGAGCTTCCTGCGCAAGGACGGCCGTGTGTGGACGACCGACAAGGACGGGCTTATTCCGGACCTGTTGGCGGCCGAAATCACCGCGCGCACCGGCAAGAACCCGGCGCAGTTGCATCAGGCGCAGGTCGAGCGCTTCGGCGAAAGCTGGTACAAGCGCGTCGACACGCCGACCACGCTTAAGCAGAAGCAGAAGTTCGCTGGACTCAACGGTGACGACGTGACCGCCACCACGCTGGCCGGCGAGGATATCACCGCCAAACTGACTGTGGCGTCTGGCAACAACGCCCCCATCGGCGGCCTCAAGGTGACGACCAAGGACAACTGGTTCGCCGCCCGCCCCTCCGGCACCGAGAACATCTACAAGGTCTACGCCGAGTCCTTCGAATCCCCCGAAGCGCTCGATAAGATCCTCGAAGAGGCCACCGTGGTCGTGGACAAGGCGCTTGCGTAACTGCTAGCTGCCTGGCTGCTAACTGCCGGATAAGGACCTACTCCGGCATTCGGCAAAAAGAGGCGGTGTGACTGTCATTCTCGACAGTCACACCGCCTCTTTTTGTAATTCGCGCCCTTGCTCCTTGTGTTCCTTCCAATCCTTCCGCTCGCTCTGTTCCCTCCGCTCGCTCATCCCCCGCCCCGCACGCCCTGCCGTTTTTCTCTCCCCATACGTTACAATTCCCGCACTAATACGACCCCAGTGCGGGCGTTGTAACGTATCATCCCGTTCAAACGACGCAATTCCCGCACAAGCCCTACAATCATGCGGGAGTTGTGACGTTTCTCCGCCATCAAACATCACAACGCCCGCATACCCCTCGCTATCGTGCGGGAATTGTGACGCATAAACGACGTCTTTCGTACGGTACGACGAACCTAACGTGCAAAAGACGACGTTTTGAAGGTCAATTCCGTTACATTTCATACGTCAGGGTCGTGTTAACGGACAAAAAGCAACGTTATACCGTCTGGTACGTTTGGTTTCTGATTCGCGGCTTATCGGGAACGCCAAGCCGATTTTCTCTCGCCCTGACCGAAAGACCAGACCTGCTCGTACATGGTTCTGATTCGCACGACGAAAGCCCCGCTCTCGACATATGTATATGTTCGTATACTTTTGCCATTGTGCACGAACGTATACACATGGTAAACGCACGACGCTGACGTATGAAACGTGACGCAAATTGTCTCATACGTATTCGCTATGCACGGCAGGCCTTGCATGGCAGAGAGCAGCGGCCGAAAAGCAGCATCAGGCAATCATCTTGCTGCGCAATCAGCACCCGCATTATCGTCCACGATGCTTCTTCACACGCTTGGCAATGCGGAGTCTGCGCTGCACTGCTTTCTTCTCATCGCGCGCGTTCCGAACCGCGGACTTCCTGTCCTGCTTCTGCTGCTCTTGCAGCAGCGACAATGCGGATTGCGACTTGGTGGAGACGCCGGTACGTCGCGCTTCTTTGGCAGCGAGCCGCTTCAACCGCTTGGGATTGCTATGGTTAGGTTCCTGCCCATATACCACTGATACCGGCGGTCCGAAGTGCAAATTCCCGCCATGCTCATGGATATACTGCAGGAATTCCGCGTCGCTTGGCTCTGCTCCGAACACCACCTGGCACGTCCGAAGACAGCCACATTCCTCGCGCTCGAACACGCAGACCCACCATGAGCCATTGAAATACACGGTGTCGCTCGCCCTTGATTGCGGCATGACACAACCTCCTCTTTCGAGAAGGGATGGACAGCCGAAGACTGGTTACTGGCGGAATTCCGCGTCCGGACTACCATCACCGGACCGTGTTTTTACCCTATGCGCCAAGATAGCATACAGGCATCAACAACCCATCGGAGCGTCTCATATTGGCATCACACCGTCTGATAAGTCTGGTTTTTGCTTTGCGGCTTGTCAGGAATTGCAAGGCGAAGCCTTCCGTCCGCTATCAACGGGCGCACATAGGCGCGCATCGCGTATGTTGGACTGTTGCTCAGCCCTAGGAAGTCGACAATTTCCTGACGAGTACGCGAAATGCGGCAAAACTCAAGGAGGGCGATTCGCCGTTCGTTCTTCGGTACTCGCTTTCGTTTCATGGTGATTGTCATATCGGATGGGTCCACCGCAGTGGTCTTCTCACCTGTTTTCAGACGAAGTGTGGCTCGGAACTCACCCCGCGCATTCTCGAAAATCGGCTCAGGCAACCCATACTCGGCAGCTAGCCGCCGCACCGTCGGTATCCCCGAATAGCGATTTTCCGTCAGTCCTAGTATTTCCATTGCATTCGCGATAACAGGATTGCGCGTATCTGGCTGAAGCTTGCCCAATTGGTCAACGGACAAACGGCCGTACAATCCGCCAGGATTGGTGACGGTCAGCCGGTCGTCGAAAATCTGCAGCTGGATAGGCATGCCCTGCGTATGAATGCTGTAGTCACGGTGGATGAGCGCGTTGAGAATCAACTCTCTGACCGCCTCGATCGGGTACTGCGGCATATCAGTTCTTTCGCCCGTGCTCTCCGATATCTTCGTGGCGACGCGTATGTTCTTGCGGACGAAGGCCACGGCCTCACTCACCTGGTCGCCAAGCGTTCCTTCCAAGCGGGTATTATCGATGAAACGCTCCGCGTGTGTGCCGACATCTCCGGCCCGTACGCCGGGAATGCGCGTCGAGATGATGCCAAGCTGCGGAAAGAATGCCTGCGGATACAAAGAGAACAGTATGACGCCAGCAAGCGTGGGCTTCCCCTCGCGCACGACACTCATCAAATCGAGAATTTTCGCCTCGCTCAGACCAGCCAAATGAGGCCGCCCCTCTTTCAAGGCCAGCTCATAGCGCAGCAGGCTGTCTCGATCCAGATCCTCTATTTCGGCACGTTCGACGACGCGAAGCTCGTCCTCGTACTTCCTGCGGAACGCCTCGTAGCTATATATCTCGTATTCGGTCATCGGTTCGTCGGCATCCCCCACGCGCACATACGAGCCTTTGTACCGCCCTCTCCCCTCGTAGAAGCACGGCCGATCCGCGACATCCTGCGCCGGTATTTCAGCGCTGACCACATGCTTGCCAGCTATGCTGCAATCAGTGAACACGGCACGCACCTTTGGATGCATCTGGCTGCACTGCTCTCCCACATGCTTCATCAAATCCTGCACATCATAGACCCCAACAACTTCGAAGCTCCGGCTTTCATCGATGCCGAACAGGAGAATCCCGCCGTCATCCTGATTCGAGAAGCTTGACAAGGTGTCATACAGCCGCGTTGGGCAACCTTCATGCGCCGCCTTCAGCTCGATCGTCTGTGACTCCGCATGTCTCTTCTGGACCTCTTCCACGAGATTTCTCAGCTCAAGTTCAAGCACGATAACCTCATTTCGCGTAATATGTTGTTCTATCTTCTTTTATTTGACGTAATATTTTCATTTAATCTTGAGATAAGATATATTATATTATTTAAATTTCGGAAATTCAACTCTATATTTTATTTATTTTCGTAAAATATCTTAAATTCATGAATTTAATTCAGAAATTTTCGTTATTTTTAAGAAGATATATGAAGTCTTAGTATTAACAGCTCTTCATACGACCGCTGACTGCAGTGAATGCCGAATAGCCGACTGCCATAGATTCCGCCGTTCTCCCCCTTCACTCGTACTGTGGTTTGCATGACAATCACCGTATCGACAGACGGCAGCGCATTAGCTGAGCCGTCAAGCAGACAGTCCAGTGGACTGTCTGTAAGCGAAGTGAGCGACCGCCAAGGTCGCGAAGGGGCCGTTGGAATTGCCGGACATTGGAGTGCGAAATGACAATCACCGTATCGACAGACGGAAGCGCCTTAGGTAATCCCAACGGCCCTATGGGCTGGGCATGGGCAGACCATAATACGAATCCGACGCAGGGCAGCGAGCACCGGCACGATGGCGACTGCGACGCGGGCGGCGCGACGAACGGCACCAACCAGATTGGGGAGCTGTGCGCGGTTTTGGAAGCGCTGCGTGCTCATCCTGGTTCCGAAGACCTTGTGATCGAAACCGACTCGCAGTATGCCATCAACTGCTCGACCAAATGGGTGCACGGCTGGAAAAAGAACGGCTGGAAGAATTCGCAGAAGAAACCGGTGAAGAACGCGCCGCTCATCAAGGCCATCGATGCCGAACTTTCCAAGCGCTCCGGTTCCGTGCGCTTCAAGTGGGTCAAGGGCCATGCCGGCAACGCAGGCAACGAGAAAGTGGACGATCTGGCGCACACGTACTCCGGCGATGCCCGCAGCGGGGTCAAGGACGGTTACCTGCCGTTGGAGGGCTGGCAGTCGCTGCTGGCCTCCGACTATGCCAAAGGCGTTGACATTCCCGCCGATGCGCAGATGCTGCTGGATGGCAAGATCACCGCTGAGGAATATCACCTGGGACGCGGCGTGGCATCATCTGCGAACGATGATGGAAACTCTGGGGACAATGAAGACGGTGACCGGTACGAGGATGCCGCCGCCTATGCCTCCGACGTTGCCTCTTCGCGTCGTAAACCGTCACTGGAAGAGCTGCTTGCCGAACCCGAAGGGGTGCCGGACTTGCCGGCACGCGTTCAGAAGGCACATAACAGCTCAGCAGAGACCGTGAAATCGCAGACCGACGCATCGGACACATCCGCAGATGCTGATTACAACCATGCTCACAGCACTGACGCTGCAGATGATGATTGGCTCGGAGCCGGCACATCCGACGAGGGTTCAGCTGAAACCGACGATGGCAAACGGGTCTCTGGCGATGATGAGCGTATGCCCGATGTCAGCAGTCAATCGTCCGACGATAACGCGCAAACGCCGCATTCAATGAACCCCGACACGGCCACATCGCAAATAGCCGCCGCAGACAACGCTTCGAACCACGGCAAGCCCGATCACCCCGACCAGTCCACAGGCTTGACGCTGTCCGGCACGCTGCGCTTCACTCCTCCGCCTTCGAGCAGCGCGACCTACGACGGCCGCCCGCGCTTCATCCGAGGCACCGTAACCGTCGAAGGATATGTCGAAGGCGACGGCACCATCGTGCTACGCGACGCGCCTTTCGCGGTTGATATGTGACGGCCTCTCATCCAGGCGCGGTTCGACCGATTATCGCCGAATCTCAACCTATCTGGTGCAGCGCGACACACCCGGGTGAATACGCCCAAGTCGGTTAATAGCACATGCGAATGGCGGAATTCTGCGGTCGAAAAAGACTATCCACCGACTTGTGTATAGGCTTTCGAGCGCGTCGCGCATACTGTCGCAAAACGAGCGCCCACGATCACGCCGACGAGTGCATGCACAGGCACACGATCCCGCCGAACTATGCATTTAACGGCGCAGCAGATAGGATGGAACCGACTTCTGACCAGACTTCACGAAGTTACGTTTCCACCGAAGGAGCATTATGGACAAGGCACAGCAGGATGCGCTCAAGAAGGCAGCCGGCATCGAAGCAGCCAAACTGATCGAAAACGGCATGATCGCAGGACTGGGAACCGGCTCGACCGTGCGATTCCTCGTGGACGAGCTTGGCCGGCGCGTCAAGGAGGAGGGGCTCGAATTTACCGGGGTCACCACCTCTCGCCGCACGCAGGAGCAGGCGGAGGGCTACGGCATCCGCATCGTCAACATCGATGACGTGGACCATATCGACGTCACCATCGACGGCGCCGATGAGGTCGACAAGAACTTCAACGGCATCAAGGGCGGCGGCGCTGCGCTGCTGTGGGAAAAGATCGTGGCGACGAACTCCAACAAGATCGTGTGGATCGTCGACGAATCCAAGGTTGTGGACACCATCGGCAAGTTCCCGCTGCCGGTCGAGGTCATCCCCTTCGGCGCTGGGCAGGTCGTCAGGCGCTTCGAAGCCAAGGGCTACAAGCCGGTGCTGCGCTTGGATTCAGAGGGCGAGCCAGTGCGCACCGACGAAAACAACTACGTGGTCGACCTGCATCTCGAGCGCATCGAACATCCGGAGGATTTGGCCGAAGACCTCATCACGACGGTCGGCGTGGTCGAGCACGGGCTGTTCCTCAACATGGTCGATCAGGTCATCGTCGGCGACCCCAACGGCCCCCGCGTGCTGACCAACGCCAATAAGTAGGCGCACGAATCTGCGATAGCAGCCGCTCGGCCCGCCGGACCGCCTTGGAGCTTGGTAACCAATAAACCTTATATGAGCCATATGGGCAGCAGGGCGGCGGGCCACGATGGGAGCGGTCAGGCTGTCGCTTTATGTATGCCCAAGCCGGGCGAATGAAAAAGGCGATTGCCTTCCTAATTCATGGAAGGCAATCGCCTTTGCTATCGCTGCGCGATCTCTGTGATTTCTGCATCACCTGCCCGCTGCAATCAGCGAGCCAAGTTCAGCATCAAATCATCAGTCCAGCGCGGTCACCGCAGCGCGCGCGGCATCGTAGTCGGGCTCGTCGTGAATCTCGGGCACCTGCTGGGTGTAGGCCACCTTGCCATCGCGGTCGGCGACCACGATGGAGCGGGACAACAGGCCTTCAAGTGCGCCGTCGGTCATGGTCACGCCGTAGTCCTCGCCGAACGACGAGCGGAAGGCGGAGGCGACGACCACGTTCTTGATGCCTTCGGCACCGCAGAAGCGGGCCTGCGCGAAAGGCAGATCCTTTGAGATGCACACCACCACGGTGTCGTCGAGCTCGTCGGCGATGGTGTTGAAGCGCCGCACGGAGGCGGAGCAGACGTCGGTATCGATTGACGGGAAGATGTTCAGGACGATTTTCTTGCCCGCGAAGGACGCGGAATCGACCTCGCCGAGCTCCGTGTCGACAAGGGTGAAGGCCGGCAGAGCCGAGCCGGTCTCAGGAAGCGTGCCAATGGTCTGTACGGGGTCTCCCCCCAAATTTATCTGTGCCATACCCCTATGATGGCACAGCAGCGGTGGATGCGCCAGAAACAACGATAATTCCGGTGAAAGCGAAAGGGCCCGAATCCGAGCGAATCGGATTCGGGCCCTATCCCCATGAGACTGTTGTGGTCACTCGGCTGCTGATCGCAGCTTACAAGAGTGAGCCATGCGGCTTGAGGGGTTGCGCTATCGCAAGCGTGCGCAGCGTATTACTTGCGCTGGTGACGAGTCTTACGCAGCATTTTGCGGTGCTTCTTCTTGCTCATCCGCTTGCGGCGCTTCTTGATGACAGAACCCATCTGAAGCCTCCAATCCTTGACTATAAGTGTGCAACTTGCCCAATACTACACTGCTTGCGCGACTTTGGCACCCGGTGTGGTGCGCAATCCGCACAAGCGCATGGTTCATGCAGCCGCCGAACGACCGTAGCTCGGCTGCAACTCGGTTACAGCGGGAATTTCTGGTAGAGTCGCTCGACCGAATCCTTCGCGCCGGTGGCTTGGAATACCACGGTATCGTTCTGCCAGAGAGCCACGGCGTTCTTCGCATTCGCAGGATCGGTTTTGACCGAGTAGCTGCCGGTGGCATTGCCGGAAACCTTCACGCTGCCCGCGCCGAGTTCCTGGCCCGTCATAGCCGCAGCCAACGCGTCATATTGGCCCTTGGCACCGTCCGCACCTGACCACTGCGCCACAATGACCCTGACATCCTGCGCCTCATTGCCTGTCGAATAGGTCAGCGTGTATTCCTCGATCGGCGAGGAACCGGTCCAGCTCGCGCTGGGCGCGGCTTCGGTCCGCGCAAAATTCAGCACGCTGTCAGGCATGGCCTTGAGCAGTTCGCTCGCACCGTCGGGCAGCGGTTTCGCCTTGATGCTCGGCGTCGTCGGCGCCTCGGTGCTCTTCTGATTTGCGGAAGGGCTTCCGGCCTTGTTCAGCGCCCAGCCGGGCCAGATGAAAGCCGAGAGCAGCGCGAGGATGATGACCAGTGCGGCCACGACGACAACGGCGATAAGACGGCCATGAGAAGAGGAGGATTCGCTTTTCGACATGGCTCCGATTATCGCACAGCGGATTGACGCGGCTAGGCACGCCGATTGCCGCAAGCGGGGAGAGCGTAAGACGCCTGACGATGTCTGGAAACTTCGCTAGCGTGAAGGATCATGGCGAAAAGCACGACGCAGTATGTATGCACAGAATGCGGCTGGAGCGGACCGAAATGGTACGGCCGCTGCCCTCAGTGCGGCCAATGGGGCACCATCGAGGAATTCCATGAGGCCCGGCCTGCTGCCTCCACACGCACAGCGGCGCCGGGACGCACTTCGCGAACGTTGGCGAATCATTCCGGCGATCTTGGCGCTATGCCTATCACCAAGGTCGACACCCGCAATGTGCAGCGCATACCAACCGGTTTCGGCGAGTTCGACCGGGTGCTCGGCGGCGGCATCGTCCCCGGTTCGGTCGTGCTGGTTGCCGGCGAGCCGGGCATCGGCAAATCGACGCTGCTGCTGGAGACCGCGGGGCATGTCGCGCGTTACGTGGCGCACGGCCAATCGCCTAGATCAGTGCTGTACATATCCGGCGAGGAATCGCAGGCCCAGGTCAGGATGCGGGCTTCGCGCATCGAGGCTGTCGAGGAGAACCTGCTGCTGGCCTCCACCACCGATCTGTCCGCCGCGCTCGGCCTGATCGAGCAGGAGAAGCCGGCATTGGTCATCGTCGATTCGGCGCAGACCATCGTCTCGCAGGAAGTCGACGGCATCGCCGGCGGCTCCACGCAGGTGCGCGAAGTCGCCAGCGCTTTGATCGACAGCGCGAAGACCATGGATATCCCGGTGTTTCTGGTGGGCCATGTGACCAAGGACGGCTCGATCGCCGGCCCGCGCACGCTGGAACACGTTGTGGACGTCGTCTGCCAGTTCGAGGGCGACGCGCAGACCGCGCTGCGCATGCTGCGCGCCGTGAAGAACCGCTTCGGACCGACCGATGAGGTCGGCTGCTTCGATATGAGCGGCGACGGCATCGAAGAGGTGCGCGACCCTTCGGGGCTGTTCCTGTCGACTTCGGATCAGCCGACCGAAGGCACCTGCGTCACCTTCACCTTGGACGGGCATCGCAGCCTGCCCATCGAAGTGCAGGCGCTGGTGACCGCGACGGCGCTGCCCTCGCCCCGTCGCGCCACTAACGGCATCGATTCGAACCGCTTGGCGATGCTCATCGCCGTGCTCTATAAACATGGTCACGTGAATCTTCTGGCCAAGGACGTCTACGTTTCGACCATCGCCGGCGGGCTGGCGAAGGAGCCCGGCTGCGACCTGGCTATCGTTTCCGCGCTGGCGAGCGCCGCCACGTCACGCCCGATTGCACGCACCACCTGCGCAATCGGCGAAATATCGCTCACCGGCCAGGTGCGCCCGATCCCCCGTCTCGCGCATCGCCTGGCCGAGGCGGCACGACTGGGCTTTACTACGGCGATAGTGCCGCCGATGCGCCAACGCGCCAACGTCGCCGCGCCTGCCGGACTGCATGTGGTCGAAGTGACTTCGCTGCGCGATGCTTTGGGAGCCTTGGGCGTGTCGACACGATAAGACTTCGCCAAGGGACCGAACGAGAACGATACCCCTTGCACTATCGCGGCCCGCAGATGAGGCGAACCCGTGCCGCGACGCGACTTGTCAGTTGAGCTTGTTGTCGGCAAGCCATGCCTTGGCGATGACGGATGGCGACTCCTGCTTGACGGTGCTGCGCACATTGAGGGAGATCAGACTCGCCGGCGTGAGCTTCGCGCTCACCGCATTGATCGTGGGAGCCACCTTGTCGGCAATGCTCTTGTTTGCCAGCGGCACCACGTTCGAGGCGAGAATCAGCGCTTTGGGGTCCTTCAGCACCACCAGATTGCGGGTCTGGATATTCGGGTCGGCCGTGAACACATCGGCGACGTTGATGGTCCCCGCCGCCAGGTCCTCGACCGTCGTCTGCCCGGTCGCGGAGAAGTCGACGGAGATGCCATAGGTCTTCTTCAGTCCTTTCGGACCGTACGGCCTGTCTGCAAGCTCGGGCTGCCCGCCGAGAGTAAGCTTTTCGCTCACCTTCGCCAGATCGGCGATCGAGCTGAGCTGATATTTGTCGGCAAAGGCCTTGGTGACCGTATAGGAATCCTGATCAGTGGCCGAAGCCTGATCAAGCACGGTGAGGCTGCTTGGCAAAGCCTTCTTCAGCGCCGCGTAGACCGCCTCCGAAGAACTCACCGCAGCCTTGCTGTCGACGTATTGCAGCAGATTGCCGGTGTATTCGGGGAACAGGCTGATCGCGCCGCTTTTCACCTGGGGCATGTATGCATCGCGCTGACCGATGTTGAATTGGCGTTTGACGCTGAAGCCCTTTCCCTCGAGCGCTTGGGCGTAGATCTCCGCGATGATTTCGTTGGAATAGTAGGCTTGCGATCCGATGACGATCGTGTCGGATGAAGCGGCAGCGCCGGAACTGGAGCCGGAAAGCGGATTGCCGGAGCCGCACCCGGCCAGAATGAGCATGGCCGAGACGATGGCAGCAGCCAAAACCGTACGCAAACTGCGAAAACGTTGATGAAGCATGATTTTCTTCTCTCTGTACTTGTTTTCCTGAATTGATTGCATTCCCGATACTGGTATTCCTGAATTGCCTGCGTTCCTACTTTGGACGATGATCAGTCAAGTATATTGGGACTTCAATAATGCTTGAAATTTCAAGCTTTTAGCGGATTATGACGCGGCCCGCGCTCCTTTGGGAACAACGGCCCGCTGGATGGCGGCAAGCAGCGCGTCAAGCGCCAGGGCGAGCAAGGCGACGAGCAGCGAGCCGCCTAGCACCATATCGTAGCGTTGCAACGCAATGCCGGTGATGATCGGCAGGCCAAGCCCGCCGAGATTGACGTAGGCGGCGATGGTGACCGTGGACACGACTTGGAGCACAGCCGATCGCAGTCCTCCTACGAGCAGCGGCAAGCCAAGCGGTATTTCGACTTTCCGCAGAATCTGCCATTCCGACATGCCTGCGGCACGGGCCGCATCGATGACGCTGCGGTCAACTGCCTCGCACCCGGTATAGGCGCCGGCCAGCAATGACGGAATCGCAAGAAGCACAAAGGTGATGCCTCCGGCGGCAGGTTTGTGAAGCACGCCCAGCAGAAGAACGAGCAGAATCAGCAGCCCGAACGAGGGAATGGCCCGCGCCGCGCCGGAAATCGCCACCGCGATCTCGCGCCCATGGCCCGTATGACCGATCGTCCAGCCGGCCGGAATGGCTATGAGCGCTGCAATGGCAATCGGTATGGCGGTAAGATACAGCTGCTGGAACAGCAGCAGCGACAATGCGCCAGCTCCCTGCCATTGAGCTGGCGCGAACAGCCAGGCCATCGCGTCGGATACCAGATTCATCGAAGCTCCTCCGATCTCGCTGGCGTAGACGCTGGCGTTCGCGAAGTTTGCGAGGCTTGCAGGGTTCGCGTCGTCGATATCTGTCTGCGGGTTCGAGCGTGCGAAGCATGCGTCCACGGCATCACCAGGCGACCGACGCACAGCAAAATCAAGTCGATCACGACCGCGATGACAGCGACCGCGACGATGCCGGCGAGAACCTCTGCGATGATTCTTCGCTGCAGCCCGTCGGTAAACAGGTAGCCGAGATTGGTGACGCCAACCAGAATGCCAACCGTAGCCAGCGAAATCGTGCTCACGGCGGCGACGCGCACGCCGGCGAGAATGACCGGGCCCGCCAATGGCAGGTCCACAGTCCAGAACCGGCGTGTGGAACCGTATCCGATTGCAGTAGCCGCCTCTCTGGCGCTGGCGTCAACCGAGTCAAGCCCTTCGACCACCGCGCGTACCATAATCGCGATCGCGTATATGGTCAGCGCCACAATCAGATTGACCTCGCTCGTGGCCGGGTACCCGATGGCGACCGGCAGGATCAGCAGCAGCGCCAGCGAGGGAATCGTGTAGAGCACTCCGGTTGCGGTCAGTATCGTCGAGCGCAGCCAGCGCACGCGCCATGCCGCCCATCCCAGCGGCAATGAGAGCGCGAAACCAGCCACGATGGCGATCAGGCTCTGCTGCAGGTGATCTGCCGTCAGCGACACGATCAGCGCAAGGTTGTTCAGCGTCCAGGCCATATCACGAACCGTTCTCGACCAGCACGCCGCGCATGCGGCCGTTGCCGTCGACCAGCACCCGGCCGGTCTCGGTCTCGCGGATGCGCAAGGCCCGGGAGCCATGATCCGCGCCGATGAACTCGGCTACGAAATCATTGGCCGGATGCTCGATGATCTCATTGGCGGACCCCACTTGTTCTCTATGAGCGCCGGCGGTAAGAATCACCACCTGATCGCCAAGCAGAAACGCCTCATCGATGTCATGGGTGACGAATACGACCGTTTTGCCCAGCTCTCGCTGCAGTCTGGACAGCTCGCGCTGCAGCTCGGCGCGAACGATCGGATCCACCGCGCCAAACGGTTCATCCATCAACAGAATATTCGGGTCGGCCGCCAGTGCGCGGGCCACGCCCACCCGCTGCTGCTGACCGCCCGAAAGCTGGCTCGGATACCGATCGGCTATCGCAGGATCAAGACCGACCACGCTCATCAGCTCCAACGCGCGAGTATGCGCCGCGCGACGCGTGCTTCCCAGCAGCCTAGGCACTGTCGCGATATTGCGCGCAACAGTGAAATGAGGCAGCAGCCCGGCATTCTGCATGACGTAGCCGATGTGGCGGCGCAGCGTCACTGCCGGCTGGTCCGCTACGTCTTCCCCGTCGATCGACACAGTTCCGGAAGTCGGCTCCACCATGCTGTTGATCATGCGCAGCAGCGTCGTCTTTCCGCATCCCGAAGAGCCTACCAGCACGGTTATCTTGCGGGAAGGGATAACCAGATTGAAATCCTTCACCGCCACTGTGCCGTCTGAGAATTGCTTGCTCACATGCGTGTATTCGATCACGCGGCCCCTCCTGAACTGTTGAATGTGAATTGTTGAATGCCGTCACCGTGACGATGCGCGCGAACCACCTTCAGCCTTCATACGCCTGCAGTTATGCATGTAATCCAGAGTGCGCCGACTTCGGCAAGCCTGTTTCGCCCACCCTATCCCCATCACGGCCGATCATCAACTTCTTCGCTAAGGGATAAGACCTTCATGCCCGCCGGTATTCTGGAAGCATATACACCAATATGCGGCACATGCATTGGTCCATGAATCCAGGTCGATGCCAGATGTGAATCGCGGCAACCGCGTGCTCCTGCACATGCGCCTCGGCAATGGCATATCTCAGCCAAGACGCCTCGCACAGCCCGCATTGACAACCCGGCACTGCTGCCAACGAAGGAGACAACTGTGACATCACCAACATCAACGAATAAGCGCCCATACGACTATGATGTGATCGTCATCGGCAGCGGCCCGGTCGGCGAGAATGTGGCCGATTATGCGACGAAGCAAGGTGCCAAGGCGGCAGTCATCGAATCCGAACTGGTCGGCGGAGAATGCTCGTATTGGGCATGCATGCCATCGAAGGCGCTTTTGCGCAGCGCCGACGCGATCCGCGCAGCACGGCGGCTGCCCGGCGCACGCGAAGCGATCACCGGCGACATCGACGTTTCTGCCGTGCTGCGCAGACGTTCGTCGTTCACCAGCGAATGGAAGGATGACGGCCAGGTATCGTGGCTTGAATCCGCGGGCATCGAACTGATTCGAGGCTACGGCCGGTTGACCGGTCCCCACCGGGTCATGGTGGGCGAACGTACGTACACGGCAGGCGCGGTTGCGCTGGCGACCGGCTCGGTTCCGGTGGTGCCGGATATTCCAGGTCTCGCTCAGTCGGCTCCTTGGGGCACCCGCGAGGCGACCGCCGCCGAGCATATTCCCCCGCGACTGATCGTGCTCGGCGGCGGACCGGCCGCGCTGGAGCTGGCGTTCGCCTTTTCCTCGCTCGGCTCGCAGGTCACAGTGCTGGCCCATAGTGCCCTCCTGCGGCACGAAGAGCCGTTCGCAGGCGAATATCTCAGGAAAGCGATGGAAGACGATGGCATTGGCATACGCTGCGACACCACACCGGCACGCGTCGAGCGAAACGAGAGCGGCTTGGTCACCGCAACATTGGACGACGGCGAGCGCATCACGGCGGAAGAGATTCTGGTGTCCACCGGACGACGGCCGAATACCGACGACATCGGCCTTGACAGCGTTCATCTCGGCGCGAAGCTTGCGGTGGATGACACGATGCTGGTTCGGGGCACCGACTGGCTGTACGCGGTCGGCGATGTGAACGGCCGCGCACTGCTCACTCACCAAGGGAAATATCAGGCGCGGGCTGCGGGCGAGGCCATCGCGGCTCGCATCCAGGGCCGACCGGTTTCGAACGAGCCATGGGGCCGGCATGTTGCCACGGCCGACCATGTAGCCGTTCCCCATGTGGTGTTCACCGATCCGCAAGTGGCGAGCGTCGGGCTCACTGAGGATCAAGCGCATAGCAAAGGGCTGCGCATACGGGCCGTCGATTATGATCTCGGCGCAGTCGCCGGCTCCTCCCTGCACGCCGATGGATACACCGGACGCGCGAAAATCGTCGTCGACGAAGAACGCCATGTGATTGTCGGCGCGACATTCGTTGGCCAGGATGTCGCGGAATTGCTGCAGTCTGCGACGATTGCGATTGTGGGCGAGGTCACGATCGACAGATTGTGGCATGCCGTTCCTTCGTACCCGACGATCAGTGAGATCTGGCTCAGGCTGCTCGAAGCCTACGGACGGTGAACGAATTCATCGCAGGCCGCTCTGCGCCTAGCGTGACACGGCTCGAACTGGGGGGGACTGGAATAGTCTCTTTTCGGCCCTTTACTCCCCCAGCAGGACCCCACTTCACGCGACATGCTCCTTGCTCTCGTGATGCTTATTCGAACTGCATCGTCGCGATTTTGGCGAGATGCCGTTTGCGCTGCTGGGGCGTGGACGCGGTGATGCCGCCGAAGTTGATCCAGCGCCGATGCTGCATGCCGAGCTGCTTGAGCGTCTGGTTGATGAAGATCCGTTTGACGCCGTCGCCAAGGAACAGGCGGAAGAAAAGCGTCGGTGAGGTGGATGTGGTGAGCACGTAGGTGTGCTTGATGTTGGTCAGCTCCCCTTGGACGCCGAAGCGGCCTATCGTGTGGCTCAGTCCCTCGCCCTCCTTCATCACCTTGTCGATGAAGCCTTTGAGCATGCCGGGAATCGAATTCCACCAGATCGGCGTAATAAACACTGCCGTATCGGCCCTGCGCAGCATGCTCAGATAGGCGCTCACCTGTGGGTCGTGCGTGTCGCCTTCATGGAACAGCCGCAGCTCCTCGGCGTCGTAGGCGGGATTGAAACCTTCGTCGTGCAGATCGATGACATGCGTCTCGTGGCCCTGTTCGTTCAGCGCCTCGACGACGGTGCGCAGCACGGCATGATTGAAACTTCGCTCATACGGATGACAATAGATAACGACTACGTTGCTCATAGCAGCTCCTTTGTTGCGGTTGTTGGTTTGTCGTAGTTGCTGGTTGCGAATGAAGGAACGTTTGGATATCGGCAGCTCATTTGGCTGCGTGTTTGCGTGCATCCGGCGGCGGCGAAGGCGCCGAAGGTTCTGGAGATGGTTTGCCAAGCAGTCGCATCAGCGCTTCGCGAAGCATGCTTGCGTCGTACTCCGCGACGCCTCGCATGATGAGATTGCCATAGCCTTGGATGAACGCCCATATCTGCACAAACAGCTGCTTCGGATCGACGGATGCATCGTAGCGTTCGCATAGTCGAGCGCATATGCCGAGCAAGGTGGCGAGAAAGCGCGGCGTTTCGACTGCGCCGGGCTGCTTTGTTGCCATGCCGTACAACGGCCCGAAGAAAAGAAATTCCACGCCATACGGGTCGTCGCGCATCAACTGCAGCAGCCTATCCGCGATTCCCAAAAGGATTTCGACATTGCTATCTGCGGCGTCGCTGCCTGCATTGACATTGCTGGCGGCACCCCTGTCTTCAATGTCGTCATGGTCGCCATCACTTGCGACATCACTCGTTGAGATATCGCTGATTGCCGTATTGCCGCTCGCGGCAACGCTACCGCCGGATGGCCTTTCGCCCTTATCCGCAACTGAGGGCACAACCGCATCGTTGATAATCTGCGACATCTCATAGCCTGCAGCGTTCAACAGCTCTTCTTTGGACTCGAAATGCCGGTACACCGAGCCGGTCGTCAGCCCGAGCTCCGCCGCAAGCGAGCGTAACGATACCTGCCCATACCCGTGCTCGCGTATGTCGCGAACCGCCTGGTCGACAATGCGCTTACGGGTTTCGCTGCCTCGTGCCGTCATGAAGCCTCCAAACGATAACAGTGTTATCTGATAACACTGTTATCGTAACATACTTTTGCCCCATTGCAGATTTTGCAGCATTCGAGCTCTCTGCACTTTGCCGCACATGGTCGCGTATGTATTATTGCAGCGCGTAGCTCACGGCGTTTGCCCAACTGATATGGGATCGCAACTGCTTCGCGGAATCAATTAAGCAGATTCACGGGAAACATGCAGTCGCATGCGCCGAATCGGTCATACGTCAATGCTCAAGAATGGCGTCATTCCGCCAAAACAGTGTCTGCGGAATGTGCAGGAACGTGCTGGCTACTTTGCCAAGTGCTTAATAGACGAAAAAACTGCTTAATAAGCGTTGCTCCAGGGCTGTTATCAGCATAATGGTCGTTTCCACGCTATGGCTGTTCAGTACAGACTGTTCAACACGTCTATTAGGCAGTTTTTTCGTCTATTAGGCAGATGCGAAAGTATATGCTCCCTGCGCCCATTGCCCGATGCCTGCAATTCCGCCATTCCTGAATGCAAGACGACGGTGCGGAGAAGCTTGTTCGAGCAGTCCTGCACCGAAATGTGCCTAATAAATGACGAATAGTGCGTTCATAGGGTAAAACAATGGCGAAGCATCAGGGATTCAGGCACGATGAAGTCAGGACGCTTGCGTCGTCAGCGCCAAAGTGTGCTCCACATCGCCGGCAAGCGCCGCCTTGAGCTCGTCGATGCCGTCGAACTTGATCTGCGGACGCAGGAAGCCGGCGAACTCGACCCGCAGCATATGCCCATACAGATCGAGCTGCTTGTCGGTTATGGCATAGGCTTCCACTACGCGCTCGTTGATTCCGGTTGCCTCGCTGAAGGTCGGCTTGGTGCCGATGGATATGGCTGCGGGCCAGCGCCATGCGGAGTGCGCGGACAGGCGCATTTCTTCGCTCGGAGCTGCGAGCTCATCGGATTGCCCAGGCTTGCCCAAATCGACCACCCACCCGGCGTAGACGCCATCAACGGGTATATAGCCCTCGACGGACTGGCCGAGATTCGCCGTGGGGAAGCCAATACGGTCGACGCCGCTGCTTTCGCCATGCACCACCGTGCCCTCGATGCCGTGCAGACTCCCGAGCACCTGATTCGCGGCCTTGATGCGCCCTTGCGAGAGCAGGTAGCGCACGTTGGACGAGCTCCACACGCGCACTTTGCGGCCCTGATGGTCCTTGCTCCATGCGCGCAGCTCGGCCTTGGTCATGCCGTCGGTCGGGTCGGCGGGTTCTCCCGGACCAAGCGGCGCCTGCGGAACGATGTCGGCCGGGACGCGCACGTAGCCTGGGCCTCGATCGCCCACGACATCCAGTTCGAACACGCCGGTGGCCTGGGCAAGGTTCTCGATGGCCTTGACGTCACCGGTGCGGTTCGCGCCCATAGCGGCGTCCGCGCCCAGTACGATCGTGCGCATGCCGAGCTTGCCGACCAGCTGACCGAGGAAGAAACGGAATGATTTCGCGGCGAAGGCCAGCGAGTAGCGCACGACCAGCACCTGGTCGATGCCCAGCTCGCGCATCACGCGTATGCGCTGGCTGGCCGAGGTCAGCGCCCCGGTATCGCGGAAGTCGGGGCCCGGCTCGCTGTTGTGGTGCGTGGCGGCGTAATGATGCACGACGCCCGGGCGCGGGTCGAACATGATGACCACGGAGAAGGATTTGGTTGCCTTGGCTAGCTGAACCACCCGCTCGATTACCCCGCGATGGCCCAAATGCATGCCGTCGAATCCGCCGACCGTGACCACGGCTTTCTTGGTTTTGCTTAAGGTGGGCCAGTCGACCAAGCCGTTAGCGTCAGGTGTCAAAGTGGTGATATTCATAAGTCCTCGTCAAGTCGTGTACCGGCGTCAACAATACCAGCGAATCAATCCGCAGGGAAGACGGCCACCGGCTTGGCGATGCCTGCGTCGGCGTCGCCAGCCGGCTCGAGAATCGCGATCACCTCGCCACTGGGCTGCACGTATGCGGCCGTCGGCGCATCAATGCGCACGTGCACCTCGATGCGCCTGCCGAAGCGCAGGTCGCGAGCCTGCGCCTCGGTTATCGCGATGCTCGGCATAGCGGCCTTCGCCGCCTCAAGCATCGGCATCGCGCATGAACGCAATCCGTCCGCGTCACAGTCGAATACTGCCTTGTTGCGCGTGACCTCGTGGCCTTCCCGGCCGATGTAGGTTCTGGCGACAGCGCGGGCAGGCATAACATGCGGCGCAGTGACATCGAAATCGCCGATGCGGGTGCGGCGCAAAGCAGTCAGGTGCCCGCCGACGCCGAGTTCGCGCCCGAGGTCGCGGCCAAGAGCGCGTATATAGGTGCCTGCCGAGCAGGTGACCCGCACGTCAAGGTCGATCAGATTGCCATGCGGAGCTGTTGTCGTTCCCGGCGCCGCCGTTGCGGTTTCCGGTTCCGCCGCTGCCGCCGTCCGTGCTCTGAAAGCTGTTTCAGGAGCTGGACTCGCAGTCGTGCTGGACACTCGTCGCATGTCAAGAACGTCGAAGGCGCTGACCGTAATCGACCGGGCTTTCAGTTCGACGTCCACGCCTTGCCGAGCAAGGTCGTAGGCGCGTTTGCCGTCGATTTTGATGGCGGAGTAAATGCTTGGCACTTGGTCGATCACACCGATGAAACGCTCCCGAATGACCTGCTCAATCGTTGCTTGGTCGATCGACTCGCAATCAGGCAGCGGATCAGCCGCAATCGGCTCGCCTTCGGCGTCGTCGGTCGTCGTCGCCACGCCCAGCCGAATCGTCGCCTCGTAGGTCTTGTCGTGCCCCACGATGACATTGAGCAGCCGCGTGGCGTGGCCAAATCCAACGATCAGCACGCCGGTGGCCATCGGGTCAAGCGTTCCGGCGTGTCCGACCCGCTTGATGTGCAGCATCGAACGCACCGCAGCCACCACGTCATGGCTGGTCACGCCCCGTGGCTTGTCGATGACGAGGAGGCCGGAACCGAGCTGAGACGTTGGAGCCATGCCCCGGCTCACGCTTCGCGCACCGGCAGCGAACCAGAATCGGCATCGTTGCCCGCAGCATTCTCGTCCATGGTGTCGTCAGCGACCGTATCGTCGGAATCGGAGTCGACTTCGCCGAAGCCCTCATCCTCGCTCACGGCATTGTCATCCGCGTCGCCATTGGCGCCTAAGCTATCTGCATCGGCGCTATCGTCAATGCTGTCGCTATCTAGGTCGTCGAAATCAACACCGCCGATCGCGCCGGCGAAACCGGCTCCGTAGCCATCGGCACCGTCAAAGCCGCCGAATCCACCGGCATCATCGGATTCGTCGAATTCATCGCCGGATTCGTCATCCGCTGGTTCGTCGCCGTGCCGATAGGGGTCTTCCTCCCCGGCATACCGTGCGTTGGCACGCGCCTTGGCGAGTTCCTCATCGCGCTTGCGGGCCGCAGCGAGGATGTCCTCGATCTCGTGCGCCTCGCTGGGCACCTCGTCATAGATGAACTGCAGCTCCGGCGTGAGCCGCAGCCCGGCCTTCGCGCCGACGGCAGCGCGCAGCCGGCCCTTGGCCTGCCGCAACGCCTGGGTGGCGCGCTTGCGCTCCCCTTGCTCCTTGCCATCGTCGCCCAGCTGGGTCCAGAAGACCCGGGCAAGCTGCAGGTCGTTGGTGACCCGCACCTCGGTGATGGTCACATTCTCCAAGCGCTTGTCATGCAACTGGGTCTCGATGGACGCAGCGATAACGCGCTGAACGAGTTTGGCAATACGCGCCGCCCGAGGATTAGTTCCCGCCATATCAATTCCTTACATAGAGGGCATCAAGATTATTGAACCAAAAAGATCAGAGGGCTTTTATTCCCCTCCACAAACACCATCGCCAACCGTTCATGCATACAGTAAAATGAACGGCATTTAATCCATAAAGGGACTCTCTATGAAAAACGAGCTGCGTTTGGAAAGGAGGGGCATTGTCAGACCGTATGACCGGCCGAGCGGCTTTGGAGCGTGTCGGACAATGCCCCTCCTTTCCAAACGCAGCGGATAACCTACACAGTCACCGCTAACGGACTACTTCCGCTCGATCTCCTGCATTTCGAAGGTTTCGATGATGTCGCCCACTTCGATGTCGTTAAAGGTGCCGAGGTTGATGCCGGCCTCGTAGCCTTCCTTGACCGACTGCACGTCGTCCTTGAAGCGACGCAGCGAGGAGATCTCCAGGTCGTTGACCGTGGCGACGCCGTCGCGCAGGATGCGGCACTTCGTGCCCCGCTTGACTTCGCCGTCCTGCACCAGGACGCCGGCGATGTTGCCGAACTTGGAGGAACGGAAGATCTCGCGGATCTCGGAATGCGAGGTCGTAACCTCCTCATACTCCGGTTTGAGCATGCCCTTGAGCGCGGCCTCGATGTCTTCGATGGCCTTGTAGATGATCGAGTAGTACTTGATCTCCACGCCTTCGTGCTCGGCCAGATCGGCGACCTGACGGTTCGGACGCACGTTGAAGCCGATGATGACGGCCTTGTCGACGGTCGCCAGGTTGACGTCGTTCTGCGTGATCGCGCCGACGCCGCGGTGGATGACCTGGATGCCGACCTCGTCGGAGACCTCGATCTTCATCAGGGAGTCTTCCAGCGCCTCGACGGAACCGGAGGAATCGCCCTTGATGACGATGTTGAGCATATCCACCTCGGATTTGGCGAACTGCTCTTTGAGGCCTTCGAGAGAGACGATCTTGCGGCGCTTGGCCAGCTGCGCGGCACGCTCGCTCGCCTGACGCTTCTCGGCGATCTGGCGTGCGGCGCGGTCGTCCGAGGCCACGAGGAACAGGTCTCCTGCGGTTGGCACGGAGGTGAGTCCCAGCACCTGAACCGGCGTGGAAGGCGCGGCTTCCTTCATCTGGATGCCGTTCTCGTCCATCATCGCGCGGACGCGACCATAGGAGGTGCCTGCCACGATGGCGTCGCCGACATGCAGCGTGCCGGATTGCACCAGCACGGTCGCCACAGCGCCGCGGCCCTTGTCGAGGCGGGCCTCGACGGTCGCTCCGCGGGCGTCCATATCCGGGTTCGCCTGCAGATCGAGCTCGGCGTCGGCCGTGAGCAGCACGGCTTCGAGGAGCTTGTCGACGTTGGTTCCCTGCTTCGCCGAGATGTCGACGAACATGGTGCTGCCGCCGTATTCCTCGGGCACGAGGCCGAATTCGGTGAGCTGCCCGCGCACCTTTTCGGGGTTGGCTCCGGGCACATCGATCTTGTTGACCGCCACGACGATCGGCACATCGGCCGCCTGCGCGTGGTTGATGGCCTCGACGGTCTGCGGCATCACGCCGTCATCCGCGGCCACGACCAGAATCGCGACATCGGTCAGTTCGGCGCCACGCGCGCGCATGGCAGTGAAGGCCTCGTGGCCAGGGGTGTCGAGGAAGGTGATCTTGCGGTCGGCGCCCTCGAGATCCACGGTCACCTGATAAGCGCCGATGCGCTGGGTGATGCCGCCGGCCTCGCGCTCGACGACCTTGGTCTTGCGGATCGTGTCGAGCAGTCGGGTCTTGCCGTGGTCGACATGGCCCATGACGGTGACCACCGGCGGGCGGGGCTGAAGATCCTCGCTGTCCTGATGCTCCTCGTCGTCCAGGTTGATGTCGAACTGCTGCAGCAGCTCCTTGTCTTCCTCTTCGGCCGAGACGATCTGGATGTTCCAGCCGATCTCCTCGCCCAGAATCTGGAAGGTGGACTCGTCCAAGGACTGCGTGGCCGTGGCCATTTCTCCCAAGTGGAAGAGCACAGTCACCAAAGCCGCCGGGTTGACGTTGATCTTCTCAGCCAGGTCGGAGAGCGTGGCGCCCTGGCGCAGGCGGATGATCTGCCCATGGCCTGCCGGGATGCGCACGCCGCCGATGACCGGCGCTTTGATCTCTTCGAAATCATGACGCTTCGCAAGACGGTTCTTGCGCGACTTGGAGGATCTGCCTCCCTGACGACCGAACGCGCCTGCAGTGCCGCCGCGTCCGCGACCGCCGCCACGCGAGGGGCCGTTATTCGTGGTGCCGGAAGCGCCTTGGAAGCCGCCGCCGGTGTTGCTGCCGCCTCCGAAGCGACCAGTGCCGGTGCCGGTGCGACCTTGGGTCGCGCCACCGGTCTGGCCGGGGCGGTTGTGGCCCCACTGACCTGGCCTGGCTGCTCCCCCTTGGCCGCCCTGCCCAGGACGACCTCGGAAACCGCCTCGACCTCCCTGACCGCCTTGGCCGGGACGGCCTTTGCCGCGACCGTTGCTGACCGTCGGACGAGCCATCGGATGAGGACGCGGTATATCGCCTGGCGTAGGCGTATGCATGCCCTGCTTGCGGCTGAAGGGATTGTTGCCAGGACGAGGCCCGGATGCCGAATGGGTGCGCGGCTGCGCATCGGAAGCGCCCGGCTGCTGGCCTCGTGGCGCTGCTGGGTGCGGCGCATGGCCGCCGCCGTTGCCGTTATCGCCATTGCCGTGCAAACGACCCGGACGGGGCACCGACTGGGATGCGGAACGCTGACGGTTGCGATCGCGATCGCGATCGCCTGGACGCGCCTGACGTCCGGAACCGCTCTGCTCCTGCCTGCGCTGGGACGAAGAACCGGCCGGTTTCGGCGCATTCGAGCGCGATGAACCTGGCTTGGGACCATCACCCTGCCTTGCTGCGGGCGAGGGCGTCGCCGACGTATGCTGGGCCGAACCATGCGAGCCCGGCGCGTGCGGCGTTGCTGATGTATGCGTATGCGACGCTGCTGCATGCGGTGCGGTAGCGGTCTTGCCCGCGTTGGGCTTTGCCTTGTCACGGGTGCCCGCGGAAGCCTGCTGATGCGCATCAGCTCCTGCGAAGGCATTCTTCAATCGGCGCACAACCGGTGCCTCGACCGTCGACGAGGCGGATTTGACGAACTCCCCCATGTCCTTGAGCTTCTCAAGGACAGCCTTGCTGTCGACGCCAAGGTCCTTGGCTAGTTCATATACGCGCTGTTTTGCCACTCAGTTTTCTCCTAATTCCAGTGACCGCGCGTACATGCGCGGTCAGCTTTCGATGACGGCGAGCCTACCCTGTTTCATCGTGCGACCATGATTGCGTTACCTCGTCTCCATGCCACGAAGCGCATGCGGTGTGCATACGCTCGCGAATTACCGCATTCAGCATACTCGAGACGCTGGATTGCGTCCATCAATGCATAATGCGACCATGTGTTGCCGGCGCAGCGGCAGCGCATTCGTCCCGGCTGACTGCGCTCAGCAGCGTCAACCGTCAATGCGCCCCCGATGCGCCCGTCAAGCCTTGCTGTTGTCCTGCGGCTCGGCGTCCTGTTGCTCGGTGCTGCCGGGATCGGCGCTCTGCTGCTCCGCGCTTTTCCGCTCGGCAGCCTCCTTGGCCGCATGCGCCTCGCTGGATTCGATGCCGATCTTCCAGCCGGTGAGTTTGGCGGCGAGGCGGGCGTTCTGCCCCTCCTTGCCGATGGCCAGCGAAAGCTGATCGTCATGGATGTAGGCGATGGCCGTCTTGTTCTTCTCGCTGACGACGTGCACGCCGGTCGCCACCGCAGGAGAAAGCGCCGAAGCGACGAACTGCGCGGGATCCTTGGACCAGTCGACGATGTCGATCTTCTCCGGTCCCAGATTCTCCATCACCGCGCGAACGCGAGCGCCTCCCGGGCCGATCAGCGCACCCTTGGGATTGACGCCCTCCGTGTTCGCATGCACGGCGATCTTCGTGCGAGCGCCCGCCTCACGCGCAATGGCCATAATCGACACGGCTCCGGAGACCAGCTCAGGAACCTCGCGTTCGAACAGCCGGCGCACCAGCTCGGGGTGGGAGCGCGAGACGATGATCTCCGAGCCCTTGAGCCCGCGCGCCACGTTGACGACGTAGACGCGAATGCGCTCGCCGTGGCGGTATCGCTCGCCCGGCACCTGCTCGCGCTTGGGCAGAATGGCCTCCACGTCGCCCACGGCGACATGCACATTGGCCGGATCCTTGACGTCCTGCTGCACGACTCCGGTGATCAGCTTGCCGCGCTGGCCGGAGAAGGCTCCGAAGATCTTCTCGTCCTCGGCACTGCGGAACAGCTGACTGATGACTTGGCGGGCCGTAGCCGCCGCAAGCCGTCCGAAGCCCTTGGGCGTGTCGTCGTATTCCTCGCCGAGTTCGGGAATCGGGTGGGGGTTGTCCTCGGTGGGCTCGACCTCGGTCTCGTCACGCGCCCACACCGTGAAGGTGCCTGCGCGATCATCGAGTTCGATGCGAGCGTGTTTCGCGGATTTCGGTGTTTTGAGATAGGCGAGGCGCAACGCTTCGGCAAGCGCGGCGTCCACCGTTTCGGCATCTATTCCCTGTCCAGCAGCCAGTTGGTGAATACCCGTCAGGTCCAATTGCATGGTGCAAGACCTCCTATGAAGTTATTTAGCCGAGCGCTTGTGCCCTACTTGGTCATAATCCTTCACTATCCTAATGGTCTATGCAGACACGCTCCACCCACTTCATGCACAGCGAACGACACTTCGTGCGCGCCCTTGCCGGTGCGCTGGTAGGGTGTCTGCTGCTCTCGTCGGCGGGATGCGCAGCCCCGCAGCTGACGGCACGGGTCGAAGAGAGCAGGGCCGCAAACCCGTGCGTCCGAGCGTACCGATCGGCCAGCAGCGCGCAAGCCATGATGGCCGGTCACAATCCGCGCCTGCTGCGATTTCTTGCGTCCGTCGCTTCCGGCAGCCAATGGACCGAAGTGGCCGCGGCATGCCCACAGCGTTTCGCCGAAGGCACCATACGCGCGGCGCAGACGCAGCATCTTGCGCATGTTCTGGCGCCTTCCGTAGGCGGATCATACGCCGACCCCGCCGCGACAGCGCATCGCGGCGGACTTGACGACATCGCACGATTGCAGGCCAGCGCCGATGCGCTTCTGGCCGCGGTCCTGGCCGAGGATCGGGCTGGTTTCGCAGTCGAAGTCCTTGCCGCGCGCGGCGTGTCGAACGCCACGCTGATGCTCAGCGATGATCACAAGGCCACTGCTTCGCGGTTGTTCTCGCTGGCATCCGCGGTGTCCGAGGCATCGCCCGATGCCGATGGGGCGACGCGCATCAAAGACCCTCGGCAGAAGGTCTACTCCGTCAAGCAGCTGCTCGCCAATCACAATACGATCATCGACCAAAGCACTGGTCTGCGCGTGCCGACGCTAGCCGCGGTCGAAATCGACTGTGCACGCGAGGAGATTGCGGGCGCGAGCGGTCAGAGTTCGGATGCGACGCACGTTGATGGTCTGCGAACGCTTTCGCGATTGGCCTCTTCGCGTGTCGAGCAGGCACTGAACTACGGCTACCCGTCCTTCGATGACGCGCTGTTCTCGTGAACACGGGCCATCGGCACCGCAGCATCCGCGCCACGCTGAAAAAGTAAAAGCCCCTCGGGGTGGAATCCGAAGGGCTTAGCGGATGAGGCGAGATTCGAACTCGCGGAGGGGTTCGCCCTCACACGCTTTCGAGGCGTGCTCCTTCGACCGCTCGGACACTCATCCACATTGCACAAGGCAACTTGTTTATTATACGACGAAGAGCGAATCGCGCAAGTCAATGCTGTGTCGCGTCGCAAAACCTACTGTTCGTGCACCGAAGCGTTGACCCACTGGCTCTGGCTGACGTTGTCGCCGGAGAAGATGCCGATGTCGAGCATGCAGTCGCGGTAATCGCGGCCGTGGGCGATGGTGATGTAATTGTCGTCTACCATGCGGTTATGCGTCGGGTCCAGCCCGATCCAGCGCCCGTCATGGTACACCTCGGTCCACGCATGAGTCGCGCCCTCGCCGCCGAGCAGGCCGGCGATATAGCGCGCGGTCAGGCCGAGATGCCTGCACACGGCGAGCATGACGTGCGCGTAGTCCTGGCACACGCCCGTGCCCTGAGTGAGCGCCTGCTCCGCCGTAGTGCGAATCGTGGTGGCTCCCGGCGTGTAGGTGAACGCGCGGAACACTTCGCCCATCACCACTTGGGCCTGTTCGACGGCTGTGGCATCGCCGCCCAGCTCAGCCAGCTTGGCGCTGCACGTCGCGATCATGGCCGCGAGCGAAGGCCCTGGCACGGTCAGCGCGGAGTCGAAGCGATAGAGCGGCTTGTAGGGCTCCGGCTTGGTGTTTTCGGTATCGACGAATGCGATGCCTTTGACCGAATAGTTGAAAATAGAATGTGCCTGCCGGATATAACCGGTCTTCACCACGGCATCGAAGGCATCGATCGTGGTCTCCAATTCGGCGGCAGGCTCCATGCCGACCTCGACATCCACCACCTGCTGGCGTGGGCCGGAGACGGGAACGCAGCGCAACTGGAAACGGTGGTCCGTGACGGGAGAGCTGAACGACAGCTTCATCTCGTAATCAAACTCCAATTTCTTCATTGATATCGGCTCCTCGAATTCGGCCTAAGCCGCGAATACTTCCCCCACTGTAGCAGACTCGACTACGCGCTGGGCGCTGACGGTCTGGGCGATTGGCGAAGCCGCGCACGCGCAGCCGTCAATCGCCCAGACCCGTGCGCGCCTCACGGACGACGAGCGTCCATGTTCATGGCGCTGAGCATGCCGTCTTCGGAATGCCCCAGCACCGACCTGCCCTCGAAATCGCTGCGGAACTCGTTGAGCCGCTCGGCCAGCTGAGCGTAGCCGCGCGCGGGCAGCTGCTCGGAGAGCCAGCCCACGCCGGCCGCGAAGCACTGCGGCAGCGGCAGACCATCGAGCATATGAGCGTAGGTCTCCAGCTTCGTAAGCGGCGCGGTAAGCTCCTCAGGCGCCAGATGAAGGCGCGTGTACAGATCGAGGCGTTCGATGTACTTGCCGATGAAGATGGACGCCTTGAGCGTCGCATCGATGGCGGAATCCTCCACGCCGCCCCAGAAGGTGAGCATGTTGTCTTCGATGTCTCGCTGCTTGTAGATGTCTTCGGCGCTGGCGGAGCGCGTAGCCGCATCGGTGATGTTCGTCACGCCGAGCTCGATGTGCTGCAGCAGCCGCGAGCTGAGTTCCGGGCGCAGGATCACGGCGTTGTCGAAGGCGCGCACCACGGCGCTGCGCACCGAGTTCGGGTCCTGCCCGTCGTAGAGGAAGGAGTGGATGAAGTCGTCGAAGTCGCCGAAATCCTGCGGCAGGTCGAGCGCTTGGGCGAAGGGGCGGAAGGCGTCCACATCAGTGTCCATCACGCGGTCGTAGAAGGGGAAGAAGCGCGCGAGCGTGGTGAATGCGCGCTCCGTGTAGCGTCCGAGCCAGTACAGGTTGTCTGCCTTCGATGCGGTGACCAGCGAGAGCGTGTGCGGCTGCTGCGAATCGGCGATCAGGCTGGCCGCGTCTTCTGCGGACACGCTATCCTGCTGCTCGCTGTCCTTCGGCGCGCCGGGGGCCAGAATCCAAGTATCTTTGAATCCGCCGCCCTGCGAGGAGTTGACAATCATCTCGCCGGGCTTCGAAGAATAGCGCGTCAGGCCTGAATACCACACATGCGTGTTCTGGCCCGTCACCACGAAGGCGCGCAGATCGCATTTGCGCGGGGTTTCCTCCCCGGTGACCGGGTCGATGACGTTGATGTCCTTGAACTGGATGACCTCCTGTGCGATAAAGCGCCGAGGCTCGCTTTCGATGCGTTCGGCGAGCTCCTGACGATGCGCCTTGTCGAGGCTCGAACCGAAGACCACGCCGTAGCCGCCCGCCTCGCTCACATCCTTGATCACCAGCTCGCCGAGCCGGTCGATCACCTCGCGGCGGTCCTCCTCGAACATCGGCATATAGGTCGGCGCGTTGTTCAGAATCGGTTCTTCGTTGAGATAGTAGCGAATCATGCGCGGCACGAAGTAGTAGATCGCCTTGTCGTCGGCCGCGCCGTTGCCGGGGGCGTTGACGATGGCCACATTGCCTGAGCGATACACGGAGAGCAGTCCCGGCACGCCGATGACCGAATCGGGGTTGAAGGCGAAGGGGTCGAGGAACTCGTCCGACATCCTGCGGTACATGACGCCCACACGGTGTCGTCGGCCGGCGTAATCCAGGAGATACAGCCGGTTGTCGAGCACTTCCAGATCCTCGGGGAAGGCGAGCACCGCGCCGGTTTTCTCGGCCAGATAGGCATGCTCGAAGAACGCGGAATTGTAGCGGCCCGGGGTGAAGACCACCGCGATGCCATCGGTGGAGACGAAGTCCATGGCCTTGCGCAGCAGCCGCGGGTAGTCGCGGTTGTCGCGCACGTGCAGCTGGCGGAAGAGCTTGGGATTGGTCCGGCGCTCGACGTCCCTGGCGAACAGCGGGTAGCTGGCGCCCGAGGGGATGCGCAGATTGTCCTCGAGCACCCACCAGCGGCCGTCCTCGCCCTGCACCAGATCCTCGCCGGCGATATGCGCGAAGATCCCGCCGGGAGGCGTCACGCCGTTGACCTGCGGGAAGTAGCCTGCGGAGGTGTAGACGTATTCGCCGGGAATCACGTTGTCGGCGATGATGCGTTTGTCGCCGTAGATGTCCCGAAGATACGCATTCAGCGCGTTGACGCGCTGTTTGAGGCCGGCCTCTAGCTGGTCGAATTCATCGGATTCGATGATGCGCGGGATCGGATCGTAGGGGAAGAGCCGATCGCGATATTCGCCGTCCTTGTAGACCCCGAAGCGTACCCCGTTGCGGCTGAGTTCGCGATTGATCCCCTCCCTGCGATCGACCAGCTCCCCCGTCAGTTGATGCACTGAATTTACTGCCATTCGAAACTCCTGACGCGAATTATTGCAATGTCACAGCGCCATGCCACGACGTGCGACGCGGCATGCTTCCTTGCGATTTCCTTGGCAACGCTAACCACCACGCATTACCATCGGCGCGTGGCTATGTTACGAACATATGTCACGAGAAGCGAGCAGGCGCGGGCAGGGCGCGGCTCGGAGAATGAGCATGGCGGCGCAGACGCGCACGGAAAAGATGCAGCTGGCAAAGCCGGACGGAACACGCGTGGATATAGACGCGGATGCGGGCGCAGCGGCATGGCGCACCGATCACGGCAGCACGCGCCTGGCCCGGATGCGCTCGGCCCGCGCCCCCAGCTCCTCGTCCAGCGGGTAGGCGATATGTTCAAGCGTAAGGCCCTGCGGCGCGATGGGCCCGGTGGATCCCTCGCGCACCGGCTGCGCCATTTTGCCCGAGAACCAGTCCAGCGTGCGCTTGCCCAAGCCGATCTGCACGCATGCGCCAACCAGGGAGCGCACCATATTATGCGCGAAGGCGTCCGCGACGATGGTGAAGCACACCAGCCCGGACTCGACCGCAGGCGTGCGATGGCGCTCCTGCGGTGAATTTTCAGAAGGGGCCTGCCCAACGAGCGTCTGCTCAATGCGCGACTGGCCGACAGCTCTCTGCCCGGACGGGCTCTGCCCGATGGGCGGATCCTCAACGGGTGAATCCTCGATGAGCGGGCGAACGGCGACGCGGCGCCAACACGCCGCTTTGACCTCTCGTATGGTGGTGCCGCCGGGGTTCGGCGTAGCGAAGGAACCAAAATCATGCAGCCCGACCATCATCGCCGCGGCCTGATTCATTGCATCGATGTCGAGTTCGCCGTCCATCGTCAGCACGAAGCCGCGCAGCCGAGGATCCGTTTCATACGCGCCATCGGCGATGCGGAAGACATAGGTCCGTTCGAGCGCGGAGAACCGCGCGTCAAAGCCCTCAGGGGCTTCGCTGACGCCATGGATCGCAATGTCACTCGGCAAAAAATGCCGCAGCCTGCGCAGCAGCGCTTCGATAGCCGGCACATTCATATGGCCGATGCAGCAGGACAACGTCTCGGACCGCAGATCGAGATGGCACACCTGATGGCTCGCATGCACGCCCGTGTCGGTGCGCCCGGCCACGACGAGACGCAGCGGCTCCCGCTCGTCATTGTCGGGAACGCCCAGAATGCGGTGCAGCGCCGTCTCCATCTCGCCCTGCACCGTACGCAGGCCCGGCTGCTTCGCCCAGCCATGGAATCCGCCGCCGTCATAGGCCAAATCAATTCGCAGTCTCATCGACACCAGTATAAACGCGTGGGCGTCGGCGAGCGGCGTCGCGAACCACTTGCATGATCCGCGGGTCAGCTGCTGACGATTTGCGATTCGCCGCCGCGCGTGAAGTCGAGCACTGCACCCGCCAATTGCACCGCATGGCTCAAATCAGGATCGGCATCAAGCAGCGCGTCGGCATCGGCGCGGGCATCGGCGATGATTGCGGCGTCCTTGACCACGCGCAGCAATTTGAGTCCGGATTTGCCCCCGGACTGGGCGTCGCCAAGCACATCGCCCGCTCCGCGCAGTTCGAGATCCGCCTGCGCAATCTCGGCCCCGTCCAATGAGTGGTGGATGACTTCGAGCCGCTGAGCCGCGATGCTGTCCGGTTCGGCGCGCGAGACGAGAAACGCCCAGGAATCAGTGCCGCCGCGCCCGACCCTGCCACGTAGCTGATGCAATTGGGACAGCCCGTAGCGGTCGGCGTCGAATATCACGATGCAGCTGGCTTGCGGAACGTCTACGCCGACCTCAATCACCGTGGTGGCCACAAGCACAGGCGTCCTGCCCGAGGAGAAGTCGGCCATGACCTGCGTTTTGGTCGCGTCATCGTCACGGCCGGTTAGCGTCGCGAATGCGATACCCGCGAATTGGGGCAACGATTGCAAACGCTGCGCGATTTCCGCGACCGCGTGCAGCGGCGGCTTGGGTTTGCCGCCCTCCGAGCCGTCCGCGTTGCCGTCACCGCTGCGGCGAGCACTCGAACGACTGCTCCCAGCAGCCTGCGACCGTTCGTCGCCCGAGCCGTCATCGAAGGCCTCGAAGCCGTCTTCGTTTTCGCCCGCGCCACCCGTGCTGTCCGCGTCCTCGTCCATATCGATTCTCGGGCAGACCACGTAGGCCCGCTCCCCTGCATCGATGCGCCTGCGAACATGCGCGAACATGGCCGCCATCGTCCGCGCATCGGCTTCCGGCACGACAACCGTTCTGATCGGCTTGCGGCCTCCCGGCAATTCAGTGAGCCACGAGATGTCCAGATCGCCGAACCATGTCATCGCGGCGGTGCGCGGGATGGGCGTCGCCGTCATCACCAGCAGATGCGGCGTCAGCTCCGACTGATCGCGCAACGATTCGCGCTGCTCGACGCCGAAGCGATGCTGCTCGTCGATAACCACCAGCGCGAGGTTCGGCGCCTGAAATGTCGAAGAGAACGCGGCATGCGTGGCGATGATGATGCCCGGCTCACCGCTTGCAGCCCGCGCCAAGGCTTTGCGGCGGGCTGCCAGCCGCATGCCGCCGGTGAGCAGCGTCACCGCCACCTGCATCGAATCGCCGTTGACCATCGCCGATATGGTCTGGTAATGCTGCTCGGCGAGCACCTGCGTCGGCGCTACCAGCACGGCCTGATACCCCGCGCCCACGGCCTGCAGCATCGCGCAGACGGCCACCACGGTTTTGCCTGATCCCACTTCGCCTTGGAGCAGCCGCTGCATGGGATAGCTCTGCGCCATGTCGGCGGCGACGTCGTCAATGACCTTGCGCTGGCCGCCGGTCAGCTTGAACGGCAGGGAGGCGATGAACATGTCCCGCAGGGAATCATCCACGCACGCACGGGAGCGCGTGTGGCGCGTGTGCTGGCGCGATTGCAGCACGGCGGTCTGCGAGATCAGTGCCTCCTCATAGCGCAGCGTGGCGATGGCCTGATGGAATTCCCCGGTCGACTGCGGGTCATGGATGGCAAGGAAAGCCTGCGCTCGATGCATGAGGCCATGCGCGGCACGAATCGATTCGGGGATGACGTCGGGAACGGCCCGACGCATGGCCGCTGCGCCAGGCGAGGTTTCCGCGATGTCAGCGTCGGCGACATCGACAGGTCGTGAGGCATCGGCTGTCGTGGTGTCATCATCTTTCGCAGCGCCGTTCCGCACAGCGCCATCTGCGATAACGCCCTGCGCGGCATCGCTGCGCAATCGAGCGGAATCGACATCCGCTGGGCCAGTCGTTGCGGACCGCAGCCCGGCATCGGCGGCAGCGACGACGCCGCCCTGCAACGCATCCAGGAATCCTAGAATCGCCTCGTGGATGTGCTCGCTGGAAATGCGCGAGATGGCATGGTACACGGGTCGAGGCCGGCATACCCGACGCAGGGCCTCCTCTTCGGTATCGGCGTCATACATGCGCCTCGCCGCCGCCTTGTCTGATGCGGCACCCCCCGATCTCGCAGAGCCGCGCGGATCAGGGTCAATCGTCAGCACCTCAGGATGCGTGAACTGCAGCTGCCCGTTGAACTCCGTAGGCTCCCCCGCGACGACGACATCCGCGCCGGAGCGCATCCGCGCGCTGAGCCAGTCGATGTATTGCCGTTTGCCGGAGAAGAACACGAGCCGGGCGATGGCGCCGTTGATGTTTCTGGTCCGCGCGAAATCCGCGTCATCGACCAGCACCTCAAGCCGAAACCCGCGCCGGGCATTCATCGGCACCACGCGCACCTGCCGCACTTGGGCGGCGAAGGCCATCGGCTGCCCTGCGCGAGCCTCGCGCAACGCCTTGAGCGCAACCGGCTCGGTCACGCGGAACGGGTAATAGGTCAGTGCGTCGCCGACCGTTATGAGTCCCAAGGATTTGAGCGCACTGACCCGCCGCTTGTTCGTCATCAATGACGAAATCGGGGTACTCAGTGAAACGCTCATAGTTCCTTATTGTCCTCGAGCAGCGCGACACCGAGTACTGACCTGCCGGCATCGTCGCTGCCGCGCTGCACCGTGCAGCCCCTCGTTAGGAGGCCGCTTATCTTTAACAATGCCCCATGTGTGACGTATTCCCGCTCCTGAGCGTCACGAAAGGGGCAGAATTGGAGGAATAATGCCCTTTTTGTGCCGCTAACGAGGGATGAGAGTCACCAATGGGACATAATCCCGAATACACAAAACCCCGAAGGCTATGACGCCCTCGGGGTTCGAATCGCGGTTACTCGCGACTCACGCGGCCACGCGCTGAACCTTACCGGCCTTGATGCACTTGACGCAGACGCGAACGCGGACGTTCTCGCCGTCGATCGTGGTGCGGACCGGCTGCAGGTTCGGACGGAAGGTGCGCTTATTGCGGATATGTGAGTGTGAAACGGTGTAACCGGTTTGCGGTCCCTTGCCGCACACTGCGCAACGAGCTGCCATAATGGACTCCCTAATTTCTTTGACTTGCAAGTCTCGGCGATCAACAACCACACGCATGCACGCATGCTGTTGAACACACAATCACACAACTATACAATACGGGTCGACATAACGCAAATTCAGCAGCGGAACCGGTCGACGGATACTTCATACTGCAATCCGAATTATTCTGAACCGCAGGAATCCGAACTGCGCAACTACGAAAATCCGGATGGCAGCCGGATCGATTGTCCCGTCCGTCATGACTACTCCCGCATCCCGCCAGCACCCAACAGCGACGCCGCTACCGTCTGTGCGGCAACCGCCCCGCCGTCCGCTCAGCGCTGAAGCGTTCAGGTAACGTTCATACGCGAAAGCTACAAAAGAAGAACCGCACGTAACGCCATATTCAATTATGGGCTATGGCTCGTCACACTGAAGGAGGTTGCAATGCTGCACGAATTCATATCACGAGCGTTCAGGAGCCCAAGCCGACCTCTGGCCGCTTCGGTGCTTTCGCTCGGCCAGATCTGGGTCGACGTCATGATGGATGTCAACGAAATACCGCCCTCCGGAGGATTCACCGTCTCGCAGCAGGTCAACGCGACCATCGGCGGCAGCTTCCGCGTGCTGCAGGCTGCCAGCCGCATGGGCTCGCCCACCAGGCATGCGGGCATCATCGGCGGCGGAATGTGGGGCACCGCTGTGCGCGAGGCCCTATCACGCGACAAGATCGACCACATCGGGCAAGACCGGCTGGATTCGGACACCGGGTTTCGCCTGGTGCTCAACGACGGCGAGCGCAAAACCTTCATCGCCACCTATGGCGCGGAATCGCAGGGCGACGCCAACACCTTCGACGCCATCGAGCCGAGGGACGGCGATGTGGTGCATATCAGCGGCAACACGCTGATGGATCATTCCTCCTCCGGAATCGAGGCGTTCTTCGCGCGCACGGCGCCCGACCCCGATGACCGCCCCTACACGCTGGTGCTCAGTCCCACGAACGCTTTGGAGCTGGTCAGCGAACAACTGCTGGAAAACGTGGTGCTGGCCCGCCCGATCTGGTCCTGCAATCGGCAGGAGGCGCACACCTTGGCCGAACGGCTCGGCGTTCCGCAGGGCGACGCCAGAAAGCTCACGGTCGGAGGCGCTTTCGACGAGGCGATGGAGGGCCTGTGCGGCTCCCTCGGCGAGGCGTTGCGCGCGCCTTTGGTGCTGCGCGCCGGATCGCGCGGCGCATGGGTGCGCGAGCCGGGCGGCGGCGTGGCCCACGTGCCGGGGTTCCCGGTCAAGCCCGCGCACACCCGCTCGGCCGGCGCCTGCCACACCGGAGCCTTCTGCGCGATGCTCGCCCAAGGCTGGTCGATGCCCGACGCAGTGCGCATCGCCAATGCCGCATCCTCGCTCGCCATCGAGCGCCATATCGCAGGCGTGCCCGACTGCCCTCATCGCCAGGAGGCGATGGCTTTGGCCGAAGACCACGAGCACAGCGAAAACGAATAAAGCCGGGCATCCCAGGCCAATCGGCCAGTTGCCGCCCGATGCTGGATGTATTCCTGCGTTTCAGCGTTTGACACGCATAAATACGTCCAACAGACGTGGCTGTTTTCCTAGTGCTGGTTGGCTTTGTGCGTTTTGCGTGCGGGAACGCACGAACCTGTCCGCTATCGGGAAAGCAGCCAGGAAAACAGCCTGACTGAGGGAGCCGCCCGTCACGCCTGCAGAATCGCCGTGGGCGAATCGGCGTCGAATCGGGCGCATTCACGCGGCTCGCCAGTGGGGAGAAGATCGAAGGCAGCGATGTTGTTGGAAGCCTCATCGGCTGCTAACAGGATCGAACCCAGGGCGACGAGCTGCCGGGGCCGCCTGCCGCCGCACGGCACGCCGCGACCGCGCCAGCCGGGCGTTGCAGGCTCGGCGAGCCGCGCGAATCGCTCGCCATCCCAGGCCAGCGTGATGATGCGCTCCGACCCGCGCAAGCCGATATAGGCGAAGCCCGCAGAGGCCGGCGTGGTCTCTTTCGCGCGAGCAGGGCGAGCGGAACGGGCGGCGCATGCGGAAGACGACGGCACATAGGCCAGCGACGCGGCCTGATCGCCGGGATCGCCGCCAAGGTCAATGGTTTGCACGATGCGGAAGTCATCGCCGCCCGCAGCGTGTTCGCGCTCAGAAGGGTCTTCCGAGGCATCCTCGCACGCCAGCAGCGTGACCGAGTTCCCCCACTCGCCGACCGCCGCGACGCGCCAGCCGCCGTCATTCGCAGGTATGAGATGCATGTCGCGCGGTCCGGTGCCCGGTGCAAGCGTCACCGCGCCGATGCGACGCAGCACACCATGATTCCACTGGTGCACGTAGATCCGATCGGCCCCCAGATCAGTGGCGAGCACGCGCCCGTCCGGCAACGGCAGCGCCCAGTGGGCGTGTGGCCCAGCCTGCGCCGGCATCGGCCCATGTCCCTCGCCGCGCAGCAACTGCGTTCCCTGCATCGCGCACCCATCGTCGCCGATCGGGTGCACGGCGATGCTTCCGTCGCCGTAGTTCGCAACGACAAGACGTCGGCGGCCTTCATCGTCGATGGCCACTGCGGCATGGGTCGGCCCGTCTCCCTGCACCGGCACTCGGGACAGCGCTCGCACATGGAGCCCCTCGCCATCATGCTGGATGCGCAGTGAGGCGATTTCGCCGGTGTTCTCCAGCACCGCGTACAGCATGTCGCCGTCGCGCTCAAGCCATGTGGGCGAGGGCAGCTCGGCCAGCATATCGCGCCGCAGCACTTGGACGGCGCGCCCGTTTCCCACGCTCTTGCCTTTGCCCGCAGCTCCGATTTCGACAGCAGCAGCGTTCTGGGCGCCAAGCGCGAGCTCGAAACGCTCGACGCCTTTGCATGTCTGGCCATTGAGAGGCCCGAATCCGCCAACGAGAATATCCATATGCTCATCGTAGGCCCGCGCGTCTACGCCGCCGTCATCGTCTCGCCGTCATCGTCTGCATCCGCAAGCGCAATCAGCGGCTATGCTCTGCGCTGGTTCGCTACGCGCGGTTACGCGCAGCGATTATCATCGCAAATGATGCAGGAGGCTGCCATGGGCAATATCATCGACTATGTGCGCGAGGAGACGCGCGGCTTCGCCGAGCGCCCCTTCGGCGCGGTCGACGCCTTGGTGCTTGCCTCGCTCGCGTACCGCATCATGCCCGACGACGTGCCACGCCTGTCCGACATCACGACGAAGTACGGCACGTTTTCAGCCCGGGCGCGGCTGTTCGATCCACATCACCCGATCGCTTCGCTGCGCATGCTGCGCGAGGCTCCATTCGACGGTCCGACGCTTGCCAAAGCGAATGCCAGTCTCGTGCGGCAGCATGCCATTCACGCCACCTCCAGCCAGGCGGATGTCACCGGATTCGCCGACCCGCAGCTTACCAATGAGCTGTACGCCGCGGTTGCCGGCTCCTCGCGATTCAGTGCGATACGGGTCTCGGCCTATGACCAGCGCTTCAGCGCGCAGCGTCAGACGCAGTTCGCCGCCGAAACGATGCGGCTGCCCGACGGCACGCTGATCATCGCGTTCCAAGGCACCGATGACTCCTTCGTGGGATGGAAGGAAGACTTCAACATGGCCTTCCAATACCCGGTGCCCGCGCAGGAATCCGCCAACGATTATCTGCAGACGGTGGCGGCGGTGTGGCCCGGGCCTATTCTTTTGCTCGGCCACTCGAAAGGCGGCAATCTCGCCGTGTACGCCGCCATGAACGCCCCCGCCGAAATCCAGGAGCGCATCACGCGCGTCTTCTCGCTCGACGGTCCGGGCTTTCCCTACGAGGTGGTGACCAGCCCGATCTACCAGGCCGTCGTGCCGAAGGTCGAGAAGATCGTGCCCGACTCGTCCATTGTCGGCATGATCCTGGAAACCCCGGAGCCCTGCGTCGTGGTGCGATCCGACCAGAAGGGCATCATGCAGCATATGGCGTTCTCATGGCAGGTGCAGGACGGCGCTTTCGAAGTGCTCCCCGCCATCGCGCCCAGCTCGCAGTATTTCAACACCTCGCTCAACGAGTGGCTGCGCAGCCTGTCGTACGAGCAGCGCCAACGCTCCGTCGACGCCCTCTTCTCGATTCTCGCCGCAAGCGGCACCGACCACTTTTCCGGCGTGCTGGGTTCCCTGCCCAAGGCGCTGCCCGAGATGATCGGGTCCTTCGCCGGACTCTCGGACGAGGACCGGCGCAACATCAGATTCGCCGTCAATCTGCTGATCAGATCGACATGGGCCTATCGTCGGCGCACTCAGCGCGGAGGCGGCGCACGGGACTCCGGCGGAAAGGATGCGACGCGATAAGACGTTTCCCCCGTGCATCCCCTCACGCAATTGCGTTTACAAGACTTCTTGTACGCAACCATATCCACCGTCTCTGCGCGGCTTCCTGTACTTGCGCAAACGCCTTTACCCAACCAATCACAACCACGATTCCGCAGCGCCGCGACCCCGGTGTCATATTCACACAGCGTCATATTCGCACAGTGCAATATTCACACAGCGTCACATTCACACAGCGCGCCTACACTGGTCGGAAGATCGCATCGCCCTGTGGCCGTCGCACAATCGCCGACGGCCGCGCCACCGCGCACTCGGAAGGGATATCACATTGAGCACATCCACACCAACGAACGCATCGACCAGCCCCAGCAGGCAAGACGCCGCTCCCGAATCCACTCTGCTCGCCATGCCCAAGGCGGAGCTGCACCTGCATATCGAGGGCACGCTGGAGCCGGAACTGGCGCTCGATTTGGCGCGACGCAACGGCGTGCAGCTGCCTTGGAACGGTTTGGACGAATTGCGCGCGCAATACCGTTTCGAGAATCTGCAGTCATTCCTGAACCTCTACTACCAGCTGATGGCCGTGCTGCGCACCGCCGACGATTTCCGCGACCTCATGCTGGCCTATCTTGAACGTGCCCACGCGGACGGCGTGCGCCACGCGGAGATCTTTTTCGACCCGCAGGTGCATCTGGACAACGGCCTTGACTTTGACATGGTGATGGCCGGTCTGCTCGAAGGCCTCGCGATCGGCGAAGAGCGCTATGGCATCTCCGGCGGGCTGATCCTGTCCATCGTGCGCGACAAGCCCGTCGAATCCGCGCGGAGCATGATCGATCTGGCCGAGCACAGGGCCGGAGACCTGATCGGCGTCGGCTTGGATTCCGCGGAAGTAGGCTACCCGCCATCCTTGTTCGAGGAGTGCTTCGCGCACGCCCGGGCGATGGGACTGCATTGCGTGGCCCATGCGGGCGAAGAGGGCCCGGCCGATTACGTGACGCAGGCCCTCGATCTGCTGCATGCAGAACGAATCGACCACGGCATCCACGCCATTGACAGCCCCGAGGTCACTGCCCGGCTGGCACGCGAAGGCATAGCACTTACCGTGTGCCCGCTGTCGAATCGGCGTCTGCAGGTAGTCGACGATCTGCGCGAGCTGCCGATACGGCGTTTCCTCGATCAGGGCGTCGCCGTGACCGTGAACAGCGATGACCCGGCATACTTTGGCGGCTACATCGGCGCCAATTACCAGGCGCTCGCCGATATCGGCTTCGGTGCCGACGAGCTTGCGGGCTTCGCCGAGAACTCGATCAAGCACTCCTTCGCAGCTGAGGAACGCAAGCGCCAGCTGCTCGGTCAGCTCGCCGAGTGGCGGAACGCCGTCACCAAGGGCATTGCGTAAAACGCGGCGCGAAAACCGCATGAAGGCAGCTTGAGCGAAGGCCGTTGGACGAAAACGCAGCGGCGCGGAGGCATTGCGCAAAAATCGCATGGAACACCGCGGAGGCACCGCCGGACAACGGATACTCGAATAGCTCAGCCCAGCTCCGACGCGGCGGCTAGACTTGGCACATAAGATCAGGAAACCATAACGACCGGAGGCGAGGACAGGCGCATGCACACGATCTTGGAGTGGTTGCAAACGAACGCCGACAGAATCATATTGCTCGCGTCGGTGGCGTTGGCGGCAGCGGTGCTGAGCAATATCATCAGCCGTCTGCTGCGCAAGCTTCTGGAACGCTCGCAGGTGCCCAACGCTTCGATCTTCATCAATCTGACTCGGCTGACGATCTGGCTGTTCGCGGCCACCATCGTGCTGCGGCCTGTGTTCGGCGTTAATCCGACCACGCTGATCACAGCGCTCGGCGTCGGCGGCCTTGCGATTTCGCTCGGGCTCAAGGACACGATCGCCAATGTGATCGGCGGCTTCGGGCTGATGCTCGGAAAGGTCATCACCCCCGGCGATGTCATCACCGTTTCAGGCGTGACCGGCACAGTCAAGGACATCACGTGGCGTCAGACCGTCGTGGGCGAGCGGGGCGGCAATGATCTCGTCATTCCCAATTCCGTGCTCAACACCTCGCTGCTCGAACGCCTCACGCCAGCAGCCGAAAGCTGCGTGATCATTCCTTTCACCGCCAAGGCGGGAAGCGACCTGACCGACATCAGCAGGCGCATCACTGCAGCAGTCGAGCGCGTGACTGCGGATGACACGAACCCTGATATTCCGGCAGGAGTGAACTTCACCGGATTCACCCCCTACGGCATCGAGGGGCAGGTGCTGCTTTTCGCCAAGCCCGGCGTGATGCTCGGCACCGTGCGCGATGAAGCCGTGCGTGCGCTGGCCGATGCCGAATTCATCGAGCAGCGTGCCGCCATCGGGCAATGAGCCGACGCCGCGCTCCAATCGCATTGCAAGAGGCGGGAATCATCGACCTCATCCACAAATTCATCCGTGGAAGAACAGATTCCAGGCCGCCATCGCCACGCATAGCACGCCGTAGACAATCATGCCGGGGTTGACCGCCGCGGTGCGGAAACGGGTTCCGCGCAGCAGCTCCTCCGGGGTGATGTAGAACTCGAAGCGTTTGCGCCACACGATCAGCAGCACGATGCCCGCCACAATCAACGCCAGCATCGCCGATCCATACAGCATGACCCAGGCGAGACCTGCGAGCGAACCCTGATCAATGGATTGCAGCAGCTTCAGCGAATCCGACTGGCTTTGCATCTGAGCGCCCGCGGATTGCAGCGATTCGAGCGCCTTGGGGTCGATCTGGCGCGCGACCCACGGCGCTACCACGCCGCCGTTGCAGTTGATGATCATGTGCATCGCAATCGAATAGCGCAAGCGCGAGGTGCGCATGTAGACGTATGCGAACACCAGTCCGATGCCGAATGCGTAGAAGAACTGGAATAGGTTCTGGTGGAAGAGCCCGAAGGCGAGCGCCGAAACCACGATGGCTGTTTTCTCGCCGTAGCGCCGCAGCCTGTCGATGATCTGCTTGCGAAATATCCATTCCTCGAACACCGGCGCCACAAGCACCATGAACACGAATGCCATCAGCGGGTCGAGCGAGGAGGCGAGCTCGCCGATGCCGCTGACTGCGGTGCCGCCCGACAGCAGCGATGAAAGCACGATGCCGATGATGCTGCCGGCGTACATAATCGGCACGCACATGATCAGCAACGCGAAGAAACGACTGCCGCCCAGCGGAAAACGTCTTGTCGGCAGCTTCGGGATCGCGCGAAGCATCAGCACTGCGGCAGGCATCGCAATCACGTACAACGGCCCGTTGGAGGCCAGCAGATTCACCCAGATCGGGACCTTCTTTGCGTCGATGCCAAACGCGGGCAGCGCGGCATCGACGCCGAAGGAGACTGCAATGGCCAGCGCAATCCATATGACCAGCATCACGCTGAGTGCGAATCCCACGACGGAAAACCGGCTGCGGGCATGCTTCCACCAAGGCGAGCCAAGCCTAGGGTCATAGCCGGGAACGGATCGGGTTTCGGGGCGGCCTTTGTGGTTCATCACGGTTCTCCTTGGGTTTCGTGCCCCGTCATTGCGGCTTGCCTTCGCATTCTGTGTTCACGTTCTGCATTCGCGTTCGGACCTGTTCGCGCCCGGCCTCGAATCCGAACCTGCGCTCGCATGCATATGGGCACAGTCACGATAACGGTTACCATCACGGTAACATCTGCAGCCGAGGTTGCCGCCCAGGTTATGGGCGCGCCTAGGCTATGCGGACTCAAGCACGCCGTCGATCAGCGCCGTGATAAGTTCGCCATAGCTGATGCCGGTCGCCTCCCAAGCCTTGGGATACATCGAAATCGGCGTGAAGCCAGGTATCGTATTGATCTCGTTGACGACGATGCTGCCATCCGCGCCCACGAAGGTGTCCACGCGGCTCATGCCGGTGCCATCGACCGCCTTGAAGGCCTTGATCGCCGTTTCGCGCACCCGATCAAGCATCTCGCCGGGCAGATCGGCCGGCACCTGCACATGCGAGGCATCTGAATCCATGTATTTGCTGTCGAAATCGTAGAACTGGTCATTGCCGGATTCGCGCCGGTCCAACACGATTTCGCCAGGCCAGCTGGCCAGAATATCCCGGTCGGCGCGCGGGGCAAGCACCGCGCATTCGATCTCCCGGGCATCGACGCCCTGCTCGACCAGCACCTTCCAATCATGCCGGGACGCCTCACGCACTGCGGCGGCAAGTTCAGCGGCATCGCCCTCGCGCTCAACCTTGGTCACGCCGAAGCTCGAACCCGCACGCGAAGGCTTGACGAACAACGGATAGTGCAATCCGGCTGCACGCACCTTGGTGATGAAGTCGTCGCCGTTCGCGGCAAAGGTATCAGCGGCCGCATAAGGACGCGCATCGAGAGTGATGCCGGGCGCAACCGGTATGCCGGCGGATTTAAGCAGAATTTTCGTGAAGTGCTTGTCCATGCACGCCGATGAGGCGAATACGCCGCAGCCCACATACGGCACCCCCAGCATTTCGAGCAGCCCCTGCACGGTGCCGTCCTCGCCGTAAGGCCCATGCAATATCGGCAGCACGGCATCGATATGGCCCAACGAAGTCAGCGCGCTCTGCCCTTCCGCGCCGCTATGCTCATCACGCGCGAAGAAGCCGTCGGCCCCCAACGCCATATCCAGCACGACATGGCTCGTGCCCGGCCCGGCGCTTACGACGGGAAGCGCCTGCTGCTCGAAATCGAAATCGCGCGGATCCGTGCAGCCGGTCAGCCACTCTCCTTGTTTCGTGATGCCGATCAGAACCGCCTCGAAGCGCTCGTCATCCATCGCAGCCAGCACTCCGGCGGCCGAAATGCAGGAGATGGAATGCTCATCGGCCTTGCCGCCATACAGCACTGCTATGCGTTTCCTGACCATGTCAATCCTCACGAATCCGTAACAGCCGCCGCATCCGCGACAGCCAACCTCCCCATGCGGGGTTTGCCTCTGCTAGCCAGAATACTCAGCCCACTGTCGTTTGGGGTTTCTCGCTAAGTTGGCTGCGCCGCTGAAATGCCATTTCGCGGCAAGTCAGGCAATTGCAATGCGCCATCGGACCCGTGTCAGGCATGCATTGTCAAGGCTGCGTCCCATCCACACCTACTTTCGCAACGTCAACGGCAGCACCAGATCCACTTAGTCCAAGCGCTTAGTCCAAGCACATCGGCGGCCATTGATGGACGAAGCCCGCTTCGCTTTCGAGCAGCGCACAAGCGCTGAATAGAAGATCCTCATGACATGGTCTGGCGATGAGCTGGATGCCGAAGGGCAGCTCGTCGGGCATTTTCGGAGCAGGAAGCGACACCGAAGGAAAGCCGGCAAGAGAAAAGAGATATGTGCATTCCAGATAATCGGTTATCCTGCGTGTCGGACGCCCTCCTACCGTGGCGACCTCGCCGCTATCATTCCGGAACGGCATCACGCTTGCGCTGGGAACCATAAGCAGGTCATACCGCTCGAAGAAGTGTTGCAGCTCACGATAAAAACGCGTGCGTTCCTCTTGCGCACTCAGATAGGACTCAAGAGAAACGCCTTCGCCTTGCGCGACATTCCATTTGAATGGCTCGGTGGCCAATTCCGGATGCGCTTCGAGCAGGTGACGAAACTCGTACCACGTCTGGGCATAGCTGAGTGTGCAGAAAGCCTGTGAAGCTCCGCCTGCCTGTGGATGATCCTCGTCGACATCCATAATCTCCGACGCCTTGTCTATCGCCCGGGAAAAACGCTGGGCCACTTCACCGTCAACGTCATATTCGCCGCCGAGCGTGAGACTCGCCGCTGCATGGAATCGTTTCGGCAAGGATTCGCATTCATGTTCGCGATCCCCGAAGGCAAGCGGATCACGGGCATCATTCCCGGACATGACGGTTGCCATAAGCCGTGCATCCGCAATGGAACGTGCAAGCACCCCCTGCGTGGCGATTCTCTCCCATCCCAGCAGGCTTTGCGGTTCTGGTATACGACCCAGCGTCGGGCGAAAGCCGACGCAGCCGGTAAATGCGGCCGGAGTTCTGACGCTTCCTCCCAGATCGGTGCCCTGCGCCAGCGATACCATGCCGCTCGTCACGGCTACAGCTGAGCCTCCGCTGGATCCCGCAGAGGTCAGCGCGGTATCCCACGGATTGCACGTCGTCCCCCTGATGAGATTCGTGCATACCGCGCCGAATGCATATTCGGGCGTGTTCGTTTTGCCGACGATGACCGCACCGGCGGCTTTCAGACGGGCCACGGACAAGGCGTCTGACTGCGCAGGCCCTTTCGCCGAAAGCCTGGAGCCGAACGTAGTCGTCAAACCTTTGACGTCGGTGACGTCTTTGATGGCAAAGGGCAGACCATGGAGAGGGCCGCATTCCCCTGTATGGCCGTCAAGCTGTTTCGCGCGGCTGAGCGCTCCATCGCTATCGACGCTGATGAAGGCCCCGAGAGCCGGATCCAACCGATGGATTGAATCCAATGATTCCTGAACGACTTCGGTAACTCTGCATTCATGGCTGCAAAGTCGTTGAACCAATTCGCTGGCGGGCATCGACAAGAGATTGTTCACGGTGCCGTTCCTTATCCTTAATCATCCAAAATCGCAACGGCCCGGCACCAGGAGCCGCTTCCCTTGCGAATTTTGATCGGGAAGAGCGAGACTTTGAAGCCAGTGGCAGGGAGCAGCCGAAGATTGATCACCTTTTCGGCATGGACATACTCGACTTCGCGCCCAATCCTATGCGCAGGGAAAAAGCCGTCCTTGTCGCCATCCTTAAGCTTTTCGGCCATGTACTTCAAGGGAATATCAAGCGAATACGCATCCGTTGTTATCATGTGCACGCCGTGCTCCACCAGCCAGACGACAGCGGATGCCGTAAGCCCGGTGCCCATCTCGTTATAGGTCGGCGTATCCCAATAATCCTCGGCTCCTGTTCGGATCATCACGATGTCGCTGGGCTGCAGCGTGTAATGCAGTCGATCAAGCGCAGCCTTGATATCGTTTTCGTCGATGGGTTCCGCGGTTTTCTTCGTCGTACTGAAGTCAAGCACGACTCCGTTGCCGTAGCACCATTCAAGAGGAATCTGGTCGACGGTTTTTGCAGGTTCTCCGGCCGTGGTGGGCCCAAAATGCCAGGGAGCGTCAATATGTGTGCCGGCATGAGAGGAAAGAGAAAGCTCCTCTCCCGCACTCCCCACATATGGCTCGGGAAAGTCGGCGGGATCGAGGCCCCACGTCTTCGCGGTGCGATGCGCAAAGTCATAATGATCCCAATAGGTGATGCTCGGTGAATTGAATTCGCTGGCGAAATTTGACAAAGGGACACTGAGATCGATGAACGCGTCATGCTTTGCTCCTTACCGGTAACGATCCGCTTAATTGGTAGGACCAATTATAGGATGTGGGATGTTGCGCGAAAGAAACGTTCTGTTACCTTTGGGAAACATGTTTTCCCGAAATTGCCTCTGCTGCGGGGAATGGGGGGGGGGGTGATTCGCAGCTGCGACTCGCACCAAAGATTCACTGATTGTATGATTGATTGGTCATACCAGCTAGTTTTAAGAGGCACCACCTGATGACTTCCACCGTCTACGGCTCCCAGGCGACACAGACACCGGCAGCGACGCAAATCGCAGCAGACTTGGAACGGCGCATCATCACCGGCACGCTGCAGCCGGGCACCAAGCTGCCGCCGGAACGGGCGTTCGCGAAACGATACCAGGTATCTCGTTCCACCTTGCGCGATGCCCTGCTGGAGCTGGAGAACAAGAATCTCATCAGACGGGTGCAAGGCAACGGAACCATCGTTTTGGAACCGCCTCGCGACGAATGGGATCTGCGTGCGATGACGGCAAAAAGCAATCCCGAATATGTGGCCGAATTGCGCTATACCATTGAACCTACCATCGCCAGGCTCGCCGCTCTGCGCGCCACTGCGGCCGACCTGCTGCAGATCAAAGAGGCCGTGGCCAAAACCGAGACGGCATCGAATCAGGAAGACGCCACGGATACTGACATCACCTTCCATGCCTTGCTTGCCCAAGCCTCGCACAACCCGATTATGGCTGCCATCGTGACGATGACCGCGGAATGGACTCGCGAAGAGCGCGTGCTCACCCACTCCAACGACGAGTGGCAGCGGCTCTCGGTCGAGGAGCACAACGCCATCGCCGAGGCGATCGGCCTGCATGATCCCGATCTCGCCGAAGAGACCATGCGCAAGCACATGGTCGAGGTACGCAGGCGCATCGAGCAATCAACGCATCAATGAGCCCGCGCCCCACCAGCGTTCAGTTCACCCGCTTCCCCTCATAGAACGACATCCATACCGGCGCATGCTCCAACAGCACGTCGCGCTCATTGCGGGTGTCGAACACCACGATGTTCGCGCTCTGACCTTTTTCTATTGCACCGCTTCCCATGTGGTTCGCCTTGGCGGCGTTGACTGTGAGCATGTCCATCACGTCATGCTGCTGCTCCGCCGATCCGAAGTGCGCCATTTCGGCAAGCATGTTCGCCGCGTTGAGCGGATCGCCATTGCCGAAAGGAGTGAACGCGTTCTGTATGTTGTTCGTGGCGACGACGACGTTCACGCCATGCTGCTGCAAAAGCCTGACGGGCGTGATGCCACGCCGGGGAGCTTGAAGGTCATCGCGTCCGTTGAGATACACGTCGGTCATCGGCAAACAGACGACGGAGATGCCCGCTTCGGCGATGCGGTCTGCGATACGCGCCGCCTTGTCCAAAGGCACGGAACCAAGCGAAGTCATGTGCCCGGCGCTGACGCTCCCCTGCATGCCGTGTGCAATCGCGTGATCGGCCAGCGAAAGAATATCGAGCTGCTCCGGATTGTCGGACAAATCAATGTGAACATCCACTGGCTTGTGAAATTCCTCGGCGAGCGCGAATACGAAATCGAGGTGCTCGGCGGGATCGGGATCGTTGTACGGGATGCCTCCTACGACGTCTGCTCCCATTTCCAGCGACGCGTGCATGAACTGCTTGACATTGCTCTGTCTGAAGATGCCTTCTTGCGGGAAAACAGCGACTTGGAACCGCAGCCGGTCACGATATTCCTCGCGCAGCCGCAGCACGGTTTGCATGGCTTTGAGCTGCAGCGTGTCATCGACCTCGACGTGCGCTCGCACAGCCGTGGTTCCGAATGCGATCTCACGGTCAAGCACTTTGCAAGCGCGTTTGGCCATGTCTTCGCAGGTGAAGCCGCGTTTCATCTCGCCGGTGATGTCAATCGCGTCTGCCAATGTATGCGCATCGCGGGGCATGCTGTCCAAGAGGAAGGCTTTCTCCAAATGCAGGTGGCTTTCCATGAAGCCGCCGTTTGCGAAGCGCCCTCCCTCATCAACGCTGACAGCCCCTTGCAAGCCTGTTTCCACAGCGGCGATCCGGCCGTCTTTGATTCCGATATCCGTCGTCGGACCATCCTTTACAGGCGTGAGACGAACATTGTTCAGCACTACATCAAACATGATTGCCTGCCCCTCGATCAGATAGCCGTATAGCCGCCGTCGACAACGTAATTGGCCCCGGTCACGAACGACGATGCCGGAGATGCCAGAAACGCTATGACCTGCGCGATCTCGTCCGGTTTGCCCAGACGGCCGATCGGATGCTGGGCGATAAGATCGTCGATCGTTCCCTGCGGTCCGCGCTTACCTCCTTCGAATTGCCGCGCCAGCAGCGGCGTCTCCACCGCGCCGGGAGAGACCGCGTTGACGCGGATGCCGTCTTTGGCGAGCTCAATAGCTAGAGACCGCGTAAGCCCAAGTATGCCGGCTTTGGATGCGGTATACGCGCTGAAACGATCCGCGCCGACCGAGGCGAGCTGTGAAGACACGTTCACGATGGATGCCGAATCCCCCGCTTTCAGAGCCTCGACGCCTGCCTTGATCGTCAGGAACTGAGCGCGAAGATTGGTGTTGATCACGCGATCCCATTCTTCCACATCGAGCTCAGCCACACTGTGAACGGATTCCACGCCAGCTGCATTGATCAGGCAATCAAGTCCGCCCATTGTCTCGGTGGCCTCATGCACTGCATGCTCCACCTGCGCGGGATCGCGCAAATCGCAGATAAACGACAAGGCACTGTTGTCGGCATGCTGTATGTCCAGCACGGCCACCTGCCAGCCTTGCGAACGCAGCAGACCTACCGTTGCAGCGCCGATGCCGGAGGCGCCTCCTGTTATCAGCACTCTTCGAGCGGTATTCATGGTGATTTCCTTTCTATTATGCATCTGTCATGCAGCCGAAACCGCATCGCGTATCATGCGAGCGGTTTCAAAGAGCTGACGGTGCGTGATTGTTGAGGTAAGCGACGTGAGCAGCAGCCCGAAATCATAGGGAAACGACGATCTGCTGCGGCGCGTCGGAATGCAAATGCTAGCCGTGCCCAGCACATTGGCCAGCGATGTGTATCTCGTAAGCCGGCGCAGCATATCCGATCGGTTGCTCCAGGGAAGGCTGGGCGGCCGCTGCGGCAGGGCGGGCGTGATCACGACAACGTCAGGGAAGCGCTGCCCCATGTGCTGTACGTAGTTCCGTTTCTTCTGCAGAGCCTGCCGATAGTCGCTGCCGAGCACTGTCGGATTGCTCACGTACCGGCTGACGTAGCCGTTGATTTCGCGGCGCAGCCATGGTCCCGAGGTTTCGTCCTGCCGGACTGCTCGCATCAGCTCATAATTGCCGACAGTGGCGGCGATATCAGCTGGGTAGGCTAGCTGCTCCCAATCAATAGCGGACGATTCGAGACGAATGTCGTTATCCTCGCTCAGCATCACGCGAGCACGCTGGTATTGCGCATTGACAGCAGGGTCCATCAGTGCATCGTCGATGGGCACAACATTGACGGGAGCAACATCGAATTCCGCCCCCCTCTCGGCAGAATCGTGGCCTGCACTGCTCAAGTTCAGTATGCGATCGAGTGCCTCCAGCCCCTCCAGATTGCGTGCAAGCGTTCCAACATCAGTAAAACCGGGCGACGTGTCGTAAATATGATCAGAGGGGTAACTGCCATGAACAGGCTTGAATCCCCAAATATCGTTGAGTGCAGCCGGTTTGCGCACCGATCCCATAGAGTCAGTTCCCAAGGCCACATCAGTGATGCCCGTGCTGACCGCGACCGCGCCGCCGGTGCTGGAACCTCCTGGATATGCACCTGGCATCGCAGGATACACCGTATCGACATCCGTCAATCCCAATCCCAACGGCGGGGTCTTCTGCGTGGCATACAGCCTGTAGCCGTGATTGCGTAGCAGCGAAACGCAGTTCGCAGACTCGGATGATTCAGATTGCTTTCGCCCATCACGGTGGTCGAAACCGAGATAGCGCGGCACTCCTTGCACCGCGATAAGATCCTTCACGCCGAAGACCGGGCCTTCGCCATCCCCTCGTCCGCCCAGCTCAGATCCCAGCACGGTCACGCTGGTGTGGAATCGCTCGTCAAGAAGCGCACGTTTCGCAGCCTGCTCAGTCATGATCATGCACCGCAAATATCCGAAGGGCCTCCTGCCGCAGCTGCATGAGGTCGGCATTGACCGGCGCGTGGTCCTTCACCACGAATTCGCCGTTCACGATAACATCGCGAATATCGTCACGCCGGTAGTTATAGACGATATGCTGCAGCTCTCCGCTGGCAGGGACCGACACCACAGGGTTGGGCTCGATGAGCACGATGTCGGCCTTGTATCCCTTTGCCAGACGCCCGAGATCATGCGAACGGCCGATGGCGAGCGCGGGATTGATCGTCGCGGATGCAAGCGCCCGAGACGCGTCATAGTTATCGGGATGCGGTGAGTCGAGACGGTTCACCAGCACATACAGCCGCAGGCAATCGAGCATGTCGGGCATCATGTTGTCCGTGGCGACGCACACATTAGCACCGGCTTGGGCGAATTCGTCGCTCTGCAGACGGCAGCCGGATTTGAGATTTGCGCCCACCATCTGAATCACGTGTGTCTTCGCCTGCGCTAGCCGAGCGATGCGCGACCGCGGCAGCGATAGGCAGTGGCCAGCCAACAGCCATGGACCCAACAAACCGCAGGAATCCAGCAATTCCACCGAATCCATACCATCGCGGGACGAAACCTGATCGCGCTCATGCGCTCCCTGCGACAGGTGGATCGCCACCAGTTGCTGTCGAGCCTTGGCAAGCCGCGAACATTCCGCGAGCAATTCGCGCGAGCACGTATCCGGGCCATGCGGTCCGATCATCACGCGCATCAGATCGTCATCGCCGTTGGCTGCGTAGCGGTCTTCGAGATTGTGCTGTCTGGACAGCGTTTGTTCGCGAATAGCGTGCTGATATTCGTACCGGCCGCTGTATGCCAGCACGGCGAGATCGGCGTCATGCACGCGTTCGCTGACATAGCAACGAATACCAACATGCTCCAGGTAGCCGGCGGAGGCATCCTCATGCTCATAGTTGTCGACTATGGTGGTCGATCCCATCAGCGCAGCCTGCACCGCTCCGAAACCGGCGAGAACCGCAAGTTCGTCAGGAGAGAACATGATGCCTTGCGCTACGCGGTGCTGATAAATCGGCGCCCCCGCGTAGTCGTCTCCCCGGCCATGATTCGATAGCAGGGCGGAATGAACATGGGTGTTGATGAACCCGGGCAGCGCATAGGCATCATGCGCGTCGATGACACGCACCTTGGCATCCGACGTCAGCGAAGAGCGCTCGGAATCTCCTATCCAAGCGATGGCGTTTCCCACCACATGGATGCTGGTATGGTGGCGCACCTCGAATTTGCCGTCATGCTCGATGACGGCTGCGACGTTCACCAACCAGTATTCATTGCCCAAGGTTCGCGATGCATCATGCATTGAACATCGTTCCCCACTGCTGGGCAAGCCTGTCGGCATTCGGGTATTCAATGACGCGCAGCGCCTCCCAGACAGCCAGAGCCGTGGAATCGATGAACGGTATGCCGTAGCGGCCCTCCGCCCAAATGGCTAGATCCGCAGCCTTCATATTGGTGCAGAACGCGTAGATGCCATCGGCGTCCGGGTGCTGCTGCATCAGCTCCTGGACTTTTGCCTTGATCTGAGAGCGGGTGAACTGCGAAAAATTCCAGTTCACATGCTCATTGAACGACGACCATCCGGCAACAGTCGTGCCCATCGCTCCAAACGTGCGCTGGATCGCCACATTCACATCCTCGGTGTACGGGTCCACCAGATTGATGGCATGCACTCCGAGCCGACGGAACAACTCGCGCTGCCCCAGCACGACAGATGAGCATGGAATGCCTGTTTCTTGGCTGATGCTGGCACACAGCTGCGCGTCGCTGTCCTCTCCGAGCCATCCTGCCGAAGTACCATTCCATATAATGCAGTCGACTTTTGCTTCCGCCAGCAGCCTGGCCGCCGTCAGCATGGGTTCGATATCGAACTGCCCCACGCCTTTATCGGAAAGCGTGATCTCTGTAACCGAAAACCTGCCGAAATGGACGCTGACATCGGGCAGCGCCGACAGCATGGCGAAGGTTTCAGGCTCCAAAATGGTGTTTGATGACGGGGTCAGCATGCCAATGCGTTTCATAGGATGTCTCTTTCTGCGCGTTCTGCGCTCATCAGTTGACGAGAAGCTCTCGAATGTGCTTCTTCAATTCGTTGAACGGAACCGTGGTCGAGTCACGCGGGCGGTCCAAATCCACATGAATGTCATCCTTAACCCCGGTTCCTCGCGATCCCATGACGATGACGCGATCGCCGAGCACGAGCGCCTCATCGATGCTATGCGTTATGAACACCACGGTTTTCTTGGATTTCGACCAGATGTCAACCAGACTTTCCTGCATGGATTCACGTGTCTGCGCATCCAATGCGCCGAAAGGCTCATCCATCAAAATAATCTGAGGATCCATGGCCAACGCTCGCGCGATACCCACTCGCTGCTGCATGCCCCCGGAAAGCTGCCAAGGGAAATGTCGCTCGAAGCCCTTTAAGCCCACTGTGTCGATAAGCGGTTCGACCTTCGCGGCACGCTCCTCTTTGGAAACATGCTTCACCTTGAGCGGCAATCCAATATTGGACTGTACATTCATCCAAGGCATCAGGCTCGCCTCTTGGAAGACGACCGCCCGATCGCTGCCTGGCCCTTCAATCGGCTCGTCCAGAAGCGTCAGCCGACCGGAAGTAGGTGATTCGAATCCCGCGATGAGATTGAGAATCGTGGTTTTCCCGCACCCGCTCGGGCCAACGATGCAGACGAATTCATGATTCTCAATGCGCAGATCAAGACTCTCAAGCACATCAAGCGCGCCGTTCGGCGTCTGATACCTCTTGCCCACATTTTCAATATTGAGATAGCGATAGGCCATGTCAGGGCTCCTTCCAGAACATGACGCGGCGGTAGATGAGCCGCAGAATAAAGTCGGACAGGTAGCCGATAACCCCGATGCTCAGCATGGCGGCAACGACCAGATCCAAGCGCATGAAATTGTACGAATCCCACAGGGAATAGCCCAAGCCGCTTTTCACCGCTATCATTTCGGACGTCACCACCGTCATCCAGGCGGCGCCAAGCCCTGTGCGCAAACCCGTGAAAATGGAGGGCACCGCATGGGGCAATGCCACGTATATCAGCTTTTGTAGCGAGCTTGCACTCATCATCTCCGTGGCACGAAGCAGATTCTCAGGCGTGCTGATAATGCCGTGCGTCGTATTGATGAAAATATGGAAGAACGATGCCAGGAACACGAGGAACACCGCAGGACCATCGCCTATGCCGAACCATATGATGCTTAATGGTATCCAGGAGACTGGCGGAATGAAACGCAGCATCTGCACCGTCGGTTCCAAAAGACGCTTGGTGACCTCCCACCACGAGCATACGATGCCTGCGATGACGCCCAGCACGATAGCAAGAACATAACCGGAAAGCACACGCGTCAAGCTGCTGGTCGCGGCCGTAAGCCACTGGCCGCTGACGCTCTGCGTACTGCCGTCGAACCCGAAGATCCAGTCTCCCAGCGCGTGGAGAATCTTGCTGGGGGTTGGAAAAACCGCACTATATCCTGAGCTGAATGAGGATGCTTCCCATATTCCAATGACCAGAATCGGGAAAACGAGCTTCTGAATCCCGTGGCCGAGCTTGGAAAGAACCATCCCACTCCACGTTGCAGGATTCTTGGAACCAGTCATGCTCATCACTACTTACCAAGCTGGGTTTCAGATTGCTTGGTCGCCTTGGCCAAGAAGCTGTAATCTACATGCGAGGAGACTTCTCCGGAGACGTCCTTCTGCACATATCCCAAATCCTTAAGCGTCTTGGCTACCTGCTCGGCGCTCTTCAACTTGATGGTGTAGTCAGGCGTCGCGTTCTTGACCGCACGCTGTGCGGTAGCTTTATCGAGACTCGTCTTGGCGACAATCGCATCCACCCATGGCTTCGTGTCATCTTTCAGACTCTTGACGACCTCGACATTCGCATCGACGAACTGCTGAAGCGCGTCGCTCTTTGATTTGATCACATCATCCCGGGTCAGGATGATATTGGTGAGATTGCTCATCGGCTGATCATACGGATAAGCGAAGTGATAGCCGGAATTCGACAGGATGATGCCGGAGGCAAATGGCTCGACGGCGGACACCAGGTCAATCTGCTTGTTCACGAGATTGTTCTTGAAATCGGCAGGATTCGAGATGTTCACGAAATCCAATTCCTTGTTGACGTCGATGCCTTCGGCGCTGAACTGCGCGCGCATCTGAAGATCCTGCGAACTCCCGCGATTGGCGCCGATCTTCAGTTTTGCGCCATCAGACGCTTTTTGTTTGATATAGGAGGAGAGCTCTTTCCAGTTGCCCGGGCTAACCTTATCCTTCATATCATTGGAAAGAATAATATCGCTGCCGCCATTGATCTGGCCAGAAATAGCAACTACCGGAGACCCTTGATTCAGCGCCGTGACAAGATGGCCGTAGGTGACCTGGGCGACATCCACCTTCTTGCTCATGAGCGCCATCAGAGAATCATTGCCGTTTTGGAATTGGTGCATATCCAGTTTGACGCCCTTTGCCTGGTCGGGAATCAGGCTCATAGGGATGCAATGTGCGCAGCTCGCATAGCCAACACTCAGTGCATTAGAGGTGCTCGCCGAAGAACTGGCTGATGATCCACAGCCCGAGGCAAGAAGAATGACACTTGTGACCAAAGCGAGAGATTGCGCGATGTATCTGTTTACATTTTTTACTCTCATGATTTTTCCTTTTGTATGTGCTGCAATCACCAATTCAAATTGGTAGGACCAATCATAAAGAGACTGTGAAACTCAAGAGTAAAGCTCGTATTTCGATGCTGTTACGGATTTACGAATGTTGCCCGTTGATTTCATTGCCGCTATTGGAGGATGCGCGGATGAAAATGCGCTACTGAAAATGGGGAAAGACATCGCCCTGCATCTGCGTAAAACTTTGAGAATACGTATGACACAGCCAATCCGCCTAGCGATTTGAACATGCCATCCGTGCAGACAGCGTCGTCTGCACAGAAAAACCAACTAGCGGATACCGACCGGTACTTACGGCAACAGTAACAGCAACAGCAACAGCAAATACAGCGACCAAAGTTGACGGCAATGGCTAAAGCCGACATCTGCAGCTACGCCATTCAGATAAAGAGAACAGGAATCCCGCTGCGCGGGCGGCGAAGGCTCGAAGTCGGCCGCGCCCGCATACAGTCTGCCCGGCCCCACGAATATATATCGGAGAGCCTCCCGTCTCGTGAGACAGCGCCTACTCCTCGCCGATATCTGCGCTGAACAGCTCGCCAAGCATCTGAGAGCATGGGATGCCCTCGTCCAGCACCCTGCTCATCGCGTACGCCAAGGGAGTGGGCACGCCGAGCTTGCGACCAAGCGCCACGACGGCATCGGTCGTGGGCACACCTTCGGCCACGCCGCTGCTGGCGGCGGTCGCCTCCGCGACGCTCATGCCTTTGCCCAGATTGGAGCCGAAAGTGTAATTGCGGCTCAGCGGCGAACCGCAGGTGGCGATCAGATCGCCGACGCCGGCCAGACCTGCGAAGGTTCGCGGGCTTGCCCCGGCGGCCTCGCCAAGCGCCGTCAATTCGGCAAGTCCGCGCGTCTCGATCATGGCCGCGGTGTTCTCACCGTATCCGGCTCCTCGGGCCATGCCGACCGCGAGCGCCACGACGTTCTTGAGCGATCCGCACATTTCCAGCCCAATGACATCAGTAGTGACGAAAGTCTTGAAATATCCCGTAGTGCAGGATGTGGCGACTGTATGCGCCACGTCGATATCCTCGCAGGCCACGACGGTGGCCGAAGGCTGGCGGTCGGCGATTTCCTTGCTCAAGTTCGGACCGGATATGGCGGCGAAACGCTCGGCTGGCAACGCAAGCGCCTCACGCACCACCTCATCCATGCGCTTGCCGGTATTGCGTTCGATACCCTTCATCAGCGAGACGACGATGGCGTTCTCGGGAATCAGATCCTTGAACGATTCGAGCGCTATCCGGGCGAACTGGGCGGCGATCGCCACCACGACGATCTGTGCGCCGCGCACCGCCTCGGCCTGATCACCGGTCGCGGACATGTTCTCCGGGAGACGCTCGACGCTGGGCAGACGGACCGCATTATGACGATGATCGCGGATGCCCTGTACGATCTCGGGTTCGCGAGCCCACATCATCACGTCATTGCCAGCATCCGCGAGCAGCTGGCCGAAGGCCGTGCCCCAAGCTCCCGCGCCCAACACCGTGATCTTCATACTTCGCTCCTTCGCGCCCATGGACGTATCTATGCCTTGTTATGCTACCGCCCGCCTTGACTTTGCCGAGCCGTTAAGTGGATAACGCGGTGCGCCATCCGCAAACGAGGCGAGGACACGCTAAGAGGCCGAGGAACGACGGCACCGTCTTTAGGCTTCTGTCCGGTGCCTCATTTCGCTTACCGTCGACGATGTCAGCCGGACACCTCATCAGCATGCCCAGCGAAGTCTATGTTCTTCCTCTTGTAACTCGTTAACTTCGCGGCCTTGGCGGCCGCTCAGCTTCGCCTACAGACAGTCCACAGGACTGTCTATTCACGGCTCAGCAGCTCAGCCATTCAGCCATTCAGCGCGGCTTGCGGCTCATCGTGCGGAAGTCCCAGTACCCTTCGGCGGGCGGCTGCTCGCCGCGAATCTCAGTCATCACGGTTTCCATGCGCTCGCGCACCCGCCCGGCCAGCTCATCGGCCAGCGCTGCCGGCGGCTCCTCGCCCCATTGAGCCATGTCGCCAAGCAAATCGGAATAGTCGAGCTGTGCGTCGTAGCACATGACGACGTTCTTGCGCGGCCACGGCCACCAGTGATTGATGCTCGCCGCGCCCCAAGTGACCGCGCAGAACAGCGGCACCTGATGGCCCAATCGGCGCGAGGCCTCAAGCGCGATGATGCCGACGCCGTTCTTCATGCTCATCGGCCATTTGAGCGGGTCGCGGGTCAGCGTGCCCTCCGGCCAGATCGTCAGCGGGCGCCCGGACGTGAGAATCCTGACGGACTCCTCTTCGATGACGCGCGCCTTGCCGCTGCGCCGCGGCACCGGCTGCATGCCAACCAGCTGGAACCATTTGCCGATCACCGGCCAGCCGCCCAGCTCCGCTTTCGCCATGAACCGCGGCCGTCTGCCCATATGAAACAGCGTCATCATCGGCACGAACACGTCGTACATCGTCACATGCGACGCCGCTGTGATGAACACGCCGGTTTCGGGGATGTTCTCCAAGCCCCAGGCCCGCACCTTGCTATGCATCTGCATCACGACCGACACTCCGGCGAGCAGGCGCCGCGTACCTTTCGGGTGCTGCGCCTCGATTTCGGCGGTGTTGGGCGCATGCCCCGGGATGGGCGGCTCATGCGTCGGATCGACCAGATGATGTCGTTCATCGAGTTTGCGCACCTGCTCGTTGCTCAGTGGTCTCACGGCCGAGCGTGGCGACGGTTTTCCTTTGGAACTCATGCCCCCCATTGTGCCGCAAGCGCCGAACGAACCGCAGGAATGGCCACGCAGCAGCCACGAAGGCGGCAGCAACACGCGTAACTATACATACCGACCGACGGTATGTATAGTTGCAACTAGCAGCACACGACGGCTGACGTTTTATACGCAGGACCATCTCCGCCCGACAAACAGCCGCGCACCACGCAACCTCGTTCCAGAAAGGAAGCAGCCTTATGGCACGCAATGCCCACCCGGAAGTTACCCGGCAGCGCATCCTCGATGCGGCACGAGCCCAGTTCGCCGCCAAGGGATTTGAGAAAACCTCCATCCAGGACATCCTGAATGCGCTGGGCGACCTCTCAAAAGGCGCAATCTACCACCATTTCGCCTCAAAAGAGGCCATTCTCGACGCGCTGAGCAATCAGGATATGGAATTCACCGAGAATATCTTCGCTCGGCTCGACAGCGACAAGACGATGTCCGGACTGCAGAAACTGCAGGAGACCATGCGCTCCACCATGCGCGACAAGCAGCATCTCACCGCCATCCGCGCCCTGCTCCCCCAGCTCGACGACCCCACGACGCCGGCCGCGAACCTGCGGCATTGGGGCAACGAGCTCTCGCAGCAACTGCTCGTCTATATCGAGGAGGGCGTCGCCGACGGCTCCACACCGACGCAATACCCGCGCGAAGCGGCCCAGATGCTGGCCCTGCTGCCAAACTACTGGCTGATTCCGCACTTCTTCCCCGGCACGCCGAGCGAGCTACGGCACCGAATCGAATGCCTGGAAGCCATGCTTGAAGCCATCAACGTGCCGGTTTTCGACGATGCGCTCATCGATGACTTCATGAGCGGCATCGCCGTGCTCGCCGCGCCGGGCAACGAATCTCCAGCAGAAACGCCGCAGATCGCAATAGAACAGTAGGAGATTTCGGCGGTCGACCGGATTGCCGATCACCCTTTTCCCGCTCATCAGTCAGTCTTTCGCCGGTCGGCCTTCTCTGCGGACGGCCCGCTCGCCAGTCGATCCGCCTTCCCGCCACTTCAGCCATCGTGCCAATGCCCCGTCGCCCGCACCATCTCCATCATCCCTCATGCATTCCGCTATTCTTTCTTCCGCTATTTCCTCTACACCGTCCCTCTTCTCCGTCGCCAGCCAGCACTTCAAAAGACCTCATCGCCGGCCGCTCGCCCCCATCCCCTAGCTATCCCCGAGCATGATGAACCGCTTGTTCACGCCGGCGCACTCGCTCCACGTCCCCTATATATCTCCCCTTCCACATCGTTGCCTTGTGCCGCCCCTTCTTCCCTTATCCCCCAATTTCATGTTCCCCATTCCACACTCGTTCCCGATATGCCGCCTCCCCCATTCCATTGCCCCAGCCTCCGCCTTCCTGCTCCGCATCATTCCAACCGCTCTCATTGCTCTTTCCCGCCCTCCGCCTCTTCAATCCCCAACATTCCAATCCAGTTCCAATCTCGATTGTTTCATCACTTCTATACATACCGTCGGTCGGTATGAAAGAATTATCGTGACCTCTCCGCATCCGCATCTCAACTCCAGCCCCGCACCTCACTCCCTGCTCACCAGTCGCAATTTCATCCTCTTGGTTGCCGGCCAAGGGCTCTCCCTTTTCGCCAACACGATGCTGCGCTTTGCGATGTCGATGTGGGTGCTCGACAAAACCGGCTCAGTCTCGACCTTTGCCTCCATGCTCGCCACAGCCGTCGTGCCGACGATTCTGCTGTCCCCATTCGGCGGCGTGCTGGCCGACCGCATCAGCCGGCGCACCATCATGGTTGCGCTGGATGCACTTTCCGGCACTTTCATCGTGCTGGCAGCCGTCTGGTTTGCAGCAGGCAATGGGTTCAGCATGGTCGCGGTCAGCGCGCTCATGGTGTCGCTCTCCGTGCTCAGCGCCTTCGAAACGCCGACCGTTCAGGCCGCGCTGCCCCAGTTGCTGCGCGATTCCGGGAAAACGACCATGCGCCGCGGCATGGCCATCGTCAATCAGGTTCAGCAGCTCACCTCGCTGCTGCCCTCCTTCGCCGGCGGAGTACTGTACGCCGCATTCGGCATCCGAATGATGCTCATCATCAGCATCACGGGCTTCTACGCCACGGCAATCCTCGAATGCTTCCTGCGCCTCGCGCCCCCACGGCGTGCGGCCCATGACGGCGCTGCAACCACAAACGCAAGCACAATCACAACCGATGAAGATGCGCCCACAGCCATGCCCACGCCTATCGAAGACATCAAGGAAGCCTTGCATTTCCTAGCTCGCAAGCAACCCAATATCCTTAAGCTCATGCTGTTCGCCACCGCCGTCAACTTCTTCGTCAACGGCAACAGCTCCGTGGGGTTCACCTATATGGTGCGCGCTACGCTGGGCTTCAACGCCAACGTCTACGGCATTAGCGAGGGAATCGTCGGCATCGCAGGAGTCGCAGGCGCCTTCATCACCGGTGCACTGGCCTCGAAACTCATCATCGAGCGATTCCCAGTTGCCTGCTACGCCATTGCCGTATGCGTGCTGCCCTGCGCAGTGGCGTTCGCAGCGCCGTTCAACGATTGGACCAGACTGGCGCTGATTGTCGCCTCGTTCTGCGGCATGATCATCGCCGCCAGCTTCACCACCATCATCGCGATTCCCGCCATTCAAATGCGCACCCCAGAAGCGCTCACGGGCAAGGTCATGGCGATGGTTTCAAGCCTGTCAATCTGCGCCATGCCGCTGGGCCAGATGGCATACGGCTGGGCCTACGACCACGTGTCCCCGCTATGGATCGCGCTTGCCACCGCAGCCGCCATAGCCGCGCTGACCTTCCGCGCCCGTTCGCTGTTCGCGCATTTTGACGCATTGTGACGCAGAAACCGAGTCGCACCATACCGCGCGCGGCAATTCCCACCATCAGCCTCCTGATGCTCCATGCCACTGAAATGGCCTATGCGACCATCTCACCAGGCAAGCCCTCGGCGTGTCGAAACTTCAAGCCTTCGACCACATAACCGTGATACGCATGACACGACCGGGCAACCTCCCGTACGATGCCAACATGCAAACTACTTCCCGAAGCACATTCTTCACCCTCGATGAGGCACAACGGCTCGCCAACGAGCAGCATCTGGCCTGCGCCGAAGCAGCCAGACGAACCAAGCGCACGCTCATTTTCAGCCACATCACTCTTCTGAGGCTATGTGGCATGAGCGTCAACGTGCCCAGCAGTTTGAACAACAAGCTGCTACACGTCACCACTAACTCGACAGCGCAGCTCCTACACATGCGTGGCATTCAGAGTCATTTATGGACGAAAACTATGACCCACACACAGTTTGGCGACAACATCGCCGGAGTTTCGATAGAGCAGGCGGTATGTCAGATGGCCACTTATTGCGACCGCGATTCACTGGTTATGATCATGGACTGGCTGACCTGCGGCAACCCCAACCTAAAACAAACCAATCATGGTGCCCTCGAGGAATTCATCTATGGGATTGGCCGATTCCCCGGAGTTCGCGTCTGCAAAGAAGCCTTATCGCTGAGCGTCGAAGGAACCGACTCACCACAGGAGACCGAGCTCCGGCTTGGATTTCCTGTTGCCGGACTTCCTTCTCCGGAAGTAAACCCACTTATCATCGACACCATCGAAAGCAATCAATTCCAAGTAGATATGGCGTATCTCGAGCAGCAGGTGATTATCGAGTACGACGGCGCATATCACTACACCAGAGACCGCTGGACCTACGACGTCTACAAGCGCAATAGGCTGCAAAGCCTTGGGTGGAAGGTCTTCACTGCAACCAAAGAAGTGTTCGCAACCGAAACAACGCTGCATCACTTTGTGATGATGGTCGCCGATGCCTTTGTTCAAGCTGACAAAGCCATTCACCAGTTCGGGCATCCAAACTGGTGATGATGCAATGCTCGGGCGAACATACAATTCCCTAACCAAGGGAAATATTGAGACGACAGGCATGGTCGTGAATGAAAAAAGCCATCGAGTCACCGTACACCACAATCTGCCCTGCACGCTCGTTCATTAGGTCTTTTTTCCGCTCATTAGGCCCTTGCCAAAGTAGACAAGTGAATGATCCATTCTATAAATGGCTTGAATTCAACGTTTTATAGCAGTGAGTTCATTGTGGGATTCCCCTTTCGAGACTTGCATTGGGTCGAATCGGCCTAATGAATTCAAGGGACTTCGGAGAAAGGGCTTAGCGTGCATGTGAGTATCCCGTCATTCAATCGCTACTTCTCTCCGTCAGGATCCTGCTCGCAAATTTTGATGTCCTGCAGCCACGTAGCTGCTACGCGGCTGCATTCATTAGGCCCTTTTTGGGTCTGAACGAAATTGTTTATGCGTATATCCCATCAAGCATCGACCAGAAACAGGAAGATTCCAACGATCTTGTATCCACACAATGACGAGGCTACTTAGCCAAAGGTCTAATGAACGAAAAAACCACCTAATGAACGGCAGACACGCAAACACCACTAGTCGATGGCGGCGTCGAGGGCGGTGAGCTTGCCGCGGAAGTCGGCGTAGCCACGGTCGATCAGGCTGATGCCGCGCACGTCGGAGGGGCCTTTGGCCGTCAGCGCCGCGATGAGATGGCTGAATCCGCCACGCAGATCGGGCACGTCGATGTCGCGGCCTTCGAGCGGAGTCGGCCCGAAAATCACAGCGGAATGCTTGTAGTTGCGCTGCTGGAAGCGGCAGGGCAATGACCCCAGGCACTCGCGGTAAAGCTGGATGGTCGCGCCCATCTGGACCAGCGGCTTGGTGAAGCCGAAGCGGTTCTCGTACACGGTTTCGTGCACGATCGACAGGCCGTTGGCCTGGGTCAGCGCCACGACGAGCGGCTGCTGCCAGTCGGTCATGAACCCGGGATGCACGTCGGTTTCGAGGGCAACCGACTTCAGGTCGCCGCCCGGATGCCAGAAGCGGATGCCCTTGTCGGTGATGTCGAATTCGCCGCCGATTTTGCGGAACACGTTGAGGAAGGTCATCATCTCGGGCTGCGTAGCGCCTTTGACGAAGATATCGCCGTGCGTCGCCAGCGCCGCCGAAGCCCAGGATGCCGCCTCGATGCGGTCGGTCAGCGAGGTATGCGTGTAGCCCTTAAGCTCCTTGACGCCTTCGACGCGGAAGGTGCGGTCCACATCCACCGAGATGATGGCGCCCATCTTTTGGAGCACCGCCACCAGATCCATGATCTCCGGTTCGATCGCCGCGCCGGACAGCTCGGTCCTGCCTTCGGCCAGCACGGCGGCGAGCAGCGTCTGCTCGGTCGCGCCCACGGACGGGTAGGGCAGGTGGATCTTCGCACCATGCAAGCCATTCGGCGCGGTGATATGGATGCCGTCCTGATGCTCCTTGTCGACGTTTGCGCCCAGCTTGCGCAGCGTCTCCAGATGGAAGTCGATCGGCCGGCCGCCGATATTGCAGCCGCCCAGCTGCGGGATGAAGGCCTCACCCAACCGGTGCAGCAGCGGACCGGAGAACAGGATTGGGATGCGCGAGGAACCGGACAGCGTGTCGACGTCGGCGACATCGGCCAGCTGCACATTCGTGGCATCGATGGTAACGATGCCCTTGTCGCCATTGACATCCACATTCACGCCATGCAGGCGCAGCAGATCGGAGACCACATGCACATCCCGGATTTCGGGCACATTCTTGAGCACGGACACGCCCGGCGCGAGCAACGCGGCCACCATGGCCTTGCTGACGAAATTCTTCGCGCCGCGCACCTTGATGGTGCCGTTCAGCGGCTTTCCGCCGACCACATGCAGCACATCTTCGCTATCTTCAGCCACTCTTCAGTCCTCTTTCATTCCCCACGCTGGTTTGCAGGCGGATATAACGCTAGCATTTAGTTTGCCACAAGGCTTGTGGGGGCTTGGTGAAATGCGCTAAATGCGCCCGCAGCCTAAACGACACGCGCTGAAAAGCTGCCCCGCTGCCGCCTTCGCTGCACTGCCGCAGTGCTGAGATGACTCAGCGGTGCGCTGCCGCCGTGTTTCACTGCCGCATCACCGCTTGCTTTGGCCGTATTCCGCAAGATGCCCCATTGACACGTTGCTCTCGGTCATCACGCCTTGCCTTCAACGTTTCGACTGTTGCGCTTCATATCAACGCATATGCCCGCTGGCAGCCGGCGGGCGTTGGAAAGCGGCGGCAAGTATTAGCGGATTAGCAGACGGCGAACGAGCAGTGAAAGACAGCAGATCTCAGGACAACGTCTCTCTTGCATCTCGCGCATTTCCCGCAGTATGCAACCGTTGTTCAGCTATATCCCAATCAGCTTCATTCGCGACCAGCTACTGCCGCGGCAATTCGCCCTTGATCCGGTGCGCCAACTCGCAGTCCCACATAGCACCGGTCGCGCTCATCACCGCATCCGCTCCAGTCGTGCGATACGCCTGATAATCCGCCGGACTCATGACCCCGCCGATGCCGATGATTGCAAAATCAAGTCCCAGCCGCTCGCGCATACCGGCGAGTCGACGAACCATGTCCAGCCCGGCGCTGCGAATGGCCGAACCGCACACACCGCTGCGTTCACGGCCCTCACCCGGCAACGCCTGATTGCCCTTGCGGTCGACCAGCTTCGCGGAAACCGTGTTGATTGTCGCGAACGCCTGCACGCTGCCGTGCGCGGCGGTTTCACGCACCATGCGTTCCAGCGCCTCATCGCTGGGCAGATACGCCAGCTTGATGATCAGCGGCATGTCGCCGATCTCGTTCTTCACAGCCTGCGTGATCTCGCCGACCAAGCGCGGGTCGTCGCAGAGCAGCCGATTACGGCCTTCATTAGGGCAGCTCGTGTTCATCTCCATGAGCTGAGCCCCGGTCTCGCGCACCAGCCGAGCGGCCGTCACATGATCGGCGATATACTCGCTCGTCGTCATGCCCTCATGCCGCGAACCTTGGAAGCTGGGAATGAGCAGCTGCCCGAGTCCCGCTGCGGCAATCGCATCGCGCATGTCCGGCTGCCATTCGTCCGGGTCGCGCGAGGGCACGCCGAAGGAATTCGAAATAGATAGCGGGCGCTCGAAATGGCTGTCGGCCAGCACGCCTTCGTCCAGTTCGGCGTCACCCGGAGTCAGCGCGCCCGTGCGCGGATGCACCGAAAGCACATTGGGAAAAGGATTGCAGTCCCAAGCCCGGGTGCGCACGGTCTTATAGACGGCGAGATCGAAGCCCATGCGGAACGCCGCCGTAGTGAACCGCGAATTGAGCAGCGGGCCGGCAGGGATGCCGAAAGGCAGATTGACTGGGAGATCGAGGAAACTCGAGCTGGAGTCATATGCAGTTGCTGCCGCCGCGCTGCCGGATACCGACGTCTCGGTAGTCGAAGGCGTTGATTTGGCAAGCGCACCGGCGAATGCGCCGAACGGGCCACATTCGTAGTTCTCGGCATAGCTAAGGTTCACATCGTAGAACGGCTCGGCATACTCGGCCATGACACACTCCTATAGATTTTTGCACCAGTATAGGAGAACGGCGCTACGGATTGACGAGACAGTCCCACACTCTCTACAGTGAGACACGAATCGGCACAATTCAGGCACATCACCAATGGAAATGTCCGCCCATTCATAGTCGCCCATCAACAATCGAGCGTATCTGCGTTATGTGTAGCGTTATTTGGGGGCTGCGGAGGTCTATCTGCGTTGTGTGAGGCGTTATTTTGCGGAGCGTTGAGTATCGAGAGGCCCAGAACCGCCGTTTTCGGCCAGCGATACTCGGGGTGCCGGGGAATTAACGCCTCACACAACGCAGATAGACCTCCGCAAAGGTAAATTAACACTACACATAACGCCGATACACGCGCAAAACGGAAAACCGCACACATTCCCACACGAAGAAACTGAATCTGCGTGGGTTGTTTGGTGGAATAGGCGGCGAGACCGGCCCTGATTCCGAATCGTATGCGACGGATTCAGGACCTATATGCAAATCACCGGGCCGCCCATCTCAATGACGGGTCCGGTCCTGCAATTAAGGACCGCCTGCGGCGCAGGCAATGACTGACTATGCGCAGATTCACCGAGACCATCCATCCCAATGACGGCCTCAGTTCTGCAGTCATTAATCGCATGCGGCGCAATGCTGGGTATGCACGGATTACCGGGCCACACAATCCCAATGATGGTCCTGGTCCTGCAATTAGGGACCGCCTTCGGCGGGCTCAATATTGGCTACGCCGCTCGTAAGTCGCGGCGCAGCTCGGGGCCAGTGGACAGCGCACCGCGCTGTCCACTGATTGGTCCCGACCACTCACCCTCATCCTGCTCTCTGGCGGAGGCGATGCGGTGCTCGGGCATGTGCTTGGCGGGGAGGGTCTTGGGCTTGAAGGGGAAGCGCTCGGCGCGCAGCTTCTCGTAGGCGGTGATATCGTCCTCATGCTGCAAAGTCAGGTCGATGTCGTCAAAGCCGTTCATCAGACGCCAGCGAGTGTAGTCGTTCACTTCGAAGGGCAGCGTCACGTCGCCGCAGGTCACGGTGCGCTCAACGAGGTCCACTGTCATTGCGCGGCCCGGCTTTTCTTCAAGCAGCTTCCACAGCAGCTCGATGCTTTCCTGCGACATGATCGCGGCCAACACGCCATTCTTGGCGGTGTTGCCGTAGAAGATGTCGGCGAAGCGCGGCGAGATAATGACCTTGAATCCATAATCATGCAAGGCCCACACGGCATGCTCACGCGACGAGCCGGTGCCGAAGTCCGGCCCGGTGACCAGAATCTTGCCATTCGCATATTCCGAACGGTTGAGCACGAACTCGGGGTTGCGCCGCCACGCGTAGAACAGCGCGTCGTCGAAGCCCGTCTTGGTCACGCGCTTGAGGAACACGGCCGGAATGATCTGATCCGTGTCCACGTTCGAACGACGAAGCGGCACGCCGACGCCGCTCACCACAGTAAGTTTTTCCATAAATCTCCACGTCCTTTGACGTATCCGTTTCGCGGCTGCCCGATTTCGGCAATCCGACCGAATCAGTCGCGCATCGTTCACCGTCTGATTCAGTAGCGCCAACACATTCAGCAGATGCCCCGCGCGAATCCTCTATACATCCTTACCAGCCATTCGGCCTGCTGGCAATGGTTTTCTCACCGATTAAGCCAAAAACCCATTCGCCAGCCAAACAGCAGCCAACGTCAGCCCGCACCGCAAGCCCGCCTTACAGGTCTTCCAGGCTTGAGATCGTGCCGCGAATCGCAGTCGCAGCGGCCACGATCGGCGAGGACAGATGCGTGCGCGCGCCCTTGCCCTGACGGCCTTCGAAGTTGCGGTTCGAGGTCGAGATCGAGCGCTCGCCCGGCACCATCTTGTCCGCGTTCATGCCCAGGCACATCGAGCATCCGGCGTTGCGCCACTCGGCGCCGAAGTCGGTGAAGATCTTGTCCAAACCTTCCTGCTCCGCCTGCAGCCGCACGCGCGAGGAGGCGGGAACGACCAGCACGCGGTGAATCGACTTCGCCTTGTGATGGCCTTTCATGATCTTCGCCGCCGTGCGCAAGTCCTCGATGCGGCCGTTGGTGCATGAGCCGATGAACACCGTATCGACCGCGATGTCCTTGATCGGCATGCCCGGCGTAAGCCCCATGTACTCGATGGCCGACGTAGCCGAAGCCCGGGCATTGGCGTCCGGAATCTCCTGAGGCACCGGCACATTCGCGGTGATCGGCAAGCCCTGGCCGGGGTTCGTGCCCCAGGTCACGACCGGCGCGAGGTCGCTGGCGTTCAGATTCACAGTCCTATCGAACACGGCGTCGTCATCGGTCTTGAGCGTCTTCCAGTATTCGAGCGCCTGATCCCACATCTCGCCTTCAGGAGCGTGAGGACGGCCTTTGAGATATTCGAACGTCGTCTCGTCCGGCGCGATCATACCGGCGCGTGCGCCGCCCTCGATGGACATGTTGCACATGGTCATGCGCGCTTCCATCGACAGCTTGCGAATCGCCTCACCACGGTACTCAAGCACATGGCCCTGGCCGCCGCCGGTGCCGATCTTCGCGATAATCGCGAGGATGATGTCCTTCGAGGTCACGCCTGCCGGCAGCTCGCCGTCCACGTTGATGGCCATCGTTTTGAAGGGCTTCAACGAAAGCGTCTGCGTGGCCATCACATGCTCGACCTCGGAGGTGCCGATGCCGAAGGCAAGCGCGCCGAAAGCCCCATGCGTCGAAGTGTGCGAATCGCCGCACACGATGGTCATGCCGGGCTGCGTCAGTCCCAGAATCGGCGCGAAGGCGTGCACGATGCCCTGATCGGCATCGCCCAAGCCGTGCAGACGCACGCCGAACTCCTTGCAGTTGCGTTCCAAGGTCTGCAGCTGCAGCGCGGAGGTCTTGTCCGGGTTGGGGCGGTCGATGTTGGCCGTCGGCGTGTTGTGATCCTCGGTGGCGATGAGCTGATCGATGTGGCGCGGCTTGCGCCCGGCGAGCCGCAGGCCCTCGAACGCCTGGGGACTGGTCACCTCGTGCATCAGCATCAGATCGATGTACAGCAGATCGGGGGCGCCGTTTTCTCCCCGCCGCACCAAATGGTCGGCCCATACCTTCTCAGCCAATGTGGTTCCCATGCAGTCTCCTTTTGGACTCGCCATACACGGTTTCGCGCCTGAAAACAATTCCGGCTGCGCACTCAAACACAGCCCTTCCACAACCGAGTATGCGAGCTTGCAGCGCGCACGAACTTTTGCGTTTCGAAATATGAGATGGCATAATCCGAATATGACTTCTTCTAGCACCCACACCGACGAGTTCGATGCGCAGTTCGGCGGCACGGCGCACGACGACCATGGCGCGACCGGGGCTGCTCGCATGGACGACGGGGAGATTCATTCGGGAGTCGGGGTGCTTGACAAAACCGTCAAGATACTCGATGCCTTGGAATCCGGCCCGTTGACGCTCAGCCAGCTGGTTGCAACCACCGGGCTGGCTCGCCCAACGGCGCACCGGCTGGCGATTGCCTTGGAACGGCACCGCTTCGTGCTGCGCGACCCGCATGGGCGTTTCGTATTGGGCTCGCGCTTCGCCGAGCTGGCCACGGCTGCCGGCGAGGACCGCCTGCTGACCGCCGCCGGGCCTATTTTGCAGACGCTGCTCGATCGCAGCGGCGAATCGGCGCAGATATATCGCCGGCAGGGCGACCAGCGCGTGTGCATCGCCGCCGTGGAGCGGGCCAGCGGGCTGCGCGATTCGATTCCCGTAGGCGCGATGCTGTCGATGGAAGCCGGTTCGGCCGCGCAGATCTTGATGGCGTGGGAGGATTCGGAGCGGCTTCATCAGGGGCTGCTTCACGCCAAGTACACGGCCAGCCGCCTCGCCGCCGTGCGCAAACGCGGATGGGCCGAGTCGATCAACGAGCGTGAGGAGGGCGTATGCTCGATTTCCGCGCCGATTCGCAATGCCTCCGGGCAGGTCATCGCCGCGATCTCCATCTCCGGTCCCTCCGGGCGCATGGGTTCCGCGCCGGGCCGCCGCTACGCGCCACTCGTGATGACCGCAGGCAAGTACCTGACCGATGCGCTCATGAAGGCCAGCGTCAACCGCTAGCCATGCGACGGCAAGAGAGAGTGCTGACTAAAAGTTAGATATGTTTTCCGGACGCACCCCCTCGATGAGCGTCCGTTGTGTAGCGCTAATTATGGCCTGTCGCTACACAACGGTCTGTAAGGCTTCGTTAGCGTCCGCTTTGTAGCGTCAGGACGTAGCTGTCGCTACACAACGGACGCTAAGCCTGGTCAGTGGCCCTTTCGTTCCAGTTCCGCTTTTGCGAGTTCGTCATTGTTGCCCTGCGCTGTTGGGCTACTGGCGCTACTGGCCGATGCCGCGCAAGCGCTTGGCGATGCGCGAGACCAGCCCCGGTTTGCGCAGCAGGTCCATCGTCTCCCCCGGCGAGGCCGCCGTGTCGTTGAGCGCGTAGGTATAGGCCTTGCGATTGCTTGGTTTGCCGACCAGCTCGCCGAATTCGAGCAGCTGCGTGCGCGGCGCGAAGGGGTGGCGGATGTCGAACTCGAATAGGCGGGCGGCGCGCTGCGCGGGCGCAGGGCCATAGGAGCCGAAACCACAGGTCGGGGTCGCCGCCAGCAGGATGCCGTCGAGCGTGCCGACGAAGCGATTGCGATGGTCATGTCCGGCGCTGAGCGCGAAGCATCCCTCGCCGTCCTTCATCAGGTCGAATTCCCCACAGTCATGGTCCGGGCAGCTCACGCCTTCGCCGAGGTAGCTGCCAGGCAGCGTCTTGGTTTCATCGATGACATAATGATGCCCCGCGAAAGCACGGTACCCTTCCACGGCATGGTCGGCCGTAGCCAGCACCTCCTTGAGCAGCTCGTAATGCTGCGGCAGCGGGAAATGCTGGAAAACCATCGAACGTACGCCCAGCAGGCCCGAAATCGAATGCAGGAAGGTCAGCGCCCGGTCGGATGGCACGCCGTAGCCGCCCAACGGCGAGTAATCGCCCGAATCCAGCAGCACCAAGGCGATGACGGCGCGTCGGCGCTCCGCATCCAGCACAGGCAGCGCGAAAGTGCCCGGCTCGCACGGGAATATCCGCTGCTCAGGAAGCCCGGATGACGGCTGGATGCGCGGATGGCCGGGGCTGGCGGCCGTGGATTCGGGATTCAGGCAGCCGGGAAACTCGCGGTAGATGGCGTCCGATTCCGCGTTGTCAAGGCCGCATTGGAAGTCATGGTTGCCGTAGGTCACGGCCCACGGAATCCCGCGGTCGATAAGCGGCTGCACGAACTGCGCGATCTGCGAGCGCACCAGTCCCCGCGTATGCTCCAAGTCGGCGGCGAAGCGATCCGCGTTCTGCGTCCTGACCCGATTCCATGCCACAGTCCAGCGGCGCTTGCGGAAGGTCGCGGCGTACGCGGTGTCATAGCCGGCAATCTGATTGCCCGAAAACACGACGACGTCCGGCCTCGCGGCGTCCAGACAGGCGCTGATCAGCTTGATGGTGTCCTTGTCGACTTTGGGCCCGTCCTGGATATCCGCCAATTGCAACACCCGGAACTTGCCCGAATTGTGGAATTGCAGCCGACCCAGCCGCGCGGACACCGACAGCGGACGCCAGTCGCCCTGATGCGCGGATTGGGCCTGCTGGGCATGTTGGGCCGGCATCGTCGTCGGCAACGTTCGCTGCGTTTCGTTCATACTCACCACCATAGTGCAGATGCAGTGCAGACTGAACACGGTGCGACAAAACGACATAAACGACATAGATATAGCGCAAGCGCAGTCCAAACAGCATGCGGCACACCCGCGGCACAACCCATAATGCAGACGACCACGCTTACAACCATTGCATCGCAGGACGGCAGGCCTCCCCCTGCATGCCCGCCCACTTCCCACTATTGGACGTGTCCGCGCGTTTGCCGCAGTAGAACGCACGAATGTGCCCATTAGCCCATTAGCTTCGCATCTGCCTCATACTGGACGCATCCGTGCGTTGCACAGAGAGGAAACACACGAACCTTCGCACGTTCGACTCATACTGGATGGCTTGGTGCGTCATACCGCAGGAAAGCACGGGATATATCCACATGCCTACATGACCGGTCGTCTATTCAGCTCGTCTCGAACTGCATGATTTGTCAACCCGCCGCAGTGATGCGATTGACCGCTTCCACGACTTCGCTGGCATCGCGCGGCTGCTGGTCGAGGGCGCGATGGATGCTCAGGCCTTCGATGAGCGCGTCGAGCATGCGTGCGGTTTCAGGGTCGAAGAACTTCTCCAGCGCAGCGCGGCTGCGACGCATCCATGCCGTGGTGATGGAGCGGAATGACGGGTCTCTGGCCGCGAGCGTGTAGAGCTCGTGAGTAATCACCTGCTCGCGCGGGCCGGAGAATATGTCTTCGGTGATGATGGCGACGACCGCCTTCCGCGCCGAACCAAGGTCTTCGGCTTGCGCCATGCGGCGCTCGAAGCGGTCGGCGACGCTGTTGGCGAAGCGGGTGAATGCCTCGCGCAGCAGCTCGTCCATGCCGTTGAAATGGTAGGTCATGGAGCCCAGCGGCACGTCGGCGGCCCTGGCGACCACGCGATGCGACGCACCCGCCACGCCGACCTGCGCGATGACGTCCAGGCAGCTGTCGATGATGCGGTCGCGACGGCCGGGGTCGGTGCGCCGCAGACGGCGCGTTTGAGAGCCCGACGCCACACTGCCTCCATGACCCGCGCTGCTTGGGCGAATCAATTTTCCGGACTGCACCTTGCGGCCCTTGCGGGCCGATGCCTGCTTCGACGACAATCCGGCATTCGCGGAACGTTCGCCTTTCACGGAACGCTCTGCCTCTGCAAAAGCAGCATTCGCAGATGCTTTATCCTTTGCGGGCGGCTTCGCGTTCATTTCACGCCGCCTCCCCGATTCGGCGAATCACCCGTGCCGGGCTGCCGACCGCCACCGCATTCGCCGGTATGTCCTTGGCCACCACGGAGCCCGCGCCAATCACGCTGTTCTCGCCGATGCTCACGCCGGGGCATACGATGACGCCGCCGCCCAGCCACACATTGTCGCCAATCACAATCGGCTTGGCCGCTTCGAGCTTGTCGCGCCTCGGCCCCGGGGCGATGGGGTGCAGCGGAGTGAGCAGCTGCACATTCGGCCCGATCTGGCAGTCCTCGCCTATCGTGATAGCCGCGACATCCAGCGCCGTCAGGTTGAAGTTAATAAAGGTGCGCGCCCCGATGGTGATGTTCTCGCCATAGTCGACGAACAACGGCGGCTTGACGTACGCGCCTTCGCCCAAGTCGCCAATCAGCTCCTCAAGAAAATGCTGCGATTCGTCTTCGTTCGTGACATACGCGCGATGGTACAGATCGGACAGTTGCGTGGCCCGACGCGACAGCCGCGCATTGTCCGGGTCTTCGGCGATATAGAAATCGCCGGCGAGCATGCGTTCGCGGTTCGAACGAGAATCGCCCGCGAAATAGTCTTTTGCCATAGCTGTCATCCTACCATATTAATGTACGTACGTACGCACTATACTAGAATCAGCAACAACCATCGTGCAGGAAAGGCGCCTCTCATATGACAGCACTGGTAGTCGTGGGTCATCCCGATCTCGGCAAATCCGTTATCAACCGGACCTGGGTCGAAACGTTGCGCCAGCACAGCGAATTATGCGATGTGCATGTGCTCTCCGAGGCGTACCCGAACGGCCAAATCGACGCCGGACGAGAGCGCCGCCTCGTGGATTCGCATGACGCGCTCATCCTGCAATTTCCCCTGTACTGGTTCAACTGCCCGCCCATAGTGAAGCAGTGACTCGACGAGGTGCTTACCCACGGTTGGGCATACGGCATCGGTGGAAACGCGCTGCGCAACAAGCCCGTTGCGCTCGCTGTCAGCGCGGGCATCGTGCAGCCCGACTACAGCGCCGAAGGCAGATATCGGTACACGCTCAAGGAATTGCTTGCGCCCTTCGAAACCACATTCGACTACTGCCACGCCGATTATCGGCCGTTTTTCGCCTTATACGACACCGCCCACGCTCCAACGGAGGAGCATATCGAGCAGAACGCCGAAGAGTATGTCCAATTCATCAGGGACTTGCAATCTCAATAGGCAAACTCCGACTGCCGCTGCACGTCAGTCGCCGCGGGCATCACGGTCAATCCAGCCGTCAACCAACCAAACCGCCAGCTAGCAACCATCGCAACACGCAGCATGGCAATCCCGCCGCAGTACAATCCGCGATAGCTGCAACCGCATCATCAGCAACTCATTATCCCAGTCACAGCAACCATCGAATCACGTCAACCCTCAACCAGCAAGGAGCAACCCCCATGCCGCAGCCATCACATCTGACACCATTGCATGTGACGCCACAGCGCACCGAACTCGACTACATGCTCGCCGGAGAGCTTTATAACGCCGCCGACCCTGATCTCGTAAGCCGCCGCGCCCGTGCCCATCGCCTGTGCGAGGCGTTCAACCGCACGCCGGAGGATAATGCGGAAACCCGGCAGGCGATTCTGGACAAGCTGCTGCCCCATCGCGGCGAGGGCGCGGATGTGGCCGGACCCATCAACTTCGACTACGGCGAATTCACCACCTTCGGCCGGGGAGTCTACGCCAACTTCAATCTGATTGTGCTGGACGTGTGCCCGGTCACCGTAAGCGACAACGTCATGCTCGGGCCGAACGTGTCGCTCGTGACCCCAATCCACCCCATGCGCTGGCAGGAGCGCAACGTGCGCACCGCCGCTGACGGCTCCGGTTTCGACTACGAATACGCAGCCCCGATCACCATCGAGGCGAACTGCTGGCTGGCCACCAACGTTACCGTGACCGGCGGCGTCACCATCGGCGAAGGCAGCGTCGTCGGCGCAGGCTCCGTCGTCACGCACGACATACCAGCCAATTCTTTCGCCGCCGGCATACCTTGCAAGGTTATCCGCGAAATCAGTGAAGCCGACCGCATGACTTTGCCCACGCGCGTGCCTGAGTCGAATAGCTGACCTTCGGCGGCGGCCGGCGCCAACGCAGGCACCAACACAGGCGCTGCAGCCCCCTGCCGCTGCCTTCGCTCTTACCAGTGCCGGCTCTTCTCTCCGCCAGCAGTCAGACGTTGCCAGCCCCGGCTATCCCAATGTCATCCGCTGCCATCGATTCCGTCATCGCCACAGCCGAATGATTATCGCAACGACACCACTGATTCATCTACACACGAGTTGTCTACACATGATTCGTCGACACCGATGCAGACGAATCATCAGCGTCGGCCGGCCCGGCCTTCATCGTCACCATTCCCGGCTGGAATGCCGTTGACGAAGTCCCGTCAACAATGAAGTCGGCCCGTTCCCACGGCTTGTCAGCGGCGAAGAAACGGCGCTCGTCCTCATCCCACGAATCCCAGAACGCCACACACTCCTCGCGATCGCCATTCGCGTTGGCTGCGACATCCCGTTCCACGCCACGTCGCTTGGCCTCGACCCTGTCGGAGCGCACCCAGATCGCAGCATCGAGAAAATCCGCCACCGCCTTGCAGGACGAACCCGCCCCCTCGATGATGAGTGTTTCAACATCCGACGGCACATCAATCGAGCCGGTCCTGCCGCGCCTGACCCACTCCGGAGGCGTGAACGAAACGGACACACCATCCTGCAACGGCTTCAGAATCGAATCGGTGAGTAGATGGAACCAGTCGAACATCGGCTCGTACCATGCCAAATCGTCAGTATGCACTATGAAGGTGTGGTCGCCGCATAGCGCCGCAAGCTGGTCTGCAAGGGTCGTCTTGCCCGAGCCGGAGCGGCCGTCCACCGCTACGACACGGCGCTGTCGGGTATGGTCTCCCGCATCGCTGTCACCATCTCCTTGTACATGGCCATTGCCGCCGCTGCTGATCTCATTGCTCGCATCGTCGCCGACATTGCCTTGGGTACGGTCGCCAGCACCTCCGCTGGCGCCGCCTCTCACACTGCTGCTGACGTCGCTGCCTACAGCCTCCGCGTCGTCGTCAGCCTCGAATCCAGCAGTAATCGCCGCCCACAGCTCGCTCATTTCGACAGTACGCCATGAGTCAGGCGCACGCCGCTCTCCATCGCCCTGTTTTCCCATTTGCTCGCATCGTTCCTTCCGTCGCCACTGACATCCACGAGGGCTTCCACGACAATTTTACGTCGCAGAGTCGGGTTATAGGAACAAACGTGTTGGTTTAGACTGTGGTTTTTAGTCGGTGTTGTTGGGGTATGGGGTGCTGGCGTGCAGTTCGTTCCAGTCGACGCCGCTGCCCGCAGTTGGCTCGTCGCCGGTATGCTGTTCGCTTTCCCGTTCCTGCTGCGCTTTGGCCGAGGCCCGCGTCCTCTCCCGCGTCTCGTGGGCTTCGAGCAGCGCCTTGAGGTCGGGGCCGGGGCTTCGCATGAAGCATTCGTATTCGCACGCGCGCATCATGCGCGCCTCGCCCATGCCCCGGTGGTTCACAAGGATCCGCTTGATCGGCGAGTTCACGCCGCCTTCCAATCGGTTCGTGGTGTCCGGCACCGGCCCGCCCTCAAGGAGCCTGGGGTCCAGATAGGCGAACAGCCGCCCGTCGCGGAACAGCTTCTCGAACCGCTTGTAGGAGCGGCGCAGCCGCTCATGCGTCCACCACCACTTGCGCCCCGCCAATGCCTTGGGGTTTCCCGGGTCCTGCTTGGCGGTGGTCCGCTCGCTCACGAGGCCGCGCCAGCGTTCGTGCCATGCGTTGAGCGCCTCCGCCCATTGGGCCGCCTGCTCGGCCGTCCTGACTCTGGCGGGCTTCAATGAGAGTTTTCTGAGCTCCCGCCCCGCCTGGCTCCCGGGATGCATGGTCAGGTCGCGGCGCGTGTCGCGCTGCACGTGCGCCAGGCAGCGCTGCAGCCGGGTGTCCGGCCATTCGGCCCGGGCGGCCGTCTCCACTGCCGCGCATGCCGTCGCCGGCCAATACGTCGGGGGCGGGCACGCCATGGAACAGGGCGCGGCAGGCGGCGATCGTCTCATGCGCGCACCACCGGAAGCGCA
>NZ_JGZR01000009.1 GCF_000741775.1 Bifidobacterium subtile
GCGCCGACCTGATCATCCTCGACGAGTTCGGCTACGTGCCCTTCGACATCGACGGCGCCAGACTCCTCTACCAGATCATCACCGGCAGCTACGAGAGAAGAAGCATCATCTTCACCACCAACATCGAGTTCAGCAAATGGGGCACGATCTTCGCCGACGACAAACTCGCCGCCGCGATCATCGACCGCATCGTCCACCACGGCCGCCTCATCGAATTCACCGGACCAAGCCGGCGCGTGAGCGAAGCCCTCATGTTCGGCAAGGAAATCCACAACCAATAACCAACAGCACGCTCCACGCCGAAACCCGAAAAAAATAAGTGACCAACCACAAAAAACCAACTTGACTAAAAACAGGCGACGCCCAGCACGCCGATGGGCACGTTGACCAGGAACACCCAGCGCCACCCCGCATACGAGACCAGCAGCCCGCCGACCAGCGGGCCGAGGAAGGTCGAAACCCCGGAAATCGCGCCCCAGTAGGCAATCGCCCGGCCGCGCGTGGCCGAGGGAAACACCCGATTGATCACGGCGAGCGTCTGCGGGCCCATAAGCGCCGCCCCGCAGCCCTGCAGCACACGGAACGCTATAAGCCATGACACGCTCCACGCGAACCCGCACATCAGCGACGAGGCCGCGAAAACGACCAAGCCCCACAGGTACACGGATTTCGGCCCGACCACGTCGCCCAGACGCCCGGTGAACAGCATGAGCGCGGCATACGCCACCATGTAGCTCGTGTTCGCCCACACCGTCGACGACAGACTCGCATGCAAACCCACCTGAATGGCCGGCTGCGCGACGGCCATGATCGTGGTATCCAGCATGATCATGAAGAAACCCACGCCAACCGCCCAAAACGCACCCCACGGCCTGATGTTGGTCCCTTTGAGCGCAGCAGGTGAATGATTCTCTTTGTCTTAAGTCATGATTGTTTTCTTTCTCTTGTCTTTCCGTCTTGCTCGCCTTCTGATGCGTCTGTGCCGGTTGGGAGCGATACGAATGATGATCGGGAATCGTTCGGAACACGGAACACGGCATCAAGCAGTCCGGGATAGACTTCATCCATTTCGGACTTGCGTACTTCGATGCTGCGTGAACGTCCGTGCACTATCGTGCGAGTGAGTCCTGCCTCGCGGAGTACCCGCCAGTGATGCGACAGCGTAGCCGGCGACAGACCGATGTCACGGCCCGCGTCCGCGCACTCAAGCGGGCCATCGTGCAGGAACGATTCTCGCAGTAGATGCCGCCGGACTGGATCAGCAAGAGCGGACAGGATCACCGATAGATTAAAGGAATCCTGCAGCGGCTCAGGAAGTTTTCGTGCGCGGACGCCGCTGATCTGCCCGTATGTTGTGGTTGGAAAGCTTTTTTCGCCATCAGATCACCTTTCATCTGCGATGGAATTCGATTCTTTTTGCGCCATTACACGAAGTGTTTTACGAGAGAGTCTCCCACCTGAAATGTAAGGTAGCTCTTTGAGAACTGTTATTTGAATTTGCAATACTATCCATTATTTTTACGCCCCCCATTTACATTTATTTCTTTCTTAGAAAGTTCGAAGCATCATCTAGAATAATTTGATTATGCGACAATTGTCGAAGTATTTGTTTCCAATAAATTACTTGTCCACATGCATCAGCAGGGAACAAGCCTGTGCAGAGTGCACACGATTTGATGATCCAGATAATTTAAGACTGTCGCTTTGCAAAACAGATTGTGTAATGCAATTCAGTCCATTGGAAGATTATAGCCCGTCGTGAAGCTTTGCATAAAGAGAGCGTGGAACAATGCCGCCCAAAAATGATTCATATATATGCCGGTCTATGATGTATCTACTCCACCAGGCCGACTCGTCGGCCTGGGGTTGTTTGCTAAGCGTGCGTGAGCCCGAGTCGTTCGAAGGCCAGCGCGAGGCCATCGTCGTCGATTGGCGCGGTGACCCAGTCGGCGGCCTCTTTGGCCTCCGGAGTGCCGTTGCCCATCGCGATGCCGGTGCCTGCCGAACGCAGCATCGCGATGTCATTGGCGGAATCACCTAGAGCTACGGTGTCACCCGGCGCAAAGCCAAGGCGAGCAGCCATTTTCTTCAAGCCGACGGACTTATCCATGCCCAGCGCGGTCAGCTCGCCGGTCTCTCCGAGCTCCTGCGGCATCGAGCCGGAAACGATGCTGAATTGCCTCCCGAAACGTTCCCGCGCGTCCGCCAGCCGCACGCCCGAGTCCGCGGAGAGGAAGAAGGTCACTTTGTTGGCGGTTTTCGGCACGCCAGTCTGGATATAGGGGCCAATCTGCCGCAGATAAGCGGTCCAATCACCTGCTGCCGCTGGCTTGCTGACGCCATCCGAAGGCCGGAACAGGTCGATGAAGTCATGCACCGAGTAGACCGCATCGGGTGTCGTCCAAAAGCATGCGGTCCTGTTCGAGTCGAACCAAGAGGCGAGTTCTGCCACGTCATCTTCCGGCATGCGATCGTCGAAGATCGCGGCCCCAGCCATTTCGCCGTATGAGCCATTGCTGCCTACCAAGCCTCGGAAACCAAGATTCAAAAGCGCAGGATATACTTCCGGCTTGCTGCGTCCGGTGCACAGGACGAGCTGATGGCCCGCAGCCGCAGCAACAGAGAGCGCTTTTTGCGCCGAGACCGGCACCTCCTGATTGTGATTGACCAATGTGCCGTCGACGTCGACGAAAACAAGTCGCTGTGCCATGATGTCCTTCCATCGCGAGTGCGGAACGCGGCGATGAGTCCCGTGTGCCAAGTATCCGCTGCTAAGAATGAGATTACCTATGCCTGCGGATTATGATGCCGCTGGCATCCGTATTGCATTCGGTGTAGCAGGCGCTAGTAAGTATTCAGAAGTCGTTGTGACTTTGCCTGTCGCATAAGCTCACTGTGCGAGGCACCGCCCGGTGCTCACCGGCGGGTTGCCGACGGACACGCGACCGAGAACCGGCTGAATCTCCTCGTTGGTCATGGCGTAGCCGATGTCTGCGCGTTCCTGCGCCTTGGCGAAAACGATTCCGGTGACCTCGCCATCCTGATCGAGCAGCGGGCCACCCGAATTGCCGGGTTCCACGCGGGCCTGGAGCACATGGAGAGGGCGGCTTGCGGTGGAGTCTCCGTAGATGTCGGGCACGGCATTGCGCTCGGTGGACAGCACTCGTGCCGGGACGCTTTGGAACGGTCCGCCGTACGGATAGCCCTGCACGATGCCCGCGCTGCCGTTCGCAATCGGCGAATCGTCCAATGACAGCGGTTTGGCATTCACGTCCGCTGAGACTACCGCGAGATCATTGACGTGGTCGAAGTAGATGACGGAGCCGGTGCGGGCGGGTTCGCCCGGCAGCTCGACAAGGGGAGAGACGACCCCGGCGACGACATGCGCGTTGGTGATCAGCAGATCATCGGCTACCAGGAACCCGGATCCCGAGGACATGGTGCTGCAGGCGGGGGCGATGCCGGAGATGCGGGCGACCGACTGCGATGCCGCCTGAATCTTCGGGTCATTGGCGTCTATGGCGGGAGCGGGGCTACTACCGGTAATGCCGTTGCTTTCGTTGGAATTGGCGTTGCCGCTACCTTCGAACAATCCTTTCAGCGTGGGTATGCCGGTGTTGTCGAAAGCCTGGGCACGCAGTCGGGCGACAGCATCGCTCACCGGCTGTGGAGTATATCGGTTGATGCCCTGAATCACCTGCGAGGAGGCGAGCGACTGCGACAGGACGGGGATTCCGGAGGTGATGACGCCTGCGGCGGTCAGCGATAAGGCGACTGCTGTGCATACCAGCGCAAGCCCGCCGCCCAGCAGCCGTTCTATGCCGCCGAGACGCAGCCGGTCGGCGCCCCGGCGAACGACGTGGCCGATGCTCGACCCGATTCCGGACATCAGCGCAAGAAGGCCTATCGCGACGGCGAAAACCGCTATGCCTCGCCATGTGTCGCCGGGAACAGACCGCGCGACGCGCGGCAGCACGTATGGCATGACCGCCGCGCCCGCGATGAGTCCGGCGAAAGTGCCGAGCGTGGAGAAGAATCCTGCGCGGATGCCAGCGGCGAAGACGCTGATCAGGAGGATGGCGAGGACGATGTCAATGGGCAGCAACATGCTCTCTATAGTTTTCCATCTCGCTGGAAACTGCCTGACAACGCTAGTCCAGAGGTGAAATCAACGGATGCTAGGTTGTCGCTTCACTCTGCGTGCGCTTCGTCCGCTTTCCTGTCGCGATACAGCCCGAGGATGAGGATTGCGGCGGCGAGGGCGACGATGGAGCCGATGGTCCATGCGGTCTGCTGGGCGCTGATGAAGGCATCGGTGGCTTGAACGAGCAGATTGCGGCCTAGCGCGTCCGACAAATGGGCAGAGGGCAGATGCGTGGCGATCTGCTGAGTGGCGGTGATGGAGGATGCCACCTGGCTGCGGATGCCGGCGGGCAGGAACGCGAGCTTTGGTTCGATGGCGGTGCGGTAGTGACCGGCGAGGATGGAGCCGAGCACGGCGATGCCCAGGCTGCCGCCGACTTGGCGGAAGTTGTTGTTGACGGCGCTGCTGGTGCCCGCCTGGCTTTGCGGCAGCGTGGAGACGATGCGCGTGGTCATCGGCGGCATGACCAGCGACATGCCCGCGCCGAAGGCGAACAGGAGGACTTCGAACACCCAGATTGAGGTGTGCTGGCTGATGCGGGGCAGCGAAAGCGTGACGGCTGCGATAGAGCCATTCGTCGTGGCCCTGTTTCATAACGAACGGCAGTGATTGCGCGCTGCTTTGGCTCGCTCTGGTGTAGATGCCCGCGAATTCACAAGAAATGTGCGCGAACATGATTTCCGATATTGCATACAAAAACGCCTAACTCGCTTATGTGAGGCGTTATTTCAAGCTCGCGGAGGTCTATCAGCGTTATGTGAGGCGTTAATACTGTGAGGCTCCATATACCAGCGGCCGAAAACGGCGATTTTTAGCACCCCGATACTCGACGCTTTGTGCAATAGCGCCTCACATAACGCAGATAGACCTCCGAAGCACACTTATAACGCCTCACATAAGCGAGATACGACTTGGTGAAAATGCGGACGAAACCGTAGAAGACGTTTTTTGCACGGGTTGCGGCCGACGTAATGTGTTTCGGCGTGTATGAGTGGGTTTTCGTAATATTGTCAGTAGGAAGAAGCAATGTCGATGCGTAGCGGTGACAGCATGCTGTAATAATCTGTGGTTATGACCGATCATGTGAGCATCGAAGGACTGCGTTATGCGTGGGCCGCCGCACAGACGCATTCGTTCACTGCAGCGGCCCGCGCCTATGGAGTGACTCAGCCGGCGCTGTCGAATGGTATCGCCAAGCTTGAGCAGCAGCTCGGCGGGAAACTATTTGAACGCACCACCCAGGGGGCGGCGCCTACGGCGTTCGGACGGCAGCTGCTGCCCATGATCGAGCGTGCGCTTGATGAGCTGGATGCGATAGCCGCTGAAGCGCAGCGCCTCACGCAACCGACTGATCGTTCCATCCGCATGGGCGTGTCACCGCTCATTGATCCGAAACTTGTTGCGCAGATGTATTCTATGGTCTGCGATCTTCCCGAATCGCACGAGCTGGTGCTGCGCGAGGCCGATATGCAGGAGTTGCGCGAGGCGTTGAGCGCCGGCAAACTCGATGTCATTCTCATACCGGCCGTGGCTTCAATGCCTCGATTCGCCCATCGCATCATCAGCCGGGAGCCGGTTGCCATCGTTGCCTCCCACGCTGCGCAGGGCGAGGCGAGCGACGGTGTGGCAGACAGGAGCGAAACGGACGAGAACAAGGCAGACGGGAGCATGGCGGAGTTTGAGGCCGAGGCCGACGCCTCGTTTATCCTGGTTCCCGATACCTGCGGATTGACCACATTCACCAAGCAGCTCTTCGCCAGCCACAAGCACCCGATGAATGCCTACCCGGGCGAGGCCGCAAGCTATCAGGTGCTTGAGCAATGGGCTTCGATGGGACTGGGCGCGGCGATTCTGCCATTGTCCAAGCTCGGCGGCTCCAAGGCCCAGCACCGCAGACTGCAGGATAACGGCCAAGATGTCATAATCGCGTACGAGGCAGTCTGGAATCCGCAATCGCCGCTCGCGAGGGAAATTGAACTGCTTGCCGGTCAGATAGCTGGTGACGGAACCCAGCATGAATCATTGGTCTTGCCTGCTCAATCATAACGCCATAACGCCATTCCAGCCATAACAGTTGTGTATGCCCATATCAGCATTGACCCTCTACCGGGCGCGACCCATCCGCTTTACCGTGGAACGTAGACCGGTGAAGTGCCGGGCTTGGAACCGCTATGAAAGCATGAAAGGCAGGCATCATGGCCGCATTTCTGGAAATCACGATCACGGTGGACGAAGCTGACCGCCCGGCGGCGGCAGCCGTCTACACCAAGTACAGGGAACCGTTCCTCAACACGATTCCCGGAGCCACGAGCAAGCAGCTCCTAATTCGCGATGAGGACGTGCAGATTCTCCACGGCTTCACGACCGTGGATGAGGCGAAAACCTATCTGTCCAGCGATCTGTTCACGAACGATGTCGTCGCCGGGCTCTCGCCGCTGTTCAAGGCCGACCCGGAGATTCGCATCTACCAGGTCGGCTGACAATACGCCGCTTTGGGCGGCCGTTGACAGGTGCGGTATTCATCCTGCCGACGGCCGCTCTGGCAGTCATACTATATATATGCAATCGCAGCAACGCGCAACACCACGCGACAACACAACAACGCAAGGATGAATATATGAGCGACACAGCCATCGAATATACCGACGTCAAGAAGTTCACTCAGGATCAGGTCGAACGGCTGTTCCTGTCGGTCGGCTGGGTTTCGGGCAAATACCCCGAACGGCTGCACAAGGCGCTGCTCGGCTCCTCGACCGTGCTCACGGCCTGGGATGGCGAGCGTCTCGCGGGCCTGGTGCGTGTGCTGGACGACGGCGAGATGATGGCCTATATGCATTACGTGCTAATCGACCCCGAATACCAGGGGCACGGCATCGCCGGGCACTTGGTCGAAATGGTCAAGGAGCGCTACTCGAACTATTTCTACATCGAAGTCATGCCCGAGGAAAGCCGCAACGCATCGTTCTACCAGAAGCATGGATTCGCAATCATGCCTGACGGCGTCGCCATGCAGATCTGCAACGAGTAAACGGTCAGGTTGCGCGTCGATCGGGGCGCAACCGTCCTTTGCGTCAGCTCATGACACGCCCGGGTTGGTGTGCACAAGTCGGGCGATAGCTTTTTCGCTGGCGGAATTCCGTGGCTCGAAATTCCTATCACCCGACTTGTGTATGGTATCCCGGGCGTGTCGTCTTTGATATCCCCTCTGTATCGCATCACGCATATGGGCGCCTGCGCCTAACTTCGCCTCGCGGCGAGGGATAATGGAGGCATGAAATCGTATGAACACGGGGAGCAAGGGAGCGGAAGGCCAATAAGCAGGGCCAAAACGCGAAACGCTCCTAATCGCAACGCGACGCTGGTCGGTCTGCTCGCCATCGTGCTGTTCAGCGCGATTGTGAGCTTGGTGCGTATCACGGCGCAGAATTTCGGCGCCACCCTGGGCGCGGCGCTGATCTATACGCTCACCTCCGTGGTGATGTGGATTATCCGCCGCCCGAAGCGGCAGCGCAGCTTTCCACTTCGATATCTGCTGGTATGCGGAGCCTTATTCGTGGTATACGAGGTTTCCGTCGGTTTGGCCGTAGGCCTGGCGCACGATGCGACGCAAGCGCTTGAGGTGAGCGTCGTCAACTATCTGTGGCCGACGCTGATGGTTTTGCTCTCGCTGATTGGGCGTCGCCTTACTGCCAAGACGTGGCTGGTCATACCCGGCGCATTGCTCGCCTCGCTCGGCACCGCATTCGTGGTCGGCGGCGATGCCGGTCTGCATCCGGCGAGCATAGCCGCCCACATCGCCTCGAGCCCAGTGCCCTACGTGCTGGCCTTCGGCGGTGCGATCGCCTGGGCCGTGTACTCCGTCATCACGCCGCGCATCAGCGAAGGGCACGACGGCATCACCCTGTTTTTGACGGGAGTCGCCGTGGCCCTGTGGATCGTTCATTTTCTGACGGGTTCGGTTCCGCAGCGTACGCATACGGCGGGAATCGGCGCCTATATCGTGCTCGTCGCCGCTGCTCTCGTCATCGGAGCCGGATACGCCTGCTGGGATGCCGGCATCATGCATGGCAATCTGACGGTGCTGGGCTCTGCCTCGTACGCCGCACCCGTGCTCTCCTGCACGATAGGAGCGCTCGCGCTCGGAGCCAGCTTGACTGCGTCGTTCTGGCAGGGCGTCGCGCTTGTGGTCGTGGGCTCGCTGATCGGCTGGTGGGCTACGAAGGATGCAGGCACGGAATCGCAGAGTTGAGCGGAACCGTCGGATGTGTTGCGGGCGGTTTCGCTTGGAGCTTGAAATGATTGTGCTTGCATATATGGCAAAAGTCTGAAAGAGCGCGGGATGACGCGACTTTCGTGAATTAGGGACGCGAATCCGCCCGACTGGTGAATTATTTTTCCCTTCTTGTGCGCTGAACGGATGCACCTTAGCTTGGGTTTCCAGACCAGTTCATAACGACTTGCTCGGTGCACCTTGCCGCGCGAAACCGCCGAAATGCGCTGGTCTGGAAACGCAATGCGTCACGCGCATTGCCCGCACAGAAGAAAGAAATCACATCAAGGGTTCACCGCGTTCGACGCCGCCTTCAGCTTCGTCAACTCCGTCATCGCCATTATTGCCAAAGGCGGTGTCATCGACGTCATTAACTCCATCAGCAACGTCGTCACCAGAACCATTGCCGCCGTCGCCATCAACAACGGCTTCGACAAAAGCACCGTCAGCAACGTCGTCACCAAACCAGTCGCTGCCGTCACCGTCATTATCAGAGACATCGTCCGCCGCACGGCAACAAGGCTCATTTTTACCGACCCCCACATCCGAACCATCGCATTTGGATCTGAGGAACCTGACCATTGTCGTCGGATTGTTTTTCAGCGTTTTCGTCATTGGCGCGGACTCGTTCATCATCTCGCCGCTGCTGCCGGCAATGGCGCACGATTTCAGCGCCTCGATCAGCGCGGTATCGCTTGCGGTCACGCTGTACGCGATCTGCTATGCCGTCGGCTCGCCTATATTCGGACCGCTCGGAGATCGCTTCGAGCGCAGGAAACTACTGCTGTTCGGCATGAGTGTGTTTCTCATCGCGACCGTGCTGTGCGCGACGGTGCACAGTCTCACGGCGTTCTACGTCTTTCGCGCCATCGCCGGACTCGGCGCAGCCTTCACCATGCCCAACATATGGGCGCTCATCGGGTCGCACTTCCACGGCCGGCTGATGGGCACGGTCATGGGCGTCGTGATGTCCGCGCTGTCGTTGTCGATCGCCGTCGGCGTGCCGTTGGGCACAGCGCTGTCCGCTTTGTCGGACTGGCATATGGCGTTCTGGGGGTCGGCAGCGCTGGGAGTCGTCGCACTCGCCTTGTTGTGGGCCACTGCGCCGAAGTCACAGCCTGTAGCCACGGCTGACAATGCATCAGCCCGTACCAGTCTGCGTTCGAGCTACGCGACCAGCTACTCGCGCGTGCTGCACACCAAGCCGACGCTGCTCGGGCTTGCGCTCACGCTCGTGTGGATGTTCGCGTTCTACAGCGTGTACACCTTCTTGGGAACGTTTATCGCGCAGAATTTCCACTTCACCACTGCGCAGTCCGGCCTGGTGTTCATCGCTTACGGCGCCGGGAATTTCCTCGCGAGCTTCCTTTCCGGATTCGCCGCATCCAAGCTCGGCACGAAGCACGCCATTGCGATTAACGGCGCATTGTCCGGACTGCTGGTGCTGGGCATCGCCGGGTGGGGGAGCAGCCTTATCGTTTTGATTCCGCTGCTGTTGCTGCTTGCTCTAGCTCAGGGATTCGGTGTGCCGCCCATCACGGCCTATATCGTGGGCACTGTGCCATCACAGCGTTCCACGGTGACATCGTTGAACAACGCGATGCTGTATCTGGGGCTGTCGCTGGCTTCGGGCGTCGGCGCGCCTATTATCACTGGGGTTTCCTTCGCGGCCGTCTGCATCATGGCCGCCGTCGCGTTCTTAGTGGCGACGGTTCTGGCATGCTCGCTGCGCGGCCATAAGGTGATCAAGCAGCAAGATCGGCGGCTATGAGGTAACAGTCCCGCAACGAGGCAGAGATCAGACGGCGTCCATTCGTCGCACAGGCACTCAGCCACATAGCCTCGCAGTCGCGTCACATAGGCCTCGTGCGGCAAACCGCCGTATCAGGCGGCCTGCACCGTCTTGTCAGGCAGCGTGGACAGGCGGGAAAGATATTCCATTCCCCATTCATCCATCTGCCTGACGATAGTCGCCAGGCTCGCCCCTGATTCGGTGAGACTGTGGCGCGTCCTGATCACGGCTCCCTCATGCTCGACCTGTCTAGCGACGATGCCATCCTCTTCGAGCTCAGCCAGCTGCATCGCCAGCGTCCGCTTCGGGCATGAGGGAATCGAGCGGTGAATCTCGCCGAAGTGCAATGGCTCATGCATCAGCCTGCACACGATGATCGACTTCCACTTTCCCGACAGAATCCCCAGCGTGCAGTCCAGCGGGCAATACTCGCCATGCCTCACGCTCATTCTCGCCGCATGCATACGAATCCAACCTTTCCCTCAGTCCGCTGGCACATCAACCCATGTATCCGCGTATCCGCCAGTGCGCCGCATCTTCGCTATTCTACTTCAATCGCCTCTTCGTTATGTAGCGCCACAATGACGCCCCGTGCGATATCTTCGCACATCTTCGTGTCCGCTTGCCGCTGCGCCATCAGCATCGCATCACTGAGCGGCAAAGCATCTGCGCTCGCCGTCCTGCCGCTGATATGCCTATGTCCGTTGTCGACGGAAGATATGTCTGTTGACAACGGACTGAATGGTGTCTTCTACGTCTGCATTTTCTAATCCTCTCTACATTAGAGTCTTGGCTTAGCAAGGAGGCGTAAGGCTATGACGACTGAACACAGACAGGCACTGATCGACTATCTCATGAACCACCGTGGGTTCGTGTCGGGAGAACAACTTTCCGCCGTGCTGGGCGTCTCCACCAAAACCATCACCCGCAATGTCAAACAGGTCAATGCCCAGCATCCGAATGAGCCAATCATCGAATCGCAACGGGGCCGCGGCTATCGCATTAACCGCCAGCATTACCTTGTGACAACTGATCGCGACAGCAACGCTGGCAGACCTACGGAGACGAATCGGATGACGTCGATGGGCAGACGCGACGCCGTCCTTCGCCAGCTTCTGGTTGCATCGCCGCACAGCTATCGCATTGATGCCGTGTGGGGCAAGTTCTATGTCAGCGATTCGACCATCTCATCCGATATCAAGATCCTGCGCAGCATGCTGCATCAGTACCATCTCATCCGATATCAAGATCCTGCGCAGCTGCTGCATCAGTACCATCTCATTGTGAACCGCAGTTATGACCAGATCTGGGTCGAAGGTTCCGAAGCGGATGTACGTCGGTCCATCAACGATTTACTCATTACCGATAGCGGCATACTCGACGAGGATTTCGAGCATACGGATCAGCGGATGCAGCGCAGGGACAGTGCATTCGTCACGCATCAGCTCGACCTGATCGAAGAATTGACCCATGCCAAGATCCCTTACCCATACAACGTGAACCTGTTCTCGCATCTGTACATTCTGATCGAGCGATACCGTGGCGCAGGGGCATTGATCGATGCCGGTTCAGGCGATGATGTGCAGCTGGCGAGCATGCGACTGCAAGGGCTGGTGAAAGTCTGCGAATGCGTGATCAGAAACCTTGACGATTACCTCGATACGACCCTGCCCAGCATCGAAGTCAGCAATCTGTACCAATACCTGACTTCATCGCGCATCGACAGCGGGCGTATTGCCGTCAGCGAAATGCCTGAGCGAGTCCGTGCTGTCACGGGCTACCTGATCGACAGGGTCAGCGAGGATCCAAGCTACCGCGACATCGGCAGCAACGAACTCTTCGTGAGCCTCGCCAAGCATATCAAGCCTCTGCTGAACCGTCTGGAGAATCACATCAGCGTGAAAAACAACCTCCTCGAACAGATCAAGCTCGAATACCCGCATCTTTTCGATGTTGTGCGCGGAGCATCGGCGCGGCTAGTGCAGCGCTATCGCCTCAATGCCATCGACGATGAGGAAAATGGCTTCATCACCGTCTATTTCGCTCAGGCGTTGGAGAACATGCATGCCCCGATCAACATCCTTCTGGTATGCACGACCGGCCTGGGCACGGCGCAGTTGCTGAAAGCCAAAATCAAACGGCGCTTCTCCGAACTCAACATCGTGGAAACAGTTGCCGCCCGCGATCCGAAGGACGCGCTCGCCAGCCATGACGAAGTCGATCTTGTGATTTCCACAGTCGGACTGCCTTCGAGCGTGCATATTGCGACATTGGTAGTCAGCGCGATGTTCACTGGCGAGGATCAAGAGCAATTGGAGCATGAGGTAGATCGCATTCGTAAGGAGATGAACCGATGAAAGCGCTGATTGTATGGGAGCCGCAATGGTATGCGTACGACGCTGGCTCGCTGATCGAAGCCATGGCGCAATACTTGGAGAGCCACGGACTCATTAAAGACGGCGAGCGCGTTGCTGCTGCTCTGCGACAGCGGGAGAGCCTTGGCAACACGCTGATCGCCGATAATCTCGCAGTCCCTCATGCGCAGAGCGATGCCGCTGGCGAAGCCATCATGCTGTTCGTCAAATTGCGTGAGGCATTGCCCGGCTGGCAGGGCGTTGCAACAGTTGACAGGTGGGTTGTCACGCTGCTTCCGGAACAGCCGAGTGAGCACGACGCGGCTGTACTGAAAAACTTTTTCCGGCGACTTGCCGATGAACGCGTGATGCAGACGCTCGTGATCGGCGAATACGACGAGGTGCGGGGAACCCTGCTGCAGCTGCTTCCGGATTGCGCCGCAGACTGCTTGAGTCGGCGGCCTCCAACAATTCAGTAGATTCCATGACATTCAACAACCATTCAGACGACACATTCCCACTCTGTGCATTCCATCAACAACAAGGAGAACAACCATGAGCGAACCATCGCTGAGCACTGTCCTGGACCGCAACACGATCGTTACCGATCTTGCGGCGTACAGCAAGGACGATGTCATCGCGTCCTTGACTCAGCTGCTGCTCAAACAGGGCTACATCGAACAGCAAGAGGCGTTCGTCGCAGCCGTCCATGAGCGCGAGCAGGAGGGCGCTACCGGGATAGGCGGCCACGTTGCCATTCCCCACGGCAGAAGCGACACCGTGCGCAAGAACGGTATGGCCATCGCAATTCTCCGGAACGAAATCCCTTGGGAGTCCCTCGACGAGACCGGCGCGAAAGCCGTGGTGCTCTTCACCGTCGGCGCGAATGACGACGGGGCGCAGGAGCATCTCAAGCTGCTGTCGATGTTCGCACGCAAATTGGCCAAATCCCAAGTCGTTGAGGCGCTGCTTCACGCTCGAAGCGCCGATGACGTCATTGCGGCATTCGCTGATTGAAAGCCTGCTGTCGCACCGAACGTCGCACTGGCTAACGAAGCGGCAGGCAGCACCACATCCCTACCTACAAACCACATCAATTAAAGGAGAAACCCCATGAAAATCGTCGGAGTGAGCGCATGTACCATCGGCATAGCGCACACCTATCTAGCGCAGCAGAAAGTCGAGGATGCGGCCAAAGCCGCTGGCGACGACGTCAAAATCGAAACCCAGGGAACCATCGGCATCGAGAATGCCCTGACGTCTGAAGACATCGCCGAAGCCGACATCGTGTTGCTTGCGGTCGACATCAAGATCGCGAATGAGGAGCGCTTCAGCGGCAAGAAAGTCGTCAAAGTATCCACCGATACGGCGATCAAATCGCCGAACAAACTCGTGGCCAAGCTTCATGAGATCGTCGGCAAATAACATCACTACCATCACCATCACAAGACAAGGACGTCATCATGACTATGAAAGAATTCTGGAAGAAAGCTAATTTCAAAGGGCATCTGCTGACCGCAATATCCTATCTGATACCGATTGTGTGCGGCGCCGGTTTCCTCATCGCCATCGGCATGGCCTTCGGCGGCAAATACCAAGACTCGCTGGTCATGGGGAAGTTCGACTTCTTTCAGGCGCTAGCGACGCTTGGCGGCAAGGCATTGGGGCTGCTGCCGGTCATCATCGCGACTGGCATCGCGTTCTCCATTGCGGGAAAGCCTGGCATCGCTCCCGGTTTCGTGACCGGTTTGGCCGCAGTCGCCATCAGCGCAGGATTCATCGGAGGGCTCGTCGGCGGCTATATCGCCGGTTGGCTCGCCTTCGCCGTGCTGCGCTACTTCAAAGTGCCGAGCTGGGCGAAAGGCCTCATGCCGACGCTGATCGTGCCTTTCATCGCCTCGTTCGCGAGCGGTTTGATCATGGTCTACATCATCGGCACGCCTATCTCTTGGTTCACGAACTGGCTGACGAATCTGCACGCCAGCATGAGCGGCGTATCCAATCTCATTCTCGGCGCCGTGATCGGAACCCTCAGCATCGTGGATTTCGGAGGCCCGATCAACAAGACCGTCTTTGCCTTTGCGCTGACTTTGCAGGCCCAGGGCATCAATGGTCCGGTCACGGCGCTGCAGCTGACCAACACCGCCACGCCCATCGGCTTCGGTTTCGCCTTCCTCGTCGCCAAGCTGATCCGCAAGAACATCTACACGCATGAGGAGATCGAAACCCTTAAATCCACGGTGCCGATGGGCGTAGTCAACATCGTCGAAGGCTCCATCCCTATCGTGCTCAACGATCTGATCCGTGGCGTCGTAGCAGCAGGCCTGGGCGGCATGGTCGAGGGCGCGATTCTGATGAGTCTGGCCCACGGCGAGGGCGCGACCGTGCCATTCGGCGGATTCCTGATGCTGCCGACGATGGGCTCGAATTGGTGGGTAGGCCTCCTCGCCATTGCGGCGAGCGTGCTGGTCACCGGCATTGTATACGCGCTGATCAAAAAGGATCTCGGCTCACAGCCGTCGGTTGCAAAATCAGCCGCCGCGGATGAGGCCGACATCGCGCTGGATACATCCAGGTTATGTAAAAGACTGTAAATTGCAAGAATCGAGTAAGGCAATGCCTCAACGAATACAGCTTTCCCCATCACTGATGACGATGGACCTCGACCAGTTTAAGGAGCAGATAAGCTTCCTGAATGACAAGGTGAATTCCTATCACGTCGATATCATGGACGGTCATTTCGTCCCCAATCTCACATTGTCGCCGTGGTTCATTGAGCAGGTCAAGAAAATATCCGACGTGCCGCTCTCCGCTCATATGATGGTCACCGACGCCCCGTTCTGGGTCTCTCGGCTCATCGAGGTGCGATGCGATGCGATCTGCTTCCCTTCGGAAGCGGCGAACGGGGTCGCTTTCAGCATGATCGACGACATCCACGCCGCCGGGCTTCAGGCCGGAGCCGTGCTCAACCCCGAAACCTCGATCGAGACGGTGCTGCCGTATATCGATCTGCTCGACAAAATCACGATCATGACCATCGACCCGGGCTTCGCCGGACAGCGCTTCCTCGAAGGAACGCTTGACAAGATCGTCAGGCTCAGACAGCTGCGCGAAGAGCATGGATACGGCTACGCGATCGAAATGGACGGTTCCACGAATCTCAAGCACTGGAAGATGATCTCGGACGCCGGACCGGATATCTATGTCATTGGCCGAAGCGGGCTGTTCGGACTAACCAACAACATAGAAGACTCCTGGAACCAGATGACCCGCGAATACGAGCAGTCCACCGGATTCCCGTTCGACAACGGCATACACCACCGAGCCGAACAGTCGGGAGAGGCCCGGTGAATGGCCTGAGACCTTAGCCGTTGCACGGCGCTGAGAGACAGAGTGTTTCTGCCGATCGTCCCGAGGGTTTTCGCTCCTCGGCTCATTGGGGAAGAACCTCTTCTTGCCCTTGGCGCCTTTCGATAACGAATACATCGCGCTCGACTGCGCAGTCCGCATATGGATTGAGTGGCCGAGCGCCTTTGGTTGCAGTGATATTGCATGGGACATTCGGCGGCACGCATCCCAAAGTGAACTTTGGCTTACGTGAAGGTGATATCTCATTGACTTCCTGCGCGTTCGCCATTCGGCAGAGCCACACTGGAATCGCCAACCTGCCGATGATGCTCCTTGCGGGCGCAGCGGCGTATCCGATATGAGAAATGGATGTGGAATGAGAACGGCAACACAACGACATCGAACACGGCAAAATCAAACGCTCAGGGTCATGGCGGGCGCTGCGGCGCTGGCGATGCTGCTGAGCGGCGGCGCGGTGGCCCAAGCGGCGCAGGCGGAAACTACGTACCCGGCCAATAAGCCGGATATCACCGCTCTGCTCGGCGAATTCAACAACTGGTGGACTCCGAAGAAGGTCGTCGACAATACGGCCCAAGGCGATGCTTTCCGAGGCAGCGTGACGGATGCCGGGCGCTCGGTGCTCGCATACAGCGACGATACGGTCGTCGCCATCAACAACCATGCTGCCAAGGACACCACGAAGGTGGACGGCACTCACACGCAGGCGTATCGCGCCGCGTTCGACGCAAGTGACAGCCCGGCCAACGCGATTACCTCGTATTCAACTGCGCTGGGTGACACCATCGGAAAGTACCTGCGCGAAGGCCTGAGCGACGGCTCGCTGCCCAAGACGAACGCGCTCGTGTTCGACGCCTCAAGCCCGGTCGCGACCTCAGGTTTCGTAGGCACCGGCAGCGCCAAGAAGGACTTCAACTATCCGCGCCCGTACTTCACCAAAGCGGATCAGGGCGTGGACCGCACCATCGGCGGCGACACCGATCTCAACGGACTCAAACCCGAGCTGGGCATCATCCACATTCCGATGTTCACGCAGGACGGTCAGGAATTGGGCGAAGACTACACAGATTATCAGGAGCCTTCGCAGGCCTTTCCCTCCGGGCACACCACAAAGGCCTACAACCGCGGCATCGCGTTGTCCACGCTGCTGCCCGAGCTCGGCCCGGAGATCATGGCGCGCGCCTCCGAGGCGGGCAACAACCGCGTCGTGCTCGGCGTGCACTATCCGATGGACGTGATGGGCGGGCGCATCGCCGCCACGGCAGGGTCGAGCGCGCTGTGGTCCGACGCCGGATTCCGCACCAATGAGCTGCTGCCGGCGCATGACGAACTCGAGAACTACATCGCCGCCCGCTGCAAGGCTGATGGCAACGGCTCCACGGTTGAGGAATGCGTCACCAAGCTCGGCGCGAACGCCGACAAGGGCTACGTCAGCACCTTCACCGATGTGGTGTCGACCAAGCCGGTCACCGACCGTGCGTCGGCAATCGACGCATATACGTCTCGCATGACCTACGGATTCGCACAGACCTCCGCCGCCGGTCAGGCGCCGAAGGTTCCCGAAGGAGCCGAAGACCTGCTGCTCACTGCATTCCCGGAGCTGAGCACTACGCAGCGGCGCCAGGTTCTTGAAGCATCCGAGATCGACTCCGGCTATCCGCTAGACGCCTCGTCCCAGGGCTACCAGCGGCTCAACCTCGCCAAGGCCTACAGCGCGAATGTGACGCTGAGCGCCGACGGCAATACGATCGTGGGTATCAGCTTCGGCAACGCGCAGCCTAAAGTCACCAAAGTCAACGCTACCGATGCCGTCACCAATCTGCTCAAGGACTTCAACCGCTACTTCGTGGCCGGCGTGGGCGTCACCGATGAAGGCAAGGCCGTGCTGAGCCATGACGACCAGCTCACCGAGTCCATCAATCACGCGGCCTTCGGCGCGGACAGCAAGACCACTCAGGATCAGCGCGCCCTGTCCGATGCGCAGATGAACTCCACCAACACGCTGTACGACGCGCTCGGCCCGGTGTTGGGAGCGTACTTCAAGCAGGCGGCGGACTCGGGCAAGCTGCCCAAGACCGAGCAATACCTCAAGGACATGAACAAGTCCGCTTCCACCGGCAGCGCCAAGGCTTGGTACCAGCATCCCCGGCCCTACGTGGATCGCGTGAACTACTTCGGCACCACGCTGAACATGAACGGCACGGCGCAGACGCTGAACATCGAGAAGGTCCCCGGATACGAGAGCTTCGACTGGGGCACCGGCGAACCGCTCGACAACGAATATGACGGTCTGTACAACTCGGGTTCCTTCCCTTCTGGGCACACGACCTTCGCGTTCACGCAGGGCACTGGCCTGGCGAGCATTCTGCCTGAGCTGGGACCGCAGATCATGACCCGCGTCTCCGAGGCAGGCAACAACCGCATTGTGCTCGGCGTGCACTACCCGCTCGATATCCTCGGCGGGCACATCGCCGGTCAGTACGGCGTGGCGAACGTCCTGAACGACGACGCTACGCGCAAGGAAAGCGCCGATGCTCGCGCCGAGCTGGTCAGCTACCTGACCGCGCAGTGCAAGGCCGACGGCCATGGCGACACCCTGCAATCCTGCATCGACGCCACCGGCGCCAATGATGCGAAGGGCTACGCCAACGCCTTCACCGATGAAGTCTCGACCAAGCCGGTCACCGACCTGCAGTCCGCATTGGCCGCCTATAAGGCCCGCATGTCGTACGGATTCGACACGACCGGCACCGCTGGGCAGGCTCCGGTCGTGCCCGATGCGGCAGTCAACCTGCTGAGCAACGTTAGTGCCTTCAGCGTGCTCAGCACCGACCAGAAGAAGCAAGTGCTCGCCGCGACCGAAGGCGACTCCGGTTACCCGCTGGACGCCACGAGCGAAGGCTGGGCACGCGTGAATCTCGCAGCCGCATACAGCGCCAAAGTGACGTTGAGCGCCGATAGCAAGAACGTCATCAAGGTCGAGCCCGGGCAGACGGTCGCTTCGGTGGTCCGCGAGAAGAGCGCGGAGCAGCCCAGTGATAACGGCGGCAACGGCAATAACGTTGGCAACGGCAATGCTGGCAACAACAGCCAGCAGCCGACCAAGCCTGGCAAGAACGGAACCGGCGCGAACAACAGCAAACCGCAGGCCAACGGTGTGCTGGCCGCCACGGGTGCCGACGTTTCAGCAGCCATTGTGGCGGTTGCTACGCTGGCCCTGATCGGTTCCGCGGTCACGGTCGTGGTGCGTAGGCGCCGGCACTGATTCGCCCGATGCCTACAGGTTGTGATTCCGTCGTCGCCCTTGATTGCAGCGCCATTTCGATGGCAGCACAGTCAGGTGCGGCGGCGGAGTCGTCCATTGTGCGATGTGCAGCTCCGCTTAACGGCTCGACGCGCCGATGACTTGACTCTGCTACGGCGCAACGGTTTAATATACCCGGCTGCACAAGCGATGGCAGGAACCGCAAGGTTCATGTCGGATGGGGTGCTTGCCGTGATTCACTGGATTATTCCAGTGCGTCGTGCGCGGACATAGCTTAGTTGGTAAAGCGCGACCTTGCCAAGGTCGAGAGCGCGGGTTCGAGTCCCGTTGTCCGCTCCATCCGATTCAGTCTTTCCATTTTTGAACTCTGTCTTGAAAATGACACTGGACGCCAGTAAATGTCACAAACGAGATGGAGTAGACAGAACTCTGTCTTGATTATGACAATTAGCGGCAATAATTGTCACAAAGAAGACAGAGTTATACAGCGAAGACTCATAACGACAGGGCTACCTGAGCGACCATTCGTATGCCTCGCATGTCGAAAACAATCGATGACGAATCAGCACCTAACGAGGCCGGCCTTCGCATATTTCGCGCACGCCGCCCCAGTTGTCCCGTCGCACTCATAGTGTGTGACTCTGTTGACTCATAGTCCAGGCCTGCACCTTAGTAACGCGGGCCCCGATAGCAAAGGACCTCCTATGTCGGATCAGATCATCTCCATCACACTCAATGGCGAAGCGAAGGAGGTGAAGTCAAGCGACACCGGCGTCCAGCTCTTCGAAGATGACAAGAACATCATCGCCGTGCGCCTCAACGGCCAGCCCCGCGACCTGTACACGCCGCTGAAGGACGGCGACAGCGTGGAGCCGATTGCGCTGGACAGCCCCGACGGGCTTGCCATCATGCGCCATTCGGCGACGCACGTCATGGCGCAGGCCGTGCAGGAGATTCGCCCGGACGCCAAGCTCGGCATCGGCCCGGTGATCGATAACGGCTTCTACTACGACTTCGACGTGGACGAGCCGTTCACGCCCGAGGATCTCAAGGATATCGAGAAGCGCATGCAGCGCATCATCAAGCAGTCGCAGTCCTTCCGCCGTCGCGTGGTGAGCGAGGACGAAGCGCGCGCGGAAGAGCAGGACCAGCCGTACAAACTGCAACTCATCGGCAAGAAGGAAGCCGAAATCGACGAGGAGGCCTCCACCGAGGTGTCCACCGGCGAGCTGAGCATGTACGACAACGTCGACCGCAATGGCACCACAGTCTGGAAGGACCTGTGCCGTGGCCCGCACCTGCCGAACACGCGCTACATCAAGGCCTTCAAGCTCGAACGTACCGCCGCCGCCTACTGGCTGGGCGACGAGCACAACAAGATGCTGCAGCGCATCTACGGCACCGCATGGCCGACCAAGGATGAGCTCAAGGCCTACGCCAGCCGCATGGAGGAGGCCGCCAAGCGCGATCACCGCAAGCTCGGCCAGGAGATGGATCTGTTCTCCTTCCCCGAGGAGATCGGGCCGGGACTGGCCGTCTTCCACCCCAAGGGCGCGGCGATCATCAACGCGATGGAGGACTACTCGCGCGAGCAGCATCGCAAGCATCATTACAGCTTCGTGCAGACCCCGCACATCACCAAGGGCCATCTCTATGAGATCTCCGGGCATCTGCAGTGGTACAAGGACGGCATGTTCCCGCCGATGCGCTTGGACGAGGAGCGCGACGAGCAGGGCAACGTCACCAAGCAGGGCTTGGATTACTACCTGAAGCCCATGAACTGCCCGATGCACAACCTGATTTTCAAGTCCCGCCAGCGCTCCTACCGCGAGCTGCCCTTGCGCCTCTTCGAGTTCGGCACGGTGTACCGCTACGAGAAGTCCGGCGTGGTGCATGGCCTGACCCGCGTGCGCGGCCTGACTCAGGACGATTCGCATATCTATTGCACGCGCGAGCAGATGAAGGGCGAGCTGACCAGTCTGCTGACCTTCGTGCTGGGGCTGCTCAAGGACTTCGGCCTCAACGACTTCTACCTTGAGCTGAGCACCAAGGACCCGCACAAGTTCGTCGGCTCTGACGAAGTGTGGGAGGAGGCCACCAGCACGCTGGCCGAGGTCGCCAAGGATTCCGGCCTCGAACTCGTCGACGATCCGGGCGGAGCGGCCTTCTACGGGCCGAAGATCTCGGTGCAGGCGCGTGACGCCATCGGCCGCACCTGGCAGGTGTCCACCATTCAGCTCGACTTCAATCTGCCCGAGCGCTTCGGGCTTGAGTACATCGCCGCCGACGGCTCGCATCAGCGTCCGGTGATGATTCACCGCGCCCTATTCGGCTCCATCGAGCGCTTCTTCGCCATCCTGCTTGAGCATTACGCAGGCGCATTCCCCGTCTGGCTCGCTCCGGTGCAGGTGACCGGCATCCCGGTGGCCGACGAGTTCACGCCACATCTCGAAGCGTTCATTCAGGATTTGGAAGACAACCTCGTGCGCTGCGAACTCGACCGCTCCGACGATCGCTTCGGCAAGAAGATCCGCAACGCCTCCAAATCGAAGGTGCCGTTCACCCTGATCGCCGGCAGCGAGGACGTGTCGAAGAATGCCGTGAGCTTCCGCTTCCGCGACGGCAGCCAGCTCAACGGCGTGCCGCTGGAGCAGGCCAAGGCGTGGATTCTTGGGGTTATCAGCTCGCGAGTCCAGGTCAACTCCGCCGACGATTTCGCTGCAGCTACTTCCGCCGCGGCCTCCTCGGCGACCTCCGCAGAGATTCCCGCAGCAGCCTCTGCAGCGCTCGACTAAGGCCGGGTTCAGCACGACATGTTCGAAAAACTACGCGGACCTTTCAAGAAGGTCATAGCCCCGATAGCGCGCGGATTGGTGCGTCTCGGCGTCACGGCCGACATGGTCACGGTAGTCGGCGCCGTCGGCACGATCATCGTGGCCGTCGTCACCGGCATCACCGGCTGGATAGTGCCGGGCACGCTCGTGCTGACGGTGCTGGTCATCTTCGATTCGCTTGACGGGTCGGTGGCGGCCATCACGACCGGCGGCACGAAATTCGGCGCCTTCCTGGATTCCACGCTCGATCGCATCGCCGACTGGGCGGTGCTCGTTGCCGTCATGTTGTTCTTCTACCTGCACAGCGACTGGTGGTATCACGCAGCGTCGGCGTCCTCGCCTGACTACGTGAGCTATGTCGGCATCGGTTGCGCCCTCTACGCTGTTATGACTTCTTTCGTGACCTCGTATGCCCGCGCCCGCGCCGAATCAGTGGGCTACGAGGCCAAAAATGGCATCGCCACGCGCTCGGATCGATTGGTCATCATCCTTGTGGGCATGTTCCTGACCGGGCTGTTCCGCAACGGCTTGTGGCTTATGGCCTTCATGGTGCTGCTTGCGGTGCTTGGCACAATCACCGTCTTCCAGCGCATCCACGAGGTGCGCAAGCAGATGGCTGCCTGCGAGCCTGCAGGGTCACTGAATCATTGAGATGCGCGGCTCCTCGCTTCGGCGCGGGGCACGAATACCGCAGGATTGACTGATCGCTCCCAAGGAAAATCAGCATGCTTAACAGCGTTCTTATCGGCATAGCCCGCCATGCGCGATTCATACCAGAACCGCTGCTGCGCGGTCTGTTCGCGTGCACAGCCGACGTCTGCTGGCTGCTTGGCATTGGGGGAGTGCGCCAACTGGAGCGCAATCTGCGCCATGTACTGGGCACGAATCAGACGAATGGCAACCTGATGTCGCAGCGTCATGTACGGCGGATTTCGCGTCGCGGCATGCGCTCGTACTTCAGCTATTTCTCCGAGGCCATGACCGTGGGCGCGCGCAGCGAGCAGCAGTTGCATGCCCGCGTGCGCGGCGACGGGCCGGGTCTGCAAAGCCTGATCGCGTATGTGCACGATTCCACCGGTTCGGCACCGTTGGCACTTGGGCATCAGGGCAACTGGGACTACGCCGGATTCTGGGCGCACCACGACCTCGCTCCGGTCACAGCCGTAGCCGAGCGATTGGGCGATCGGAAGCTGCTTGATGCATTCGTGCATATCCGCGAGCTGCTCGGCATCCGGGTGGTGCTGACAGGCCAGAAGGGTCTCACCGCGCAGCTCAAGGATTCGCTCGGCAAGCCCAATGTGCTCGTCGCTCTGCTCGCGGATCGCGATCTGAGCCGCCATGGCGAATTCGTCGAGGCTTTCGGCTCCATTATCCGCGTCGCGCGAGGCCCTGCCATTCTGGCTTTGGACACCGGGCTGCCGCTCTACGTAGCCAACGTGTTCCGCGAGCCGCTGCATGGCGACCGACGGCGTCAAGCCGGGTCGCGCTATGGCTATGTGTGCCGCATCGAAGGGCCTGTCGACATCGAACGCTATCGCTCGCTGCCGCGCGAGCAGGCGATTCGGGCCATCAGCCAGGACTGGGTCGACGTGTGGTCCGCGCAAATCGCCCGGCATCCCGAGGACTGGCATATGCTGCAGCCGATCTTCCTTGAGGATCTTGATCCCTCGCGCCTGAGCGATGTGCCGCAGGATATACTCGCCAGAATCAAGACAGCGGCTGTCTGAGTCGATATGACAAACTCCGGCAGCCGTGCGACAATGCCAGATATGCCTGAATCACAAGTAGACGCAGCCGTTGCAGGGCACGAGGATCCTTTGCATGGACGCAAGCTCAACATCGGCATCATCTCGCCGTATTCGTTCGAGACCCCTGGCGGCGTGCAGTTTCATATCCGTGACTTCGCGAAGGAGCTCATGGCGCGGGGACATCGCGTCGAAGTGCTCGCCCCGGGCCGGCGAACCAGCGGCATGCCGCTATGGGTGCAGACGAACGACAGCTCGTTTTCCATTCATTACAACGGTTCGGTGGCGCAACTGAGCTATTTCGGAGTCGTCGGACTGCGCACGAGGCGTTGGGTACGGCAGGGGCATTTCGACATTCTGCACCTGCATGAACCCGAGGCCCCGTCCCTGAGCCACAAGCCGCTGACGATGAAGCGGCATCCGCCGATGGTCGGCACTTTCCATGCAGCCTTCAACGCGTATCCTCGGGCGCTGCGATTCTTCGAGCCGCATCTGCGCCGCTATCTCGGACCATTGTCCGAGGCGATATGCGTCAGCCCGGCAGCCCTCGCCACGGCGGAGCATTACCTTCCCGAGCATGTTGCGACGCATGTCATCCCCAACGGCATCAAACGTGATTTCTTCGCCGACGCCGACGCCGATCCGCGTTGGGCCGGGACCGAATCGAACCCCACCATCGGCTTCCTAGGGCGCATGGGCGATGAGCGCAAGGGCTTCAAAGTCTTCGCGCAGGCCGCAAAGCATATTCTTCATACGTACCCCCGCGCCCGTTTCCTCTGCGCGGGCGACGGCGAGGCCGACGGCCGCAGAATTCTGAGCAAGGCCGATCCCAGCGGGCAGCTTGCCCGGCATTGCGAGCTCCTCGGACGCATCAGCGACGAGGAGAAAGCACGATTCTACCGTTCGCTCAGCGTCTATGTCGCCCCGCAGACCGGCGGAGAGAGCTTCGGCATCGTGCTGGCCGAGGCGATGGCGGCCTCATGCCCCGTCGTGGCCTCCGACCTCGACGCTTTCCGCGCAGTGGCCGCTAATGGCGACGCCGCGGCGCTGTTCGAGAACGGCGTCGGCGAGGACTGCGCACGCTCGGTATGCGAAGTCCTCGCGGATTCCTCGCTGCGCGAACGGCTGCGCTCACGTGGCTCGCAGCGCTCTCGACAGTACGACTGGGCGAGCGTCGCAGATCGCGTGCTTGAGGTTTACGCACGGGCTTTGTCGTGAAATTGCATTAGAATCACAACGTTTAACGTATTCGCATAGCTGCTGAGGAGTATTATGTCAGGGCATTCCAAATGGGCGACGACCAAGCACAAGAAGGCGGCCATCGACGCCAAGCGCGGAAAGCTGTTCGCCAAGCTGATCAAGAACATCGAAATCGCGGCCCGCATGGGCGGGGGCGATCCCGACGGCAACCCCACGCTCTATGATGCCATCGTCAAGGCCAAGAAGAACTCCATGCCCGCCGACAACATCAAGCGTGCGGTCAAGCGCGGCTCCGGCGAGGAAGCGGGAGCCGCCAATTACGAGAACATCGTCTACGAAGGCTACGCGCCCGCCGTCGGCGTCATCATCGAATGCCTGACCGACAACCGCAACCGCGCCGCCGCCGAAGTGCGCTCGACGCTGACCAAGGCCAACGGCTCGCTGGCCACCAGCGGTTCGGTGAGCTTCAACTTCGAGCGCAAGGGCCAGATCGTGGTCCCGTCCGAAGGCGTCGACTTCGACAATCTTTTTGAGATCGCCGCCGAAGCGGGGGCCGAGGACGTGAGCGATGAGGACGAGGTCTACACGGTCATCACCGATCCGGGTGACATGATCACGGTGCGCAAGGCGCTGCAGGACGCGGGAATCGACTATGATTCCGCCGATCTGGTCATGAACCCGAAGACCGAGATCGAGCTGGACGTGGACGATGCGCGCAAGGTGTCGCGCCTCATCGACAATCTTGACGACCTCGACGACGTGCAGAACATCTACAGCAACTGGACCGCTTCGGACGAGGTGATGGCCCAGCTCGACGAGGAGTAAGACCCCCGTGATCATACTTGGTGTCGACCCCGGGCTCACGCGCTGCGGGGTCGGCGTGATCGAAGCCGGCGCATCCCGCCGGCTTTCCTTTATTCACGTCGATGTCGTGCGCTCCGATCCGCACACTTCGCAGGATCTGAGGCTGCTGACCATCTACAACGGCCTGTGCGCCAAAATCGAACGATTCGCGCCTGACACCGTTTCCATCGAACGTGTGTTCGCCCAGGAAAATCGAAACACCGTGCTTGGCACCGCGCAAGCGGCCGGCATGGCCATGCTCGCAGCCGCACAGCGCGGCATTCCGGTCGCGCTGCACACGCCGACCGAAGTCAAGCTGGCGATCACCGGCAACGGGCGCGCCGAGAAAATCCAGATCGAGCGCATGGTGGCCCATATCCTGAACCTCAATACGATGCCGAAGCCCGCCGACGCCGCAGACGCGTTGGCGCAGGCGATCTGCCATGCCCTGCGGCCCGCCGGGGCGCTTGAAGGCGGCGAACGCGAACAGCATCTCACGACGGCGCAGCGGCAATGGGCCGAAGCCTCGCACAACGCGCAGCGTCGGCATAGCGTCGACCGGGGCATGTAGACTTCGAACGGATGTTCGAATATGAGATGTTTGAGCATGGTAATGTTTCCGACCGCTGACCGCTGCGACCGATAGGGGATCGTCATGATAGGAATGCTCGAAGGCCGGGTCGAGGCCATAGACTCCGACGCCGCGCTCATCATGGCCGGCGGCATCGGATTCGAGGCCCGCATGCCGTCCGCCGATCTTTCGGCGCTGCACGCCGGCCAGGAGGTGAAGGTCTTCACGTCGCTCAATGTCTCGCAGGACGCGATCACCCTGTTCGGCTTTCTTGCGCAGGCCTCCAAACGCATGTTCATGCAGCTGCAGAAGGTCAGCGGTATCGGTCCTAAAGTAGCGCTTTCGCTGCTTTCCACCCTGTCTCCCGACAAGCTTGCACGAGCAGTGGCGGACGGCGACGCGGCAGCGCTGGCCAAGGCGCCCGGTCTAGGCAAGAAAGGTGCGCAGAAGATCATTCTGGAGCTCAAGGGCTCGATTGATCTCACGCAAATCGAAGGGAAGCCTTCGACTGCGGCAGCGCGAGCCGACACCGGGACGCTGCAGGTGGTCGAGGGACTGATCTCGCTGGGATGGCGTGCGCAGGACGCCGAAGACGCGGTGCGCAAGGCATGCGCAGACAATGACATCGCGACGCCGCTTGCCGGGGACGAAGTACCGCGCGTGCTCAAGTTGGCCTTGGCCGCACTGGATCGGGGAAGGTGAACCACGCCATGACAGGCAATACGGCAACCGGCATGACCGCCATGAATGGTGCAGGCCCGGGCAATGAGCAAGTCAACGAGGGAGCCGGCGAGGAATCGCTGCGCATGGTCTCCTCGCAGCCGATCGGCAACGAGCCGGTCAGCGACGAAGAGCTGCGGCCGCAGGTTCTGGACGGCTTCATCGGCCAGCCTCGGCTCAAGGCCCAGCTGCAGCTTTTTCTCGACGCCGCACGCAAACGCGAGGTGCCGCCCGACCATATTCTGATGTCCGGTCCTCCGGGATTGGGCAAGACCACGCTTGCGATGATCACGGCGAACGAGCTCGGCGTGCCGATTCGCGTGACGTCGGGTCCCGCCATCCAGCATGCTGGCGATCTGGCATCGATCCTGAGCTCTTTGGATGCCGGCGAGGTGCTGTTCATCGATGAGATCCATCGCCTGCCACGCGCGGCGGAGGAGCTGCTGTACATTGCTATGGAGGATTTCCGCGTCGACGTGATGGTGGGCAAAGGCCCGGGCGCCTCTTCGATCCCGCTGACCCTGCCGCGCTTTACGGTGATTGGCGCTACTACGCGCGAAGGCATGCTGCCCTCGCCGCTGCGGGCCCGTTTCGGCTTCACCGCGCACCTCGATTTCTATCCGCGCGAGGAGCTTGAGAAGCTCGTCGAACGCTCGGCGGCAGTGCTTGGCGTCATGCTGGGAGACGGCTCGGCGCAAGAGCTTTCCTTGCGGTCGCGAGGCACGCCGCGCATCGCCAACCGCTTGCTGCGTCGCGTGCGGGACTGGGCGACCGTGCATGATCTCGACATTGTGCGTCCCGACGCGGTGCGCGAGGCGCTGGCGCTGTATCAGATCGATTCGGAAGGCTTGGATCGTCTTGATCTCGCGGTGCTCCACGCCGTCGTAAAAAGCTTCAACGGCGGTCCTGTGGGCCTGAACAACCTCGCGGCGATGGTCGGCGAAGAGGCGGAGACCGTGGAAACGGTATGCGAGCCGTATCTGGTGCGCGAAGGCTTCCTCATCCGCACGCCCAAAGGCCGCGTCGCCACGACCAAGGCCTGGGAGCACCTGGGGCTGACGCCACGCGATGATGTCAGCAAGCTATTCTAAAATCTGTTGTTTGGACATCTATCCATTGTTATCCGGGCGCACAGCGCGCCCGCTATGTTAGGAGACCCCTGTCATGCAGTTGATCTTACCTATTGTTCTCATCGTCCTCATGGGTGGCATGATGTGGTGGCAATCCAAGAAAGCCAAGCAGCAGCAGGCCGAAGTGCAGAACTTCCGCGAGAATCTGGCGCCAGGCACCGAGGTCGTTACCATCGGCGGCGTGATCGGCAAAGTCGTGTCCGTGGACACGAAGTATGAGGAGATCGTGATCGACTCCGAAGGCAGTCTGCTGCGATTCAAGGCCTCTGCCGTCAACAAGACCTACACGCGTCCGGCCTTCGTCGATGACGATGAAGTGGACGAGAACGGCAACCCGTTGCCCCAGGAGGACACCGGCGAGGCGCAGGCCGCGTATGGTGAGATCTCCGATGGCGCGCAGGACACGCCCGTGCAGGACGACGCTTATGCACAGGATGCCGCGCGGCCTGAAGCCAGCGTGGAAGAGACTGCCGTCGACGAGAGCAGTGACGAGGCAGCCGAGGGGGCGTCCGCGAAGTAGCGTGAACGTGTCAATCAGCGCATATAGGGCAATTATCGTTGGACGGCATTCGAACAAGGCGGCAGGACTCCGGCATGACATCATCTGACATCAGCATCGACCAGCTTGAATGCGTGGGGAGCGCGGACGCTGAATACGTCCTTTCGCTGATTCGCACGATTCCCGGATTTCCCAACAAGAACGTTCTGTTCCGTGATTTCATGCCGGTTCTCGCCGATCCCAAAGGTTTGGCGACGCTGCTGAAAGCGCTGAAGCTCGCGCTTCCCGTAGCGGCGCGGGACTTCGACAGCGTCGCAGGGCTCGAGGCCCGCGGCTTCCTGTTCGGCCCGGCCTTGGCCGCTTCGCTGGGCAAAGGATTCATAGCGCTGCGCAAAACCGGCAAGCTGCCTCCTGAAACCATCAGCGAGCAATACACGCTCGAATACGGGCAGGAAAGCGTCGAAGTCGAAACCAACGCGATTTCCTCTAACGAACGCGTGCTTATCGTCGACGATCTGATCGCCACAGGCGGCAGCGCCAATGCGGCGGCGCATCTTGTCGAGAAATGCGGCGGCAAGGTCGCGGGATTCAGCTTCGTGATGGAGCTTCAGGGACTTGGCGGGCGTGCTTCGCTGGGGTCGTATCCTGCCAGTGCGCTAGTCACCATGCCCGCCTGATGCCGTGCGCCGGCTGCATGCCTAGAGCAGGCAGTCGGCGCACGCGGCCGCCGGGCGCCTACGCACGGCTCACACAGTGCCAGCGCATACAACTTTGTTGAAGAGGAAAGGTTTTTCGGTTTATGGATCTCTATGAATACCAGGCCAGGGAATTGCTTGACGAGCAGTCCATCCCTACGCCGCGTGCAATTTTCGCTCAAAATTCGCACGAAGTCGCTCTGGCTGCAGACGAGATAGGCTATCCCTGCGTGATCAAGGCGCAGGTCAAAATCGGTCATCGCGGTCAGGCAGGCGGCATCAAGGTGGCGCGGAATCGCGACGAGGCGATTCTCACGGCCGAGCAGATTTTCCCGATGAGCATCCATGGCCACAAGACCAGCGGCGTGCTCGTAGCGCAGGCCGCGAATATTCTGCACGAATATTACGTTTCGATATCGCTTGACCGTGCTTCGCGCGATTTCGATGTGCTGGCCACAGCCAACGGCGGCACCGAGGTCGAGCAGATCGCCCGCGAGCAGCCCGAGTCCGTCAAACGGCTGCATATCAATGCGCTCGACGATTTCGACCTTGACGCCGCCACGGCGATGGCGCAGAGCATCGGCTTCTACCATGCCGATGTGGATCAGGCCGCGCAGGTGCTGCTCAAGATGTGGCGCTGCTTCAAGGAGAATGACGCCACGCTGGTCGAGATCAATCCGCTCGCCAAAATAGGCGATCCGGACGACGAATCCTCCAAGTCATTGTGCGCCTTGGACGCCAAGATCTCGCTGGACGACAATGCCGCGTTCCGCCACGATGGCTGGACGCGCTTCACCGATCCGCATCAGTCCGATCCCTTCGAGCAGCGTGCCCGCGAGCACGGCCTGCACTATGTCCACTTGACTGGCGAGGTCGGGGTCATCGGCAACGGGGCGGGCTTGGTCATGAGCTCGCTCGACGCCGTTTCCGGAGCCGGGGAGGATCAGCATACGGGGATCAAGCCCGCCAACTTCCTCGACATCGGGGGAGGGGCCTCGGCCGAAGTCATGAGCGAAAGCCTGCATATCGTGCTTTCCGACCCGCAGGTCGAATCAGTCTTCATCAATGTCTACGGCGGCATCACCTCCTGCGAGCAGGTGGCCGACGGCATTCTCGGCGCCTTGGAGGCGCTGGGATCCTCCAAGCCCATCGTTGTGCGCTTCGACGGCAATGCCGCGAGCGAGGGACTGCGCATTCTGCGTGAGGCCGGCAACGCGAACGTGCGCGTGTGCGATACGATGGAACAGGCCGCGCAGGTCGCCGCCGAGCTCGCTTCAACCGTCAAGGAGGCACGTCGATGAACGCATTCATCGAGAATGGCGCACCGGTCATCGTGCAAGGCATGACCGGGCATCAGGGCATGACGCATACCGCGCGCATGCTCCAGGCCGGAACGAATATCGTTGGCGGCGTCAATCCGCGCAAGGCCGGCACCACAGTCTCCTTCACGAAGAACGCTGACGCCGCACAGGTCGAGATACCCGTATACGCCTCATGCGATGAGGCGCTTGAGGCCACCGGAGCCAAGGCGAGCGTGGTCTTCGTGCCGCCGAGATTCGCCAAGGACGCGGTCGTCGAGGCGATTGAGGCGGGCATTGGGCTGATCGTTGTCATCACCGAAGGCATCCCGGTATCGGATACCGCCTACTTCGTCGAGTTGGCGCTGCGCAAAGGCGTGCGCGTCGTCGGCCCTAACTGCCCTGGACTGGCTACGTTCGCCAAGGACGCTACGCAGCTCGGCGTGAATCTGGGCATCATCCCCGATGGCATCGTCAAGCGCGGCCCGTTGGGACTGGTCTCCAAATCCGGCACGCTCACCTACCAGCTTATGGGCGAGCTCGCCGACATCGGCTTCACCGCATGCCTCGGCGCCGGAGGAGACCCCATCGTAGGCACGACGCTGCAGGAGGCCTTGGAAGCTTTCGAGCAGGACGAGGAGACGAAGGCCGTGGTGATGATCGGCGAGATCGGCGGCAACGCCGAACAGGACGCCGCCGCTTGGGCCGCAAAGCATATGAGCAAGCCCGTCGTAGCCTATATCGCGGGCTTCACAGCCCCCGAAGGCAAGCAGATGGGCCATGCCGGAGCCATCGTCTCCGGCGGCAAAGGGACCGCCCAAGACAAGAAGGACGCGCTCGAAGCCGTCGGCATTCCCGTCGGCAGAACGCCGGGACAGACCGCGCAGATCATGCGCGAGACATTGGCTGCGCGTTCCCTGGCATGACGATACGTCCTAGGCAGTGGTTGAATGGGGCCGGCGCGGCGCTGGTCTCCATCGCCATATACTCCATTTCATTGGGGTTCTTCATGGCGTTGACGCTGCTCGTCATCTCGATGGAGGAGGGCGGCGACAACCTCTCGCAGCTCTCCATACCATTGAGCGAGGCGATCGTGCTGCTCAGCCAAGGCGTGGGATTCGAAGCCGGCTCGATAAAGCTGACGATCATACCGTTGCTGCTGACCCTGCTGCTTATCGCGCTGATTCGTTCGTTGACGCTGAGGTTCAGCTGCTCCTCGTGGGAAGCGTATTGCGCCGGCGCGATTTCATGGGTGACGCTGAACGCGATTCTCGCGCAAGGAGTCACCGTCGGTCTGCTGGATTCGATCTGGCTGATCTGCGCCAAAACGCTTGTGGTGTTCACCCTAGGCTTTGCCAATGCGGCATTGCCCGCCAGCGGAATATGGGGGACTGTCGTTGCCGCTGTTCGCTCGCGTGCTTCCGCGCCTTTGCGTACCGCTTCGAGCACTGGACTGGTTATCGGCGGGACGCTTCTCGCCTGCTATGTGCTGGCCGGTTTCGTCACGACCGTGATCTGGACGGTGCGTGGGCACGGAGCGATGCTCCGCCTGTTCGACCTCACCGGCATGCAATCCGGCTCGAAGGTTCTCACCACCATCTGTTCGCTTGCTTGGTTGCCTAATATCTGCATCTGGGCGATTTCGTGGCTGTTCGGATCGGGCTTCTCCATCGGAGACCTGGCCACATTCAGCTTGTGGACCGGTCGTTCGTCCGGTCTGCCGCCGCTGCCGGCGTTCGCGCTGCTGCCCGAACCGGTGAATAACGCAACCTGGCGCATCGTGCTGGTGTCTATTCCGATGGCGTCGGGATTCATAGTCGGCTCCCTCGCGCTGCTGTTGCACCGCGGCTTCGCGATCAGATTTGCTGACGTGAACGGTACGGGCAAGACCGAAGGCGAAGCGGCCAACCGTGACCTTCGCAGCACGCTTTTCCGTTTTGCATACGCCGCCGGGAGCTTCTGCCTGGCCAGCGTGATCGTGGCGCTGGGCATGACGCTGCTGTTTCTGCTGTCGAACGGATCGCTGGGCCGCCAGCGGCTGGCCCATGTCGGCGTCGATATCGCGGACTCCACGCAGTCTGTAGGCCGGCCGAGCGCATTGGGCCTGTTCGTAGCCTGGGTCGCAGCGCTTGTCGTGGTCTCCGGCGTTTTCGCCGTGCGCACGGTGTTCGCTCGACATCGTGAACAGCTCGCGCCGACTGATGCAGCAGCTGGCTCGACAAGCGCCGACAGCGACGCAGAAACGGCTGCCGACGCACCATCAACACGTGTCATCAGCTCGATGACCAAACCCAAGGAGGACCATGATGACGACAACACATCGACCGATACGACGGGCTCTGGTATCCGTCTTCCATAAGGAAGGCCTGGAAACGCTGGCTCAGGCCTTCGTCAAGGCCGGAACCGAAGTGGTGTCCACCGGCTCCACGGCCAAAACGCTTGCGTCGCTGGGCGTCAACGTCACTGAGGTCAGCGAGGTCACGGGCTTCCCGGAAAGCCTCGATGGCCGGGTCAAGACGCTCGACCCGCATATCCACGCCGGCATCCTCGCCGACATGACCAACCCCGATCACGTCGAACAGCTTGAGCAGCTCGGCATCGCGGCCTTCGATCTGGTCGTCGTGAACCTGTATCCCTTCGCCGACACCGTGCGTTCGGGTGCGAACGAGGCCGACACCATCGAGAAGATCGACATCGGCGGGCCGTCAATGGTACGAGGAGCGGCCAAGAACAGCGCTAGCGTTGCCGTGATCACCGATCCCGCGGATTATGCGCTGGTCGCGCAGCGGGTCGCGGACGGTCAGGGCTTCAGCTTGGAGGAGCGTCGCTGGCTTGCGGCCAAGGCTTTTGCCCACACTGCGTCCTATGACGCGACGATCACGGAATGGACGTCCCAGCGCTGGATCAAACCGGCCAGCGTATCGCCGGTGTCGGAAGCCAACGACTCCGAGGCTGCTGAGACTGCTGCTGACGGCGCGGACGCAATCGATGAGAAACTCATGCCGGCGACGCTCACGCGTACCTGGAATCGGGCGCATGTGCTGCGCTACGGCGAGAACCCACATCAGCAGGCCTCGCTGTATCTCGACCCGCTCGATCAGGTCGGCTTCGCTCATGCGGTCCAGCTCGGCGGCAAGCCGATGAGCTACAACAACTATGTCGATGCCGACGCCGCTTGGCGCACGGTGTGGGACTTCGCGCCGCGCATCGCCGTGGCCGTCACCAAGCACAACAATCCCTGCGGGCTGGCGCTGGGGGAGACGGTAGCCGAGGCGCATCGCAAGGCGCATGCCTGCGACCCGATGAGCGCCTATGGCGGGGTGATCGCCGCCAACGCGACAGTCACGCTGGATATGGCGAACAGCGTGCGGCCGATTTTCACCGAGGTCATCGTCGCGCCGGATTACGAGCCTGAAGCGCTGGAACTCCTGCAGACCAAGAAGAAGAATCTGCGTATTTTGAAGGTCGCCGAGCCGCCGCATGCGCGCACCCAGATGCGGGCCATCGATGGCGGCGTGCTGCTGCAGACCACCGATCTGATCGACGCGGAAGGCGACGACCCCGCCAACTGGCGCTTGGTCGCCGGCGAGGCCGCGGACGAGCAGACGCTGCGCGACTTGGCATTCGCATGGCGTTCAGTGCGCTGCGTGAAATCGAACGCGATCCTGCTCGCGCACGACGAGGCCACGGTCGGCATCGGCATGGGTCAGGTCAACCGGGTCGACTCGTGTGACCTAGCGGTGCGCCGAGCCAACACGCTCGCCGACAACGCGGACCGCGCCACGGGTGCAGTCGCCGCATCCGACGCCTTCTTCCCGTTTGCCGATGGCGCCCAGAAGCTCATCGATGCCGGAGTCAAGGCCATCGTGCAGCCGGGCAGCTCCATCCGCGACGAGGAAGTGTTCGCCGCCGCCAGAGCCGCGAATGTGACGATGTACGTCACCGGCACCCGCCACTTCTTCCACTGAGTAGAAGAAACCGAGCAGAAGGAACTAAGTGCGATACGGATCGCTCAAGGTATTGCCTGAGTGACGCTGAGCAATAATGCATAAGGCCTGTCCGCGAGACTGATGCCTCGCGGACAGGCCTTATGCATTGGTTCGCACGGACTTGTACTATGTGCAATCAGACCGTATGCAATCGAAAACGGCACGGCATTACACGTAGGCACAGTGTGGGCACATCGATATAGATGCAAGGAGCATTCATCATGAACGGCAAGCACCCCCCGGTCTCGGAGGACCACGAAGGCAAGCCCGCCTTCGAATGGGCGGTTGCTGCCACCGTGGCGCTCAGCGCCATATGCGCAATGCTCGGATACATGATGGCCGCCACAGCGGTTCTCGCTATGGCGGCCATCATCACCGGATCACTCCGGTTGGTGCTGCGCGAACGCAGCCCGTGGAAAGTACGTTCAGTTGCTTTCGATTCCTTCATCGGCATTGCCTTGGGAATCGGCCTGCTCGTCACGTACATCAGCATCAGACTGCTCTACTGAGTTCTCATCGGCAGCTGCATCCACCTCAACCGCTTCTGGTTCGGCAACAGCAGCAGGCGTAGCGGTTTTGGCGAACAGCTCCTGCGCGACCAAGATGAGCGCGACCAGCGCCGCCGCAAGCACCGGTACGATCCAGAACACCCAAAGCTGCTGCAGCGGCTCCTGCGTCAGGCCTTGGTTCTGTGCGACAATCGCGACGCCGGTGGCACGGGCCGGGTTAAGCGCTGCGCCCGTGACCGGGTAGGTGAACGCGGCGCCTGCGCCGTAGGCGAGTCCCATGGCCCAAGGCTGGCGGGATGTGGCATTTCCATCCTTGCCGAGCGTCGACATGGCGGCGGCGACGATCAGAATGCCGGCGACGACCTCGACGAGAATCGCCAAGGTGATGCTGAAGCTTGCCCCGGCGCCCTTGAGCGCGGTGGAGGAAACCGATCCGGATTCGAATCCGTTGGCCGCATAGGTGAGCCAAAGCTTGATCGGCAGGCTCTGCGAAACCGGGAGCACGCTTTTGAACACCGCTCCCGCTGCGATGCCGCCCAGCACTTGCGCGATGATGTAGAGCAGACCGTCGACCAGCTGGGTCTTCGAAGTAAGCATGGCGGCGATGGTGACGGCGGGATTGAACTGGCCGCCGGAGATGCGCCCGAAGATGAATGTCACGATGGCGTAGGCGAGTCCCGTGGCGATGGCGATGAACGCCAGATTAGGGCTATAGAGCGCCGTCGGCAGCGTATAGGCCATGTAGATGACGAAGCAGACCAGGAAGCTGCCGAGCAGCTCCGCGCCCACGCGCAGCCACAGTGGCGTGGAATTCAGTGGTGCGGAATTCAGATTATTCGCGTTCTCAGACGCATCGGCATGGGTCGTCGTCTTCGCAGCGGCCCCCTCTTCGCCGTTGGGCGCACTTTCCTTCTCCGATTCGAATTGGGTCATAATATTCCTTTGTACCTCTTATATATATGCGGGCCGATGTCCGCCGGACGACTGCCATCGTACCAGCATCTCCGGGGTGTTTCCTTACGATGCGCTATAATAGAAAGGTTGCGGCAGTCCGAAATCTCTGATGTCGCCAAAGAACATACGAATACGACGGCGCGAACGCGCTGCCGACAGGCCACGTTGGGAGAACGATGCCAAACGCATATTCACGCGCCGAAAAGGCGCACACCACTGACAACGACGGAATCCGGCTGCAGAAACTGCTCGCGCAGGCCGGATTCGGATCGCGCCGCAAATGCGAGGAAATCATTCAGGAAGGCCGTGTCGAGGTAGACGGCGAACTGGTCACCGAGCTCGGCACCCGAGTCGACCCCACGCATCAGCAGATACGCGTCGATGGCTCGCGCGTGCGCATCGACGGCCGGCATGTCACGTTGGCGCTCAACAAGCCCAAGAAGGTGCTCAGCACCATGGACGATCCCAAAGGGCGCTTCACCTTGAGCGACATCGTGGGCGACAAGTACGAGCGCATCTTCCACATGGGACGGCTGGACTATGATTCCGAGGGTCTGATTCTCATGACCAATGACGGGGAGCTGAGCCAGCACGTCATGCATCCCAAGTACGAGGTGGAGAAGACCTATATCGCCACGCTGGAAGGCAAGATCGGCGGCAATGTGTGCCGGCGACTCGTATCGCAGGGCGTGCAGCTCGACGACGGGCTGATCATGCTCGACCATTGCGCCATCATCGACGGCAGCCGCGAATCGACCATCGTCAAGGTGGTACTGCATTCGGGCAAGAACCGCATCGTCCGCCGCATCTTCGGCGCTATCGGCTTCCCTGTCAAGCGCCTGGTGCGCACGCAGATCGGCCCGATCAAGCTCGGCGACTTGAAGCCCGGAACCTACCGCGTGCTCTCGCAGCCCGAGGTGCGTTCCCTGTCGAAGGAGGTGGGTCTGTGATCCGTGTAGCCATTGACGGCCCTGCAGGGGTAGGCAAATCCTCGGTTTCCAAGGCCTTGGCCAGCTATTTCTCGTTCGCTTATCTCGACACCGGCGCGATGTACCGTGCCTGCGCCTGGTGGTGCTTGCGCCAAGGCATCGATCTTGATGCCGAGCAGGTCGACGAGCAGACGATCACGCAGGCGGTGGGGGACTTCTTTACCGAAGACCACTTCGATTTGAGCGTCGACCCGGACGACCCCAAGGTTTTCGCTGATAACGTTGATATCAGCGAGGAGATTCGATCCTCCGAAGTTTCCTCGCATGTTTCGGCGGTATCAGGCATCATCCCGGTGCGGCACGTGCTTATCGCCGCGCAGCGGTCGTTCATCGAACGCGAAGGCTCGCCCGATTCCTATTCGAAAGGCGCAGGAGTCGTCGCCGAAGGCCGTGACATCACCACGGTCGTCTCGCCCGACGCCGAAGTGCGCGTGCTGCTTACCGCGCGTGAAGAGGTGCGTCAGGCGCGTCGTGCCGGACAGAGCGTGCAGGGCGTCGGCGCGGAGAACGTCGCCGCCCGAGACAAGGCGGATTCGAAGGTGACGAGCTTCCTGAGCGCAGCCGAAGGCGTGAGCACGCTCGACAATTCGGATCTGACTTTCGAGCAGACTCTGGATGCGCTGATCGCACTGGTCGAACAGGCGATCGAAGAGCAGGAATACCGCCAGTACGCTGCGAATCTTGAAGGCTACGAACTTGATGACGAGGACCAGTCGCTGCTGGACGCCGATCGCATCGCAGGAGCCAGCCGACAGTCCGGTCCCAAGCCAGTGGGCGTGCTGGCCGTGGTGGGGCGCCCGAATGTCGGCAAGTCCACGCTGGTCAACCGCATCCTCGGCCGCCGCGTCGCCGTCGTGGAGGACACGCCCGGCGTGACCCGCGACCGCGTGAGCTACGACGCCGAATGGGCCGGCAACGATTTCAAGCTGGTCGACACCGGCGGCTGGGAGGCCGATGTCGAAGGCATCGAATCGGCGATTGCCTCGCAGGCGCAGGTCGCTGTCCAGCTCAGTGACGCCGTCGTATTCGTGGTCGATGCGCAGGTTGGCCTGACTGACACCGACCAGCGCATCGTGAAACTGCTGCGCGAATCAGGCAAGCCCGTGGTGCTGGCCGTCAACAAAATCGATGATGCTGCCGGCGAATACATGTCCGCCGAGTTCTGGAAGCTTGGCATGGGGGAGCCGTACGCGATTTCGGCCATGCACGGCCGCGGCGTCGGCGACCTGCTTGATGTGGCCATCGAGGCGCTCAAGAAGGCCGACAAGACCTCCGGATTCCTTACTCCCAGCAATCTGCGGCGGGTGGCCTTGGTAGGCCGCCCGAACGTGGGCAAATCCTCGCTGCTCAATCAGTTGGCGCAGCAGGAGCGTGCGGTCGTCAACGAGCTGGCCGGCACGACTCGCGACCCGATTGACGAGGTCGTCGACATCGACGGCGAGGACTGGCTGTTCATCGACACCGCCGGCATCAAACGGCGCGCGCACAAGCTTTCGGGCGCGGAATACTATTCCTCGCTGCGCACGCAGGCGGCCATCGAACGCAGCGAGCTGGCCCTGGTGCTGTTCGACGCCTCGCAGCCCATTGCGGATCAGGATCTCAAGGTCATGAGCCAGGCTGTGGACGCCGGGCGCGCAATCGTGCTGGTGTTCAACAAATGGGATGTGCTCGACGAATTCGACCGGCAGCGCCTCGAACGGCTCTGGAACACGGAATTCGACCGCGTCACCTGGGCCGAGCGGGTCAATCTCTCCGCGAAGACCGGCTGGCATTCCAACCGGCTGGCCAAGGCCATGCGCACCGCACTCGAATCATGGGACAAACGCATCCCCACCGGCAAGCTCAACGCCTTCCTCGGCCGCATCCAGTCCGCGCACCCGCACCCGCTGCGCGGCGGCAAACAGGCCCGCGTCCTCTTCGCCACGCAAGCCTCGACCCGCCCGCCGCGCTTCGTGATCTTCGCCACCGGATTCCTCGAACACGGCTATCGCCGCTTCATCGAGCGCTCGCTGCGCGAGGAGTTCGGCTTCCAAGGCACGCCGATTCAGGTCTCCGTGCACATCCGAGAGAAGCGCAAGCGCAAGTAGTCGATCCGACTTTATGTGTTTTGGCTCGCATCTCATGGAGCCTTGGTTTGGAGCTATGACTCAAAATGGCTGATCTATGGGGCAGCGTCGTGGTCTGATTCGTTGGTACCTACCTACTGGTTGCCCTTGTGTTGTGGCCGTCATCACCATTCATTGTGATGACGTCCACAACTGATTTGTGGGGAGGTAGGTTAGGTGCACGTTAGCGGAGGCAATAATGCGATCGTGGGATGAATCGCCTCGCTCGATGGCGTTTGCCCGTTGAAGTTTGCTCATTTGGAGTTTGTAATTCGGCATCTCGCTTATGTGAGGCGTTATCAGGGTGCTGCGGAGGTCTATCTGCGTTATGTGAGGCGCTAATCCCATGGCACCCCGAGTATTGCTGCTTGAAAACGGCGGTTTCTTGCCACCCGATACATGGTTTTCCAAGAAATAGCGCCTCACATAATGCAGATAGATCTCCGCAAGGCCGGATTAACGCTACACACAAGGCTGATATACCCCCATTCCTGCGCCCTAGGGGATAATGCAAGGCTGAAGAGTCGCTTCGCATAATCGTGCATATTTCAAAGCATGTCCGCGATGGCGCAAGTTTGAACAAGGGACCCAACATTTTGTCGGGCTGACAGGATTTGAACCTGCGACCCCCTGACCCCCAGTCAGGTGCGCTACCAAACTGCGCTACAGCCCGAACGGTGTGTAAGCACCAAGGAGATAATCTACCACATCCCCTGACTTTTGGCGACACGGTGTGGTCGAGCCGGTAAATTCCATATGCGGCGGTATCTCTTGACGTTGGTGGCGGCTCACATGATTAGGATTCCATTATCTGGGTCAATGAAACCTCACGCAATGCGGGAAATGGGAGTATTTGCATTCAGTGAGGTTTTCAAGCCATCTCGTGCATTTCATTTCGTTGATCTTCCGCCATTCTTGGCGAGGATAGGAATTCCGTTCCCCTCATTGAACGAAATAAAGACATTTAGCTTACATCATATAGATATGCATTAGGTATTGATTTGATTGCACTATGGTCTCAGACGCAATGTGGCAACAGAAAACTATTTTTCGCCACCCGCACTCTCGCTGCGAGCTGAAAGTCTGGTTTGACGTCGGTATCTCATGTGTTACTGTTAGCAGTGCTTACATAGTTAGCACTGCTAACAACATGGCAGCACTCAACACCACAGAGGAGGTGCGCTACGGATACATCTACGACGAGGCAGCACAGCGATTTGCGCGAAACGCTGATTCGTTCAGCGTTGCAGATGCTTGAAAGTGGCGAGCCGTTTTCGCTGCGGGCGCTGGCCCGAGATGCCGGGGTGTCAACCGCTGCGCCGTATCGGCATTTCGCCGACCGCGAGGAGCTTGAATCGGCGTTGGCTGTCCACGGCTTGCAGGAGCTCATGCGCGAGCTGACTGCCGATCGCGAGCCACCGACCACAGCAGAAGACATAGGTGAGGTCGCGGTGCGCTATGTGCGGTTCGCGATGCGACGCCCGGCGCTGTTCCATCTGATGTTCGGGCAGCCATGCGACGACCAGAACGACGAGCGGGTACGCGCGGCCGCTGCGCTACGCGGCTATCTCAGGGAAGTGATGGCGCGGGTTTTCCCGCAATCCGAACCCGACGCACTCGCCACGGCGGGATGGTCGCTCGCGCACGGGCTCGCCTTCCTCCACCTTGACGGCAAGCTGCCGAACGCTGACCCTGAGAAAATCGATGAGCGGGTACGCGCGGCTTTCGCTGCGGTTTTCCCGCCAGTCACTCGCGCTAAGACCAATAGCCGCAGAGCCAATCAAGCGTAATCCAATCATGCCAAGCGCAACATTGTCAACGCCCGCATCGCAAAATCCGATCATATTGAATCTGACCGTGCAGCATCGAACGCCACAGACTCCAACCACACCGAAGCTGAACACGGTGCAGCCGCGCACAGGACAGCCAACCACGCGGTAAACCTCAACCACACAGCACCCAACCACATCGCAAACCCCAATTACAGTACTTCCAATCACACAGAATCGAGCATCCGATGAGCAAGAACGCCAAGAAAGTACTACTCGTCGTCACCAACGTCAGCCACTACGACGTCGACCCATCGCATCCGACTGAGCTGTGGCTGTCCGAGCTGACCCATGCCTATGACATCTTCGAGAAGCACGGCTACGAGCAGACCATCGTGAGCCCGGCTGGCGGCAAGTCGCCGCTGGAACCGCGTTCGCTGAAATTCCCCAACTACGACAAATCCGCGAAAGCATGGCATAACGATCCCAAGAGAATGGCGCTGCTGGAGCACACAGCCAGTCCGGAGGATATCAATGCGGCGGATTATGATGCGATATTCTTCACCGGCGGCCACGCTGTGATGTTCGATTTCCCCGGCAGCGAAGGTTTGCAGCATATTACTCGCGACATCTACGAGAACGGGGGAGTCGTTTCCGCGGTCTGCCACGGCTACTGCGGCTTATTGGAAACGAAGCTTTCCAACGGCAGCTATCTTGTCGCAGGCCGCAATATCACCGGGTTCTCCTGGCGCGAGGAAATCCTCGCCCGCGTGGACAAGCTCGTGCCCTATAACGTCGAGGATTGCATGAAGGAGCTCGGTGCCAACTATTCGAGGGCGTTGCTGCCGTTTGTCTCGAACGCGGTTGTCGACGGCAAGCTCGTCACCGGCCAGAACCCCGGCTCGGCCAAGGAGACCACTACCAAGGTCGCTGAACTGCTGGGCTGAATCGGCCGCACGTATCTTCAGCCGCGTACTTTCAGCCACCTATCTTCAACCAGTACGCAATCCAACCCCAAACCCAACCAAAACGCACGCAAGGACATACGCATATGCAAACCATTCTCGGCGCAGGCGGCCAGATCGCCGACGAGCTCACCCGCGAACTGTATCGCAATCACACGCACGACATCCGCTTGGTCAGCAAGCACCCGCGCAAGGTGCACGACACCGATCAACTCGTATCCGCCGACCTCATGGACGCCCAGGCCACTGACAAAGCCGTAGCGGGCAGCGAAATCGCGTATCTCACGGTGGGCTTGCCCGCGAATTCAGGCATGTGGGAGGAGAAATTCCCGACCATGATGGCGAATGCGATCGCGGCCTGCGAAAAGCATGGCACCAAGCTCGTCTTCTTCGACAACACCTACATGTACCCGCGCACTGCGGAAATGCAAACCGAAGACATGCATTTCGAGCCGGTCGGACGTAAGGCACGCGTGCGAGCGCAGCTTGCGACAATGATGCTCGATGAGATGACTGCGGGCCGAATCGAGGCCGTAATCTGCCGCGCTCCGGAGTTCTATGGCCCGGGCAAGACCCAGAGCGTGACAAATTCCATGGTGCTGGGTCGCATCGCGCAGCATAAACGCCCCTTCGTGCCAATCAGCGCCCACGCCAAGCGGACGCTGATCTGGACGCCTGACGCCAGCCATGCGATGGCGCTTATCGGCAACACGCCCGACGCCTATGGGCAGACCTGGCATCTGCCGGTCGACCACGAACGGCTGAACTATCGGCAGATGATCGAAATAGCTTCGGAAGTCACCGGCCGCAGCGTCGGCTACACGACCGTGCCGAGGTGGGCGTTCGGCATCGGCGGGTGGATGAATCCGACGGTCAAGGAGATCGAAGAGCTGCTGCCGCGCTACCGGCAGGACAACATCTTCGACTCCACCAAATTCCAGACGCGGTTCCCGGATTTTCCCATCACCACCTACCGCGAGGGCATCACGCAGCTGCTGAGCCGATCCGGCAATAAAGCCTAAGCGTGAGGCGGTTCTGCTATTCTCTCTCGCGCGAAGAGTAGATGGTTCCGGTGATCGCCGCGAAGGCGCCGAAGGCGATCGCCGAAACCGGCCAGATGATCCAGGTGAAATCCCAATCTCCGGTGATGAAGCTCCATGCCAGATAGATGCCTGTGACAATCAGCCAGAATCCGGCGTAAATCGCCCTCACCCATACGGGATAGTGAGCCGAATCCTCGTCGTAATCCCGTTCGGCGATCGCTTCGGGCGAGGTCTGCGTCAGGTGCACCTGCGCGGAATCCATCCAATTGGCAGGGAGGAAAACCAGCAGACCAAGACTGACGAAAGCCAGCGTAAGAGCCATCCCCAAACCCAGCAACGGATCGGCTTGGGCCTGCGCCCAGTTCTGCGTGAAGATTCCCGCGCCGATAAGCGGAAGCGCGGAGACGATCCACAGCATCACCGCGATGACCAGAGCCAGCGTACGCTTCGACGACTCCTGCTGCTGCTGCTCAGCGTTCGCGTAGGCTGCTATTTCGGGAGTGCAACGGTCAAGTCCCGAAGTGATACGCCTGAAGGGCGAAAGCTGCTGGCTTCGATACACCAGCAGGCCAACGCCTACGCCAATCAGCAGTAGACTCAACGCGAATCCAAGCAGCAAGCTGAGATTTTCGCGCGTTCCTCCGACGCTGCCGTATGCGGTCGCCAGTCCAAGGAACGGAGCCGCGCCGAGTACGATCAGCGCAACGCCGATTCCCAGCAGCCAACGGGATCTTTTCATCGCGGCAATGTAGTTCCGCGCCTGCGCCATGGTGATGGAACGCTTCTCGGGCACGGGATATGCCGAAGCAGGTGCTTTGCCATGGGCAGATGCGCCGGCTCTGCCATGCGGAGCGGTCTGCCGTGCCGCGTACGAGACATTCGCGGCGGCAGCAGAAGGTGCGTCTGAGTCTTCGGGGGCGCCTGCGCTTTCGTTCAAATCCGTGTTCTCACGCAAAGCTGTATTTTCCTGAAAGCCGGTGCTCTCATGAAAATCTCGGGACCTCGCGAACGCCGGTTCGGTATCCACCAGCCCCAAAGCGGGCGCGATCTCTTCTAAGTTGCCGAATTCGGATATAGCCTGCCCTATGGCCTCATTTCTGGAGTGGCCGGCAGCGAGCGCACCGTTGTAGGCGTCCTCCATCATGGCCCGCAGCTCCCGCTTCGCCTCTTGGGTTCTGGGGGTCAGCGGATAACGAGAGAACATGGTGTCCAAATAGTTGTCGAGGATATTCATCAGACGATTCCTTTCACGAAGCGGTCGACAAGGGCTTTTGTTTGCTCCCACTCCTCGCATTTGGCGGCCAGCAGCTCGCGGCCTGCGTCGGTGAGTCGGTAGTAGGTTCTGGGCTTTCCGGATTTCGATTGACCGGGGAACGATTCGACGTGCCCCGTGCCTTCGAGGCGCTTGAGCGCCGAATACAGCGTGGTTTGCTTGATCGAGTACGACCCCTCAGCCTGGCGCGAGATCTCCTTCGCCATGTCATAGGCGTAGGAGGATTCGCGGCGCAGTATCGACAGCAGCATGATGTCGATATAACCGCGAAGGGCATCGGCGCTTATCATGACGTATCCTTTCCGGCCGAGGTACAGCAAATAGGAATCACTCCCATTCACATAGTATGTACAGTATACTACGTATGAAGTAGTATATGCAATAAATGCGAGCGGACATGTCGCGGGGATGCCTTTGCCGCGCGAAGCGGCTAGAATGAGTGGAATTGATTCGTAAACCTACGTATGGAAAGGCGACAACCATGACGGATGTCTTCGACGAATCGGCCGCAAAGATGCGCAGCCAGGATATGAGCGAAACGGCTATTGCACAGTTCAAAAGGCTGTACGACGTGTGGCGCGGCGAGGAGGACACCAGCTGGATTCGCGAGTCCGACGTCGAGCCGCTTGACGATGTGCCCAGCTTCCACGACGTATACGAAACGATCGATCACGACAAGGCGGTCGGGGCCTTCGAGAAGACGGCTTTTCTCAAGCTCAACGGCGGGCTGGGGACCTCGATGGGTCTGGACAGCGCCAAATCGCTGCTGCCGGTGCGTCGCCACAAGGCTCGGCAGATGCGCTTCATCGACATCATCATCGGGCAGGTGCTCACCGCCCGCGCCCGCCTTAACGTGCCGCTGCCGCTGACCTTCATGAACTCCTTCCGCACTTCGGCCGATACGATGAAGGTCTTGGAGCGCAACCCCAAGTTCGTCCAGGATGACATCCCCATGGAGGTCGTTCAGCACCAAGAGCCTAAAATCGAGATCGAAAGCGGCAAGCCGGCGAGCTTCCCGGCGAATCCGGAGCTGGAATGGTGCCCGCCGGGTCACGGCGATCTGTTCTCGACAATCTGGGAATCCGGGTTGCTCGATACCCTGCAGGAGCAAGGCTTTGCCTACCTGTTCATCTCCAACTCCGACAATCTCGGGGCGCGGCCTTCACGCACGTTGGCGCAGCACTTCGAAAACACCGGCGCTCCGTTCATGGTCGAAGTCGCGACCCGCACCTACGCGGACCGCAAGGGCGGGCATATCGTGCGCGACAGGAAGACAGGGCAGCTCATGCTGCGCGAAATGAGCCAGGTGCATCCTGACGACAAGTCCGCCGCGCAGGATATCGCCAAACATCCGTACTTCAACACGAACAGCATTTGGGTTCGCATCGACGCGCTGAAGGAAAAACTGGCCGAATACGACGGCGTGCTGCCGTTGCCGGTGATTCGCAACGAGAAGACCGTGGACCCGACCGATCCCGATTCCACCAAGGTCATGCAGCTGGAAACCGCCATGGGAGCGGCCATCGGCGTATTCGACGGAGCCATCTGCGTGCAGGTCGATCGCATGCGCTTCCTGCCGGTGAAGACGACCAACGACCTGTTCATCATGCGATCCGACCGTTTCCATCTGACCGACTCCTACGAGATGGAGGACGGCAACTACATCTTCCCCAGCGTCGATCTCGATGAGCAGTACTACAAGAACATCAATGATTTCAATGAGCGCTTCCCGTACTCCGTGCCATCCCTGGCCGCTGCCAACTCGGTAACGATCAAAGGCGACTGGACCTTCGGCCAAAACGTGGTCATGTATTCGGACGCAACCCTTGCGGACAATGGCAGGCCGAGCTATGTGCCGAACGGCGAATACGTTGGGCCACAAGGCATTGAGCCCGATGACTGGGTGTGAGAGGCAATTCAGCCTAACAAAGAAAACGAACGATTTTGCCAAATTGGTGCCGTAAACCGCGCAAAGGCATCTAGTATAGAGAGAAGTGCGCATTCATATCGCGCACTATTACGAAGACAATAACGATACGCGAGGACCAATGGCAGAGGGCAGCAACGGAAGGCGACGTTTTTCCGACAAATGGGGCAAGCACGAATTGGATGTGCTGGCCGTATTGTCATCCGCGTTCCCCCAATGGCTCACGTCACGCCAGATCGCGCAGCGTGTGAAGGCGTATGCCGATTCATACGGCGAGCTGGGCGATCAGGCCGCCAAGGCGGCGTTCGCGAAGCAATTCCAGCGCGACCGCGCGAAACTGGCCGCCATGGGCATTGCCATCGAATCGCGCCAGCCTGAATACTCCTCGAAGTCCGAGGGGCAGGATTTCGCCTCGTACCGGCTGCAGCTCGGCGACGAGCCGCGCGTCCGCCTGCGCTTCGAACAGGAGGATCTGCCGGTACTGGCCGCGGCGAACTATCTGGCCCGGTCGATGTCGATCTCCTCATCCGCATCGCATCAGGAGGAGCAGCATGCTTCGCGCACTGCCCCGCGCGTGCCGCAGACCCCGATTCCAGGACTCGGACTCGATTCGATAGCGCCCGGACTCGGCACGCAGACGATTCCCGACGATCTGGTCAAGGTGATCGATTCGCGTCGCTTCGCCGCCACGGTCGATGTCGATGGCGAGCACCTGAATGTCGCCTATGCGGATTCTGACGATCTGGCTACCTTCGTGCTCGAGCACCCGGGCGCCTATGTCGTCAGTCCCAAAGAGGCAGTGGATGCGCTGAACCGGCGCCTGCACGCCGCAACCCAATTCCAGCTCGCCGACGAGACGAAGAACGGCGCAAGCGCGACGGTCGTTCCCGGCACCATCAGCCGCAGGGACGACGAGACCGAGGATCCCGAGACACGGAAAGACGCTCAGAAGAAAAGTCCTTCTTCCTTCCAGACCGGCAGCGAAGTCGATCGACGGCTGCGGCTGATGCTGTTTCTTTCGGCCCATCTGGGCGAGGAATTCTCGCTCGCCGAACTCGCCGAACGCTTCATCGGCACGCCCAAGTCGCCGGAGGAGCTCAAGAAGTTTGTCGCGGTCATCCGCAAGGACATCAACACGCTGACGACGGTTTCCGACGATGGCGAGATGGCCGGCAGCCAGTTCTTCGACATCGACTGGTCGCTGCTGGACTCCGAGGGCATCGTGTCGGCGACGAACTCGCTGGGTCTCGAACGTCTGGCTGGCATCTCGCAGCAGTATCTGAGCATGCTGACCGCATCGGTGAGCTATCTCGCGCATTCGCCGCTGCTGCCCGACGCACAGCACGAGCAGGCCCAGTCCCTGTACATGCGTCTGCGCCAGCATGTCGTGCCCGGCCAGACGCCATGGCTGAGTCTGACCGGATACGAGATGGAGCCGCGCAGCTTCACCGTCGTCAACCGCGCGATTTCCACCGACTCGCTGCTGGATATGGAATACACGGACGGCGCAGGCCGCACGCGCCGCAAGCTCGTCGCGCCGGCGAAGATCTACGTGGATGAGGGCGTGTACTACGTGGCCGTCTGGACCGATGTCGAAGCCGCCACGCCGGACGACAAACGCCGACTGGTGGCCAAGGACACGACGATCAACAAGGTGACCGGCCAGCCCCGCATCTGGCAGGTGCTCAGACTTTCACGCATCGACCACGCGGAGATCGTTGCGCCGAGCGCACCGGTGGACGTGCCCGACGTGCCTGTCAGCGAGCTGCGCAAATGGAGCTTCGACAACGGCACCGCCGCAGTGTTCATCACCGATCAGCAGCAGCTGCCGTTCATCACGACGCTGTCCGATGCGACGGTGGAGCCGTGCGGGAAAGGGGAGAAGGTGCATCTGACCGTGTCCTCCGACTCCTGGTTCGTGGCATTCTGCATCGCGCATGCCCGGCACATCACGGCAGTCGCCCCCGAGACGCTGCGTTCCATGATCATCGCCCGCGCCGAGCGGGAGCTCAGCGTTGCGCATAATGACGTCGAATCCGGGGATGCTCAGACTCCGAACAGTCAGGAGACCGGCGCTGTCACGGGGCCTGACGCCCAAGCATCCGGCGCTGACGCGACAGTTGACACTGAATTGAACGCTGCGTCATCGAACGCTGTGTCATCGAACTGATTAAAGAAGACAGGGAGCTGCTCATGCCATGGTGGATCTGGTTGCTGCTGGCGCTGTTCATGCTGGCCATGCTGATTATCGGTGCGGCCTATGTGGCCATGCACGCGTTCAGAGCATTCCGCGTGGTCTCCGATATGGGTTCGACAGTCACAGACCGGATTGCTGCGGCAGAGGACGATGATCAGCCGCAGGGCAACGAGCCGCCCATATTCACCCAGCCCCTGCGCCATGCGGGGGATCGGTACGCCGAGGCGCATGCGGATGTCGTCAGGCGTCGCATGCGCAGGCATGATCGTCACGCTGAGCAATGGGCGCAATGGCGGCAGTTCAATCAGTGAGACAGCCAATTATCTTAGGGGATTATGACTCATCATCGTCATCATAAACGTCGTACGCAGCCTGAAGCAGCCGTGACTTCCGCCACATCCACGGCGAAGCGGCGCACGGGTGCGGCAGGCACCCCGGCTGAACGCTATGCCAGCTTCCGCCGTCGTCAAGCGCAGGACGCCTCGGCCGTGACCCGCTTCGCAAGCACAGTGCCCTTCGAGCTCGACGACTTCCAGATCGAGGCGAATCAGGCCCTTGAAGATGGACGGAATGTGCTGGTCGCCGCGCCCACGGGGGCAGGCAAGACGGTGGCGGCCGATTTCGCGATGTTCCTCGTCCAGGAGCGCAATGTCAAAGCCTTCTATACGACGCCCATCAAGGCGCTGAGCAATCAGAAATACCATGATCTGGTGGCCGTGTACGGCCCTGACAAGGTCGGTCTGCTCACGGGCGACACCTCGATCAACCCGCAGGCCGATATCGTGGTGATGACCACCGAGGTGCTGCGCAACATGCTGTACGAGCGCTCTTCGACGCTTGACGCGCTGCGCTATGTGGTGCTGGACGAGGTGCATTATCTCGCCGATCATCTGCGCGGGCCGGTCTGGGAAGAGGTCATCATCCATCTTCCCGAATCAGTGCGCATCGTCGCGCTGTCCGCCACGGTTTCGAATGTCGAGGATTTCTCCTCGTGGATCGCCTCAGTGCGAGGCGACACCCGACTGGTCGTGTCGGAACATCGCCCAGTGCCATTGGAACAGCACGTCATGGTGCAGGCCGATCCGAAGACAGAGCCTGAGCTGATCGATCTCTACCGCCGCAACGCCGCGGGAGAGCAGACGATCACCATCAATGCAGGGCTTATCGACCGTCTCGATCAGCTCAACCGCCGCGCCGCACGGCACGCCGGACTGGAGCATGAAGCGCGAGGGCGCCGCGGCGGCAGACGCGATGGCGGCCGGGGGGACGTCAGGCACGCATCGAAGCATCATACCCGCGGGATCGCCGACAAGCCGCAGCGGCACACGCCGCGACGCTGGGCGGTCGTCGACGAGCTGAATTACATGGGCCTGCTGCCCGGAATCTACTTCATTTTCTCGCGCAACGGCTGCGATCAGGCCGTGCAGCAATGCCTTGAGGCCGGTCTGCGACTGACCGACGACGATGAAACAGAGCGTATACGACAGGTCGTTGACGCGATGGTGGACGGACAGATGTCCTATGAAGATCTCAAGGCGCTGTCCTTCCCGCGATTCCGCTTCGCTTTGGAGCAGGGCTTCGCGCCGCATCATGCCGGCATGATCGCACTCTTCCGGCAAATCGTGGAAACGCTATTCGAAATGGGTCTGGTGAAAATGGTCTTCGCCACTGAGACGCTGGCGCTGGGCATCAACATGCCGGCACGCAGCGTGGTGGTCGAAAAGCTCGAGAAGTTCAACGGCGTCGAGCATGTGAGTCTGACGCCGGGGGAGTTCACCCAGCTGACCGGCAGAGCCGGGCGCCGCGGCATCGATACGATCGGGCATGCTGTTGTGGTCGATCATCGAGGCTTCGTGCCCGCCACTGCGGCGTCGCTGTCGAGCAAGCGCGTCTACCCGCTGCACTCGAGCTTCAAGGCGACGTTCAACATGGCGGTCAACCTGCTCAATGCGAGCGATTACGACACCGCCCGGGTCACCCTCGACCATTCCTTCGCGCAATGGGAGGCGAACGAATCCGCATGGGAACTCGAATCACGGGTGACGACGCTGCGACAGGCGATCGAAGGATACGAACAGGCCTTCGCCTGCGAGCACGGCGATTTCCGCTCGCTTATGGATATCCGCATGCAGCTGGTAGATCTGCAAAAGGACGGCCGGCGACAGCTCAAGCGTCGCAAATTCCATTCCGAAGAGGAGCGCACCAAGGCCTTCCGGCAATACGGCGAACAACTTGCTCGACTGCGCAAGCTCGACCGGGAGCATCCTTGCCGCAGCTGCCCGGACTTGGCTCAGCATATGACCTGGGGCCATCGGTGGATGCGCGAAAATCGGGAGCTTCGCCATGCGCAGGCACGCTATGATGCCAGAACTGGGTCCGTGGCACGTCAGTTCGACCGCATCTGCAGCATTTTGCTGGCAATGGGCTATTTGAAGCGTCATGCCGAGGCAGACAACGATCTGCTGCTCACCGATCGCGGTCAGCTGCTGCGGCACTTATACGGCGAGCAGGATCTTGTTCTGGCGCAGACGATCGTCGACGGCACGCTCGACTCCTTGACCCCGCGGGAGATGGCTGCGACGCTTTCCGCATTGGTGTACGAGTCGCGTCGCGGCGGCATGGGGGAGCCGAGCTACTATCCCGGTGGTGCGCACGGCACCGTGGCACAGGCGTGCGACGCATTGCGCGAACAATGCACCCATATCGACGAGCTATGCCGCGACTATGGACTGGAGGCGCTGCAGCAGCCCGACTTCGGCGTTGTCGACATCATGGATGCATGGTCCAGCGGCGCTGATCTCGGCGAAATCCTGCATGGCAACGAACTGACCGGCGGCGACTTCGTGCGCACCGCAAAACGCCTGTCCGACATGCTGCAGCAGATTGCCATCGCCGCACCCTACATCGGCGAACGCGGCGAGGCGCTCGCCCGCAATGCCATGGCGGCGAACCACAGCGTCAACCGTGGCATCGTAGCGTATTCCGGTGTTGGCTGAGCATTTGCATCGATGGAATAAAACACTCGTCCGAACTGTTCTGTAGCTTGGATAGTTGGATTGAATTAGGAGGAGTCAAGGAATGGCTGAACGTAGTCTGCGCGGCATGAGCATCGGCGCGAAATCACTGGAATCCGACGATAATGTGGATTTCGCCGCCCGCAGCGATGTCGCCTACATCTGCCCGAACGGACATCGCACGATTCTGCCGTTCGCGGAAGGCGCAGAGGCGCCGAACGAGTGGGAATGCCGCTGCGGTGCCATGGCTCATCGCGAGGGCGAAGGCGATGCCGAGGCCGATGAGATCACCAAACCGACTCGTACGCATTGGGACATGCTGTGCGAGCGTCGCAGCGAAACCGAGCTCAAGGAGCTGCTCGCCAAGCGTCTCAAAATGCACCACGAAGGATGGATTCCCGATTACGAATAAGGTTCTGACATAATGCCCGGTTATGGTCATGCGACCGACCGGGCATTATGCTACAAAGTGATAAGAAACATGACAGGGGAGTAGTAGCACATGAATGCAGCGCCAAGGAATATTGTTTTGCTTGATCTCGACGGCACGCTGACCGCATCAGCTCCAGGAATCATCGCCAGCGTGAGAAAAGCCTATGCCGATATGGAGCTGCCAGTACCTGACGACGCAGAACTGCAACGGTTCATCGGCCCGGCGATCATCGAATCCCTGCAACGCAACCATGTGCCCGACGATATGCTGCAGCAGGGCGTCGACGCCTACCGCAGCTATTACTCCGACATCCCCGCCTTCGACGACCCGAACGACCCGGGGCACAAAGTCCCCGGACACTTGTGCTGCACCGTGTTCGATGGCATACCCGAGCAGCTGGCCGCGCTGCGGAGCGACGGCTTCATGCTGGCGCTTGCCACGGCGAAACCCGAATACCAGGCGAAGCCAGTATGCGCGCATTTCCACATCGATCACATGATCGATGAGATCTACGGCGCCAGCCGTGATTTCTCACGCTTGAAGAAGGACCAGGTAATCCGCTACGCCTTCGACAACATCGGCTTCGACCCCGCCAACGGCGACAGGGCGCTTATGGTCGGCGACCGCTGGACCGACGTAGACGGTGCCATCGCCTGCGGCCTAGACTGCCTGGGCTGTCGCTGGGGCTACGCCGAGCCGAACGAACTCGAAGAGCACGGCGCCTACCGCGTCATCGACCATGTCGATCAGCTGCACGACGCCGTGAGCGAATACTTTGGTTGAATTTACGAAATTTGTTGCTTGCTACTGATTTCTTTTGATACATGTGTCATTATTCATTCCTCAATAGAATATAACTACTACATACATCCGATAATGTACGTTATGTCAGATTAAAAATCTGACATAACGTCGATTGGTTATATCGCAAAGAACAGCCCTTTGCTGACATAACCAATCGCGTTTAGCAGTGGCACTATCTTGACACAGTGTCGTGTGGTTATATCGCAGGAAACGTCCTTTGCTGACATAACCACACGCACTTTAACGCTGGTGTAAGGCTAACATAACGTCGATTGGTTATATCGCAAGGAATGGCACCTTGCTGACATAACCACACGCGGCCTTAGCATTAGTAAGGAACAAACAGCTTCCATGTACCGACAATAACTAAGCGCTTTCGTTTCTTCGGAGGACGTTTTGCTCCACATATCGGTTCACACTGGTATCTCAAAAAGTGTGAACCGCGCCTGAGAGCACCTCATCGATGTGGCTGCGTTCGGCGCGACGTGATTGAAGAATCAGCAGCAGCACGTCGGCAATGATCAAAGCAGCGAGCACGATCGCGGAGACAAAGCCGACCTGCGTGTACAGCTTTTGCACGTGTTTGGCATAGCCTGCGCCAATCACCAAATACACGAGGTATGCCAGCAATCCTGTAATCAGTGAAAGAATATGGCATTTGGCCACGTTCCAGCCTACCGGACGAACTGGTTTGGACGAGCGGCCGTAATGGCTTCGGACAACGCTCAATACGGCGATGCCGATGCAAATCAATGCGGAAAGCACCCAAAGCGCCGCCGGTATCGCTTCAAACCACATATGTGCCGACACTCCCCTGCCTTGGCTCAGGCCGCCTGCCGTGCAGCTTTCTGCGCCTCAAGCTTCTTGCGCATGCGCATTGCGGTCAGTTCGTCGATCGGTCGGCCTGCAGCCCGGGTCGCAGGTGCGGCGGTGAGGTCGACGTAGTCCTCGCCTTCAAGCGCGGTCTCGATCTGGTGCCATAGCGAATCCACCGACACGCTGAAAAGCGCCTTGCCGCTGTGCACCAGTTTGATGATCTGCTCGGCGCTGACGCACTGGTAGACCTGCTCGCCGTCGCACATGATCGTGACACGAGCCAGTTCCTGCGTGCCTACGGCCGACAGGAAGCCGATGGCGGCAGTCACGTTCTGCAGGTTCACGCCGGCGTCGAGCAAGCGTTTGGAGACCGCGAGAATGACCACGTCCTTGAAGGAGTACAGGCGACGCGAACCGGAGCCGTGCGACGGGGTGATGGATGGCTCGACGATTTGCTTGCGTGCCCAGTAATCAAGCTGACGATACGTTATGCCCGCGATCTTCGACGCGACAGTGCCACGATAGCCACGGCTGATCTCCTCGCCGTCGCCAAGGGAGAACAGCTCGCCCTGCACGGCATCCTGAGCTGAAAGGTCCATGCGATCCTCCAGCCTGACATGCAGCTTCAACGCGTTCGCGCCCATCTGTTCGGCCATGACACTCCCCTGGTTCACATTGGTGTAACCACACACCTGCAATTTCTGTTTTCCAGTGTATCGCGCGTTGGCTCGGCAATCTTACGAGAGAACGGCAGATTTTGTGAAGAACACGAGCCGAAACTTGCCGATCATGATCTCGTCGCCGTTCTTGAGCTCTTGCCGATCGACGCGTTTGCGATTGACATACGTGCCGTTGAGGCTGCCTGAGTCGACCACGGCGTAGGTATCCCCCGCTCTCCGGAACACGGCGTGTGCGCGAGACACCGTCGAATCGTCAAGCAGAATATCGGCCCTCGGGTCCCTGCCAACGCTGACTTCGTCCTCGTCTAGCAGATATCGTGATCCGGAAACCGCGCCTCGCGTCGATATGAGCAGCGCAGTGCCCGGGGAAAGCCGGGTGATCGTTTCCAGGTCTTCCTGGGTCAGGGGACGATCCCCTGTAGTGGTGATGGGTATGTTGATGGCGGGCATGCCAATGATGGTGGTTTCGCCCGCGCTTGGAATCGGATCAGTCATAAACGTTATTCTACCGTCTTCGCATACTTGTACTGGCGAGACTCGTGAATCTCGGTGATTCGAACTTGATCGGAGGAGGTCACGCGCACGTTCGCGCCGAATTTCACCTTGAGTCGAGAGCCGACTCCTCCGGCGATATTCACCGCGTTCTGCAGGTTCTGCGGGTCTCCGATGGCCTTCAGCGTATACGGTGTGCTCAGTTCCTGCCCATCGCATTGCAGCCCGTTCTTCGTGTCGCTGATGTAGGTCGAGGTCACGACACGCACGCTGTTGAGCGCCATCACCTCGACTCCGGCGTTGCGCAGCTCCTCGACCAGCTGGAACATCGTCGATGCGTCGATTCTGCTCTTGGGGTCCTCGCTGATCGAGATGATCACGCCCTCGCCCTCAGCGGGAAGCCGACCGGAGAGAATGCCGCTGGTCTGCTCATTCTCCTTGGCGATGCGTTCGGCCTCCTGCTGCTTGTTGGCCGCGGCCTTGAGGGAATTGAGCTGACTGGTCAGCTCGCCTTTGCGCTGTTCGAGGTTCTGCACCTGCGTGCTCGTTTCGGTGATCAGCCGGGTCAGCTCCTCCTCGCTCATCGTCTCATACGACGATGCGGGATTGTTGAGCTGGATGGCGTACCCGAAGCCGAGCAGGGCGCACAGCAGCGCTATGAGAAAACTGGTCGCCAGCCTGGCGCGAACGCCGCTCTCAATGCGCGGCTTCTTCGACTTGCGTTTGACGACGGGGAATGAGCCGGTCTGCGTTTGGTCGTTTTCTTTGTCCTGCTTGCTTTGCGCAAGCCGAATGCGCATATCGTCCGGTTCGCCGTCCAATTCGTCGCGCGATTGTTCGTCGCGCGCGCCGTGTGCCTCATGTGCCATGCCGGTCATCCCCGGAAGATGAAGCGCCGGATGGCCGACACATTCGAGAAGATGCGGATGCCCAGCACGACGATGACGGCGGTCTGCAGCTGCGAGCCGACGCCGAGCTGATTGCCCAGCAGCACCAGCAGCGTGGCCGTGAGCACATTCGAAACGAAGGATATGACGAAAACCTTATCGGAGAAGCTGCGCTCGAAATACGAACGCGCTGCGCCCAGCAAGGCGTCAAGCGCGGCAACCACCATGATCGGCAGATACGGCTGCAGCACGATGGGAATGTCGGGGCGCACGAAAATGCCCACGACGACACCGAGAATCAAACCGAGCACTGCTGCCATCTAGTTGCTCCTCTTCGCATAGGTCAGGTCACCAGAATCGGCCGCCTCCAAAGCAAGCGCGTCCGATTTTCGGATCTGCGGGTATATTCCCGCCTTCTTGAATGAATCATACAGCGCGGGCTGCGTCTTGGCGTCCAGCGCCTGCGCGAGGATGTCGCGATCGCCGATCGCCTCGATCTTGTACGGACTTTCGATCTGGTCGACGCCGACGAGAATCGACTGCCCCGCCGTTCTGATGGAGGTCTGTGGGCCGAGGCGGCGGCCATTGATCGAAATCGCCTCCGCACCCGAATTCCAAAGCAGCGAAACGAACTGCTGCAGATCGGCATCGGTGATGACGCGGAGGCGACCTGTCTGTCCTTCGCGCGGGCCGGAGCCTGAGGCCGAATCGGATTTGGCCGCGATGGGGTCCGCCAGGGTGAGCGTGATGCCCTCCCCTTGCACTGCGCTCAGCCCATTGACCAGGTCGTCATTGCGCTGGACCTGGCTGTCGCCATACGAGCCGAGCTTCTTGGACTGATCGTCCACGCTGGCACGCAGCGTTTTGTTGTCTGCCGAGAGCGTATCGACGCGGTCATTGAGCTGATCGAGCTGGCTGATCAGCGTGTCGCGGACCTCTTTGCGCGGATCGGTGTGCAGCTGGCGGACGAAAAGGAATCCTGCGAATCCCACCCCCACGCAGATGAGGAACACAATCGCATGCGACACCCAGACGGTGAGCCGCGATTCGGGCTTTCTGGCGAGTCGAGCGTCGGAGAACATCGGGTCGAGCGGACGGTTGGTCAGATCGTCGATCAAGCGCAGGGAATCGTCGTCGACGATTCTGCGGCGCCGGGTGCGCCGGTCCGAGCCGGGCTGGTGCACGGCGGCAAGAACCGTCTCAAGACCGGCTGCGGACCGGGAGAACACCGCACGGCGCCTGCGCACCGTATCCTGTGCGGAAACAGGGTACGAGGGAGGCTGCGCATGCATAGACGATGCGAAAGGGGAACGCGGTGCGGTCATAGGCTCACTCGGTCTCGCGCAAGAGCGCGAATCCTTGGCGGAAGTATATGAAGCCGGCCAGCCAATAGACGCCGACTCCCCAGATCCCCACGGCCAGTGCGGCCATATGAAGCATGTGGGCGAAAGGGTTGTCCCATACATCGGCCACAATCAGCGCCACGATGGCGACCATCAGCAGCGCAGTGCCGGTTTTGCCCACGAAGTTGACAGGCAGCGGTCCGTAATCATGCTGCGCGAGTATCAGCACCAGCACGCCCATAAGCAGGTCGCGTATCGCCACGATGATAAGCATCCACATGGGAATGATGCCCGCCAGTCCGAGCGCGAGCACGCTGCACAGGATGAGCAGCCGATCGGCGATCGGGTCGAGCAGCTGACCGATTTTGCTGACCTGGTTGAAGGAGCGCGCGATCAGACCATCCATGCCGTCGGATATCGCCGAAAGGGCGAGCACCGCCAGCGCCGGAATCATGCGGTGATGCGACACCAGCTCCGCGACGATCGGAATGGAGACGATGCGCAGCAGGCTGATGAGGTTCGGCACCGTAAGGTACACGTCCCTCGGTTCAGGGCTGTACTGCGGCGTGTCTACGTGGTCGTTCATCGCGCGGGACACTAGATCCTCGAGGCCTGCAGCGCAGTGACGATGATGCCCCGGGCGCCCACGGAGTAAAGCCGGTCCATGAGCTGATTTACCCTCTCGCGCGGCACCATCACACGCACCGCGCACCATTGCTTGTCGTGCAATGGCGAAATGGTGGGGCTTTCGAAGCCCGGAGTGACGGCAACAGCCGCAGCGACCTTCGAGACCGGGATATCGTAGTCCATCAGCGCATAGCGCTGCGCCGTGAGCACGCCCTGCAGGCGGCGTTCGAGCACGACGAGCCGTTCGTCCTGCTGACTCACGCGCGGAGAGCGGATGAGCACGGCCTCTGAATGCAGAATCGGATCGCCAAACACGCGCAGTCCGGCATTGCGCAGCGTCGTGCCGGTCGAGACGACATCGGCGATCAGATCGGCGACGCCCAGCTGGACTGAGGATTCCACGGCCCCGTCCAAGTGGATGATCTCGGCATGGATGGAACGTTCGGCCAAATAATCTGCGACCAGCTTGTCATAAGAGCTGGCCACGCGCTTGCCATCGATGTCTTCCAAGCGCGTGATCGGCGAGGCCTCGGGCGCGGCGAAGCGGAAGGTCGAAGCGCCGAATCCCAAGGCAAGATGCTCGGCGGCCTCGGTCTGGGAATTGAGCAGCAGATCGCGCCCGGTGATGCCCACGTCAATCGTGCCATGGCCTACATAAACCGCAATGTCGAGCGGACGCAGATAGAAGAGCTCAATCTCGTTGTCCTGGTCCTCCACGACGAGCTGACGCGGATTGCTGCGCAGACGGTAGCCCGCCTCGGCAAGCATATTCCATGCCGGCTCTGAAAGCATGCCCTTGTTGGGCACGGCGATTCGCAACATATTTCCTCCTCGAATCCAAATGCAATGCGCTATTCGTCATAACTGCCGCATCGCGAATAACGCTCACAGATAGCGATACACGTCGTTTAGCGTGATGCCGCGGTCGATCATCATGACCTGCAGATGGTAGAGCAATTGGCTCATTTCCTCGGCCGTGCGGTCGGCTCCTTCGTATTCGGCGGCGATCCAGACCTCCCCCGCTTCTTCGATGATCTTCTTGCCGATGAAATGCGTGCCCTTGTCGAGCTCGCCGACAGTGAGCGAGCCTTCGGGCCGGCTGGCCGCCTTTTCGCTCAGCTCGGTAAACAGTGATTCGAATGTCTTCATAATTGTGCTCCATGGAATGGCAGCATCGCACGTTATTGCAGCTGCGCAAACTTATGTTTGTTGTATTTTTCCGCTCCGGCGTTGTTGTCCGCCATCGCCGCGGAATATCTTCAGTCCTTGTACGCAGCCTGGGCGCGGTCGCGGATGTCGTCGATCGCGCCCGCCGGACTTGGCGCTCCGTAGACGGCGGATCCGGCCACCATCACGTCCGCTCCCGCTTCGGCGACGATCGGCGCGGTCGAGGGGCTGACTCCACCGTCGACCTGAATATGAGTGGAAAGGCCACGGCGTGTGATCTCGTCGCGCAGCCGGCGCACTTTGCCCATCTGGTTGGCGAGGAACTTCTGCCCGCCGAAGCCTGGCTCGACCGTCATGATAAGCACCATGTCGAACTCGTCGAGAATGTCGAAGATCGGCTCGACCGGTTCGGCCGGACGCACTGCGTAGCAGGCCTTGCAGCCCATCTCGCGCAGTTGGCGGGCCAGCCGCACGGGGGCATGGGTGGCACCCATATGGAAACTGACCGACGCCGCGCCGAGCTTGGCGTATTCGGGGGCCCAGCGGTCCGGGTCCTCGATCATGAGATGCACGTCCACCGGCAGCTCGGTGACCTCGCAGATGCGCTTCACGATGGGTTCGCCGAGTGTCAGATTAGGCACGAAATGATGGTCCATTACATCGACGTGGACCAGATCGGCGTTGGATATGGCGTCCAGATCACGTTCGAGATTGCAGAAATCGGCTGACAGGATGCTGGGGGCGATTTGAATGGTCATGGCTTTCATTCTATTGAGGGTGAACGACTTGGGGCATGCTCCCTGAGGATGAGTTGCAGGGCCTCAGCGTGCGCACCTATCATACCCCGGACAGTCAGCAAGGCGCGTCATCGCCTCGCGGACCGCGTTTCCTCATCTGCGGGTCGCTTGGTCCCCGCGGATTCCATGGACTCCGCCTCGCTCACCGTGCGCAGGCGTTCGGTCAGCGAGGCGGTTGCGCTGCCGAAGCGCTGCACGAGGATGAACGCGACTGCTCCGGCGACGAAGACGGCGATGGAGACCCACACATTGATGCGCACGCCGAGGAACTCGTGGGCGAAATCGATGCGCAGGGCCTCGATCCATGTGCGCCCTGCGGTGTACCACATGACGTACATGGTGAACTGCGAGCCGGCATTGAGTGCGCGAACCGTTTTCCGGCCGAGCCAGATGATGAGCGCCGCGCCGATAAGGTTCCAGATCAGCTCGTACAGGAAGGTCGGATGGAAAAGCGTGCCGGTGGGGCATGACGCGCCGTCATAGCAACGCTCGCTCTGGCCGATTGCGGAGCCGACATTGTTGAGCTTGAGTCCCCAAGGAAGCGTCGTGGGCGCCCCGTACAGCTCCTGGTTGAACCAGTTGCCCAGGCGGCCGATCGCCTGCGCGACCAGCAGGCCCGGCGCGATGCTGTCGGCCAGCAGCGCCATCGGATAGTGCTTATGCCGGCACCAGGCCCATGCGGCCAGGGCGCCGAAGGCGATGCCGCCCCAGATGCCCAAGCCCCCGTTCCAGATGCGGAACATATCGACCCAGTTGCCGGTGGGGCCGAAGAAGCGCTCCGGGGTGGTGATGATGTGGTAGATCCTGGCGCCGATGATGCCGGCCGGCACCGCGCACAGCGTGATGTCGAGGATCTGGTCGAAGTTGCCGCCCAGTTTTTTCCACCGTTCCGTGCCGATCCAGACCGCGGCGATGATGCCGGCGAGGATGCACAGCGCGTAGAAATGGATCGTCAGCGAGCCGATCGAGAACTGCGAAACCGTGGGCGAAGGGATATACGCCAGCGGCAGATAATCCAAGGATAAGGAATTCAGTGTCATAATCACCTGATGCTAGTGCGTTGCGGCGATAAAGGCCACCGGGGATCGGCTTCATGAATTCAACGCAGGCGGCTGCGCATTGTCCGCCGCCTGCGTTGATTCGGCAGGCCTTCAGTCAGCGGCGAGCTTCATGGATGCCCTTGGACAATGCTGCAGTCGTGGCCGTCAAAGCATCCAGTCCTTCGCGCAGGTCGCGCACTTTGGTGCCCGTGTCGTCAAGCAGAGTGTGCACGAGCGCCGAACCGACGATGACGCCGTCGGCATACGAGCCGACTTGTGCGCCCTGCTCGGGCGTGGACACGCCGATGCCGACGCAGACGTTGCTGACGCCCGCCTGCCGGGTGCGGCGCACGAGTTCTTCCGGCGAAGCGCTGAGCGTCGCCCGCTCGCCGGTCACGCCCATGCGCGAGGCGGCGTAGACGAAGCCGCGAGCGTGCTTGGCCACTGCTGCGAGACGCTCGGCGCTGGAATCGGGTGAAACGAGGAAGATACGGTCCAGACCGTGGCGCTGCGAGGCCTCGATCCATTCCCCCGCCTCATCGGGAATCAGATCCGGCGTGATAAGTCCTGCGCCGCCAGCAGCTTCGAACTCGGCGGCGAAGCGTTCGACGCCATAATGGAAGATCAGGTTCCAGTAGCTCATGATGAGCGGGATTGCGCCAGCCTGTGCCACCGTGCGCACCGCTTCGAACACGCCTTCGAGGCGTTCGCCTTGGGCGATGGCGATCTGCGAGGCGGATTGGATCACCGGGCCGTCCATGACTGGGTCGGAGTACGGCAGACCGATTTCGACGATGTCGACGCCGTTCTCGACGATGCAGCGCAATGCCTCCAATGAGCCCTGCGCGTCGGGGAAGCCGTACGGCAGGTAGCCGATGAAGGCCGGCGTGTTCTTGGCCTTGAGACTCGCCAGCAGCGTTTCGGTCGGACTCGGCCGGTGGCTGATGCCTAACGGTTGGAAATCAGCCTGTGAGCCTATCTGGCTGCCTGACTGAGCGTTGGGCTGGACGTTGTTCGTGCGTATTGCGGTCATAATCATTCCCCATCCGTGCTGTTCTGCTCGGCAGCGATATCAGCAGACGCGCCGTCGGACGATGTGCCATGCGCACCGTTGGCTTCCAGAGCCTTGCTTTGCTCGTCGGTCAGGTAGCCGAACCATTTGCCGGCCGTGGCCACATCCTTGTCTCCGCGCCCGGAGATGTTGATGAGCATCACCGGATTGGCGTAGCCCTTCGCCTTCAAGTCGACGGCGGCCTTGTACGCGCCGGCGAGGGCGTGGGAGCTTTCGATGGCGGGGATGATGCCCTCGGTCTCGCACAGATCCTTGAAGGCGCTCATCGCCTCGTCGTCGGTGGCCCAGGAGTAGTTGACTCGGCCGATGTCCTTGAGCCAGGAATGCTCGGGGCCGACCGAAGCGTAGTCGAGGCCTGCGGAAATCGAATAGGTGTCAAGGGTCTGGCCTTCCTTGTCCTCAAGCAGATACGAGCGCGTGCCCTGGAACATGCCGACCTCGCCGGTGCCCGGCGCGAATCTGATCGCGTGCTCGCCGGATTCCGGTCCGTTGCCGCCAGCCTCGTAGCCATAGAGGTTCACGCGGTCATCGTCTAGGAAGGCGTTCATGACGCCGATGGCGTTCGAGCCGCCGCCCACGCAGGCGCATACCACGTCAGGATGGTCGATGCCATACTCCTCGCCCAGCTGCCGCTTGGCTTCCTCGCCGATGATCTTCTGGAAGTCGCGCACCATCGAGGGGAAGGGATGGGGGCCGGCGACCGTGCCCAACAGGTAATGCGTGTTCTCGACGTTGGTGACCCAGTCGCGCAGCGCCTCGTTAATCGCGTCCTTCAGGATTCGCGTGCCTTGCGTCACTTCGACGACTTCGGCGCCGAGCAGTCGCATTCTGGCGACGTTGAGCGCCTGTCTGCGGGCATCGATCTGACCCATGTAGATGCGGCATTTGAGGCCGAACAGAGCGCATACGGTCGCCGTGGCCACGCCATGCTGACCGGCTCCGGTTTCGGCGATGACGCGGGTCTTGCCCATGCGCTTGACGAGCAGGGCCTGGCCGAGCGCGTTGTTGATCTTGTGCGCGCCGGTATGGTTGAGGTCCTCGCGCTTGAGGAAGACCCGGGCATCCAGTCCGGTTTTGGCCTTGATGCGCTCGGCGAAGCGCGGGGCTTCGGTCAGTGAGGAGGGCCTGCCGACGTACTGGCGGTTGAGCCGGGCGAATTCCTTGTGGAATTCCGGGTCGGCCTTGGCCTGTTCGTAGACCGTCTCAAGCTCGTCCAGTGCGCCCACCAACGCCTCGGGGACGTAGCGGCCGCCGAACTGTCCGAAGTACGGCCCTTCATGTGTGGACAGCGGACGCTGCTCGGAGGCTTTGACTCGGGCGCCGGCGGCAACGAGCGTGCGCACGGCCTCCTCGTGGTCGTCGGCCGTGGCGACGCCTTCGCCCACCAGCACGGTGTCGGCTCCGGCGCGGGCGTAGTCGTCGACTTCGACGCTGCCGAAGACGCCGGATTCCGCTACGCGAATGACGTTGCTCGGCAGGTCGGCCGCAAGCTCGCCATAGGTGGACACATCGACGTGCAGATTCTTGAGGTTTCTGGCGTTGATGCCGATGACCGTGGCTCCCACGGCTACGGCACGCGCGATCTCCTCGCGGTTGTGCGCCTCCACCAGCACGGTCATGCCCAAAGACTCAGAGAGCTTGAGCAGCCGGGAAAGCGTGTCGTCGTCAAGCGCGGCGACGATGAGCAGCACGATGTCGGCGCCATGCGCACGCGATTCCCAGACCTGGTACTCATTGACCATGAAGTCCTTACGCAGCAACGGGATATGCACTGCGGCACGCACCTGATCGAAGTCGTCAAGCGAGCCGAGGAAGCGTCGCCCCTCGGTCAGCACGGATATCGCGCTGGCGCCGCCTGCCTCGTATTGCCGTGCCAAAGCGGCCGGGTCGGGGATGTCGCCCAGATAGCCTTTGGACGGCGAGGCGCGTTTGATCTCGGCGATGACGGGCACGCCGTCCTCACGCTTGAGCCATCGGCGCACGTCAATGGGCGCCGGAGCGTCGGCGGCCATCCTCTTGATCGTCTCAAGGGGCAAGGCGCGTTCGCGCGCCTGCTGATCCTCGAGTGCTCCCGCCACCAACTCGTCAAGTACGGACATAGTAACCCTTTCCGATGGTTGTCATACGTCACTGTAGCAATGTCTGTGCCCAGCGCTTACGCCTGCACGTTGCGCAGCTGCGCCGCGATCTGGATGGCCTCCACGCTGGCCTCCGCCTTGTTGCGCGTCTCCTGCCATTCCTGGGCGGGCACCGAGTCGAGCACGATGCCCGCACCTGCCTGCACCGAAGCCTCATGATCGCACAGGTACGCCGTGCGAATCGCGATGGCCATATCCATATTGCCCGAGAAGTCGAAATAGCCGACGGTGCCGCCGTAGATGCCGCGGTCGGCGGGCTCCAACTCGTCGATGATCTCGATGGCGCGCGGCTTGGGCGCTCCCGAAAGCGTGCCCGCGGGGAAGGCCGACATGAACACGTCGAAGGCGCTCATGCCCTGCGCGACGCGGCCGGTGACCGTAGAGCAGATATGCATGATATGGCTGAAGCGCTTGATGTTCATCAGCGACACCACTTCGACGCTCTGCGGCTCGCAGACACGGCTCAGGTCATTGCGCGAGAGATCGACCAGCATGATGTGCTCGCTGCGCTCCTTGGGATCGGCCAGCAGCTCCTTGGCCAGCCGCTCGTCCTCTTCGATCGTCTTGCCGCGCGGTCTGGAACCGGCTATCGGGAAGGTAACGGCCTGGCCGTCGTCCACTTTGATGAGCGTCTCCGGACTGGACCCGATTACATTGAAATCCCGGCCCTGCGCGTCGGTGAGCGCCAGGAAGTACATGTAGGGGCTGGGGTTGAGCGTGCGCAGCACCCGATAGACGTCGAAGGGATCGGCCGGCGAATCGATTTCGAGACGCTGCGAGATCACGACCTGGAACACATCGCCGTCCACGATATGCCGCTTGGCGGCTTCCACGGCCTGCTCATACGTGCCGCGCTCGCTGCGGAAGCGCAGCTCGGGCTGCGGCTTGCCTCCGTCGAGCACGCTGACCTTCGATTCTCCGGCAGCGGGCGTCGCGGCGGCGCGCTGCATCGCGTCCAGCCGCGCCGAGGCGCCGTCATAGGCGGCATCGGCACGGGTAGGTCGGTCGTCCATATTAACGGCATTGGCGATCAGCCATACGGATCCGGTCAGGTGATCCACCACCGCCAGATCGGTGGCCAACGCGAGCACCAGCTCCGACTGCGGAGTCTCCACAGGGGCCTGCGCTCGCAGCGTCGGCTCCCAGTGGCGCAGCGCATCCCAGCCCACGGAGCCGACTAGTCCGCCGGTCAGATTGGGCAGCCCGGCGATGTTCGGTGCCCTGAGATTGCGCAGCACGGCGTGCGCCACTTCGAGCACGTCGCCGTGCTGCGGTATGCCGGCCGGGACCTTGCCCAACCAGTCGGCCTGGCCGTCATTCGAGCGCAGCTGCGCCATCGAATTCACGCCGATGAAACTGTAGCGGCTCCACGAACCGCCGTATTCCGCGGATTCGAGGATGAAAGTGCCGCTTCGCCCCCCCGCGAGCCGCCCGTAAAGCCCGACCGGGGTGAGCGAGTCGGCCAGCAGCCGACGCACGATGGGAATGATGCGGTAGCCCTTGTCGGCCAGCTCGTGGAACTCCTCACGACTCGGCCACGTGCCGCCCCACTGCAGATGCTCGACGCTGCATGGCTTCATCGTTTCATCTCCATTTCCACAGTATCCATTTCCAGAGTGCTCATTTCCGCAGTGCGTGCCCGCCCTGCGGTTGTGTGTGCAAGATTTGGCGCTTTCGACGCTTCGCTTTCTGCGGCTTCGACCGACCCAATCACGACGGGCAACGGACCTCCGGCGTCGAAGCAGCTGCGTGCGCCGGTGTGGCAGGCGGCTCCGATCTGGTCGACCTGAATGAGCAGTGCGTCGCCGTCGCAGTCGATGGCAGCGCCTTTGACGTATTGCACATGGCCGGAGGTGTCGCCCTTGCGCCAATATTCCTGCCGTGAGCGCGACCAGAAGGTCACCCGGCCGGTGCTTAGGGTGCGGTGCAGCGCCTCATCGTTCATATAGCCGACCATGAGCACCTCATGCGTGTCGTATTGCTGGATGACGGCGGCCACCAGCCCTTTGTCATCGCGCTTGAGTCGTGCGGCGAGGCGCGGATCCAATTGGCCCTCGTTGTCGTACACCGTATCCGATTCCATGATTACCTACCGTCTTCTTCCCTGTTGTCTCGTTCGCCGCATCGCCTGTTCGGTCGTATGCTGCCGCTTGCAGCGGCCAAACATTGCCAATCATTACGATAATCGACGTATTGCATAATGGTCGCATGCGATGCGCCAGGTGATGCATCCCTGCACGCGCAACCCTTGAGGCGACTATCTGACGAGATACCCTGCCCGGCGCAGCTCGTCCTTGACCTCGCGGATGCTGGTCTTGCCGTAATGGAAAATCGAGGCGGCGAGCACGGCGTCCGCGCCCGCGTCGATAGCCGGCGGGAAATCCTTGACGCCGCCCGCTCCCCCGCTGGCGATGATCGGAATCGACACCTCGCGGCGCATGGCTCGGATCATCTCGAGATCGAAGCCCTGCTCGGTGCCGTCCGCATCCATCGAGTTGAGCAGCACCTCGCCGGCTCCGAGCTCCTGCGCGCGTTTGGCCCACCACACCGCATCGATGCCGGTGGACTGCCGTCCGCCCATCGTGGTGACCTCGAAACCTGACTCGGTATGGCTTTCGCCGCGTTCGCGCCGCGCGTCGACCGAGAGCACGAGCACCTGATTGCCGAAGCGCTGCGCCACCTTGCTGATGAGCGTAGGATCGTTGATCGCGGCGGTATTCACGCTGATCTTGTCCGCGCCGCAGCGCAGCAGCGAATCGACGTCCTCGACCGCGCGCACGCCGCCGCCGACGGTCAGCGGGATGAACAGCTGCTCGGCGGTGCGTCCTACGACGTCGACCATGGTCTGGCGATGCCCGCTGGAAGCCGTGACATCGAGGAAGGTGAGTTCGTCGGCCCCCTGCCGGTAGTACTCGGCGGCGAGTTCGACCGGATCGCCGGCATCGCGCAGATTCTCGAAATGCACGCCTTTGACCACGCGTCCTTCATCGACGTCCAGACATGGGATGACTCGCACAGCCAACGACATTGCAACTCCTGTTCACAGCCAGCTTATTCGTTACCTAGGGTAGCGGCCCCCGAGGTCAAGCGCGCATGTGTCGCTCGGATTGCCTTCAGGAGTTCTTTATTGGTGCTTCGCAGCCAGCTGCCCGCACGCTCCGTCGATGTCGGAGCCGCGCGTGTCGCGCAGCGTCGCCGCGATGCCCGCACGGTGCAGAATGTCGAGAAACTGCCGCTCGTCCTCGGGCTTCGAAGCCGTCCAGCGCGAGCCCTCGATGGGGTTGAGCGGAATAGGATTGACATGCGCCCAGTCGTCGCCGTAATGGTTCAGCCGCTTCGCCAGCTCACGGGCGTGCTCGGCCTGGTCGTTGATGCCGCGCATAAGCGCGTATTCGATGCTGACGCGCCGCTTGCTGGACAGATAATACGCATGCGCGGCGTCGAGCACCTTCGTGGTGTTGAAGCGCTTGTTCATCGGCACCAGCTCGTCGCGCAGCGCGTCGGTCGGGGCGTGCAGCGAGACGGCGAGACGGACGGGAAGCCCCTCTTTGGCCAGCTTGTTGATGCCGGGCACCACGCCGACCGTGGAGACGGTGATATTGCGAGCGGAGATGCCGAAGCCTTCCGGCGGCAAGGCGCTCATCTGGCGCACGGCGGCCATCACGGAACGATAGTTGCCCATCGGCTCGCCCATGCCCATGAAGACCACGTTGCTCAGCCGCCCCGGTCCTCCCGCGATGTCGCCGTCGCGCGTGGCTTTGGCGGCGATGCGCACCTGTTCGAGGATCTCGCCAGTGGACATATTGCGCGTCAGGCCCAGCTGCCCGGTCGCGCAGAAGGGGCAGCCCATGCCGCAGCCGACCTGGCTGGAGATGCACAGCGTCGTGCGCTTGGGGTAGCGCATGAGCACCGATTCGATGCGGGCGCCGTCGAACAGCTCCCACAGGGTCTTCACCGTGGTTCCCTCATCGGCGGTCTGTCGCGTGACCTCGCTGATCAGCGGCGGGAAGAACGCGCTGCTCGCACGTGAACGCATATCCGCAGGAAAGTCAGAGAAATGCTCCGTGTCAGTGTCGTAATGCGCGAAGTAATGATTCGCCAGCTGCTTGACGCGGAAAGGCTGCAGATTCAGGCGCTGCGCGGCTTCGCCGCGTTGTTCGGCGCTCATATCGACCAGGTGCAGCGGCGGCTTGCCGCGACGCGCATGGTCCTTGGCCAGCACATCGCGGAACGCCCCCGTGGTGCCGCCCGGCGTGATCCCGCTGGATGCCGCGTCGTGCGGCACAGTGTCTTGCGCCATATCATCATTGCTGATTGTCATAATATGCTTAGGCCTTTGCCGTTAGAGTCCCGTAGCCCACAGCAGCGCCGCAAGGAAGGGCGCGCATAGGAGAATCGAATCGACTCGGTCCATCACGCCGCCATGGCCTTTGAGCAAATGGCCCATGTCTTTGATGCCGATATCGCGTTTGAGCATCGAGGCGCACAAATCGCCGAAAGTGCCCACGATGCCTACTATCGTGCCCATGATGATCGGCACCCACCATCGTGTGACCCATAGATTCGAGTAGGTGCCGGCGAAGATGGCGTAGGCTCCTGCGATCGAGAACAGAATCGAGCCGAGCAGCCCTTCGACCGACTTCTTCGGGGAGATGCGCGGCGAGAGCTTGTGCTTGCCGAGCCAAGCGCCGGCGAACAGTCCTCCGGTATCGCTGATGGCCGGGAGGAACACGACGATGACCGCATGCGCCACAGGATGGTCGTTGAAGGTCAGCGGCAGCACGATGCATGAGGCGAGCAGCGGTATGTAGAGCACTGTGAAGATCGATACGGCTACGTCATCCAGACGGCTGCCGTGTTCCTGAGCGGGTTTGACTGCGGCGGCTGCGGACGGATCCGTCTTTTTCGATGCGGCCGCGCTCAGCCGTGCGCCCGGCGCGAAGTCCAGGCTTGCCGCGATGACGATCAAAGGCAGGGAGACTGCGATGCATACGGCGACGGCAAGAATATGCCGGTCGGAGTAATAGGTGGCCAGCAGCGTGATACTGGAGCTCAGGACCATCAGTATCAGCGGGAAGCGCAGATTTGCTGCGGCGAAATCGACGCGCAGCTCCCACAGCGCGAGAATCATGAACACGACGATGAGTACGACGAAGGCATCGATGCGAACAAGCAGGCACGCCAGAATCAGCACGATCAGCACGACAGCAGTGGCCACCGCCTGCGGCATGTTGCGCCCGGTCTTCTTGTTGATGTCCTGCAGCGCCTCTTCGGCTTCGCTGCCATGATGTCCTGTATGCATCCGCATCCTTCTCGATTGATGGTGGTCCCGCGAGCCGGAAGGCTTCAGACCTCCATGATCTCCTTCTGCTTGCTTTCCAGCAGGACATCGAGTTCGTCGGTGGTGCGCTTGGTGACTTTGTCGAGCTCCTTGAGCAGACGATCGCCTTCATCCTCGCCCATCTCGCCGCCTTTGACGGCCTTGTCGATGGATTCCTTGGCCTTGCGGCGAATATTGCGCACCGCGACCTTGCCGTCCTCGGCCTTGGTCTTGGCGAGCTTGACATACTCCTTGCGGCGGTCCTCGGTCAGCTCCGGCATCGTCACGCGGATGACATTGCCGTCGCGGCGCGGGCTGACGCCGAGATCGGAATCACGGATGGCCTTCTCGACCGCATTCGCCTGCGAGGGGTCGAATGGGGTAATCGACAGCGTGCGCGGCTCGGGAACGCCGATCGTGGCGACGGCCTTGATGGGTGTGGGCGCGCCGTAGTAGTCGACTATCAGGCCGTTGAGCAGCGCCGGATTGGCGCGCCCGGTGCGGATGCCGGAGAAATTCTCCTTGGTCGCTTCGACGGATTTGCCCATCTGGGCATTTGCTTGATCAATGACGGATGCCATGTTCACTCCTTGTGGTTGCTTGGCGGTTATGCAGAGGTTCGTGGTGTGCAGGGACTCGACGCGGATTGCGATGCGTCCTCGTTGCCGTGCTGCGTGCTGACGTTGTGCAGATGGTTAATCTCAGCCAACCTTAGTCAACAATAGTCGTTGTTGCTGGAGGACTTGTGGATGCGGGCGAAAGCTCTGGCCTTGCGCGACGTCGTCGCTATGCGGCGATGCTCGAGTCGGCGTTCGATACCAGCGTGCCGATTCTCTCCCCCACCAAGGCGCGGGTGACGTTGCCCTCGCCTTCCAAGCCGAAGACGCGGATGGGGGTCGCGTTGTCCCGAGCCATCGACAGGGCGGAAGCATCCATCACCGCGAGGTTGTCGACCAGTGCGCGGCTGTAGTCCAGCGTGTCGAAACGCTTCGCTCCGGCGTCCTTGCGGGGGTCCGCTGTGTAGACGCCATCCACGCCGTTCTTGCCCATCAGCACCTCGTCGCAGTGGATCTCCAAGGCGCGTTGAATCGAGACGGTGTCGGTCGAGAAGTACGGCATGCCGGCGCCTGCGCCGAAGATGACCACCCGGCCTTTTTCGAGATGGCGGATGGCTTTGAGCGGAATGTATGGTTCGGCGACCTGACCCATGACGATGGCGGTCTGCACGCGCGTCGCCTGTCCCTCCTGCTCCAGGAAGTCCTGCAGCGCCAGGCTGTTCATCACCGTGCCGAGCATGCCCATGTAGTCGCCGCGGCTGCGATCGATGCCGGCCTGCTGCAGTTCGGCGCCGCGGAAGAAGTTGCCGCCGCCGACCACGATGGCGACCTGCACGCCACGCTGCACGGCCGGGACGATCTCCTCCGCGATGCGCCGGACCACCTGCGTGTCGATGCCGACGGCGCCGCCGCCGAAGGCCTCCCCCGAAAGCTTGAGCAGAACACGTCTGGGCTTGGTTGTTGCTTCTTCGCCGGTCATAGACAGCCTTTCTTGCCATGCATCGTGCATATTTTCCGCTCTATAGGGTATCCGCCAACACAGACAGCGCAAAACCCCAGATACGAACAATGGGCCGCTGATGCATTGCTGCATCAGCGGCCCATTGCCGTAAATTCCACCTGTTTTGTCACCTATTCGATAAAACGGCTATCGTGAAATCACTGTTCGTCACCCTTGCCGACTTCGAGACGGGCGAAGGCCAGAGCCTTGCCGCCCACCTTCTTGAACAGATCGCCGACGGTCTTGGAGGGGTCCTTGACGAACTCCTGCTCAAGCAGCACGTTCTCCTTGTAGAAGGCGTTGAGGCGGCCTTCCACGATCCTGGGAACAATCTTCTCGGGCTTGCCTTCGGCCAGGGACTTCTCGGTGGCCACGCGACGCTCGGACTCGACCACATTGGCCGGAACGTCCTCGCGGGTGAGCCACTGGGCGCCGAGTGCGGAAATCTGCAGTGCGGCCTCGTGCGCCACCTGTGCGCCGGCCTCGTCGGTCGCGATCATGGCCACGATGCTCGGCGGCATCTCGACGGAGCGCTTGTGCGCGTAGATCTCGACGTGCGGACCCGCGATCGTCGCGAACTGGCCGAGCTTGACGTGCTCGCCGAACAGGGCGGCCGCCTCTTCGACGGTCTCCTTGACGGTGGCTTCGCCATCGGCTGTCGCCAGCAGCTCATCCACGGAAGCCGCCTTGGCCGCGATGGCCTTGTCGACGATGCTGTCGGCGAATTCGACGAACTTCGGGGTCTTGGCCACGAAATCGGTTTCGGAATTGACTTCGACCGCGTAGCCGATCTGGCCTTCGGCGGACTCGATGACCTTGGAGGCGATCGTGCCTTCCTTGGCGTTGCGGCCTTCGCGCTTGCCTGCGGCCTGAATGCCCTTGGCGCGGATGATCTCCTTGGCGCGCGCGACATCGCCCTCGGCCTCGGTCAGGGCCTTCTTGACGTCCATCATGCCGGCGCCGGTATCCTCGCGCACCTGCTTGATCAATGCTGCGGTTATTGCTGCCATTGTGTGTCTCCTCTGTTGGATTGCATGTGGCCTGCGCCTAGCCGTTGGTCTCTTTGCCAGCAGCCGGGCACAGGCCGGTACGCACTTGCTCAGGCCTGTGCGGGAGCCGGGGTCTCAGCTTCGGCTGCCGGCTGCTCGGTCGCTGCCGGAGCATCGGCTTCAGCGGCGGGAGCGTCCTTGGTCAGGAGCTCCTTTTCCCAAGCGGCCATCGGCTGATCGGCGGTTTCGCCCTCGGCCTTGGCGGCCTTGCCGGAACGCTCGAGCAGGCCATCGGCCACGGCGTCGGCCATAAGGCTGGTGAGCAGTTCGATGCCGCGAATGGCGTCATCGTTGGCCGGAATCGGGTAGTCCACGGTCTCCGGATCGGTGTTGGTGTCGACGACGGCGACGACCGGGATGCCCAGCTTGTGCGCCTCTTCGACAGCCAGCGCCTCCTTGTTGATGTCCACGATGAACATCGCCGAGGGGGTGCGGCCCATGTTGCGGATGCCTCCGAGCTGCTTGTTGAGCTTGTCCTTCTCGCGCTCGAGGAGCAGCAGCTCCTTCTTGGTCAGGCCCGAGCCGCGCACGTCGGAGAAGTCCATCTCCTCAAGCTCCTTGAGGCGGGTGACGCGCTTGGAGACGGTCTGGAAGTTGGTCAGCATGCCGCCGAGCCAGCGTTCGCTCACGTAAGGCATGTTCACGCGGGTGGACTGCTTCTCGACCGCTTCCTGCGCCTGCTTCTTCGTGCCGACGAACAGGACGGTGCCGTTGTGCGCGACAGTCGTCTTGATGAAGTCGTAGGCCGTGTCGATCATGTCGAGCGACTTGAAGAGATTGATGATATGAATGCCGTTGCGCTGGGTGAGGATGTACTGCTTCATCTTCGGGTTCCAACGACGGGTCTGATGGCCGAAGTGCAGTCCTGCCTTCAGCATGTCACTCATGGTGATCTGAGCCATAATAGTGCTCTTGCCTTTCATGTCGGTTATTGCCTGGCCATGCGCATCCGCGTGCAGCACTCGGCAAGGAGCACCGACCGACACGGACCGTCGCGGGCATGACGCGATTTGTGGTGTGCCGGTTGGAATTCTTGGTTGGATTCAAGCACCGCACGACCGTGCATGAATCCGGTTGGCACACGATTTCCGATGATACTACAGGGATAGTACTAAAACATCATATTGACGCATCCGGCGCATGCCTTGCCGGCGCTCACTGCCGGCTAATGGTCAGGTTCCTGCGTTTATGCAGGCTCAAACGTGCGAATCCGACCAGTAAGCCTCGTTCAGCGCTGGGCGCGCAGCCGGCGCATGGCCTCGCGGCGCACCTGCTTTTCGAGCCGGTCGAGGTAGATATGACCGTCGAGATGATCGTATTCGTGCTGCAGCATGCGGCCCATCATGCCATGGCCCTCCAGCACCACCGTCTTGCCGTCCAGGTCGATGCCCCGCACGCGGGCGTAATCGGCGCGTCGGGTGGCGTACCATAATCCCGGAACCGACAGGCAGCCTTCGTCGCCGTACTGCTCGCCGCTGGTCTCTTCCATCACCGGGTTCAGAATATAGCCGACAGTGCCGTCGATATTGTAGGAGAAAGCTCGCAGGCTCACGCCGATCTGATTCGCGGAAAGCCCTGCCCTGCCCGGATCGTCGACCGTTTCGAGCAGATCCTCGACCAGTCGGCGCACTGCTGGGGTGATCTCCTTGATGGGTTCGCACGGCGTGCGCAGCACCGGATCGGGTATCACACGAATCTCGCGTATCGTCACTTCTTCTCTCCTCGTATAGTTCGTATTCGCGTTCGGACACGCCAACATCGTGCCGGTGTCCCGGCATAGCCGACCGCCGTTGAGATCAGCCTAACGTAGCCCAACGGCGGAGCGAACATGCATCTGGTCGTCTGCAAGGACGCCCCAAACCTTATTCCGCCTTGGAACCCGATCCAGCGCCTTGCGCAATCTGCGCGTCCTGTTCAGGTTCCTCCTGGACATCGGCATTCGCCGAGGCCTCAGCGGGAAGCGAAACCGGCATCGCATCGCCATCCTGGGCCTGCGGACGCGTGATGTAGGTTTTGGCCTGATCGAAAGCCTGACGTACGCGAGGGCTGACCGTTTCCGAGGCCTGCTTGGCTGTTTCGGACGCCTGCTTGACGGTTTCCGTGGCCCGATCGAAGATCTTAACCGTCGTCGTAGGCTGCGGCGAACGGGAACGAGGCGCGTAGAGCACGTTCTCGATCAGATCGGCGTAGTGCTGCAATACCTTGGGGCGAACGACTTTGAGGCTGGCTGTCAGCGTGCCGTCCTCCTGATTGAAGTCTTGGGGCACAATGGCGAATTTGCGCACCGATTCGGCGCGGGAGACGCTGCTGTTCGCCTGATCGACGTACTGCTGGATGAACGCGCGCACGGCTTCGCTTTTCGCGATCTGCTCCAAGGGCATATCCCCGTCCATGCCGCGCTGAATCAGCCAGGAGTAGACCATGTCCGGATCCAACGTGATCAGCGCGGAAACGAAGGGCTTGCCGTCGCCGAGCACCACGGAGTGCGCGACGATCGGGCAGGTGTTGATCGTATCCTCCATCGGGGCAGGACTGATGTTCTTGCCGCCTGCGGTGATGATGATGTCTTTCTTGCGACCGGTGATGTACAGGAAACCGTCGTCGTCGATCTGCCCCAGGTCGCCGCTGCGCAGCCAGCCGTCCTCGCCGAGCACTTCCTTGGTGAGCTCAGGCTGCTTGTAGTAGCCGAGGAAGACGTTCTCGCCTTTGATCATGACCTCGTCATCGTCACCCAGCTTGTATGCGATGCCAGGTCCAGGACGCCCTACAGAGCCGACGCGGTTCGCGTTTTCGAAGTTCACCACGCAGGGCGCGGCCGTTTCGGTCATGCCGTAGCCCTGAATGAAGGTGATGTCGTCAAGGCCGTTGAAGAAATGCGCCAGATCGGCGTTCATCGGCGCACCGCCGCAGGCCAGATAACGCAGATTCGGGCCGAGCGCGGAGCGTATCTGCGAACCGATGGTGCCCATATAGAAGGAATGGGCCATGCGAGCCATAAGCGAATGGGCTTTGCCGTCGCGCTCGTCCTTGGACCATTGCACGAAATGCTTGAAGCCGCCGGCGAAGATTCTGCCCTTCATGCCCGCCCCGGCTTTCTGCGAGGCCGCATTGTAGACCTTTTCAAACACGCGCGGCACGCCGAGCAGATAGGTCGGCTTGAAGCTGCGCAGGTCCGCAAGCAGATGTGCGGCGCTGGGAACGTAGCCGACCACGCCGCGCGAGCCGATCGCCACGTATTGGATGTAGCGCGCGAAGCAGTGGGCCAGCGGCAGGAAAAGCATCAGACGGCTCGGCTGATACAGCATTTCATCGAGCACGTCATAGCCGGCGAACACGATGGTGGTGAAGTTGCGATGCGAAAGCATCGCCCCCTTGGGTTTGCCTGTGGAGCCGGACGTATAGACGATGGTGGCCATATCGTCGGCGTGCACGCGGCTGATGGCCTTGTCGAGCTCCTCGTCATCGATGGATTCGCCGAAGTCGGCCACTGCGTCCAGGCCTTCGGCCATGAAGTTGAACACATAGTTCAGATTCGGGCTGTTCTGGCGAATCTGCTCCAAGGTCTGGGCATGCGCATAATCGCCGGCGAAGGCGATCATCGGTTCGACTTCCGCGACGATCGAGGAGGCCTGCACCGCGGAATCGGTTTCGTAGATCGGCACGGATACCGCGCCGATGGCGGCGCAGGCGAAGTCCACGATTCCCCACTCGTAGCAGGTGGCGGAGTAGATGACGACCATGCTTCCGGCCTTGACCCCTATGCCGAGCAGCCCTTTGGCCACCTGCCGCACACGGTCGAGCATCTCGCCCGACTTCACGTCATGCCATTGACGGGTGCGCTCGTCCTGCCACTGCGCGATGAGTTCATCGCGGTCGCGTGCGGCACGATTCGCCAGCAACGAGTAGATGGTGTCCTTCTCAGTGGTGGGATGGATGATATCCACCGCAAATTCTCGCAACATAGCATCCACTATAAACCCTGACCAAACGGCATGGCCTCGCATGGGCGCGGTTCGTGGCGCACGTGAGTCATATCACACGCAGGTATGGCCACATGCAACCGCATCGACCGGCCTGCACCATGGGCAGCCGGCAACGTGTCATTCGCAGCGCGCAAGTCCTGCGAATGCTAGCCCATGTCGGCGTACACGCATAGCCAGCGACTTCCGGCGAGGCGAAGAATCAGATTGACCCAGTAATTGCTCTGTCCGATGCCCAAGTGCACTGCCATATCGAGTTTCGTCTCCGAGACGAACACGCCGTGCATCGACAGCGGCACTGCAGGAAGATAGCGCAGCTGGGCCTTGAGATCCTCGTGGGTGCGCATGTGGTTATCCAGCAGATATGAAACGGTTTCCAGCCGTTTGAGACAGCTGTCGGTGACCGAACGCTGCAGACTGGAAGAAACCGGACGCCCTCGAATCATGTCGGCGATCAGGCAAGCCATTCTGCACGAGCGCGTGGCCAGCTCATTGCAATCCATGCTCTCGACTGCGTCTGCTGCCGCGCCGAAGCACCAGGAGATGTGATAGCTGACCGGCTCTCCAGAGAGCTCGAGCCTGATGAATCCGTCCTTGGCCGCAGGCCGGTCTCCGATCTTGGGTCGAGGCGCGTCTTTGACTGGCGCAACCGTGATGTCGTGATGCATGTGCTGGGTCATGGCAGCCAACCCCTTTGGTCGAGTTCGCGCGATCTTCCTCCGTTGGAGAACCGCGCCTTAGGCCAAGCTCAGCACATCAGGACGAACACGTCAACCGAGACTCCAGAGATTGTGGATATGTGGATAACTCATGAAGCCATGCGATGCCGTATGCGTCTGCACGCGGCCGCCACGCGACCCTTGCATTGTTTACGACGGCAGACGGCGCCAGCAGTCAAACAATGCAGAACCCCTGACGTTGGCGCGCTGCCTGCAGCGATGAATTCGGAAAATCGTCACAGGCAACTACGCCAACGGCAGGGGTTTCAAGCCCGTGCGCGTCGCGCTGCGGATTGCGAAAGCAGCGCAGCGGCTCACAGGTAGCGGTCTGGGGTAACCACGACCTGGCAGCGCTGGAAGCTTTTCACATCGACGTAGCCGGTCGTCGCCATCGCGCGCCGCAAGGCGCCGATGAAATTCGTCGTGCCATCGGCCTGATGGCTGGGACCGTAGAGAATCTCCTTGAGCGATCCCACGGTGCCCACGTCGCTGCGGAAGCCGCGCGGCAAGGTCTGATGGTGCGCCTCCGAACCCCAATGCTTGCCTTTGCCGGGAGCCTCGGCGGCCCGGGCCAACGCCGAACCGAGCATCACGGCGTCAGCGCCCATCGCCAGCGCCTTGACGAAATTGCCGGAGGTGCCCATGCCGCCGTCGGCGATGACCTGCACATAGCGCCCGCCGGATTCGTCCATATAGTCGCGGCGGGCCTCGGATACATCGGCTATCGCCGTGGCCATAGGGGCCTCGACGCCCAGCGTGTCGCGCGTGGCGGAGACCGCGCCGCCGCCGAAGCCCACGAGGACTCCCGCCGCGCCGGTGCGCATCAGGTGCAGGGCCGCCGTGTAGTTCGCCGCGCCGCCGACGATGACCGGCACATCGAGTTCGTAGATGAATTTCTTGAGATTGAGCGGCTCATGGCTCTTCGACACGTGCTCGGCCGAAACCACGGTGCCTCGAATGACGAAGAGATCGACGCCCGCCTCGACCACCGTGGACGTGAATTCCTGCGTGCACTGCGGGGAGAGCGAGGCGGCGACGGTTACGCCGGCATCGCGTATCTCATGCAGCCGCTGCGCAATCAGCTCGGCCTTCATCGGCTCGGCATAGATCTCCTGCATGCGGGCGATAGCCTTATCAGCCGGAAGCTGCGATATCTCGTCCAGCAGCGGTTCAGGATCCTCGTAGCGCGTCCACAGACCTTCGAGATCCAGCACGCCCAACGCGCCAAGCCGGCCCATCTCGATGACGGTCGCCGGGCTGCTCACCGAATCCATCGGCGCGCCAAGTACCGGAACGTCGAACTCGTAGGCATCCACCTGCCATGCCGTCGAAACGTCCTCTGGATCGCGCGTGCGCCGAGACGGCATGATGGCCACATCATCCAGAGAATAGGCCAAGTGGCCCTTTTTGCCCAAACCGATTTCAATTTCCTGAGACATATGAGCCAAGGCTAATGCCGGGTTGTGACGAAGTCGCGGCGCGTGTCCATGCGCGGGAGGAAACAGCCTTGGAAACAGCGGTCATGATATCGTGCACGTATTCGTTACGCCGATGCGCTATGACTGTAGCGAATATGTACAACTCCTAGGAAGGGCACACAGCTATGTCCAAAATCAAGGTCGAAGGGTCCGTCGTCGAACTCGACGGCGACGAGATGACCCGCATCATCTGGAGCGATATCCGAGAGCGGCTCATCAAGCCGTATCTCGACGTCGATCTCGAATACTACGACTTGGGCCTCGAAAACCGAGACGCCACTGACGATCAGGTGACCATCGACGCGGCCGAGGCGATCAAGCGCACGCATGTGGGCGTCAAATGCGCCACGATCACGCCGGACGAGGCGCGTGTCGAGGAGTTTGGGCTCAAGAAGATGTGGAAGTCGCCCAACGGCACGATCCGCAACATTCTCGGCGGCACGATCTTCCGCGAGCCCATCGTCATCTCGAACATCCCGCGGCTCGTTCCCGGCTGGACCAAGCCGATCATCGTGGCCCGCCACGCCTTCGGCGACCAGTACAAGGCCACTGATTTCAAGATCGACCGGCCGGGCCGCCTCACCGTCTCCTTCACCCCCGAGGACGGCAGCGAGCCGATCGAGCACGTGGTCTTCGACTACCCCGGCGGCGGCGTCGCGCAGGTGCAGTACAACCTCGACGAATCCATCCGCGGCTTCGCCCGCGCCTGCTTCAACTACGGCCTGCTGCGCCACTACCCGGTGTACCTGTCGACGAAGAACACGATTCTCAAAGCCTATGACGGCGAGTTCAAGGATATCTTCGCAGAAGTTTTCGAGACCGAGTACAAGGCCCGTTATGAGGCCGAAAGCTTGAGCTACGAGCACCGGCTCATCGACGACATGGTGGCCAGCTCGCTCAAATGGCACGGCGGCTACGTGTGGGCCTGCAAGAACTACGACGGCGACGTGCAGTCCGACACCGTGGCGCAGGGCTTCGGCTCGCTGGGCCTGATGACCTCGGTGCTGATGACCCCTGACGGGCAGACCGTCGAGGCCGAGGCCGCGCACGGCACCGTGACCAGGCACTATCGCCGCTGGCAGAAAGGCGAGCAGACCTCGACCAACCCGATCGCCTCGATCTACGCATGGACCGGCGGCCTCAAGCACCGCGCCAAGCTCGACGGCACGCCCGAAGTCGAGCGCTTCGCCTCGACGCTCGAACAGGTCATCATCTCCACCGTCGAATCCGGCAGGATGACCAAGGACCTGGCGCTGCTCGTCGGCCCTGACCAGCCGTGGCTCGACACCGAAGGGTTCATGGATGCGCTGGATGACGAACTGGCGAAGGCCTTGTCGGACTGACGGCATCGTCTCGTAGAGAGCTTCGTCTCGCCGGTTATGGTAAGTCGTTGCTGATGGCAGTGGAATATGCCGGATCGGCTGGCTCGATGCTTGGGCATCGTGAGCGGATCCGGCTTTTTCATGCCATGCCATGCTTCGATATTCTCTTTTCGGGATCGCAATGGCGCACTCTCTGTATCCGTCTGCCCGTCTGCCCGTCTGTCTATCTGCAGGTTAGGTTTGGCCGCGCAAAACGTCTTTCCCGTGAGCGTTTCCATGCAGCCGACTTTTTAGAAAGTGACTTCCGGGAGCGCTGCGGCTAGACTCGATATGGTCATATCGCGCCGGGAAATTGGCACTGGGCGAAAGACGACGACATTATGGGACGACTGGGTAAAGGATGATCGTGCGAAGGAAGACCGTGCAGAAGAAGATCGTGCGAACGCTGGCAGCCGCACGATGCCGCATGAGCCGGCTCGTGGCATTTCTCGTCGCTGCGGGGATGATGGCTGGTCTTGGGGCTTGCTCGCCGTCCAACGGCACGACCACACAGGTCACGCATACATCGTCGCCGCTCGGCTCGGTGGCAGTTTTTCTTCCATCCGATGGACTCACCGTCTCGCAGCATACCCCGCTGAATAAATGGACGAAACTCGCTCCGGAGCTGACCAAATCACTTGAAGACAGAGGATTCTCCCGTGATGCCGTTACCGTCACGACTTCAGATAGCTTCGACAGGCAGAGCCGTGACATTCAGGATTATGTGGTGAACACGTTGTCCGCTACGGGCAGCAGCGCCAAGAAGCCGTCAGCATCGAAACCGTCGGCATCATCGCAATCGGCACGGCAAGACGCTTCCAATGCGACGCTTATCGTGGCACCAGTCGTGCAGACGGAAAACGCGGACACCCAATATGGCGACTATGCCAGCCATTCGGTCGCATGGGATGCCGACAGCGGTAAATCGGGCGGGTCCGGCAGCTCAGGCAAATCGGGTGATGCCGACGCCGCGGCCGCTCTTCGGCAGTCTGGCGATCGCTTGGTTTCGGCACTCAAGCTGGCCCGTGAATCCGGCGTGCATGTCATGGTGCTGTCGAATCCGATACAGGGTTTCACGCCTGATGTTTTCGTGCAGATGTCCACTGCCGAGCAAATTGGCTCTATCCAGGCTCGGCTGCTGGTCAACAAACTGCAGCTGGACAAGGTCTCCCGAGACAATCCTAAATCGGTCGAGGTGCTGCTGCCTCGCACTGCCGCGGGAGATGACGATCAGGATGATTTCGCCGCCGAGGCGTTCAGCGGCATTTGGAAGGTTCTGGGTCCTTATGTCGCTGCCGGCAAGGTCGTCAGCCCGTCCGGCTCTCTGAACGCGGAAACGACGGCCAAGGATTGGCAGGACAGCGCTTTCGTCGCAAGCAAGCCGCAGCAGGTCAAGGACGAGCTTGCCGGCCGTCTGGGTATGGAGCAGAGGAAGACATCGCATACGCGCATCGACGGCATCATTGCGATGAACGATTTCGTCGCTTCAGGAGCCATGGATGAGCTGGACACGTTGCAGTACGCCGGCTCGGCTGCCGACGTCAATCCGTCGATCACGATTTCCGGCGTTCTGAACAATATGGCAGGCAAGAAGGATCTTTTGCGCAGCCCTGTGCCGGATCCTGCGAAACGGCCCACGCCGAGCGACGAAAGCGACACGCCGCAAAGCGTCGAGAAAACCAATTCCCGCTGGCCCATCATCACCGGGTACGGCGCCTATCTTGACACGATTCCGCAAGTAGTGAACGGCAAGCTGTGGATGACTGCGCTCGAAGACCGACAGACTCTGGCCGCCGACGTCGCGCAGGCGTGCGAACGGCTCAGCCACGGGCAGTCGGCCGACAAGCTGCCATTCGTGAAGGCGACTGATGTCAACGGCGTGAAAATTCCCACGATCCAGGAGCAGCTGTTGGCCGTCAGCGCAAGCAACCTCAAGAAAACGCTTATCGACCCGGGATACATCACCCTCGCCGAGGCAGGTCTCTGATGTGACCCTGTTGCGCAGAAAGGCTCCGCAACGGCGTCACATTCGTCGCCCCGCGCTTGGAAAATAGAAAAATCTAGGCCTTGCGCGGTTTGTAGATCACCGTGTCGATCAGTTCGCGGTAATGGTCGGTGATGACTTGCCGCTTTGCCTTGAGACTGGGAGTGATCATGCCGTTGCCCTCGGTGAATTCGTCGGGCACGATTTCGAATTTTCGGATGGATTCGGCCCGCGATACCAGTTCGTTGGCTTTGTTGACCGCGCGTTCCACTTCGGCGTACACGATCGGGTTCTTGCTGGCCTGGGCAAGATTCTGCACTTCCTTCGCGCCCTCTGCGCGCAGCCAAAGGTTCGTCTCGTCCAAGTCGAGCGCGATGATCGCGGCGATGAAGGGTTTGCGATCCCCCACTACGACGCACTGGCTGACCACTGGCGAGGTCATCACGCTGGATTCCATCTCGACCGGCGACACGTTCTTGCCTCCGGCGGTGATGATCAGGTCCTTCTTGCGGCCGGTCAATCTGATGAAGCCATCGTCATCGATCGTGCCCAGGTCGCCGGTATGCAGCCATCCGTCGACAATCTGTTCTCGGGTCACTTCCGGCTGATTATGGTAGCCGACGCACACCGAACGGCCTTTGATGCACAGCTCGCCCTCGTCATCCACGCCAACGGTGACGCCTTGGAACGGAAGCCCTACCGTGCCGATGCGGTAGCCGTCCGTGGGATTGACCGCACACGGCGCACAGGTTTCCGTCATGCCGTAGCCTTCAAGCAGCGGCAGGCCGACGCCGTTGAAGAAGTGCGCGATGGAGGTGTCCAAAGGGGCACCGCCCGACACCGCGTATTCCACTTTGCCGCCGAAGACTTCCATAATCGAACGGTATACCAGCTTGTTATAGACGGCGTGCTTCACCTTGAACCACAGCGGCATCGTCTCGCCCGACTGCTGCATGCGGGACCATTCGCGTGCGACCTGAGTCGCCCGGGAGAACACGCGCCCCGTCAGTCCGGCGCCTGCTTTCTGCGATGCGGCATTGTATATCTTCTCGAAGATGCGTGGCACGGCCAAAATGAAGGTCGGTTTGAACGCGCCGAAATCGGCGAGGATGGTTTTGAGATTGCTGGACAGGCCGAGCGTCACGTTGCCGGCGAAGCAGACGTACTGCAGATAGCGCGCGAAAACATGCGCCAAGGGCAGGAACAGCAACAGGCGGCGATTCGGCTTGTCTACGACGTCGGGCATGGTATGCACGCCCGAAAGCGTGATGAATATGAAGTTCGCGTGCGACAGCTCAATGCCCTTGGGAGTGCCCGTGGACCCGGAAGTGTAGACGATCGTGGCGAGATCCGAGCCTTTGACCGCCTGCTCGCGTTCGTTGAACTCCTCGTCGCTTATTCCGTGACCAAACGCCGCAATGGTGTCGAGTGCTCCGAAGTCAAAGACATATACGTCCTTCAACGCCTGGCAATCCTGACGGACCAGCTCGATCTTGTCTCGTTGCGTGTCATCCTCAGCGAAGGCCATGGACACGTTCGCGTCGTTGAATATCGTTTTCACCTGCATCGGCGAGTTGGTCTCATACACCGGCACCGTGAGCGCGCCGATGGACATGATCGCCATGTCGAGCGCCGTCCACTGCCATGAGGTATGCGCGATGATAGCCACTGAGTCCCCCGGCATGATGCCGCGTGCGATCAGCCCTTTCGCAAGCTCGATAACCTTCTGTGTGAATTCGGCGGCAGTGAAGGAATGCCATGCGCCCTCCGCCCCCGCATATTCGACCAGCGAATCGTTGGGGGCGCGCTGCGCGCGCTCCTGCAGAATCGAGAACAGGTTCCGGTCGCTATCGATCGGCTCCTCAAGGGCACGCGTAAACTCCTGCTGCATCATTCTCCCTGACTATAGAATAGATAAGTCCTCTTGTATGCTACCCCAAGGTATCGGAATTCGTCGTCTTTGATTATCTCCCGTTCATGGTCTCGCCCCTTTTACTGCCGCCATGCACGCCGGGTTATGGCAGCAGCCCGATTCTGCGGCCCTGCACCATCGCCGCCGGATCCACATACTTGCCTTTGCCTCGCTTCAGACCCCAATGGACGCATACCGACAAGCAGTGATCTGATTCGCCTTGCACTTGGGCGAAGACGTCACCGCGCCTGACGCTCGCTCCTACTGCACGGCTGCTTACCGCCGGCTCGAAGGTGGAGGTCAGCGCTCCGTGCCGGATGGTGACCACTGATTTGCCGGCTACGCTGCCCGCGAAGGCGATGACCCCATCAGCCGGCGCCATCAGCTCGTCATGCATGTCGGTGCGCAGATCGATTCCTCGATGCCCGGCATCCCAGTCATGCTCGAGTTTGTCGAATCCTCTGAGGATCTCCGGATTCTTCACTGGCCAGCGATATCGCACCGGACACCGTCGCAGCGCCGCATGATATTCGACCAGCAGCATATCTTCGGATAACGCCATATATTGGGATGAGGCCGCCTGTTTAGGCGGCTCCGCGTATTGAGCTGGCACTGCGTGCTTGGGTTGCGCTGCGTATTTGGATGGCACTGCGTGTCTAGGTCGCGTTGCGTATTCGGATAGCGCCGTGTATTCGGCCGCCAGGTAACTGGACGATGTCTCGCACGGCCCACCTGGCACTGTCGCATAAGCTGGCGCTATGGGCCGATTCGTCGTCAGAACCGGCAGCGGCTCGAATCCCATGCCTGATGCGGAGGCACGACCAGACGGCAACGCCAAACCTGCCAGCAGCATCGAAAAAGTAATCACGGCGGTCGCAAGCACCGTGAGCATATGCGAGAGCCGCGCATGCTCTCGACGCTCTTCGCTGATCTTTTCGCGGTACCGTCGTCTCTTTGTTTGCCGGATCCGCTGGGTCTGCTGGCGTTTCAGCATCGTAACGCGCTTGTCCACTTCTCAACTCCTTCGCTTGCAACGGTCTGCGTGGACACCATTGTTCATGAACTTTTGCGAGAAAGCATGCCGGGCAGGGCTATGTGGTCGAAGGCTTGGAGTTATCCACATTGCCGGAGTGTCGAATCGTGTCGGACATTGGGGAATGCCGTCGCCTCTCATGGCGAGCCATGGCGATTGCCTAGGCATGTCAGTGCGAAAACCGTGCGGACAGCGCCGTGGCACTCGAAAGGACATTGCGCCGCAGCGCACTTCCATGAGTCATGCGACAATGTTCGCGTGCGTAACTTGAAGAGGGCGGGCCTGCTCATGGCGTCCGCAGGTCCGTTTCTGTGGGGAAGCTCAGGAACGGTGGCGCAGCATCTCTTCGAACAGTCTCAGGTTTCCGTCGGCTGGCTAACCGCCATGCGCATGACGTTCACCGGGGTGTTCCTGCTGATATTCGCTATCTGCCTGCGCAAGGACATATGGTCGATCTTCACCGATTGGCGCAGCGTTGTGCGGCTGCTGCTCTTCACGGTGTTCGGCATGACCAGCGTGCAGCTGACATACTTCATGGCGATCAGCACCGGCAATGCCGCCACCGCCACGATTCTGCAATACCTCTCCCCCGTCATGATCATTCTGCTGCTCTCGCTGCGCAACCTGCGACTGCCGGGCAAGTTTGACACCCTATCCGTGGCTGTCGCAGTCGCGGGAACCGCGTTGATCGTCACACAAGGCAATGTCAACACGCTGGCAGTGCCGCCTGCGGCAATCGTTTGGGGGTTGCTCGCAGCAGTTGGCGCGGCGGCCTACACGTTGCTGCCTCGCGGACTCTTGCTGCGCTACGGCGCGCTGCCGGTCGTGGGCTGGTCGATGCTGTTCGGCGGTCTGATCACGCAGCTGGTGTACCGGCCGTGGACTCAGCATGTGCCGCTGGACGCAATCGGGGCGCTGGAGGTGTCGTTCATCGTTGTCTTCGGCACGATGGCCGCATTCCTGCTGTATCTGCAAAGCCTCAAATACATCGAGGCGACCACGGCCAGCATCCTCGGCGCCATCGAGCCGCTGTCCGCCGCGATTCTCGGATTCCTGTTCCTGGGAACGACGTTCAACTGGTATGGCATCATCGGCATCGCCATGGTCATCGCCGTGACCTTCATCCAGTTCATCGCGTACAAGAAGAGGCCGCCGCTGCAGCGGGACTGAGCGGGTGATGAGCTTCTCCCGTCTCGGCACGCAGGCGCTGCTGCAGTATTACATGTTCCCGAGCCTGGGCTTCGGCGGCTACCGGCGCGTTCAGCAGTCCTCGCGCGGTGTGGCCACCTACGTGCCAGCGGAAATCGGCAAGCTGGACGATTTCACGCTGCGGAATGACGGGGGGTCGGATATCCTCGTCTTCGCATAGCCGCTGAGCGAACGTCCCGAGAGCCAATGGGACCTGTACGATCTGCACGATCGTCATATCGTCGCACGTTGATTGACGAAATAGCCGACGATTGCGAGAACAAGGGAAAGAAGCCCGGTGCCGGCGATAAGCGTCCAAGATCCCCATGGCGTGAAGAAACGGATGACGGGATCGCTTTTCCAGATGAAAACGGCGAACAATGCCAAAAGCACGACGGCGGTTGCGATAAGCGACCAGGTCAGAGCCATTTGACCGAAGGAACGGAATATAGTGCCGAATGTCGCACCGGCCAGCAGCGACATCATCGACATGCCGAACACGACGAGAAACGCGATGCCGTAATTGCCGGATCCTAGAATCGACACATCGAAGGCGTGGACGCCAAACCACCAATGATGGCTCAGCATCTCGCACGCCAAGGCGACGATGGTGAACAGGCCGGTGGCTAACGAAGTTTCCAGAAAGCCGAGCATTGTGCCGAGCCAAAAACCGCGGCGTGTCGAGCCGAAGGCCAAGGCTGCGCCGAACTGACGGTTGGCGCACAGCGCTCCGACGACGATCAGGAAGCCCGGGAAGCTGAAGACCGAACCGAAGTTGCTGCTTGCGTTGTCCTCCTGAGTGGCAGCCGGCAGCGGCAAGCTCATTTTGATGCCCATGAGCAACACAATGAGCGCACTGATGACCCAATACAATGCCAGAATATACAGCGGGACCAGCAGCGAATACTGTTTCTCTGCCATGTACTGGCCGGCTACGGCCTGGATGTTGCTGCGCTGGGCATCGGCGTCGCGTGCATGATTGCCGTCTTGCGTCCTTTGGGTTGGTGGTACGGGCAATGGCGAAGTTGAAAGTGCGGGTGCTGAGGGTGTTGCGGTGCTCATAGTGAGGCTCCTTGCAGGTTGGCAGTTGAATTCGCTGTTGGTTCGGGTGTTGGTTCGGCGGCCTTGTTGGCTGTTGAGCCAAGCCGCATATCGGCTTGCGGTTCAACGGCGCCGATGGCCGAGACGAGCTCCTGCAGCGTGGCATGACGCAATTCTCCGGAGCCGCCGGACCGCAATGCAGCTGCTTGGCCAGCATTGGGCGTTCCGCGGAATATAATCGAGTACATCGCGCCAATCGAGGACTCGGAGAGGATATCCATGCCGGAAAGCGCTTGATGCGCTTGCGACTTCATCCCCGTGAAGCACCATGCTGTGGCAAGCGCATCCTCCACGCTGCTCGCGATGACGACATGGCCCTGATGCAGGATGGTCACGGTTTCCAGCAGGGCGGCGCATTCGTCGATCAGATGCGTCGACATGATGAAGGTGCGTGGATCCTCGGCTTGCGTTACTGCCAATGCTTCATAGAAGATTCCGCGGGCCGTAGCGTCCAGGCCGAGATATGGCTCGTCCAGGAACGTGTATTCGGCGTGTGACGACAGCCCTATGATGACCGCTAGGGCCGAGCGCTGCCCGCGGGACATTTTCTGTGCGCGCGTTGCACGGGGCAGTTCGAAGCGCTGCACTAGGGTTTGTGCCTGCTGTTCGTCCCATGTCGGGTAAAATCGGCGCGCCGAGGCGAGGATCATGCCGACGGTGTAGACGTCATGCCAGCGCTGGTTCTCATGGATGAAGCAGGTTCGGCCCAGAATCTCGGCGTTCTCCGTCGGATCGGCGCCATCGATGAGTACGGTGCCCGATGTTTTGAAGCTATGGTTGCACACGATGGACATGAGCGTGGTTTTGCCGGCGCCGTTTCTGCCGAGCAGACCATGGATTTTGCCTTGCTCGAACGTAGCGGTCATATGGTCGAGCGCGTTGGTTCGCCCGTAGCGTTTCGAGCATTCGGTAACGGTTATGCCTGATGACGTTGCAGTGGATGCTGTTTGCGTTGCGTCGGACGATGCGGTTGGTCGCGCGCCGCCGTCCCCGCGGTTCGATGTGTCTGTCATGATCAGTCTCTTTCTGAAGGGTATGAAGGTCGTGAAAGCTGTGCGTTGTCCGGCTGTGCCGTGTTGATGACGGCAGCTGGGTTCTTGTTGCTTCGCATATCGGCATCGCGTTGCCGTATGGTCGCGACAATGTCGTCAATCGGGATGTCGAGCAGTCGTATCTCTTCGATCAGCGGGTCGACGTACGCCGCGGAAAGGCCTTCGATGCGCTCGCGTCGCAGCAGTTCCACGGCATCGGCCGTGACGAAGGTGCCGATGCCGCGGTGTTTCTCCAGCACTCCCCGCTCTGCAAGCTCGTTCAGGGCTCGGCCAGCGGTGATGGGATTGATCTTGAAGAACCCGGAAAGCTCCGTAGTTGACGGAACCTTGCTCCCCGCCGGATACGCTCCGCTCAGTATGCCGTTGGCGATGAATCTCGCCACGGCGAGAAATATCGGCTCCGACGATTGGGAGAACTCGTGCATGCCGTCCTCCTTCCTTCTGAGACGAGATTGCGGCAAACCTCAGTGGTTCACTAGTTGACTAGTGAACCATAGAAGTAGGGCATTGTCAACTCCATTGTCTCCCGATTGCCTGCCACAGGCAGTCTGCCCAACACGCTTTCAACCTCGCGATAGGCTCCGCCGACACGCCGATTTGACTGTGACGCGGCGTCAACGCATACGGTGAGCGACATGGAGCATTCAGCACATGATGTGTCGAAGTTAGCGGGCATCAGCACCCGCACGCTGCGGCACTATGACGCTATCGGGCTACTGCCGCCCAGCAGCGTTGGGGTCAACAAATACCGTTTCTACGATGACGCGGCGCTGGTTCGATTGCAGCGTATTCTGCTGCTCCGGGAATTGGGATTCGGTCTGCGCCAAATCGCGACAATCCTGGACCATCAGAGCGACGTGGCGGCCGCGATGAAGACCCATGTGCAGCTTCTGCGCCGCGAGCAGCAGCGCTTGACCGAACAAATCGCCGCAGTCGAAAGGACTTTGGCGAGCGTGCAACAAGGAGGAACCCTGATGACGGATACGATGTTCGCCGGCTTTGACCGGCACGCCGACTACAAGGACGAAGTAGAGCGGCGCTGGGGCAAGGATGCGTACCAACGGTCTGATGAATGGTGGAATGCGCTGAACGACACCGAAAAGGGCGACTGGAAGCAGCAGCTCGCATCACTCAATCAGGGATGGATCGCCGCGGCGCAGGATCCGAAAATCGCTCCGAATTCCGAGCTGGCGCAGAATCTGGCCCGTCGGCATATCGCATGGTTGCATTCGATTCCCGGCACTCCGGCGCATGATTCAACCCAAGACGGTGTCGAACGCGACTACGTCCGTGGACTTGCCCAGATGTATGTCTGCGACGAACGCTTCGCCGCCAACTACGGCGGCATCGAAGGCGCGAAGTTCGTGCGCGATTCCCTGCTGACGTATCTTGGCGACTGAGGGGGCTGCGCCTACCGCGCAGCGTTCTTTACCGCTCAGCGCCCCTACTACTCGACGTTCTTTACCACTCGATGCCGAGCATGGCGCAGCTGCGCTGCCAATGCTCGCTGATGATATTCGAATCGTAGGCCATTGGGTTCGTGCGGCCGATTCTGCGGGGCGAGATGTAGTATTCGCCCGATTGCCATGTTGTGCCGGCTTGTCCTGCGATAAAATGCCGCAGGCGCGCGCCGCCCTGGTCGGGCGTGCTCAGGAATCTGCGCAGCACGCTGTGATAAATCTGTTGCATGTAGTTGTTGGAGTTAGCTGCGAAATTCGTGGCGACCACGCCCGGGTGGAAGGCGACCGCGGACAGACCGGATTCGTGGAAGCGCTCGTACAGGCCCTTAGTGAACAGGATATTGGCGAGCTTGGCGTTGCCGTACGCCCTGTTGGCGGTGAAGCCGTGCCATGTGTTCAGGTCGTCGATGTCGAGGTTTCCATACATGCGGGCCGCGATGCTTGACGTGTTGATGACGGACGCGCGGCTGCCCACCAGCAGGTCTTTGAGCAGGAACGTGAGCAGGAAGGAGGCGAGGTGATTGACTTGGAAGGTCTTCTCGAAGCCGTCCACGGTAGTGACGGGGCCGGAGAACATGCCGCCCGCGTTGTTCGCCAGCACGTCGATGCGGCCGCAGCTCGACTGCAGCTCGGAAGCGAGTCTGCGCACATCATCCAGCCGAGTGTAATCGGCGATGTGATATTCGGCCCCGATGCCGTCGGCGACCGCCTTGGTTTTCTGCGGCGAGCGACCGACCAGAATCAGCCGTGCGCCGCTCGTGGCAAGCTGACGGCTCGCCGCCGCCCCGATGCCGTCGCTGGCACCGGTGATCACGATGGTTGCAGTGGAAAGATCGGTCATATGCGCCAGCGTTCTACGAGTACGAGTCAGTCGTGGAGCCGAACCTGACAAGTTCGGCTTGATGCTGTCCCCTATCGTAACAAGCGGGAGCGAACGATGATTTTCTTGTTCGACAGCCGGCAGTCCTCACTCTTGGTGACGAGACCGGCCCCGGTACTCAGCTAACGTTGAGCGTTGATGTCCCTCAGTGTCGAAGTTGTCAGGCGAGAGCCAAGCCTCCAGAGCGGACCGGCACCCAGGCCAGTCAGCGTCGGTTATCGCCAGCCAGTCGGTGTCTCGGCTGCGCTGCTTGTACACGTGCGCGCTGCGGAAGGTTCCTTCGTACACGAAGCCGAGGCGTTCGGCCGCATGCCGCGAGGGGCCATTCAGACTATCGCATTTCCACTCGCACCGCCGGTATCCGAGCCTGTCGAAGACGAGGGCGAGAAGCAAGGCGTGCGCCTCGGTGGACAGCCGAGTGTGCTGCATCCGCGGCGAGAAAGCGACCCATCCGATCTCGATGACCCCGCTCTCCGAATCCTGTCGCTGCAAGGAGAGTGTTCCGACCGGAGTATCGTCAACCCGGTCGATGACGGCAAAGAACAGCGGGTCGGCGGAATGCTCGACCGATCGCACATAACGCGCGTACTCGGCCTCGTCGGCGAACGGACCGATCCCAAGGTAAGTCCACAGGGCACCGCCGGCAGGCTGATAGGCGGCGAACAGTCCCGCCGCATGCCGGTCGGCCGCGAGCGGTTCCAATCGGCAGTATTGCCCTTCCAGCGTCTCGCGCGTCGGCCGAGGACGGGGCGTCCAGCCGGGCAGCGCCTGCCCGATCTGCTGGCCATATTCGTTGACGGGCATATGCTGGGCTCCTTAAAAGTACGGCGGACGGATGGCCCCAAGCCTAATCATGTCAGCGGACGCATTTGCGACTGGCGGCTGCCTCGGGGGCAAAATCCAAAATACTCGCTGTCGACGCAACCGCTTTCATTAATTCATGCAGGGCAACGTAGCGCATGGAGCGATGTCTTCATTCGTTAGGACTGCTGTTAGAGCGTGGGCCTCTTGCTACCGATTCGGCCTATGCGATGAACACGTCAATATACGAGGGGTTGTGTTCGATGACATCTCGGATGTTTGTTCGGAGGTTCTCCAGTTTTCTTGTCACCGGCGAGTTCGGGTCATCGACGTCCGGCATGTACACGTCGATAAGAAAGTTCATGAGTCTGCCTACAGCCTGCAGATCATCGAGGCTTTCCCACGCCGGTATCGTGTTCCTAGTCACCCGGGCGGCGTCGCCCAGCGTCATATCCTCGTCGATGAGTTGCCCATAGCCTTTCAGATATGGAAGAAACTCGGTTTTCATATACACGACATAACCGTGACCGCTGTCGGTTCTGAAAGCGTAAGGCGGGGCGAACAGGCCGCTGATGAGGGTGAGCAGCTTGTTCCTGGTTTCGCGGTGCCCCTCCGACTCCGGTTTGTTCTTCGGAGTGTCCGAAAGTCGGCGTACGAACCAAGAGAACTGCTGCATCTCGGGTGCCGAAGGGGAATACAGGAAATCGGTGATCTTCTTCCAGGCCTCGGGTTTTTCGTGAGCCGCACCGTTCGCTTTCACCGCCATCCCTGTACTGCCTTTCCGCCCATAGCTTGAATATGCTTCATACGATATACTGCCTGGCTGAAGAAAAGACAATACTGCGCTGACCCCGAAACCAACAGCATGCAAAAAGAGCCCAGCACGCACGTTTGCGTTCATCGGCGGAATTTCTCCCTTAACCCCATTGTCGCGTGTTTTGCTCATCCGAGCACGTTCTTCAACGCCATAATCTCAAAAGCTCGCAGCAGGTACAAACGAAAAAGGCCGCCGGGGAACCGGCGGCCTTGAAGCTCCCGCAGCTGGGCTTGAACCAGCGGCATTTCAATTACCGGTTACCGACCATCGGCGTCTTCAGCCTGATGATTCATTGATGGACGCTTAAAAAGACAGTTGGCTCCTGCTTTCAATAATTTGCTATTAAGCCGGACTTTGATCCACTCCTGCATTAGCAAGCAGAAGTGGGCGGGCATGATCATTTGGAATACTAGATACACAATCGCACACATAGGCCCCGGACCGGACCAGCAGCAGGCCATAGACTCGTGGATTGAATACCTCCTGCAACCTTCTCCTGGTCTTGCGCATGCGCGACAAAAATCAGGGTGAGCAACATTGATACGAGAGAAGGCCTGGCAATAGCTCCTGTGTCCCAGATAAGCAGCTAAGACGCAGAAGCAGCACACTGCAATATGGACGGGCGGAACACTTTTCGTGCCCTATTGTCGTGAGCTGCGTCCGCGTCGCTTCAAACCGCTCTTCATTGAGTCAGAAAGCCTCATCTCCGCATTCTGCTGCACTTGTTTAGTTGGGGCCTGTTTGAGAGTTTTATCCGTGCCGGCTGGTTCTAGGGAGTATTTCCTGTCGAGGCGCTGGTATTCCTCCGCGTTTAACGTGCGCCCGACGTTCGACTGCGTCCGGTACTCATCGTCCGACAGCATGCGCAGATCGGGGCCAGCCAGCAACGGCTCATCCAAAGGCCTGACAATCGTGTAGAACATGCTCTCAAGCTTCGAATAATCAAGATTCTCCGCCGCCGCGATCGAAGCCATGTCATTGATCTGCCTGTTCACCAGACCCCAGTCGAAGTGCCATCCGGCATCATACAGCACGAGCTCCCAGAACAGGCGTTGCGTGCGACCGTTGCCCTCGCGAAAAGGGTGCAGCGTATTGAAATTGTCATAGTTCACGCTCAATCGCTCGATCAGCTGGTCTCGGGTCATGCCCTTGAACAGATTGTCCACGCGCAACGTGCTCTCGCAGTAGGCGATGCCCATATCCATGCGCTCAACGTAATGGAACGGCTGGCCGCCGCCCTTCGACATGTTGATCGTGCGAATCTCGCCAGCCCACGGGTAGACTCTGCGAAACAAAATGCGATGAATCCGCTGAAGCTGCGCGACAGTGCCCTCAGCCCGAGGAAGATCCCGGCGGATCCTCGCGACAGCAAGCGCAGACATTTCGCTTTCGAAATCAGAAAGAACCTGCCGGTCTTGGGTGCCAAGCAGGTTCTTCAACACTCGCGTCCCAGGAATGAGATACGGATCGAACGGCTCATCAAGGAAATCGGTCACGAGACTTTGGCCTTGAACCGCGCAAGGGTCTTTCCCTCCCACTGGTCGATGTCAATCAGACCATTCACATAATCCCTGGCATCGCCCATAAACTCCGGGCTGACGCGGCCGCCCTCCATCTCCACGGAATGCACGGCCTGATACACATCCTCGGCAAGCTTCTCCCTGGTCAACTGCACAGTCATAAGCCTGTCTCCTCCATTCGGTTTCAACACAGTAGCGTCGATTATCTTCCTGCGGTCGGGAGCACTGCCTCAATTATGCACACCCCCTGAAAACATGCCTCTATTATACCGTAGGAACCTTGGGGTTATAGGCAAATGGCCTTTAACCCACGATTCCTTGATGTCACAAATGGGCATAGATATGAAAAAGGCCGCCGGGGGACCGGCGGCCGTGAAGCTCCCGCAGCTGGGCTTGAACCAGCGACATTTCGATTATCGATTGGTCACCATCGGATTTTTCAGCCTGCTGATTCATTGACGGGCGCTTGAAGTGATAGTTGGCCTCCGCTTCCAATAATTTGCTAGTAAGCCGGATTTTTGGTCCGTGGCTGCATTTGCAAACAGAAGGGGGGCGGGCATGATCATTTGGAATACCCGATACACAATCGCACACGTAGGTCCCGAGGCAAGCTGGCAGAAAGCCATAGACTCGTGGATCGAATATCTCAAAGGCCTGGGACACACACCGGAGACCATCAGGACCCGGTGGTATCAGATCACAAGATTCTCCCGCATAGTCGGCATTCCTGCGGAGAACGTCATCGCTGACGACCTGATCTCATATCTCGCTGCTGCGGAACTGGGGCCGGAAGCGCGTCGCAGCCTGGTCAGCTGCATCCGAAGCTTCTACAAATGGGCGGTGACGCACAGTCTCGCCTGCGTCGATCCCACCAAGGACATCCCGACCATAGCGGTTCCCGAGCCCTCCGGTCTTATATGCCCGGAAAACGCCATCGAGAAGGCGCTTGCCTCGCCGGACGAGGACACGGTGCTCGCCGTCATGCTCGGCGCGTACTGCGGGCTGAGACGCCAGGAGATGACGCTGGTGAATCTACGAGACGACATATCCGACGACGACTACGGCATGACGCTGCTCATCCACGGCAAAGGCCGCAAGAACCGCACGATGCCGGTGCCTAAGACACTGGCAGCTAAAATGGCGCAACGGCCGAAGGGCTTCCTTTTCCCCGGCAGAATAGACGGGCACGTGGGCGTTGACTACGTGGCCAAAAGAATCAAACTCGCGACCGGATATCCCCCGCACAGCCTGCGTCGCCGGTTCGCTACCATAAGCTACTACCGTTCCGGCTGTAACCTTCTGCTGGTGTCACGCATGCTCGGCCACTCCAATGTGACCACCACCATGCGCTACATCGGTCTGCAGCAGGAACAGATGCGCAACACCGTCGAGGCGGCGACCCGAATCGGCCTGCCGGAACTCGACGGCAGAAAGAACGAGACAGCAGCAACGATGTTCAGCATCGGCTGAAGAACTATCTATCTTCCCCCTTCCCCTTTGCGGCTTCGGGGACTACTGGGGCGGGACAGCGAGTTCTGCGCTGGGTGTGCAGCGGTTCGCTTGGCCACTTCGGCGTTGAAGAATTCCTTGGCGGTCTGCTTCTTCGGGTTATCCGGTTCTCTCGCGTATTTTCTGTCAAGCCTCTGGTATTCCTCTGCAGTGAGTTTGCGGCTGACGTTCGGCTGCGTCCGGTATTCCCCGTCGATCATTGTCCGCAAATCAGGGCCGGCGAGCAATGGCTCGTTCAGCGGCTTGACAACGGTATCGAACATGCTCTCGAGCTTCGAATAGTCCAGATTCTCCATCGTAGCAATGGAGGCAGTGTCGTTGATCTGCTTGTTGATCAGACCCCAGTCGAAGTGCCAGCCGGCGTCATGTAGCACGAGCTCCCAGAACATGCGCTGTGTGCGGCCGTTGCCTTCGCGGAACGGATGCAAGGTGTTGAAGTTGTCGTAGTTCACACTCAGCCGCTCGATCAGTTGATCGCGTGACATGCCTCTGAACAGACTGTCATCACGCAGCATGCCCTCGCAGTAGGCGATGCCCATATCCATGCGTTCCACGTAGTGAAACGGCTGCCCGTCGCCTTTCGACATGTTGATCGTACGCAACTCGCCGGCCCATGGGTAGATATCCTTGAACAGCATGCGATGAATCCAACGCAGCTGTTCCACTGTGCCCTCGCAGTGCGAAGGATTTTCGCGGATAAGGACAGCGCCTGCGGCGGACAGCTCATTCTCGTAAGCGGCTAGCTCCTCCTAGGTCTTGGCGCCTAGGAGATTCTTCAATACCCGAGTGCCGGGAATGAGATACGGGTCTAGCGGCGCATCGAACAGGCTCATCGAGCGTACTTCGCCTTCAGCCTGCTTTTGATTCGGTCCTTCCACTGGTCGACGTTGATCCGGCCGTTCACATATTCTTTGGCCTCGGCCATGAACTCCGGGCTAACGCCGCCGCCCTCCATCTCCACGGAATGCACAGACTGGTACACATTCTCTGCAAGCTGCTCTCTAGTCAATTGCGTTGGCATGATTGGCTCCTTTCGTTTTCCTGCTTATTTTACATACCCGATTTAAACCACGTGCAACCTTTAATGCTGATCTAAAACGGTTAGCCAGTTTAGACAAATCTATTATTGATGAAGTTCGAGCAGCCATTGACCTGTTGCTTGAGCAACAACAATTACCACCAGAATTTGAAGATCATGAGCTTAATCGGCGAATGAGCGGTTATAATGAATTTCACTTACGAGATACCCCGAAAAACAAAACACCAAGCGAAACTAACGATGTCCTGGTGGTTTATATAATTGATAAAGATGAACTAGTCTTAATTGAAATTCGAGTCGGATCGCATGATCGTTTATTTCCTGGTCAAAATCGTTCTAAAAGGTATCGAAAAAATGACGAATAGAAGAAGTCATTTTTATAATGTGAAAATAAATAACCCCTAATATCTACATTATAGATATTAGGGGTTATTCTTTCAATGTTTTTGAGGGGCGATTTTATAATTAGTGCTGGTAAAGGATGCAGTGCCATTGCCAGCGCCGCTTATAGAAGTGGTGAAAAATTATTTGATAATCTAGAAGGCCGCCACTATTTGGTATTTGACCAAGAAAACCGGTTCAGCAACGGTATTGAGCATTGCTACTATTTTAGGAATGCTGCCAATGGTGATTCTTAGTCCGTTTGTTGGTCCTATGGTTGATCGGTGGAACAAAAAAGGCCTCCTAATTTTCCCGGACGTTTTTGCTGCCTGTTTTGCTATTATTCTTTCCGTATCCGGAACGGTCTTTCATGTATTTCCACTTTGGCTCATTTTTATTTGATTACTGATGCGGTCTTGTGCGCAAACCTTCCAGATGCCAACGATTCAATCGGTAAAGCCCACAATGGTGCCAGACAAAGAAATTACCCGTATGAACGGCCAACTGGGAATGGTGCAATCCGCGAATATGATTATTGCCCCAGCACTGGGCGCGTTTTTATTTGCGTTTATCCCCATCGAGTACTTGATTCTGTTAGACGTACTTGGGGCCATCATTGGGATTTGTATTTTAACGTGGGTTCAAATTCCTAACAATGAAAAAATTGATCAGCCAATGCATGTGCTCCACAACACCCGCTTGGGGATCAAACAACTTACGAACAACAAGGGCTTGTGGTACATTACGTTGATCGGCGCCGTCTTCACACTAACCTACATGCCTGCTGCCAGCATGTATCCACTCATGACCATGAAATACTTTCAGGGAACCGTTAGTCAGGCTGGCTTAATTGAAGCCATTTATTCAACTGGCATGCTAATCGGCGGCACTATCATTGGCCTCTTTGGTAAGTGGCAGGACCGGATGAAGCCCGTAATCATCGCGTTTTTCCTGGTTGGCATTCCAACCGGTATTAGCGGCATTTTGCAAGGTAACCAAACCGGATTTTTATGGTTCGCAGCTTTAAACATCATTGAAGGAATTGCGACCCCATTTTTTACAACGCTTTTAATGGCAATGATTCAACAAAGTTATCCAGCAGAAGAGTTAGGGCGGATTCTAGGCGTTTTGAATTCTTTGTTGAATCTAGCTGGACCAATTGGCTTAATTTTTGCCGGTCCCCTAGCTGATGTGATTGGCATTGAACGCCTATTTGTGATTGCAGGAATCGGTGCTGCCATTTGCGGGGTGGTCGCGGTGTTAATGCCAATTACCAGGCAATATGACATTAGGCTGAATCAAAAATTGGCGAAATTAACTGAGCAACCAGATAAGTAATTAACATGATGATCATAAAGAGGAGAAAGACCAGACTACCAGCTGATCTTTCTCCTCTTTTTGTCATCACTTAATTACACGTTTTTAATCTTTTCACCAGTCAATCCCATCGCATTAATTGCCACGATAATTGTCGACATCGCCATGACCGCAGCACCAACGGCTGGGTCTAGAATGATTCCAATAAATGACAACACACCGGCAGCGAGTGGAATTGCGACAATATTGTAGCCTGCTCCCCACCAGAGATTTTGAACCATTTTCCGATTTGTGATTTTAGCCAAATCAAGAAAATGTAAAATATCGCTGGGTTCTGATTTAACCAACACAACATCAGCGGAATCAATGGCAACATCGGTTCCGGCGCCAATTGCAATTCCAATATCGGCCGCGGCAAGACTTGGTGCGTCATTTACGCCGTCACCAACCATGATGACGTGATTGCCCTTTGCTTGATAATCAGCAATAATCTTTTGCTTATCATCTGGTAATAGGCCTGCATGGAATTCAGTCAATCCTAGTAAGTTAGCAACGTGTTCCGCGGCTTTTGGATTATCGCCAGTGAGCATTACGGGGGTAATTCCTCGCCTCTGAAGACCACTAATTAATTCCTTAGCACCCGCTTTGATGGTGTCGCCTTCAGCAACCATTCCTTGAACTTGGGTGCCCTGCAATAGGAAGCTGACGGAATTACCCTTAGCAGCCCATTTATCAGCAGCGGCCTCGTCAAACCTGATCCCTTGCTTCGTTAAATAGTTACCATTAACAATCGTATAGTCAGTGCCATCAACATTACCGGAAATACCAACGCCCGGAATATTTTGAGACTTTTCAGCCGCAACGACTTCAATGTCCTTCGCTTGGGCTTCAGTAATGATTGCTTGGGCCAGCGGATGAGTCGAATTATTTTCAAGGGCGGCCAGTCGGCTTAATAACGTTGTTTCGTCGATCCCATCATTTGGAATCAATGCATTCACCGTAAATTTACCTTCTGTTAACGTGCCAGTTTTATCCAAGAGAACGTGGCTAACATGTTGACTTGCTTCAATGGCTTGGCGATTTCGAACTAATAGCCCATTTTGAGCGCCAATCGTAGTAGAACGAGAAACCACTAATGGAATCGCTAATCCTAATGCATGCGGGCAAGCAATCACGAAGACGGTCACCATGATCGTCATTGCAGTCGCCAATCCCTGGGGTAACCAGGCAAAGAAAGCAACAATCCCAACACCAAATGCCGCGTAAAATAGATACTTGGCAACTAAATCAGCTTTATCTTCTGCTTTAGATTTAGCTTGCTGGGCATTTTGAACCATTTTCATTACTTGAGAAAGATAGCCGGAGTCACCAGTACCACTAATTTTAACCGTTAGCGTCCCGTTATTGTTGGTTGCACCACCAATGACCTTATCGCCAACGTTCTTGGTAACGGCAGCAGATTCACCGGTTACCAGTGCTTCATTCACGGTCGACTCCCCAGCCGTAATAACACCATCGGCTGGAATACTCTCACCTGAACGCACTTGGAAAACTTGACCAACTTTTAAATCAGATACTGGCACTTCTTTTGTTTCACCATTATCTGTAACTAGATGGGCCGTCTTAGGCAACAGGGCCGCCATCTTTTGTAAGGCATCCCCAGCCCCCATCAATGCATTCATTTCAATCCAGTGTCCTAGAAGCATAATTAAAATCAGGGTTGCAAGTTCGAACGAAAAATCCATTACATGATTTTCCGGGTTCAAGAAGTTGTTGGCAATAAATGCGTACAAACTGTAGAAATACGAAACGGAAATTCCAAGGGTTACTAGCGTCATCATTTCAGGAGATTTATCCTGAATTTCCGCTTTAGCCCCCTTTAAAAATGGCATTCCGCCATAAAAGTAAAGTGCTGTATCAAACAAAACGATGATAATGCCAACAATTAGCGGTGAACTGAAACTAAGGATGGAAACGTTTAAACCCATGATTGGTGCTAACAGTAAAACTGGAATCGCTAAGACAACGGAGACCCAAAATTTAACTTTCAAATTCCCCATATGCATCATTGAGCCACCGTGCATCATCATGTCGGTCCCAGCCATATCCATATCACCATGATTCATGTTCATTTGGCTGTGATCCATGTTCATTTGACCATGATCCATTTCGGCCATATCGTGGTCCATGTTCATTTGATTATGATCCGTTTCGGTCATATCGTGATCCATTTTCATGTCATCATGATCCATATGACTCATATTTGATTCATTATTTTCCATATTCTTAGCACTCATGTTTTTCATGTTCATATGGTCCTCTTTATTTGCCATGATTATCGACCCCCTAAAAATAAGTGTGCGTAGCAAAGCGGTTAGAAGCCGGAATATAAGTTCCTTGTGTGGAAATCCCCGGGCTCGGGATTTTTCCACCAGGTTCTTATATTTAGGCTTCTGCTTTGCGGAGCACCATGCCACTATATAAATGAGAATTACGACAAAAATTCATAAATTTCCGCCATCAGAAATCCCAGATTCTGGATTTTTGTGCAGCAATCCTAAAAGTAAACAGAACACCACAGTCTTAACACGTTTGATCACCTGGCAAGCAGTTACACTGAACTTCCTCGGGCGCTGTTTTGGCCTTTTCAGCTAGAATCGCCTGTAAGTTCGCAATATCCGCCCGTGAGAGTTCCCTTGACTGAATAACGCCGGCAATTGTTGAACCAGCCCGCATCGCACACATATGGTCAAACAAATCATCTGCCGCTGCCACCATTGATTCCTTCTCGCCAACAACCGGCTTATACGTGAATGGTCGACTGCCGCCATGCTGCGCAACCGCCTGTTTTTGAATCAACCTGTGAAGTAGCGTTTTGGTTGTTGAAGCTGACCAGCCTTCTAATTCGTTCATAGCATCGATTAGTTCACGACTAGTCGCATGTCCCATTGTCCAAATTGCTCTCACAACCATCCATTCAGAATCGGTGATGGTTACATTCTTTGCATCCTTCAATTGGCTTCCTCCATTAATTGAATTCTAAGTTTACGTTTGTAGCCTCCTAACGCTTATTAGTTTACAACCGTAGTCACAATAATGCAACCTTTCTGCCAGAAAATACCATGACATTAAAAAAAGGATCTGGTGCAAAGCCCGTTGTCTAGATTGAAGTGCAACACCGTGGCTGGTGAGGTAAGTTTAGCAGTTCCTGCTGGTAGGCTTCGGCGGGTGTCTGGTAGCCGAGCAGGCGCATGGGCCGGTTGTTGATCTCGTTGACGATCGCCTGCAGCTCGTCGGCCATGTCCGGGGTGATTCTGCCGCCTTTGGGCAGGTAGCGGCGTAGCATGCCGTTCCTGTTCTCGTTGCTTCCGCGCTGCCAGGAGCTGTACGGGTCGGCGAAGTAGGTCAGCATGCCCAGGGCCTCCACGAGCGTGGAGTGGCCGGCGAACTCGGTGCCGTTGTCGTATGTGACGCTCCGGCGCGCCGGGGCCGGCAGCGGCGAGAATATGCCCAGTTGGGCGACGATGGTGCCGGCCGCGCCCTTGTCGGGGATGATGCGGGCCTTGAGGTATCGGGTCCTGCGTTCGACCTCGGTGTGCAGGTGGCAGCCGACGCTGATGACGCTGTCCGCCTCCCAGTGGCCGAACTCCCCGCGGTCGCTGGCGCATGCCGGGCGATGCCCGATGCCCACGCGTAGGCTGATGGGCGAGCCGTGCACGCGCCTGCCGCCGCGTTTCCGGCGTCTGCGGTGGGCGCGCGGCAGGTACTGTGTTTTTAGTCAAGTTGGTTTTTTGTGGTTGGTCACTTATTTTTTTCGGGTTTCGGCGTGGAGCGTGCTGTTGGTTATTGGTTGTGGATTTCCTTGCCGAACATGAGGCTTCGCTCACGCGCCGGCTTGGTCCGGTGAATTCGATGAGGCGGCCGTGGTGGACGATGCGGTCGATGATCGCGGCGGCGAGTTTGTCGTCGGCGAAGATCGTGCCCCATTTGCTGAACTCGATGTTGGTGGTGAAGATGATGCTTCTTCTCTCGTAGCTGCCGGTGATGATCTGGT
>NZ_JGZR01000010.1 GCF_000741775.1 Bifidobacterium subtile
CTCGCGCGCGCCGACCTGATCATCCTCGACGAGTTCGGCTACGTGCCCTTCGACATCGACGGCGCCAGACTCCTCTACCAGATCATCACCGGCAGCTACGAGAGAAGAAGCATCATCTTCACCACCAACATCGAGTTCAGCAAATGGGGCACGATCTTCGCCGACGACAAACTCGCCGCCGCGATCATCGACCGCATCGTCCACCACGGCCGCCTCATCGAATTCACCGGACCAAGCCGGCGCGTGAGCGAAGCCCTCATGTTCGGCAAGGAAATCCACAACCAATAACCAACAGCACGCTCCACGCCGAAACCCGAAAAAAATAAGTGACCAACCACAAAAAACCAACTTGACTAAAAACAGTACAGGCGGGCCCGGTCCACATCATGTCCGATGAACCGCCACGATCCCGTGTCATGTTCGCCGGCCTGCCCGGCCATGTCCGCGACCGGCTGGCTTTTCGCCAGCCCCACGACCATCGCCTCGAACAACAGCGTGGACCCGCCGCCCGGACGGGCCCACGGCACCGGCACCGCACGCACGCCGTGCTCGGGGCATGATACGCGCGGCACGCCCGCGTGGATGAACGCCTTGCACCGGAAGAAGCTCAAGTGCCGCCACACCCGGTCCCTGACATCATGCATCGGGCACGCCTCCCGCCCGCACTGCGCATGCGGGCAAGAAAAACGCGAGCCGGGCTCGAATCCGATCGTGATGTGCAATTCGCGTCTGCCGCCCTCCCCGTCACGCAACTCCACACCCGAAACCCTCCAGGGATCAGGCAACCGCAAGGCGGCGGCGAACAACAACGTGGTATCCATACCCCCAAACCACCCGCCAGCCACCTCCACCCGACCAGCCCACCCACACCAAACAGCGAAAAGCCAGTAAATAAAATATTGGAAATCAGGTTCAGTAATCCAATGAACGGGAGATTCGGAGAATCGTCGAATCTACCTTGAACTATTAATGCTGCTGTAAATGGTTTTCCGGCTGACGTGGTACTTGTCGGCCATCTCCTGCGCGGCGGGTGCCTTGTCCAGGTAGCATCTCGATGATCCTTTAACGCTGTCTCTATAAGTAGGTAGGCGGACCTTTTGCGGGCACCCTCTAGGAGTCGGCTTCAATGTCTGACTTCAGTCTTTCAAGACTCCGCATGGAATCGTCGGACAGCGGATGCGCGTGGACCAGCACGTATACGTCGCCATCAATGTGAATATGAGTCTCGTATCCCTGGGGGCAGGGCCGATTAACGATGCCCGGCTGCTCTGGATCTGTTCTGAAGTCGTCAGAGCTGATGGAAAAGCCTTTGTTGAAATTAAATGATTCTGTCGTATACATTTTCAGTCCAAGACCTGTGTATATGCACGATACGTCTGCCATGCATTCGAAGATGCGGACCGCTATGCGGTCCGATTTCACGAGAAGATTGGATTGTTGCATGATCTTCTCGTGATCGGCATGATGGTATATCCCGAAGTTGTACAGATCGTAGGTTGCCTCGGAGAACGGCTCATTATCCGAGAATTCTTCAGCAAGCCGGGAATAGAAGCTTGTGGAACGGTACGAGTCAATTATCTTTGGGGTCAGAAACAGATCCACGACCGTGTCCGACAACGGCTTGGTCAGAGAAATATAATGGATCTTATACATCACGTCAGGATCGCGGAGCAGAATCGGGAAGGGATCCACGCTCAGTCGCAGCAGGATGATCTTGGTCACTGCACCCATGATGAACGCATGGAACTCATCACGCATCGCAGGCAAATATCCTACATACCAGGGTTCCGGTCTCTGAATCAATGAATAGAACGTGTGGAACCCCTGCCGGTGAATGTACTTGTTCGCACGAAACAGGGCATCGTCGCGTTCAGGGAAGAATTCAGGCAGGGCATCCTTGACCTCCTGAAACGGGGCGCAGACCTCCGCCAGTTTTCTCCTTATCTTCCCATCGAAGGGAAACTTTCCGCCTTCTTTCCATGTCTCATACAGCTCACTAGATGCGGGATCATCATCACCTGAGAAATATGCCACGACGCGGGCCAGCTCCACTGCGGATCTCACGGAATAGAAAGCGGCATCAAACATGCCACTTTCGAAAAGCTTGACGGCATTACGCAGTTCCTTCGACGCCTCCTCAAAGAAGACATTGAGCTGAAACATGCCAGCGCGCCCCGTGAGCGACATCTCGATATCCAATGTCGCCTGAAGAATGGCATCCCGATCATCAAGACGGCATGGCCGAAGATGGCTGAACCACACATCAGCATCAGTCACCGATGCCCCGTTCACGTCCGCTGAATTCTTCATACTACTCAGATTAGTCTGGCGTTAGAATCCTCTAACAGTCACTCGCGTATGGCGTTGTAGATGGTTTTCCTGCTGACGTGGTACTGGTCGGCTATCTCCTGCACGGTGAGTGCGCGGCTCCGGTAGAGTTCGCGGATCCTGACGCGTTGCTTCCCGTCGAGCTTCGATGGCCTGCCGCCCTTATGTCCTCTTGCCCTGGCTGCCTGCAATCCTGCGTTGGTGCGTTCGCGGATCAGGTCGCGTTCGAACTGCGCCATCGCGGCGAACACGTTGAAGATCAGGACGCCTCCCGGTGTGGTGGTGTCCATGTTCTCGGTCAGGCTTTTGAACCCCACTCCCCTGGACTGCAAGAAGCTCATGAGATCCACAAGGTTCTGCACGCTCCTACCCAACCTGTCGAGCTTCCACACGACGAGCGTGTCCCCGTCGCGGATCACGTCGAGCAGATGATCCAGTTCAGGCCGGTGCGCCTTCGCACCCGACGCATGGTCGGTAAACAGCCGTTCACACCCCGCCTTGGTAAGCGCGTCGGTCTGCAACCGCTCGTTCTGCTCCAAGGTGGAAACCCTGGCATAACCCACGATCATGCCGGCTGCAATGCGTCTCGGCCGATGATCCGACGCAGGTACTCGGAACGGCTCAGCCGCTCACCATCGGCCTTGCGGTCGATCTGCTCCTGCCAGGAACGCGGCACGCGCACCTGGATCTTCACCGTCTCCTCGCGTTCCTCGGCGACACGGGGCCGGCCCAGCAGCACCGACACCGCGTCATCGGGATCATCAGTGTCCGCCGCCTTCATCAGCAGCGCATCCATCCGGGCCTGCGCCTCGGCGCCGCTGCTCGCCTGCGCCTTGGCATCATCCCATCTCCATACCTTGTCATCGTTCGCCATGATAACCTCCCTTTCCTATCGCCTGTCCAGAAAACCCGACTGCTCGGCATTCACATGGAACACCACTATCGTGCCGCCGCCGGTCATCTTCATCACGACCTCGACGCTCGGCACCAGCGGGTCGCCATGATGCAGTCCGGTGAACTTCACATAGGTCTCACCATCCTCCACATAGGTCAGCTGACCCGTGATGTGCCTCGCCGCGTACATGACGTCATCAAGCGAGAACCCGTGTTTGTCCGCCGAAGCGTCCCACTCGATGCCCTTGTCCCTCACCATGATTCAATTGTACCCCAAAAGTGTAGTACAAGCAAGCATGCGCACCAGCCGCCCTATACTCGGAACAGTCACGGACATATGCTCGGCGAAATATGAGAGGATCCGTATATGAACGGAAGTATCACACTGGACAAGCCCATACTGGGAGCCTTGCAGACGGCAGAGAACGCTTTTGTGCCGGCCATGATCAATGACACCGGCAGATACTACGAGCTGACGGTCAACTACGACTACGACCGCGCAGACATCCACGACCAATGGATCGCCAACGCCCTGGAAAGCAGCGACCGGCCGCTGGCCATGCATTATCCCCCGAATGCGGACATCGACCGTGAAAACACGCTACCGAAGGTCCTGCACGTCATCGCCGACGGCAAACCCCTGTCCCTGATCGACTGCACCGTGTTCCCCGGATCCAGACACCCCTCCTATCCCCGAGGCGATGCCGTCAGGATCATGCCGAGAGTCATCGTCCATATACGGCCCGATGAGCCGGTCGAAAGAATCTCCAAGCTCCGATCGGTCATCCCCGGAATGCTCGCATGGTCGGGATCCTACTCACTCACCCACACCCTAACCGATACCGGACAAGGTACAGAGGTCTCCGTACCCTTACGAGCTTCCCCGCCAATCGAACTCGATGAGGCTAGAGGGCTTTCCCTGATCCCGAACGTCATCGCCCACAACAGGCCATTTTCCGAATCGGCACTCGACTTCTCACAGGACGTTGTATTCGAGTCCGTCACCGAGGCACCCGAGGAATGGGACCATCATTTCACGCTTCACCGGCGCATGAAGGCGCTGGTTGCCCTGGCGAGATACGAACCACTCACCTTCACCGGAATGAGCCTCCCCCGACTGCATGAACACGACCAGCAGCACCAAGTACTGTGCCACGATCCAAAAATCGACCCATCCTTCAGTACGAATAACAATCGCCAACAGTTGTTCACCCTAACGGACATCGGGCCGGAGGGAGTCGGGAAGTGGTTTGACCTGTACGACCAATGCCCGCAAGGAATCAACGGACTCAACAGCTCTCGAACCGCGAGGACGGCGAGGGTGCCGTCACAGGCGCCTGTGCGACAGTGGTGCTGCCGCTCCCCACAGCCCGGGTCGACTCATAGCGTCGATACAGATCTTTCGAGCCCCGCCCGAGCAGGGCGTGGCTGAAAAGGCCGATTCACAAAGATTTGATGGTTGCAGTGGCCCATGGGTTCCTCCCGTCGATGCCGGCCTTCGCAAGCGCCATCGCAAAAGGACCTGTGAACTATATCATCTCAGGTCCGTTGCGCTTGAAGTGGGGATTCGTCATCAAAAAACCGCACTGGCAAAGTGCGGTTTTTTGTCTTGCAGCAACAGTTCGAATCGCCTACTCATCCATTAATTTCGCCTTCTCCATCTCCGACAGCCCCTTGCGCTTGCACCAGAGGTCTTCGAGCATGCAAAGGACCAAGGCAAGCAATGTAAGCAGAATCGGGAAAGCGACCAGATGGAGTCCGATGACCGAGCCTACTGGCACACCGATTACGGCAAGGACCACAATTGGAGCGAACTTGTTGATAGACGTCTTGCGGATGACATACCATTCCGCAAGGAACAACAGCACGGAAACGAGCAGAATGATTGACTTCATGATGTTTACCTTCTTTCTAATTGCCGGTAAGTGGAGATCAACTTCTTCGCCGTCTCGTAGGACATCTCACCGTCCAGAGCCAAATTCTTGACCAGCTCGATGAATCGATCGTCTCCCTGATCCACGTCAGAGATTTTCTGAATCAGGCGGTCAACGCGCAGGCGAATCGTCGGATAAGAAACATCGTAGCGCTTGGCCATGCTCTTAAGCGAGCCGGAACACAGGACAAACTGCCTCATGAACTCAAGTTCTTCGCGCTCGAGCTTGTTTAGCCAAGCGGGAGAGTTTTCTTTCTCCATGTTCAGCGACCTCCTTTCAAGAACAATTGTAGACTTTAATTTTATTAAAGTCAATATCAATAATATTAAAACCGACACATCGTGCTGCCATTGGCGGTCGATAACGTCCGGATTTTTGCGCAGTTTTGAGGTGGTGGGAGCATAGCCCGTCCTGTGTGTACGATTTTCAATCGCTGAAAGAGAAAACCGATTGGAAAGCAGGTACGGGCCATGCCCAAGCACATTTTACAGGTGAATCAACCCATGTTCGAGACCCAACTGGACCGGATGGTGAGCGAGAAGGTCACCGAGATCCGTGGGCCGGATGCTGGACGCTTCAGGCCGACGAGATCACCGGCGCGGCCCGCTACGAGCGTTCCTGCGGCAGGAAGGCGTATCGTGCCGGCCATTACGAACGCGATCTGACGGTCAAGGCCGGCAAATTGAGTGTGAGGGTGCCGAAGCTGAAGGGTGCCCTGTTCGAGTCGGCGGTCATCGAACGGTACCGACGCCGCGAGGAGAGCGTGGAGGAGGCGTGTGAATCGACATGTACCTGGCGGGCGTGTCCACCCGCCGCGTCGACGACATCTCCCAGGCGCTGTGGGGAGCGCGGATGCCGTCGCAGACCCTGTCGGACAAGCTCAGGAAGGTCTACGGGGACATCGACGCCTGGCGCGAACGCCCGCTGTCCCAGGCCTACCCGTATGTGTTCATGGACGGCGTGTGGCACAAGCGTTCGTGGGGTGGCGCCGTGGAGAACGTGAGCATACTGGTCGCGATCGGCATCGGGTCGGACGGGCATCGGGAGGTGATCGGCGTGGCCGAGGGATTGACAGGAGGATTCGACCAGCTGGAACTCGTTCGTCTCCTCGCTCATCTCGCGTGGCTTACCGGCGTGCGCCTGGTGACCGGCGACCGGTGCGCCGGACTGGTGAACACCGTCAGTGAACTCCTGCCCGAAGCCCGCCACCAACGCTGCATGGTGCATTTCATGCGCGGGCGTGCTCGCCAAGGTTTCCCCTCGTCACACCCGGTGGGCCGCCGACGCGCTCAAGGCCGTGTTCGCCATGGAATCACGCGACTCGGCCCTGGCCAAGGCCGAGCAGGTCGCCGTCGAGATGGAATCCAGGAAACTCAAGGAGGCCGCCAAGTGCCTGCGGGAGGGCATCGACGAAACCACCACGTACCTGCTGGACGACTATCCCGTCGAGCATCGCCGGCGTATCCGCACCAACAACATGATCGAACGACTCAACCGCGAAATACGCCGCAGAACTCGCGTCGTGGGAGCGTTCCCCGACGGCAGGAGCGCACTCATGCTCATCACTGCGAGAATCCGCTACGTCACCGGCAACCAGTGGTCGACCCGCCGCTACCTGGACATGTCCCGACTCCACGACACCATACAGGAAGCGAACTGACAACGCACACAGGAAACAAAAACCAAAGTGCGCAAGAACCCGGGCACTACCCGCGTCATAGGCGAATATTGAGGTTCTTGCTCCGTATGTAGGCGGTAATGAGAGCACTCAAAGTATCCATTCCATTAAAGCAGTGTGTCCAGTAATGGTGGTAGGAAGTTCCACCTATGAGGTGGACTATTATTTCTCCGATCTGGATGGCTATGTTTTTCATTGTGTAACAGCAATCACTGCCTTTTTTCGATTATAGAGTAGATACTCAGCACTGTAATCAATACTAACGGTACTTTCGATCAGAACTGAGCGCCGATAGTGGTATTTTTTCTTGTCGTACGTTGGGAATCTCATGTGCTGCTCCGTCGTTGTGCTGCGCGCAGTCCGTTGAGGATGACGATGACCTCGGCGCCTTCGTGAACAAGTACCACAGCGGCCAGGCCAAGAACTCCGGTAATGGACAGCGGGAGCAGAATCGCAATGATGAGTATTGACAAAACCACGTTCTCGTTCATGATCGTGCGCCCGCGGTGTGCGTGCGCAAGAGCTTGAGGGATGAGACGCAGGTCGTTCCCAGTAAATGCGACGTCCGCTGATTCAATCGCAGCATCGGCACCTTTGACTCCCATCGCGATTCCTACGTCTGCGGCCGCTAGGGCGGGTGCGTCGTTAATGCCGTCGCCGATCATCGCCGTGGGCTGCGTTCTGCATAGTTCTGCGACAGCGGCGGCCTTATCTTCTGGGCGCAGTTCGGACCGGACGTCGGTAATACCGGCCTGTGCAGCCAAGGCTCGCGCTGTGCGTGGATTGTCGCCAGTCAACATGGTTACGCCGATTCCGCGTTCGTTCAGCGTGCGTATTACCTCGGGCACTTCGGGACGCAGTTCGTCGCGCACTCCTACTGCCCCAACGGGTCTGCCGTCGCTATGCACGATGACGACGGTCATTCCCTCCATCTCCATCGCTCGCACCTCATCAGCCAGGGGGCCAGCATCGAGCCATCGAGGACTCCCGACGCTGACACAGACACCATCGATTACCCCAGAAATACCGCGACCCGCCGTTTCCGTGACATCATCGGCCTGTGGAGCGTCACTCACTGCGCTTGCGATTGCAGTGGCAAGCGGATGCGTACTGTGACCTTCCAAACTTGCCGCCCACTTCAGAACCTCGTTTTCACTCACACCATCGTCCGTCACTACGCGGGTCACGGTGGGGTTATTCCCTGTCAGAGTGCCAGTCTTATCGACTGCGAGATGTCGGATGCCACCAAAACGTTCAAACGCCGCACCGGATTTGACGACCACCCCGAACGCGGAAGCCGCACCAATAGCAGAGACGACGGTGACCGGGACAGCTATTGCCAAAGAACACGGGGATGCTGCGACGAGCACAACCAGTGCGCGCGTAATCCATAGCTCAACGTTCCCACTGAGCAGTGACCCGAGTAGGCCGACCAGTACTGCGAGAATCATTACTCCGGGCACAAGCGGACGTGCGATCCGATCAGCTAGTCGGGCACGCTCACCTTTCTCGCTCTGGGCCTTCTCGACAAGCTCCACAATTGTGGTAAGCGAGTTATCGGTGCCAGCGGCCGTGGCCTCAACGTCGAGCGTGCCCGTGGTGTTAATGGACCCTGCCGAGACATCCATGCCAGGTTCAACTTCGACTGGGATTGACTCGCCGGTGATCGCGGATGTGTCCAGGCTGCTCCGCCCGGCACGCACGATGCCATCAGTGGCAATCCGCTCGCCCGCCCGAACCACCAGCACGTCACCAACGCGCAGATCCTTTGCCTCGACCTCAACCGTTGCATCGCCACGTTTAACCAGTGCGGTCTTTGGCACGAGTTTCAACAATGCCCGCAGTCCAGCGCGAGCACGATCCATTGCCTTGTCCTCAAGCGCTTCCGAAATTGAGTAGAGGAACGCCAGCGCTGCTGCTTCCTCAACGTATCCAAGAATCACAGCACCAGTCGCGCTGATCGTCATCAGCAGACCGATACCAAGCTTGCCTTTCGTAAACAACCCTCGCAGCGCACCCGGAACAAAAGTGTACGCGCCCAAAAGCAGGCCGATCCAGAACATCACTAGACCTGCGGTCTTTGCGCCGGTCAAATCACACACTAGGCCAGCAGCGAATGCAATACCCGATGCAATCGGAATCAGAACGCTCGGACTGCGATACCACGGCCGATCGTCATCATCATCGTCATCGAAGTCAGGATGCTCAACCTGCGAATTTGTTACCGTACTCACGCTCGCACCTCCCGTGCCTCGCAGCCCCTAACATTGCAGTCGGAGTCCATGCATGGCACGCTCTCATCAACTGCAAGTGTCACATCAATAAGGGCAGTCAGCGCATGGGCTAGATGGGGGTCGGCGATTTCGTAACGGGTCTTCCTGCCCTCGGGTTCAGCCACCACGATGCCGCACCCGCGCAAACACGTCAAATGGTTTGACACGTTCGAACGAGACAGCCCCAGTTCTCGAGAGAGAACGGCAGGGTAACTGGGCCCATCTAACAGCGCCATCAGAATCCGTGAACGGGTCGGGTCTGCCATGGCCCGACCTAGCCGGTTCATTACATCAAGTCGATTCGTAATAGTAAGCATGCGATGACTATACATTAGATGATGTACTGTTGTCAAGTCCGGACATCAGGTAGTAGGCAGCTACGGAAATCAGGCACTAACGAAGTCCATAAATCGGGTAGCGCACGTCAAAGAATTGACACAAATTTTGCAACGCGGATGAAGTGCAATCAATAATTGCATCACATTCTGTAGGCAAGAAATCTCGTCATGAACTCCACAGTGAAAACTCTGACCCCGCCTAGTTATATGGCCGTGTAGCGGATCGGCGACAGCCGGTGGAGTGGTCACGTTGAGCGGAAACACTTGCCCTACTCAGGCAAACGTTCTTACGATGCAAGTGCACGGAGTCCTGCGAGACAACGCATTCTCTATGAGTTTACCGACAAGAATCTTGGTTCAGATGGAATTTTGATGTGAGAGCAAATCGTCTCAGCACATAGGAATTGTTTTCTGAGGATTATTGCCAGTGTTGTGCGGTTGTCTGAATGGCGTCCCATGGTGCGGCGAGGGGTGGTGTGTAGGAGAGATCGAGGTCGGATAACTGCTGGATGGTGAGTCCTGCGAATATGGCGGTTGCGATCACGTCGGCACGTTTGGAGACTTCACTGCCGTAGGTTCCTACGAGTTGGCCTCCGAGTAATTGGCCGGTGGTGGGGTCTGCGGTGAGTCGGATGGTGATTGGGTGTGAGCCTGGGTAGTAGGCTTTGTGGTCGTCGACCGTGGCTGTCACCGAGCGTGCGGGAAGTCTGGCACTTTGGGCGTCGGTCTGGCGCAGTCCGGTACTTGCGGCGACGAGATCGAAGACCTTGACCGCTTGCGTGCCGAGGACGCCCTTGAAGGTGGCATCGCCGCCGGCGGCATTCTCTCCGGCAATGCGGCCTTGTTTGTGGGCTGTGGTGCCTAATGGCATCCATGTATTGCCGAGTAAACGGTGTTTGGTGATCACACAGTCACCGGCCGCGTAGATATCGGGTAGACCGGTACGCATGTGGTCGTCGACGACGATCGCATTCCCTGGACCGGTTTTGGCTCCGGCCTTGGTGAGCAGGCCCGTGTTGGGTTGCACGCCGACGACGGTGAGCACGAACTCTGTTTCGATTCGCTGGATGCCGGCTGAGTTGGTTACCGTGACGATGAGATGGCTGGTATGACGTTTGATGCGCTCTACGGTGGTGCCGGTGATGACGGTGACGCCGTGGCGGTCGAGTTCGTTGTGGAGTATCCGGGCAAGGTCTGGATCGAGTGTGGAAAGTATCTCTGGTCCACGTTGGATCATGGTGACAGCAATCCCGCGTCGAGTGAGCGCTTCGGCCATTTCCAGTCCGATATATCCAGCCCCGATGATGACGGCTGTTGTGGGCTGTCGCGTCTTGAGGTCGTGTTGCACGGCGTGCATGTTGTCGATGGTGTGCAGGACGTGTACGCCGTCATCTGGGCCAAGCGCCTTGGGGCCGCTCAGCCCACTGATTGTGGTGCTGGTTGGTCCGGCACCGGTGGCGACTACTAGTTGGTCATAGCCGATTGTCTCAACAGTGCCTGCGGGAGTGCGTACGGTGACGGTGTGGCCGGTAGCATCAATACTGGTGGCACGGGTGTCAAGGCGTAAGCTGAGTCCGGCAGCCTCGAGATCGTTGCTGGTGCGGTGGGCAAGGTCGTGCCAATCGGGCACCTCCCCGGCAACGTGATAGGGGATGCCGCAGATGGAATAGTTCGGGTAGTTATCGGCGACGATAATCGTGACGTCAGTGTGCGGGTCGAGCTGTCGGGCGCGTAGACCGGCCATGATGCCGGCGTCGGAGCCGCCGATGATGAGCAGTCGCATAAGTAGGTAATCCTTTGATGGTGCAATCAGCGAGGAGTGGTGGAGTCTGCCACGGACAGGGGCTGAGTGATGTCGTGTAGACTGTTGCGTCCAATGGGGGGTGTGGGCAGGATGGGAACGACGGCCATGCCTTCGGTGGACTGTTGGACGTGTTCGATCTTGGAAAGTTCTCCGTCTGCGATGGTTTGGAGGAATCCGGAAACAGGGTGTGCTGCGGCGACCGAACGGTTGACGACCCATGCCCATGGAGTGATGGATGCCCGTTTGAGATCATGTTGGAGTTGTTCGGCTTCGAGGATGGGAGTTATCTCGGGCAGCGTGACGATAATCATCTTCGTATATTCAGGATCCTGAAGCCGTGTCATCGGCGTGGCAGCGAGATTATCTCCCATCTGGTGGAGCATCTCGCGGTGGTAGGATCCCGTGGCATCAAGCAAGAGGAGCGTGTGCCCACTGGGCGCGGTGTCGATGATGACGATACGGTTCTGTGCCTCCCGTATGGCTTCGGAGAATTTGCGGAAGACGGCTACTTCTTGTGTGCAGGGTGACTGCAGATCTTCCATGAGTTGGGCACGACCCGTCGCGTCGAGACGAGCCCCCTTGGTAGTCAGAATCTCGTTTTGGTACTCGCGTAGGGCCTCGTCAGGATCAATTTTCGCGATGGTGAGGTTTGCGATAGTACCATCGAGCACGTCAGTGAGATTTCCCGCCGGATCGGTTGTGGTGAGCAGCACGTCGCGACCGCGTTCGGCAAGAGCCACGGCGATCGCCGTGGCCACCGTTGTCTTACCGACACCGCCCTTCCCAAGCGTCATGAACAGTCCGTGAGTCTGCTCCGCTAACTGGTCCACGAGGTCTGCCAGCGGCGGATACTTCCCGGCAACTTCACGGACATGGTTGGCGGCCTGTTCCGATTGTGTGGGAGTAGCAGTGAAGAACTCGCGAAGACTGTTGATGCCAACTACGTTACGTGAGTGCAACGTTGTCGTGTCGTATGGCAGTCGAGCGAGTCCACTGGGGAGAGAAGCAAGCTCCTTATGTTCCTGATCTCGGATCGCCGCCGCCAGAGAATCACCGTCGAGATCAGGCATGAGTGCGTTGATCAGTAGGTGCTGATTACCCATACCGAGAGCTGCAAGTTCTCGGCTGGTGCGATCGGCTTCCTGAATCGCTGAGCGTTGGGCGCGGGCGACGAGCACGAGCACGGTGCGGGCTGGATCTGAGAGCGCGTTGACTGCGGCCTGATAGACGCTACGGCGGGATTCAAGGCCGGCCATGGGACCTAAACAGGAAGCGTCACCCTTGCCCTCGTCAATGAACTGGCTCCAGTCGCCGGGCAACTCCAACAGACGGATGGTATGCCCCGTGGGTGCGGTATCGAGCAGCACATGGTCGTAATCACTAGTGAGGTCGGGATCGGCGATGAGGTCGGCGAACTCGTTGAAGGAAGCAATCTCGGTCGTACATGCCCCTGACAGTTGCTCGGTCATTGCTTGGATTTCCGTCTTCGGCAGGAGGCCGCGTACCGGTTTTATTATTGATTCGCGGTATGTGGCGGCGGCCGCTTCGGGGTCAATCTCCAGAGCGTCGATACCGGGAGCGGTGTTCAAGGTCGTAATCTGGTTGCCAATGTGCTGGTCAAAGACCTGCCCGATGTTCGAAGCCGGGTCCGTGCTCACGAGCAGCACTGACTTGCCTTGGTCGGCCAGAGCCAACGCCGTCGCACAGGTGGCCGACGTCTTACCGACGCCACCTTTGCCGGTAAAGAACGCGAACTTGGGAAGGTGGTCAAGAAAGGTGGGTTGGTTCATGGTTTCTGGTCTCCTATTCTGCGGCGTGGTTCAGCAGCATCCGCTTGCCCCGCAGCAGCATCCGGACTGTTCGGCTGTGTTCTCGGAGACAGGGGTTGTCGAGGGCGCGTCGATACCTGCCATGCGGAATAGTTGGTCGCGTGTCGGGTATGTGCCGGTAAGGACCGTCTGCCCGTCGACCTGGACGATGGGCAGCGCCTGTGAGCCGATACTGTCGAGTGCGTTGCGGACCTGAGAGTTTGCGACGAAGTTTTCCGGCTCGCTGGCAAGGTTGTGGCGCGTTATCGGGATCCCATTGCCCGTGATGGCCGCACAGTCGGCGGTGAACGCGATCAGTGTGGCATCCGGGTCACTGCCACAAACCCCGGAACTGCAGCACATTGCCGGTTCATAAACGTCAATGCGAGGGAGTTGAGTCGCTTGGTGTGATGTCGTATTTTGCATGATGAGATGCTCCTTACTTTCTTGTTTGTTAATGGCTTGACTATTTGTTGTGTTTACTGAATCCTGACCGGTTCTAAGTCGTCGCCGGTCCGGTCGTGGAGTGGGAACAGGTGAGGCCGTAGCCACAAGGCGACATAGACGAGGCCGAGCAGTACCGGCACTTCGACCAGCGGGCCGACGGTGCCGGCTAGGGCTTGGCCGGAAGCGACACCGAACGTGCCCACACATACGGCGATCGCGAGCTCAAAATTGTTACCCGCACCAGTGAACGCAAGAGTAGCGGTCTTCTCATAGCCAAGATGCAGAGCGTGGCCAAGAACGAACCCGAGAGTGAACATAATCGCGAAATATATGATAAGTGGTGCCGCGATACGAGCTACATCCCACGGCTCACGTGAAATGCGTCCGCCTTGCAGGGCAAACAGTACAACCACAGTGAAGAGGAGCCCCCAGGTGGCCAAAGGACTGATTCTCGGAAGGAACCGGTGTTCGTACCATTCACGGCCCTTCATACGCTCTCCGAGCACCCGACTGGCCCATCCGGCCAGCAGTGGCACACCAAGAAATACCAGCACGGACTCGACGATTGCCCAAAACGAGAACCCGACCGAAGTGGTAGACAGGCCAAGCCAACCAGGCAATATTTGCAAATAGAACCAACCGAGACCGGCGAATGCCACAATCTGAAAGATCGCATTGAGAGCGACAAGAACGGCGGCAGCCTCCCGGTCACCACCCGCCAGGTCATTCCAGATGAGCACCATTGCGATACAGCGGGCCAAACCCACGATAATGATGCCTGTGCGATACTCGGGCAGGTCGGGTAGCAACAGCCAAGCCAGCGTGAACATGAGAGCTGGGCCGACCACCCAATTGAGAATCAGAGAGGCGACCAGTAATCTACGATCGTGGGTCACGCGGCCCAGCCGGTCATAGCGAACTTTCGCCAACGGCGGATACATCATGAGGAGGAGCCCCACGGCAATCGGCAAACTTGTAGAACCCAACTTCACCGAGTCAATAAGTCCCGCCAGCCCAGGCCACAGTCGCCCCGCGCCCACCCCGACAATCATCGCCATCAGAATCAAGAGAGGCAACAACCGGTCAGCCGTTCCGAGTCGTGCGTGTGTCTGGGATTGTGCTCTCATCGTGCGACCTCCTGAGTGAACTCAATACATGTATCCGGGAATCCGGTTCGGTTGAGACCGTCGAGATATTCAGCACGGAAAAGTGCTCCAGCAGTGCACCCCATGTAAAGCCCTCGCCTAGCCCGCATACTAACGTTCACTACATTCTCCTCACATAGACGAATATCTATATGACTAATAGTTTATCAACATATAGACAATTGTCAATGCAAGTGAGAGACTGGAGGACATGACCATTACACTGCCGAACCCCACGAGTCGCCAGCAGTCCACCTGTTGCACGCCGACAGAGACGACGATACCTCGCCCAGCCGAGAGCCGGGACCTTGCCCGCAGGCTCAAAGCACTCTCTGACCCCACCCGATTACAGTTACTCCAACTTGTCGCCGCACACCCAGGAGGAAGAGCCTGCATCTGCGACCTCACGGAACCGCTTGGAGTTACCCAACCCACCGTCTCCCACCATATGAAGCTCTTAGCCGAATCCGGTTTCGTAACTCGAGAACAGCAAGGAAAGTGGGCTCACTACACTATTAGACCTGAAGCTCTCAACGATATTGGGCAGCGTCTCGCCAGCCTTAGCCATCCATGCAGTTGAACCCTCACCATTGGCCGGAACTTCTGACAAAAGCGGACAGTTCACAAACATTTCCTATACGCATCCACAGAGTAGCTATTCACGATAACATCGGATTGAGCCGTTCCTGCAGATTCCAGTTAGGCGTACAAGAGAGAGATTGACGGGAAAAGTAGAGGGCAAACCGACTTATGAGACCACCACTGTTTACATTATTCTGCTAGTGCCATCATTGAGTTCTGGAGCATTCGAATAAGGTCCTTCGTCTTCCCTGTCATTATTCCGACGCAGTTTGCGACTAGCGATGAGTCCGATACTGAGAAGCAGCAGCAGGAAATGATGGATCCACTGCAACTGCTTGACCGTCCCCTCGGCAGTGAGTGGTGTCTTTTGCAATTGCAGGAATCGGAACGTGACCCAATCATTCTCAGCGGCATTCAACGCCTGCCCGCTATGAGCATTGACCAGGTTGCGCAGCACACCGGTGCCAGGAATCAGATACGGGTCAACGTCACTCATAGGCTGCTATGCATCGCATACCGTTGGTTCAACCGGTCGAGCAAACCCTGCAAGTCAATGGATCCATCCACATACTCCTGCGCGTCTCGACGGAAGGCGTCGGTGACGCGCCCGCCTTCAAGCTCGGCGGAATGCATGCCATCACGCAACGCCAATGCTCGTCGTGTCCGCTCATCCATTACACCCTCCCTTACTCGCACCTTCCATTATCCCACAATCAGCGGCAGTGCAGCGAGTACCTGAGTTCTAGTTAGAAGTGCAACACCGCTTATGGTTGGGATTGCTGATGTTCCGACCTTTGGGAGGTGCTGCACTCACTATGAAAGCTTATACGCATGTGACCGGGGGTGAGCGGATCAGGATTGAGATGCTGCGTTTCGGGGATCATGAGACGATCCGGCAGGTGGCCCGCCAGCTGCATCGTTCCGCCTCCACGATCAGCCGGGAGCTCAGGCGTGGCCTGTGGTTCGCGTCCAACGAGAACGAGTCGTACCGGCCCTACCATCCCGGGCGGTTGAAGACGGGGGCGTGGACGGCTGGCCCGTTCTATTCGGCGTTGACCGCGCAGCGCAAGGCCGAGGCACGTTCGCGCAGGCCGAGGAAGCCCAGGCGCATGATGGACGCGCGCCTGCACGCGTGGGTGGCGGACGCGTTGACGCGTGGCTGGACGCCCGAGCTGATCGAGGGCCGGTTGAAACTGGAGTATCCGGCTGACCCGTCGATGCGGATCAGCCACGAGTGCCTCTACCAGTGGATCCACCAGGGGCATGCGGACGGCGAGGACTGGCGGCGCTACCTGCCCCGGGCCAAACGCCACCGCACCAGACGGGCGGGCCGCAGGGCCGGGCGTGTGACGATCCCGATGCGCGTGCCACTCGCCCTGCGTCCCAAGGTCGTGGACCACCGAGGTTCGTTCGGCCACTACGAATCCGACACGGTCATCGGTTCGGCTCCCTCGAAGCGGTGCGTCGACACGCAGGTCGAACGCAAAACCAGAAAGCTGTTCGCCCGCCTCATCGAATCCAAAAGCTCGCCGGCGACCGCCAGGGCCGAATACGCGATCTACAGCCGCATCCCCGCAGCGGCGCGCATCGACCGGACCTGGGACAACGGGTCCGAATCCGCGTTGCACCGGCTCGTGGACGAGGCCCTGGGCATGCTCACCTACTACGCCGACCCATACTCGCCCTGGCAGCGCGCCAGCAACGAGAACCGCAACGGCATGATCCGCCGCTACCTGCCCAAACACACCAGCCTGAAGAACCTGACCCAAACCGAACTCGACGACATCGTCACCGAGATCAACGACACCCCCATGAAACTCCTGGACTACCACACGCCCAACGAAGCATGGCAAGAGGAAATATCCAAACTCGGCCTATCATCAAACCAGACCAGCCAACAAGCCAAACGTTGCACTTGCAAATAGAATCCAGCTTTTAGGTTCAGTCTCAGCTACCGTGATATCGTTGAATTGCTACGTGATCGCGGGGTTAGTGTGCATCACACCACGGTCATGCGTTGGGTTCATCATTATGTTCCCATCTTTAAGGCTTTATGGCGCCAACATCAAACCTCCCATACCAAAAGTTGGAGGATAGACGAGACTTACATTAACGTCAAAGGTCATTGGACTTATCTGTATCGTGCAATTGATAGCAACGGTCTGACGCTCGACTTCGAACTGCGAAAGCATAGTGATTATGCGGCAGCCTATCACTTTTTGAAACGGCTTTTGACGACCAATGGTCGTCCTGATCGCTTAGTCACCGATCAATATCGAGCAACACTTAAGGCAGTGAAGCACCTGATGAAACAAGACTACTTGAGCAAATCAGCACACCAATGTTCCAAGTATCGAAACAATTTAATCGAACAAGATCATCGATTCATTAAACGACACCGGGTGCGGTCAGCAAGTTTCCAAAGCATCCGAACCGCTAGTGCAACACTCAGCGGCATTGAAGTCATCCATGCATTACGCAAGAAAACCCGACGAGAGCTAAGCCTCATCGGGTTTTCAGCCGTGGACGAATTAAAAGCGATGGTGCCAGCATAACCTACAACACCCTATCAACAACTAGGTAAAAGGCACACTCTCAGACTATTTGCACCAGAGCCTCTTGAAATGTGCGTAACTGGCTTTATCGCCTGTCCTTTGGATGAGTGGGAAGGAGCCGGTGATTATGCCGGCTTAAGACGATGCCTGGTATGACGACCGAGAACAAGGAACCCGACAAGGAGCAGTCCGCCGAGATGGTTGCGGCCGCCGAACCGGGAGCGCGTGGCCGGACGGCGGGGCTGGCGTTGACCGGCCCGGACGGTCTGCTCAAGCAGAGCCCACCAGGACCATGCCGGGAACGGCGTTGGACGAGGAGGCGGGCGAGCATCTGGGCCGTGAGAAACACTAAAAGTCCCGACCAGTACCGCCGCCCCTCGGCCTGATAGCGAAGCAAGCAAACGCAACAACGTATCCAAGCATTCCACCACACCCCCGCGGCGGACCGATGGAGGAGCAGCACCGAGTAAGGTGGGGACCAACGCAACGCTACAAAAGGGGAAGCCATGCCGATCCTGCTCATCTTCGGATTCATCTGGCTCATCGGGACCGTGCTGCTCCTCGCCCTCAGCCTGCTGATCGGCTTCATCACCGCGCCCCTACGCACCCTCGCGCTCGTCATCGAAAAACTCTGCGGCGTCGTTGCCGTCGTCTTCATCATCGTCGGCGTCATCATGTACTTCGAACACCCTGGCACGTTCTTCAAGGAGCACGACACCCGGATGTTCCTCCTGGCCGTCATCGGGCTTGCCGTGCTAGCCGCCTTCTGCAACTGGTTCCGTACCCGGCCCACGCGCGCCGACCGCCGCGCAGCCCAGCACGCCGAGGAGGTGCGCCAACGGCAGGCGGAGCAGCGCGTCTACGACCAGCTCGCCTACGAGCAGCGCCTGCGCGAAGCCATGCTCGCCCAGCAGGCACCACGGCAAGGCCACGCCGCCACCGGCAGCGACCCACGACTCGGCGGACAGCAGCCCACGATCATCGACACCACAGCCGCCGACGAACACTGACAGCGTGGCAGCAAAGGAACAATCATGGGGATGGACAAAGCACCCAGGCGAACGTCGGACGGCACGCTCATGGGGGCCGACGTGATATACGGATGGAATTTCCTGAGACAGACTGGCATTGACTTCAGCGCATGGATTCCTGTCGACTTCGACGCGACCGTGGAAGGATTCGTGAACCTGCGATGCTGGGCATGGAAAACGCCCTCCCCCGCCATCACGGTGCACATGACGCTCGACGATGGGCGCACCATCAGGTTCAACGTGTTCGGGCCGCGCGGCGGCATCCCGTACTACGGACTCGACAGGATCAAGGACGGCACCCGGCTACGCGTCACCTTCACCCGGTCGAAAAAGGGTTACCACTATCCCAAGCTCGTCGAGATTCTCGAATAGCCCACAGCGGGCGCACGCCAATGAACAGGAATGGCCCGGCACATCGTGCCGGGCCATCTTCATTTCTCCGCCTCACCCGTTACTGCACCGGCTGATTGAACCCGGGGGCATCCCCAGACGGCGACGACTCGGAGCCATGCTCCTCGCCGCCTGCTTCCTTGCCGAGCGAGAGATAGTCGAGACGGGTTGCCGGGTCCGACTGCGCGAAGAGAAGCGTCTGCGTCTGCCGTGAAAGCCTGACCAGGCTCGCGCGTTCGACGAGCTGTTCGCGGGCCATGCCGTAGTCGTCCATCAGCTCACGGGTCAGCGCCCACATCGCGTGCAGCTCCTCGTTGAACGAGAGCAGTTCGACATCCCACGCGTCAAGCCTGCCATCACGCTGCTCCATGCGCCTTGCCCTCTCGGCCCGCGCCTTCCTCCTCATCACGTTCAGGAACTTCTCCCGCTTGTCGTGGCTGCGATTCTGCTCTGTCATAGTTTCCTTCCTTCCACGCGCCCAACCCCCGGACAAGGGGCGGGCGCAGCTCGCCGGACGCGGCCTTACCGTGTCGGTAAACCGCCCGCAAGCGAAAGGATAGGCATGAGCATCTCGACCAGCGCCCGCCCCGGTGCAGACATCAAAGCCCCCATGCCGCAAGGCAGCGGCAAAGGCCCGAAGGACACGGCGCAAAACAGCGTTGTGAAACCGCATTCCCCACTACCGATTCTGTATTTAGCGAGCATTGCATCTGTGGCCACAGATGCGTCGGGACGGCTGCGCCGGCCCTGCTCTCCGGGAGACCCGGACCCCATAGGAGAAGCAGCATGAGCTGGCTCTCCAAACGCACGCGAAGCATCTGCAAAAAGATCATGTTCACGCCTGACGAATGGCATGAAGTCGAATTCCTGTGGACCGAGTTCCGGGAATTCGACGACGCGAAACGCTACGCGAGATTCGGCGACTGGGCGCGCCAGCTGCTCATGTGGGGGCAGGTCGAAAAGATCGAGGTGCCCTTCGAGCCCGAGCAGCTGCGAGGCGAGATCAGGCGCATCGGCGTGAACGTGAACCAGATCGCCCACACCGCGAACATCTCCAGAAGCGTCAGCCCCGAACAGATACAGGCGGTCCTGGGCGCGCAGGCGAAGCTGTGGGACATGTTCTCCCGAATGGAAGAGGAATACACGCGCAAAACCACTGGACTATCCGAGCGAAGAAGGAGCAGCTGATGGCCGTCGTCGTGATGAAGGAGGTGCACGTGCACCTGGTCAGCGCCATCGCCTACGTCGTCAACGCGGAGAAGACCGACAACGGAAGGCTCGCGGAGACGAACTTCCAACGCGACCCGCTGGACAGCGCGAGAGCCGCCAAGGCCATGGAATTCGACATCGAGCACGCCATGTACAAGGTCGACAACCCCGTGCTCGCCTACCACGTCATGCAAAGCTTCAAGCCCGGCGAGATCACCCCCGAGGAGGCCCACCGCATCGGCGTGGAATTCGTCGAAGCGATCACCGGAGGCCAGTACAAGTACGTCATCGCCACCCACACCGACCGCCGGCACATCCACAACCACATCATCATCTGCTCGACCAACGAGGTCACCCACAGGAAGATGCGCGTCATCCCGAGCAAGAGGAACGGCACCCTGAAGCAATGGCGGAAGATCAGCGATGACCTGTGCCGCAAATACGATCTGAGCGTCCAGCGCGGCGGGCTCGACCCGGAACGGCACTCGCCAGGCATGAACGAGCTGTACGCCAACGCCAAGGGAGCAAGCGTCAAGAACGACATCCGACGCATCATCGACATGACCGCAGGCAAAGCCGAGACCTTCGAGGAATTCCAGAAGCAGCTACGCGCGAACGGTGTCTTATGCACCGTCAGAGGCCGGCACCTGACATACGAATACCTCGACACCGGATTCAAAGTGCGCGACAACCGGCTCGGCCAGGCATTCGACCAGGTCAACATCATGGGCAAACTGAACCATGCGGTCATGCGCGAGATCACATTCAACGAGAAGATGATCCGCAAGCAGTTCGGCGGCTACGTGACCGTCTGGCTGCCAGGAACAGACCGCGCCCAGACGCTCACCATCGACGAAAGCCAGATCATCCGCAACGGCAAGACCTGCCGCGCGTTCCTGAGCATGGACCAGCAGCAGGTCATCACCGACTGCGACGACCGATACGTGCGCACCATCCGCACCGACCAGCTCTACGAGCATTTCGCCCGCCCGGACATCGATTTGAGCGGTCTGGTCGAACGCACCTTCAGAACGGAGATAGGCGTGAGCCAGGCCCAGCGACGCTACTACCACATGCAAGGCAAAAGGCTCGACACGCTGCGTGACCGGACCCGGGAGCTCAACGCCGCAAGGCAATGGGTCGTGCAGAACGCCGGCGGCAACTTCGCTCAAGGCGTGCGCAATCTCGAACTCGAAGTGCGCAAGGAAAGAGCCGAATTCCAGGCCATCATCGTCAGCCGCAACGACATGGCCGACGACATCAACGGCCAGCGACGCCCCGATATCGAACCCGACGCGGACATGAAACGCAGAGAGAAACACCTGACCGACCTCGAACTCGACCTCAAGGCACTCAAGCGAGTCGAGCAGCGCGAACACGGCAGCCAGCCCGACCGCGAACAGAACCACCGGAGATCCGCAAGCCGCTAACGGCACGGATCCGGACAACCAAAGGAGAACAATATGGTGGACGAAATGATCGAACAAGCCGGGCAGCGCGCCATCATGGCCGTCATGCAAGGCACGGGAAGAATCGCCCTCAAGCTCGCCGGAAAAGGCGCAAGCCAGCTCGCGCACGCCCTGGCCGAGACAGGCAAATGGCCCGTGCGCAAGACCCGCGACACGATCCGCGAATCAATCAACAGCGGGAACATGAGCGAGAAACGGCTCCAGAACCTCTCCGGCGGCGACCTGCACCAGATCCAGATCGACGACGAAAGCATACGAGAGGTCACCAAAAGCCTCAAGCAGGCCGGCGTCAACTACTCCATCGAACAAGGCCCCGACGGCACATGGCTGCACTTCGCCGGCCGCGACAACGACCACATCATGCACGCCGTGCAACGAGCATTCAACAAGCTCAACATCGACTTCGACCCCGAGGAAAGCCTCGAGAAAACCACACCCCCAAACAAGCCGGAGCAAGCAAAGGAGACGCCGGAAAGCATCCAGGTCGCGGCCGAACCAGACACGCAGGCCATACCCCGGCAGACGAACCAAACGCAAGCCCCAGCCGCAGGCAACCCCGCAAGCGAGCAGCAGGCACAGCCGATGCTTGTGCGCGAGAACACCCGGCCGAAGCAAGCCGCCCAGGCCCCAGCCGATCGTGACACGCTCGCCACGAAACGCATACCTGTGAAGAAGACCACGCTCAAGGAGCAGTTCCGTGCGCAGGTCGAGCAGCGAACCAAGCAGAAGCTCGCCGCGCAGGGAAAGCCCAAAGCGCCCGTGCAGAAGCCTTCACGAACCCGATAAACACAACCCAAGTAAGGAGCAATATCATGACATCGCAATTCAATTCCCAGCAGCTCAGGAGGCTCGCGATCTTCCAGGACCGCATCAACGGCACGAACCCGAACGACCATGCGCCCGAACCCGTCACCGCGTACGCGATCGACGGCGAGAACCTGTACATGATCTACCGAGCCAGCCGCTGGAGCAGGGTACCTGAAGTGGGATCGATGAATCCCGGAGACATTCTCGCGGAGCGAACCACGGTCAAGTTCGACGAGGCGACAGGAGCATTCCCCGACGTCCAGTACGAGCTGGCCATCACCACGGACGGCCCTCACAGCGAGGAGCCAGAACGCATCCAAACGGACGGTCAGGCGCTCATCCGCAGCTGGTTCAACGCGGAGCCGGAGCGGTTTGAGCAGCTCGGAATCGGCGAGCAGCCCGGCAATACGAGGCTGGAAATCGAGGATGGCGCACGGCTGCCGCCCTACGGGTGGACCGAAGCCTATGAGCGGACGCTCGAGCGGATGATGCGCGAGCGGCCGGAGGAAATCCGCCTGTCCATGCTGCAGCGAGAAATCAACAGCGAGCCAGGGGCGACCGCGTGGTTCTTGGAGTCCAACGGCTACGACCTGCACAAAATCGTCTGGGAGAACGACAATCAGGGACGATTCATGGGCTATCACTTGGAGCATGCGCAGTTCGAGGAGCCGAACAGCATGTCCGACGAAGCCGACCCAGACCGGCGCGTCGAACTGCCGAGCATCGAGCAGATCGCGCACAGCGACTACGTGCCCGTGGACCCCGTGAGCCTGAGCGACGCGGAAATCCTGGAACGCTCACGTCAGGTCGTCGAGGGCTACCAGACGCAGCGTGTCAGGGACGGCGGCCCGGCCGCCGCGGGCATGCGCCATGACATCGCCCAATCCGGCATCGCAACCACCGACCGGCCCGCCGTGCTTCAAACGACAGGAGAGAACAGCCATCCGGTGTTCGATTTCGACAGCCCAGTAGCTATGCAAGATGCCATGGTCGAGACCATGGAACAGGACATCGCCCAGCAGCAGGAAACACTCGCAACGATCGGGCAGGATGCTCCGCAGCTGGCCCCGGATGCGCCGGCCAGGCCTGTCGTGTGGCCCCGGGTGAATTTCCCGAACAGGTTCGTGACGCCGTTCCAGCGCACGGCGCGCGACGGGCGCGAATACGAGATGATGACCGTCGCCATCCCACGCGGGGTCACTGTCAACGGCGTGGAGCTGGGCGGCTGGCGCTTCGACCGGTTCATGCACGGGCAGGAGCGCACGGCCATCGCCAACCATCGCCCGGTCACCGTCACGTTCCGTCCCGGCGAACCGGTCAATCTGTGGCGCGGCTCCGGAGTAAACAGGGAGACCCTGGCCATCGATGAGCCGTGGGACCTGTGTCGCGCCGTCAAGGCGGAGCGCGACGCCTACCAGCAGGCGCGTGAACAGACGCGCCAGCAGCAGGCCGACGAGCAGCGGGAAGACGCCCAGATCGAGAGCCAGGAGACGCCGGACGACGCCTTCTACCATGCGATGGAGGTGAGCGCGGCCCGGGAGCTGGCGCTGTACATCGAGAACAGTGATGAGCTGGCCGCAGATCTGGCCGCTGCCCGCTCGATCGCGGACCCGCAGGAGGCCGCTCAGCAGATGGGTAAACTCGCGGACCGCGCGAGTCTGGCGTTCGCGCATGACCCGGACTTCTGCGGCATCGAGGCGAGCACGCCGGACGAGACGCCGTTCGACAGCCAGACGCGCCAGCAGGCCGGCGAGTTCCTGCTCGATTTGGGCACTCGAACGATGGCGATCGACGAGAACGCGGCCCGCTTGGAGAAGCAGTCGCGCAGCCTCGACGACTATGAGGAAGGCAGTGCGACCATCGAATACGATGCGGCCGTCCAGGAGGTACGCGATCTCGCCGAAAGCCGCAAACAGGACATCGATGCGTCCTTTCACGGCCAGCTCGACCAATTGACCGACCGGTACGCGACGCTCCTCGCGCAGCGCACGAACGACTTCAACACGCGCAGCGCGGCGATTCCCAGTCCGATGATCACCGGGCCGGCGAACTATCCGGCCGCGAAGATGCAGCAGAAGACCGATGCCCTGATGCGTCATTACAAGGAGCAGAGCGAACGGCTCGACACGCTGCGCGAGCGGATCGAAACGATCGGCGCGGACGGAAAGAGCATCAGCAGCGCGCAGCCCGACGCCTTGCAGCAGCTGCAAGAGAAGCTGTCCGAGCTGCAGGCCAGGCAGGAGACGATGAAGCAGGAGAACCAGCAGGCGCGCGACCGCCATGAAGACGCTCCGCATTCCTCATCCGAGCTCAGGAACAACAACGCGAGCATGCGCCGCGTGCAAGCGCGCATCGAGGGCATCCAGCGCAACCATGACGCCGGGCGCAGCGAGCAGAGCGGGACGACCATGCAGGGCGAGCCGTTCGACCTCGTCCATGACGGGGAGAGCGGCTACGTCTACTTCCGGTTCGAGGACAAGCCGAGCGGCGAGACGCGTGACATGCTCAAGCACAACGGCTTCCACTGGTCGATCAGGGAAAGCCGCTGGCAGCGCAAGATGACCGGGTCGGCCGAGTTCGCCGTCCAACGCATCCTCGAACAGGCCAAACCCCTCGAAGCCACCCAGCCAGCTGCACCAGACAATGACCTGGACCAGGCGCACGAGCGTCAGCACCGCCAGCGCCGGCACGGCGCGCGATGAAAGGGAGCCGTGAAATGAAGAACACGGTCTGGCTGCATGGCACGCTCGCGCAGGACCCGCGATACGCGGGCGCCGGAGCGATGCGCGTCGCCACACTCAGCGTGAGCGTACCCTATCCCGACGGGCAGGAGCGCGAACCCGTCCCCGTGCAGGCCCGGGCCCGGCACTGCGACTACCTGCAGCGAGAGCAGCCCTTGAAGGGCGACGAGATCATGCTGCGCGGGCGCGTCGGCAGAAGCCAGAACGGCGAGAGCGTGGTGATCGCCTCGGCGATCGCCCTGCATCCCAGCACCGAGCAGCGGCGGGAATCATGAGCGTGCCCGCCATCACGGACGGCTCGCTCGCCATCCTCGCCAAGGATCCTAGTGCACTGAGCGCTCAGGCCGAACGGCTGGGCCTGAGCGTGACGGATGCCACTGATCCCGACAGCGCCGAAGGGCGCATGCTCACGGCCATGTGCGGAACGCGGGAGTGCGCGATCAGCCGCCCCTGCGAGCATGTCGCCGTCATCAGCGAGCAGCTGCCTGAACCGCAGGACGGGCAGACCCGGTCGATCAAGGATCCCAAGGCCAAGACCGAGCCGGAGACGACCACCAGAGTCCTGCCCGTCATCCGGCCGGACGGCGGGCCGGAGGCCGAGACTATGGAGTTCCCGCGCGCAGCGCGCGACATGGAGCTCAAGGAGCATCTGCGCCTGCTCATCGAGCAGCGCGTCACCGAGAAGCTCGGCGACGGCGTCGACCTGACGCCCGTGCTCGGCACGCCCGGCACAGACGGTGCCACGCGGCGCACAATCAGAAAGGAAGGACAGTCATCATGAAACCGCCAAGCAGAAACAGCGTGATCCTGTGCATCATCGGGGCCGCGCTCACCGCCCTGCTCTTCGACGTCGCGGCCCATGCCGCGCGCTTGAGCATGGCACGGCACGACCCCATGGACGCGACGGTCAACGCGGCCCTGCAATCGCTGGCCAGCCCGTGGCCTCCCAGCCTGCAGCAGCCCGACCTCATGGCCGGGCTGGCCGGCCTGGTCGTATTCGCGCTGGGAGCATTGTATGTGATCAGCAACAGGCACAACTACCGGTACGGCGAGGAGCACGGCTCCGCCCACTGGGCCGGCGAGCACGACATGAGGCCCTACACCGACCACGATCCGGCACGGAACCTGCAGATGACCGCCACCGAGGGCCTCGCCCTGGACACCAGGGCCACCGGCAGGAACCTGAACGTGTGCGTGGCCGGAGGCTCCGGATCGGGCAAGACCAGAGGCTACGTGCTCCCGAACCTCGCCCGCGCGAACATGAGCTATGCAGTGACCGATCCGAAGGGCGAGATATACCGCTCGATGCGCGAACCGCTCGAGAAGAAGGGATACCAGGTAAGAGCGCTCAACCTCGTGGATCTGGGCCAGTCGGCGCATTTCAATCCGATGTCCTACATCAACCCGGCCACCAGCGAGCAGAACATCCTCGAACTGGTCGACAACCTCATCGACAACACCGCCAACGCGAACTCGGCCAAGGGCGAAAGCTTCTGGGACGAGTCCATGCGCACGCTTCTGCGCGCCCTGGTCGGCTGGGAGTACTACACCAGCGACCAGCCGACCCTCAACGGCGTGGTCGAGCTGCTGGGCATGATGGAGGCCAGCGAGGAGGACGAGACGAAGAAAAGCCCCGTCGACGCGATGATGCAGTCCGCGCGCGAGATCCTGCGCGAGATCCATCAGGGCGAGAATCTGGGGTTCGAGGGCTACGATCCCGAGCAGCTGACGCTCCTGGAGGACGGGGTCGCGTTCGCCACCGCCCAGTACAGGAAATACGAGCAGGGCGCGGGCGAGACGAAGAAGAGCATCATCATCAGCCTTGGCGTGCGGCTGGCCCCTCTGCAGGTCAGCCAGGTGCGCGGCATTCTGGCCGACGACCAGATCGATCTGCATGCCGTGGGCGAGGAGAAGACCGCGATCTTCATCATCATCCCCGACACCAGCGCGACGTTCAACTTCCTGGCAGCCGTGTTCTACCAGTGCCTGTTCAGCACGCTCGTCTACGACGCCGACCACACGCCGTCCGGTACGCTGGGCCGCCCGGTGCACTGCTTCCTCGACGAGTTCGCGAACATCGGCAAGGTCCCCAATTTCACGCGGCTGGTCGCCACGATCCGCTCGCGCGGCATCAGCGTGAGCATCATCATCCAGACCCTCGCCCAGCTCAAGAGCATGTACAAGGACGACTGGGAAACGCTGATCGGCAACTGCGATTCGATCCTGTTCCTCGGCGCGGGCAAGGGCGACATCAGCACCCCGAAATGGATCAGCGAGCTGCTGGGCTCCGCGACCATCGATACCAGGGACATCAGCCAGTCCAGAGGCGTGAACGGCTCGTACAGCATCAGCACCCGCCAGGCCAAACGAGAGCTCATGACCCCCGACGAGTTGGGAAGCGAGAAATTCCCAGGCGACAAGTGCATCTACATGCTTCGCGGCGTCAGCCCGTTCATGAGCCGCAAGATCGACCCGAACCATGCTGCGCGGCCGCCGCAAAGCTCGCTCAGGCGCACGCGGCCACTCCAGCACAGCAGATAGGGTTCAGCCGAGCACGGCCCCGTTGTTGCCTCCCGGCGACGGCGGGGCCTTCTGCTGCGGCGCCGGTACTGGCGCGGGAGCCGGAGCAGGCGCGGGCGTGTAGCGCGGCACGTACCGCGGCGCATATGAGGGCGCTGGCGACTGCGGAGCTGGCGCGGGAGCAGGTGCCGGTGCTGGCTGCTGCTGTTCGGCCTGCGTCTTGCGCTGCTCCTCGTCGGCCTTGCGCTTGGATTCCTCGGCTTTCGCCTTGTCCGCGCGCTCCTGCGCCTGCCGGCATGATGACGTCAATGCGTCGAGCCGGGCGGCCGCGTCGAGCGCCTTCGCCAGATTCTTCCTCGTTATGCTCTTGCCGCCCCACTGCTTGGCCAGGTCGAGCATGGCTGTGCGGTCGGCCGATTCCGGGGAGTCCTTGAGCCTGTTCGCCTGGACGGTGAGCGCGTCGATGCGCTTGCCAGTCTGCCCGGCTTTCGAGGCCATGGCCTTGCCGTATGCTGTGCGCAGCGACGCGGTCGCCTTGGCGATCTGCGCGCTCGACGCTTTCGCGTCGTGGGAGAGAGCATCGAGCTTGTCCGCTTGGCTGGCCAGATCCTTGTCGTCCTTGACGGGGCTGGACTTCACTTCCTTGCACAGGCGTTTGGCGTCCGAGATCGTGGTATGGGCGTGCTCCGCTGCTGCTGCGGCTGCGGTCTGCTCCTGGTGGGCGTGCCATGCGCTGGCGCCTGCGGCGGCGGCGCCGCCCAGGCCCGTCAGGGCAACGACGCAGACGGCGACGATCATGATTCTGCGTACCGGTATGACCCGCTTGAGCTTGACTGGCTCATCGGCGAGCGTGGGCTCGTCCTGGGCGAATGCGTCCAGCGGCAGGGTGATCGCCTCAGTCGTTTCGTCGTCCGGATTGTTCGCAGGCGCGACGGCAGGCTCGATGGTTTCGATGGGTTCAGCGGCTGCAGCGGACATGTCGTCAGATTCGGCGGTCTTGCCCGGTTTCGTCCGCTGCAGGATGCCGCGCTTGGCGGGTTCGGGCGGCATGGGCGGCGCTCCGGCCCTGCCGGGGTCCTGCGTGAATTGCCGGCACCAGTCGGCCAGTTCGGGCCAGCATGCGGGATGCCCTGGCATGTCGCTGATGATGTCGCTGGGATAGTCGAAGTGGTTCACGCATATGTATTCGAGATCCGCGGCCGAGGCCTTCGGATCCAGGTCTCCGTCGACCAGTCTGGTTCGTCGTCTGCTCATCCCCGTCCTCTCATCCTGCATCCCATCAGGCACCATGCCGGCATCGTGTCCGGCTCCGGCTTGCCCTCCCACGCTTCGCCGCACGGCTCCCACATGTCCATGCGCACGCCGTCATCCTCCCGCCGCAGCCTTGTCTCGGCCGAGAACAGCACGGCCTCGCCGTTCTTGCCGCTCATAGCTGGTCATCCGTATACGCGCCCTGAATGGGCCCTTGGTGTTTTTAGTCAAGTTGGTTTTTTGTGGTTGGTCACTTATTTTTTTCGGGTTTCGGCGTGGAGCGTGCTGTTGGTTATTGGTTGTGGATTTCCTTGCCGAACATGAGGGCTTCGCTCACGCGCCGGCTTGGTCCGGTGAATTCGATGAGGCGGCCGTGGTGGACGATGCGGTCGATGATCGCGGCGGCGAGTTTGTCGTCGGCGAAGATCGTGCCCCATTTGCTGAACTCGATGTTGGTGGTGAAGATGATGCTTCTTCTCTCGTAGCTGCCGGTGATGATCTGGT
>NZ_JGZR01000011.1 GCF_000741775.1 Bifidobacterium subtile
CCGGACAGGCCGAGCAGACCGCCGATGCCGCCAACCAGACCGGCAGCACGCCGCCACCTGCGTCGCCGCCGTCGAACGCGCCCACACGCGCACCCTCAGCGGCACCGTCATCGTCCGCCCCACCGTCGGCCCCATCGACGCCTCCGTCTTCATCGGGCAGTCCGAGTGCGTCGCGTGGCAGCGAGCCGCCGCCACCCACACCGCCCGTCCCACGCACCCCGCCCTCGAAGGAGTAAGACCATGAGCAGCAGCGACAGCACGCCGTCCACCGAGCTGGTGCCGGTGAAGTTCTCCCGCCTGACCCGCAGAGGCATCCTCCTGGGCCTCTCGGCATCCCAGCTGACGGTGCTGGCTGTGGCGGTGGCGACGATCGTGACCGCGGTGTACGCGGGCGGGGGCATGATGCTGGCCTACACCGCGCCCATCTGGGCGGCCTGCGTCGCCCTGACCTGGATACCCGTCGCGGGCCGGCCCCTGGTGGAGTGGCTGCCGGTCGGCTTCTGGTGGTTGTGGAAGACCACCGGCGGGCAGCTGCTCTACCGGCGCCGGATCGTCACGCCGCGCCCCGAGGGCACGCTGGCCCTGCCGGGCGACATGGCCCGACTGCGCGAGTACACCGACCCCGCGAGCGGGGCGTGCATGATCCACGACCCCCACGGGACCACGCTGACCGCCATCTGCGAGGTGTCGCATCCCGCGTTCATTTTGCTCGACCCGGGCGAGCAGGAACGCCGCGTCACCACCTGGGGCCGGGTGCTCGCGACCGCGTGCCGCTCCGGGCGCATCGCCACCGTGCAAATCTTGGAGCGCACTTTGCCGGATTCGGGGACCGGGCTGGCCGAATGGTGGGCCCAGCACGGCACCCACGACCAGTCCTGGGCCTCCACCACCTACGCGGAGCTGATCGAGCGGGCTGGCCCCGCCGGGGAACGCCACGCCACGACGATCAGCCTGGCGTTGAACATGCGGGCGGCGGCCCGGCAGATCAGGACCGCCGGCGGTGGCATCAAAGGCGCCGCGGCCGTGCTGCGTCAGGAGATGGGGACGCTGACCACCGCACTCAGGTCCGCGGACTTGAACCCGTCGGGATGGCTGACCGCCGGGGACGTGGCGGTGATCCTGCGCTCCTCCTACGACCCCGCCATCGCCGCCGCCCTGGAGCGCCACGGGTCCATCGGGCGCGAGCTGGCCACGGCCGGCCCGGTCGCCGTCACCGAGACCTGGGGCGGTCTGCGCACCGACTCCGCCCACCATTGCGTGCTGTGGATCAGCGAATGGCCGCGCTCCCTCGTCTATCCCGGGTTCCTGGCGCCCGTGGCGCTGTCGAGCGGCATCCAGCGCTCCCTCAGCCTGCTCTACACGCCCCTGCGCTCGGACATCGCGGCGCGGGACATCAGGAAGAAGAAGGTCGAGTACATCTCCGACGCCACCCAAAGGGCCAGGATCGGCCAGATAGAGGACGCCTCCCAGACGGCCGAATACCACGACGTGCTCCAACAGGAATCCGAGCTCACCGCCGGCCACGGCGTACTCCGATACTCCGGTCTCATCTCCATCAGCGCACCCAGCGAGAGCGAGCTGGAGTCTGCGGTTGCGGCGATCGAGCAGGCCGCCATCCAAGCGAGCTGCGAGACCCGGCGGCTGGTGGGCCAGCAGGCCCAGGCGTTCACCGCCGCAGCCCTCCCACTCGCCAGAACCATCTAGGGAGACATCATGCCTACGTTCCACGACCCCATTGCCGATGCCGCGGAGGCGTCCGAAGCCCTGCGCGGCCTCGCGCGCGCCAGCGGCGTGTTCGCTCGGCCGGCGGACATGTACCGGGTGCTGGGCGAGCTGTCCGCCAGTATCCGCCACCTCCACCAGATCGTCGAGCAGGTCGCCGCCAACCACGAAACCCGCGTGTCGTTCGCGTTTGACGATGCGGGCAGCCACGAGACCGGCGTCCGCTACGCGCTGGACGCCGCCGAGCAATTGCGCCGGGCGGCCCGGCTGCTCGACCAGTCGTATGACCGGCTGGCCGAGGGATTCAGCGCGGCCGGCCGCGTCGCCTGGCACCGCGAGCCCGCGCCAGACACCGATTCCAGCGTGGTGCTGGAGCGGCGGTGGGTCACCGTCGTCTTCCTGCAAGGCGAAGAGGCCGACCAGGTGCTCGACATCATCCAGACTGATGGCGTCGATGCGGCGGTGGAGCATCTGGCGCATTGGGACTATGGACAGGAGACCGACAGCGCCGCCATCGTCAACGGGGATGTCCGGGATGCGATCCCGGCTGGGGTGCTCGACAGGACCGCCGAATCCGGCGAGTACACGCTGACGTATAACCCGTTCATGGGCCACGTCGCCCTCCACCGCCACCCCGAAATTGATGCGGCCGAGGAGACGGCATCTCCGCCCGAACCCCAGCCGGAGCCGCCGCCCCGCCGGACACGGGCCGTCACTCCCTATGAGCCGACGCGCCGGCCGGCGTCCGACACTCCTCGGGGGCTGGGGCTATGAGCGAGGAGAAGCTGCACACCACCGTCCTCGTCTCGCCCGCACACGAGAAGCGCAAACTGCGCAAGCAGCGCCGCCAAGCCGCCGCGAACCTGCAAGCCCAGCAGCGCCGCGCCGAACAGGACGCCACGCGGGAACGTCGTGAGGCGGAGCGGGCCGAACGCAACGCCACCCGCTACCTGCCCAAGGCCGGCGAGCCCGGGCCCGCGATGCTGCGCAGCCCGGGCCGTTTCCGCCTGCCCCGCCATCAGGACACCTCGGCCGTGCTGGCGGGCCAGTACCCGTTCCTCGCCGAAGGAGGATTGGGCGCGGACGGCGTGTTCGTCGGCGCCGACCTCTACTCGGGCGGCTCGTTCGTGTACGACCCGTGGCAGCTGTACAAGCAGGGCGTCATCACCGCGCCCAACCTCATCGTCGCCGGCATCGTCGGCTCCGGCAAATCCTCCCTCGCCAAAAGCCTCTACACGAGGTCGCTGCCGTTCGGACGGCGCGTCTACATTCCCTGCGACCCCAAAGGCGAGCACACCCCCGTCGCCCAGGCCGTGGGAGGGCGGGCCATCATCCTCGGCCACGGCCTCACCACCAGACTCAACCCCTTGGACGAGGGCCACCGGCCCGCAGGATTGAGTGATGAGGCGTGGGCGTCCACCGTCGCCTCCCGGCGCCGCGACCTCCTCGGAGCCCTCGCCGAAACCGTCCTCGGCAGGCCCCTCACCCCGTTGGAACACACCGCCCTGGACGCGGCCCTGACCGCCACCGTCCGGGAGAACACGGTGCCGATCCTGCCCATGGTCGTCGACCGGCTCTTCACCCCCGACCCCCACGGCGACGACGGACGCCTCGCCGAAGACGGGCGCTTCGTCGCGCACGCCCTGCGCCGCCTCGTCGCCGGCGACCTGGCGGGACTGTTCGACGGGCCCTCCACCATCGCGTTCGACCCCTCACTGCCCATGATCTCCCTGGATTTGTCGCAGGTCGCGGAGAACACCGCCTTGTTGTCGGTGCTCATGACCTGCGCGTCCGCGTGGATGGAAGCCGCATTGCTCGACCCGGACGGCGGGCAGCGGTGGATGATCTACGACGAAGCCTGGCGGCTCATGAGCCACCCCGCTTTGCTGCGCCGCATGGACGCCCAATGGCGATTGGCACGCCATTACGGGATCGCGAACATGCTCGTCTTCCACAAGCTCACCGACCTGGACACCGTCGGCGACCTGGGCTCCGCCAACCGGGCGCTGGCCACGAGTCTCTTGGCGAACGCGGAGACGCGCATCATCTACCGGCAGGAATCCGACCAGCTCGGCATCACCGCCACCACCCTCGGCCTGACTGGCACCGAACAGAAGCTCCTGCCCACCCTCTCGACCGGGCAGGGCCTGTGGCGCATCAAAGACAGGTCCTTCGTCGTCCAGCACCAGATGCACCCCAACGAACTCGCCCTCTTCGACACCACCAGCCGCATGGGCTAGAACTACGGGTGCTCGTTGACGGGTTTGCGCCAGACCATCAGATAGCGCCAGTAGACAAGGCGTTTCACCTGCGAGCCGGGCAGAACTCTGCCCGCCAGCGACGCGACCTGCCGCGTGGTCAACGGCGGGTCCATGACAACGGGCATGGCCTCCGATTCTGTGCCTTTCGGGAAGCCGCGCTCCAAGCCGAGTCGTCTGCGGATCGTAAACATGGCCCCCAGCAGTCGGTGGCCGATGGCTGCGGCTATTTCGGCGGGAAGCTCATGAGTGAGATCCCTGCGCGGCAGGGCGATCGCGGCAAGCACTCCGCCCGGGCGCAGACATGCTGCAATCCTGGGCAGGACGATCTCCAAGTCCATATGGTGCAGCGCGCTGATGGAGAACACCGCATCGTATTCGTCGGCAGGCAGCTGGACAGATGCCACGTCGCCGAGAATGCAGCGGACGTTGCCTGGTGTGCTGGCTTGCGCACGCTCGATCATCTCAGGCGAACGGTCAATGGCGTCGACCGTCTGCACTCGTTCCGCCAGCTCTCCAGCGAACATGCCCGCGCCTCACCCCACGTCCAGCACCCGCCTGGAACCCGCCGGCAAATACCGCAGCAGCAGGCTGTGGTAGTAGGCGTTATGGTCCCAGTCGAGCATGCTCAAATTCTAGATGTCGAACCAGACCCGACCACCTGCGCACGCACCGACCGGCCCGTAACCCAGCGCTCTGGCAGTCGCTCGCGTACCTGCCGGGTATGAAGAACCAGCCTGCATCATCCACGCCCGTCACGATTCCCCTCGTCGTCCTGACCGTCCATCGCAACGGCACGATCACCGTCACCCGGGACGGGACCGTGCTGCCGCCGCCCGCGCACTCGACGTGGCGGCGCTCCTCGCTGCCCGAGATCATCGAGGCTGCTTCCGAGCGGCGGACGGTCCCGGTGTGGGTGGAGGTGCACGAGACCGACGGCACCTCGTTCACCGACCTGTTCCCAGCCCAACCAGAGCCCCGCCACCACGAGCCGGCCGCAACGCCGAAGCCGCGGCACGCCGCACCCGACCCGCAGCTCACTGAGATGCGCGCGGAGGGGTTCGTTCCCGGCGAAGACATCGCCATCGCCCCCATCACCGGGCATATTGACGCCGGCAAGGACGGGACCGTGCAGGCGCTCATCGACCCGACGGAGCATCCCGGGGTCACCGAGGTGGTGCTGGTGGGCCGGGTGTCGGGCACGCTGGCGGTCAGGCGGCTCCGGTGAGCCAGCCGCAGCGTTCGGGGTCGATGGGCGACGAACTGACCAACGCGGCCATCATCGGCCTGCTCGCCCTCGCGGGTTTCGCGCTTGTCCTGCGCGGGGCCGGCTCCGCCGCGGCATGGATTACTCGCATTCCGCAGCCGACTGGCGGGCCCGCCTCCGGCATCCGGGTGCTGCTTCATCCCACGGACCCCGGCACCGCCCTCGGCGCAGCCGAGCTGAACGCGGTCGTCTACTGGGTGGTCACGGGTCTCATGCTGACCCTCATCGGCACTGCGGCGATATTCATCTGGCTGCGGGTGCGCCGGTTCACCAGTGCGGTGGAGGCCGATCCGCGGCGCATGGCCGGCGTCGCCACCCGAGGTGACATCACCGCCACCGCCTCCACGAGGGCGTTGCTGAAACGCGCCGCCAGCCTGCGCCCGAGCCTGGACTCGCCGAAGCCACGGGATGTGGGCTATCTGCTGGGCAGGTCGAGGGGCGCGGGCGTGTGGGCGAGTGTGGAGGACTCGATCATGGTCATCGGCCCGCCCCGCTCCGGCAAAGGACTCCACCTCGTGATCCCGGCGATATTGGACGCGCCGGGCGCAGTGGTGTGCACTTCGACCCGCCCCGACAATCTCACCGCCACCATGCGCGCCAGAGCCAGGATCGGGCCGGTGGCGATCTTCGACCCCCAGCATCTGGCCAAGGGCCTACCCTCCGGGATGCGCTGGTCGCCCATCCGGGGATGCGAGAGCCCGCAGACCGCGATGATCCGCGCCACCGGCCTGGCCGCAGGAACAGGACTCTCCTCGGGCGGCGTAGACTCCGGCGGCTTCTGGGAAGGCAAGACTCGCACCGCCTTGCAAGCCCTATTGCATGCGGCGGCCATCGACCAGCGCAGCCCGGCCGAACTGTTCCGCTGGACCCTGGACCCGGTGGCGGCCGCCGACGCCGTGGCGATCCTGAACGCAGCACCGGGCGCGGCGACGGGGTGGGCGGAGTCCTTGCAGGCCATGATCGACTCCGACCCCAGAACAAGGGATTCCATCTGGCAAGGCGTCTCCCTCGCCCTCGGCTCACTGGCCGACCCCAGAGTCCTTAATGCCGTGTCGCCCGGGCCGGGCGAGAGCTTTGATCCCGAGACCTTCATCCGGGAACGCGGCACCCTGTTCCTGCTGGCGACCGGCAGCGGGGCCGGGGCCTCCGCCGCCCTCGTGGCCGCCCTGGTGGAGGATTTGATCGAGACGGCACGGCGCATGGCGGCGCGTTTGCCCGGCGCCCGGCTCGACCCGCCCCTGCTGCTCGCCTTGGACGAGATCGCCAACCTCAGCCCCTTGCCGTCCCTGCCCACATTGATGGCGGAGGGCGGCGGTTCCGGGATCACGACCATGCCCGTCTTGCAGTCCCTCTCGCAGGCCAGGGACCGGTGGAACGAGCACCAGGCCAGCGCGATCTGGGACGCGGCCATCGTCAAGGTCATCCTGGGCGGCGCATCCGGCTCGCGCGACCTCCAGGACATCTCGAATCTCATCGGGGAACGCGACGAAACCACCGATTCCGTGACCCTGGGCGACCACGGCTCTAGGTCGAACCAGCGCTCGATACGTCGGGTGCCGATCCTGCCGCCCGACCGCATCCGCCGCCTGCCCTTCGGCACCGGCATCGTGCTGCTGCGTTCCGCCCCGCCCATCATCACCGACCTGCGGGCATGGCACACACGCCCCGACGCGCGACAGCTGACCGTCGACCGGACCGCAATAGAAGCGCTCCTGCGGCAGGGCTGAGCGTCCGGGTCGCATCGACCTACCTGTCTGGCACAGCAGCCCGAAGAACGGGCTGCATGACCAGATAGGGAGCAACGCTCATGGCAAGGATTCAGACCCAGCAGGCGGTGGCCGGTTTCGTGGCCTCCGACCCGCAGCTGTCCTACACGGAGAAGGGCGACGCCCGGCTCTACTTCAAGCTCGGCATCGAGCACTACCGGCGCGAGGACGACCAGACGTTCACGAAGCTGGAGACCACGTTCCACGACCTGGTGGCGTTCAAGGCCACCGCCGAACAGGGCCACGACCGGCTGGCCAAGGGCGACAGCATCATCGCCAACGGTCGGGTGCGCGACTACTCCTACGAACGCGACGGCCAGCGCTTCGCCGGAGAGGAGTTCGTCGCCACCCGCATCGGCCACGACATGGCCCGCACCCGCTACGAAGTCGACCGCACACCCCGACAGAACACCGTCGCCCAGCAGGGCGTTGCTCGTGACGCGCCCTCCCAGCGCGCCGAGCACCCAAGCCCGGCCATCGGACTGTGAGGGGGCGCATCATGAGCGAGGACGACTACACGCCCGACACCAACCCCGAAGAAGCCGACGGGCAGGACTACGCGGACAGCCCCGAGCCCTCCACCTTCGACGCCCGTCCCGACCTGCCCGAGCCCCCGCACCCCATCAACTGGAACCTGCTGTCCGCCACCGACCTGGAGGCGGAGCTGCTGGAGCTGAACCGGTGGGTGGACTGGCTGCGCCACACCTACGGGCTTCCCGCCAGCGTGATCCCGCCGATGTGGCACCGGCACCCCGAACTGCTCTGGGAGCTCTCCGCCCTCCATCTGAGCTGGCTGGCCGCCTACGACCCCGAGCAGAACGCCGCCGCCCCCTTGGGTTGGCACCGTGACTTCGCCGACGCGCGCACCCGGCTGCGCGAGTGGGTCGCCACCAGCGGCACCCGGCTGGACCGGGACCGGCCGACCCGCCAGACCAGCTGGCCCGGAGAACGGCCCGCCCCGCCGGTCGAGGAGACCACCATCGTCAACCGCGACCAGGACTTCGTGGACTTCATCATCGACGAGGTCGCCAAACGTCAGGCCGCCGAGGACCGGTTCTACGCGGGAGCGGACCCGGAGACGGGAGAAGTGCAATGAGCCGCAAACGCAGCAAAGGACGCAGGACCCCGCCGGCGCGGATGCGCGACTACCGGATTGAGGCGCAGCTGCGCGAGGAACCGGACCTGCACAAGCTCGCCCAGGTCATCATCGGCCTGGCCATGCAACGGGCCAAGGCCGAACGCGACGCGCAGGAACCGGGTCATCCGAACGCTGGTGCGCGTCCGGATGACCCGGTAGAATAGGAGAACATACAAGCCAGCGGTCGTGCTTTCGAGTGCGACCGCGGTGCGCAGTCATGTTGAGCCTTCGGGCATTACGAAGGAACCCCTCCTGCGGGACGGGTTCCGGGTCATGTTTCCTAACGAGTCGCACCGCGCGAGCGGTTGCCGCCGCCTGCGTCGGCCCCATCGTTGGGTAAGGAAACACGATCATGACCATCACACAGAACCCCGCGACCGAAGCCCCCTCGCGCCAGACCACGGCGTTGGCGGTCTCGTATCTGCGCGTCTCGACCAAGGAGCAGGCCGAGCGCGGCGGCCGACAGGAGGGCTTCTCGATCCCGGCGCAGCGGCAGGCGAACCTGCGCAAGGCCCGCGAGCTGGACGCCATCATCGTCGAGGAGTTCGTGGACGCCGGCGAGTCGGCGCGCAAGGCCGACCGGCCCGAGCTGCTGCGCATGATCGAATACGTCAAGGCCAACGATGTCACGTACTGCATCGTGCACAAGATCGACCGGCTGGCCCGCAACCGGGCCGACGACGTGACCATCCATCTTGCGTTGAAGGAGGCCGGGGTCACGCTGGTGTCGGTGACCGAGAACATCGATGAGACGCCCTCGGGGCTGTTGGTGCACGGCATCATGTCCTCGATCGCCGAGTTCTACAGCCGCAATCTGGCTACTGAGGTGTCCAAGGGCATGACGCAGAAGGCGGTCACCGGCGGCACCTCGGGCAAGGCCCCGGTCGGCTATCTCAACGTGCGCAAGCGCGACGAGCTGGGACGCGAGATACGCGGGGTCGAGCTCGACCCGGAGCGGGCGCCGCTGATCAAGTGGGCGTTCGAGGCGTACGCGACCGGACGGTATTCGACCATCACGCTGCGCGAGGAGCTGATCGACCGGGGCCTGACCAGCGTTCCGACACCCAAGCGCCCGGCCAAGGCTCCGGCGCTGTCGTCGGTGCACCGCATCCTGTCCAATCCCTACTACAAAGGGCAGGTCACGTTCAGGGGCGCGGCCTACGACGGCCTGCACGAGCCCTTGGTGTCCAAAGAAATCTGGTACCGTGTCCAGGCGATCCTGACCGATCATCACCTCTCCGGGGAGAAGACGCAGGCCCACGACCATTATCTGAAAGGCAGCATTTATTGCGGTGAGTGTGATTCCCGGCTTATCTTGAGCAATGCGAGGGGCAGCCAGGGCATCATCTATCCGTATTTCCTGTGCTCGGGCCGGCATTCCAAGCGCACCAAATGCGAGCGGCATTCCATGTACGTGCCCGACATCGAGGCCGCCGTCGAGGACTACTACCGGCGCATCGAGATACCCGAGCACGTCGTCGTCGCCTTGCGCGAACTGGTCGTCTCTGAGTTCGACCAATTGCATGACATCGCCCGCCGGGAGCGCCACGCCTACGAAGCCGAGCGAAGCGACCTGCTGGACGAGCGAGGCAAGCTGCTCCAGGCCCACTACGCGGGAGCCATCCCCATCGACCTGCTCAAGAGCGAGCAGGAGCGCATCAGCCGGCGCCTGGCGTTCCTGGAGGTGCAGATCGAGGCCGGGGACATGGAATACGACCAGGCCAAGGCCCACCTGGACGACTGCCTGACTTTGGCGGGCAATTGCTACAAGCTGTATATGAGTCAGGATGATGCGCTGCGACGGACCTGCAATCAGGCGTTCTTCGAGAAGCTGTGGGTGCGGGACGACAGTCGTGTCGAGGGGCGATTGGGGGAGCCGTTCAATATCCTCTTCGACCCTGAAATACAAAAACTCGCCCTCCGCCGCAAGGCGGAGAGCGAGTCGGGAAATCAAACTTCATTCGTTGCCAGTTTGAACAACGAACATCTGGTGGAGCTGCGGGGAATTGAACCCCGGTCCGATGACCGTACCCTCAGTCTTCTACGTGCGTAGTCTGCCGGCCGTGTGGCAATTTTTCTGCTCCCATCGTGTCGCAGACGACCGATGGCGGGCATAGCTGCAGAAAAAGTCCCTGAAACGCCCTGCGGCGCAGCGCTTCAAGCAAGTCCTCTTATAACGCCCAACATCCCCCCGAAGACACGAAGGAGTGGACGGAGCAGCTGCTCACTGGTTAATCCTGACTAAAAATCAGGCAGCGAGAGCGAACTCAGTGCGATTAGATTTAGCACTTAATTGTTTGCAGGGGTCATCCACGAGCGGACCCTGCGTTCTCGGCACGCTTCCCTGCGACGAACAGGTCACCGTCGAAACCGATCAGCCCCATATTGAATTATCAAACCCGGCTTTTCGGCCGGACATTTCACTATATACCGAATTGAACAAATATGCCAAATGATTGCCTCGACTATGCTGTGAGAATATGAAAGTCATCTTGCAGCGTGTCAGCCGAGCTAGCGTCGATATCGAAAGCGTCGAGATGCAGGGCACCGATCTGCACAACGCCGACGCCGGAGACCAGCATGACGCGCAGCCCTACCATGCCGCCATCGGCACCGGATACGTGCTGCTGGTAGGGGTCGCCGACAGCGACGGCGAGCGCGAGGTGACGTGGCTCGCGCATAAGATATCGCATCTGCGCGTGTTCGAGGACGAACAGGGCAAAATGAACCGCTCCATCCATGACGTGAACGGTCAGGTGCTCTCGATCTCGCAGTTCACGCTTTTCGCCGACGTCAGGCGTGGCAATCGTCCCAGCTTCACGACAGCTGGAAAGCCTGACCATGCCAGGCGTGTCTGGCTGGCGTTCAACGAGTCGCTGCGCACCGAAGGGCTTACAGTGCAGGAGGGCCGCTTCGGCGCGCACATGCAGATCGCCCTAGTCAACGACGGCCCCGTGACCATTGTCTTCGACACCGAGGAGATAGGACTGTAAGTAAGACAGCTCCGAATGCTATGGTCGCATCACAACTCTGGGCACGGCGTCGACCTTTTGTCAGTATCTGCAAATAACTCCTGCACGCAGCGCCGTCAGATGCGTTTCGCGTCTGCCTTATTGCAGATCGCGCGACAGCTCTTCGCCGGCGAGTTTCAGCCGATTGCGCAGCGCGTCGAGTCGCTCGGAGCCCAGAGCATTGCTGACGAAGGTCAGCGCCAGTCCGGCGATGGGGTAGCCGTTGTAGTCGCGGACGGCCACTGCGTAGGAATCGAAGCCGGGGGTCACGTCGCCATGCTCTTCGGCGAAGCCTGTCAGCCGTATCGCGTTGAGCAGCGTGCGCAGGTCCCTAGGGGATTTGGGCCCGACGCCGGTGCGATCGACGAAGGCGGCGCGGTTGGGGTAGAGCGCATCGACTTGCGCTTGCGACAGTCCTGCGAGCATGGCCCGGCCGCTGGCGGTCAGATGACTCGGCAGCCGCACGCCGACGCCGGAGACCAGCGGCGGGCGGACCGCGGCTCGCTCCTCAAGCACGTAGACGATCTGCGAGCCATGCAGCACCGCGAGATGGCCGTTCTCGCCCGTGTCGTCCACGAGTCTGGCCAGCACCGGATGGGCGATGCGCGAGACGCGATGCTGGCGCGAATAGGCTGACCCCATTTCGAAGGTCTTGAGCCCGATGCCGTAGGTATGCCGGTCCTTGAGACAGGTCACGAAGCCGTGGCGTTCCAGCACGTCAAGCAGCTGATAGACGCTCGAACGAGGGATATCGAGCGTCTGCGCGAGCATCGCCGCCCGCGTCTCGCCGTGCGTGGCGATGAATTCGAGAATATCCAGCGTGCGCTCGGCCGCCGGCGTGACGCCATGCGCATGCGGTGAATCGGGCAGGCGCTGCCCTGATTGTTGCGCAGCCGCGTTGCGTTGCGGTGCGTCATTGTTCGTCCCGTTCACTGCAGTGGTCCCATTTCATAAGTCGCATGATCGTTACAGACTAACTGTCTGATATTTCGGACACAAAATCAAGCCATGCCGAATCGCGCCAACGCGCGTTCGGCGAGAATATCGCACAGAGACATAACAAGGCACGTGCGGATTGCACAGCATGACGTATTGCGTCGGCACATATTTGTGCACAGAGCAGATAGGTCATATTGCATGTCGCACGCCGCAATCGTCCTGTGCGGCTGCCCTGCATCGCGCAGCGCAATTGGGCAGGACAATGGTGCAACGCGGTCTAACCAGCCGTGCACCGGCCTGCACGAGAAAATGAGGAAACGAGGAACATTGAGCATCGAACAGTCGCAGCAGCAGATGCCAATCAGCGTCGGCATCGGCGCATTGAGTATGGAGGACGTCATCGCGGTGGCGCGGCACGGTGCCAAGGTCGCTATCGACGAGCGGGCCCAACGCGAGATGGCCCTGAGCCGCGCGATTATCGAAGACCTGGCTGGCGACACGGTGCCGCATTACGGCATCTCCACTGGTTTCGGCGCACTCGCATCCACCTCGATACCGCGCGAGCAGCGCTCGCAGCTGCAGAAGAGCCTGATTCGCTCGCATGCCGCAGGGGCCGGCCCTGAGGTCGAGCGCGAAGTGGTGCGTGCGCTGCTTGCGCTGCGGCTGTCCACTCTATGCACTGGACGCACCGGCGTGCGCCCTGAAACCGCGCAGGTCTACGCCGATATGCTCAACGCCGGCATCACGCCCGTGGTCTACGAATACGGCTCGCTCGGCTGCTCCGGAGATCTCGCGCCGCTTGCCGCCTGCGCGCTCGTGGCTATGGGCGAGGGCGAGGCCTATGACGCCTCCGGGCGCAAGGTGTCTGGCGGCAAGGCCCTCGCTGACGCCGGCATCACGCCCGTGGATTTCAAGGAAAAGGAAGGGCTGGCGCTGGTCAACGGCACCGATGGCATGCTTGGCATGCTGTGCATGGCCATCGCCGATCTGCGGCTGCTGCTCAAGACCGCCGACATCGCCGCTGCGATGAGCGTGGAAGGTATGCTGGGCAATGATCGTGTGTTCGCCGCTGATTTGCAGGCGTTGCGCCCGCATAAGGGGCAGGCCGCCGCTGCCGCGAACATCGCCGCCATGCTGCATGGCTCCGGGCTGATCGAAGCGGGCAGGCCCGGTGCGACCGTGCGCGTGCAGGATGCGTATTCGCTGCGCTGCACTCCGCAGGTGCACGGCGCGGCCCGCGACACGGTGGAATACGCCGCATCGGTCGCCAATATCGAGCTTGGCTCGGCCATCGACAACCCCTGCGTGACCCTTGACGGCCGCGTTGAGTCCAACGGCAACTTCCATGGCGCTCCGCTGGCCTATGTGCTCGATTTTCTGGCGATTCCCACGGCCGATGCGGCGTCGATCAGCGAACGGCGCACCGACCGTTTCCTCGACACATCGCGCAATCGCGGGCTGCCGGCGTTCCTGGCGGGCGATCCGGGCGTGGATTCCGGGCTGATGATCGCCCAGTACACGGCTGCCGGCATGGTTTCCGAGATGAAGCGCAATGCAGTGCCGGCCTCCGTGGACTCGATCCCCAGCTCGGCCATGCAGGAGGACCATGTCTCGATGGGGTGGGCCGCCGCGCGCAAGCTGCGCCGCTCGATTCCTGCCTTCGCCCGCGTGCTGGCCATCGAGCTCATCTGCTCCGCACGGTCGTACGACTTCCGCAAGCCATACCAGCCTGGCGCTGCCGGTGCTGCTGTGTATCAGGTGGTGCGCAAATCCGCAGGCGAGGTCGGCCCGGAGAGGCGCGATATCTGGACCACGCCGCAGATCGAGGGCGTCGCCGCGTCGATTATGAGCGGCGAGGTGCTCGCCGCCGCGCAATCGGCCGTCGGGGCGCTGCGCTGACGGGTTGAGCGACAAGCCTCGCGTTGCGCGTAACCAATCTTGCGTCGTGCGGCACAACCTGCCTTGCGCTGAGGGAGACAATAGGGCTTGGTGGAAGCTCAAGGGCCACGGCCGCAAGCTTTGGCTACAGGTGCAATGCGGTGTTCTCGTGGTTCCTGCAAGGGCGTTGCTGCAGCGCACACGTGCATTCGGCTGATTGTCGGATGCTCCGTCGCATCTGTGTCCGGCCTACTATGATCGGGACTGTTTGCAGCATCCGCGCATGGGCGTGGGCACGGGAGTCAGGGAAGGTTTGGCATGACCGAAGCGATTGACGATAATGATGGAGCGATGCGCGGCGATGCGCATGCGATGAGCCGTTTTGCATCAAGCTCGGCTGAATCCACGCTTGGTGCTGACGACAAGACTGCTGAAGCTACTGCTACTGCTGCTGATGTTGATGCTGACGCTGCGGACGGCATCGCGCTGAGCTTCGCCGACACGCGCGATTTGGCTGCGGAGCAGCTGGTGGAGATCTTGCGCGAGCGAGTGCGCGTCTTCGTGGTCGAGCAGACTTGCCCGTATCAGGAGGTCGATGACAGGGATCTCGCCGCTCGGCACGTCATGCTCAGGTGCGGCGGTCGACTCGTCGCCTACGCGCGGATTATCCCGCACGATGACGGCGTGCATATGAGCCTTGGACGGGTGCTTGTCGTCAAGGAGTTTCGCGGCCGCGGGCTGGCGCGCCGGCTGCTGCGCGCGGGAATCGATGAGATATGGCGGCTCTACCCGGGCACCGGCATCGAGATAGCGGCGCAGCACAGGCTCAAGGACTTCTATGGGTCCTTCGGCTTCACCCCGGTTTCGCCGGTCTATCTGGAAGACGGCATTCCCCATGTCGATATGGTGCTTGAGACCGAGGCCATGCACCAATAGGCTATGGACCTCGGCGTTCCGTAGTGCCGATTACTGCCCGGTCACCTGGATGGATGGCCGGTACTGGCCGGATTCGCGTTTCCCAATGGAGTAACGCACGAATCCGGCCAGTACCGATGCCGAATAGCCCGATAATGGATGGATTGCTGCGTTCCCACGTGCATAAACGCACGAATCTGTCCAGTAGCCTGGGCTGGTGGGGGATTTGGGTCGGGCTGGCTGGCCGCAAACCGTCCGCAACACGCAGAAAATCCTAGGATGCGATGCCATCAATCGATGCACCGATCCTAGGATTTTCTGTAAGCCCCTATGTCAGGCGAGTGAGGGCGGTTTGCCTCCTCGCCTGACATAGGCAGTCAAACTCAAGCCGCCTTGCGCGTCTCGAGCAGACGATAGAGCAGACCCACGATCATGACGTAGGCCACGCCGATGGCCATGATGATGATCGAGCCGATCTGACCCATCGCATCGGAAGCAGCGCCCATGATGGGCGGGAACAGTGCACCGCCGATCAGGCCCATGATCATCAGGCCCGAAACCTCGTTCTGGCGCTTGGGCTGGTTGAGCAGCGCCTGCGAGAGGAAGAGGGAGAACACGTTGGAGTTGCCGAAGCCGACGAGCGCCACCGCGACGTAGAACAGCCACTGCGGCGGGTTGTTCGTAATCGTGGAGAACACGCCGAAGCAGATCGCCGAAAGCACCAGAATGCCGCCGCAGATACGCAGCGCCAGCTTGTTGCTCATGCGCTGCAGCACAATGCTGCCGGTGAAGCAGCCCAGCGTACGGAAGGCGAAGTACACGGAGGTCGCGCCGCCCGCGATGGCCAGCGGAACGCCGGTATGCTCCATCAGGATGCGTGGCGCCTGTGCGTTGATGCCGACGTCGATGCCGACATGGCACACGATGCCCAGGAAGCACAGCAGCACGACACGGTTGCCGAGCAGCTTGAGGCAGCCGATGATCGTGGGGTTCGTGACCTCTTCGGCCGGCTCTTCGATCTGATCGAACCACAGGGCGACGCACACAACGACGCCGATGATCAGGTAGATGACGTAGAGCACCCACCATGCGTGATTGAGCTGCGAGAAGCCCCAGCCCGCGATGATCGGAGCGAAGAAGGAAGCGAAGCCCTTGACGAACTGCCCGGTGGTCAGCGTGGAAGCGAGCTTGTCTCCCTTGACAAACAGCGTCATCAGCGGGTTGAGCGCTACTTGCATGATCGTATTGCCCACGCCCAGCAGGATGAAGGAAACGATCATCGTCCACAGACGCGCGGTGCCCGACAGCGCAAGATAGGCGAGAATCGGCAGCAGCATGGCGAACAGGGTGACGACGATCGAGAGGACCGCTGTCTTGCGCTTGCCGATCCGGTGCATCATCACACCGGTGGGCACTGAGAAGATGAAGAACCAGAAGAACACCATCGTGGTGAACAGGTTCGTTTGGGAATCGGAGAGATTGAACTCAGGTTTGATGTAGTTGGTGGCGGTGCCGACGAGGTCGACGAAGCCCATGACGAAAAAGGCCGACATGACGGGCACCAGGGCTTTGAATCCCTTGGACTTGCCAGCCGGCTGGGCGGTTGTGGCGCTCATGGCTTTCTCTTTCTCTTTTATTGATACGCGATTGATATGAGATCGTTGCGGGTATGCGAGTCTGCGGCTGCGTGCCGACACGGTCTCAGGCCGCTGCGGCACTTCCGAGGTCGTCATGAATACGTGGAATGCGGCGCATTCGCGACGGCCTCGGAAAAAAGGTCGTGACGCTCGCTTCAGACCTTCTGCTCAGCGAGATAGTCGGGCATCTGCTCGGGGTAGGTGGGCCATGCGCCGTCCTTGGTGCACACGAAGGCCGAGGTGTTCACGGCCGCGCGATGCGCCTCTTCCAGCGTGGAGCCGGTCAGGATCTTCGCGGTGAAGGTGCCGGAGAACGAGTCGCCAGCGCCGACCGTGTCGACCACCTCGACGTGCGGGGTCGCCAGGGTCGAGCTTTCGCCGCCCTTCGAGATGATCGTGCTGAAGGTCGAGCCTCCGGTCAGCACCACGTAGTCGAGGTTGTACTCGGAGATGAACCAGCGGCAGGCCTCGTCGTCCGAGGCGCCGCGGATGTTGAACATGTCGCGCAGCAGCAGCAGTTCGGCATCGTTGAGCTTGAAGACGGTGGCATTGGCGAGCAGCTCTTCGATGAGATCCTTCGAGTAATGGTCTCCGCGCAGGTTGATGTCGAAGAACTTCAGCGCGTTCGGCTTGGTGTGCTTGAGCAGCTCGATGATGGTGTCATGCGTTTCCTGGGAGCGCAGGGCGAGGGTGCCGAAGCACACGGCATCCGCCTTCTTCACCAGATCGATGAGCTCGCGCGTAAGGAGGATATGATCCCAAGCCACGTTCTTGACGATCGTGTACTCGGGGATGCCGTTCTTGAGCGCGACCTGCACGGTGCTGGTCGGCCAGGCATTGCGCTGGATGAGGGACTTCACGCCCGACTTCTCGGTTTCGACCATCAGCTCGTCGCCGAGCTCGTCCTGCCCGATGGCGCTGATCGCATATCCCTCGACGCCGTTCATCGCGGCATGATAAGCGAAGTTGACGGGTGCGCCGCCAGCGCGCTTGCCGCTGGGGAGCATGTCCCACAGTAATTCTCCTAGGGAGAGAACGATTGGCTTGGTCATGGGTTTGCCTTTCCTACTGGTTGTGTTGCCGTTTCGGAACATCAGGCGACGACGATGCCGCGGAGACATCGAAAAACATCGAGGGACGATCCAAAAAATAAATGATCGCCACTGCTGCGGCGCCGCATACCACAGCATCGCTGTGCAGGGTGGATAACGCGATCGTAGTGGAGTCGCGCAGCGCGGGCGTCACGTGCTCGTCGACGATCTCGCGGATGGAGTGCAGCAGCCGCTGCCCACCTTGGGCTACGATATCGCCGATTACGATGCGCTCGGGGTTGTAGCCGTTGATGATGGTCACGCAGCCGAAGCCGGCGTATCGGCCGATTTCCTCGACCATCAGCCGAGCGCGCGCATCTCCGGTATCGGCAAGCTGGAACAGCGCGTTGCAGGCCTCGGCATGCCCGAGCTGCCTCGCATCCGGCACCAGATCGCGACTGACGATGGCCTCATGAATCACCACGGCCGAGCAGTAGCGTTCGAGGCACCCGACGTTGCCGCATTCGCAAGGCCGCCCATGGATATCGATGCTGATATGGCCCAGTTCGGTGGCGGCTCCCATCATGCCATTGACGAGGGCGCCGTTGTCAATGACGCCAAGGCCGACGCCTTCGCCGATCAGATAATACGCGAGATTCGCGCAAGAGCTGCCCCGGTCAAACAAATAGTTGGCGAGCGCCCCGGCGCGTGCATCCTGCTCGATGAAGACGGGAACGCTGAATGCATGCTTGAATTCGCTCAGAAAATTGACCTCGCGCCAGGCGCGCATCGAGGAGACGAGCACCGTGCGCCCGATGGTGCGAAGATAAGGGCCGGGCACGGCCATGCCTACGGCGACGATGCGCGAATCGGCTGCGATCAGCGCGGTGACCCTTGCGTGCACGAGCCGTATGGTCGTGGGAATGGTGTCGTTGGTGACGGTGGGCAGGTCGCGCAGCACGATGCACGTTCCGGCCAGATCGAAGACCCCGATTTGCACGAGGCTGCGTGCGAATTTGACGCCGATGAAATGGAAGAGGCTTTCGTCAAGCCGCAAGCCGATCGAACGCCGGTTCTTATCGCCCTCGATATCGCCGGTCTCTTCGATGATGCCGGCATCGAGCAGCCGGGCCGTGATTTTGGTGATGGCCGCAGGAGTCAGGCCCAGAGCCTTGGATATCTGCGCACGAGAGGATATGCCATTGCGGAACAGGTGGTGCAGGATGCGTGATCGATTGGACTCCGAAACCTTGGCTTGGGATGGGGCGGTCTGTATCGTGCGCATGACACCCCCTTATTTGCTTCGTCATCGAAGTCGTTCTCCGTTGAATCGGAACTTATTGCCATAGGTTAATCAAGTTAACTCTTCGGCGCAAGTCGCGTGTCGTCGTGTGTGTCGCCCGCAATATGTGTTGTCGCCCACAATACGGGTCGTCATGTCGTTTCGGAAACTTGCGGGTAATGATACGTTATCTATACTCGATGAGTCACGGGCCCCGAGAGGGGGCCATGCAATTTGGCCGTGGTTTGGCCTTGCCCGATAGCAAAGAAGAAAGAAGAGAGGAAAGCAGTGAGATACAAGAAGATTCTGGCGGCGTTCGCATCCATCGCGACCGTTGCCTCGCTAGCCGCATGCGGCGGCGTGAAAGACGGCGGCAGCAGCTCGGAGGACAGCGGCTCCACTGTCACCATCGGCACCACCGACAAGATCGTCAGCCTCGATCCGGCCGGCTCCTACGACAACGGCTCCTATGCCGTGCAGATTCAGGTGTTCCCGTTCCTGTACGCGCAGGACTACAGCACCTCGAAGCTCAGCCCCGATATCGCAGCGGATAACGGCACGTGGAGCGCCGACGGCACGAAGTTCACCGTCAAGCTCAAGAAGGACCTGAAATTCGCCAACGGCCATGACCTGACCTCCTCGGACGTGAAGTTCTCCATCGACCGCACCAAGAAGATCAATGACGAGAACGGCCCCAGCTCGCTGCTGGCCAACATCTCCTCGGTCGATGCGCCCGACCCCACGACCGTGGTCTTCAACGACACGGTGCCACACGACGTGACGCTCACGCAGGTGCTGTCCAGCCCCGCAGGTCCCATCGTCGACGAGCAGGCCTTCTCGGCCGACAAGCTCACGACCGCCGATGCCATCATCAAGGCCAACGCCTTCGCCGGGCCGTACAAGCTCACCTCCCTCAAGCTCAATGAGACGGCGTCCTACGCCAAGAACGATTCCTACAAGGGCCTGACTCCCGCCAAGAACGACGCGGTGCAGGTCCAGTACTTCGCCGACGCCTCGAATCTGAAGATGGCAGTGCAGCAGGGCCAGGTCGACATCGCCTACCGTTCGCTCACGCCTACGGACATCAGCGATCTGTCCAAGGACAAGAAGATCAAGATCGTCAAGGGCCCGGGCGGCGAGGTGCGCATGCTGGCCTTCAACTTCAAGATCCAGCCCTTCGGCGCATCCCAGCCTGACGCCGATCCAGCCAAGGCGACCGCCGTGCGTCAGGCCGTAGCCAGCCTCATCGACCGCGACGAGCTGGCCACCAAGGTCTACAAGGATACCTATACGCCGCTGTATTCCTACATCCCCGACGGCCTCTCCGGCCATGGGGACACGCTGAAGTCCGCCTATGGCGACGGCAAGGGCAAGCCGAGCCAGGATAAGGCGAAGCAGGTGCTTGAGGCAGCGGGCGTCAAGACGCCAGTGGACCTCAAGCTGCAGTACAACAGCGATCACTACGGCTCCTCCTCGGCCGACGAGTACGCGGCGATCAAGTCGCAGCTCGAAGAGGGCGGGTTGTTCAAGGTCGACCTGCAGCAGACCGAGTGGACGCAGTACAGCAAGGAACGCGTCGTCACCGAGAGTTCCGACGGCAGCTATCCGGTCTACCAGCTCGGCTGGTTCCCGGACTACTCGGACCCGGACAACTACCTCTCCCCGTTCTTCCGCGATGGCAACTTCGTCAACAACGGCTACGCGAACAAGGCCGTCAACGACCTGATCGTGAAGCAGGCCGGTCAGACCGACGCCTCCGCCCGCGAGCAGACGCTCAAGCAGATCCAGACTCTCGAAACCAAGGACCTCTCCACGCTGCCGCTGCTGCAGGGCGCCCAGGTCGCCGTCACCAGCACGAAGGTCAAGGGCGTGGTGCTTGATGCCTCCTTCCGCTTCCGCTACGCTTCGGTGACCAAGTCCTGAGCAGCCTGGGCAAGTCCTGAGCAATAGCGCAACCAGCAGTGATGCCGGGGTCTGCCGTACGTAACGGCACAGACCCCGGCATCACTGCAATCGCCGCAGCTCACGGCTGTGGTGCGTTGCTTCAGCGCCGCGTTCGCGCGAAACAGCGTGTTTGATGCTGCGCTCATGCGGTATGTATGCAACGCGGTGCCTAAGCTAAGTAATTGATTGATGATTGAATTATGATCAAAGGAGCTGCTCCAAGTGTCCCAGAGCACCATGCAGTCCACGCCCGAGTCCGAGCCGTCGACCCGAGACGTGAGTCAGGCGAAACCGCCTGAAAAGCCATCCGGAACGATGCCTGCGAAGTCCGCGGACAAGCCGAAGAAGAACAGGATCTCGGGCGGGTTCTTCCGTTTCGTCGTCACCAGGTTCCTGCTGATCATCCCGACCGTGTTCATTCTCGTCACCGTCGTGTTCTTCGTCATGCGCGCTACGGGCGACCCCATCTCGGCGGCGCAGGGCGGCCGACTCAGCCCCCAGGAGCTGCAGCGGCGCATCCATGCGGCTGGCTACGATCGTCCGCTTATCGTGCAGTACTTCGAGTATCTGGGCGGCTTGCTGCGCGGCGATTTGGGCACCACGCTCACCGACAACCAGCCGGTCAGTTCGATTCTGGTGCGCTACGGCGCGGCCACGCTTGAGCTCGCGATGCTCTCCCTGATCGTGGCTCTCGTCGTAGGCATCGGGCTGGGCCGCATCGCCGCCAAGCATCGCGACCATAGCGCGGATGCGGGCATCCGGGTCTTCGCGATTCTGTGCTATGCCACGCCGGTATTCTTCCTCGGTCTGGTGCTCAAGCTGGTGTTCTCCACCTGGCTTGGCGTGCTGCCGAGCTCCGGACGCTCCTCGCTGGCCTCGGATATGCAGTTCAACCGCCTGGTCTCGCCGACCGGGCTCTACATCATCGATGCGCTCCAGCTGGGCAACATGCAGGTTCTTCTGGACGTGCTCAAGCACGCCATACTGCCTGCGCTCGCGTTGGGACTGCTGACCGCAGGCGTGTTCATCCGCCTGGTGCGCACCAACGTCATCTCCACGTACAACTCCGATTACATCGAAGCCGCTCGTTCGCGCGGCGTCTCGGAGCAGCGGCTGCTGTCCAAGCATTCGTGGAAGCCGGCGCTCATCCCGATCATCACGGTCATGGGCATGCAGATCGCCATGCTGCTCGCCGGCGCGGTCCTGACCGAGACGACTTTCGAATGGAAGGGCCTGGGCTTCATGCTGTCCAACTATCTCAAGGCCCGTGACTTCGTCGCCGTGCAGGGCATTGTGATCCTCATCGCGATCATCGTGTCCGTGGTGAACTTCATCGTGGACGTGATCAGCGCCCTCATCGACCCGAGAGTGAGGTACTGACGATGAGCGACAAAACGACGAATGCCGTCACGGTTCCCGGCGACGAGCGACTCGACAATCTTAACGTGCGCAAACCGGCTTCGTGGATTTCCAAACTTCCGCTCGCGAAGGACATCGCCATCGCCGTCGGCTGGCAGAAGGGCATGCTGGTGGCGGGGCTGTCCATCACAGTGTTTTTCCTGCTGGTCGCCGCCTTCGCCCCGGTGATAGCGCCGTACGGCTTCTCGCAGATCAAGGATGCAAACGGCGCGGCATTCCCGACGCAAAGTGCGCCGGGCGCCGGGCACATCTGGGGCACCACGGTCGGCGGCTTCGACGTGTTCAGCCGCACGATATGGGGCACGCGCACCGCGGTGATCGCCATCGTCATAGCCGTGCTGCTCTCCATATTCGCCGGCGTGCTGCTGGGTCTGGTCTCCGGGTACTTCGGCGGCTGGATTGACCGCGTGCTCGTGGTGATCGCGGACGCCATCTACTCCTTCCCTTCGCTGCTGCTGGCGATTCTCATGGCCATCGTGATCTCCGGCGGCCAGTCGAGCCTGTGGGGAGGCATCCTCGCCTCCGGACTTTCGATTACGGTCGTCTATATCCCGCAGTACTTCCGCACGATTCGCGCCGAGGTCATCCGCATCAAGGAATCGGCCTACGTGGAATCGGCCAAGGTGGTCGGAGCCTCGACCTGGCGCATCATGACCAAGCATTTGCTCAGGAACTCGACGCGCACCCTGCCGGTCATTCTGACGCTCAACTCCTCCGAGGCGATTCTGACGCTGGCGGGGCTGGGCTTCCTCGGCTTCGGCATCGAGCCGACCGCCGCGGCCGAATGGGGCTACGACCTCAACCGTTCAGTGGCCGATGTGACCGCAGGCATCTGGTGGACAGCCATTTTCCCGGGTCTGGCCATCGTGCTCATCGTGCTTGGCATCACGCTGGTCGGCGAATCGCTCAACGATCTGGCTGATCCGCGGCTGCGCACCCGCAAGTCCGCAGGCGAGGTCGTCGGATCCATCGAAGACACGTCGGTCGACCCGACCGAGAAGCCAGGCGAGGCCAACGAGGTGGCGGCAGAGCTGGAATCCCTGCGCGTTGCGGCGGCTGCGGGCGATGAGTCTGGCGGCGCTGTAGCGGGCAGTGCTGCCGGCGACGCTGCGGTTGCCGCTGGCGATGACGGCGGCACGGCAAACGGAACGACTGAAAAGGAGACGCACGATGAGTGAAACTGTGACTGCAGCCACGCCGCATCTAGGCAAGGACGAGCTGGCTCGCATCGACGATCTGAGCGTGTCGTTCATGACCGACGCCGGCTCCATCAAGGCCATTGACGGCGTCGATTTCACGATTCCGAAGGGTAAGGTCGTCGGAGTGGTCGGCGAATCCGGCTCCGGCAAGTCCGTCACGGCGCGCTCGATCATCAAGTTGCTGCCGGTGACTGCCGCCACTTCGGGCGCGGTCTATCTCGCGCGCCGCGACGGCATCGGCGAGCTGGATGCCTTGGCGCTTTCCGGCGAGCAGCTGCGCCGCATGCGAGGCGACGAGGCCGCGATGGTGTTCCAGGAGCCGGGTTCGGTGCTCAATCCCGTGTTCACCATCGGCTGGCAGATCGAAGAGGGCCTGCGTGCGCATGGGCTGAAAGATAAAAAGGAATTGCGTGCTAAGGCCGTCGATATCCTCGAGAAGGTCGGCATCCCTGACGCCGAGACTCGTGTGGACTATTATCCGCACCAGTTCTCCGGCGGGCAGAAGCAGCGCATCGTCATCGCGATGGCGCTCGTGCTCAACCCGGGGCTGATTCTCGCAGACGAGCCGACCACTGCGCTCGACGTGACCGTGCAGGCCGAGATCCTCGACCTGCTGCGCTTGGCGCGTGACGAGTTCGGCGCCAGCGTGCTCATCATCACGCATAACATGGGCGTGGTCGCCGACATCGCCGATCAGGTCGTGGTCATGTACCGCGGGCACGTGGTCGAGCAGGGCGATGTGGAGCAGATCTTCTACCATCCGCAGGCCGAATATACGCAGCGCTTGCTGGCGGCGGTGCCGCGCATCGGACAGCAGCTCACCGTGCGTGACGACGAAGGCAACGCGCTTGAACGCTTGTCCGACTGGCGTCAGGAGCCGGTCGCCGTGGAGGCCAAGGGGCTGACCATCACCTACCCCGGGCATCTCATGCAGCCTGATTTCGTAGCGGTCGACGGCGTCGACTTCACGATTCACCGCTCCGAAGTGCTTGGCCTGGTGGGGGAGTCCGGCTCCGGCAAATCCACGACCGGTCGGGCGATTGCCGGCCTGCAGAAGGTCTCCGGTGGCTCGCTGAACGTGCTCGGCGTCGAGATGAACGGCGTCAAGGAGCGCGACTTCAAACCCAAACGCGCCGACATCGGATTCGTGTTCCAGGATCCGGGCAGCTCCTTCGACCCGCTGATGACCATCGCTGAGAACGTGGCCGAGCCGCTGCTCGTGCATCACAAGTACTCGTCGGTGGCCGATGCGAGAGACTATGTGGGCGATCTGCTCGAAATGGTTCAGCTGCCGAGAACGTATATGAACCGGTTCCCACACGAGCTTTCCGGCGGCCAACGCCAGCGCGCCTCGCTGGCCCGATCGCTCGCATTGAAACCGTCATTGCTGATCGCGGACGAGCCGACTTCGGCGTTGGACGTGTCGGTGCAGGCCAAGGTGCTTGAACTGTTCAAGAAGCTGCAGATTGAAATCGGCTTCGCCTGCCTGTTCATCACCCACGATCTCGCGGTTGTGGATATGCTCGCCGACCGCATCATGGTGATGCACCAAGGCCGCATCGTCGAGCACGGCGACGTCGACCAGGTCATCGAGCGCCCGGAGAATCCCTACACGCGCAAGCTCCTCGCTTCGCTGCCGGTGCCCGATCCGCGTGAGCAGCGGGCGCACCGCGAGCATCTGCACGCGCTGGCCGCCGAGGCGGTATAGGGGCAATCCGCCGGTTGCGCGGGTGCGGCGGGCACTGGGCATAGGCACTGGTTGGCTGTGCACTGGTTGATATGCCCTGCTTGCCCGCCGTAGCCCGGCGCATCAGCGTACGTTTTCTGTCATGGAAACGATGTGCGTATTGGAAAACGTACACTGACATCGACTCAGCGTACGTTTTCCGATACGGAGTCGGCAAACGTGCCGGCAAACGTGCCGGAAAATGTACGCCGCCAACGCGAGACAACGCTCAGAGGCGGCCGATCAGACGGCCTGTCCGTTGAATGTGAACAGGGCGCGGGGGTTGCCCTGAGCGAGCCGGTGACGATACTCCTCGACATACGCCATGCGCTCCACGGTGCTGGCAGCGAGCGGCTGGGGCAGCTCGCCGGGCGCGAACCAGCCCACTTGCAGACTCTCCTCGTCGCCGATAAAAGGCTCCGAGTTCCCTTGCGGGTCGGGCCTGCACAGGAACAGATGATCCATGTACATCGTCCGGTCGCCGTTGGCGTAGGTCACCACCTGCGATGAGGATTTCACCGACACCAGATCGGTGACGATCGCATCGACCCCGGTCTCCTCCTTGATTTCGCGTGCCACCGTGTCGGCAGGCTCCTCGCCCGGCTCGTTGATGCCGTACACCAGCGCCCACTCGCCGGTGTCGGAGCGCCGGCCGAGCAGCACCCGGCCGTCCGCGTCCTCGACATAGGCGGTCACGCCGACCATCCAGAGGAGCTGGTGACCGATCTTCTTGCGCAGGTCGAGTACGAATTGCGGTGTTGGCATGGGAATTCCTTGCGGTCGTTAGCGTGTGCGTGCAGAGGACTGCTGTTGTATCCACTGCTCGACGTCCTCGATCTGCTTGGGGATGCCGGCGGAAAGCCATTCGGGGCCGTGCTCGGTCATGAGGACATCGTCTTCGATACGGATGCCGATGCCACGCAGCTCGGGCGGCAGCAGCAGATCGTTCTGCGCGAAATAGAGTCCCGGCTCGATGGTGAAAATCATGCCCGGCGTGATCTTCGCGCCCTGATACGACTCGTAGCGGGCCTGCGCGCAGTCGTGCACGTCGAGGCCGAGATGATGGGCCACGCCGCAGGCGATCCAGCGACGATGCTGCTGGCCTTCGGGGGAGAGCGACTCCTCCACATCGACCGGCAGAATGCCCCAGTCGTGCAGCCGCTCGGCTATGACCCGCATGCAGGCGTGATGAATGTCCGAATACGTGGCGCCGGGCTGCGCGGCCTCGAATCCGGCCTGCTGGGAGTCCAGCACTGTCTGATAGAGCTTGCGCTGCAGCGGCGTGAACGTGCCGTTCACCGGGAAGGTGCGGCTGATATCGGCCGTGTACAGGCTTTCCACCTCCACGCCGGCGTCGATGAGCAGCAGCTCGCCGTCGCCCACCACGCCCGTGTTGCGCATCCAGTGCAGAATCGGCGCATCCTTGCCCGACGCGATGATGGTGTCGTAGCCGACCGTGTTGCCCTCCTCGCGGGCCACGGCGTTGAACGCGCCTTCGAGCATGCGCTCCGAGCGCGGCTTGCCGACAGCTTCAGGCAGGCGGGCCAAAATCCGGTCGAAGCCCTTTTTGGTGGCCGCGATGGCCTTGCGCATCTCGTTGATTTCGAAGGAATCCTTCACCAGTCGCGCCTCGGAGGCGTATTCGAGCAGCTTGTCGTCCTCGGCGGCGTTATCGCCGGGGTCGGCGAATCCGTTGGCCTGCCGCGCCGCTTCGACCATGCCGGTGACCTCAGGGTCGGCCTGGCGAATCGCGCGCACCCGCACGGCTCCGGCCTCGGCGCCGACATCCTTGCCGATCGCGTCAGCCAGCTGCGCGATGTCATGCGTCTCCAAGCCGGTCATCGCATGCAGCTCTTTGAGCCCGGCGCGCGGGCCGACCCAGTACTCGCCGTAATGCGCGTTCGCGTAGTAATCCTCGGTGCTGTTGTCGGCGCGAGGCGGCACGAAGAGCTCCGCATGATGCGTCGCGCCGGACTTGGCCTCCGGATCGTCAGCGCTTATCGGATTGAGCACCAGCACGGCTCCGGCCTCGTAATCCTGGCCGAGGCCCGTGTAATACGAGAAGACGGAATCGGGGCGGAACGCATAGTCGTCGTCGTTGTTGCGCACCTTGGGCTGGCCGGCCGGAATGACCAGCCGCTCGCCGGGGAACTGACTGCCGAGCGCTTCGAGCCGGGCAGGAATGTACGTGCTGGACTCCAGCGGCTTGATATCGGGCTCCTGATTGTCCCAGCCGGTCGTCATGAACTCACGGAAGGCATCGCTGCGGGGGCGCAGCGTGCGGTTGTTCGTCCGGTCGTGCATCGGCTGGTCGGCTCCCGGCGCCTGCGAGGCCTCCTGCGCCTCGTATTCCTTGTCCTTGTCGGTCACGACGTCGCCCATTCATGTCTCCTTCGTTCGCAGGTGTGATTGCATATGCAGCCCATTGTAGTTCGGCTAGCGTAACAGCGCGTGATGGCCGTTTGCGCCAGCTGAATTGTCTGCGCGTCGTCTTTCGACCGCTAAGGAGCTGCTGACGTACGTTTCGTCACATTGCGCATCGAATTTGCGTAGCATTTCATACGGTAAGGTCGCTCTGGCGTACAAAGCGCAACGTTCTTCGGTCCTGCTCGCCGTCGGATGAAACGGGCGCTGGTTCACCCGCTCGCTTAGAATAGGAAAGATTGTGAAGCGTGTGAGGCAAGTAGAGAGACGAGGGGTAACGCACAGCATGTCATATGAGCATCCGAACCAGGGCAAGGCAACGATCCGCGAGGTCGAACGCGATATCATGAGCCGCCCCACGGAGCATAACACCACGAATCTCGATCTCGACCGCATGACGATGATGCTCGACCTGCTGGGGCATCCGGAGGACTCGTTCCGCATCATCCACATCACCGGCACCAACGGCAAAGGCTCGACGGCACGCATGGCCGAGGCCATCTGTCGGGCGTACGGCATGCGCACCGGGCTGTACACCTCGCCGCATCTTGAGCGCATCAACGAGCGCATCGCGATTGACGGCCAGCAGCTGGGCGATGACGATTTCATCGACGCCTGGGAACAGATCAGGGATTTTGTGGGGCTTGTCGACGCGGCGATGGCGAAGCAAGGCAAGCCGAAAATGAGCTTCTTCGAAGTGCTGACGGCTATGGCCATCTGGAAGTTCGCCGATGCTCCGGTCGATGTCGCCGTGGTCGAAGTGGGCATGGGCGGCAGCTGGGACGCGACGAATGTGCTCGATGGCGATGCGGCGATCATTGGGCCGGTCGATATGGACCACATGCAGTGGCTCGGCGATACCGTGGAGCAGATCGCGACCGAGAAATCAGGCATCATCAAGCCCGGATGCACCGCCATCATCGGCGCACAGCCGCATGCGGACAAGGTCATGCCGATTCTTGAGGCCGCTGCGGCGAAGAACCACGCGACGCTGGTGCGCGACGGCATCGAAATGGAAGTCGTCGCACGCACGCTGGCCGTGGGAGGCCAGGTGGTGACCATGCGCACGCCCAACGGCACCTATGAGGATGTGCCGGTCGCCAAATTCGGCGAGCATCAGGCCCATAACGCGCTCGCCGCGCTGGCTGCGGCCGAAACGGTCATACCAGTCAACGGGGTGCTCGACGGCGATCTGGTGGCCGAAGGACTGAGCGGCGTGAAGATTCCGGGGCGCATCGAGCAGATTCGCACGTCGCCCACCATCATCCTCGACGGCGGGCACAATTTGAATGCGGCCGAGGCCCTGCGCCGCGCCATCGAAGAGAACTACGACTTCAAGCAGCTCGTCGGCGTCATCGCCATGATGGAGGACAAGCAGGTCGAGGAATACCTCGGCGTGCTCGAACCGCTGCTCAGCCATGTGGTCGTCACCGAGAACTCCTGGCGCGAGCGCGTGATGCCTGCCGAAGAGCTTGAGAAGATCGCGGTGGACGTGTTCGGGCGCGACCGCGTCACGCGCGTCGATGAGCTGCCTGACGCCATTCAGACCGCTGTCGATATGGTGGATGTCGAGGATGAGCTGGGTGTGGGATACGGCCACGGCGTGCTCGTTGCCGGCAGCTTCGTCACCGCTGGCGATGCCCGCGCGCTGCTTGCAGAGCATGTCGATCCTGATTTGCAGCGGACGAAGGCCGAGCGGGTGCATCAGCCAGCGGTCGAACCGGAGCCGCGGGATGCTGCGGATAACGGTGCAGCTGCGCAGATCGAAGAGGCTGAACCGAAGGCAGAATCGCAGCAATCTGAGGAGCCCAAGGTATCAGGAGAGTCTGCTGGGAACGACGATGCTGATTCGGCGTCAGTCTTTTCACCGTCTTCTCAATCCTCGATATCGTCATCTTCGTCGCCTTCGTCAACACCGACTTCGCCCGAAAACTGAGCCTTAGGCCGCGCCATGTACCTCAAAGAACTGACCCTGCGGGGGTTCAAATCTTTCGCCTCCGCCACCACCCTGCGCTTCGAGCCGGGAATCACGGCGGTCGTGGGCCCGAACGGCTCCGGCAAGTCGAATATCGTCGACGCACTGACCTGGGTCATGGGGGAGCAGGGCGCGAAGAATCTGCGCGGCACGTCGATGGAGGACGTGATCTTCGCGGGCACGTCGAGTCGGCCGCCGCTCGGGCGTGCGCAGGTGACGCTCACGATCGACAATGCGGATCATGTGCTCGACATCGATTACGCCGAGGTGACGATCAGCCGTACGATCTTCCGTAACGGTGGTTCGGAATATGCGATCAACGGCACGGCGTGTCGTCTGCTCGACATTCAGGAGCTGCTGTCTGACACGGGCCTCGGCCAGCAGATGCATGTGATCGTAGGGCAGGGGCGACTTGACGCCATTCTGCGTGCGGATCCGAGCGGGCATCGGGCCTTCATCGAAGAGGCTGCCGGCATTCTCAAGCACCGCAAGCGCAAGGAACGTTCCTTGCGCAAATTGGCGAATACCGAGGCCAATTTGTCGCGGCTTGACGATCTGCTGCACGAGATTCATCGCCAGCTTGGTCCTCTGGGGCGCCAGGCTCGTATTTCGCGTCGCGCCGAAAGCATTCAGGTCTCGCTGCGCGATGCGCAATCGCGCATCTATGCCGAAGATGCGCTCGAATCGTTGCAACGGCGCGAATTGCTGCGTATGGAACTGACCGGCATTCGCGGCGAGCTGACGCAGCGGCAGCGCGAGCTTGCACAGATTCGGCTGCGTATCGAGCAGGTCGAGGCGCTGGGTTCGGCGGCGAGTCCGGCCATAGCAAAAGCCAATCAGACGTGGCATGAGCTCGCGGGCATCGAGGAGCGGCTGCGGTCGCTGGCGCAGATCGCGCAGGAGCGCGCGCGGTCGTTGACGACGCAGATCGTGACGAATTTCGGCGAGGACCCGGAACTGCTGGAACATCGTGCTGCCGAGCTTGATGGGCAGGCGCAGGCTTCGCAGCATGCCGTCGAAGAGGCGCGGCTCGCCTACGACAAGGCGGTTGAGGAACGCGCCGGCGACGAGAAGCAGCTCGCCTCGCTGCGCCAGACGCTCGCCGAGCTGCGTGTCAACGCCCGGCAGCGCGAGACGCGCGTGGCGAATCTGCGCGAGATGGTGGCGCGTGAAGAGTCAGCTGTGCAGTTGGCGCATACCCGCGCCGCCGATTTCATGGCACAGCGCACGGATATCGCCGCGCAGCGCGACGCGGCGCAGGCGCAATACGACGAGCTGAACAAGTCAGCCGCCGAAATTGGCGGTGACGACAGCGGCGAGGCGCTTGACGCGGCCCGTGAGCAACTACGTCAATGCCAAGAATCGTTGGCGGCGCAGGAAGACAAGCTGCGCAAGGTCAATGGCGAGATTATATCGCAGCAGGCCAAGGCCGACGCACTGAACGACACTTTGGACAGCCGCAACGCCTCAGGCGCATTGGAACGCGATGGCGATATCGCGGCTTTGGGCCGGCTCACCGACTTCATCCATGTCGCCGACGGCTGGGAGGAGGCCGTCGCGCACGCCTTGGACGAATTCGCCAGCGCCATCGTCGTTCCCGATGCCGATGCGATGCTGCAAGCCTTGGAACGCGCCAAGAACCGGCAGCTGGGCAAGGCGGTGCTGCTGCGGCCGATTGACAGCGCGGCAACGGTCGATGCTGGCGCTGGGGCTGATGCTGATGCTGGCCGCGCGGCACGTGCAGGCACTGATGCTGTGGATATTGACGCGGAGAACGAACAGCCGCAAGACGCGCCAACACGCGGTGCCGCACGCTCAGCTGCCGCACTGGTGTCGGTCAATCCATCGCAAGATGACGGCGAGCAGCAGATTCGTGCCGTGGCCGCTGCAGTGCGTGCGTTGCTGGCCGATGTGTGCGTTGTGGAAAGCCGCGAGGATGCGGCGCAGGCGGTGCAGGGCGGTTCGTGGCGGCAGGCGGTGACGCGTGACGGCGAGGTCATCAATCGTGTTGGTGCGATTGGCGGATCGTCGCTCTCGCAAAGCGATTTGTCGCTGGCGGCGCGCCGCGACAAAGCATTGGGGCAGGTGCATGCTTTGCGGGAGCAGCTTTCGCAGCTTCAAGGCAAGGTGGACGGTGCTCAGGAGAGTCGCGATGAGGCTCGGCTTGCTGTTGACGCGGCGGTGCAGCAGCGCACCGAGGCAAGGCTTAGAGCGCAGCAGGCGCAGCAATCGCTACACGCCGCGCGGCAGCGGGTAGAGGCGTTGACGCGGCAGCTGAACGGCATTGAAACCAAGCGCTCCGCTGCCGCAGAAGACGGCGAGGCGCATGAGCTCAAGCTTGCCGACTTGGGCCGCGCGTTGGCGCAGGCGCAGGAGTCGACAGATGGGCAGGATGATTTCGATGAGCTTGCCGACCGTGAGCATGAACTTGAAGCGCGGCTGACCGCCTCTCACGAGCACGAAATCACTGCGAAGCTCGCATGGAACGAGGCGACGCGCAAAAGCGAATCGCTGCAGCGGCAGGCCGGTCTGCTGCATGACAACGCCAAGGAGGCGGTTGCCAGGCGTGCCCGGTTGGAGGCGCTGAATGGAACACGCCGTCAGCAGGCGGCAAAGGTCGAGCAGGTAGCGGCTGATGCGCTCGCTGTGGCGCAGCTCGTGCATCGTGATTTGGATGCCGTCGCCGCCAAACGCGAGGAGCTGCAGCGTGCGGCATCCAGCCATGACGACGAGCTCAAATCGTTGCGATCCCAACGCAATGCGCTCGAACCACAGGTGAACGAATTGCAGCAGCGCGAGCACTCGTTGGATGTCGACCGCGAGCGGTTGGCAGCGAATCATGGGCAGCTAACGCAGAAGATTTCCGACGAGCTAGGCATGAGCGTGGATGAGCTGGTGTCCGGGTATGGTCCCGAGCAACCGGTTCCCGTGCTTGACGACGAGGGGCAGCCTGTTCCGCTTGACGGCGAGGCTGCTGAAATTGATGTGGAAGGCGAGGATAAGGCCGTTGCCGGAACTGGCGGCGGGCGTGGGGGCAGCATTGAATCTGGTGGCGGTGAACAGGGCAATGCCCGCATAACGGATGCTGAATCTGATGGCGACGGGCAAAGCATTAATCATCGGCGAAATGATGGCAACGATGCTGCAGTGTCGCAACGCTACCAAATCGTGCCCTACGTGCGCGAGGAGCAAATCAAACGGCTAGACAAGGCCCGCCGCGACCTCAAGGCGCTCGGCAAAGTGAACCCGCTGGCCACCGAGGAATACGATTCGCTGCAGGAGCGTAACCAGTATCTCAACGATCAGCGCAATGACGTGGCCAAAAGCCGCGACGACCTCATGCAGCTCATCAAGGATCTCGACGCCACCATGACCCAGGTGTTTGCGAACGCTTTCGCCGATACTGCTCAGGCCTTTGCCAAGGTCTTCGCCACGCTCTTCCCCGGTGGCACCGGTCGCTTGCGATTGGAGAACCCGGACGACATGCTCGCCACCGGCGTGATCGTGGAGGCCAGTCCGGCCGGCAAGCGCGTCAAGCAGCTCAGCCTGCTCTCGGGCGGCGAACGCTCGCTGACTGCGCTGGCGCTGCTCTTCGCCATTTTCACAGCCCGCCCCAGCCCCTTCTATGTCATGGACGAAGTCGAAGCCGCGCTCGACGACATCAACCTCACCCGTCTGCTCCACGCCTTCGAAGACCTGCGCGAGCACGCCCAGCTGATTGTTATTACCCATCAGCAGCGCACTATGTCGATTGCGGATGCCTTATATGGCATCACTATGCGTGCTGATGGGGTTACAGCGGTCATGAGTCAGCGTCTAGAACATACGAGTGGTAGCAGTGCGCGGTGATGGCGCTGCAGATGGGCTTCGCCGCCTTAGTGGCGGCTCACCTCGCCTACGGACAACGCACTGCGTTGTCCGCTTAACGGCTCAGCAGCAGCGCACCGTGAGCATCGCCGATGCGTTGTATGGCATCACCATGCGTGCTGATGGAGTGACAGCCGTCATGAGTCAGAAGCTTGAGCATCGGGGTGATGGCGTTGCGGGTTAATGGCGCTGCAGATGGGCTTCGTGGCCTTGGCGGCCGCTCACCTCAGCTACGGACAGCCCACAGGGCTGTCCGCTTAACGATTCGGCACTCTGACAGGCACTGACATACTCCGATAAATCAGGTGTCTAAGTATGGGGGTTATACGGCACAAGGCCCGCATGAGGTGCGAGTTAGTGCGGGGGTTGTGGTGGTTGTGTGTGCAAGCGTCGCCTTTTATACGCTAACTTGACGCTGGCGTACGAAACGTTACGAAATTGGCCGTTGCAACGTTGCGTTTTGTACGGCGGAGTCGAGCTAGCGTGCAAAAGGCGACGCTGAGCCGGGTGGTTGGTTTGCTGAGTCTTACGTATGTTTTTGCTGGGTGGAATTTGTATCGAGGTGTGGGGTAGTTTTGGGCATGTCGGACGGTGCTGCTTCGACTTCGTGTGATGACTGTACAGATAATAACGATAACGCCTGGCTGCAGGCTGCGGAGGCATCCCCAGCAAAGGCATAACCGTATTCCACGAACAAGTGCAATCACAGAAGAGAGAGAATCAATAGCGGTTGAAAGTGAAAGGGTGTCCCAAGATTATGACAATTCAACAGCCCAAGCAATTGTGTGCGCGAAGGAGGCGATCGGCGAAGTAATGAAGTGTATTTGGAATGACCTAAAAACCCGGCTCACCCCTTGGTGGAATCGGTCTCTGGTTCTTGGCGTAGTCCTTATGGTCATCTGCTTCATTTCCTTGATAGCGATAACGCCCTTTCCCAGTACGCAGGGGTAGCCTGTAACGGTGCTTGGGTGGGTAAACGCAATCGGGGTCATGTTGATTATATTTCGGCCTGTCAATAGCACAACAGGAAAGATGGCTTGGCTGTTGTGCGGGCATTTCCTATATCGGCTCTTATATCTACTGGCTATTGCGTATGATCTTATATTCTTTTGCCTGGCTGTGCAGCGAAGGCTAGGACAAAAGCATCCTGATCCCCAACTGAGTCTATTGCAGTTTGCCGCAATCATGTTCTGGGCATTACTGAACAATGTAGCGATACTGACTCGCGACGACTGGTACTACCGAAGGAAGCCGCGCCCCTTCAAAGATCCGAGTCATAGATGGCTGGAGCGTATGGCCTCGGCTCCACTTATGACGCTCATCTTCCTGATTCTATTCACCATCATCGTCTCATCGGGCCATATAGACGAGTTCAGCACGCTCTTCGGCTCGGTATGGGGGTTCGTCACGGTTACAACATCCGTGAAGATATGGGAGGAATGCTATAAAGATCAGACGGAGTCAGAAAAGATAAGCCTAGTAGGCGAAGAACGGTGGATGCCGTCCTTATCGGCGCCATCAACAGGGGATTGGTACATTATGATCAAGCAACCCGGTAACAATAATCCAGAAGATATATCCAAACAACCGCCACTGTCAATAAACAAATAAAAGAATGACTGTCTATTTAACGACCATGTAATAGACAAAAGCAGGGCTAGGTTGAGACTTGGTCCTGCTTTTCTTGTGTGTATACAACCGTTTATGAATCAACATCTGTTATTCGGTTTGGAACTATGCGTTTATAGGCATGTGGTGTGTATCTGGCGGACGGCTCGGCTTTGGCCTGATACGCCACAACGCTCGCATGATGATAAGGCATATGCGGGGGTTGTGATGTATGCGGGCGATTTTACGTCACAACTCCCGCACTAACGCGACCCTTGTGCGAGCATTGTGATGTAAAACTGTGCGGAAACGTCACGATTCCCGCATAGCCCTCGTAATTATGCGGGAATCGTGACGTACAACCGCAGGACATACATAATGCACTAGTGCTGAGGTTCTGATTTGTTTGCAGCAGCACGACGGAAGGGAACGAGCATGAAAATCGTTATTGCTCCTGACTCGTTCAAGGGGTCGCTCACTGCGCGGCAGGCGGCTGAGGCTATCAGGCTAGGCGTGCTTCGTGCGCAGCCTGGCGCCGAATGCGTCATGATACCTATGGCTGATGGCGGCGAAGGCACCGTGCAGTCCCTGGTTGACGCGACTGGTGGGCGAATCGTCAGCGCACGGGTGACCGGGCCGCTTGGCAATCCCGTCGACGCCGCCTATGGGTTGCTCGGCGACGGGCACACGGGCGTAATTGAGATGGCCGCCGCCAGCGGCATCCAGTTCGTCGACGCGCAGACCAGAAATCCGCTGACTGCAACGACCTATGGCTCAGGGGAGCTGATGCTCGACGCGTTCGACCACGGCGTCGATACGCTCATCATCGGGCTCGGCGGCAGCGCTACCAACGATGGCGGGGCGGGCATGGCTCAGGCGCTGGGTGTTCGCTTGCTGGACGGCGAAGGTAATCCGTTGCTTTATGGTGGGGCGGCGCTCGCCAATCTCAAGACCATCGATTGCTCGCATATTGATCCAAGACTCAGCGAAATCACCATCGATTTGGCTTCCGACGTGACCAATCCGCTCACCGGCGAACGCGGGGCCTCGCATGTTTTCGGTCCGCAGAAAGGTGCCACGCCAGAGATGGTCGAACGGCTGGATGCAAGTCTGGCTCATTATGCGCGCATAATCCGCGAGCGGACCGGGCGCGATGTCGAGCAGCTTCCAGGCGCGGGTGCCGCCGGAGGACTGGGTGCCGGATTCCTCGCTTTCACGAATGCTACGATGCGGTCCGGTGTGGGCCTCGTCGTGGACGCCACTGGGCTGAAATCCAAGGCTGTCGGAGCGCAGTACTGTATCACCGGCGAAGGCGGTATCGACTTCCAGACGCGCTACGGCAAAACGCCAGTCGGTGTGGCACAGGCGGTGAAAGAGGTTGCGTTAGACTGCACGATAGTCGCGCTGGCCGGCAACGTCGGCAAAGGAATCGAACAACTCTACGATTCGGGCATCGACGCCATCTTCGGCATCCTGCCCGGCGCATGCACGCTCGAAGAAGCCATCACTCCGGAACAGGCGCAGGCCAATCTGTCGAGAACCGCCGAAAACGCCGCGCGGCTGTTTGTGTAATTGTTTTATATTCTTACTTTTTCAGCGTTCATCGTCGGTAGGCTTCTTGCCGAGAGCGCCGGGAAGTACGTACCGTGTGTTCGGACCAGCTCCGACTCTTTGAATTAAACCGAGTTCAAAAAGTTCTCTGAGCACGTCTTGTGCACGGCGGCGGCGTGTGCCCAGACTCCGAATCACATCAGAGGTACTGATATGTGATTGCCGATGCAGCAGATCAATGACGGCGCGTTGCTGATCAGTCAAAAGTTGCGGTTTGATGGCATCATTTTCAGAATCGCGCACTTATCGCGCACTTTGCGTGCGCTCTTCATCGCTATCGCGCACTTCTCGCGCACTCGTCGCGAACTTTTCATCAGCATCCCGCACTAATCCCGCACCGTCCTCATCACCACCCTGCTCCGGCTGCCGATAGATGTTGATACGCAGTTCAGTGTCGCCGCCGAGGAATTCGGGTGTCGCGAGCCCTGCGTCCTGGACTTGCGTGAGGATGCGGGGGATGCCGCTGCCCCAATGCTCGATGAAGCCCATGTATTCGAATGCCGTGGCCAGAGCCCCGTTGCGGATTTTGGAATATCCCTGCTTCATCTTTTCGATGGTCTGGCCGAGCGGCAGACGGCCCGGCGAAGTGATTTCCAAGCGGTTGTCGTAGATGGCGACCTGCACGCTGGAATGGTCGATATAGCTGCGATGAACGAGCGCGTTGACAATCAGCTCGCGAATCGCATCCGGCGGGATTTCATAGACATCCTTGCGATACACGCCTTGGAATCGCGCCCCCAAATGGATGTTTCTGAGCACGTATTGATAGGCCTGCTCGATCAACTCCTGAGGAGAGCCGGTGAAGGTGCGGCGATCCACGAAAATCGCCTTCGTATCGCCTTTGAACACGCCGCATTGCACGGCGAAATTCAGCGGTTCGCTGCCGGAAAGGATCGCATAGGCGTTCGTCGCGACAAGGACTCCATGACGCTCTGCGAGCACGCCCCATGACCTGAGCTGCTGCGATGTTACCGGCCTTACCTTTTCGGGATCGTCGGCGTTGCTTCGGGCGGCATCCGTCAGCGATGCGCACAGCGCCGTGATGTCATACTCGGTGATGGACAGGTCGAGGCAGGGCTCCTTGTCGAAGCTGCGGTTGCTGCCTTCGAACATGAGTTCCTTGATGGTAGGGGCGTCGGCCAGCCTCGTGGTGCCGGACACGCGCACGAAGGTGCCTTGGTCTCGGCCTAACGACTTGATGTAATACGGCCGTTGCGGCCCCGGCATGATGGTGGCGACGATGACGGTTTTGCCATCCAAGGTCTGCATGGCGATGTCCGGGATGATGAGCGGCTCGCAGCTGTCTGCAATCGCGTTGGAGATGGAGTCCATGACCGAAAACACTGTGCTGTCAGGAATTCCGGCCACGCGAAGCGTCTTGTCTTCGATGCCGAACAAGATGCGCCCGCCTTGGCCGTTGGCGAAGGCGGGCGCCGTTTTGGTGTAATTGATGCTGCGAGCCGGCACGGCAATCTTGAACTCAAGGTTCTTGGATTCACCGGATTGCAAGTCTTCAATATGCATAGCCATATCGCCTCCCTGCCGGTCCAGTGTTTTCCAGTGTTGCCAGTCTTTCCAGTGTTCGCCAGTGTAGCAGCTACAGCAGCGCCTTGGCTCTTGCCACGGTCTCTTCGGCCAGCACTTCCTGCGCGTCGATGATGGGCAGCTCGGGCAGCGGGAACGCCTCATTAAACACGGAGAGCTCGGTACATCCCAGGATGACCGCGTTGCAGCGGTATGGTCCACTCGCGTCGAGAAACTCGTCGATGACGCCGCGATACAGCGGCTTGCTCAGCGGCAGCCCGCCTTTGACCTGCGTGTAGATCAGCGTGTCGATGCGCTGCTGCAAGTCCTCATGCGGCTTGACATAGGCGTATCCGGCCGACTCCACTTCGCCGCGGTAGATGCCCGCAGAGCAGGAACCGCGCGTGCCCATGAAGCCCACACGCGGATGGTCGCGCACGGGGTAGCGCTGCACCATGTGCGCCACGGCGAGCTTGGGCATGTGCAGAATCGGCACGCTGGCGCGCGACTGCAGCTCATCGAAGAAATAGTGCTCCGTGTTGCACGGCAGCGTGATGAAGCTGGCGCCGATTGCGTTGGCCTTGTCGATGTCGTCGAACAGCGCGGGCACGGGGCTTTCGTCGCTCTCTCCCATGATGAAGGCGGTGCGGTCCGGCACGCCAGCGTCGTTGAACACCACGTAGTCCAGATATTCCTGATCGGTATGCGCGTGCGTGAGCTGATCGACCAGGCGGATGTAGCTTTCCGTGGCGAGCGTGCCCATGCCGCCGAGCACGGCGAAGAAGGGACGTCTCATGCTAGGTCCTCCTTATGGCTGAAGTACTGCGCGTAGCGCTTCTTGTAGATCGAGAACATGTGGCGGATCATCAGCCAGCGCGTCGGGTTCATATCCTTGCGGTATTCGAGGGTCGTGCCCCAGTCGCCGCGCTTGATCATCACAAGTCCGCGCCGTTTGTCCTCGCTGTCGCGCACGTAATCGCGGAAGATCGAGCGGGGTATCTCCATCCAGAGCTTCGAGCCGTGCGCGAGCAGCGGCTGAGCATCGAAGGCGGTGTCCTCGACTAGGTCCTCGACGAAGTAGCGCGCCAGATTGCAGCCGTTGAGCGTGACGAAGTAGCTGCTGCGGCCCTGCCGCAGATTGATCTCGAAGAGCTTGTACTCGCCGTCGCGCTCGTCGTATTTCATATCGAAGTTCGCGACGCCCTGATAGCCGATGTCCTCAAGGAAATCCTTGATGAGCAGCATGATAGGCTCGTTGTAGTCGGGGATGATGGCCGCATAGTTGCCCACGGCTTCGGGCGTGGGGTCTTCGAGCAGCGGGTGGCCGAGGAACATCATGCGCACGCGGTGATGCTGGTCGACGTACGCATTGAGCACGCGCATGCGGCTGTCGTCGCCGGGGATGAAGTCCTGGATGATCATGTCGCCGGTGTATCCGGCCTCGTAGGACCGCCGAATCAGCGTGTCGAGCTCGTCCGGATCGTTGATGACGAAGGCCTTCTTGCGGCCGGGGAAGTCGATATCGAGCCACAGCGCGCTATCCGCAGGCTTCATGGCGACCGGGTAATCGAAGGGCAGCTCGCGATAGTCGCCGCGCGACATGCCTTCGGCGGACACGACCTTCGTGGCCGGATGCGGCAGCTCGTATTGCTCGCAGGTCTCGTAGAAGCTCGATTTGAGGCTCAGCCGTCGGTTGAGCGCCTGGTCGAGCGTGTTGAAGACGAAGTATTCGTGCAGTTCGCTGCCGCATTGGCTCAGCAGATTCGCGTAGAGGTCGCCGCACGGTATCACCAGCAGCGTCGTGTCCGGGCGTTGCTCCTTCATGCGCCTGCCGTAATCCAGCAAGGTGGCGCGGAAGGTTTCCGGCTCGCCAAAACCGGGGACGATATGCATGTCGAGAATATGACTGAACTTGGTCGGCGAGAGCTGGAAATGCGCGAACGCCGTGGATACGAGCCCGTATTCCTCATGGAAGGCTCGCGCCATGCCGTAAGCATTGATGTCGCTGCCCAGCAGAATCGGTTGGAATTGCTTCATGCCGTTACCTTACCTCGGGGGCCGCGCATGCCGCTCGCGTGCCGGCTGACTGCACAGTAGCTGCATGTGCGGCTACTGTGCAGGCCCCGTGTTTGTGTTTGCTCTTGTGTCTGTTTCAGTGCTAGCTCAGCGATTGTCGGCGTCAATGACGCCACTGGTGTCGCTGACGGTGTTGACAGCGTTGCCGGCCGATTGCGCGAACAATCGAGTGATCACCGCAGCGTCGCCGGGGTAGGCGACCGGCTTGCCGTTGATGGTATTGGCGGTCTCGTTGCCTTTGCCGATCAGCATGAGAATATTGAGCCGGTCCGGGTGCTCGCGGGCGTCCTGCAGCGCAGCGCCGACCGCCTGCTCGCGGTCGACGACGATGCGCGTCGTGGCCTGCGGATCGGTCACATAGGAGCGCATCTGCCTGGCGATTTCCTCGGGGTCCTCGCGGTCCGGGTCGTCGGTGGTGAACACGAAGGATTCGGCCCGGCCCAGCGCGCCTTTGACGATGCCCTCGCGCCGGTCCAGCGCCTTGCCGCCAGTGGAGCCGGCGACCACGACGATGCGCGGGTCGCGGCCGGCGTATTGCCGTTCAACCTCGTCGATCAGCGTTTTGGTGCTCAGATAGTTATGCGCGAAATCGACATACGCGACGATGCCGTCGCTGCTGACAAAGCGCTCCATGCGCCCCGGCACCTGCACGCCATTGACGGCCTGCAGCGCCGTGCTGCTAGGACTCACTCCAGCTTCGAGCGCGATGGTGATGGCCGCCAGGGCATTGGCGATGTTGAACTCGCCGCGCATAGACAGCTGGAAATCTTGCACCTGTTCGCCGTGGACGAGCACGCTGAATGCCCCGGGATTCGCGTCGTCATCCACGGCCACGACATCGGCCGGCGTCGAGAGTCCAGCGGACCGATCGTGCAGCGCGAACGAGGTGACGGCGATGCCTTGCGCGGCCGCATCCTCGCGCAGCAGCTCGGCATGGTCGCAGTCGGCGCCGAGCACAAGCGTGCGGCTGTTGGCCACCAGTTGCCGCTTGCAATGGAAATAGTCCTCGAAGGTCGGGTGCTCGATGGGGCTGATATGGTCCGGGCTGATGTTCAGGAATGCGCCGACATCGAAGGTCAGACCGAACACGCGATTGCGCTTGTAGGCCTGCGACGAGACCTCCGTGACGAAATAGCGCATGCCATGATCCGCAGCCTCATGCATCATGCGGAACAGATTCAGCGATTCCGGCGTTGTCAGATGCGAAGGCTCGAAGTGCTGCCCGTCTAGGCAGCGGGCGAGCGAGGAGGACAGGGCGGCCTTGCCATGCGACGCGGCGCTCAGAATCGCATGCGCGAAATACGCCGTGGTCGTCTTGCCTTTGGTGCCGGTGATGCCGATCAGCGTCATGCGCTCCTGCGGCCGGTCGTAGAACTCCGCAGCAAGCAGGCTCATGGCCTGCTGCACGTTGCTCACGATGATGCCAGGCGCATCGGTGTGGGCTGAGTAGTCGGTTTCGGCCACGTAGCAGCGCAGCGTCTGGGCGGGGATGGCTTCAAAGAATTCGGGGCGGAACTGCCCTTTGATAAACAGCAGCGTGCCGGGCCTGACCTCGCGCGTGTCATAGGTAACCGCGTCGAAGGGCGTGTCGGCGTCCGGAATCCCTTGGGCGTCCAAGGTCCAGCGTTCGCCGTGGATAATCTCGTGCAGCAGGTGGTGCCGCTGCAGTATGGCGACGGCTGCGGCCGGAGTCAGTTCAGACGCCGGCGAGGAAGGCCGTGACGAAGACAATGCAGCGGAAGACGACGCGGAGGAAGGTAATGAAGATGAGGATAACGAGGAACGGTCTGCGGACATTCGGCTAGTCTCCCTTACAGCCAGGTATCGCGCACGGGCTGGCGGCCCTTGCGTTCCAGCCAGGCATTGAAATTGTCGCGCCATGCGGCGTGCGCGTTGCGCTGCCAATCCATCAGTTCCGCGAGCGTGAGATGGCCGACCTGCGGGTAGAGTGTGCTGATCGGCGCGATGAGGTCGACGGCGGCGGTGGTGTCGGCGGTGGCATCATGGAAGTCGCCGTGCGGGTCGACGCCATAGTATTCGGTCGTGTATTCCAAAGTGCGTTTGCCCGAGCGCTTCGAAATCGCCCGGTCGATGACCAGCGGGTCCACGACGAGCAGTCCGCTGGGCAAGGTTGTGAGCTTCCAGCGGCGCAGGTCGCCTTCGAGCATGCGCACATCGAAGGGCGCGTTATAGGCCAGCAGCGGGATGCGCTTGGATTGCGCGGTTTCGATGAGCTGCGCGATGCGCGCGATGGCCTCTTGAGGCTCTTCGCCGTGCTCGGCCAGGAATTCGTCGGTGAAGCCGTTCACCGCGCTCGCACGAGGATTCATCGGCCGATGCGGATTGATGACCCATTCGCCCACGGTGTCGCCCGCGTACCCGGCGCTCGGGTCGCGCAGCACCAGCGTGGCGGAGACGATGGCATCGCGGCCGGCGTAGGTTCCTGTGGTTTCGGTGTCGAAGCCGAGCAGCAGCGAATCGGGGAGCGCAGTGTCCTTGCTCTGCTCGGGGGCCGCCGACAATGCGGCGTCAAGTGCGTCAGAAGAAGCGGTCATGAGAGCCATTGTGCGCCAGCAAACCGACAAAGCAGCGCGCTGGCGAATCGGCAGGCGGCGTATCCGTCAGCGTGTCACAAGCTCCGACATGCCCCCGTCAAACGCCGCGTAGCGGGTGCCTAGAATGGTGTGCGTGACGAACGAGCAGACCGAGACCATGGCGCACAAGCGAGCGCGCTTCGAGGAACTTGCCATGCCCGCCGTCAATGCGCTGTATCGTCAGGCGATGAAGCTGACCAACAATCCCGAGGATGCGCAGGATCTGGTGCAGGACACTTATGAGCGCGGGTTCAAGGCCTTCGACAGCTTCCAGCCAGGCAGCAATTTCGAGGCGTGGATGATCACGATCGAACGCAACGCCTACTTCAACCAGTATGCGAAGGCGAAGCGCCGGCCGAAGCGCGCCAACGATTCGACCGGCGAATACGACGACTGGGACATCTATTCGGCCGCCGAGCATTCCTCGGAAGGCCTGCGCTCCGCCGAACAGGAGTACCTCGACAACTTCGCCCCCGATGAGATCCTCAGAGCCTTCGACAAGCTCAGCCCCGAACGTCGGCAGGTGTTCATCGACACGGCGATCGACGGCAAGTCCTACCAGCAGGTGGCCGACGAGCAAGGCATCAAGATCGGCACGGTGATGAGCCGGCTCAACCGCGCCCGCAACCAGCTCAAACGCGAACTGGCGACATATGCGAGCGAACGTGGGTATGGCGGCAGTGGCGGCACGCGCGGGCGGCTGGCGAGTTCACCATCCGCGAACCCAGAGGTGGGCCAGAGCAGCCATAATGGGGGAAACGATGCTTCGCCAATCGTGGATGTCATGAGCCGCCACGCTGTGGGGAGCCGCGTTGCGGACGACCAAGCTGTAGACGACCAAGCCGTAGAAGGCGCTGTGGAAAAGGAGCAGGCATGAGCGAGTCGATGGGCCATCGCCATATCCGTATCACACGGAGCTCCGGCTTGGGCGTGACGCGCACCGAGGTGGAGATCACCACCGACGAACTTGCCGAAGAGCGCATTATATCGCCGAATCTGTACTCGCATGATCACAGCAGCCAGCATGTTCATGACAGCGGGGAGTGCTTCGACACCTCCTGCTGCGACGCGCGCGAGAAGGCGCTGATTCGTTCGCTGCGTGCCTATCTTCGCCCGCAGATCGCTCCCGATTGCCTCATCACACGACTCAATCAGGCGTTGGACCACTACTGCGAGGTGAACCTACCCGACAGGCGCAGCGACGCGCAATAGTGAACGGAGTGCCGACTCGCGCTTTTCGGCGATGACATAAAGTGCGATCCATCGCGGACATGGGATGCAGTACAATCAATATTCCGTGAATAGGCGGCCTGATTGCCGCTTGCAGATGCGTGAATTTGGAATCATGCCGGTTCTATAACACCGGGGTAATGACTTGGAGAGATGAGAGACGTATGACATTAGACAAGAAGCAAATCAAGCAGCTGCGCTCGCTGGCGAACACGCTGCAGCCGCTGCTGTGGATCGGTAAAGGCGGCGTGAATGAGGCCTCGGCGGCGCAGGCCGCCGAGACGCTCGACTCCCATGAACTCATCAAATGCGTGGTGCAGGATGGCTGCCCCGTCGACGCGCATGAGGCGGGGGAGGATTTGGCTGGGCGTCTTGGAGCCGAGCTCGTCCAGGTCATCGGCCATCGTTTCGTGCTGTTTCGGCGCAGCGACAAGGAAGGCGTCAAACACGTCGAATTAGTGCGGTAACGCTCCGTGGAGGCGATTGCCTCCCGTACCTTACTCGCACTTTTTATACTGGGCCGAAAAAGTGTGAGGAAAAATGAACATCTCATGTTCGATTTCTGTGAGCCGGAGTATTGAGTCTCTACCATTTATACGGTTCAAAGGTAATACTCGTATTGGTCGTTTGACTCACACTTTTTTCGGTAGCATCGATACAGTGTGAGCCGTAACGCCTTATTTCCGTTCGGTTGCGTACAGTGGGTCATGTTGTGACCAGTAGATTTGGAGGTTCCTTATGCCAGAGCGCACCCCGCAAGTGGCGGTGATCATGGGATCGGCGAGCGATTGGGAGACGATGAAGCATGCCTGCGACATCCTCGATCGTTTCGATGTGCCGTACTTCAAGCAGGTGATATCCGCGCACCGCACGCCCGAATTGATGGCCGAGTTCGCGAACGGCGCCCGCGCCAAGGGCTTCAAGGTCATCATCGCCGGAGCTGGCGGGGCCGCCCATTTGCCCGGCATGGTCGCCGCGCAGACCACGCTGCCGGTCATCGGCGTGCCGGTGCAATCGCACGCGCTGTCCGGCTGGGACTCGCTGCTCTCCATCGTCCAGATGCCGGCTGGCATCCCGGTGGCGACCACGGCGATCGGCAAATCGGGTGCCAGCAACGCGGGCCTGCTCGCGGCGAGCATGCTGAGCACGAATGACGAGCGGCTGGCCGGTGCGCTGCACGACTACCGCGAAGAGCTCAAAGATTCGGTGGAGGCCTCGAATGCCAAGCTTGTCTGAGGAAACGAACGGGAAAATCTCCCAGCTGATGCCGGGCGCGACCATCGGCATCATCGGCGGCGGCCAGCTCGGCCAGATGATGGCCATATCCGCCAAATACCACGGGTTCCGCGTGGGCACGCTCGACCCGACGCCCGACTGCCCGGTCGCGCAGGTGGCTGATTTCCAGATCGTCGCCGAATACGACGACAAAACGGCAATTCATGAGTTGGCTGAGCGCAGCGACGTGCTCACCTACGAGTTCGAGAATGTGGACGCCGATGCCATCGATGAGGTGCGCGACTTGGCCGCAGTGCCGCAGGGCACCGATCTGCTGCGCGTGACGCAGGATCGCGTGCATGAGAAGCAGTTCATCAACGATCATGGCACGCCGACGGCCCCATGGAAGTCCGTGGACGACGCCGGTGGCTTGCGCGAGGCAATCCGGGAGATCGGTTACCCGGCAGTGCTCAAAACCCGCTGCGGTGGCTATGACGGCCACGGCCAGGATGTGCTGCGGGGCGACGACGACTTGGACCGCGTGCTTGCCCGGGCGCAGGAGGAGGGAAGCTTCCCCGCCTCGATCCTCGAAGGCTTCGTCGATTTCGCTTTCGAAGCTTCGATTCTGGTGTCGGGCAACGGCACGGACTTGGTGACTTTCCCGATCGTGCACAATGAGCATCGGAACAACATCCTGCATCTGACGATCGCCCCGGCGCAAGTCGAGCCGCGCATCGAGCGCGAGGCGCATGAGCTCGCCGTGCGACTGGCGAAGGGCTTCGAGCTGGCGGGAACGCTGGCCATCGAGCTGTTCATCACCAAGGACGGCCGCGTGGTGGTCAACGAACTGGCGCCGAGGCCGCATAATTCCGGCCATTACACGATCGAGGCCTGCTCGCTCGACCAGTTCGATGCGCATGTCCGTGGCATCGTCGGCTGGCCGCTCGAACAGCCGCGACTGCTCAGCCCTGCGGTCATGGTCAACGTGCTCGGCCAGCACGTCGCCCCCACGCGTGCGCTGATTGCAGAGCATCCCGAGTGGAACGTCCATGATTACGGCAAGGCCGAAATCAAACACGATCGCAAGATGGGGCATATTACGGTTCTGACCGACAATACGGCGGCGACGGTTGACGCTCTGGAAGAAACCGGTTGCTGGAACGATCTGAACGACTAGAATCCGCTATAACCGGCGGCTTCGAATGAGGCGACGTGTTGATGAAGTGTGATGCGATGACGATATACGAGGAGATGGCGGCGTGGCGATGGCTGTGAGAAAACCGGTGGAACGGCACACCAAGCAGAAGGATGCCGTGCTGCAGGCATTGCGCGGGTGCGAGGACTTCGTCTCCGCGCAGGATTTGCACCGCCAGCTCGCCGAGCAGGGGGAGCGCATCGGGCTCGCCACCGTCTACCGCCAGCTCAACGGTCTTGCTGCCAACGGGAGGGCGGACACGATTCGCCTCAACGAACAGCAGATGTTCCGCATCTGCGACGAGCGCGGGCATCATCATCATCTGGTATGCGAGCAGTGCGGCAGAACCGTGGAAATCGATCCGCCGGACGAGCAATGGCTGCGCAGAGTGGCGCAGGAGCACGGCTACACGGTCAGCTCGCATACGCTTGAAGTATTTGGACTATGCCCCGAGTGCCAGGAGAACCCGGAGCGGGAGTCGAATGATCTCTAGGCCCGCATCGTTCTGAGCATCTCGGCGATCTGCGAGGCCTTGAGTTCGGGCACATAGGCGCTGACTACGGCGAGTCCGATCTGCGCGAGTTTGGCGGGGTCCGGATAGCACAAATAGATTGGCGCCTCTTCAGGCTGGAACTTGCGCTTGAAGAAGAACAGCGACTTGAATCCATAAGCCGGTTCCAGCATGTCGGCGACGATCTGCATCGCATGCTCGATGACTTCCGCGTCAGCCGTGCCCTGCGTGCCATCGCCGCCCAATCCGGCCAAAGGGGCCGCGGACAGGCTCATGAACTCCACGGCGTGCTCCGGGTCGGCCTCGCCCTCGTCGCGCAGCCGCTCGGCCATGCGCGCGATGAGGAACTCCATGATGCCGTTAGGGGAATCGGTGCGATGGCGCATGAAATCCAGCGTCCAGCCGACGACGCGACCACCTCGGTAGGTCGGCATCCAACTGGTGACGCCCTGCACCACGCCATCGGCATCAATCGCATAGAGCAGTGCAACCCGTTCGTCGCGCAGCTCTTCGACGCCGCCCAGCGTGAACTTCATCTCGGGCAGCGCCTTGAGCTGCGCCCACTGTTCGGAGATGTCGATGATCTGCTGCTGGATCGACCATCCCGCGCCATCGAAGGTCGTGAGCACGTCGGTGATGCCGCCGCGTTTCGCCTTATTGATGGCGGTGCGGATGTCCTGCCATTTCTTGCCCTTGGTCTGCCACTGCCGGGGGATCACGATCATCTCGGTGCCCACGTTCATGCAGGAGCACCCGAGAGTCTCCAACTGCGCGCGCATCTCCTCGTGCACGGCGTAGAAGGCCGGAGACCATGAGCGGCTGTAGCAGAAGCGAATGAACTCGCGCAGCGAGGAGGCATATTCGCTCGGGTCGCCAAAAGGCCCGGTTACTGTCAATGCCACGCCATGGAGCACGCGGTAGGCGATGGCGTTGCGTCCGCTGGCGGAGAACCAGTATTCGTTGCCTTCCCAGGTGGTCATGAAGCTCATCGACTCGCCATCCTGCTCGACCAGAGTGCCGGCGGCCTTCCTGCCGTGGCCTGAGGAGTCAGTGGAATCACGAAACCACAGGAGGAACACCACGAGCATGATCAGCCAGAACGCGACCGCCAAGAGCTGCGCAAGCAGGCTCATCGCCGGAGTGCGGGGATGAAGGGTCGGAGAGACGCGCCCGGCGAATCCCACCGGCAGGAACCGGTGCAGGATATCCAACAGCAGCGTCGAAAGCCTGGCCTTGGGAGTGAAGTCATGAGGATGCGATGCGCCAGCGAAGATGTATACGAGTCCTGCAGCGATGGTGCCTGCGGCGACAGCAGCGCAGCCACGTATGATTCGGCGTCTTGGCGTCGCCACGGGGAAGTGAGCCAGATTGCGTGCGATTGCGATGGCCAGAATCAGCGGCGGCAGCGTGGTGACGATGAAGTCCGGCATCAGCGCATAGTGGTGCCTCGCCGTATCGTCGGCGAGATTGAGCACCAGTGGGAACACCAGATAGTCGATGAGCGCGAATAGGGCCGTCGCGGTGTTGAACAGGATGCTGGTCCAGGCGGCGAGCTTTCTTCCGCGATACAATCCCCAAGCCACGGTCGCCAGTGCGGCGACGGGCAGCAGCACTCTGATCCATAAGACCAGCAACGCCGCATGATGCACGCCGGCCAAGGCGATGCAGTTGCTCGCCGAGTGCCGTCCGTCGCAGACGTTCATCAGCGTGGTGTTGTCGAAGCCGTCGCTCATGAACAGTCCCAGATCGGTCAGAATGCCGGCGTGGACGTGCGAGGTGATGGCCAGAACCGGTCCAACGGCCAGAATGAGCTGTATTGCCGCCAGCAGCCTGCGCATCTCGTAGTCCGTGCCGCGCCACCACTGGGTGCGAGTGTCGTCGTCGGCATGCTCGGCCGGGGACATGGACTGGGCGGTGCGCCGGTCGTATCGACGCAGAATCCGCCCGGTGACGTGCCCTAGCATCACCACCGCCAGCGTGCAGTAATCGCCGGGATTGCCGCTGAAAAGCAGTCCTGCGCTGACGAAGGCATAGCACAACAGCGTGATTCGGCGCCTCCACAGTGCCGAGGTGAAGGCGCTTGCCGCCATGATCACCCCGGCCACCAGAATGAAGGGCGAAAGCGTGACCGCGACGCGTCGCAGCCAGATCCAGTCCACAAACGGCCGGTTGATGACTACGCACAGGGCTAGGCCAAGCGCAATCCCCGCTATGGTATTGACCACCAGCAGCATCGCCGTTCTCGCCACGCCGAAGCGGGATTGGGCGAATCCTATGCCGCCGAGCAGCAGCGCCGCAAAAAGCAGCAGCGCGACCGGGGCATGCACGAAGAATGCGGATTCGAGCAGATGCGTGAACTGGACGAACAGCAGGCTCTGCGGCTCAGGCGATCCGCCGCCTGGCTGAGAAGCGCCTGGTCTTGGCCCGCTCAGGAGACGCATGATGCTAAGCGATGGCGTCGTAGCCGCAGCGCTGATATGACGCACGGCAAGCCATATCCAGCGCACGATATTGGCGATGACGAACAGGCCGGTGACGATGACGGCGAACAGATGATCGGAGAGCCAGGCGCGCAGATCGGCGACCAGCGGTGCCCAGCTGTAATGCCTAGGTGCACGTTTGGATGCGATAGTGTCGTTCATCTCAGTCCTCTTTGGTTGTCAGCGGTATGTGTGGGATCGCCATGCGTTTCGGCGTGATCTGCCTCGATGCGATCCGTGATGGGGCGGACTGCGCCGGTGCCGTGCGCGGCAGCGCGTTCGGTTTCAGTGCGGCCAAGGACCTTCGGAATCGGTTGGAGGTCGACCACCTTGATATCGCCGTATGCGCTCAGGGGGGTGACTTGCGTTCCCAAGCCGGTCTGCTTGCAGAAGCGTTCCAGGGTCGGTCGCAAGCCGGCTTGGACGGCATGCCAGTCATGCCCCGAATTGAGTGCTGTCACCGCCGTGACCTGCATGCCGGCCTTGACGGCCGCCTTGCCTATTGCCAGCTGATTGCGCTGCGAGGCCACATCCCATGAGCCCGCGACGGAGAACAGCGTCTGTTTGCTCGGCGCATGCCGCGCGATGATATGCGTCGGCACATGGCGCTCATAGGCATGCTCGTTTCCGGCGAAGTAGCGTTCGATGGTATCGGCTTTGGTATGGTCCGTAGGTTCGAGCTCTCCGTCAGCGGCAAAGATATGGCCATATATCTCTGGATGAGCCGGTCCCAGCTGTGTGCTGCAGGTGCCGCCCTGGGAGAAGCCTCCGATAAGCCACTGGTTCGGGGTTGCGGCGACCGGCAGGTTCTTCTTGACCCAATTGGTCACGTCCACCGTCAGATAGGTCTCCGCATTGCCGTACACCGGCGTGTCGGCGCATAGGGAATTATGGGTCGCGGCCCCGTTCTGGTCGGGGGAGACCACGATAGGCGCCAATCCGTGATGGGAGGAGGCATAGGCATCGAGCATGCCGGAGATCTGGCTGGCGTCGAAGAAACGGTCGGGGCTGCCCGGCTGCCCGGCGAGCATGATCATCACAGGCAGTCTCGGCGGGCGCTTGCTCAAGGCAGCCGGAGGCAGGTAGACGTCGGTCGTGCGGGCTGCGAATCCGGAAATCGTGGGAGGAATCGTGACCTGATTGATCTCGCCTTGCTTGGGCATGGCGGGCGCATGTCCGTCTTTCACCAACTGTCGCCATTCATCGACGCTTATGGTGCCGTTGCGGTCGTCGACGGTTTTGTCGTCCAGATGCCGGTAGGTCGGCGCGTTCAGCAGCGAACCGACGGTGGTGTATTCGCCGTAGACCATATCGACCTGCAGCGCGCAGCTTGCGATGATGAGAGGTATCATCACGGCGGCGAGTATGCGCCTGGCGCGATGCGAATCGGCAATGGCTGTGATGAGCAGGCAAATCAGCGCAATGGCTATGGTGATTTCCGTTATGACCAGCCATCCGAGGCTGACGCCGAACACCAGCCAAATGTCGGAAAGCAGCCATATCAATACGAATCCGCCAACCGCTCCGGCCAGCGCCGCTGCGAATTCCCGCCGCAGGCCTTTGCGCCTTCCGTTGGCAGGCTTCATCAGGAGTACGGCGACAAAGCCGATGGCTGTGATGGCGAACAGGCAGATCGGCAGCCAGCCGGTCAGCAGATGTATGCGCATGAAAGCGTTCATCACGCCCCTTCCCGCCGCCGGCATGTTAGCTCCGGTATGGCATTATTACATACGACCGAGTGCTGATACTAGTCCTTCGCGAGCGGATATGTGCTCATCCATCAGGATGAGCACATACAATTCGTGCGAAGGAAGACTGCGGAGATGCAAGATGGTGGAACGCGATGGGAGGGGCCGGTCAATGGGGCGTCAGAGACAGCGTATCGGAATTCTGGAGTGCAATGCGCTGGGATCGCAGCGTGTCAGGGGTGCGTGAGCGGCTGCGGTCGCTGCAACGGTCGCAGGCGCAGCGACCTAGCGGTTCAACGCCTTCGCGCCGATGTCGTGGCGGTAGAACATGCCAGTGGTATCCAGCGAGTCCAGCAGTTCGTAGACCTGTTGCTGCGCGGAGGCGATGTCGCCGGCGGTGGATTCCACCAGCAGGACGCGGCCGGAATCAGAGACCAGGTTGGATATGGGCGAATCCGCGGAATCGGACTGCCCGTCCGCGTTCCTGACTCCTGCGTAGAAGACATGGATATTGTCGCTGTCGGGAATTACTGGAATCGCAGCTCCGGTGACGGTCGCATCCGGGTAGCCGTTCGAAGCCAGGATGACGCCTACGGTGGCGTTGTCATGGGCCCAGTCGAACCGCGGCGTTTCGCCGTTGAGCATCGCGCTGATGCCGGCTCCCAGGTCCGAGGTGAGCCGGGGGAGGATGACCTCGGTTTCGGGGTCGCCGAAGCGCGCGTTGAACTCGATGACCTTCGGACCGTCAGCCGTGGCGATCAGGCCGGCGTACAGGATGCCTGTGAACGGCGTGCCCTCTTCGCTCATAGCCGCCAAGGTCGGGCGGATGATGGCGTTGATGGCTTCATCGATGACGTCTTGGCCGATCTGCGGAACGGGGCTGTACGCGCCCATGCCGCCCGTATTCGGGCCCTTGTCGCCGTCATAGGCGCGCTTGTGGTCCTGCGAGATGGGCATCGGCCAGAAATCAGTGCCGCTCGCGAAGCACATCAGCGAGAACTCCTGTCCTTCCAGGAAGTCCTCGATCACGACCTTGGCGCCCGCCTGGCCGAAGCGATGATCGACGAAGATGTCGTCCAGCGCCCGCAACGCAGTGTCCTCGTCCATAGCCACGGTCACGCCCTTGCCCGCAGCCAGGCCGTCGGCCTTGACGACGATGGGGGCGCCATGCTCGCGCACATAGCGCTGCGAGCTTTCCAAATCGGTGAAGACCTGATAGGCGGCCGTCGGAATGCCGTGGCGCTCCATGAGCTGCTTGGCGAAATCCTTCGAGCCTTCGATCTGCGCGGCGGCCTTGTCAGGGCCGAAGGCCTTGATGCCGGCGGCGGCGAAATCGTCGACGATGCCTTCGATCAGCGGCACTTCAGGGCCGACGAACACCCAGTCGTATTGGTTGTCCTTGACGAAGTCGATAAGCGCCGCGTGGTTCGCAGGGCTCAGCCGCGTGGTCCGGATGCCGTCGGCCTCCATGCCGGGATTGCCTGGTGCGACGGTCACCTCCTGCACGCTGTCGCCGCGAAGCAGGGTGTGCGCGATCGCGTGCTCGCGTGCGCCCGAACCAATGACCAGAACCTTCATGCCCATATCAACGCTCCTTGATTCCTATGATGGTGATGTCTTATCGTTTGCCGTCCGACTTTGTCGCAGATCGTATGCGACGCCGCCTGATAACGGATTGCTGATTTCCGTTCTACCGCTACCGTGTTGCTGTTGCTGTTGCTGTTGCTGCTATCGCTGGCCGCAGGTGCCGTCTCTACTGTAGGCCCCGCGGCAGAAACTACCGCAGCTCGACGTCGGCGTCGCCGCGCTTGACGATTTCGCCGATGACCTTGCCGTCCTCGCCCACGGAACGCAGCAGATCCAGCGTCTCGTCGGCGCGACTCGAATCGACGGCGAGCACCATGCCGATGCCCATGTTGAACACGTTGAACATCTCCTCGTGGTCGATGCCGCCGGCGTGCTCGATGACGTCGAAAATCGGCGGGATATCCCAGCTGCCGAGCGCGATGCGGGCGGCCAGGCCGTCCGGGATCATGCGCGGGATGTTCTCGATGAAGCCGCCGCCGGTGATATGCGCCACGCCTTTGACGAGGCCGGCCTTGAACAGCGGCTGCAACGCCTTGACGTAGATCTTCGTCGGGGTGAGCAGTACGGCGCCCAGTGTTTCGCCGTCCAGCTCGTCGAGCGTGGTGTCGACGCTGTAGCCCGCCTGCTCGAACAGCGCCTTGCGTATCAGCGAGAAGCCGTTGGAGTGTACGCCGGTCGAGGGCAGCCCGATAAGCGTATCGCCCTGCGCGATGCTGGAGCCGTCGACGATGGCCGACCTCTCCGCCACGCCGACCGTGAAGCCGGCCAGATCGTATTCGTCCGCATCATACATGCCGGGCATCTCGGCGGTCTCGCCGCCGATGAGTGCGCAGCCAGCCTGCACGCAGCCGTCGGCCACGCCGGCGACGACCTGCTCAAGCAGCGCCGGATCGTTGACGCCGCAGGCGATGTAGTCGAGGAAGAACAGCGGTTCGGCGCCCTGCGCGGCGATGTCGTTGATGCACATGGCGACGCAGTCGATGCCGATCGTGTCGTGCTTGCCGGCCATCTTCGCCACCATGAGCTTGGTGCCGACGCCGTCGGTGCCCGAAACGAGCATCGGTTCGCGGTAGCCTAGCGAAGCGAGGTCGAAGAGGCCGCCGAAGCCGCCGATGCCGCCCACGACTCCAGAGCGCTTCGTGCGCTCGACGTGCGAGGCGATGCGGCGGACGACTTCGTAGCCGGCTTCGACGCTGACCCCGGCGTGTTCATAGGCTTGTGGCATGAGAGACCTTTCCTTCGGTGTGCTGTTGGTGTGTTTTGATGTGCTGCTTGGTTCAGCGGGTTGATATTGAGGAGTTTGTGCTGAGCGATGATGGCGGACGATGCTTTTGAGTGCAGCCGTGCTGTGTCTGCTGAGCATTGCGGGTTGCTGAGTGCTGCAGCCACGCAGTGCAATCGCAGGCACGGCAGGACGCTATGCCGTTTAGGCCGTCGGCCCGTAGGCCGGCTGAACCCGGTATTCGTTGTCGGCGTAACGGCTGGTCTCGCGAGCGTATTCGGTCAGCCGCGTGCGATCGTCGGGGGTGAGCGAGCGCAGGAAATCACGTTCGTAATCGTCCAGCGCAGTGGGGTAGTCGCCGTTGAAATAGGCCACGCACAGCCCGCCATAAGGAGCGTCCTCGTGCATGCCGATTGAGTCCACCAGCCCGTCGAGGCTGAGGAACCCCAAGGAATCAGCGCCGATGTAGTCGCGCATTTCATCAACTGACTTCTTGGCCGCGATGAGTTCCTTGGTCGTGGAGATGTCGATGCCGTAGAAGCAGGGGTATTTGAGCGGCGGCGAGCTGATGAGCATATGCACTTCGGCTGCTCCAGCCTCGCGCAGCAGACGCACGATGCGCTTCGAAGTGGTGCCGCGCACGATCGAGTCGTCGATGATGGCGACCTTCTTGCCCTCGACCACGCCGCGCACGGCCGAAAGCTTCATACGCACGCCCTGCTCGCGCAGCTCCTGAGTCGGCTGGATGAAGGTGCGGGCCACATACTGGTTCTTGATGAGCCCCATTTCATTGGGCAGCCCGCTCTCCTCGGCATAGCCGGAGGCGGCGGAGAGCGAGGAGTTCGGCACGCCGATCACCATGTCGGCGTCCACCGGATGCTCCTGCGCAAGCCGCTTGCCCATGCGCTTGCGGGCCGAATGGACGTTGATGCCGTAGATGTTGGAATCCGGCCTGGCGAAGTAAATGAACTCCATGGAGCAGATGGCCAGCTGCGTCTTGTCGGTGTATTGCTCGATTCGGTAGCCGCTGTCATCCACGATGATGATCTCGCCGGGGCCGATATTGCGTACGAGCTGCGCGCCCACGGTGTCCAGCGCGCAGGTCTCCGAGGCGAGCACATAGGCGCCGTTCGTCATGCGGCCCAGCGACAGCGGCCTGAAACCATTGGGGTCCAGTGCTCCGATAAGCGCATGCTCGGTCATGAGCAGGTAGGCGAAGCCGCCATGGACGATGTTCAGCGATTCCTTGAGCTGGCCCATGAAGTCGGATTGCGACGATCTGCGGATCAGATGCATGAGCACTTCGGTGTCGGAATCCGAGCGGAAAATCGCGCCCTCGTCTTCCAACTCGGTGCGCAGCGAAACGCAGTTCGTCAGATTGCCGTTATGGCACAGCGCCACATCGCCGTCATGGAAGCGGAAGAGGAAGGGCTGGATGTTGTCCACGCTTTTCGAGCCGGCCGTGGCGTAACGCACATGGCCCACCGCGTGCTCACCCGAAAGCCGGGAGAATTCCTGTTCGTCGGAGAAGACCTGGGTGAGCAGGCCCAGACCGCGATGTCCGATGAGTCGGCCGTGATCGTTCGTGACGATGCCGGCCCCCTCTTGGCCACGGTGCTGCAGCGCGTGCAGACCGAAGTAGGTCAAACGAGCGGCGTCGGGATGGCCCCAGACGCCGAAAAGACCGCATTCCTCATGGATGTCCTCAAGTTCAGCCGACAAACCAGATCCCCTTTCGCGAGGCAGGGAGATAGAGAAGACGTGTTTACGGATTCACCCTACCAATCGCAGGCTACATCGGCGTGACGCGGGCGGGGTTAGGCGTGTGGAGGGCAGACAGCGAGTTGCACATGAAGGGCGGTGTTGCTATGTGGCAAAATAGTAAACCGAACGTGTTCTTCTGCTTGTTATGCTCGTCAATAGAACTCATAGACCACAATGGCGGATGTATGGTCACAGGTGTGCTAAACACTGACGAAATCGGGGCCTGTACGAAGTTTGGTGCCGACAGGTGGCGGTGGGCGGCATGTCTGCGCGGAGTGTTGCAAGATGTTGAAATAAGATAAAAGGACTCGATCATGATTATTCGCAATGTGCATGTGGAGAACGACGAAGCGACGAGCACTGTGCGCATCGAGCATGGGGTGTTTGTGCAGATAAGCGGTGATACGGCTGGCTTGGGTGCTGACGGCAGCGCACCTGACAGCGACAGCGAGGGAGATGGCGCATTCGACTGCAACGGCAGAGCCGCGAAGCCTCAGCCCCAGCCGGGCGAAACCGTGGTCGACGGGCAGGGCGGCGTGCTGCTGCCGCCTTTTGTGGACCCGCATGTGCATCTTGACGCCGCGCTGACGGCCGGGGACCCGGAGTGGAACGAGACCGGAACGCTGTTCGACGGCATCCGCATCTGGTCCGAGCGCAAGAAAAGCCTGACCATTGCCGATGCCAAGGATCGCGCGCGGCGCACCATCGACATGATGGTGCGGCACGGCATCCAGCACATCCGTAGCCATGTGGATGTCACCGACCCCGACTTGGTCGCGCTGCACGCGCTGCTGGAGCTGAAAGCGGAGGTCGAACCGTATGCGGATCTGCAGATCGTCGCGTTCCCGCAGGAGGGGATTCTCTCATATCCCAACGGCAAGGAGCTCATGCGGCAGGCCATCAACGAAGGCGCGGACGTGGTCGGTGGCATTCCGCATTTCGAATTCACACGTGATTATGGCGTGGAATCCCTGAAATTCCTGATCGATCTGGCGGTGAAGAACGACCGCCTGGTCGACGTCCACTGCGATGAGATCGACGACCCGGCCTCGCGGAATCTGGAAGTGCTGGCCACGCTGGCGCTGGAGAACGGCATCGGAGAGCGCGTCACCGCAAGCCACACCACGGCTATGGGCTCCTACAACGACGCGTACACGTACAAGCTGTTCCGCCTGCTGAAAATGTCAGGCATCAGCTTCGTCTCGAATCCACTCGTGAACATGCATCTGGGCGGGCGCTTCGACACGTATCCCAAGCGCCGCGGCCTGACGCGAGTCAAGGAGCTGGACGCGGACGGCATCAATGCGGCTTTCGGCGAAGACGACATCCGTGATCCGTGGAGCCCGCTTGGCGCGGGGAACATGCTCGACGTGGTGCGCATGGGCGTCTATGCGGCACAGCTCATGGGATACAGCCAGATCATGGACTCCTACAAATATGTCACGTACAACGGAGCCAAGGCGCTGCATATCACCGATCGTTACGGCATTGAAGTCAGTAAGCCGGCGAACTGTATCATCCTGAACGCCCCGAACTTCTACGAGGCGCTCAACGAGAACGCTGAAGTGCTCTGCAGCATCCGCGCCGGCAAGGTCATCGTCTCCACCCAGCCCCACGTGACGACGGTGTACTGAGCATCATACTGAGCGCTATATCGGTGCGGGTGAAATATGAGCTGCGTATGAATAAATATCTCCGAATCCGGTTGAAATTGATATAAAATATTATCAAAATGATTAAAGGAGATATTATAAGCATGCAAATTGCTACCCGTGTTGACGATAATCAGGCGGCTTTGTTCAGGGAGACTACCAAGCGTCTGGGCACTACGCCGGCCGACGCGCTGCGCATGTTCATCAACGCTTTCAACGAATATCGGGGCTTTCCTTATGAGGTGAGGCTCGCGCGTGAGGAACTGGAGCCTTTTCCTTCCGAAAGCGAGGCTACGGATTATGCCAGCCGGCTTGCACTGAGGCTGTCCGATGAAACGCGGTGAAATTTGGACGCTGCAGGCTGACGGGTATGCGAGCAAGTGATGACGCCATGAAAGAAGTCGATCGGGGACTCGTGCGGATGCTGGGGCTGTCCTAAAGTTCCAAGCTGAATGCAATAAGGCTTTAATAGATATTTTTTGCGTTTGAGTATGCGCGACGGAAGTTCTCATTGCTGTGCCGGTGCCCAAGGTGGATTAATATTGCCTTAATATGGCCTCCTGATTACAATTCGCAGTTCACAATCACGTATCTCGCTTATGTGAGGCGTTATTGGGGTGTTGCAGAGGTCTATCTGCGTTGTGTGAGGCGTTATTTCGAAGAGGCCTGAGTATCAGGCGTTCCAAAACCGCCGTTTACGGCCAGCGATACTCGGGGTACCAAGGAATTAGCGCCTCACACAACGCAGATAGCCCTGGGCAAGGCCAAGTTAACGCCTCACATAACGAAGATACGTTCATAACTGGCCAATTTTCATACGCCGAAATCCAAAGACGGGCAAACTATATGCAACACGACACGAGAAAACCACACGCCTTGCGGTGAGTTCTGCATAGATGCTGAGAAGTTTGTCTTTTTCTCTGAGCAGCTCTCGTATGCGTTCTCCCCTCTCTTTGCTTACGAAAGGGAGGAGGGATGCGGTCCGACCCGCAGAGAAATCATCTGCAGGTTGGACCGCGAGGACGAATGCCGTGCTCAATGGCTGCGGTGCAGGCACAGCGCGGCGAGCAGCCCGAGCGCGGACAGCACGGCGGAGAGCACGAGCACGGAGCCGAACCCAGCGGCGAAGGTGCCGGCGGCGAGGCGGAAGGCGATGACTGTTTTGGTTCAATTGTTTTTTGTGGTTTTGGTCAGGTAGTTTTTTCGGGTTTGGGCGTGGGGCATGCTGACCATAGTCGGGCTGTACCTTGGTAGTGCTTCGTTATCTATCGAGGAGGGCCGGAAAGGCAATGATCAACATGTCCAGAATCAATTCTATCCGTCGTCGGCGCAGGGAGGGCGAGTCCATCGCTTCGATCGCGCGCGCCGAAGGCGTCAGCGAGCCGACGGTGCGCAAGTATCTGAAGGTCGAT
>NZ_JGZR01000012.1 GCF_000741775.1 Bifidobacterium subtile
ATGCATCCACTGATACAACAGCATATGATTCGTCACCGCCAGATCGGCGGCGATATCAATGACCGACTCCCCGCCAAGCATGCGATTGACCGCCCCGAGCTTCACCTGCCACGCATAGCGACGATACAGGCCGCGCGCGGTCACCTTCCGGCATCCCGGCCTGCTGCCCCGCACCCAGTCAAACAACACATGGCGCGAGGGATAGCCCAACACTCGCAACGTCTTCGCATACGACTTATACCGTCGAAACGTGGCCACCGCCACCCGCTTCTGCTCGGCCGTGTACATGACCTTCATCTGATCCTCCAAAATAGACCAGAAAACAGTCCCAAGCCCCAAATGTGTGTTTTATTCCGGCATATAGGAACCAAAGTTATTGCTTTAGGCGTTCCATTTCTTCGCGTATGCGGTGACATACACAACCAGACGGAAGGTGCTGGGGAACGACGAGGTCGCCTGGCATACGCGGCGCCCCGCTGCCGGCATATCAGGCCTGCCGGGCGCTTGCTTCCGGCGTACGGCGTATGTCCCGGCATACGCGCGATTGACAACTCCCCGGACCACACGGCAAACTCGGTTGCATCCCCTGCGGCCGGCAAGGACACGGGATACACGTCCGATGCCCCGACATGCCTACGGCCACAACGCCTGCGGGGATTATATGCAATAACTTTGGTTCCTATTTGCCGCGATACGCTCCCACATCTGCCAGCAAGGGCGTGACACGTTGAATGGCAGCATCAAATGGTCGATAGATGCCAGATATCAAAGCCGTGTCTCTACTTCCGATGTCTCGACGTGCTTCGACTCATACCATTCGTTTCCGTATCCATTCCGCCTTAAGCACCCGACGCCGATTGCCCGGGCACCATACCAAAGTCTCAATATCTCCCGTTCGAGCCGCGATGTTGAGAGATTGTTCGAAAAAAGTCTCAACAACTCGCGCAAACGGCAATTTAGACGAGATATTGAGATTTCTCGATGCGTCGAGCATGATGGTCAGTCGTGAAAAAGCCTGGAATTTCAACGATTCTTTACTGCTCGCCGTCTGTGATGCCGAGTGCGGAATCACAATAAATCGGGAAAATCCGGATTCGCGAGGAGATATTGAGACTTTGTTCTGAAAATCTCGATGACATGGTGCAAATCGTCGAGATATTGAGATTTTTGCCGTTCCGTGCGCACTCCGTTCTGCGACATTCCATCTTCGCGGATTTCGTCCCCTCAAACATTCCTCCTTCGGATATCGCGCCCCCCGGCCTCACAACATGCCAGAAGTTCGTGATTGGAAGCACACGTCATCAGCATCGCAGTATTCCAATACCGCATTCCTGTGCCATACGCTTGTGCCACAATGGAGCCATGAGCAGCATGATCGACGCGAATGCACAGAATGCACAGCACGGTGAACCGCAAGATACTCCGGGCATGGCGACGGAACGGCAGGAGCCGCAGTCGCTGAGCGGGCGCGCGGAAGCGAATGAAAACCAGGATTTCTACGCGGTGATTCCCGCCGGCGGCACGGGAACCCGCCTGTGGCCGCTGAGCCGCGAGGCCAAACCGAAATTCCTCTACGACCTGCTCGGCCAGGGTCGCACGCTGATCCAATCCACCTACGACCGGCTGGAACGCGTTGCGGGGCGGGGCCATGTCACGGTGAGTACGGGTTGGCGGCATGTCGCGGCGATCCGCGAGCAGCTGCCGCAACTTGACGGCAACGACATCTTCGCCGAACCGGTGCCGCGTGATTCCACCGCCGCGATCTGCCTCGCCGCCGCCGTGTTGGCTCGCCGCCACGGGGAGCGCGTCGTGGTGGGGTCGTTCGCCGCGGACCATGTGATTCGTGGCGCTGCCTCCTTCGCCCGCGCGGTCCGTGAGGCCGTCGCCACGGCGCGCGCCGGCTATGTGACGACCATCGGCATCGCTGCGTCCCGCCCGTCCACGGCGTTCGGCTACATCCATCAGGGCCGTTCCCTGGCCGCGGACGTGCCCGAGGCCCCGAGCGCACGGCTGGTCGAGCGGTTCGTTGAGAAACCCGATGCCGCGACCGCCCAGGCCTACTTGTCCACCGGCGAATACCGTTGGAACGCCGGCATGTTCGTGATGCGCGCGGACGTATTGCTCGGCCACTTGCATGAATACAAGCCGCGTATGTACGACGCGATTTCAGCTATCGCGGACGCGTACCTTACCGGCGGCGATGCGGTCGACGAGGCGATGGCGACTCACTGGTCGGGCATCGAGAAAATCGCATTCGATTACGCGGTCGCCGAACCGCTGAGCGTGCAGGGCGGCGTGGCGATGATCCCGGGTGATTTCGGTTGGGATGATATCGGCGATTTCAATTCCGTCGCCGCGTTGCTGCCGAGTGCGAACCAGCAGAACATCAAGATTCTCGGCGATCGCGAAAACGTGTCCTATATCGATTCCGCCGGCGATGTGGTGGTGCCCGCCGCAGGGCGAACGATTGCATTGCTCGGCGTGAACGACATGGTCGTGGTCGACACGCCGGATGCTTTGCTCGTCGCGCCTCGTGCACGCAGTCAGGAAGTCAAGAATATGGTGGCGCATCTGCGACAGGAAGGCCGTGACGAGCTGCTGTGACCGGCTTCGCCCGGACAGCATCGAGGACTGTCCGGCTCTGTCCTATTTTGTGAGTATCTTGTCACATGGAAGCAAACGATGTCATTCCGCGTCGCGTGCCTGTCACGCATGCGGGAAGATATCGCTTCGATTATGAAGAGAGGACCAAGTATGGCCATCAATCCGCCTGTCGACGCCACCAAGACTCCTGAGTGGGCTGCCCTGCAGAAGCACTATGACGAGCTGCAGAACGAAGGCATCAGCCTCAAGCAGTGGTTCGCCGAGGATCCCGAGCGTGTGGACCAGCTGAGCTTCGATGCCGGCGACTTGCATTTCGACCTCTCGAAAAACCTGATCAAGCCCGAGACGCTGTTGCTGTTCGCTGATCTTGCCAAGGCGGTCAAGCTCGACGAACGCACCAAGGCGATGTATACCGGTGTGCATATCAATAACACCGAAGACCGTGCCGTGCTGCACACCGCGCTGCGTCGCCCGGCGGAAGACGAAGGCAAGGTCATCGTCGATGGCCAGGACACGGTTAAGGATGTGCGCGAAGTGCTTTCGCGCATTTACGCCTTCGCCGACAAGGTTCGCTCCGGCGAGTGGACTGGCGTGACCGGCAAGAAGATCACCACCGTCGTCAATATCGGCATCGGCGGCTCGGACCTTGGCCCCGTCATGGTGTACGAGGCGCTCAAGGCCTATGCGGACGCGGGCATCAGCGCACGCTACATCTCCAACATCGACCCCAATGACATCGCCGAGAAAACCAAGGGCCTGGACCCGGAGACCACGCTGTTCATCATCGTCTCCAAGACCTTCACCACGCTCGAGACGCTCACCAATGCCCGCGAGGCACGCACGTGGCTGCTCGAAGGCCTCAAGGCTTCGGGCGCCGTCGACGGCTCGGACGAGAAGAACGCCGAAGCAGTGAGCAAGCACTTCGTGGCTGTCTCCACCAATTTGGAGAAGGTCGCCGAATTCGGCATCGACCCGAAGAATGCCTTCGGCTTCTGGAACTGGGTCGGCGGCCGTTACTCGGTCGATGGCGCCGTTGGCACCTCGCTGGCTGTGGTCTTCGGGCCGGAGCGCTTCGAGGAGTTCCTGCACGGCTTCCATGAGATCGACGAGTACTTCGCCACCACGCCGTTCGAGAAGAACGTCGTCGTGCTGCTCGGTATCTTGAACGTCTGGTACCGCAACTTCTTCAAGGCCGCCTCGCACGCTGTGCTGCCCTACGACCAGTACCTGCACCGCTTCCCGGCCTATCTGCAGCAGCTGACCATGGAGTCCAACGGCAAGTCTGTGCGCTGGGACGGCACGCCCGTCACCTCCGAGACCGGCGAGATCTTCTGGGGTGAGCCCGGCACGAACGGCCAGCACGCTTTCTACCAGCTGATCCATCAGGGCACGCAGCTGATTCCGGCCGATTTCATCGCTTTCGCCAACACGCCGAACCCGACCAAGGACGGCGACCAGGACGTGCACGAGCTGTTCTTGGGCAACTATCTCGCGCAGACCAAGGCGCTCGCCTTCGGCAAAACCGCCGATGAAGTGCGTGCCGAGGGAACCGCCGAGGAGATCGTCCCCGCCCGCGTGTTCGCAGGCAACCGCCCGACCACCTCGATTTTCGGCGAGGCCCTTACTCCGTTCGCCGTCGGTGAGCTGATCGCCCTGTACGAGCACATCACCTTCGTCGAGGGAACCGTCTGGGGTCTGGATTCCTATGATCAGTGGGGAGTCGAGCTTGGCAAGCAGCTCGCCAAGCAGATCACCCCGGCCATCTCGCAGGATGACGGGGCCTTGTCGGAGCAGGATGCCTCTACGCAGAGCCTGATCAGGTTCTACCGCGCCAAGCGCGAGTTCTGATTCGCTGCGTGGTGTACGGCGGCCAGAACGTAGCCTGACCTGCCGGTAGACCAAGCCAACAACAGGATCCCGCCATCCGTTACCGTTACGGATGGCGGGATTTTTGTGTTGGTGGGTTCGGGGGGTTAAATGACAAAAGGGGCTTGGGACTGTTTTCTGGTCTATTTTGGAGGATCAGATGAAGGTCATGTACACGGCCGAGCAGAAGCGGGTGGCGGTGGCCACGTTTCGACGGTATAAGTCGTATGCGAAGACGTTGCGAGTGTTGGGCTATCCCTCGCGCCATGTGTTGTTTGACTGGGTGCGGGGCAGCAGGCCGGGATGCCGGAAGGTGACCGCGCGCGCCCTGTATCGTCGCTATGCGTGGCAGGTGAAGCTCGGGGCGGTCAATCGCATGCTTGGCGGGGAGTCGGTCATTGATATCGCCGCCGATCTGGCGGTGACGAATCATATGCTGTTGTATCAGTGGATGCATGCATGGCATCTGGACGGCGAGGAGGGATTGATGACCCGGTCGGAACGAAAACAGCGCGAGGGATATAAGACCCGTGCCCAGTTGGAGGCGTCGCTGCCCGATGATCCGGTCGAGCTGCGCCGCCTGGCCGCTCGGCTGCTGGTCGACAAGGCCGTGCTCGAACAGGAGCTTGATCTGGTAAAAAAAGACGCGGGCGTCATCCCGGGACAACTGACCAACACCAGTAAAACGATAATCACCCAGTCTCTCAGGGGTCGTCTCCCATTGACGATGCTGCTTGACTCGACGGGACTGAGAGCGAACAGCTACCAGTATGCCAGAACGGCTTTGGCACGTCCTGATAGGCTGGCCGGACTGCGCGTGAGAGTGCACGAGATCGCGCGCTCGTCCGGGTTCACGTATGGGTCCCCGCGCATCTGGACGGCGCTGAGGCGGGCGGGCACCGTTGTTTCCGAGAAGGTGGTGCGCCGTGTGATGAAGCAGGAGCATATCCCCGTGCATTACGCGCATCGCAAGCGGCACTATTCAAGCTACGAGGGCGAGAGCACGCCGGCTCCCAAGGACCTCGTCAAACGCGACTTCCATGCCAAGGAACCGAACCGGTTATGGTTGACCGATGTCAGCGAGTTCGCCGCGCGCAACGGGAAAGTGTATCTCAGCCCGGTCATCGACTGCTATGACGGGAAAGTCGTGGCCTACACCACGAGTCGCACGCCTGATAAGCAGCTGACGCAGTCCATGCTCGAGCAGGCCATCGGCACACTGCCCGCGCGGCGCACGAATTTCTTGATACTGCATTCCGACAGGGGTGGGCACTATCGTGCCGCGGAATGGATCGAGGCCCTGAACGCCGCAGGCGTCACCCGTTTCATGAGCCGCAAGGGCTGCTCCCCCGACAACGCGGCGTGCGAGGGATTCTTCGGACGCATGAAGACCGAGATGTTCCACGAACGCACATGGAACACCACGGGCGAACTGGAAACCGCGATCCACCGGTACATGGCCTTCTATAACAACCAGCGCATCAAAACTAGCCTAGGCGGCATCACCATCAACGAACACAGAAACCAGCTAGAATCAACGCTAACGAACTAAACCAACCAGAAAACAGTCCGAACCCCCTTTTATCATTTAACCCTCTGTCCGTCTGTCACACTCGCCGCTGGTGCACTAAGGTGGTCGCATGCCGCTTCCGGGGAGTTTGCGGCAGGGCCGCATGGCAAGTACGCGGGATTTCGCGCGGATTTCGCGGGGAATCTCGCGTCTTGGAATCAAGGAATCATGGAACGAGGTATGGCATGGGTGATATGGACTGGGTTTTGTTCCTGATTTCCCCCAGATAAGGAATGATGGAATTATGAGCACTCGATATACGAAGGAGTTCAAGGAACGGGCGGTCAGGCTGTTGGCTGAGTCCCGTGGGAATTATTCGTCGGAGACGCAGGCATTGGTCGGTGTGGCGAAGGATCTGGGTGTGGCGGCGGAATCATTGCGCCGCTGGCAGGGGCAGGCTGATGCGAGTGGTTCGGCGGGCCCGCAGGAGTCCAGCGAGCTTAGGAAGCTACGTAAAGAGAATGCGGAGTTGCGTCGGGCGAATGAGATTCTTTCTTCGGCGTCGGCTTTTTTCGCCTCACGGCTCGACCCGACACGGCGTTGATGGTCGCGTATATCGACGCGCATCGTGCCAGGTTCGGGGTCGAGCCGATCTGCACAGTCTTGCGGGCCTCGTTGGATGGTGGGTTCATCACCGCCAGAGCCTACTGGCAGGCCAAGAAGCGTGCCGTCTGCAGGATGCGGGCGCGTCATGAGACGCTGGCACGCGACATCCAGGTGATGCACGCGCACCGGTTCATGGCGGTGTACGGGTATCGCAAAGTCCACCGTCAGCTGATCCGACAGGGATGGCATGGCATCGGTCGCGATCAGGTGCTCAGGGTGATGCGATCCCTCAGGATCCAGGGTGTTCGCCGGGGCCGGATCCCGGTCACCACGCGGCCCGCCAGGAGCACTGGCGGCCGCCCCGACCTGGTGGAACGCCGGTTCACCGCGCAGGCTCCCGGTCGCCTGCACGTGGCGGACGTCACGTATGTGCGGCTCGCGTCCGGGAGTTTCGCCTATGTGGCGTTCGTCACCGACGCGTACGCCAGAAGGATCGTGGGATGGGCCGTCGCCGCGAGCCAGCACACCAGAACACTGTCCCTGGTCGCGTTGGACCAGTCCATCAGCTGGACCGCACGACACGGCGAGACTACAGGGCTGATCCACCACAGTGATCATGGCACCCAGTACATCAGCGGCCTGTACGGCACGCGCCTCAACCAAGCCGGCATTCTCGCCAGCACGGGCAGCGTGGGCGACTCGTATGATAACGCGCTGGCAGAAACCGTCAACGGCGCATACAAGACGGAATTGATCAAACGATCCGACCCGTTCGAATCCGTGCACGCCCTGGAACAGGCCACCTTCCAATGGGTCTCCTGGTGGAACCAGGAGCGCCTGCACCAGCACCTCGACTACCGGACACCAGCAGAAGTCGAAACCCTGTATCATCAAACCAAGGCGACACTCGTCGCCCAATAAGACACCGGGAACAAAAACCAGTCCACATCATATTGTATGCCTGTATTGGGCAGGACGTATCAAAGATGCTATAAGGCGTCGTCTACACGTCGTTCGTTGTAAATAGCGTGAACGTGCAGCATGACAAGAAAGTAATGGGCTAGCAGTTTACGTTAAGGAGAATAATGAAGCGGGTTTGTTTAGTTGCCCCCGGAGAGTTGCCAGTCCCGGCTACGCAAGGTGGTGCAGTGGAAACACTGATTACTACACTGGTGAAGCAGAATGAAATTAATGGCGATATGAAACTGACCGTTGCGGCACCAAGAGATAAGAAGAGCGAGTTAGAGGCGTCTTTTTTTAAAAAAACGCATTTTATTTATGTGCCAACTGCTAAGAGTATAAAGAGATTTATACATAAATGCATTCAGTTTGCATGGGATAAGTTAGGGCTGAATCATTCTGTTCCTTTAAATACCCCTTTTCAACGAGAAGCAGCTAAATTGGTTAATCCGGAAGAATATGACATTATTGTTATGGAAGGTGGCATGTTCGAACCTACTGCTTTATATCGAAAAAGATACGGAGACAAGTTGTGGTATCACCTTCATGGTGTGCCGGAAGCCCCCTTTAAATGTTTAGGATATAAAACAGTAATTTCTGTCAGTGAATTTGCAAAAAAAAGCTGGCTTCAGTATTGCGATGAAGATACTACCCATAGTGTGAGCGTGGTGCATAATGGTATCGATGTTGCCAAGTTCCAACGTGAGTTCACCGAGGAGGATCGGAAGGCGGTACGGGCGCGACTCGGTTTTGCTCCCGATGATTTCGTGGCGTTGTATTGCGGCAGAATCATCGAAGTCAAAGGAGTATTGGAGCTACTCAAGGCCATCCAAAGAATCGATGACGACCATGTGAAGCTGATGGTCGTTGGCAGTCCCGATTTCGCGAAGTCCTCGCATACCCCGTATCTGGACAAGGTGCAATCGCTGGTCGATGAATTGGGTGACCGGGTCGCGTTCACTGGCTATGTGCCGAACAATCAAGTGTACCAGTACAGCAAGTCGGCGGATGTACAGGTGGTCCCTTCGCTATGGGAAGAGGCTGCTGGCCTTGTTGGTGTTGAGGCCATGGCCGCGGGACTGCCTCTTATCGTGTCGCATTCGGGCGGATTACAGGAATATGTTCCGGAAACCTGCTCCATTGTTGTGGAAAGAAATGAGTCATTCATCTCTTCTCTATCTGATGCCATTGTATCGCTGCGGGAGCATCCGGAACTGTGCGAATCAATGATGAAGAATGGGTTACTGCAGGCTGAACAATTTTCTGAACAAACTTTTTATGATGAATTTGTGAGAGCGATTGGCGAGTAATAGGCTGAATTATGGGAGATAAGAAGCAACTGCTTGTGAACATGGTCGCAAGCTTGGTGAATTTCGCGGTTTCCGTTGGAATTGGTCTGGTGCTTACGCCATATATCGTGCGTAACATCGGCGCTGAAGCCTATGGGTTCGTCGGATTGGCGAACACGTTCGTAAGCTATGCGCAGCTGCTTACCATCGCATTGAATTCGGTGGCTGGGCGCTTCATCACAGTCGCATACCATGAAGGCGATGATTCCAAGGCGAACGGGTATTACTCGTCTACGCTTGCGGCAAACGGCGTCATGGTCGCCGTACTGGTGGTCGTTGCGGTTCCGGTGGTGACGTTCCTCGACAAGCTGGTGAACATCTCTCCACATCTTGTGGGAGACGTGAAGGCTCTATTCGTCTTCATATTCCTGAATTTCATGCTTTCGACCATCTCCACGGTGTATTCCGTCGCCACGTTCGTAAAGAACAAGCTGTACCTGAGCAGCATCGCGAATCTCGCTTTCTCCTTGGTGCGTGTGGCGGCCATGGTCGCGCTTTTCGGAATCCTGCCGCCGAAGGTCTACTACGTGGGATTGGCCGTATGCCTAGCGACGGCGGTGATTACGCTGATGAATCGCTCGTATACGCGCAGGTTGCTTCCCGACATTTCCTTCGACAAGAAATCGGTGTCCTGGAGGAGCATTCGCGAGATGCTTTCCGCCGGCGTGTGGAACGTGGTCACGAAACTCCAACAGATCATGATGTTCGGATTGCAGTTGCTGGTCGCGAACCTGATGATCAGCCCGTATCTTATGGGCATGCTCTCCATCGTCCAGACCGTTCCGAACCAGCTCAGCGGATTGATGGGCACCGTGTCGGGCCTGTTTTACCCTGAACAGACGAAATACTATGCGCAGGGCAAGCATAAGGAACTCATCGAAGACCTCAAATCGGGCATGAAGGTGACCGGCTTCTTCACGAATATTATTTTCGTGGTGATGCTCGTCGCAGGATATGACTTCATGCATTTGTGGCAGCACGGTCAGGATACGGGATTGCTGTACCAGCTGCTTACGCTTACCATGTTGGGCCTGCTGACCTCCGGTGTCGCCACGACATTGCAGAATCTGCCGCTGATCGTCAACCGGTTGAAGAAGTATTCCATCGGATGGCTCGTCTACAGCGCGATATCCATGGTCGTGCTGATCGCCTTTATCGAGGTTCTTCCGAAGTGGGGCGTTTTCCTCGTGGCGGCGATCCCGCCTCTGTTCGAGATTTTGGCGAACGTGACGTTCGTACCCATTTATGCCTCCAGATGCCTGGGCATCGGGAAATTCGAGTTCTATCCCATCTATATTCGCTACTTCGCCTCCACAACGGTGGCCGCCGCCGTCTGCTGGGGAATCAGACATGTGCCCCCGCTGGTCGCCAATGGCTGGATCTCGTTGATTCTGACGTGTTGCCTATATGCACTGGTCACGATGCTTTTGGACGTGGTGCTGTTGCTCGGAAGGAAGGAACGTTCCATGTTGGTGGGCATGCTGAGGAGGAAGCTGCATATCGGCTAGAGTTTTGCAATCCAACGATGGGATTTTGCCGAAAAGGGGCTGGTGCCCGGAATCGACAACGGGTTCGGTAAAGCATCGCCGTCTCCGTTTGATACCGCGCAAGAAATGGCTGCGTAGTTATCTTTAGGAAAATGTCTGTAGTTTTTGTCGTGCAAAAACAGGTTGTGATGTGGACTGGTTTTTGTTCCTGATTTCCCCCAGATAGGAGATGATGGAATCATGGCTAGAAGATATGATGCGGAGTTCAGGGAGCGGGCGGTGCGGCTGTTGGCGGGCTCGCGTGGGAATTACACGTCCGAGACCAAGGCGTTGCAGGGCGTGGCGAAGAGCCTTGGAATCGCCGCGGAGTCGTTGCGCCGGTGGCAGGAACGCTCAGATGCGGCGAATGCGTTGGATCCCGGCGAGTCCGAGGAGTTGAAGAAGTTGCGTCGGGAGAATGCCGAGCTGCGCCGCGCGAACGAGATCTTGAGTTCGGCGTCGGCTTTTTTCGCGGCCAGGCTCG
>NZ_JGZR01000013.1 GCF_000741775.1 Bifidobacterium subtile
ACGTGGCCGACATCACGTACGTGCGCCTTGCATCCGGAAGTTTCGCCTATGTGGCGTTCGTCACCGACGCGTACGCCAGGCGCATCGTGGGCTGGGCGGTATCCTCGAGCCAGCGCACCCGTGCGCTTCCCTTGGTCGCATTGGACCAGTCGATCGCCTGGACGGCCCGGCACGGCGACACCCGCGGTCTGATCCACCACTCGGATCACGGCACCCAGTACATCAGCAGCCTGTACGGCACGCATCTGAACGAGGCCGGGATCCTGGCTCCACCGGCACGGTGGGTGATTCCTATGACAACGCGCTGGCCGAGAGCGTCAACGGCGCGTACAAGAACGAACTGATCACACGATCCGCGCCGTTCGGGACCGTGCGGGCGTTGGAAACAGCGACCTTCCAATGGGTCTCCTGGTGGAACAACCAACGCCTCCACGAACGCCTCGACTACCGGACACCAGCCGAGGTAGAAGCACGCTATTATCAAACCAAGGCGACACCAGTCACCCAATAAAACACAGGGAACAAAACCCAGTCCATATCACCACTGCTCAAATCTGGTGATTTTCCCGCACAACTTGACATGGTGATACACACCCCTCCGGCAGCGTCTCCGCGGCTCTTGACGAGCATCCTGTCGGCGAGCCCGGCGTTGGGACCGGAACCGGCCGTGTATGTGACGATCTTGCCATCGTAACAGTCGACCGGCGGGGAGAGGTACACCTTCCCATCCCTGGCCTTGATCTCGGTGATGTCCGCGGGCCATTTCTCGTTCGGCATCTCAGCCGTGAAATCGCGGTTGACGAGGTTGCCGGGAGCCGGCGTGGTCTCGCCCTCGTATGAGCCGTACCCGCGTCGTTTGGGAACATGCGCCGTCAGACCGTCCTCGGCCATGATCCTGCGGAGCGCCTTCTCCGAGACGCCGGTCCTGAGCAGGGCCTTGACCCTGTGGTACCCGTACCTGCCCCTGGAAACGGCGAACGCCTCCGTCACCTCCCGCATCAACGCGTTCCCCAGTTCCGGCTCCTCGACCCTGCGGCGCGGGGCCTCGGCGTCGCCGGCGGATCGATCCCGTCGCATCGCTAGCTTGTCGGCCTGGCCGGTGTCCCTGTTTTCGGGCCGCAACGCGGCCATGTCACCCTCGCGATACGCCCTGACCCGGTTGCGGACCGTGCCGACACCCGCGCCGAGCCGTTCGGCGGCCCGCTTCTGCCGCATGCCGCCCGGCACCGGTTCGATCGCCTTGGCCCTCGTCTCCATTAGGATGATGGGTTTCGCCATATGGCCGGCATACCCGGGATCCTTTGCCGGCCAGCGTTCCAGACACTGCCTGGTCGGATAAGCCAGGTGCTCGACCACCTGGGCCGTGGTCATCGGCGTGGCGGAGTACAGATCCACCGCGCGCTGTCGTTCCTCGGGACCGGACATATGATAATCCTTTCGTTCAGTCTCCAAGAAAAAGTCCGCACCCTGTTCTCCTGCATGGAAAACTCGTTCTGCAAGGCAATGTCAAAGCTGTAGGCAAGCTGCGCCTCCTTTCCCCGTTCTGCTTTCTCCACCTCGTTCCATAAGGTTTCGCGGTCAGAGAAAGAGGGTGGAGCATGAGATGGCAGCAGGATTTCGGAACAGATTACGCCGCCCTTTTGGCGTAGTCGCTGTCCTCGCCGTAATGCACGCTGTGCAGCTTTTCGCCGGAGCGATAGGCGGCAGCAGCCACAGCAGACTGTCCGGCGCTGCGCTTAATCCGGGTCACATGAAAATGATACAGTGCGATAGTCAATCACCCCCAAACTCATTTTTGTTGTGCTCGTTGATGTCCTCCATGAGCAGACCCTTGACTTCCGCCAAGGCGAATGCTTTTCTGCAAAGGCGTAAAACTCGGTTTCGGTCAAAACCTTTGTCAGCGATGCAACGCTTTCAATAGCTGCGCCACGGGTGATAAGATGATGTGCCCGCTTGCGCCGATCTCCCTTTTCGTAGTATGCGGCACGGTTTTCAAGTTGCTGCTTTTTGTGTTAGAGCTGCAAGAGCTTGCGTTCTTTTTTCCGCTTTCTCCGCTTCCAGTTCGGGAATAGTTTTCTGTTTTGCCATAATGCATGACCTCCTTGATTTTGATGTGGGGATATAAAAAGACCGCCTACTTTTTTGTAGACGGTCTATGTAACACTAGAGGATAGTTTTTTTATTGCGGCATTCCACCGTTTTTAATGATGGAGTTTGCTACTCCCTCTGCTGCGGCTGTCACAAACGCAGAGGAAATGGTCTTAATTGTTTCGATAACAGGGGGGAGTCCTTTTTGCACAATTACATCTTTAACCTTTTTCCATTGGGAGTTATCTCGGATTTTATCAAGAAAATCATTGCCCTCCCATGTTAAAGAACCTACGCCGAAGCTCCGTAAACTGTTATCCGCATACCGGGCACCGTAATCAGAAATTAGCCCAGCCTCATTTAATATTTTGCAATGATAGGCGACAGTTTCCATGTCGTAGCCACTAATGTTCAAATTAGAAATCGCTGTTGAAGAGTATTCTTCTTCAATTTTCAAAAGAATGAGACGAACAAGCTCCATGTCTCGCTTCATGGATGCTCCTTTCATAGATGCTCCTTTCAATCATACTTGCTATCTGCGGATGGTTTGTTAAATCGTTCGTAGATAGCAAGTCCGCAGGGATAGCCGCTTAGCGACGCAAGGGTTGCAGCCCCTTGTACGGAACGGAGTGGCGCAAAACAACCCGAATATTCGTGTGTTTGGGCTGCCTGCCTCGCAGAGCGCACATACATGGCTTGCCCCTGTATAGAAGTGCGCCCTTTGTTCCAAAGGGATTGATAACACCGCCTAATCCTCAAGATACAAGCCTTCATCAATACGACAAATTGCCTTTCGGATATTTGAAGCAATGATTAATGATGCCTTTTCGTATTCTGTACTATATATACCCAGCAAACTGAAAATGCAGGATTTCTTACAGCGTCTGACAAATGCATTATTGAATGCTGCCTTTGTGTTTTGAGAGAGGACTGGTAGCATATATCCTTTCGAAAGCAAGCTTCATATATCTGAACATAGAAATTTCCATGACAGAGGAGAGGCCATGAAGTCAATACAAGTAGCGAATGCTTTCATTCTTCGCCATGGCTCTGATATCGACATTACGAATCTTGTGCTGAACAAACTCGTTTATTTCGCGCAAGTCGAGTCTCTGCGCGAAACCGGGAAACCATTGTTCGAAGACAAGATCGAGGCTTGGTCCTACGGCCCAGTCGAGAAGGACGTTTATTACACTTTCCGAAAGTATGGGCGCAACAAGATTTCAAAGTCCGAGGGCGAAGCCGCAAAAGACGAACAGACTTTATCCATTATCGACAGGACAGCAAAGAAATACGGTTTTCTTACGGCATTCGATCTTGTGGGGTTCTCCCATCGAAAAAACTCCGCTTGGAAAAACGTTTACAGGGAAGGGGAAAGCGTTGAAATCACCAACGACGACATTCTCGCATCCGATGATGGCCTGACTTTCCCCAAAAACACTCTTGCATCCAGCTTGGATGAAGTAAATGCAAAGTGGCAGAACACCTTCAGGATTCTGCGCAATGCCTGAGCAATACACTAACGAGTGGTGGCATATCCAAGCGCCGCCACTCGTCTTTCAGTCCGATGACCTCGCTGAGGCAATGGCACAGGCAATCGTTCAGGTACACAGGAAACAACTTGACGACATCGGCGGATTTACCGTGGAAAGAACCAGCGACATCGGTTCCGTAAGCAGCGTTGTTGATTCAACTTTTCTGCTGGTATTCGGACAATCGCCGAAAGAACGATTCGATGATCTGTTCCGGCAGGTGGCTCATCTCACCTTTCACCTAGCCAAAAATCACTATTTCGCTGATGGCAACAAGCGCACTGCAATGGCCATATCTTTGGCCATCCTGAAAATGGAAAGAACTGATTTGGATATCGATGATGATCCAGAGCCAGAACGAAATACTCTATATAAACTCATTTCCAGGCTGGTGACGGAAGAAATCGGTAGTGCCCGGTGGTTTGCGCACTTTTGGTGTTGTCGTTCTGCGTGCGTTTTCAGTTCGCTTCCTGTATGGTGTCGTGGAGTCGGGACATGTCCAGATAGCGTCGGGTCGACCAGTCGTTGGATGTCACGTAGCGGATCCTGGCGCTGATGAGCATCAATGCCGATCTACCATCCGGGAAAGCGCCCACCACGCGGGTCCGGCGACGTATCTCGCGGTTGAGTCGTTCGAATCATGGTGTTGGTGCGGATGCGCCGGCGATGCTCGACCGGGTAATCCTTGAGCAGGTACGTGGTGGTCTCGCCGATGCCCTCGCGCAGGCACTTGGCGGCCTCCCTGAGTTTCCGCTCCTCCATCTCGGAGGCGACCTGCTCGGCCTTGGCCAACGCCGATTCGCGTGATTCCATCGCGAACACGGCCTTGAGCGCGTCCCCGGCCCATCGGGTGTGACGAGGGGAGACTCTCGAGAGCACGTTGCGCATGAAGTGCACCATGCACCGCTGGTAGCGGGCCTGTGGCAGGAGTCCACTGACGGTGTTCACCAGTCCGGCGCACCGGTCGCCGGTCACCAGGCGCACGCCGGTAAGCTCGCGCGAGATGAGCGAGGAGACGAAGCTGTTCCAGCTGGTCGAATCCTCCTTCATGCCCTCGGCCACGCCGATCACCTCCCGGTGCCCGTCCGACCCGATGCCGATGGCGACCAGTATGCTCACGTTCTCCACGGCGCCACCCCACGAACGCTTGTGCCACACGCCATCCATGAACACATACGGGTAGGGCTGGGATAGCGGGCGTTCGCGCCAGGCGTCGATGTCCCCGTAGACCTTCCTGAGCTGGTCCGACAGGGTCTGCGACGGCATCCGCGCTCCCCACAGCGCCTGGCTGATGTCGTCCACCCGCCTCGTGGAGACACCGGCCAGGTACATGTCGATCAGCGCCTCCTCCACGCTCTCCTCCCGGCGACGATACCGTTCGATCACCGCCGACTCGAACAGGGCGCCCTTCAACTTCGGCACCCTCACTGCCATTTTCCCGGCCTTGACGGTCAGATCACGCTCATAATGACCAGCCCGATACGCCTTCCTGCCGCAGGAGCGCTCGTAGCGGGCCGCGCCGGCGATCTCGTCGGCCTGAAGCGTCCAGCATCCGGTTGAGGATCTCGTTGACCTTCTCGGACACCATCCGGTCGAGTTCGGTCTCGAACATGGGTTGGTTGACTTGTATGATTTTCTCGGGCATGGTTCTGTCGCCTGCTTTTCTAGAGCGGTTAATGGTCTGGCGACCCAAATCGTACACAGGCGACAAGCCATGCTCCACCACTTCAACAAGCACCAGCCAATTTGCGCAAGAAACCGGACGTTATCTAGTTACGCTGCATCGGCCTAACTTCTATTGAACAGACACAGGGGGGGTATTGGATAACGTCCGTTTTCTTGCGCACTTTGTGTTTGGGTCTCTAATGTAAAAGGGGCATGGCCTGTCGGTTACGATTTTCAGTCGCCAGACATTGAAAACCGCGATTGGAAAGAGGGCAGAACCATGCCCGATACGATTCTACAGGTCAACCAAGAAATGCTCGAGACCAAGCTCGACAAGCTGGTCAGCGAGAAGGTCGAGCAGATGCTCAACGCCATGCCGACAATATGTGTCAATATGGAAATGCAATAAATGAATTGTTAATGGTAGGTTAAAGGTTCTGATGATTGAAGATTATTCGCACTTGAGTAATTTCTTGATATCGGAACAGTGCTCCAGCATTGCCTTAAAATCATATTGACGATGTTCGACTTGTAAAACGCGCCGAATATCCACCCCAAGAGTCTCAGGTGAAGAAAGGGCAATATAAGGAACATTTTTCAGCCACGCGTTATACGATGCTGAAATTTTATGGTTGGCATTGTCGAATGCCACACACGGAGTTCCGGTGATTGCCGCGAAGATCATGCCGTGTAATCGATCCGTGACGACCACTTCGGCGGATGCAAACTCACGCATCTTGTTCAGTACAACCGTCTCGCGTTCCTCATACGACACGTCACAATGGTAAATCGTATCGGATGAACGAATGTCAGCTGTATCAAACATAGTGTTGAGTTCTGCTTTTATGTGTCCACAAAGATCGTTTGCCTGCAGTCGCTCGCCATCTTGACGTAAGATAATCAATGCGCCGGAACGAGTAGGCTAGTTATCAAATTCGGGTCGATACGTCATCACGATATCGGTTGCGAGTCTGACGTCCACGCCTTTGAATTGCCGTTTCATCAACTCATAGGAACGACGTTCTCGGGCGAACAGATGTACATCGCCATGCTTGATATAAATATTTCTCATATATGTCAACAATGCAGCGCCAAGTTTGCCGTTATAATCCGACGTTTGCGGCATGACGACAATTCGATTATGAGGGAAAGCCTTGATTACTCCGGCGCGTTTCAAGTCTAGGCCAAAATATCGTTCTCCCATGTTTCCCCCACCTTGCAGGACGATGGTTGTGTCAGGCTTGATGAGCCTACGCCAATATGCCAATGCGAACCATCGGTTGTTTTCAGTGTATTCCTTCACAACTCCCGCATGTAAATTATCCAGATATTGCTTTTCTGCTACGGCAATCGCGAGATCACCGATATTTCGGTATAACGGAGTCTCACCCAATAGAATACGAACAGCACTGGCATTGTTGTCATTGACTTTGCCAGCGGCTTTTGCCCCTTTTAGCACTGCTTTGGGATTCAGCAATTTGCCAATACGATAGGCTCCTATAGTTTTGAACGCGAATAGCTCCGCATAACGAAACAATTCATTGGTAGACGATGACATTGCTGATTGCCTTTCTTTCATCGTAATAAAGGTTGACATTGATCATTATTTCGCATGTTTGGGCTGACCCGGAACAGGTAAATGGAATTTACTGGCAAGAAGCGTAATGAACCTTGCGCGCTTGTTTTTTTCGAAGGCAATAAATACATTGCCTACCAGTGCCACTCCTCCGCAAACAATCGCGGCGATGATGAGTTGTGGCCAGTTTTGGGGAATAAAAAAAGAACGATAAACCAGCGATACGGCAATTACCGAGCACACACACAAACATCCACGAAAAATCGCAGCATAGAACGTATGCCAACGAAGTCCCAGGCAGTGCGCTGCATAAACAGGCGTGAATGTAAGGTTGCGAGCCAATCCCATAATTAGGCTCACGATGGGAATGACCCAGATACCTAAATCCGTAAATTTGAGCAATGCAACCACGACTACCACATTCAGAATGCCTAATGCCAGCCATACCAATGCCGGAGTTTTCAACTTATTGGTCACTGTGTATACATTATACAGCGTATTAAGCGACGTGGTAACTATCAAGGGGATTAATGTCAGAATAGATAGTTCCTGAAGCAATTGGGCATCTTGCGTAGGAACCCAAATATGGAAGAAATCCACGCCGAAAACCATTAAGAAACCAAGAGGGATCGTAATTATGGCACCAAGAAATTGAACCGAAAAGCGCACATCATCAACGAGTTGTTGTTTTTTGTTCTTTGCGTAATCAATCAATAGCATAGGCACAAATACGCCGACCATGACCGATGCGATCTGCTGAACCATATTGGGGAGAGTCTTAACCAATGAATACTGTCCGCTTGGCCCTGCGCCGACGAACATATTCATCAACAATAGATCGAGAGTCGTCATCAATGTTGTGCTCAGCTGATTCACTGAATTCCATACGCCAGACGATAACAGCGTCTTTACAGCTTTTTGACTAAAGGCTTTTGGATTTATGTTGAGTTCCGGGGTCATTTTTCGCGTGTAATGGATGTTCGTGGCGCACAGATATATATTGACAATGAACATCGTTGCAGTCACATAGAAGATATGAGGTTGCAGGAAAACGAATAATGCCACTAAAACGACTGCACGAATGATATTACCCTCAACATTACGTTTCGAACTCAAATCCAGTCGATTTCGTACATAATATACTACACTGAATACATTGAAGATCAACATCATCACCATGCTTGCGAATGACAAGGCGAACGTAATCTGCACATCAGTGAGAATGTTCTCTGGGATATCTAGGAAATGATTGGCAAACAGAACAATCAGAATAGAGGGAATCGTAAAGATAAGGGCTAAGATGTGATATGGACTGGGTTTTGTTCCCTGTGTTTTATTGGGTGACTGGTGTCGCCTTGGTTTGATAATAGCGTGCTTCTACCTCGGCTGGTGTCCGGTAGTCGAGGCGTTCGTGGAGGCGTTGGTTGTTCCACCAGGAGACCCATTGGAAGGTCGCTGTTTCCAACGCCCGCACGGTCCCGAACGGCGCGGATCGTGTGATCAGTTCGTTCTTGTACGCGCCGTTGACGCTCTCGGCC
>NZ_JGZR01000014.1 GCF_000741775.1 Bifidobacterium subtile
CACGGCACCCAGTAACATCAGCAGCCTGTACGGCACGCATCTGAACGGAGGCCGGGATCCTGCCTCCACCGGCACGGTGGGTGATTCCTATGACAACGCGCTGGCCGAGAGCGTCAACGGCGCGTACAAGAACGAACTGATCACACGATCCGCGCCGTTCGGGACCGTGCGGGCGTTGGAAACAGCGACCTTCCAATGGGTCTCCTGGTGGAACAACCAACGCCTCCACGAACGCCTCGACTACCGGACACCAGCCGAGGTAGAAGCACGCTATTATCAAACCAAGGCGACACCAGTCACCCAATAAAACACAGGGAACAAAACCCAGTCCATATCACATCCACCGGCGAACGAATTACCTATACCGATACCACCATCACGGATGATTCCGCCATCAGCGCCGAACGTGGCGAGCACTTAGTATTGGACAAATTCGCCGAATTCCGAAAGGCACGGCTGGTAATCACCGATCGGCTTCATGGCATGATCTTCAGTGCCATCACCGGCACACCTTGCATTGCTCTGAACAATAGCAACGGTAAGGTCGGCATGGAATATTTTTGGCTGCAAGATTTGCCGTACATCACTTTCGCAGAAGATGTCGATGCCTTAGAATCGTTACTCCCTGACATGATGAATATTGCTGATACGCATTACCCCGCTGAATATTTCATGCGTAAATTCGATTCTTTGACAGATCTATTGTCGTAATTTCAAAAGGAGCAAGACATGGGTGCATTATTACAGGAAGACCAATCTCGATATCGGCAGATGCATGAGAAAATGCCAGCATTTCAAAAGTATTATCGGCTTTCTCAGGAATGCACATTCAAGCCTTTGCAACTGGTATATCGGTTCCTGCTCAGGCACTCACGGAAACGGTCACTCGTGGAACTGATGTACACATGCCATATCGGAGGCGGGTTGTATTTAGGGCATCCTTATTGCATCACTATCAATCCGAATGCCCGTATCGGTGCCAACGTTTCAATCCACCGAGGAGCAGTCATTGGACAGGAAAATAGAGGCAAACGTCAAGGCACTCCAATCATAGGCGACAATGTATGGATTGGTATCAATGCAGCGATCGTTGGCAATATCCATATTGGAAACGATGTACTTATTGCGCCGAATAGCTATGTGAACAGAGATATTCCTGATCACTCAGTGGTATTTGGAAATCCCTGTACTGTACGGCATAGAGATAATGCCACTGAATCGTATATCATTGCCGCCAATCAACAACCGCAATTTAAATAGGATATATCATAATGGGAATTTCACAAATACTTGGAGCAACCATCGGTCCATATAAAACGCAGCCGTTGAAACAGCATGCATCAATTCAACGAGGGTACCGTACTCACAGGCATGAGTTCGATTCACTGCAGAACAATCAACGAACATGTTTCATCCTCGGTACCGCCAATTACGGAAATCTTGGCGACCTTGCCATTGCTGAAGCGCAGTATAACTTCATCAAAGATAATTTCGACGGAAATGTCGTAGAAATACCGACAGGCAAGCTATGGGAATATAAACGCTGCATACAAGAGTTCGCAGACCCGCAGCGTGACGTCATCTGCCTTCAAGGTGGCGGAAACATGGGTGATCTGTATTCCATATATGAATACGAACGCTGTTTTGTCATGCGCATGTTTCCGAATATGAAGATAATTGTCATGCCACAGACGATTTCCTATAGTAATCCGCAATCCAAACTCGCGCGATACGCTCAATCTACATATAAGAATCACCCCAATCTCCACCTATTCGCCAGAGAAAAAGTATCTTTTGCAGCGATGCGACAATATTTCCCCGAGGCGTCTGTTGCCCTTGTTCCAGACATCGTGCTCAGCTTTAACGTCAATACTCTGTTAGACAAGACACCGACTGAGCGCGCTGGAGCCGTCATTGTCCTGCGCGACGATGTCGAGAAAAATCTCAACGCCGATGAGCGCGGCTTTATTGACAAAGCAATACGTAACGTCATATCAGCACCGATATCAACCACTGACACTGTAATCGACACCGATCATGAAATCGGAATTACGGAACGTAGAGGGCTATTGTCTAAGAAATTGCAACAGTTCCGCAACGCGCAAATCATCATCACCGACCGTCTGCATGGAATGGTGTTTGCCGCGCTAACCGGCACGCCGGCGATCGTGTTCAATAACAACAATCATAAAGTCCGTGGCGTATATGAATGGATACAGGATCTTCCCTACATTACTTTTATTCAATCCACGAAAGAATTTCCCGATGCCTTAAAACAGCTGACAAATTATGACTACAGCAAAAATGTTTATCCATTGAAGGACATATACGTCAAATTCGCCCCCCCTTCAGAAGACTCTACAGGCATAACAGATATATAAAAAACCAATATTAAAGACATAATGTCAATACAGCAATTGGAGCATCTATGGGAGAAAAACGGCAACTTGCAGTCAATATGATTGCAGGAATCATATCATTAGGCGTACAGTTCGGCGTCAGTTTCGTACTTACCCCATATATCGTCAGAACCTTAGGCTCTGAAGCATATGGATTCATACCACTTGCAAATCAGATTGTCGGCTATACAACGATTGTCACAACGGCTTTGAACTCCATGGCGAGTAGGTTCATATCCATCGAAATGAACCGAGAAAACACAAAACAGGCGAACATATATTTCAACTCCGTCCTGATCAGCAATATCATTGATGTGGACTGGTTTTTGTTCCTGATTTCCCCCAGATAGGAGATGATGGAATCATGGCTAGAAGATATGATGCGGAGTTCAGGGAGCGGGCGGTGCGGCTGTTGGCGGGCTCGCGTGGGAATTACACGTCCGAGACCAAGGCGTTGCAGGGCGTGGCGAAGAGCCTTGGAATCGCCGCGGAGTCGTTGCGCCGGTGGCAGGAACGCTCAGATTGTTTATCATCGTTTTGTTTTGTGCGTGGTCATCACCGGAATTGGGCAGAGTGATTGCTTGATTTGATCGGTTTTGGCGGTGGTGTCTTGATGTGAAAGGCATCGGCCTGTTGTCCTGATAGATTCCCGAGTGCTATCAACCATTTTCACGGTTCTCGGGAGGGAAGGAATGACGGTACCGATGCCCATTAGGCAGGATATCAGGAGGTACGAGATGGAGGGCTTGTCGCGTTCGGCGATCGCCGAACGGCTCGGGATCTCGCGTAACACGGTCGCGAAGTACGCGGATATGGAGGATTTCTCGCCCCGGCCCGAAGCGCGGCCGGAGCAGTCTAGGAGCCGGGTGGAACCGT
>NZ_JGZR01000015.1 GCF_000741775.1 Bifidobacterium subtile
CCTCGGGCCCCGGACGCGAGGGGCAGGAGAGCGGCGGCACGCCGCATGTCACGGTGCATGTCGAATCGGGCGGCGCGCGCGGCGCGAACGCGCACGTCGACCAGTAGCGGCAGCACGCACACCCACGCCCACGCGTGAGAAAGGAGAGGGATCTTGGCAACGGAGACCTCATCGGACAACCTCTATTCCACATCGTTCGCCAGGGTGCCGCGCCAGAAGGCGCTGGCGTTCTGGTCCACGCACCAGGTCGCGATAGCGTTCGCGCTGATCGCCCTGTTCAGCCTCAACCTGCTCGCCGGGCGTTCGCCGCTCAGCCCGTTTACGCTGGCCCTGTGCCTGGTCATGGCGGCGGACCTGCTCGTGATCCGCGGGCTGAGCATATGGCAGATCATCGGCACCAGGCTGGGCTTCGCGCTGCTGAGCGCGACGGGCCGGGCGAGGTCCACGGTCAGCCCTCTGACCGTGGGCGCGACGGTCGGCCTGCTGGACATCCCCGGCAACGACGGGAGCGTGGACCTGTACCGGATCGTGAACACCGCGTACGAGGGCGCGTGCTACGTGTGGGACGCGGCCAAGGGCGAGGCGACCGCGTGCGTCCGGGTGCGAGGCCTGGACGCGCAGCTCGCCTCGTTCTCCCGCCTCTCGTCCCTCTCCGCCCAGTTCAGCGCGGCCGTGGCCACGCTCAAGGACAAGGGCGACGTGACCCGGGTCGTGATCCAGTCGCGCGCCCTGCATGCGCCGGTCCGGCCCAGCGGGGACGGCCCGGCCGATTCCGGCTCGCTGGCCGACAGGGACATCCGCTACGTCGAGGAGAGCGTGCTGTCCATGCCCTTCGAGCACGACCACGTGGTCACGATCACCGTGGACCCCTCGAAGGCGCAGGGCGAGAGCGCGGCGCGCAGCACGCCGGCCGACGTGAGCCGGCTCCTGTCCGCCAGGGTCGAGGAGCTCATGGGCAGCCTGTCCGGCACGGGCGTGGACGAGGCGGCCGCATGGAAGTGGCTGAACATGCAGCAATTGCGCGGGCTGATGAAGACGCTGATCGACCCCACGGCCACGACCCTGCTCGACGCGAAGGGCCGGCTGCCCGACGACATCCCGCTGGCCCTGTTCTGGCACGCGCACGCGACCTGGATGGAGGTCGGCCCCCTGTTCGCCCGCACCCGGTGGATCGACCGGTGGCCCGACGGGAAGAACCCGGTGTTCCCCAGCTGGCTGTCCAACGTCACCTCGGCCACGATGACGCCCATGGTCCTCACGCAGGTGTTCCGCGCGCGCGACGAGCACACGGCGAAGAAGCAGGTCACCGGCCAGCTGCACGAGACTGAGACGATGAGCGGCATCAACCGGAGGCTGGGCCGTTCGGACGACAAGCGGACCGTGGCCGAGGCGGCCCGCCTGGACGAGCATCTGGCCGACATCGCCAACGACGGCGGCGACATCGAGTTCCAGGGGTTCGTGACCATATTCGCCGACAGCCGCGAGCGGCTCGACGCCGCCTGCTCGCGATTCGACGGCAGGACCTCCAAATGGATCCACATGGACGCGATGCGCGACCAGCAGCTCGCCCGGTTCAACGGCGTGTGGCCGCTGGGCCTGGAAGGCAGGGAGTCATGAGGGAGCGCGAGGAGCAGGGCGCGTCGGGCGTGCTGGGCTTCGCGCCGGTCCTGCCGCAGCTGACACTGCGCCAGCTCGCGAAGGTCGACGCGGACGGCGTGCCGGCCAGCCAGGGCATGGCCGCCGCCACGCCCCGCTTCCAGCGCCGGCGGGCCGAGCGCGAGGCGAGAAGGCGGCTGCGCGACTGGTACCGGAGCCTGGCTGGGAAGAGCGAGAAGGCGGCCGAGCCGGACGCGGCCGGGGACGCGCTGCCCCGCACGCATGGCGCGGGCCGGCGGCTGGGACTGGCGCACTACGCGCCGGCCATCCCCTGGCACAGCGCGTCGGTGCAGCAGGCGGGCGTGCTCGACCCGTTCGTCGTGTCCGGATACACGCCGTTCGACGGGCCGGTGATCGGCGAGAGCTCGCTGAGCGGCGCCGTATGGCGCTACGACGCGTGGCAGCCCTACCAGACGCACGCGGCCACCTCGGTCAACGGCTGGGTCATCGGCCTGATGGGCTCGGGCAAGAGCATGTTTTTGAAGATGTTCGCCACCAGGGAGACCGCAGCCCCGTGGAACAGGCGCGTGATCATCGAGGGCGACCCGAAGGGCGAGTGGGCGCGCGTCGCCCGCTCGGTCGGCGGCCAGGTCGTCTCCGTGGGCGCCGGCTCCTATCTCAACGTCCTGGACCCGGGCCGACGGCCCGTCGCCCGCTCGGAGCGGGACTGGCGCGGCGACGTGCTCGGCATCCAGACGCAGGCGATCCGCAGCATCGCCGCCGCGATGCGCCAGGACGGCATCGCCGGCATCGACGAGCAGGAGAGCGGGATCGTGGACGCGGCCCTGAACCACTACCTGGACCAGGGCCGGACGCCGACCATCGCCGGCCTGGTGGACCTGCTCGTATCCCAGTGGCCCGAGCAGACGCCCGTGAAGGGCGTGGGCCAGACCGACCGGCGCTCGGCGGCCGACCGGCTCATCCTCCTGCTCAACCCGCTGGTCGAGGGCGCGATGGCCGGCGCGTTCGAACGCGAGTCGACCGTGGACGTCGACCCGGCCAGCCCCATGCTCGTGTTCGACACCGGCAGCGCCTCGGACGGCAACGAGCAGAAGAAGACCCTGTACATGGCGGCCATGAGCGCCACCGTGGAGCGGCTGTGCGCGCAGCGCGACGGCCTGTTCCGCATCGTGATCGCCGAGGAGGGCCACGAGCTGCTGTCCAACCCGGAGCTGGTGCGCGCCTGGGACCGCAGGATCAGGCTGTCGGGCGAGCTCGGGGTGAGCAACTGGTTCCTGATGCACGAGCTGGGCGACCTGAGCAGCTTCGGCGAGGAGGGCAGCGAGCACCGCAACACGATGATGGGGATACTGACCAAGTCGGAGGCGCAGGTCGTCTACGCGCAGTCCTCCTCGTCATTGGAGCAGATGACCAGGCTGCTGCCCGACCTGACATTGCGCGAGATCAACACGATCCGGGCGCTGCCCGACTTCTGCGCGCTATGGCGCGTGGGGCCCAGGGTGCGCGACGTGGTCAGGCCCTACGTGGGCCCGGAGGCCTACGACGTGTTCCAGACCGACAAGAACAGGCAAGGATAGGGAGAGGGAATATGAACGGCGGATACGACAGGCACCACACGGACATCGACGAGGCGCGCGGGTTCACCGACTGGTGGGAGGGCTTCCAGCGCACCCGCGCGGGCGACTTCCTGCGCGAGCACACGCCCCTGGTGCGCGCTCTGGCGTCCCGGGAGAGGGGGCGGCGCGCGATGGCGCTGCTCGTGCTGGCCCCGTTCCTCCTGTGCGTCCTGCTGGCCGCGCTCTTCCGGCAGTCGTGGATCCTCGTCCTCGGCGTCGCGCTGCTGGCCGCGCTGGGCGCGGCCGGCGCGCTCGTGTGGTCCTGGTATTCGGGCAGCCCGCAGCAGGCGGCCGACCGGTTCCTGACCGACGAGCATCTGCTGACCCGGCGCGAGGGCATGCAGCAGCTCTCCGACCGGGCGCTGAGCCATGCGGCCGACCATGCGATGCCCGGCACGCGCGCCATGCTCGACTCGGGCGACGCCAGGCGCAGGCCGATCAGCCCGAGCCTGGCCGGCGTGCTCCTGGGAGACTGCCATCGCGCGCACGTATGGCTCTCGATGGAGCGGCCCGCGTACGTGCTCAGCCCCGCGAGGGGCGGCAAGACCAACGCCCTGGTCATCCCCCTGATCGTGGAGGCTCCCGGCGCCGTGGTGGCCACCAGCTCGAGGAAGGACATCCTGGACGCGACGTTCGACCTGCGCACGGGCGGCTACGCGACGCCATCCCGGCGCGACTTCGACGGCTCGAGCCCGCATTCGGACGGCGAGCGGGCCTACGTGTTCGACCCCATGGGCATCGTGGGCTCCGTCCGCAGGTATTCGGACGCGCGCATCCGCTGGGACCCGGTGCCTGCCTGCCGGGACACCAGGAAGGCGCGCACTCTGGCCAGCGCGCTGGTGAGCAGCGCGAACTTCAGCGGCGAGGACGCGACCTGGGCGCGCATCGGCGTGGACATCACCCAGGCGCTCCTGCTGGCCGCCGCGCTGGACGGCAAGGGGCTGGACGACGTGTTCCTGTGGTCCCAGGACACGCAGGGCATCAGCCGTGCGCGCGCGATCCTGGAGCGCCACGAGCAGGAATGCCCCGAGGCGCGCGCCTGGGCATTGCCATTGGCCCGCCTGTCCGAGGACGACCGGCGCACCGCGTCGAACAAGCTGCTGACGATGTCCAGCGCGTTCAGCGCCCTAAGCCTGCCGCAGGTGCGCGCCTGGTTCAGGCCGGACCCGCTGGCCCGCCGCTTCGACATGCGCGCCTTCCTGAGGAGCAGACAGACGGTGTACCTGCTCGCCGAGCTGCGCAGCGTGAACGGGCAGGCCGACGCGAGCACGGCCGTGTTCAACTGCATGTTTTTGGATGACGTGCGCGACACCGCGCGCGAAATGGCCGCCGAGGCCGAGCACGGCAAGCTCGAGCCGTCCGTGAGCCTGATCCTGGACGAGTGCGCCAACATCAGCCCCTGGCCCGCCCTGCCGCAGGTGTTCACGGCCGGCTCGGGCGACGGGATCTTCGCGTGCGCCGTGTTCCAGTCCCGCCCGCAGGCCCAGGACGTCTACAGGAAGGCGGAGGCGCAGATGTGGGAGTCGGGGCAGAAGGTCGTGCTCGGCGGCCTGTCCGACAGCCAGACGCTGCGCGACATCAGCGCCCTGGTCGGCAAGCGCGAGGTCAAGAGCGTCAACCATTCCTACCGGGGCGGCTTCTGGCTCGGCGGCCGGCTGCGCGACGGGCTGGGCACGAACGAGCAGACGCAGCGCGTGGCGACGCTGGACGAGCAGGCGCTGCGCGAGATACCGCAGTGGTGCGCGCTCCTGATGAGTGCGGCCACGCCCGCCGCGGCCGTGAAGCTGATCCCCTGGTGGCAGCGCGGCTGGCAGGGCGAGGCGGACGAGGCGGACGGGACGGCGCAGGCATGGAGCGACGCCCCGCAGATGACGGTAAGGTGAGAGCCATGAACAACGGGAAGAACTCAGGAATCAGGGGCCGGCTGCGCGCGCTGCAGGACCGCCATCCGGCCTCGCGGGACTGCTGTACACGCTGGCGGCGCTGCTGCTGCTCGGCCTGCTGCTCGCCTCCGGCATCATCCCCGGCCTGTACGGCGGCCAGCCGGCGCCCTCGCCCTCGCCGGCGAGAGCGTCCTCCGGCGCGACGGCGCAGGCGCCGGCGAGCCACAACCCGGCGCTGGACGGGGGCGACTGGCGCAACGCGTCGGCCATCAAGGCCAGGGACCTTATGCAGAAGATGAGCGACGAGCTGGACACAACCCTGCCGATCGACGGCAAGCCGCTGCTGCGCGACTACCTGGCCCCGGTCGAGCGGATCGACCCGCACGGCGACTACGCGGACGCCGAGAACGATCTGACCGACCTCGCCAAGCGGATCATCGCCCGGCCCGCGTCCGACCAGCAGGGCGTGAGCCGGGAGTGCGACCAGCTCGACGCCGCCTGGCAGACGTGGCAGGCCGAGGCGTGGAACTGGGCCAACAAGCTGCTCAACGAGCAGGTCATCGCCAAGAACGTGTCGGAGCGCGCCGCCCGCGAGTTCATCAGGAACCACCCGCAGTGGCCCTACTCCTGCCGGGTATGGGCCTCGCACGAGACCGAAGGGTCATTGGGCAAGCCCATGGCCCGCCAGGACTTCTTCTACATGGCCAACCGCATCAAGACCGCCGACAGCGAGCTGAACCAGTGCATCGGCGACATGACGCCCGACCAGTCCGGCCAGATGCCCCAGGACCAGGTCTCGAACGACGGCCCCCTGCCCGACATCAGCGTCAAGCCATGAGCGGATACGCGGGAGCGTTCTGGGATCTGCCGGCCGCCGACCATGATATCGGCGAGCAGCTGGGCATGGCTCCCTACGCCTTCCACGCGCGCGCCAGGCAGCCGGCCACGGCCGGCGCGGACGCCGACTTCGCGGAGATGCTGTGCCAGATCGACCACCGCATGGACCGCGCGCTGCCGGAATGCTGGATCCTGCACCCCTACCTGTTCGCCCTGCTCGACGCGCTGCGCTGCCAGTACGCGGCCTGCTACCTGCCGTTCATGACCAGGAACGGCCCGCACCATCCCCTCCCCTCGGCCGAGCAGACGCGCTTCTGGCAGGACGAGGACCGCGCGCTGTCCATGATCCGCGAATACTGCAAGTCGCAGGGCGTGGGCGACGGCGAGCACGAATGCGGCATCGGGCACGACGAGCCGGGAACGCTGAGCGCCGCGACGAGGCGGCGCCGCGCATTCTCGGCCGAGCACGGCATCGAGCCGGCCGGCATGTACCCTTGGGGGGCGAGCCTGGAGGCGTCCAGCGACGGCCGCCCCATCGAAGCCGATCACATGCCGCCCATCTCCATGCCCTTGCCCGGCGAGGACATGGAGGACGATTCCGGCGATCTCGGCCGGGATGCGGACGGCGGATTCGTCGACCCGCTCTCGGGGGCCATGTAGCCGGCCATCAGCTCCGGGGCCCGCCGCCGCAGCGCGCGCTCCGCGCTCCTGGCGTCGGCCGCGTCCATCGCCCCGACGCGTCCGCTCGGCGCCGACCCGCCGCGCCACCGACTCGTACAGGGGACGGGGCCCGCC
>NZ_JGZR01000016.1 GCF_000741775.1 Bifidobacterium subtile
TAATCAGGCCGCGTTGAGCGCAAAGCGCAAGCAGTCGCCGCAACGAGGGAAATAGCCATACAACGGGCCGGAGGCAGGTCCGGCGTCCGGCCGGGATGCGGCGGCGGATCGCGACCCGTCTCGGGGGCCATGTAGCCGCCATCAGCTCCGGGGCCCGCCGCCGCAGCGCGCGCTCCGCGCTCCTGGCGTGCSGCCGCGTCCATCGCCCCGAGCGTCCGCTCGGCGCCGACCCGCCGCGCCACCGACTCGTACAGGGGACGGGGCCCGCCGGGAGCGTCCACGCGCACGGCCGCGTACCGCTGCGAGCGGCTGAGCGCGTCCCACGCGCGCAGCAACGCGTGCTCGTCCGCCCCGTCGGCGCGTATGGCGATCCTCTCCACGGCGGCGGGGCTGATGGCGCGGGCGCGTTCGATCGCTCCGGCCGGGTTCGCGCTGCGCACCGTCGCGTACTCCCTGTCCCGCCCGATCTGGTCATGGGGCTGGCCTGCGGTCATGTCGATGAGCAGGGGCCGGCCGGACAGGAGCCTTCTGACGGTGCCGCCGTCGAAGCCGCGCGCGTCCTGGGCGGCGAGCCCGGGCAGCGCATCCGGGTCGGGCGGCGTCGCCCGGTAGACTTCTATTCTTTGCTCCAGGCGTTCGCGCCACGCGTGGTCTCGCCATGCGTCCTGCGCTCCGGCTCCGGGCTTTCCCAATGGGTGCTCGAGGTCGTCGACGTCATTCTCGGCGCGGTACGCCTCGATCTGTTCGATGAGCCGCTCCCACTGCCGCCGGCCCGAGCCTCCGGACTCGGGGGCGGGTCCGATGGCCTTGGTCCATGCGGGCGCGAGCCCCTTCTCGCCGTCGCGCGCCGTGCGTTCGGCCAGGCCGGGGGCGAGCATCGCCAGGCTCTGGTTGGCCATGCTGGCCGCGTCTTTGACCCTCTGGCTCTCGTCCGGTCCGGCCTGAGCGTGCGCGTAGCGGCCCGCGACCCATGTGTTGCGCCCCGCGTCCCGGTCGTTGATCTGCTCGTTCAATGCGCGGCGCACGCTGTTCGCCCCGCCCTGGATGCTGGTCCTGACGATGCGGTCGGCCTGCCGGCGGTCGATGAGCGAGGCCTCACTGTAAGCGGCGACCATGCCTGTGAGGGACTGCGGGTCGCCGGCGAGCTGGCGCATGCGCTCGGGTCCGATGACCTGCTCTTCGAGCCGGCGTTCGGCCAGGAGCCTCGTGTAGTAGTCCCATTCGACGGCCAGCCGTTTGGGCTGGCGCATCGACTTCTCGTAGCGCTGCCGCCATGAGGTGGCGAGCTCGGAGCCGCCGCCCACGTCCATGACCTGGCCCAGTCGCAGCCTGGCCTGCTCGATGTCCTCGGGCAGCAGGTCGCCGGCCGTGTACCAGCGCTCCTTGTCGGGGGCGGGGCCCTGGCCCTTCCATTCCCTGCGCCCGTCCTGTTCGAGTCCGGGGCGCTTGCGCTGCTGCCAGAACGCTATCTCGTAGGAGTCCATGCCCTCGGTCCTCATGTCTTCGGGGTCTTTGACCGCGACGTAGCATTCGTTGCTCTGGCGTCCTCTGGTCATGCCCACGTAGAGCATGGAGCGGCTGAACGAGTCGGCCTCCGCGCTCAGGTACGTGTATGAGCGCTCCACGGTCCTGCCCTGTGAGCGCTGCGCGGTCATCGCGTACCCGCCCTCCGTGCTGGACTGCACGTAGGCTGCCGGCAGCGTCAGCGTGGCGGAGCGGTCGCCTCGCCGGTGCACGTCCAGGGAGCCGTCGTCGTTGACTCGTTCGACGGTCCAGATGTCGCTGTTGCGCACGATGGTCCCGTCCGGCGTGCGCAGGCCGCGGTTGTTGGTTCGCGTGCACACCGCGTCGCCGCGCCCGGCGCTGCTCTTGTCGGACAGCGTGACGCGACGCTTCGAATCGACCAGCCCGAGATCCTGCAGCCTGCCGCTGATCGCGTCGTTGAGGTCTGCCATGTCCTGGTTGGTGGCGGTGACGAGGATCGAGTCGACGCCGCGGCTCAGGTCCGCGACCATGCGCTCCACGACGGCGCGCTCGGCGTCGGCCTCGCGCACGGCGTGGATGGCTCCGGCCTGCTCGTACTCGTCCAGGGCGGTGTACGTCTCCTTCTTCTTGTCCTTGATTCCTCGGCGCAGGTGCTCGGCGCGCACGGCCTCCCCGGGGTCGCGGAAGCGGAACACGGTGGTGAGCTCCTGGGCTCTGCCGTGGTCGACGAGCCAGCTGAACGCGCCGCTGCCCTCGCCGGGCGAGGACAATTGCATGCTGTCGCCCACCATGATGATCTTCGCGCCGTTCTCGGCGCACAGGCGGGACAGGAGCTCGACGCTCATGGTGTCGGCCATGCCGGCCTCGTCCACGATCACGATCCCGTTCCGGGGTATGCGCAGCGCGGCCGACTGGGCGCTGAGAGCGGCGACCTGCTCGCGGGCGGCGCGCCGGGCGGCGGGGGTCCGCGCTGCGCCCAGCCGCTCGTTCGCCCGGGCCAGGCGCGTCTGCAGGCTGCCGGTGCGCGCCTCGTAGAGGATCTTGGCGACGGTCTCGGTCTGGATGCCCAGGCTCTTCTTCAGTTCGCCCGCGCCGGCGGCGGTGGGGGCCAGGCCGAGCACGAGGCCTTCGCCCTGCAGCCGGCCGGCGCTGCGCACGACGGCGCGCAGGGTGGTGGTTTTGCCGGTTCCCGCCGCCCCGTTGAGCGCCACGATCATGCGCCCGTCGAGCAGCAGCCTCGTCGCGGCGGCGCTCTGGTCCTTGGCCAGCGGGTGCGCGGCTGCTGCCGATGCGGCCTCGACCGCGTCGGCGACCGCCTGCCGGTCGAGCTGGCGGGCGGGCTCGTACGTGGCGTCGGCGCGCTGGATGAACGCCTGCTCGGCGTCCAGCAGCTCGCGCGTGGCGAACACGAATCCCTCCTGGTCGTCGGTGACCGCGCGCCCGTTCCATCCGGTGATCCGCTCGTCCGCCTTCATGGATTCGCTGATCTCGTAGCGCTGCGCGGTCAGGGGCACCAGGCGCGCGGTCTCGACGCTGCACAGCGCGTCGATGAGCTCGTCCGCCTGCCCGTCGATGACGCGCACGCCGCGCACGAGGCGGGCCGCTTCGGCGCGCACGTTGTCCAGGGTGATGCGCGTGCGGTTCGCCTTCACGTTCTCGTGCAGCGCGCCGGTCACGCTCCTCTGGAGCTGTCCGCCCTGCTCTCGAATGCTCTGGTCCAGGAGCGCGGAGAGCTGGCGCATCGCGTCCCTGTCGCGCAGCGCGGCGCGCACGTCGATCGCGCTGAAGCTCGCGCCGACGCATGAGCCGGCGAGCTGCGCGGGGTCGATGCCGTGCTCGCGCATGGCGCTCTGCCAGGAGTCCATGAGCTGGCTCAGGCTCAGCGGCTGCTTCGGCTTGGCCTTCCTCGTCTCGCGCCATGCCTGCCGGTCGAGCGCTTCGAGCCGCGCCTTCTCCACGGTGTCGCCCTTGCTCCTCGCGAGCTCGATGAGCTGCTTCTTCTTGTCGGCGATGCCGTTGTGCCGGCTGGAGAACGCCTCGATGAGCTCGTCGCTGACACCGTCGATCTCGTACACGCTGGCCTTGCTGTCGAGGCTTTCGCGCCGGTGCCATTGCACGCCCAGGCTCTGGGTGAGCTTGTCCATGAGCAGGTTCGTGTGCCGTTCGCTGATCGCGACGGCGGCGCGGAACGCGCTGCCGCCGTCCAGGGCGCCGGCCTTGCCGTCGGCGCGCTCCACGAGGTTGGAGATGAGGACGTGGTCGTGCAGGTGGGGGTCGTGGTCGCGCGAGTCCCAGTGCGTGTAGGCGACGGCCACGACGCCCTTGGCGCGCTGCCGGACGACGCTCCCTCTGCCGGAGCGGGAGCTGGCGACGTGGGTCTCGAACCATGCGACGGATTCGCCCATGGCCTCCTTGTGGGCCTTCGTGATGGCGGCGCGCACGTCCTTGTCGCCGCTGGCCCACAGGATGTTGACGCTTTTGGGCATGTGGAAGGTCAGGTCGTAGCCGCCCACGACCTTGCCCGCCTTGATGCTCTCGTCGTTCATGCGCACGAGCTTCTTGCCGGTGTTGGGCTGGCGCAGCCCGTCGTAGAGGCGGTGCACCTGCTTGTTCGACGCCTGCGTTCCGGCCTTGAGGCCGTAGCGTCTCAGCCCGCTGCCGAGCCACACGCCGGGCGGGGTTCCCGGCGCGTTGTAGTAGTTGGCCATGCCGCCGCCGTGGTCCGAGAGCACGCTGTCGACCGTGTTCTCGTAGTACTTGGAGGCGGTGCCGGCCATCAGCTTGGTGATGCTCATTGCCACGAGGGCGCGTCCTCCCGTGGTCCGTCGCTGGTATCGGCGGGCTGCGCCTGAACTGCGTCGAGCGCAGCGTGATCCTGCTGGCTGATGCCGTTCCCGTCGCCGCCTTCCTGCGCCGGCGCGCCCTGCTCCTCGGCGTTCGGGACGCTTCCGGATTCGCCCGGCGCTGGCTCGCCCGGCGCTGAGTCCTCCTTCTTCCCGCTCTTGGCAGCTGGCCCCATCACCTCATCTCTGGCGCTGGCGATGGCCTGCGCGGTGGTGGCCAGGCCGTTGTCGCGGGCGTGCGAATCCGTCCACGAAAGCTCGTCGATGCCTGCGCGCCGCACGTCGTCATAGGCCTTGATGGCTCTGGCGATGCCCGCCCGCCTGTGCTCCAATGTGCTGGCGAGCGTCCTGGCTATGCGTTGCATCCTCTTCGCCTCGGCGAGCTTGTTTTGGAGCTTTTCGATCTCGGCTTCCATGGATTCGTTGTTCTGTTTCATTGTGGTTCCTTTCTATTGAAACGCTTATTGGAAGGCCGGCCGGCCGTCTCTGAGGATGTCGAGATAGGGTCTGATCATGGGGTCGTCGTCGCCCAGCTCGACGCCGTACTGCTCCCGCTCGTACAGCTGCGCGTCCTCGAGGCCCCGCCATGCCTTCCAGTGCCGGCAGCGTTTGAGCATTGTGCTGCGCTCCTTGAGCTGCCGGTGTCTCATGGCTGTCTGCTCGTCGTGAGCGATGCCCCGCAGCTGCGCCTGGCGCCATTCGCGGCGCTGCTTCTGGTCCTGTTCGTCCAGGGCCTTCTCCTCTGCGATGACCTGCGCGGGCCGGTGGTCCTCGTACTCGTCGATGAGCTTGAGGAAGCCGCTGTGCCCGGCGAGCATCGGGTAGTTCGGGCTTCTGGTGTTCACGCCGAGCACGCCCCGGTCGAACATGAGGCGCATGTCCTCGCACGCTTTGGCGACGTCGAGCTGGAGGATGCGCAGCTGCCGGTACTGCTCGTCGTACTGCTCGCGCCATGACCCGTTCGCCGCCTCGCTGGCTTCGAGCCGGCGCTCCATCTCCTCGATCCGCGCCCGCGCCTCCTTCATCTCCTGTCGCGCGGCGCTGCCCTCGTGCTCGTAGTAGTACTTCTTCTGGCACGCCTCGGAGTCGAAGCGTTTGAGCTCCCCGTTCCGGTTGAACTCGACGGGGAACTCCTTCCCGCACACGGGGCATACGCTCATTGCCTGCCCGCCCATGTTCACACTTCCTTCACATTCGTTTTCCTCTTTCGAGGCTGTTCCCATTCAACCTAAATCGCCTTCCGCGGATCCGCGGAGCGCATGCGTCACTGTTTCCCGACTGCGACGGCTGGAGCCTTCCGCCGTTTCGCACTGCGTCGTTTTCGGCCTTAAGCCGTTTAAGATGGCTTATTTCGGCTTTATTCCGCCGTTTCCGGCCGTTTTTGCTCCTTGGGAGCAAGAAGTGCATTGATCGATTTTCATGGTTTTCGATGAAAGCTCTGCTAGATCATCTGAAAAATCTGATTTCGTTTCTGCTTGCTTCTCGTATAATTCTGCTCTGACTGTGCTCATGATTGTGTTCTCGTTCTCACTTGATTCCTGTGGTGATGGTTCGTCTGCTGCTGTGATTGTTTGCTTGTGGCGTTGTGCTGTGGTGACCGTCATGCTCGTGCTGCAAGAGCGGTGGCGCGGAAAAAAATTCGGGCCGTCTGCGTGTGCAAACGGCCCGTGTCGGGGTGGCGTTGGTTTTTCTATATGCTACTGGCTGTCTTGCTGGTCGAGGTGGTCGCACAGCGCGTCCAGATCCTCGAACCCGTATTTGCGCGCGATGGCATCGGCCTCGCGGCGCAGCCGGTCGGCTTCGCTGTGGAAGCCGCCGTCTCCGAGGTCGGCGTCCTCGGCGGCTTCCGCCGCATAGTTGTCGGCCCAGTCCGCCCGGCTGATCAGTTCTTCGACGCGTGCGCTGTCCTCCTTCGTGATGGTGGCCGGCCGCCCGACGCTCCCGCTGCTTGCCTGTCCTTCGTTCATGATTGCTCCTTCGGTGTCTCTGGCTGGTTTTGGTTTGTCGTCTGCTGGCATTGGGCGAGGATGGCGCGGATGGCGCAGGCGCTGCCGCCAGTCGTCTTGCGCTGCCAGCGGGTCAGTCGGGGCGAGTAGTGGAAGCCGTGGCGCTTCAGCGTGCCGCGCGTTGCTTCGCCGGGCTTGGCGTCGAACTGGAAGTACGTGTATCCTTCCTCGCCGTCCTGCACGAGCGTGAAGGGTTCGCCCGCCGGCATGGTGCCGGCCTGCTCCTCGCGTCCGGCGGCCTTGTGGCGTCGGATACTTTCGATGCGCTGGCGTATGCGGCGCATGTTCGCGTTGTTGTTGCTCAGCGTGAAGGACTCGTAGGGCGCTGGCTCGTTGCTGGCGCGGGCTTTCTTGTTGGCCTGCTTCATTTCCGTCTGCCTGGCCTCGAGCCGGGCGAGCTTTTCTGCGAGCAGCTGCTCGGCGTTGTCCTGCGTGCTGCTGATGCTGCTGCCGCACGCGAGGATCGCGGCGCGCGTCCTCTCGAGCTGTTCGTCCTGCTGCGCATAGCGGCGCATCATGCTGTCGGTTCGCCTGGCCATTTTCTCGGCCGGGTAGTTCGCGGATCCGGTGAGCATCACGCTGGGGATTCGCGCGCTGCGCTCGTTAAACTCGTTGGTCTGCGTGGCGAGGATCGCGGCGTACCGGTCGGCCAGCCGGTCGATTCGCTCGTGGTAGCTCTCGTCCACTTCCTGCTTGCGCTGCTCGGCGAGCTGGCGTATCTCCTGCACGGCCTGCTCGTGTTCGCTGGTGGCGCTGCCTTCCCGGTAGCCTGCGAGGCTGCGTGCCTGCTTCGCCTGTCGGGCCGCGCTCTCGCTGATTGCCTGTGCTGTGTTCATGTCGTGTGCTCCTTGTGCTCCCTGTTTTTTCTTTTTGGCCGGTTGGTCAAGCGAAGCGTTATCGAACAAAGCGGGTTCCGTCAAGCAACGCTCGCGGTGTTGTTCCGGCGCGTGTTGCTTGACGGGTTCCGCGACTTCGATATGATCCAAGGCGAAGCCGACCGGCCAAAAAGAAAATCCGGGACGGCGGGCGAAGCCCGCTCCTCTCGACGGCGGCCGCGGCCGCTGTCGGCTCCGGCCCTATTCGGCCGGGGCGCGCGCCAGGATGGCGCTCCGCCTTCGCCTGCCGTCCGGCGAAGTGCCGGCTTCGAGTCCCGCCCGTTTCCCGGGCGGGCGAGAAACGGCATCGGCGCGGCCGGGCGGAGTCCGGCTGGCGGGGCCGGATGCCGCTGGCGGGGGCTGGCTAGTCGAGGGCTCTTTCGAGGCTCGCGCATATGATGCCGTCGCGCGTGCTGTAGTCGCGTGCGGGCGCGAGTTCGTAGGCTATGTACTGCTCGCCCACCTGCTTGCACAGTTCGAGCGCTCGGCGTGCGGCCGGGGCCAGCACGAGCATGTCCATGTCGTCGTCGTCGAGCTCGTCGAACCCCTTGGCGTCCAGCTTGCTCTGCGCGGCGTCGAGGTCGGCTTGAAGCTGCTGGTCGCTGGCTTGGCCGCCGTGGCGCGCGCAGAGCTTGGAGAACACGCGGGCGGCTTCGCGTTCGGCCGGGGTGGTGGCGATGTGCGTGAGCTGGCCGAGGCTCGGCACGGCGTACAGCCTGGACGTGGGTATGGCGATGGTGATGTCGGCGCTCCACGCGCTGCCGCCGGTTCCGTAGTCGCGGGTGCGGCAGCTGATGGCGTAGTCCTTGGGGATGCTCCCGTTTCTTTGCAGCGTCTTGATGTCCTTGCGCATGGCGGCGACACGCTGCTTGGCCGTCTTGCTCGGGTCGTACTTGCCGCCGGTGTATCGTATGCCGTCCTTGTGGCTGTTGGTTACGGTCGGCTGCGCGATGTCAGGCGAGGTGGGTGCGTTCATGTCGTGTGCTCCTTCGGTTTGCGAGTGGGGTTACTTGCTGTGCTTGCTGGTCGCGATGCTGAGCAGCGCTGCGGCGACGGCGGATGCCGTGGCGATGCCGGCGATGAGCGTGGGCCAGCCGCCGAGCGCGGCGTTTGCCTTCGCGATGAAGAGGTGCAGCGTCAGATAGCGCATACGCAGTTCATGCCAGCGCCGGCAGCGTGCATAATGACGCGACTTCTTCGCCCAGTAGCGCTCTTGTTGCTCCAGTTGGCTGTCCGTCAGCTTGGGCGGCACGGCCGGCCAAAGGTATGCGTTGTTTGCGGTTCCCATGCAATTTGGCGAGGTGGCTGCGTTCATGATGTGCGCTCCTTGTGCTCCCTGTTTTTTCTTTTTGGCCGGTTGGTCAAGCGAAGCGTTACCGGCCAAAGCGGGTTCCGTCATAAGAACACGCGCGGCGTTGTTCCGGCGCGTGGGCGTTGACGGGTTCCGCGACGCCGGTATGATCCAAGGCGAAGCCGACCGGCCAAAAAGAAAATCCGGGACGGCGGGCGAAGCCCGCTCCTCTCGACGGCGGCCGCGGCCGCCGTCGGCACCGGCCCTATTCGGCCGGGGCGCGCGCCGCAAGGCGCTCCGCCTTCGCCCGTCGTCCGGCGAAGTGCCGGCGCGGAGATCCGTCCCCTCGCGGGATGGTCGACGGGTCGGCCTGGGCGCGAGGGCAGGCCGGGGGTCCCGCTGCGGACTCCCGGCCCTTGGACTTGCTCTTATTGCTCGCTGGCCTCGCTCTCCTCCGGCTCCTTCCCGGTCTCCGTCTCGTCTTCCTCGTTCTCCTCTTGCGTTGCCGTCTCTGTCTCTTCTTCGTCCGGCTGTTCTTCCTCGTCCTCTTCGTCGGGTTCGGGTGTGGGGAGGTATGCGCCGTCGAGTCCGTCTTGCTCGGGCTGGCTGATCTGGTAGCCGAGTGTTTCGAGCGCGGCGTACAGGGGCGTGATGGATTGTGTGAGGCCGTCGTCTTGCAGCCAGTCGAGCCAGCTGATGCTGGTCTCGATGCTGGCGTAGGCGAGGGCCAGCGTTTGGCGTTGCGGGTCGAGGCGGGCTATGGTGCGGGCGATGATTGCGCCGGTGCCCTCGTACTCCTCCTCGTCTGTGTTGTTTTCGTCGTCGTTGCGCGGGTCTTGGAGTCCGATGTCTTCGAGGGTCTGGAGGATTTCGCCCGAGTCGCGGCCCCACGCGTCGATGCGGCCGGTGATGAGTCCTTGGATGGCCGTGGCTGCGAGCAGGGCGATTCCTTTGCTCGTGTTGCGCGGCAGGTTTTTGAGTTCGAGCAGGTGCGCGATGTGTGCGCGGCGCAGGGCGAGGCTGGTGACGGCGTGCGCTTTGGCTGGGGCCTGCTCGGCCTCGGCCTGTTCGCGCTGGCGCTGCCGTGCGGCTTCGCGCTCGGCCCGCTCCTGCTTGACTTGCGTGATGTCGTATTGCGCGTACAGGGCGATGCCTTCGCTCCATGTGGGGCGCTTGCCGTCCCACGCGCGCATCCCGATTCGCGTGACGGGCGGCGCGTCCTCGTCTCTCGTTTCGAGCCATTCGGCCTCCTGCTGCTCGAAGGGCTTGCCGGGGGCGAGCAGCGCGAGCTGCGTGCAGCCTTCGGGCGTCTGGTAGTAGCCGCCGCTTGGCTCTTCGAACGTGTATTCGCGCGACTGCTGGTCGAGCAGCGTCTTGGCTGCCGCGTACCAGCGGCGGCGGGCCGCGTGCTCCGTGGCGGTGCTCAGCGTGTAGTCCCAGTCCCGGGTTCCGGCTGTCGCTGCCAATGCCTCCTGCAGGTCGCTCTGGTCGGCGAGTTCCGCGATGGCCTGCCATTGCTCGATGGTGGGCTGGGCCGTGGTCTTGTCTCGCGTGGCTTGGGGTATGGCCGCGATGCTCAGGCGGCGGCGCACGGTCTTCTCGCTGCGCCCGGTGCGCTGGGCGGCCTGCTCGACGCTCACGCCGAGGTCGAGCAGTCCTTGGTACCCGTCGCCTTCCTCAAGAAGGGTCAGGTCGCTTCGCTGGGTGTTCTCCACGAGCATGATTTCGCGCTGCGTGGTCTCGTCCCATTCGCGTATCGCGCAGGGCACGCTGGCTAGTCCGGCTTGTCTGGCGGCGGCGAGCCGCCGGTGGCCGATGACCACGGTGTAGCGGCCGTCGCCGCCCGGCACGACGACGAGGTTCTGCTGGACTCCCTGCTCGGCTATGCTGGCGGCGAGTTCGCTCACGTCGCCTATGTCCTGCCTCGGGTTGGCGGGGTTCGGGTCGATGCTCTCGATATCGATGTCCTGTAGCGTCTGGGTGTTCATGATGATTCCTTTCCTGTGGTTTATTGGTTGTTGCGGTTGGCGAGGTAGGCGGGTTTGATGTCGTGGCTGAGCGCGGTGAGCACGATGGCGGCCAGCGTGGTGTCCGGCTGGACGGCGAGGGCGCGCATCGCCTTCTCCAAGGCGCCGGGCTTCTCGGTCCACCACCGTAGATAGGCGCTCACGGCCAAGGGCTGCGCGGCGTACTCGTTCTCCTCGCTGGCGAGGTCGCGGCGCATGGCGTCGAGGATGTCCAGCGCGGTGTCCACGCGCCGTTGGTCGGGCGCCCACAGGGGGTCGTCGAACGCGGTGCGCAGCGTGCGGTACATGCGTCGCGCCGTGCTGGGCGCGTGCCCGTCGGCGGCTGATGCGAGCATCGCGCCGAAGTGGCATCCGGCGTCCACGGTGCTGAGGATGAGCGCGTCGCGGATGGCAAGGCTTATGCTCATGCCCGCGGTGAGCCGCTGCCGGGTTTCAAGGCTGGTCTGGTCGCGTCCCTCGTTCAGGCTGTCGAGCCATTGGGCGCATGGGGTCGCGCAGTAGGCGCGGTCGGCCTTCTTGACTCCCTGTTCGCGGCGCATGCTGGTGAGCTGGCGTGCGGCTGCTTGGATGGTGGTGGTTGCGGTTGTTGGCTGTGTCATGATGGGGCCTTCCTGCTCGTCTGTGTTGCTGACGGCTCGCATGGCGGCACGGCCGGAAAGCGGAGCGTCAAGTCGAGTGCGGGCGCGCGACACGGGGAGCGAAGGCGCGGGGATTATGCTTTTTTGCAATCCCCGGGCCGGGAGCGAGGCGTGGCGCGCGAACGCTCCGACTTGACGCGCAGCGGGCCGTGCCAGAATGGGAGACGGCAGCAACACCCCACTGGCAGACTCCCGATCCGGCGGCTTTGCCGGCGGGCGGCCTGAGGCCGGCCCGCTGCGACGAAGGAGCGGCGGCCCATATCCCCGCAGACCGGGAGACGAACGAGGCCAGCCTCATCGCCTGCCTGGCTCGTTCTTTTCGCTGGGTCGAACCGTGCCGGTTCGGGCGCGCCGATCCCGCCGGCATCGCCGGGGGGCGCGAGGCGCGCCACTGCGCCACCGCAAGGGAAATGGGGAGGGGCCGCCTGTCGGGGGCGGCCCCGGGCCGGTCATATCCGGTCGATGAGGGTAGGACGGTATCCCGCCCACGCGCCATGAGGCGTGTCGACCACCGGCGCCGACTGGTATCCCAGCTGCCTGACCTGGATCCTGGCCCACGGATCAGTGTCCAGGTCGATCTCCTGGTAGGCGATGCCCCGCCTGTCCAGCCGCCTCTTGGTGGCCTTGCACTGCTGGCATCCGTTCTTGGTGTAGATGGTGACGTCCATGGCTCTTCCTTCCGTTTTGCTTTTTTGAACAAGCGCAACGCATCGAAGCGGAGCGTCCGGTCCAGACCGCGCGCGGCGGAGCGCAGTTTCTCCGACGAGCGGGCCTGGACCGGACGCGGAACGGAGATATAGTGCAGCGGCTCAAAAAAAAACAAAACGGAAGGAAAAGCCACGTGCCCACTCGACCCGCAGACAGCATCCCGGCACGGCCCACGCCAGGACGAGAGCCGCCGGACTTCAAGCCGCCGCGCGGATAGGGAACCCCACGAGAGGCGAACGCCCGACGCTCCTGGAATCTGTGAGAGCGCACAGGAACGGCTGCTACGCTTGCCATAGCATCGAAAGCCGGCCAACTAGAGATCGGCCGTGGCACGACTGGCGGGGGCTGATGGCGAGGATGCTGCGGCATGGCGGCCCGCGCGCCGACGGGGACAAGGGGGAAATGATTGGACGAATCCATCGGGCAGGCGCGCGAATCGGCGCGCGGCTACCGGTTCGTGGCGTCCCTGAACGGCGCCGCGGCCCTGGCCGGCCGCTGCCTGCGCCACGCCAGAAACATCGCGATAGTCACGCGGCTCGATGGGGGCGTGTGGCCGTTTGACTTTAAAATGGAATTGTCCGCATAAGCAGCGGATGGCTAGGGAACCAACTCAATACTCAATTGAAGATCTCTCTCAGAGCTGTGGATTTCTTCGATTCCAATTACTAAGACATTACGTATACAGTACTTAACATAAGGAACCATAGTTATGCGTAAAAACAGGATTCTAGGCGTTTTCGCCTTAATGGCGGCAGCACTGCTCATTATGCTGGGGGTGGCATCGCCGGCGTCGGCGCTGCCTGTCAATTCATCGTACAAATATATCGGAACGGCCAAAGTCCAGAGTCAGCTTGGTATCAACAATCAGAGGGATTTGGATAATTTCCTTTTGTCCGACACTCCAAAGGAAATTCTCATCGACACTGATACCGGCAACGTCTTGTCCGTAGAGAAGACAGCGCCCGACGTCCAATCTTTTGCTCTGACTCAGAATAACTTCTGCAATGCTCTCATGGTCCGCCTCATCGGATCGAATAAAGTGGAAACCGGATTCTCTGGGAACGGAGTCAAAATAGGCCAGTGGCACAATCAAATCAGATTTGAGACATATGCGATCGATAAGGCCTATGCAGGGTGGACCACTGGTGATGGAGTGATGCGTACGACCCCTACGCTAGGTCCTTGGTCCGTTGCCGTTTTCAACAAGCCTGCGCTGGTGTATACCGTGTCTGCGCAAAGGTACTGATATGATTCTGCCCGACAATGGCGGTGGTTTCACGTGCTCTCCTCTTATGATCTTCTCAATGGACGCTAAACATTAAATACAATATGTCTTGCAATACTACTGAGGGGGTTTCCTGCCCATGTGGGCAGGAAACCCCCTCAGTTTTTGTAAGGTCTAATCGTCTCCGTGCATCAATACCTGCAGCCGTGCAAGCTGCTCGTCGTCTAGTGCGCCCCGCATCCACAGATCGAGAGCGAACCGCTCCAGCCCCCAATTCGAGTCCGATCTGCCGCCTGTAGCGTCGAAGGCGTCGCGCAGCAGCTTGTGGATATCGTCATCGCCAGGCATGAGTCGATCATAGCAATGTGCGCGCAAGCCCTTTAGCCGTCTTACTGCCATTTGCTGTCGAGCTCGCGCAGGCGCTCATCGCGCCACTGGTAGCGGATCGAATCGATGTCGGCCTTGACCTCCCGATAGCGGCGCTCCGCCATCCGGCGCTCATGCGGGCTCAGGGCCGGGTCATCCTTCGCGTCCAAGGCCGCGTCCTTGACCTTCTCGAGCTTGACGCGCACACGGGTCACCAGCTCGTCAGCGTCGTACTTCTCGGTCTGCATGCTGAGCCTGAGCCGGACGTCATCGGGATCGAAACCATACATGCCTCCAGAATAGGCGCAGCCTCTTCGTTGTCCCGCTTCCTGAGCTATGGGCATCAGGCTTGCACCGTTGCATTCGAGGCAAGCGCATCGAGGCGCTGTCCCTCGATGCGCGCGGCAGCGCCGGAGGCATATGGTCGAGCTGATCCAGCTCGGCGGGGCGTGGGGCGGCAGCCCCGCATAGAGCTGATGATTTAAAGAAAAGTCCCGTATAAAACTATTTCAGAGAAGGCAGGGGCTGCCGGCGCGTCTCCGTGCCGGCAGCCCCTGGGAATCAGCATTTTATTCGTTGTGAGATTACGGGAGCTGCAAATCCTGCTGTCCTAGGAATCTGAAACCGCCTTATACATGGCGTGTCAATAGCATGTGAAACACGTAAGGAAATTGGGATTTGACCGTATGACATTAGTGGTTTACAATAATGGTATGAGCATTCGATTCGAGGATTCGTCCAGACGGCACTTCGCGGAGGACCGTCTGGACGAAGCCATGGTGCGGGCCGCGATGGCCAGGCCGGTGTGGGCTGCGCTTCTGGACACGTCCGATCCGGGCACTCCTGAGGTGCGCCGTCGGCCGCCAGTCGTGCTGCTAGTGTGCCGACGGCATTCCGGGGCGCTGGATGATGATCTCATCGAGGTGCTGGTGCACAAGGTCGGACCCGACATGGTCGTGTTCCACGTGATGCATTTGAGCGATTTGTGGCGGGGCTACTGGATGGCCCGCCGTTGACCGGAACTATGGGAAAGGACGATGAAATGGGCGACATTGATTACGAGGAACTAATGGCGCGGGCGGAGCGCGGCGCGGCCAGACCGCCGCTGGCCTCTTTCTCGGGCGACGACGCGGCGCGCGTGGTCGAGCTCATGGACGGCGACGCGGACACCTTCTACCGGACGGTGCTCGGCCGCCCCACGCTGGGCGAACAGCGCAGAGGGCGGGAGAGGAGCGTGCAGCGTGCGCTGCGCATGCCCGAATCCCTGGACGACTATGCCTCCAAGGCAGCCAAGCGCGATGGGCTGGACAACTTCAGCGAGTACGTCCGACGCTTGATCGAGCGCGACGCCGTGGCGCACCGCCACGACCTCGCGGCCGCATAAGCAGCGGCCGCCAGACAGCGGACTCCATGGTGCCGCTCACCTCTGGGATTCCTCGCGCTGCTCCGTCATGCCCGGGCGGCCCAGCAGCATGGCGGCCGCCTCCTCGGGGCTGGCGGCGCCGGTCCACGCCATCAGATTCCTGTCGGCGTGCTCCTGCGCGTCCGCTCCCGTGTACTCCACCGCCTGGGAGTCGTCCCAGCGCCACACCTCGTCGTTGCCTGCCATCGTTCCGCTCCTTTCAGCCCTTGTCCCAGAAGTTGCTCTGCTCCGCGTTGACGTGGAACGCGGTCACGAACCCGCCCGGCGCGCTTCCTCCGCGCTTTCCGTTATCGCTCCCGTAGCAGTCCGATCGGCCTTGAGGCAAGCGTATCGAGGCGCTGTCCCTCGATGCGCGCGGCAGCGCCGGAGGCATATGGTCGAGCTGATTCAGCTCGGCGGGGCGTGGGGCGGCAGCCCCGCGTTCCACAGCGAGACAGATAGGGGCTAGTGCCTTGTCCCGGCTTGTTTTCTTTACTTGCCGCGTTCGCGCAAGACCCTCGCTCAGGCCGTCTGCAGGGCTCCGCGCTTCAGCGTCCGCCGAAGTCGATGTCGTGCTCCGGCGGGTGGCTGGGGCGCTCGTCACGCCGGACTCGTCTCTGGGCGTTGTATTCGCGGATGTCTTCGAGCATGGGCGGCTGCAGTCCGCCGCGCGGCTCCTGGGGTCTTCCCGGGTCGCGGGCCTGGGCCGATGCGGTGATGCGGGCGGCGAGCCGAGCGACCTGCGCGTCCTCCGGGTGCGCGCCGACGAATGCTCTGACGTGCCTGACGTCATGATCCCATTGGGCGCGCTGGCTGGGCGGGATCCTATCGAAGCGCTGCCCCTCCCGGATCGCGCTCAGAACGCCGGCGCTGGCATTTCCGCGGTTTTCCAGGGTTACGTCAGCGGCGTAGAGGATATCCCCTGCGTGGTTCGTGATGGTCACATGGTCGATGCCGCCCTTGGCGATCTGCTCCGTGAGGGTCTTCGGCATCTGGCGCACGGCCTCGTCGTGCACGCTGGAGTCGACCCAGCGGCCCCGGCCGTTTCGTTCGGTCTGTTCGATGTAGCGGATCATGGTGCCCATGAGGCTCTGCTCCGGCGGCGTGGCCACGATGACCGCTTCGGCGCGGTAGCCTGCCGTTTTGAATCTGGCGAGGGTGCGCTGCACGGCGTCGGGGTGGCGCATCGTGGTCTCGAGAACGAGGCTATTGCGCCGTTCCTGCAGGGAGTCCATGCCCATCTCGACCCAGCGGCTTGAGGCCTGGGCCGTCACTGCCGGCATGCGCAGCGGGTCTGCGCGCATGACCTGCTTGTAGGCGGGATGGAAGTGTCTGAACTCGTCGCCCTGCAAGGCGTATGCGCCTGCGTGCGCGTCGCTCGCGTCGCTGACCGCGCGCGTCTTCCCTGCGCCTGGCTGCGCGGCCACCAGGACGATGCAGGGTTCCCGTTCCGGTTCATGCAGGGGCATGACCTGGCTTATCTGGCTGTCGTATATCCTCCTGAGCGTCGCGTCGTCGAGGTCGAACGGGCCCATGCTCAGGCCGCCTTCCGCTCGTCCTGCTTCTCGGCGTCCTCGATCATCCTGAGGCGTTCGCCGAACTCGTCGGTCATGGCCTTCACGGCCTCGACGTCGTGCGCGTCGACCTGGCGGGCCTCGTTCATCAGCCCGCGGTCGGCGACGATGAACGCCTCGCGCTCCGCCTCGGTGCCAGCGTGGTTAGCGAGGTCGATGAACTCGCCCCCCAGCCTGGTCGCGCTTTCGCGCATGACGTCGTAGATCATCGGATCGTAGTCGAATCTTCTATCGTTCTGGGCCATGGGTCCTTCCTTCCTGTTGCCACTCATCCTATCCGCAGCCCTCCGTGTCCGGCGTCCGGCTGCGTCACTGCTTGAGGTAGTCCCAGTCGAGCACGTCGTAGTCGAGGCTGGTCCGGTCGGCGAGGACGGAGACGCGCAGCTTGCGCCTGCCGTTCTTCGTCTTCCCGGGGGTGCCGCCGGCCATGACGAAGCTGCCCTTGGCCAGCGGCCTGGAGTCGGAGCGGGCCATGTTCTTGACGTATTCCTTGGTCTTGCCGCGCGCCTCGAGCTCGACGTACTCGGTCGTCCCGTCGCCGTGGTTGACCGCCAGTGTCATCCACACCACCTCGCTGTAGGTGCCGTCCCCGGCTGGGAACCTGCCCAGGCGGGGCGCCGCCGCAAGGTTGCCGGCCACGTATTCGAAGTCTCCGGATTTGAATGCCATGCCCCGCCCCATTCCGATTGGAAAATCAATCAACTGCGTTCTTGCTTACATACTTTATTATATACGCATTTTATTGTTTTCTCAACTTCTTGTGTAATTGTTTTCTTGTTTTCTGGCTCGAATTTATGTCACATCCTCGTCTCCGGAAGCCGGCCGGGCGGGAGTTCTATTGACGCCGCCCTTCCCGTCCGTCGCCGCCGCTGCTACTGGTGGTTCTCCATGTATTCAAGGAGCGCATCCTCGGCGATGTCCTTCATCTTCGTGTCGTGGTCGAGGGCGTACTGCTTGAGCTTCTTCCTGGTGCTCAGCGTGACGCCGAAGCCGACGGTAACGCGCTTCTCCTCTTCCTTTTTCTCCTTGCTGTCGTCTCGGAATATTTCGTTGACGCTGGATGGCTTGCGGCTGGGGGGCTGCATCATGCTGCTCGTCTTTCCTTTCATCGGGCGGTCTCCTTCCGCAGCTCAGCATATGCCTCGGCGTACTCGTAGAGCTTCCTGGGGTTGTGGCCGTTGGTCTTGACGATGTCGGCGCGCTTGCGGATCACGGTCTCGAAGCGGCGGGCCTGCTGCGAGTCGAGGGCGTCGAGCGTGTCCCGGTGCATGGTGGTGTTGGTCTCGGCCCGGGTGACGAGCACGGCGGCGGGCTTCTGGTCGCTGGCCGCGTAGTAGGTCTGCCAGGTCTGGCGCATGTCGAGCGGGGATTCGCTGGTGGGGATGATGACGTAGCCGGCGGCCTCGATGGCCTTGTCGAGCATGATCCCGTTGGGCGGGCAGTCGATGAACCGCCACGTGTCCGGGTCCTCGCGGTCCTGCTTCACGGCCTTGGCGAGGGTGGACAGCTTCGCGGCCACGACCTCGAAGGGCAGCGGGTCGCCCTCCTCCTCGGCCGAGTCGGCCCACACGCTGGCGCTGTCCTGCACATCGGCGTCGAGCACCAGCGCCCGGTCGCCCCGCGTGACCGCGGCCTTGGCGAGATAGATGGCGGTGGTCGTCTTCGTGACCCCGCCCTTCGAGTTGGCTATCGCTACGAGCATCGTCGCCTTCCTTTCGATTGTCTTTGCGATTTCATGTTTAATTATATAGTTAGGAAATTATTTTCACAAGTACTTGCGTAGGTAATTAATCATTTTCTTGTCTGCCTGTGCAAGGGCGGCATGCCCTTCGTCTGCTCCGCCGCGGCCGATCGTTCCTCCCGCTTCAACACGGAAGCCCCGGACAGAGGTAAGATAGCCCCGCAAGGAGACTCTGTACCCCGTTTTTGAACTTGGACGGATGCGAGGGGAGCCAGATGCCTGTGAGGGCTTCCGGCACTATGCGACTAGGAGGTAAGAGATGACCAGCATGGCAGTAAAGATCCGGCGCCGGGAGCATCGCCGTCAGAAGCGGGTCGAGCGCGTGCAGGCCAAGCGATACCGCGAGGAAAGGGAGCGAAGGGAAAGGGCCCAGCTTGAGAGGGCCAACAGACACATAAGCCTTCTGTCGCCCAAAGTTGTCGGATGCCCGGTGATGCGCAGGGTCAAAAGCATCAAGCAGCCATACGGCGGGTATATCCCTTCTCGCACACTCGCTGCGACCGTGCTGGGCGACGGGGATGAAACGCTGAGCCCCGATGGGGACGTATCGGCGATCTTGATTGGCATCGCCGTGGACTACCTGACACGGCTCCTCTCCGGTTCCAGCGCCGAGGAGTCCTTCGACATATCTCTGCGTGGCGCATGGATAGTAGGCGAAGCAGGCTATGCGTCTTCGCTTCTGTCCGAAGTGAGGGGCCTTGATGACGTCTCGGTGAGGAACGCAATCAGGCTGGCAGGCTATGACGTGTGCTTCAGGGCAGGCCCCAGAGGCTATAAGCCTGTCGAGGATATCTGGCCGGATGACGCGACAATCGGCAATGTCCGGACGATGGTGGGCCGCGCTCTCGCCTTCCTGGAGCAGTACGGCCCGAAGACAGTGGACGGATTCACCTTCGAAGGCGGCTACACGGATGTGATAGTGGCTGGCGACGGTGATTTTCTCACCGAGGACACGCTTTGGGATTTCAAGGTGTCGAAGCGCAGGCCGACGAGCCAGCATACGCTGCAATTGCTGGTGTATTGGCGAATGGGCTTGCATTCCGTGCATCCTGAGTTTCAGCCGATCAAGTATCTTGGCATTTTTAACCCGAGGCTGAATACGGCGTATCGGATTCCCGTGGCTGATATTCCGCAGGCTGTGATCGATGAGGTTGAGCAGCAGGTTATCGGATACTGGTAGGCCTTGCGCCCCTCTCATTGCCGAGACCTACAACTCGGACATGGGAAGACCTCCGAACCGTTGGGCTCGGAGGTCTCGCGCACTTCAATGGGGATGGAGTTGGAGCCACCCCGCCGGAATCAGGCCCGATCCCAAAAGTCTTAGCTCGCCGCCTCGATACGGGGTCGGTCGCGGTGCCTTTCATCCAGCGACTTCCACTATAGCCGCTAGTGTGGCACATGTCGAGAACTCCTTTCGCGAGGAGCGATCGGCCGTCCGGCATCAGCCGGGCGACGCGGCCGCGCTTCGCGGCGCGGCCTTCAGGGAAAGGCGCAGTCATGCGCAAGTTGGATGAGGGGCCGCGCAGCGGCCCGACGCTATGGATACTGGCGGCGCTTGCCGTCGTCGTCGCGGCCAAGGCTGACACAGTCACGGCCAACGCCGTCACGCTGGCGATAGCCGGCTGGGCGATGACCTATATCGGAGGCCGCAGCTAGCGGCGCTCTCAGCCGCCCCGGCCGCAAGGCCGGGGCGGTCACCCCCCATTTATGATGCCTCTGCCTCAGACGGGCCGCCTGTCCTTGACCTTGAGCGCTATCGTCCCGAGGCTGGACTGCGGGACGAAGATGTAGCTCTGCGTGGTCGCGGGGCTCTCGTGGCCGAGTAGCTCCTGCACGGCGCGCAGGTCGTAGCCGGACGCCTCGTAGGCGATCCTGCCGTAGCGCCGGCGCAGCGAGTGGGTGGGGTATCCGGTGGCGCGCCTGACGACGCGGTACACGTGGTCGACGCAGCAGTGGCCCGAGTATCGGCCGGGGAACAGCCAGCCGTCGCCCGCCGCGTCGCGTATGTCGTCGGCCAGCTGCGCGCAGATCGGCACGAGCCGCGTCTTGCCGCCCTTGCCGTGTACGACCAGGCCGCTGATCTCCTCGTCCCCGGACTGCGGGTACGCGACGATGTCGGATCCCTTGACCCGGCATATCTCCTCGCGGCGCAGCCCGGCCTCGGCGTCGAGCTGGACCATGAGCCGGGCGTCGGCGTCGTCCGATTCCAGGCCCTTGGCCACGGCCTGCTCGGGCGCGGGCTGGCGGGCCGGCTTGCGGGGCCGCTTGACCGGGGGCAGCGCGTCGACCGGATTCGCTTTCAGTCGTTTCATCCGCAGGCCCCATTTGTAGAACTCGTTGACCGAGGCGCGCCGCCCGGCCTTGGTGCTCGCCTCGATCCGCTCCCCGGTCAGCCAGGCCTGCACGTCGGACGGCTCGACCTCGTCCGGGCCGCGGGTCTGCGTCCTGGCGAAGCAGGTGAGCCGGTACCAGTTGGCCTCGATGGTGTGCTCGGACAGCCCCCGGGCCTGCATGTCCATGACCCATCCGTCCACGTATCCGGCCCACGACTGCGGCGGCTGACGATGACGAGCGTAGAACGTCATGATTCCCTTCTTTCATTATGAAAAATGCCGGCCACAGCCATATGCCGGCATGAAACAACCATAAGAAGGAAACGGGGACAGCGTTCTTCGGGAGGCCACCGCCGTCAGCCGCCCAGACCATGCCTCGAACGCACATGCACTACAATCGAGAACAGGCCGAGCGACACCGCGCGATATCCCAATCCCGAACCCTTAATCAGCGTGTCCGGGGTTCGAATCCCCGCGGGGGCACAGCATATGGCTGAAGATGTTGAAATTTCAACGTTTTCAGCCATTTTTGTTATGCTATCCAGATTCACTGGATTCCGGATTCGGACCTTCACATCTTCTTGTCGTGAATTTGCAAATTGTAGTGGTTAAAAACAAGGGGAAAAACCTTTACAGACAGGGGCTGGCTGGTTTATTCTCGCTCGTATGACGGATTCGTTGCGCACATGCCCTTTGGGGGTCGAGATCGAGATATGCAAGGTCGATCTGACGCTGCGCAACCGCTTCCGTCTCAACGAACTTGGCTTCCGCGAGCATGAACGCATGCGCGTCATTCAGAAGGCCGGCTTCGGCGGGCGGGTCGTCGCGCACGGCTCGGAACGCATCGCGCTGGACGGCGCTACTGCCAAGCGGATTCTGGTAGAGGTGCGCTGAGCCGTTTTGGAATGCGCATTGGCACTGCATATGCATACGCACAATATGCGAAATACGCGAACAGTTGTGCACAAGTCGACAATGGCACTAGCACATAGGCATCGCGTCCGTCACGTAGAATGGGAATAGTCGCATGATTCGTGAACCGCTGGAAACCCTTGAGTCCGGGGATTCTTCGATGCTATCGCCACAGTCTGATTTAGCCGGTGCCAACGATACAAATGATGCTTCCGAAGTTTCCGTCGATACGATACATAACGACGACAAGGCCGCTCGCGGCGATGACGATGACGGCTGCGCGTGCTGCGCGAAACCTGACTCGCACGCTGATTGCGACGACCATGCGGCTCACGCTGACTACGCCGACCACATGGGCCACATGGGCATGGAACACACCGAACATGCAGAGCACTCCGAACACTCCGGCGGCCACCATCATCGCCGCGGGCTGGCCGTGCTGCTGCCCTCGCAGCATCACCATATGGGCCACGAGGAACCGAGCGGCAACCCGCGCATCGTGTTCATGGGCAATCCGAATGTGGGCAAATCCACGCTGTTCAACGCCGTGCTGAGCGCAAACGCCACGGTGATGAACGCCCCCGGCACAACGGTGCTCGTGGAATCCGGCGCGCTCAGGCATGGCGGGGCGACCTGGGACTTCATCGACACCCCGGGCACGGCTTCGCTCGACGCGATCAGCCCGGACGAGCAGGTGTCCTCCGAGGCCGCGATGGCGCGGAACGACTACCCGCAGCCCGATGTCATCGTCGCCGTGATGGACGCCACCTCGCCCTCGAAATCGCTGTATCTGCTCAGTCAGCTCATCGACCTCAGATATCCGTTAGTGGTCGCGGTGAGCATGCTCGATCTGGCGAAACGTCAAGGTTCGACGCTGGAAATCGGCGATTTCGCCGCGCTCGTCCCCGGCGTCCCATTCATCCAGGTCGATGGCCGAACCGGCAAAGGCAAGACGGAATTGCTGGATGCCATTGATCGGCAGCTTGGTGCGGCGCAGGCGACGCACGACACGGCACAGGCGGCGCGAACGTCGGCACAGCCCATCCCACCTCAACCCGCGCAATTCCAACCCATACCACCCGTCACCACCGCCGCAATCCCCGGCCGCGAAGCGACCCAAGACGAGGTCTCGGCGTGGGCGCAGCAGACCTCCGATGAGCGCTTCGCCTGGATCGCAGGCAAGGTCACGGAGCTGAACCGCAAGCAGCCTGCGGTCGACAAGCCGACCTTCTCCGACAAGCTTGACCGGCTCCTGCTCCACCCCGTGGCCGGCATCGCGATCTTCCTCGCGGCGATGTACGCGGTGTTCGAGGCGACCACGACGCTTGCCGGGCCGCTCATCGACTGGTTCGACGTGACCTTCCGGCAATGGCTGACCGATGGCATCGACTGGGCGTTCACGCTGGTCGCCGGCAAAGAAGCACTTGCGGGCTGGTTCCACGGGCTGATAGTCGACGGGCTGCTCGATGGCTTCGTCACTGTGCTGACCTTCATCCCGCCGATGGGCATCATGTTCATCATCCTCTCGCTGCTCGAAGACTCCGGCTACCTTGCGCGCGCCGCCTTCGTGATGGACAAGGCCATGCGCGCCATCGGCCTCGACGGCCGCGCCTTCCTGCCGCTCGTGGTCGGCTTCGGCTGCAACCTGCCCGCGCTGGCCTCGACCCGCACGCTGCCCGACTCGCGCCAGCGGCTGCTCACCGGCCTGCTCATCCCGTTCACGTCATGCTCGGCGCGCCTGAGCGTCTATATCGTGCTAGCTTACGCATTCTTCGGCCGCTACGCCGGACTCGCGATATTCCTCATGTACGTCGCATCCATTGTGATTATTCTCGCGGTCGGCCTCGCGCTGCGCAAAACGCAGTTCCGCGACCTGCACACCCAGCCCTTCGCGATGGGCCTGCCGCCCTACCAGATGCCCAAAGTGCTGCAGCTCGGCAAGTCGGTCGCGCTGCGGCTGTGGGCTTTCATCACCGGCGCCAGCTCGATTATCATCACGATGATCGTCATCGTCTGGCTGCTCTCCGCCATGCCCATCAGCGCGGGAGCCGCCGGCAACAACACTTTCGGCCATGTCGATGAGGTCGAGAATTCGCTCTACGGCGCGGTGGCCTCGGGCGTCGCGCCGGTGTTCGAGCCCGCCGGATTCAACGACTGGCATGCTTCGGCGGCGCTTATCACCGGATTCGTGGCCAAAGAGGTCGTGGTCGGGTCGATGGCGCAAAGCTACGCGATCCACGATTCGGGCAACGAATCCGAGCAGCAGCAAGGCACTGGCACCTTGGGCCAGGCGGTGCGCGCCAGCTTCGAGCGTTCCAGCGGCGGGCATGCCTCAGCGGCCGCCGCCGCGTTCATGATCTTCGTGCTCGCCTACACGCCGTGCCTGGCGACCATCGCGGAAATACGGCGGCAGTACAGCGGCAAAATCGCCCTGCAATCCGTGGGCATGGGCCTCGTCGTGGCCTATATTCTGGCGATTGTGGTCTTCCAGATCGGGCGGCTGCTATGAATACTGCGAATGAGTTCAGGCATACCGAAACCACGAAAACAGAACTCACCAAAACAGAGAGAACCCCTGTAAACCGCAAAGACGCCCCGACAATACCGGAAATACCGATAACCGCGCAAGTCGTGCAAGCCCTGGTCTCCGGCAAGACGCCCCGTATCGCGGCCCAGGATCTGGGGCTGCCGCTGGACTTTGTGAATCTCGTCATCGAGCAGGCCCGCATCAGCGGCGACATCGATTTCTTCGAGCTGCGCACGGAGAACTGCACGGCTGGCGGCGCATGCCAGCCCGACCCCGAGTCGATGGTATGCGCCAGCTGCCCGATTCTGCCGCCCAGCATTCGCAAGCAGCAGTCGCCGCTGGGCAAGCTGCGGCGAGTCATTTCATCGCACCGGCTCCGCAAGAGTCAACCGGCCCAAGTATAAGGTCAGGTCATCGCGCAGCGCTTGGCATGACGGCAGCGACGGCAACAGTGCAGCGCGCAGTGCAACAATGATCAGGCCTGCCACATGAATGCACCGACAACAATTCAGCGTCGGTCAACGGCAAATTCGGCCGGACAACCGCTGTATTCCTCGAGCAACCACTGTGTATGCGTTATGTGAGGCGTTAACAAAGTGCTGCGGAGGTCTATCTGCGTTGTGTGAGGCGCTATTTTTCGGAGAGCCGAGTATCGCTGGCCCAGAACCGCCGTTTCCAGCCAGCGATACTCGGGATACCAAGGAATTAACGCCTCACATAACGCAGATAGACCTCCGCAAGCATCCAATAACGCCTCACATAAGCGAGATACACGTCGCAACGGGGAAAACCACACACAGCAAAACCCGAAAAGCCGCATTATTCAGTTTTGCATATATCGCTGCGCTGGGCGCACTAACTGGTGCCAAGGAAGATAAGGCCACGTGCTCTACCTGTCACTCGCTCCGCATCACTGATATACAGTGATGAAGAGCGTACGCGCATCAGGAAGCGCACAGACGCTCTGAGCCGCTACCAAACCCACAGACTCCCCCGCAATTACAACAATGCACCCCACACAGTGCAGTCACCCGACAATGTCGTATGGCGTTTGGAAGAAGTGATCAGCGTCGAGTGATCCATCCCCACTCATGGCGCCAAAGGAACTGCGCTCAATCGCCGAGGCACGGAATTTATCGTAATAACGCTGGGCTTTATGGCGCAACGCGTCGTAGTCAAGACCGGGTATCACACCGTCACTCATCGCTGTGCGGCCATTGATGACGGAATGGAACACATTGCTGCCGCAAGCCATCATGCAGATGGTCGTCAGCGGGTCACCTGTCGTACCGACCCCGAAATCAGCAAGGCTGACCGCAATGAAATCGGCTTTGCAGCCAGGAGCCAGCCGGCCGAGATCCGGCCTTCCCAGCGCATCTGCGCCGCCGATGGTCGCTGCCTCGAAGAATGCGCGGTAGCCGCTGTCGGGTGAGGGACCGTCTACGCTTTGCGACATCGCACTGCCGGCACGAATGTTGCGTAGCATGTCAGGTGGGAAGGTGTCACTGCCCATACATAATCTAATGCCATGGCGGCGGAAGCGCGCGAAGGATTCCAACCGTTTTCCGCCGCGCGCGTACACCAGCGGGCAGTGGATAACAATACTGCCCCGGTCGCGCAACACGTCGAGGTCATCGTCAGACTGGTCCTCGATATCGTGGTATCCAGAAGTGTAGAGCGCGTGGGGTATCAGTGTGCGGCTGTCGAGGAAGCCGATGGAATCCAAGTACTGCACGGTGGGCATATGATGATGCTCCATAATATAGCGATACTCGAAAGCGCCCTGAGCCGCGTGCAAGCGCACGGGCAAATCATGCTCCCGAGCAAAACGCTTAGTCTCAACCAACGTACCCTGGCTTTGCAGCTCCACACGCTCAGGCACCATGACCGGATGCACGATGTCATCGGTGTCACGCTCATGCTCGAGTGCAAACGCCTTCGCACGCTCAAGCCCCTCGCCGTCTTCACCCACAATCGGCTGAACGCTAAGCTGCCTAGTCTGCGGATCATACACATGCTGGGCGCTCAGATACGACGGCCCGAGATACACGCGCAACCCCAGCCGCCGGGCATACTGCGCGGCCGCCTCGATCTCCTCCAAAGTCTCGCCGGCGCGCTTGTGGTACACGCTTGTAATAGGCATGGCGGTGGTGACCCCATGCGAAATCAGCTGCGCGTAAGCATACAGCGACTTGAACGCCTCTTCCTCGGGCGTCATCGCCTCATGCGGGCCGTTCGCCAGATAGCGAGGCGACCAGTAGAACTTCTCGCTATCGCTCTGCCCAGCATAGAACAACTCATGATCGATATCGCCAAGCGCGTTCATATCAATGAATCCCGGGCATATCACTGCCTCGCCCAAGTCAAGCTGTACGTCCCACGGGCCTTTGACCTGCACGCCCACCTCAAGGATGCGATCGCCCTCATAAATCAGCGAGCCATTGCGGTAGATGACATTGTGGCCGTTGCGATAACCGATGATGGCTGACGCCGTGACTTTGGTTTTCATAATCCCCCATTCCCTTATTGTTATGGTTATGCAGTTATGGTTATGCACATATGCAGGCGATTGACAAGCCGGCGGACCGGGTCGATCTGACCCCGGCCCGCCGGCGCATACGGGCAGTTCACCCGCCCGCGGGAATGCTTCAATCAGCAATGCCCGCTATTCGTGTGCATCAGCTGGTTTTCAGCGAGACATTGTTATAGTACTGGTCGATTGCGGCCTGAGCGCTGAAGCCCTTGACATAGGTCTGATAGCCAATAATGTTCACCGTATTCTCCAGTGTGGTATACGGCGTGTCCTCGCGGATCTTCTGCTGGATGTCGACGATTAGCTTTTCACGCTCGGGGCCGTTGGGCAGCGCACGCTCCTTCTGCAGCATCTCGTCCATCTTGGGATCATTGTAGAACGTAGTGTTATTGTCGGGAATGCCTCCGGAGTACAAGGGACCATACACATTGTTGTCAGGGTCTGGGAAACCAACGGCACCCCATCCGCTGAAGAACATATCCTTGTCCTTGCCGGTCATGTAATCGTTATAGGCCGCCGATTCCATCTTGCGTATGGTCGTTTTGACACCAATGTTCGCAAGCTGCTGCTGGATGATCGTCGCCTCGTCGATGCGCGTCTGGCTGTTGCTGGTGGCAATCTCATAGGTTTTGCCCAGATCAACGCCTGATTCCTTGACGAGCTGCTTGGCCTTGGCAACATCATACTTGGGTTTGGCGCTCTTATCGAAATACTGCTGCTGAGGAGTCACCGGTCCGGGAGTGTACTGCGCGGAACCGCGGAACACCGACTTGACGATTCCCGGCTCGTCGATCGCATAATCGATGGCCTGTCGGAATTTGACATTGTCGAACGGTGCTTTCGTCGTATTGAAGTTCAAGGTAGTGAACACCGTTGTGGGATGCGAGGAGAGGTTGAGTTTGTTGTTGCCCTGAATCTGGCCAACCTCGTTCACCGTCACCGGCGCGATATCCACTTCACCCGTCTCCAAAGCCGTATACCGCGAGGTCACGTCCGGAATCGGCTTGATGGTCAGCGTGTCAGCACCAGGCTTACCGCCCCAATAATCCTTGAACGCCTTGTACTTGGTGTACTGACCCTTCTTGTATTCGACGAACTCATACGGCCCAGTGCCCACCGGATGAGTCGACGCATCGGGAGACTGGTAGGCCTTTTCCGACACGATCGAAGCACCGATATAAGGCATATACCCGATGAAGGAGCCGAAGGGAATCTTGGTGCGCACGATGACGGTGTAATCGTCCGGCGCCTCGAAGCCGTTGGGATCGATCAAAGACATAATGTATGCCACATTGGCAGCAGCAGGCGTTGTGGCGCGTTTCATGCTGAAGATCACGTCAGAGGCCTTCATCTCCTCGCCGTTCTGGAACTTCACACCTTTGCGCAGCTTGAATTCCCACGAACGATCATCGAGCCGCTTGTAGGATGACGCAAGCCACGGGACGAGCTTGCCCTGCTCGTTATAGCGCACCAACGTCTCCATGACCGGACGAAGCACTTCAACGGCAGCGCTGTTGCCCGCCTCGATATAGTCCAGCGTGGTGGTGTCGCCGGAGCTCGCCACAACGAGATCGCGGTTGCTCTTGCCCTTGACCTGCGCCATATCGATGTTCTTGGGCTTGAGCGAAACCGTTGATGTAGTACTCGAAGCGCTGCTGGACGGCGCTGCGGTGTTGGCTTCCTTCTTGCCGCAAGCGGCAGCGGAGAAGACCATGGCACAGGCCAAAGCCAATGCCGAGACCCTAGTGACTAGTTTTCTTCTCATGGCAGTTCCTTTCTATGGTGTTCTGCACAAATTTTCAAATATGTCGCACTCGTTCGTCAGCGCATTTTCGGGTCAAGCGCGTCGCGCAAGCCGTCGCCAAGGAAGTTGAGTGCAAGAATCGTGAGCATGATCGCAGCGCCCGGGAAAATCGTCATATACGGATAATCGCGGACGTAATTCTTGGCCGTGGAGATCATGCCTCCCCATTCCGGCGTCGGCGGCTGTATGCCTAAGCCGAGGAAACTCAAGCCAGCGCACGAAAGAATCGCGAAGCCGACAGACAAGGTGATGTTGACGATGATGGGAGACAGGCAGTTGGGAAGCACATCCTGCATAATGATCGAACGGTTCGGGATGCCGAGCACCCGCGCCGCAATGATGTATTCCATCGATCGGACTTTGAGTACGGCTGCCCGCATAATCCTAGCGAAACCTGGGATTTGCGCTATCGCTATAGCCATCAGCAGATTACGCATGCTACTGCCCAGCGAACCGACGATTGCAATGGCCAGGAGCGTGGACGGTATCGACATGAAGGTGTCGCTCACCCGCATAACGACATTGTCAATCAGCCCCCCGTAGAACCCGCCTATCAGGCCAAGCAGACTTCCTATCACACAAGATATCGCCACCGATGCCAATCCTACGAATAGGGATTGGCGAGATCCGTATACCACGCGCGTAAAGATGTCACGCCCGAATTCGTCGGTGCCAAACCAGTGATCGGATGATGGCCATTGGAAGGCACCCTGCAGATTCTGGTCGTTCGGATAATACGGGGTGATGAAGTCCGCGGTCAGCGCGCACAACACCAGCGCGACCATGATGACCAGGCCGACTACGGCAAGCTTGTTTCTGCGGAACATCAGCCAGAAAACAGCGAACTGGCCTTTGGATTTCGCTGTATGAACCTTTGCGGCACCCTTGGCCTTGGGCTTTTTACCTGGTGCCGTGCCGAACGTCGTAGTCACAGTTGCACTCGTTTTCATCTCACTTTCCTCCTTTCGCACGCAATTTCGGGTCCAAAACCATGTAGATCACATCCACCAACAGATTGACGAAGCAGACCATGAGCGCGATAAACAGCACGCCTCCCTGGACCACTGGGTAGTCGCGCATGGTAATCGAATCGACTATCAGCCGTCCCACCCCTTGGATGGAAAAGATGACTTCTGTGAGCACCGCGCCTCCCAGTAGCGAGCCGAAGTCCATGCCGATCACGGTTATGACAGGTATCAGAGCGTTCTTGAGCTCATGTCCAATCACGATCGCCGTATTGCTCAATCCCTTCGCCTTAGCGGTGCGCACGTAATCCTGACGGATCACGTCAAGCATGCTCGAACGGGTCATGCGGGTGAGCGAGGCCACGCTGCCGATGGACAGCACGCCGCAGGGAAGGACCATAGCACGCCAGGAATCGAATCCGGAAGCGGGGAACCAGCCAAGCTTGACTGCGAAGAAGATGATCAGCAGCAGCGCCAGCCAGAACGAAGGGAAGGAGATGCCGATGAGCGCCACGAGACTGATAGTGGAATCGACCCACGTGTTCTGTCGCAGAGCGGAGATCACACCGAATACGACACCGCCGATGACGGCCACGAACATCGAGATCATGGTGAGCTTGAGCGTATTGGGGAAGCTCGCCATGATCTGCTGCGTGACGGGCTGCTTGGTCGCGTATGACGTACCGAAATCGAAGTGGAAGATGATGCCTCCCACATAGGAGAGATAGCGCTGCCAGTAAGGTTTGTTCAATCCCATAGACTCTCGTGTGGCCTCGAGAATCTTGGGATCAACCGATTCACCCATCATAATCTTCGCAGGATCGCCGGGTGAGAAGTACAGCAGCGTGAACACGATGAGTGAGACGCCGAACAGCACTGGAATCAGCTGCAGCAGTCGATTGCCAACATATTTCAGCATGAGAGTGCCTCCTTTCTGGCGGCTTCGTTGATGCGGTCGAGGAAATGACAGGCCACCTGATGCTCGGGACTGATCTGCTCAAGCGCAGGCCGGTTGTTTTTACACAGCTCCTGAGCGAAGGGGCAGCGACTGTAGAAGGGACACCCTGGTGCTGGATTGACCGGCGTAGGAATATCGCCTTTGAGAATGATGCGCCTGCGTGTGCGTTCTTCCTTGGGATCCGCTTGCGGAATGGCTGAAAGCAATGCGCGGGTGTAAAAATGCTGGGGGTTGGCGTATAGCTCCTCACTGTCGGCCATCTCCACCACCACACCGAGGTACATCACGGCAACGCGGTCGCACAGGTATTTGACGATGCTCAAATCGTGGGAGATGAACAGCATCGTGAGGCCGAACTGCTGCTTGAGTGAGACTAGGAGATTGATGATCTGCGCCTGAACCGACACGTCCAGCGCTGAGACCGGCTCGTCACAAATCAGGAACTGCGGCTCCACTGCCAAGGCGCGCGCAATGCAGACGCGTTGGCGTTGGCCGCCCGAGAACTCGTGCGGGAAACGGTCCTTGCTGTCTTGCGGCAGACCCACCATGTCAAGCAATTGCGATATTCGCTCATTCTCGCGTCCTTTGTACAGGCCATGCGTCGTCAATGCGCGGCGCAAGGTTTTGCCGACTGTACGGCGCGGATTGAGCGAGGAATATGGATCCTGGAATATCACCTGCACATTTTTGCTCAGCGCCTTACGCTCTGTAACACTCAACTTCTGCGAGATATCGTTCCCCGCGAAATACACGGCTCCAGAAGTTTTCGGTTCGATACGCGCCAGAACTTCGCCGAGTGTGGATTTCCCGCATCCCGATTCGCCTACGACGCCAAGCACCTCGCCTTTTCGGATGCTCAGAGAGATGCCATCGACGGCCTTGAGCGTCTTGCCTTTGCCGAGCACGTAATGCTTCCGCACCGTATCGACTCCGACCAGCTCGCCCTCGGGACGTGCTATGGGTTGATCATTCGCCGCTTGCTCGATTGTCGCTTTATCGCCCGCTGTTTGCTCATTCGTCGCGCTCATTGCTCGTCCTCCGCTTCATCGCTCAGTAGGAAGCATCGCGCCGAATGCCCGCCTTCCGATACGGTGGTCGCCGGTCGTTCGTGCCGGCACCGTTCCATCGCCCACGGACAACGCGGAGCGAAAGGGCAGCCAGGAATGTCATCGCGCAAATCGGGTGGAGCGCCGTCGATTGCGGTGAGCTGTTGCGCACGACTCTGATTCAGCTTGGGCTTAGCAGCCAGCAATTGCTTCGTGTACGGATGCTGAGGATTGGCAAATAGGTCGTCGCACGATGCCTTCTCCACAATCTCGCCCGCATACATCACCGCCACGCGGTCCGCCATTTGCGCCACGACGCCCAGATCGTGGGTGATCAGGATGATGGCGTTGCCGCGCTGACGCTGGATGCTTTTCATCAGCTCCAGCACCTGTGCCTGAATCGTGACGTCCAACGCGGTGGTCGGCTCGTCGGCGATCAGCAGATCAGGCTCGCAGGCCAAAGCCATCGCGATCATCACTCGCTGGCACATGCCGCCTGAGAGTTCATACGGGTATTGGTTGATGCGCTCCTCGGGGCTGGGAACGCCCACGAGTTTGAGGAGTTCCACAGTTTTCTCGCGTATTTGCGAGCGCTCGATCTTGTTGTGGATGCGTAAGGATTCGGCGAGCTGTTTGCCGATCTTCTTGGTAGGGTTGAGACTCGTCATCGAGTCTTGGAAGATCATGCTGATGTATCGACCGCGGATGCCGCGCATATCCCGTTCCGAGGCGGGGACAAGGTCCTGGCCGCGAAATATGATGCGCCCGCTGTCGATATTCACAGGCGGTGATGGGTTGAGCTTCATCAGCGCCTGGGCGACGGTGCTTTTACCGCACCCGGATTCGCCTACGATGCAGAATATTTCACCTGCATTGACGCTGAATGATACCCCCCCCCCGCGCACCGCTTTGACGTCACCACGGTACGTGTGAATGGTGACCTTCAAATCGCTCACGTCGATCAACGGCTCTTGACCCAATTCTTGATTCATAGTGGCTGTCTCCATATCGGCACCTTCCTTCCCGTGTACATACACCATTGCGAATCGTCCATGTCAGACGATAGGTCGAGGTACGAAATCGACGAGTTGGCCAGCTCGAAGCAAAGTTCGGGGCACGGTAGGCCAGTCCATCACTGCCTCGGAGAGATAGTTGGCGTCCAGCATCAGAAAATCGCCAGGGTCTCCCGGAGCGAATCCGGGCGTTTCATCGTCCCATATGGGTCGTGCGGACGGGTTCACAATGCCGTAGCCTCCCCACGTGGCGATTTTGAGCGCCAATGTGATATCTTCCTCAAAGTCCCAGCCATGCGTGAAGGATAGCTGCCATGTGCGCTGCAGCATGTCGCCATTGCCATAAGCGTGCCAGTAGTCGCGCTGGCCATCCATGCCAAGCCCGACGCGCACGCCGTGCTCCAGCAGCTGCTTGATGGGCAGAACGCCGTGGCTAGGAGCCACATTGGTCACCGTGACGCGGTTTGTGCCCATTCGCTCGATGGTCTTGTCTTTTCCCGCAACTTCGGATTCCAACGCCATGGCGTGCGAGATGTTGACCTTGCCTTGCATGCCGAATTCCTCAACGCGGTCCAGAACCCGGTTGATATCGTAAATTCCCAGCGCTCCCGGCTCATGGATATGAATGTCAATCCCGGTCGAGTGCTTGCGAGCAAGGGCGAATACTGCATCAAGATGGCCTTTGGAGTCCCCATCCATCGTTGAGGGGTCGATGCCGCCGACCAGATCGATGCCTCTGTTCAGCGCCTCGTCAAGCAGATCGACATTGCCTGGTTCGCGCAGCAGACCCGCCTGAGGGAACGCGACCAGCTGCACGTCGGCATACTTGCCGAGTTGCGCTTTAGCAGCCAGCACACCTTCCAATCGCTCGAACTTGCAGTCGGCATCGATTTGCACATGAGAACGCACATGGGTCACACCATTAGCGATCATCAAGGATAGCGCGTACGTCGAGCGGTCCGATATCGAGGCCTCGGCACCGCGCCAGTTATTTCGATCGTTCATGACCCGACCCATCAGTGAGGTCTGCCCACTCTGAGGCCGGTAAGGAAGCCCCAGACGTGTGGAATCAAGGTGCGTGTGAACATCGGCAAATGAGGGGATGATGAGGCGGCCGTGTCCGTCGATGATTTCGGTGTCGGCCTCGACCCCTGCTTTGGCGCTGGTCTTACCTGTGGCGACCGTGCCATCTACGATCGTCACATCGGTCTCGCCTCCGGCCCAAGGCCGGACGTGCGTCAATACCAGCGTACTCACAGCAGTCTCCTCTTTCTTGTCATCTGGCTATGTGCCAACGAACACGAAATTCGTCACATCACCGTCTTATGTCCGAATGCATCACGGCTGAATTACCGAGCAATTCGGCTGCATCCGCGTTCGTCGATGCGGACTATATAGTTGGCAATAAATATTTCAGAATGAAATATAGATTGTTACGATCGTGTGTACCGAGTCTTTAAAAGACTGCAATTACAATGGTTTATGCATGAAAACAAAATTTCATGCATGTGGGAAACAGTAGAAACTGTCATTGCAAACTATTTTCACGTCTGCACGGAAGGCACTCCATGACTACCAGACTTCTTACATCATCCGATTGCTGGTCACTGTTCAGCACCGATGAATTCACTCACGAACTGGAAATGACCTTAGTCCAATATGCAAATGGCGGCATTATGGAGGCGCCGCCACAACGGGTCATGCTGGATTCAGCCCCTCAAGGAGCCGCGATTGTTCCTATGACGGCAACCGATATCACCAAAGGACTGTTTTGCACGAAAGTGCTCGTTGACCATCCGCAAAACCGCGCAAAAGGCCTGCCCGCGCAACGATCCACCATCGCCCTATTCTCCTCGCAGACAGGAGAATGCCTAGGCCTTATTGACGGCTATGCACTCACTCAGCTACGCACTGCATCAATGACGCTGCTGGCCACGCGCACGCTTGCCAACCGTGGCGCACAGACGCTGGGCATCATCGGCGCAGGTGCGCTGGCACACAGACACGCAATTATGCTGTGCAAAGCGTTGGAACTGAGCCAATTGCTCATCTGGAGCAGAAATCCCGAACACGCCACCGCATCCGCACGTAATATAGCCGAGGCACTGCCCGGCACAGCCGTGCGCGCCACCGATTCGATACACGAGGTTTGCGCGCACAGTGATATAGTCTGCACCCTTACGCCAAGTGAAACTCCGCTGATTGATGCTTCCATGCTGCACCCCGGTTTGCACATCAACGCCGCAGGCTCTCCTCCACGGCCCCAATTCAGGGAAATCGACGAAGACGCAATGGAGGCATGCCACCTTTTTGCAGATGACGCTCGCATTGCACTACGCGAATCAGGGAACCTTGCTCATATGAGCAACCCGCCGCATATTACCGAGCTGGCCGAGGTAGTATCCGGCGCAAAGCCAGGTAGGCACACTGCCCATGACATCACGCTGTACAATTCGATCGGCGTCGCCTACGAAGATCTCGCATGCGCCGACTATCTACTGCGCAAAGCGGCTGCACAGCACGTCGGAGCACGCGTGGCTTTGCGTCCCTGAACTCGGGTTCGGCATTTTGCATGCATTAGTTCGTCACTCAACGTCAGTGTACGTCAGTAGACGTCACTCTGCATTACACCACTGTATCTGCGTCGTGTGAGGCGTTAACCGAGTGCTGCAGAGGTCTATCTGCGTTGTGTGAGGCGCTATTTCGCGGAGCGTCGAGTATCGGACGGCCCAGAACCGCGGTTTTCGGCCAGCGATACTCGGGGCGCCAAGGAATTAACGCCTCACACAACGCAGATAGACCTCTACCAGCATCCAATAACGCCTCACATAAGCGAGATACACGTCGCGACGGGGGAAAACTACATACAGCGAAACCCGAAAAGCCACATTATGCTGCTTTGCACGGGTATCTCCATTGAGTTCGCGAGGCGCACCAGCTGGTTCCGCGCAGATTCTTGGAACAAGAAGCTGCGCGCCCCCTACCCACGCCGTAGATATTTGCGATACCTGCTGGCGGCCGGAGCAGTGGCTACTGCCAAGTCTGCATCAATCAAACTGCGCAATGCCTTGCGCACCGCGCTGAGCGATTTCTGGGTCATGGCACTAATCTCATGTACGTTGCGCGGCTGCGTCAGCGACAACGCCTGCAAAATAGTTGTTTCCGTTGCATTCAGCACTTCACTCGACTGACCGCTACCCTTGATGCCATATGCGGAATCCGCATACTGCGCCCTGTACCGATCGAGTATCACAGTAAAATAATCCGGCCGAGCCACGAAACGTGGGGCGGGCAACGCGCGGGATTCCATTTCCCGCACCACCAGCGGTATTCCAGAACCTTGCCCCTCTACTGTAACCGCGCCTTCACCGTCATACGGCACCTGGTGGAGCAACTGGATAAGCGTGGCGTTGCGGCACCGCGATTCGCCATTGCCGATGGTATCGGGCGTGACGCCGCCCCACAGTCCGCCCGGGCTGGATACTTCTACTCGATCGGGATAGATATCGACGCTTACGGATTCACCTAAGAAAAAGTCGCCGTATTCGCGGTGGATCACTGCATTGGCAATGACTTCGCGCAACACTTCGCGCGGAATCTCGGTATCGGTTTTTGCTCCTGCACCCGATACCAGCGTGGGCGTACGCAGATTCTTGGCCGTCGCCTCCACAGCCTGTTCAATCGCCTCCGGCATATTGCCGTCGCACAAAACGCGGTCAAGAAAGCGCACCATGCCGGCACCGGATTTCACCACATCAGGATGAGCCGTCACGTCGATGAGCAATTTCGGGTAGTACTGCTGCGGATACTGACCGGCTGCGAGCAGACCCGCCAGCCGGATGCCGCCTTCCTTATCGGTGATGTTGAGTCTCGCCAGCTGCGCCTTGCGGCCCCTCGCGCCCCGCAAAGCCTTGGAATCCTTGAAGGTATCAATAAGTCGGTCCAAGGCAGTCTCGTTGAGATCGGTCAGATCCGCCTCCGCCACTATTGCCCGGTCTGCAGAACTGGGCACCAGAGCGTTGACGAATTCAAAGATCTCTGTTGGCGAGAGATGGATATCCTTGTCATCCATGCGCCGGTAGCCGCCGGACTGCGGGCCTTTGGCAGTGATGAAGCAGGGTTTGGCACCGATTGCATTCTCTTGAATGTCTATCGCCAGAAACGGTTTGCCTGCGCTCTCACACCGCGTCACCTCATAGCGCGGAGGATTCGTGAGTTTGATGCCTTGCGGATTACCGTCGCCTATGCCGTCTGCAAACTGGCTGAGAATCTTATTGGCATCAAAACCGTCCACCGGTTTGAATTTCTCAGATTCGCTGATGCCGAGCAGCAACGTGCCACCCTGCGTGTTCGCAAACGCGCTGACGCTCTCCCATACGCTGCTGCCGATATCGTGGGCGCACGATTTCGCCTCATAACGCCCGTCATCACTGCCCTGGCGACGCAGCCGTTCAAGGACTGCAGCTATCTCATTATTCGTCCATGTCATGAGATTCCTTTCCGCAGGCGTTACCAACGAGTTATCGGGACCAGTTTCCGTATCAGTGGATATTATCACTGTACATCACTGTACATCACTGTACGTCACTGTACAATTATTATCGCACTGCTGGGATTCACGGCATAGTAGCAAACGTTGCAATTATGCGATATTTCTGAGATTTCGGCATTCTGTATACGGTAATTTATCACTAGATATCACTCTCCGTCACTGTACATCAGTGTCATACAGTGACGCAGAGCGACGGAGAACATGTGCGCATCATAGCGCGCCGAGCCGGTTGGCGGCGTCAGCTACGGCGGCATTGTATTGGCTGCCGCGATTGTAGGCTTCGACGGCGGTGATCCAGCCTTGGGATGTGGTCAGGTCGCCGCCGGCGGTGCATAGGTAGCCCGCCGCAGTAAGCGCCGCATCGTTGATGTCGTTAGGATCGGCACGCGCATCGCCGTCGCCGTCTCGCCCGTAGCGGGCCCAAGTCGAGGGCAGGAACTGCATAGGTCCGACGGCCCTATCCCAAATCGGGTCGCCATCGAGCTTGCCGCCATCCGTATCGGGCACGGCTCCAGTGCCATCGGAGCCGTCGAGCACTGGGCCGCGGATGAGCTTGCCGGGGTCGTGCTTGGTGCCGTGATCGCTTTCAACCTCGCCGATGCCGCCCAGCATGTTCCAGCCGATACCGCAATGAGGACGCTCGCGCTGCGCCAGAATCGAAGCGCCCGCATAGGCTTTGACGTAATCGACCGGCACGCCGGAGCGCTGCGCGATGTCCTGCGCCCAGGCATCATCGACCAAGTCGGCGATGACGATGCCCCGCGGCACGCTTCGCCCTTGGGTACCAAGCTGGGAAGTGGTCGATTGGGATGTAGGGCTGGAAGCCGACGCCGCGCCGGAATCGCTCGCGGCAGCGCTTTGGCTCGGCGCATTCCTGTTGCTTGGCGCGGCGACCATGTTGTCGTTGCGCGGCGATGCTGCGCCGAAATTCGGCAGCGACAAGCCGCTAACATCGCCGCGCAGTCCGCTGGCAATCATCAGACCGGCATACACCAGCACGGCCAGTACTGCGAGCACGCAGCATACGCCCAGCAGGCGCTTCCATGATCGACCAAGAAACGCCACGCAGGAGCGCAGCGCACGGCGCGGCGGGCAGCGGCCGGCCATACGCTTGCGCAGCCGGTGCCACGGGCCTTCATCAGTGCCGAGCAAATCGACGCCCAGCGTCTGGCTGACCGGATCGCCCAGCTGCCAGAAGGAATCAGGATGCACCGCGTTGGATTGGGCGGTGACTCCAGTCTCAGGCCCGGCATCGCGGCCAAGGCCCGGCCCGATATCAGCGTTCGCGACAGGTGCGTGGATTGCGTGGTTGGAAACATCACCGCAATTCGTAGATTGCGTACTGGAGCGGCCGGCTTGGGCGGGTTGCGATGCTGCGGGATTGCCGAGTGGCACCCCGGAATAGTGCACGAATGTTGGCCTGCTGCGGAGCAAAGTTGCGACTGGAGAGCTTCGCGTTGCCGATCGCATGACTTCGCTGGTGTCCCTGTCTCCAACCACATCAACGCCCGCACCCGCAGCAGCGCTACTCGTGCCGGAGAGCGCCGCGAGCCACAGTCCGGAGGCCGCGTCAACACCCGTGCCCGCAGCCACGCCAGCGACGCCCGCACCCGCGCCTGCAGCCGCGTCATCACTCACGCCTGCACCCATGCCCGCGACGCCGCGCACCTCGCGCCTGTGCTTCATGCCTGTTCGACCGCAGCCTGACGAGAGTTCTTCGAGGTCAGCCGCGCGATGGCCTTGCCGACAAGCCCCTGCTTGGGAGAGAACAGCCAGACGACCAGGAATATCGCGGTCACCACCAGCACGATCGTGCCGCCGGTGGGGCTGTCGAAGCTCCACGAGAAGTACATGCCGATCACGGCCGACAGCGCGCCGATAGTCGGCGAAAGCACCATCATAACGCCTAACCGGTCGGTGAGCAGCCGCGTGGTGGCAGCGGGGGCGACGAGCAGCGCGAGCACGAGAATATTGCCGATGGTCTGGATGGAGATCACGACGGCCAGCGACACCATGACGTACAGCACCAGATCCAGCGCGAAGACGGGAAGCCCTGAGGCTTTGGCCATATCGCGGTCGAGCGAGATGCTCACCAGCTCCTTGTTGAGCAGGAACATGACGAGCAGAATCACGAATCCGGTGATGCCGACCACGGCGATATCGGAGTTCGGGATGCCGGTGATGGAGCCGAACAGGAACGACTGCAGCGAGCCAGCGTAGCCGGGCGCGAGCGAGATGACCACGATGCCCAGCGCGAAGGCGGCGACGAAGATGACGCCGATGATGGAGTCCTCCTTGATGCGCCGGTTCTGGCTGAACACCGCAACCAGAATCGCCGTGGTGACGCCGGCGATGGCCCCGCCGACCACCAGATTGCCCGAAACCACGAAGGCGACGGCGAGTCCGGGAAAGACGGCGTGCGAAACGGCGTCGCCGATGAAAGCCATGCCGCGCAGCACGATGCGCGAGCAGGCCGAAACCGCGCCCGCGATGTCATGCGTGCTCATGATCAGCGTCTCGCCTTCGCTAGCCAACGTTGCGAACAGCTCGGAAAGCAGCTTCTGCGTAGGCATGTCGAGGCCGGTGAACGGCTCGTCAAGCAGCAGCACCGTGGGCTGCAGCGCCAAGGCCCGGGCGACGAGCACGCGCTGGCGCTGGCCGCCGGAAAGATCGCCCACCGGTCGGTCGCGGAACTTGGTCATGCCGGTGCGGTCGAGCGCTTCGATGGCCGCGAGATAATCCCGCTCCCCCGGCCTGCGGAACCAGCCGATCGTCTTGACCCGCCCGAGCACCACCGTGTCGAGCACGCTGATGGGGAAATCCCAGGCGAACTGCTGGCGTTGCGGCACGTAGCCGATATGCTTGCGCGCGTTCTTCGACGTGTCGCCGCCGATGGCGATCGAGCCGGAAACGGTGGGAATGAGGTGCAGAATCGAACGCAGCAGCGTGGTCTTGCCCGCGCCGTTCGGCCCGAGCAAGCCTACCAGTTCGCCGACCGCAGCGCTCATCGTCACGTCGTTCAGCACACGCCGCCCGGCCAGATCGACGTTGAGCTTGCTGACGGCGATAACCGGTGCCGCATCCACTGCCGACCCAGCGGCCGCGTGCGAAGCAGCCGAAGCAGCCGAAGGGTCAGCACCCGCAGCCACGCCCGAAATGGGGCTATTGCTCCGAACCAAGTCCACTGCCGAGTCCACGCCCGAAACGGGGCCGGCACCCGCAGTCGACTGCGCAGCCACGCCCGATCCAGCGCCCGCATGCCTGCCGACGCCCGAACCGACGCCCGCGCTCACCCCGGCGGCCGCGTGCTTACTCGCGTTTGTACTCTTGCTCATGAAAGGCACTCCTTGAGGATGTTCGCGTTGTAACGCATCATGTCGATATAGGTGTTGACTTTGCCGTCGAAGGTGTCGCCGTAGATCGGGCACACTCTGATGTGGTTCTCGTCGGCCACCTGCTGCAGCACGGAGGAGCGCGAGCGCAGGTTGGGTTCGAGGAAGACGGCGGGGACTTTGAGGTTCCGTATGGTCTGGGTGAGCTTCTTGCGGTCGGCGAGGCTGGGTTCGGTGGCTGGGTTGGGCGTCACGAACCCGGCGATTTTCACGCCGTAGGCCTGCCCGAGGTAGGCGAAGGCGTCGTGCGTGGTGACCAGCAGCCGTCGCGATGGCGGTATCTGGTTGATGGTCTTGCGCACGTAGTCGTCGACTCCAGCCAGCTTGTCGGTGTACGCCGTGGCGCGCTGATGGTAGTACGCGGCGTTCTTGGGGTCGACCTGCGCGAGCTTGTCGGCGATGGTCTGCACGTAGGCGATGCCGTTGCGCACGTTCTGCCACAGGTGCGGGTCGATGTCGCCGTGCACATGCGAGCCGAGCACGGCTTGCGGGAGCAGGTATATCTGATCGCGCGGATTGCCCAGAAAGCGGTATTCGCCGCCCGCCGGAATCTCGTGCAGGGCCTTGTTGGGCACTTCCACCACGACGTCCTTGGGCGCGTAGTAGTCGCGCTGCAGATGCGTGGCGGAGGATTTCTGCTCGTTGTCGGCGCGGTAGATGAAGCCGCCTTTGTCCATGTCCACAGCCAGATCGGCATGTCCTTCGTCCAGCACCTTGGTCGCGCCGAGCTTTTTTGCGACGGTCTGCGAGTTGACGCCGACGGCGAAGACCATGGTGGTCGAGCCGAGCGTGATGGGCGGGGCGTCGTCGCTGACTTTGAGCCGGGCTTTGAGGCCGAGCTTGTAGACGCCCGGCTTGCTGAAGCCCCAGCTCAGATGCGTGTGCGCCTCGGTGGGCAGGCTGACTTTGTCTTTGCCGTCGAAGCCGTCCGCCGAGTTGAAGTAGACGCTGACGTCGCCGAAGCTGCCGGTCTGGTAGGCAGTGAGCTGGCCCGGGCCTTGCATGCCGGTGGCGGTGAGCTCGACTTCGGAGCTGCGCTTGGCGCCGTACTGCTCGCCGGCGCCCTGCACAGCGAGGCCGAGCCAGACGGTGTCGAGCGAGACGTCTTCGACGAGCGGGATCACTTCGGCCGCGTGCTTGACGCTGCTTTCGGCCAGCCCCACATCGGGCACGCCGGGGCGCAGGTTGGCGTCGAGCGCCTTGATGATGCTGTGCTCCTCAAGCAGCATGTAGTTGCTGAAGGCCACATCCGCGTAGACGATGTCGCGTATCTTGCGCAGCGAGGGCTCGTAGCTGTGCGGGTCGGCGTTGTCGGGCACGATGGCGCTGACGTTCGCCTTGTCGCCGGCGACGTTGGAGACCAGGTCCTTCAGTATGCCGGTGGTGGTGACCACGTTGAGCTTGCCGTTGTGCGGATTGCTCGAATCGAAGTCGGAGCACGCCGCCAGCGGCAGCAGCACGGCAGCGCTCACCAGTGCCGCGAGGCACCGGCGAAGCCGGGAGCGCAGGCCGTGCGCGTTGCCGGAATTCCCGAATATCATCACGGCGTCACCACGCGGCGTCGCAGGATGAAGGGCGCGGCCGTGGCCACTGCGGCCAGCGAGCCGCCCGCCACGGTGAACGCGGCGGCGGAGAGCACCGGATGCCGGGCGAACATGCTGGACATCTTGCCGGCGATGGAGCCCGGGTCAATGCCCAATGCATCGTCCAGCGCCTTGGCGGCCGCCTCTTCCTTGGCCTTGGCTTTGGCGGCCGCAGCGGCGGCCTCCTTGGCGTTCTTCTGCTCCGCGGCCTTTTCGGCGGCCGTCTTGGCGGCTTCATCCGCCGCAGCCTTGTCGTCGCCGGCCGCGTTCTGGGCCGGGGGCGCGGTCACCACGCCGCCCGCCGCGCTTTTGACGGCGTCGCAGGAGATCGGCATGGCCTTGGGGTCTTTATTGCCCACGGTCATGTAGATCGTCTCGGTATCCGAGCCAAGCGACGTGGCGTAGGTCATGGTGATCTTGTAGTAGCCTTCAGCGCTGAAATCCCAGTTGGCGTGGGTGTGGGTGTGGGTGTTCTTCGGCATCTGGAAGATGTGGGTGCCGTTGCTGTCGAGCACGGTTTTGCTCGGCGCACCCAGGTTGCCGTCTAGCCAGATGCGCATCGAGCCGGGTCCTTCGAGCTTGTCGAGCGTCCAGGTGACTGGAATCTCGCGGCTGGAGAGGAACTGGTTGTTCCACCCAAGCCAGATGAGATTCTGTATCTGCGTCTGCGGCACGCTCCACCCGCGCGAGGTCTTGGCGCCCGGCTTGAGCCAGAGCATCACGCTGGACGGCGTGCGGCGCACGTGGCTTCCGGTCACATCCTCCTGGATGACCATCTGCATGCTGTTGGCGCTGGGCGAGTAGGCTGCGATGTCGATATGGCCGTGATCGAGCACGAACATGTTGGCCGAAGTGCACGAGGCCTGGCCGCCGCCGTTGCCCTTCGCCCCCGCGCCTTGCTTGCCGCCGCCAGAGTTGGCGTTATTGCCGTTCCCGTTGCCGCCCGCATTCCCGTTGCCGCCGATGACGCCGCCGCCATTGCCGTTGCCGCCTGAACCGCCGCCATTGCCATTGACGTTGCCGTTGGGCACCGATGGCACGTACGGCGCGGCACCGGTTGTCGTCGGCACGTTGAGATCTGCAGAACCGACCTGCGTGCCGTCCGCATTGCGCACCAGCAGCTGGTAGTCGCCGGGGTAGGCCGGCAGCGGCACGGTGATCGCGGCGGAATCATCCGCGCGGACCCAGCGGCCGGTGATGGCCCGCTGATACATGGGAATATCGCTGTCATGGCTTTTGTCGATCTTGCGCAGCACATCGACGAACACCGGCTGCCCGGCGAGTCTGCCGTCGGCCAGTTTGATCGGCGCCGTGGCCTGATCGGAGGCGATCGCGCCCACCGAGGCGACTCCGGCCGTCGTATCTTCGAGCGTGTTCACCGCACGCAGCGCCCTTGGCAGCGCATCGCCGGTGACATTGACCTGCAGCTCGCCGGAAGCCTGATCGGCATCCTCGGCGTAGCGCGGCACGAAGGTCGCCCGAATCGGCACATTGCCGGGCGCTGCGAACGAATGCACGGTCAGCGAAGCCTGGCCTTGCACGACCTTCGTGTAGCCCAGCAGCGCACCGGAATCCTCGCGCTCGAACTGCACCCAGCCTTGCGGGTATTCGAATCCGTCCGAGCTTACGGCGGCCTTCAGCTCGACCGGGGAGCCGGTGACCGCCGAAGCGTTCTCGGCGGCCACCGCGACCGGCGCCTTGTCGGGCGTGCCGTTGCCGACGTAGAAGACGTACTCCTGCGTGTCGGTCTGCGGCTTGCCGTCCACGTCGACCGTCGCCGACATCGTGTAGGCGTAGCGTCCCGGCTTGGTGAAGGCCCAGTTCATATGCTCGTGCTGCGGTATCGAGAGCACGTGCGTGTCGGGGAAGCCGAAGTCCTTTTGCGCGTCGGGCGAGCCGAGCTGCTTCACGATGCCGCCGAAGGAGTCATTCGACCACATGAACAGCTCGCCGGGGCCGTGGAAGTGCTCCATCTTCATCGTGACCTTGGAGGAGCCGTTGATATGCGGATTGCCTTCAAGCGCCTCAGTGCTGAATCCGGCCCAGAGCACGCTCAGATCCTGCGTCTGGGGTATGTACCAGAAGTCGCCGTTGTTCGTGGCCTTGTTCAGGAAGCTCAGGGAGCCGCCCATTTTGGCCGAAGACTTTTTCGCATTGTCCGGCAGCACGAAGGCCGACGCGCTGCTGTCGTAGCGCACGCCGTTGTCGGCGCCATCGTAGACGTTGTCGGCCTTGGTTTTGAGCACGAGCCTAGGGCTGTCGCCATCGGTGAGATACACCGACATCGCATCGGTGTGCACGCCTTGGATGGCGCAACGGGTGTCAGAGGCCGGCGAGGTCGTTTCGGTGCCGCTTTGCGGGTTCTGGTCGGTATCCTGTGCGCCGTTGGCCTGCCCCTTGCACAGGGTGGCATTGGAGTTGGGGTTGGCCGGGGCGCCGTCGGTGGCCGAAGCCTTGTTCGACATGCCGCTCAGGCCGCCGAATACCAGCCCTACGGCCAGCATGCCTACGGCGGCCAGCTGCACCGGTTTGGCGATGACGCGCAAGGCCGTGGCCCGCAGGCCGTGCAGGTCATGCGGGCCTGGTTTTGCATGCAAGCCGGGTTTCGCGATGTTTCCTAACTGATCGGCATTGTCTAATCGTTCAATCCATTCGGGTTGATCGGGCGAAGACGAGTTGGTGCTCATGAGTTCCCTCTGTCTCTGTTTCTTATTCTCTGTTGCTGTCGTTGCATGTGCTGCATATGAACTGATGTGCCGTGTCGGCTCGTTGTCAGGAATCGCTCGGCTTCGGGCCAGCGGAACCGCCGCCTGAGGCGGAGGCTCTGCCCGACGCAGCACCCGGCCCACCTGCCGGAGCGCTGCCGTCAGCCGGCTTCGCGTCGGTTTTCGCAGCCGCGCCCGCTTCCTCATCGGCCTTCGAATCCCCATCCGCCTTTGCCCATGGCGGCGCGTTTGCTACGTCGGCCCTGAATCCAGACCAGCAGCACGATGATCAGTATGGCCAGCGCGAGGCAGGCGACGATCACGCCGACCAGCAGCGTGGTCTGCGCCTTGTCCTGCTTGGCGAGCGCGGCGGCCCGCTCGGCCTCCTTCTTGGCGGCGAGCGCCTTGCGCTGCTGGGCCTCCTGCGCGGCTTTCTGAGCATCCGCATTGGCCGCTGCGTCGTCCTGCCCGGCGCCCGAGTCGGCCGCGTCGAAGGCGGTCTGCGGGTCGGTGGCGTCGCCGACCGCGAATCGCAGCGTGTCGGTGTCGCTCACGTGCTGGCCGTTCTTCAGGTCGCCGGATGCGGCAATCTTGACCTTGTACACGCCCTGCTTGTGGAATATCCAGTTGACGTGGGTGTGGGCGTTGACTTCGATCCACGAATCCTGCGGGTAGGGCTTCTTGTTGCTCCACACGAGCTGCGGTGCGCCCATGTTGCCGTTTTCGAGGTATACGTCGAGGTCGCCCGGCCCTTCGACGCCTTCGAGCGAAAGCGTCATGCCGCGCTGCAGCTGGTCCATGACGCGCGGCTCCTGGGTGTTCCAGCCGACCCAAACCACGTCGGGGTTCTGCGTCTGCGGTATGACCCACAGGGGCGTGCCCGGCTGCTCGCCGATGAACGAGTAAGTGTCGCCGGAGGGCATGGGCATGATGGCCTTGTCGTTCACGTGCATGACCACGTCGCTGGGCATGCGCCAGTAGGAGACGTCGCCAGTGTCGTCGTGGATCTGGATCTTCCATTTGCCCGTGGCCAGCGTCGGGCCGAAGTCGATGTGGCCTTGTTCGAGCACCACGTGGCCGACGCCCTGCTGCTGGTCCGGGTCGATGGTCTGCTGCAGGTTGTCGTCGACGGCGAGCGCCGTGCCGGGCAGAGCCACGCTTATGAGCAGCATGGCGAACGCCATAAGGCTGCCGAATACGGCGGCGAACCGGCGGGAGAGATTGGGGTTATTGTCCGCAACTGTGCGGAGGAATGGTGCGGTTGCTTGGTTCATCGCTTCTTCTGGGCTTTCGCGTACGGTCATCGTTCTGCATGGGGGGGGGCGGCGGCTGCGGCGTGCGTATCGGTCGCATGCCGGTCGCGCTCGGCCCGGCTCATGGCAGGTGCTGCCGCCAGGTTTGCTCCAAGCGGCTGGTGTTTGTTTATGTGGAATTTCGTGGTTGCGTGGATTATTCGGCGCTGGAGGCTGTCGACGCTGTACGTATCGGCGCTACCCGTGTCGGCGCTACGTGCGCAGCCGATACCGCGAGCGGGAATGTCAGCAGCGGTCAACGCCGCATGTCGCCTGCCCGAGAGAGCGATGCCTGCGAAGAGGCGCGGTGCCGAAGCACTGTGCTCGCAAACATACCGCTCCCTTGGGCAGGCGACATCTGACGCATGGGCCGCAGGGCCTCAGTCGTTGCCTATGGCGCGGTCATGTTCCTGCACTACGAGCGCGGCTTCACCATCCACTTCGAAGGCCCCGGCTCGAACAACTACTGATCGAATGGTCGGGCGCTCGGCTGGACGTTCGGCTAGGCATCAGAGGTTCGGTTGATCAGTCTTGGGTTCCGGCTGCCCGACTAGGCGATGGGCGCAAATTCGGCATAATGCCCCTTTTGTGCCAGTTAACCCATACAGGAGGCACAAAAGGGGCATGGCTCAAGGGCTTATGCCCTTTTTGTGCCTCCTGTCGCGATTCTGCGTCGCAAAAGGGGCATAGTCCCAAAGCCACCTACGCCACGCTGGGTTGTTGCACAGCCGCAATCTGTGGTATCCTCTTCAAGTTGTGTGCCGACATCTGCATGTTGTCAGCGTACAGTTGGAGGATTCGCCTAGTGGTCTATGGCGCACGCTTGGAAAGCGTGTTGGTGTAACAGCCTCACGAGTTCGAATCTCGTATCCTCCGCCCATAATCCCGCATCCCTTTGTTTCCAAGGGCTGCGGGATTTCATTTTCTCGGATAGACCGGAAAATACCCACGCAGACATACTGGCACTAAAGAGCCCTTGAGTTGCGGTCAGTGGCGTATTCCTACCAGTTACACGGACTACTGGCAGAAAATGGCCGCACCCCCGTGCGCCAGCGGCCCTTTTCCGCCAGTAGCGAGTAGCTGGATGCCCACAATCGCCTTGCTCCGAGTGTGCCTGCCTTATTGGGGGCACCATCATAGTCTTGCCCAAGTCTATCTGCTTTATTTGTAGCACCGGTTCCTTGCTACTTCGGGCGTTGCCGCCGATACATGGCCGTTTTGGCTGCTACGTACCCAAGTTTGCATTGAACCGGTGCCACCAATAAGGCAGATAGACCTCTGCGACACCTGAATAGTGCCGCATAAGGCCGATAGCGCATATTCGGCGTGCGGCTACGAGATTCCGCTGCCCCTGCCCCACCCAACCATGCGGGAAGAAACTACTAACTTTGTGCCACCAGCGCTTCGCGACTCGCTGCGATAATCGCCTGAGCCACGGCGTCAAGCGAGGGCGACGACAGCCGCCATTGCTGCCAGAACAGCGGTCGCAGCAACGGCTTGTCAGAGAGCAGGACCAGCGTGCCGGCGGGAAGCGAGTCCAGGCTTGCGGCGGGAATCATGCCCCACCCGAAACCGAGCGCGATCGCGTTCATGAATCCGGTGGGCGTCGGCACGTAATGCGTGGTCGGATGCACCGTGGCCGCCGTGATGCTGCGTATGAACGTATTCTGCAGGCTGTCGTCCTTGTCGTATTGCATCAGCGGAGCCTGTTCAAGACTCGGCCCGTTCATGCCATCGGGGAACCACTGCCGGGCGAACTGCGGAGCGCAGGCGGCATAATAGGCCATAGCGCCGAGACTCGTGCTGGAACATCCCTGCACCGGCTTCTCGTCAGCGGTGATGGCGGCCATCACCTCGCCGGAACGCAGCAGTCGGGACGACAGCTGCTCGTCCTGCCGCCTGATATCCACGGCGATGGACTGGCGCGCAATGGGCGCGAGCGCCGGCAGCACCCAGCTTTCCAGGCAGTCGGCATTCACCACGATGCGAATATTCACTTCGTTGCCGCGCTGCTCGTCCGCAATCTGCCGCATCGCTTCCTCCTGAGCGAGGGCGATCTGGCGGGCAAGGCGCAGCAGCAGCTGACCCGTGCGCGTAGGCTGCGCCGGCTTGGTGCGCTGCACCACAATCTGCCCGAGCTGCGATTCCAGCGTTTTCACCCGCTGGCTGATGGCCGATTGCGAGATGCGCAGCTCGTCCGCAGCCGCCTCGAAGCTGCCCGTTTCCACAATCTGCTGCAGGGCGGTGAGCTGTTCTATGGGAATGGAGCGGATCGCCGCCGACAATGCGGGCGCAGCATCCGAACCGCCTGCCTGGGGGCTATCGAGGAGCCTCTTGTCGACCTGCCGTGCGTTCATAGTCGCATCCTTTCCGTTGATCTGGTGCTCTTTTGCGAGACGCCCTTGGTTCTTCCTAGGTTCTTCCCAATCGGGCAGCCGCAAACGATTGGGGCACAGGCCCCGATGCGTGAACGAGGCCCAGCGGGCGGCAATATGCTATGCGTCGATTCGCGACAAGCAAACCGAATTCATTGCACTGCTCGCGTCCGTCTGCACCCGTCTGCACCCGTCTGCACCCGTCTGCGCGGGATGTGACAGAGTATCATAAGCACTTCTTATATATTAGCAATATAATTAGTTGGACTTGTAGAAAAGCAAACCGTACTGTCGTGGGTATGACTATCGCAGCACTCCCCATCCTGCTCACAGGATTCACCAGCCAGGCGAGCCTGATTGTGGCCGTCGGCGCGCAGAACGCCTTCGTCATTCGCCAAGGCATCGCGCGGTCCCACGTCCCCGCCATCGTCGGCATATGCATCGCGGCGGACGCCATCCTCATCACGCTCGGGACCCGGGGCATGGGTGCCGTGGTGGAGCGCCATCCCTCGGCGATGTCGGCTTTGACGTGGATTGGCGCTGCGGTTTTGATGCTTTATGCAGTGCTGGCGTTCAAACGGGTATTCGCTCGCGTGCGTGCGCTGCGCAGATATCGCGCCGATATCGCGGAACACATGCCCGGCGGCGCTGACATTTCTGTGACTGACGCTGCGGTGGCTGACACTGCGGTGCCTGGCGCTGCGGTGGCTGACGCCATCGTAACCGATACCGCTACAGTCGCCAGCACTGAAGATTGCAGCGGCCACAACACCGGAAACAGCAGCGTTGCAGGCGACGGCAGAGCAGCGAGCAGCGGCGCGGGCGCCAACAAGGCGATTGGCAGGGCGGCCAGCAACCAGCCGACCCGCAACCAGCCGACCCGCAACGAAGTCTCTCACCGCCCACAAGCATCGGACACGCGGCGCACGGAGCAATCCCCGCTGCGTGCGGACGTCATGGCCTGCCTGGGATTCACCTTCCTCAACCCCAATGTTTACTTGGACACCATCGTGCTCATGGGCGGGCTCGCAGCCACCTATGGCACAACGCTGAAATGGTCATTCGCCGCAGGCGCGATCCTCTGCAGCGTCCTGTGGTTCACCCTGCTGGGAGCGCTGTCCGTAACGATGTCGCGCCTATTCCACAGCACTCAGGCCTGGATTGCGCTCGACTCCGTCATCGGCGTCGCTATGGTGCTCATCTCCCTGCACCTCGCCCTTGGCTAGGAGCCGCAGCCCCGCGCACTACGCTGGCCCGGCTTTGCGTAGTGCGCACAAAACGCACATTTCATGTTATATCCTCACGGAAGCCAATCGGCGGGATTCCAACGTTCCCATGCCAAAAAGTTACCATGCCCAGTGTGCGCTTTGCGCGCACTACGCCAACGCGGATTGCAGTAGTGCGAGCCGCACCCAGCACCACCCACAATCACACCAACAATCACAGTCCCTTCCAGACGGCGCCCTCCCGACGCCAGCCGGTCGCACCGATCTTAGCCGTGGAGGGCCTCGCGAAACATATCATTAGCCGATTTGACCATGAGGTTCTGCTCGTTGCGTTGACGTGCCGCGTCTGCGAGCTCGTCGGTTTTGACGAACAGAGCAAAATGCCGATTCGCGTGCTGGTCACTGTAATCGGACATGAGGCCGGCCCGCGAGCGCAGGGTCTGGATGGTTTCCGTAACATCGAGCTGCGAGCGCCATTTGCACTCGCCCAGGAGGATTGAGCTGCTGGTCGGGTCCGCCGCGATGACATCGATATCGGCTTCCTGCCGGGCGTGCGGGTCGCTGCCCCACCATTTGCCGAATGCGGAAGCAAGGAACGGCAGGCTCCCTTCGCGGTTGGCACGGATGAGCCATTGCCGGCACACTGTCTCGAACTGCTGTCCGACGTACGTGTCGAGCGCCGGGCCGAAGACGCGGGTTTGCGCGACGATATCGCCGTTGCCGTTTTCAATGCCTCCTATATGAGGGCTTACGAAGCGGTACCAGAACGCGAAGAACGGGTCGCGAATCGCCCACAGGCCCTTTCGCGAGCGCGAAGGGTCCTCGCCAAACGGCACCGTGCGCTCGATGAGGCCCAGCTCTTTGAGCACAGTCAGGTATTTGCTCGCGCTGGTGGCCGACGCGATGCCAGCGCGGTCGGCTATCTTGCTCGGCTTGGTCGCTCCTGAGCCGATGGCGTCCATGACCGAGTTGTATCTCGCCGGGTCACGCAGCTCCTCGCGCAGCGGCATCAGCGGCTCTTCGTAGAGCAGCCCGCTGGTGTCGAAAAACAGCTTCGTGACGTTCTGCTTGTAGGTGAGGCCAGACTGTATCTGCTTGAGATAGTAGGGCGTGCCGCCGAACGTGGCATAATACCGGACGGCGTCCTGCGCGTCGAGCGAGGGCAGCATGCGGCTGGCATCGAATGCGTCGAAGGGCATGAGCCGCATCTGCGCGGTTCGCCTGCCATAGAGCGGGCTTTTGTACCCCAGCACTTCGCTTTCCATGAATCCCTCGTTGCTTCCGCACAGCACCATGAGCATGTTGGATTTCTGGAAACTATGATCGATCGCGATCTGCAGGGTCGAGGGCAGCGAACGCTCGCTCATCGCGGCGTACGGGAATTCGTCGAATATGAACAGCATTCGGCCGCTCGATTGCCGGGACTGCTCGGCGATGAAATCAAACGCGTCCTGCCACAGCGCGAATGCCGGCAACGACGTGGGCACGGAGAAGAACGTGTATATCGCACGCGAGAAATCCCGCAAGTTAGCCGCCGAGGTCTGCTGGCGAGCCGTGAAATACAGGGTGCGTTTGCCGCTCGCGAACTCGTCAAGCAGCGCCGTCTTGCCCACGCGACGCCTGCCATAGAGCACCAGCATCTGGAAATCATTGCGTTCCCACATACCGTCCAGCACCTTCATCTCACGCTCGCGACCAATAAACATAGCGCTCCTTCAGTAATATACTTATGAGTATAATACTTACGAGTATAATATAAGAGCAGTAGGAGAACATTCCCTCACCGAAGTTCGCGGGAGTTCAGGATTAGACTATTCGATATAGGCAAACGCGAGGGAGACACTATGGACGCCGCAGAGTTGTCCCGCGTGCTTGAGCGCGGGGAGAACATTTCGATCGAGTTCAAGCGATGTGGCGTTCAGCCGGAGACAGACACGTTTGAGACGATATGCTCGTTCAACAACCGTTTTGGCGGTTCGATTTTTCTAGGCGTTCTCGACGATGGCACAGTCGAAGGCATTGACCGCAAGCAGGCCATAGCCGTCGAGCGCAATCTAGTCAATGTAATCGGCAACCCCAAGCTGTTCAATGTCGCGCCTGTGATCGAAACCGAGCGCATCGAATACGATGGCAAGCTGGTGATTCGCGTATGGGTTCCGGCTGGTCCGGCAGTCGTCAGCTTCAAACATGTGATTTATGATCGAGTGGCGGATGTGGATCGCCGCATCACGAGCGAAATGCAAATCGCGCAGATGCATATCCGCAAGCAAAACCATTTCAGCGAGCAGCGCGTGTACCGGTATCTCGAGCTCTCGGACTTCCGCCTCGATCTGCTTCCGCGCATCCGCAGGATGGCCGCGGTGAAAACGCCGGAGCATCCTTGGCTTGAGATGGACGACATGGAGCTGATGCGCAGCGCCGATTTGTATGGCATGAACTATGACACCGGGGAGAAGGGATTCAACCTCGCCGCCGTGATGCTGCTGGGCAACGATGAAATCATCTCGCGAATCGCTCCCGCGTATCGGACCGACGCCATCGTGCGCCGTGAGGATCTGGACCGATACGATGACCGGCTGATCGTATCCACGAACCTGGTCGAATCACATGCGCTGGTCTCCGATTTCGCGAAAAGGCATCTTCCCGACAGGTTTCTCCTAGAAGGAAGCCAAGCCGTAAGCCCCAGAGACATCATCATCCGCGAGCTGGTCTCGAACCTGATGATTCACCGAGAGTTCGTCAGTCCGTATCCGGCCAAGCTCCTGATCGGCAACGACGGGATCCACACGGAGAACGCATCCAGGGCAATTTTCCAAGGCCAGATCGCCTTGACAAGCTTCAAGCCGGTTTCCAAGAATCCGTTCATCGCGAAGTTCTTCCGCAACATCGGCCTCGCCGACGAGCTCGGAAGCGGCATGCGCAACCTGTACAAGTACTCGAAGCCCTACTCCGGTATGGATCCCGTCTTGGACGACGGCGATGTGTTCGAGGCATTCGTGCCCGTGCGCTGGGCGGAAGGCAGCGTGGAAGGCGTTTTACCTGCTCACGGTGAGCAGGTAAATGAGCAGGTAAATGAGCAGGTAAATGAGCAGGTAAATTCAACCGCACGAGAGCAGCTGCTGCTCGATCTCATCGTCAAGGAGCCGTCAGTCACATACAGAAGAGCTGCCCAGGCGCTGGGCGTGTCATATTCCACAGCACGCCGCCTGTTCTTCTCGATGAAAGAGATGGGACTGCTCGAACGCAAAGGGTCGGACAAGAAAGGCGCATGGCAAATCCGCAAACCGCTCTGAGCTAGAAGAGGCGCTCACGCCCTATGGCAACTGCAATCGAATCATGCCCTCCGCAAGGACATCAGAATTCATGATTTCCTGAAATATGGCATTGCCTATCGCAGGAATAGCACACCCCCACATTCACCGTCATCAACTCCACCTATTTCAGCGGAACCCAACGAATCAGCGGGGGTACTACCGACCTCGGGCCTAAACCACACGTAAGCTCTAAGTCCATCGACTAATTGAGTGAGGAATAACCCAAGTAGCAAACACAGTGTGAGCGGAAAGAAAGACGACGGCGATGCGTCCGCACCCATGTGACGGGCAACAGGCAGCACGAGAACCGTGTTTACATGTTTATTTACTTGTCCATTTACCTGCTCACTGTGAACAAGTAAATGAAACTTCGGCACGAAAGCAACCGCACTCCGCCGACCACGTCTTCCGCCGTTCATTTCGAGTCAAGTTTACATTCAACGCAATACACGCAACCAGAAAAGTACTTTTGCCTGCGCTCAAAGTAAGGCAAATTCATCACCAATAAGCGGCAATTAGCAATATGGAGATTGTGGCTGGATAGCTCACCTCACTATGTCATACCACGCTCTGATAAGCAGCCATACATTATTGCGATATCGCAGTAGCGTATCTGTGCTCACTTCTCAACTAGGGTATTTCATATGCAACAAAGTCAGCAAACGGCCACTACACATGTGGTGGGCAACAAGCAGCAGCCTGGCGTGAGGGATTATTATGGCGATTAGTTTTGCGTGCCGGGCTTCAGACACTAACCGTGGTAATGGCGCCGCGAATTGTCGTCAAGGAAATGCTGCCCGTCCCAATTGGGGCACCATTGTTCTTCGACGCAGCTTACCACGCACGAATAGCGTCCATTCTTTCCAACGTAATAACTAATTTCCAAATCGCCAACAATCATCACCAATATCAGAAAGGAAACTTAATATTATGTGGAATGTAGAACGCATCACCACTTATCAGCAAATCACCGCGCAATCAGCTAAAGCATTCGCCGTTGACTGGGAGGAATGGCACAGCGGCCGCAAAGAACGACTTATCGCCCCACATGGTTGGCTATCGTTACGAAGCATAGACTGGCTCCAAGAAGGGGTTGACAAAAGTATCGAAGGCTTCCCCGGCACCTTCCGCCAAGAGGGCAACAATGTCATATACACGCCTGAGCCAGGTAAGAATGTCGTCAACAAGGGCAAGGTCATCACTGAATCTAAGACCATCAGCGTCCCCCAAGTCGCCGACTTCAATGTCGAGGACTTCGATTTCGGTGAGATTCGCGCCCAATTAATAAAACGCATCAGCGACACCCGTGCATTTGCTGTCCGAATTCGCGACCCGCACTCAGCAGCGATTGAAAATTTCGCCGGGATACCCCATTATGACCCCGATCAAAAATGGGTATTCCCGGCTAGGTATGTCCCTAGAGCCACTTGGGAATCCAGTGTCGTCGACGCAGTTGTAGGCGACCTCTCCCACGATGAAACCACCATCGGCACGCTGTACGTCACCATCGCAGGCCTCGAATTCCCTCTGACCGTATTTCAAGGCCATAACGATCATTCGGGACTGATGACGACGGACGATTCGGGAAACGAAATATACCTCGATAATCGGACGGATACAGAGGATATCGCCTTTGTGCTCTTCAAAGATAAAACATCCGGCAAGGAGACTTATGGAGGAGCCCGAGCGCTCACCTTCAATATCCATGAACCCGCTCAAGTATCCTACGTCGACTTCAACCGAGCGTGGAATCTTCCTTGCGCTTTCACCGCCTATTGCACCTGCCCGTTCTCACCACAAGAGAACACGTTGCCGATTCCGATTCTTGCCGGCGAAAAAACGCCTGAGCATCAGTACTAATCCGTGACGTAATTTGCCGCTGCACATTAGGAAATGCCGCCCACGCTTGGACAGAACGCGCCACCAGTCCTCTTGCTATGAGAAGACGACACGAATGGCCTTCAACCGATCATACCCTAGCTGCAAATTGAAAGTAAGCCAAAAGTACACTGCTTTACTAGCTATAGGAAAATGTTAATGTACGCTCAAACCAACCGATCAGCATCATGATTCAAACGTTCTACAGCGTCCGCCACTTGCGCGTCACTTGCAGTGATTGATATGCGCACGTAGGTATGCGTTTCGTCGCCATATGCAGCGCCGGTGCGGGTCAGTATGCCAAGATCGGCCAATCTTTGCACCACACTTTCGGCGTTTTCCCCAGGAGCATGGCCCCAGAGGAAGAACCCGCCGACATTGTCCTCAGAAAAAACCATGCCCCACCGTTTAAAGGCTTCTTGCAGGGCCAACCGTCTCCGAGCGTGAATCCGTCGCTGTTCGCTGACGGCTTCCGTGTTCGCCAATGCATCAATCATGGCATACTGCACCGGCTGCGAGAGCACGAGTCCATATGTGCCCCACCGGGTGCCGAGCTGCTCAATGATGCTCGGATCCCCCGCTACGAAACCTGCGCGGTATCCGGCCATATTGGATTGTTTGCTCATCGAGTACAGAGCGAGAACGCGGCCACCAGGCCGTGTGGCGCCCGGTATTGAAAGAATGCTGGCAGTGGGGCCGTCGTTTTCGCAGGCCCAGTCGAAGGCGGAATAGCATTCATCCTGTACGATAATCGCGTTCAATTGGCGAGCGCGCTCTATGGCACGCTGCAAGTAATCACGCCCATTGATTGCGCCGTCAGGGTTTCGTGGCGAATTCAGCCAAATCAACGAAGCATTTTCGGGCCATCGCTCGACGTCGTCCTCGGCGATCACTTGCGCGCCCACCAGCGCGGCACCCGCCTCATAGGTCGGGTAGTGCAGCCGCGGGATGACGATGACGCTGGAAGAATCAAGGCCAAGCCACAGCGGCAGCAGGCCGATGAGCATCTTTGTTCCGGCGACTGGAAGCACGGATGCATCATCGATATCCTCCACGCCTCGTGTCGTTCTATACCAATTCGCACAAGCCGCTCGGCATTCCGGCAGACCTCGTGCCGATATATATCGATGCGCGTTATATCCTCGTTCCAGCGCAGCTTTCACACTGGAAGGCACAGGATCCACCGGGGAGCCGATTCGCAAATCGATGTCATCACGCATGGTCAGCCTTTCTTTCCGTCGTCCGCATCAAGCCATTTCCCCGGATTGAGGATATTGTTCGGGTCGAAAACCCGTTTGATGCCACGCTGCAATTTCATATTGGCCTCGCCAAGCTGCCGAGGCAGACGAGCGGCGAGTTCAATCCCGACGCCATGCTCACCGGTCAGCGTCCCGCCGACGGCGAGCGCCGCCTCGAACAGCTTGCTCTGCGCCCGTTTCACTCGTTCTGCTATATCGCTGGATTCTGCTTCGCTGGCGGGAATCTGGAAGAATCGAGTGTGGATATTCCCATCCCCAGCATGTGCGATCGCCGTGTACGAAAGCCCTTCCTGACGAGCGATGGCGATCACGTTGCCGAACATGGTCGATTCCGCAGATCTCGGCACTGCCACATCGCCATGGGTGCGAATCGCCTCTCGCGGGAGCCGCGGTCGTGATTTCCTCAGATTCAGCAGGTCAACATTGTCGCCTTGTGCATCACGCGCGTCAATAATGATCCCCTGACTGTCACGCAACAGCGACGTCATGCGCTCGATTTCGCCGCCGATGTCCGATCCGTCAATCTGCACAAGAACCATGGCCCCTTCAGCGGCAAAACGCGCATACCTCGGTTGGGCGGCCAGCAGTTGCGGCACCTCCATGAGTTCAAGGACGGCGGGCGCAACATTATGCTCGAAAAGACCGTTGATTGCAGAACATGCTGCTGATATGCCAGAGAAAATAGCGCCCACGGTTTTGATTTCCGCTGGAATCGACCGCAATCGCACGGTCGCCTCGGTCACCACTCCAAGCAAGCCCTCCGAACCCACGAATAATCCGGTAAGGTCAAGCCCTGCAACGTTTTTGATAACGTTTCTGCCGGTCTCGATAGTGCTGCCATCGGCCAGAACCACTTGCAGCGACAGCACATTGCCCCTTGTTACGCCATACTTGACGCAATGAAGACCGCCAGCATTCGTGGCGATGTTCCCGCCAATGCTCGAAACAGCGGAACTCGCAGGATCCGGAGCATAAAACAAACCATACTGGGATGCTGCATCGGAGATTGCATCGGTGATCACACCAGCCTGCACCCGTGCCGTCATATCGATAGGGTCAATCTTGCGGATGGCGTTCAGTCTCTCCGTGCTGAGCACGAATCCTTGCCTGACCGGTATTGCGCCGCCAACGAGGCCGGTGCCGGAGCCCCGTGTCGTCACAGGGATTCCATAGGCATTGCAGATGCGAAGGATGCTCTGCACTTCGGCGGTCGTCTCGGGCAGCAATACGGCCGCAATAAGGCGAGCGTCACCGCTGAATGCGGATTTGTCTTCAGCATACGGTGCCGTCGCTGACGGATCCGTCTCGATATCCTCACCCTGCAAGGCGTTCCGAATTTCGAGAAGCGCCTTGTCCATTATCGTTTCAGTGACTGCAGCAGCCATGCACATGCCTTCTGACTATTGACTGGAATCGTCAAGAAGGCACGGGTCCGGGCCCCGTGCCTTCCCAGCTCCAGCGCAAATGAACTCACTCATATTTCTTCAGGTCGATGGAATTGCCCTGATTATCGACAGGAACGAGCGCGGTGCCATATTCCTTGAGATATGCCTTGTACACTCTCGTCGAATGATAGGCGTCAACAACTTTTTTATATGTAGGATTGTTGACGTTCTCTTTGAGCACGGTAAACATGTTTGCATACTGCCTTTGCCCAGGGTTCTTCTTGAAGTCGGTGGATTCGCTCCACAATGGAGTCAGCTTCGTGTCGAGCTTCGCATCATAAGCCTGAGTGGTGTACACAAAGCCCGCATCCACATCATCAAGCGTTCTCACCTGCAATTGCGTGGAAATTTCCTTGAACTGCAATTTTTTCGGATTGCTCGTTATATTTTTGGGGGTGGCAAATGGAACTGACGTATCGACCTTTATCAATCCCGCCGTTTGCAGGTCATGCAGCGCGCGCGATTGGTTAGTCGTATCGTTAAGAATCGCGATAGTGGCACCATCGGGAATCGCATCAAGGGATTTGTATTTATGAGAGTACAGAGCCAAGCCCTGTACATGGATATAGCCGAGCCTGACAACATCGTTGAATTCAGGATTCTTTTTCTGTGCTGCCTTCAAAGCGGTGGAATGGATGGTAGCCGCGATATCGACATCGTGGTCGACCAACAGCTGGCTCGTGTCAGTAGACGTGTCGTATGTGCTGGTTACGACTTTGATCTTATCTCCGCGAGCTGCGAGTTCCTGATTCAGTGCATCATAGATAATCTTATAGGGTGCCCTTAACGCCACTTTGACGGTGGTTTCTCCCCCTGAGCTCCCACTTGCACTGCCGCAACCTGCCAGAGACAGTGAGATTAGAACCAGCACGGCAATGGCTGCGAAGACCTTTTGAAAAAGCACTGATCCCAGCCTAAAACTGCGAGCGCGAATGCTGCTATTACTATTGAAAATGTTGCTGTTCATTGTTGTTACTCCATTTCATGGTGATATGTATTTATTGGTGATGAGTCGATAGTTTGAGGGTCAGATTTCCAAGCAGCTGCAAGAAGTACACGATGGCGACGAGGAGGAGCAGGGTGACCAGTGCGATGTCAAACATGTACTGGGAGAAACCATACTGAATGGCCATCTGGCCGAGGCCTCCGCCGCCTACCGCACCGGCCATCGCAGAGAGATTGACCTGGGAGATAGCCATCAGCGTCGTAATCCGTATCAAGCTGAATCGTGATTCGCGCAGCAGCACGGATGATACGATCGCCGGGCGCGTCAGACCAATGGATTGCGCCATTTCGATCTTCCCCGGATCGACCTCCAGCAGTGCCTGCTCGACTTGGCGTGCGAAAAAGGGAATATGCCCGATCACCATCGGCACGATGGCACCTCGCACTCCTATGCCCGTCCCCACGATTATGCGCGTGACCGGAAGCAGCATGGTGATGAGCACGATGAATGGGATCGATCTCATGAAGTTGACGATTTTGGGTATGATCGCATTCAGCGCGCTGTTTTCGTAAATATGCCCCGGCGAGATCACTACGAGCAGGATGCCAAGCAACGTGCCCAGCACCACCACGAAGGCGAAGGAGATCGCAACCATAACGACGGTCTGCCAAAAACTGGTGACAATATCATCGCCATACATGATGACGTTGGGGAAGTAATGTTCGAAGAAAGCGCTCATAGCTCTTCTCCCGCCTGGTTGATGCGTATGCAGGACACCTGCGATTGCCTGGCGAATTGGAACAACGAAGCCAGCTGATCCGCGTTTCCCCTGACAAGCACATACAGATTGCCGAGCGGGGCGCTTCCTATCATCCTGACACTGCCATAGATGATGCTGATCTGAATGCCGAATTTCTGCGAAGCTTCGGAAATGAACGCCTGGTACGCTTCGTCTCCATAGAACAGAAAGCGCACAATCCATGCGCCCTCGCTCACGAGATTCGTCACATACGGGCTGCGCAGGCTCTCGGCAGCCTCTTTGGTCTGGAAGAAGCTGTCTACGAAACCGCGCGTCACCGCATGCTTAGGCTGCTTGAAGATATCAACCGTGGCGCCACGTTCCACAAGCGTACCTTCGTTGATAACCGCCACATTGCTGCATATTCGCGTCACTACGCTCATCTCATGAGTGATGAGCATGATCGTTATGCCGTGCGTTTCATTGAGCTGGCGAAGCAGCTCGAGAATCGAGTCAGTCGTTTCCGGATCCAAAGCCGATGTCGGCTCATCGCACAGCAGGATGTCGGGTTCATTGGCCATGGCTCTAGCTATAGCGACCCTTTGCCGCTGCCCGCCGGAAAGCTGGGAAGGGTAGCTGTCGCTCCTGTGGGCGAGCCCGACCTCCTCCAAAAGGAGACTCACTCGTTCAGACGTCTTTGCACGCCCCAGCTTTCTTGCCGGAAGCGCAAGCTCGATATTCTTCTGCACGGTCGCGTTGTCGAGCAGATTGAAATTCTGGAAAATCATGCCGATTTTCTTGCGCCTCAGTCGCAGCTCTTCTCTGGAGAGCGCAGAGATATCTTCGCCCTGCACCCTGACCACGCCTTGCGTCGGGCGCTCCAAACCGTTGACGCAGCGTACCAGCGTGCTTTTACCTCCGCCACTGTGCCCGATTACTCCGTAGATCGTGCCTCGTTCGATACTCAAGGAGACATCATGAAGCGCAGTGACGGTTCCGCCGCGCGTCGCAAACGTTTTGGTCACATCCTGTATCTCTATGGCGGGTTCATTCGTCATGGGCACAACCTTTCGCGTTACCAGCAGCCGCTCACTCCAACGAGCCGAAGACGGCGGGCTTCTTTTCACCGGCCTCGATCGCGAATGGCAGCGTGTTCTGCAAGGGCGCGAAGGGGCAGGTGCAGAACACGGTGAACGCGCAGGGAAGGTTCATCGAACGGTTGAAATCGACGTAGCTGACCGAAGCAGGGTCGCTGTTGTCGAAGCCGATGACCCGTGCGCCGCCGTAGCTTTCGTGACCCGATGTCTTGTCGCGGAACAGGACGTGGCCTTCGTTGGTGATGTTCGCGCGGTTATTGAGGTAGACGTACTCGCCCGTCGCCTCATCGATACGGCGTGCGCCGGAATCGTCGTTGTGCACCTCGAAGACAATCAGATCGCGCTTTTCACCATCGAAATCGACGTGCAGGATTCCGATGGATGTCTCATCATGCGACAATTCGCCGGCGACTGCGCCAACGGTCACATCCTCATGCTGCTCGGCCGGCTCAAACTTCGCCGGGAACACCCACCGCTGATCCGGTTCGAAAGAGGGAATGCTCTGCAATTGCCCGATGCCGGCGGAGTGCGGGTCGCGTATACGGATGGCGAATTGATGCTGCACGCCGATTCGTTTGATGAGCTGCGCGCGGACGTCGCCGTTGTAGAAATCCTCTAGGTTGAAATCGCCCTTTTCGGGTACGTTGATTCGCACCGGCTCGCTCACAGGCGCATCGTGATTCGTGATGACAATGCCACCATCCTCCGGAGGCGTATAGATTACCGCGTCGCCCTGCTGCAACCACGTCCCCGGGAAGCCGTCAAGTGTTTTCGGCTCCCCGTTTTCCAGCCAGTCGATGCTGGTGAGCGAAAGCCAGCCATACGGCTCCTTCATATAGTCCTCGCGCAGGCGCCGCCACTCCTCCCACTCCTTGCGGAATTCCTCGGGACTCTGACGTTTGATGTCGTCATAGCTGACGGAAGCGGGGCGTGAAAACAATTCCATGGAAAATCCTTTGTGTACAGACCAATTGCTGTAGGTCAATGTTGGTTCAACGACGCAGGACAGCCGAACAGTCCAAATAATCGGCCAGCCACAGCTATGCATCCTTAAATTTCTGCCGAAGATATCTCATATCATCACGGGAATTGCGTAGAACGGTATACATATTCCTTATACAAGGCTCTTCGTGCGTTCTGGCACATGCCTTTTAGCGCCAATAGCAATAGCCGCATTAGCGATCGCCAAGATAACCGCCTATAGATAACGGCTATAGGCACGCCGATTTGCGCAATGCAGAGCACTTCTATAGTGAACGCAACGCACATGGCACTAGCATGCGCTCCGTCAACGCGGTTCAGTCAATCTGGTGCTATGCGACAACGTGCGGCACAAGAAGAAGGAGAAAGCCATGTTTTCGCGCAAATTCGGAACGAAACAACGAGGGAGGGCGGCGGCGGCCGTCGTGCTCGCGGCCTTCATGGTCATGACCTCGGCATGCGGTCAGCGCGGCGACGCAAGCGGCGAGGCGCAGTCCGGCGCCACGGCGCAGACCATAACGGTAGCGTCTTCCGGCACGCCGGCGCCTATGACGTACGCCGATAAGAACGGGAATCTGACCGGTTATGAGATCGAGCTGCTCAAGGAAGTCGACAAGCTCACGCCGCAATACAAATTCAACTATGAAAAGGTTGATTTTCAGGGCATCACCGCAGGAATCGACAGCGGCAAATACCAGATAGGCGCAAATTTCTTCAATTACACTCCTGAACGCGCACAGAAGTTCATCTTCTCGAAGTACCCTCATTACCGCGACAGCGCGGCCGTCTTGGCGAAACCCGGATTCGCGGAAACCCACAAATTCACGAAGCTTTCCGACCTCGGCGGGTACACCGTCCCGTCCGATCAGCAAGGCGCAGCATGGCAGGTCTTCGTAGAGGACTTCAACAAGATGTTCCCCAACAAGCCGCTGAAAATCGTATACACAGGAGTTGATCACGCCACGCGCCTGCGCGAAATCAGCCAGGGGCAGTTCGACTTCGGTTATGGCGGCAGATTCCACCAGAAGGTATATGCCACGGATCTCGGCGTCAAGGTCGAGTACATCCCCATTCCCGACAGCGCGGCGCAAAACGACGAGCAGAAGAAGCTGCTCAAATCGCTGCGGCAAGAGACCTACTTCCTGTTCCCGAAAACCGCCGATGGGCAGAAGATCTCGGGCGCAGTCGATAAGGCCCTCGTCACGCTCCATCAGAACGGCACGATGCAGAAGCTTTCCAAGCACTACTTGGGCTATGACATGACTGGCACGAAGGCCGACTGGGCATAACCGTATGCGTTATACGCATACACATACGCTTGCGTGACGCGCAATTCCAACAGTTTCAATAGTTCCAACGGCTCTTACAGCTCTGATGATTGAGAGCGGAAAAGGATATGCCGATGCCCGATATTTTCGACGCTTCGTACATCTGGTCCGACATTCCGGCAATTTTGTCCGGATTGCCCGTGACGATGGAAATCGTCATCGTTTCGACCATTTTCGGCTGGATCTTCGGCCTGGCGCTCGCCTTGGTCAAGATGTACAGGCCGCCGGTGCTATACCAGCTCTGCGGGATATTCGTGTCCTTCACTCGCGGAACCCCGGAGCTGGTGCAGCTGTTCCTAGCCTTCTACGGGATTCCGGTCATCTTGCAGTACACAAATTACTACTGGGGCACCGGCGTCAGCATCAACGGCATCCCCAAGATGCTGTTCGTCCTCGTCGCCTTCACGAATATCACCGCGGCATATTCCGCCGAATCATTCAGGGCGACGCTGCAGGGCGTGGACAAGGGCCAGATGGAGGCAGCGCTGTCCACAGGGCTGTCGAAATTCACCGCCTATCGCAAAATCGTCATCCCGCAGGCACTCGTCGTCGCCATACCTTCCTTGGGATCCCAATTCGTGAGCATGCTCAAAGGCACGTCGCTGGCATTCGTCGTCTCCGTGGTCGATATGACCTCGGCCGGCCAGCTCGCCGCCTCGCGCACCTACCGATTCCTGGAAATGTACATCGCCCTCGCGCTGTGCTACTGGATCCTCTCGGGCGCTTTCTCCTCGCTCTTCCGTTGGATAGAGCAGCGGCTCAAGCGCAACGAGCGGGCGATAACCGACAACGATGCGCCGGAATGGGAGCCGGTACAAGCATCCGTGGCGAACGCTGCGGGAGAATCGCCGATTGCATCTGCTGGCGTTGCGCCAACTGCTGCAACGCCGAAGGTTGCTGCGCCGTCGTTCGCTGCGCCTGTCACCGCGCCGACAGTTTTCCTATCATCAGCAGCGGCACCATCGCTAGCCGCTAGGTCGTCGGCAATAGCCGCGTCGGCATTCGCTGCGTCGGCTATTACCACATTGGCATTCTCCACCTCGATGCTCGGGTAGAAAAACCGTGGCCTATGGCCGACGGGAGCTGCCGCCTCTCTCGCCGGTCATAGCAGTTCATAACGGTTTCATCAATGTCATCAGATTGTAAGGAACAGCACTATGGTTGTCAGAATTTCCAATTTGCGCAAACGCTTCGACAAGAACGAAGTGCTGCGCGGGGTGAGCATCGAGGTGCCGGACGGCAAGGTAATCGGCCTTATCGGCTCCTCCGGCGCGGGAAAATCCACGCTGCTGCGATGCACGAATTTCCTTGAGCCACCCGATTCCGGAACGCTCGAATTCGATGGCAATGTCGTGGATACCACGCATGCCAGCAAGCAGCAGGTTCAGGAGCTGCGCAGGCAGACCGCTATGGTGTTCCAGAACTTCAACCTCTACAAGCTCAACACCGCGACGGAGAACATCGAGCTCGCGCTCACTCACGCCAAACATTACGCTCCCAAAAAGGCGCATGAGACGTCACTCGAATTCCTGAACAAGGTCGGGCTGCATGCCAAGCGAAACAGTTTCCCCGATCAGCTTTCCGGCGGGCAGCAGCAGCGCGTCGCCTTGGCGCGAGCCGCCGTGCTACGACCTAAGCTCATGCTGCTGGACGAGCCGACCTCCGCCTTGGACCCCGAGAACATTGGCGAAGTGCTCAAGGTCATCAAGAACTTGGCCGATGAAGGGCAATCCATGCTAATCGCATCGCATGAGATGAACTTCCTGCGCCGCATCTGCGATCACGTCGTCTTCATGGACCAAGGCGTCGTGAAAGAGGAAGGCTCAGCCGACCAGATATTCAACCATCCCAAGGAAGACCGCACCCGGCAATTCCTGTCCGGAGTCACACCCCAAGAGGAGGCATAACGCATGTCGTTTGCAAGCATCGCAGCAGTAGCTGCGAAGGGAACCGTGGACGGAACTGGCGCTGCGAAAAGTCCTGAAGCAGGAGGTTCGCAGCCCGAGCAAACCGAACAATCCGAACAGGAGCGCCCGAACTCAATCACGTTGCGCCTGGCACGGGTGAAGGACGCCCACGATATCGCGCGATTCTATGCCCACTACGTCACCGAAACGGCTATCAACTTCGAGTACGACATACCTCCGGAAGAGGAGTTCGCCAAGCGCATCGAACTCGTTTCGACACGCTACCCCTTCATCGTCGCCGACCTCAACGGGTCGCAAGTCGTGGGATATGCCTTCGCCCATCCTATGGGAGAGCGGCCGGCCTACGGCTGGTCCGCCGACACCTCCATTTACCTTGACGCTGATTTCCGCGGACATCGCATAGGGTCAGCCCTTTACCAAGCGCTGGAAACCCTGCTGAAGGCACAGCACGTCGTCAGGCTGTTCTCCTGCATCACCGTTCGCGGCGACGATTCGCTGGCCGACATCGGCGGATTGCCGCCGCAGCTTGACGATGTGATTGGTAACGACGAAGACAATGGCACTGCGGGCGCTGATAACAGCATTGACGCCACTGTGCGAACCGAGACTCACGACCCACATCTGCCGGATACCAGCCCTAGATTCCATGCGGCGCTGGGCTACAAGCCCGTCGGGCGCAACTATGCAGCCGGCTACAAATTGGGTACTTGGTACGACAAGCTCTGGATGGAAAAACCCTTGCGACTGTTAGAGTCCAAACCCGAGCCGATCGTTCCTATTACCGAGCTCTCCAAGGAGCTGATTGTCAAAGCGCTGGAAGAAGGCACACGGCTCATCCGGCAACGCGACTAGCCGCGCAATCCATCACAACCACATAGGGCATCGCTATACCGTAGCAACATCACTAACAAACAACACACAATTTGAAGGAACACACCACAAAGGGGTCATTATGACTACATATCAGGATATCCAAAACCTCAGCGTCGACGAATACACCGCGTTGTGGAACAAGCTGCGCGAGGCGCGAGAAGCCCAGCTCAACTCTGAATACGGCTGGCTTTCGCTGCGCAGCATCGACTGGCTGAGCGATAACGCCACCATCACCATCGATGGCTTCCCCGGGCAGTGGACCCAGCAGGGCAACACCGTGATCTACACGCCCGAGCCGGGCAAAGACGTGGTGAACCACGGCGAGGTGCTGACCGCGCCCAAGGAGATCATCGTCGATATCACCGCTGACGTGAATGTGGAGGACTTCGACTACGAAGGAGTCCGCGCCCAGCTGATCAAGCGCATCGGTTCGAGCAGAACCTTCGCGGTGCGCCAGCGCGACCCAAACTCGATTACTCGCCAGCGATTCGCAGGAATCCCGCATTTCAAGCCCGACAAGCGCTGGGTCGTTCCCGCGCGCTACGTGCCGCTGCCGCAATGGGAGAACGTCGAAACCTCCGCCGTGCTGGGCGATCTGTCCCACAACGAAACCGCCATCGGCGATCTGTACGTCGAAGTCGACGGCAAGGAGCACCGCATCGTCGTTCTGCAAGGGCATAACGACGATTCAGCCTGGATCAAGGTCGACGAGAAAACCGGCAAGAAAGTCTATCTGGACAATCGCCAGAATACGAAGGACTACGGCTTCATCCTCCTGCGCGACGCCACCTCCGGCAAGGAGACGTACGGCGGCGGGCGAGCGCTTCACCTTGATTTCACCGACCCCGACGGCATCACCTACCTCGACTTCAACCAGACGGGGAATCTGCCCTGCGCATTCACCTACTTCTGCACCTGCCCCTTCGCGCCCGAAGAGAACAACTTCGACTTCGCCATCACCGCCGGCGAAAAGACCCCAACCATCATCGACACACCCGCTGAATAGCTGAGCAGAGCAGGCGTTAGCTCACTGGGAGAACCTTTCAAACCCTTTGGGCTAGGACTAACTATCAATTGAACGGATTCGGACATTCTCGGAGAGTGTCCGAATCCGTTCAAACCTGCATAATCTTGGATGACCAGACCGGATTGAAGAAGGCCTCATCGGCAAGGCAGAGCATCGGGTCAAGCAACCACGTCCGCACAAAAATGTTTGCATCGATGACGACTCTTCTCACGATTCCAGTTCCTTGCCTACCGAGTTTTCAATGGCAACGAGGCTGGATCAATATCATACAGACCCAGATTATCGGCCAAATCGCGAGCCGCCTGCAAGTGAGCCTTTCGATGCATCTGCGCATCTCGGTAAGCAAGCACGTCCTCGCAAGCTACCATGCGCCGACCTGACTGTCCATTGCGGAAGAACGGTAGACGTCCGGCGTCGAGAATACGTGCGACCGTACGCGCTGACATCTGCAGGATTTCAGCCGCCTCGCCGGTCGTAATCAACGACTGATTGTCCGAAGCCGCTTCGGCTGCCCGCAGAGCAGCTTCGAAAGCCGAGCGATCCAGACGGTAGGTCTTGCCGTCGCCCTGCAGAACATAGGGCGCATCCGGCCGCACCACCGCAGTACCAATCGTCACTATGCTCATGATGACCTCCTTGAGACGTATTCGAAACGCAATACGGTCATTATATCAAAAAACGGCAAAACTGACAATACGGACAAAACTGATATATTCAAATTTCTGCAATTGGCGACACACTACGAATTACAAAGACACCACATCCCAAATCTCCTTGCATCAGCCGAAAACCATCTTCAAACCTAGGAAGTTACTTAGGAAGCAACCTTGGAACCTAGGAAAAATACTTAGGAACCTAGGAAGTTTTGATATACTAGCTTCCTAGGTAATGCAGAATATACTGTGACGGCGAAATACATAAGGCAGGGGCTATGTTCTCAAGAATCTCCACCGACGCGGAGTTGGCAGCAGCTATTGCCGTCATGAAAGAAGCCGGAACAGATCTAGCGGATTATGAAATCAAAGATGCCAAAGGCGGATTCCCCTCCTCCATTGTGGAATCAATGGTGGCTTTCGCCAACACTACAGGCGGCGTCGTCATTCTGGGCATTTCCGAAAAGACATTCCATGCGGTGGATGTCGATGTCAGGAAACTGCAAAGTCAGCTGGCCCAGGCGGCGCGGGATCTGATCAGCCCAGCCATATTCGCCGATATTCAAGTGCTGGACTATGAGCGCAAACCTATCGTGGTGGCAAACATCCCAGAATTGGATGCGCGGCAGAAGCCCTGCTACATCAAGCGATATGGAAGACCAGAGGGTTCATATTTGCGAACCGGCGACGGCGATTACAAACTGACGATGTACGAAATTGACCGTTTCATGGAAAATCAGTATCGCACGGCGCGCAATGACATTGCGACCGTCGACGACGCAACCATCGAGGATTTCGACAGAAAATTGCTGTCTGGCTGGTTGGACATTCAGCGAAGCGGATCTTTCGGCGGCACCGCCTCAATGACGGACGAGCAGCTGATGACGAATCGGCGCGTCGTGGCCTATGATGCACAAGGCGTTGCACGGCCTACGATTGCCGGGCTGTTTGCGCTCGGCACGTTCCCTCAGAAATTCTTCCCTCGCTTGAACATCGTGTTTTCGGCCTTCCCCACTGCAATCAAAGGGGACGCTTCCACTGGGGGGCATCGGTTTGTAGATTCAGAAAACATCGACGGCCCTATCCCGGTCATGCTCGTAGCGGCGCTGCGTGCCGTCTCGCGCAATATTCGTCATGGGGCGCTTATCAAAGGTGCCCTGCGCGAGGACGTGCCCGAGTACCCGCTTGATGCAATCAGGGAAGCAGTTGCGAACGCCTTGATGCACCGCGATTATTCGCTCGACGCCCAAGGTGCGCCCGTCCGGGTAGAACTGTACCCAGACCGCTTGGAAATCATCAATCCCGGTGGTCTGTTCGGGCCTCTTACCGTTGATGAACTCGGGAAGAAAGGCAGTACGCAATCCAGGAACCAGTTCCTTTCCAGGATTCTGGAAGACACCCCTTACACGGACATCGATGGGCAGACGGGGCATGTGGTTGAGAATCGCGGCACCGGGTATGCGATCATCAAAGGCTCTCTGGCCGATGCACTGATGCCGCCGCCAATCCCGGTCAGTTCGTTAAGTGAATTCCGTATCATCTTTGGACATCGCAAGATGACTGAGCAGGAAGGCGCTTCTTACTCGCACGACAATATGAGATCGGCCATACTGGCATATCTCGCGGAACGGCAAAACGCCAGCACCTCTGAACTGGCGAATGCCGCCGGCGTCTCCACCAAAACCATTCGTGATTATATTTCCCGACTGATGGAGGAAGGACTCGCGGAAGGCATCGGATCCAAATACAGCCCGAAACGCCGCTATCGACTTATCGCATCGCACGGAGAGACGAGCAGCGTCGCCGATTAACAGACTAAGTGACCATGTGCAAATGTGAACCTAGGAAGTTACTTAGGAAGCGAACCCGGAACCTAGGAAGTTGGTAGGGTTTAGCTTCCTAGGTACTTCCTAGGTTCCACGGTGGATGGCCTGGGCAACAGCCGGTAGCCGCTGAATGAGCATAAGGCAGACAGCGCGAGTTCGGGCTTTTATCATTTCGGCATGCTAGTTCACTGTTTTCAGTGTATCTACGTTATGTGAGGCGTTAATTCGCCCTTGCGGAGGTCTATCTGCGTTGTGTGAGGCGTTAATACCTTGGCACCCCGAGTATCGCTGGCCAAAAACTGCGGTTCTGGGCCGTCCGATACTCGACACTCCGCGAAATAGCGCCTCACACAACGCAGATAGACCTCCGCGGCACCCCAATAACACCTCACATAAGCGAGATAGCCGAATTTCAGGCAAAATGAGGAGCCGAGCGCGGCCGGGACCATGTGTGAACATGACCCCGCCATGCATTCCAAACATGAAAAGGCTGATCCGATGGGTCATGCCGAGCGATAGCGGCAACCGCCAAACATTGAATCATTACGTTATTGAGCCATTGCATTATTGAGCCATTGAGCCATCGCATTGCCAGCAGTACCAGCAGTGCCCCGCTTCATTGCAATCGCGTCCACATGTCGCGGATATCGGTCAGACTCGTGTCATTCACGCCGACAGTCATCCATACCGACGAGAACCGGCGAAACCAAAAAAGGAGCCACACATGGACATGAAGCGATATGCGGCGCTCCTTCGGGGCATCAATGTGGCAGGGCATAGGCGCGTGGCCATGACTGAGCTGCGAGCGCTGCTGGAACGTCTCGGATATCAGCGCGTCGTCACGTACTTGCAAAGCGGTCAGGTCGCTTTTGACGCCGAAGACTGCCCCGATGATGTGCTTGCGGCACGAATCAGCCAGGCTCTAGCTGACGAATATGATTCCATTGTCGATGTGATTGTGAGGGACCATGATTACTTTGACGCAGTCGTATCACACTGTCCGTTTCCCGCAGGCGAGTACGCGCCCAGGCAGCTCCATGTCATCTACTGTTCGGCCCAGCCCGACCCGGCGCGGCTTGATCAGATCGACGCTGCCGCGTTGTTGCCCGAACGATTCGCCGTGGGCGACCATGCCATCTATTGCCTGCTGCCGGGCGGCATCGGCCGCTCCAAGCTCGCCGCGCAACTCGTGCAGCCGCGAGTCCTCGGAGCTAACACCGTCGCCACGGTTCGCAATTGGAACACAGTCACGAAGCTCGCCGCAATGACCGATGAGGAGTAAACGCGCCTCTGCCATTGCGTGAGAAAGAGCAGACGCATCTTACAAGCGGGATATCCGGCAACTCACAGCCGTCGGCCGTGCCCCAATTACATATAACCTACCGGCCCGAATAAGGTAGCGTGAGACGAAACAGTTATGGAACGACTTTGAAACGAATAGCCCGATACGACCTCATGCAATTGTGAAGATTTGCGAGGCGACGCCGCGTAAGGTGTTGCTCGTGACGCTGCGTCATACGCCATGGTGGATCACGAAAGGAGGTTGACTATGTCGAAGAATTCAACGGCTGACACGCGCCAAGTCTCTCGCGACCTACGTGATGCGACGGGGCAGCAGCAGTCAGCGCCCAATCCGCAATTCACTGCGCAGACCCCGGATACGAAATCAGAACTGACCCGGTATACGACCGGCGACATCGCCAGGATGTGCTCGGTGAGCGTTAGGACCGTGCAGTATTACGACCAGCGCGGCATCCTGCGCCCGGCTGAAGTCAGCGACGGCGGGCGACGGATTTATTGTGCGAACGATGTGAATCAGCTACGCGTCATCTGCTTCCTGCGTGGCATCGGGCTGAAGCTTGATCAGATCAAGTCCGTACTTGCCGACGAGCACCCCGAGCAGGTCATATCCGATCTGCTCGAACAGCAGCAGACGCTACTGCAACGCGAGGTCAGCGAGCGCAGCAAGCAGTTGCGCGAAATCGCGCTGCTGCAACGCACATTGAACGGTTCGGAACGACTTTCGCTGAATTCACTGCCCGACATGGCCACCGTTATGAACACCACAACTAATCGACGCACCACTCTTATCATCATGCTCGTCAGCGGCATCGCGCTCGATGCGATTGAAATCGGCACGCTGATTTTCGCCATCCGCACGGGCCTCTGGTGGCCATTCGCTATCGGAATGCTTGTCGTCATCGGTTTCGCCGCATGGCTTACGAAGTTCTATCACGACCGTGTACGCTATCTCTGCCCAGCCTGCCACACCGTATTCCAGCCAAGCATGCGCGAATTCATATTCGCCGCGCACACGCCCCGCACCAGAAAACTGCGCTGCCCGACATGCGGACGCTGCGGTCATTGCATGGAAGTCGGTACAGCAACAAACGCAGCCACGATACAGAGATAGCCAAATTCGCCGTTCTGTAACGCATCCGCAGCCCTCGATGCCTTTCTGTCCTCGCGTATGCCATAATGAGCCTCAACACAAAGGCACGGAAAGGATGCATCACATGGAATGCTTGGATATCGCGGTATTGCTGTTCGGGGGGTTCGAGCCGCTGGATGCGTTCGGGCCGGTGGAAATGCTGGGGTATCTTGGCAAGATCGACGGGTCGCCGGTCGAAACCCGGCTGCGCTTCGTGTCGCAGCAAGGCGGGTTGGTGCGTGGCAGCTACGGCGTACCCGTGCAAACGCTGCCGGTTTCGGGCGACGACAAACCTGACGTGCTGCTAGTTCCCGGCGGAGGCGGCACGCGCCCCTTGAGCAAGGATGCCAGCTTCATCGCCATGCTCGACTCCCTGGCATCGCGCAGCGAGCATTGTCTGACGGTCTGCACCGGTTCGGCATTGCTCGCGGCAACTGGTCAGCTTGACGGACGGCGCGCAACCTCGAACAAGCGCGCCCTGAACTGGGTGAAATCCGTGCGGACGCAGGTCAACTGGCAGAATCAGGCCCGATGGGAAAGCGATGGAAAATACGTCACTTCCTCGGGTGTGAGCGCCGGCATCGATATGGCACTAGGCTGGATTGCCGGGCAATATGGCATCGAACTCGCGCGACGCATCGCCGAGCATACCGAGTACCGCTGGGCCGAAGACTCGCATGACGACCCCTTCGCGGTTGATTCGCAACAGCGTCAGTAAGGCACGTTGGCATCAAGTAGCGCGACTGGCTTGACCATGCGAGTCCCCCGAGTTTTCGAGACCGGCGACGTATGCCGCATCGTCTTCGTCGTATAGGCCTATTTCCACGGCCGCACGGCGCATCGACGCCAAGGATTGCTCCATCCGCGCACGTTCCTGCTTCTGGTAGGCCATCACATCGGCCACATCCACCATGCGGCGGCCTGCCGCACCATTGCGGGTGAACGGAAGGCGTCCTGAATCAAGGATACGCGCAACAGTGCGTGACGAGCAATTCAGCAGCTTCGCCGCTTCGCCGGTCGTAACCATGCGATGTCTGCCCATCACACCCATAGCGGCATTCAGCGCCGCCTCGTAGGCTTCGGCATTCAGCGCCGTCACATCGCCGTCTGAATCAACGAGCGCACGATTCCCGCGCGGAACCGTGATGCCTTTCGCCTGAGGCATCTCCAACACAGTCATGGCTCCTCCTCACATAATGCATACGATTGCTTTTTGTGAGTGACAGTCTATCAGTTTCTGACAATACTGACAATAGTCGAAAACTGTCAATATGCTGGAAATATGCGCAGGCAGCGCCGCACCATCACAACGCTGTGAACAGGGCACCCACGGTCTGCACGATGAGCTGGATGTTCAGCGCGGTGAGCACCACCACGACTATCCAAGCGACAATGACCAGCCAGAGCGGGTTGGCGTGCTTGCCCATGACTTTTTTGGACGAGGTGAGCCACACGAGCGGCACCATCGAGATCGGCAGGGCCACGCACAGGAACACCTGCGAGTAGACGAGCAGGCTATCGAGGGCGGACTCCTTGCCACCGAAGACGATGGCGCAGATGAGCACGGGAATAATCGAGATGACGCGCGTGACCAGCCGGCGCAGCCACAGCGGGATGTGCATGCGGATGAAGCCCTCCATCACGATCTGCCCGGTCAGCGTGCCAGTGATCGTGGAGTTCTGGCTGGATGCCAGCAGCGCCACAGCAAACAACGTGCTGAGCGCAGCGCTGGCGACAGGGCCGGCCAAGGACGAGTCGCCGAGCGCATTGTACAGGGAGGTGAAGGTATCAAGCCCATCGCCGTGGCCGAAGAACATAGCCGCGCCGAGCACGAGCAGCAGGCAGTTGACCACGAAGGCCACGCTGAGCTGAATGTTGGAATCCCATGCGGCGAAACGCACGGCGTGATCGACCTGCGCTTCGTCATCGCGATCCACGTCGCGCGTCTGCACGATCGAGGAGTGCAGGTACAGATTGTGCGGCATCACGGTTGCGCCGACGATGCCCAGGGCCATGGTGAGCTGCGAAGGCTTGAGGATATCGGGGCTGGGCAGGAACCCGGCGAACATGGCGCCCATATCCGGCTTGGCGATCGCCACCTCATAGACGAATACGACCACGATGATGCCGATCAGCGAGGCGACGATGGCCTCGATCTTGCGGAACCCGATCTTCGTGAGCAGCAGCAACAGCAGCACGTCGAGCACGGTGAGCGTCACGCCCATGGTCAGCGGGATGCCGAACAGCAGGTTGAGCGCGATCGCGCCGCCGATCACTTCGGCGACGTCGGTGGCCATCACGGCCAGCTCGGTGCATATCCACAGCGCGAATCCCAGCTTGCGACCGACATGCATGCGCGTGGCTTGCGCGAGATCAAGCCCGGTGACGATGCCGAGCTTGGCGCACATATATTGCAGCATCATCGCGATGACGCTGGAAATCAGGATCACCGACATGAGCAGGTAGCCGAACTGGGCGCCGCCGCCGATCGAAGTGATCCAGTTGCCCGGGTCCATATATCCCACGGCGACAAGCGCACCGGGGCCGGAGAAAGTCGCGAGGCTTTTCCAGAACCCTACGGAACGCGAAGGGACGCGTATCGTCGAGTTGATCTCCTCGAGCGAGCGCCCGTTCGCGGTCGTTACCAAAGGTCGCCTGCGCGGCGTGCTGGCCATTGTGGCCCCGTCGATTTTGCCCATTTCATTTGTCATCGTCATTACCTTTGCCTCCGTATCGCCATCAGTATATTCGAGGGGTCGAACTTTTATGTAACGACTATAAAACGGCCTGGAAAACCACGAGGCACGATCTCCGAAGACTCGAATTCCGCCACGCCGAACCCGCCACGAACCCGGTGCTGCATATAGCTACGAGGCTTCCATCTCTCGGTTCTCTTTCGGTTCGCTCGCAGCAGGCAACCAGCTTTGCGCAAGACAACATACACTTGGCGTGCCCATAGTTAGGTGCGTACGAGATCCGAGTACGAGACGCGCCCAAGCCTTCGGGGCATGCGTCGACTACGCTGTAACCGAACGCTGTAACGCGGCTCGAAGGTCCTGCCGCAGGCCGCAAGAGAAGTGGAGAGCCGCATGTTCGTTCTCAAGAACGCATGGTCCGCATTAACGCATCACCTATGGCGAACGTTGTCCATCGTCATCGTCGCGGCGCTGATTGCATCCGCCAGCCTGTTCGGGCTTGCGGTCCGGCAGGCGAACACCGCCGCGCACGGCACTGCATACGCTTCGCAGCAGGTTTCGGCAGTCATCAGACCAAGCGCGGCCACGATGGCCAAACGCAACGGCGCCGACCCGGCCTGGACCAAGAACTACCTGTCGTGGAACGACTACACCACCTATGCCACGGCCGCGCAGACGGCGCAGCTGCAATTCACCTACTCGTTCACCGAATCGCTGCCCGTGCGCCAGAGCGCGTCATTCACTGCAATTCCCGGTTCCGCCAAGCCGGACCCGAAGGCCACCGGCGGCGAGCTCACGCTGCGCAGCTTCTACACGAAGGATGCCGCCGCAGCCAACGATCTGGGCACTTACAAGATCGTCGCGGGCAAGCAGCTCGACTACGCCGGGCAGGACAAGACCGGCGTGCTGGTCTCGCAGCAGGTCGCCGCGCGCAACAAGCTGAAGGTGGGCAGCGAGCTCAAGGTCGGCGATCCTTCGGACGCTGCGAAATCCTACGCCTTCAAGGTCCGCGGCATCTATTCATACACCGGCAACGCTCCCAAAGGCTACGGATCGGACGCGAAGCTTGCGAAGGACAATCGCGAGAACGTGCTCTACAGCAGCTACTACGCCTTCGGCGCCAACGGATTCGAGTCATCCACAGCCAAGAACTGGTCCGTGCCCGACCTCAACATCATGTTCCAAGTGAGCGGGGTTTCGGACTACAACAAGTTCGTCAAGATTGTCAAGGCGGCGAAGCTGCCGTCCACGCATACGGTTTCCTCGCCGTCGCTCGAGGCATACAACAGAAAAATCGCCCCGCTCGGCAGCCTGAACACGAAGACAGACCTGCTGCTGTACATCGCATGGATTGCGGGGGCGGTGCTGCTGCTCGCGCTTGTGGGGTTGGCGATGCGCAAGCGGCGAGATGAGATCTCGACCGCGCTGATCGTGGGCGTGACGAAACCGCGCATCGGCTGGCAGCTCATGCTGGAGGCGCTGCTGCCCACACTGCTCGGACTCGCCATCGGCATGCTCGCCGGCGGCTTCGGCACCAAGCCGCTTGGCACCGCGCTGCTGAAGGGGTCGGACTTAGGCGCCGGCACGATCAATCTGAATGCCGGAATCATCTGGAAGGTTCTTGGCTTGGGGCTGTGCGCATGCCTTGCGCTGGGCATCATCGCCTCGCTGCGGGCGCTGCTGCTGCGCACCGGAAACCTGTTCGAAGCACGCAAGGAGGCAACGCGATGAGCGAGGGACGAAACGGCGAAGACCAGAACAATGACGACGATCAGGCTGTGACTGCGGCATCGGTATCCAACGAGGCAGCCGCACCGGGTACTGATGAGCGCGAGCATCCGGCAGCTATGAACGACAGCACCGAAAGGGATACGGACATGAGCGAGGACAGCGAGGCACGCGACCGGTCCGATACCACAGACAGTGAAGACGAAGACGCCGCCGAAGAAAACCGGACCGTGCAGTTCAGCGTCGTATTCGATGATGACGAGGATGGGGACTTCGCGATTATCTCCGGCGACGGCACACTGACCGACGACGATTCTGCGCTTTCGCCAGAAGATCAGGATGCCGTTGATGCGGATTCTGTTGGTGCGAATACCGTTGACGAAGACGTGCGGAGCGAAGGCAACGGTGCGGAAGCCGGGTCTGCGGTCGACGCCAATGCCAGCTTCGAAGCCGGACCCGAATCTGATAGCGTCGCTGACGCCGACACCGGTGCTGAATTCTCCGGCAATGCTGACGCCGAATCCGTTTCCGCACAGGCCGGGCACGGTGCCGCTGAAACCGGCCAGTTCTCCTACGATGTCGAATCGTCCGATGCACGAGGCACCAATGTGCAGAATTCAGCCGAGCAGAACGCCACGAACGCCGACCATCATTCTTCGGATGCGGCCGCCGGGCAGCTCGAATCGAGCGGTTCGTATGCAACGAACGCACCAGAGGCATCCAGCACAGCCGCTGCGGACTACGAGGAATCCGAAAACGCCGCAAGCGATATCGATATCGCCGCGCGGAATGCCGAACGCGTCGAGGCCACGCTCGGGCTCGCCCAATCGCAGGCCACAATCTTCCCGACAGGCACGTCAACGCGGGATGCCGGCGCCGATTCCACGGAGCGCATCGCCTCCCGGCTCGATAGGGAAATCATCTCCAGGCGCGATGACACTATGCTGCTCAAGACCTACCCGAACTTCGCGCTGGACCACCTTACCGTGACCAACCGCAAGACGGGGCGCAGCGTGCTCGATGACGTGGATATGGCGTTCCATGCCGGCCGGCTGTACGCCATTTTCGTCGATGACGAGGAACAGCGCACGACGCTTATGGCAGTCATGGGCGGTTTCATTCGGGCCGACAGCGGGCAGGTGCTGCTCAAAAGCGCGAACATCAACGAACTGGAGATCGGCGAAATTCGCGGTCATCGCATAGGCATGGTGCCGCAGCGCTTCGCGTTGCGCGAGGATCTCGATGCCGTGGCGAATCTGGTGTATGCGATGGATGCTTCCGGACGCACGTTCTTGAAGCCCAAGCCGGTGGTCGCGCGCGACCTGCTCAGTCAGGTCGGGTGCGAAGACATCCATGCCGGCGTCCCGGTGCGCGAGCTGCCCGAAGTGGACCGGCGGCGGATGGCTATCGCCCGGGCGATCAGCTGCGAGGCCTCGGTCATCATCATCGACGCGCCCACTGCCGGGCTGGACGATGCACAGACGCAGGAGATACTGTCCCTGCTGACCGCAATCTCGCGTAGCCGCAACACGCGACGCAGCGTCATCATGCTCACCTCGTCCGATGCCGATTGCGAGGCGGCCGACGCCGTATACGACGTGGATGAGTGATTGTTGGCTCGCACTACTGTGAGGACGCTTGGCGTAGTGCGAGCCAAATGAACATAGACCATGTTATGTTTCATCGACAGGAATGGCGAATTTTCAACGTTTGCCGCGAGTAAAAACCGAACACACATTGTTCGATGAGTTCGCACTATTGGTATTCGGATTCGAATAGTGCGAGCCTGCTACTGCACGAGTCGCATTCCGAACCGCTTCGCCAGCGCGGGGATGTCAGGCGTGCCGTATTTGGCCACGAGCTCGAGCCACTGGCGCTTGTTCGCTTCGCCGTAGCGGCCTGCCTTCGCGGCGTAGGCCTCGGCAGTGAGGAACTTCGGCGGAATCGACTTGCTGTGGTACTTGTCCGCCACCATGACGACTTCCTGTTCGAGGGTCATCGGCACGTAGTCCCCATCCGGCAGCGGCAGGTGCTGCGCCTTGACCTGCGCGCTGGTCAGCCCTACCCCGGTATGGTTCCGAGCGAATTGCGCCACCGACTCGTCCACGCCCTGCTCAAGCAGATACTCATAGCCCAGCAGCCCGTGCAGGATGTAGCGCGGCCCGTCGAAACTCAGCGCTCCCCCATCAGAACCGTCGTCCTTAAGGACCTTATAGGTGCCGATGTCGTGCAGCATGGCCCCGAGGACCGCGAGCCTCTCATCCAGCAAGTACGGCGGCACCGTCCCGCCGCTCACCCCGTCGGTCGGCAGGACAGCGGGCACAGCGACGCCGTTGTCATCCGCAGCATCGCGGTCCGCCGACTGCGTCGACTGTGATGCCGGCCCAGTCGGCTGCGTCTGCTGAGCCGAATGCTCTGACCCCGTTAATTGCATCGACTGCGCTGATTGCAATGACTGAGCTGTCTGCTCCAGCACCGTTGCAGACCCAGACATCGGTGCCGCTGATGATGCCGGTTGCCTCCCACCCAACTCTGCAGCGTCTGCGGGCAGCGTGCAACGGCGCACGAACAGCGCGTTCTGCCGATGCACGAGCTGGCGGGTAATGGTCGCGATGATGACGCAATGCGTATGGATGAGGTCGTAAGCCTCCTGCGAGGGCGCAATCGCCCGATGCAGCTCGTCGGCCTGCGCAAGCGTGGGTATGATTCCAGTCATACGACCATTGTAGATATGTTGCGAGGTATGGAATTCCTCGCGCACAATCTCATCATGACGCACCCTTTCGTGCGCCGCATAAGCCGTCGTGCGGCGTATTCCTTCGTCATGTGATCCATGAGTCGTCGTGTGCGGTTTTTCAAAACCGAAAATGGCGAGACTCTGCGGTTTTACAGTTTTCGAACTGACAGCACAAAGCACCGTCCTTCGCGTTCCTTAGGCCGCTCACCTCGCCTACGGATTGACGGTGCCGGTGGGCACCGCCCTTCGCGCCCTTAGCGGGCGCTCACCTCGCCTACGGAAAGCCCACAGGGCTTTCCGCTTAACGGCTCAGCTGGGCTTTCCGCTTCACGGCTCGGCCATCAGATGGAGCGCAGACGGAAGCGGCCGGTGCGATTCGAGGCGATGAGCATCTCATTGTTCTTCAGCGCGGTCCAGCCCTCGTCCTCGTCCTGCCTGAACCCGGAACTAGCCGCTACGACGCCTGCCGGCTCGCCATTCTCATCATGCAATGCACGATAGCGCACCGTGCGGTAATCGTAGACCTTGCCGCCACGGCCGTAGCGGTTGTATATTTCGACGACGCGCGATGCGGTCTCCTCGTGCCCGGCTGCGCACAGCACGATCAGCTGGTCCTGGCTCTGCAGCATGCAGTTGTAGCTCGACTTCGGGTAGCGCTGGCGCAGCTCGCGCACCGCTTGGGCCACGGCCTCGTCCAACGCGAATCCGAAGCCGATGTATTCCAGAATCACTGCGAAGAACATGGCCGAATCGCTGCGTCCGCCCGTCGAGAGAAAGATTTTATCGTCAACCGGGTAGTCATGGCTGGCGATGATATTACGGCCCTGCTCGTCCGATATGTCGCCGTTGTGGATGAAGCTCAGTCCGTTGGCGAAGAAGGGCTGCTGGTTCTCAAGAATCAGCGGCAGGTTCGAGCTGGCCAGCCGCAAGTGCCACAAGGCTCCACGCGCCGGCTCCTCGGCAAGTTCGCCGAACACCGGGTCGAATTCGGCAGCGACGGTGGAGCGGTAGAGCCTCGTCCCGGTTTCCGGGCTGGGGGCGCCGCCATCGGGCAGATCGGCTGGCTCCACCGGATTGGACAGCAGCGAAGCGCCCCAGCCGTCGTTGTGGATTTCGCTCAAGCCCCGATAATCGGCCACTGCCTGCGCTCCTAGGATGGCGTGCAGGCTCAAGTCGAAGCCCGCGGTCGCGTATCCCAGTAATCTGCACATAATTGACCACTGTAATGCATGTTTGCCGCCCTGCCCTCGGCGAAGTCATAAGCGATTTCTATAACGGGCGTTCAGTCCGCGTCGCCAGCCTCGTTCTCGCGCGTCTTCGGGACGGCGGAAGCAGGTTTTTCGGCGGATTGTTCGACAGCTGTTTCACCAGTTTTCTCAGCAGATTGAGCAGGCTTTTCGGCGAGTCTGTCCGCATCGCCGGAACCATCCGTCTTGCCTGCGCCGGAAGCGGCGGCGTTCTCAGCCGGCTTTTCAACGGCAGGATTTTCAGCGATAGATTTTTCAGCGGCAAGCCTGGCAAGACTGGCGGAGACACCGGAAGCGGCGGTCGAGTCAGCGATCTTGATCTCGATTTTGCCGCTTTTGCCGCCAGTGCCGGCCGCAGCTCCAGCACCAGCACTCGGCCCCGAAGCGCGGTGAGCGTCAGTCGCTTTCACCGTCTCGCGGCGCAGACGCGGCGGCCGGCGCGTGGTGACGAACAGCGGCTGGACTTCGATCTGCGGGTTGTAGGGCGCCAGGCCGAACCACTTGATCGGCGAGCCGACCAAGTGGCGGATCGCATACTTCATGCGCAGCGACAGCGCCTCGCGCGTCGAGATATTCGATTCAGGCATCAGCGCCTTGTGCACCAGCACATAGCGAATCGTGCCGATATCCGGGTCGGCGTCGATCTTGGGGTACGCCGACTTCTGCTGCGGCAGCTCGCCAGTGCGCGAAAGATCGTGCATCACCTGATGAATGTAGGCCGGAATCGACTGGGAGACCTTGAATCCGATGCGGATGCGCACACGATATATATAGTTCGTCCCGAAATTCTCCACCGAATACTCGCGGGTGAACGGCTGGTCAGTAGTGTCCACCGAAATGGCCCACCAGGCGCGGGCGCGCTTGGGATGGTCGGCAAAAATGGAGAAGAAGATGTCGGTGTCCAGCCGCTTCATTTCGGTATCCGACGTCAGATACACGATGTTGTCGGAATAATACGGGATGCGGAAGTCGCCGTGCAGCTTGTCGAGCGCGGGCAGGAAGTCGGTGGGCCGCATGTGGCGGCGCTGCAAGCGCTCGATTTTGGTGCCGTCATTCCACGTGACCATGATGAGCAGAATCAGCATGGTGAGCAGCATCGTGAACCAGCCGCCGTGCAAAAACTTTGCAGCCGATGAAACGAAAAACATCGTCTCGACGGCAATGAACAACACGCAGAATGCGATGGAGAATAGGTGATGGTGGTGATGATGCAAATAAACCGATAGCAAAATCGTGGAATTGATCATCGTAACGGTAAGCGCCAAACCGTATGCGGCAGAGATGTGTTCGGAATCACGGAACAGCATGAGCACGCTGAGAACAGCCACGCATAATACTGTATTGACGACAGGAATGTAGAGCTGGCCGCGCGTACGTGATGGGTAGCGCACCTGCAGATGCGGCATCCAATTGATGCCCGTGGCCTCGGAAACTATGGTGAACGCGCCGGAGATCAAAGCCTGCGAGGCGATGATGCCGGCAGCGACGGAGAGCGTCACCGCGACATAGCGCACATCAGGATTGAGCATATCGAAGAAGGGGTTAAGCCCCTCGACATTGGCGTAGGCTGCATTGTGCTGGTTGCGCAGCATCCATGCGCCTTGGCCGAAGTAATTCAGCACCAGCGCGACCTTGATGAATGGCCAGGTGAAGTAGATGTTGCCGCGTCCGACGTGGCCCATATCGGAATACAGCGCCTCGGCACCGGTGGTCGAGAGGAACACCGTGCCCATAAGCGCGATGCCGGCCAGGTTGTGCGAACTGAAGAGGAATCTGACGCCATAGACCGGGTTCAGGGCTGCAAATACGCTCCAGTCGTTGCTCAGACTCACCATGCCGACGATGGCGAGGAAGGTGAACCAAGTGAGCATGACGACGCCGAAGATCTTGCCGATGCTTTCGGTGCCGCGCGATTGCACGGCGAAAAGCGCGACGATGATCACCGCTGTTATGGTCAGCGCCAGATTCGGATTCATGCTGAACACCGGCGCAAACGCCGGAATCGTCTTCAGGCCTTCGACTGCCGACGAGATCGAGACCGCCGGGGTGAGCACCGAATCTGCGAGGAAGGCCGCGCCGCCGAGCATGGCCGGAATCGTAAGCCACGCACCGTATTTGCGAATCAGCGAGTACAGCGCGAAGATGCCGCCCTCGCCATTGTTGTCAACGCGCAAGGCGATGAGCACATATTTGACCGTGGTAATCAGCGTGATCGACCAGAACACCAGCGACAGCATGCCGAGCACCGCACTGCGGTCGACATTGCCCAGCCCGCCCTGACCGGAGATAAAGGTCTGCGCGGTGTACAGGGGCGAGGTGCCGATGTCGCCATAGACCACGCCGAGCGCAATGATGGACATGCCAAGGGAGACCTTGTCGGGGCTGTGCTGCACCTTGATCCACCAGCGAGCCAGCGGGCCCTTGTCGGCCATAAGCGCGAGCCGCTGCTCCTCCTGGCGCTGGGTCTGCTCCTGCTTGGCGATCTCCTCGCGCTCCTCTTTGGTGAGCGTGCGGCGCGAGACCTTCGGCGCATTCGTGAAGGTGTCGGCTTTCAGCAGGGTGCTATCCGCCTGGGGAGGCGCGGGTTTTCTGCCGATTCTGCCAGTCGGTTTGCGCTGCTCCTGCGGCTCCTGATGCCCCTGCTTAGCCTGTTTATGGCGTTGGTCGTTGCTCTGCGACCGCTCCGACGCCCTGTTCCGACGCGACTGCACCATGATGCATCCTCCATTGCGCAGACCTCTGCGTTGTGTTCACTGGCCTGCAACCGCTGACGAACACTGTGGTATGAGTGTGTTGTGGTTGTGCTGTAACTGTGTTATGTAACTGTTATGTCACTGTGTGCTGTACTTATGTTATGTGGCATTTTTCAAGCCAAGCCGCCAGTCTATACTGCCTATCGACAGATGCCAACTTCTCTTCACAAGTGGGCGGCCATGCAGCGGTTAATGCGATCAGCTGCACGTGATGCCTATTGCGTGGCAGCGCACGCGGTATCGTACGTTTTCCTTATTGCTCGCGCAGTTCGTATTGGAAAACGTACGCTTATCCGCACTCAGTGTACGTTTTCCAATACGAACTGCGTGACCGTGTAGTACAACGTACGCTGCCGAGCTGCATATTGCATGGGAACCCCCGCTCCGCACAAGGATCCTGCGCCGAGTTCCCCGCCCGGTCACACTCCGTACACGGCGTGCGTGGTGCGCCGCGTGGCCTGGGCGACCTCGGCGAGCGTCATGCCGGTGGCTTCGGCGAGCGCGGCAAGCGTGTAGGGGATCATGTAGGGCGCGTTGGTGCGGCCGCGGTAGGGCATGGGGCTCAGGTACGGCGCGTCGGTTTCGACCATGATGTGCTCCGGTCCGACGATGCGGGCGGATTGGCGAATGCCGTCATTGCCCTTGTAGCTGACCGTGCCCGAGAAGCTCAAGTACCAGCCGCGTTCCTTGGCGACCTGCGCCATTTCGGCGTCGCCCGAGTAGCTGTGAAACACCGTGCGCTCGGGGCTGCCGTCGGCCAGCAGCGTTTCGACGACTTCCCTGTGCGAGTCGCGGTCATGGATCTGCATGGGGAGATTCAGCTCTTTCGCCAGCGCGATATGCGCACGGAAGGCCTCGCGCTGCAGCTCCTTCGCCCCCTGCCCGGTACGGAACAGGTCCATGCCGGTTTCGCCGATGGCGACGACCTGGCCCGGGTAGGCTTTGGCGAGCCGCGCGACCTCGGCGAGCGCGTCCTCGAAGCTCGTGTCGTGATACGGCTTATACGTGACCGGCAGACCATCCGGCCCCGGCACTCCGCGGTGGCCGTGCAGCACCGCCTCGTTCGGGTGAATCGCAAGCGCCGCGTGCACGGTGGCCGGGTGGTCCAGCGCCATCTGCACGGCCGTCATGAGATTCGGCAGCTCGCAACCGACATCGATGATGCCTTCCACGCCTACCGCGTTGGCTTGGCTCAGCAGCTCGTCGACGCCGTACACCGGTACTTCCGGCTGGCCTTTTTCCTCGGCCTGCCGCTGCATCTCGCGGGCGAAGGGCACGACCGAGGCCACATGCGTGTGGTCGTCAATGACATGCGCGCCTTCGGGAAGCGGTTCGGGGACCGGCGCCCAGCTGCGTTTGCGATGATGATGGCTCATGCGACCTAGTGTATGCGCACCGGGTGCTTGCGTAAGGTCGACGTGCCCCATCTGGCAACCTGCGACCGGCACCTGCGACCGTCAGCGGATCGGAAGATGCTGGGGTCCTGGACGGATTGCCGCGTTTGCCACCGTAAAAACGCGGCAATCCGTCCAGGACCGGCGGTCGACGCGCAGTCGCACGGACGAAGCAGCCGAGAGCACGTCCCCACGGCAGCCGAACGCGCTGCATGAGCCCCAGCCCAGACCTCATCAGGAGTTGTTCAGCAGGCGCAGCACGCCTCGGCGGGCCTTGTGGCCGGCGGCTCGCAACCCGCTTCGTGCGCCGGTGTAGCCGAACTTGGCCATCAGCGCGCGAATCAGCTTGTCTCCTTCGCTGAAGACGAGCACGCTCAGCGCCAGCGCCCAGCAGATGAGCCATTCCATCGCCGAAAGCGGGCCGACGCCCAGAACCGCAGCCGCAGCCGGGATGTACATGACGGTCGCGTGCACGACCAGCGCCAGAACGGCCGCGACCAGCAGGAAGGGATTGCGCAGCGGGTTGAGCCGGAAGATCGAGATGTTCTCCGAACGCGCCGACATCGACATGAAGAAATTGAACAGCACCAATAAGGTCAGCGTCATCGTCCGGGCGGTCGTCTCTTCGTAGCCGCCGTCGAGCATCACGCGGAACATGACGAGAATGCAGATGGCCATCCACAGGCCGCACACGGCGGTTCTGGCCCACATGGCCATCGAGAGCAGCCCTTCGCTCGCCTTGCGCGGCGGCCGGGAAAGCTCGTCGCCCTGGCCGGGCTCGAAGGCAAGCGCGATATCCTGCACGCCGTTGGTGACGAAATTGATCCAGAGCATCTGCAGCGGCGTGAAAAGCAGCGGCATTTCGGCGATCACGTTGATGCCGACCGCGATCATGGCCGCCACCGCAGTGGAGAGCAGGAAGAAGGCCGATCCGCGAATGGCCTTGAAGGTGACGCGCCCTTCGCGCACCGCTTGCGTGATGGTGACGAAATTGTCGTCGGTGAGCACCACGTCACTGGCCTCGCGGGCCACGTCGGTCCCCGATTCCCCCATCGCGATGCCCACGGAAGCGGCCTTGAGCGCCGGGGCGTCGTTGACGCCGTCACCGGTCACCGCGACGGTGTGGCCTTCGTCTTGCAAGGCCTCCACGATGCGCAGCTTGTCCTGCGGGGACACTCTGGCCGCGATGGAAGTCTCCTTGAGACGGGCTTTGAGCACCTCATCGCTCATTTCGAGCATTTCGCCGCCGGTTATGGCGTTGTCGGTGTGGCGCAGCCCCAGCCGCTCCCCGATCGCCTGCGCGGTCAGCGGGTGATCGCCGGTGATCATCTTGACTTCGATGCCGGCCTGCGCGCATTGCGCAATCGCCTCGCGCACGCCTTCGCGCGGCGGATCGAGCATGCCCTCAAGCCCTAGGAAGATCATCGATTCCGGCTCGCGGTAATCCTGCGGGCGGGCATCCGGCCCGAGTTCTCGCATGGCTACGCCGATGACGCGCAGGCCTTTGCCGCCCATGGCTTCGTAGACCTCGTCGATGCGGGTGAGATCGATCGGCTCGGTAGCCGTGCTGCCGTCGCCGGCTTCGCCCGTCCCATCACCTTCAACGGCCATCGCCGCGCACATGGCGGCGACGGTATCGGGCGCGCCTTTGACATACTGCGTGTAGCTGCCATCATCGTTGCGTCGTATGGTCATCGAGTAGCGCAACTCCGGCTCGTACGGGGTCTCGAATGCAATCGACAGGTCGCGGTCGGCTTGCGAAACGGCGCCCATGTCGTCGGCCGCGCGGGCCATCGCCACGTCCACCGCGTCGCCGCCATAACGCACTTCGCCCGACGCTTCGACGTGCCGATGCGCCTCATTGGTCAGTGCGCCGGCACGCAGCAACCGCGCCACGCCGTCTTTCCATGGCTGTGACTCGATATCCTCCTGCGATCGGCATTCGTGCGGCTGCGCACCCCCGATCGAGCATGTTTCTACCGTCATGCGGTTCTGCGTGAGCGTGCCGGTCTTGTCGGATCCGATAACCGTGGCCGATCCCAGCGTTTCCACCGCAGGCAGCGTGCGCACGATCGCGTTGCGCCTGGCCATGCGCGAAACCGCCAGCGACATCGCCACGGTCAGCACGATCGGCAGCGCCTCGGGCATGGCTGCGACGGCCAGCGCGACCGAGGAGAGGAAGGCGTCGGTGGGGTTACCGTTGATGATCGTGCCGCCGATGAAAACGAACAGCGCCACGATGATGACCGCAATCGCAATGCCGCGCTCCGTGCGGCTCATGATCTGCTCCAACGGGGTCGAGGCGTGCGTGCCGATGACCAGATCGTTGATTTCGCCCAGCTCGGTGTTCGATCCGGTGCCGACGACGACGCCGCGGCCACGCCCGCCGGTCACCATCGTGCCGGAGAACGCAATCGATTTGCGATCGCCCAACGGGGCATCCCGATCGCTCGCCTTGGTGTTCTTGCTGGCGTCCTCGCTTTCGCCGGTGAGCATCGACTCGTCGATGCGCAGATTGTTGGCCTCGATCAGACGCAGATCAGCGGGAACCCGGTCGCCGCTTTCCAGCAGCACCACATCGCCCGGCACGATCGAGGGCGTCGACAGCGAAGTCACGCGCCCGTCGCGCACCACCCGGCTCGTCGGCGTCGACAGGGACGCCAATGCCCGCACGGCCTGATTCGCCTTGATCTCCTGATAGAAGCCGATGATGGCGTTAAGCAGCAGCACCACGAAAATCGCGATGGCATCCACATGATGGTCCAAGGCCATCGTGACGATGCCGCAGACGATAAGCACCGCGATCAGCGGGCTTTTGAACTGCAGCAGGAACACTTTCCACTTCGGGGTCGGCACGGCGGCTTCCAGCGCATTCTCGCCGAAGATGCCGAGCCTGCGCTTGGATTCCTCATTGCTCAGGCCGTTCGCCGTGGCGTGCAGGGCTTCCAGCGTCGCCTCGGGACTGAGGCTATGCCAGGCCTCTTCGGAAACCATCTCGTTCGTCATCGCGGCATCGTTCGCAGATGCATCATTCGCCGCATCAATGCTTACCGCGGTGCTATCTGATGCAGCGTCATCCGTCGCGGGATTATTCGTAAGGGTATTCGTCGTAGTAGTGTTCTTCACCGGTTCCTCTTTTGTCGCTGCACTTGTCATAGTCGCGCACGGCCTTTCATCGATCGTCATGGTCGGTTTCGGTCAGCAATCGCAGCGCATATGCCATATAATGCGCAAGTCCCCTCAGCAACACGTCCAGGATCAGCCGCAATCTCCACTACGAACGTAACAAACGCATGTAACGTCGCTCCTCTCTCGGTGAACATGCGGCGAACATACAGGTTGCGTCGCCGACGGCAGCCGGGAGCGCTCTCGCGAAGGATGCTGAACATATCGTTGCATCTGGGCGCCGCAAACGCACGGATCCTTCCAGCGGCGGACGCAGCCGGCATGGCAGGAGAGATTTGCCCGCCGTTGGGCAATGTCATTGGGGCCAGTGTCATTGGCAAAGAGAAACCCGGCGAGGGGAAGATCGCCGGGTTCAGAGAAGAGAGAAGAAGGGTTCAATTATGGGGTTTGTTCGGAACCTCACCGGCGACCATCCCGCCGACAAATCTTATATAACCCGCCATTTCTTAGAGGAACGATGGGTGAGTCTCAAAAAAACCTGTGAAACGTGTAACGAACATGTGACATGCGGGGATTCACCACGCGCTCGGCCCAGATGCCCGCATATTGCCCATATACGCTTCGCCGCCCTGCGTCTCCGCGACCGTTCTTCATCGGCGGCTCTCACCAGCGCGGCCAGCCGCGGCCCGAAACGGCCAACAGCGCACGGTAATGCCCCTTTCGTGACGCAAACCCACCCTGTAGCGTCACGAAAGGGGCATGACGCAGGGTTTGCTGCCCCTTTTGTGACGCTGAACCGCGGAAACCGTCACGAAAGGGGCGGTGCTCGGGCAGGACGGGCACCAACAGCGGTCGCTGCGTCTCATTTACGACAATTAGCTCCGGTTAGAGTCATAAACGAGACAGAGTCCCGCGGCAGCGACTATCAAGATCAGGACAAAGGCCCAGCTCTCAACAAGCAGCCGCATACGCCTCTGCCCCATCCGTCACGAAAGGGGCATGACGCAGGGTATATTGCCCCTTTCGTGACTGCTGGCTCAGCTCAGCGTCACGAAAGGGGCAGAGCGCCACATGGCGCGAACCACAACTGCCCTTATTTGCCTGCAACACCCGCGCTGCCGGCGCCATCCGCGTCCACGCCGGCGCCAGCACTCGAACCGCCATCCTCAAGCCTGGCCTTGGCGGCCTCGAAACGGGCCTTCTTGGCGGCCTCGCGCTCGGCCAGCTCGGCGTCGAAGCGGGCAAGCTCCTCGTCGACGGCCTCCTTGGGAATCTTGGCGAAGATGGGGACCGGCTTGGGCACCGGCGTGCCCGCCACCAGCGGCTCGCTGACCCACGGGTGCACGGTTTCGCCCATCACGTAGTCTCCGGTGATAATCGGGTAGTTGAAGCCGGGCTTGTCGAGATCCTCGACATCCTCGATGCGCGGCAGCGGCGAGAACGTGCCCTCGCCGCCCAGCGCCTCCCAGACCTTCTGCGCGGAATGCGGCAGGAAGGGTGCGAGCAGATGGTTCGCGTCGGACACGGCCTGCGCGGCCACATGCAGCACGGTCGCCAAGCGCTTCTCGTCGTTCTTGATCTTCCACGGCTCGGTGGATGAGATGTATTTGTTGGTGTCGCCGACCACGCGCATCGCCTCGGACAGCGCGTTCTTCTGGCGATGGCGCTCAATCATGCCGCCGACGATGTCGAAGGCGTCTGCCGTCTCCTGCAGGAGCGCCCGATCCTCCTCGGTCATCGAATCCTCGTCGAGCTCGGGTATCGCGCCGAAGTTCTTGTTGATGAGATTGGCGACGCGGTTGACCAGATTGCCCCAGCTTGCGGCCAGCTCCTCGTTGTTGTGGCGGACGAATTCGGACCAGGTGAAGTCGGAGTCGGAGCTTTCCGGGCCGGCCACCGAAATGTAGTAGCGCACGGCGTCCACCGGATAGCGGGCGAGGATGTCCTTGACGTAGATCACGATGCCGCGCGAGGAGCTGAACTTCTTGCCCTCCATCGTCATGAACTCGGAGGCTACGACTTGCTCGGGCAGATTGAGCGGGCCGAGTTCGCCGACCTCGCCGTCCTTCGAGCCCTGCCCGTTGTAGGCGAGCATCTCGGAGGGCCAGATCTGCGAATGGAAGGTGATGTTGTCCTTGCCCATAAAGTAGTAGGCCGGCGTCGAGGAATCGTTCCACCAGGCGCGCCAGGCCTGCGGGTCGCCCTGCCGCCGCGCCCATTCGATGGAGGCCGACAGGTAGCCGATCACCGCGTCGAACCAGACGTAGAGCTTCTTGTTCGGGTTGTCGATCCAGCCCTCGACCGGAATGGGGATGCCCCAGTCGATGTCGCGCGTGATGGCGCGGGGACGCACCTCCTTGAACAGGCCGAGCGAGAAGTTGATGACGTTCGTGCGCCAGCCTTCGCGCGTCTTGAGCCATGCGAGATTCGCCTCGGCGAGCGCCGGCAGGTCGAGGAAGAAGTGCTCGGTCTCCTCGAAGCGCGGCGTTTCGCCGTTGATCTTCGAAACCGGGTCAATCAGCTCGTCGGGGTCGAGCTCGTTGCCGCAATTGTCGCACTGGTCGCCGCGCGCGCCATCCGCGCCGCAGATCGGGCAAGTGCCTTCGATATAGCGGTCGGGCAGCGTGCGGCCGGTCGACGGAGAGATCGCGACCTTCTGCGTGCCCTTGTAGATGTAGCCGTTGCTCAGGCACTGCTTGAACATCTCCTGCACGACGCGCTCGTGGTTGCCGGTCGTGGTGCGGGTGAACAAGTCGTAGCTCAGGCCCAGATCGCACAGATCCTTGGCGATGACGCGGTTGTAGCGGTCGGCGAGCTGCTGCGCGCTCACGCCCTCGTTCTCGGCCTCGACCAGAATCGGGGTGCCGTGCTCGTCGGTGCCCGACACCATCAGCACGTCGTTGCCCTTCATGCGCTCGTAGCGCGCGTAGACGTCCGAAGGTACGCCGAAGCCGGCGACGTGGCCGATGTGACGGGGGCCATTGGCGTACGGCCAAGCGACATTCACCATAATATGAGTCATAATCCACGATTATCTGGCCCAGCGGGGACAGCCGCGCCTTTCCACCCGCTTGCCCAAGCTTATGCACAAATTTATGCACATCGAAAGGGTGTCATCGGGAAGTTATCCACATATCCACATTATTGCGACTTGGATGCATGGGCCGCACGCGGTGCTGTTACCGTCGCCTCATGATATACGCAACGATTTCATCTCCGCAGGCAGCGCGCACAGCACTGCCCTCCTCCACCCTGCCAACGGCGGCGGCATCCGCGTCGCGCACGCCGTTCCGTGCGCCGCTGAACATGCCTTCTCATATGCCGCCCGCGGTCTTGAAGGCCCGGGACCTCCCCGGCCCGATGATCCTGCATCGCCTCGCATTCGTCGGGGCCGTGCGCAAGCTCGACAATGCCAGCGCCTATCTGACCGAAGACGCCAACACGCTCTATGGGCGCGGTGCCATCGTCCGTTCGGTCGCGCCTTATGGCACAATCTGCTGCGCCGTGACCGCGGCCTGGGTGTGGCTGGGCGGCGAATTCCCCAAAACCATCGACATCGTCTCGACATCGCATTTTCGCACGCTGACGTACGGCCGCAAGATCCGCGTGTTCAACCGCAATGCGCCGGCAGAGCATCTCACTTCGATCGGTGACCTGCGCATCACCACGCCGCAGCGCACCGCATGCGATATCGCGCTGCTCAGCGAAGAGGAGGCGGGAGACATCTACGCCAACGAGATGGTCTGCGCGCTTATGGAGACTTACGGATTCCGTCCCACGGATTGCCTGGACATTCTGGCGGCCAACCGCTTCTGGCAGAACTCGCCCCGCGCGAAGCAGTTCTTCCGCATCATCGAGCATTGCTTCTGAAGGCGGTTCCTCAGCCCGTCAATCCCTCACTCTTAATCCCTTTAATCCCTTTAATCCCGTGCAGTTCCACCACTCGCACCAACCTAGGAGGTACGATGCCCGCAATGATGCCATTGGCAGCGTCAAGAACCACGAGGCCTGCGCACGCAGAAAACCGAACGCGCCGACGGCTGAAGTCGCTTCGGGGAAGCCCCGACGCCGCAGCGCTCGCCCCTCGGCCCGGGAATCCCGGCCATCTCAGCCGGATTGGCGCTGGAACCGGCACAGACACAGATGCTGGCACACATACAGCTGCGACGCGTAATGCCGCAAATGGAGACGCAGCCCGTGCAGCCGGCGCAGCCCGCACAATCCGCACCGCACGCCGCCTTGAGCCGCCGCGTCCGCCGCTCGCCCTGACGCCATTGCTGGCATGCGAGACGGCAGACGAGGATATCCTATGGCATATCGCACACGAAGCGCCCGAGCTGCGCCGCTGGCTCGTAGCCAATCCCCACGCCGATGCGCTGCTGCTCGAATACGTGGCGCAAGCCAGCGGACCGGGAGTGAATGAGGCTTTCCACGTGTTCTTCGCGTCGATGGACGAATCAGTCGACGGGCCAGCAGACAGACCAACAGACAGACCAACAGACGGACCAACAGAATCAGCATGATATGGCAGCGCGCAAATGACGCGCAACGGCGAAACGACGGGATGGCACTGACGGAACGACACCACATAAAGCACTGAAACAACACGGAAATGCCTGAGGAGCACCACGGCGCAGACGCCCGTCTGCAGCGATGCCAGCCGACTGCGCCTCATGCGTCCATGGCAGCCCTGGTGCTAGACTCGTTCACCAAACCTTGAGCCGGCCATCGGAATTTCCCCGGCCTTAAGAATGACGGAGGTGGCGCAAAGGCCACCCGGGCACCGTCCTTGCCGGTCCCATGTACGACGCATGGGCCGTTGGAATTACTAGTCGTTCGTGCCGTGGCAGAGGGTCTGCACACGGGTTGTGGAGGAAGGCCATCCACGTGCGCGATGCCGTTTCCGTCCCGAGTTCATTACAGGAACCCGCAAAGGTCATACCGTAACAGAACGGAGGTTGTGATGACACCATCGCAGAACCAGAATCACCAATCGGCGCATCCCGCATATCAGCGCTCAAAATCGAGTCGCACGCGAGTCAGGAGCGCATCAAAGACGCCGCGCATGCGCCGGATCCACTTGCGCCGGCACCGGCTGAGAACCAGCGATGTCACGGTCGTGGAGCGCAGCACGCTGCAACAGGCGATCGGCGGAACCGTAGTCGGCAATTTCATGGAATGGTACGATTTCGGCGTCTACGGCTACTTGGCCGTGACGATGACCAGCGTGTTCACGAAAGGACTGCCGCAGAATCTGGGGCTGCTGGTGATGCTGCTGGGATTCGCCGTCAGCTTCCTGGTGCGGCCCGTGGGCGGCGTAGTCCTCGGGCCGCTCGGCGACCGGATCGGCCGGCAGAAGGTGCTGTTCTTCACGATGGGGCTCATGGCGGTTTCCACCGCGCTGATCGGCGTGCTGCCGACGGCCGCGCAGATCGGCGCATGGTCGGTGGCGCCGCTCTATGCGCTCAAAATGCTGCAGGGCTTCTCGACCGGCGGCGAATACGCCGGCGCGACCACCTACATCTCCGAGTTCTCGCCTGATAAGAAGCGCGGCTACTACAGCGCCTGGCTCGACATGGGCTCGTATCTCGGCTCGGCGTTCGGCGCGGCGACCGTCGCCGTCGTCACGATGATCGCCACGAATATCGCCGGCCCGAACGCCATGGTCGATTGGGGTTGGCGCGTGCCGTATCTGCTGACGATCCCGCTGGGATTCGCCGCCATCATGCTGCGTACTCGGATTCCGGAAACCCCGCAGTTCGCCGATCATATGAAGCGTCAGGCCGAGGAGTCGGCCGTCATGGGCCAAACCGCTCAAGACATTGCGCAAGCGACCCAGTCGCAGGCACACGATCCTGAACACCCTGCCGAGGCATTCCAGCCGACCGAGCCAAAGCCCGTCGAACTCCAACCTCTTGCGGCACACGATACCCCCGGCACGCTGCGCTACGTCATCCACCATCATTGGCGCGAACTGCTGACCAGCGTCGCGATCGTGGCCGCCACGAATACGGCCGGGTATGTGCTCACGAGCTATATGCCGACCTATCTCGAAGAGGAAGTCGGCACCTCCACCACGATGGCCGCAGCCGCAACCGTCCCCGTGCTCATCATCATGTCGCTCAGCCTGCCGCTGATCGGGCGTCTTTCCGACCGTATCGGCCGCAAACCGGTCTACGCCGTGGCCATCATCTCGACCCTTGTGTTGATGATGCCCGCTTTTCGGCTGCTGCACACCGGCGATTTCTGGGCCATCCAGCTCGCGCTCGCGCTCATCGCCATACCGGTGGCCTTCTACGCCGGCGTCTCGGCCAGCACCTTGCCCGCCTTGTTCCCCACCGATTCGCGTTTCGGCGGCATGGGGCTTTCGTATAATTTAGCGGTGTCCGTGTTCGGCGGCACCACGCCGCTCGTGTCCCAAGCGCTGATCCAGCTCACCGGCAATCACTATATGCCGGGCATCTACATCATGGTCTTTGGCTTCTTCAGCGCCATCGCCGTGATCGTGATGAAGGAATCCTCGAAATCCCCACTGCCTGGTTCGCTGCCGAGCGTCGGCACCAAGGCCGAGGCCGTGCAGCTCGTGCGCACGCAGGACGAGAACCCGCTGATCGATACCACGAGCATGCCGATGCCCTTGGTCACCGTGGAAATCCCCGCCGGTCAGAACATGCCGCAGCAGCCCGAAGCCATCAGACCGGTGACGGGCGCGGTTTCAGATTCGCGTCAGGCATAGCAGATGCCTGCATCTGGCGGAATGCGCTGCTCAATGAAGCGGCAGCGATCCCGCTGGCCATGCTGCCACACTGTCCTACTGGCCTACTGGCCATAGTCAGGTCAGAGAATGCGGGCCAAGGGAGCATAACGCAAATGCCCGAGTAACTCACGGCACCCCTCACTCGCCGTCCCGCAGCGCCAGCACGGCCGCGTAGACCTCTTTGCGGCTTGCCAGCGAGCCGTCCGGCAGCGGATGCTCGACGACCAGCTTGGCGATGGCATCCTTGACGCGAATGCCTTGGGCTTTCGAGCGTTCGGCGGCCAGCGCCGCCAAGGCATCGATGCTGAGCACGTCGGGAGATTCCTGCGCGGCCGTCTCATCGTCTGCTCCGCCGATGACGAGTACGATTTCGCCGCGCGGCGGATTGTCGACGACGCTTTGACGAATCTCGTTGATGCCGCCACGGCGAATTTCCTCGTAGTCCTTGGTCAGCTCGCGGCACAGCGCCATCGGCCGGTCCGGGCCGAACGCGGCCAGCAGATCGTCCATCGTTTCGGCGATGCGATGCAAGGTTTCGTAGCACACGATGGTGCGCCGCTCGGCACGCAGCATACGTAGCCGCTGCATGCGTTCGGCGTGCTTGCGCGGCACGAAACCCTCGTAGCAGAAGCGGTCCGTGGGCAGGCCGGACAAGGCGAGCGCATCGAGCACCGCGCTCGGGCCGGGCGCGCAGGTCACCGGAATGCCGCGCTCGATGGCGCGACGGACGATGGCTAGCCCCGGGTCGTTGATGGTCGGCATGCCCGCATCGGACACCACCAGCACGCTGGCGCCTTCGGCCACCTGATCGAGCAGCCCGTCCGCCTTGTTGCGCTCGTTGTGGTCGTGATAGGAGATGACCTGGCCACCCACATGCACGCCTAGGCGGTTGGCCAGATCGTACAGCCGCCTCGTGTCCTCCGCCGCGACGATGTCGGCGCGTTCCAGCAGCGCGACCAGCCGCGCGGAGGCGTCGGCCGTGTTGCCGATCGGCGTCGCAGCAAGGATGACAGTGCCGGAGGGAATCGGCACGGCCTTTTCTGGGCGCTGCTCGACCTGCGACGGCGACGGCGACGGCGGCTGTGCGTGCGTCGATGCTGTGCCTTTTTGCGTCAAGGGCGGTTCCGATGCCGACTCCACGACCGGCGCTGAACCCGCCGCCGGTGCTGCCGCCTGCGCGGATTGCGTATCTTCCGTTTCCATGATTTCCAGTATCGCGCGATGTGTCCACAACGGGTATTCGCCACTCGGGTCTGCACTATGCTCCCACCACTAAGCTCCCACCGCAATGCATCCGCAGGGTCACATGGCACAGGGTTACATAGCGCAGGGTTTCGGCGGCAAGGCTGGCGGCCGGCGCCCCGCGCTTCCTCTGCCGCGACTCTGCGCACCGAGGCATGTCCCGCCTGCTCGTCCCAAACCAGTCCGCGCCGCCCAAGACAAACAACGCCATGTGCAATCGTCGCCTATGCGACGTGCCGCAACCGGGATAATGTGGTACCAGAACAAGTCGAGACGCGTCGAGGAAGGGGACCCATGCCGTCATTCATGCATGCCACAGACACCAGTGGCAACACATCGCTATCCGCCAACCCGCATGCACGGTATCGGCGGGCTGCCGTGGCGCATTCGGATCGGGACTCATTGCGCTCCTACGCTTATGCCGATTCCTCACACTTCAAGACTTCATCCGGCAACGGGCCGTATGCGCAATCGTCTGCGCCCAACCGACCCATCACATGGCTGCTCACGCTGCTCGTCGCGGCGTTCGGCGGGCTGCTGCGATTCCTGCGGCTTGGCAACCCGCGCGAGATTGTGTTCGACGAGACCTACTACGTCAAGGACGCATGGACGATGCTGCTGACCGGCGAGCCGCGCGACTGGCCGAAAACCACGCTCATAGACGGGGTCAGGCAGCCTATCGATGCGGCATTCGCCGCCGGACACGTGGGCGGCTGGCTTGATACAGCCGAATATGTCGTCCATCCACCGGTGGGTAAATGGCTTATCGCCGCAGGTCTCAAGCTCTTCGGCGGGGCAGCGAACCCCTTCGCTTGGCGCGTCGGCGTCGCCGTGGCAGGCACCGTGGCGATTGTGCTGATGATTCGCGTGGCATTACGGCTGTTCCGCAACGTGCCGATCGCCTTGATCGCCGGCCTGCTGATGTCGCTCGACGGGGTCGGCATCGTCATGAGCCGCACCGGGCTGCTCGACAACTTCATCATGGTTTTTGCGCTCGGGGCCTTCAGCCTGCTGCTCATACACCGCGACTGGGCGCGAGCGCGGCTGCATGAGCAATACGCGCGCGACTCACGATCGCATTCCGCCACATGGATTCCCAGCACATCGCGGCATGGCAAATCCTTTATGCTCAATGCCCGCGGGCCGTTCATCGCGCTGTCATGGTGGCGGGTGGGCGCCGCGACGCTGCTCGGTCTGGCAACCGGCGTGAAATGGTCCGGCATATACCTGTTCGCCGCATTTGCCGTGATCAGCGTGACCTGGGACGCATGGGAGCGCCATCAGACCGGCTACCGCGGATGGCTGGGCACCGGGCTGGTCAAGGATGCTCTGCCGAGCGTCGCGTATATGGTGCCGCTCTGGGCGGGGACGTATTTGGCCGGATGGCTCGGCTGGTTCATGCACCGCGATTCGTACATGCGCGACTGGGCCGCCGCCAATCCCAGCGAAGACATCGGCTGGCTGCCCGAAACGCTGCGGTCCTTCGTGCAATATCATGTGCAGATGTGGCAGTTCCACACCACTTTGGATACGCCGCATGCATATAAGGCCAATCCACTCACCTGGCCGCTGCAAATCCGCCCCACGAGTTTCTATTGGACCAAACTGCACGGCCACCCTGGCCTATGCTCGCTGTCGCCGGACTCGCAGTGCGTGTCAGCCGTAACCTCCCTAGGCAATCCGCTGATTTGGTGGCTCGGGTCGTTCTGCGTGATCGTCGGCATCGTCGTTGCCGTGAAGCGGCGTGGCGACTGGAAGATATGGGCCGTTCTCGCTGGATTCATCGGCGGCTGGCTGCCTTGGGCGCAGTACCTGCATCGCACCACCTTCACCTTCTATTCGATCGTCATCCTGCCTTGGATCGTGCTCGCGATCTGCTATGCGGCTGACTGGTATCGACGAAGCGTCTCGACTCGTGCCTGGCGGATCACCATCGGGGTTGTTTTGGGGCTGATCGCGCTGGTGACGCTGTTCTTCTACCCGATTTGGACCGCGATGCCCGTGCCGTACGAGTTCTGGCTGAGTCATATGTGGTTCAGATCGTGGATCTAGCTGCGCTACACTCAGCCTTCGCGACCTTAGCGGTCGCTCACCTCACCTATGCGAAGTCCACAGGGCTTCGCATTACGGCTCAGCTTATGTGACTGGTTGCAGAATTAAATCTACCTGTCAGGCAGTCTGAGATGGGGTTTTGCTGCCTCATAAAATGGACTCGCATCGCAATGGCCATCAATGCTGGGCGATATCAACGGTCACGTCGTTGGGGCTTACTTGCAAGGCACAAAACCCCAGTTTCTCCGCTTGTATCAATTTTGCACGTCATTGCCCAATCACTGCATGCTGTGGAGTGGCATGATCCTTACCGCACATGCCTAGCGATGCGCATCGGTAATGAGGAGCGTTTGGTTGCTGCGGCACTTGCGGCTTATTGTAAGCGCTGCCCGATTCGTCGTTGCTGCCGTCACCGCAAGGCCGTGGTGGGTCGTGGTGTAAGGTGGACACGCATTGAGACCGCGTACGACAGGATTTTCATGGGCTTCGTTCATTTCCTCATCGAACTGCTGAAAGATCCGCGCACCATCATCGCGCAATGGATCGCCATGGGTGTGGCGCCGACGCTGGGCTTCATCTTCCTCATCGTGTTCATCGAAACCGGCGTGGTCTTCTTCCCATTCCTGCCGGGCGACTCGCTGCTGTTCGCCGCCGGGTTCTTCGCGGCACCCGACGCGGCCACCGGCAAGCCCGGCGCGCTGCCGATCATGGCGCTGCTGCCGGTCGTATGGGTCGCGCCGATCATCGGCGACCAGTGCAACTACTTCATTGGCCGCTTCTTCGGTAGGCGCATCATCGCATCAGGCAAAGTCAAGGCGATGACGCCTGAACGGCTGGCCAAAACCGAATCCATGATCGAAAAATGGGGTCCGCTTGCGGTCTTCATCGGCCGCTTTTTCCCGTTCATCAGAACGTTCATGCCCTTTATCTCCGGCATCTCCGGCATGCGCTGGGCGCGGTTCACGCCGTTTTCGATGCTTGGCGGACTCACCTGGTCCACCCTGTTCACCCTGCTCGGCTACTTCTTCGGCGGCATCAAAATCGTGCAGGACAACTTCGAACTGGTCATCGTCGCCATCCTGCTCATCTCCATCCTCCCCACCGTCATCGGCCTGCTCAAAGCCAAGTTCGGCAGGAAACCGCAGCCGGCGCGGCATGGTAAATAATGGTAAATAGCCGACTCGGCCAATAGCGGGGCAACGTGGCCCGCACATCAGGCACGGCCAACGCCCTGCAATTCACGGCAGACACCGTCTGACGTCCGCAGCTGACAACTCTCCGCATCTCTGCCCTCCCGCATCTGCGCGCCTTTGCTCCGCCGTCACCGCGCCTCGCTCACATCCTCCTCAACGTTTCCATCCGTTTTGTGGCGCTAATTCGAGGCTGACGCTACAATCCGGACGATAAGCAGACGTTAGCGGCAGTTTTGTAGCGCTAACTCGGGGCTGACGCTACAATCCGGACGATAACGAAGCCTCTGAGACCGTTTTGTAGCGTCAGGGCATCGTTAGCGCTACAAAACGGTCTCTACAATGAATCCGCTCTGAAACGACGCTGCCTTAGCCGACCCCGACCCAACCCAACCCAACCCAACCCAACCCAAAATAGTCCAAACCCGCACACGCGCAACGACCCTACCGACTGGCAAATGGACGCGGGACGCCTGCGAGTTCTAGCTTGCGAATCAGCACGGCTTTATCCATCAGTTCGGAATAATTGACGCGCACAATGGTCGTCACACCGACACGTCGCAACGCGTTCTCTCTATTGCGCTCTTCGAACACAATGCGCTCGGTGCTGCGGCGGCCAGTCATCTGCAGATCCGTGTATTTCGCGGAGCCGTCAAACTCAAGGACGATAACGCGTCCGTCAAAAAGTCGCCATAGAAAATCGACACGATAGCGCACGCGCGCATCATTCGGTTCGATGAATTCTTCCTGCAATATCGGAAGCGCGAATCCCGCATCAATAATGATGGCCCGGCACAATGACTCGCCGCCGTTCTCGCTCAACGGATTGGCGTAGCGCAGTAGGCGTTCCACCGAGTCGAGATTTACGCGCAAACCGTGGCACGCCACACGCACTTCATCGCGAGAAACCATCTTGGAACGCAGAGCGGAGTCAAAGATCGGCAGCCCTCTTTCGAACGGATAGCGCGCGCAATCAACGAGCGTTCTCGCCGGACTCGTAATGCGAACCCCATCGCACCGCCAGATCGCTGCATTATGCACGCTCAGTCGACGCAGTTTGTCATGCCCATGCACTCGCACGGACCCGTTCGTCGCGATATGAACGCAACCGTCGGCGTGCAATCCCCACGAATGCTCGAATCGCAAAACGGTGGCCGCGCTCAACTCAGCGAATACCCATTGCGGATGCATCATCGCCAGCGCCTTGATCAGATGACGCGACTGCTCAGGCGGATTGAGCGCATGCCAATATTCGGACCGCGCGTACACACCCGGATACGGACTTATCAACTCGCCCGAGTCCCTCCGCCTGCGCAACGCCCTGTTTTGCGCCTCGCCCAAGCCATAGCAGCACCGCCCTTCCGACTCGGACCGTGCCACAAGCGCGATGACACCTTTGTGATTCCTCATGACTTTCATATTCAAGACTTTCACGCTATGGGACACGCGCACTGCCACACAAGCTGAACAGGGTCCTGTGGTCGAAGGCTTGATGGTTCGGCGTGTCGCGTTGCGAGACAAGGGTTTGCTGCCGGCGCATACTATATGACCACGCTGAGAATCTGCCTGAGCGACGAACCTGAGGGCCGAGGTCTGGGGGTTGAAGCCTGCGGGTTGGGTGCTGCGTTCGAAGCCTGCGGGTTTGGCGTTGGAACCGCAGCGCCCCCTCACCGTACGTTTCCCGTCACCTTCCCCAGTCCCGTATCGGAAAACGTACACTGAGTCGGAGTTATCGTACGTTTTCCAATACGAATCTGCTGAACGTGCTAGAAAACGTACGCTGACACACAAAAGCAGGCCGCGAACACGCCGTTACCGGTTTCGCTGGTCCGAGTTACGCCAATGCGCAATGCCGGCACAGGACTGCGCAACATTATGACACCATGAATTGCGCTTGGGCAGAGGTTGTACTACAGTATCGAGAGTTGCCCGCGAGGGCAATGGGGCTGTAGCTCAGTTGGTAGAGCGCTTCGTTCGCATCGAAGAGGTCGAGGTTTCGATTACCTTCAGCTCCACCATAACGGAAACGACCATCCTGCAAAAGGTGGTCGTTTCCCGGATTAAGTTAAAAAACGTGGGTCTATTGCGGGCGTGTCATGTGTGTCCTGCCCAGCCTTTTCTGATGCCGAACCCGCTTTCGTAGGCGTTGATGCCGGGTGCCGGCAGTTGGACGGCGGTTTCGGTTCCCGGGGTCGGTTCTGTGTCGTGGCGTTCCGGTGGCGTTGTCCTGCTCCATGCCTCCGGCATGACGAACGATTCGGGGTCGGGGTGGCTGGCGAGCATGATGATCGCCCATTCACAGGCCCGTCTCATATGGGATTCGGATAGACCGCGATGGTGTTGCATGACGCGTTTGACGACGGCGTTGATGCCGCCCTCCAGCTGGTTCGTGGTGCTGGGGATTGGCCCGGCCGCGACGAGGCCGGGTTCCAGGAACGTGAAGAGCGTGCGGTCGCGTTGCAGACGGATGAACCGGTAGTAGGCGCGGCGCACCCGCTCGTGCGTCCACCACCACTTCCTTCCCCTGGCGTGGAGGGGATCGTCCTTGGCGTGGGTTCGTTCCTTGATGAACGCGCCGTGCTCGTCGTGCCACCGGTTCAGCCCGACCAGCCAGGCGGCCGCCTGGCTGCCGTCACGGATTTTGGTGAGGCGCCTGGCGAGTTTCAGCAATTCGCGTCCGGCCCCGCTCCTGGGCTTGTTGGTCAGATCCGTCCTGGTGCTCCTGAGCACGTGCACCAGGCAGCGTTGGATCCGTGCCCGTTTCCAGCGTTCCCGCGCGACCGCGAGACATCCTGCGCCACCGTCGCTGACCAGCACTCCGGGCTCTCGTATCCTCATGAACAGCCGCCGGTAGGCGGCCTTGCTCTCCCTTTCGCACCACTGCCAGGCGATGGGCCGGCCGTCCTCGCCCGAGGCGATCAGCAGGCACCAGCCATACGGCAGATACGTGCCGTCGACCTCGACGTAGCGATGAACGGGCCCGCCCTTCGCGATGCGCGGACTCACGTTCCAGCACCACGCGATCCTCGAGGCGAACGTCTGCCTGACCACACCAAGCCGGGCGGCGGCCTCGCTCAACGACTCCTTGCCCGTGACCCATGCCAGGAACGCGCGAAACTCCGCCATGCGCTTGAGATCGGCACGTTGCGTGGTCGAACTCAGCGAGCAGGCATCGCACCTCCAGCGCTGGGCGCCCGCATTCGTGAACCCCTTCTTGCGCATCGCCATCCCGCAGATCGGGCATCTCCTGGCCTTGGCCGACTTCCGTTTGCTCATGGAACAAGCAAAACCAAAAAGTCAAGCACCCTCCCGCATTAACCCGCCAACCGTTAATCACACCCCGGCACGCAAGCCAGCACAACACCCCACACGGAATTTAAGACCCACGTTTTTTAACTTAAGCCCGTTTTGCCGTAAGCTTCAGACGGTACTTTGACGGGTTAAGGGGACTGTTTCGTTAAGTGTGTAATTGCTGGTTTTGTTGTTGTGTTTTCGAGCCATCGATCGGCGAAGGTGATGGTGAGCGTGTTGAGTGCTGGTTTCCATCTGGTGGTCCATCGTACCTGACCTCACGCACCAACCCGACCGCCGCCTCCACCTGCGCGACACGCTGCCCGAATTCCTTCTTCTTCTCGTTCCTGTTCGCTGCCATGGCAGCCATTGTCTCAGTCTGCATACTCACCGGCCCCTCCCCGCCAATCAAACAGATCAGCGATCAAAGCTAATCACACACTTACCGAGACAGTCCCAGAGATCAGTGCGTTCACTCCGATACTGGCATTCAACAACCGAATCGAATCATTCAACGCGAGACTGCGTGAACTGCTCCACCACCATCGCGGCATGAGCCGGACCCACCAGATCAAACTCATCTACTGGTACTGCTACCAACACGGCATCAACCAGACACCGCTGGAAAACCTGCCCACGGACAACGACACCGACAGACTGCGCGCACAAGGACTCATCAACGAACACCAGCGGCAGGCAGCCGACCCCTACGGAACAGGACTCGTCTGGAATGAATTCCACACCAACACCCCACACCCCTACAACACCAACACCTCACACCCCTACAACACCAACTAAAACCCCACACTTTCCTGCCTATACCCCCCCCTCAGCCAGCACAACAAGAAATCCAGCCCCTATCGTCCCAAGATGCAGCTAAATTGAATTCATGTCTATATTGGTTAATTATTAATTTACTATCTGCGCGATTGCCGTATAATTTTTGTGCTCATAGGGTGATGGATGAGAAGGGGAAGCATTATGCAACTTGGTCTGAAACGGACGATATTCGGGGTTGCCTGTATCATTGCAGCCTGCACGATCCTGCTGGGATATGCGGTTTTCCCGGCTCATGCAGACGATTATACTGACCAACTTGTGGCACCTGCTCAAACGGCACGGGTTTGGGTGGATGTGGAATCCTCTGATTCGGTGTCGGATGGTGTTGATGGCACGCTTGGTTCAACGAACCTTGACTTCAAAGATTCGCCGGTGGGAGTGACTGCTGTGGTCAGTTCGGACCCAGGTAGCAAAGACTTGGCGTTGAAAGCCAAGAAAGATGTTGACGTGCTTGTTGCGGTTACCTTCGTGGACAAGAACGATGTGGTGCTCGCGCAGACTTCTGGGAAGGCTCATCTGACGAAATCCGCTCAGAATGTCACGGTTCCTCCTGTGAAGAAGAATGACAACGAGAAGAATGACAACGCTTCAGACAATAACAGTGGTGCAAGCACTAACGCAGTGTTGGGGCTCACTGGTGTGAACATCGCGGCAATAGCTGGCCTACTGGTCGTTGCCGCCATTTGTGGCACCGGCATCGTCGTTTTGCGTAGTCGACATGCTACGCATGCCATTCCCAGGCAGGGGGAGTGAGTATGTTCGCTTCATTATCTAAAGGTGCGCAACGCCTCCCTTGGTTCAAGAAAACTGCCGCCATCATAGTGACTTCTGCGTTGGCCGCTGCCGCAGGCATCACAGCAGTTCCCCTCAACGCCTACGCGGCCGATGTGTCGTCTGTAGGTAAGAGCGTCTCGTATGCTGTTGCCAAGCGAGTACCGGCCGTGGAATCTCAGATCGGCGTTCGTGCTGTACCTGTGGATGCGAAGGGTGTGGTCGCACTCCCTGGTACCGATGGATACGATTCGGCCTTGTTACGTATCAGCGCATTTGCACCAAAAAAAGACATCGTGTTCAACGTTGCTGGCTCTGCGGCATTAGCTGTGCCGTCGGGCCGCGATGCGTCTGCAACGGTACTTGCGCCGATTTCTGGCGGCAAGGCCGAGATCTCGGCATCCGCTGCCGTGAACGCACGAGTGGAAGTACTTGCCACATTCAAGAATGATTCCAAGACTCCGGGCGCAACCAACGTGGTTTCAAAACCCGTTTCGCGTGGGACTACGCGGCTGGGGGCCAAGCAGTCAGTTGGTGTCACGGGTCTTGGTGGTGTTCCCACCATTGATGTGAGAGCTGCCTATGTGACCGCGGATATCAATCTTTCGAAGAGTGGTACTGTCACTGTGGCTGATCAGCAGCTGCAACTGCCACAAGGGCACACCACGGTATCCACGATTGTGGTGCCTGACGCCGAAGAAGGAGATGTCCAGCTACAGTCGTCTGCCGAGGGGACCGTAGCATTTACAGTGCGCGGCTGGGTGAGCGGTTCTGCTGTGAACACGGACCATGCGAATGTCACAGGCAGCTATGTGCCCGTCAACGACGTTGACTGGTCGCACGGCAGTGCCAAGGCGGACAAGGATGGATCGGTTGCCGTTCCAGGGTCGTCTGATCGTGCGCTCTCCATCGCACTCGTGAGTGCAACCAAAAGTGACAGCAGTGCCGGTACTTCTAGGACTTTCCTCGACGTCGGCGAAGACATAGCAGGCAGGTCACAGGGTATTCTTGTCGATAGAAAGCTCGGCGCAGCCCCACAGCTTGAAGTCGTCGAATCTTCTGCTTCGCAAGCGGCTGTCAGTGTGCGAGGCGATCCGGTCGATACCGAAGTGCTTACTCTGGGTGACATTCTTGGTCAGCCGGGTAACAAGGGATCCGTGAAGCTCGCTATTACTTCGCCGCAGGATGGGTCTTCCATTGAAATTGCACAGACCGGTGGAATAACGCTGAAGGGAACAGTTTCCTCCCAGTCTTCTATCGACAGGGTTGAAGTCTATGGTAATTCCACGAAAATCGGCACTGCCGATGTGAGCTATACATCCAACGGTCCTGCGTGGTCGATTCCGGTCGCTTCGCCGCAAAGCCAGAATGTTACCTACAAGGCCGTTGCCATTGCACGTGACGGCGCACAGACTGACGCGACGATTAACACTCAGGTGACACTTCCTGACGCCGACGATACTGTTATTAATCCCGATGCTGTGGTCGTCGACCCGAACTCGCCCGACAACCCCGTGCTCGGGGTGAGTGATAACAGTGTGACCTTTGCCAATCAGCCCAGCTTCGACCTCAACAAGGTCATCGTGGCTGGAGTCGGGGATAAGGCGCCGGAAGGTTTCCTCCGCAGGGTTGTGGCAATTGACCACACCGATGCCGGATGGGTAGTGACTACCAAGCCGGCTACATTGACCGAAGTGTTTACCCAGGCCAATATCGACCATACACAGGCCGCTTTGAATAATGACACTACGCTAGTCAACAATGAGAATACGGATCCCGATGTGGTCGTCGAAGACGGCGATCAGCAGCCAGCGTCGATCGTTCCCGTCGACCAGCTTGATCTGTCTGATCCGGTTGATTCTTCGACTCCCAATCCCCAGCCACAGGCACGTTCTGGTCTGAAAGCGCAGTCACAGGATGCTTCGAGTAGCGAAGGCGAAGGACCTGAAGTTGGAGTGAAGAGCTCGTTCAAGGTTACCCTACCCGGAGAGGATGCTCCACACTCAGGTGATCAGGATGCTGATAAAGCAACGGACTTTTCGAAGAAAAGTGACGGGGATAAAGAGGCCAAGGACAAGGCCAAACTTACGGGTGGCTTGGCAATAAGTGTTGAGAACTCGTTAACTCTTGGTATCCGTTTCAAGCTCAAGGTAGACGTCACATGGAACTGGTTCGTACCTTCCGCCACACTCAAAGAGTTTCGTTCGACCATATACGGTAAAGTGAAGGAATCGGCTTCTATCTCGGTATTCGGCAAGGTTGAAAAGACCTTTGTCAAAAAGGATTTCGTATCGCTTCATACTCCTGCGATAACGTTTAGTATTGGGCCGATCCCGATCGTCATCAAGACTGACGAGTCGCTCAGTTTTGCTTTAAAGGGAAGTGGCGAACTCTCCTTGGAAGATTCCTATGAATACAAGAAATCATTCGAGAAGGGCGTGGAATTCTTTAACGGTTCATGGCAGGCGGTGGATGAGAATCATGATTCTGGAAAGAAAAGCGACCCATGTGTGCCAGATGGCTACGATGAGAAACTCTCCGGAAAATTAACTGCTGAAGCGGGTATCACCGCGGACGTAAAATCCCTTCTCTACGATGTGGTTGGTCCACAGGTGGAAGCTGGAGCCAAGGTTGTGGCGACACTAGAGGTTTCCACAGGGGCTCAAGACAACTACAACGTGAAGTTTGACCTTGACGGAGTGGGAACTGTGGCCGCTAAAATCGCAGTAACGGTACCGGTCATCGATATGACTATAGAGGATTGGACGCTAGATGAGGTATCCGTTACGAAGCACCTTCTCCGACTTTCCCGATCGTCTGATCGCACTTGCCCCGCAAACAGTGGCATCGGTGGAGGTACCGGTGGAGGTACCGGCGGCGGTTCCTCTGGCAGTATATATCAACTCACCGGTTCACTTAGTGATGCTTCAACAGGTGATCCTCTTACCGATGCAGACATTACTGTAACTGGTGACGATGGTATAGGGAACACTGCTCCGGTAGATGATTCCGGAAACTTCACCATCGAACTGCCACAAGGCCAGTATGACGTGAGGGTCACGAAGGCTGGTTATGTGGATTGGACCAAGCAGGTGGATCTCACCAAAGATCAGCACATCACTATTTCGCTAACTAAGCCAACTGCGTCGACCACCGAATACCGTGCAGTGTTGACGTGGGGCGAGTATCCACGTGACGAGGATTCTCATTTGATTGGTACCGACGGCAGTGAATCGCCATATCACGTCTACTACCAGGATAAGGAAGCCTACGATTCGCAGGGCAATCTCATCGCCTGGCTGGATGTGGACGACACCACCAGCTACGGGCCGGAGACGCTCACCTTCGATGTAGCTTCGAGCGGTACCTATAGCTATTACGTGCATAACTATTCCGGGGAAGCTCCACTGAACACATCCGGGGCGGAGGTACGCCTGTACCGAGGAGATAAGCTGGTGAAGACATACGGTATTCCTGCTGATTGGTCCGATCAGAATATCTGGCGCGTGTTCTCCATCGTCAACGGGCAAGTGGCTGACTATGTCAATCAGGATGTGGCATCTTCAAATCTGCGCAGTGCTCCATTGACACAGCAGAAGTAACGGGACAACACCCTACAAATAACTATGGGAGTATGGGGTGGGCATCGTTGTAAGACTGTTGTCCACCCCCTCTGCGTTTTTATGGCGCTTGTGGAAATTGTGCCGCGAACAGGCGTCTTAGAAAACTGCGAGGAAACTGAGGGGGAGTAGATTGAAGGGGTGCTGATGATAATCGCAGATTGTTGTGAATAAGGTGGATCGGGTCTCAAAGAGCTCAACGAACTAATTGAGTTGCACAATGCTGACAAGATCGTCACCTTGGGGATGCACCAACTCAATCGGGTCTACGATCATCTCCAGGAAGAGCAGGGGAACCTGACCCGAGTCGCTCAGAACCTGAACACGAAACGGGATCCGTTGACAAGCATGGCCAAACTGGACAGTGAAACTTTCGACTTTCAGCAATGCGATGATCTCGACGTCGAGGCAACGTTGAGATTCGTACCGGAGAGTGGGTGCCCGTCAGTCTGTCACTACACGAAGTTGGAGTGTTCTCCCAGCTGCAGCAGAGGCATATTGCACCATGACTACGTTGAATGAACGACTCCACTACGAGTAGCTCCGGCGACCATCGAGATCAGTACTGCATACGAACTCACATTCACAGACGATGAAAACGCGACCGATGATTCCTGGATCTTGGAAGCGAAATCCTTCAACACTGACGCGGCAAGTCTGCGTCTCGGACTCACAGTTGGTGATGACGATGTTAGCGCCAGCGAATTTGATGACGACGTCGATCCAGCAATGCTGGCTTCGTTCGGGGCATCAACCTCCGACCTGTTCACCACTTTGGCCGCACTAGCCCAGTGGGATTCCTTTGACGAGGATCGGACAGCCGCACTTACCTCAAGAATCCGGGTCCAAGACAATCTCGCGCGTAAAACCCGGAGACCAAACTCGACTGGGCGTACCAAAGGTGACGACAGAGATCGACCTTGTCTGTGGACGCAACGGGGATCCGAACATCTGGCTGATCGAAGCGAAGGACCCGGTATCGGTCTATGGCTTTGCAGAGACAGCACGAGAGTTGCGGACGTTCTACAGCGACTCTAAGACCAAAGGTCCAATCAAACCTTGCTACGCAACTCAGCTGTCGCGCCCGTACAAGGTACTCACCGAAACACAATTTCTCGCCACACTCGGTGATACTTATAAAAAACCACCACTGGCACCGGCGAGCCTACGCGGAATTATTAAAAGGTCAGATCAGCAACGGCTTGCAAACCTCCTTAATTATCGTGTGCAAGAGTGTTCTCCCAAAAGATGAAACCCACTTAGCGTCACAACTCCTGAGACCTAGTGTGCATGTCTAGAAGTCAACGAGAAGACCATCTCTAGTGGTTTTTTCCTATCGTGTGGTCGTTACCGTTTCGGTTGGCGTCCGGGCGGTCTGAGCACAGAGCCGCAGCCGACAATGCCTGCGCGCGCTCCCTCATAGCTGATCCCGAGACGATCCGCGACGGCTCGGATGCCCAGGCCCTGCGTGTAAAGCCGGGCTGCTTCCTTGCGCACCTGCTCGGGCAGACCGTAGCGCCTCGTGGGCACCTCGGCCCGGCCCAGTATCTCGGTGACCCTGACCCGGTGGATGCCATAGCGCGCGGCGATGTCCTTGACCGCGTCACCTCTCTCATAGTCGGCGACCACTTCAGCTCGATTCGGGAAGCTCAAACGGGTTTGAGACTGAGACGAATTTTCGGCCACCGGACCACGAACATCCGCCCGGACAGTCGGCCGGCGATGAGCGGCGAGTGGCCTGTTCCCGCGCAAAGTCCGGGAAATCAAGGCGACCAGAGCCTTGGAGTGGTTTGAGAAGCTCCTACGGAGGACCACGGACAAGGTTTCCGGGGTCTCCCGGGAGCCCTTTTTTGGACGTTTACGGTTGGTTTTTTACGTTTTCGGGAGAGTTATAGCCCAAACGTGTTGGTATAACCTAGGTTTCGGGACCGATGAAATCGTATGATTGTTTCAGTCCGCAGCTCACACCGTTGCCCGCTGCCGAATGCCCGCCAGGCGCCGGAGAATCTCCACTGCCAGCTGCGTTTTCGGCATTTGCTGCAGACGCTCGGTATGCACCTGCTGATTCAGCACACCGTTGTCGTCGGCGCCATCATCATCAGCTCCGCCATTATTCTCACCACCGCTGCTACCCTTACCGTTGCCTGCCGGAGTCAGAATCGTGACGACATTGGTATCGGTCGCGAAACCTGCTCCGGGTTCGCGCAGATCATTCGCAACCAGCATGTCGCAGCGCTTTGCGAGCAGCTTCTTGGCCGCATTATGAATCAGATCCTCGGTCTCCATCGCGAAGCCGCACAACGCCTGCGAGCCGTCAGTGCGCTGATGCGCACCCAGCCACACGAGAATGTCCGGATTGGACACGAGCCGCACTGTCAGATCGGCGCGACCCTGCTTCTTGATTTTCTCGGCATCCGCATGCTCGGGCTGGAAATCGCCGACCGCAGCAGCCATGACTGCGATATCCGCCGACGCGAAACGCCGCTGCACAGCCTCGAACATATCCTCGGCGCTGAGCACCTGGACCACATTCACGCCCGTCGGCTCGGGCAGTGCAACTGGCCCGGATACCAGCGTGACCGCTGCCCCCAATGCCTTGGCGGCCTGAGCGAGCGCATACCCCATTTTGCCGGTCGAATGGTTGGTGATGTAGCGCACCGGGTCGAGCGGCTCCTGCGTCGGACCGGCGGTGATCAGCGCGTTCAGGCCAGCAAGCGGCTGCTGGTCATTGCCACTGCCCCTGCCGTTGCCGTCAGTAGTCGCCTCGCCCACGGTATCGTCAGCATTTGTCTTGCTCACGATGCCCGTTACCTGCTCATCCCTGCCGAATTCGGGTGCGCAGGCACGCGATGATGTCTGCCCGCACTCACCCGCCGTCTCATAGCCCGACGGTGTCTGCGCCGACGCCCTCATCGGCACCGGCAATGCCGCCTGCAGCATATCGACAATCGCGCGTTTGATGGTCGCGACATTGGCGAGCCGCCCCTTGCCGACGTCCTGGCACGCCAGGATTCCCGTCTCCGGCTCCACCAACCGATACCCGAACTGCCGGCAGACGGCGAGGTTGCGCTGCGTTGCCGGGTTCTCGTACATGTGCACATTCATCGCGGGGCACACCAGCTTCGGACAGGTGGCGGCAAGCATCGTCGTGCTCAGATAATCGTCGGCCAAGCCTGCGGCCAGTTTGGCGATGATGTTCGCCGTTGCCGGCGCGATGACCGCGATATCAGCCCATTTGGCATCTTCGATATGACTGACGCCCACGCCAAGATCATGATTGCCGGTGCCGTCGCCATCCATCGAGAGCGCGTATTCGGTTTCAGGGAACATATCGGTCCGCGTCACGCTATGGGTCAGCGCGTCGAATGTCGCCGTGCCGACGAACTGCCGCGCCGCATCGGTCATGATGACGCGAACCCGGCAACCGGTTTTAGTCAGGTCGGAGGCGATCTGGCACGCCTTGAACGCCGCGATCGACCCCGTGACGCCGAGCAGCACATGCGGCGCACGATGCCGGAGCGATTGATACGCGGCAACAATCGCACTGGCGCAGAACCAGCAGAGTCGTCAGAACCCTCAGAACCATCCATATCGGCAAGCATACTCACACGCTCTCCCGCGGATTACGCTCGGTTCTCAGCGAAACAAGGGGGCGCGTGACTGCTGGGCTCAGGAGCGAGCACGCTGCGAGCCAAACGTGCAGCAGCCTACGTTTGCCGTCGGCAATGCATCTGCAACGCGGCAGTGCCGACATCACAACATTCGCACAAACTTCATCACCATGCGGGGGTTGTGACGCGCCTCCGACTCAGCAACAGCAGCCGCCCAGTACAACTTCCGCCCGGCGCAGATACTGTTCAGCACAACCTTCATTCATGCGTTGAAAACGTAGCGACTCAGCCGCGACATGGCCTCTTTCACCAGGCTCAATGGCAGCGCGAGGTTCACTCGCAGCGCGCAGGGAGCGTGGAACTGGCGGCCGTCCTGCACAGCCACGCCGACATCCCATGCTCGGTGAAGAAGGCCGTCCAAATCCATGCCATGTTCGGCGCACCACTTGGTGCAACCCAGCAGCAGCATGTATGTGCCTTCGGGCTTGAACACATCGACCCCGGCGAAATGCTCGGCGATGTAGTCGCAGGCGTAATCCACATTGTCCGCCAGCACTGCGCGCAGCTCGTCAAGCCATGCGTGGCCCTCGGACGAATACGCGCCGACCAACGCATGCATCGAGAGCACATTCATCTCGTTATAGTGCGACTTCGCGCCCTTCGACACCACGCGGTCGCGCAGCGCCGGATTATAGATAATATGGTAGCTGCCGACGAGTCCGGCCAGATTGAAGGTCTTGCTTGGCGCGTAGAAGGCCGCCGTCCGGTTTCGCGCATCCTCGTTCACCGATTGAGTTGGGATATGCTTGTGGTCGCCCAAGGTCAGATCGGACCAGATTTCGTCGGAGATCACCACGCAATCGTTGGCCCGGTACACCTCCATCGCCCGCTCGATCTCCCAACGCTCCCAGACGCGACCACACGGGTTGTGCGGGCTGCAGAACACCGCCACATGGATATGATTTTCCTTGAGCCTGCGATCCATGTCCTCGAAGTCCATGCGCCACACGCCCTGCTCATCCCGGACCAGCGGGCTGTGCACGATGCGGTAGCCATTCGATTCGATGCTGCCGGTGAAGCCGACGTAGGTCGGGCTGTGCAGGAGCACCGCGTCGCCGGGCGCGGCGAAGGAGGTCAGCGTGGAAATCACGCCGCCGAGCACGCCGTTCTCGTAGCCGATGGCCTCGCTGGTGAGCCCTTCAACGCCGTTGCGGGTGCGCTGCCAGTCGATGATCGCATTGAAATACTCATCGGTAGGCTCGAAATAGCCGAAGGCCGGGTGCTGCGCCCGCGTGATGATCGCGTCCGTAATCGTGGGGACCGTAGCGAAATTCATATCCGCCACCCACATGGGAATCGCATCGAAACCGTCCTGCGGCGCGTCAGGCGCGATGCCCCAATGCGCCCCGCCCAAGCCATCCACCGCGAGCGCATCCTTGCCGTGACGATCGATGATCGAAGTGAAATCGTATGTCATGCCTGTTTTCCAGTCCTTACTCTTATTGGCTTCTGCCTTACGGCTATTGCGCCGTTTCCCGCCTGCGTCCCTGCCCTCGTACCGCTGCCGCTCTCTTCGCGCCGCGCGCTGCTGCCAGCATCCGCTGTCATCGTCTGCCTGCGAATCACGCCACCCACTGTACTGGGGACAGGAACCAAAGTCGCCTGCGGGCACTGCGGCCTTGCGGTCGAACATAGTGGAGATTATACGAGGTACGTTACGCAGTTGATTCATCGCCAGTGTCGCCATCATCATCACCGTCGCCGCGCACAATCCGGGAGTTCCGCGCAGACGACTCCGCGCTCGAAGCCTGCACGGGCCAGCTCAGCCAGCTCAGCCACCGTGACGCGGCGCCCTCTATCGCGACCCAGCACAACCCAGCGTGCCAGGTCGTCAGCCTCTTATTTATTTCACGCCATCAGAGCGATGCCGGGTCCAGAAGACGACGCGCGACTGAGCAAACGCGATAAGCCCGGTCAGAATGAGGCCCATCACGGCGAGCACGATGATGACCGCGTAGGATCCGGCGATGTTGAACTGGTAATTGTAGAGCAGGATGCGAGCGCCAAGGCCGGTTTTGGCTCCGATGAACTCGCCGACGATTGCGCCGACAAGCGCGAGCAGCATGTCTGTTTTGAGTCCGGAGAATATATATGGCAGCGCGTTAGGCACTTTGACGCGGCGGAAGACCTGCCATCGGCCGCCACACCGCAGATCGCTAGGGCCGTTCCGCCGTATCCACCGCACCGAGATCGGCAAATGCCAAACCGTCTGCCGAGTCGTCGAGGAAGTCGAACAGCGTATCGAGATACGGAGCAAGCACCCGATTGGGCATGGTGAAAATGCTGTGCACCGAGTCGTCGAAACGCACTAGGCGCAGGTCGCCTCCCGCATCCGCGACCTGCCTGGCGAAACGGTTCTCCGCCTCGTTGAGCACCCAGATGTCCTTGCCGGCCTGGCAGAGCAGCGTCGGGGTTTCGAGCCGCTCGCACGACGAGGGCTTAAGCGCCTCGCGCGAGAGCTTCACCGCCTCGCGCACCCACCCGTATGTGGGCGAATAGGTGTAGTAATGCTTGTCGGCGAGGCGCTGGTCGTAGCACCACCGCATCCGTGCCTCGCTGGCGTCTTCCTCGCCTTGCATATTGAATTCCACGGGGAAGCTGCCATGCCCGAGTGCCACATGCTTCCCTAGCCCTACGCCGCATGCCACTGCCATCAGCGGACCAGTCAGCCACATAGCCATGCCCGTCTGCGGAGCGAGCATCGGGCTGGAAAGCACCGCCTTGTCGAACAGCGACGGATGGCGCTCCATCGCGATGGCCCCGATGCCACCTCCCATGGAATGGGAGAACAGGCCAAGCGGGCGATCGCCGGCGTATTCCCTGCCCACAGTTTGCGTGAACTGCGCCAGATCGGCGGCATAACGACGATAATCATCGATCCACACCAGCGCGGGATCGTTGATGTCACGCGGCGAGTAACCATGCCCGCGATGCTCGAGCACGCACACCGAGTAGCCCTGACACAGGAAATACCAGATCATTTCGCTGTATCGCGTGGCGAATTCCGTGAAACCGTGCGAGACGACCACAGTGCCACGCAGCCGCGCCACGACGCCGTCGATGTTCAGCGCGGCGAATTTCGTCGCATCGTAGCACCGGTAATGCAGCTTGCCCGGCGAAGGCGCCGGCTGGAGGTCAGCGGCTTCGGCCGGCTCCATCCAGCCCTCGTCGCAGCATCGGGCCAGCGCGGGCAACACTGTGTCCCGCATCTCGCCCGCATAGTTCGTTTCATCGATCAGCGGCATCTGCATGCCTTCATCCTAATCGCCAAGGTGCGCAAAAGCCGTTGCATCGACGCGCGGTACACGCCTTCGCATGGCCGACTTGAGCATGCATGTCTCCGGTCGTTGCGGGCCGGCGAAGGACGATATCACAATTCCGAGCGCCCTTGGCGCCAATAGCCCATGAAGGCGACCTGCCGGCGATCGATATGATGCTCGCGCACCAGCAGCCGACGGATATCTCGTACGCCGGCCGCCTCGCCGGCCACCCAAGCGTAGAAGCCGGTCATGCCCGACGGCTCAGGAACCTCCCATAACAGCTCCCGATCGATATCGACTTTTGGCAAAAGCTCATTTTCAGCAGAATCGTCACCGCCGGCGGATCCATCCGTCAACCGCTCATGCGGCATGCCGGTCTTGCCCTCATCGACCGCCGCTATGGCATTGGCCACGCTATCATTGGCCGCCCCGCCGTCGCCCGCCTGATCCAAACGCTCGGCGATGTCCCGGACACGTTGCAGCAACGCCGCTGCGCGAACCCCGCCGTCCCTTGCCAGCCAGTCGACGTGCACGCCGGGGATGTCCGGCAGGTCAAGAGCGTCAGCGGCTTCGGGCACTTCGATGACGACGTCGGCGACGCCATGCCAATGATCGCGTTGCAGCGATTCCAGGATTGCTCCCACCGCCGGCACCGCAGTCTCATCGGCCGCCAGCAGCAACCGCGTGGCTTGGCCGGGGTGAAAATCGATGCCGATCGCCGAATCCGCCGACCGTGCGTTCGGGCCGACGATTCCTGCTTCGTCTCCCGGTTTCGCACGCGCCGCGAATGCGCCAGCCGGGCCGGCTCCTTCATGGATCACGAAATCGACGACGACCTCACCACGTTCTGGTTGCGCCTTGCGAATCGTATACGTCCGAATCGTGTATTGACGCCCGGCCGGCAATGCCCGCCACTGCTCGTACCATGCGCCGCGGCTGATGGAATCGCGCTCGAAGAGCAGCGGATCGGGCCAAGTGCCATCAGGCAGCGGCAGCAGCAGTTTGATGCGCTGGTCGTAGCCGTCAGTACCGAAGCCGGCCAGATCATCGCCTGCGAAGGTGATGCGCATGAAATGCGGGGAGAGCCGCTGCACGCGCGAGACGTGAACCAGATAGGGGCGGAACGCAGGTTCGTCAACCGTCGCGCCAGCATTGGCATCCATTGTCATTGTTCCCGTCCTTCGATTTGCGATAGCTGTGATTGCGCCGGATACGTGCGCGAAGCAGCAATATCTGCTGCAGCACTCTCTGTCGCCACGCCAACGCCTGCCACGCCAACGCCGGCCACGCCATTGCCCAGCTGGCAACGCCGGCGCTCGCGCAGGCTGTGGCTGGAATCGGGCGACATGAATGGGGCTCCCGTCGCCGGGTCGATGCTCACGTCGGCATCCACGGCGAAGACGTCGCGGACCAACGTGCGCGTGATGACCTCCTGCGGCGTGCCGAATGCGGCTTTGCGGCCGTCCTTCATGGCCAGAATCCAGTCCGCATAGCGCGCCGCCATATTCAGGTCATGCAGCACCATGACAACGGTGACGCCCTCCTGCTGATTGAGATCGCCAAGCAGATCAAGGACTTCGAGCTGGTAGGCGACATCCAGATACGTGGTCGGCTCGTCCAGCAGCAGGATGTCGGTTTCCTGAGCCAGCGTCAGGGCGATCCACGCGCGTTGGCGCTGGCCTCCCGAGAGCTCGTCGATGGCCCGATCGGCTTTGCTGGCCAACCCGGTCACGGCGAGCGCGTGGGCCATCGCCCGCTCGTCCTCATGGGTCCAGCCTGCGGCAAGGCCGTGGTAGGGGTAGCGTCCCCGGGCGATCAGGTCGGCGACGGTGATGCCCTCGGGAGCGGTAGGCGTTTGGGGCAGCAGCCCGACGATTGTCGCGACCTGCTTGGTGGGCAGAGCGCTGATCGGCTTGCCGTCCAGCAGCACGGAACCGCTCTTCGGCTTGAGCAGGCGCGCAAGCGCCTTGAGCAGCGTGGATTTCCCGCAGCCGTTCGGGCCGATGATCGCGCCCACCTGATGCGCGGGGATGTCGAGATCGAAATCATGGACTACCGTATGCCCCTCATACGCCAGCTCGAGCCGCTGCGCGCTGAACGTGTGGCCGGGATGGCTGTGCTCGTAGCCATTGCCTCCACCGGCATGGTGTCCGTTGGCGCTGATTATGCTCATCAGAACTCCTGTCTGCGGGTCATGCGGATCATCAGGATCACCAGCACCGGGCCGCCGATGATGCTGGTGATCACGCCGACTGGCAGCTGCGTCGGCGGCACGTGCTGAGCGACGATATCCGAAGCGAGCACCACGCAGGCTCCAATGAGGCCAGCCTGCGCGATGGCGGGTTTGCGCGGGCCGACGCATTGGGCGGCGATGGGCCCGGCGAGAAATGAAATGAAGGATATCGGGCCGCTGGCGGCCGTGGCCACCGATAGCAGCAGCACCGCCACGATAATCACCGCGCCTTGGGTCGGGTTCACGCGCACCCCTAGGCCCGTGGCGACATCACTGCCGAAACGCAGCACATCCACCCGCCGGTTGAGCAGGAGCAGCGCCGCGCCGCACGCGAGCACAGTCGTCAGCAGCGGCGGGATTCCCGGCCATTGCGCCGAGGCCAGGCTGCCGGTCAGCCAACGCGAAGCAGCCTGGATATCCCATTGGTCGCCGCGGATGAGCATCCACGAGCTGACTGCGTTCAGGGCTGCAGCCACGCCGATGCCCATCAGAATCAGCCGGTTCGGCGCAAAAGCGCCATTCCAGGCGAGCCAAGCGACCAGCGCCGCAGTCGCCAGCCCGCCCGCCACCGCAAGCAGCGAAAGCGGCACGCCGGAAGCGCCCAGTACGATGATGCCGAATACGGCCGTGGTATTCGCTCCGGCGGTGATGCCGATGATGTCCGGACTCGCCATCACATTGCGCAGCATATGCTGAAAACTCGCCCCGGCCATGCCGAAGGCGATGCCGCACAGCGCACCGACGATCACCCGGGGAAGTCGCAGCTCGCCGATCACGAAACTCATGCCGGGAACATCACGGCCAGCGATAACCGCCAAGACATCGCCCACCGCATATATCTGATGCCCGAAAATCAGATCGGCGAAGAACAAGACGAACAGCAGCGCCGCAAGCGCAATCGAAATCGCCAGCGAGCGCAACGAGGCCTTGCGGCGCAGCCACCGCAGATTCAGCGCGATATCCGATTCTTGCGGCGGCTGCCGAAGGCCGGTCGCACCGTTGCCGGATGCACCGGATGCGCTATAATAATCCGCTGCACTAGAGGTCTCGCTGACCATGCCAGAGATATGCATATAATCCCGTTCCGCGTTCATCGCTATACCTGAGCCATCGTGCGCCGGCGGACCAGCGTCACGAACACCGGGGCGCCGATCAGCGCGGTGACGATGCCGACCTCCACATCGGCCGGACGTGTGATGATTCTGCCGACGACATCCGCGACCAGCAACAGCAACGGTCCCATCAGGGCGCTGGCCGCCATGATGCGCCGGTAATCCGATCCGACGATCAGCCGGGCCGCATGGGGCACGACCAGTCCGACGAAGCCGATGGGACCGGCCAGCGAGGTGGCGCCGGCACACAGCAGCACCGCGCCCACCCAGATCGTCACGCGCGTGGCGCGGGTCTTGAGCCCAAGCCCTACGGCGAGTTCGTCGCCCAACGCGATCGTGTTCAGCGACCGCGCGGAAAGGAAAGCAATGACGAATCCGGCCAGCAGCAACGGCACGATCGGCAGCATCAGATTGAATCTGGCCCCGGAAAGCCCGCCGACCTGCCAATAGCGATACGTGGAGATCACATCGACGCGCGGCAGCAGAATCGCGGCGGTCAGCGAACTGAGCACCGCACTGAGCACCGCGCCGGCCAGCGTCAGCTTGAGCGGGGTCGGCCCGGACCTGCCCATTGATCCCACTGCCCACACGGCCGCTGCAGTCGCGCTGCTGCCGAGCAGCGCCACCCACACGTATTGGATCGGCGTGGACAGTCCAACGAACGCGATCGAGCAGACGATGGCGAAGGCGGCGCCCGTGTTGAGTCCCAGAATGGAGGGGTCGGCCAGCGGATTGCGCGCCACGCCCTGCATCAGCGCCCCGGCGACGGCCAGGCTGGCCCCCACCAGTATGCCAAGCACGGTGCGCGGGATTCGCAGCCGGATGGCGGCAGCGGAGATATCATTCGACGACGTGGCAATCGCGCGGACAATGTCGCCAGCGCTGACATTGCGCGAGCCGAACACGATCGAAAGGACGCACGCGAACGCGATGGCCATGAGCAGCAGCGCAACCATGGCCGCGCCGCGACCACGGCGGCGCTCGCGTTCATGCGCTTTTGCGGCGTTTGCCCGATTGCGTGAAGCAGGCGCGGCTGCGCCCGCCGCGTCGGTCGCCGACGCGCCTGTTTGCACTGCGCTGGCTTTCACCGCGTCAGCGTTCACCGGTTCATCATTCACTGTGCTGCCGTTCACTGTATTGCTCGATCACCGCTGTTTTCAATCACACCATGTTTTCGTTCGTCTGGGCTACGTCCGCTTCAGCCGCCGATCAGACTTTCGCCGCGGCTTCGCCGAGCAGTCTGACGTATTCCTTGGTGGTCGCGGGAATCGAGAGCGCGGACGGGTCGAGCGCGTTGGCCATCTCCGTGGTGCTGTCGATCACGACCACCGAGCCGCGTTTGACCGCTGGGATCTTGGAGAGCAGCGGATCCTTCTGCATGGCAGCAAGCAGGCCGGGCGTGCCGTAGGTGACGATGATGTCGACGTCCTTGTAATCGTCGGCATGCTCTGCGGAAACGTCCTTATAGAAGGAGTCGGTTCCTGCCGAGGCTTTCTTGATCGAGTCTGGGGTGGCGAGCCCGAGGTCGTTGAGGAGCTGCGGCCGCACATCGGTGGTCGTGTAGATGCTGAAATTGGAGAGCTTGGACGCGTCGAAATACATGACCGCGCCGGTTTTGCCCTTGAGATCAGGATATTGCGCGGCGGCGCTCGTGAGCTGATGCGCCAAGTCGGCGATAAGCTTCTTGCCTTGCGCCTCCTTGCCGATCGCCTTGGCGGTGGTGGTGATCATGCTGCGCCACGGGTCGCCCCATGCGACCTTCTGGTAAGCGATGGTCGGCGCGATTTTGCTCAGCGTCTCATACTGTTCCTTGGTCATGCCCGACTGCAGTCCGATGATCAGATCCGGCTTGGATTCGGCGATTGCCTCCACGTCGATGTCATCCGATTCGTCATGCAGCTGCGGCATGTCGGATTGGCTCACGCCCATCTTGTCCAGCGCGTCTTTGGTCCACGGCAGGAAGCCGCCGTCGACGGTTTTGCCATACGTGTTCTTCTGGATGCTCACCGGCACGACGCCCAAGGCGATGAGATTGTCGAAGCTGCCCCAGCCGACCGTGGCCACGCGCTTGGGCTGCGTGGCAATCGTCGTGGTGCCATAGGCGTGTTTGATGCTTACCGGGAATGCCCCGGAGTTGGCGGAATCGTTCGCCGAGGCGGAAGCATTGGAATCGCCGGCGCCGCTGGCATCGTTGGACGCGCCTGAGCATGAGGCCAGCGCGACCAGCGAGCATGCGGCCACTGCGGCTGCGGCGAAGCGCAGCACTCGGCGCCGAGCGCCTGCCATCAATGGGGCGTGCGAGGTATGCGATGTGGCTGACACCAGTGATTGCATGGTATTTCTTGTCATAGTATTCCTTGTCATAGCATGGTCAGCTTCGCTGTCATTCACGATGCGCACGCCGGATTCGCGATTCGCGTTGGTTTCGCGTCCGCGCAGCGCATCCGCGCAACGAACGGAGTCGGCTACAACATATCAATGAAATGCCGCCAGCAACAGACTTGTAATATCGCTCATACTGTGGTAAAAGCCAACCATTTGCATAACTGCAAGGGTGATGGATGGTTCGAGATGCTCCTCGTGTTTTCATCACGCCAATAGGCTGATCGGCGTGATGAAAACACGAGAAACCCCGGCAACTTGCACTTTCCTCACGTCAGCATCGTGCTTTGCGTGGCGAAAAGACGAGGATATGCAATTTCCCCTACTGCAGTTTCCTCATGCTCCCGCCATGCAAATAAGCCTCAACGGCCCCGGGCTTCAGCAGCCCTCGGACAGGCGCGCCGAGCGGGCGTTCATGCCCAACGCGTTGTAGAGGAAGTCGCGCTGCAGGGTGAGCAGGTTTTCGGCGACCGTCTCGTCGTTGGTCATATGCGTGATGCCTGTCAACGGCAGATAGGTGTGCGGGCGGCCGGCGGCCATCAATGCCTGCGAGAGGCGCAGGGAGTGGGCGATGGTCACGTTGTCGTCGGCGAAGCCGTGGATGAGCATGAGCGGGCGGCGCAGCTTCGGCGCGTCCGCGATGATGCTGTTGCGCTCGTACACCGCCGGATCGAGGCCGAGATAGCGCTCGGTGTAGTGCGTGTCGTACAGCGTCCAGTCGGTCGGCGGCGCACCGGCGCAGGCGGCATGCACCACATCGGGCGCGTCCAGCACGGCGAGCGCGGAGAGATAGCCGCCGTACGACCAGCCGATCATCGCGACCTTGTCGAGATCGGCCTGCGGCTCAGCGTCGGCGAGCGCCTGCACCGTTTCGATCTGATCGGCGAGCGAGATTTCCTTCATGTTCTCGAAGATCTCGCGATCCCAGCGCGGGCCGCGACCAGTGGTGCCGCGCCCATCGGAGGTGACAACGAGGAAGCCCTGATCGGCCCACCACTGCGATTCCCAGTAATATGACTCGCTGAACACGACCTGTTGGAAGCCCGGCCCGCCATACGGCTTCAGGAGCACCGGCAGCTTGTCGGCATGCGCGTACGGGCTTTCGGCGCTCGGCCGCGTGATGGCTGTGAACAGCCGGTGTTCGCCGAGCCTCGCAAACGTGGTGTTCGGCGTAAAACCGGGAGCCGCGGCATGGTTCTCGATTGCGGCGCGGAAGCTCTTCGCGACGGATGCGGCCGGTGATGCCTTGCCTGTGGTTTTGGCTGTTGCCTGAGTTGCTGCGGATAGCGCAGCGGCAGTCTTACCGCCGAGCGCACCGGTATCATCCGCCGCTGTCTGCGTGACGATATGCGTCATCGTCGCATAGGGACCATGCATCGAGCGCCCGGTGACGACCAGCCCGCGCCCCGAGCGCGATGCCGTGTACACGCCGGGTTCGCCAGTGAAAGGGGTTGCCCTGCCGTCATAATCGAAGGCGATCACATCGAAACTGCGGGCGTCATGCTCAGCAAGCGACTCGCGCCATGCATCGGCGGGCCCGGCGAGAGATACGTCCGAATCAGCCGAACCGGATAAAACGGGTGAAACCGCAGAGTTGACCGAGCCCAGCGACGCAGCCGAACCGTCCGAACCAGCCGAGTCAAGCATTCCAACCGAACCAGCCGAAGCGCCCTCCGCCGCAAGCTCGTGCACCGCATGCAGCTCATCCAGCTCCGGCGTGCGCTGCACGACCGCCAGCACGTTCTCGTCACGCACGTCGAGCACTTCGCGCACCTGCCATCCGGCCGGGGTGAAGGCCACGCCGTCGATGGTAAGCCGATTGGTGTCGGCTGCCATGTCATTCGACGCGCACAGCAGCCGCCCGTCCGGCGTGTAGGCCGGCGTGCCGGGAATCAGGTCGAGCCACTGCTCGTTGGCATGCTCCTCAAGCACGCTCGTCATGCCGGTAGGCTCCACCGCGAGCACCTGATCGCGGTTCTGCCGCCGGTTCTGCACCAGCAGCAGCGGGCGCTGGCCAGCCGTCCAGCGCACCGCCGCCACGTATTCGTAAGCCTTGCGGTCCCAGGCGATGCGCCGCGCATCCAAGCCGCAGGAATGGCCGCGCCCGTCGAAGCTGAGTCCGGCCAGCGTCAGATACACGTCGGCATTGCGCGTCAGCGCACGCGGGTAGCGCCGGGGAGTTGCCGGAATCTCGGGGTCGGCGGGGTCGCTGATATGCCACACCGGTTCGGGCGCGCTGTCGAAGGTCTCGAAGATGATGCCGTCCGAATCGGGCGACCACCAGAAGCCGTCATAACGGTCCATCTCCTCTCCGGCAACGAATTCGGCCAGACCGATGCGCCAGGTATCGTCCTCTTCGTCATCGCCGACCCCCCACAGCGCGGCGACATGATCACCCGTCGAAAGAGCGTCTTCGTCCTCCTCCTCGCCGCAGCGATGAACATGGGAATACGCCGCATGGGCATGGCTGATCGCCGCCATATTCGCAGCGTAGTCAGCCGCGCCCGCATCGTCGGATGCGTCCGCGTCGGCGTCGGCGGCATGAGCAGCATCATCGGATTCACCGGCTGCGGAAAACTCAGCAGCGCCGGCAGACTCCTCAGCACCGCCTCGCCCGCCATCGACGTCGAGATTGCCTGCGGCACCCGCCGCACCGCCGCGATCAGCGGCATACATCTTGTCGGCATCGCCAACATCGTCAGCCTCATCCGCATCATCCCAATCGGCGATATCGATGATCACCAGATGTTTGCCCGTGGTGTACAGCACATGCCGACCATCAGGCGAAATACGCGGGTTGAGCACAGGCGCATACTCGGGATGCTCCTCGGTCAGATCGCCAGCGCCCAGCTGACGCGTCCTCGCGTTTTGGCCATCCGGGTCGATTTCGGTGAGGAACAGCCTGCCGTCGATGGTGAAAACCACGCGATTGCCGACCGCATCAGCCGAATACGACACGATGCCCCGCCCGCCTTCGCGCGCACGTTCGCGACGAGCCAATTCCTCGGGCGGCACGTCTTCGCCTTCCGCGTCGGCCAACAGTTCGCGCGGGTCGGCCAGCAGCAATTCGCGATAGCTGCCATCGGAGCCGATTGCGCTCATCCACAACGCGGTCACGAGGTCTTCGGGGCCATCGGAACGCAGGAACAGCGCACGTGCGCCATCGCCGATCGCCTTCGCCGACCTGGGAGCGCCGCAGGTGAAGCGCAGGGTGCGGGCCTTGAGCCGGGGAAATTCTCGTATCGCTTGTGAAACACTCATGTTCTACAGGCTAGTGCCCCGTTGCCCAAAAAGACAGCCCGTGGGATTTGCGCAGTTTCCTGCGGGCCGATGCAGCTCTCTCGCATCCGCGCCGGCGTTCCATCGCGCCCGGAACCGGCCCCGCACCGGCCGAATCACGTCAGCCGGCCTTTTCAGCACGAATGATGATGTGCGCTCCGCTGCTGTCGGTCGTCGCGAAGAGATACGCGTCGCCGCCGTCGCGCAGCTTGAGTCGTTTGCGCAGCTGGGAGACGGCGAGCGGGAAGTTGCGCACGGTGATGTTCGCCTGCTTAAGGCCCGCCAAGCCGACTTTGAGCGCGCGCTTGCTCATCGTCATGGTCGAGACGATGCGGAACCGGCGGCCAGGAAAATCGGCGACAGGTTCCTCCGTCACGAACAGATGGCTGTTCGGCGCAATCTGACGCACGCCGAATCGACGTTCGATCAGCGCGAAGCATCCAGCCTTCATAAGCGCGGCATTGGGCTCATACAGGAACTGCCACGCGCTGTCCGCTTCCTTCTGTCGTTCATTTTCCACAGCCAACGATTCCGCGTTGTTGTCCACAGTATTGCCATCCACAGCATTGTTGTCCACAGCATTGCCATCCACGTTATCCACCGCATAGCCGCAGCCGCCTGCACCACCGCCCTGCGCAACGTAGGCGAATCGCTGATCGTCATTCACGCATACGATTTGCAGCCGCTCCCCTGATTGCCGGACTTGCGACAGCACGAGCAACAGCTCCTTGCATTCGTTGCCCGCCGCGACGATATGCACTTCGCGCACCGTGCCGCCGAAATCTTCGACGGCTTTGCGCCAGTCGAGCATCGGCGAAAGCTTGACCACCACGAATGCGGCCTTGCGCAGCAGTTCGCCCTGCATCGTCAGCACGTCAGGCGTGCAGTCGGCGATGGCATACGTGCGAGCGCCATGCGCGTCGCGCCGAGCAGGATCGATGAAAACAGCCGACACCGGCTTCATCTGAGCCAGGTAGCGTTCCGCATCGTCGTGCACGACGCGAATGCGGTCCGCCAGTCCGAGCGCGGCGAAGTTATGCTCGGCGATCTCGCATAGACCCTCCTGCCGCTCCACATATACGGCGCTATCGAACACCCGCGCCATGTACGAGCAGTCGACTCCGAATCCCCCAGTCAAGTCGACCAGTACGTCGGGGGCTTTATCGTTCCCTGCAGAGCCGCCAGCCCCGCTCGGTCCGTTAATCAGCCGCTGCAGCAAACGCGCTTTGTACTCGGCCGTGATCTGCGACGAGCACTGTTCCAATGCCAAATGCGGAGGATAGACGATGCCCTCGCATGTCGCCCATTGCGGCAGTTTGGTCTTCGCCATCCGCCACCCGGCTATCTGGTCCAGCGCCCACGGCATATCGATCCGCGGATCATGCGAGTGCAGCGCCAAGTCGCGCACATCCTCGTCGCGACGCTCGCGATGGTCGCGTATGAAAGCCAAAGTCCGGGATGATGTGTGCACACGGCTATTCTAACGGCCCAGTTATTGGAAAAAGCAGTACCGCACCAGCATGAGTTATCCACATTCGCTTATGCACATTGTCCACAATGACAGAATCGTTGGAAAACCAAGCTTTCTAGTTAGTGCAGTGGATAACTGGACGACTTTTCCACATGTTATGCCCCAGTAATACCCATGTTATCCACAATGTTGTCCACCGATGTGGAAAACTACATGCGTGTTATTTGCGAGCCATTCACCAGCACTGCTCACACCGCGCCACGTGCGCATACGACGATGATCACGGCCAAAACTGCCGCTATCGCACCGCCATACACCCACATGCGAGTGTGCATCGACGCATGCTGCAGGCCGGGCACACGCGACACCAGCAGCGCGGCGAGCAGCCCGCCGACGACGAATCCGCCGACATGCGACTGCCACGCGACATTGGGAATGACCAGCGGCATGGCGAAGTTGATCGCCATCCAGATCAGCATCGAACGCAGCTCGATGCCCATGCGGCGGTACACGATCAGCAGCGCGGCGAACAGGCCGAACAGCGCCCCGGAAGCGCCATACGCGCTCACCGACCAATCCGAACGCAGCCAGGCCCAGAGCGACAGGCCCGCGGCCCCGCCCAAGCCCGAGATCAGATACAAGGCCAGATAATGCCAATGCCCCATCAATCGCTCCAAGGTCGGGCCGACCGACCACAGCGCCAGCATGTTGAAGCCCACATGCATGGGGTTCTGCGCGTGCAGGAACAGCGAGGTCAGCCAGCTCCACGGGTGCGATATGGCGAGATACGGCGCATACAGGCCGCCGCCCACCACGTTCACATATAGCGCAGGAGAAAGATACCTGAGCACGACCTCAAGCACCCACGCGGCTGCGCAAAGAGCGATGATCGCCTGCGTGACGACGGGTCCGCCGTGATGCCAGTCGTAGCGGATGCTGCGCATGCTCAAGTTAGCCATTGCTCCACTGTACCGGGCGGTCAAAACCGACATATCGACGTTGTTGCGCAACCTTCCACTCAATCGTCACAAACAAACCCCTATGATGGGAAGAGGAATCGGTTTGGACGAGCAAGCCGATGCGATCGGGAAAGGAGCCGTCATGGAGAATAAGTCTTCTAACGGTTGGAAGTTCTTCGCGCTGCTCTTCGGAGCGGCGCTCGCTGCAGTCGTCGGACTGTACATCTACAAGCAGCAGAACCCGGATTACGATCCGTGGGAGGAGCCTTGGGAAAACAGCTCTTCGCCGGTCGATCTGGGACTCGCCAAAGACAATGAGGAGCCCGAGGAGGACGAGGCCGCTGAGGCTGCCACGGACTGATTCGGACTGATGGATTCCGGCTGCTGATTTCCGGCTTCCATACCGTTAGCGAAGACCCCCGTATCGCACGTTACGTTAATATCTGCAGATTGCTTGCCCTTGCAACGATTGCAGTAATTGCGTTATTTGCGCCGATACGGGGGTCTTCTGCGTGCTTGCTGCAGTCCGTGATGCTCGTGGAAAACGGCTTGGCTCACACACTTGCGATGCCATTGCCGCCGCAGAAATTCGTGGCATGGGCCAAAAGCACCGCTAATTCCAATATCAAGGTTCCAATGCCAGGATGCGTCATGCGCGCTCCTCGTCAAGCACTTGCTTGGCTGGTTCGATGACTTCGCGGCGCAGCGTCACCAGAATCGCTTCGAGATGATGTTCGAGACCGACAAGCCGCGCCCGCTGCGGATCGTCCTGCGGCAGTCCATACGCAGTGTTGCGGCATTGCAGCACCGCATACGACAGCGAGCCAGCCACCGAATCGTGCAGGCTGTGCAGCAACCGCAGCCGCTCGGCCTGCAGCGCGGCATCGCGCCGAAGCTGCTCGCGCCGCGCCTCCCATTCCTGCCATCGCCGCAGCCCATAGCCGACTGCGATAGCCACGATGTAGGGCACGAGGTTTTCCGAAGCGAGCGCAAACCGGATGGCGGCTCCTCGCGGCGTATATGTCAAGACGCCTCGCACGAGAGACACGAAGGGGAAAGACTGATTCGCCCCAGCGAGGGCGATCACGCCAACGCAGATTACGGCCGTTGCCGTTCTGCGCCGCCATGCGAGCGCGGCCAGCGCATACACCGCCCCAGCTGCGGGAACGGTGAACCCGACGAAACGGTAGGCGAATCCGGAATCCATCAGCCCCCAGTTAAGGGTGGCCGGCACGTCGGTATGACCTATGCTTACCGCGTTGAGCACGCAGAGCAGCACATAAACCGGCACCGGTTTGGCAGGCATGAGCACGAGCAGCACGCTGTACAGCACCATAATCAGCGTGAATTGCAACGAATACCATGGGTCGCCGAATATCACCATCACCAGCCCGGCAATCAACGGCAGCGCGAGAATGCCAAGCAGAATCGCCGAGGCGATGCGGTCCATGCGCTCTTGAGAGACTTCGCTGCGGCGGTCGTCTGCGGCATACATCACTGCGCCCGTCTCACTGTCGATTCCGCGCACGCTACGGCGGAAAACCCACCTGTCCGCGTCACGCCTCTGCTGGCGCCGGCACTCGCGCTGCCGTCGTTCGCTGGGGCTGCGTTCGCTAGCTCTGCGTTCACGTTTCATGCGCTCGCGCTGCGTATGTTCCCGCGCCATCACAGCAGCCCCTCGCGGATGCACACGGCAATCGCCTGCGAACGGTTGTGCACGCTGAGCTTGCGGTAGGCGGCGTTCATATGCGTTTTCACCGTACCCTCGCTCATATGCAGCTGATGGCCGACGGCGATCACGGTCCGACCGCGCAGAAACAGCCGCAGCACCGCAAGCTCGGTCTCGCTCAAGACCTCGCGCCCGATCACTCGGTCCCCATCGCACCAGTTCGCTGCCGACTCATTGTCGGCAGCGGCCCCGATCGCGCGCACCAGTAGCTCGGTCTGCGCCTCCTTGTGCAGCACCTGCGCAATGCCCGAGGCACGCACGCGGTCGAGCTCATGGGTCAGTTCAAACGCGGTCATGCCCACGATGGCGATATCCGGCTGCCGCTGCGACAGCGCCTCCGCCAGCTCCACGCCGCCCATGCCCGGCATTTCCAAATCGGCCAGCACCACGCTCGGACGCGACGCCGCCCGTTCGCACAGCTCCAGTACATCGCTTGCGGCGAACACCGTCCACAGCACATGCACGGGTGCGCGGCGCTGCGCAAATGACATCTCCACCGCCCGCGCCGCATATGCTTCTGCGACACCTGATCTTGCGACGCCTGTGCCTAAACTGCCACTGCTGTGCGCTGTGCCATCGGCAACGACTGGAACGACTGGAACGCTTGGCACGACTGGCACCGCTATAGCGAGCGACCAGCCGTCCGCATCCCGGCAGGCATTCATCGACCCGCCCAGCTGCTCGGCGTCCATGCGCAGCAATCCCAGTCCGCTGCCGGACGACAGGGCCGCCATGTCGATGTCGGCACGGGCGGGTTCGTATTCCTGCGATGTGATCGCCCCCTGCGCAATCGGCACGGCGCTGACTGCCCGGCACGCATTCGAGGACACCAGCGATAGCACGGTCGACGGTCCGCCCAACCCCGCGCCGGCGCCGACTCCGATGGTCGCGCACAGCGCATAATCCCCTGCGGCACCATGCTTTGCGATGTTGATGGCCAGTTCATCGAAAGCCGTACGCAGGAAGCTCTGGTACCGCGCCGGCAGGTTCTCATACCGACCAATCAGCAGCGGGCGACCAGTGAAGCCGAGCAGTGCCAGCGTGCGGCCGATATCGTCCAGATGCGCTGCAAAATCGCACTGTGACGATGGCGATGATGACAACGGCGACGAGGCACGTTCGGAGCATTCGAAAGACCCAAAGGATTCCGGGAGTGCTGTAACAGATTGATCAGAGGCATGCTGCGGCTGCAGCGCATAGCCCATCCCCGCTTGCTGCGATTGCAACGCATGGCCCATCGCGGCCCGCTGCGCCGAAGCCATATGGTTTATCTCGTTCTGCGTACAGTCTGCGCTGCCCCGCTCACTCGCATGCCGTTGCTCAGCCTGCTCACCCCCATCCGCCAACCAGCAGCCAGCCGAGCTGCCGAGTCGACCACTGTCACTGCCATGCAACGGGCCATTCGCCACAGCCGCAGCCGCAGCCGCAGCATCGGCGGTGATGCTGCAGTCCGTTTCGGCGATGCCAGCGCCGGCCATATCTTCGGCATCAGCCCCAGCTGTGCCTTCGCCAACGCCGCCATTTGCACCAGCACCACGCCGCGAACCCATGGCCACGGCCGCCGACGCACCATGCTCAGGCGATGCTTCCTTCGCCATGACGTCAAACGCAAAGCGCACATGGCGGCCGATTTCGGCAATGCCGTCGCGTTCGGCATCACTCGCCCCGCGTGATGACCATTCATGCGACGATAAACCTTGCGACGGTACATCTCGCAACCCTGAACCTTGCGCAGGCAACAATTGCGAACCCAGCGGTCGCGAACCCAAACTCGGCTCCAAACCGTGCGGCTGTACATCTGGCAATCCGGAACTTCGCGCATGCACCGATTGCACATCGGAACCCCGCACGCCGGGATCCCGCGTCTCTAAGACCCGCACTGTCGCCGAGCACGCTTCCAAAGCCTCGCACTCCTCAATGGTCTGCAGCAGCTCGTCGGATATCCTGCCGTGCACGCCGGCGAGCAGTCGCAGCCGTTCGCGCTGCGACGCCGTCTGCCGTGCGCTCCGCTCCGCATCCCGATGTGCGTCGACCATATTGCGAGTCAGCACGCCCGCAACCGCGCACAGCAGATACGGCACGAAACCCACCACGCGCCCGCCAAACACGTACAGCGCGCCGAACGGTCCGAATCCGGGAAACCCCAGCTGCCCGAAACCGCCGCTGGCATTGACGTACAATGCGCAGCCAACGACCGCCGAGCACGACCAGAGCAGGGTTGTGGAGCGATGCCACGCCAGCGCTCCCAGCGCATAGAACGCAGCCCAGATGCTTGGCAACCGCGTTTGCCCTCCGCACAGCGCGACCCCGGTCGCCACCAGGCACAACGTCGCGTAGGCGGGCACCGGCACCAGCGGCATCGCGAGAAGCGCCACGGCATACAGCGCCGCAACCGCGACGAACAGGGGGACGCCGGGGTCCCAATAGGGAACGTACACATACCACGACAGCACGTCGTAGTCCAGCAGAATAAGAAAGAGCACGGCCGCCAGCACGTCGACTAGCCCTACATGCCAATGCCAATGCCCGACACGCCGCGCAATCCGCGAGGCCCACTGGCCCGGAGCGTGTCGGGAGTTCATCGGCATCATGCCACCGTCCTTGTCTGTGCTGTCCTTGCGGTCTTCGCAGTCTCTGCGATTTTGCGGCTCCTGCTGTTCCTGCGGCTCTTGCAATCCTTATGGTTCCCGCACCCCCTGCCTGTGCGCAAGCACGCGCCCGTGCAAAGCAGCGGCTGCTCCTTGATTCAGCAGCATAGCCGCCGGCGCGCCGACGAGACTTCCCAACCTTGGTCGACCTCGTCGCCGCCGCTGCGGCTATTGCGCAGCAGGACCGGCCTCGCACTGCGCGAAAGCCTTCGCATCGCTGTCATTATATTGCGGATTGGCGCGATTCATGTATTTGTCGAAATGCTGCTCGTTGAGCTGCTGCGCCTTGTCGCTGGCACCCATCATGATCTCGTTGAACTGCTTCGCGGTCATACTCGCATCCGCAAGATCGTGCTGCTTGAGGCAGTCCAGCGTACGCGCGTTCAGCTCCTCGGGGCTGAGGTTGCCCTTATTCCAAGACATTTCGCCATACAGCGCGATCACTCTTTTGTAGTCGGTGCTGTTCAGGCAGGCATGTATCTGATTATTGGTCACGTCATAGTACTCGACGTCGCCATCTTTGGACTTGTCGTACTCGAACGCGACGAGTCCACGATCCATATGGCTGCCGATGCCCGAAGCCGCCAGGCAGTGCGCGTAGGCGTCGCTGATCTGCGTTACCTCCGCCTGCGTGATGGTGTCATCCGCGAGCACCTGACGCGCCAAATCGCTGACGACGCTCTGCCGAGTCTGATCGTATCTCGCTTTCCACGCGGCGTTGGCGGTGATGTCGCCATGCGCGAATTGCTGCGGCGCCGTGCTGTCGGCATTGTGCGCACCGTTAAACGCGAATGCCGACAACGCTGCCGCCACAGCGAGCACGGCCCCTATGCCCGCCAATCGCATCCGCCACCGGCCGCGGCGCTTCGTATGCATCTGCTGTTGCGTCTGCTGTTCCATGATTTCAGCTCCTTTGTTCGACATTATCCTTGGCGATTCACGCCTGTGCGAGAACCACGCCTTGCATGATCTACGCTAAGGAAAACGCCGTGCGGAAGCGCCGAGCGCCCCTCATACGAATGGGCAGAGTTTGGCATCCGCTGCAGGCGGAGATACCAGATAGAGCCATACGATAGCGCCCCGCACGAAACTGAAATTTTCGTACGGGGCGCTATCACACAGGCTCATGGCCAGGTCGCCACGCTGCCGCACTGATATGCCGTTACGCGGCTACGCGCTAGCCAATCGACCTGCGCGAGGTCTCGGCGCCGAACACGCCGACGACGAGCATTGAAACGATGGCGATGGCGCTGATCGAGACGAAGATGGATGTGGTGCCCAATGCGGTCAGCATCCAGGCGACGGCCATTGGCATAAGCACGTTGAGCAGTTTGGCGACGGCATTGGCGAAGCCGACACAGCGGAAGCGCACTTTGGTGCCGAAGAGCTCGGGCGCGTAGACGGCCACGACCGAGGCCATCAGCGTGTACAGGCACACCATGAGCAGGAAGCCGACGATGATGGCGGATACGGCGGATGTCTGGTAGGCGTAGAGCATGCCGAACACGCCGGTGAAGAAGAATGCGGGCACGATGGTGCGCTTGCGGCCGATACGATCGATGAGCAGGGAGCCGACCAGGCAGCCGACGGGTGCGCCCAGCATCATCAGCGTGGAGGTGAACAGCGAGCTGGACAGGTTGATGCCGCGCTTGAGCAGAATCGTCGGCACCCACGATGTGAAGGCATACGAGCACACATTGGTGGCGCTGACGGCCACTATGGCCACAAGCAGGCTGATGCCGAGCGAACGGCCGCCTGCGTTGCGCGAGGAATCAGCGGCGGCAGCCGAGGACTGCGCGGACACCGGCTCGGAGCCATTGCTCTCAAGCTGCTTGACGATGGCATCGGCTTCGTTGTAGCGGCCATGCACGGCGAGCCAGCGCGGCGATTCGGGTATATCGCGACGCAGCCACCAGATTACTGCGGCCGCAAGGCCGACGCCTACGAACAGCGGCCGCCACGACCAGCGCGGAATGACCCATGCGCACAGCAGCATGGCAATCGGCACGCCGCAGTTGGCGACCAAGGACACCATCGCGCACCAGTGCCCGCGGCGATTCATCGGCGCGAACTCGTTGACCATCGCGAAGCCGGTGACGATCTCCGCGCCTAGGCCCAGGCCGGCCCCGAGGCGGCACAATGAAAGCACGGTCATGTTCGGCGCGAAGGCACCGAGCAGCGTGAAGCCGCCGAACAGCAGCAGGTTGATCTGGTAGGCGGTGCGCCGGCCTTTGAAATCGCCGACGAAGCCCGCCAGAAGCGAGCCGATCAGTAGCCCTAAGAAGCCTGCGGACATGAATGTGGAATTCTGCGCGACCGTGGACCAGTGCGTCGACAGGGCGCTGCTTGCGACAGCGCTGCCCAGGTAGACGTCAATGCTGTCCATCAGTATGCCGGCGGCGATCAGCGCGGCGATGCGGTGGAACATCGCGGTTTCATGCGCACAATCCACACGCGAGATAATATCCTGTACTTCGGCTGAATCCCCTGCCACGCGCCGCTCGGACGCCGTGGTGGAATCGCCGGAAATCTGCTGTGCTGCAGCAGTCATGGTGAACACTTCTTCTCTACACAAGCCCATATCCGGCCAGCTCTCAGCCGGCTTTCGGCGGGAAAATTCACGCCTCGCCAAAAGCACTATGGGCGAACTCTCGACGTGACCGACGGCCATCCGCCATCCCATTGTGTGGGAGGCCGATGCGCGCCGCATCATCGCCTTGAATTCCTCACGACGGTGCAATCGTTATGCAATCGCACCTCGCATAGCCATCCACTATAGCGCCAGGCAGGACTTTGGCTCGGCGAGTCTGCGCTCGGCGACCCTGCCCGGCACTCACGAAAGTACGCATGACAAAGCCCCCGCCACCACACAGATAGCGTGTGGATGGCAGGGGCTTGCCCTATGTCTGTCAGTGTGTCAGCGTATGTCAGCTGTCAGTGACGCAGCTTAGCGACTCAGCGAAGTCGCAGACTCAGCGGTATGAACTCAGCGACACAAGCTCAGCAGCTCACTCGCCGAGCGGACCGGTCTCCCAGATGTCGCGCAGGTAGTCGTCGATGGCGCGGTCGGAGCTGAAGAAGCCCGAGTTGGCGACGTTGAGCAGGGCCTTGCGGCTCCATTCGAGCGGCTCGCGGTACAGGGTCTCGATCTCGCCTTGGATGTCCATGTAGGCGCTGAAGTCCGCCAAGGTCATGAAGTAGTCCTTGTTCAGCCAGTCGGTGACCAGCGGCTCGTACAGGCCCTTGTCGCCCTCCGAGAAGGTGCCACCGGCGACCATGTCCACGGCCTGCTTGAGGCGCGGATCGGCCTCGTAGTAGTACTTCGGCTCGTAGCCCTTGGCGTAGAGCGCCTCGACCTCGTCGACGGTCATGCCGAAGAGGAAGAAGTTCTCGGCGCCGACGCGCTCACGGATCTCGACGTTCGCGCCATCGAGCGTGCCGACGGTCATCGCGCCGTTGAGGGCGAACTTCATGTTGCCGGTGCCCGAGGCCTCCTTGCCGGCCTGCGAGATCTGCTCGTCGAGGTCGGTCGCGGGGATGAGGTGCTGCGCGAGGCGGATGTTGTAGTTCCAGGGGTAGTACACGGCCAGCTTGCCCTTGACGTCCGGGTCGTTGTTGACGACGCGGGCCACGTTGTTGATGAGCTGGATGGTGAGCTTGGCCATCTTGTAGCCGGGGGCGGCCTTGGCGCCGAACACGACGGTGCGCGGCAGGATGTCGTCCGCGCTGACCTTGCCGCTCTTGATGTCGGCGTACTGCGAGATGACGGAGAGGATCTTCAGGCTCTGGCGCTTGTACTCGTGCAGACGCTTGATCATGGAGTTGACCATGGTGTTGGGGTCGATGTCGAAGTCATACTCGCGCTTGGCGTAGTTGGAGAACGCGACCTTGTTGGCCTGCTTGACGGCGGCGAACTTCTTCACGAATTCGTCGTCCTTCGCCAGCGGGACCAGCCCTTCGAGCATGTCCAGATCGCTCAGCCAGCGGTCTGTGCCCAGGCCCTCAGTAATCAGCGCGGACAGGCGCGGGTTGGCGATCCTGATGAAGCGCCGCGGGGTCACGCCGTTGGTCACGTTGGTGAACTTGTCGCCGTAGACGTCCGAGAAGTCGCGCAGCGTGACGTCCTTGAGCAGCTGCGAGTGCAGCGCGGCCACGCCGTTGACGTGCGAGCCGCCATAGGTGGCGAGATAGGCCATGTGCACCTGCGGATCTTCGCCGTCGGTGACGATGCGCATGCGGTCGATCTTGGCGCTGTCGCTTGTCTTCGTGCCCAGCTCGGCGACGAACTGCTCGTTGATCTTGTTGATGATCTCCAGATGACGCGGCAGCAGCTCACCGATCAGCTTCGCCGGCCAGACCTCAAGGGCCTCCGGCAGCAGCGTGTGGCAGGTGTAGTTGAAGGACTTGTTGGTAATGGACCACGCGGTATCCCAGTCGTAGCCGTACTCGTCGATGAGCACGCGCATGAGCTCGGGGATGCCGATGACCGGGTGCGTGTCGTTGAGCTGGAAGCAGATCTTGCTCGGGAAGGTGGTGAGGTCGGGGTTCTCCTCGCCGGGGTAGAAGACGCGAATCGCATCCTGAATCGAGGCGGCCACGAAGAAGTACTGCTGCTCAAGGCGCAGCGCCTTGCCCTGCGGGGTGGAATCCTCCGGGTAGAGGATCTTCGAGATGTTCTCGGCGGCGACCTGCGGCTTGACAGCGTCCACGTATTCGGACTTGTTGAAGGCCAGCAAGTCGAATTCGTCATAGGACTTCGCGCTCCACAACCGCAGCGTGTTCACGCGGCCCGACGCATAGCCCGGCACCATGTAGTCGACCGGCACGGCGCGCACCGACCACGCCGGCTTCCACACCTTCTTGCCATCTTCCTCCACGACGCTGCCGCCGTAGTTGACGCGCTGCGAGCGGTTGTAGTCGATATGGCCCCACGGCTCCTCGTTGGCCAGCCAGTAGTCCGGGCGTTCGACCTGAGCGCCCTGCTCGTCGAACTCCTGTTTGAAGATGCCGTAGCGGTACTGGATGCCGTAGCCAAAAGCGGGCACGCCCTTGGAGGCGAGCGAATCGATGTAGCACGCTGCGAGACGGCCCAGGCCGCCATTGCCCAGTCCCGGCTCGTATTCCGAGTCGATGACGTCCTGCACGTCGAAGCCGAGCTCCTTGACCGCATCATAGAACTGATCGCTCAGGCCGGCGTTGAGCAGCGCATTGAGCAGCTGCTTGCCCATGAGGAACTCGGCGCTGAAGTAGCCGACAGCCTTTGTGCTGCCAGCAACCATGTCATGCTGCGTGGTCGCCCACGAATCCACGAGGTGCTTACGCACTGCGGTCGCGGTGGCGACGTACACATCGGCCGACGTCGCCTGCTCGGTGGTCACGCCCTGCGTGTATTTGAGTTCCTTGCGAATTTCGTCGGCGAATTCGCCCGGCGTGGTCGACGACATGGGTGCGGTGTGTTCGGTCATTACCTGACTCCCTTTGACGGATGGTTCTCCATGAAACATTATGCCCGATTATACCCGAGCCGAACGACGTCACATTAACTTTTGCACTGCTGCCCATTCGCCGCCATGACTCGTATTGCATACGTTTCCAGCGCCGAGCTTAGCACGACCGCTGAAACAGCAAGTGTCAGGGGTCTTAATTCTTAATATTTGGCGCGGCGCGAGTGCCAAGCATGACAGCGCGTTCGGGCGGCGCGATGCGGGGTGCGCACGCGGCGGATGACGCAGCCTACATCGGGTCGGCACGGATTGCATCATCACGTCCAATGCACTGGCACAATGGAAGCTATGGCAGCGATACGCGAACAGGATCTGGCGGCAGGCAAGGCCGCACTGCACCAATGGGCGCAGGCGGCGCAAACCGCGTTGGCGGCGCTCGGGCCGCACACTCCCGACGATGCACCCGGTTCGGCTGCTTCGGCTGCTTTGTCCAGCTCGATCAGCGCGGCTGATTCCTTATCGAATCGGTCTGGCCAAGCCGTAATCGATGCAACCATCCCGACTGCTCAGGCAGAACATCAAACGACGCAGGAGACGACGGTTTCAGCCACACCAACTGTTCCAACCGAAAATCAGCCAACGCAGATCGACGCCGCAGAGCGCCTATCCCTCTCCCCTGACCTCCCGCGCCCGATCTGGGCGCTGGCCGTGCGCTACTCGCTGTTCCTGCTCGAACGCAAGGCGCCCGGCCCAGGCGTCGAGGTGCGCGTGGCTCCGTGGGCCGCCGTCAAGATCCTCGATGGCCCGGCTTCGGACCCGCACAATCTCACGCCGCCCGACGTCATCGAACTCGACCCGGACGTATGGCTGCGCTTGGCCTGCGGCATCACCAGCTGGAGCGAGGAGAAGAATGCCGGCCACATCAGCGCCGTCGGCGAGCGCGACGATCTCAGCGCCCTGCTGCCGCTGGCAGTCGCGTAACGCGCCGCTTGTGCGTGCCACCGGCCCCGTTACTCGGACCAGCGTCACTGTCCTAGTACTGTCGTCGCGCAAACGGCCGTGTTTGCGTGACGACAGTACTACCAATCGGCGTTCCCAGTAGCAGCGTCACGCAAAACCACCTGTTTGCGTGACGCTGCTACTAGAACCAATCGATGCCTGCGCCCCCCGCGCCCAGCCCTCAACCTGCATCCCCAACCCCTCATGTCGCGAGGATCTTGACGTCGGAGCGGCTTGAGAGCCAGCGGGCGAAGCGGGAGATGGCGTAGTTGACGAGGATGTAGATGACGGCGACGACGAGGTAGACCGGCAGCATGCTCGTGGAGTTGGCGACGATAACTTTCGCGTTCTGCATCATCTCGGGGTAGGTGACGACGTAGCCGAAAGTGGTGTCCTTGACCACGACGACCAGCTGCGTGACCATCGTCGGCACGATGATGCGAAACATCTGCGGCAGAATGATCAGTCGGTAGCTCTGCCAGCGGCTCATGCCCACCGATATGGCGGCTTCCTTCTGCCCGGCCGGCACGGCCTGCACGCCGGCGCGATACACTTCGGCCAGCACGGCGGAGGCATAGAACGACACCGGAATGACCACCATCCAATAGGTGCTGATATGGATGCCGAACTGCGAGGGCACGAGGAAGAAGAAGTAGATGAACAGCAGCGTCGGTGTGCCTCGCACGAACTCGATCACCGCCGTGGCGAGCCAGCGAACCGGCGCGATTCCCGAGATGCGCCCGAACATGAGCACCAGTCCGCCGACGAGCGCGATAACGCCCGAGCTGAGCGCCGCACGCGCGGTGCCGATGAAGCCGGCGCCGAGGAACTTCCAGATGTTGATGTTGGCGAACAGATCCCAATACATCGGGTCGAACTGGCCATTGGCGTCCAGTCGCATGATGAGCCAGACGACGAGCGCCACGAATAGCAGCGAAGTCACAACGGTGCCGACAAGGATGCGCCGACGGGCGTGCGGTCCTGCGGCCTCGAACAGGGCCGCCTCGGTGGGTGTCATCGCCATATCACGGCCCTCTTTTCGATGATGCGGCCTATCGCGCCGATGACCAGCCCCGTAGCCACGTAGAACAACGCGGCCACCAGGAAGGTCGGAATGCCCAATGCCTCTTTGGTGTTGATTCTGGAAACCAGCCCGGTCAGCTCGTCATGGGCGATTGGCACGAGTGCGCCGGTCGAAGAGCTGATGATCACTGAGATGAACAGCGTGACCATCGGCTGCACGACGGTGCTCAGCGCCTGCGGCAGCACGATGGAGCGCGTGATGCCGCCAAACGACATGCCAAGCGAGCGAGCGGCCTCGATTTGGCCGGGGTCGATGGCGTTGATGCCGGAGCGCAGGTTGTCGCAGCCGAACGCCGATGACACCAGAATCAGCGTGGCGATGACGCTTGGCTCGTAATCCAGCGTGAAGCCGACCTCCGGCAGCCCGTACACGATGAACAGCAGCAGGCACAGCACCGGAATATTGCGGAAAACCTCGACATAGCCTGAAACCGCCGTCCGCAGCGGCGGAATCGGGCTGATGCGCGCCATCGTCAGCAGGACGGCAAGCAGCAGCCCGCCAAGGAACGAGATGACGCCGATGCGCAGCGTCACCCCATAGCTCGTCACATAGTCATGGCCGAACCGCCCGGCCAGGTAGGCCAGACTGCCCCATACCGAATCCTGATGCATACGCCACTACCTTGGTTCTCAAGTGGATCAATGATTGCGATTGCCCGACTGGCCGCTTGGCCGCCGAGACAAGTGCTGCTGAGACAAGCCTAGACAACCATTCTTAAGCGGTTGTTTCCTAAGCGATATCCCCTAGAAACAACTGCGAGGGTCGTCCGGCAGCCCTGCGACTGCCGGACGACCCTCAAGTTGGACCTCGGCTGACATTGCCCGATGCATGGGCGGAATCCGACCTGCCCAACCGCGCTGCTCGGTTATGACCAGCCGCGAACGCACGGCAAGCGCGTCGCTCGAGCGTTCGCGGCTCGCCCGTCAGGGGCAAAGCCCGCCGGGCATCACGCATTACTCAGTTTCACTCAGCGATAGTCGGCGGAGTCGGCACTTCGGTGACGCCAGTGCGATCGCCGATGGTGAGCTTCCACAGCTTCGCCCACGTGCCATCGGCCTCGATCTTCTTCAGCCAGTCGTTCACGAACTTCGTGGCGTCGGAGCCCTTCGGCAGACCAATGCCATACGGGTCCTCGCTGCCGAAGCCGTCGCCGACGACCTTCAGCGCCTTGGGTTCCTTGGCCACATCGCCGAGCACGAGCGACTGGTCGACCACATAGGCGTCGATGCGGCCCTGCTTGATGGCCTGCACCAGCTGCGAATCGTCTTGGAACTCCTGCACGGTGGCCTTCGGCGCAGCCTTCTTGACGATCTGCGGACCGGTCGAACCGGCCTGCACGCCGACCTTCTTGCCATCGAGATCCTTGACGGACTTGATGCTGTTGTTCGTGGACTTGACCAGAATGCCCTGGCGCGAGACGTAATACGGGCCGGCGAAATCGATCTTCTGCTTGCGCTGGTCAGTGATCGAATACGTGGCGAACACGGCGTTCACCGTACCGTTCTGCAGCACGGCCTCGCGCGTGGAGGAGTCGACCACGCTGACGTCGGTCTTCGCCTCGCCGGTGATGTAGCGGGCCAGCAGCTGCGAGAGGCCGGCGTCGAAGCCGCGCAGCTTGTTGTCGTCCGTGCTCTCCAGCGAGAACAGCGCGGAGGTCTTGGTGCCGCCGACCTTGAGCACGCCGGCCTTCTTGACCGCCGAAGCCCAGGTGCTGGCGTCGACCGTGGCGCTGTCGGCCACGGAGCCGGCCGCGATGAGCTTGTCGTAGGCCTTGGTGTCCAAGGGCTTGCCGGTGGCGCTCGAACCATTCGAGCCGGCCGCGCCGTTCGACGCCGAGCCGGAGCCCTGCGAGCCGCATCCGGCCAGCGCGAGTCCCAGAGCCGCGATTGCGGCGGCAGCGAATACTGCCAATTTGCGACGTGTGTTAAGAATGGTCATATTCTTCTTCCCTGTCTATGTCTGTGTATCGCTGTTCTGCTGCGGCTATAGGCTATCCTCATCGGTTAGCCCATAAGCTCGGCAGCGCCCAGCCGTGCGATGCGCCCGCAAGCGGTAGCTCACGAACAAAATCGGCTTAAGCCAGTATAAAGTCCCTTCGCCGCCGCAGGCACCCTGTGGCGCGCATTGCGCTATCAGCATTCATTATGATCGCTTATCACGGCACGCCATGGCAAGGGCTGCACGGGCGAGCATTCACTCATGCAGCCATGCAATGGCCGGGGGGATTCAGTCGGATTCGCCGCGCTCGATGACGATGACGCGACGCTCGTACCGGTCGTTCACCAAGACATATGGCACGCGCTCCCCGCTGTCGAACAGCGAGGCGGCAATCAGGCGATTGGCCTGTGCGGGCTCGTGCTCGATGCGCCGCACTCGCGCGCCGTCGACCTTGGAATCCTTGTATGGGTCGAACACGCGCACGGCCGGGGCGCCATCGGGCATGGCGTCGAAGCCAGTAACCAGCACATAATGCCCGTTCATCCGATTCGACCAGACCCGCGCCACGCCGGCCGCGTGGGGACCGGCAATATGAGCAGCCTCACCAACGCGACGAGCACCGGCGTCGGAGACGTTCCCGGCATGGTTCCGCGCAGGAGTCGGCTGATTCGCGTCACTATTCCTCAAGCCCGACTCGATCGCCCGGCGCAGCGGGGTGCCCGACCCATCTGGCTCGCCCGCCAGCGCATCTTCGCCGCGCAGCAATCGCGCCCGAATGGGGAACTGGCCGGATTCGCCATACATATTGAAGGTGTTGACCAAGCTGAGCATGGCATCCGGCGACGTGCCATCGCCGCCGAAACTGCCGTCCGGACCGTACAGATCCAGCGATGCGCGGAAAATCGACCACAGCACATCAGGGCGAATCTCATCGCGGTCGAACAGGTAGCGCAGCGCATTCACCATGGTCGCGGGAGCGCAGGTGTAGTCGGTTGACTGGTATGCCAAATCGTTCTTCATATGCCTGGCCTTTCCGGTTCTGCTTCCGATGCTTCGCGTTTACGTGCGCACTGTTTATACGCACACTGTTTATGCGTTATGCGCACACTGTGGGCGTGTGTGGGCAAGCACCGCCACTTCAACCACCGGGCCGACTCTATGCCCCTTTCGTGACGCTCAATGCAGATTACCGTCACGAAAGGGGCATTCGTTGCAGCACACTGCCCCTTTTGCGCCTCGTATCACGATTCAGCGTCACGAAAGGGGCATAGACAAGGGATACAGACCACTGCAATCAGCACCTCGTATGAGTCCATTGCTGGGTTGCGACCAGCCCATGCCTCCGGCCGAGAATCCGGACTGGCCCACAAACTGATCTGCTGCTACTTGGTCTTGGGCGCGGCGTTGGACCGGCTCGTGGAGGCACCCGAAGGCTTCGCGGCCTTGGTTGATTTGCCATCCGGCTTAGGAGCCGTGCCGCCCGCGGCCTTCGAGGCTTTCGCCGTCTTTGACGTCTTGCCCACAGACCCGGTGTTTGCAGCCTTGGCTTCACTGGTTTTGCTGGCCTTGCCCGATTCGTCGGCGGCTCCGGCACCCGCATCGTGCGGCTCGGCACCGCCCGCGACCTTGTGCGGCACGCCCGTCTTACGCGATGCGCCGGGCCTATGCAATGCGCCGTTCTTCGACAACGCGCTCGGCACCGGCATCGGAATGCGATGCGGCTTCGGCTGCGCCTTGGCCGCCGGCGTCACCGGCATCTCGCCGCTGGTGGCCTTCGCCGCGGCCTCGGCGGCCCATTTGGCGTACTCGTCAAGATCGTCGTCAACGGGCAACTCCGCCTCAGGCTTGCCGTCGACCGCGTCGACGCGAGCATTGCCACGAGCCGGCGTCGAATCGTCGGAATATGTCGTTTCGGCATCGGCGAAAGGATCGATCGAGTCGGAACCCGGCTCCTGAACGCGCAGCTCCTTGGCGAGTTCGTCGTAGTTGGTATCAGTTGTCAAGTACTTGAGCTTACGGGCTATTTTCTGCTGCTTGGCTTTCTGACGTCCGCGGCCCATCTGACCCCCTGAATTACTGTTGCGTTCGATTCATCACATAAGAGAGTACCACCAGTTGGGCCGCACCGGCTTGTCTGCTCGGACTTTTACGATAAAAGCGATATTTTCGAACGGTTTCCACACGCTTTTCGGCGGGTGCGGCAAAGGACATGGCATGAGCGACGACCAGCAGATGACTGCAGCGGGCAATGAGATGAGCGCGAGCTTCCTAGCGGCGAAGCGGCTCTCCGAGCAGACCAAGGCGCAGCTCGACGCGAACCCGGGCCGTTTCACGATGCTCACCGGCGACCGGCCGACCGGCCGACTGCACTTGGGCCATTACTTCGGCTCGATTCAGGAGCGCGTCGCCATGCAGAACAAGGGCGTGCACTCCAACATCATCATCGCCGACTATCAGGTGATCACCGACCGCGACACGACCGAGCATATCGAAGACAATGTGCTCAACCTCGTGCTCGACTATCTCGCGGCGGGCATCGACCCGACCAAGACCATGATTTACACGCATTCCGCAGTGCCGGCCGAAAACCAGCTGATGCTGCCGTTCCTGTCGCTGGTGACCGAGGCCGAGCTGCACCGCAACCCCACCGTGAAGTCCGAGATGGAGGCCTCCGGCCACGCGCTGACCGGGCTGCTGCTGACCTACCCCGTGCATCAGGCGTGCGATATCCTCTTCTGCAAGGCCAACGTCGTGCCGATCGGCAAGGACAACCTGCCGCATGTGGAGATCACGCGCACCATCGCGCGGCGCTTCAACGAGCGCTACGCCCCCAAGCACCCCGTGTTCCCCGAGCCTTCGGCGATTCTGTCCGAAGCGCCCGAGATCCCGGGTCTCGACGGCCGCAAGATGAGCAAATCCTACGGCAACTCGATTATGCTGGGCGCCACCGCGCAGGAGACGACGAAGCTCATCAAGAAGAGCCCGACCGATTCCGAGCGCCGCATCACCTTCGACCCCATCAATCGCCCCCAGGTCTCCGCGCTGCTGACGACCGCCGGACTCGTGACCGACCGCGATCCGAAGGACATCGCCGAGGAGATCGGCGATGCGGGCGCCGGTGCGCTGAAGCAGTACGTCATCGACTCGGTGAACGAGTTCCTCGCCCCGCACCGCGAGCGCCGCGCCGAGCTCGCCAAGGATATGGATTCGATCCGCGACATCCTGCGCGACGGCAACAACCGCGCCAACGCCATCGCCGAGCAGACCCTCGACGAGGTCCGCGCCGCGATGGGCATGAGGTACTGAGCGGGCGCTCGCAATCGCTGGCACCGGGTCTACTGATGCCGGGCCGGAGCGTACGGCTCTCTGATCGTTCGCGAAGGTCATGTTGGGAAACGTACGCTGACTGCGACTCAGCGTACGTTGTCCGATATGGCCTCGCTCAACGTGCAGCATAACGTACGCTGCGCGACGGGAATGCGGGCGAAAAGCCGGGGACTGGATGGATGCTCGGACGCCAGAGCGTCAATCATCAGAGCGTCAAATATCGTAGCGCCAGCTTTTATCGGTGATGACGCGGGCCATGGCCAGGCCTACGGGCAGGCACAGGATGACCATGAAAGCGCGGAAGGCCCAGTCGAGCGCCGACTGGGTGTCGAACTGGCCGAGCTGAAACATGGCCTGATACATATAGAGTCCTGGCACCATGATCACAATCGAAGGCACAGTCAGGCAGATGCGCGGATAGCCCAGATGCGGCGGCAGCCAGCCGCGGCGCACCGATGAACGCCACGCGGAGGCGAGCAGGCCGGAAAGCAGCGCGCCGATGAACGCAGCCGCTTCGGGCGGCACGCCGAAATCGACGATCGTCAGGCGCAGGGTGTCGGTGATCGCGCCGATGGACGCGGCGGTGAGGCACATGCGCTGGGGCGAATTGAAGAGCACCGAGAAGCCCCACACGCCTACGAAAGCAGCCACGAGACGGAAGAGTCCATTCACCAAAGGGCTGAGGCCCAGCGGCTCGAAGCCTTGCGGGTTGAGATGCACGATCGTGGCCACCATCCACCCTGCCAGCGTGGCCATCAGGATGATCGCGAAAGTATAGGTAATGCGCTGAATGCCTGAGGGGAAATCGATTTTCGCGATATCCAAGCCTCCGGTGATCAGCGGAAATCCGGGGATCACGAACAGCATCGCGCCGATATACGCGGTATCGTGCTGCAGCGCGACCGGGTCGAACAGGCCGATCATACGCAGGGTGCCGGTGCAGGCAAGGGCGGCGAGGGCCACGCACACGAAGGTGACGAAGAACTGGTTCAGCCGATGCGCGAACAGCAGCCGACGCAGGAATTGGCCGAGCCCGGCGCCGATGAACGCGCCGACCATGTCGTACGGGCCGCCGCCGAGCAGGAACACGAACGCGGCGCAGGCCAAGGCCGACGCAAGACCGGAGAACCACGGCGAGTAAAGCGGCGGACGGCGTTCGATCAGATCGAGCCGGTCGTGGGCCTGACGCACGGTGATGCCGTTGCCGCCGGTCACTGCCGCCGCGCCGACATGGTCGAAATGCTGGGCGTACTGGCCTTTTGGCGGCTCGCGCCGCGCCTGCTTGACCGCGCGCATGGCGGATTTGCGCGAGGCGGGGTTGTCGAGCTGCTCGACGAGTTCCTCGGAGACCGTGGGTTTGGCGTGGTATATCGATTCCTCGCCAAGGTTCACATTAAACCAGTCGGCGAAATGCTCGAGCAGCCAGATGCGTTCGGTGTTCACGCCGGTCGTAGGCAGGTCCACGACCTCGGTGATGCGGTCCTTGCCGTCGGTGCAGGCCGCTTCGATGTCGGTGAGGTTCACATCGGCCCGCACATGCACGCCGAGCGGATAGGCGATGCGATGCATCATCTCGCGTACTCGGAAGCTTCCGGTGCCTGCACCCAGGTCCAGCATGCCAACGCGCACGATGACGCTCGCCTTGGCTGCGATGCCGGCATCGGTCACCGGCGTATCCCAGTCGCGCTCGATATCCTCCATGTCCAGCGGAATGGAATGGGTGTGGAAATGCTGCACCGCGGCGGCCGTGTCTTCAGGCTCCCCGGCCATATGGTCAGAGGCGGAGACATGGGCGCTGGCACCAGCGCTGGCCGAAGCACCGCTCGGATCATTGGCCGCATCGGCAGCGCCGGTATCGCTGAAGCCGCCAGCCAAGACGCTGGGCGCACCGCCGTTGCCGCCGTCGACACCGCTGCCTTCGGCCGCAGCCGCCGCCTGTTCGCCTTGTTGTTTGGAAGTCACAGTACAAGTTCTAGCGCACGCCACGTATGAGTTCCGCGACAGGTCCGGCACGCCCCTCGTGGACCTGCGCAGGGTCACAATATGACCGTCGGTAACACGAATGTCGATTTGGTGGTTTTACAATGAAGCCGCACAAACCACCGAACGATGGCTTTGGGTTCGCAACAGACGGTCATCACAATCGCGGAGGAGCCGCGAACGACCGACAGATCGAGCAACCGAAGTTCGGCAAAGGAGGTCTCATGACACAACAGAAAACACAAACCGCGGTTGCGGCTGACGAGCAAACGCCCGTCGCCGCGCCCGTCCAGCTGCCGGAGGAGCACGAGCTCCCCGCGTCGCTGCAGCACGACATGGATCTATGTCTGGAGATTCTGCGCGACGTGGTCGGGGAATTCAACCCCGATCTGCTCGGCGCGTTCGACACCGTCCGCGAACACGTGGTGGCCGACAGCGACGCGCAGTACAGCGGCCAGGCACAACCCGAATCCGGGGAAAGCGGTCTGGACAAGGCCCGCGAGATCATCGACTCGATGAATCTGCACGACGCCCAGCTACTCGCCCGGGCGTTCACCACATACTTCCACTTGGCGAATCTGTGCGAGGAGAACTACCGCGTCAGCTCGCTGCATCAGCGCGAAGCCAAGGTCAGCGACGATCAGGCCGTCGACCCGGTAAATGAGCTGACCGGCACCTATCACCAGATCATCGTCGAGATGGGTCCGGCGAAGGCTAAGGCATTGCTCGACAAGCTCGAGTTCCACCCGGTGTTCACCGCGCATCCGACCGAGGCCCGGCGCAAGGCCGTGGCAGGCAAGATCCGCCGCATCGTGATTCTGCTCAGCAACGATTCGATGCTGGGCGGCTCCAATAAGAAGGAGAACCGCCGCCGGCTCTACAACGAGATCGACGCCCTGCTGCGCACCTCGCCGATCGCGCTGAAGAAGCCGACTCCGGTCGAGGAGTCGAACACCATCCTCGATATCTTCGACGACACGCTGTTCGACACGATTCCCAAGGTCTACCGCCGCTTCGACGACTGGGTGCTGGGAGACAAGGCCGGGCTCGTCGAGCCGGTGTGCCCCGCCTTCTTCCACCCGGGCAGCTGGATCGGCTCCGACCGCGACGGCAACCCGAACGTCACCGCCAAGGTCAGCCGCAAGGTAGCCCGCAAGTTCACCGATCACGCCGTCGCAGCGCTTGAGAACGCGACCCGTACCGTCGGCCGCAACCTGACGATGGAATCGGGCACGACCCCGCCCAGCGACGAGCTGATGCAGCTGTGGAGCCATCTCAAGGAGATGAGCGAGCGGCTGACCGACAAGGCCACGCTGATTTCCACGCAGGAGCCGCACCGCGCGACCATGCTCGTGATGGCCGACAAGCTGCACTACACGATCGAGCGCGACGCCGACCTCATGTACCATAGCTGCGATGATTTCGTCGCCGACCTCAAGATCGTCCAGCGTTCGCTCGCCGCAGCCGGCGATCCGCGCGCCGCGTATGGCCCGGTTCAGGACTTGATCTGGAAGGCCGAGACCTTCGGCTTCCACATGGTCGAGATGGAGTTCCGTCAGCATTCGCTGGTGCATACGCGCGCGTTGGAGGATATCCGCGAGCACGGCCTGCACGGCGAGCGCGGCGAGCTGAAGCCCATGACGCACGAGGTGCTCGACACCTTCCGTGCGCTCGGCTCGATCCAGAAGCGCAACGGCATGAAGGCCGCGCGCCGCTACATCATCTCCTTCACCAAGTCGGCGCAGAACATCCGCGACGTGTACGAGCTCAACCGCATGGCGTTCTCGCACCCCGAAGACGTGCCGACCATCGACGTGATCCCGCTGTTCGAACAGCTGCAGGATCTCGAGAATTCCGTCGACGTGCTCGAGGAAATGATCAAGATCCCCGAGGTGCAGGCCCGGCTCAAGGCCACCGGCGGCAAGATGGAAGTCATGCTCGGCTACTCGGATTCCTCCAAGGACGCCGGCCCGACCACCGCCACGCTTGCTCTGCATTCCGCGCAGGACCGCATCGCCAAGTGGGCGAAGGGCCATGACATCGATCTGACGCTGTTCCATGGTCGCGGCGGTGCCGTCGGCCGAGGCGGCGGCCCCGCGAACCGCGCCGTGCTGGCACAGCCGGTCGGCTCGGTCAACTGCCGCTTCAAGCTCACCGAGCAGGGCGAGATCATCTTCGCCCGGTATGGCAACCCCGTGCTCGCCGTGCGCCACGTCGAATCGGTCGCGGCCGCCACGATGTTGCAGTCCGCGCCGAGCGTGGAGAAGATCAACACCGAGATGACCGAGAAGTATGCGGATATGGCGAATACGCTGAGCGATATCTCGCACAAGCGCTTCCTCGATCTCATCCAGGCCGACGATTTCGCCCCGTGGTTCTCCACCGTGACGCCGCTGACCGAGGTCGGTCTGCTGCCGATCGGCTCGCGCCCCGCCAAACGAGGCCTTGGCGCGAAATCGCTCGACGATCTGCGCACGATTCCCTGGGTGTTCTCCTGGGCGCAGGCGCGCATCAACCTCGCCGCATGGTACGGCCTGGGAACGGCCTGCGAGCAGTTCGGCGACCTCGATGCGCTGCGTGCGGCGTACAAGGAGTGGCCGCTGTTCACCACCTTCATCGACAACATCGAGATGTCGATCGCGAAGACGGACGAGCGCATCGCCAAGATGTACCTGGCGCTGGGCGACCGCGACGATCTGCGCGACAAGGTGCTTGAGGAGATGGAGCTGACCCGCAAGTGGGTGCTGCTCATCGTCGACGACGAATGGCCGCTGCAGCATCGTCACGTGCTGGGCCGGGCCGTGCGTATCCGCTCGCCGTACGTCGACGCGCTGTCGGTCACGCAGGTGCTCGCGCTGAGGACGCTGCGCAAGAAGGTGGACAAGGAAGAGCTGAGCGAAAGCCAGCAGGCCGGGTTCATCTACCTGATCCTGTGCACCGTTTCGGGAGTCGCCGCCGGCCTGCAGAACACGGGCTGATTCGGGTGTGATCCGGATCCGGACGGATGAGAGCGGTTGCGCATGATTGCGCACGCCGCGGTCCGTCCGGCTTTATCCGGCATAAACGCCGTAGGGCGGGTCGGGAATTTACGGGTTCCCGGCCCGCCCCGCGCGATTTTTTGGGGTTTTAGGTTTTTGGGGGAGGGGGCTGCGGGATTCGTATGCAGAGGTTCGCGACGGTGTGCGCCTAGGCTGGGCGTGGTGGACCCGCGCTGATTGTGATTGTTTACATCATTTATATTCGTGCGCGACTATCATGGCGAAAGGCTATGCACGAACGGCCGCAATTGACGATACGACAATAGCCGACACGACGACAAGCCAAAACGACGCGATGTGCCGAATGAGAGGAAAGCCATGACCGACGAACCCGATGCGCAACCCGAACAATCCGAGCAATCCGACTTGACCGAAGCGAAGGCCACGGCCGCGTGGAGCCGCATGCTGGCCGGCAATCGCCGGTTCTCGCAGGGCGATGCCGAGCACCCGTGGCAAGACAAGGAGACGCGCGAATCGCTCATCGACGCGCAGCATCCGGATGCGGCGGTGCTCTCCTGCTCAGATTCACGTGTGCCTCCCGAGATCGTCTTCGACCAGGGATTGGGCGATATGTTCACGATTCGCACGGCCGGCGAAGTGCTCGACGATGCGGTTGTCGCCTCGCTCGAATTCGCCGTGGAAGCGCTCAAGGTCAGCCTGCTCGTCGTGCTCGGGCACGAGCATTGCGGCGCAGTCGCCTCGACGGTCGCCCAGCTTAAGACGCTGATTGACGATTCGACTCGTGCCGGCCAGACCGATCTCGCCAAGACCATCGCCGAATCGGATTCGATCATCACGCGCTCAGTCGGCGCTTCGATTCAGGCCGCCCGCGAATCCGACCTCACCAGCACCGACGACTTCGAGCGCGTGCACGTCGCCCGCACCATCGAAGCACTCGTCAGCGGCTCCGCAACCATCCGCCAGGCCATCGCCGAGCAGCGGGTGACCATCGTCGGCGCCCGCTACCAGGTCACCAACGGCAAAGTCGAAGTCCTGTCGTTCTAAGCGATCCAGACGACGAAACGGCCATATGCGAGTAAGAGCATTATGCCGCTTAGCATTTCACCGTGTTCGGTTTGCCTGTGCATGCCGCTGTCATGGCTATACCGCCGCGATGTATCACTTTTGCAGGCAGTTAAGGGTGCGTGCGACCGGTAGGCACATCTATTAAGCACATCTGGGATGATTACACAGATTTGCATGTTCAGACGGCCCTTTGCTGACTCTTGGGAATGGCGGTATTCCGCCAAAACGCGCTATGGCGAATTCGTCGGCTACTTGGCGAAGTGCTTAATACGCGAAAAAAGTGCTGAATAGACGCCCACAGCGGTCGCGTCGGCGGCAACCACGAAAATCGCGGCATCGGCACCACAATCCGGCACTACTTTCATCTATTCAGCACTTTTTTCGCGTATTCAGCACTTGCGAAAGTACAAGCCCGTCATGCTTCGACACGGATTCGCGGCATTCCGCCGATTATGGGTACATGCCAATGTCTGTGAAGACCCTGTTGACACGGCCATACGCGGAAATCTGCTTAATAGATGAAGAGGGACAGTCATTGCCGCTCCTGTGCTCTGTGAACCGCCCGACCACAGATTGCTGGTTGCAAGCCGTTGCCGGCGAACCGTTCACTTGCGTCGCCTTTCTTACGGTAGTTGGACCCTGCCGTAAAAACTGTAACGTTTTACAGGTCCATTATGTAACATTTCGTACGCCAGCCTCACGTTAGCGTGCAAAAGACGACGCTGAACACCGATTGTCGACGATATATCACGGATTGCAGTCGTCGATCGTAATCCGCAAATTGCGAACCGCAGACCATAAACCGTACGCCGCCTAAAGCGCACGCAAGTACTCGCCCAGATGCGGCACGGCGAATTCCACGTAACCGTGATCGGCCGGCCGGATGAGCTTGTCCTTGATGAGGATTGCGCGGTATTTGCCCACCCAGCTGCGGCTTCGACGCGTACGCTCGGCGATGTCAGCCACTCTCGTGGGATTCGGCGAGTCCTCAGCCATCGCAGTGAGAAACAGCCGTTCAGCACCCGTCGTGCCATTCAATGCCGGAGCGCATACGGCATCCTCAAAGGCTAGCATCGCATCGCCAGCCCCCGCGTTCACGTCGTCAGCAGTGATGACAGCGGAGCCCCGCCGCTGCGCGGACTGCCACATGTAATACCCCACGAGCTGCATTATGTACGGGTAGCCCTCCGAGCGACGGGCGGCATCGAGCGCATCGTCATTGCTGATGGTTTTGCCGGATTCAGCGACGCTCTGGACGAATGCGCTTCTGACGTCCGGCAGCGGCACATTGTCAAGCTCACGTCGCAACGCGCGGCGCAGGAACGTCGTTACTTCGTTATCAAGCAAATCGTTGACCATGTACGGCAGCCCGGCGAAGACGATGGCGACGCCCTTCTTCTCGGCATCAGGCGTATCGCTTTCGTCGGTGTCGATGATGACGTGCTGCACGGCCGTAGCAATCGCCACAAGATCCTCGCGCGACGCGGCCTGCGTCTCATCAATGGTGATGAGAATGCCTTTGCCTTTGCCGATCTTTCGACTGCCGAGCCATTCGTTGAGCGCATTGCGCAGCGTCAACGGACTGGTCTGCGCGGAGAAATGCGCCTGTCCGAGGCTGGCGGAGATGATGCCTGGGACAGCCACCGTCGGGCTGATTTCCGCCTCGTCAAGCCGTAACTTTTCAGGCGTCAGCGCCGCCACCAGCCGCGCAACCAATCCTTGAGAAGCAGTTTCCGCGATGGTCTCCCAATGCTGCGCCTTGGCGATGCGCCGAAATTCGGTGAGCATGACCGTCTTGCCGAAGCCGCGCTGCCCCGTGACGAGCATGATGCGCCCCGGCGCGCCGACGCCGTTTTTCAGCGATTCGGAAAAGTCATCGATAATCGTCTGCCGTCCGATGAGTATGGGCGGCATCTTGCCAGCCGTCGGCTTGAATGGATTGGCTTCCGCTGCCATATTGCGCCTCCTTGTGTGACTTGTGTAGCTTGTGTAGCCGTACGTCCCATACCCTGCGTACATGACGCGCTGCACACCATATACCACGAATGCATACCATATTACACGATTACATACTACAATATACGATTACATACCATCATGTACTCTCTCGCTGAAGGCTGGGCTGGCAGCCAAACCGGTCCAAAGCCACACCCCAAAGACCGGGCACTCCCCTAGAGTGGAGTTCATGCCTCTTGGTTTGAACATCCTTCTGATTTTCGTCTTCCTCGTGCTCGGCTCCATATTCTCCGGCACCGAGCTGGCGCTGGTCAGTCTGCGCGGCTCGCAGCTCGACCAGATGGAGCTGGAGGATGCGCGCGGAGCACGCGTGGCCAAAATCGCGCGTGACCCGAACACCTTCCTCTCGACCGTGCAGATCGGCGTGACGCTGTCCGGCTTCCTGTCGGCATCCTTCGGTGAATCCTCGATTTCGCCGTTCATCGTGCCGGTCGTCGTGGGCTGGGGCGTACCGCAGAACGCGGCGGCGCCGCTGACCACCATCGTGCTGACGCTGATCATTTCTTACTGCTCGATCGTCATCTCGGAAATGGTGCCCAAGCGCATCGCCATGCAGCGCACCGAGCAGATCGCGCGCGCCGTGGTACCCGCCATCGACGCCTTCGCCAAAATCACGAAACCTATCATCTGGCTCATCGGCAAGAACACGAACGGCATTGTGCGGCTGCTCGGCTTCGACCCCAACGAGACCGAAAGCGAGGTCTCCGACGAGGAGCTGCGCGTGCTGGTCAACTCGAATTCGCGGCTGAGCATGGACGAGCGCACGATTCTGGACGATGTATTCGACGCTTCGGAGACCATCGTGGCCGAGGTCATGCGCCCGCGCGCCGACGTGGTCTTCCTCGATGGCGCGCAGCCGCTGGCCGAGGCCGCGGCCTACGTGCGCGAGATGCCGTATTCGCGCTATCCGGTCACCGGCAAGGATTTCGATGATGTGCTCGGCTTCGTGCATGTGCGCGATCTGCTCGATGTACGCGACCCCAACGCCCGCACCGTCGCCGACGTGACCCGCGAGGGCATCGCGCTGCCCGGCACCTCGAAGATCCTGCCGAGCCTGAGCCTGCTGCGCAAGCGCGGCATCCATCTGGCCGTCGTCATCGACGAATACGGCGGCACCGATGGCATCGTCACTTTGGAGGATATGACCGAAGAACTCGTGGGCGACATCCGCGACGAATACGACCTGCCCGAGGAGCCGCGCCACAGCGGCAACGGCAGCGCTCCGGGCGCGTTCGTCAACGGCGTGGCCACGATTGACGGCGGCATGACCATCGAGGACTTCGCGGATCTGACCGGCATCGAACTGGGCGACGGCCCGTACGAGACCGTCGCCGGCTACTTCCTAGCCCACACCGGCCGCATGGGGGCCGTGGGCGAGGTGCTGCACTCTGATGACGGCTACGATATGGTCGTCACCGAGGTCGATCACCGCCGCATCGAAACGCTGGAAGTGCGCAAGCATGTCGGCGATGCGGGAAGTGCGAATGACCAGATTCTGACTGCTTCTGCTAATTCCGCTGCTTTTGCTCATCCCACAGCGGAGCAGGCACCGACCAAGGCGTGACGTGAGCTGCTGGCACATGCGCCTGTCGATCCGCATCTGTTCGGGCGGGTGCTAATTACCAAGCGCTAATCGACAGGCGCAAACCCCGACTTTGCAACGATATATGCAGTTCGAGCGTCCTCCTTGTCTGCAAAACCCGCGAGCTCTCATTCCGCACCGCACGTCCTTCATATATTTAGTAAGCAGATTTTGCAAAATTGCGTGGCATATGCCCCGTATTGGTCGGATATCAAATCACAGAAATGGCGGAATTGCAACAAAACGCAGTATGCTCGTTTTCTCGGCTACTTGGCGAAGTGCTTAATAGCCGAAAAATCTGCTTACTCAATGGTGTGACAGCATCTTCATCCAGTTTTCACCTTGCGCCCATAGTATTTCCTCGCGCAACCCATGCCGCAATCGTTGTTTTCATCTATTCAGCAGTTTTTTCGTCTATTAAGCAGTTACGAAAGTATGCGACCTAAAGACCTTCGCACGATTATTGGTATTCCGCCATTTCTGTGCGTATAAGAAAGATCTCGAAACCGCGTATCAGCGATTTTGTACATCAATGTGCTTACTAAATGACAGCCATAGCAGCCGCATCACCAGATGCTGAGGAAAACATGTCGCCTTTCGTCCTCTGTTTGACGAAATCGCACTTACACGGCCACAAACCGGCAAATGCCGGATTTCGCCGAATGCGAAGTTCGCACGATAGCGGGCGTGGCTGCACGCAGCCACAGCCAAGACCGCTAGGATGGAAGTACTGTGTTCATTGACAGGAAGGAATGAATTATGGCACTTGAATTTGTGGTTCCCGGACTGGACGAGGCTGCCTCCGAGAAGATCGTCTCCATTTTGCAGAATCGTTTGAGCCAGGAGCAGGAAGCGTCCCTGGTGCTCAAGCACGCGCATTGGAATGTGACCGGCCCGAGCTTCATCGGCGTGCACGAGATGCTCGATCCGCAGATCGATATCGTGCGCAATCAGGCCGATGAGACGGCAGAGCGCATCGCCACCCTCGGCGGCAGCCCGGACGGCCGTCCCGACGCGATTCTGCGCAATCGCACCTGGAAGGGCGTGGACCTGACCGGCCGCCACTCCACGACGGATTATCTGAAGGCGCTGTGCGACTTCTACGACCAGCTCATCGCCGATGACCGCGAGGCCATCAAGGAGCTCGACGAACTTGACGTGATCAGCTCGAACATCGTGCAGGATCACGTGCAGGATCTCGAAAAGTTCCAGTGGTTCATGCGCAGCCACTTGGTGTGAGCCGCTCGTTGCACGTATAAACGTGCGAGCATATAAACGGCGGTGCAAGTTACACATTGTGAGGTGAAACTTGCACCGCCGCAGTTTCCCAGCGGGGTGGGGCCAGCGATTCGATTCGCTGGCCCCACCCCGCTGCTATGTCATGATTACACGGTTACTGTCACCGGAAATGCAAGCTTTGGCCTTCTACTTTACAATTTATCGGACTCATACTTAATAATTTATCGGATTATTGTGGTGTATTGCTGCTATATCAGCATCGCGAAGAATGGGATGCTTCGACTGAGATCGGACGAATGAAGACTGCTAACGCGGCGTTTACGCTAGCTACTAGAACGCGCTGGTCCTCGTATTGTCGTCACGCAAACCAACCTGTTTGTGTGACGACAGCACGAGGATCAGAAACGAAGAAGCCGAAACCTTCTCAGCTCTCGCGGTAGAGTTTGGTGTAGGAGCCTTCGGCGCGGGGGCGCACCACGATCGAGTCGATGTCGACGGTGTCGGGCTGGTCGAGCGCCCAGCGAATAGACTCAGCGACGTCGTCGGCCGTGAGCGGGTTCGGCACGCCTTGGTACACGGCGGCGGCCTTGGCGGCATCGCCGCTGAAGCGCTTGACGGAGAACTCGTCGGTTTTGACCAGTCCCGGAGAGATGTCGATCACGCGCAGCGGCTGGCCGATCTGCTCAAGCCGCAGCACTCGCGCCATGATGCGCTCGGCCGACTTCGAGGCGCAGTACCCGGCGCCGCCCTCGTACGGCTCGATGCCTGCGGTCGAGGAGACAATGAGCACCGTGCCGCCGCCGGGCGCAGCCTTCAGCGTCGGCAGCAGCTTCTGCGTGATGCGCAGCGTGCCGATCACGTTGAGCTCGTACATGTTGCGCCAGTCGTCAAGGCTGGCTTCGGCCACTGCGTCCTTGCCGATCGCGCCGCCGGCGCAATTGACTAGGGCCTTGACTCCGCCGCCCTGAACAATCGTGTCCACGGCCTGCTGAGTCGAGTCTTCGTCGGTGATGTCGCAGGCGACATAGCTTACCGCCGAGCCGATCTCCTCGGCCAGCTCCTTGAGCTTGTCTTCGCGGCGAGCCAACGCCACCACGCTCCATCCGGCCGCCACCAACGCGTGCACAGTCGCCGCGCCGATGCCGCTGGATGCGCCGGTCACCACCACGCGTTTCGTTGTTTCCGTCATATGCCGGACCTCCTTCAATCTTGTTCAATCTTGGGACTTCTGTAATCGCTTCAAAAGCGAATAGCGCTGTATCTCAATAACGTCGCATTCGATTCCCACAGTAGTATCACGACTATCGCAGGATTATTCTGTTACCGAATTTTACGGCTTAACGGCTCCCAGGGCGCAACCCCGAAGCCCAGAACATCACCGACCCCGACATGCGCCAAGCCCTGACAGAACGACAAGACCTCATTGAGCAGCGCGCCGCCACCCTCCTCGACGCCGCCATCACAGCAGGTGAACCATGGACGGCACGGCTCGGCCCCAAACCCGACGAGCCCAGGAAGCAGACGGCATGGCTCACCGCCGCTCGCACCGTCGCCGCGTACCGCGACCGCTACCAGATCACCGACAGCCAGCACCCCCTCGGCCCGCAACCGGAGAACGTGAAGCAGAAAGTCGACGCGATTCGTGCCAGAACGTCACTCGCGCGGGCTGAGCGCCTGACAAGTGATCCTCCTGCGGATGCACGTCGAATCGACACCGTCGGGCATATTGGACGAATTCTGTGAATCTAGTTCGACGACGAGTACTGGCCATGGGCTGAGGATAACTTTTGCTGGCTGCATAGCCGACATCTCTGAGTTCGAAGTCCGGGATACCTCGTAACAGCTTTCTTACTGTATTGGTGTTGCCTCATCCTTGAAGTGCTGGTCGAGGCAATTGAAGATAACGAGGTGAACGAATTCGAAGTTGGTGATTTGCCAGTGTGCGTTGTCTTCCTCGTGACAGAAGTGCCGGACGGTGACATCGTACTCGTCGCTAGCACGCATGACCCCGGACAACTCGTCGGTTCTGCGGCACCGCCGTCACCAACGAGAAGCAGGCCTGGGACTTCCAGAATCCGGTGTCAATGGCTGCGCTTCTCTGGGTGTCGCAGCCCCTCTGCCGTGAGTTCCGAACCGCTAAGTATATCTCTTTACGCTCACGTCGAAGACCATATTGGGCACGCCTGAGGGAGGTACGTAGCGACGTTGATGAGTCTGGCGATGAGTCGCGACGGTCTGTGATGCCGCCGGTCGGTCTCTCTGTGAACGAGTGCTTTCGTCCACGACATCCATGAACGAAAGCACTCGTTCAAGAATCGGATGTGTGATCGTGATTGCTGTCTGCGTGTAGCGTCAGTGGGGAATGATTCACATGGTCTATAGCGAGTTCAAGGAGCGCACGTACGTGGGAATCGGCGAGGGCATAGTGCGCCTCCCGGCCTCTTCGAATCACGTCGACGACGCGATGAGCACGAAGGATGCGCAGCGCGTGTGACACGGAGGATTCGCTGGCGCCGACGACCTTGACGAGGTCGCACACGCGAAGCCTCCTGACGCTCAGAGCGATGAGAATGCGCAGCCGAGCAGGATCGCCGAGCAGCGAAAAAATGTCGGCGACATTCACAATTTGTCTCTCTTCGGGGATGGATTCCCTCAGCTCTTGGATTCCGAGATCGACCGTGCCGACAGTGCAATCGTGTAGTTCGCGGTGTATGGCCCTGTGCGTCGGCGAAGTCGCACTAGAACCGCCGACAGATGATGCTTGGTCGTGATCATGCCCTTCGATCAATGAGATACTCACCAACCTGCGGTGATCTGCACCGTTGTGGAGATGAGTGTCCATGTCAATCGAACAAGTCACCGAGCCAACCTCCCCGGCGACGTTGACCATATCCGTCGCGGGTAGAACCGTGGTGGTCATTTCGACTAGAGCCATGGCGGTCTCTTTGATCGCCGTAGCCCGTCGAGGGCGATGAGCCGAAACCATCTCCCGCACGTTCAATAATCTTGTCCAGTTCGCCTCGGTCGAGCCAGACCCCCCTGCACTCGGGGCAGTAGTCGATTTCAATGCCGCTGCGTTCAGAGAGCGCCAGCGGTGTTCCGTCGGTAGGACACTTCATGATCTTTCACATCCATTCGTCATATTGGTTCTCATCTTGTTGTCATCCACTTTGCAGTGATGACAACGGACCACCATTGTGGCCATGAAAACTATGGTACATGTGAACATATATTCATACAACAGGGCGGCGTGTCCAGTTGGTTTGACCGCAAGACTTGCCGCCATGAGTCGGTGGCGGGCGAGGAACATCTGCCGCGTCGGCGCGGACTGCGGGGGCCGTTCGGACACCAGCAGGCCCACATCCCCGATCCTGTCCAGCAGCTCCGCGTTGCCCGCCGGATAGCGCCGGTCGATGCCGCCGGCCAGCACGGCCACCGTCTGGCCGCCAGCCGTCAGCGCACCACGGTGGGCGGCCGCCTCAATCCCATACGCGCCGCCGCCGATGATGACCCGCTCCGCGTTCGCCAGGCATGTGGCCAGCTCGCCGGCCACATGCTCCCCATAATGAGTGGCGGCCCTGGACCCGGTGATCGTGACCCGATCCGACAGCGACCCGGACAGCAGGGAGGCCGCGCCTTTGGCCCACAGCACGTACGGGGCCCGGTCGCCCAGGTCAGCCAGCGCGGTCGGCCAGTGTTGGTCGCCGGGGATGAGCGCGGCCATGCCGCCCTGCCGGTAGCCATCCACCCGAGCCAGCACGTCGGGCGTGAGTTTGGGGGCGAGGCGTTCGCGCCACACCCTGGTCCTCATGGCGTCCATGTCGGGAATCGGACTATCGGACTGCGCCAGCCGCAGGGTCTCGATGCCGCCATGCTCGCGCAGGGTGCCGCCGGTGGCGGGGTCGGCGGGCTCGGCGATCATCGACAGGATGATCCTCGCGGCGCGTTCGTCTCGTACCTGGTCTGCCACGGCGTCCATGGGGGGCTCCTCTCCGGTTGACAGTAACCGGACAGGTACACGGCAGAACACCCGCGAAGGGTTCCGCAGATCGCAGGCCTCACGTAGAATCGAAAGTGAGGTGTCTTTCTCCTTCACATTGGGCCGTTCGCGGCAGACCCTCCGGGTCACTCTCTAGCGCACCACCTCGATGGATACCCGTGCGTGAAGAGAGGAGCACTGCCATGATCCGCCTTCTATTTGCCGCCAGCATCGCCATCCACGACTTCCTGCGCCGCTGGATGCCCACCAACGTCATCCGCGACCTGATCCGCACCCGCCAAGGCCTCAAGTGGGGCGTGCCCGCCATGCTGCTGGCCGCACCCTACTTCGCCGCCGCCTACTGGCTGACCACCCTGCTCGCCAATGGGGCGCCGGGCTGGCTGAACCTGCTGGTGCTGCTGTGCGTGTGGTCGGGGTTCAAGATGCTGTGGCTGGGGCCCATCAGCATCGTTCTGCTTTTTGCGGGCCCGCGCCCGCGAGTTCGCCGCCCGACGCCGGGCACGGCGACAGGAGGATAGCGCTCAGCGTCATCGTGTAGAAGCGAGCGCCATCTGATGTATGCCGCGATTTATACGCGCAATGCGCGACCGAACGCTGGACTGTTTCAGGCGCAGTGCGCAGACTGCAAGCGCTTGGCTGCCGAGTCCGGATTCGAGGTCGTGGGCGAGTTCCACGACGACGGTCATCCCGGGTCTGGCCTCGACCAGCTCCTTGCCTTGGCCCGTGGCGGCAACGTCTCGGCGGTCGTCGTCAGAGACGTTAACCGTTTCGGCCGTGCCTTCGATGCCTTTGGACGAGTCATGACGACCCTCGACGAGGTCGGCGTGCTGCTGTACATCGTTGGCGAAGGCCGTCTGACTGACACTCAGCGGTCGGTCCTCGGCCTCATGCGCGTGCTCACGGACTGTGGAACAGAGCAACCGCGACGGGGACTTCGCCCCTGAATTCGATGACGAGCAGATGGCGTAGCGGGAACGCAAGGTTGACGCGGTGATCGTGAAGCCGCTCGCCACGTACTATCCAGACATTGAATGGGCGCCACCTGAAGACGAGTGATGCCATAGCGACCACAGCGGAAGGGCCACCGAGACGGACATCCCGGTGGCCCTTCCGCATGAGTGACGGTGCTGCCGCTAATGCTGCGGGTGACGCACTATTCCCGCAGGCCTCATTGTTCCTCCGGCATCGCGAATGATGGCGCGCGCTCCCGCAGAGCTGATGCCAAGTTCCTTGGCGACCTCGGCAAGGCTCATACCACCTTCGTAGAGCGGCAGGGCCTGCGCTTTGGCCTCCGACGAGATTCGCGGCCTCCTCACTGGGGCTCCTTCGCTGTTGACGATCGTCGTGACCGTGTTCCGGTGGATGCCGAACTCTCTCGCGATCTGCCTGACAGGCGTCCCAGCAGCGTAGGCCGTGAGGAGTTCTTGACGTCTCGGGTAGCTCAAACGAGTTTGAGTCTGGAGTGTTTTCTCGGCCATCGGGCCCCGAACATCGTTCCGTGGAGACTTCGACGAACGAGTCGCGATGGCCCGTTTGCCGCGCAAAGTCCGGGAGATCAACGACTTCAACGCCACCGACTGGTTTGAGAAGCTCCTACAGAGGACCACCAGATGTTCGTTGTTCAAACTGGCAACGAATGAAGTTTGATTTCCCGACTCGCTTTCCGCTTTATGGCGGAGGGCGAGTTTTTGTATTTCGGAGTCGAGGCTCTTCATGGAGATCAACGCTCACATCTTCAAACAGTGCGACAGCTTGACACCCGCTCACCACGGGGTGATATCCATCTGTACCGTACGCATCTGCCGACAGCAGCAGGTCCGATTCGATCAATGCGCATGCAGCAATCGACGCAGATGCGATACATATGCCAAGTTGAGACTTTATTCTTGATGCAGCTGATGCAGTTGATGCAGACTGAGGCGCAGACACTATGAGTTGGCATTCGTCTGATTTGCAGCTGCATGCCTACAATCCAAGATGAAACCAAAATATACGTGATAGAGCCAAATCAGCGGCACTGCAATCGCCACTCCGCACAGTGCATAGAACCATCATGACTGCCACGCCAATTGCCCGTTGAACTGGCTGATCACCAAGAAGACAAGAACTGCAACCATCATGCCAGCCCAGCCAAAAACCACATAGCACGTTTGATTGAAGGGTAGGCTAATATATGGTTCAACTACGATAGATTGGTGGGCAATCTTGCGCCGAACGCCGCTGGCGACGATCGCAGCGCCAACGCCATACCCAAGGGTGAGCACCGCCAGCCGCCACAACAGTGCGGTCATGCGTTGCTGAGCATCGAAAGCCGCCATTGCCGTGTTATCGACCCCAGTAAAATCCAAGCTCAGATATAACGCGAACAGTGTTGCCGCGCACACAACCCCGAGACCGAAATAGGCCGGTTTGCACCGGTTCAACTGCCTCCACAAGTACCGTGGCGGGCCACTTTTGAAACGCTTCAGCGTATGCCCCCAGACCGACACATACCCGGCAACCACCCCAATTAGCATGATGTTGGAAATGCCTAAATGGCGGTGCCCCGAGGCACTGCAACATGCACATAGCAGAAGATCAGCACCCAGAACGAAGACATGATTATTCTGCCCAACCGCAACACCAGCATCAGATTCAACTGAGCCTGAGCGTCGGCATTCTGCGGGTCGCTGCCCAAGACTCCTGCCAGCATCTGCGCTGATTGCTTGCTCTTCGACGGCTGCTGCGCGTCTAATATCTTAAGGGAAGAGTTCTGTGGGTCGAGGGCAAGCCCTTGATCGATAAACTCCTGCGCGCGCTTCTTGCGGTCTTTGTCCTGTTCAGACCATTGCAGGCCTATCACCTGTTCAATCTGGGCAGATAGCTCCAAGAGTCTCACATCGGTGGGGTCGATCCCGCGCGCCTGCGCGATGTGTTCCGCAGCCGCGTCGATGACTTCTTTCCGCCGAGCACGGGACAATGAGCCATATTGCATTTGGCCAAGTTCTGTCCAGGCCCGGCAGAGATACGGCTGCGAATCGTGTGGATACAGCTCTTGGAACGTGTCGCAGACCGCGAGCGCCTCATCGTAACGGGTTTGAGAGGCCAAAGTACCATTCAAAACGATATAGGCACGATAATTCGTTTCATCGTATCGCAACGCGCTCCGGGCTGCCTCTTCCGCGCCTTTCGCATCCTTGAAGTGGTTAATCTGCACCAAGCCATGCGCTGCATATAGCTCGGCCTCCTGCGGGTAGAGCTGCAAGTTCTGCAGCAGCAGCTCACCCGCCTGTTGCCACCGACCAGCGTCGAAAAGCAGCTGCACCTGCTCCATAACCCGGGCAACCGGATCTTGCGCTGGGGCAGCGTCGTCACCAGGGTTCAGCGAGTCTTCCACGACCGCACCAGCTTGTCGAGATCGTCATATTGGCCATTCGGATTCGCATACTCCACCACATTGCGCGCAGACTGCATCCACGGGCCAATCGACGAATGCACTTCGTTGAATGCGAGTTCAAAATCGTTCATATCGACCAAGCGGATGACATTGGTGCGAATTGAGTCGGCCATTGCGCTCTGCGTTGCCGTGGAGCACAGCTCCGAGACATCGGCGCCTGAAAAAACCTCGGAGCGGAAGGCGATCTTTTTCACATCGATCTTATTCACCGGCACCTGCGCAAGAGCGGTGCGCACTATCTGCTCCCGGGCAGCGGCGTCCGGCGGGGTCACCAGCAGCACCCGGTCAAAACGCCCCGGCCGCTGCAAAGCCGAGTCAACGTCCCACGGCGCATTCGTTGCCGCCAGCACGAACACCCCGTCGTTTGACGCAACCACGCCATCCATCTCGGTGAGCAGCTGGTTGACCACCGGGCGCAACCCGGAGCCGGCGTAACTGGAGCGTTTGCCGCCGATCGCATCCACCTCGTCAAAAAACAGCACCGCCGGGGTGTGCGCACGAGCGGCCTCAAAGGCTGCGGCAACCCCTTTCTCCGACTCGCCAATCCATTTAGAGAGCACGTCAGCCAGTGAAATCGGCATGAAGGTTGCCCCCAGCTCGCCTGCGATGGCACGTGCCACAAACGTCTTGCCGCAGCCGGGAGGGCCGTACAGCAACAGGCCGCTGCCCACTTTGCGACCAAACATCCTGGCAATTCTCGGGTTGCGAATAGGGTCGAGAAATGTCTGCTGAATGCGTTTTTTGACTTGGTCGAGACCCGCCACCTGGGCTAGGGTGAGCTGCTCGCGCTTGAGATCTGCCGCATACGGGATTGGCGCCTCCGAGTCATCAGTCTCAGAAGCCAGAAACGCCGGGCCAATCTCAGAGTCGATCTCTTGTTCAGCCTTTGCCCAGTCGAACTCAGGCGGGACTTGCCGGGCCGGAGTTTGCGCAACTTCAGCTGACGACGATTGCGCGGATGTTCCTTGGTCAGATACCGAGGCGGTAGGCGGCTGTGATGCCGTGGGTGATTCCGACGCCGGTTCTGCCGCTGGCTGAGTGGTGGGTTCAGACACGTCTTGCCGTGAGACATGTGGCGTAGTGGTGCCGTCCGCACCGTTGCTCGTATTCAGCTCGACAATGAGGTCCGCGGCAGCCTGCAACTCTGGATTCAATGCGAATGCGGTGGCAGCTTCGATACGCGCTTCGTCTGCATTGCCGGCCTGCTGGAGCGCCCGGGCAAGTGCGACGCGCACGGCACCGTTCTCAGGTGCGGCAGCGACTGCTGTGCGCAGTCCAACAATCAGTGCATTCGTCTCTGCCATATTTCTTCCCCGGTCTCTTATAATCACACAAACTCACTGCACAAACTACGAGCGAATGAGCGCGAGCCACACACTCACGAGAATTACATGCGCACAAAACAGAGGACATATCGACATCCAAAGTGACAGCTCTGATGCCCCGAAGTGTTTCATACGCCACTAAAGCATTGTCGTTTCGAATCGTAATGGCACACATTGACACTCGAAGATGCCTTCATCGAACGTTCGTTGCTCGCACTGGCAACGAATGAAATCCGATTCGGCCGTCGGTGCGCAGGAGTGTGGGCATGGTGCCGTACCTCCTTCGATGAGCGTCCGTTTTGTAGCGCTAATGATGGCCTGTCGCTACACAACGGTCTATAAGGCTTCGTCAGCGGCAGGATTGTAGCGTCAGGACATAGCTAGCGCTACAAAACGGACGCTAAGCCTGAGATGCGCCTTGGGGTGCGGCCGAATTCTGCCAGTTATGTGGGCAGTTAGGTGCTCCTATGCACGTGTCTCAGGCGTCAGACTTGGACACCTGATTGAGAAATGCGCGTATCGACGGGCCGGAGGCGGCACCGCGTCTCCAAATCAGACGTTTGCGGAACGTGAGCGGCGGATTGAAGTGTCTGATACCCAGCTCGTTGTGCATATTGGCCCCATCGATCGCGCCAATCGAGGCTGCTACGTCTGCAGCAGTGTCAGAAACGCTGAAGCTCGAGATGTCATCGGCAGAGGTATCTGCAGCAGGAATTGAAGAAGCAACGGATGCGGCAGAGGCGGCAGAAGCAGAGTCAGCAGCGGCAGAATTGACAGCGGCAGGGAGCATGGAGGCCGCTGTCAGTGCGATTCCCGCGCCCTGCCGGGCCATCGCCACGTGCAGGAGCGGGTCGTTGGTCGCGCATATCAGGTCGATCCGATGGTCTCCACGCGCGGCGTCGACGAGTTCGGCCAATGCGGATTCGTGCGTGTAGCTGATGATGGGGCACCCCGCGAGGTCCGGCCATGATACCCCGGACGCTTGAGGGAAACCGCCCGAAATAGCCACTGCCACCACCTCATCCATCATCACGGTGATGCTGTCGAGATCTTCGGGCAATGGCGTCACTTCGCTCACGGCGACTGCCAGATCGAGCTCCCGAGTGCGCACGGCTTGGATCAGCGTGCGGCTGGTTCCGTCGGCCATCGTGATGCGCACTCCGGGATGGGCGCGATGCAGCGCCGCCGCGCAGGCCGGGATTCGGGTATTGGCAGTGCCATTGACAACGCCGATGCGCAGGGTTCCCGTCAGCAGTCCGGTTCGTTCGGCGAATGCGTCATGGGCATGCTCAATCGCGGAAAGCGCCGCGCGCGCATAGGGGACGAGCGTCTCTCCCGCTTCCGTCAACGCGGCACCATCTCGGCTGCGAATGAACAGGCGTTCGCCCAGCTCACGCTCCAATCCGGCGATCTGTCTGCTCAATGAGGGCTGGGCCACCCGGCATCGTGCGGCGGCCGCGCTGAAAGACCGCTCCTCGCTTACCGCGAAAAATAGCCAAGCACACGTATATCCATGCCTCAAAAGCATAGCAGAGGATACTTCTAGGTCTTTGACACATAATATATGAGCAGCGACGATGGAAACCATGACATTGCAACCCATGACGCTGAAACCAATAATCTCAGAACCAACAACTTCGCAATCTTCGCACCCTGAGCAACCCCTGCATGCCCAGCAATCGCATTCCGGTCAGCAGCCACACGCTACCGAGCGGCCTACCCGTCGCTGGCTGCTTTATGGCATCGCTTTTCTGTCCTTCTTCGACCGGTTCGCCGCCTCCCCCATGCTGGTCCTCATGAGCGTTCAGGAAGGCACATCCCTCGCCACAATCGCAACCATGATCGCCGCCTACGGAATCGCCTATGGCCTAGGCCAGCCGATCTGGGGAATTCTGGGCGAGCGTCAGGGCCGCCGACGCGCGCTGCTCATCGCCCTGTCCGGAACCACGCTGACCGGTCTGGCCACCATTCTCGCCTGGACGCTACCCATGATGGTTGCGGCGCGAACCGCGATGGGGTTGTGCGTCGGAGGACTGTACCCGCTGCTTCTCACGCTCATCGCCGACACCACGTCCTTGACCCAGCGCGGCCAGGCGATCTCCGACCTGCAAGCCTCGTCCGCGCTGGGAACGACTGTCGCCACCTTAGTTACCGGCGCAATCGCCACGGCCACCAACTGGCGCGTCGTTGTGGCATTGACATGCATGGCAGCAGCGAGCTGCTTCCTTGTGCTCTATCGCCAAAGACCCACCGACCCGCATCATGCCTCAACCGAGAACGTCCAGGCTCTCCCCTTCCTCACCTCCTTGCGAACCGCCCTCGCGCCTCGGCCCCTCGCTCTCTACACCCTCGGATTCGTCGAGGGCGGGCTGCTGCTGGGCACGTTGACCTATTTGGCACCCGCCATCGAAACGCTTGGCGTCTCCCCGCGGCTCGCCGGCAGCCTCACCGCAGGTTATGGCATCGCAGTAATCGCCGGATCCCAGCTCAACAAAGTGCTTGTGCGCCAGCTGCCACGCCTGCCCATCATGATCGCAGGAGCTCTCATCCTGGCAGCCGCCTACTTCATCGCCGGTCTGCGCCTGTCGATTCCCACCGTGATCATCACATCGGTTCTGGTCGGGCTGTCCAACGCCCTGCTCCACTCCGGCCTGCAATCCTGGGTGACCGAAGTCGCTCCGGCAGCGCGTTCCACCACCGTCGCCTTCTTCGCCTGCTCGGTGTTCCTCGGCGCCGGCGTACTCACCAGCCTCACCGCACCCGCCATCGCAGCAAATCGCTACGCAGCGGTTTTTCTGATCACAGCAATTGCAGCGCTACTGCTCACCTTTGCGCTCGCAATCGTTGCCTCACATTTTCATCGCCGCCAACGCGAAGAATCACTATAGAACCCGCCAGCATAGGAATCGCCCATCCGGCGAGACAACCCAGATGGTCCAGTCGGCAACGGCAAGCAGCGGCTTGACCACGCCCACAACCCAGCGAGATCAAGCAACCTCCGACTCCATCGGATCACTACGCGTAGTTCGGGATGATCATCATCTCGGGCTGGATGTAGCAGCTGATAAGAGCTCCGGTGATCTGGTCCATGTCATCGTCTTTGAGGCGGCCGATTCTGGCAGGGTTGCGTTCTTCAAGGTCTAAGGCGCGAATCTGCTCGACTTGTGCGTAACCATCGATCCAGCCATTGCCGTCTTCTCGTTGGACGGCTGCGATGGGCAGATGCAGTTCGAAGTCGCCGCGTCCGTGCGAGATGGCAATGACAACAGTCATGCTGCAATTGCGGTTGTAGTCGTCGTTGCTTACGACGACTACGGGGCGGCGCTTCTTCTGCTCGTGACCTTTTGACGGGTCGAGATCGACCAGGAGGACATCTCCATATTCCCATGAGGTCATAGAGCTTCCCTGCCTACGGCCGGTCCCGTGAGTTCCTCCGTGGCCTTATACTCCTCGGTGCGATTGCGAAACACATCGGCAAGACGCGGAACCCGGATGACCCTGACATTCGTACGAATCGGGCGCAGCACGATGACACCGTCCTTAACGGTCGCCTCGACACGGGAGCCATCGGCCATGCCCACTTGTTCGCGCATGTCCTTCGGCAAGCGCACGGCCTGGGCGTTACCCCACTTGCTCAGTGTCAGCGTAGCCATATTCATCACCTCCTACAATCGATAGTATGTATATCTTAGTATATACATTATGGGTTGCGCAAGCAGCCCTGCCCGACTGCGGGTGCCGACTACACTTCATTCCACTTGGGTCATTCTGATACCTCGTAGCCGTCGATGGGGGATGCATTCGCAGCTTCCGCGGATGGCCTCGGAAGCTGCGAAAAGAAATGCGGGGTAATTGGGGGAAATTTATAGTATCTCCCGCCCTGTCAAGCTGATGCTATAGTTCCTCGTCCTCGCCGCTCACCGATGCTCACCGATGCTCAGCGCCGCCGCTGGCAGCGCGGACAATAGTATGACGACCGCGATCCGAAGCGCTCGCGCCGGATTGGAGTGCCGCACCGCGTGCATGGCTTGCCTGCGCGGCCGTATACGTTGAGGCTGCGCGAGAAGTAGCCGGATTCGCCATTGACGTTGACGTACAGCGAGTCGAATGAGGTGCCGCCTTGGGCGAGCGATTCTGCGAACACCTCGCGCACGGATGCCAGCAGCCGATGCAGCGTACGCGCCGCAATGTCGTGACCGGCCCGCGCCCAATATATATGCGAGCGCCACAGGGCCTCGTCGGCGTAGATGTTCCCCACTCCGGAAACCAGTCGTTGATCGAGCAGCAACGACTTGGCGCTCGCCCGCGATGCTCGCATGCGGGCGATGACTGCGTCTTCGTCGAATGCTGGTTCCAGCGGATCCGGCGCGATGGCGGCGACGCTGCTGGGCACCAACCGCCCACGGCCATCATCCGCAAGCGGCTCGACCGCGAGCCGGCCGAAGATGCGCTGGTCAACGAACGACAGCTCGACAGGCCGCTCATCTTCCCGGATGAGCGCCAGCCGAGCGCGTACATGGGGGCCGGCAAGAGCCTGTGCCATGCGTGAGCGCCTATCGTCACCGAATTCAGCGGATCTTGTGTTTCCCTGCTGCACATCGCGGGATTGAGCGTAAACCGCCGGGCCTTGTTGTGGATCGACCGATGACATGGGAAGCATTGGTCCTCGCAGCAGGTTTCCGGACGCCACAGAAGACACCGCCTCCTGCACCGCCCCAGATTCGCGCAGAAGCAGCTGGCCGCTCATGCCCAGATGCGCCGTCAGCGCCTCGGATGGAGGCTGCGACTGCGGCGGCCACGCAGTCTGCACGTTCAACGGCCGTGCAGTCTGCACGCCATAACCAAGCTCGACGAGCGGCATCCACAGGAACTTCCCGCGCCGCTGCACAGCGACAATCCGACGCCCTTCGAGACTGCTGGCGAATTCACTGCCCGAAGGGTGCGGCGCCGCAGGAGCACCGTGCCGTCTCAGGATGCGTTCGTCGATCACATCAACGCCTGTACAGACCGCGCCCGTGATGTGGGACGCCAGGCCGCGGCGCACGGTTTCGACTTCTGGTAGCTCTGGCATGGCCCCTACCCTACCGCTTTGCCGATGTCATTACACGGCAAAGCTCCTCGCGCCGACCATTCGCAAGATACCCCGTTCTTATGCCACCTTCCGTAGCTGCGGACTGCGCTGGCAGCGTAGTCCGCATGCGCCTTGCATCGGCGCGGAACACTGGAAACTCAGCCAAGCCAAGTCAAATCGTCGTAAGGGCACCTCGCAATTACGAGCAGCGGCAGCCGGATTATGGGATGATAGGCACAAGGTTCGGCACTGAGGCCCTAGCGGTCGCAATGATGCCGACATCCGATACACACTAGGGAGGCAACCATGACATTGCAGAAGCAGCTCAACGACCTGAACATTGGTGCCATCGGCGATCAGCTTGGCGATCAATTCAGCAATCAGGCGGATAATCTCAAATCCACGCTGCGCGACGTCGCACAGACGGCACAGTCGAAGAACCCACTCCCGTTGTCAAAAAAAGAGAAGAAAAGCGTCAGTGACACGCTGCTTGCATTCGGCTTCGCATCGGTTCTGCTCTTCCTCGCGTTCCTCTTCTACCGGGCCATCGTCAAGGCAGGCGTGAAAGCCGCCCTGCGGGAGCATGATGAAGAGGTGGCAAGCGAATGGGCGTATCGTCACGACCAGTACGATCATGCCGACCAGGAAATCGCTGAGGATGACTACCAAGACGATCAGGACGACTGAGCGCCCGCAGCGGCTGCGAATCCGAAACTCGCATCTTCGGACCTGCACCAGTGCCCAGGCACACAGGAATCCTCGATTATCGATACAGACGACATCGCCAGCAGGCCGGTAATCAACGACACAGTTGAGTATTGCCGAGCGGAACGGGGTTGACAGTTCGCCCGGCAATACTTGATATGAATATTCAGGAGTGATGCCGCCGATCGGAAGCGATCGAGCGGCATCATCTCATTATCTCTTGCCTGGCGAATGCATTAGCTCGCAGGCTTGATTTCGCTTTCGACGACCCACTTGTGGTTGGTCATGGTCATGCCGTCAGCCGTGTAATTGACGACGTATACGGTCTCGTCGGTGGAGGACGCGATGGTCGCCTTCGCGCCTTTCATGCCCTCCATGTGATCGGCCAATAGCACGACTTCGGTTCCATCAGCCAGGCGCTTGCTGCCGGCGTTCTCGATCTCCTCCTGCACGACCCACTTGTGGTCGCGCACAGGCTCGCCGCCCGCAGGAGTGTAGTTGACGGCGTACGTATAGGTCTTGTATGCGCCTACGATAGTCGCCTTCGCACCTTTCATGCCGTGCATGTGGCCGGCGGTGAGCGTCACTTCGCTCCCTACCGGATACTTCGGGTCAGCGGCCTTTACCATGCCCTCGGGCACCGGGCCGCCATCCATCGGATGGTCCATGCTGCCATGCCCGCCTTGCCCGGTCGACACCGGCGACGACGCCGAAGGGGCCGAAGAAGCCGTGCTTCCCTGACCGCTCGCGCAACCAGCAAGCGAGAGCGCTCCCCCGACTACTGTTGCAACGAGTGCGAATCGCAGTTTCCTATGCATATGCATGTCCATTGTGCTTTGCTCCTTACCTTGTCTCCTATGCCGCGTCTCATTCGAGACTCCTGCCATGTCGGCGCCAACCCGCGCTGCAGGCGCGTCGTCTGCAGAACAGCAGCATGCGCAGCCGCCTTAGACTCAGGCAGGACGTGAGCCGCAGATCCACCCGACCACCCAACGCCCGGCCGCAGCTGCCATACCCCATAGCTTTTCCAGTCCTGCACAGCCTGCTTCCAGCATATACCCCTAGGGGGTATAAGTCAAATAAACTGCTATAGCTTGGCGGAATGATACGACGAAGATCATGAGCCAGAATCTAATTGTGCGCTTTCAACGCCGTCTGCGCCACGCTGAGAAGATCCTGGGGGTCGACTCGCATGCTGGGATAGTTTTTCGCCCAGCGGACCACACCCTGTCGGTCGATGAGCACGAAGCCGTGTCCGGGCAGGTCAGCATGCATGCCAGTTCCCAATGTTTTGTATGCTTTCGAAACGGTCCCGTCGTCGAGTGCGAAGGGCGTGCCCACGTCGAATTGCTTCATCGCCCGGATGATGTCCTCGCGGGAATCCATGACAATCGGAACGACGCTCAGCCCGGCATGCGCGAAGCTCGCCTGCGCACCTTCGATGCTTTTCATCTGCGTGATGCACGCCTGACAGCCCGCTCCCTCGCTGAAATAGAGCAACACCGGCTTCCTGCCTTTGAAATCGGCGAGGGAGACCTGCCGGCCATTGGTAGTTTCGAGCGAGAAATCAGGGGCGGGCTGGCCTACGAGAGCGATGTCCGAGGGCGCGCTGGCGGCGCTTCTGCGCGTATTGAGTACGAACGCGTAAACGATGGCGGAGATTACGGCGGCGACGACGAAGACGACAATGATGCCGAGAATCGTTGCGCCGCGTCTCTGACTGCGGATTTCAGACTTGGCAGCGCGGCTGTATTGCGTTGCGCGATTGCTCGCGGCGCGTGCTTTCGTTGCGTAGGCGCCGGAGCCCGATTGGGAACTGGCGCGTTGTGATCGCCCGGTGTTCTTCCCCGTGTTCTTCCCGGCGTTTTGCACAGCGCCTTGCTTAGCGGCCCGCGTCTGTCCGGCATTGCTCAATCGCTGATTGCCTTTCGCGCTCGAGGTCGTTTTATGATTCCTGCTGCTCATCCGCTCCTGCTCCGTGCGTGTCATGGTCGTGTTCGTGTTCGAGTATCGAGGCGATGGCCGCGTCCTCGTCGCCCGTGTCGTGTTTGCGCTGGGGGATTATGATCGCCGCGGTTATTACGAGAGCGGCAAGCGCGATCAGCAATATCCCTTGTATAATGATCGGCATGCCTGCCGTCGCGCGTGCGATCGGGGCGGTTACGTCTGCTATCCAGGTGCCGAGGAACCCCAGCGGCTGCTGGTGCCCGGTCGGCATCTCCCCACTGAAGGCGACGACTCCGATCAGCACCGCCATGACGAGGAATCCGGCACCGACACAGAGGTTGATGATGTTCGTGTGCGCAGTCCTGCCCAGCAGCCGCAACGTGAGCGGTTTGGGCGTGAACGACCTGCGACCCAGATCGAAGGCATCCCATGCCAACGCTATGAGCAGCAGCGGGAACACCATGCCCAGCACATAGGCGAGGCCGAGAATGATGGCCTGCACGGGCGACTGGGAAATGGCGGAAAGCGTGAGCACTCCGGCAAGCACCGGCGCGCAGCAGCTGGAGGCGATTCCCGAGAACACGCCGAATGCGAAAAAGCCCGCGTACCCGCCGCCATGCAGGTTCGGCGCAGTCATGAACGATGGCATCGACCACATGCGGCCCGACACCGACAGCACTGCGAACACCACCATCAGCAGTGACCCCAGCATGAAGAGGACCGTGTGATTGGCAGCGATGAACGATGAGATCATCGTTACTCCGGCAGCGATCGGCACGACCACCAGGGCCAGCCCTGAAGCGAACACGATGGTCAGCGGGATCAGCCGCCAACGCCGGTTTTTCACTGCCCCGGCAAGATACCCGGGCAGCAGAAATACGACGCAGCACGGAGCGAACAGTGCGATGGAACCGGCGAAGAACGCGGCTATCAGCCCGCCAGTGGAAAGCAGCGCCCCCATGCTCAGGCAGCCTCGCAGCCACAATCATGCGCCCGCGCCGCATGCGCGTCGGTCGCGCCCGCCGCGCGAACCGGTTGCTCGGCATGAGACGACGCAGCGCTTGGCTGCGCGGAATCCGCATGTGCTGCGCCCGCTCGTTCGCCATCTGGCTGCCCGGCCTGGGCGATCCGCTGGCGCAGCTTGCCTTCATCGATCGCGCCCTGCGCGAAATAATGCCCGGCCACGAGAACAATCGGCACTTCAACGGCTGCGATCTCCTCTATGATTCTCCTGCCCACGGGCTCGTCGGACTTGACGTGGCGCACGTTCAGACTCACGCCTTCGCGTTGAAGACGGGCGAAAAGATCGTTGGCGTTCGCGCAGTCGACGCAGCCTTCGCGCTCGACGATGAGTATGTCTGTCATGGGGGTTCTCCTTTGGTTGAATCGTGGCGGCTCGCCGCCGGGCATGTGTGCTGCCCGGCGATGCGGCATTGCCAACGACGCTATGTGCCGTGCATGGAGAAGGGATAGCGGCTTCATAAACTTTTCATGAAGATCGCAAGCATCGCATAGCCTGGGGCAAGCTGCGGCGTTCGCCGGCAATACAATGGGAGCAATGATCGCGTATGCAGGAAGGATCTCGATGCCCGCCGATAATGCAGGACCTGAGGCGCAGCTGCTGAAGGGGACGGTGCTGATCGTCGAGGACGAAAGCAGCCTTGCGACGATTCTCGCCGGGTATTTCAAGAAGGCGGGATTCGGCGTCACTGTCACCAGCAATGGCTTGGACGCGGTGGATATGGCCAGAGACGACGCAGTGTCCGTAATCGTGCTTGATCTCGGGCTTCCCGGCATCGATGGCATCGAAGTGTGCAGGCGCGTTCGTACGTTCAGCGATGCGTATATTCTCATGCTGACGGCGCGCGTCGAGGAGGTCGACGAGCTCATCGGCCTGTCGGTCGGCGCGGATGACTACCTGACCAAGCCGTTCAGCCCGCGTGTACTGGTCGCACGGGTGAAGGCGCTGCTCAGGCGCCCGAGAAACGGCGCGAATCATGGCACGGCGGGCAACGGCGACTCTTCGGACTCGGCCGTTGCCGTCGGCGACGTCACGATAGACCCGCCGGCGCGGACCGTGACCCGCCGCGACACGTCGATCGCGCTGACGAAAACCGAATTCGACCTGCTTGCCACGCTGGCGAGCCAGCCGGGGCGGGTATTCACGCGCGAGCAGCTGATGGAAGCCGTATGGGGAGGCCCTGCGATAGGCGACGACCAGCTGGTGGATGTGCACATCGGGCATCTGCGCAAAAAGCTGGGCGCACCGGACGGTTCGGGGCCGAAGATCATCCAGACGGTACGCGGAGTGGGCTACCGAATGGAGGCGGGATGATGCCGAGAAAACACGCTGCACTGGATGATTCGTCTGAGTGGAATGAATCACGGCCGCACGGCGCCGGGAATGATGCCGGGGATGGCGCTGCAAATGGTTCTGCGGGCGACGCTGCGAATCATTACCAGGACGCCAATCGCACGCAACCGGGCTCCAGTCGCCGGCTCAGGCGCCTCATGCCGCGCTCGTTCGGCGGCATTTTCCTGCTTTCGATGCTGATCGTCGTCGGGCTGGCGGTGTCGACGACCGCCGTCACGAATATGCTGGTAAGCCCGTGGCTCCTGCAGCAGCATATCCACGACGCCCAGCTTTCCGCAGGGCTCACGGCTGCGGGCGACGCCAATGTGATGGAGCATGTCGACATCGCGGCGCGGGTCGCCAACGGCATCTCGCTGGGGATATCCCTGCTGGTCGGCATAGCCGCTGCCGCCGGGGCCTCGCTGTATCTTTCACGCCAGCTGAACGCCGCGATGGCGCGCATCGCCGGTGCCTCGCGCGAGATCGCCAAAGGCAACTACTCGATGCGCGTCGAACGGACAGCGCTGGGAGAGGATATGTCCGCATTGATCGAATCATTCAACGCGATGACGGCGCGTCTCGAAGAGACCGAAGCGCATCGCAGACGGCTGTTCTCCGACCTCGCCCACGAAATCAGGACGCCCGTGTCCATTCTCGCCGCGCAAATGGAGGCCTTGGACGACGGCGTCGCCACGCTGGATGATTCCCGCCGCGTCCTGCATACCCAATCCGGCCGGCTTGTCACGCTGTCCGACGATCTCAGCCTGCTCTCCCGCGCCGAGGAAGGCAGCCTCTCCTATGAGATGCAGCCGATGGATCTTGCCGAAGCGGCCCGCGATGCCGTCGATTCGATGGCGATACCGTTTTCGAACCGCGGCGTCGAGCTTGCGCTCGAACCGTGCGAGCCAGTGCTGCTGACCGCCGACAGGCAGCGGATACTGCAAGTCATCGGCAATCTGCTGAACAATGCGCTTCATGCCACATCCGCCACCCCGCAACGCGGTATCGTGCGGGTCACAGTCGTACGGCAAGGCGCAAACGCGTCGCTGTCGGTGACAGACAACGGGAAAGGGCTGACCGAAGACCAGCTTTCCAGCATTTTCGAACGCCTGTACCGCGTGGAAACGGCGCGCAGCAGGCACGATGGAGGATTCGGCATCGGACTCGCCGTATCGAGGCAACTGGTCGCGGCCCATCATGGGACGCTGCGTGCGGCAAGCGAAGGCCTCGGCAAGGGGGCGACGTTCACGATGACGCTTCCGATTCGCTGAACGGCTCGTCGGCACTGGAATCGTGCGGGAAAGCCGCCGCTGGTTGGCTTTGGAAGCTGTGCGCATGCGCGCCGCCTACCGCCATTGGGCGGGTTGCGGACTCGGATTCCGGCAACGCAGCCGTCTGAAATGCCGGAGAGCGGGATGGCAGCTGCTGCTCTCGGCCTTCTGGGCGGGTGCCCGCAATCTCATGCCTGTGCTCATGGTCGTGGTCGCGAGCTTGAACGTCGTCGCGAGCATTGTCGTGGCGCATCGAACGCCCCATGACGATCATCATGCCGACCATACCCAGCGGGCAGGCTAGCGATAGCGCAATAGGCAAAGCCGCTTGGAAGTCGAATCCGCTGGCCAGGAAAATCAGCAGCAGCACGCCGCCCCCGCCAGCCATCCAGAGGATATGGCTTTTCATCGAGCCCTTCATTGGCCCGTGGTCCATATGATTCATCATCGTCTCCGCATCTGTGTCGCTATCGTGGTGTTCGCCGGCATTATCGCCGACTGAAACCAGTCTCGCCACTTAGCATGAAACGCTGACGATGGCTGCATGAAGTCTTTATGAAGAAATGAGGACGAGGAGCAGGATGCCTTCATCCCCGATACATCGCGAACCCGCATACGGAACCATACGCATAGGCCGCATGGAGCCTTCTCGCATACCCTGTGTACGCTATCCGCTAGCGAAAAGCGCACGATTCGGCATCCTTAAAAGGCACGCGCACAGAAGGAACAGCAATGCTTCAGCAACTCATCACTTTCATCTTGGCTTCTCTCCTCATCATCATCGTGCCGGGGCCGGATATGGCACTGCTGCTGAGGAACGCCGCGCACGGAGGGCAGCGCGTGGCTCGCCATACGGTTATCGGCATCATGACAGGGAACGTCATATTAGGCACGGCGGCGGCTTTCGGCCTGACGGTTCTTCTGATGGCCTCCACGACGCTCTATCATGTCGTGCGCATCGCGGGCGGTCTGTATATTGTATGGCTGGGAATCCAATCGATCCGTTCCGTGTGGCTGCAGCGGCATGGCGCATCTATCGAGGGCACCATCACTCACGCGCACAGGGAAATCGTAACGCATCACGGCTTTCGCGAAGGACTGCTTTCGAATCTGCTCAATCCCAAAGTCGCGATATTCTATCTATCCCTGTTCCCGCAATTCAACCTGAGTCCTTTAAGCCCGCTCATTCAGCACGTCGTGCTGGCCGGATGCTTCTGCCTCTTGGCCGCAGCATGGTACGTGATAGTCCTCGCCATTCTCAGACGCATCGAGCAGCTCCTTCGCAAGCAGGCATTCAGCCAAACGCTCGGACTGGTTACCGGAAGCGTACTTATGGGACTCGGCGGCTGGGTACTGGCACGGCGCTGACAACACCGCCGCACAGCTGACATCGCCTTCTGCGAATTACGGGTAGGGCAACGACAGAGTCACTGAAGGCATGGCTTTCCGGCGTTTATGCTTGTGCTACGGTGCAAAGCAGCGCGGGAAACAACGGGTTCAGATGTCAGATGATTGTGACGTCTTTCGCACGTCTGATCGGAGCCAGAACACGCAGACCGGCTTGAGCGCAAACCACGGTCCCGGGGATTTCGCGGCTCACTTTGAGCCCGCACGTACCTTCGATTCCGAACGTGGCCCAAGCACGCGCCGGCCCGCTAGTGAACCGCGACCCGTAGCGCACGCCCTGCATCCCTGCCTTCGCGAACGCGCCAGCCCAAGCATGCGTAATCGTGTAGTCCTCCTCGCTTTCCAGCTGCCGGGTCGCGCCGAAACCGGCGGCCTCACGTGAAGAGATGTCAGCGCAGGAGGCCTTGTGTTCGACGGTGATGACAGCCACGTTGAACCCGGCGGCCATCTTGTCGCTGACCGCCTGGCTCACCCACGCGGCCTCGCGCACCTTCTCGCGCACAGCGGTCTCCACGTCATCGGCGGCGTATAGCGTGCCCTGCGGGGACGCCAGATCGAAGCGCCCGCCGCCCGGGTCGATTGTGTTGGGAATCGAGGAGCGCCATCCGGCACCACGATCCGCAGCATGAGAGCGGTACACGACGCTGCCCTCCTGCAGGATGCGAACGGGGAAGCCCGCCAGACTGGCAGGCGGCTGCGCAGCCGTCATCAGGCGGCCCACGCCATGGCAGTGTGACTAGCTTGGGTCAGCATGCCATCCACATCACCCGCCGCCAATCGCTCGATGGGAGACAGTCCGCCGTCCACGGGGGTAGCGAGCCATTGGGCGATCAAATACTCGTCGTCCGTGCCCATGCGCAGGGCCTGCACGACCTCGCCCAGGCCTGGGACCAGAACCCCGTCACGCACCTGGAACGCCGGGTACAGGGACTTACCATCCTGCGTGCGCACGCGGACAAGCGAGCCGCTGCCCACCCGCTTGCCAATGGCCTGCCGACTCACGCCCAGCACCTTGCCCAAGCTATGGGTGGTGTAGAAGGGGCCGAGCAGCTCATCCCAAAGCGAACGCCGAGGCAGGACGCCGGCGATCATGTCAACAGTCTCGTCCAAGTGCTCGTCATCCAGAGCCCATTCATCGAGATCCGGCACGCGCTCAAGAATCGCATCAGCCAGCCGAAGCGCACGATCCCGCGCCACGGCGTGCCGGGCGGGACGCGGCCGCTTGACCGCCTCACCGCGATGTGCCGCCCTGAGACCGGCACCACCGCCCGAGCCGGACGCCAGCACGGACTTGCCTTTGACGTGGGGATGCAGCCCCGTCTTTTGCGCCTTCTGTATGATTGTCATATTCCAAGCTTACCGTCAACCCCGTCAATGCCAACTACGTCAACCCCTAATGCGCCGACAGACCATCATGTGTCCATCGAATCAACTCCCGTTGGCACCAATACAAACCGTCGCCTCACGCGGCAAGCAGGGGTCGCGCCTTGTCGGGTATCTCCGAATATTTGAGCACCTTCGCGTTGTACAGCTCGAATCCTGTCAGAACATCCGCATTAACAGCCTTGTCTCGGTCATCAGCGAATACGAGCAGTTCCGCATCTTTCCGCTCCTTCGTGCCACTGACATCATCCCAGGCGAACAAAGTCATAGCCAGAGCGGTCTGGTCGAGCCTATTCGGCGCCTTCGCAAAAATCGTTGGTCGATTCTCGCTTTTCTGGAACAGAAAATCAAAATTGTGGGAGTACAGGGATTTCCCCTGTATGTTCACATCCTGCGTGTAGTAGATGTTCTGCTCCGACAAGGCATCAGCCACATCTTCGGCGAAGTACCCGGCCACTCTTCGGTTCACGATTTCCATAAGCGAATCGACATGGACGAGAGCTTGAACATAACGGTTCATCGCGTCCCCGGTTTTCTCCGGTTTCGCAATCATCGCTATGGAGCCGACACCATCCTTGTACAATGCCCCGAATTGATTAGCGGTCTCAGCGACGCGCTCTTTCCGTTTTCCCTGAAGCGAGAAGCCAGATGTCTCCATGTTGCTGAGCGTGTAGCCGTCGTCGTCGAATTCCACTCGTCCGTCTTTAAATCTCACGTAGAACTGGAAATGATCACCCATATGATCAAGGAACGGTACGGTGACCTCGTTCCAGTTTCCCAAACTTCTCACGGATGAATGGCTTTTGAGCCAGTCGGCATATTCATCGACTATGGTTTCGAGAGTCGTGCTCTGTGTCATGGCAGCATTCCTTCCGGGGCATCTCTGTCCATTCATGGCCACGGTTACGTACGCATCAAATACGCCTTCTGTCCATAAGCAAACCGAGGGCCCACCAGCACTGGCGAATGCGACATATAGCCATGCTAGCTTAGGGCGTGGTTCGGCACAGGCCATCCCCCAAATATTCCGGACACATAACGTCTGACGCGCTTTTCGCATCGATAGGAATCTGAGGATTCCATACTCCAGTCGAAGACCACCCCAGTCGTCTTGTTTACTTAATGATCGGGCGCAGGGGGGCGGAGACGTCGACCTGGTGCTTGTCGCCGATTTTAGTGGGGTCGTTGATGATCTTGTCGACGACGGCTTTCTTCAGATCCAGCTGCGAGGCGTCGCCCCAGATGATGACGCGGTCGCCGCCGTTCAATTCCGTGGTGATCGAGTCCTGAGTCTGAGCGCTGACTTTGGTGATGCCTTTGCGCATATTCTCGGGCAGCGTGCTGAGGATCCTGAGTGCCTCCTGCACGGCGCGGCTGCGCAGCCCTTTGTCGACGTCGCCGACCTCGATGACCGGGATGCCATCGGCCGAGGCCCCGTTGACCGAGTTGAGCACGCGGCCTTGACCATCGACCGCGGTCATGTCCTTGTCGGTTTTGAGCATGGCGGCAGGCTTCTGCGCCTTCACCGCGACCGCCATGCCTTTGGGGAATCGCTTATCGGCCGTGGCATCGGTGACGCCGGGAATGTCCTTGAGCCGCGAAGTCACTTCATTCGCCGAGACCAGGAACAGCGATTTGCCACTCTGCCGATTGGCGATGTCGCGGATGCGCTGCGTGCTGACCCACTCATTGCCGCCGGACACGGCGATCTGCCCAGCATCCAAGCGGAAGACGCTGGAAAACAGGAGCAGCCACACCAAGCCGCAGACCACGGCGATGACTCCGACGACTGCGGTCACGCGCAGGGCGATGGTGCGGATGCTGGCGCGACGTCGCTCTCGAAGCCGTGCGCTGAAATCGACGACCTTGGGACGTGAGGCGATGCCAAGCGTGCCGGTTGTTTCATTCAGAGTTTTGGCCACCAAGTCCTCGCTGGGCAATGCCCGTGCATCCACGAACCCGTCGGATTCTTCGATGCCCATGCCTGCGCCAGCATCCGAAACGATGCTCCGACGCGCGGAACGGCCCCTCGCCGTCTCGCCGTTGCGCATCCGGTTGGAGCGAGCCGAAGTCCCGGACTGGGCGAAATCCCCGGGCTGCGCAGCAACGTCATCCCGAGCGGACGAGCCGGATATGACACGGCCCCTCCCCTGCTCATGCGACGCGGAATCGCCGGACTCGTCGCCTTTGCGCCCACGCCTGGAACTAGTGACCCGCCTGCCCATCAGGCCTCGCAAGCATCGCGATGCGCCTGCAGCGCGTGCAGCAGCACTGGGTCCATATCGGTGATGTCGCCGGCGCCGACGGTGAGAATCACATCGTCATGATGGGCGCGCATCACGATCATCTGCGCCGCCGTATGCATGTCTTCGACTGCGCGAATCCAACCGGTCGGCGGCTCGTGCGGCAGCTCAGCCGCCGCGCTGACGATGCTGGACGCGCCGATGCCGGGAAAATCCTCCTGCCGTTCGCGGGCCGGATAGATGCCGCTCACGATCACGTCATCGGCCAAGCTGAGTGCCTCGGCGAACTCATGCGCAAAATATTTGGTGCGTGAAAAAAGATGCGGCTGGAAGAGCACATGGATGCCGGCCTGCGGGTAGCGTCGCCGCGCCGCCTCAAGCAGCGCCCTGATCTCGGTAGGGTGATGCGCGTAATCATCAATGACGCTGACGCCCTTTTCATAACCGCGCACCTGGAAGCGTCGGGCCGCCCCGGCGAAATCCAGCACCGAAGCCGCGGCCGCATGCGCTTCCAGCCCCAGCTGCACTGCTGCGAGAATCGCGGCCGACGCATTGCGGGCGTTATGCGCACCGGGAATGCGCAGCGCGACCGGCACCCGCGTATCCGCGACGCCGTCGAAGGCATCGCCCGGAATGTGCAGCGTGAAGCGCTCCTCGCCGCTGCCGGCCTCTTCGCGCTCCGCTTCGATTCGGGCGAAGGCGGCTCCGTTGAGCTCCGCCGCAGCCAGCTTGCGCGTGCCGTAGGCGATGGCCCGCGCAGCCACTGACGGGTCCAGCGCTTGCAAGATGCCCAGTGCGCCGTCGTCGTCGATGCTGATGATCACGCGGTCGTGCGCATGCCCTGCATATTCGACGAACGCGGCCTGATAATGCTCTTCGTCGTGGTAATGATCGAGGTGGTCGGCTTCGGCGTGCGTGATGATCGCAACGTCGGGATGGTATTTGAGGAAGCTGCCGTCGGACTCGTCGGCCTCCGCCACCAGCACGTCGCCGGACCCGGCGTGTCCGCCGTCCGAAGAGATGCCGTCCGGCCGTTGGATCGAGCCGCCGATCGCATAGCTTGGGTCAGCCAGCGCACCGGTTCCGGCTGTGACGAGAATATGCGCCAGCAGCGAGCTGGTCGTGGTCTTGCCATGCGCCCCGGCCACTGTCACCGCGCGCTTGCCATGCATGAGCAGCGCGAGGATATCGCTGCGATGCACGATGCGCGAGCCTTGTTCGTGCGCTGCGACGATTTCAGGATTATCGCCACGAATCGCGCTGGAATACACCACGGTGCGCGCGCCTTCGACATTGGCTGCAGCCTGCCCGATGGCCACTGATATCCCTAACGATTCGAGCCGCTGCGTTTTCGCATTGGCTTCGCGATCCGAACCGCCTACTTCCACGCCGCGCGCGTGCAGCATCTCGGCGAGCACGCTCATGCCCGCCCCGCCGATGCCGATGAAATGCATGCGGCCCAGCTGCTGCACGTCATCGTCAGGCCCGAAGGCCGGGATGGTGGGATCCAGATCGATGGTTCCGCCGTTCGTCATGCTTCCCGGCATCATATGCTCCTCGCCTTTGCCCTGTATCGTTTGCTCAGTCGTTTGCTCATTGGTCTCGCCCAAATGCCTTGTCACCGTAAAAACCCTACCTATTATGCCCGCAACAGCCCCCAGATGCTAGGGGCCGAGGCTGTCGGCGATTGGGCGTCGCGCGATATCGCGCATTGCCGCGCCTCACCGTCTGCGCGTTCAACGCCGCCCATGCCGCTGGTCAACCAGTTCGAGTATCCGACGCGCCATGACCTCGGCGGCATCCCGAATGCCATATGACCAGGCCGCCCGGCCCATGTCGCGCAGACGCTGGGTGTCGGCCAGCAACGGCGGCAGCTGCGAGGCCACCCATTCCGGCGTGAAGTCGCCATCGGCGATCATAAGGCCGCCGCCCGCCTCGATCACCGGCTGCGCGTTGAAACGCTGCTCGCCGTTGCCGATCGGAAGCGGGACATACACCGCCGGCAAGCCGATGGCGGCAAGCTCCGAAACCGAGCCGGCGCCGGAGCGGCATATCACCAGATCGGCGCAGGCGAAAGCCAGATCGATGCGTTCGAGATACTCAGCCATATGATAGTCGCCCTGTCCGGCGTGCGCAGGCCCGAGGTCGTTGATCGGCCCCTCTCCCACGCGGGAGACCGCTGTCTGACGAGTCGATTCGATTTTGCCCTTGCCCGTCAGATGGATGACCTGCGCGTGATCGAGCAACGCATCGGCTGATGCAGCCACGGCATGATTCAGACTGGCTGCGCCCAGCGAGCCGCCGGTCACGACGATCAGCGGCCGTTCGGCGTCAACGCCGAGCTGCTGTGCCGCTTCGGCCCGGGCAGCGTGCGGATCGGATTCGATGCGCCGGCATAGCGCCGCAATCGCCGGGCGCAGCGGCAGCCCGACGCGCTGCACTTTCGCGTCGTCACGCGTTTTGAGACCAGTGCCGTCATACGCCGTGCCGATGAAATCAGCCCAGCGCGCGCCGAGTCTATTGGCCATGCCAGCCCGGGCGTTCTGCTCGTGGATCACAATCGGAATGCCCATGCGATGCGCCGCAGCATAGACCGGCGCCGAGGCGTAGCCGCCGAATCCGGCGACCACCTGAGCCTGACGGCGTGCGAGAATCTCACGCACCCGACGTCGCTCATTGCGCCAGCGTCCCGGGAATTGCAGCGCGGCGCGGTTCGGACGGCGCGGGAAGGGCACCTTGTCGATGGTGTCGAGCTCGTAGCCGGCCTGCGGCACCAGATCGTGCTCCAAGCCCACGGCGGTGCCCACCACGCTTATCGAGGCCTGCGGATCGATTGACCTGATCGCGTCGGCCACGGCCAGCAGGGGGTTGACATGGCCCGCGGTGCCCCCGCCAGCCAGAACGATGTGTCGTTGTGCGCTATTCATAACTTACGAGTCTAGTCACGCGTTCAGTGGGGAGGTGCCTGCACTGATCTGCGGCTGAGCGCGCATCATGCTCGCGCCGACTCCTGCCGCGACCAGGCACATGATGAGCGAGGAGCCGCCTGCCGAGACGAAGGGCAAGGGCACGCCCATCACCGGCAGCAGCCCGATCACCACCATGATGTTGACCAGTCCCTGCCCCACCAGCCATACCGCGATGCACACCAGGACCATCGAAACATAGCGTTTCTGCGTCTGCAGCGCCACGCAGATAAGGCACCACCCCACGATGGCGAACAGCACGATCACCATCACCGCGCCAAGGAATCCTGTCTCCTCGCCGATAATCGCAAAAATGAAGTCGTTGTGCGCCTCGGGCAGGTAGTTCCACTTCTCTCGCGAATTGCCGATGCCCACGCCAAGCAGTCCGCCGGAGCCCATCGCATATTTCGCATGAATGGCCTGATAGCATACATCCGCCACATCGTTGGCCGAGCAGGGCTGGTAGGCCGCCAGAATGCGCTTCATGCGATTGGGGCTGGTGACGACGAATGCGGCGATGAATACCACGAGCAGCGCGGCGATGCCGCCGAACCAGCGCAGCGGAAAGCCGCCGACGAGCAGCGCGGCCGCCCCGATGAAGACCAGTATCATCGCCGTGCCCAAATCCTTGCCGGCCATGACGGCCAGCAGACACGCCGCGAACATGCCCGAGGGCAGCGCGTATGCCTTCAGCCCTTCTGCGGCGTACCGGCGTGTCGAAGATTCCATGGCGGTAGGCATCCAGACGCACAGCGCCAGCTTCACCACCTCGGCCGGCTGCATGGTGAACACGCCGGGAATGCCGATCCATCCCGAGTTGCCGTTCACCGAGACTCCTAGCGGCGTCAAAGTGACCAGCTGGAGCGCAATCGCGAAACAGAGGAAGAGGAAACCGAACCGGCGGTATGCCGCAACCGGCACATGCATGGCGGCGATGCCCAGCACGAAGCCCAGCACGCAGTAAACGCCTTGCGTTATCGCCTGCTTCCAGGGGGAGACGCCGAGCGAGATCATCGTGACAGCCGAGCTGGAAAAGACCATGATCACGCCGAAGCACGTCAGGGCGATGACCGCGATGCGAAATCCGTGATAGCACCACAGCGGATTGCTCAGCGCACGAAAGCCGCTGCCGCCGTACCCCCCGCGCCTGTCGCGGCCCGCGCCGCCGCCGGCATTATCGCCGCCGCGGGAGCCGCCGGTCAGACGTCGCTCGTCGTCGTACCGTCGCGCCGCCGAACCGCGTGCGGCCGAACCGCTCCCTGATGTTGAACCGTTTCGTCGCGCGGCGGCCTTCCCGACCTTGTCGGGATTATCGGTTGTGCCGGCCTTGCGTGAGGAAGCGGTGCGGCGGGAGGAGCGGGGGCGTTTACCGTTCGCCATGGTCCCTCATCCAGCGCCGCGCCTGCTCCGCGAAGCGCTCGCCTCGATCGGCATACGACACGAACTGGTCCATCGAGGCGCAGGCCGGGGCCATGAGCACCACGTCGCCCGGCTGGGCAAAGGCTCCGGCCGCATCCACCGCACGATTCATAACCGTGTCCTTGTCCTGCGGGTCAATCACGCTCACCGGGATGTCCGGCGCCTGCGAGCGCAGCGCGTCGAGCATGGGCTGCTGGTCGACGCCGATGACGACCGCCGCCTTGATCTTCTCGCGCCGGTCGCGTATCAGCCCTTCGAAACGCGAGCCCTTGGCCAGGCCTCCTGCAATCCATACGACGCTTCCCGCAGCGAAGGCGGCAAGCGAGGCTTCGGCGGCATGGGCGTTGGTCGCCTTCGAGTCGTCGACGAAGCGAATCGCGCCGGCCGGGGACGTCGCCTCGGCAACTGTTTCGATCCGGTGGCCTCCCGGCGAGAACGCCTGCAGCGCCTCCAGCGCGGTCGGCAGGTCGGCGCCGATGCCGAGCGCCAAGGCCAGCGCGGCGAGCGCGTCGGCGAGCAGATGGGGATATGGGGAGCCGTCCGGCTCGCACAAGTGCGCGAGCTGCGCGACCGGCGCGACCCGAATCGCGTCGGCTTTGTTCCCGTCAGCGCCGTCCACATCGACTCGGGACTTGTCGTTGTTGGCTTTGCCATCGCCGGCCAGCCCGCTTCTGTCGACGATCCAACCCTCGCGGATGCCCAACTGCCCTGCCGCAGGCTCATGCAAAGTGAAGCCCACCTTGCCGCATCCGGGAGCCGTGACGGCCTCATCGGCGAGCTTGGAAACCCGCTCGTCGTCCGCGTTGAAGACCAGCGCGCGCTTGACGCCACGGAACACCTTCGCCTTGTCGGCCGCATAGTTTTCGATGCCGCCATGCCAGTCCAAGTGATCGTCGGCGATATTCGTGATGACGGCGCAGTCCAGCGCCAAGGACTCGGTGAAATGCAGCTGGAAGGAGCTCAGCTCGACGCACAGGATGTCGTTGCCCGGATCGACGGCGGCATGCGAAAGCGCCTTGCCGATGTTGCCGACCGCCGGGGCTTCCTGACCGCACGCCTCGAGCATCGCCGAAACCATCTGCGTGGTGGTCGTCTTGCCGTTGGTGCCGGTGATGCCGATCCATGGCGCCTCCACGCCCGAGCACTGGTTCGCGGCCCGCAGCCGCCAGGCCAGCTCCACTTCGCTGTAGATGGCCACGCCGTGCTGCTGGGCCTTGACGAGGAATGGCGTGCGCGGGTTGAAGCCAGGAGAAGTGACCACGATGTCGATCTGATCCCAGTCCACATCGTCGAAGGAGCGCAGATCGGCCTCCGGCTTGCGCTCATCCACCGTCAGGATGCGTCCGGCCCGGCCCTGCAGCACGTCGAGGGCGCTGCGCCCGGAAACGCCTAGGCCTGCGATCAGAACGGTTTTCTCGCTGAGATCTTCCATATTTGTCATTCATCCTCTCCGTATCAATCGGCCTTGCGCCCGTTGCCGCGCAATCGCCGTTGCACCACACAATCGACAGCTTACAATCGGCGCATTCACAGCAGCAGCCCGGAGCGTCCGGCCCAATCGGCGTAGAACGTCATCAGGCCGACGAGCACGAACATGAATTCGATCATCCAGAAGCGCACGACGACTTTCGTCTCGCTCCACCCGAGCATCTCGAAGTGGTGATGGATGGGAGCCATTTTGAACACGCGCCTGTGGGTGAGCTTGAAGCAGCCGACCTGGATGATGTCGGAGAAGGTCTCGATGACGAACAGGCCGCCGAGGATCACCGCGAGGAACTCGGTGTGCGTGGCGATGGACATTGCCGCGAACAGCCCGCCGAGCGCCAGCGAGCCGGTGTCTCCCATGAAAATCGTGGCCGGATTGGAGTTGAACCACAGGAATCCGAAGCAGGCCACCGCCGCGCAGGCCGCGATGATCGACAGGTCCAAAGGGTCGGAGACCGCATAGGCGTACCCCTCATGCCCTGCGCCCTTGAGATGGTAGCTCTCCCAGAAGGCGATGAACGTGTAGCCGGCGAAGGCGATCATCGAGGATCCCGAAGCCAGCCCGTCCAGCCCGTCGGTGAGATTGACCGCGTTGGTCCACGCGGTCATCAGGAAATTCGCCCAGATGACGAACAGCACGATGGCGAGCGCATTGCCGGCGAAGGCGAAGCTGAAGAACGGCCGCTCGATGAAGCTCATGCCCGCCTGCGCGCTGGGGAAGCCCGACTTGGTGGGCACAAGCAGCGCCAGCACGGCGTAGATCGTGGCGAGAACGAACTGCCCGGCGAACTTCGCGCCCACGGAAAGCCCGAGGTTCTGCCGTTTGCGCACTTTGGCAAAATCGTCGATGAATCCCAGCGCACCCATCGAGATCATGGCGAAGATCACGAGCAGCGCCGAACCCGAAGGCGCCTCTCCGGTATGCAGATATCGGTACAGCGCCGAGCTGCCCCAGCCCAGCACGATGGAGGCGATGATCGCCACGCCGCCCATGGTGGGGGTTCCGCGTTTGACCAGGTGGGACTGCGGCCCGTCCTGGCGGATGTACTGCCCGTAGTGCAGCCGGTGCACCAGACGTATCAGGAGCGGCGTGCCGGTGATCACGACGACCAGCGACACCACGATTCCCACGATGAGCGAAATCAATGTTGCAACCCCACTTCTTCTCCTGCGTTCCTTCTCTGTATATGAACCCGTCAGACCTCGGCGCGAACCGGGGCCCACTGCTCCGCCAGCGCGCTCAGCCCTGAGGCGTGAGAGCCTTTGAGCAGCACGACCGCGCCGCGATGAGCTCGGGCCAGGTCCATGACTGCGAGCCTGGCGTATTCAGCATTGTGGACCAAGTCTACCGAAACGTGCGCATCAGCCAGCCGCTCGGACTCCTGCGAAGCCCCGTGCGCAAGCGATGCGGCCAGCGCGTCGAGGTGGGCGTCTCCGCCCACCGCCACGAGCGCGTCGATGCCGCGGCTCGCCGCGTAGGCGCCGATCGACTCATGCAGCGCCGTTTCCTCGTCTCCCAATTCCAGCATCGCGCCGAGCACGGCGACGCGATAGATCGTGGCGTCGTCGCGCTTCCATGAGCGCAGTCCCTCGATGCCGGCCTTCATCGAATCAGGGTTGGCATTGAACGAATCGTCTATCAGCGTGAACGCGACGCCTTCGTCGTCGACCCGCGAGACCGCCATGCGGTGCGGGCTGACATGCCCGATATCCTGCAGCTCGCGCGCGATGGCGTCGAGCGACATGCCGAAATGCGCCGCGACAGCGGCTGCGGCCAGAGCGTTCATCACATTGTGGCTTCCGGCGAGGCCCAGATGCACGGTGGCCTGCTGCTCCACCGCAGTCTGCCGCGCCTTGGCCTGCCCGGCGGCATTCGAAGCGTCAGCGCCCCCCACGCGAACGAGCGTGAACACCGGGCGGCCGAGCTCGTCCGTTTCGATATGCTCTGCCCGGAGCATACCGGGATGCACGTTGCGCGGCTCCTCGCCAAGGCCGAACCACAGGATGTCGGCCGGGGCGATGTTGGCCATGGCGCTGACCCGTGAATCGTCGGCGTTGAGCACCGTGGCGCCTTCGGGCAACAGCCCGCGCACGATTTCGCTTTTCGCTTGGGCAATGCGCTCGACGGAGCCGAATTCGCCCAGATGGGCCGTGCCCACCTTGAGCACCACCGAGATGTCCGGGGGCGCGATCTGCGTCAGTTTGGCGATTTCGCCGACATGGTTGGCGCCCATCTCCGCGATGAGAAAGCGCGTATCCGCATCCACTTGCAGCGCGGTGATCGGCAGTCCTATCTCGTTGTTGAACGAGCCGACCGGCGCAACGGTAGGTGCCAGCGAGCCGAGCAAGGCATGCAGCAGGTCCTTGGTCGTGGTCTTGCCCACCGAACCGGTGATGGCCACGATGGAGAAACCGCCGGACTGTGCGCGGCGGCAGGCAAGATTGTACTTGGCCAGCTCGCCCAGCGCCCTGACGCAGTCCCCGACGACGATCTGAGCGAGCGCCGCGCCGGGAACCTCATGGTCGACGATTGCGGCGAGAGCGCCGTTGCGCGCGGCCGCGTCAAGAAAGTCATGGCCATCGACCCGCTCGCCGGGGATGGCTACGAATAATGAGCCGGGAGCGGCCTGGCGCGAGTCGGTGACGACGGCGGTGACGCCTGTATCGGATGGCGACGCTTCCGCAGCATCCGCTGCGCCGGCTGCGCCCGATTCGGCCGATGCCGCTGCAATCCGGCCTGACACGGCGTTCGCGACCTCGGCCACAGACATTGTTATCATGATCGTCCTCCCGAAAAACCCTTCCTATGCATGTCTAGCGCAGTTCCTGCGAGACACGCAGAGCGCTTTTGATATTGCCGCGGCGCACTCCTGCGGCCAGCGTCATGGCGATCGCCAACGACAAGCGCCGCTCCGACGCGTCGCGCTGCCCCAGCGCGCTCTGGCTGGCGAGCGCGTCCGACTCCTCTGTGCGCGTGGTCACCTTGAGCTGCTTGGGAGCTGCGAAACCGTAACGCTGGGCCTGCCGAAGCGCTGCAAGGGACTGCGGCTTCTCCTCATCCACGCAGCCCAGCACATCGACGCCGACCGATTGCAGCGCATCGGGGCGCAGCGTGCGCTCGTTGAGCGCGACGACTGCCGCAGCAGCGCCATCTTCGCCGCATACGGCCAGCGTGTGCTGCACGTCGAGCACGCCGATGGGGTGGCGCAGATCGAGTCGGCGTTCGAGCGAACTGGATCCGGACGCGCTGATCACGCCGACCGGATTGCCGAGCATATGCAGGAAATCGGCCAGTCGTATCACATTGGCCTCCACCTCGTCGCCATCTTCGCCGCAGATGGCGAACATGGCGAGCAAGCCTGAGGGCTTCCCCGCGATATCGCTCGCCAGCGCGCCGATCTGCCTGGCATCGGGTTCGGCGAACAGCAGCGGAAGCTGCGCGCTGTCCGCCACCTCGCGCATCGCATGCGGCACCAGCGCGGCATATGCGCCACGCGCCCTGGCCTGCTCAAGCCGTTCCACGTCGACGCTTTTCGAGGGGATGTACAGGCTCCCCGGGCTTATGGAATCCACCTCATCGGCCAGCGCGGTTATCGTCACGTCCACGGCGAACGAGGGTTCGAGACCGAAGCCGTAATGGTCCGCAAGGTAACCCAGGGTCATCCGTCTGCCGACGGATTCGCTCACTGCGCTCATTGGATGCACCTTTCCTGTTGCGACTTCACCAATCCACTGCAATAGCATTCTTGCGCGGCGCCGAGGTCGGCACTTCGTACTTCTGCATAAGGAATTCACCGATCTGCTTGAATACCGGCCCCGAAGTCAGGCCGCCGAAGCTGCCATGCGGGTTCTTCATCACGACGGTGACGACGAAGCGCGGATCGTCGGCCGGGATGATGCCCGACCAGTCGCTGATGATCGAGGAGAGCTTGCCGTCCGCGCCCGGCACCTCGGCGGTGCCGCTCTTGGCCGCGACGCGGTACCCGTCCACTCCGGCGAAAGCCTGGTAGTGGTCGGCCGCGGATTCCATCGCGTCGCTCACTTGGGCGGCCACTTGCTCGTCGACCACGCGGGTGGGCTGGGGCTCGCTCGGCGTCGAGACGTGGCCATTCGCATCGCTCACCGATTTGATGATCGACTGCTGCTGGCGCACGCCCTTGTTCGCGATCGTAGCGATGGCGTTGGTGAGCTGCAGCGCATTCACCGAATATCCCTGGCCGAACAGCACCGTGTCCTTGGTGCGCCCGTCCCACAGTTGCGGGCCGGAGAGCGCGCCCGAGGATTCGCCGGGGAGGCCCAGACCGCTGCTCTGCCCGAGTCCGAATTTGGTCATGAACTCGTAGCGCTGCTCGCTGCTGTAATTGTCGGAGGCCATCACCATGCCCACGTTGGAGGACTGTTCGAGAATGCCCGCCAGCGTCCAGTGCTCGGCCCCGTGGTCTTCGGCGTCCTGAAAGACCTGACCGTTCTTGTTGATGTGGTCGGGAACCGTGAACTTGTCGGTGAGCTGACGCGCCCCGCTCTGCAGCATGCCCGAGATCGAGATGACCTTGCCGACCGAACCGGGTTCGAAGGTCTGGCTGACCACCTTGGCGACGTTGAGTTTGGCATCGTCGCTGCCCGCATCGATCTGATCGGTGTCGTCGAGGGCGACGATCTGCCCGGTGCGCACATCCTGGACGACGGCGAGCGCCCAGTCGGCCTGATATTGATCCTTGCCTTCGGCGAGCACCTTCTTGAGATACCAGTCCACGTCGGCATCCACGGTCAGCGTCACATCGCTGCCATTGACCGCATCCTTCGATTCGGTCACGGTGCCGGGAATCTCCTCGCCGCCATTGCCCTGCTGGAAGACCTTGTAGCCGTCCTTGCCGGTCAGCGCCTTGTTCTCCATCTGCTCAACGCCCGCGACGCCCTTGCCCTCGGCATCCACGCCGCCGAGCAGCGCGCCGATCATCGTCCCGTTGGCATACAGGCGCTCGCTGCTCAGCTCGCCGTAGATGATGCCGCCCAGGCCGAGCTTGTCGATGGCACGTTTGACTTCGAGCGCGACGTCCTTCTTGAGTACGGCATAGCGTCCAGGCACGCTGAGCTTGGCACCCAGCTCCATGGCGTCCATGCCGAGCGCGGGGGCCAGCAGCCGCGCCACGGCTGCCGCTCCGGTCGTGCCGACCGGCTTGCCGTCGATCTGCTGGCAGTAGTTCTTGGTGTCAGCAGTGCAGGTCGTCGGCCTGAAGCTCTGCGCGGCCTGCGGGTCGCCGACGATCGTGTAGCGTTCCACGCTCTGCGCCAGCACCGAGCCATTGGCATCCAGAATCTTGCCGCGTTGCGCGCTGATCGTGACCGGCAGGGTGCGGCTCGCGGTCGCCGCCTGCGCCGTCGACTTGCCGTTCAGCAGCTGAATCGAAGCCAGCTGGCCGATGCACAGCATAGCCACCAGCGCCATGATGACGCCTATCGACGTCGAGCGCGAGACGAATCCCTTCGCCGACGTGCGCCTGCTACTCATGCCCGGCCCCCTTACTGGGTTGGTATCCGCTCAAATCGATCGATATGGAGCCCTGCTGCGGCACCATGCCCATATCCTGCGCCTTCTGGGGCAGCGAGGCTTCAAGCTCGTCGAGCTTCGCCTGATCGTCCTGCACGTCCTGGGTCAGCGTGGAGATGTTGTCCTGCACCCGCGTCTGCTCGAAGGAGTTCTGCGCCATCTGCGTGCGCAGCGCGAGCGAGCCGAGCAGGCACGCAGCGAGGAAGGCCACGGCTACGACGACCTGCAGCAGCGGCATGCTGCGGGCGCGCGTCCAGGTCAGCAGCCGTTCGAAGCCTTCGCCAACCGCGTTGCTCGCCGTGCGGCGACCTTTGATCACGGTGAGTTCGGGGCGTCGCGAGGTCTCCTTCGACTCCCTTTCACGCCCCGCCGGCGCCGCATTCGAACGCACGGTTCGTGCCGATGTCGCCATCATCCCCTCCTGCCTTTGCCATCAGCGCCATGTCGCGCTTCCTGTGCCGCATCGCGTACCGCATCTTTCGCCATATCGCCCAAGCGCCGCCTGAATCGCGGCGGAATCGGACGTATGAGCTCCACGCCGCGCAATCGCACGGAGGCGGAGCGCGGGTTGGCTGCGATCTGCTCGTCATCGGCCTTCAGCGCCCCGCGCGTGAGCGCACGGAAGAAGGGCTGGGCGTCGTCGGGGACGACCGGCAGGCCCGCTGGCACGTCGGCATGCAATCCCTGATTCATGAAGGTCTTGACCGTCCGGTCTTCCAGCGAGTGGTAGGACTCGACCACGATGCGCCCGTAGGGAGCCAGATGCAGCGCGGCCTGCGGCAGCGTGCGCGCAAGCTTGTCCAGCTCGCCGTTCACTTCTATGCGAAGCGCCTGGAACACGCGCTTCGCCGGGTTGCCCGCAGGCCGGTGCGCCTGCGGCACGACGCCGTCCACCAGAGCATTGAGCTGATGCGAAGTCGCAAGCGGATCGGCGGCCCTGCGCCTGACGATCTCGCGGGCTATCGGCCGTGAAAAACGCTCTTCGCCGTAAGATCGGAAGATGCGCTCGAGATCTCGTTCGCCGTATTCGGCCAGCACGCGCTCGGCGGTCAGCTCCTGCGAAGTGTCCATGCGCATATCCAGCGGAGCGTCATGCGCGTAGGAGAAGCCGCGTTCGTTTTCATCGATCTGCAGGCTCGACAGTCCCAGATCCATGAACACGGCGTTCACATGGCGAATATGCAGCCCGTCCAGCACATCGGAAAGCTCGTCGAAGGCGGCATGCACCGGCGTGAAACGTTCGGCGAATCCGGCGTCGCGCATGCGCTGCGTGGCCATGGCGAGCGCCTCGGCGTCGCGGTCGATGCCGATGAGATGCGCTCCGGGGGCTGCGGCGAGGAATGCGGTCGCGTGCCCGGCGAGGCCCAGCGTGCAGTCGACGACGATGCCGCCGGCCCTGCTCACGGCCGGGGCCACCAGATCCACGCACTCCTCGAGGAGCACGGGCTTATGAATCATCGAGTAATCAGTCATCAGAACTCCACCGCCGGCAGCACGTCATCGGAGATGTCGGAGTACCCCTGCTCCTGCTCGCCCAAGTAGCGTTCCCAGGCCTCGCGGTTCCATATCTCGGCGCGCGTGCCCACGCCGATCACCACGATGTCGGAACCGAGCTTCGCGTAGTCGCGCAGCATCGGCGGCACCAGCACGCGTCCTTGCTTGTCCGGGTCCTGGTCGATCGCGCCGGAGAGGAACACGCGCAGATAGTCTCTTGCGGCCTTGTTGCCCATGGATGTGCGCTGGATTCGCATCGCGATGCGGCGGAATTCGCTCTGCGGCAGCAGGTACACGCACCGTTCCTGGCCGCGCGCCATGACCATGCCCGGTCCGAGCTGGCCGCGCAGCTTAGCCGGCAGCGCCATGCGGCCCTTGGCATCGATTTTCGGCGTGTAGGTGCCCAGCAGCAAAGGCATGGCCGCTGCGCCGGCTTGCGAATCGTTCTGCGAGAAGGCATCGGCAGAGGAAAGCGGCTGCTCCTGCGACATTGGCCGCGGCATTGAATCTTCGGGCATTCCCCCCACCTCCTTCGCGTTTTCCGATGCGGCATTTCAGACGGATTACCCAGTTGCCTCACCACTCTACCCCACTTTCCCCCACTTCCCCCCACAATATGACGAAACAATCCTCATATGACCCCACAACTCCCACATAGCGGCAGTTCGCGTGCGGCTGACTCGTAGGGAGCGTGCGCTACATTTGATTGCCTTAAGTTTTGAAGGAAAAGGACGTCAAGCATGTCGAGTTACTCCTCACAGCTGCACGAGGAACAAGCGGCGGTAAGCCGCGCATATCACCGTTTGGACGCCTTGCGCAGCCAGGCTCGCGACCGGCTCGACGCCGTGCGCTCCGCCGGATCGCACGGCTCCCCAACGCAACGAACCGAACGCGACTCCTTCGCCACGATGTATGAGGATCGGCTCACCCAGCTGCGCGCAGTCGAGGATCGGCTGGTGTTCGGCCGGCTGGACGACGTGCGGGGCGAGCGCCGCTACATCGGGCGCATCGGGCTGTCCAGCGAGCGCCATGAGCCGATTCTGACGGATTGGCGCGCGGAAGCGGCGCGTCCCTTCTATGAGGCCACGCCCTCGAATCATGGCGACATCGTGATGCGTCGGCATATCACGCTCAACTTCCGCGAAGTGGTGGGTATCGAGGACGAGGTGCTCGATGTGCATGCCGAGCAGGTTGATCGCGCCTCCTCGGCGGGCACGCTCACCGGCGAAGGCGCGCTGCTAGCCTCGCTCAGCTCACGGCGAACCGGCAAGATGGCCGATATCGTCGCCACGATTCAGGCCGAGCAGGATCGCATCATCAGAGCCTCGCTCGACCGTCCGGTCGTGGTCCAAGGCGGGCCGGGAACCGGCAAAACCGCCGTTGCGCTGCACCGCGCCGCCTATTTGCTGTACACCCATCGACGCAGGCTCGAGAATGCCGGGGTGCTGGTCGTAGGCCCGAGCATGGCGTTCCTGCATTACATCGATCAGGTGCTCCCCTCGCTGGGCGAGACCGGCGTGGTCAGCCGCACGATGGCCGATCTCATCCCCGGCGTGCGCGGCGAAGCCCTGGATACCCCGCGAAATGCCATGCTCAAGGGAGACCGGCGCATGCGCGCGGTCATCGAAAACGCCGTGGCTTTCCGCGAGCGCGTGCCTGCGAATATGCCCGTCACTCGGATCAACGGCATCAACGTGCCGATGCGACGCGCCGATATCGAACAGGCGCAGATCGATGCGCATCGCACGCGCCAGCCGCACAACAAGGCGCGCGAAACCTTCGTGCATGATGCGCTCATAGCCATGCGCAATCGCTACGTCGAGCAGCTCGACTACACACCCGAGCAGGCGGAGCTCTCCGACGTGATGCTGCAGCTGCGCATGAACGACGAGGTGCGTCATGCGCTCAATATCGCATGGCTGCCGATGACCGGGCCATGGCTGATCGATCAGTTGTTCAGCAAGCCGGCCCAGCTGCGCCGCTTCGCGCCGTGGCTCAACGACGCCGACGTCGACGCGCTGATGCGGCCGAAGGGATCCGCGCTGACCCGCTCCGACATACCGCTGCTCGACGAGGCTATGGAGCTGCTTGGCCCCGACCCCAAGACGATCGCGCGCCAGGCGGCGGCGAACGCCCGCCGCGGCCAAGAGGAGCAGTTCGCCAAGGACGCTCTCGCCCAGTCCGGCGTAGGTGGCGGCATCGTCTCGTCAAGCATGCTGCTCGACGAGATGAACGGCATGGGTTCCGAAGCCGTCGCGCAGCGCGCCGGAAGCGACCGCGAATGGACCTACGGGCATATCGTCGTCGACGAGGCGCAGGAGCTCACCGCCATGGATTGGCGCATGCTGATACGCCGCTGTCCCTCGCGCTCCTTCACCATCGTGGGAGATGTGGCGCAGACCGCTGCGATGGGCGGCACACGACGCTGGCGCGACACCATGGATCCGCTTTTCGGCGCCGACCGGTGGGATCTGGACGAGCTGACCATCAACTACCGCAATCCCCAGGAGGTCTCGAACATCGCCAGCGACTTCGCCGCGCGGGAGGGCTTGTACATCTCGACGCTGAACGCGGTTCGCGCACTGCCCGATTCGGTCGCCCGCATCGAAATCAAGGATGCCGAGCTGCTAGGCAAGGCGGTGGCGCACCACGCTTTCAAGCTCGTCTCGCAGTTCGTGTCAGGAGACGGGACCGGCCGCGTCGCCATCATCGCCCCGCAAGGGCGCATTCCCGCGCTGCGCGAAGCGATACGCGAGCAGCTGCGCCAAGAGCTCGAACTCGACGAGTTCGCGCGGCTCCAAGCGCAGGGATCATGGGACGAGCAGGTGAGCGTATGCGACACGGAGATGGTGAAAGGGCTCGAATACGACGCGGTGATCGTCGTCCAGCCTGCGCAGATCGAAGAGGAGGCCCCCTCGCGCATCGTGGCGGCTTCCGATCTCTACGTCGCCATGACACGCCCGACCCAACGTCTGCTCATCGTGCGCACGTGCGACGACGCTGACCAGCTCCCGCTCTAAGATGGGGCGCATGCCCAAAGCATTGTTACTAGAAAACATCCATCCCTTCGCCGCGCAGTCCCTTCGCGAACGCGGCTTTGACGTCGAAACCATGGCAGGCGCACTCGGCGAGGACGAACTGATTGCGGCGCTTGACGGCGTGGATCTGCTCGGCATCCGCTCGAAGACGACCGTCAGCGCCAAGGTGATCGACGCTCGGCCGCAGCTGACAGCCGTCGGCTGCTTCTGCATCGGCACGAACCAGGTCGATTTGCAGTATGCCGGCTCGCGCGGCATCGGCGTGTTCAACGCGCCGTACTCCAACACGCGATCCGTGGTCGAACTGGTCATCTGCGACATCATCTGCCTCATGCGCCGCATCCCCGCGCATACGCATCACATGCGGCACGGATTGTGGGACAAGTCGGCCACCGGATCGCATGAAGTGCGCGGCAAGACGCTCGGCATCGTCGGCTACGGCCATATCGGCTCGCAGCTCTCCGTGCTGGCCGAGGCGCTCGGCATGCGCGTGGTGTTCTACGACATCGAAGAGAAACTCGCATTGGGCAACGCGCAGCGCATGCCCACCCTGCAGTCCCTGCTTGAAGTATCCGATGCGGTGACCATCCACGTCGACGGCCGCAAATCCAACACCGGATTCTTCGGCGAAGACCAGTTCTCGCAGATGAAGCAGGACGCCATCTTCATCAATATCTCGCGCGGGTTCGTGGCGGATCTCGGCGCACTGAAGCAGCATCTCGATTCCGGCCATCTCTCCGGAGCCGCCGTCGATGTCTTCCCGGTGGAGCCGAAGAAAAGCGGCGACCCCTTCGTCACGGCGCTCGCCGACGAGGACAATATGATCCTCACCCCGCATATCGGCGGTTCGACGCTCGAAGCCCAGGAGGACATCGGGCATTTCGTCACCCAGCGGCTGCAGGACTATTGGTTCCACGGTTCGACGATGCTTTCGGTGAACCTGCCGCAGATAACGCTGAAAGCCTGCACATCCGGCGCGAGAATCACGCATCTGCATGCCAATCTTCCCGGCAAGCTGACGGATGTCAACCAGGTGCTGCGCAAGGCGGAAATCAATATCACCGCGCAGTCGCTCGGCACGCAGGATGAGCTGGGATACGTGGTCACCGATGTCTCGACCAGACCAGATGCCGCATCGCTCGAAGCCTTGCGCACCATCAACGGCACGATACGCATGCGCGTCATCAGCTGATGCGCTGCCGCGTCAATACGCGCTCATGCCACGTCCACGAGCGCGGCGCCCAGCATCAGCGAGCGCAGCATACTTGACTGATATGGCTGAATATGAACGGCATTGCCTCTGTTGCGCTTGGATTCCTTACGAAGCCGTCCAGGCGCAGCAGTCAGCATGGCATGCGACGATGGCCCATTTGAGCCGGAAAAACCTAACGCATGAAGGCCTCTTCGAATAGCACCGCAGCTGGAATGCCATCACGCCCGGGCTGTGCATGAGCGTCAAGCTGCGTTCTTGTTGCGCTTCAGCTCGCTGATGGCGCTTTCGAAATCGTCAAGCCCTTCGAAATTCTGATAAACGCTGGCGAAGCGCAGATACGCCACTTCGTCCAAGTCGCGCAGCGGCCCCAGTATCGCCCTGCCCACCTCATCGGATTTGACTTGGGCGAGTCCGCGCGAGCGCAGATCCTCTTCGACCTTCTGGCCCAGCAGCTTGAGATCATCCTCGTTGATGGGCCTGCCTTGGCAGGCTTTGCGCACGCCGGAGACGACCTTCTCCCGGTCGAAAGGCTCGATATTGCCCGAGCGCTTCATCACTAGCAGCATCGAGGTCTCCACGGTGGTGAAGCGCTTGCCGCATTTGGGGCACTCTCTGCGGCGTCGTATGGAGTGGCCGTCCTCGTTGAGTCGAGTGTCGACGACCTTGGTATCGGGATTCTGGCAAAACGGGCAGTGCATGCCCACAAGAATAGCCGAATAATGCGAATAATGGGAAGGCCCGGTGGTTTCCGAGGCCTGCGTACGGACAGGGGACGTCCCGTAATCGTCACATCCGACACGCTCGAGTTCAACCATTCGTTTCGCAAGGGTCTGTCGTCGCGCCGCACATATGACCAAGCGCTGCATGGCTTATCGCTGCCGATAATGCGTCACTGCACGGGAACGAGCAGACTCTGTCCCGGAGTGAGCGACGCGGAGTCCAGATTATTCAGTTGCTTGAGCTCCTGTACGGTCTGTGCGACATTGCCTCCTTGCGGGGTGACGCGATTGGCATACGACCACAACGTGTCGCCGGGGCGAACCGTGTAGTTCACGACTTCCACCGGCCCCGTCGAGGACTGCGCCTGCTCGGTCGGCATGATCGTGCTCCAGCCCACCCATGACGCCGCGACTATGAGCAACGCCGCAGCGATCCGCGAGAATATCGGCTTCTTCGCATGCGTCGCCGTCATAACGGCACCGGACGTCTTGCGGGGAGTCTTTCGCGCTTCACTATGAATCCGGACCGCTTGTCCATATGATGTCGCAGCAGTCATCTCCACCACTCTCCTTCATCGCTATTCATCGCTATCGCTGATGCCTAATTCCTGCTCATGCCTGTTTTTGTCGACTTCCGTATCTTCGAGGACTTCCCAGCTCGAATATTGTATCGAACATCCGTTCTATCGAACGTACGTTTGATTTTCGCACACATGTTCGATTAATGCAACCCTTTTTTCGAACATCTGTTTGATTTCACACGATATACACGTTATGCTTGATGCAACGACCCATAAGGAGCGGATATGAGCACGATTCCCTTTGCCCCCAGGCACGCGCAGAACGCCGACGCCTCAGCCACGCTGACCGACCGCCAGCGCAAGGTTCTCGACGCCATACGGGTCCATGTCTTGCAGCGCGGATTCGCCCCGTCATTCCGGGAGATTGGACAATCCGCCGGCCTTAAAAGCCCTTCCTCCGTCAAACATCAGCTGCAGGTGCTTGAGGAGAAAGGCTTCATTCGCATGAACGCCAACAAAGGCCGTGCGATCGAGCTAGTGGAGGACGCACACGAAGAGCAGGGCGGCACAGCGACGATTCTGCCGTTCACTGGACCGAAACCCGAAGAGAGCGAATCGGTCATCGAATCCCGAGACGTGCCGCTGGTCGGACGCATCGCCGCGGGGTCGCCGATCACCGCCGAGCAGCATATCGATGATGTGATGCGGTTGCCCGAGCGGCTCACCGGCACCGGCAACCTGTTCATGCTTGAGGTTCACGGCGATTCGATGATCGATGCCGCGATCTGCGACGGCGACTTCGTTGTGGTTCGCGAGCAGCGCACTGCGGTGAACGGCGATATCGTCGCAGCGCTGCTTGACGACGAGGCCACCGTCAAAACCTACCGCAACGACCACGGCCACCTGTGGCTCATCCCGCACAATCCCGCGTACTCCCCCATCGACGGCACGCACGCCACCATCATGGGCAAGGTCGTCACCGTACTGCGCAAGCTCTGATGAGACCGCGACCGCCGTGTCGCTCACTCATGCAGGGCGGTCTCCTCTTGAGACGCATAGCCTTCCGGCTCCAACTGAAAAGTAGTATGCGGTATCGAAACCTCGAAATGCGCGATCAGGCAATGGCGCAGCTGATCAAGCACCGCGGCGGACTGCTCCATGGTCAGGCTCCGCTCGACGACCACATGCGCGGTGAGGATGGGCATGCCGGTGGCGACGGTGCTCGCATGCACATCGTGGACCGCGACCACATGCGGCACATGTTCCATATGCTGGCGGACCAACTCCAGATCCAAGCCTTGCGGCGTCTCTTCAAGCAATACGACAGCTGCCTTATGCAGCAGCCCGGCCGCACGGGGAATCATCAGCACGGCGACGACCGCTCCCGCCGCGGCGTCGAACCATTGCCAGCCGACGGTCATCATGACGATCGCGGAGATTACGACGACTATTGAGCCGAGCGCATCGTTCATTACTTCGAGGAACGCCGCCCGCATGTTCATATTGTCGCGCGATTGCGAAACCAGTATGACAATCGAGCCTATATTGGCTGCCAAGCCGAGCAGGCCGAAGCCAAGCAGCAGCCCGGTGTCATGCACTTGCGTCTGCGCCGAGCCGAACAGGCGCACGCCGGCCTCTAGCAGCGCGTAGAATCCTACGCCGAGCAGCGCGAGCGCCCCAACGGCAGCCGTAAGCACTTCGAGCCGAGCCCACCCCCAGGTCCGGCGGGCATTGGGCTTGCGCCGCATCAGCGCGGCAGTGACACTAGAAGCGGCCAGCACAGAAATATCGGTCAGCATATGGCCGGCATCCACGAGCAAGACAAGCGAAGAAGTAACGATGGCACCTACGACTTCGGCGACGAATACCGTCCCTGTCAGGGCCAAAGTCATCATCAGACGACGCTGATGGGAACGTCCCGCATCAATCGCATCGCTGGAATCCGCGGAACCATGAGAGTCGTCAGGACTCATAGCAATCACCGAAATCACGAACCGTAGAAGTCATAGAAATATAATCATGCCCCATGGCGGTCTTTGTCGCAAGGACCGCCATGGCGTAACGCATGATGCGAACAGAATCGGAGGGAATCAGAAACCGAACTGCGAAGCGGTCTCGCGCAGCGTGTCAGCCGAACGCTTGAGCGACGCCAGCTCCCTGTCCGAAACCGGAGTGTTGAGGCGAGAGTTGACGCCGGTCCGATTGAGCAGGGTGGGCACGGACATGCATACGCCCGAAATCCCGTGGAAATCGTCGAGATACGACGACACCGGCAGAACGCGGTTGGTGTTGTTCAGAATCGCCTCGACGATGTCGACACCGGACATGGCGATCGCGTAGTTCGTGGAACCCTTGCCGTTGATGATCCGGTAGGCCGCGTTCTTGACCTCCTGGTGGATCTCCTCGCGCTTGCCCGCATCGAGCGGTTCGCGCCCCGGCAACGCCTTCCAATCGCACATCGGCACGCCGCCGATCGTCGCGGAGGCCCACAGCGGAACTTCGGAATCGCCATGCTCGCCAGCGATGTAGGCATGCACGTTTTTGACGTTCACACCGGTCTGCTGGGCGATGAGATAGCGAAGACGGGCGGAATCGAGATTGGTGCCCGAGCCGAACATCTGATTGGCCGGCATGCCCGAAAGCTGCATCGACACGCGTGTGACGATATCCACCGGATTGCTGATGAGCATGTAGACGGCGTTCGGCGCCACCTTGACCACATTGGGAATAATCGACTTCATGATGTTCACCGTGGCCTCGGCTAGGTCAAGCCTGCTCTGCCCCGGCTTCTGGCGCGCGCCGGCCGTAATCACAACCATATCGGCATCGCGGCAGATCTCGACGTCATCTGATCCGTCGATGGTGACGGAAGGGTAGAAGCTGGAGCCGTGCTGCATATCCAGCACCTCGGCCTCGACGCGATCCTTGGAGATGTCCTGGAGCACGACCTCGCGGGCGACTCCGCGCTGCGCGGCGGCGAAGGCGAGTGTGGAGCCAACGGCACCAGCACCGATGATGGCAAGCTTCGTGGGCTTATTTGTGAAATCAACCATGTGTTGAACCTCTCTGTATTCGGTGCGATCCTGATCATCGCCCCATATCCTCAACTATGTACTCTATTCATAGACTATGACGTTTGCCGCCAGCCGCGCCAGCGTCGACCACTCGCGAAAAGCGCGTCGAAAATACCTTGCAAACAGTGCGGTTCCAATGCATTTTCCACAGCAAGACCGCACTGTGAACCCACTCGGAGAACTTCGCCACAATGAATTCGCAGCGGCGAGAATCCGCCCCGGTCAGATTCTCGCCACTCGGCTAATTCTCGCCACTCAATCAAATTCCGCCGCTCAGGCGTATTCGCCGCCTAGTCGATGGACGCCTCGACGATCTGCGAAGCCAGACGGCTGTCGACCCGCGCCTCAATGCGAACTCCATCATTGCGGTATTCCGCAGCATCAAGCCTGCCGTATTCGCGCACCCGTGACAGCAGCGAACCCTGCGCATACGGCAGTACCGCTTCGACACGCACATCGGGCACCGGAAGCAGCGCCTCAATCTCTTCGCGCAGCGCATCGACGCCTTCGCCGCTGAGCGATGACACGATATGAGCCTGTGGGTAGAGCGACGAAAGCCGCCGCCTCGTCGCCTCATCGATATGATCGGCCTTGTTGAACACTATGATGCGCGGAATGTCTTGCGCACCGGCGATATCGGCCAGCACCTCGTTCACCGCGTCGATCTGCGCCAGCGGATCGCCATACGAGGCGTCGACCACATGGACGATGAGATCGGACTGGGCAACCTCCTCCAGCGTCGATTTGAAGGCCTCGACCAGCTGGGTCGGCAGCCGTCGCACGAATCCGACGGTGTCGACGTAGGCGTACACGCGCCCGTCCTTGGTTCGCGCCGAGCGCACGGCGGTATCGAGCGTGGCGAACAGCGCGTTCTCCACCAGTTCGCTCGAACCGGTCAGCCGGTTGGTCAGCGAGGACTTGCCTGCATTCGTATAGCCGACTACGGCGACCGTAGGCAGCCCGTAACGCCGCCGCGAGCCGCGTTTGACCTCGCGAGCCGGGGCCATCCGCGCGATCTGACGACGCAACCGCGCGATTCTGGTGCGGATCACCCGTCGATCCAGCTCGATCTGCGTCTCGCCCGGACCTCGCGAGCCGATGCCACCGTCGGCTCCTGCCGCTTGGCCGCCCGCCTGCCGGGACAAGGCTGCACCCCAGCCACGAAGCCTGGGCAGCATATACTGCAGCTGCGCCAGCTCCACCTGCGCCTTGCCCTCGCGGCTGGTGGCATGCTGCGCGAAGATGTCGAGAATCACGGCCGTCCTATCGACCACCTTGACCTTGGCCACGTCTTCGAGCGCACGACGCTGGCTTGGCGCCAGATCGTCGTCGACGATAATCGTGTCGGCCTCATGCTGAGCCACAATGCCAGCGAGCTCCTTGGCCTTGCCCGAGCCGATGTAGGTCGCCGGATCGGGCTTGAGCCGATGCTGCAGCATGCCTTCGCACACTTCGGCTCCGGCCGTCTCGGCCAGTGCCGCAAGCTCTCTGAGCGATTCCTCGGCCTGGGATTGGGTGCCGGTGGCACTCGACCAGACGCCGACGAGCACGACGCGCTCAAGCCGGACCTTGCGATATTCGACTTCGGTGATGTCTTCGAGTTCGCCGAGTCCTGTCACATGCTTCAGCGCGTTGCGCGATTCGCGCTCAGCCCACTCCTCGCCGCCCTGGTCGGCGTCTGGAATATCATAGGACCTGTCAAGCAGGACCTCGGAGCGGTCGGCCAGCACTCCAGTGGCCTTGCTCACGTCGTTGTTGCTGTCGCTTTCGAATTGTTGAGTGAACTGTTGGGTCAATGACACCTCTCACGTTGGAACTATGGTTTTCCATTATCATCATTCTGGAAGACAACGCTACGGCAGGCAACATGACTGAGCCGTGGGCGAAGCGGATGCGGTTACGATGCCATAAGACAGTCGGGCCGAACCGTGGCCACGGCCACGGCGGGCGACGCGAAACAGCGGCGGGCGGCGGCATGGCATTCCGTAACGACAAGCAGAGAGACGGGCAGGAGAGCATGAGCGACAAGGATTCGCAAGGCAGGGATTCGCAGCGACCCCAGGAGCAGTATTTCTCGGCTTCGCCGACCTCTCCCGACGTTCGGCGCACAATCCATGTCCAACTCGCCGGGCGCGAGGTAGCGGCGGAAGTCTCGCATGGCGTGTTCTCCGGCAATCGCCTCGATCTGGGCACCTCGGTGCTGCTGCGCCGCGTGCCCGAACCTCCGGAACGCGGCAATCTGCTCGATCTGGGGTGCGGCTGGGGGCCGATTGCACTGACGCTGGGCCTGCTTGCTCCCGCAGCGACCATCTGGGCCGTGGACGTCAACCGGCGTGCGCTGGACCTGACGCGAGACAATGCGCACAGCCAGAATCTGGGCAATATCCGCGTCGCCGAGCCTGACGATGTCCCTGCCGACGTACGTTTCGACGCGATCTGGTCCAATCCCCCGATTCGCGTCGGCAAGGAGGCGCTGCACGGCATGCTCATGCGTTGGCTGCCGAGACTGTCGGATCATGGCGTCGCATATCTGGTGGTGCAGCGCAACCTCGGCGCCGACTCGCTGATTCCATGGCTCTCGGCGACGCTGGGCGAAGGCTACGCGGTGTCGAAATACGCCAGCGCGAAGGGCTATCGCGTGATCGAGGTGCTGCGCCAGGCATGAAATACGAGTATCCCCAAGAGCTGCCGGTCAGCGCGGCGCATGATGACATCGCCGCAGCCGTCGCCTCCTCGCAGGTCGTGATCGTCTCCGGCCAGACCGGTTCGGGCAAAACCACGCAGATCCCGAAGATTCTGCTGGAAATGGGTCGGGGCACGCATGGCCATCAGATCGTGCACACACAGCCGCGCCGCATCGCCGCACGCACGGTCGCCGAGCGCATCGCCTCGGAAATGGGCGTGTGCTTGGGTGATGAAATCGGCTATCAGGTGCGCTTCACCGACGCCAGCTCGCCCAAAACCCGTCTGCGCGTAGTCACCGACGGCATTCTGCTCGCGCAGATCCAGCGCGATCCGCGCCTGAGCCAGTACGATACGATCATCATCGACGAAGCCCACGAGCGCAGTCTGAACATTGATTTTCTGCTCGGCTACCTGACCTCCTTGCTGCCGCAGCGCCGCGATCTGAAACTCGTCATCACTTCCGCGACCATCGATTCGGTCAAATTCCAGCATCATTTCGAGCAGGCGCTGCACCGGCCCGTTCCAGTCATCGAAGTGTCGGGACGCACCTACCCCGTGCAGATCGTCTACGAGCCGCTGGGCTCCGAGCCCGCGCTAATGCGCTATGTCCCCGGATTCGAAAGCGGCACGGCACAGAACACGGACGGTGACGCGCCTCGCTCCGGCCATGCCGCAGACGCGGATATGGCCACGGCCGTGGCACGGGCCTGCGCCGAGCTGGTCATCCGCGCCAGCCACGAGCGCGGGCCCCGCGACATTCTGGTCTTCGCCTCCGGCGAGCACGATATCCGCGAGTTCGAAACCGCATTGCGCCGCCATTTCGGCCCTCGTGCCGACGACATGCGCCGGGGCGACGCCATCGAGATCATGCCGCTGTTTGCGCGGCTGTCGTCCAAGGAGCAGCACAAGGTCTTCGAATCGCATGTGCATCAGCGCATCGTTATCGCCACGAATGTGGCCGAGACTTCGCTCACCGTGCCCGGCATCCGCTACGTCGTCGACCCAGGAACCGCCAGAATCTCGCGCTATTCCAAATCCGCGAAGGTGCAGCGGCTGCCCATCGAGCCGATTTCGCAGGCCAGCGCCGACCAGCGTTCGGGCCGCTGCGGGCGCGTGGCGGACGGCATCGCGATACGACTGTACGACAGCGACGATTACGAGACCCGCCCGCGCTTCACCGAGCCGGAGATTCTGCGCACCTCGCTCGGGGCCGTCGTGCTGCATATGCTTTCGGTCGGCGTGGCGAAGAACGCCCATGACGTGACGCATTTCGGCTTCATCGACCCGCCGGATGTCAAGGCGGTTTCCGACGGCTTCAACGAGCTTACCGAGCTTCAGGCGGTCGCCCGCAAGCATGGCGAGATGGCGCTGACGCGCACGGGCCGCCAGCTTGCCCGCATCCCCATCGATATCCGGCTGGGGCGTATGGTCGTCGAGGCCGCGCACACCACCACGCCGAACACGCTGGCTGCCGTGCTGGTCGTCGTGGCGTTCCTGAGCCTGCAGGACCCGCGCGAACGCCCCGATGAGGCGCGTGAGGAGGCCGACCGCATCCACAACCGCTACGCCGACGCATCTAGCGATTTCCTGACCGCCTTAAATCTCTGGGACCGGGTGTTCCAGGCGGACGGCAGCCCCAGCAATGGCGTGCTGCGGCGCTTGTGCAAAACCGAGTACCTGAGCTTCCTGCGCCTCAGGCAGTGGCGCGACCTTGTTGCTCAGCTGGGCGATATGTGCCGCGAACTGAAATTCAAGGTGGGCGAGCCGCAGCCTGCGTCGCGGCCGAACTTGGACATTCGCCAACTGCCGCTCAATCAGCAGGCCGCGCACAGTCTTTGTTGCAGCTGGGATGCGCAGGGCATTCACACCGCCATGCTCGCCGGGCTGCTCTCGATGATGGGCATGCAGGTGGTGCGCGAGCCCAAGGCCTCGGATTTTGCTGGCTTGAAGGGCGCGGCGAAGGCGCGGGCGATGAAGCGCGCCGCCAAGCAATCGCATAACGACTATCAGGGTGCCCGCGGCACGCGCTTCGCGCTGTTCCCCGCCTCGGCCGTCGCCAAAACGACGCCGCCGTGGGTCATGAGCACCGAACTGGTCGAAACCTCGCGGCTGTGGGCCCGGTATTCCGCCGCCATCGACCCCGCGTGGGCCGAGCCGCTGGCCGGAAGCCTGACGCGGACCACGTATGCTGAGCCGCACTGGTCGGCCTCGTGCGGCTCCGCGGTCGCCAAGGCCAAGGTGCTGCTCTACGGACTGCCCATCGTGCAGGACCGCACCGTGCAATGGGGTCGCATCAATCCGCTTGAGGCGCGCGACTTCCTGATTCGCCAAGGGCTGGTCGAAGGCGATATCCAGCAGCGCTTCTCCTATGACAACTTCGTGACGCGCAATCTCGATGTGCTGCACGACGCCGCCGAGGACACGAGCCGCACGCGCCAGGCGGCGGCCAGCGTGAGCGATGAGGATCTCTACGACTTCTACAACACGGTGCTTCCACAGGATGTCACCTCGCTTGCCGAGCTGGCGAAATGGTGGAAACGCGAGCATGGCGAGCATCCGCAGCTACTCGATTTCGACCCGGAGGCCGTCGAACGGCTGCAACACGAAGACAGCGTAAGCCTGAGCGACTATCCCGACCGCTGGCATGCGCTGGGCACGGACGGCGCGGCGCTGGACTTGAAGCTGAGCTATGTCTACGACCCGCATGACCCGGCTGACGGGGTGAGCGTGCATATCCCGATCACGGCGCTGTCTCGGCTGCGCCCCGAGCAGTTCACGTGGAATGTGCCCGGGCTGCTGGATGAGCTGATCGTGGCGATGATCAAATCGCTGCCCAAGGCCCTGCGCGTGCAGTTCGTGCCGGCTCCCGACACCGCGCGGGCAATTCGCGCGTACATCGCCGAGCACTATCCCGATCTGCCCGGGTCGGGCGAGGGCGGGAGGCCGAAGCTGCCGCCGGAGAACGAGCAGACCGGCGTCGCCAGCTGGCCTGATTTCACGCATGTGTTCACCGAAGCGGCGATCCGCGTGGCTGGCGCACAGATTCACCCGCAGGTCTTCGAAGGCGATCAGTGGTCGAAGCTGCCGCCGTATCTGCGCATGAACTTCATTATCGAGAAGCCGAATCCCGCCGGATCTCGCAATCGACACGGCAACAGGCCTGGCCATGCCAGCCACAACGCCGCAACCGTACTGGGTTCCGGACGTTCGCTGGTCGAGCTGCAGCGCCATTTCGCGGCGCAGGCCGAAGCCTCGGCACGGCAGGTCGTACGCGGCAAAGCCCAGTCGGCCGGAGCGCAGGGCAAGCTGGTCGAGCAGGCGAATCTGCTGCACAAGGCCGGGGCCACGACACAGTCCCGCGCGACGATGCTTTGGCAGGGGGCACTGGACAAGCTGAGGCTCCCCGATGAACGCATCTCCTCGCGCTGGCTGGGAACCGAGGCGCTTATGCTCGCTTCGGCACCATATGCCTCGACCAAGGCGCTGAGCGAGGACTTGCAATTGGCCGCCGTCAAACGGCTGCTGCCCGACATCGATCAGCTAAATGACGATGCCGCGTTGGCGCAGGCCGTGACCGGCGTGGAGCAGGTGTACGAGGACACGGTCTATGCGGTGGCGCGCGACGTGATCGCGATATTGAAGCGCTACGCCGAAGTCGACAAGGCGGTTTCCGGGCCGGCCGATCTGCCGATGCTCTCGGTGCTGCAATCAGTGCGCGAGCATATCGCATCGCTCGTATGCAAGGGATTCATCGGCGCCGCTCCCCCGGACTCGCTGGCCTCCATCGAACGCTATCTGCACAGTGACATTTTGCGTCTGAACAAGGCGAAAACCGACAAGAATCGCGACGTGCGCTGGGCGTGGGAGGCCGACGAGGCGCGTCAGCTTGTTGAACGCTTCTACGTCAAGGCGAAGACCGAACCGGCCGGACCACGGCACGAGGCGCTGGACAAGCGCTACACCACCGCTCGTTGGATGCTCGAGGAGTTCTATGTTTCCCTGTGGGCGCAGGAACTCGGCACCGCGAAGCCGGTCAGCCTGCAGCGCATCAGAAAAACACTGGAAATCTAGCAAACGACTCGATTCAACGAAGACCGTCATATCGGGCAGCTTGTCGTATCGAACACATTGTCATGTCTTCGTTGAATCAGCCGCATCATGCAGAAACGCTGTATCATTCAGAAATGAAAAGCGTCCACGTCTTCGCTAGGTATCTGAATTACAATGGCTCACAATGACACGCACTTCCTCTCCACGGCAACAGCATTCGGCGCGACGCACCCAGCCTAAATCAGGCGCCCAGCATGGCAAACGCCCACATGGCAAAAACAGCAGAAATCGCAGAAGTCCCAGCGTGGCGCGGATAATCCTTGGCATTCTCGCAGCATTATGCGTGCTGGCGCTCATCATGGGGCTGGTGCGGTTCGTGCAGTGGCAGCATGAGATCAGCACAGTCCAGAACGAGCAGGCTGCGGCGGCACGCCAATACGGGTTCAATCCCGGCAATATCATCGCCGACGGCCAGTTCTTCAACGGCAACGCGATGAGCCAGGCGGAAGTCCAATCCTTCCTCGATGAGCAGGGCGCATCTTGTTCGGGCAGCCGCTGTCTCAAATCCATGACCTTCGACACTGCGGACCGGCCAGCCGACGGCCTGTGCTCGGCATATGCCGGAGCCAAAGGCGAGTCTGCGGCCGCAATCATCGACAAATCAGCCCGAGCCTGCGGCCTGAGCCAGAAGGTGCTGCTGACGATGCTGCAGAAGGAGCAGCATCTCGTAACGGCCACCGCTCCTACCGATTTTCAATACAAGGCGGCGATGGGACTGAGCTGTCCCGACGATGCCAGCTGCGACCCGGCGTACGCAGGATTCTTCAATCAGGTGTATGGCGCGGCGAAGCGCTACCAGTACTATCGCGCACACGAAGGCGACTACCGCTATCATGCCAAGGCGCTGAACTACGTAGCCTATCATCCGAATGCATCCTGCAGCGGCAGCCCGGTCTACATCGAGAACGAGGCCACGGCGCTACTGTACATCTATACGCCCTATCAGCCGAACGCGGCCGCATTGCAGGCGGGGGACGGCGAAGGCGACTCCTGCTCAAGCTACGGCAACCGCAACTTCTCCATCATCTACCGCGGATGGTTCGGCAATAAATCCTAGGGTCTGCTTAGGGTCTGAAAACTGTAAAGCCTTCAGACCCTAAGCGTGTGAAACCTTTACAGCCTCGGCAGGAACTTCTCCAACTCGTAGGTCGTGACCTGGCGGCGGTAGTCCTCCCACTCGCGGCGCTTGTTGCGTAGGAAGTATTCGAAGGCGTGCTCCCCTAGGACTCCGGCCACGAAATCGGATTTCTCCATGACCTTCAGGGCCTCGTCCAAGGATTCTGGCAATGGCTGGATGCCCATCGCCTTGCGCTCGGCGTCGGTGAGCTCCCAGACATCGTCGCTCGTCGGCTCGCCGAGCTGCATCTGCTGCTCGATGCCGTCGAGACCAGCCGCGAGCAGCACGGAGTAGGCGAGATACGGGTTGGCGACCGCGTCGAGGGCGCGGAACTCCATGCGGGAGGAATTGCCTTTGCCCGGCTTGTACTGCGGCACGCGCAGCAGCGCGGAACGGTTGTTGTGGCCCCAGCAGATGTAGCTCGGCGCCTCGGCGCCGCCCCACAGCCGCTTGTAGGAATTGACGTACTGGTCGGTCACCGCGCTGATCTCGGAAGCATGGTACAGAATGCCCGCCGCGAACTGCCGCGCGATCAGCGACATGTTGAACTCCTGACCGGCCTCGTAGAAGGCGTTGGCGTCGCCTTCGAACAGGCTCAGGTGGGTGTGCATGCCCGATCCGGGCTGATCAGTGAGCGGCTTGGGCATGAAGCTGGCATGGATGCCGCGTTCAAGGCCGATTTCCTTGATCACCGTGCGGAAGGTCATGATGTTGTCGGCCGTGGTCAGCGCGTCGGCGTACCGCAGGTCGATCTCGTTCTGGCCGGGCCCGCCCTCGTGGTGCGAGTACTCGACCGAAATGCCCATCTGCTCGAGCATGTTGACGGCGGCGCGGCGGAAGTCCATCCCCGGGCTGCGCGGCACATGGTCGAAGTATCCGCCCTCGTCGATCGGGGTCGGGGCCCTGGACCAGTCCTCCTGATGCTCGAAGAGGTAGAACTCGATCTCGGGATGCACGTAGAAGGTGAAGCCCTTCTCCTTGGCCTTGGCCAGCGTGCCCTTGAGCACATGGCGCGGGTCTCCCAGCGACGGCTCGCCGTCAGGCGTGAGAATGTCGCAGAACATGCGCGCAGTGCCTTGCGGACCATCGCGCCACGGCAGAATCTGGAAGGTCGAAGGGTCCGGGCTCACGATCATATCGTCCTCGGATACGCGCGTCATGCCCTCGATGGCCGAGCCGTCGAAGCCCAGCCCTTCCTCGAACGCCGCCTCCAACTCGGCGGGCGCGATGGCGACGGACTTCAATGTCCCCAGCACATCGGTGAACCATAACCGAATAAAGCGCACGTCGCGTTCCTCGACCGTGCGCAACGCAAACTCTTGCTGCTTATCCATATGCCACATGCTCCCATGCGATTATTACGTCTGCTTAACCATGCTACAGGCGTGTCGTCCGCCCCCGATTGTCCGTTAAGGCCCCGACGAGAAACGGCTCAGTCAGCCACGCGAAGGGCCTGTTCAAGCGTAAACGCGCGGGCGTAGAGCGACTTGCCCAGGATCGCGCTGTCGACGCCGAAGGATGCGAGTTCGGCTATCGCGCGCAGGTCGTCCAGCGACGATATGCCGCCCGAGGCCGTGACCTTGGCATCGGTGCGCTGCGCGACTTCACGCAGCAGTTCGAGATTCGGCCCGCTCATCATGCCGTCGCGCGTCACATCGGTGACCACATAGCGAGAGCAGCCGGCCGCATTGAGCATATCCATGGTCTCGAAGAGATCGCCGCCCTCCTTGACCCAGCCACGGGCCGCCAAAGTATGCCCGCGCACATCCAGGCCGACGGCCACCTGCGCGCCGTATTCTCCGATGACGCGCCTGGTCCACTCGGGGTTCTCGAGCGCGGCGGTGCCGATGTTGACGCGTGCCGCGCCGGCATCGAGCGCAGCTTTGAGACTCTCGTCGTCACGCACGCCGCCGCTCATCTCGATGCTGACCGTATCGCCGAGCTCGGCGACGATCTCGCGCAGCTGGGCGCGATTGTCGCCGGTGCCGAAGGCCGCGTCCAGATCGACCAGATGAATCCACGAGGCGCCGGACTCGACCCAGGTGCGGGCGGCCTCAAGCGGACTGCCGTAGTCGGTTTCGGAGCCTGATTCGCCCTGTCGCAGTCGTACGGCCTTGCCGTCGCGTACATCGACGGCGGGGAGAAGGGTCAGCATGATGGATGTCCTTTCTTGCGGATTTTCTAGAATGTCGCGACCCAGTTGCGCAGCAGCTGCTCGCCGGCCTTGGCGGACTTCTCAGGGTGGAATTGGGTTGCCGACAGGATCCCACGCTCATAGGCCGCCACGAAGCGCGTGCGGTCATATTGGCACCAGGCGACTTGCTGCTGCGTCGGCCCGAAGTCGATGTGCAGCGCCGAGCAGTCGGCTGGCTCGGCGCTGGTGGCCGCATAGGAATGCACGAAGTAGAAGCGCTCCTCCTCGATGCCCTTGAGCAGCACCGTGTCCTGCGGAGCCTCAAGCGTGTTCCACCCCATATGGGGGGTTACGTCGGCGTCGATCTTGTCGACGGAGCCGCCGATCAGCCCGAGTCCTTGCGCCTCGACGCCGTTCTCGTCGCCGCTTTGGAAAAGGATCTGCTGGCCGACGCACACGCCGAGCACCGGCCGGCCCGCGCGCAGGCGGTCGTACACGACGCGGTCCCCGCCAACCCGTTTGAGCCCTTGCATGCAGGCGGCGAATGCGCCGACGCCGGGCACCACCAAGCCGTCCGCTTCAAGCGCCTGCCGGTAGTCGGAGGTCAGGGTCGCGTCAAGCCCGATGTTGGCGAGCGCGCGCAGCATCGAACGCACGTTGCCGAATCCGTAATCGAATACCACGGCTGAAGTCATGAGGGAAGCTCCTTGGTGTGCAATGCCTGTCTGGATAGTGGATCTATGCGAAAGTATATATGCCGTGTGTGCGATGACACTGCGTGCAATAACGCAGTGCGCAGTGTCATCGCAGTATGCAGTGCCATTGCGCGCAGTGTTGGAATGTCACAGTGTCGCAGTGTTGTACAGCGCTGCTGGCGTCGGGCAGCGCCATCACCGGATATGCGAGGCACCGCGACCGAACCGCGTATGCTCGGCGATGATGGCCATGGCCGCGTCGTGGTCGAGACTCGCCGAATCGATGATATGCAACCCCTGCTCGCGCAGATCCGCCAGCGACGCGATGCCCAGCATAAGATCCTCCACGAAATCCGGAGCCGAAGCAAAGAGAATCGGCGGTGCAAAGGTCTGTCCGGCCTCGCCGTGCAAATACAACGTCGAATCGAGCTTGTCAGCGCGGTTCACCGCCAGCACGGCGGCCATGCCTGAGACCACGGTGGTGAGATCCTTGGCTGCGGATTCGGGGGCGTCACCGTCCAGATTGCGCAGCACGGCCACTGCCCCCTGATCGGAGCCTATGCAATCGGCGGAGATATCGGAGATCTGGCAGAACGCCGCAAGCAGGCGGGCCGAGGCGAGTCGGGTGATGAGTGCGGCACCCTTCGCCTTGTCGCCGACGAGTCCGCGCAACTCCTCATCGAAGTCGAGTGCGGAATCAGCCGCATCCAACGGGGATTGCGGCGCTGACGGAGATGCTGAAGCAGATGCGTTTGGCCTCTCGGCTGCGTTAGCTGCGTTATCCTCAGCCGTTGCGTCGAACGCATCAGCCGCGCCGGACGTAGTAGACGCTATGCCGTCGTTCCCCTGTTCGGATGGCGATGGCTGAGTCTCGCCGCCCTCTTCGAATTCCTGCTCGAAGCCTTCGAGCGCCGCGGCAAGCTCCTCATCACTGAAATGGAGGTCGTCGGGCCGCTCATCCCGGGAATCGAAGTCGTCGTCGTTCTCGTTGCCGTCAGCCATCACAGCGCACCCTTCGTGCTGGGAATGCCGGTGACGCGCGGGTCAGGCTCGACGGCGAAGCGCAGCGCCCTGGCGAGGGCTTTGAACTCCGCCTCGGCGATATGGTGCGGATCACGCCCGGCAAGCAGCTGCATATGCAGGCAGATGCCGGAGTGGAAAGCGATCGATTCCATGACGTGGCGCACCAGCGACCCGGTGAAGTGCCCGCCGATCATGGCGAACTCGAATCCTTCCGGTTCCCCTGTGCATACGGCATAAGGGCGGCCCGAGATATCGACGACGGCTTTGGCCAGCGCTTCGTCCAGCGGCACGGTGGCATCGGCGAAGCGGCGAATGCCGCGTTTGTCCCCCAGCGCCTGCTTAAGCGCCTCGCCGAAGACAATGGCGGTGTCCTCGACGGTGTGGTGCACGTCGATATCGGTGTCGCCCGAGGCCTTGATGCGCAGGTCGATGAGCGAATGCTTGCCCAGGGCCGTCATCATATGGTTGAAGAACGGCACGGAGGTGTCGATGTCGGTCGCACCGGTGCCGTCGAGATCGAGGCTGAGCTCGATGTTGGATTCGCTGGTTGCTCGTGTGATCGTGGCTGTACGTGCCATATATGTCTCCCCCGTTCGCAGCCGTTTCCTTTCCCTCACCCGCATGCCACCTGCGGCGCATCCAGATGAGGGAAACATGCCTGCTGCCGTGCTTGTTTCACTGCTGTTGCTGTACCTGCTGGTACGTACTGCAACTGCTCTGCCTGTTGTAACTGCTTTGCCTGTTTCAGCACTTTGTCTGCTGCAACACTCTGCTTGTTGCAACACTGTGCTTGTTGCAGCTACTCTGTCTGTTCCACTATAGGCAGGACTTCGGCCAACGCCTCGCGGAAGCGTGCCATCTCCTCGTCGGTGCCCATGCATACGCGCAGCCAACCGTCCGGACCGACCACGCGGATGAGCACGCCTCGGTTCAGCAGCTCGTCGAAGATGCGCTGGCGGTTGTCGAAGCAGCCGCCGAAGAGCAGGAAGTTCGATGCCGAAGGCGCGACCTTGATGCTCTCGCCCTTGTACTGCAGGCTCTCAAGCCACTGCGCGGTCTGCTGGCGGGTTTCGCGCAGATGCGCCACGCGCGCCAATTGCTCGTCGGTGTGGTCGAATGCGGCGAGCGCCGCCGCCTGCGTGATGGCCGAAAGATGATACGGCATGCGCACGATGCGCAGGCAGTCGATGATGCCTTGCGAAGCCGCCACATACCCGACGCGCGCACCGGCGAAGGCGAAGGCCTTGCTCATGGTGCGGCTGACCGCGAGGTTCGCATGGCTGTCGATCAGCGGCAGCGCCGTGGGCACGTCCGGATCGCGGAATTCGATATACGCCTCGTCCACGACGACGACAGGGTGCACGCCCTCGTTCGCGCCGGTGACCGGCACCTGCTCGCAGACCGCGAGAATCTGTTCCAGGTCGTCTATCGGCAGGCTTGTTCCGGTGGGATTGTTCGGGCTGGTGAGCACCACCATCGAGGGTTTGACGTCCTGTATCGCTTCAATCGTCGCATCGACGTCGAGCGTGAAGTCCTCGTTGCGGTGCACGAGCTGCCATGTGGTGAAAGTGTCGCGCGCGTACTCGGGGTACATGGAGTACGTGGGATCCGCGCCCAAGGCAATTCGCCCGGGGCCGCCGAAAGCCTGAAAGAGCTGCAGCATGATCTCGTTGGAGCCGTTCGCGCCCCATAGCTGCTCGACTTTCAGCCGCACGCCCGATTCGCGGGCCAGGTAGTCGCTGAACGCCTGGCGCAGCTCGATATGCTCGCGGTCAGGGTAGCGGTTGAGCGTCGGCGCGATGGCCGCGACACGCTCGGCGATGGCCGCGACCACCTTGGGATCTGGCGGATACGGGTTCTCGTTGACGTTCAGGCACACCGGCACATCGAGCTGCGGGGCACCGTACGGCTCCTCCCCGATCAGATCGTTGCGCAGCGGCAGCGTGGCCGGTATGGTGCTGTCTGATTGGTCGGATGCGCTCATCGCAGTCCTGCCTTTCGTTCCTGCTCCTGCAGCGTCGCCTTGTCGTACGGGTCATCGACGAAGCGGCTAAGTACGCATTCGCCGTGCCCAGGCAGATCCTCGGAGACCGCGAAGGCGTTGATGCGGGAGGCAAGGGCTTTGAGACCCTGCTCGTCGTATTCGATGACCTCCACGGGCTTGAGGAAAGTATGCACGCCGAGACCGGAGTTGAAGCGCGCCGTGCCGCCGGTGGGCAGCACATGGTTCGAACCGGACATATAGTCGCCCAGCGGCACCGGCGAATACGGTCCACGGAAGATAGCTCCGGCGTTCATGATGCGCGGCACCACGGCGTTTGGGTCGGCGGTCTGGATTTCCAAGTGCTCAGCGGCGTAGGAGTTTGCCGCCGCCACGGACTGGTCAAGATCGTCGGTGAGGATGATGCCGGACTGGCGACCGGTCAGCGAGGTCGCTACACGCTCGGCGTGTTCGGTGCGCGGCACGCGGTAGTCGAGGTCCTTCTGCACTGCGGCGGCAAGCTCTTCGCTGTCGGTGATGAGCACGGAACCGGCGAGCTCGTCATGCTCGGCCTGGCCGATCAGGTCGGCGGCCACCCAGCTGGGGTTGGCGTCCTTATCTGCGAGAATCGCGATTTCGGTGGGGCCAGCTACGGCGTCGATGCCGACCATACCGGAGACCATGCTTTTGGCCGTGGCCACGAAGATGTTGCCCGGACCAGTGATCTTGTCGACCGGATCGCACAGGATTTCGCCGTCCTGCGGCTCCGATCCGCGCGCGCCATAGGCGAACATGGCGATGGCCTGTGCCCCGCCGACAGCATAGACTTCCGTGACGCCGAGGATCGCGCAGGTGGCGAGAATCGTCTTGCTCGGCAGCCCGTCGTCGCCCTCCCTGCTCGGCGGCGTCGCAATAGCCAGGGAGCGCACGCCGGCGGTCTGTGCCGGCACCACGTTCATGATCACCGAACTCGGGTAGACGGCCTTGCCGCCCGGCACGTACAGGCCGACGCGATCGATCGGGATCCAGCGTTCGCTCACGCGCGCGCCCTCAGCCAGATCGGTGTGGAAGTCCTTGGGCACCTGCGATGCGGCGACCGCGCGAGACCGGCGCACCGACTCCTCGATCGCCGCACGCACCTCGGGGTCCAGCTCGTCAAGGGCCTGTTGCATGGCCTCGGCCGGCACGCGTAGATTCTTGGTACGAATATGGTCGAATTTCTCGCCGAAATCGCGCAGGGCCGCAGCGCCTCTGGCTTTGACGTCGTCGAGAATCGGGCGGACGAGTTCACTCGCCTCGCTGGTCCCCATTTCGGCCCGGGGCATCGCCTCAAGCATCTCGGCACGGGTCAGGCGCTTGCCGCGCAGGTCGATGATTCGCATGGTGTTATCGCTCATACCCACCTATGGTAGCCACACCCCGTACACAGCACGCAGGCTGTGTCTTTTCAATGATGTGCCGCTTCAATACTGAGTCGCCGCAGCACCATGTCACTGCGTCTGCGCATCGTGAGATATTCGCTGCGCGCCTTGGACACGGTGCGGCAAAGACGACTGTGATGTGCCGATATCGTCTTCCTCAATCAGATAATTCGGTCTGCCTTTGGTCTGGTTGAAGATTCTGGCAATGTACTCGCCCATGATTCCCAAACTCAGCAGCTGGATGCCGCCAAGCAGGAGCATGACGACCATCGTCGACGCGTATCCCGGCACGTCGATCCCGGTCGTGAGCCGCTTGACCGCGATGGCGACCGCATATGCCGCCGAGGCGAGCGAAACCCCAACGCCCAGCCATGTGGCTATGCGCAGTGGCGCAGTCGTGAAACTGGTGATGCCGTCGAGGGCGAGTCTGCATAGCTTGGCGAAGCCCCATTTCGTCTTTCCCGCCGCACGCACGTCGCGATCATAGAGGAATTCGATTTTGCGAAAGCCGATCCAGCTGAACAGCGCCTTCGCATTGCGTTCCGATTCGCGCAACTGCTGCAGGGCTTGCACGCATTTGCGGTCGAGCAGGCGGAAATCTCCGGTATCCTGCTGAACCTCCACGCTGGCAATCTTCTGAAGCAGTGCGTAATAGGCATGCGAACTCGCCTTCTTGAACCATTTCTCCCCTTGGCGGGAGCGACGCCTGGCATAGACGTCCTCATAGCCTTGCATCCACAGATCGGCCATCTGCCCGATGAGTTCGGGAGGATCCTGCAGGTCTGCGTCGATGATGACGAGGCCGTCTGTGTTCACGTGCTCAATGCCGGCGAACATCGCTTGCTCCTTGCCGAAGTTTCTGGATAGGAACATATAGTGCGCATAAGGCCGCGTGGCTGCATACGCCCGGATGAGACTCTGGCTGGAATCCTTCGACCCGTCATCCACGAACAGAAAAGAATAACGTATGGGCCGTGTTTCGTTTCGACGCAGACCGTCCAGTCGCTCGAACAGCCTGGGCAGCGACTCTTCCTCGTTCCAGCAGGGCACGAGCACCGTGAGCGACCTTGATGCTCGCTCAGCTTGTGTTTTCCGTGTTGCCTGCATGTTTTGTCCTTTCTGCCCTTTCTGCGCCGTCATTGCCACGCCTCGCACGTCGTGCCTACGGATTCGACTGTGCTGTCTGAACTGATTGTGCTGACTGAAACGCCCTCGTAGCGTGCGTATCGCCGGTGTATGCAGGGCGGCAGCAGCATCCCTGACAGTGTTGTCACGGCAAGCAGCATTATCATCATCGCAGCGCATACGTGGAGACCTTCTGCCTACTGAAAACACGTTCGTGCACAAGTCGGTAGCGCGGATCGTCCAGCGGTTTGCGGTCCGAGACCCACGTGAGCACCGTAACCGTCGGCGTGCGCAGCTCGCGGGCATCGCTGATTCGAGCGGGGCTCCCGTGCAACGGAGCGTATCCACCGGATAGTGCAATCTCATGCGTCGCAAGGAAACGCAAAGCGCATCCGTCAAAGTAGTAGGCGGTTTCGATGTACATGAACGCATCAACGGCGAGAATCGTGTTATCCGGTGAGCAGACGATATGCGCTCGCTCCGTTTCAGCCATAGGAGTGCGCCGCTCGCCAAAATTGCGATTGCCGTCCGCATCCAAGTTGGCAATGCCGATAAGGCTAATCGCCACAACGCATACTACGGCACACGCCGCAATGACGCGGCTACGCGCACTCAGCAGCAATGACGGCTGGATTCTATCCGTGAGTGCGACGGCAACGAGCGCATAGAAGAACATGCTGACGAACGATGCATACCTTGGTATGTACATCAATGGCACTCCAGCCAGCTGTCTGAGAGCATCGATGGCGGCGAACACGCCCAGCGGCATCACCGCCATGGCAGCCAGCACGGCGCAGGCCCGGCGATCCCGCGCCTGTGCCGTCTGGCTTGATGCCGTTGCGCGACTGCCGCCGACGTGAAACATGTACCAGAAAGGAATCGCGGCCACGAACAAACACAGCAGCGTTTGCACAGGCCCGATGCCATCACCGCTGCGGGCCAGCACGAATAGGCTCAGCGTGTCGCCCAGTGCAGCGAGCGTCATGCCATGACTCAGCAGCGGATTGATCGTCGCAGAGAGCACTTGGTGAAGCGCAAAGGGCAGATAGGGCACATACAAACCGAGAGCTAACGCATAGGCTTCAAGCCACCCCCACGGCATGCGTCGGCGAACGGAGGCGACTGTCAGCAGCAAAAACTGCGTAATCCATACCGTGGCCGTGACGAACAAGGTGCTCATGCCGAGCGCGACCAACGCCGCATAGGCTATCCAGAACCGTTTGCGTCGCATCCGAACTGCACGCGCCAGCATAAGAGTCGCGGCCACCACAATGAGACTCGCCAGCGAATACATGCGAATCTCATAGCCGAAACGCAGATGATACGGTGCGATGACCAATAGCGGCGCACTGAGCGCGGCCACTGAAGGAGAGGCAAGCTCCTTGATGAGCAGCACGGTCACAGCCGCCGCAAGCCCGGCAAATATTGCGCTCAACAGGCGCAGAGACCATTCCTGCCATGAGAAGCAGCTGCCCCAGAGTTTGAGCACGAGATAATACAGCGGCGGGTGTGCATCGACCGAAGTAAGGCGGATGAGCTCGCCAACCGGTCTGCGGCTGATCATGATCGAATAGCCTTCGTCGAACCATACCGATGCGCGCCTGCCCAGGAACATGCTCAAAGCACATGACGACACGCCCACGGCGATAAGCAACGCGGATTCATATAAGCGATGCGGTGCTGCTCTGGCGACGCGACGCTCACATGCAGTTCCCACCAGGACCGTCCGCGTATTGGGCGAGCCTTGTGCATCTGGCCGCTTCGCAATGCTGCCGTCGTTCTCCATCGTCGTCTCCTCGCGCACTTCGCCGGCCGGCATACTTATGTCGGTCGGCCAGCTCATCTCCCAAGGTATTCGTGCGTTTTGCGGCAAACGCCGCAGAGACCTCATACGAATGGACAGGTTTCGAGTGCGGCAGGAGCGAGTTTCTGCAGTTGGGCGGCGAGCAAGATGCACCCGCTTGCGTGAGAGTGTCCGCGCAGCATCAGAAAAAGGCACTTCGACGCGTTGCGGGGTTGGAAGTTCCAGTGTGCAGGTGTATCTGCGTTACGTGTGGCGTTATTGGGGTGCCGCAGAGGTCTATCTGCGTTGTGTGAGGCGTTACTTTTCGGGGAGCCGAGTATCGGACGGTCCAAAACCGCCATTTTACGGCGGTGATACTCGGGATGCCAGAGAATTAGCGCCTCACACAACGCAGATAGACCTCCGCAGCCGACGTTTAACGCCTCACATAAGCGAGATACTGGGTTTTTGAGGCAAGGGCAAGATTCGGTGATCTCACATTTGTTTTGGGGAGGCCGCTACCACCCTCACGCAGCGGGCAGGCAGCTGGGGCCGAAGAGGATCTTGATCTCGGCGAAGAGCGAGGTGTCGCGTTTGACGCGGAAACGGTCGCCGAAGGTCAGCACGCGGGCGTTGCCGCGTTCATCGAGCACCGCGAGCTTGACTTCGCAGTAGCCCGGATGGTCGTGCAGTACCTGCCCGAGCTGGCCGATGCGGCTGCGGTCCAGCGCGACGGTCGGCAAGGTGATCATCACCGGGCGCTCGTCCGCTGCCTCCAAGGTCGGCACCTGCAGCTCGGTAGCACGAATGCTGGGCGTGGATTCGTCGCGCACCTCGACCTGCCCGCGTATCTGCACGATCTCGTCAACGGCCAGATCCTGCGAGGCGGCCTCGTAGACCTTGCCGAAGAACATGCATTGGATCGAGCTCTCCATGTCCTCGATGGTGACGATGGCCCACGGGTTGCCTTTGCGCGAGACGCGCCGGTCGACGCTGGTGATCAGCCCGGCAAGCGTGACCTGCTGGCGGTCGTCCATGGTTTTCGCGCGGTCGATGAGATGCGCGATCGACATTTCGCGCAGTCCCCCCAGCACTGCCGTCATACCGCTCAGCGGATGGTCGGAGACGTACAGGCCGAGCATTTCGCGCTCGAAGTTCAGCTTGGTTTTCTTGTCCCATTCCTCGATGTCGGGCACGATGACCGAAGCATCTCCCATCGCCTCGGCGCCGTCGTCGCCATCCATATCGGCGAACAGGTCGAACTGGCCCTCGGCCTGCTTGCGCTTGAGGCTGACCACCGAATCGATCGCCGCCTCGTGAATCTGGAACAGCGCCCTGCGGTTCGGATCGATGGAATCGAAGGCGCCCGCCTTGACAAGCGATTCCACTAAACGCCGGTTCAGGGCCGTCAGCGGCACGCGTCGGATGAAGTCCATGAAGTTGACGTAGCGGCCGCGGTCGGTCTCGCGTTCGGCGATGATGTCAGCCACCGCCTTGTCGCCGACGTTGCGGATAGCGCCCAAGCCGAAACGCACGACGTCGCCCACTGCGGAGTACTCGAGAATCGACTCGTTGACGTCCGGCGGCAGCACTTGGATGCCCATGCGCCGAGCCTCGCCCAAGTACAGCGCGGTCTTGTCCTTGTTCGTGCGCTCGTTCTGCAGCAGCGCGGCCATGAACTCGACCGGGTAATGCGTCTTCAAATAGGCGGTCCAGTACGAGATCAGCCCGTAGGCGGCGGAATGCGCCTTGTTGAACGCATAGCCGGAGAACGGCACGAGGATGTCCCACACCGCCTGCGCGGCCTCTTCGGAGTAGCCGTGCTCCTTCATGCCCTCGAAGAACGGCCCCTGCTCCTTGGCCAGCACCTCGGGCTTCTTCTTGCCCATCGCGCGGCGCAGCACGTCGGCTCGGCCCAGCGAGTAGCCGGCTAGGATACGCGCCGCCGACTGCACCTGCTCCTGGTAGACGATCAGGCCGTAGGTCTCGTCAAGCACGGCGGCCAGCGGCTCAGCCACCTCGGGGTGAATCGGGGTGATGCGCTGCAAACCGTTCTTGCGCTTGGCGTAGTTGGTATGCGAGTCCATATCCATCGGACCGGGGCGATACAGGGCGATCAGTGCCGAGATGTCGTTGAAGTTATCGGGCTTGAGCTGGCGCAGCAGCGAGCGCATGCCGTCGGAATCGAGCTGGAAGACGCCCAGCGTGTCGCCGCGCGAGAGCAGCTGGTAGGTCTCCTTGTCTTCCAACGGAATCTTCGTGTAGTCGATCTTGTCCTTGCCGTTGCGCTCGATGTTCAGCAGCGTGTCGCGGATGACCGTAAGGTTGGAAAGCCCGAGGAAATCCATTTTGACCAGGCCGAGCGTTTCGCAGGTGTGGTATTCGAAAGTCGTGGTGACCGTGCCGTCGGTGCGTTCCAGCAGCGGCGAGGTGTCCGTGATGGGTTCCGAACCCATGATCGTGGCGCAGGCATGTACTCCGGTCTGCCGAATCAGCCCCTCGATGCCCTTGGCCTGCTCGGTGATGCGCTTCGTATCCGGGTCGGATTCGTAGAGCTCACGGAATTCGCGCGCCTCAGCGAAACGTTTCGAGGTCGGGTCGAAGATGTCTTTCAGACTCGCATCCTTGCCGTTCTTGCTCGGCGGCAGCGCCTTGGTGATGTGCTCGCCCACGGAGAACTCGTAGCCCATGATGCGGGCGGAATCCTTAAGCGCCTGCTTGGTTTTGATGGTGCCGTAGATCACGCACTGGGCGACCTTGTCGCGCCCGTACTTCTCGCCGACGTAGTCCAGCACCTTCGCGCGGCCGTCGGGATCGAAGTCCACGTCGATATCCGGCAGCGAGACGCGCTCGGGGTTGAGGAAGCGTTCGAAGATCAGGCCGTGCTTGAGCGGGTCGAGCTCGGTGATGCCCATGGCATAGGAGACCATCGAGCCTGCCGCGGAGCCTCGACCCGGCCCCACCATCACGCCGTGCGTTTTGGCCCAGTTGATGTAGTCGGCGACGACGAGGAAGTAGCCGCAGAACTGCATCTGGCAGATGACGCCGCATTCGTAGTCGGCCTGCTTGAGCACGTGCTCGGGCACATTGCCTTCATAGCGACGCTCCAGACCTTCCTCGACGTTCTTGAGGAACAGCGAAGTCTCATCCCAGCCATCCGGGCAGGCGAATTCCGGCATGAACGCGCCGTCCTCGCTGTCATCGAACATCACATTGCAGCGTTCGGCGATTTCGAGCGTGTTGTCGCAGGCTTCGGGCAGATCGTGGAAAAGCTCGCGCATCTCCTCGGCGGATTTGATGTAATAGCCCGAGCCGTCGAATTTGAAGCGGTTGGGGTCGTCCAGACGCGAGCCGGAGTTGATGCACAGCATGGCATCCTGTGCGCTGCGATCCTCCTCGTGCACGTAGTGCGAATCATTCGTGGCCAGCAGCGGCGCATCGAGCATCTTGGCGATCCTGAGCAGATCGTCGAACACACGCTTCTCAATGCTCAAACCGTGGTCCATCAGCTCGATATAGAAATTATCCTTGCCGAAGATATCCTGCAGCTGTCCGGCGGCGCGCAGCGCATCATCGAACTGCCCCAGGCGCAGACGCGTCTGCACGATGCCCGAAGGGCATCCCGACGAGGCGATGACGCCTTTGGCATGCTGCGCGAGCACCTCGTAATCCATACGGGGGTAACGCATCACGCGCCCCTCGAGGTTGGCGATCGAAGAGGCCTTCATCAGGTTGACCAAGCCTTCGTCGTTCTGCGCCCACATGGTCAGATGCGTGATCAGGCCGCCGCCCGAGACGTCGTCGGAACGCTGCGACTCGTTGCCCCAGTGCACGCGCGTCTTGTCCTGTCGCGCGGTCTCCGGAGTCACATAGGCCTCGATGCCGATGATCGGTTTGATTCCGGCCTTGACCGAGGCACTCCACATCTCATAGGCGCCGTGCATGTTGCCGTGGTCGGTGATGCCCACCGCCGGCATGTCCAGCTCCTTGGCACGCGCCACCAGGTCGGGGATCTTCGAGGCGCCATCAAGCAGCGAGTAGTGCGTATGGTTGTGCAGCTGAACGAAGTTCCCGGAATTGGTCATGGCTCCACGATAGCTATGGAATGTGACTTCGCGGCGAATGCTCGCCTAACGGCTCGAGATTGACTCATATCCTCAGTCCGTGGACCCGACGTAGCAGTCATCCAGCCATAGTTTCGCCTTCGGCTTGACGGTGCCGTCGGCACCGTCCTTCGCGACCTTAGCGGCCGCTCCCTTCACCTACGAACAGCGCACAGCGCTGTTCGCTTTACGGTTCAGCACTGCGCTGTTCGCTTTACGGCTCGACACGCCGAATGTGGATAACTCGAAGCGTTCGACCACATTGGCTGATGCAAGTGGCGCATGACACTGCTGCCCAGCAACACTGGTATCAGGACTGTTGCAGTACAAGACCTGAAATACAGCATCGACGGTTCTTAGACAGACCTGAGACAACGAGCACTACGAACCCGCATGAAGGAGTTGCTATGCGATCCGACGACACCCAGCGAATCCGACCTGATCCTGCGAGGACGACATCTGCTGGAGACGCCAAACAGGCAGAAAACACTGTGCATGAGCAATCGCGCATGGATGGTTTGAACCACCCCTATGGGAGGCCAAAGCCAAAACGGCCCTTTCGGCACTCGCCAACAGCCATCGTCTCCGCGGCGCTGGGCGCAGCGGCATCGCTGCTTGCCCTCGCGGTATGGGGCGGACTCGCCTATTTGAATCGGGGAGTCTATAACCCGGCCGATGTGATCGTGCTGCTGGGCTTTGCCCTAGCTATTCCTTCGTGCATTGCCTGTGCGGTCGCGGCACTGATCCTTGCTGCAATAGCAAGGAAACAGCGACCTTCCATCCGAGACCAACCGGAAGCCATAGCGCGTGCAAAACGCGATCGGAACATGACGACCGTCGCCATAGCGTTGGCATTGCTGCCATTGATCGCCTTCGGCATCATCATGCTCGCTCCCCGATAGGCGTATGCATCGCACGCGTTACGCCTACGCATCCATTGCACGGAGCGCACAGGCTTGTCATGCGGTTCGCGCGTGCAATCCCGCTTCGTCCGAGTCTGCACGGTCACGACCTGCACGGTCAGCGTTGAGAACATCGAGCGCATGCTGCAGATCGGTCGGATAATGGGAATCGACCGTAGTCCAGACATGCGTGCGCGGGTGACGGAATTCGAGGCGCATGGCATGCAACCACTGGCGATCCAACCCCAGCCTGCTTGCAAGAACGGGATTGGCTCCATACATCGGGTCCCCCACCAATGGATGCCCGAGGGAAGAAAAATGGACGCGAATCTGATGGGTGCGCCCCGTTTCCAGATTCACCGAGGCAAGTGTGGCCTTTCCGAAGCGCTCAAGCACATCCCAATGGGTGATGGCCGGCTTGCCCGCAGGCGTAATCGTGAAGCGGAAATCACTGACCTTCGCCCGCCCGATGGGGGCGTCGATGGTGGCGCGGTCCTCGTTGAGATTACCTTGGACCAAGGCGTGGTATATCTTCACCACTTCATGTTGTGAGAACTGCCGGCGCATCTCCTTATAGGCCAGTTCGGATTTGCACACGAGCATCAGCCCGCTCGTTCCCACATCCAAGCGGCTCACGATACCCTGCCGTCCTGGCGCTCCGTAGGAGGTGATATGCACGCCGCGCCCGATCAGGCTGCCCAGAACGGTCGGTCCAGTCCACCCGACCGAAGCGTGTGCGGCCACGCCGACAGGTTTGTCTACGACAACGACATCCTCATCCTCATAGGCGATGCCCATGTCGTCAGCGAGCGGTTCGGCTTCGCGGTATTCCTCGCCAATGTCGAATTCGATGACATCGCCGGCAAGCAACGGGCTGGACTTGTGCATCATGCGGCCGAGAACACGTACCCGCCGAGCCTCGATGAGCTCCGAAGCCTTCGCACGCGAGACCCCCAGCATCTTCGCGGCGGCGACGTCGAAACGCCGTCCGACGAGTGCATCGGGAGCGGGAACCACCGAATTCATGCTTCGAGGGCTCCCCCGTGCTGCGCATCGCCCGCATGCCCGTGCCGAGGTCTCTGAGACTCCTGAATCTCCTGAGACTGTTGAGCTTGTTGAGGCCCCGGATTCTGTTGCACGTTCTCGAGGTCATGAACATCCAAGGTTCCTTGGAATCCGGGAGCATCCTCGCCGTCGGGGACTCGCCCGTTCAGCTCTCGCGCATCGAACGGCTCGCCACCGAGAATAAGCACGACGATGAACACGCCTGCCACCATAAGGACGATGTCAGCGACGTTGCCGATAGACCAGCCATAGTTGAGGAAGTCCACGACCTTGCCGTTCAAGAATCCATCAGCATACGCGATGCGGTCATAGAGGTTGCCTGCTGCGCCGGCGAAGGCCAGCGCGAAAGCTATGGTCCAGCGCATGGAGACGGTTCTGAGCGCCAGCACCACCAGCATGATGCAGGCGGCCGCCGCGAGCAGCGAGATCAGCCAGGTCCGTGAAGAGCCAAGCCCTAAGGAGGCACCCGGATTGTGGATGAGCGTCAGCGACAGCAGCTTCGGAATCACCGGGATGGTGTGCCCATCAGCGAGGTTGTTCTGCGCCCATGCCTTGGTGCTTTGGTCAAGAGCAAGTGCCGCGAGCGCGACACATGCAAAGACGGCCACGCGAATGCGCAGCCGTCCGTGATGCATATCAGTCATCTTGAAAAGACTACCAGTCAGTCTTGGACTTGGTCCATCTGGCCGTAGTTGTTCGTATCCGAGACCTGCGATACCAGCTGGCCGAGGAAGTCGGTGAGACGGGCGCGATATTCGGTTTCGAACTGCTTGAGGCCTTGGATATTGCCTTCGATGACCTTCGATTGGGCTTCGAGGTTGCCGCGCACCTGCTGCGCATAGTCCTCGGCGGCAGCGCGGGTCTTCGAGTCGTAGTCAGCGGCACGACGCTGTACTTCGGCCTCGTAGTTGTCCGCCTCGACATGCTTGTCGTTGACATAACCGTCGGCGTCGGCACGAACCTTGTCGGCGTATCCGTCGGCTGCATGATGCGTCTGCTCCGCGTAATTATCAGCGTCGGCACGCGTCTTGTCCGAGTATTCGTCGGCAACACGGTGCGTCTCCTGCGCATAGGCATCCGCATCGGCATGCGTCTGGTCGGAATACGCATCGGCCTGAGCGCGAGTCTTGGTCGAGTAATCGTCAGCCTGAGCGCGGATCTGGTCGGAATACGCATCGGCGTCGGAACGGGTCTGGCGTCCGTATTCGTCCGCCTCGTCGCGAGTCCTGCTGGAATAGTTGTTGGCCTGGGACACGAGCTCTTCATACTTGGCCTGGCTGGCTTCGGTGATTTCGCGGGCCTGCGCCTTGCCCTTGTCCACATACTGGTCGTGCAGCTGCATGGCGAGCGTCAGCATCGCAGTAGCCCGTTCGGGCTCGCTCGTCGCGCCAGACGCGGCGCCGGCGATCTTCTGCAGACTGCCGGTCTCGGTGTTCGGCTCGATCTTCTCGACCTGGGTGCGCAGCTGCTCCTCGCGCTGCTTGGACTCCTCAAGCTGACGGGCGACGTCCTGCAGCTGCGAAGCCTGCTGCTGCAACTGCGGAAGCTGCTGCTCGTACGAGGAAACCTTGTTCTGGGTGGCAGCGAGATCCTGCTTGCACGTGGCAAGCTGCTCCTGGTAGGAAGCGATTTCACGGCTGAGTGAATCGTTGTTGGCGCGGAAGTCGTCGCGCTCGCGCTGCATCGCGGTGAGCTGCTCTCCCAGCTGCTTGTTGCCGGAGGCTTCGGCGGCCTGGGCGGTGAGCTGATCGACCTGAGCGGTGAGGCGGTCCACCTGCCCCTTGAGCTGCTCGTTTTGCGCAGCCAGAGCCCGGTTGCTTTCCTCGGCCTCGCTCAGCTTCGAAGCATCGACCTGAGCGGATTGAGGCCCCTGCTGCGCTGCGGAGCGAAGATTCTCATTGTCACTCTGCAGCGACTGCACCTGTGCAGTCAGCTCGGAGATCTTCGCATTGAGGTTCGCCACGTCAGGCCCCAGCGTCTGCGTGGACTGGCCGCCGGCCTGCACAGCCTGCTTCCCCAGTGCCTCGACGGTTTCGGTTACCTGGTCGAGGAAGTCGTCAACTTCGTCGACATCGTAGCCTTCCTTGAATCGGACTGTCTGGAAGGTATGCTCCCGTATGTCCTTGGGCGTCAACAGAGCCATAAATCCTACACCTCGCTTTGGGCATGAAGCCTCGATGTGTTGCTATTCACACCGATGCTATCACGTACTTCGCGCCTGCACGAAGTTTCAGGCCCCGTCATGGCGCTATTTGAGCCAATCAGATGAGCACCCGCAGCACGATCAACAGGAAGTAGAGCACGATGAAACTCACATCGAGGCTGAACGCCCCTAGCCTGACCGGTGGGATATATTGCCGCAGCCAGTGCAGCGGCGGATCAGTGAGCCAATAGACGGCGAATACCAATGAGGCGATGACGCCGCTCGGACGCCACCGAGGAGAGAGGATAGACACCCAGTCAAGGATCATCCGAATGAATAGCACGGTGATATACGCGCCGATCAGCCAATCAATGAGGCTCAGCAATAAAGTCAGCATGCGCCCAACCCTACCAAGAGGCGCATAATCAGCGCGGCGCAGAACATATGACGCATCCTGTTAGCCGCAGGCGCAGCCAATCCGGAGATGGCCAATCATAGGTATGCTCCGCCTTGAAATGCACGACGAAATCGCATGCCTGCTCTGCTAAGTTTTTCGGCAGCGGCTATTCCGAGAACAGATCTCGAGCCGAATTGGACTGCTTCGGTTCCTCGACCTTGATGTTGACCTGCGCCGGGCTTAAGAGGAACACGCGCGGAGTAACACGCTCAATCGATCCGCGCACGCCGAAAACGACGCCTGCGGAGAAGTCCACAATGCGATATGCCACAGCCTCGGGCACCCCGGTGAGATTAAGTACCACGGGCACGCCGTCGCGTATGGCCCGACCGACAAGCTGCGCATCCTCATAGGTCTTGGGGTGAATCGTCGTAATTCGACTGACTCTGCTTTGGAACGGACTCGTCTCCCGCTGCGGCTGCGCGGAGGACGCCGACGACTGGTTCGGCGGCGCGACCGTATGATCCGAATCGAAGGAGGAGCTGTCGTCATCGCCGGGCACGGTGAAATCGTCCTCCTCATCGACCACGTCGCTCATGCCGAGATACGACATCGCGTTTTTCATAAAGCTCGCCATGCAAGTTCCTTTCGTTCAGCGTTGCGCATAATCGCCAACGACCACACCAATCATCACCGCAGGAAGTCGGGGATGTCAAGATCGCCCGGATCGTTCGCGGAGAACATGCCATCGCTCGTGTCGTCGCTGCCCGCATCATCAAGAGACTGAGAAGCGACATCGCCGTCGCCTGGCGCGAAATCGGGCGTATGGCTCTGCACGAGCGGTGGCACCTGAGTGCCTTCACTCGGACGAATGGATTGCGCAGCAGGCTGGGCAGGCTGCTCGTCATGTGCCACAACAGGAGCGGGCATCTCGGTTTTCTTCGATTTGGCGTCGAAGCCCGCGGCGATGACGGTGACGCGCACCTCGTCGCCATAGGCGTCGTCCAGCGCCAGGCCCCAGATGATCTGCGCCTCGGGATGAATCGCCTTGCGCACCAGCTCGGTGGCGGCGGAAGCCTCCTGCAGCTTGAGATCGGTCGGACCGGCGATGTTGATGAGCGCGCCATGAGCCCCCTCGACGCTTTCCTCAAGCAGCGGGGAGCTGATCGCGATCTCGGCGGCCTGGGAGGCGCGGTCCTCGCCGCGCGCCGAGCCGATGCCGAAGAGCGCGGTGCCCGATCCGCGCAGAATCGAGGAGATGTCTTGGAAATCAACGTGAATGTAGGAGTTCATCGTGATCAGGTCGGTGATGCCTTGCACACCGGCCAAGAGGGCCGTATCAGCGGTTTTGAACGCGTCGACGATGCCGATGGTGCGGTCGGAAAGCTCGAGCAGCCGGTCATTGGGGATGACGATGAGCGCATCGACCTCGTTGCGCAGATTCTCGATGCCCATCTTCGCCGAAGCGGCTCGTTGCGGCCCCTCGAAAGAGAACGGCCGGGTCACCACGGCGATGGTGAGCGCCCCCTGCTGGTGCGCCGCGCGCGCGACGATGGGGCTGGCCCCGGTGCCGGTGCCGCCGCCTTCGCCGCATGTCACGAACACCATGTCGGCGCCTTTGAGCGACTCTTCGATATCCGACTGATGGTCCTGCGCCGCCTTCGCGCCCTTCTCCGGGTCGGCGCCTGCGCCAAGGCCTCGGCTGGAAGCGTCGTTAAGCGAGATCTTCACATCCGCATCGGATCTCAGCAGATCCTTCGCGTCGGTATTGACCGCTACGAATTCAACGTTCTGCAGACCTTCGGCAATCATGCGATTGACGGCATTGCCGCCGGCTCCACCGACACCGACTACCTTGATATTGGTCTTGTCGTTGAAATTGTCAGTCTGGGCAATCTCGCTCACCATAGTCTCCTGTCATTCACGGTTACGCCTACTCTAGCGCAGAATCGGGCCGCAACGGCTTTTTTTCGCGCGTGTATCCATCTTTTTTCCCACTTTCGCCTACGAGAACGGCATGCCGTCCGCTTCGCAAACGAAACCGGATGCTCAGTAGCCTGCATCCATGGGGTCATCGCCGAACAAGGCCTCGCGCTCATCGTGCGTCGTGCTGCGCGAATCCAGCCATCCATAGGGCAAATGAACTTTCTTCGCATAGCGAACGCGGCCGCGCGGCGCATCGATCACCCGCTCGGGAAGCTCCAGCGTAGGGTCGAGCCGAGCGATTTCGCGCTCGACATCCGCAAGGCTCTCGCATTCCATGAAAGCCTTGCGGGTCGAGCCGCCGACCGGGAACCCTTTGAGATACCAGGCGATGTGCTTGCGAAGATCATGCACGGCCATGTGCTCATCGCCGTCGAAGAACTCCACAAGCAGCCGGGCATGGCGCATGATCACAGTGCCGACCGCGCCCAGGTTCGGGTTGATGCGCTCCTGACTGCCTTGAAAGGCGTGTTTGATGTCAGCAAACAGCCAAGGGCGACCTTGGCAGCCGCGCCCGACAGAGACGCCCGCGCACCCGGTCTGGCGCATCATGTCCAGCGCGTCCTCGGCGCCCCAGATGTCGCCGTTGCCGAATACCGGGATGCTTAAGGCCTGCGCCAGTTCAGCGATGCGATGCCAGTCGGAATGCCCGCCGTAATATTCGGCCGTCGTGCGCGCGTGCAGCGTCACGGCCGCGCAGCCTTCTTCCTGAGCGATACGACCGGCTTCAAGGTAGGTCTCATGCTCATGGTCGATGCCCACGCGAATCTTCGCCGTGACCGGGATATTCGCCTGCGAGCAGACTCCAACAACACGAGAAACCAAGTCGCGGAAGATGTCCATCTTCCATGGCAGCGCCGAGCCTCCCCCGCGCCGCGTGACCTTGGGCACCGGGCAGCCGAAGTTCAAGTCGACGTGATCGGCCATGCCGCCGTCGACCACCATCTGCGCGGCCTGCGCGACGATGGCCGGGTTCACGCCGTACAGCTGCAGCGAGCGAATCTTCTCGCTCGGCGCGAAACGGCACAGCCGCAGCGCCTTGGGATTGCGGGCCACCAATGCCCGGGCGGTGATCATCTCGGCCACATACAGCCCGTCGGGGCCGTATTCCTCGCAGATCACACGGAAGGGCCAGTTGGTGACGCCGGCCATCGGCGAAAGCACAACCGGGGTGGGAATGCGAATGGGGCCAAGGTCCACTGGTTCGATTGCGACATGTTCGGCGCCGGCTTTGGCCACAGCATCGTTGTTGGGATCGGCGGCAGCGCGCTCTCGGCATTCCCCGCGAACCTCACCCAGCTGCCGGACGCTACGCGGGTCGCTGAGCGTGCCGTCGCGGTGCCTGGCATCCCTATTGGCCAGCGTCGTCTCGTTATGCGCGATGGCGGTCGGCGTGATGACAGGCGCAACAACGGCTCGCGCCGAGGAGGCGCTTCTAGCAGCAGTTTCCGTCACAGTTCCTCCCCCGCATTCGCTCAATACAGTTCGCTGAGTACATGTCCATTCGGTACAGCAGCTCTATACTGGCTCAGTACTTGCCGCCAGCCTCGGCGACCTTCACCGGCGCGCTCAGATCCTCGCCGCTCTCCTTGGTCACGTCCGTGCCGCCGTCAGCCGCGGTGGTGCCGACGATGCGGACCGGCCCCTCCGGGTAGCGCACGCGGCGCTCGGACACGCGCTCGGCCACATAATCGGCGACCTTATCGAGGCTGACGCGCTCCTGCTGCATCGTGTCGCGTTCGCGAATCGTCACAGCATGGTCGTCGATTGTGTCGAAATCGACGGTGACGCACAGCGGCGTGCCGATCTCGTCCTCGCGGCGGTAGCGGCGGCCGATGGCACCGGCCTCGTCGTAGTCGATCATCCAGTCGTGCTGGCGCAGTTCGGCGGCAAGATCATGCGCAATGCCTTGCAACGCAGGCTTCTTGCTCAATGGCAGCACCGCTGCCTTGACGGGTGCCAAGCGCGGGTCGAGCCGCAGCACGGTGCGCTTGTCGACGCCGCCCTTGGTGTTCGGCGCCTCGTCGATGTCGAAGGCGTCAACGAGGAAGGCCATAAGCGAGCGGGTCAGGCCGGCTGCTGGCTCGATGACGAACGGCACATAGCGTTCGCCGGTGGTCGGGTTGAAGTAACTCAGGTCCTCGCCCGAATGCTTGGCGTGCGCGGAGAGGTCGAAGTCGGTGCGGTTCGCGATGCCCTCCAGCTCGCCCCAGTCGGAGCCTTGGAAGCCGAACTTGTATTCGATGTCGACCGTGCGCTTCGAGTAGTGCGACAGCTTCTCCTTCGGATGCTCGTAATGGCGCAGGTTCGCCGGGTCGACCCCGAGGTCCGTATACCAGCGGGTGCGGGTGTCGATCCAGTACTGGTGCCAGTCCTCGTCCGTGCCGGGCACGACGAAGAACTCCATCTCCATCTGCTCGAATTCGCGGGTGCGGAAGATGAAGTTGCCCGGCGTGATCTCGTTGCGGAAGGACTTGCCCATATTCGCGATGCCGAACGGCGGCTTGGAGCGCGAGGAGGTCATGACGTTCTTGAAGTCCACGAAGATGCCCTGCGCGGTCTCCGGGCGCAGGTAATGCAGCGAGTTCTCGTCCTCGACGGGGCCGAGCGAGGTGTGCAGCATCATGTTGAAGTCGCGCGGCTCGGTCCAGTGCCCGCGCTCCCCTGTTTCGGGGTCAGGCACCTCATCCCAGCTTTCGGGCATGCGGCCATGCTTGCGCTCGAAGGCCTCCTCAAGATGGTCGGCGCGGTAGCGCTTGTGGGTGATCGTCGATTCGACCAGCGGGTCGTTGAACACCTTGACGTGGCCCGAGGCGACCCACACCTGCGTCGGCAGGATGATCGAGGTGTCGACCCCGACCACATCGCCGCGCGTGGTGACCATCGCGCGCCACCATTCGCGCTTGATGTTGTCCTTGAGCGCCACGCCGAGCGGGCCATAATCCCACGCGGAACGGGTACCGCCATAGATCTCGCCGGCGGGGAACACGAACCCGCGACGCTTCGCGAGCGATACGACTTCATCGAGCTTTGAGACAGCCACAGCACACCTTACTTTTAGGACATTTTGCAACGTTGATAACCGAATAGAGTGTAATGCCTGACAGTGACACGTGCAATGGCCGTTCCAAGCTCGCCACGCGAGACTCGTGCCGCGTGTCTTGCGCCACCTGATTGGTGCTTGCCTCAAGCTTGTCCGCATTTGCTTCTAGCGTGTGTCTCGTAAGTGCAGGGGTGCCCCGTACGGGGCTGAGATAGGCATGTGCCTGACCCTTCGAACCTGTTTGGCTAAGACCGACGTAGGGAGCGCATTCATGAGCGATTCAGCCAACCCATCCAGTACCGGCAGTGCCGCCATTGCCGACGACGCATATCGCAATCACAGCAACGTATCTGATGGCCGAGAAGACATCGGCCAAGACGATTACGATGCCGACCAAGACGATTGCGCTGCCTGTTACGCTGCCAACCACAACGATGCTTCGCAGGCCCTTTCGAAAGTCCCGCCGCATAGTGAGCTGCGCGCACGCATCAGGCAGGCTGTCGAGGCAGTCAAGACGACGAGGCCCTTGGCGCCGTCGTTCACGAATTTCGTCACGATGAACCTCGTGGCCAACGCCCAGCTGGCCGTTGGCGGCAGCGCGGCGATGAGCCTGATCTACGACGAGGTCGTGGATATGACCGCAATCGCCGGCGCGAGCTATGTCAACGTCGGTACGCTGCAGCCCTTCTACCGTGAGGAGCTGGCGAAGATCTCGCAGTTCTGGCGCGGGCAGTCGCATCATTGGGTGCTCGATCCGGTCGGCGCAGGGGCTGGCTCCACCCGCACGGCGATTCTCGAATCCTTCAGAACCGCGCCGCCCACCGTCGTGCGCGCCAATGCCTCGGAGATTCTGGCGCTGTGCAGCATTTGGAAGCTGCATGATGACGCCACCGACACGTCTGCTGCCACGCGCCCTGCCGGTGTGGAGTCCGTCGATGACGTGGACGACGCGCAAACCGCAGCTATGACGCTGGCCCGATTCCTCGCCGCCGCAGCATCTGACGGCAAGGCGGCCGTGGCCGTGTCGGGGGCTGTCGACCTGGTAACCGACGGCACGCATGCCTATCGCCTGCCCGGCGGCAGCGCCATGATGACGAGAATCACCGGTGCGGGCTGCTCGCTCGGCGGCGTGCTCGCCTGCTATCTGGCCGTCAGCGACCCGCTGACCGCCGCCTTGGCAGCCAGCCTGCTCTACAATCGGGCCTCCGAACGCGCCGAACGGGCCAGCGACGGCCCCGGCACCTTCCAAAGCGCCTTCCTCGACGCCTTGTACGCCGTCAGCGCCGACGAAGTGGCGGCGTCGCCGGTTGCCGCCGTGCCCGCTGAACCTATTGAGCCCTCTGCAGACCGCTAAACCCTCGTGAAGCGGCCTCGCGCAGCTGCGGGCTCATCATACAGGTACACAGGCGGTGCGGCAGCTCGCTCTGCTCCCGATGCAGGAACAGGCACATGTTGCATCGCACATCCTCAGGAATGTACACAATCGCAACCCAATTCATTTCTTTGCCCCAAACCAGCCCAATTCATCTTTTCATTCAAACCAACCCGGCGGAAACTCCGCCACCAAGGAGAACACCATGAGTGCCCCATACCCGTACGCATCGATGCGTGACAACTTCAACCTGTCCGCCTACTTCGTCGTCGGCCCCGAAGACACCAAAGGCCGACCGGTCGCCGACGTGGTCGAGGAGGCGCTGCGCGGCGGCGCGACCTTCATCCAGCTGCGCGCCAAGAACGCCGACGCGAAGGAACTGACGACGATGGCGCAGGACATCGCGCAGATCATCGAAGACAACAACCGAGCCGATACCGTCGCCTTCGTGATCGATGACCGCGCCGACGTGGTCTGGCAGTGCCGCAGCAAGGGCATCAAAGTCGACGGCGTGCATATCGGGCAGACCGATATGGAGCCGCGCCAGGTGCGCACGCTGCTGGGCCCGGACGCCATCATCGGCCTGTCCGCCGAAACCGAAAGCCTCGTCAGCCTCATCAATGAGCTACCCGCCGGATGCATCGACTATATCGGCGCCGGCCCGCTGCACCGCTCCACGACCAAGCCCGAGGCAATCGTGGTCGAAGACGACGGCAGCAAGCACTTGCTCACCTTGGACCTGATCAACACGATCTGCGAGGCCAGCGACTACCCGGTGGTCGTGGGCGGCGGCGTGGGGCTGCAGGACATCGCCCCGCTCGCCGGCACCAGGGCGGCCGGCTGGTTCGTCGTCTCCGCCATCGCAGGCGCCGACGATCCGCAGGCCGCCACCCGGGCGATGCTCGACGCATGGCGCGGCGTGCGCGGGGAGGCCAGGCACGGCTATGCCGCGCGGCCAGCCGACGACTCATCGCGGGCCGCCGCGCCCAAGGCGCAGGAGCAGCGCAAGGAAGCACATGGCTTCCTCAACGCGAAGGAGGCCAAGGATGCGGCCCGGCTCGCCAAGCAGCAGGCCGTCGATATCGCGGCGCGCGGCTCGAAGCAACGCGACAAGGCGCATATCCGCAAGATCAGGGACGTGCATTTCGAGAACCAGCACGGCGCTTACGATTTGCAGGTTCCATACACCGAAATCGTATTAGAGGACACGCCGGGCCAGGGGCCGAACGAACCCTTCCGCGATTACAACACCGAAGGCCCTGCGTGCGATCCGAAAGTCGGCCTCGACCCGCTGCGCCTGGATTGGATTCATGACCGCAACGACACGGTGACGTACACGGGGCGAAGCCGCAACCTCGCCGATGACGGCAAGACCGCTATCAAACGCGGCAAGGCCACCAAGGAATGGCGCGGCCGCCATCACGAGCCCATGCGGGGCAGCAATCATCCGGTGACGCAGATGTGGTACGCGCGGCACGGCATCGTGACGCCGGAGATGCGCTATGTCGCCGAACGCGAGCGCTGCGACGTCGAACTGGTGCGCAACGAGTTGGCGGCAGGCCGCGCGGTGATGCCCTGCAACATCAACCATCCTGAAAGCGAGCCGATGATCATCGGCGAACGGTTCCTCGTCAAGCTCAACGCCAATATGGGCAATTCCGCCGTGACCTCCTCGATCGACGACGAGGTCGAGAAGCTGACCTGGGCCACGAAGTGGGGCGCGGACACGGTGATGGATCTGTCGACCGGCAACGACATCCACACCACGCGCGAATGGATCCTGCGCAACTCGCCAGTGCCGATCGGCACGGTCCCCATGTATCAGGCACTTGAGAAAGTGGACGATGACGCCACGAAGCTGTCGTGGGAGCTGTTCCGCGACACGGTCATCGAGCAGTGTGAGCAGGGCGTGGATTACATGACGATTCATGCCGGCGTGCTGCTGCGCTATGTGCCGCTGACGGCGGATCGCGTGACGGGCATCGTCTCGCGCGGCGGTTCGATCATGGCGCAATGGTGCCTGCAGCATCATCAGGAAAGCTTCCTGTACACGCATTTCGACGAGCTGTGCGAGATCTTCGCCCGCTACGATGTCGCCTTCTCGCTGGGCGACGGTCTGCGCCCCGGCTGCCTGGCCGACGCCAACGACGCCGCGCAGCTTTCCGAGCTCATGACCCTGGGCGAGCTCACGCAGCGCGCCTGGGACCACGACGTGCAGGTGATGGTCGAGGGACCGGGCCACATCCCCTTCGACACGGTGCGCATGAACATCGAGATGGAGAAGGCCATCTGCAAGAACGCGCCGTTCTACACGCTCGGACCGCTGTCCACCGATACGGTGCCGGGCTACGACCACATCACTTCGGCCATCGGCGCGGTGGAGATCGCGCGCTACGGCACGGCGATGCTGTGCTACGTGACGCCGAAGGAGCATCTGGGCCTGCCTGACAAGGACGACGTCAAGCAGGGCGTCATCGCCTACAAGATCGCCTGCCATGCGGCCGACATCGCCAAGCACCATCCCCACGCGCAGGACCGCGACCTGGCTATTTCCAAGGCGCGCTTCGAATTCCGCTGGCTCGACCAGTTCAACCTGTCGTACGACCCGGACACCGCCATCGCCTTCCACGACGAGACGCTGCCCGCCGAACCGGCGAAGATGGCGCACTTCTGCTCGATGTGCGGGCCGAAATTCTGCTCGATGGCCATCTCCCAGAACATCCGCAAGCAGTTCGGCAGCGCGTCGCAGCAACGCCGTGTCGTCTCGCAGGCCGAGCAGATCATCGCCGGTTCGCACGCGGCGGTCGAGGCAACCAGCACAGCCGCTGCTGGTGCTACCGGCAGCAAGGAATAGGGAATAATGCGGACTGCTGGCCTGCTGCCAATCGCCGCAGTCCCCTTCCCCGCGAGAGTGCTACTGGTCGGATTCGTGCGTTTCCCGCTCTCAACCGCACGAATCTGCCCACTACCGAAGTCCCATTCGCCGCTATTGGTCGGATTGCTGCGTCTCTTCCGCTGGAACGCAGCAATCCGACCAGCATCGGTCACAGAGTCCCCGGGCCTTTCCCGTATGCGGCGGCAGCGCCGCTCGAAGTCCGTAGAGTCCGTAAAGTCCGCAGAGCCGCAGAGCCGCAGAGCCCGCAGCGCTTTATAATAGACGCGCATTGACACATGAGGTACGCGATATGAATATCGACGCTATTGTCTTCTTCGATTTGGATGGCACCCTGTGCCCCGACAATGATCTGCAGGTGCCGCCGGAAGTCGTAGCGGCATTCTCCGGTTTTCGCGAGCGCCGGATATTGCCGATTATCGCCAGCGGCCGCAGTCTGTATGAGGTCAGACCGCTGCTCAAGAAGCTCAACGTTGATTCATACATCCTTGCGAACGGGTGCTACGTGGTTTTCCAAGGGACAGTGATCCAGGATTATCGGCTGCCTGCCGCAATCATTGAAGAGGTCGTGCGCACTGCTCGACGGCATAATCAGGATGTCGGCTTCTTCAATCAGGCCGGCTACGCGGTCACTGGCATCAACAGCCTTACGAAACAGCATATCGGCTCCATGAAATTGGCTGATACGCAGATAAACCCTGACTTTTATCAGACGCACGGAGTCAACTTTCTCAATATCTATCTGCCTGCGCCGCAGGAAAGAATCTACCAAGATGCGTTCAACGACCGACTGGCTTTCGTTCGCTATGCGCCGCTCGCCGTCGACGTCCTGCCATTCGCGGTCTCCAAGTCCCAAGCCATTGACAAGCTGCTTGCGGCGGGCAAGGTATTAGGCATTCCGACCTACGCATTCGGAGACCAGAATAATGATCTCTCGATGTTCGCCAACGTGGATTATGGCATAGCCATGAACCATGCCACGGCGGAGCTGCAGGGAGTCGCCTCATACGTCGCCGCAACGGACAGCGGCGTGCTTGAAGGCTTGCAGCATTACCAGTTGTGCTAGAAAATAGAATCCAGCGGCAGCGCAGCGCTACCATTTTATATGTACCTTTATATGTACCACGTATTACAGGAACACCTAATTACAGGAAAGAGCATCATGATTGATCGCAACAGTGACCGCCAGGAAGTCCCCGTGGACCCCGAAACCGGCAAGCCGTACATCAACACGCTTGCGGCCGTCGCCATCGCGCCGAGCGGCACCGGCGCGGAGCTGAGCGAGTACGTCGCCCAGGCCGTCGGCGTCATCCGCGAATCAGGGCTGCCGAACGAGACCAACGCGATGTTCACCAACATCGAAGGCGACCTCGACGAAGTGCTGCAAGTCGTGCGCGACGCCACCTACAAGCTCGCCTCGCAAGGCTACCGCACCGGCGTCACCCTCAAGCTCGACACCCGCCCCGGCTTCACCAGCCAACTGCACGCAAAAGCCGAGCTTGTCGACAAGATCCTCAAACAGGACTGAGTGCCAGTCAACCGGAATGGCACAAATCGCCCGCTAATCGCTTAGCGTCCGTTTTGTAGCGCTCATTATGACCGGGCGCTACAAAACGGACGCTAAGCGGTGCTTATAGGCAGTTTTGTAGCGTCAGCCGCTCGTTAGCGCTACAATCCGGACGCTAACAAAGAGTCTGGCGTTACTTCCTCTATTCGTCCCGATGTAGCCGATATGGCCGCGGCATCGCCGTGCACGGCATCTTCCGCCTTCCGAAAACAATTCCCAACATCTCGCAACCAGCAACGCACAGGTAGATATATCGTTTAACGTATGACCACGATGAAAGAGATCGCCCAGCGAACCGGAGTGTCGGTTTCGACCGTTTCCCTAGTGCTCAATAACCGCGATGCCGGACGGGTGAAACCCGGAACCGCATCTCACGTGCGCCAGACCGCTCAGGCCCTCGGCTACCAGCCCAATCCTCTGGCTCGCTCGCTGCGTACCAGCAAAACGCGCATCCTGGGATTCATCAGCGAAGAGATTGCCACCACCCCGTATGCAGGAGGCATGATTCTCGGGGCGCAGGACGCGGCCAGCAGGCTGGGATACGTCATGCTGACCGTCAACACGGACGGCATCGCCAATGCAAATGACGAAATCGCAGCGCTGCAGAGATACGGCGTGGATGGATTCGTGTATGCAAAGATGTTCAACTGCCTTACATCCGTGCCGTCAAGCCTTGCATCCCTGCCCTTCGTCCTCGCGGATGCGCAGGACGAGGAGCATCGCTCCCCGAGCATCACGCCCGACGAATTCCAGATCGGCTACGATGCGACACGCCGCCTCATTGCCGCAGACTGCGCACACATCGCCTACATCGGAAGCTCGGATCCCATGCTCGCGCAAGGCTTGCGCCTCGCCGGACATCGTCAGGCACTGAAGGACGCCGGACTCGACTTCGGCTCACACATGCAAATCAGCGTATCCGGGAACGAGGCGGCCTTGTCCGCAATCGACCGGATGATCGAGTCGGAGCATCCGGACGGCTTCTTCTGCTTCAACGACGCCCGCGCCATGCAGGTCTACTTGTGCGCCGCCCGTCACGGCCTGCACATCGGCGAGGACATATCCGTAATCGGCGTGGACAACCACCGAGTATTCGCCGAGACCTTGTCTCCTCGACTGACCAGCGTGGAACTGCCGCATTACGAGATGGGATTCTGGGCCGTGTCAAAGCTGGTTTCCCTCATCGAAGAGCAGAATCCTTCCGAGGCAACGCTCCCGCCGACAGACAGGGATACCGCTCCCATGCCCCTCCTTGACTCCGCTCCGGCGCAAATCCACTGCAGGCTCATCGAAAAGGAGTCGGTGCGACGGCGGTAGCTTGCACACGAATTGCAGCACCGCAGCAACGCAGAGCACCGCGACGCAAGGACACGAGATACACAACGGGACTTAGCGCCAGCCAGCAAGTATCACGACGGTCACCATATGCACCCCATGCATATGCCCGAATCCGAAAGCTCCGAAAAACCCGAGAGCGCGCTTCGAAATCCGCAGAGAATCATCACCGCGACACGTTACATCAATCGATTGACGTAAATCGATTGATGATATACACTGAGTGCTGTCTGGTCTTCATCTCGGCATGGCAGCTCAGCTGAACGACCAGTCGGCGATGGCTTTGCCGCACGCAGCGCAGCGGTGGCCATTCACGAAAAACGATGGCGTTCGGAGGCCGGCACAGTGGCCGACACCCGCGTCTGATCAGGAAAGGACTGTCATGGTTCGACACACGCAACGCGAGATTATGAGAATCTGCGCGGCATTTCTTGCGGCAGCCAGCCTACTGAGCTTCTCAGGATGCGGCGAAGCCCAGCGCGAGGCAGCAAAGGCAAGCGCCAAGGAAATAACGCTCTGGACCCATTCGGCCGGTTCCCAGGCCGAACTCGACGCGGATCATCAGATGATCAACGCCTACAACAAATCGCCAAACCGGAAGGCAACCGTCAGATTACAGTCCTTCCCGCAAAGCTCGTACAATGACTCGATCATATCGGCGTCATCCGCCGGCAACCTGCCCTGCCTCGTCGACGTGGACCAACCCAACACCCCTTACTGGGCATGGGCGAACATCCTCGACCCGATCACCGACAAGGCATTGCTCAAACGCGCCAATCAGCTCATGAAATCAGCCAAAGGCACGTGGAACGACAAGATCTACACCGTCGGGTACTTCGACGCCACCACTGCCCTGTTCGCACGCAGGTCCGTGCTCGAGAAGAACGGCATCCGCATAGCCACCGTCGATCATCCATGGAGCAAGACGGAAATGGACGATGCCCTGGCCAAGCTGAAAAGCAGCGGGGAATGGTCCTACCCCTTCGAAATCGGCACCGCCGACAATAAAAGCGAATGGTATGCCTACGCCTACGGGCCGATCCTGCAGTCCTTCGGAGGCGATCTGATCAACCGCGAGGATTATCAGACCGCGGACGGCAAGCTCAATGGGACTGCGGCAAAGGACTTCGCCCACTGGATGCAGGATCTCGTCACCAAGGGCTACATCAACTCCAAAGGAGGTTCCGACACGGCCCTCGACTTCGTGAACAACAAGTCCGGACTGCTGTACGGGGGCATCTGGTCCATGTCGACTTTCCAGAAATACGCCAAGGACTACGATGACATCGTCGCCATGCCCATGACTGATTTCGGCCATGGCTCAGTGGCCGGGGGCGGCTCGTGGACCGTGGGCATCACGCCGACGTGCGCGAACAAGGAGGCAGCACAGGACTACCTGCGCTTCTCCTTGCAGGACAAGTTCATCGCGATCATGTCGAAGGCCGGCATGAACATCCCGGTCACGCCGGGCGCCCAGCAGCTCGTGCCGCAATTCGCCAAAGGCGGAGACATGCAGGTGTTCACGCAGATCTCGCAACGATACGCCAAGATGCGCCCGGAAACCCCTGCCTACAACTTCATATCCACAGAATTCCGCAAGACCATCGGCGACATCATGAACGGAGCCGACGTCGACACCTGGCTTGACAAGGCAGTCAACCATATCGACGGCAATATCCAAGGCGCCGATGGATACACCAAGAACTGAGAGGAACCCATCATGACCACTGCAAGCAGACTTGGTTCGCCGGCGACGAAGCCAGCCGCGAAAACAGCCGCGATCGAACGCAAGACTGACGACGAACGCCGCCACGAGAATTCCGTGGGCTGGGGAATGCTCCTCCCCGCCTGCCTCCTCCTGCTCCTGTTCATCGGCATACCCGTGCTGATCGCCTTCGGACTGGCGTTCACCAACGCCCGCACCATCAGCCCGAATCCTACGCGGCTGATCGGGTTCAGCAACTTCACCCGACTGTTCTCCGATCCGACATTCTGGTTCGCGCTTCGCAACGTCGCAGTATTCGCTCTCGTCGTCGTGCCGGTGCAAGCCGGACTCGGCCTGTTCCTCGCCGTTCTCATCAACAAGCAGGTGCGCAGCTCCGTGTTCTTCCGCACGATCTACTTCCTGCCCGTCATCACCTCGATGGTCGTCGTCTCCCTGCTGTGGATGTTCATCTACCAGAATGACGGCATGCTCAACCAGGTGCTCGGCAAAATCACCTTCGGGCATTGGCAGGCCGTGGACTGGCTCAACAATCCTCGTACCGCGATGGCGGCGATCATCGTCATGTCGATATGGCAGGCCGTGGGACAGCATATGCTCATCTGGCTCTCCGGCCTGCAGACCATCCCTGGCGAACTGTACGAGGCGGCGGAGCTTGACGGCTGCAGCACGTGGCAGCAGTTCAAGAACGTGACCTGGCCGTGCCTGCGATCGACGCGCAACATGATTCTCATCACTATCACCATCGCCGCGCTCAGCCTGTTCACCCAGATCAACGTAATGACCCAGGGCGGACCGCGCGACACCACCACTACTGTGGTGTTCGAAGCCGTGCGCTCCGGCTTCCAGCAGCAGGAGATGGGCTATGCTTCGGCGATCACCCTCGTCTTCTTCCTCATCATCATGCTGATCACCGGCATCCAGCGCCGCCTGATCAGGGACCGCTGACAGCAGCGGATCACAACGGCATAAAAAGGAACGTCATCATGGCAAATTCAACGATTGACCCCACTGTTTCCCATTCCCCGGCTGCGAAAGAAGCCGCGGGCAGACTCGCCAAGGCAACGGCATCCGCACACCACCGGCTTTCCATCGGCGGCTGGATCGTGCGCATCCTGTTCGCCTGCGTCTTCGCCTTTCCGCTGCTGTTCATGGTCGTGAGCTCGTTCAAGCCCGACGATGAGATCATGGCCGATCTCAGCAGCTGGAAGGCCTTCCTGCCGGTCGGCAGCATCTCGCTGGAGAACTACGCCCAGGTCTTCACCCGAGTGCCTGCGGCCCGCTTCCTCATGAACTCGGTGATCATCACGCTGGTCACGGTCGTGCTCGGCGTGCTGGTCAACTCCATGGCCGCTTTCGCTATCCAACGCCTGAACGTCAAGGGCAAGAAGGTCATCTTCACCTTCATTCTCGCCACGCTCATGGTGCCGTTCGAAACCTACGCCATTCCCCTGCTCTGGTGGGTGAACCAGCTGCCGCGCCCGATGGTGGACCAATTCGGCCTGTATTTCACACGCGGCTGGATCGACACCATGCCTGTGCAGATCGTGCCCTTCATCGCCAATGCATTCTCGATCTACCTCTATATCCAGTATTTCGAGACCATCCCGAAGGATCTTGACGAAGCGGCGCGCGTGGATGGCGCAGGCTGGTTCCATATCTATTCGCGCATCGTGATGCCGCTGTCCGGGCCCGCCACCGCGACGGTCGTGATCCTGAGCTTCCTGCCGATGTGGAACCAGTACGTGTGGCCGCTGATGGTCGTGCAGTCCGAGAGCCTGCGGCCGGTGATGATCGGCGTGCAGTACTTCCAGCAGATGACCACCTCCTGGGGGCAGATCATGGCGTATTCGTCGCTGATCACCGTGCCGATCATCATCGTGTTCGTAATCTTCCAGCGGCAGTTCGTCAGCTCCATCGCCTCTTCAGGAGTCAAAGGCTGACCAGCCGCTGACCGAGGTGTCGGCTGCATCCGCAACTGAAACTGCAACGCGGACAGATACAGCTGACACAGCCGACACCTCGAGCACTGCCTGTATCTTCAACCGTAGCCTCTCCACTCACGCATAGCCCTTCAACCGAAAGGATCCGACCATGGGTCTCGTCCCCACAACCACTCCGATTCTCGACCATGACGCCGAACTGACCAAGGCCGAGGCCGGCGTCGCGCAGTTTGCAGCGTCGCGCAATGACCGCTGGTACCCGAAATTCCATATCGCGTCGGACGGCGGGTGGATCAACGACCCGAACGGACTATGCTACTATCGGGGCCGCTGGCATGTGTTCTACCAACTGCACCCCTTCGGCACCCAGTGGGGCCAATGCCACTGGGGCCATGTCTCCAGCGCCGATATGGTAACTTGGCGACGCGAGCCGATCGCCATGGCTCCCAGTCTTGAAGAGGAGAAGGACGGCGTGTACTCGGGGTCGGCCGCCATCGGCGACGACGGCACGCTGCGCTTCTACTACACCGGCCACCGCAACCTCGCCGACGCCATTGACCCCAAGCGCTCGCTGGAAGTGCAGCTGCTCGCCACGGCGCAGGACGACGACGCCATTCGCCTCGCCAAGCATGGCATGGTCGTCGACTGCCCGCGAGATGAAGTCAATTCCGACTTCCGCGATCCGAAGGTATGGAAGACCGGCGGCATCTGGTATATGACCTTCGGCGTATCCTCGGCGCACAAACGTGGCCAGATGTGGCTCTACACCTCGCATGACATGGTCGAGTGGAGCTTCGAGCGGGTGCTGTTCGAGCATCCGGACCCCGACGTGTTCATGCTCGAATGCCCCGACTTCTTCCCCGTCACAGGCCCCGACGGCGAAGAGAAGTGGGTTATCGGGTTCTCCGCCATGGGCTCGAAACCTCATGGTTTCATGAACCGCAATGCTAGCAATGCCGGCTACATGATCGGCTCGTGGACGCCGGGCGAGGCATTCCGGCCGGAGAGCGAATTCCGCTTGTGGGATTGCGGGCATAATTTCTACGCTCCGCAGTCCTTCACAGCCCCGGATGGCCGCCAGATCATGTACGGCTGGATGAGTCCGTTCGCCGGGTCCGCGCCGATGCAGGAGGACGGCTGGTGCGGTCAGCTGACCCTGCCGCGCGAAATAACGCTCGGAGCCGACGGCGATCTGCATACCTCACCGGTCAAAGAGGTCAGTGCGCTGCGCGCCGGTAGCTCAGATCTTGGCGCTATTGAGCTGCAAGCCAACGAGGAACATATCATCGCCGACGATGCCGAAGCGGTGGAAATCGAGCTGACGCTCAATCTGGCCCGTTCCACCGCCGAGCGCATGGGGCTGAAAATCCATGCCACCAGCGACGGCTCGTACACATACGTAGCCTATGACGATCAGCTTGGCCGCGTCGTCATCGATCGTCAGGCCGCTGCACGCGGCGATCGTGGATATCGTGCCGCGCCGTTGTCGGATGAAGAACTGTCGAAGGGCGTGATCGACTTGCGGCTGTTCATCGATCGCGGTTCCATCGAGGTCTATGTCAACGACGGTCGACAGGTACTCAGCTCCTACAGCTATCCATCGGACGGGCCGCGCGCGATCAAGCTCACCTCGGAATCAGGGGTAGCCCACACCGATGCGCTCAGGATTCATCGGCTCAAAAGCATCGGTCTGGAATAGGATGCCCAGATGGGATTCCCGACTAATGGAGTAAATTTCTCAAGGCTATCGCTACAAAACGGACGCTAAGCGGCGATTATAGGCAGTTTTGTAGCGTCAGCCGCTCGTTAGCGCTACAAAACGGACGCAGGCCAGGCCAAGCCCAAGCCCGAGCCCCTCGCCTACTTCTTTACGCCGCCGAAGCGCCGGTCGCGGTGCACGTAGTGGTCGATGGAACGCCACAGGGCCTCGCGGCCGTAGTCGGGGAACAGTTCGGGCGCGAAGTCAAGTTCGGCGTAGGCGGCCTCCCACGGCAGGAAGTTCGAGGTGCGCTGCTCCCCCGAGGTGCGAATCACCAGGTCGCAGTCCGGAATGTCAGGATTGTAGAGGTGCTGGGCGATCATCTTTTCGGTGACCCTGTCGCCGCTGATCTCCCCGTCGCGCACCTCCTGGGCGATGGCCGCGCAGGCGTCGGCGATCTCCGCGCGACCGCCGTAGTTGATGCAGAAGACCACGTCGATGGTCGTGTTGCGTTTGGTGCGCTCCATCGCGACCTCAAGCTCGTCGATCACCGACTTCCACAGCCGCGGACGACGCCCGGACCAGCGCACGCGCACGCCCCATTCGTCCATCTGCGCCACCCGCCGGTGGATGATGTCGCGCGAGAATCCCATGAGGAAGCGCACTTCCTGGGGGCTGCGCTTCCAGTTCTCCGTGGAGAAGGTGTACAGGCTCAGGTAGCGCACACCCGCCTCGATGGCCCCGGCGATGGTGTCGAACACCACCGGCTCCGCCGCCTGATGCCCGTTGGTGCGCACCAGTCCGCGCTGCTGCGCCCAGCGCCCGTTGCCGTCCATGATGATGCCGATATGCCGAGGCACCTTGCCTTTGGGGTAGTCCGGGACGATGGAGGGGTCGGAGAAGGGAGCCGCGGGAACGTCCAGCGACGTGTAGTCGACATGTTCGAAAGTCATAGCTACGAATGTAACAAGCGCAACGAACGAATGGGCCGTTCCAAGTAGTATTCTCCCCAATCTTCAACAATTCGGCTCACTTCGGGCCGCAGGCCTTCGCCGTCGAGCGCTGACCAGGCGCCGTCGACGAGCGCGGCGAGCTGCTCGCGAGCGCCGGAATCGAGCCGTACCGCATCCGGCGTGCGATCCGCGGCGCACATCATGCCGCCGGAACGCACCGAGAAAAACCCCAGCTCGTCGTGCCGCCCGCATACCACGCAGGACTCCATGCGCGGCGTCCAGCCAGCCTCGGACAGAGCGCGCATGACATAGGATTCCCCTATCGTCAGCGCATCATGCGCGTGCCTGGCGAGCGCGTTCAGCGCTCCGATGAGCAGCATGTACTGCCCGCGCGAGGGTTCATGCTCGGTGGATACGAGCTTGTCCACCGTCTCCACGATGACGTTGGCCGCGGAGTAGGCCTCGAAGTCGAGGCATATCTCGGCGGCGTACGCGCCGATCGATACCGCTTGGGAGATGACGTCGAGCGAGCGGCCTTCGGCGATGAGCAGATCGACGCGCATGAAGGGTTCAAGCCGCCCGCCGAAGCGCGATTTGACCCGGCGCACGCCTTTGGCCACCGCACGAACCTTGCCGTGCTCCCTGGTGAGCACGGTGACGATGCGATCGGCCTCGCCGAGCTTGACGGAACGCAGCACCACGCCCTCATCGCGGTATAAGGCCATGTGCGCTCCTCTCGCTCATGCACGACTATACGTCGTTTTCGCGTCGTCGCGGCGAACATGGCTCACACTTTTTCGGTGCTACTGAAAAAGTGTGAGCGAAACGAACATTTCATGTTCAGCATCTATCCATATAAAACCTTAAGAATCCGCCATTATGGTGCTCAAAAGCTACCATCTTGCCTGTTCATTTGACTCACACCTTTTTAGGCCCGCCGAAAAAGGTGTGAGTCATCAGTAAATGAACAGCCCCCAGAAGGCGAAAAACAGCAGCACATGCAGCATCGCCACTGTGGTGACCCAGAACAGCACACGGCCCAGCCGCGTGGAGGCAACGACCGGCTTGCGGCCAGTCACCACGGCTTTGATCTCCCCGGTGCGAGGCGGTAATTGCGCCAGCCCGTGCGCCGAGGCCTCCTCGATCACACGGGTCAGCACGCGCGACCATGCCCAGACCACGAAGGTGCACACGATCTGGATGACTGGCCAGCTCCAGTACATCATGCCGGGATCTTCGACCGGCGCCCCTCCCCACCCGAGCTTGACCACGCCCATGACCACCTGCCCCAATCCAGCAATGAAAAGCACCACCGTGGCCATCGTCGTGACGGTGAGCATAAGCAGTGCATTGCCGAATCCACGCGCGAAACCCAAGGTCCGCCCACTGTGCCGACGAATCATGCGGCGGGCCTTGCTCGCCAAAGCAATACACGCTATAACCGTGGCCACCAGCAGCAGCACGCTCGTAGCAATATGCAGCGCAACGCCGTATACCGTCAGCGGCCTGTCGCTCTTAAGCTCAGAAGGCACTGCAATGGACTGATAGATGCGCGTGCCAGCCACCCGCTCGCTGGTCTGCCGCAATCCATGCACGGTGCCCTGGCTCCAATCGACCATATCCGTGACGTAATCGTCGGAGAACGCCGTGCCCTCGTCAGCCTCATCGCCCAACCGCAGCACATGATTCGCCACAGGATAGCTGCGCACGGTGATATTCCAGTTGCCCGTGCGGTGGGCCATGTCGAGGATTTTGCGCACGCCGTCGACTTGTGCGGTCATCACGTCCTTCGACCCGTAGGCCACGAACGTCGGGATGGAATACCCAACGTCGAACTGCGTGGGCACGTCGAGGTTCTGCAGCCCGAGCATCGAGGAATCGACGTGGAACAGCCTGCGCACAATGGACTGGTAGCCGGCGTGCGCACCGGTCAGCGCGAAGTCCTGCGCGACCATGAAGCCGAGCGAGTGCCGGGGCGAGTACACCATGGGACTGAGCAGCACTTGGAAGGCGATCCGCCTGTCCATGCGCAGCAGATACGGCGATATCCAAGTGCTTTCCGACGTGGCGTATATCCCGACGCGATCCGCATTGACCGATTTCAACGAGCGCAGATAATTGACGACCTGATCATAGGCGGCGGCCGAGCCGGGATAGTCGCGATTCACATCATTGGTCGACCACACCGGCTTGTCGAGCACGGCGGTGACGAACCCGGCCGAAGCCAAATCGAAGGCCACATCACCAAAGGAGTCGTCGCAGGTGCCATAGCCCGCCCCATGCATGAACACTACGCCAGGACGGCCGGACGGAGCGTCTTGCGGCTCGCGAATGAGCACTCGGACGTTCTGGATTTCACCAGTCGAGGGACGCTTGGCCTTGATGGTGACGTGGCGGCTAGCGACCTTGTAGCTTCCGCGTTGAGGCAGCGAGGCGCCGGTCGGATTGTCGAAGGTGACGGCGGTGTTCGGCGAGAGCGTCTCCATGGTCTGGCCGGTGGGTTCCTTTTTCCATGGCACGGCGGTAATATTCGACACCGTGACGAGGATGCCGATCAGAATGATGAAGATGGGCACGCTCACCATCAGCCGCCTGCCGCGGCTCCATGCCTGAGGGGTCTGCGCGGGCTGCACGGTCGCCGAGTGCTCCAGAGCTGCCGGGGCCTGCGACGATCGCGAGTCCTCTGGCTCGCGGACGTTCTCTTTGTTCTGATCGGGCACGAGCCTCATTCTATCCAGCGGCATGCCTGTTGCGCGATATTATGCGAAACGCCTAAGATGGCCCGGACTTGCGGCCCGAGGTTTTCATGAGAGAAGGTCGACACCGTCAACGCCGTCGGCACCCGCAAGGCCACTGCATGGGTGCGGGTTCAGAGCCTTGGGTCCGCGCTGTTGGAGTCGGCTGCGTCTCCATCAAAGCTGGGGAAGGAAAGATCCGGAATATCCAGGTCCATGTCCTCGCCGGCTTTGGGGAACATGCCATTCTTATCCGCATCATCATCCGACTGATTCGACGGGGGTACAGGATCGGCTGCGAAGTGCGGCACGCTGAAGTTCTGCAACGAAGGAACCTTCGGAGCAGGAACCGACGCGCTCACCTTCGGCAGTTCTTGAGAAACTTCGGCCATATGGGCCAGAGCCGCCAATGTGGCATCTGCGGTTTCCGCGTCGTCTGAAGAATCGTTGAAATCCTGAGAATCCGCATAGCCGTCACCGTTGCCTGCCGCCGCGAGCCGGGAGGGCGAATCGGACGCGACAGGCACCTCGCCGGGCTGAGATGAGCCAGGCTGCGCGGGCTGCAGGGTTCCTGCGACTCCTGTTGCAGATCCAGAAAAAGCAGGTGCGGTATCAATGCCCTCAGCATTACTTGCCGGGCCATTCGTACCTGCCGCTGCCGCCGCTGACCCATCAGACCCATCATGATGCGCCGCGCCGTCCGCAACTGAGTCCGTGCCCTCCCGTGAAAGTGCTGCGGAATGCGACTCAGGCTCGTTCCTTTCGGCTCCCGAAGACGAGGAGTCAGCCGCGTAATCGACGTCTGCGGCTTCGGAGGCGGCATGGCCGTGGACTCCATGCGCAGGAATCGCGCCGGGAGCGAATGAAGGCGCGGGCTCCTGCGCGGCCGAGGTCGTGAAAATAGCCTGCTCCGCCTTGTTCAGCGCATCGAAGGATTCCGTTTCCTCACCCGCATGCACAGGCGCGTACGAGAGAGTCTCGCTCTGCTGCCCCTGCTGCGCGGAAGCGAACAGCGGCGTAACGCCCAAAGCCGCAAGACCTTGATCAGGAGCACCGGCCAAATCTTGCGCGGATTGGGCGGAGCCGGGCTGCTCATCGTCGTATTGGGAAATGCGTCCATAGGATTCCAAGCGGCTCAGGAGCTGCACGCAGGAGCTGAGGAAGTAGTCGACCTGTCGTTCGTCATAGCCGCGATTGCCCTTGCGCTGCGTGAACACCACGCGCGCCACGGTTTTGGCATCGACTTCGCCGGATTTCGCATCCCCCGCAACAGGCGGGTCTGCGATTTGCAGCTCGTCGGCCGCCTTCCCGACTATGCGATCGACCAAGCGATCGACCTGTTTGCGATCGTAGGAAGGCTTCTTGCCCTCCCCTGACGCAAAACGCTCGCGATCCGCGCGTTCGGCGTGCGCCGCGATCTGTCGAAAAAGCTCTTCAGTGCGAGCTTTCCACGCCACGCGTCCTTGCCTGCCGATCTCCCAAGATGTCTGCTTATCGACCACTGCGCGTTCGAGACGGTCAAGGGCCGCGTCGACCTGCTCAAAGAGGTACCCGCCCTTACGCATGTCGAAGGAGACGTTCTGTATCTCCCGCTGGGTCAGCTGCACGCCTTCGCTGTCGTACTCGCCTTCATACAGGGAATGCGCACGCTCCAGAAAGGCATCCACTTGGGCGGTGTCGTATCCCCACTTGCGTTTGCCGGCATGTGCGATGCCGGACGAGTCCCGCTCGGTTTCAGGTTCTTGAGCCATCGGCTATTGACCTCCTACGGATAAGTATTCAACAGCCTAACACTACGCGATTATTGGGACGCAGTGGTATTTCCGCCCGGCACGAAGCCTTCGCGCGGCTGCTATGCACTTATTATGCGCCCAGTGCAATCGCCCATCCATCATGATGGTCCAGCACGACATACAATGCGACGTGAAACACGGCGGTGCTGATCGAAGCGGGTTTCGTTATTCACGGTTGCCCTACATCGGCATTATCTGTAATGCATTTGGCGTCCTGCGGAGGCGTATCTCCTTTATCTGTAGTGCCGATACTGTGGCACTGCTTATATCATCGGATGAAAACGGCAGTCTTTGCCCATGCACAGCCGAGATATCGCGAGAGTGGCACTACAGATAAGGAAGATATCCCGCTATCGCTCCCAGTGTGCACTCTATGAACACAATCCAATCGAAACAGACTTCCACAGCGCAATGGGCTGTGCCCGATTCGAGGTGGGAAGGATGCCTTCGCAAGCGAGATAGAGCATGGCCTTGCCGCATAGCTCAGATGACCCACGCAAACTACGGCGCAATCGCACGCGCAAGCACCACGGCGAGGTCATTCGCGGTGAGGCGCGGCCGCTCGAGAGTTACGCGTTCCAGCGTAAGGCCAAGCAATAGAGAGCCAAGCACATCGGTCTGGCTTTCGGTCAGCTCGATGCCTGCTGCGCGGGCGAGTTCCTGGGCAGTCGCGATGCTTGCAGCACGGATTTCGTCGAGAATCGGGCGAAGCTCGGGATTTCGCAGCGATGCCAACGACAGCTCAATTCGAGCGATGTAGAGGTCGCGGTTGGTCTGCGTGGAGTCGGCGATCAGCTCGGCAAGCGCACCGACAAGGTCGCCTTGGCACCCCGGTTCGCTTGCCGATAAACGCTCCATATATACACGATGCCGGTCGCGAACAGTCTGGGCGGCGCGCAAAAAGCTCCGAGCTGGCTGACGAATATGGCGGCAGCAGTCATCGGCAGAATGAATTCAGCACTCCGGGTCAGCCTTGAAAAATACGCCTGGCAGTTCGGCACCAAGGACTTTGCGAGGTTCTCGCCAGAGCGCCCAAAGAGGCTCCCGTCGTCGACGCATCGTCAATCACCTGCCCGAGCCTATTCATGTTCGGCGCCGGTGAAGCCAAGGAACTGGCCCGCCAAACCCAAGCGCTCGCCGCTGCGATGAAGACAGAGCATCAGGATGTCACCGTTCGCGAATTCGAGCATGCCGAAGGCGACGCTCACTGCCAAGTCACGAATCTGAAACTCGCGCATCAGGTCATCTTCGACTGGCTGGACCGGCGATTCCGCTCCGCATCTACTGGAATCACAACACAGTCTTGACCGTAGCGCTTCTCTCACCTTTCAAGCACGATACCGACAATGCGGTTGGTGTCAATGACAGCTGCTGGCATCGGCTGACAGCAGCATCCGGGCGTCTGACAGCAGCTCCGCAACATATTGGGCAAGTCGCATGGGTGGCAGCTGCCTTATGCGATGGAAGGGAGCCATTGAACATGTCGCCAAATGTCGCCATATGTCTCCAAAGGGCTGGCGGACGCTCTCGCGATTGACATGGAGGGACTCGGGTCTTGTCAAAGCGTTCGGTGCCGCTCAGGCCGTGGATGGCGCGGACCTGCAGGTCGAGACCGGCAGCTCCTATGGCGCGATCGGTTCGAACGGCACAATCGGCTCGAACAGCGCAGACAAGACGACGCTGCCAAACGTCTCCACAGCGAAAGGGCGGAGAACACCGTTGTCGATGTTCTCCGCCCTTGACGCTATGCGCAGCTAGCGCATCATCGCTTCGCCGTCACTCGTTCTGACCGTGGCACATCTTGTACTTGCGCCCTGAACCGCACGGGCATGCAGCGTTCTTGGAGGTGCCGGGGAAGGTTTTGCCGTCCGCCCACGGCGTCTTCGACTCCTCGCTCTTGGGTCGCTTGTTCGCAGGAACCTTGCCCTCGGCATGGCTGATCGGAGCCGGGCCGACAATGCCGGGCTTGGAGCTTTCGTCCTCGCTGCCATCCTGCAATGAAACAGGCGAAGAGGTCTCATCAGCGGCATCGGGATCGCCTGGTTCGGAGCTGATCGCCACCGCATCGCTGCCTTCGGCGGAACTATCGATGCCCAGCGCCGATTGAGCTGCATCGACCGCAGCATCCTCGTCCTGCTCGGATTCCAGATCCTCGGTGCGGGCCACCTGCTCGACATCGACGTGGAAGAGCAGCTGGACGCTCTCCTCCTTGATGGCCTCGACCATCGAGTTGTACATCTGATAGCCTTCGCGCTGGTATTCGACCAGCGGGTCGCGCTGGCCCATGCCGCGCAGGCCGATGCCATCCTTGAGGTAGTCCATCTCGTAGAGATGCTCGCGCCACTTGCGATCGAGCACCGCGAGCACGACGCGGCGTTCGAGCTGACGCAGACCTTCAGCGCCGATCTTCTTCTCGAATTCGGTGTACTGGAGCTTGGCGTCCTCGACGATGATGTCGCGCAAGGTCTCGACGGCCTTCTCATGCTTGAGGCCGACGACCTTCTCTTTGGCCTCGTCCATGTCGACGCCAACCGGGAAGACCATGTTCAGGGCCTTGAACAGCCCTTGCCAATCCCAGTCCTTCGGCTTGTCCGAGCCGTTGTTGGCACCCTTGATATAGCTTTCCGTGGTGTCGGCGATGAAGCGCTCGACATCCTCGTGGATGTCCTCGCCCTTGAGCACCGCCTGACGCTCGGCATAGATGACCTTGCGCTGCTTGTTCATCACGTCATCGTACTTGAGCACGTTCTTGCGGATTTCGAAGTTGCGCGATTCCACGGACTTCTGCGCGGTGCGCACGCCCTTGGACACGCTCTTGGATTCGATCGGCTCGCCCTCGGGCATGCCCTTGGCCATGACGCGGGCCACGAGCTGTGTGTTGAACAGACGCATCAGGTCGTCTTCGAGGCTCAGGTAGAACCGGGATTCGCCCGGATCGCCTTGGCGCCCGGAACGGCCTCGCAGCTGGTTGTCGATACGCCGCGACTCGTGGCGTTCGGTGCCCAGCACGTACAGGCCGCCGAGCTCGGTGACCTCCTCATGCTCGTCCTTGGCCTGCGCCTTCATCTCGGCGAGCGTGCCGGGCCAGCGGTCCTCATACTCCTGCGGAGTGTCGTCGGGCGAATAGCCTTCGGACTTGAGCTTCTGATCGGCCAGGAATTCGACGTTGCCGCCGAGCATGATGTCGGTGCCTCGTCCGGCCATGTTGGTGGCCACGGTGACGGCGCCCTTGCGTCCGGCGACGGCGACGACCGCGGCCTCGCGCCCATGCTGCTTCGCATTGAGGACCTGATGCTCGATGCCTGCGACGTCAAGCAGCGAGGAGACGATCTCGGAGGATTCGACCGAGGCGGTGCCCAGCAGGACCGGCTGGCCTTTGAGATGGCGCTTGGCCACGTCCTTGACGATGGCGGTGAGCTTTTCCTTCTTGGTGCGGAAGATCAGATCGTCCTTGTCCTGGCGAACCATCGGGCGGTTCGTCGGAATCGGCAGCACGCCGAGCTTGTAGGTGCCCATGAACTCGGCCGCCTCGGTTTCGGCGGTGCCGGTCATGCCCGAGAGCTTGTCGTACATGCGGAAGTAGTTCTGCAAGGTGATGGTGGCGAAGGTCTGGTTTTCGGCCTTGACCTCGACGCCTTCCTTCGCCTCGATGGCCTGGTGCAGACCCTCGTTGTAGCGACGGCCCGGCAGGATGCGTCCCGTGTGCTCATCGACGATGAGGACCTCGCCCTGGGTCACGACGTAGTCCTTGTCACGCAGGAAGAGCTCCTTGGCCTTGATCGCGTTGTTGAGATAGCCGATCAGCGCCGTGTTGCTGGGCTCGTACAGATTGTCGATGCCGAGGAAGTCCTCGACCTTCACGATGCCCGGGTCGAGGATGCCGACGACCTTCTTCTTCTCATCGACCTCGTAGTCCTCGTCGCGGGCAAGCCTGGGAACCAGCCGCGCGAACTGGCGATACCAGCGCGTCACGTCGCCTTCGGCCGGGCCGGAGATGATGAGCGGCGTACGAGCCTCATCGATCAGGATGGAGTCAACCTCATCGACGATCGCGAAGTTGTGCCCGCGCTGCACCAGCTCGCTTTTCTCCCACGCCATGTTGTCGCGCAGGTAGTCGAAGCCGAATTCGTTGTTGGTGCCGTAGGTAATGTCGGCGTTGTACTGCTTGCGGCGCTCGACCGGCTTCTGATCGGTGATGATGCAGCCGACGGTGAGCCCCAGGAAGCGGAAGATGCGGCCCATCAGCTCGCTCTGGTAGCTGGCCAGGTAGTCATTGACCGTGACGACGTGGACGCCCTTGCCTTCAAGCGCATTGAGATACGCAGGCAGGGTCGCCACCAAGGTCTTGCCTTCACCGGTTTTCATCTCGGCGATATTGCCCCAATGCAGCGCCGCGCCGCCCATAAGCTGCACGTCGAAATGGCGTTGGCCGAGCGTGCGCTTGGAGACCTCACGCACCGTGGCGAAGGCCTCGGGCATCAGATCGTCAAGGCTCTCCCCATCAGCAATCCGCTTCCTGAATTTGGCGGTCTGCCCCTTGAGCTCGTCGTCGCTCAACGCGGATATCTTATCCTCAAGAGCGTTCACGGCCTTCGCCACGTTCTCCAGCTTCTTGATCTGGTGGCCTTCGCCCATACGAAGCGCCTTGTCGACGATGTCTACCACGTTTTTGCTCCCTGATCCGTCTTGTTCGTTAAAACGAGCATAGCCCGGCACCGTTCGGCCAGGCACAAACAGTCTCTATAGTACGCGAGTGCGGGGATTTTCACGACAGGGCTGAGTTCCGCTTAGCTGCACAATCCGGCGGCGATGCGTCTGCTCCCGTCAGCGCCCGCTCGCGCCGACGCCTCCCCTATCGCTTGCCCGCCTCTCCACGGCCTGTAGACGCGTACTAATCCTGGGCATAGCGAAGGCCCGCACGTCACCGTGGCGTGCGGGCCTTCTCGCTGGCAAGCGTCTTCCGGCGCTCAGACCTTGGCGACGTTTTCGGCGGTGTCGATCTCGAACACGCCATAGCTCCATCCGTGGCGGTGATAAACGACGGAGGGGCGGCCGGTCTCTTTGTTGACGAAGAGGAAGAAATCGTGACCGATCAATTCCATTTCGTACAACGCCTCGTCGATGGTCATCGGATCGGCGATATGCAGCTTGCGGCGGATCACGATCGGAGTGTCGCCGACCTGCACTTCGACGGATTCCCCGGGTCCCAGTTCGGAGGCAATGGCAGCCTGGGGGCTGTTGTTGGGCTCTTCGGATTCGGTTTCCGGCTCCTCCGGCGGAATGATGGACCCCAGATCGACCGGGGCCGGGTTGGTGTAGCCACGGCGATGATTCTTGCGACGGTCACGCGTGCGGCGCAGCCGCAGCGTCAATTTATCCAGCGCCATATCCAGCGCACTGAACTCATCGGTGCTCGATGCCTCGGCGCGCACGACGGAACGACCGGCGATCACGGTGATTTCCACTCGCTCTGCCGTGTCTGCCTGACGGGGATTGCCTTCGTGCGAAAGCACGATCTGCGCACGTTGCGCATCCGGGGCTATGGCGGTCACACGATTCATCTTGCTTTCGACGACATCACGGAACCTCTGCTTGATCTGCGTGTGGCGCCCGGTAACGACGATTTCCATGTGGACCTCCTATCTCAAGCGGTTTCCCGCTATATGTGTCGGACGGCGTCTTCACTGTCCGGGTACGACTCATTGTAATCGAAGCCTGTGTTAACACTGCGGGGACTCGCGGCAAGAAACTCGCTTCGCGAACGTTATGTACCCGATACCAAAAGTGTTGCTACAATGAAGCAGTTGAGGTCCTTCGGTGGCCGCGGATCCGCCCAAGGCGGATCTGAGGAACTTCCGGGCTCCACAGGGCACGATGGCGGATAACGTCCGCCCAGGGCGACCTGAGAGACAGCGCAACAGAGAACAGACCGCCTGGCCGTAAGGCCAGGTAAGGGTGAAACGGCGGTGCAAGAGACCACCGGGCCCCTGGCAACAGTGGGTCGCATGGCAAGCCTCATCGGGAGCAAGGCCAAGCAGAAGGCATCAAGAGCTGCCCGCTCAAGCCTTCGGGTAGGCTGCTAGAGCCTGGCGGCGACGCTAGGTCGAGATGGATGGCCATCCGGGCGCTTCGGCGCACGACAGAACCCGGGGTATGAGGGACCTCAACACTCCTTCCTTATCTTCCGGCGACGTCCGCCCCGCCATCAGCACCGACGTCAAACAGTTCATGCGCCACGACCCGCAGCATCGCGGGATCGTGCCCTTTGCGGCCTCCGGCACTCCACAAACGGCGCATGCGCACCTGGCGATCAAGCCCACGGGTTTTGCGCTCGATGGAACGGCCCAGCTCCCAGGCCGATTCCTCGAATGCGCCATGCTTATCGGCTTCGTCCACGATTTCGGCGGCCAAAGGGCCTTCAACCCCTTTGCGTACGAGTTCGTTGACTGCGCCGCGCCGCCCATACATCCGCTCGACGCAGTAGCGGACTGCCGACTGCGCATATGACCGGTCGTCGATAAGACCTACCGCACCCAGCCGCTCGATGACCTCCTCGACGATGTCCGCTGCGTAGCCTTTGCCAAGCAGCCGCGTTCGCAACGCCCCGGATGGACGTGCCGCCGCATCCAACAGCGTTAATGCCGCCTCTCTGCATGCATCAAGATCCTGCGGATCATCAGGCAGCCTGCGCCGCTGCCGGGATGACTCCATAACCGTCACCCCACTGGAATCTCGGCCGTGCTGATATGCGCCATATCGCTTTCGCGAACGCGAGCCCCGGAATCCGGAACGGCCAAAACGACCGCGGTCTGCACTATGTGAATCGTGCGAACCGTGCAAGCCATATGATGATGCCGTTCCAGCCCCAGCGCCGTCGACAGGTTCGACATCATCCGGTCCAGCAACACTCAATTCAGCATGACCGGACGCGGCATGATCAGACGCGGCATCGTCAGGCAGCGCACCGAAGGAACCAACATGACGCAAGGACGGGTCTGCCGCATCCTGAGCAGATTTCCTTGCCGCATTGCCTTGGGCTAATGAATCAGCATCTTTGGCTCGCTTTTCGGGACGTCCGGATTCCAGTTCGCAATCCGCGATAACCGACTCATGACCACTCAGGAACTCTTCGGCGCTGATCATCGGCTATGCCTTGGCTGCGGCGGCCTTTGACGTTTTGGCCTTGGAGTCGCCCGCCTTGCCTGCGCCTGCCATCTCGTCGGATGCGTCAGCACTGCCTGAGCCATCGGCATCGTCAGCCTCTGACGTGTCATCCGGAAGCAGGCCGAAGGCGATTTTCACCTTGCGTTCGATCTCATCGGTGATCGCCGGATTGTCTTTCAGGAACTGCCGCACGTTTTCGCGGCCCTGTCCGAGCTGCTCGCCATCGTAGGTGAACCAGGAGCCGGATTTCTTCGCCACATTGCATTGCAGCGCCATATCCAGCACGGAGCCCTCCTTCGAGATGCCCTCGCCGTAGAGCACGTCGAATTCGGCGAATTTGAAAGGCGGCGCCATCTTGTTCTTCACCACTTTGACCTTGGTGCGGTTGCCCACGGCCTCATCGCCGTTTTTCAACGTCTGAATCCGCCTGATGTCCAGACGGACCGAGGAATAGAATTTCAGCGCCTTGCCGCCGGTGGTGGTCTCAGGGCTGCCGAAGAACACGCCGATCTTCTCGCGCAGCTGGTTGATGAAAACCGCAGTGGTGCCGGCCTGCGCCAGCGCACCAGTCATCTTGCGCAGCGCCTGGCTCATGAGCCTCGCCTGCAAGCCGACATGGCTGTCGCCCATTTCGCCCTCGATCTCGGCCTTGGGCACCAAAGCAGCCACCGAATCGATGACAATGACATCCAATGCGCCAGAGCGAATCAGCATATCGGCGATCTCAAGCGCCTGCTCGCCGTTGTCGGGCTGCGAGACGATCAGCGAATCCGTATCCACGCCCAAATGCTTGGCATAGACCGGGTCCAGCGCATGCTCCGCATCGATGAACGCCGCCACTCCCCCGTTCTTCTGCGCATTAGCCACTACGTGCAGCGCCAGCGTCGTCTTGCCGGAGGATTCCGGCCCGTAGATCTCCACGATGCGGCCACGCGGCAGCCCGCCTATTCCCAAGGCCATATCCAGCGCGAGAGAACCGGTGGGAATGACCTCTACGTCTTGCGCCGGCTTGTCGCCCAAACGCATCGCCGACCCCTTGCCGAAGTTCTTTTCGACCTGTTGCAGCGCGGTTTCCAACGCGGCTTGACGCCGTGGATCCTCGCCATGCGAATCCGTCGCGTTCGTCTTCGACGCGATCTTTGCCTGTTGTGCCATGTCTACTCCTTACGTTCACAGCTCTCGTCACATCCCACGGTATGGCGTGACATGCCGCCTCGGCAATCCGTGCAGACCATTGTGGTCGAAGGCTTGCCATTTCGACACGCCGGGCGGATGCTCCTGCGCGATACCTTCAGGCGCCAAGCCCGAAGACACAGCAAAACCAGCGATGCAGCCGCTCATGCAGCCACTGGTGCAGCTATTGATGCATGATCTGCGCTGAAATCAGCATACAGTAGCGTACGAACATTTGTTCGAAAGCATCGAGGGGAACGCGGCGTGTCGGCCGCAGGCCCGGTCCGCGGCCTTAAGAGCGCCAAGCCGTCGCCGAAGAACTCATCAGCGAGCCGGCAGCGGCGGCGCATTATGGCCCTTGCCCCAGCGCTTGGCATCGGGGACGTCCATCTGATCGCACAGCACATTCCAGACAGTGCGCGGTTCGACGCCCGCTTCAAGAGCCTGCACGACGCTCATGTTCTCAAGCACGGTGAGCTGCTGGTCGCGGGCAAGGCTGCGGCCATAGCTGCGGCCGAATATCTCCTCAAGCAGCTCCCAGAATTCCCGTTCGCGCACAACACCTCGGTCCCGCCATTGAATATGAATCTCACATCCGCCATCCACGAATTCTACGCCTACGCGATCCCCCGATGCCGCATACCGATACTGGATGGATCCGTGCGTTTGCAACGCAGCGCCTCACGCACACGCAAAACCCGCCACCCAAGGATGGCGGGTCTGAAGTAGCATATGCCACCGCAATGCGGCATGCCGCTCACATCTCGACGGAATCGAGATAGTCGGCAACCATGCGCAGCATCTGAGCCGTGCTCAATCCCAGCGATTCAGCGATCGAGCCGAGCAATTCAGAACTGGCTTCCTTCTGCCCGCGCTCAACCTCGGAAAGATAGCCAAGCGAAACGCCGGCCTTTTCGCTCACCTCGCGCAGGGTCTTATGGTCTTGCGTGCGCAGATCGCGCAGCACATGCCCTATCGCCTCGCGCAACGACATATCCTTGCTTTCGCTGGCAGCCTCGCGCTTGCGCGCCGCAGCACGCGGCTTGGTCTGCTGCTCGGCGTCCTCGGCCTGCCACATGCGGCTGAGCGCAGCCTGCCGCTCATCCTTGGCCTTCTTCGCCGCTCTCGCGCGAATCACCTGCTGCTGGGCGAACATCACGGCCCTGCGCTGGGCGGGAGTCAAGTCGCGCATGCGCGCATTGCCTGCCTGAACCGGCCGTGTCGACAGAGCGGTTACATCCGTCTGTTCTTTGGTGCGTGTCATCGTGTCCATCTGCGCTGTTCCTTTCGGCTCGTGTTCGTAGGCTTACACTATGAACAACACGAGAGGAACGAGATTATTCCTGTGAATTCACTGTGAGTTCGCTTAGGCCTTCCAAAACACGCAGCACGCTCTGCCGACGCACCTCCTCGCGCGAACCGCGACAGTGCAGCTCTCGCACAACGATCTGCGGCTGTCCAGAAGCAGAGAATGCAGCCGGAAGCGCCAAACCGATATAGACCAGTCCCGCAGGCTTGTCGCCATCGGGGCCAGGCCCTGCGACTCCGGTGGTGGATAGCCCGATTACGGCGTCATACCCCGGCTGCCGGTAGAGATCCGCCGTGGCCTGCGCCATCTGACGGGCCACCTCGGGATGCACCGCACCCTCGAGTCGCAGCAGCTCAGCATCGACCCCTAGCATCGAAGCCTTCGCAGCGATGTCATAGGTGACCGCCGAACCGAGGAACACTGCGGAAGCGCCCGGCACCCGCACGAAGGCATCGGCCAGCAGACCTCCGGTCAGCGATTCGGCGGCGGCTATCTTCGCGCCGAGCAGCTTGCAGCGTGCGAGAATCACGGCGGCAAGCGCATCGCAACGCCCCTGCATATTCATGTTCTCGTCGCAAGACCCAACGGCATGCGACGCGGCAGCCATGCCCAATGTATCCGTCATGATGCGCCCATCATGCTGATTGATCGCCACCTGTCGGCGGCGCAGCACGTCGCCCGCCGAAGGTATTGACCAGATATTCTCCTCCGGAGTACAGGCACAGCGCAAGCGCGATGTAGATGATAGCCTGCGTGACCCCGTTGTAGACGCTGACCCATGTCGGCGTTTCGCCAGCCGGGGCAAGCGACCACAGCGGGGTCAGGAGCATGCCCAGCCCGACGCATTCGGTCAAAGTCTTGTATTTGCCTGCCTGCGAGGCAGCGATGACCTTGCCGCCGCTATCGATGACGAAGAAGCGCATCACCGTGATGCCCAGCTCACGGATCAGGAACAGAATCGTGACCCACCAAAACACCTCGCCGAATGCCGACGCCACGATTAGCGTGGCCAGAATCAGCAGCTTATCGGCGATGGGGTCCATAAGCTTGCCCAGCTCGGTGACCTGATCGTACTTGCGCGCCATCCAGCCATCCAGCTTGTCGGTGGATGCGGCGACGACAAAGAGAATGGCCGCGGCCCAACGCAGCGGCAGATTCTGCGCCCCCCAAGGTCCCGCGGCGATGTCGGCCCAAAGAAAAACCAACACCAGCACGATGCGGGAATAGGTCACCAGATTCGGCGGGCTATTCCATCCGTCCCATAGCGATGTCTTGTGTTCATCCCGTGTTTGCATACTATTCACCCTACCGCGACAGCGATACCTAGCGTGTTCATACTCGCCAAGCGCAAGTCAAAATCGATGAAACCAGCCATGGCGACCGTGCATTCAGCTCGATGCGGCCTATTCAGCAGGCACATTGCCCACGCCGTTGGTCTCGCCCGGGCCGCCTGCCGACGTCTGCAACGCATCGCTTTCTCCGCGAATGAAGGCGAGCACCTGCTGCAGGTCCTGCGGTTGCACGAGCACCTGCCGAGCCTTCGAGCCTTCGGAAGGCCCGACGACGCCACGCGATTCGAGCAGATCCATCAGTCGCCCAGCTTTTGCGAAACCGACGCGCAGCTTACGCTGCAGCATCGAGGTGGAGCCGAACTGCGTGGTGACGACCAGCTCGGCCGCCTGCAGCAGCACATCCATATCGTTGCCGATATCCTCGTCAGGCTCGACGGCGTGCTGCTCGGCTTCCTTGGCCATCTGCTCGATGTCGTCGCGGTAATGCGGCTTGCGCTGCGTGCGCACGTATTCGACCGCCTTGCGGATCTCGGATTCGCTCACCCACGAGCCTTGCACGCGCAACGCCTTGGCCGACCCCATAGGCAGGAACAACGCGTCACCTTGGCCGATCAGAGACTCTGCGCCCACCGAGTCGAGGATGACGCGCGAGTCGGTCGCTGAGGACGTAGCGAACGCGAGCCTGGACGGAATATTCGCCTTGATCAGCCCGGTGACGACGTCGACCGAAGGCCGCTGCGTTGCCAGCACCAGATGCACGCCGGCGGCGCGGGCCAGCTGCGTGATGCGCTGAATCGAGCTTTCCACGTCGTTCTTGGCCACCATCATGAGGTCGGCCATCTCATCGACCACGACGAGCAGATACGGATATGGAGCCACCTTGCGATTCGAACCGGCCGGAGCGTGGACCTTGCCGGCGCGCACCGCCTCGTTGAAGTCCTTGACGTGGCGGAAGCCGAAGAACTGCAGGTCGTCATAGCGCGCGTCCATCTCTTTGACGACCCATTCGAGGGCTTGCGCGGCCTTCTTGGGATCGGTGATGATGGGCGTGAGCAGATGTGGGATGCCCGCATAGGCCGAAAGCTCCACGCGCTTGGGGTCCACCATGATCAGGCGGACCTGCTCGGGCGTGGCCCGCATGATGACCGAGGTGAGCATGGAGTTGATGAAGCTCGATTTGCCCGAACCGGTCGCGCCGGCGACGAGCAGATGAGGCATCTTGGTCAGATCGGCGGTGACGAAATGCCCCTCGACGTCCTTGCCCACGCCGGCGAGCATCGGATTGGGGTCGTTCACCGCCTCGTCGGAGCGCAGCACATCGCCCAGATGCACAATTTCGCGGTCGATGTTCGGAATCTCGATGCCGATGGCCGATTTGCCGGGGATCGGCGACAGGATGCGCACATCGGAACTGGCCACCGCATAGGCGATATTGCGCTGCAGATTGGTGACCTTCTCGACCTTGACGCCCGGGCCGAGCTCCACCTCGTACTGAGTGACGGAGGGGCCGCGCAGGAATCCCACGACTTTGGCATCCACCTTGAACTGTTGGAAGGTGGAGGTCAGGGCGCGGATGACGTTGTCGTTGGCCGGCGTGCGCACGGCATGCGGCTGCCCTTTGCCCAGCAGGTTCAAATCAGGCAGTTGGTAGGGAGCCAGAGCGTCATCGGCGATATCTGCGCTGCCGGTTCCGTCGTCGTCGGCTATCTCGCCTGTTGCGGCGTTCACCAGCATGGCATCCCCGCCATCGGCGACGGGTTCGGGCACGCCGATCGCAGCCCAAGGGTCGGCAGCGGAGTCAAGCGCCGCAGTGCGCTCGGCTGAATCGTAATTCGCGGATGCGGCTCCTCCCGTGGAACTCATGGGGTTCAAGGCGACCGTCGGTTGCGGATTCTCGGCATCGTCGTAGGCGGCGGGGGCGTACGACGGGTTCGTGACATGCGGCAAACCGACGTTATCCGGCAAATCGATACCCGCCATCGCATCGACACCATGCGCAGGACCGAAAGTCGCCTCAACCGCTGGGAACTGTGCGCTCTCGCCGTGGCTGCGCGCGGCCTTGTCGAATGCGGTGTCATTTTCGTAGCGGTCCAGAGCCCCACCGTCCGCATCCGCATCCTTGCGGGAGAAACGCGACAGCAGCTTGGACCACAGCCCGCTCTTTGCCCCGCCGCCATCCAGCGGCTGCCCCATCTCGTCCGCATCATCATGCGATGGCACGCCCTGCGCAAACGACAGCGTGCCCTCGCCGACGCGCACCTCGTTGGGGAACTGCTCGGTATCATCGGCACCGTCAGCTGCCGCGCGGGGGTGGCCGAACACAGAGCGGACACGCTCAGGAACCTCGCTGACATGCATGCGGGTGATCAGCAGCAATGCGAACAATGCGGTCACGACGAAAATAAGCACCGCAAAGCTCTTGGACAGCCCCCATGAAAGCGGGGAGCCGAGCGCGAAGCCGAACAGGCCGCCAGATCGTTGAACTTCGGACATGTTGAATCCGCTAGTGTCCGAGGCCATGAGCGCGTCGATGATTGAGCACACGGACCACAGCAGCAACGTCCATCCGGTCACCACCTTGGCATTGTCCGAATCAGCGCCGCTGTTGCGCATGAGGCGTATCGAAAGATACGTCAGCAGCACGGGCAGCACCACGCTCATAACGCCGAAAACGCCCGAAGCGAAGGCGTGCAGCGCCCTCCCCAGCACCCCGTCGACGCGGAACCACTCCGAGGCGACGAACGCTATCGCCAGCACGAGAAGAATGAAGCACCATCCGTCATTGCGATTCTCCGGATCATAGTCGCCGACGCCGCCGATAGTGCGCACGACCTTGCCAAGCCCGCGGGGTATGGCAAGCAGCGCCTTATGCCAGAACGGTTCGGGGTCGAGTCCGGCGGGTCCTTTGGCATCCGCCGAAGCCCCCTTCGCTTTGGATCGCGGGGACTTGGCTGTGCTGTTTGATGAAGATGCGGTTCGTGCCATAACGCCATCGATTCTACCGGCTCCCGTTCCCATCGACTTTCCATCGGATTTTCATCGACTATGATGGGCAACTATGACTCCTGCAGAACGTGCCGTCGCAGTCGCATTTGCCCACAAGAACTGCGAATTGGAAGCAATGACGCTCAACGACGCCACGAACCGGGCGGCAGGTGACTATGCCGCGGGAGGCTCGGACGTGCGCCAGCTGATTGAAGTCGCCGACCGCGATCCGCATGACGCGGCAAGCGGCGTGTTCGCCAGAACCGTGCTGCTCGCCGAGCGCGGCTGGGCTCCCACGGGCGATCTTTCGGAGCTGCAGGCCATTCACCGCGCGCTGTTCGACGGCGTCTACGGTGACGCGGGCCTGCTGCGCACCAAAGATGTCAAGGATCACAGCACACAGCGCGACGCAGCGAGCGATTCGGGCGATGAATCCGGACGTGACGAGGACCCAGAGGCGTTCTTCCCCGCAGGTCTTATCGACACCGGAGCGATGAACATCTCCACTGAGCTGAGCGAAAAGCGCAACCTGCGCAATCTCGATCGCGACGATTTCACGCGCGGGTTGGCGAAGATATACGACGAACTGGGCTATCTGCATCCCTTCAAAGGCGGCAACGCGATGGTGCTGCGCATCTTCGCCTCGCGGCTGGCGCATGATGCCGGCTGGGACTTGGACTGGGGTCTGGTGAGCCGACAGGACTACAAGCAGGCGAAGCGCCTGGCCTACACTGGCGACATCAGTGGCTTCGAGAAGCTGTTCGCCGCGATCCAGCGCCCGGCCAATCCCACGCGCGTCTTCCTCATTGCCGGCTGGGACCAGGGCCCGGCGCACTGAGGCGCTGCACCTCCCCCACATCGCCAAGATGATGGTGGACGTAATCGTTCGCATTCGCATCATGTTCATCGAAAACGCCCGAATCCGCTTGGTCGATGACCTCAAGGGCGCGGTCCAGCAAATGCGGATCCAAGGCATTGAGCCAGTGAATGCGCGGGTCGCGCCCGAACCAGCCCATCTGCTTGCGCGCCAGCCGCTTCGTGCGCTGGGCGATTTGCGCGAAGGCCTCATCCTCACTGAGGGTGCCGTCAAGCGATTCGAGAATCTGCTGATAGCCTAGCGCCCGCGCAGCGGTGAATCCCAATCGGGACTTCAGCCGACGCACTTCGTCGACGAATCCCGCTTGTCGCATCGCCTCAGTACGCATGTCAATGCGTCGGTCGAGTTCCTCGCGCGGCAGATCCAGCCCGATCTGCACGGCAGGCATGACGTAGCGGTACTGCGGCAGACTGGCCGAATACGGCTTCCCCGTGATCGCAATGACCTCCAACGCGCGAATCGTGCGGCGAGGATTATGCGGATCCATGCGCGCCGCGGCCTGCGGGTCCTTGGCCTGCAGCTCGGCGTACAGCGCTCCCGGCCCTTCGAGGCGCGCGCGTTCCTCTAGCTGCGAGCGCACAGCCGGGTCGGTCGCCGGAAAGGAGATGTCGTCAATCGCGGCGCGCGCGTACAGCCCCGACCCTCCGACGAGAATCGGGCGGATGCCGCGCTGCTGCAACTGCGCGATGCAATCCGTGGCGAGCTGCTGGAATCGCGCCACACTCATGGCATCGTCGGGGTCGATGACGTCGATGAGATGATGCGGCACCGCCTGACGTTCCTGCAGCGTGGCCTTGGCGGTCCCGACATCCATGCCGCGATACATCTGGTACGCGTCGGCGTTGATGATTTCCGCCGCATCTCCCCGATCGCGCAATGCCTTGGCGAGCGCGATGGCAAGCCCCGTTTTGCCCGAGGCCGTAGGACCGATGACGGAGACGACCCTGTGCGCGGTGCCGTACGTCGCACCTGGCTCGGAACTGCTGCCATCGACGACGTCGTGCGCCGGCGCGTCGTAGTTCCCGGATGTCGAAGTCGCATCTGCGCCCGGCTGCGCACCGGATTCCCATATTGCATGCATACGCGCGATTGTAGCGACGTGTCGCCACCGGACTGACCGGAGCGCTGCGATTGTGAGCATCTGCGCGTGACGAAAAGGACATCCCCACGGCCCATCCAGTCAACCGTCAGCGCCATGCGGCTATGATGGGAAACCGTGATATTAGACCGCCATGACCGCATCAACACCGCCGAAATGCAGGCGAGGCTCGAAGCGGCAAACGCCAACAGGACGTCGTTCAACGGGGACGAGATCAGCGAATTCGTGGATCTCATGCAGGTGTACGAGGGAGCGATGTACGAGATCAGCACGAAGCTGGACGTGCTCGACAGCGAGTTTCAGGTACGCTTCGAGCACAATCCCATTCATCATCTGGAGCGGCGTCTCAAATCCGTCGATTCGATTCTGGAAAAACTCGGGCGCAAGGAACTGCCGCCGACCACCCAGTCCATCAAGGACAATCTCTTCGATGTGGCCGGCATCCGGGTCATCTGCAACTATCGCGACGACGTGTACTCGGTGTCGAACTATCTTTCGGCGCAGTCCGACATCCAGGTGCTGCGCGTCAAGGACTACATCAAGAATCCGAAGCAGAACGGCTATCGCAGTCTGCACGTGATTTACGCAGTGCCGGTATTCCTCTCCTCCGGTGCGCACTATACGCCGGTCGAAGTGCAGTTCCGCACCATCGCGATGGACTACTGGGCCAGTTTGGAACATGCGCTGCGCTACAAGACCGATCTGCCCGACGCTAGGCTGAACGAGCATTCGCAGACGCTACTCGACTGCGCGCGCAGCCTGCAGAACGTCGAAGCGCAGATGCAGAACATTCATCGCGACATCAACGGCGCGCCCCAAGGCGATGAGGCGCCACGCCGCAGACTGCAGGACAAAGGGTAGGCGGGATGCGAGGCAGATGACGAACGTCGTGCGGCTGGCCGTCGGTGCAGTGGCGCGACATCTGTCATGCGAACGCCACCGCAATAATAGAGATAATAGAGATTGGCTCTGCAGCGATATTTCAGCCGCTGCAGAGCCATTTGCGATCAGGGCTACGACGCCTGATCCACAACCCGTCAGAAGTTGAAGTTGTCGGGGTCGGCGCCGGTGCGCACGCCGGTGTTCAATGCGTCGATAGCCTCCATATCATCTCCGGAAAGCTTGAAATCGAAGACGTCGAAATTCTGGCGGATGCGCTCGGCATGCGTCGATTTCGGGATGACGATCAGCCCGCGCTGCAGGTGCCAGCGAATCACCACTTGCGCCGGGGACTTGCCGTAGCGCTGCGCGATTGCGGCGAGCGCAGGATTGGAGAGCAGCGTGCCGCCGGTGCCGCCCAGCGGGCTGTAGGCCTCCACATTGATGCCCTTGGCGTGCGTGAAGTCGATGACATCTTGGTTGGCGAACTGCGGCGAGGACTCGATCTGATTGACCGCCGGCTTGGCATCGCTGATCGACAGCAGCGACTCAAGATGATGCGGCTGGAAGTTGCTCACGCCGATCGCCCGCACGCGCCGCTCGGCGTATAGCTCGGCCATGGTCTCCCACGCCTTCTCCCAGCCGTCGACCGGCCAGTGGATCAGATACAGGTCGATGTACTCCGTGCCGAGCTTCTCCATGCTCCGGTAGAACGCTTCTTTGGCGATGCCTGCTCGGGCATCGTCGTTCCACAGTTTCGTGGTGATGAACACATCACGACGCTTGAGGCCCGACTGCCGCAGTCCCTCGCCCACCGATTCCTCGTTGCCATAGGCCGCAGCCGTGTCGATGTGCCGATATCCGGCTTGCAAAGCCTCGCGCACCGCGTCGGCGGTCTCCTTTCCGCTTTTCGTCTGGAACACGCCCAGCCCTAGCTGCGGGATGGTCACGCCATTATTCAGAGTGATATTTGCGTTATCCACGTCGTTCATCGTTCCTCCTTATGTTATTTTGCCTTGCCGTCTTTTCGCCGTTCGAACGACCGGCATCCGTCGTATGCCACGCGTGTCTTAAGCGTCTCGTGCCGCATAGCCGCGCCGATCCGTTCGCCCACGGTTTCCATCGTAACGAGCCGGCGGCTGAACCGCTGCGCTCCTAGCTAACACTCAGCACAACCGCTTACTCTAGGATGGAAAGGTACGCGAACTAAGGAGCAGCCATGACGTTCGGCAGACAACCGCAGGACAATCGCAGCCAATTCAATCAGCAATACGGCCAATCGCAGCCGCAAAACGGGCAGCCCGGATATCAGATGCCCATCGGGCAGAACCCTGAGGGGTCCCCGTATGCATACTCCGCCGCGCAGGCCGGACAGGGCCCGGTTGACGCGCAGCTTGCATATTCCTATGAACGCACGAGGCGCGTGTCAATCGCGAATGCCTACGGGCAGATGACTCTCGCCCTGCTGGTCACCGCCGCCGTGGCGATCTTCACGCAGATGACCGGTGCGCTCAACGCCTTCCTCGTTGCAACCGGTGCTTTCGGTTGGATCGGGCTTGCCATCGTGCAAGTCGTGATGGCCGTGGCGCTCGGCGCACGCATCATGAAGATGAAAACCGGCACCGCTTATGTGATGTTCTATCTGTATGCGGCGTTGATGGGTTTCACGCTCAGCTCGATCTTCATGGTCTACGACCTCGGCTCCATCGGCATAGCGCTGGTCATCAGCGCGGGCTTCTTCGTGGCGCTGACGATGCTCGCGCTGACCACGAAGGTCGACATGCTCAAGGCCGGCCCGATTCTCATGGTCGCGCTGATCGTCCTTATCGTGAGCCAAGTGATCCTCATGTTCTTCGCCCCTTCGGACTCCACCATCATGGTGATTTCCGCCGTCGGCGTGCTGATCTTCGCCGGCATGACGGCCTATGACGCGCAGCGCACCCGCGCGCTCTTCGCCCAGTACGCGACGAATCCCGACATGATCAAGCGCCTTTCGATCATCTGCGCGCTGAGCCTTTACCTCGACTTCGTCAATATGTTCCTCTATCTGCTGCGGCTCTTTGGGGGTAGGAACTAGGGGCATTCCTCAGGGTTAAGATACACAAGTCGGCCTATAGCGTTTTCGAGTGGCTTTATTCCGCCACTGAAAAACGCTATAGGCCGACTTGTGTATGACCACTACTCCATCAGGTTGCGCAGGACGTATTGCAAAATACCGCCATTGCGGTAATAGTCCGCCTCGCCGGGGGTGTCGATGCGCACGGTCGCGTCGAATGCCACGACGCTGCCATCGGACTTGGTGGCACTGACCGCGACGGTCTTGGGGATGGCGCCGTTGTTGAGCGCCTCGATGCCCGAGATGTCGAAGATCTCGGTGCCGTCAAGGCCCAGGGACTCGATCGATTCGCCTTCGGGGAATTGCAGGGGCAGCACGCCCATGCCGATCAGGTTCGAGCGGTGGATGCGCTCGAAGCTACGGGTGATGACGGCCTTGACGCCGAGCATCGCAGTGCCTTTGGCCGCCCAGTCGCGCGACGAACCGGTGCCGTATTCCTTGCCGGCCAGCACCACGAGCGGAATGCCCTCCTTGCGATAGTGCATCGCGGCATCGAAAATCGTCGTCGGCTCCTGCGAAAGGAAGTCGTAGGTGAAGCCACCGGGCGTGACCTCCTTGCCGACCGAGGCCAGCAGCTGGTTGCGCAGGCGGATGTTGCCGAAGGTGCCGCGCACCATGATCTCGTGGTTGCCGCGCCGCGAGCCGTAGGAGTTGAAATCCTTCTGGTTCACGCCATGCTCGATCAGGTACTGCCCGGCCGGGCTTGAGGACTTGAACGCGCCTGCGGGCGAGATATGGTCGGTCGTGACCGAATCGCCGAGCAGCGCCAGCGTGCGTGCGTCGTGGATGTCCTGCACCGGCGCGGGCTCGTGGCGCATGCCGTCGAAGAAGGTCTGGCGGCGCACATAGGTGGAATCCGGATTCCACGCGAAGCGCTCGCCCTCGGGCACATTGAGGCTCTTCCAGCGCTCGTCGCCGTCGAACACCGACTGATAGTCCTCGACGAACATCTCGCGTGACACCGTCTCGTCCACGACCTGCTGGACTTCGGCGTTGGACGGCCAGATATCGTCCAGGAAAACGTCCTCGCCCTTGCTGTCCTGCCCCAGCGGCTGGCTGGCGAAGTCGAAGCTCATGGTGCCCGCGAGCGCATACGCGATAACCAGCGGCGGCGAAGCGAGATAGTTCATCTTGACGTCGGGGCTGATGCGCCCCTCGAAGTTGCGATTGCCCGACAGCACAGCAGTGACGGTCAGATCGTTTTCGTTGATAGCCGAGGAGATCTCCGGCAGCAGCGGCCCGGAGTTGCCGATGCACGTGGCGCAGCCGAAGCCGACCAGCTGGTAGCCCAGCGCGTCGAGATCGCTCTGCAGCCCGGCCTTTTCCAGATAGTCGGCGACCACCTGCGAGCCGGGAGCCAGCGAGGTCTTGACCCACGGCTTGGGGTTGAGACCTTTGGCGTGCGCATTGCGCGCCAGCAACCCGGCGGCGATCATCACCGAAGGATTCGAGGTGTTCGTGCAGCTGGTGATCGAAGCGATGGCCACGTCGCCGTTGGCCACATCGAAGTCGCCGCGGAAATCCGTGCTGACCGGCACTGGCTGCTGCGCGGTCTTGTCGGTTTCATAATCGGGCAGCGTCGCAGCGAAGGAGTCCTTGGACTCGGACAGCCGGATGCGGTCCTGCGGACGCTTCGGCCCGGCGATCGACGGCACGACAGTGCCCAGGTCGAGCGTGAGGTACTCCGAGTACTTCGCCTCCACGTACCCGGGCGCCTGGGTGTCGCCCCAGAGCTTGTTGGCCTTGGCATAGGCCTCGACGAGCGCGACCTGATCCTCGCTGCGGCCGGTCAGGCGCAGGTAGTCAAGCGTCACGTCGTCAATCGGGAAGATGCCGCAGGTCGAGCCGAATTCCGGGCTCATGTTGCCGATGGTGGCGCGGTTGGCCAGCGGCACCGAGGCCACGCCGTCGCCGTAGAACTCCACGAACTTGCCGACCACGCCATGCTGGCGCAGCATGTCGGTGATGGTGAGCACGACATCGGTGGCGGTGACGCCCTCGGGAATCGAGCCGGTCAGCTTGAAGCCGACGACGCGCGGCACGAGCATCGAAATCGGCTGGCCGAGCATGGCCGCCTCGGCTTCGATGCCGCCGACGCCCCAGCCCAGCACGCCCAGGCCGTTGACCATAGTGGTATGCGAGTCGGTGCCGACGCAGGAGTCGAGATAGGCCAGCTGCCGCCCGCGCTCCCCCGGCTTGCTCATGATGACCTTGGCCAGGTACTCGATGTTGACCTGGTGGATGATGCCGGTTCCCGGCGGCACCACGCGGAAGTTGTTCAGCGCCTGCTGCCCCCAGCGCAGGAACTGGTAGCGCTCGCCGTTGCGCTGGTATTCGATGTCCATATTGCGCTCGACCGCATCCGACACGCCGTAGGTGTCGATTTGCACCGAATGGTCGATCACCATATCGGCCGGCACCTGCGGATTGATCACCTCGGGGTCGCCGCCCAGCTCGCTGACCGCGTCGCGCATCGTCGCCAGATCGACGATGCACGGCACGCCGGTGAAGTCCTGCATCACCACGCGCGAAGGCGTGAACTGGATCTCGTGGCTCGGCTGGGCATCCGGATCCCAGTCGAGCAGCGCCTTCACATGCTCGTCGGTGATATTGGCGCCGTCGATATTGCGTACAAGGTTCTCGACCAGCACTTTCAGGGAATACGGCAAGTGATCCACGCCTGGCAGATCATCAATGCGATAGTAGTCGAATTCCTTGCCGTTCACGCTGAGCGTGGACAGCTGCTTGTCTCGTACAGACATGGTTCCTCCGAACGTTGGGGCTCGAATCGTCTCGTTCCCGGGCACGCGCGACCTGACTTCTGCGGCTGCATTCCGTCAAACAGCACGGCAACACAGCGCAGCAAGCATACGGGCGCATGCCGGTCGGCGAAGGCTTAGGGACTTGAATCCCCGCCTCATAAAGTATAAGAGAGAATTCAGCTCCGGCTCATCCGCCTGTCACGCGGCAATCGTACTCCGAGCATATTTCGCCGCACGAGATTGGCTATGAGCTGGCATGTCGCCAGAATCAGCAGCGCTATGGCGAGCGCCGCCAGCGTGGCTACAAGCGAGCCGCCGGAAGGCAGCTGCAGCGCGAAAAAGCCTGCGACAAAGGGAATGAAGGCGCCTATGATGCCAGCCGCCGCAAACAATGCGACAAGGGCTCCACGCCAAGAAAGCAAGGGGCGTGCGACCTGCGCCAGCACCACGATGCCCAGAGCGAACACGATGATGGCATTGATGGTGAACAGCGAGCGCTGATTGAACTTCACATGCATGTCCCACTGCATGATCCCGGGCAGGAACCACGAGCTCAGCAGCACGCTGACCCCGATGGCGATGCCGCTGGGCAGCGAGAAGGTGATGACGCGCCGCAGGAAGCCCGGAATATACCGGCGCGTATTCGGCGCCAGCGCGAGCACGAAGGCCGGCATGCCGATGGTCAGCGCACCGATATAGGTGATATGCCGCGGCAGATACGGGAAAAGAATCCCCGTGAGCACGACGCCCAGAGAAATGATGATGGAATAGGCCGTCTTGACGAGGAACAGCGAGGCGACGCGCTCCATATTGGCCATGACCTGCCGGCCGCGCGCCACGACATCGGGCAGGTGGGAGAACTTCGAGTCGACCAGCACGACCTGCGCCACGGCCTTGGTTGCCGGTGCGGCGTTGCCCATAGCAATGCCCAGATCGGCTTCCTTGATCGCCAGCGTGTCGTTGACGCCGTCGCCGGTCATGGCGACCACATGGTCGCCCTGATGCAGAGCCTGAACGATGGCCTTCTTCTGCTCGGGCATGACGCGGCCGAGCACATCGACCTTGTCGAGTATCTGCGCAAGCTCGGCTGTATCTTCTGGCAGCTCGCGCGCATCCATCGTGCGTACGGGATTGTCGCCGCACAGGCGCACTTGGGTTGCGATGGCGCCGACGGTGGCAGGATTGTCGCCGGAGATCACGCGGCAGCGCACCCCCTGCTCGCGGAACCACAGCAGGGTGTCGGCGGCATCGTCGCGCACTCGCTCGGCGCAGAGCGCCAATGCAACCGGGAGCGCATGGGGATCTAGGTGCGGCTCAGCGTCGAAGTCGGCGGGGATATCGCCCGCTCGATGGGCGATGAGCAGCACACGGTTGCCGTGGTTCGCGTATTCGGCGATCTTAGCGGAGAGCGCAGCGAAACCGGATATCCGAGCGCCTTCCCCGGCCTGAGCGAAAGCCGAAAGCAGCACTTCGGGAGCGCCGAAATACCAGATGCCATCGCCCTGGCGCGCGATGGCGCTCCATTTTCTCGCCGAGGAGAACGGCATGCGCACGTCGACCTGTCCCGATTCATAGCCCTGCGCGGACAGCGCGTCAAGCACGGCCCGGCCCGTAGCGTTGGGGTTCTCCTCATTGGCGAGATCGAATAAAGCTTGCGTCACTTCGCGGGGAGCCAGACCCACATTGCCGGCATCGCTGTGGACGCCGAGCGCATTGACCGCCTTGCCGGTTTCGGCAGTTTCGTCGCCGTTTGCCGCTTCAACCCCATCCACAGGCAGCAATGCCTTGAACTCGATGCCGCCGTCGGTGATGGTGCCGGTCTTGTCAAGATTCAGGCAGTCGACCCGCGCAAGGGTTTCCACGGCTTCAAGCTCCTGCACCAAGGTGTTCTTGCGGGCGAGCCGCATCGCGGCGATGGCGAAGTTCAGCGAGGTGAGCAGCACCAGCCCCTCGGGGATCATGCCGACCACGCCGGCCACCGCGGAGACGACGGCCTGACGCCATTGGCCGCCGGAGATCGCCGCCGACCAGCCGCCGACCGCGCGGACCTGCGACCAGATCAGCAAAGCGCACAGCGGCACCACCAGAAACGTGAGCACCTCAAGGATCTTGTTGATGCCGCGATTCAGATCGGACACGGTCGTGGTGTAGACCTTCGCCTGAGCGGTCAGTTTCGCGGCGTAGCTCTGCTGCCCCACGGCGCTGACTTTGGCCAGCGCCAGTCCGGAGACCGCGTTCGAACCCGAGTAGGCGCTGTCGCCGGGCTGCTTGCGCACCGTGTTCGATTCCCCCGTGAGCATCGACTCGTCAAGCTCAAGGCCCCAGCTGCGCAGGATTTCGGCGTCGGCGGGCACCTGCTCGCCGGAGCGGATCCACAGCAGATCGTCGAGCACGATATCATCATGGTCGATTTCAATATTGCGGCCCTCTCGCCGGACAAGAGGATGAGAGGCGACCAGAATCGAGAGGCGGTCCAGCGTGCGTTTCGCCCGCAGTTCGGTGATGATGCCGATGCCGGTGTTGACGATGATGACCAGGCCGAACACCGAATCACGCCAGGATCCGGTGATCATTACCATGAGCATCGCGACAAAGATGATGCCGTTGAACAGCGTGAAGACGTTGGAGCGAATGATCTGCGCAAGCGAGTGCGAGGTCGGGTTGTCGACCAGGTTCGTCTGATCGCGTCCCACGCGCTCTTGGACATCCTGTGCGCCCAGGCCACGTTCCTCCACCTGCGGCATCGTATCGACAGCGTTGCCCGCGGATCCCCTCCCTGTGGATTTCATAGCATCGTGCATATCTGCCCTTCCCTACTGTCCCATTGTGCTTGCTGCGGTATCGACGGCTATCACGCGCCCATGCGGCACATCGTTGACCAGCGTCAGCACGGCCTGCGCAATTGGCACAGCCTGCGCATCGCTTGCTGTGATGTTCAGCTGCGCCGCGAACAGCATGGCGTCGCGCGGCGGCGTGCGCGGATTGATCAGCGCCACCGGAATGCCTGCATTGCGAGCGTCCCCGAGCGCCTCGTCCCAACCGCGAGCGCCCGCTTCGGCATTGATCGCACTGACGAGTATCACGCTGACCGCTTGCGCGGATAGGTCTTCCACGCCCTGCTGGGCCGCCTCAAGCGGATTGCGAACCCGATTCGTCGATACGTAGGAAACATCCAGATCCGAACCCGACAACGCAGCGAGCACCGAGCGGTCGAGCGCGGCGTCATCCGAACCGATAACGCCCACCGTCACATCCCCTTTGTCGACGCTGTCATGGACGACGGCAGCCCCGTTGCCGTTACGCTCGGACGCCGCGCCCGCGGTGTCGCCTACTGCTGCGCCTCGGGGCGCACAGGCGCCGAGCAGCATGGCAACGCAGCACAGCGATGCCAGCATGGCGGTTATTCGCGCAGCGCCACATCGACGCTGGCTACCATGCAGGCCCTCGCCCCGCCGCCCGGCCTCGGTGCGGATGCTCATCGCCCATTGCCTCCGCGCGTGAACAGCGCGACGGTCTCCACATGATGGGTCATCGGGTAGATGTCGAAGGCATGAATGTCGGCGAGCCCGTACCCTTGGGCACCCAAGGCAGCGGTGTCGCGAGCCAACGAGGCCGGGTCGCAGGCGATGTAGATGATGCCCGCAGGGCGTGCGTCGGCGATCTGACGGCATACCGCCTTGCGCGCGCCGGCCCGCGGAGGGTCGAGCACGACCACGTCGGGATGCGCCAGACTCGTGGGCACATGGCGCAGCACGGCGCTCACATCGCCGGACAGGGCCTTGACCTGGTCGGCGTGAATATCCATATCGCCTAGGTTTCTGCGCGCGTTTTCCACTGCCCGCGCCGCACCCTCGACGCTGAGCATACGCGTGCTGGGCGCATGAACGGCCAATGGCAGCGTGAACAGGCCGGAACCCGAGTACAGGTCCCAGATCACCGGTGTTCTGCGCCCTTGCAGCACGCGGTCGACCAACGCCATCACGTGCTGGAGCAGCACAAGCGGCGCCCGGCGGTGCATCTGCCAGAATCCTGCGCCGTCGACCCGATAGCTGAACGTGCGCCCATCGACTGTTGTCGTTTCCCGCAGCTGGTCGGAGCCCGCGGAAAGCTTGCCGTCGACCAGTATGGCGTAATTCTCCCCTATCGCCGTACGCAGCGAGGAATCATGGGAAACGTCAATGCCGCCTGCCTCGATGCCATCTGAATCAGCGGCGATGCCACGCGGCTCGGGAACCGCGATGCGCACATGCGCATCAGGTTCCAGCCCGCCGTTCCATATGCCATGATCCTGCGCCACGGCAAGCAGCGCACGCGATGCCAACGGCATCGTGTCGATCGGCACGCGCTGGTGCGTACCCCGCCGGCGCATCGATGGCCGGCCCTGCTCGTCGGCGATCAGCTCGATGCGTGTGCGCCACAGCAAGCCATGATTCTCCTCGTCGCCAGAAATGCGCTCCACAGGAACATCGGGAATCTCGACATGTCCCAGCCGGCGCAGCTGCTCGGTGATCGTCGCGGATTTCCACGCCAGCTGCCCCGGCAGCGAGACATGGACGAGATCGGCGCCGCCCACGCCACCGCCATCGGACAGCGGGCCGGCCAAAGGCCATGCAGGAGGCACACGCAGCTCACTCGCCTCAAGCACCTCAATGACCTCACCGGTCCAGAAGCGGTCTTTGCGCTCGTGCGGCTCATCAAGTTCAATGCGCACCAACTCGCCCGGCAAGGCGAAGCGCACGAAGACCACCCGGCCTTCGCTATGGGCCACACACCGCCCTTGGTCGGCGTAGCGCTCGATGCGTGCCGTGATCTGCATGGATGAAGCTCCCGTTCTGTTGTTCCTACTCGCTGGCTGGTATCAGGTGGTCAGCAGTGCGCAATCCGCGTTGTGCGACGTCTGATGCGTGACGCGCAACGCGCGAAGTTCGGCGGACAGGCGCAATAATCAATGCGTAAGCGCACTGGTGACGCCGTTCTGCGGACGCTGTTTTGCGGACGATATACGTTATGGATTATGTGGTATGCGATAGTTGAAATACTAAACGATGGCCATGTGCCGGCCATACGCTGGCGGCTCAGTCTTCGCGAAGCGCTTCCTGCGGCGTGTCTGCCCGCGCACGATTGTTATCGGCGTGTTCGCGCTCGGCGGCCTTATGGCGGTGCATCGGCGTGGCGACGATAAGATACGATATCCAGATTGCCAGCGCCCAGAACGGTATGCCCATAAGCAACCGCGCCGTGCCCAGCAGCGTCACATGATTCGTGGCATACAGCGGCACCTGCACAAGCAGCCGCAAGGCGAACAGGCCTATCCACAGCACGGTGATAATCGTGTAGGCGCGACGAAGCCCGCGGTCCGACCGCCAGCCGTCGAGCCATGCGCGGAAATGCTCCGTGGGAAGCGTGCGGATGAACTCGACCATCAGCCCCAGCCCCGGCACGCGTACGGCAAGCGAGACGAGCAACGCCGCGATGTACGCGGCGTTCGTCAGGAATCCGAAGATATAGTAGTCGCGCGCCTCATTGCTTCTCCACGCCCAGATGAGGCAGATGCCTACTGCAGCCACGCCGCTCAACGCGCCCATAACCGACTGTCGCTGCAGCAGGCGAACGGCGACCTGGATGAGCGCCAGCACGGCGGAGACAATTACGGTCAGCCGCACATCCTTGGCGATAACGAACAACACTACGAAAACGATGCCGGGCAGCATCGATTCGACGATGCCTCGCGGCCCGCCAATCGCAGCGATCACCGAGAAGTCATCGCCGGCGTCGGCATGCGCCAGCGCCGCCATGCCGGTTCGCGTGGTGCTGTGCTCCTCGGCGCTCAATGCAATCCCATGCCTTTCACCGCGCTTTCTCTTTGCCGTGTTCTTTTGCGAACGCCTTACTAACGGACCTCGGAGAACATCGGGCCGCGTGCGAGCGTGGTCTTCACCTCGGTCTGCTGATCCGAGTCGAACGGTCCCTTGGGGCGCTTCGGAATCTCGTTGTCGCCTGCCTCGTCATCACCGTTTTCCTGCTCCTTGGCGGCCTTGCGCTCGGCGGGAGCCACAGGCGGATGCATCGGAATCAGGTCGCGCGGAGCGAGTGGCTCCTCGCCGCGTTCGACGACGATATCGGCGAAGAATTCGTTGAGCTTCTTGGTCTCCTCGGCATCTGGGCTGATCGCCGCCCTGCCGGAGAAGATGCCACGCAGCATCCAGCGCGGGCCGTCGACGCCGACGATGCGCGTGATCACCGTTTTGCCGCCCTTGACTGAAACAGGCAGCTTGAGCTCCATGCCGAATGCGCCGGGCTGTTCGCTCGCCTTGGCGTTCGAGGAGAGCAGATCGCCGCGCACATCGTCCCATAGCCCCATCGTCTTAGGAGCCGCGAAAGCCTCGATCTCCACGCTTGAGGACCCGTAGGTGACCGTGCAGCCGAGCACCTGCTGGCTGCTGCGGCTCGCCTTGATGCGCAGCTCGATATCCTGCAGGAAAGGCAGGTAGAACGCTCCCAGATCAAGATAGTCGTCGTAGTCGGGCGCATCCTCATCGGCCGTGTCCCACGGCCCGTATTCCTCGCCTCGATCTTCATAGTCGGTGCTCGGCGCCTCAGGGAACGACGGCTCGTCCACAGGAGCCTCATCGCTATCCCGGACCTTGGCATCGACGTCCTTCAGCGCGTCATCGTCGGCCTGCGGGTCATGCTTCTTCCTGCCGAAGCCAAACAATCCCATGATTCCTCGTTTCTAATGGTTGCAACCGACCCAAGCCTAGCACCCGGCGTTCATCACCGAGTAGCATCTACTCAGCGTTTATTCGCCCGGCACCCAATATTCATCTGCCCGGCACCGGTCTTTCCGAGGCTCACACATCGTAGGTGACAATCAGCGGCGCGTGATCGGACCAGCGGGTCGCGTAGCTCGGCGCCTTGTCGATGACGAATCCGCGCGCGGTTTCGGCCAGTTCCGGCGTGGCGAACTGGTAGTCGATCCTCCAGCCCACATTGTTGTCGAAGGCCCGCCCGCGCTGGCTCCACCACGTATACGGCCCCTGGATATCGCCGGCCAAGTTGCGCATGACGTCGACGAACGCGTACTCGTCAAGCCATTTGTCGATGTAGACGCGTTCGGAAGGCATGAAGCCGGCGTGCTTGAGGTTGGCCTTGGCGTTCTTGATGTCGAGCGGCGTATGCGCGATGTTGAAATCGCCGCACAACACGGCCTGCCTGCCGCCGCGTGCCGCCTCGTCGCGCAGCTCGCCCATGCGCACGAGCATCTGGTCGAGGAAGCGGAACTTCTGCGCCATTTTCAGCGCGTCATCCGCAGCGCCCGAATGCACATACACGCTCGCCACAGTGATTTCGTAGCCCTGCGGCGTCGTGACATCCGCCTCAATCCACCGACCGGTGTCCACGTCTTCTTCCAGCCCCGGCAATCCGTAGCGTTGCGCGACCACCGGCAGATCGGAGAGCAGGCCTACGCCAGCGCGTCCTTTGATCTTGCACACTTCATTCATGCGAACCAGCGCATCCGGGGAGGAGACTTTGCCTGACTGGGCATAGCGCTGGGCGAAATCATCGAAAATCGGCTCGATCTCGACCTGCGGGGCACGAACTTCCTGCATGCACCAGATATCGGGAGCCATGGCGCCCACCCAGGATGAGACGCCCTTGCGATTCGCGGCGCGCAAGCCGTTGACATTAGAGGTTGCAATGGTGATGGTCATGTCTCCTGACCCTACACCATCAATCCGCGCACGACGAGACGCTACTACTCCATGTCGAGCGGAACCGGATGCTTTGGAGCGGGGAATGCGCGGCTGAGTTCAGCGAATTCCTCGGTCGTAAGCGGGTTCTCCGGCACGGCCGCATTGTCCAATGTATGCTCTCGACTGCCGCTGCGCGGAATCGCGATGACATTCGGCTGATGCAGCACGAAGGCCAGCAGCACCTGCATCGGCGTGAATCCATGCGCATGCGCAACTTCGCGCACGATCTCGCTGCCGACCAGACCGCGTCGCAGACCCCCTGCCTGAGCGAGCGGGCAGTATGCCATTACCGGGATATGCCGTTTGGCGAGCCATGGCATCAGGTCCACTTCTATGCCGCGCGAACCCAGGTGATAGAGCACCTGATCCGCGCAGCAATCCGCGCCGCCGTCGAGCGTCAGCAGCTCGCGCATATCAGCCACATTGAAGTTCGAAACACCCCAACGGCGAATCAGTCCCTCGCTTGCAGCCTCCTGCATGCATGCCACCGTTTCGGCCAGAGGCACAGAACCGCGCCAGTGCAGCAGATACATATCAAGATAATCCGTGCCGAGCCTGTTCAGACTCGCTTCCAGACTCTCACGCAGATGGCCGCGCCCCGCGTTGTGCGGATACACTTTGGAAACCAAGTAAAGATCTTCGCGCCGATATCCTGCTATGGCCTTGCCGACCAGTCGCTCAGCCTCGCCCTCGCCGTACATTTCCGCAGTGTCGATGAGCCGCATGCCCGCAGCTAAACCGGAGCGAAGCGCCTGAATCTCCACGTCCCGCGGCCGTCGCCCCTCCCCCAGATACCAGGTTCCCATGCCGAGCCGCGGCATCACACCGCCGTCCGGCAATTCGACTTGGAGCTTGCTCGCATCGTCCATGGTGATTTCCTTCCCAAAGGATGTTGATGTAAATGTTCGCATAACCTGGTGCGTGATTTTCCGATTCACACATGTATTTGCGTTATCTGTAGCGCTAATTCGGTCTCGCGGAGGTCTATCTGCATCATGTGAGGCGTTAATTCCTTGGCACCACGAGTAGCGCCGGCCGAAAATGGCGGTTCTGGGCCATCTGATACTCGGGTCTCCTCGAGATAGCGCCTCACACAACGCAGATAGACCTGGGCAGCATCCCGATAGCGCCTCACACAACGCAGATAGACCTGGGCAGCATCCCGATAGCGCCTCACACAACGCAGATAGACCTGGGCAGCATCCCGATAGCGCCTCACACAACGCAGATACACCCTATTATCGGGAATAGCCATGAGATTCCGGCGGCTTCAGGAGACCGAGACGGCCGTTTTACCTCTCGGCGAAACGCTCTTCGATCTGAGCGGCAGTGCCGTACGAGGCCTGTGCGCCAAGGCCGGTCGCGGCATAGGCGGAGACGTACGAGGCGAGTTGGGCGGCTTCGTGCAGCTCGAAACCGGAGGCGAGGCCCGCTAGAACCGTGCCCATGAAGGCGTCGCCGCAGCCGGTGGTATCCACGGGAGTGACGGCGACTGGCGCGATGGGAGTCACGCCAGCCGGCGCATCCAAGACCACCGAGCCATCGCCGCCAAGCGTCACAATCGTCTGCTCGAAGCCAAGCTCGCGCAGCCGCCTCAACGCAGAGCGCCAGTCGAAGGTGCTCCAATCGTCATGCTCCGGCTCGGCGACGCCCAGCGTCTGCGCCAGCTCATGCTCATTGACCAGCAGGATGTCGCAGACTTCAATCAGCTCCTGCGGCAGAGCGGGAATGAACGGCGAGTTGTTGATCAGCACCTTCACGCCGGCCTCGTGGCAGATCCTGGCGGCAGCGGCCACCGTTTCAATAGGGCTTTCCAAACACAGGCCCAGCACATTCGACGCAACAAGCCGCCCGCGCATCGACTCAATGTATTCCACGCTGACCTGCGCATTCGATCCGGGCGAGTACACGATGGTGTTCTCGCCGCGGGCGTCCACTGTGATCACCGTGGTGCCGCTGGGACCGGAAACGCGCAGCACATTCGCCGTGTCAACGCCGGCCTCGCCAAGCTTGCCAAGCAGAAAATCAGCGTTGGCGTCGTCGCCGACCGCACCAAATAACTGCACCATGGAGCCGATGCGCGCCGCCGCAGCCGCCTGATTGCCCGACTTGCCGCCGGGCAGGATCTGCAATGGGCCGCCGTTGATGGTTTCCCCTGGCTTCGGCAGCCGTTCGGTGGTGACCGTATAGTCGGCGTTCATCGAACCGACGACGGATACGATGCCGTGGATGCGGCTCAACGCAGTAAGGGTGGAATCGGCCATGGTGAATGTCCTTTCGTATACGCGCATGTACGGTGTTCATGCACAGCGTGCAGTGCAACGCTCATGTCGATGCGGCATTATTCCACGACGCTGTATATCTTCTTGCGGAAAATCAGATAGACCACGACGCCAAGCGCGAGCACGCCGCCGCCCATAAGCAGCAGGTTCGAATAGCTGGCCGCCGCGCCGGTTGCGCCGACGAGGCTGCCGCCCGATAACGCCTTGGCTCCCATCAGGCCGCCGAAGATCGCGATGCCGATGGAGCCGGTGACGTTCATGACCAGATCGTTGATGCCCACACCTCGGCCGGATTCGGATTTCGACAGCGTGCCAAGCACCGAGGCGATCAGCGGCGAGTACATGAGACCGGCCCCGGCGTAGAACACGCACGCCATCAGGGTCAGCACCAGGAATCCGGAGTAAATGAGCAGCGCAGAGCCGACGAAGCCAATGATCATGAGACAGCCAGCCGTGATGATGGCGGTCTGACGACCGATCCTGCCGACAATCGCCCCGGACGAAGTGCCCACGACCGTCGCCACGACGAAGGACCATACGATGTACGCGGACACCTGCCCGGTGCTCATGCCGTATACGTCATGGCCGATGGCGTTGAAGAACGGCGAAATGCAGTAGTTTACGAAATAGAACAGCGCGATCAGGGAGATAGCCATGATCCACCGCACGTTGCGGAAGAACGCCGGAGTGACGAAAGGCGCCTTTGCCTTGCTGATGTATACGGCGAAGCCGACGAACAGCACGATGGAGATCAGCAGCAGCCACCAGTTCATGTAGGAGAAGAACAGGGTCAGGAAGCTGTCGCCAGACCGAAGACCGTGAAGCCAAGAACATCGACTTTTTTTGCCGTTGCCGTTCTTCGCCGGCAGGTTCTTCAGCAACAGCGGCAGGAAGAAAATCGTTACCGAAGGAATGAGGAACAGGAACTGCCAGCTGAGCGAACTGAGCAGGCCCGCAGCAAACACGCCGATGGCTGCGGACAGCTGGTACCCTGCAGTGAACAGACCGAAGAAGATCACCTTGAGTGAGTTTCTGAGGTATTTAGTGGCCACGACCAGATAGGCCGAGCCAGCCACCTGCTCACCAGCGGTCTGCAGCACGCGTGCGGTGATCACGGTCCACAGATGCGGCTGGAAGAAGTAGTTGGCGATGAACCCGAACAACGAGCCGATCAGCAACGTCACCAGTCCGACCGTCACCAGTTTGCGCAGCGACACGAAATCGCCCAAAGAACCGTAGATGAAGCATACGATGCCCAGCACGATGCTGGGCAGGGCGGTGATCAGGGAAGCCTGACCAGGCGCGCCCACGTCAGCGCCGACCTGCTGAAACACCAAGTTGAAGCCCTGCAAGCACAAAGTGCCCAAGATGAAGATGATCAATAGCGGAATGAGCGCACCGACAGCCATCTTGTTGGTCGCCTCATCCACATCGTCCGCAGCCGGCGTGCCGACCGTTGTCGCGGTATCTGTCATGATGATATTCCTTTGGTGTCATGCCGATTCATAATTTCAATGCCTGTTGCCTTACAACGCATGCGCTCTTTGCTATCCCATAGGCTGCGTTGCCGCCCATGCAGCTGTGCAGTGCCTGCGTGCTACTAGTCAGCCTGCTGAGCAAGCGCGGTGATCCGCGTCATGAGCTCGTTGAGGAAGCGCTCGACATCGACGCCAACCGCCACGTTCGCGGTCTTGACGGAATCGCTCAGCCGATCATTGTCACCGATGGTGCGCCCGCGCGTAGGGCCTTCCACATCTACCTTCATGTTGATCGGCAGCGTGGTCACCAATGTCGGGTCGACAGCCACGCCAACCGCCAGCGGGTCGTGCAGACCGCAGCCGCCCCGAAGAGGATCAGTGGTTTCATACGCCTTGATATAGTAGTCGGTCATATCGGCGAGGAACGCGCCGGCCTTGGTGCCCAAGTCACGCCAGCGCTGAGTATCCTTGTACGCCAGCAGCGTCTGCAGCGTCACATCAAGGCCGATCATGGTCGTCTGTGCACCGGAGCGGAACAGGTAGTCTGCGGCCTCTGGATCTTGGGAGATGTTGGCTTCGGTCCACGCATTCACATTGCCGCATATGGTCAGCGCACCGCCCATGAGCACGATGCCGCCGAGCTGGTCTTTGATTTCCGGCGCCTTGCGCAGCGCCGCCGCGATATTGGTCATCGGGCCGGTCGGCACGTAGATGAGGTCCTTGCCATAGGTTTTGGCTGCGTCGATAATGAAATCGACAGCCGGCTCCGTTTCCGGTTCACGCTTGGAATCCGGAATCGTCACTTCGCCGATGCCGTTCTGACCATGGATGAAGGCGGAGACCTCGCCCACTGCAAAGGAATCCTTGGTGCTGGCGTGCGGCAGACCCTGGTAGACCTTGACTTCCGGGTGGCCCAGCAGGTCGGTGATGGCGAGCGAATTGCGCACGCCCTGCTCCACCTGGACGTTGCCGTAGGTGCCGGTGATGCCGATCAATTCAACTTCCGGGCTACCTAATGCGTAGGATATCGCAAGCGCATCATCCACTCCGGTATCAAGATCGAGGATAAGTTTCTTCATGTTGCCTGGTCTCCCTCTGTGTCACGAGCGCCTGTTACCCACCACATTGACGCCCCGCCATTGGTGCTCACCAGAAATTCTAGTCTAACTTGCGCTCTCAAAGATAAAACACACCCGAACCCAAGATGAACAATAAGCACGCGGAGCCGTAAAGCGGACAACGCAGTGCTGAGCCGTTAAGCGGACAATCCGGTGGATTGTCCGTAGGCGAGGTGAGCGACCGCTAAGGTCGCGAAGGACGGTGCCAACGGCACCGTCGGTCCGTAGGCAACGCCGAGGACCCACTAAGGGTCCGAGGAAAAGGAAAACGCTTGCCAACGGCAAGTCCTTATCCCCCTACTCCAACTCCACCGCGCCCGTATAAAGCTGATAATATTCTCCCTTCTTCGCAATCAGCTCCTCGTGCGAGCCGCGCTCGATGATGCGGCCGTGGTCGAGCACCATGATCACGTCGGAGTTGCGCACAGTGGAGAGCCGGTGCGCGATGACGAACACCGTACGGCCTTTCATAAGCGCATCCATGCCGGCCTGCACCACTTCCTCGGTGCGGGTGTCGATGGAGGACGTGGCCTCGTCCAGGATCATGGCCGGCGGATCGGCGGCGGCCGCACGGGCGATGGAGATCAGCTGGCGCTGGCCTTGGGACAACCCGCTGCCATCGCCTTCGAGCACGGTCTGATAGCCGTTGGGCAGCATGCGGATGAAGCCGTCCGCATTGGTGAGTTTCGCGGCCTCGATGCATTCCTCGTCGCTCGCGTCGAGGCGTCCGTAGCGGATGTTGTCCATCACCGTGCCGGTGAACAGGTTCACGTCCTGCAGCACGATGCCGAGCGAGCGTCGCAGATCGGGCTTCTGAATGTTCCTCACATCGATGCCGTCATACAGGATCTGACCTTGCTGGATGTCATAGAACCTGTTGATCAGATTCGTGACGGTCGTTTTTCCCGCGCCGGTCGCGCCGACCAGCGCGATCTTCTGACCGGGCTCGGCGAACCATGTGATGTCGTGGAGCACCGGCTTGTCTGGGTCATAGCCGAAAGTCACATCGGTGAAGCGCACGTCGCCGCGCAGCAGCGTATACCGGCCGTCCGGCGAAGTGATGGCGCTTTCCTTGGCTTTCAGCGCCACCTCGCGAGCCGAGCCTTGCAGTTTCTCCGCTGCCGCCAGCGAGCGCGTCCCATCGTCGCCGGCTTCGCGCTTCCACGCCCAGCTGCCGGTCTCGTGGTCGACTTCGGTGAAGGAGCGGCCATCCTCGCCGATTTCGACGTTGACCAGTTGCACGGAGCCGTCGTCGCTTTCGATCGGCTCGTCCATCAGCGTAAAGATGCGCGAAGCGCCTGCGAGCGCCATCATCACCATATTGAACTGCATGGAGACTTGGCCGATCGGGTTGATGAAGGCCCTCGACAGCGTGAGCACTGAAATGATGGTACCTAGCGTGAACTCGCTGAAGCCGGTGAGTCCCAGGTTCGGCCAGCCTGCGATAGCCGTGATGCCGCCGACGATCGCCAGCAATACGTAAAGCAGATAACCCATGTTGCCGATGATCGGCATGAGGATGTTGCCGTAGGTATTGGCCGCGGCGGATGCATCGAACAGCTCTTTGTTCTTTTCGTTGAACGTCTCGGCGGTGGAACGCTCATGGTTGAACACCTTGATGACCTTAAGCCCGTTCACGGACTCCTCGACGAAGCCGTTGACCGCGCCCAGCGAACGCTGCTGGCGCACGAAATACAGCCCGCTTCGGCCGACCAGCACGCGAACCACTACGATCAGCACCGCAGTGAACGCGATGGTGAACACGGTGAAGGGCACTGACAGCCACAGCATGGCGATCAGCGCAGCCAACGCGGAGACCGAGGAAGCGAACATCTGCGGGAAGGATTGCGAGATCGCCTGGCGCAGGGTGTCGGTGTCGTTGGTGTAGCGGCTCATGGTGTCGCCGTGCTCATGCGTATCGAAGTAGCGGATCGGCAGCTGCTGCTGGTGCGCGAACATCTGGTCGCGGATGGTTTTGAGCGTGCCCTGCTCGACCTTGACGATCAGCCAGCTCCACAGCCAAGTGCTGAATGTGCCGATGGCATAGAGTATCGCCATCAATGTCAGCGCACGAATCAGCGGCCCCCAATCCGGGTTGACTTCGCCGACCAAAGGAAGGATGTACAAGTCGATCAGCGACTGCAGGAACAGGGCGGATCCTGCCTGGGCCGCGGAGCCGATGAGGATGCACGCCACGATGGCGATTACACGCCAACGGTAATGGAAAATGTAGCCGAAGATACGCTTGATGGTCTTCATATCTGCACGGCGCAAGGCCGGCTTGCGGTTCCGGCTCTTGGATGCGGCTGATTCGCTCATCGTGCACCTCCTTCCTTGGCGGCGGGTTGCCCGGTGGTTGATTCTACGGTGGCGAATTGATTAATGGTCGGCACTTGGAGAGTCGGCACCTGAATGCCCGGCTGCGCGATAGCCGATTCCTGGTCCGCCTCTTCGGCAGGATCATCGGATTCGGCAGCGCGGTTCCTGGTCTGCGATTCGTAGATGGAGCGGTATTCCTCGCAGCTTTCGAGCAGCTCGTCATGCGTGCCCGTGGCGAGAATCTCGCCGTCTTCGAGCACTACGATCAGATCGGACTCCTGCACGGAAGCCACGCGCTGGGCAATGATGATCTTCGTGGTGTCGGGGATTTCGCTGTGCATGGCCTTGCGAATCAGCTGGTCCGTCTTGGTGTCCACCGCACTGGTGGAATCGTCGAGAATCAGAATCTTCGGACGCTTGAGCAGCGCCCTGGCGATGCACAGCCGCTGCCGCTGACCGCCGGAGACATTCGAACCGCCCTGCTCGATGTACGTGTCGTACTTGTCCGGGAATTCGTTGATGAACCCATCGGCCTGCGCGAGCTGGCAGGCGTGAATCAGCTCCTCGTCAGTGGCGTTGGGATTGCCCCAGCGCAGGTTCTGGGCGATGGTCCCGCTGAACAACACGTTCTTCTGCAACACCATGGCCACCTGGTCGCGCAGCGCCTCCAGCGAGTATTCGCGCACATCGCGCCCGCCGACCTTCAGCGAGCCGCCGGTCACGTCGTACAGCCGTGGAATCAGCTGTACGAGGCTCGACTTCGATGACCCCGTGCCGCCGACGATGCCGACTGTTTGCCCGGAGGCGATCGTGAGGCTGATGTCATTGAGCACCGGCTTCTCGGAAACGCTGGAATACCGGAACATCACGTGGTCGAAGTCGATCGAACCGTCGGCGACGGCGCCCACTGGCTGCCCAGGGTCGCGCACCGTGCTCTCCTCGTTGATGACCTCGCTGATGCGCTCTGCGGAGGCCTGGGAGATGATGACCATGACGAACACCATCGTGAGCATCATGATCGACATGAGAATCTGCATCGCGTAGGTCACCAGCGCGGTGAGATCGCCCGTGGTCAGGCCGAGCGCGGCGTTGTTTCCCGAGGCCACGATCTGCTGCGCGCCGATCCATGAGATGAGAATCATGAGCACATACATGCACAGCTGCATGGCGGGCATGCTGAAGCTCAGGATCTTCTCCGCCAAGTTGAAGTCCTTGAAGATCAGCTGCGAGATCCTGCCGAACTTGCCCATTTCGTGGCTTTCGCGGTTGTACGACTTGACCACGCGGATGCCTTGGATGTTCTCGTCGACCACATTGTTCAGCCGGTCGTAAGTGTGAAACACCCGCTCGAAGATCGGATGGACCACGAATACCAGACCGATGGCCACCACTGCGAGAATCGGTATGGTGGCGAGGAACACCAGCGAGACTTCGGTGCTGATGCGAAAAGTGAAAATCCAAGAGACGACGATCATCACCGGTGCGCGTACGCCCAGCCGGACCACCATCTGATAGGCGTTCTGCAGATTCGTCACGTCAGTGGTGAGCCGGGTGATGATCGAGCCGGTCGAGAAGCGGTCGATGTTGCTGAAGCTGAAGGACTGCACTTTTTCGAACAGATCCGCCCGGATGTTCTTCGCGAACCCTGCCGAGGCGATCGCCGCGTATCTGCCGGACATATACCCTGAGATCAGCGACACCGCGGAACATGCCAGGAGGATCAGGCCGAAACGCCAGATGGTAGGCATGGAGCCGGCGGTGATGCCTTCGTCAATGAGCAGCGCCATCAAGGAAGGGATGAGAATCTCCAACGCGCCTTCGACGACTACGAACATCGGCCCGAGCAGGCTGGCTTTGCGATATTCGCGCAAGCTGCCGAGCAAAGTGCGAATCAGATGTCGCGGACGCTGCGACCGCTGCTGGACTCGTTCCAACTCCTGAACTTGCTGCGTTTGCCCCGCCGTCACCGTCTGTGCCACCTAGTCGTCTCCTTGCCTCTCTAGATCGATGACGCTGCGCATCGACCGTCACACGCGTCTGGAGCTGGGATGACCTGCCTGTGAGCAATCCGGCTCAGCCGGGATCACGGCGAGAATTGGGCCGCAGCCAGAGCGATATTCAACTGTGAACATCTTCCTCTGACGGATGGATATTTCCCTTCAGTTATTCCTCGGGCTTGAGCGTCGACGGCCGTCGGTCGGGCATGCTACTGGTATCGGAAGATAGTGCGCCGACCATGCTCAGCGGTATTCGATATCCCGTATTCGATGACGGTGATCATGACTAATTGCGACTGATTGCGACTGTGTTTGCGCCGGCACCGACGCGCCGTCTTACGCCTGGAACACGTCGGGGTGCTTCGGATCGCCGGGATCGTCGGCAAGCAGACCTTCAAGACCGAGGAATTCCTGCCAGAATTCCAAAGGTTGGCCGTACGGCGTGCTCTGTGCGCCGTGGGCCTGTAGACCGGTTTTGGCGGCGATGACATCGAATTCATTGATGCCGTCGAAGTACGATTCGAGCCGCTGGCGGTTCGCATCGTCGTAGAACAGCGAGCCGACGATCTCCGTGAGCCGCTCGGCCCGATCGATGGGCAACGAATCCCAGTGCCGTAGCTCGATGAAGTTCTTGAGTCGCACATCGTTGAAATGGGTGGAGAGCACGTGATTGATTTCGTACGGATTGAGTTCGCGGTCAGGGTATATCTCGCCGGCGTTGTCGCGGAACGCGACGCGATGCTTCTGCGCATCGGGCAATCCCTGAGCCTCCGGCGTATGGGTCAGATCGGCGAACATCAACGGCGTGGAAAGCACATCCACCGCGTAGTCCTCCCAGCTGAAACGCGGGTCGTACAGCCCGGGGATGAGACCGGTGCGCTGCGGATCCAGCGCGTCCCACATCAGCTGACGCAGCAGTGGGTAGGGATTCGTCTGCCCTTCAAAATACGGCGTGTTGCGGAAGAACCATGCCAGAATTGGACCGACGGCGGTGCCGATGCGCAACTTTTCGATGGCGTCGCGTTCATTCTGAAAGTCAATGCTGACCTGGGTGGAAGCCGAGCAGCGCATCATGCACGGACCGAACTTGCCGACGCGGCCCAAGTACTCGGTCATCGCATCGTAGCGGCTTTTGGGGTTCACCGGCACGTCAGCGTAGCCGGTTGTGGGCTGATAGCCGTAATTGACCAGCCGGAAGCCCAGCTCGTCGAGAATAGGGTCGATCTGCCTGCGGAACAGCCCATACGTGGTGAGCAGCTCCTCGGGTCGGCGCAGCACGCCGATCGAGCATTCGACCTGCCCGCCCGGTTCCAGCGAAATGCTGATGCCCGCGCGCCCCAGCCCCACCAATCGGCCGTTCTCCCAGTACTCCTCTTCGGCGTCGTAGTAAGGCCGCAGACGGTTCAGCAGCGTCTCGATGCCGTTAGGCTCGTAATAGTTCACGGCGGCGTCGGTGCCGTTGCGCACAGGAAGATGCTCGATCTCGACGCCGTAGCCGTCCTCGCGCTCCGGCTTGGCTCCGTGCTCGAAGAATTGCAGCAGGCTCGCGACATGCCTGGGGTTGACCGTGGTGACAAGATGCGCGTAGCTGATGCGTGGTGTATTCATGTGCGCCATCGTATCCGCCCAGCCTGCGAGACATGGGCGTCACGCTATACGAAAAATCAATAGCAGCTGTCGAAGGCCTATGCGAATGCTCGAAGCGTCTTTCCGGCGAACAATCAAACTAGACCGAACGGTTGCATCTACGCGTCAGTCGGCTGAGGTCAGCTTCTGATGGTTCTTCTTCGCCGCGGCGATCATGAGCTTGATGCGGTTGAGCTGGTTGGCTTCCGACGCGCCCGGGTCGTAGTCGATGGAGACGATGTTGGCCTCGGGGTGCAGGCGGCGAATCTTGCCGAACATGCCGCGTCCGGTCACGTGGTTGGGCAGGCAGGCGAAGGGCTGCGCGCAGACGACGTTGGGGCAGCCGGATTGGATGAGTTCGAGGATTTCGGCGGTCAGCAGCCAGCCCTCCCCCGCCTGCACGCCGATCGAGGTCACCTCGCCGGCCATCTTGACCAGCTCGGGCATCGGCGTGTCCTGGCTGAACTTGCCGTGGGCCAAGTCAATAGCCCGGCGCACGGGATTCAAGTACCGATCCAGTCCCCAACGCATCACCGCATAGACCGCTGGGTTTCCGCCCATGCCGAGATGATGCTCCTTCCAATCGGTGATATACGGATTGGTGGTCATGAACTCCACCATGCCCGGCACGACCGCCTCGCAGTCCTGCGATTCGATCACGTCGACCAAGTGGTTGTTGGCATCGGGATGGTATTTGACCAGAATCTCGCCGACGACTCCGACGCGGGGCTTGCGCGGCTTGCGATTCAATGGCAGCGCGTCGAAGCTCGTCACAATCTGTTTCAGCAGGGTCTGATAGGGCAGATAGCGCCTGCCGATCTCCCGTGCCGCAGTATCCGAAAACCCATGATGCTCGATGGTCTCGCGCACGATGGTGTCCCAGAGTTCATAGAGCTTGTTCGCGCTGCCCGGCTCGACCTCGTAGGGCCGCACGCGGTAGAGGCATTTCATCAGCAGATCGCCGATGATGAGCGCCTTGATGGCGCGGTGTAGCAGCGAGGGAGTCGCTTTGAAGCCGGGATTGTCTTCGATGCCTTGCGTGCTCAGGGCGATGACCGGAATCTGCGGATAGCCCGAATCGATCAGCGCCTTGCGAATCAGGCCGAAGTAGTTCGTCGCGCGACACATGCCACCGGTCTGCGTGATGGCCAGCGCGACTTTGTCCGGATCGTATTTGCCCTGCACGATGGCGTCGACGAGCTGGCCGACCACCATGATGGCCGGGTAGCAGGCGTCGTTGTTGACGTATTTGAGGCCGAGCTCGACATCCTCATGGCTCGCAGTCTTGAGCACGTCGAAATGGTAGCCGCCAGAACGGATCACGGCCTCCACCAGCGACATATGCACCGGGCTCATCTGCGGGCCTACGATGGTGTAGTCCTTCTTCATCGACTTGCCGAAGGGGATCTTGTTCGCATAGCGCGACATCGTGGCGTTGTTGTGGCCTGAAACGCTCTTGTGCTTGGATGATTTGGTTGCGGCTGCGGATGAGGATGAGGATGTGGTTGCGGAACGGTCAGCAGCGGAATCGTTGGTCTGTGCGGCCGTCTCATTCGCCCGGCGTGCGGCGGCTCGCATGGCTTCGGTGAGTTTGGGGTTCGCGGCCATCACCGCGTCAAGCATGACCTGACGGCCCGGCGTAGGCGCCTGCGAACCGGTCTTGCGGAATTCCGCCGTCTCGTTCGACTCTGGTGCGAACGTCGACGCCGATGCTGTGGCAGTCTGCGCCACATCGCAGGCCTGACCGTACTGGTTCTGCGCGGCGAGCAGCGCGGCCTTCGCGGCTTCCAACTGCTGCTGCGCCTGTGCGACCTTGGCTTGCGCCTGGGCGATATCGTCGTTCAAGGCAGTCAGCGCCGCCTCGTCACGCTTGCCGGGCAACGCGGATTGCGTGTTGTGATGTGATGCCGGAGAACCTGGAGCAACAACAGACGCAGCAGAACCGCCAAATCCGTCCGCCGTCTTCGTCAGCCTATCGGCATCCAGCCCATTTGCCAAGGCTTCATCGTCATTCGACCCGTTGCGCGCCACGACCGCCAGCCGCGTCTTGTTCGACTCGCGCTCTTCGACGGCCGCTTTGAGCGAGCGCAGGCGGATCTTCGCCGCGCCCAGATTGCTGACCTCGTCGATTTTGAGCTGCGTGTACACGTCGGATTTGTCGGCGAGTATTTCGCTGACCTGATCGGTGGTGATGGCGTCGATGCCGCAGCCGAAGGAGTTGAGCTGCACCAGTTCGAGCCCAGGGTAGGAGGCCACGAAATTGGCTGCCGAGTAGAGTCGCGCGTGATAGGCCCACTGGTTGGTGACGCGCAACGGCATCGTGGTGACCTTGCGGTCGCCGGAATGGATGAAGCCGGCGGCGTCCTTCTTGCGCGGGTCGTCCTCGCCTTCGCTCAAATACTCGCTCAATCGCAAGTCGTCGCCGGGGCGCAGCTCGCAGACGGAATCTTCGGAGAGCACCACCATGCCCAGCGCGCAGATGGTTTCGGGGATGCCGTGGTTGATTTCCGGATCGATGTGGTACGGCCGGCCGGCGAGCACGATGCCCCGGCAGTCGTGCTCTTTCATATACGCCAGCGCGCGCAGGCCCTCGGTCTGCACATCGTTCTTGAAGATCTTGTCTTCCGCGTAGGCGGCAGTAACGGCCTGTTCGACCTCCTCGCGGCTGACATCGGCCCAGGCGAACTCCTCAAGGATGCGATCGACCATGAGCTCGTGGTTCGCGAGGTTGAAGTAGGGCCGCATGTAGCGCACGCCGGAGTCGCGCAATTCGGGCATATTCGCCTCGATCACGACCGGATAGTTGGCCACGATCGGGCAGTTGTAATGGTTGTCGGCGTTTTCGACCAGCTCTTCCTCGTAGGAGACGCAGGGGTAGAAGATCGTGTCGACGTGCTTGCCCAGCAGCCACTTGATGTGCCCGTGCACCAGCTTGGCCGGATAGCAGATGTTCTCGGAGGCGATCGATTCGATGCCGCTTTCAAACAGCTCATGGGTCGAACGGCCCGAAATCATGACTTTGAAGCCGAGCGAGGTGAGCAGCGTGAACCAGAAGGGATAGTTCTCATACATGTTCAGCACGCGCGGGATGCCGATGGAGCCGCGGTAGGCCTTCTTGTCGGTGAGTCGGCGGTAGGCGAAGCAGCGCTTGTATTTGTAGTCGTAGAGATTCGGCCGGTCGGAGCGCTGCTTCGTGGCGTCGCCGCCGCGCTCGCAGCGGTTGCCGGTCACGTAACGCGAACCGTCCTGGAAAGTCGTGATCGTGAGTTTGCAGCGGTTCTGGCACAGCTTGCACACGTCGCGTTCGGAAGTCATCGACAGCTTGTCGAGCGCCTCGCCGGAGAGAATGGACGAGAGCGTGTGCTCGGGGTGAGCTGCCTGCGTAATGACATCATCAGCTACGTCAACGGTGACATCATCATCAGCCGCATCAATATAGTGCATGCGCGCGGTCAGCGCGGCGCCGTACGCGCCCATTAGCCCTGCGATATTCGGCCGGGTCACCTCGCGTTCGGTGAGCAACTCGAAGGCGCGCAGCACCGCGTCGTTGAGGAACGTGCCGCCCTGCACCACGATGGTGTCCCCCAGCTCGCCGGAGTCGCGCAGCTTGATGACCTTGTACAGCGCGTTGCGCACGACGGAGTAGCACAGCCCGGCGGCGATGTTCTCCATCGAAGCGCCTTCCTTCTGCGCCTGCTTGACGGAGGAATTCATGAACACCGTGCAGCGCGAGCCCAGGTCGACCGGACGGTCGGAGCGCAGCGCGGCCTGCGTGAAATCTTCAATGCTCAACCCCATCGATTGCGCGAAGGTCTGCAGGAATGAGCCGCAGCCGGAGGAGCATGCCTCGTTGACAGCGATCGAATCCACCACGCCGTCGGTGATGGCCAGGTATTTCATGTCCTGCCCGCCGATGTCGATGACGGCAGTGACGCCCGGACTCACCATTTCCGCGCCGCGATAATGCGCCATCGTTTCGACCACGCCCTCGTCCAAGTGCAATCCGGTGGTGATGAGCCCTTCGCCGTAGCCGGTGGCGCAGCTGCGGGCGATATACGCGCTATCGGGCAGCTCGGCCTGAATCTTTTTGACGATCTCGACGGCGGCGGTCAGCGGGCTGCCGTCATTCGTCGCATACGATGACCAGACGATTTCGCGGTCGTCGTTGACCAGCGTGGCTTTGATGGTGGTCGATCCGGCGTCGATGCCGAGGAAATGCGGGCCGTGCGCACCTGCGAGCGTGCCGATATGCACATGCTCGCGGTGATGGCGGGCGTTGAAATCCTCGCGATCCGCTTCGGTGTCGAACAGCGGCGGCATCGTGGGCGTATCGCTCGGCAGGTTGTCCAAAGCGGCCAATTGGTCGAGTATTTCCGCGCAGCCGCGCGGTTCGAAATGCTGGCTCGGGTCGAGCTGGTCGTCTTCTCCGGCGAGCAACGCCGCGCCGAAAGCGACATACAGGTGCGCGTCGGTCGGTGTGACGAATTCGCTGACCTTGCCCTCAAGCGCGCGGCCGAAGGCTTCGCGCAGCTCGGACATGAAGAACAGCGGGCCGCCCAGAAACACTACAGTGCCGTGAATCGGGCGTCCTGCGGCCAATCCGGCGATGGTCTGCGTGGCTACGGCGGTGAAAATGGACGCCGCCAGATCGGGCTTCGCCGCGCCGTCGTTGATAAGCGGTTGCAGATCGGATTTGGCGAAAACACCGCAGCGCGAGGCAATGGGATACAAGGTCTGGTACTGCTTGGCCAGCTCGTTCAGGCCGGCTGCATCAGTGTCGAGCAAGGTCGACATCTGATCGATGAACGCACCCGTGCCGCCTGCGCACGAGCCGTTCATGCGTTGCTCTGGCGTAGGCTTCAGGTACGTGATTTTCGCGTCCTCGCCGCCCAACTCGATGATGACGTCGGCCTGCGGATACTCCTGATCGATGGCCCGCGTTTCGGCGATGACCTCCTGCACGAAGGCCACATGCATATGGTCGGCAAGCCCCAGTCCGCCCGAACCGGTAATCGCTAGGCGAATCAGGTCGTCGCCGCGGCCTCGGCTTTCGAGCTCGGCGTGGATATCCTGCAGCAGACCGGCGACGGTGGCGCGAACATTGGCGTGATGACGGCGGTAATCGGAGAACAGCACATCGCTCAAGCTGTCGCTGTCATCGAGCACGACGGCCTTGACGGTTGTCGACCCGATATCCAAGCCGACTCGCAGCGGTTTCGCTGCCCGCCTGCGCGTCGCCGCCACGTCCGCCGCATCCGCCATACGCATCTCCAATACCTCAGAACGCCTCAGGGACTTGACGGCACTACTCCGCTCTCCGCCCCGATCTCTACTAACACCCTAGTCTGCCTCCCGGTCAGTCTTCGGGCGTGTTCCCGTCAAGCGATTCGTCCAGACGTAGGTCACGCATATGCGGATTGCGTAGTCATCTGTTAAGCAATTCGTGCAGAAAACATAAGATGGACTGGCAAATTAACTCGGAATTCATTACAGCATGCAACAAAGGCAGACTGTCAGATGATTATTCAATATTTTGTAACATCACATATTAGGTATACGAAAATACTATATAAACATAGTGATAATGTATACTTATAATCATGAAGACAACGCAGGCACTCAAGCTGCTCAACCAATGGGATAGCACGGGAAGATACGTGTATCTCAAACGCGACCTGCGGAAGATTATTCAAGAGCCGCAGCACACCTTTGATGCCACCATTAGCCGTCTCGTGCAGGCCGGCATCCTCGAACGCGCAGCGCATGGCATCTATGTGTATGCGCTCAGCCGACACGCTGACGGGAACACCCTCGACCTCATCGCCCGAAATCTGCGCCGCGGCGAAATCACATATGAAAGCTACGAAAGTGCACTGAGCGAATTCGGCGTCATCAGCCAGAACCTTATCGACCGTCGCACATACGCGACGACCGGAAAATCCGGCGAGTACCACACGTCGTATGGCGTAGCCGAGCTCACGCATACGAAACTCAGCCCTGCGCAAATCCTGCCAGGTCTCATCCATATCACAGGCAGGGGCGTTCCTATGGCGACAAAACAGCTCGCCTACCAAAATCTCAAAGCGACTAGGCGAAACCTTAGCCTTATTGATTACGAGGAGCTAGCAGCCCATGCATGATATCGAATCAATCAGCGAATACGCACAACAATTAGCAGCCGAGCAAAATCTCGCCAATATGGTGCGAACCATCGAAAAGGAACTGCTCCATTACGAGATTCTGGATGCACTCGATAATGATGGTCTCTTGGATGACCTTGTGTTTCAGGGCGGCACGAGTCTTCGGCTCTGCTATGGCGCAGAACGATATAGCGAGGATCTCGACTTTGCCGGCGGGCAGGGCTTCAATCGCAGCGACCTCGCAACGCTCAAGGATTGCATCGAAGAATCCGTGGGGCGGCGCTACCATGTTTCCGCAAATGTGAAATCGCCGAAGAAAAACGATAGCACAATAGCTACATGGACGGTCGAAGTAGACACATCACCACGTCACACGGATATTCCACGGCAACGGATCAAAATTGAAGTGGCATCTGTCGACGCGCATGATGCGATTGCCCGAACCCTGAACGTGAATTATGAAGGCCTACCGAATTCATACGCGGACATCATTCTCAACGTCGAAAGCCAGAATGAGATTCTGGCTGACAAAGTTGAAGCTTTTGTTTGTTCGCCGCATCTTCGATATCGAGACCTATGGGACTTGGCTTGGCTGGGTAAACAACCTTCAATTGACATGGAGAAAGTCGTTGAGCTGCGTAAGTTGAAAGAATCCGATTACCGAGAAATCGAGCTGTACAAGGAACGGTATCCGACGATACAGGAGAAGCTTGCGAATGCTTTCGAATCGGGCGATTTCCTGTCCGAATTGTCGCGGTTCCTTCCCGCCAGCGTTATCAGCCGAACCGTCCAACGACCACTGTGGATGCAATCAACACAGTCGCAACTCGAAGGACTCTTCAAACAGATGGCATAAATCTTATTGCTCATGAAGCCGCGCCAATCTCGGCAAGCTATTATAAGAGCCGTATGGAAGACGCAAGACACTGTACTGAGTTAAACGTCCTTCCTACGAAGCGTGAGGATGTGCGATTAGCTGAACTGCTTTGAACACACCCATTCTTCAACTTTGCTTTAGGTCTTAGGACGCGTCGCCTTCGCCGCTGGCGCGGTCTTTGCCGTAGACTTCGGGGATGAAGCGCTCTTGGTCGTGCAGCTTGGCCCAGATTACTGGCTTGCCTTGCGCGAAGGACTGCGGCACGTCGATGATGCGCTGGTTGCTTGAACCGCGGAATTGCAGCAATGAGTCGTGCAGCGTCTTGATGTAGCGTCCGTCGACCAAGATATCGACCAGATGCAGCAGTTCGAGCTTGTCCTCGCTTTCCCCCGGCCGCATCAGCTCCTCCCACGTGTATCCGGTCCAGCACCAGATGTCCTTCTCGTGGCCGAATTCTTTGCGCAGCCGCTTGGCCAGCGGTATGAGAATGCCCGTGTTGAGCAGCGGTTCGCCGCCGAGGAACGTAATGCCCTGCACGAAGTTTTGACCGATATCCTCGACAATCTTGTCTTCAAGCTCAGCCGAGTATTCAATGCCCGCCCAGAAATCCCAGATGGACGAGTTATAGCATTCCATGCAATGGAATGGGCACCCGGAAACATACAGCGAGCAACGAATTCCCTCGCCATCGGTCATCAGAAAACGCTTGTAGTCAGCGACCATATTATGGCTCATCCGGTCACTACGCCACTGCCCCGCCCGAGGATTATTGCTCAACGCACAAGGAACGCCCGGCCCCCGATTCGGGTCAGTCCGAGCAAAATCATGCAGCTTGCCCTGCGCAACCATGCTGATCTCCTTACATGCGATTTCTCAAGTGTTACGGTTTGGTTTGGGATAGATAATGCTCGACACGCTCCAGGCTGAGCCGTTAAGCGGACAGCCCTGTGGGCTGTCCGTAGGCGAAGGGAGCAGCCGCCAAGGCTGCGACGAACGCACGTAGCGCGTTGCAGGCCGAGTCTTTACGATCCGGGAACACATCCCCGACCCCCCACGCCACACAACCGCTACATCTGTTTATTCAGCTCTTTACAACCCATCAAAGGAGAGATGGCCGCCCTTGGCGGAGATCTCTCCCTATCCGCTCCCCCACCAAACGACGTTGAGCTACTAACGAGTGGTGCTGAGGTCTAGGGGCGTATTGCAGAACCGTAAAGACTTGGCCTGAGCGGCCTGGAGCGTGTTATGAAATATGCCCCTAGACCTCAGCACCACGGGCACAAAACCAAACTATCACGCCAAATCAACACAACTTATTTAGCCTCTTCGAACCATTCGCGCTCCTCACCATCCTTCAACGTCACATGCCCCGTCTCGCCCGACATATGCTTGACGCGATGTGCAATCTCCTCGTGCCGCCCGTGCACCATAGGTCGCTGAACCGGGTTGCCGAGGTAGCCGCAGGTGCGCTTGGTGACGTTGCACTTGTCGGGGTCTGCGTTGCCGCACTCGGGGCATTTGAAGCCTTCTTCGGTCGGTTCGAAGTCGCCTTCGAAGCCGCATTCGAAGCAATGGTCGATCGGGGTGTTGGTGCCTAGGTATCCGATGCCGATGTTGTAGGCGTAGTCCCATACCGCTTCCAGCGCCTTGGGGTTGGCTTGCAGGCAGGGGAATTCGCAGTAGTTGATGAAGCCGCCAGCCGCGTAGTACGGAAAGTCCTTCTCGTAGTCAAGCTTTTCCATCGGAGTGGGCGACAGCCAGACCGGATAATGGAAGGAGTTCGTGTAGAAGTCGTGATCGGTCACACCTTCGACCTTGCCGAACTTTTCGCGGTCCATGCGGTTGAAGCGATCGGTCAGCGATTCGGCCGGCGTGGAATACACCGAGTAGTGGTATCCCTCTTCGTTCTCCCACTGCTTGCACAGCTGGGTCATGCGCTTGACGATGGACAGGGCGAATTCCTTGCCCTGCGGGTCCCAGCCGTGGTCGCGCATCCAGTCCTTGCCGTAGAACACGGAGGTCGCCTCGTACAGGCCGATGTAGCCCAGCGACACCGTGGAACGGCTGTTGTTGAAGAGCTGGTCGACGTTGTCGTTCGCGCCGAGGCGACCGAAGGCACCGTAGCGGAACAGTGTCGGAGCGTTGACCGGTGTGGCCTGCTTGCAGCGCATGATGCGGAATTGCAGCGCCTGGTGGGCGATTTCCATGCGCTCGGCGAACAGCTTCCAGAAGCGGTCCTTGTCGCCGTGGGATTCCAGCGCGATGCGTGGCACGTTCACGGTGACGACGCCGAGGTTCATGCGCCCGTCCTCTTCGTCCTCGCCGGTTTTGGGATTGATCCAGCCTTGCAGGAAGGAACGGCAGCCCATCGGCGCCTTGAAGGAGCCGGTGATCTTGACGATGTTCTCGTAGAAGACCACATCGGGGTACATGCGCTTGGTGGAACACTCCAATGCGAGCTGCTTCATGTCGTAGTTCGGGTCGGCCTTGTCGGCGTTGATGCCGTGCTTGATGGTGAACACGAGCTTGGGGAAGATCGCGGTGTGGCGGTCCTTGCCCAGGCCTCGGATGCGGTTGAGCAGGATAGCACGCTGGATCTCGCGGGCGAACCATGTGGTGCCCAGTCCGAAGCCGACGGTGACGAAGGGGGTCTGGCCGTTCGAGACGCGGTTGGAATTGATCTGGTATTCCATCGTCTGCATGGCGTCGTAGATGGCCTTGCGGGTCATGATCTTCGCGTAGACCTCGCGCAGCTGCTCAAGCTCGTCAGCATTTGCATCGAAGGGAACATCGGCAGGCAGCGGCTCACGGTTCTCGAAATGCAGGTTGTCGGGCTCCTGGGCCTTCAGTCCCGCAATCATGGCGCGGACTGCCTCAACCGGCATGATATCCGGGATCATCGCATGCGCGGCCTTGAGGTTCTTGTCGTAATCCTTGCGGGCATACGGCTCAAGCATCTCGTCAGCGCGGTTGACGGTCTGGCCGCCGTACTGGGCTCCGGCGATGTCCTTGATGATCTGCGTGATCTGCGTCGAGGCGGTGCCGATGGACTTGGGCGAATCCATCATGGCGTTGCCCAGCGCGAAGCCATGCGCCAGCATGTCGCCGAAGTCAGGCAGCGAGCAGTTGTTCATCGAGGTGAACGGCGAGTAGTCGGCGTCGTGGAAGTGGATGTCGCCCTTCATGTGGGCGTTCGAAACCGCGTCGGGCAGCATCGAAAACGCGGAGGCCTTGGAGACCGCTCCGGCCAGCAGATCGCGCTGGGTGGCGTAGACGTTCGAATCCTTGTTCGCATTCTCGCGCACCAGCGATTCGTCGCGGTTGACCAGTCGGCTGACCGCCTCATTAATGTCGGTAGCCTTGGCACGCTCGATGTCTTTGTTCAGGCGATAAGTCGTGTAGGTGCGAGCCACGTCGTAGAGGTGGTCTTCGATGAGACCATGTTCGACCAGATTCTGGATGTCCTCGATTTTGGCCGGACCATTGTAGCGACCCTTGATCTCGCCCTCGACCTGATTGGCGAGGTCTCGGATGAGCTGCTCTTCTTCAGGGCCGACTTCCTTGCTCAGATCAGCAAAGGCGGATTTGACCGCACCGATGATGTTGATCGGATCAAATTCGACGACACGGCCATCGCGCTTCTCCACAAGCACGGTGGCAGTTTCGCCTTGCGTGCCGAGTGTGCTGACAGCGTCCAGAACCTGCGTTTCCATCTGAATTCCTCCCCACGGCCCGCCTTGAGCCGCGCAAAACTACATTTGTGTAAGTAGTTTCAGTATAGCAAGCATGCACCACAACATCTAGTAAATCCGTGATGGCATCCGCCTATATATAGTGATTTTCGGCTTTATTTCGCCAAATTACATCATTGTGGTTTGGCGCGTCGGAACGTCATCAGCGTGTCGCGAATACGGCTTGCCAGCCCGTTGCCCGTCCTTCGGCACGTCGGTTAATATACCCGCGTTCGGCGACGGCGAGCTGTGCCTTCGCGTGCCGCGATGTCCGTTCTCTATAGGACTGTAGAGGGCATGAGTTCTGCATACGGCTATGGTTCACTGACGCGCTCCGCCGCGCCGCAGCAAGGCATGTCTCCCGCAGGCGAAGGCTCTAAATCCCCCGACCAATTGCCACGGCTGGCTCGCGACACGACCGCCGAAAACCCGTGGCCGGTCAATATACTCAGCCAGAAGTTCCACGATTCCGTGGCTCGCTGGCCTGAAGCCTGGGTGGAGGGGCAGATCGTCGAAATCAACATGCGCCGTCCCACGTCGGGCTATATCACCCTGCGCGACAATTTCGAGGAGATATCCCTTCCGGTTATGGGCTTCAGGGCCTTCGTGTCCAAGGCGCGTGAATTCCATCAGGGCGACCGCGTGGTAATCCACGGCAAGCCGGATATCTGGATGAAGGCCACCCGGCTGAGCTTCGTGGCCGACGACATCCGCCGTGTCGGCACTGGTGACCTGAAAGTCCAGATTGATGAGCTGCGCAAGAAGCTCAAGGGCGAGGGCCTGTTCGACGCCGAGAACAAAGTGCCGCTGCCGGAGTTTCCGTCGTGCATCGGGCTGATATGCGCCCCACAGGCGCGAGCTGAAGGCGATGTGATCACGAATGTGAACCTGCGCTGGCCTATAGCGCAGTTCAAGATCGTGCATGCGCACGTGCAGGGGGCGCAATGCCCGAGTGATGTGATCAATGCGATCCAGCGGCTTGACCAGGATCCGCAGGTTGACGTGATTATCGTCGCCCGAGGAGGCGGCAGCTTCGAGGATCTTATCGGCTTCTCCGATGAGGGCGTGGTGCGTGCTGCTGCAGCGTGCCAAACCCCGCTGATCTCCGCTGTCGGCCATGAGGACGATTGGACGCTGATTGACTTGGCGGCCGACATGCGCGCCTCGACGCCGACCGACGCTGCCAAGCGCGTGGTGCCTGACGTGCGCGAGCAATGGCAGCTCATTGAATCCGCCCGTATGCAGATGCATATGCGCGTCAGCGCGCGCGTCGACAACGAAATTCGCTTGATTGACGGCTATGCGAACCGGCCGAGCCTGACCCACCCGCTCACCATGCTCGAACCGCATCAGCGTTTCCTCGACGATGCCAAGCAGCGCATGGAGCGCGGCCTTACGCGCATTGTCGATGACGCCAGCCTGACCGTCGAAAAGCTGCACGCCAGCCTGACCGCGCTCAGCCCGCAATCCACCCTGAATCGCGGGTATGCCGTGGTGCAGGGTGACGACGGGCGCGTGGTTGACGATGCGCGGGATGTGCGCGTCGGTGATGAACTGACGCTTACGCTCAAGCATGGCGTCGTGGTGAGCCACGCCACTGCGGTCGGCGACCAACGGCAGCAAGGCAAAGCGAAATAGATTTCGACACGAATATCAGAACATACCAAAACATATAGCGATCAAGGAGCACCAATGAGCACAGCAGCAGCCAGCAACGATAACACCGAGAACATGGACGAAGAAACCGCCACACCGACCACTCCAGCCTCAAGCCTGAGCGACAAGGAACGCGACGCCATCGCCGCCATGCCCTACGAGGAGGCGCGCGACCGCCTGATTCAAGCCGTGCAGGCGCTGGAAGCCGGCGGCCTCAACCTCGACCAGTCGATGCGTCAATGGGAGCTGGGTGAAGCGCTCGCCAAGCGCGCCCAGTCATTGCTGGGCGAAGTCCGCGCAAAGCTGGATGCGGCGCAGGCCGAGCAGGAGTCTTCGGCAGAGGTGGCTGGTACTCAATCCAATTTGGATTGAGTACCCTTCGGCCCCTTTAGAGGGGCCTCACCTCGGCTACGGACAGGCCACAGGCCTGTCCACTTAACGCCTCGGGCCAATCCAATTTGGATTGAGTACCCTTCGGCCCCTTTAGAGGGGCCTCACCTCGGCTACGGACAGGCCACAGGCCTGTCCACTTAACGCCTCGGCCCAATCCAATTTGGATTGAGTACCATTAGCGATGCTAAGGCATCGCTCTTCACGGCCTTAGCGGAGCCTTCGGCCCCGCCTTCACGACCTTGACAGTCGTTCACCTCACCTATGAACAGCACACAGTGCTGTCCACTTAACGGTTCGGTCGCTCACTTCGACTATAGATTGGCGATAGTGGACATATTGCTGTATTTTTTTCACTGAAACGCATTAATACGTCCACTATCGGATATGCAGCCGTGTCTACTGGATGAATCCCTGCGTTCCTGCCGTTCAAACGCACGAATCTGTCCAGTCGGAGCACAGACATACGACTCACCGTATCGCAATCGTAGCTAGCAGCGCGGCGTGATCGGAGCCGGGGATTTTTGCTACGCCGACTTGACCGACGGCGATGCCTTGGTCGAGCACTACGTGATCGATTCCCGCAAAGGCCGGGATATGCGGCTTGTTCTGCGGCCAGGTGAAGGTGAATCCGCGTCCGGTCAACTGCGCGGCATCGCGGAAACGGTTGCCGAGGAAGTTCCGAAATGGCGTGTGGTCGGTGGTCGCGTTGAAATCGCCCATAAAAACATACCGTGCGGAGGTTTTGGCGCGCATCATGCCCAGCTCGTCCAATGAGCGCCGCCACTGCTCCCACGTTCCCGGTTTCGGTGAAGTCGTATGCACGCTCACGAAGCGTACTGCCGTCCGAGAACCCTTGAACCGCACCGTTCCGCCCGGCATGAAGGATGCGCTCGAATCGACTTCGTCATCCACTGGATTGCCCAGCGGCGCGGCCGCCCATAGCCCGTTGCCGTAGACGCCGTCAGAGGAGGAAACCTGCGAGTACGGCAGATAGTCGCCGAGGCCGGCCGCTTTTAAAGCTGCGATGAAGGAATCAGTCGTTTCCTGCAGAGCCAGCACCTCGATATGCTGATCGCGCACGAGATCGACTATGGCCCGCGTATCGGCATGACCCTTGTATACATTCATCGTCATCACGCGCGCATAGTCGTCATCCGTGTTGAGCTTCGCCGAGGACACGGAGGCGTTCGCCTCATCGGGCAAACCTTCCCCGGGCTTGAAGAACGGGGCCTGCCACCATATCTGCACCCCAATAAGAACAAGTGCCAGCAAAGCCACGCCCCAACGCTTAGCCATCAGCGCCATAACCAGCGCCAACAGCGCCAACAGCGCGAACCATGGCGTAAAGGACACCACCACAGGAATATACGGCAAGGACTGCAGGCTTTCCGGAAGCATCCGCGCAATTGCGCCGAGCAGAGCAGCAAAGGCGAAAAGCCCTGCGAGAGCACCCATAATCCGGTGACGGCGCTGGCGTGTGAACGATTGCGAAACGGCTGTGGCCATATATTCCTCCCTTGCGGACCTTCACACAGTAATCCAGCAAGCTGTGAGCGCACAAGCCGCGGGCGAAATGACGATCGACGCAGCCGACTCAGGGATAGAGATATTTGCCCTGATCGATTTTGCGTGACACATCGCGCAATTCGGCTGCAAGCTGACGGTCTTCGTCATTGCCTTGTGCCATTTTCTGCGCCTTGCGGTCCAAACCGCTCCGAACGCCGAAGTATCCGCTTACGCAGATCGCCACCGCCACTCCCAAACCAATCAGCCATCCCATGTCTGTCTCCTTGCGCCGCTTTGCGCTGCCCCGTCATTGGGATTGCTGTTGCCTTGGGGCATCCCACCTCCATCGTACCCTCTGCCGAAGTCGTGCCAGAAAAGACGGTACGGCTCGATATCCGCCGATAAACTTCAGAAAAATCTAGGAAGCAGAGCCATCGGCGGTATTGCCGCTGCCTCACTTCGAATGACCACTTCCACGGACGGAACGCGGCGGAGGAGCCACGCCTCTGATAAGCATCTCCACGAATTGCTCGCTGTAGGGAACAATCGCGTCCCTGATGCTCGGATCCAACGCACCTTGGGTCATCATGCGCAGATAGAGCAGCAGAAATTCGTCGGAATACTGCGGATCGACGCTGCCCTCCCTGCGTCCCTTGGCAAATAAGCCAAGCAGGATACCGAAGGATCGCTTGGTATACCGATCCCGCAAATCATGCATGCCCGGCCCGTTGTCCTCGGCATACCAACGCATGAGATCGCGGTAGAACTGTTCGGACACGTGGCTGAGACGATCCAGTTCATAACGCGTCAATGTCATCATCACCTGCGCGAACGGCAGGTCCTGCGCGACGATGCGTTCCGCCCCCTCGGCGATCTGAGCGAGGAAACGGTCGAACACCGCCGAAATAAGTCCCTGCCGCGAACCGAAATAGTTGAATATGGTCGCTCGAGAGACATGGGAATGCGCCGCTACGTCCGCGATGCTTAAGGCTTGAGAACCCTTGCCGTTTTCGACGTTCATGAGATCGAACGCGGCGCCGAGCACCTGCTCCTTTTTGGCCAAGGTGCGACGCTCGAAGCCATCCATATCGATCCCTTCTATTATCTTTTGCAGTTGCTGCAGCCTGCCAATGCGCACATGCACATGACGACCTGCGTTTCTGCACACTTACGTCTCTGACTGATGCCGTGCGTTTAATGGGCGTTCCCGCGCAGTCTCGGAAGACTCCAATGATCACAGTGTATAACGGCTGTTGCGACACGTTCGCGCAGAGGGACCTTGACGTGAAACATGCGAGATGCCCTGCCCGCAGGCATCATCAGGAATCGCCCGATGCAGCGAATCGCACAGCGCACCATTGAAAACGCCTATTGCTGAGCGCACACGGTCATCCGCAATCATCCGTGCGTATTCATCTTGCTTCCAGGAATCCAGAACTTCTCAGCATCCGCGAGATTCGTCGCTTTGCCCCGCCCACACACAATCCGCGAAGTTTTCCCAAGAATCGCATAGTTTTATACTTTTTGCGAAAATAAGTCTATAATATTCCGTATTCGTTGGCATATTCCATGTACCAACGACGGACGGCCAGGCAATGGCCTGATAAAAGGAGTTTCACCATGAGCAGTGTCGTTGCAATAGATCAGCTGCGCAAATCATTCGGCAGCGTGCAGGCGTTGAACAACGTGTCATTCGATGTCAACGAAGGCGAAGTCGTCGGCTTCATCGGGCCGAACGGCGCAGGCAAATCGACCACCATCCGCACGCTGCTCGGCATCCTGCGGCGCGACGGCGGCAACGCGACGATTTTCGGCAAGGACGTATGGACGCACGCCCAGGAAATCCACCGTCGACTTTCCTATGTGCCCGGCGACGTGTCGCTCTGGGGCAACCTGTCAGGCGGCGAAATTATCGACCTGTTCATGAAGCTGCACGGCGGCGGCAGTGCGTCCCGTCGCAATGAGCTTACCGAGCGTTTCGAGCTCGACCCGCGCAAGAAAGCCAAAGGCTATTCGAAGGGCAATCGGCAGAAGGTCGGCCTGATCGCGGCGCTGTCCGTGGATTCCGACCTCTATATCCTCGACGAGCCCACCTCGGGCCTCGACCCGCTGATGGAATCAGTGTTCCAAGAGGAAATCGCCTCCATCAAGGCGCAGGGCAAAGCCGTGCTGCTCTCCTCGCATATTCTGAGCGAAGTCGAGCGCTTGGCCGATAGGGTTGTCATCATCAGCAAGGGCACCATCGTCGAGCGCGGCACGCTCGACCAGCTGCGCCACCTGACCAGATCCACGGTGACCATATCGGCAGTCGGCGACCTCGGAACGCTGGAGCATCTCGAAGGCGTGCACGATTTCGTGCGCAAGGGCGTATCGGCCACATTCTCGCTGGATAATGCCGCCACCAATGACGTGCTCCGGCATGCCACTAAGCTCGGCATCACGAAGTTCGAAGCGGTGCCGCCCACGCTCGAAGACCTCTTCATGCGCCACTACGCGGCCTGAAAGGAGGTTCATGATGAAACAGCTGAAACAGCAATTCGAATCATGCGCGACTTTGCTCGTGCAATATCTGCGCCGCGATTGGAAGAAGATCCTCGTCTGGGTGCTGGGTCTGGGACTCTTGTGCAGCGTCTACGTGCCGGCTTTCGAGAAGGTCGCGCAAGGCAACGGCCACGTCGGCATGTTCATCACTATGGGCAATCCGGCGATGATCGCACTGGTCGGTCCCACTCCCATCACAAGCGCCGCCGATTACACGGTCGGCGCGATGTACGCTCAGGAGATGCTGCTGTTCTGCAGCATCATGGCTATGGTCGTCTCCATTCTGCACGTCGTGGGTCACACGCGGCATGAGGAGGATCTCGGCCTGAGCGAGATGATTCGCGCCTTTCCGGTGGGCCGGCAGGCGAGCTCGCTGGCGGTGGTCATCGAAACCATCGGCATCAATCTCGTGCTCGGCGTGTTCACCGGCGTGGTCATGGCGAGCTTCCGCGAAGCCTCGATCACCTTCGCAGGCAGCATGCTTTTCGGGCTGTCGCTCAGCGTCGCAGGAATACTCGGCGCTGCGATAGCATTGGTGTTCGCGCAGATCATGTCGACCGCCTCGGGCGCGAGCGGCGCATCGCTTGGCGTGCTCGGCCTGCTCTATATTCTCAGAGCCGCAAGTGATGGGCACAACGAGACGCTTTCCCTCGTCAATCCGCTGGGGTCGACCTACCTCGCCTACCCCATGACGCAGAACCGGTGGTGGGTGCTGTTGATTGCGCTGGGGTATTCTGTGGTGCTATTCGCCGTCGCCGCGCTGCTGGAAAACGGCCGCGATATGACGGCAAGCTATATCCCCGAACGGCTCGGTCGCTCGCATGCGCGGCGAGGGCTGCTCTCGGTGCATGGGATGCTGCTGCGGCTCAATCGCGGCATCATCATCGCCTGGCTCGTGGCCTTCGCCTGCCTCGGCGCTGTATACGGCTCGATTTACGGCGATATGCGCACATTCCTGGACAGCAACCAGCTCATGAAAATGATGTTCGTGGATTCGGGAACGTCACTTGAGGCATCCTTCACGAGCACGATTCTCATTGTGCTCAGCGGCCTGGCCGCCATACTGCCGATTGTCATCGTCAACAAGCTCTACACCGAGGAGACGCGGCTGCACTTGAGCCAGATCATGTCCACGCAGGTCACGCGCAGTCGACTGTTCTGGACGAATGTCGCGCTGGCCTTCATCTGCGCCATTCTGGGCACGCTGCTCACCGCCGGGTCGCTCGGTGCTGCCGCCATTTCCTCCACGTCCGGGCACATGTCAATCGGCATGGGCGATTTTCTCGCGGCAGGATTCAACCAGCTTCCGGTGATGCTGATCTTCGTCTCGCTTGCGGCGCTGCTGCTCGGCCTCGCCCCGCAGCTCGGCAAGGTGGCGTACGGATATCTCACGTATGCGATTCTGCTCAGTTATTTCGGCAACATGCTCGACCTGCCGAAGTGGGTGACGAAGACCTCGCCCCTGAACTGGATGCCGCGCATGCCCGTGGACTCCTTCAAGCTCGCGCCGTTCCTCGCAGTCACGGCAGCCGTGATCGTCATGACCGTAGTTGGCGCGTGGAGCTACTCGCGCCGCGATATGCGCGAGGGGGCTTAGCATCCTGAAGGCACGGTGTGTTGTGGCGTACTAGGTTCAGGCATGACTCAGCACGCCACAACTGGCCGGACTCGCTGTGCCTTGTGCGGCCGCATTCGTTGTTATATTTTCGTATTTTCTCACTGCGGTTTCGTGTTTTCTCATTGCGCTTTTGCGTTGCAACGCATGCAATTTCCCGTTGCACAAGGCTATCTGCGTTATGTGAGGCGTTAATCCACCCTTGCGGAGGTCTATCTTCGTTATGTGAGGCGCTATTTCCTGATGAGCCGAGTATAGGGCGGCAAGAAACCGCCGTTTTCGGACGATGCTACTTGGGTTCTCATGGATTTAGCGCCTCAGATAACGCAGATAGACCTGGGCAGCACCCCAACAACGCCCCACATAACGCAGATACACCCATACACATATCCAGAAGCCCAGAGGTCTGCCATCTCATCCGTCGTAGTGCCGTGTACAATGGTTGCTCGTTGCCCGGGTAGCTCAGTGGATAGAGCACCGCTCTCCTAAAGCGGGTGTCGACGGTTCGAATCCGTTCTCGGGCACCATTTGTTCGCTGTTCAAACTTGCAGCGAATTGAGTTGGTTCCCGACTCATTCTTCGCTTTGTGGCAGGAGGGGTGGGCTTTTTGCACTTCGGGGTCGAAGAAAACATTGAACAGCTTGCTGAACTGTCCTTCGATGCAGTTGTCGTCCTGTATATAAAACTTCTCGAAGAAGGCCTAGTTGCAGATATTTCGCAGCCAGTTGCCCAGACTCATGTGCAACTTGTAGCAGTTGCTCACCAGCGTCAGAATCTCCGTCATCAGCATCGGATTTCCGGGCAAAGACACGTCCTCGATGACGAGAACATAACCACTGCCTGTCGATTAACAGGATTGTCCGCTATGGGCGTCTTCTCGGGTTCGAGGTCTGTTCGAGATTTCCATTCCTATGAAGGAGCGCCTAATTATTGGAATCATAAATACGCGGAAGAAGATATTTCAATCCACGCTCCCGTGAGGGAGCGACGAGTGTCCTCGGAAGAAAACACCCCTACGTGCAGATTTCAATCCACGCTCCCGTGAGGGAGCGACTGCCGCTGTATGGACATACATGTGGAGAGACAGATTTCAATCCACGCTCCCGTGAGGGAGCGACCTGCTCAGCAGTGGTAGACTCCGACTCATTGAATTTCAATCCACGCTCCCGTGAGGGAGCGACCTCCGGCCGACGGCAACAAGGTGGCCCGCAACTGATTTCAATCCACGCTCCCGTGAGGGAGCGACCGGCGGCCAGCTGCGCGTTGTTCACCGTGTCCAGATTTCAATCCACGCTCCCGTGAGGGAGCGACATGGGCCAAACATATGGGCCTCGCGGGCAATCAATTTCAATCCACGCTCCCGTGAGGGAGCGACCCGACATCACGCTGGCGTTGTCGAGACTGGTAGTATTTCAATCCACGCTCCCGTGAGGGAGCGACGCGAGCGTGCGTGTGGAACTGGAAAGGTCAGAGCATTTCAATCCACGCTCCCGTGAGGGAGCGACCGTTGACGTCCTTGTACAGCTTGCTGTATTCGGTATTTCAATCCACGCTCCCGTGAGGGAGCGACCTACTATTCAGCGGCATTCTGCTGACAGTCAGAGTATTTCAATCCACGCTCCCGTGAGGGAGCGACCTCGTGGCAACAGCATTGAAAGCGGCTCGGATCGATTTCAATCTACGCTCCCGTGAGGGAGCGACGTGCATCCAAGAGAGCTGAACAAGCTTCCTCTGAATTTCAATCCACGCTCCCGTGAGGGAGCGACCCCGCCCGACCAGCACTTCCAGTGTCTGGAGATATTTCAATCCACGCTCCCGTGAGGGAGCGACAACAGCGGCATATGGCTGGGCCTGGCCGACGGCAAATTTCAATCCACGCTCCCGTGAGGGAGCGACCCTTAGAGCAGGTGCATACACCAGAATCGGTGATCATTTCAATCCACGCTCCCGTGAGGGAGCGACGGCGTTGGGCGGCGGCTGATGGCTGTGAACATCATTTCAATCCACGCTCCCGTGAGGGAGCGACCACACGAAAACCTCCTAATGATTTGGGTATGTATTTCAATCCACGCTCCCGTGAGGGAGCGACGAACCTGACCGCAATCAGCCGAGGAGACAGACGATATTTCAATCCACGCTCCCGTGAGGGAGCGACCGCCTATCGGACTGACCTTCCTCAGTCGCTTCTTATTTCAATCCACGCTCCCGTGAGGGAGCGACCCATCCACGTTCGCCACGAGCTTCAGCGCTACAGATTTCAATCCACGCTCCCGTGAGGGAGCGACATTTTACGCTCGACGCAATCGACCAATCGGCATTATTTCAATCCACGCTCCCGTGAGGGAGCGACGGCACTGCGCTCATTGACTGGAAGTTACGTGATTATTTCAATCCACGCTCCCGTGAGGGAGCGACCTCCCCTCATGAGGATCCACCGCCCATATCGATGCTATTTCAATCCACGCTCCCGTGAGGGAGCGACCTGCCGGAGCCGATGCGTAGGAGCCTGACAGGGGATTTCAATCCACGCTCCCGTGAGGGAGCGACCTCGTCCAGATCGCTGCGGGCCACGGTCAGTTTAATTTCAATCCACGCTCCCGTGAGGGAGCGACCAACGATCCGAGCGCTGCCTTAAGCCCAGTAATATTTCAATCCACGCTCCCGTGAGGGAGCGACCCGTGCTCTTGCCTCCAGCAAGCAGCGCGTCATTATTTCAATCCACGCTCCCGTGAGGGAGCGACGAATCTGGTACGAGCTGAGCGACGCACGCGGGGTATTTCAATCCACGCTCCCGTGAGGGAGCGACCAGCAGGAGCGCCATCGGCAAGCTCACCGTCGGATTTCAATCCACGCTCCCGTGAGGGAGCGACAACCGTTGATGAATGGCTATCTGGTGATATTAAAATTTCAATCCACGCTCCCGTGAGGGAGCGACGAGCGCTGCGGTTCCGTGGCTGGTGGATGAATGATTTCAATCCACGCTCCCGTGAGGGAGCGACCGTATCCGTGCGTGCTGACCGGGCGTGATGTGATTTCAATCCACGCTCCCGTGAGGGAGCGACAGCACGGTACCCAATTGTCGCTGCCGTTTGTCGAATTTCAATCCACGCTCCCGTGAGGGAGCGACCCTGTCGGCCATCGCGTCAGCCTCGTCGGGCGTCAGATTTCAATCCACGCTCCCGTGAGGGAGCGACCTTAACGGTGTTGCGCTCATGCGTGTTTCCCTTTCATTTCAATCCACGCTCCCGTGAGGGAGCGACCGCATGATCAGGTCATGCAGCGCATGCAGATAGATTTCAATCCACGCTCCCGTGAGGGAGCGACCTTACATCCTCGTGGGTTCTAATTAGACTCTCATTATTTCAATCCACGCTCCCGTGAGGGAGCGACGATTTCTGATATCCGAAACCGATTCCGCCGAGTTATTTCAATCCACGCTCCCGTGAGGGAGCGACCGACTGGGTCGACGGAATTCTCGGTAAGGAATCATTTCAATCCACGCTCCCGTGAGGGAGCGACTTTTAGCTGCCCAATGCAAGCGGCTGTTGGCTGTATTTCAATCCACGCTCCCGTGAGGGAGCGACACGCCGCAACAGGTCAACGAATTTCCACAGCGGAAATTTCAATCCATGCTCCCGTGAGGGAGCGACCATCCGTTTTCGCGGCCTTCTCCTTCAACTCGTCATTTCAATCCACGCTCCCGTGAGGGAGCGACCAGAGTTTTGATGATCACGCCCGTATTCGCAGAATAATTTCAATCCACGCTCCCGTGAGGGAGCGACCTGTTCGCCAGTTCGCTCGATGAGCGCATGAGCCTATTTCAATCCACGCTCCCGTGAGGGAGCGACCATCCGCGCAGGACAAGGCTGATGCTGCCGATGCATTTCAATCCACGCTCCCGTGAGGGAGCGACCTGACATTCACTTGTCCACCACCTTCGCGGGAGTATTTCAATCCACGCTCCCGTGAGGGAGCGACTTTGATCCGCTGGTAGATCGCGTTCGGATAGTTTTCATTTCAATCCACGCTCCCGTGAGGGAGCGACCCCGAGCCTGCGGAGAGCAGGCGCAGCATGATGATTTCAATCCACGCTCCCGTGAGGGAGCGACCCCTTATTGCTCCACAGGCGTATGCAACGGTCGATATTTCAATCCACGCTCCCGTGAGGGAGCGACGATGGTCTGCAGCGCGGCGTTCCTCTGCTCCATGATTTCAATCCACGCTCCCGTGAGGGAGCGACGCGTTTCACAGCCATGCTCAGTCCTCGATCCGATATTTCAATCCACGCTCCCGTGAGGGAGCGACGAGACAGGCTTGCCGAGGCCGAGCGGGGGTTACGATTTCAATCCACGCTCCCGTGAGGGAGCGACCCTCACCGATTCGAAGGACAATACGAGCGAGTGATTTCAATCCACGCTCCCGTGAGGGAGCGACTGTTCGAGTTTCTGGATCACACCGGCCTGTTCCTATTTCAATCCACGCTCCCGTGAGGGAGCGACAACGACCGAGAAGATGACGGCATAGGAGCAATGGATTTCAATCCACGCTCCCGTGAGGGAGCGACCGGAGCGATCATCATCGATGACGGTCAAGTCAAGATTTCAATTTACGCTCCCGTGAGGGAGCGACGGACGGCCTGGAACAAGTGCAACATGGTCGCATCATTTCAATCCACGCTCCCGTGAGGGAGCGACAAAACCCTACAATGCCATTCCACAGACTCTGGAAATTTCAATCCACGCTCCCGTGAGGGAGCGACGGGATTACTCCTTATTTGTTGTTGAGAGCGTCGAATTTCAATCCACGCTCCCGTGAGGGAGCGACCCGAAGCCGTTGCCGCGTCCGGGCGAAACCGTCGAATTTCAATCCACGCTCCCGTGAGGGAGCGACACGCCATTGTCATCGACATACGACCAAAGGCCGATATTTCAATCCACGCTCCCGTGAGGGAGCGACCGAACGTAACCTGCAACTGCGCCTCCCACTGCGTATTTCAATCCACGCTCCCGTGAGGGAGCGACTGTTCATGCGGCCGTCTCTTGCCCCACGGCAAGATTTCAATCCACGCTCCCGTGAGGGAGCGACCCGATTCCGCCCGTAGCATCCTTCGCCTGCTTGGAATTTCAATCCACGCTCCCGTGAGGGAGCGACGCTCGCTCCCCTTGTGGTCGGAGAGCATGTACTGATTTCAATCCACGCTCCCGTGAGGGAGCGACCTGCCGTGATTCGGGGTCGGGATTGTTGATGATTATTTCAATCCACGCTCCCGTGAGGGAGCGACCCGGCGGACATGCCCATCTTCTGCGCGAAGTCGATATTTCAATCCACGCTCCCGTGAGGGAGCGACACCGGTGTCTTCTCTCTCCTCCAAACGCGCAAGACATTTCAATCCACGCTCCCGTGAGGGAGCGACCGCTCATGCGTGTTTTCCTTTCGAAATCAGGTTATTTCAATCCACGCTCCCGTGAGGGAGCGACCCAAATGTTGCCATGATATGGCTCCTTACGTTGAAATTTCAATCCACGCTCCCGTGAGGGAGCGACAGCCGCCACATGGCGCGATCCTCGTCCGAATCGGGATTTCAATCCACGCTCCCGTGAGGGAGCGACGTGCAGTTGTTCGCCAACAGCGAGGAGCAGACGGCATTTCAATCCACGCTCCCGTGAGGGAGCGACAGGCGCCACCAGCACCTCCGCCGCAGTCATCTCCGAATTTCAATCCACGCTCCCGTGAGGGAGCGACTCGGCATCTACGAGCTGACACGCATAGCCCGAAGGATTTCAATCCACGCTCCCGTGAGGGAGCGACCCGCTGACACCATTCGCCAGTGCTTTTTCAATGATTTCAATCCACGCTCCCGTGAGGGAGCGACGCCTGCTTGTGTCGATGGTCGCCAGCCACATGGTATTTCAATCCACGCTCCCGTGAGGGAGCGACAGTGGGCGGCTCGCCGCGCGTTGATAGCCAACGCATTTCAATCCACGCTCCCGTGAGGGAGCGACCATAGCGCTGCCACGCATAGTCGTTTTTGTATCCATTTCAATCCACGCTCCCGTGAGGGAGCGACGCGCGAGCGGCTGCACGCTATTCAACCTGATTTCATTTCAATCCACGCTCCCGTGAGGGAGCGACTCGAGCACACGGCGTTGCCGGACGAGACGCCGTAATTTCAATCCACGCTCCCGTGAGGGAGCGACTTCCGGGCTGCTGGTACGAATGCGCAGAACGCTTGATTTCAATCCACGCTCCCGTGAGGGAGCGACTCCAGCGTCTACCTGGACCGTCTGCGAATTAACATTTCAATCCACGCTCCCGTGAGGGAGCGACTGGCGGCCGAACTGGGCAGTGTCGCCACCGAGCAATTTCAATCCACGCTCCCGTGAGGGAGCGACTTGACGCACCGGCTGATCATCAAACAGCATTGGGAATTTCAATCCACGCTCCCGTGAGGGAGCGACTCGCCGGGCGCTTGCAGCTCAACGATGTAATCGATTTCAATCCACGCTCCCGTGAGGGAGCGACCAGCATGCGCTATGAGTGTTTTTAGTCAAGTTGGTTTTTTGTGGTTGGTCACTTATTTTTTTCGGGTTTCGGCGTGGAGCGTGCTGTTGGTTATTGGTTGTGGATTTCCTTGCCGAACATGAGGGCTTCGCTCACGCGCCGGCTTGGTCCGGTGAATTCGATGAGGCGGCCGTGGTGGACGATGCGGTCGATGATCGCGGCGGCGAGTTTGTCGTCGGCGAAGATCGTGCCCCATTTGCTGAACTCGATGTTGGTGGTGAAGATGATGCTTCTTCTCTCGTAGCTGCCGGTGATGATCTGGTAGAGGAGTCTGGCGCCGTCGATGTCGAAGGGCACGTAGCCGAACTCGTC
>NZ_JGZR01000017.1 GCF_000741775.1 Bifidobacterium subtile
CCGCGGCCAGTCCCGCCTTGGCGATGCCGCCCATGCCCGAGCCCGGCGCACGGCCGGAGCCGGATGCGGCCGTCGCGCCGGGCGAGGACGGGAAGCCTGCCGGCGTGGGGGCGTGGGAGCTGCCGCCGTTCCGGGTGCCGTCCGTGGATGTTCCGGGCGTTCCGCCCGTGGGGCCGCCGGCGTCCTTGGATGGGTTCGCGGCCTTCGACGCCTCGGACGCTGCGGAGCCTGACGCCTTGGCTCCGGCTCCCGCCGCGCCGGCGCCCATGCCTGCGGCGGACGCGCCGCCCGTGGCCACGGCCCCGGCGATCTGCACGGCTGCGGCGGCGGCCTTGCCGGCCTCCTCCTTTGCCTTGCCGACGGTCTGCTTGCCGGCCGTCGCGGCCGTGTTCAGGCCCTGGCCGGCTGGCAGATGGCCCGCGAACTTGGCGACCAGCGCCCAGGGGAAGACGCTGGAGAGCACCATGCCGACGATCGCCTCGAGGAAGGCCATGGGGTTGTCGGAGCCGGCGGCCTTCATCAGCTCGCCCGTGATCGTGATGAACAGGCCGACCAGCGGCTGGTAGAGGATGATGCCGATGACCCACACGATGTATTTGCGGGCCGCGCCCATGGCGCGGCGCGCGAAGCCGGTGTCCATGATGCCGGCGGGCAGCAGGCACACCGCGACGACCAGAAGGAACTGGCGCGCCCCCATGCACAGCAGCAGGCTCGCGGCCGCGAACAGCATGATGACGAGCATCACGACGAGCAGCGGGCCGGCGAACTGGCCCTTGATCGCGGCGGCCGAGAGGCCGGGCAGCGAGGGCGCCTGCAGCTTGGGGCTGGTCAGGTCGACGCCCAGGATGAGGCCGGTCAGCGCGGTGCTGATGTTGATGGCCTGGACCATGACCCACAGGGCGGCCATCGTCAGCGGCCAGGACAGGAGCGCCTGGCCGCTGATCCGCCAGATGTCGCCCATCCGGCCGGCCGTCGCCGCGCGGGCGATGGCGTACCCGGCCGAGAGGATCACGACGAACAGGACGACGCCGGCGACCTTGCCGATGATGTTTCCGGCGACCGTCCACTGGCCGGAGGTGATCACGCCGGCCTGCAGGGCCATGGCGCAGGTCTGCTTCCAGGCGTCGACGGCCCCCTGCAGCACCCAGTCGAGGAACGCTCCGATCATCGTATTGAACACCATGGGTCAGGCCTGTCCTTTCAGAACATCTTGATGCCGGCGAACCACCAGATCAGGCCGCCCGCGGCCGACACGATGATCGCGCTGACGCCGCACACGAGCATGACGATCACCGAGATCTTCTGCCCGGTGCCCGATTGGACGATCTTGCTGCCTACCCAGCCCACCGCGGCGGCGATGAGCAGCCCGACGAGGACGTACAGGGCCGAGCCCTGGAACATCTGGATCAGGCTGCGCAGCGTCGCGTTCCAGGGCGCGTCGAACGTGGGGGTGATGGTGGACGGGTCGTCGGCGAGGATCGCCTGGGCCAGGTCCGTGGTGATATGCGGTCGAGTCATGTCAATGGCTTCTTTCTTCTTGTTGTTCGTTCATTGGTTGGCTGGATGATGGGCTGGATGCCGCGGCGGCGGCGAGCGTCCCCGGCTCGCGGCGGCCCGGATGGCCGCGCTCATAGCCCGACCTTGCCGGCCAGCCAGCCGATCGTCTGGCCGGCCTTGTCCCTGATGGCCTGGTAGCCCTGCAGCAAGGTCTTCGCCACGCCCTGCTTGCGCACGATCTGCACCCCGGCCTTCAGGTCGTCGATCACGCTGTCGGCTGCGGCCTTGCCGGCCTGGACGGCCGAGCCGGCCGCGCCGGGGATGTCCCCGTGAGACGCCTTGCTCTTCGCCTCGCCCCACGCCTTGCCCGCCGCGTCGCTCTGCGCATGGGCCTCGCCCAGGCTCTGCGCCGCCGCGGCGCCGACCTGCGCGGCCAGCGGGGATCCGGGCCCGTACCCGGCTCCGATCTGCCCGTCGGGCGCGGCCGTGACGCTCACGCCTGCGGGATCGCGTCGAGGCCCGTGCCCCAGGTCACCGCCATCGGCAGCGCCGTGACGAGCGTGGCGGCCAGCAGGCAGGAGAGGATGGCGATGCCGCCCCGGCCCTGCGCGATGAAGAAGTTGCCGCTGATCTTGGCCGCTGCCCACCACACGCAGGCGACGACCAGGCCGAGCACGAGCAGCAGGACCAGCGTGCCCAGCAGCGTTCCCACCAGGCTCTTGAGCTGGGGCGGGACCCATGAGTAGTCGATATGCGGTTTGATGGTCATTTCCTAGCCTTCTCTCTCTAGTACCAGTGCGGGCTGCGCGACTGCCACAGGCTCCAGGCGGCGCACGGCGTCCCGTAGTCGGGCCGGCCCTTGATGTAGCCCAGGCCCCATTTGATCTGCGTGGTCGCGTTCGTCTTCCAGTCGCTCCCGGCGGAGCTCATCTTGTCGGCGGGCAGCGCCTGGGGGATGCCGTACGCGCCCGACCCGGGGTTCTCGGCGTCCGCGCGCCACCCGGACTCGTGGTCCCAGAGCTGCTCGAGGCACGAGTACTGCCTGTCCGCGTCGTCCGGCCACTGCTGCCTGACGAGCTGGCGGGCGGCGTCCTTGGCCTGGCCCACGGATCCGTTGGTCACGGCCGCCGCGTTCAGCACGCTCGCGCCGTCCGCGTCGCACTGCGCCGTATCCTGCGCGGCGGATGCCGTGCCGCCGTCCGCGCCCGGCGTGGACTTCGCGTTGGGGTCGTGCCGATACACCTGGGTGAGCCCCGCGTCCAGGTAGGGGCCGATGCCGATCTCCTGGTCCGCGCCCTTGCCCTGGTCTCCGGGCATGCCGTCCTCGGTGCCCGAGGGCGTGGCGTGCCGGGCCCCGGCGAACAGGCCGCCGCCCACGTACACCTCGGTGTGCTCCGTCGGGTTCACGACGATGTCGCCGCGCTTCAGGGACTGCCTGGCGTCGTGGAAGTCGCCGCTCCACGTCAGGTGCGCGAATCCGACGGCCGTGAGCGCCTGTCCCTCGCTCATCGTGTTGAACGGGGCGGCCGGAAGCCCGGCCACGCCCGCGTGTCTGACCGCGAAGTACACCAGGCTCGAGCAGTCGTAGTCGGGGTTGCCGCCGCGCCGGTTCTGCGAGTAGCCGTGCGAGTCGTCGTTCGCCGTGGCCTCCATGAACGTGGCGACCTGCTCGGCCACCGGGTCGTCGGAATGCTCCGGCGCCCGGTACGAGGCGTTCGACGCGTTCGCCGTGCCCTGCCCTGCGGCCACGGCGTCGCCGCCCGACGCGTCGGACTGGCCGCATCCGGAGAGCATCATGCCGCCCAGCAGGGCGAACAGGAGCATCAGCGGGGCGAGCACGCCCGCCGCCACGGCTACCAGTACGCCGATCAGCGCATGCGACGAGCTTTTGGAGCCGTTCACGCGGCCAGCCCCGGGACGGGCAGCGGCAGGCTGGGAAGGGCGTGCGGCACGAGCGCGTACAGCGCCTGCCATCCCTCGGCCATGAAGACCAGGACGAGCACGCCCGTGAGCAGCCAGCAGGCGGCCGCGAGCAGCGCGCACGCCAGGCGCATGGCCTCGTAGCGGCTGGACCGGGACATCTGCCGGGCGAACGCGGAGGCGAACAGGAGGGCCGCGAGCAGGCCGAGGCGTGCGGGCAGCGGCCATGAGACGAGCAGCATGCAGGCGCCGGAGAGCATCGAGCCGAGCGCGGCGAACAGATCCATCATCGATCCCATCACTCTTACCTGCGCTTCGATGGCAGCAGGGCGAAGACGACCGTGGGCAGCATGCACAGCGGGTAGGTCACCAGGATGAAGTAGACGGCCGCGGCGGTCGCGTTCCCGTCCCCGTCCAGCGCAATGGCGGGCACGAACACGGCGCACGCCGCGGCGAACAGGACCGGGGCGAGCACCAGGCACATGACGGGCCTGCCGATCCCGGCGTCCCGGCCGCGGCGCACCACGGCCGGGCACAGCGCGACGAGGAACAGGAGCGTCCACGCGCACAATGCGGCGACGGCCCAGGCGTGCGGCTCCCCCAGCAGCCAGCCGCCTAGCAGCGCGCCGACCAGGCACAGCGGGGCGAACACGGGCCAGAACACGGCGCGGGGCATGCGCGCCGGAGCGCCCAGCGGCCTCCACGCGCCCAGCACGGCCGCAGTGGAACGACGATCGGTCATGACAGCATCTCCCTTCCTTGGAGAACGGCAAAAAACGAAAACGGAAGCGTGACGGGCAGCATCCGGAGCGCCGCGCCATGCGGGTTAGAATCTGCTCGAACCCCGGCGGGAGAGCCGATGCCACGGGCACGGCCGCATGCGGGGGACGATTCACGGGAACGGAGCGTCGCATGGGCGATTGGATGGACGAATGGGGCCAGTACGGCCCGCAGGGCGAGAGGAAGGAGCGGCTCGACGCGCTGCGCGCGCGCCTGGACGCGCGGCCCCGGCCCGACGTCGAGTCCGAGGACGAGGACGAAGGCCCCCGGCAGGACGAGCGCGAGGAAGACCGGGAGGACGAGCCCGCCGAGCGGATCCCCGTCGAGCCGGCCGGCGAGGCCGAGAGCACGGCGCCGCTCGATCTTGAGGCCGTGGCCGAAGCCGGCGGCACCGAGGATGCGACGGCCGGGCCGTCGCACAGGCGCGCGCTGCGCGCGGCCGCGATCGTGCTTGCCGTCCTCGCGGCGGGAGGCGTGGGAGCCGTTGCCGTGAGCGGCGTGCAGGCCAGCCAGATACGCGGCCTGCAGGCCTCCTGCCAGGACGCGCGGCATGCCCAGGGCCAGGCGTTCGACCGGCTCGGCGAGGCGATGCATGGCGACGCCGCGGCATTGTCCAGGCTGCCCGCCAGCGCGGTCCAGGACCCCGGGTGTTTTGGTTCAATTGTTTTTTGTGGTTTTGGTCAGGTAGTTTTTTCGGGTTTGGGCGTGGGGCATGCTGACCATAGTCGGGCTGTACCTTGGTAGTGCTTCGTTATCTATCGAGGAGGGCCGGAAAGGCAATGATCAACATGTCCAGAATCAATTCTATCCGTCGTCGGCGCAGGGAGGGCGAGTCCATCGCTTCGATCGCGCGCGCCGAAGGCGTCAGCGAGCCGACGGTGCGCAAGTATCTGAAGGTCGATGACC
>NZ_JGZR01000018.1 GCF_000741775.1 Bifidobacterium subtile
CCAAACAAGACAACCGACTCGACCGCGAACTCGACCGGATCGGCAAGAACAGGCTCCTGATCATCGACGAGCTGGGCTACCTGCCCATCGACATCGACGGAGCCAGACTCCTGTTCCAGATCATCGCCGACAGCTACGAAAGGAGGAGCATCGTCTTCACCAGCAACCTCGAATTCAGCCGGTGGGGCGACGTGTTCGGCGACGGCGACATGGCCGCAGCGGTCATCGACCGCATCGTCCACCACGGCAGGATCATCCGCTTCCACGGCGAATCCTACCGCAGCACACACTCACTCATGAAATAACCAAAAACAACCAAGGACGACAGCAACCGCCAACCCTGCACAAAACAGGCGCTACCACTGCTCAAATCTGGTGATTTTCCCGCACAACTTGACATGGTGATACACATCGAACGTATCCCGCGAGACCGGCGAGGGGACCAGCCGCCCGCCCGGGCCGGACGCGAGCACGCTCCACGAGTCCGTCTCGAAGCGCGAGAGCCACGACGGGCACCGGACCGACAGGCCCCGCCCCACGTGGAACGAGAACCGTATCGCGTCGTTCGCCTCGGCCGAGCCCGCAGGCTCCGCGATCCCGTCGACCTCGTACACGCGAGGTAGCGTGACGTAGAACTCGAGCCCCCCGCACACGCCGATCCGGGGCACCTCGAACGGCGCGCGCACGCCCAGGCGCCTGTTGCACGTCACCCTCACCCTCCGCTTGCCAGCCATGGCCGCATCCTTCCCGCAATAGACGAATAGTTGGTTTTCAAATTCATTGCTCAGCCCGTCTGCCTGGCCGTCCCGCTGTCCGGGGCGAGGTGCACGGCGCGCCAGCGGCGCTGCCGTTCGGCCGAGCTGCGGTGCCGCGCCCGGCTGCGCTCGTTCTCCCTGTCGCGCGGACATTTACCGCTATGACATATAAGACTGCGACATGTACCGCTATGACAAGTAAGACCGTGAGATCCAAGGGTATGGCATTTGCCGCTACAACTTCCCTACGCACCCCCAGCCCTGACTTGAAGCCGCGTCAGCTCACGCCGAGCAGCATTC
>NZ_JGZR01000019.1 GCF_000741775.1 Bifidobacterium subtile
ACGCACATGGAACACCACGGGCGAACTGGAAACCGCGATCCACCGGTACATGGCCTTCTATAACAACCAGCGCATCAAAACTAGCCTAGGCGGCATCACCATCAACGAACACAGAAACCAGCTAGAATCAACGCTAACGAACTAAACCAACCAGAAAACAGTCCGAACCCCCTTTTATCATTTAACCCTCTGTCCGTCTGTCACACTCGCCGCTGGTGCACTAAGGTGGTCGCATGCCGCTTCCGGGGAGTTTGCGGCAGGGCCGCATGGCAAGTACGCGGGATTTCGCGCGGATTTCGCGGGGAATCTCGCGTCTTGGAATCAAGGAATCATGGAACGAGGTATGGCATGGGTGATGTTCAGCAGCTGTATGACCAGGTCGACACCGATCAGGATTTGTACGGCGATTGGCAGCGTGAGGATTCCCTGCGCGCACGCCCGTTGTTCACCGTCTTGTGGCTGATCACGCTTGCGGTGATTGGCGTCATGGTCCTGCGCATGACTCCTAACGGGCTTGACGGCAAGAAATACATCCCTGTGGTGGTCGCGTTCGTGCCGTGGATGGCGTGCGTTTCAGCGGTTACGCTGGTATGCGCGTTGATCGGGCGTCGTCGGGCGCTCGCTGTGGTGTGCACGTTGTGCTTGCTGACCCAATTGTGCTGGCATTGGGGGTATATCTGGACGTCGGATGAGCGTACCCACGAACTGCCGTCGGTATCGAGCCTCACGGGCGGTTCCGCGGACCGGTATGCACGCGTCATGACCCTGAACACCAAGAACGGCTTGGCCGATGCCCAGCAAATCGTACGCACGGTACGCGAGGAGCATGTCGAGGTGCTGACCTTGCAGGAGGCGAATACTGGCCTGTTGCAGCGTCTGGCGGCCGCCGGGCTGGGCAGTGTGCTGCCGTACTCGGTGGTGGCCGCGCCGACCGGCCATGACAACGGCGGGGTGAACGTGCTATACACCGCAGCGAAGCCCGTCAGCACAACCGGCGATCTAATCGCCATCGAAGCATCCAGCGTGCCGTCGGCATGCGTGCGCATGGCATCGAGAACGGTGTGCTTCGGCAGCGTGCACCCCTTCTCCCCTCGGCCCAGAAATCAGGGCCTGTGGAACAGCGGCCTTGACAGCATCGCAAAGTTGCAGTCGAATGCCCGCCTGTTCGTGCTCATGGGCGATTTCAACTCCACGTGGGACCATGCGAGCTTCCGCTTTCTGCTGGGTGACCGCTTCGTTGACGCCGGCGAGCAGAACGGCTCATGGTTCCATATGACGTATCCGTCGAATGTCACCTTGTTCGGCGGCCGGGTCAAGGTGCCGTCGCTGGTGGAGGTCGACCATATCGTGCATGACCGCAGTGTCGTGGTCGGGGATCTGGAGACGGTGACGGTTGCCGGCTCTGATCACAAGGCCCTGCTTGGCACGCTTGATGTCGAGGGTTGAACGAAACAGGCAAGCAGAGACCGGCAGTATGCATGCAAATCTTATGCAAACGTTACATTCCTGTATTTCGAATGTCCGCGCATATCTGTCTGAAACGCTGGTGCTGAATATTCGGCAGCGGTGATGAAAATTGCAATACCGGCATGGCATGTTGCAACGCCGTATTGTCATGTTTCACCCCGGTGATTCAACACGCCCGGCGTGTCGGAATTGCTTTGACAACGCATTGAGCATTAGTGTTGCGAACAGCGAGAACCGTTTGTGGATTCGACGATGCAACTGTTTGATAAGCCGGCAGACATGGTTTCTGCAATCGTTTTCAGGCTTGCGCTCAGCATAAACTGAGCCTGGTGTCAGGCAACAGTGTTCGGCGCCATAACATCATCAGAACCGCGGCATTCCATCGAGGCGATGCCCGATTCCGTCGAGTCAAGGAGGATCAATGAGTACTGGTCGATGGTCGACTGCATTCTCAACCGATGCCGCACGATCACGGCATCACCATAGCGCGTCACATGATGTGATGCGCGTCATTCTGGCCGGTGTCATGGCATGCGCCATGCTGTTCGCCAGCTTCTCCATTGTCGGTACGCAGACGGCGCTCGCCGTCGGAACCGGCCGTGACAGCTATACCGATACGCTGGGCAATGCGGATTTCGAAGCCGCCCGCGCGAAGTATGGCCTGACCAAGGATATGAAGAACGGCGCAATCCTCCACGCGTGGATGTGGTCGTTCAACACCATCAAGAACAACATGAAGGCGATCGCCGAGGCGGGGTACACGTCGGTTCAGACCGAGCCGATGAGCGCCGTCAAGACGAATCCCGCCAACGGCAAGAAATTCACCGAAAACTGGTATTACGTCTACCAGCCGACGGACACGACCATCGGCAACTTCGTAGTGGGTTCCGAACAAGACCTCAAGGATATGTGCGCCGAAGCCCACAAGTACGGCGTGCGTATCATCGTTGACGTGGTCGCCAACCACTTCACGTCCGACTGGAACGCAATTGGCAGCGACTGGAAGGACACCAGCCTGTTCCACTCGCGTACCAACTGCCCGGGCAACGCCGGCGACAAGATCGACTACAGCAACCGCTGGCAGGTGACGCATTGCCATCTGCTCGGCCTGTGGGATATCAACACGGAGAACCAGACGGCCGCCAACAAGATGAAGGACTTCCTCGTCGAGGCGGTCAATGACGGCGTGGACGGTTTCCGTTTCGATGCCGCCAAGCACGTAGAGCTTCCTGACGAGTTTCCGCAGCATTCCGTGTACTGGGAGACCATTTTGAAGAACGGCGCCCAATACCAGTATGGCGAGGTGCTTCAGGGCGACAGTACCCTGAACTATACGGGCTACACCAACATGTTCACCCAGTACTCCTCCGATGGCGGCGGCGCCACCGCCTCCGATTACGGCAAGACCGTGCGTGCGGCCATCAAGAGCAGCAGCCTGAACGCCAGCAACCTGTCGAGCCTGCGTAACGGCGGCGCTAAGGACGATCAGCTGGTCACCTGGGTTGAATCGCATGATAATTATGCAAACGGCGACAAGGAATCCACCGGTCTGACCGATTACCAGCTGCGTATGGGCTGGTCCATCGTCGGTTCCCGTGCCGGCGGCGCCCCGCTGTACTTCAACCGCCCGGTCGGATCCGGCGGCAACAACGCGCAGTTCGCCGAGCAGTCCCAGCTGGGCGATGCCGGTGACAACATGTGGAAGGACAAAGCCGTGGTCGCGGTCAACTACTTCCGCAACAAGATGAACGGCAACAGCGAGTACCTGCGCAACTGCCAGAGCCAGAACTCCTGCCTCATGGTCGAGCGCTACGCCAAGGACGGCAAGGCCGATGACGATGGCGTGGTCATCGCCAACATGGGCGGCGACGTCAACCTCGCCGGTTCGGACACCACCCTTGACGACGGCACCTACACCGACCAGGTCAACGGCGGCACTATCACCGTCTCCGGCGGCAAGATCACTGCCGGCGCCGCGAAAGCCTATGCGGTCAGTGCCTACTATCAGACGAACGGTTCGGGCAGTGGTTCCAGCACAGGAGGCTCCAGCACGGGCGGTTCCGGTCAGACAACCGGCGCAACCGTGGTGTATGCGACCAAGCCTTCGTGGTGGAACACCATCAACGCCTATATTTACAAGGATGATGGTTCCGCATCCGCAGCATCTAACGCATCTTGGCCGGGCGTTGCCATGACACGGCTCACCGCGGATGACGGGTGTGCGAAAGCCGGGACATACCGTGTGGACGTGCCTGATTTGGGCAGCGGAACCTACCGTGTGATTTTCTCGGACAATGGAAGCTCCAGTAACCGGTATCCCGCGGATATGGTCGCCGGCATGGCGTTCACGCGAGGTACGTCGGTGCAGTGGGACGGACAGGGCACGTCGCCGGAAACAGTGCAATGCAGCACCCCGGCCACCAAGGTGGCCATCAGCGGTGACGGCGTGACTGACGGCAAGCTCAGCCTGAGCACCGGGGCAACTGCACAACTGACTGCCACCGTCACGCCGAGCACGGCAACCGGTACGGTCACCTGGGCTTCATCCAGTCCATTGATTGCCAGGGTGGATGCCAATGGCCGTGTTTCGGCGCTCAAAGCCGGTACTACGACCATTACCGCGAGCGTTGGAAAGGTCACCGCGACCGTTGACGTGACCGTGACCGCAAGCCAGTCCGGCAGCGAAACCAAGAACGTGGTGTACGCGTCAAAGCCGAGCGGCTGGAACGCGTTGTATGCCTACGTATACACCGGTGACGGCGCCTCGGCGAAGAGCAACGCGACATGGCCGGGTGTCGCCATGACCCAGCTGACCGCTGATGACGGTTGCGCGAAAGCCGGCATGTACCGGTACGAAGTCCCCGACCTGGGAACCGGCACCTACCACGTGATCTTCAACGACGGCGGCTCACAACAAACCCCCGGAGCCCGGAAGGCAGGCATGGAACTGAAAGGAACCATGGCATGGACCGGAGGCGACACACTGAACACGCTGAGCTGTCAGACGGTGCCGCCAAAGACCAACGGCATCACCGGTGACGGGGTGGCGGACGGTGCGATCGCCATTGCCGTCGGTAAGACCGCGCAGCTTGGTGTGAACGGCAAGACCGTGACCATGCCCAACGCGAAGTGGTGGTCCGACGGGGCTGCGGTCGCTGTAACCGGAACCGGCCTGATCGTCGGCGTGACTGCCGGCACCAGCACCGTGAGCGTCACCACGGGTGATGCCACGTATCAGCTGGCAGTGACGGTGAAGTAGCCGGAGCATGACATGCGGTTGGTGTGGTGCGTGGTTTTGGCCGCGTACCACACCAACCGCGTCATTGTTTCTGAGATGGGTTGGCAGCGGTACTATTTTCGAAAACAAGTGTCAGGGTGAGAAGAATATGAGGCTTCGGACATGGTTGTGGGTGGTTAGTGTTGTGGGAGGGGGGTTTTGATTGGTGGTCGTGTATTGAAGAAGCTATCCCGTCTCCTGTAAGGTGTCAGCATCTCAACATTCATCTGGCGGGAGGACCGGAATGGCTTGCTCGGATACCTTATGCAGGAAACTGCTCGATGCCAAGGACACGGTCGTGCAGCCGCATGTCCTGTACGCCGACGCGGACGGCGCCACGCGTCTGAGGATCATGACCCGTCCGAACGTGTTTGTGTTCAATTAGTTGTTGCGGGTTTAGTCACGAAGATTTTTCGGGTTTAGGCAGAGCATGCCGACCACGTATTGGTCTTAACTGGATGGTGCTTGTATCTCCACCAGAAAGGACCGGGAAGGATTATGACTGGCACGCCCCAAGTACAGTCTATCCGTCGTTTGTGGCGGAACGGGGAGTCCGTCGCGTCGATTGCGCGGAAGACGCATGCCGGCGGGGCCGACGGTGCGCAAGTACCTGGCGAAGGAGGATCTGTCGGCCGTGCCGTCGGTGAGGAAGCCGCGCGCGTTGGCGGTCGGACCCGTATCTGCCCGCGATCGCAGCAGTGGCTCGCGGGGGATCGTGCGAACTGGCGCAAGCAGCGGCATACTGCGACCAGGATCTGGGAACGGTCGGGGGACGAGCATGGCGCGGAGGTCTCCCTTTCCACGGTGACGCGGGCGGTGGTACGGACCGGGCCGGCGTCACGCTGCTCGCGGCCAGGCTCGCCGAGGGCGTGACGGGCATCGAATACGACGATGACAGGCCGGATCCGGGTGAATACGACATCGCGTTCACCGGGGACGCCGGCGTGCAAGGAGGCAGGCGACGGGCACGAAGACGGACGAAGGGCTCTACGAGAAGGCCCGCAAGCTGTTCATCTCCAAGGCGAGCATCGACGAGTTCGCCGGCTGGGCCACGCCCCGCCAGGTCGACGCCGTCCACCGCCTGCTCGACACGGAACTGGCCAACAGGGAACGCGCGAAGCATGACAGCCTCCTGCGCCGCGCCCGGTTCCCCGTCGTCAAGGGTCTCGACGGTACGACTTCACGAACACCGGGCTTCCCGACGGCTACACGGCCGGGCGGGCTCCTGGGGCTCGGTTTCATCCCGCGCGCGCAGGACCTGGTGTTCTACGGCAAGACCGGGCGCGGCAAGACGCATCTCTCGATCGGGCTGGGCATGAAGGCGATCGACATGGGACTTGGTGTGCGGTTCCACCAGACGGCCGAGCTCGTGCCCCCGGCTGGGCAAGGCCAAACGCGACGGCACGCTCGAGACGATGCTCCGGGACATCGGCCGTGCCGACCTGATCATACTGGACTGGTTCGGCTACGTGCCCTTCGACATCGACGGGGCGCGCCTGCTCTGACCGGATCATCGCGGGCAGCTACGAGAGATGGAGCATCATCTCCGCCACGAACATCGAGTCCGGCAAATGGGGCACGGTTTTCGCGGACGGCAAACTCGCCGCCGCGACCGGCGACCGCATCGTGCATCACGGGCGGCTCCTCGAGTCCGCGGGCCAGAGCCGTCGCGCCGGCGAGGCCCTCATGTTCGGCAGGAACACCTCTGGGCATCCGGAAAAATAGGGGAAATGCATGCAACTGCCTAGACCCGAAAAAAATACATGACTAAACCGAGGTGGTGCCGTTTTCTTGGACAGTTTCCGGGATTGGAGGAACGGCATTGAGGTATTCGATGGAGCAGCGGCGTAGGGCTGTTGACTTGTATGTTCGGTTTGATTGTTCGGTGGCGGATACGATCCGTGAGCTGGGGTATCCGAGTAAGGGCGCGCTGTTGATGTGGCATCGTGACCGTTTGGTTGAAGAGCGTACCGGGATGCCGGTCATGCGCGGTGAGCGGTATGGTCGTTACACGGTGGAGCAGAAACAGGCTGCGGTGGAGTTCTATCTGTCGCATGGCAGGAATCTGCGTCGTACGATGCGGCATATGGGGTATCCATCCCATGAGGTGTTGGCCGCGTGGATCGACGAGCTGGCTCCGGGGGAACGTCGGATCCGGGTGGGTGAGGTTCCTGTGGAGCAGCGCACGGCTGCGGTGCGGGCGGTGGTTGCTGGCGTTGTGAGGTCGCGGCAGGTGGCAGCCGGTCTTGGCGTGCGTGACGCGACCGTGCGAAACTGGAAGCGGCTGATGACCACCGCGATCCGGGAGAGCGACATGAGAACACCCAAGGATGTCAGGGGCAGTGCCGACGATGGCCGGGACGGCGAGCTGGCGCGCCTGCGCGAGCAGAACGAGCATTTGAAAGAGCGGATCCGGTCCCTGACCTCCGACCCCAAAACCCTCAGAAAGGAGATTCGGGATCTGGAGGTGGAGGTTGACATCCTGAAGACCACCAAGGAATTACTGGGAAAAGGGCGGGGCACAGACCCGGCCAACCTGACAGCCCGGGAGAAGAGCATCCTCATCCGCGGCGTGCATGAACGCACCCATAGGAGTGTGGCGATGCTGGCCCGTCGGCTTGGCCTGCCGCGCAGCGTCTACTACTACCAGCTGCAGGCCTTGGCTAGGCCGGACAGGAATGCGCCCGTGTTAGGGCTGATCCGTGACGCGTTCACCGCGAGTCGGCAACGCTACGGGTATCGGCGCATCCACCTGGAACTGCGGAGCGCCGGCGTGATCGTTTCGGCGAAGCGGATCATGCGGCTGATGACCGGCAACGGGATCATCCCCCTGTTCAAGTCCTCGCGCCGCTACAGTTCCCACCAGGGCGAGATCAGTAAGGCTCCCAAGAACCTGGTCGCCCGTAACTTCCACGCCGTCAACGCGAACCAGCTATGGGTCACGGACATCACCGAGATGAGCATCCCGGCAGGCAAGGTCTACCTCTCACCCATCATTGACTGCTACGACGGCATGCCCGTCGCCTGGACGATCGGCACCAGCCCGAACGCACGCCTGACGAACACCATGCTTCAGCAGGCATGCACGACGTTGCAACCCGGTCAGACGCCCACGATCCACTCCGACCGCGGCTGCCACTACCGGTGGCCCGAGTGGATCCGTATCTGCCGGGAGCATGGGATCACGCGCTCCATGAGCGCGAAGGGCTGCAGTCCGGACAACGCGGCCGCAGAAGGATTCTTCGGCAGACTCAAACAGGAGTTCTACCACCAGCGTGACTTCACCGGCACCACGACCGACCGGTTCATGGCAGCACTCGACGAGTATCTCACCTGGTACCGCGACAAGCGCATCAAAACCCAATTCGGCATGAGCATAACTGCCAAACGCCGAGAACTCGGCCTCATGGCATAATAAGAACAACACAACAAGGTGTCCAACTTTCCGTCACCGCCCCCAACACGAAACACCGACTTGACGAAATACAGGCGGGCGTCGCCCGTTCGATGGCCTCGGCGAGCACGTCCCGTGTCAACGCAGCCGTCTGGCTGGATTGGCAACGGTGTGTTGGACGGTTTCTTAGAGGACGAGTCCTTGTTCGGTGAATTCCTTCGGGCTCCGGTATCCGAGGGTGGAGTGGAGCCGCTGGTTGTCGGACCACCACACGTAGTCGTTGAGGTCATGCCTCAGCTGCTCGATCGTGGTGTAGTGGTTCCGGTACACGAGCTCCTTCCTCAGCAGTCTGTTCGTCGATTCGACCACGGCGTTGTCGTAGGGGTTGCCCTTGCGCGACAGCGATCTTTTGATGTCGAACACGTCGAGCAGCTCGTCGATCCTCGTGTTGTCGAACTCGCTGCCCCGGTCGGTGTGGAACACCTGGACGTCCGTCAGCGGGAAGTCGAGGGTGGCGAACGCGGCCAGCACCAGGCCCGCGTCGCGGGGCCGTCCGGCGGAATGGCCGGCGATTCCCCTGTCCGCCAGGCCGGCCAGCAGGCACACGTACGCCCAGTCTCCGCCGACGCGGACATAGGTAAGATCGCTCGCCAGATGCGTGTGCGGGGCGTAGCCGTCGGACCGCGGGTCCAGCAGGTTCGCGAGCCTGGCCTCGTCGGCCCGCGTCCTGTGCGGTTCGGATCGTCCGCGCGCGTACGCGCTCGTCATGCCCTGTTCGCGCATGATGTTGCCGATGCGTCTCCTGGACGCGGTGACACCCCTTCCTTTCCAGGGCGGCCTTGATCTTCCTGCGCCGTAGCGTTCGCGGCTGTCGCGCCGGACCGCGCGCACGTCGCCGGCGATCGGATCCGCACGCTCCGTCCCGGGATGCCCGGTCATCCAGTAACTGGTGGAGCGGGGAACACCCGGCATCCCGCATCACGCCGATATCGGGCGGCGTTGGCCCGTATCACGTCTACTTTCGGGCACTACCCTTATCCTTATAGCTTTGTATGGGAGTTCATGTACCCTCGTTCATAGCCCCTTGAAATATCGAGGGGAGGGGGGTAGTTGTGGAGAGAAGAATGTCCCAAAGCAGTAAGTACTGAAACGAATCTGAGTGAAACCTCCCGTAACCGGGTGCTTAGCGTCGCTTATTGGCGTTTTTTCGTCAATGCTCTTTTGATTCTGTGCGACATGGCTTCATTTATTGTCGCTTCGGCAATCATATATGTGTGGCAGGGCAGGGAAGCGTTGTATTCTTCCCGTTTCCATTTCCATATTGGTTTGTGGCTGTATGCGCTTGCTTGCTCGTTGATTTGGATCTACTGCCTGCATAGTGTTGGCGTGTACCACCGTCATGTGATGGGTGACGGTTACCAGTTGAACGCGATACTGGTCAAAGGCACGTTTTTCACGGGATTGATGATTTGTGCAATTGATTCTATTCTCAACGTTTATATACCTTTGGTGCATACCGGCTTGGTGTTGCTGTGCGCATTCCTGATTACCATGCTGGAGCGTTTGACTATCCGCCAGTTTGTTCTGTCTAGTCGTGAAAAGGGCGCATATTCGTATGGCACCGTAGTAGTTGGTTCCCCTGAGGGCATTGAGCATGCGTTGGCGTTCCTGAGCCAGAAGCGCCAGCTGAATCATCATGCTATTGCGGTGTGTCCGATTGGTTTGAACAAGCGGACTGGGCTCGTGGAGGCCGTTGCCGCGCCTGCCGATTTCAAGGAACGAATCCGTAAGATCAGTGGTAGGGACATTTCCATGCTGCCGTATTGCAGGAACTTCGCCGAACGTGCCACTTCGATGGGTGCGCAGACGGTGATGGTCACGGATGTTATGCAGCGCTTCTCGGATAATTTCAACACGTTTGTGCTGAACATGGAAACCATGAATCTGGAGATTGCGGTGGTCACTTCCGCAGTGGACGTGAGTGGTCATGAGACCAACATCCGTGTGATTCAGGGTACGACGGTGATGACGATCAGCCTGCCGCAGTATTCGCCATGGGATATGTGCAAAAAACGCGTTTTTGATGTGCTGGTTTCGCTGTTTGCCGTGACTGTTACTGCGATTGTTACCGTTCCTATTGCGATTGCTATCAAGCTTACCGATGGCGGTCCTATTTTCTACACGCAGACTCGCGTTGGGCGCCGTGACAAGCCGTTTAAGATGATCAAGTTCCGTTCTATGGTGGTGAACGCGGACAAGATGAAGGCAGAACTGGCGAAAGAAACCGGTCAGGATGGTCGTTTCATCATTCAAAATGAAGGACGATCCGCGAGTCACCAAGGTAGGCAAGTTTATCCGTAAGTTCTCCATTGACGAGTTTCCGCAGTTCCTGAACGTGTTGAAGGGCGACATGAGCGTGGTGGGCCCGCGCCCGCCGTTACCTGAGGAGGTGGCTCAATACAATCAGACGTATGCCACTCGTATGCTGGTGAAGCCTGGTATTACCGGTCCGTGGCAGGTGTCTGGCAGATCCAACTTGAGTAAGGAAGAATCCGAGTCTTTGGACGTCAGCTATGTGCAGAACTGGTCCATGTTGGGAGACATTGTGCTATTTTTCCGCACTGTCGGTGCCGTCGTTACTCATAAGGGTGCATACTGATAGAAGGCATAAGGACGTAACAAGGATTACAAGGGTACCGCGCATGTGGTTAAGGCAGTAAGGATTTAGGTTCTTTGAAGATTGCATTCATTGGACATAAACGCATCCCCTCCAGAGAGGGTGGCATTGAGATCGTGGTCGATGAGCTGGCTACGCGAATGGTTGATCGTGGACATCAGGTCATTGCATATAACCGTAGCGGGCATAACGTCGCCGGATCCGAATTCGACGGCGTGGCCAATGGGCACGGCAAACGATTCTCCTATCACGGGGTGAATGTTGTTTCCGTTCCCACCATTGAAGGCAAGGGACTTGCCGCACTATCCTCTTCCTTTTTCGCCACGCTACAAGCTATCAAAGCTGGGCCTGATGTGATTCACTATCATGCCGAAGGCCCCTGTGTGATGCTGCGTCTGGCGCATTGGGCGGGCGTTCGCACGGTAGCGACCATTCATGGTCTTGACTGGCAGCGTGCCAAATGGGGCAAGTTCGCCTCCACATATCTCAAGTTCGGAGAACGTACCGCAGCGAAATGCGCGGATGAAATCATAGTGCTCAGCGAAAGCATGCGGCAGTATTTTCAAGAAAAATATGGTCGCAGCACACATTTCATTCCCAATGGCATCGAATATGGCGAGCCGGTTTCGGCGCAGGAAATTACCGAAAAATATGGTCTTCACAAGAATGACTATGTACTGTTTCTCGGGCGCATTGTTCCTGAGAAAGGCGTGCATTACCTTATCGAGGCGTTCAGCAAGCTGAATACGAACAAAAAGCTTGTCATCGCTGGAGGCGCTTCCGACTCCAACGAGTATTACCAGCATATTCAGCAGATGGCTAATCAGGATTCTCGTGTTATTTTGACCGGATTCATACAGGGGCAGGCTCTCAAAGAGCTCTATAGCAATGCTTATATTTATGTGCTCCCAAGCGACTTGGAGGGCATGCCGTTGAGTCTGCTGGAAGCCATGAGTTACGGTAACTGCTGCCTTACGTCCGACATTCCGGAATGTGCGGAGGTAGTAGAAGGGCACGCAGCGACATTCCAGCATGGTTCTGTTGAATCCCTGCGGAAAAAACTTCAGGAATTGCTTGAAAACGATGATCTTGTACAACGTTACAAGGCAAATGCCGCAGATTACATCGTTGGTAAATATAACTGGGATGACGTCACCGATCAAACACTGAACCTGTATGGGGGAGAGTGAGCATGCGAATTCTCCTAGTGAACAAATATTTCTATCGTAAAGGCGGTGCGGAAACCTATTTCTTCGCATTGGCGGAAGGCTTACGCGCACTTGGCCACGATGTCGCGTTCTTCTCCATGCAGCACCCCAATAATGAATCGAGCTATTGGAGTAAATACTTCGTTTCTGAAAAGGACTATGTGGGGGATATTTCCGCGTTCAAGAAGGTTCAGGAAGCCTCCACATTGATCTACTCGTTCGAGGCGAGACGTAAGTTCGAGATGTTGCTGGAGGAGTTCAAGCCGGACATCATCCACATGAACAATGTGCATCGCCAGCTGACACTGTCGATCCTGGACGCCCCCTACCTGAAGAAGCACCATGTGCCGGTAGTCTATACGGCGCACGACTACATCCTGCTGTGCCCGGCCTATACGATGGTGGATGGTTCCGGCAAGGTGTGCGACGCGTGTTTGGATGGTCATTTCAAGCATGTGATCGACAGGACCTGCGTGAAGGGTTCCAAGGCGAAAAGCGGTTTGGCGTTTCTGGAGGCCGAGTTCTACAAGACGCACCACAGTTATGACAAGATCGACAAGATCATCGCTCCGAGTGAGTTCATGAAGCGCAAGCTGGAGGAAGGCGGCTTCGGCGGCGGTCGCGTGACGGCGATGCAGAATTTCCTGACCGACAGCCAAATGGCCATGGCGAAGCGCGTAGCGAACGATCATAAGTTCGAGGATGCCGCCTCCGGAGATCCGGACAAGCGGCCGTATTTCCTGTTCTTCGGTCGTCTTTCGCGGGAAAAGGGCATCCTCACGCTAGTCAAGGCCTTTTTGGATGCGACCAAGTCCGGCAAGCTGGCTGACGAATGGCAGTTGCGGATCGTGGGCGACGGTCCCGAGCGCGAGCATATCGAACAACTGGTGGCGGCCGAACATGCGACCGACCGCATCCGCCTGCTGGGATACAAGACCGGTGAGGATTTACAACGGCGGGTCAGCAACGCCCGGTTCTCGGTGCTCTGCTCCGAATGGCGCGAAAACATGCCCTACTCCGGACTGGAATCCTTGGCCGCGCAAACCCCGGTAATCGGCGCCCGCATCGGCGGTATCCCCGAACTCGTGGTGGAAGGCGAGACGGGGTTCCAATACGAATCAGGGAACCAGCGGCAGCTTGCCGAAACACTGATCAAGGCCACGTCGGTGGATCAGTCCCGATACGCCGCCATGCAGCAGGCGTCCACAACCTATGTCGCCAAACGCTGTCAGCAGGACAAGTACGTGCGACAGCTGGTTGATCTGTACACTTCGCTGTCATCTTCCCAGTCATCCCGTAACCGCGACATTCCAAGTCAGGTGACCATCAGATGAGCAACGCCAAACAGATCCTCAAGAACATCCTCCGTACGGCCAGCGGTTTGCCCGGAGTGTATCAGCTATACCGGCTCCCGTCGTTGCATGCGGCTCCCGTCCACATCAATGATGCACGACGCCGTTTGGAAGCCATTTCTCCCAGACCTCCGCAGCGGACCAATGCCCCGTCATTTAAATACGAGGCGGATCCGAACATCGAAATATCGATTATTCTTCCTTGCTATAACGTCGAGGATTACGTCGGAGACTGTATCCGGTCAATCCTTGCACAGAAAACCTCCCACACGTTCGAGATCATCGCGGTCAATGACGGTTCAACGGATGGCACGCTATCCGTGTTACGTTCCCTTGCGAAGGATGATTCGCGCATTGTGATCATCGACCAGCACAACAAGGGACCTGCGGGCGCGAGGAATACCGGCGTCGACAATATGCGCGGGCAGTACCTGTTGTTTGTGGACTCTGACGACGCATTGGCACCCGAATATCTTGAACATATGATGCATGCATTGCGGAATGGTGATTGCGATTACGTGTCATCGTCATATACCTATGTCGATGAGGATGGAAAACCAATGTTCCGGGAATATCCCAGAACATTGGATACGGCATGGGGTCGGTTGTTCCCCCGCACGATATGGCAGCGGCTTCGATTCCCCGAAGGCTATTTGTTCGAAGACATGTTGCAGGCGTTCTGTATCACACCGCGCTACCGTGAACTGGCCATCAAGGACTTCGGCTACTTGTACCGGTATCGGAGCAGCTCCATCTCTCATGCGCTCAACGTGAAGAGTATCGACACCTACTGGATCGTTGAAGAACTGCTGCATGACTGCCGTAAGGCCAGAGTCCCGTTCGATCAACGGCTGTACGACACCACCATTCATCATTTGGGACAGTTGATGTATTGGCGTACTCGGAACTTTCCACCGGAACAACAGCAGATCCTTTTCTCCGTCTGCTGCGATCTGCTCGGTTCGATACCAGAATTCAGCCGAATGCGGACCACGCTGACAGGTTGTGAAAAAGATGTGGAACGGTCGCTACGTACCGGCAATTATCGGCTGTGGAAAGCCTCCTGCCTCTTCCTGAATCTGCAAACGCTCTGAACACGCAATATTCGTAGACCCGAGGGAAACCGCAATGAACATCAACCACGTCATACATCGAACGGCCGAGGAATGCCATGCGACAGCCGAATTGGCCAAACATACGTCTTGGCCGCAAGCCATCAATACGTTCCGTGCCAAGCTCGACATTCAGGTGATGAGCCGCAAGAACAATCCGGAAACCCCTGCGATCACCAGTCGCTTGATGCGCAAACATAAGACGGTGCTCAACTATCTGGAAAGTCGTTATGCGGACTTCTACCGACGTTATGATTACGCGCAACCGCTGCCGGATGATGATCCTGCTTACCAGGGCAAAGTATGGCTGTGCTGGTGGCAGGGCATCGACAACGCCCCGGCGCTGGTGCAACGGTGCGTGGAGTCCATTCAGCGCAACGTCAAAGAACATGACGTCATCATTCTGACCGATGAAAACTACCGGCGGTATGTGGATATCCCCGATTGGATCGTGGAGAAATACCACAATGGCATTATCTCTAGAACCCATTTTTCTGACTTACTGAGATTATGTATCTTGGCTGAACATGGTGGGCTATGGCTTGACGCCACTTTCTACTGCGCTCATCCCATCGATGAATATGTCGAGCTTCCACTGTTCAGCATCAAACGCCCCGGTTATGATCATCGTTCAGTAGCCTGTGGTATGTTCGCAAATTACTCCCTCAGCTGTTCCTATAATTTGCGATATGTTTTTTCTACGATACGGGACTATTGGTTTGAATACTGGAGAACCAACGATTTTCTCATTGATTACCTGTTAACAGACTATTTCATTGTTCTAGCGCAAAAGCATAATCCTGCCATCGCACAGGCCTTCAGCAACATCAAGCCGAACAATCCACGGTGTGATGATCTTGTCAAGTCTTTGGCTTCTCCATTCAATCAGCAACTCTGGGATGGACTCAAACCCGAAACCTCCTTGTTCAAACTAACTTGGAAACAGAGCTTCACCCCCATCAGCAACGGCCGCAAGACATTCTACGCACAACTATGCGACGGACAATTGCAATAACAGCAACGATGTAATTCATAAGGACCGATGATGAAGAAGATTTTGTTCGTGATGTCGCAGCTGTACAACGGCGGCGCGGAACGTAGCTTGGTCAATCTGTTCAACGAACTGCCACGGGACCGTTACGACATCGATCTGCTATTGTTCCGCCCGCAAGGGATGTTCATAGATCAAGTGCCTGATTACGTGAACATATTGCCCACCCCGCACAAGCTATTGCAACGATATTCACAAAAAGGCGAAAGCGGATATTCGGAATGGACACGCCTGATACCGAATATTGTCTCTATGCTCGCTGCAAAGGGCAATACTGATAAACGACGCGGATTCCGCTGGCGTCATTTCTACAGCCACGCCATCGATGCGCTGCCAGAGCATTATGATGTCGCAGTGGCGTATCTTTCCGGCGAACAGCTCGCCTATGTGGATGAGAAAGTGGATGCCGATCGCAAATACGTGTGGGTGCATAATGATTATATTGCCGCCGGATATGCCGCCGAATATGATCGGCCGCATTTTGCTAATATGAATGCGATTATCTCTATTTCCCAGCACTGCGTCGACGTACTCAAACAGGTATTCCCGGAATATGCCGATAAAATCCGTCTGCTGGAGAACATCACCTCCAGCAAGCTTATTCGTAATCGCTCCAAGGAATTCATTCCCGATGAAATTGATACCGGCAAATCGGTATTGCTGACCGTAGGACGCTTCGATGAACAGAAAGGCGTGGACTTGGCAATCCGCGCGGCTTCGCTCCTGCAACGGCAAGACTTTGATTTCACATGGTATCTCATTGGCGGCGGTTCGAAACAAGAGGGGGCATTGAAAAACTTGATCGCGGAACTGAACGTGCAAGACTGCTTCAGGTTGCTCGGTACACGTGCCAATCCGTATCCATATATAGCCAATTGCGATGTTTTCGTCCAACCGTCACGTTTCGAGGGAAAATCGATGGTGCTTGACGAGGCCAAGATCCTCGCCAAACCTATTGTCGTTACCGATTATCCAACCGTTCATGATCAGATTCACGACAACAGGGAAGGAATGGTGGTCGCCATTGATCCCGAATCCATTGCGGAAGGCATAGGGACATTACTGCGGCACCCGGAAACACGAAATGTTATGGCATCGTATCTGTCCAACAACGACTACGGCAACGCGGATATCATCAGCGAATACTGCCGCCTGTTCGACGGCAAATCCGCGCAATGAACGAGGTTTGATAATATGAATGAAAAAAATAATATTACCATGCATTTGCCAAAGAAAACGGTAACGCGTTCTCCAGCCATCAGCTTCATCCTGCCGGTATACAATGTCGCAGATTACATACCACGATGTGTTGAGTCTATTACCGGTCAAATAACACTAGACTATGAAATTCTGTTAGTTGATGATGGTTCAACCGATGATTCAGGAACGATCTGCGATGAGTTGGCGAACAGCAATGAGCATATTCACGCCATCCATAAGCCCAATGGAGGATTGGCTAGCGCCCGTAACTACGGTTTGGATCATGCTTCTGGCAAGTACATCTTCTTCGTCGATTCTGATGACTATTTGGCATCGGATATCACGCAGTCGCTGGAGCGATTACTATCCGGTCCGTCATACGACATCATCAAGTTCGATTACCTGCAAAACATTTCCTCTAAACAGCACCGCATCACCAGCAGTGTTCCATCCGGAGTCATTTCCGACGAGGCAGGAAAACGAAAACTCATCTGCGAGGCCTTGAATAACGAACATACATTCGTATTATCAGCATGGTCTTATATATATCGACGAAAGTTTATCGAAAACGAGCAGCTTCGCTTTGTCAGCGAACGCGAAATAGGAAGCGAAGATTTCCCTTTTACGCTTGAAGCATTTCTGGTAGCTCGATCAATACTGGTCATCCATGAGCCACTGTATGTATACGATCTGCGAGACGGCAGTCTTACAAGCACCTATCGTACAAATATCCCGGAAAAGTATGCCAAGCTTTATCAATTACTGAAGCGCTATTATCATCAACACGTCGGAGATGAATACGATCAGTCGCTTCGTGAGTTCTACATATGGAGCACATATGGGTTATGTTCCACGCTGGAATACCGACTTCATAACAAGTGGGGACGAACCATGAAACAAGCATCTCAGGCTATGAAGCATCTGTTTAACTTACCTGATTTTAGACAAGCTATCCTAGAACACGATTGCCACGGTGATTCCATAAAAAGGAAAATATTAATTACCATCATGAGACATCGTTGGGAATGGCTGTTGAGTTCATTCTACGCGTGCAAACAACAATTAGGCCGTTTATTACATCAATGATGACACTGTTCAAAGAACATGGATCTTCCGAAACAGAAAGTGAACGCAAGATGAAACTGACCATCGATAGCGCTATCGCGGCCGTAGTCGTGTATCTGCTGGCATTTGTCTCGCTCCCGTTCATAGCTTGGCGCCAGCAGCTGCTTCTTATTGCTATCTTAGTCATATTCTTCATACGCTATGCTCGAACATTCATCGGACAAATAAGGGCAGCGGTTGTCATTCCCGTCATGGCATATGGCATATACACCTTTTTTGCATCATTTCTCAACAGAAATCAGCCTGACAGTTTCCTCCTCACACCATTAATATTTGCCACATCCATTGGAGCATTATTTCTTTATATGGAGTATGCACGTATTCACAATCAAATAGAATCCACTGTTACTCTATATTATTGGATGACATTGGCGATCTGCCTACTGAATGATGCGCTAGCGGTCGGAAATGGTATTGGAGCAGACGGGAACTATCTCTTAGGCAATAAATTCCCCGCCTCTTATCTTCATCTTATTTTAGCTGCGTTCGCTTATCACCGGTATGTATATCGACGGAACGCCACAAGCATGTTTACCATAGATATCCGTTTTTTTGCACTCTACGCATATGCCGTTTTTGCTTGCTCGTATTTCGGATGTAATACGGCAGCCGTCGGAGGCATCATCATGGGCGTAATGTATTGCTTCCAACGATATCTGTTACCAATAGTCCGCCGACCACTGGTGACAACCGTCACTCTGTTGATTTGTGACACACTCCTTCTAATCAATTCCGCCATCATCTCTTGGGCACCGATTCGTAACTTCATTGTCGACAATTTAAATAAATCAGCCGACCTTACTGGACGTATGCCAATATATCAGCAATGGCGAGAAATCATCAATGCGGCATCGTGGCATGGCGTAGGCATGGAAAACAGCTATGCGTTTTCCATGCAGATTACTGGTGCTGCAGATGTACAAAATGGCTTATTGCATATCATCCTATCATCAGGATGCTTAGGAGCCATACTTTTCCTATCTGCCCAATACCTGTTACTTCTTCATGCTTCACACTCCATAAATGCTTCTTTTCTGGTGATGGCATATGCTTTTATTTATATTTCTATCGTTGAGATACCCTTCGATAAAGTCTATTTTGCCGTTCTAGCCCTCATCATCTACACAGCATCATCTTCCAGTACATACAAACAATCTACTTCGCTATACAGATCATACAAGGAGAATTGTCGATGACAATCCAATGCGTATTCATTCTTCCCTATTTCGGAAGATTCAACAATTATTTCCCATTGTTCTTACGCTCTTGCGCAGAGAATCCCACTTTCCACTGGCTTATCTTTACCGATGACGACCGACCGTTCCACTATCCGCAAAACGTGAAAGTCATTCCCATGACATTCACTCAGTTCAAATCACTGGCAAGCAACAAACTCAAGTTCGCCCCAGCTCTTCCCAGCCCCTATAAACTGTGCGACATGAAGCCTGCATATGGTTTCCTGTTCGAAGACTACATTCGCAATTATGAATACTGGGGACATTGTGATTGCGATGTAGTATTTGGCAATTTAAGCACTATGGTGACTCCTGCCCTGCAACGGGGATACGACAAGCTTTTTTCCATGGGCCACATGGTCATCTATCGCAACACGGCGGAAAACAATCGAAGGTTCATGCACGATTATCAAGGACAGCCGATTTACAGGAAAGCATTTACCACAGACCGGATCTATGTTTTCGATGAAGATGGCAACCCGCAGAAGAATCCGGAACGCAACAACGTCCATTCCATATTTCTCGCCGAGCATTGCGCCGTGGATACTGATGATCCATCATTGAATTTTTCCACGACCTCCGACAGGTTTATCACCACGACATACATCACCGAAACAAACAAGTGGATATATGACAAACGTCCTATGCGTTGCTTCTGGGACAATGGTCGTATCATCAATCTCGTCTGGAACGAATCACGCCATGAGATCGACCTCAAAGAATATCCTTATGTCCATTTGCAATCGCGCCGCATGCGCATTAAAAATTCCACGTTACATGCTCCATTAATCGAAATACGACCGGATGGTTTTTACCGTGCCAATGCCCTGCCAACAACAAAGCGCGAAATGCAACTTGCATATTTGAAATTGCCAACGCGATTTACTGTAGACAGGTTCGTCAATCGTGTCGAACACAAGATTTCATCCCTTATCATTAAACGATAGATCACAATGAATGGGAATGAAAAATCACATTGGAAAGAACAACGGAACCATGAACATGAATCCTCTAGTCAGTGTCATCATACCCGTTTATAACGTGGTACCGTATCTTGACCGCTGCCTTCACTCGGTTCGGGAACAGACCTATACCGATTTACAGATCATCCTCGTAGACGATGGCTCCACAGATGGTTCCAGTGCTTGGTGCGACAACTATGTACGCATCGATGAACGTGCAATGGTTATTCATCAGGCTAACGGAGGTCTTTCTGCGGCACGCAATGCTGGTTTATCCAAGGCCAAGGGTGAATACGCAATATTCATCGATTCGGACGACCATATCGGACCTCAACATGTGGAACACCTGATACGTTGTTCACTGCAGACAGGCAAACCATTGATCGTAACCGGCGGCACGACAATGTATACGGATCAAATCATCGATTCTGAAGGTAACGAACAACAGAACGACATACAGACCCAATGGTATCCATTGGAGCGAGCCTTGGAAGCCACAGTCTCTCTGGATCTTCCGTTCCGTTCCCATGCGTGGGGCAAACTATACGCAAAAGAGCTGTTCCCCGAATTGCATTTCCCCAAAGGAAAGCTGTACGAGGATCAATTCACGTTGTACAAGGTGATTTATCAAGCAGGTGGTGTCCAATACGAATCAGCGAACGACTATTATTACACCATCGATCGTCCTGGCAGCATCGTGAACGCGAATCCGCGAGGTAAACTGGATTTTCTTCAGGCAATCACAGAGGAATGGCGGTTCATCGCTCAACATGTTCCCACGGTAGCCCCTTTCGTCGAGCGCCGATACACTCTTGCGCTCATCGATACCTATGACACATTCGTACGTTCTCACGAACGGCAGCACATTGATGAGCTGTTCCGATTAGTCTGCACCAATCGTCACAACGCCTTGTTGCATCAGCCGGATCTCGACCGGAGAACTCGATTGCACTATCTAATGACTCTTTTGGGGCAAAAAGGCTACCATCGTTTTCTTCTTAGCAGGCGATAGTTTCACCGCAACACTCATTCGAAACATTTATGGAGAACAGAAAGTACGATCGTCATGGATTCATCGAATTTGATTTCGGTTATCGTACCGGTATACAAAGTTGCACAGTATCTGGATCGTTGCGTGGTAAGCATTATCCGGCAAACATATACCCGTATGGAAATCATCCTTGTCGATGACGGATCGCCGGATGAATGTCCCGTGATGTGCGACAACTGGGCGTCCAAGGATTGCCGTATCCATGTGGTGCATAAACCCAACGGCGGCCTTTCTTCGGCACGCAATGCGGGTATCCGTCACAGTCACGGCGCATATATCGCGTTCGTTGACGCTGACGACTGGATTGAACCGGATTATCTGGAAACGTTGTATCAATTGGTAACGCAGCATCATGCGGATCTGGCCTTATGCTCCATATACGACTACCGGCATCCGGAACATATGGTGAAGCCGCTGCCGAATCGCACATGCTCTGGGCATGATTTCTTTGTGGAAGCCTTGCAACAGGATGATTGGCATTACATTGTGGCGTGGAACAAGCTCTATGCACGCAAGCTCTGTCCGACGAACATGTTCCCGGAAGGAAAGATTCACGAGGATGAGTTCGTGTTTCATCTGACCGCCCTGCATGCGGATACAGTCGTTACCAGCTCGCGACCCTTATACCACTATATGGTGAATGAAAGCGGCATCATGCATGCTGACTATTCGATACGCAATCTGGATCGATTGGAGGCTACGTTCAATCGTCTCGATTACATTGTGCAGCATCATGATCGGGACTGCTACTCCCATATTGTACGGCAGATCAGAAGGGAATTCATTGTCGACTCCACGAATCTTCCATGGCATAATGCCGAAGTACGGCATCGCCTACGAGATTTCGCCAAACGTTACAACGTCTATGGGAATACGATAATCCCATATCTTTCCGGCGAATCCGCCCGTTTTACTGCCGCCATCGGCAAACGCCCCATGCTGACTATTTATTGGTTGGGATTACACCGGAAGACCAGAATGCTAATACGCAGAACAGCGAAAAAACTGCTACGACGCTGACGACCAGCGATACCGGCTTAATCCCCTTTGACATCAATCACAACAAACAACGACAATAACGAAAGAGAAAATATGTTCGACTGGAGAATGCTACTGGAGTCGGCGGTGGGCGACGGACGCTACCGTATGCTACGAAACAAGAAAACCTGCGAACGGGGGCACCGGCAATACGCCGAGCAATTCAAGAAAACGCAAGCCCCCCGAAACATTTTGCTGTGCTGCCCGGCACACAACAATATCGGCGATCATGCCATCGCCTACGCGGAACGTCGACTTCTGGCGAAAACGGGCAGGCCACTGTTGTCCTTCTCCGGAAATATGACCGAACTGCTGTCTTGTCTCCATGAATTCGTTACGCCGGAAGATATCATCTTTCTTCAAGGCGGCGGCAATATGGGCTATCTTTACCGATGGGAGGAACAGTATCGCTGTGACATTATCTCCCTGCTGCACCGCAATCGGATCATCCTGTTCCCACAAACCATCAGCTATGACGATTCGCCAGAATCACGATGTTTCCTCAAACACACGCAAACTGTATACAACCGGCATCGTGACCTGCATCTTTTCGCTCGTGAACGGACTTCATTCGCACGTATGAAGCAGTATTACCCCCATAATGACGTTCGCCTCACCCCGGATATCGTATTGTCAATCGACGATCAGGATACGGCCGATTTCAATCAACGCAGCGGCATCCTACTATGTATGCGCAATGATGTGGAGAAAGTCACGTCAAATGCCATGCAAGAACGGATCGAGCGTGCGGCCACATTGATGTGGACTGGTTTTTGTTCCTGATTTCCCCCAGATAGGAGATGATGGAATCATGGCTAGAAGATATGATGCGGAGTTCAGGGAGCGGGCGGTGCGGCTGTTGGCGGGCTCGCGTGGGAATTACACGTCCGAGACCAAGGCGTTGCAGGGCGTGGCGAAGAGCCTTGGAATCGCCGCGGAGTCGTTGCGCCGGTGGCAGGAACGCTCAGATGCGGCGAATGCGTTGGATCCCGGCGAGTCCGAGGAGTTGAAGAAGTTGCGTCGGGAGAATGCCGAGCTGCGCCGCGCGAACGAGATCTTGAGTTCGGCGTCGGCTTTTTTCGCGGCCAGGCTCGACCCGACACGGCATTGATGATCGCATATATTGATGCTCATCGCGCCCGGTTCGGGGTCGAGCCGATCTGCCGGACGCTCAGGGCCTCGTTGGATTGCGGGTTCCTCACGCCGCGCGCCTATTGGCAGTCCAAGGCGCGTGCCGTCTCGCGGATGCGGGCCCGTCACGAGGCCATGACCCGTGACATCGCGGTGATCCACGCGCACCGGTTCATGGCCGTGTATGGCTACCGGAAGATGCATGCCCAGCTGATCCGCCAAGGCTGGGATGGGATCGGCCGCGACCAGGTGCTGCGCGTGATGCGCTCCACGGGTATCCGGGGTGTTCGCCGTGGCCGGATCCCGGTGGCCACGAAGCCGGTCAGAAGCCGCGGCGGGCGCGAGGACCTCGTGCAACGCCGCTTCACGGCCGACGCTCCGGGCCGCCTGCACGTGGCCGACATCACGTACGTGCGCCTTGCATCCGGAAGTTTCGCCTATGTGGCGTTCGTCACCGACGCGTACGCCAGGCGCATCGTGGGCTGGGCGGTATCCTCGAGCCAGCGCACCCGTGCGCTTCCCTTGGTCGCATTGGACCAGTCGATCGCCTGGACGGGCCCGGCCACGGCGACACCCGCGGTCTGATCCACCACTCGGATCACGGCACCCAGTACATCAGCACCTGCACGGCACGC
>NZ_JGZR01000020.1 GCF_000741775.1 Bifidobacterium subtile
GCCCGGGACAACGCGGCCGCCGAGGGGGTTCTTCGGCAGGCTCAAGAACGAGTTCTTCTACAAGCGGGACTGGAGTGGCGTGGGCTACGAGGAGTTCCGCGAACGCTTATCCGCCTACCTGACCCATTACAATGAAACCAGGATCAAGAAGTCACTGGGCTGGATGAGCCCCGTGCAATACCGCAGAAGCCTTGGACTGGCCGCCTGACCGTCCAAAAAAACATCCGCACCCCCAACCAACAAAGAAAAGGAAAAAGAATGAATAAGGTACTAAAAGGCCTTGTTGCCGTGGTCTCCACCGCGGCCATGGCCATCGCCGGTTTCGCCGGCGTGACTAGCGCCATGGCGGCTGACATCAACTACGACATCACCGTGCCGTCGGACGACACGCACACCTACTCCGTGTATCAGGTCTTCACTGGCGACCTGAGCAATGGCACGTTGAGCAATATCAAGGCGGGTCAAAACTTCAACACGAACAATACGAACGGCAAGTCCGCTGCCGATGCTGCTGCCGAGATTGCTCAGAATACTTCTGCTGACAACACGGCAAAGCTGGCAGCCATCGCTCCGTACGTTGATTTGACTGGTACTGCCTTTGGCGAGGCTTCCGCCGCTAATAAGTTGTCCGCTCCTGCTGGCTACTACCTGTTCAAGGATAAGGACGCTGTGACTGGCGACGACGCGGCAACGCTGTTCATCGTCCAGGTCAACGGCCCGGTGACCGTGAATCGTAAGGCCGACAAGCCGACCCTCGAAAAGAAGGTCAAGGACGTCAACGACTCCACTGGTGTCAAGAGCGACTGGCAGGATTCCGCCGATTACGATGTGAACAACAAGGTTCCGTTCCAGCTGACCGCCACCCTACCGACGAACGAAGCAGACTTCGCAGCCTACAAGACCTACAAGCTGGTCTTCCACGATCAGCAGTCCGCTGGCCTGACCTTCCATGAGAGCTCCGTGGCCGTCAAGTACGGCGACAAGACTCTTGACGCTGCTTCCTACACTCTTGACCAGAATCCTACCGACGGCCACACCTTCGACATCACCATCGCTGACGCGAAGTCTGTCAAGGACGCTGCGGGTAGCGCAATCACTGTTGCCGCCGGTGGCAAGTTCACCGTCGAATACGAGTCCACGTTGAACGAGAACGCTGTGATTGGCGCTGCGGGCAACCCGAATGAGGCTTCCCTTGAGTTCTCCAACAACCCGAATGTTGGCGGCGAAGGCGACACCGGTAAGACCCCGACTGACAAGGTCATCGTGTTCACCTACCAGCTGGACATCAACAAGACCTTCAACGGTGGCACCCCGGATGCCAGCGATCTGCCGGAGTTCACGCTCTACAAGTTCGACAGCACCACGAACGATTACACCGTCAACGTTGGCAAGGTGGACATTACCAAGACCGCGGATGGCAAGTACACCGCTTCCTTCAAGCGTGTCGATGACGGCAAGTACAAGCTCGTGGAAACCAAGACCCCGGCAGGCTTCAACACCGCTGCTGACACGATTTTCGAAATCACCGCTGACCATGATGTCACGCAAGACGATCCGAAGCTGACCAGCCTCAAGATCAACTCCACGGAGGTCGACACCACTGCTGGTACGGTCGTTGCAGATGTTGTGAACAACGCTGGCTCCAACCTCCCGTCCACCGGTGGCATGGGCACCACGATCCTGTATGCTGCTGGCGCTGCCATCGTCCTGGTTGCCGCCTTCGGCATCGTCTTCGCTGTCCGTCGTCGCAACGCTCGCTGAGCGTAGCCACGGCCAGCCAAGAAAATAGACGTGGGTCAAGCGCGATGCTTCAATAGTGGTCGTTCAATGGGTGAAGATTTGGGCCTGCTATTGCGGCATCCGCTTGATTCCACCCCACGGCAAAAGCCAAAATAACTTAATGCGCACATGACCCGGATCCGGCTACGCACCGGATCCGGCCGTCAGTGCCCAACCGCACCCAACTACACACAACACACGTTGTACCCGCCTATCAAGGCATCGCAGCGCACGTTGTGCCCAACCACGTCGCCCAACACAACATATGTTGAGCCGTGTGCCCTGAACTTGTCCTTATGTTACGAATGGCCAGCAAACGCGCCGAACACGGTTGCCAGCTGTCCGCATCCTAAGGACCCTGACCAGGAAAACTAGGGAACTTCCGACGAGGGGAAAGAAATGACAAGCCACAACGAGAGGGCTGAGATGAAAAACAGAACGGCAACGCACCGCATCATCGCGGCGCTGTGCTGCATGTTCGCGCTCGTGCTCACCACCATCGGCTTGGGTGCGCCAACAGCCACGGCAGCCGACTCCACAACGGACGCCAGTGCCGCAGCCGGCGCGAACGGCAGCATCACCGTAACCTACGAGTATCAGGATGCCGCACTCAACCTCGCCACCATCAACCTCTACTATCTGGCCGATTGGTCCTCCAAAGGCGGCTACACTCCCGCAGGCGACTTCGCCGATCACAGCCAATACCCGGTCGACTGGAATATTCTCAACGCCGACCAGCAGACCCTGCGCGACTTCGCCAACACCATGGCCGGGTACATCGCAGTGAACAAGCCTGCCGCAGACAACACCCTCAAAACCGATAGCGCCGGTGTTGCAACCTTCAACCAGCTGAAGGACGGCCTCTACCTTGCGGTCGTCGCCCCCTACGAGGACAACGTGCTCACCTGCCAGACCGCCGCCATGCTCATCGCCCTGCCGAACGTGCACAAGAACGCCGACGAACAGCGCACCCTCAGCATCGAACCGAAAGCGGATTGCGCGGTCCCGCCCACCACCACCATCAGCGTAAACAAGGTGTGGAAGGACAAGAACTCCGCCAAGCGCCCCGAAGGCGTGAAGATGAACTTGCTGCAAGACGGCAAGATCTACGATTACATCATGCTCAACAACGCCAACGACTGGAAATACACGTGGAAGGGCTTGCAAGCCAAGCACGAGTACACCGTGGTCGAAGCGAACGTGCCGGGCAACTACACCGCGCTCGTCGACCATGAAAACAACGATTACACGGTAACCAACACCGCCAAGCCGGAATTTGCGAAAACCGGTGCGAGCGTTGCCATCATCGCCGTGATCGTAGTCGTGCTGGCCGTCGCCGGCATCGCAATCGCCGTCGTGGTACGCAAGAAGAACACCACGGAAAACGCCGCGGCACAAACCTCCCCGGACGATAGCGAGTGATGTTCGGTTCGAGCGAGAAACATACCGGCAAACGCCGGAAAGAACGCCAGATAACGGATAGCGACGCCGAAAGCGTCGCATCCGAAAGCGCTGCGACCTCTGAAACCGACGCAGCGACCCCGGAAACCGACGCGCAGCAATCCGAAACGATGAGCCGTGTTGACCGCCGCAAAAAACGCAAAAAAGACAATCTCGGCCTGAACCTCATCATCGGGTTCCTGGTCGTGGTGCTGATCGGCGGCCTCGGCCTCATCGCCTACCCGTCCGTGGCCGACTGGTGGAACCGAATGCACCAGTCATACGCCGTCGCCGGGTACGTGGCCCAATCCAAAGACATGTCCAAAGCCGAGAAGAAGAAACTCCTCGACGCCGCGCACGCCTACAACCTCAAACTCGCCGCCAACAGCGACCGCTGGCACATGAACGCCATACAACAAGAGCAGTACAAGAACACGCTCGACATCACCGGCACCGGCATCATGGGCTACGTGACCATTCCCCGCATCAAAGTGAAACTGCCGATCTACCACGGCACCGATGAAGGTGTGCTGCAGGTCGCCACCGGGCATTTGGCGGGCACCTCACTGCCGGTCGGCGGGCCGACCACGCACGCGGCGATCTCCGGCCATACCGGCCTGCCGTCCGCGCGACTATTCACCGGCTTGGACGAGCTGAAAAAGGGCGACACCTTCGCGTTCCACGTGCTTGACGACACCTACACGTACCAGGTCGATCAGATCAAAGTAGTGCTGCCGGATGACCTGAGCGCATTGAACATCAGCACCTCAATGGACTTCGCCACGCTCATAACCTGCACGCCCTACGGTGTGAACTCGCATCGACTGCTGGTGCGCGGGCATCGCATCCCGAACCCGACCACGCCGGACAACACGCAATACGATGATCCGACCACCATGGTGTTCACCACGATCATCGTCGCGCTGCTGGTTGTCGCCATACTGGTGGCGCTCGTAACAGTGCTCGTGCACGTGCGTACCGCCCGCGAATCGACCGGCGCGCACAACTCCGGACGCGCCTACCGCAAGCGAAAGACCAAACATCGCAGCAAACACTAACACATGACAATAGCCGTGATTGGAATGACGAAAATGGTCATTCCAATCACGATTATTGCTATCTGGCCGTAACGGGCGCCATTGCAATCATGGTTCTGTGGTCGATGCCGCCCGCCGTCGAGAACTACAACAAACTAGTTTGCAACGGCGTGTATGCGGGGCGGGGCGAGTTCCGGTAGTGCCCGGGTTCTTGCGCACTTTGGTTTTTGTTTCCTGTGTGCGTTGTCAGTTCGCTTCCTGTATGGTGTCGTGGAGTCGGGACATGTCCAGGTAGCGGCGGGTCGACCACTGGTTGCCGGTGACGTAGCGGATTCTCGCAGTGATGAGCATGAGTGCGCTCCTGCCGTCGGGGTRACGCTCCCACGACGCGAGTTCTGCGGCGTATTTCGCGGTTGAGTCGTTCGATCATGTTGTTGGTGCGGATACGCCGACGATGCTCGACCGGGTAGTCGTCCAGCAGGTAGGTCGTGG
>NZ_JGZR01000021.1 GCF_000741775.1 Bifidobacterium subtile
GACATAGCTTACCGCCGAGCCGATCTCCTCGGCCAGCTCCTTGAGCTTGTCTTCGCGGCGAGCCAACGCCACCACGCTCCATCCGGCCGCCACCAACGCGTGCACAGTCGCCGCGCCGATGCCGCTGGATGCGCCGGTCACCACCACGCGTTTCGTTGTTTCCGTCATATGCCGGACCTCCTTCAATCTTGTTCAATCTTGGGACTTCTGTAATCGCTTCAAAAGCGAATAGCGCTGTATCTCAATAACGTCGCATTCGATTCCCACAGTAGTATCACGACTATCGCAGGATTATTCTGTTACCGAATTTTACGGCTTAACGGCTCCCAGGGCGCAACCCGAACAACGCGGTCCGCGGCTCAACGCGCACGCTCCCAGCCGCTCGCTGCTCAGCGAACGACCGCTCAGCAACCGGCCGCAGTCAGCGCCTTGTCCAGCCGCTCGACGCCGTCGGACGCCTCATCGAGGGTGATGACGCAGGGAGGCGTCACATGGATGCGGTTGTCGTGCACGCCGAGCACCAGCCCCAGCTTGGCGCCCTCGGCCACGATCTGCTTCATCGTCGCGCCGTCCAGCGGCTCGCGGCTCGCGCGGTCGGCCACCATCTCCACAGCCCAGAACACGCCCTTGCCGCGCACTTCGCCGATCTTCGGATGCGTCTCGCTCAGCGCCGAGAGCTTCGGACCGAGAATATCGTGGCCGACGTTGTAGGCGTTGTCGACGATATGCTCCTCCTCCATCGCCTCCTGCGCGGCCACAATCGCGCCCATCGCAAGCGGATGGCCGGAGTACGTCAGGCCGCCAGGAAAGACGACACCATCGAAGTAGTGCGCGATCGGATCGCTCAGCATCACGCCGCCCGCCGGCACATAGCCGGAGTTGCAGCCCTTGGCGAAGGAGATGATATCCGGCGTGTAGCCATAGTCGTCGAGCGCGAGCCAGAAGCCGGTGCGGCCGAAGCCGGTCATCACTTCGTCAGTGATCATGAGGATGCCGTACTTCTTGGTGATTTCGCGCACGCCCTTGAAGTAGTCCTTCGGCGGCGTGATGATGCCGGCGGTGCCGGGCACGGATTCGAGCAGGATGGCCGCGATGGTGTCCGGACCTTCGAACTGGATGACGTGCTCCAGATGAGCGAGCGCGCGTTCGCACTCCTCGTTCTGCGTGGTCGCGGAGAATTCGGAGCGGTACAGGTAGGGCGTGAAGAAGTGCACATGCCCGCGCGCGTAGTCGTTGGGCTTGCGGCGCCAGTCGCCGGTCGCGCTGATGGCCGCACCGGTGTTGCCATGATACGAGCGGTATGAGGAAAGAATCTTGTCGCGGCCGGTGAACAGCCTCGCCGCACGGATGGCGTTCTCATTGGCATCCGCGCCGGCGTTCGTGAAGAACACCTTGTTGAAGCCTTCCGGGGCGCGGCGCACCACCAGCGATGCAGCCCGTCCGCGAGCCAGATTCGCGTAATCGGGGCCGATGGTGCACAGCAGCGCCGCCTGCTTGGCGATGCCCTCGACGACCTTCGGATGCTGGTAGCCGATGTTGACATTGACCTGCTGGCTGGTGAAGTCCAACATCTCGCGCCCGTCGGCGTACTGCAGCCACGCGCCGTGGCCGCCGGTCACCTCGACCGGATGACGGTCGGCCTGCGCCTGCCATGAATGGAAAACATGCTTCAGATCCAATGCGCAGGCGTCGTCCCAGATCGCCTCGTCCGCAGATACATCGTGCCCCATGATCGTGCCCTTTCCTAGTGGCTCATATTCCAGTGCGTTCATATTCCAGATATCGCAGCGTGTTCGTGGTTCCGTTATGCCTTCTGCTGCGGCGATTGCGAACACGGCTCGCACCGCGCCGGAATCGCCCAGTCGAATGCAATCGCGCAATTCGCCTCGACTGCGCACACAATCTGCATATGCAGCCTGCGCATGCAGCCGTCAGCAACAAATGTCATTGTGACACTTGAACATTTCCTGCTTCGCATGAATGTTTACGCTTCACTAGCATGCTCGTAACATGACGAACCGCTTCGAAACACAGGCACTGCACAATAAACGTTATGTTATTCGCCAAATCGTTCAAACACCGCTTGCAAAGTGCGGAGCCGTTTGAAAACACAGGGCGCTGTCCGAAGATTCGGACAGCTCGCTTGGAATAATGCCGCACGGCATTTTGGCAACGTCATGCAAACCGCATCCCGCACGACTCACGGGGAGGGTCCCTATGCAGGCATCACAGCCATCGGTCCAGGCATCTCCTGCAATCGACACGGGCAGCGAAATCCTCGCCAAGACCAGCGCCAGCGACGTCAGCGGCGCTGGCGGCAATACAGGCAATGCCGGCAACGGCGCTCCTAACACCGCTGCAACGCTGGACGCGCAGCGACTCTCCGAACTCATCCTCGCCACCGCCGACGCGCCGACGCCGCAGCGCATCACGGAGTCCATCACCTCGCTGGCGACTTCGGAAGTGCTGCGCGAAGGGCAGCGGCTGCCCACCGTCCGCGCAATGGCCGCAAGCCTGCGCGTGAGCCCAGCCACGATATCCACTGCGTATCACGCGCTGTCGCGTGCCGGAGTGCTGGCCTCGCGCGGGCGGGCCGGGACGTATGTGCTGTCCCAAGCGCATGCGCAGGAGCAGGGCCGCGCTCTTCCGCTGCCCGTCAGCCGCCAGGACATGCCGCTGATCGACCTGTCGAAAGGCACTCCGGATCCGGCGCTGCTGCCGGATATCCGGCCATTCCTGAGCAAACTCGGGAACCGCAAGGCCTTCGTGAATTCCTATGATGGCCCGACGATTCTGCCGATGCTCGAAGGCGTGCTCCGCCGCAACTGGCCATACGAGCCGCAGGCCATGACGATGGTTTCCGGCGCTGGCGACGGTCTGTCACGCATCATCGAGTCGTCGCTGAGACCCGGCGATTTCGTCATCACCGAAACCCCCACCTATCCCCCGGTGCTGGGCATGATTGACCGGTGCGGCGCTACGGCTATCGGCGTCCCCATGGACGGCTGCGGCATGATCCCCGACGCCCTTGATCGTGCGCTGCGCCTAGCCGAACGTCCGAGTGCAGCTGTCTTCGCCGCCGCGCACCGGCCGCAAGTCGCCATGATCGTCGTGCAGCCGCGGGCGCAGAATCCCACCGGCGCGAGCATGACCGAGCAACGCATCGACGAACTCACGAATGTGCTGCTGCGCCATTGCGACGACGAGCGGAATATGCCGCTGATTGTGGAGGACGATCACAGCGGCGATGTGGCCAACGCCTACGCCGTATCCTTCGCGCAGCGCATGCCGGATCACGTGGTGCATATCCGCAGCTTCTCCAAATCGCACGGCCCCGACCTGCGGCTCGCAGCGCTCTCCGGCACGGGCGAAATCGTGGGCTTGCTCAATGCCCGTCGGCGCTTGGGACCGGGCTGGGTCAGCAGGTTCCTGCAGGAGATATTGAGCGAAATGCTCACCGACAAGCATGCTTTCAACACGGTGATCAATGCACGCCACACCTACGCCACGCGCCAAAGAACCATGAACGCGCTGCTGCGCCGCCACGGTTTGGATGTGCGAACCGGCGACGGCCTGAACATGTGGATACCCGTGCGCGACGATGCCGCCGCAGCGCAACTGCTCGCCGAGAATAACATCCGCGTCGCCGCAGGCCAGCCCTTCCGCCCGCGCTTCTGCGTCACCTCCGGCTCTGAAACCTCCGATCCCAAAGCCCTTGACGAGCACACGTCGCCTGGCATCCGCATCACCATCGCGCAGTCCGCCGCCGCCAGCGAGCGCGTCGCTGCGCTGCTTGCCCAAGCTGCGGAGACAAAAGCGGGGGTGAAGGAGAAAATGAAACCGGAAGCATGAACGAACGGCGCCACCTCAGAGCCCTGCACGACAGCAGCCTACGCTGACCGACAAGCTTGAAGCAACTGCGTGCTATACGAGATCGCCGACGCGGATTCAGCGACGATACGGGTCCCGCCTCGCGGCTTGCGTCACGCACTACTGCAATGCAGGTGCAGTATGCACTCGCCGCAACACCATCACTTGCAGTACTGCCGCGGCCCGCAGCACGCAGGTGCTTTTGGAAGCCGACACCCATCTCATCCACCCGCATCTTCCGTTGGACAACACGCGGCGCTTCATTATGGACAAGGGCGAGGGATGCCTGCTGTGGGACACCAATGGCAATGACTATCTCGACGCCACCGGCGGACTGTGGCTGGCGCAGATCGGCCATGGCAGGCGGGAGATCGGCGAAGCGCTGAGCAAGCAGGCGTCTCGGCTCGAATACTTCACCAGCTTCTGGGATTTCACGAATTCATCCATTCTGAAGCTCATCCCCACGCTGCTGGAACTCGTGCCCAGCCACATCACCGATTTCGTATTCACGAGCGGCGGATCCGAATCCATCGAAGCGGCCATCAAAACGGCCCGCTATTACTGGTACAAGAAGGGTCAGCCGGAGAAGAACTGGATTCTTTCGCGCCGCAACGCATATCATGGCGCAGCCTACGGCGGCGGGTGCGCGTCCGGATTCGAGGCCGACAACTTCGGGCTGGGTCCGCTCGTGCCGCATTTCCGCCATCTCACCCCGCCTCACACCTATCGTTCGTGGCTGTTCGACGGCCAGGATCCGGTGGATTTCTGCATAGCGGAGCTTGAGCAGTCCATCGAAGAGATTGGCGAGGATAATATCGCCGCTTTCATCGGCGAGCCGCTGCTCGGCGTCGGCGGCATGGTGACGCCGCCCGAAGGCTACTGGCCAAAGCTCGAGGCCGTGCTGCGCCGGCACAATATCCTGCTCATCCAAGACGAGGTCGTCACCGGCTTCGGACGCACCGGCTCGTGGTTCACCTGCCAGCGCTATGGCGTGCAGCCGGACATCATCACCGTGGCCAAGGGCATCACCTCGGGTTACATGCCGATGGGTGCCGCGATGATGCGCAAGGAGATAGCCGATACGGTGCGCGAAGGCATTGGGTTCCCGGTGGGATACACGTATTCGGGTCATCCGCTCGCCGCCACGGCAGCGGCCGTGAACCTTAGCATCATCAAGGACGAAGGACTCGTGGAACGCGCCAACACGATCGGCGACTATCTCGCCGCAGGATTGCACGCGGCGCTGGACGATCTGCCCGTCGTCGGCGAGGTGCGCCACGCCGGCATGGCGTTCGGCATCGAGCTGGTCAAGGACAAGCAGACCCGTGAGCCGCTTGAGCCGCAGGTCGCCATAGCCGATGAGATCCTCGACGAATTCCATGTCGTCGTCCGCTGCACGAATCCCACGATCATCGTGATGTCGCCGCCGCTGATTCTCAGCGAAGCGCAGGCCGATCGCATCGTCGAGGCCGTCTCCACCGTAGTCGGCCGATTCCGGCCAGATGGATCATACGAGAAGTAGGCGGTTATGCATGCGGGTCCGGCATGCTGGCGGAGTTCAGCGCACGAACTCCGCCAGCATGCGACGCCCTTAGCGCATAAACGCCCGCCGCACCTCGTCATGCGGCAGAGCATAGCTGGCATGTCCATCGCGTCCGACGATATCACGCGCGGCCACAAGCGCATTGACCACCGATTCCTCGACACATTGGGCGACCGCCTCGTATAGCGCGTCCATCAGTCCCCACGCGACGAATTCCATGCTGTCAAGTGCGCGTCCCTCCTCTTCGGCGGCCATCGAGGAACGCAGCGAGCCGGGATTGCCGGTGGAGAATGCCAGGAAGATATCGCCTGAGAAATGGCCGCCCGTGGTGCCGGTGCGAGCCAGGCCCATAGGCACACGCCGAGCCAATGCCTTGCATTGCACGGGCAGCAGCGGTGCATCCGTGGCGACGATGGCAATGACCGACCCTGAGCCTTCAGGCGGATTCGGCGCACCCGATTCCTCCTCGAACCAGCGCGTCTCCTGCATCGGATTCGGTGCCTTCGAGTCGCGGCCCAGCGGCACGCCATGCACGTTCAGCTCGTATCGTTTGCCGAAATTGCATTGCAGAAATGCACCTACCGTATACGTTTTGCCCAGCAACGTCACGGTGCGCGAGGCCGTACCGGACCCGCCTTTGAACCCGTAGCAGCACATGCCAGTGCCGCCGCCGACGTTGCCTTCGGCAATCGGGCCCGAAATCGCGCAGTCTAAGGCGTCGAACACATGCTGCAGCGTGACGTGCTGGCTGTTGATGGCGTTGAGATACCCGTCCCATGTTTCAGCCACGACCGGCAGCATCCACGCCGCAGCCTTGCGCGGGCATCGTTTGAAGAGCCACTGGTCGATCGCGGAATGCACGATGCCAACCGAATGCGTGTTCGTGATCGCCACGGGCGTGGTCAGCGAGCCGGACTCCTCGATCCACGTCCGCCCGGTCATCTCGCCGTTGCCGTTCAGCGCGAACGTCCCGGCGGCGCACGGCGATTCCACATCATCGCCGCGTGGCAGAATCGCAGTCACCCCAGTGCATGCAGCCTGCGGGCCATGCATGTGTTCGGCATCCGAAATAATCGTCGAATACCCCACGCGCACCCCTGGTACGTCGGTTATGGCGTTGCATGGCCCCGTCGTGCCGTCGAAAGCAACGCCCAGGTCGCGGGCGCGGGTGTGGGTGGGTGAGGCGATGCGAGTGGGGCCACTGTCAAAACCGCTGGCAGCGGCGTTACTGGCGGAATTCTCCCGATGCATCATGATTATGTTTCCTATCTTCTTACATAAATCGTATGCGGCAGCTGCAGCACGATAATCACGGTTGGCGAACCATCTACAGCACCACTTGACGATTCAGCTCTCGCCGCAGCTGCCGCCAATTTGGCAGGTATCGATCCATTCGCCGCTGGAACTCGGCACCGTGCCCATTGGCCCACAGGTGCGTCATTTCATGGATGAGCACGTAGTCCAGAAAACGCTCATCCATCAGCCCAAGCTGCAAGTTCAGCCGGATGCGGCCGGTTCGGGGCGTGCATGAGCCCCAGCGCGAACTCATCACCCGCAGCGTGATATGCGACGGCGAGCGCCCGACAATCGGCTCCCAATGCGCAAGCAGCGCGGGAAGCTGACTGTTGATCGCCGCAGCCGCTGCCCGCTTGCGCTCGTCGGACCACGCGAACGTCTCTCCGTCCGCGCCGCCCCCGCCCGTAGGACTGTTGCGCCGCGCCGCAGCGAGCCGTTGCTGCTGCCGCTCGATCCAGCCGCGCCGCTCGCGCACGAAGTCGACGATGCGTTCGTCGCCCATCCGAGCGGGCGCGGACACTTCAATCGAACCGTCCGCGGGCCGGACGCGCAGGTACACGTTCCTGATCATCTTGCGCGTCACATGCACGTCGAACTCGTCCACAACGAGCGTCGTTTCAGCGAGCGCACGCGGCCGGGAGCGATGACGATTGGGCATACGGGCTATTGTCGCTCGATTGCTCGACGGGGCAGGCAGCGCAGAAAGGAAGAACACCTTCGGATGAACCCGGACGGCAGTGCACGGTTCCGGCGGAAGAAACTATGGCTACGTCGGCTCCTACTCCCACCCAATCACTTGCCGACTGCAGAATTCGCACGACACGCACACCCATAGTTTGACTAATCCATGGGAAGGGGTATTCTATCTTCTTGTGCGCTTTCGAGCGTACTGGTTTTTCGGGCCCGTAGCTCAGGTGGTTAGAGCGCATCCCTGATAAGGATGAGGTCGGAGGTTCAAGTCCTCCCGGGCCCACGCAGAGATATGACAGCGGCTTTCTGGCCGCTTATTTTTTCTCTGTCATGGGGCTATGGCGCAGCTGGTAGCGCATCTGCTTTGCAAGCAGAGGGTCGCCGGTTCGAATCCGGCTAGCTCCACATACAGGGTTTTCGGCGGTTTGGCCGGAAGCCTTTTTTCATGCGGTTTTCCCGGGTTATAGGAACAAACGTGTTGGTTTAGACTGTGGTTTTTAGTCGGTGTTGTTGGGGTATGGGGTGCTGGCGTGCAGTTCGTTCCAGTCGACGCCGCTGCCCGCAGTTGGCTCGTCGCCGGTATGCTGTTCGCTTTCCCGTTCCTGCTGCGCTTTGGCCGAGGCCCGCGTCCTCTCCCGCGTCTCGTGGGCTTCGAGCAGCGCCTTGAGGTCGGGGCCGGGGCTTCGCATGAAGCATTCGTATTCGCATCGCGCGCATCATGCGCGCCTCGCCCATGCCCCGGTGGTTCACAAGGATCCGC
>NZ_JGZR01000022.1 GCF_000741775.1 Bifidobacterium subtile
GGACCGGATGCTCCTGGACGCGGTCGCCACGCTCAAGGACGGGGAGCGTCCAATCATCCATTCCGACCGGCGGCTGCCACTATCGGTGGCCCGGATGGATCCGCATCTGCGAGGAGAACGGCCTGGTCCGTTCGATGAGCGCGAAGGGCTGCAGCCCGGACAACGCGGCCGCCGAGGGGTTCTTCGGCAGGCTCAAGAACGAGTTCTTCTACAAGCGGGACTGGAGTGGCGTGGGCTACGAGGAGTTCCGCGAACGCTTATCCGCCTACCTGACCCATTACAATGAAACCAGGATCAAGAAGTCACTGGGCTGGATGAGCCCCGTGCAATACCGCAGAAGCCTTGGACTGGCCGCCTGACCGTCCAAAAAAACATCCGCACCCCCAACGCGTGTTCGCTTTTTAGCATAGAAAAAGTTGCAATTTCAACATTCTTGCAGCATAAAGCTAATATGGCCACTGTTCGTTTGACTCACACTTTTTCGGGCACGAGCTAAAAGTGTGAGTCCCCAATACCTCAAATATCAACACGCTACCCGACGACCGTCGCGCCGAAGGGCATGAGCGCGAGTTTGGCCATTTTGAAGGACTGGATGCCGAACGGTATGCCGATAATCGTGATCATGTTTGCGACGCTGGCCGCCACATAGCCAATGGCAAGCCACCATCCGACGAGAATGATCCAGATGATGTTCAGCAGCAGCGACCCAGTGCCGCCGTTGTATTCCACATGCTTGCCGAAGGGCGTGAGCGTGAGACCTGCCATCTTGAAGGCCTGAACCCCCAGCGGGATGCCGATGATGGTGACGCACAGAATCAGCCCGACGACCGCCCACGACGCTGCGAGCACCAGCCCGCCCAGGATGATCCACAGGATGTTGCCGAGTAGCCGCATGATATTTCGCCTATCTGGTATATGGTGGCCGTCTTGCCGTTTCTTCTGATTCGACCGTAGTGGATGAAAGGGACGAAGCAGGAGAAACGGGCGGAACAGACGAGAACCGGCGGCGTGGCCTGCGTCGCTGCTGCTGAGAGCGCCGCGCAAGCCACGCAGCAATTCAACAATTCACCCGAATCAGGCGATGGCGTACTTGGCCGGATCGGCGTCGAACTTGGGTAGGCAGCCGGGGCAGCAGAAATAATAGCGCTTTCCTTCGTAATCGCGGAACAGACCCTTGGACTCCGCCTCCTGAGGATCGACTTCCTCCGACGTCATCACCGCGCAATACACGGTTTTCGTTGTCTCAGCCATATGACTCTTCCTTCCACATTTGCCATACCGCGCGGCACCGTTATGCGCGCCGCCGGACGGGCGATATGCCCGTGCGCTCCACTCTAAACGTCGGCGCGTATTTTGTTGGGCTTGCTTTTCATTTTGCTCGGCAACCCGAGTCGCCCGAGCCACTCGACATTACAGTGCGTGTTGCTCTGTAAAATGTATATGAATACAAGATTATTTATATTTGGTTACGCTGTCGACGATCGCTCAATCAATCTCAGTTGATGCCCCAACTATACACGAATCTGTCTATGAACATCATCGATATAAAGATTGATATTGGGGGTGCGGATGTTTTTTTGGACGGTCAGGCGGCCAGTCCAAGGCTTCTGCGGTATTGCACGGGGCTCATCCAGCCCAGTGACTTCTTGATCCTGGTTTCATTGTAATGGGTCAGGTAGGCGGATAAGCGTTCGCGGAACTCCTCGTAGCCCACGCCACTCCAGTCCCGCTTGTAGAAGAACTCGTTCTTGAGCCTGCCGAAGAACCCCTCGGCGGCCGCGTTGTCCGGGCTGCAGCCCTTCGCGCTCATCGAACGGACCAGGCCGTTCTCCTCGCAGATGCGGATCCATCCGGGCCACCGATAGT
>NZ_JGZR01000023.1 GCF_000741775.1 Bifidobacterium subtile
GGCGGTGGCGGCCTCCTTCGCCACGACCACCGCCCCCGCCACCGGGGCCGCAACCGCAGCGCCACCCGCAGCCGCGCCACTGGATGCGCCCGCTCCACTCCCGGTTGCCGCAGCACCTCCGGACGCTCCTGCGCCAGAAGATGCGGCACCGCTCGATGCGCCGGTCCCGGCAGAGGCTCCTGCGCCACCGGATGCGGCAGCACCTTGGCCGCCCGACGAGGGGGCGCTTGGTGCGGGAGCGGCCGGCGACGAACCGCCGTTGCCGCCGTCTCCGCTGTTGCTGGCGCTGCCGTCGAGGATTTTCTTGGGCCCGTCGCCCGATCCCGTGGCGGGGATGGGCAGCGGCCGGTTCAGGGCGCTCTTGGCGTCCTGTTCGGCGCCCATCTGGTTGTACAAATCCACGCCCACGAAGGAGAGGAACCGGTAGACCATGTACGGGCTGAAGCCGGCCAGGGCCATGAGCACGATGCCGGCCAGCGGGTCCGAGACCGACGCCAGGTCGGTGGAGATGGGGGCGGAGACCTGGGTGACGGCGACCAGGAAGATGACCACCAGCACCAATTTCGACAGGATCAGGGCGAGGACGAACATCGCCCACTTGCCGATCCAGCCTTTCGCGGCGTCCCAGGAGGACCCGGAGAACGCCAAGGGGGCCAGCACGACCGCCACCAGCAGCAGCGCCTTGCGGATCAATAGAGACAGCCAGACGATGGCGGACGAGGCGATGGCCAGCCCGGCCAGGAAGATGATCAATATGGCGCCGACGCCGGGCGAGGCCATGGTCAGCCCGCCCAGCCCGGCCACGAGCGCGGCGATCTTGTCGCCCATGCTCGCCGTGGTTTCGCCGGCGGCCTGGATGATGCCGGTGGACAGCTGGTCGGTGATCTGCAACGCCAAACCCACCAGCGTGATGACCAGGAACGAGCACAACACGCTGCGCGCCAGACCGAGGGCGGCGCGGGTCAGGGCGCCGGGGTCGCGGTGGATCAGTCCGGTGATGAGCTGGAGGAGGAAGAACAGGAGCATGAGGGTGGCGCCGATGCCGAAGATGAGGTTGTACACCTTCACGTACTCGGGACGCGCCACGTCCACCAACGTGGTCGTATCGAACACCGTCCAGACGGCTTTGAACAGCCAGCTGGCGGCCTCGCCCATCGCGGCGGCCAGCCACTCGAACGGCGCCGACACCAGCGTGGCTGCGGCTTCTCCGGCCACGTCGCACACATTGGAGATGACGGGGACATCGCACACGCCCATCACCAGCCTCCCTTCGGATCGAAGTGCTGGCTCATACGGCCTGACCGACGTTCCAGAAGAAGTTGATGAGCGTGACCGCGGCCCCGCAGATCACCGCCGCCCCGCAGGAGACGAGCACGCCGACCTTGCCCCGGCTGGTCAGGTGCGGGTTGGAGCTGTTGGCGCCGAAGCCCCACACGATCGCCGAAATGATCAGGGCGAGCACGGACAGGATGAGGCCGACGGTCATGACCGCGCCCACGATCGTGCGCAGCTGGGCGATGCCGGGCAGGCCGTCCGTGTTCGGGGTGATGTTGATGTCCAACGCCACGATGCCCACACTCCGGGCGAAAGCAGTGGTGATGAGGTCGTGCATGACGGGCTCCAATCCAAGAGGGGCCGCCCACCGGAATGCGGGCGGCAGCGTTATGTCCCCAGACAGGTGCGCCCCCACACCCCGAGCCCCAGACATGGAAAGCGCCCGCCCTCCGAGTTGGAGGACGGGCAGCAAGAAAGAGCTGAGAAGCGAGATGAGCCGCTGGCTAGAGTTGCTGGCCGACGCCGATCAGCCAGTTCAGCAATGCGCCGCCGCCGCCGGTCATGACCGCGACGCCCAGGGCGACGAGCACGCCGGTGCGCCCGCGCGAGGCGAGCTGGTAGTTGCCATTCGAGGCGCCGAACGCCCACACCACCCCCGAGGCGATGAGCGCGGCGACGGCGGCGACCAGGGTGATGGTCAGCAGCGCGCCCACGACATCGCGCAGGCTGTCGATGCCAGTCAGGCCGCTGAAATCAGGAAACACATTCATTGTTGCCACCTCGCTAGGTTTGGCGGCAGCGTCGATTCCTTGATGCGGTGCTGCGGCCGGGTATGGGCTCTGCTGGCAGGTGCGCACCGGCCGCCCCGCCGGATGGCGCGGCTGAGATGGTTTCCTTTGGCGGTCAGGCGACACTCTCATGAATGGTCATCGTTTGCTGTATGGTCAGCGGTTGATGTATGGTCATTGTATGCTGACTATTGCTTCGAGGGTTGATGCGATGAACCGGTTGGGCCGCGCGATGGCGGACCCGACGAGATCGCGTATTCTGCTGGCGCTCCTGGAGGCGCCGAGCTATCCGGCGGTGCTGGCGCGCGAGCTCGGGCTTTCGCGCACGAACGTGTCGAACCACCTGTCGTGTCTGCGCGGCTGCGGCATCGTCGTGGCCGAGCCGGAGGGGCGGCGCACGCGCTACGAGATCGCCGACCCCCATCTGACGGCCGCGCTGACCGCGCTGGTGGATGTGACGCTGGCCGTCGACGAGAACGAGGTGTGCCTGGATCCCGAGTGCGCCACGCCCGGCTGCGGGGCCAAGGCCCCGCAGGACAGCGGCGAGGCGGTGGCGATCCATGAGTGACGAGTGCTGCGGGGCCGAGAGGTCCGCTAGCGCGAAGAGTCCCGTGTCGCTGACCCGGGTGCCGCGTCAGTCCGCGGCCCCTTCATGCGGCTGCTGCGACCACGACGAACCATCGGCGGCAGGACTCGACGAGTCGCGGGAGTGTGCTCGGCCCGTGGCTGATGATGGCGACGCATGCTGCGGCCCGAATCCCGCGCCGCTGTTCGGCGCGTCGAAGGACGACGATGAGGAGGCGGTGCGCCCGCCGTGGTGGCGTGACCTGGCGTTGCTGCCCTCTGCGATCTCCGGCGCGGCACTGGTCGCGGGCTACGGCCTGCAATGGTCTGGCCTGGGCACGGCGGCAACCGTGCTGCACTGGGTCGCGCTGCTCTCCGGCGCATACACGTTCGTGCCCGGCACGCTGCTGCGCCTGATCCACGGCCGCATCGGTGTGGGTCTGCTGATGACCATCGCCGCGGTGGGCGCGGTGATCCTGGGCCATGTCGGCGAGGCCGCCGCCCTGGCATTCCTGTTCTCTCTGTCCGAGGCCCTGGAGGACCGGGCGATGGACCGGGCCAAGGAAGGGCTGCGCGCCCTGCTGTCGCTCATCCCGGACACCGCACGAGTCGAGCGGAACGGGGCCGAGGAGACGATCCCGGTCGCCCGGATACGCGAACTCGATCTGCTCGTGGTCGGTGCCGGCGACCGGGTCGCCACCGACGGCGTCGTCGCCCAGGGCCGTTCCAGCCTGGACACCTCGGCGGTGACCGGCGAATCGATTCCCGTTTCCGTCGAGCCTGGCGACCAGGTGCTGGCCGGATCGGTCAACGGCTCGGGCACGCTGCTCATCGAGGCGACCGCCGACGGACGCGACAACTCGTTGACCCAGATCGTGGCCCTGGTCGAGCAGGCCCACGCGAAGAAGGGCGAACGGGCCCGGCTCGCCGACCGCATCGCCCGCCCCCTCGTGCCCGCCGTGCTGATCATCGCCGCGCTGATCGCCGTGTTCGGGTTCATCGTGGGCGACCCGGGACTGTGGATCGAACGCGCCCTGGTTGTGCTGGTCGCCGCCTCGCCGTGCGCCATGGCCATCGCGGTACCGGTCACCGTCATCAGCGCCATCGGCTCGGCCTCTAAGTACGGCGTGGTCATCAAGTCCGGCCAGGCCTTCGAGCAACTCGGCACCATCAGCACCGTAGCCCTGGACAAGACCGGCACCCTCACCCGCGGCGAGCCCCAGGTCGTCGAAGTCGCCTCCAACCAATACCCGGAGCAGGAGCTCTTGGCCTTCGCCGCGGCACTGGAGACCTCCAGCAGCCATCCGCTCGCCGCCGCGATCACGGCCGCATCCCCAGAGGCTCCGGCCGGCCGCGACATCGAGGAGGACGCCGGACACGGGCTGAGCGGCACCGCCGGGATCACCAAGGTCCGGGTGGGCAACACCCGCTGGCTGGACCCCGGCGAATACGGGGAGGCGGCCGAACGCATGGCCGCCCAGGGCATCACCGTCGTCGCCGTCGAGACCGACGGTGCCATCGCCGGTCTGATCGGCGTGCGCGACGAGCTGCGGCCCGAATCCGCCCAGACCATCGCCATGCTGGACGCCATGGGCATCGCCACGGTCATGCTCACCGGCGACAACCCACGCACCGCGCACGCCCTCGCCGCCCAGGCGGGCATCAGCGACGTGAAAGCCGGACAGCTGCCCCGCGACAAGGCCGAGGCCGTCGCTTCCCTCGCGAGCAAAGGGCCGACGGCCATGGTCGGCGACGGCATCAACGACACACCCGCGCTGGCTACCGCCACCGTCGGCATCGCCATGGGCGCCAAGGGATCGGCCGCCGCCATCGAGTCCGCCGACGTGGCCTTCACCGGCGACGACCTGCGGCTCATCCCGGCCGCCCTTGCCCACGCACGCCGCGGCCGGCGGATCATGACCGTGAACATCGGACTCGCCTTGGCGATCATCGTCACCCTCTTCCCGCTCGCGCTCTTCGGCGTGCTCGGACTGGCCGGGGTCGTCCTCGTCCACGAGGTCGCCGAAGTGCTCGTGATCCTCAACGGCATCCGCGCCGCCCAGCGACCCGCTGCCCAGACCGCACCCGAGCCCGACAAGACGGCATGACGGCGCGACCGTTTCCGCTGGGCTCCGAAGCAAGGACCTATTCTTTGACGGTGATGTGCAGGTGGTCCCAGTGGCCGCCGGTAACGTCGGTGGGGTCGTGCATGCCTCCGCCGTTGTACGATCGCCAGCCCTCTGAGTCGCGGCCGAGGGACCAGATTCTGCCCTGCCAGATCAGATACTCGACGCCTAGGGTCTCGGCGTTGTCCTTGAGCCAGTTCGTCGTCCGCCAGCCCGCCTCCAGCTGGCTGCTGGTGGGTCGGGTGCCGATGGGGTTGCCGAAGGTCACGTCGCACGCCCGCCCGAGGGGGTGCTCGGACTTTTGGCCGGGGCGCGGCGACCAGCACGCCCACGCCGTGTCCGGGAACGCCGTCTTGGCCTGGTCCATGATCTGGGCACTGCGTGCGGTGATCCGCCCCTCGCTGGTCGGGTCATCCACCAGCCGGCCCCCGTCCCCGCCGATCGGGGTGGCGGTCCCGCCGGGAGCGTTGGAGGAGCATCCGCTGCTGCTGCCCGCGTCCGTGTCGCTGCCGGTCTGGCTGGTGGCGCCGTGGGCTGTGAGCCACTGGTCCGGGTCGATGGGCTCGCGCCCGCCGGGCCGGACCTCGAAGTGCAGGTGGGGCCCGGTGGAACGGCCCGAGGAGCCGACGTCGCCGATGCGCTGCCCGGCGGTGACCTTCTGGCCGACCGTGACGTGGATGCCGGTCTTCCACATGTGGATGTACCCGGTCGAGACCGGCTTGCCGTCTACCGTGTGATCGATGACGATATGCCCGCCCCACGCATCCGAGTAGTCGGCGACCGCCACGATGCCGTCGGCGGCCGCGTAGATGGGGGTGCCGTCGGGGGCGGCGTAGTCGGTGCCCTCGTGCAGGCTCCGCTCGCCCGTGATCGGATGGGTCCGGTAGCCGAACGGCGAGGTCAGCACCCAGCTGCCCTGCGGCAGCGGGAACACGACCCGCGGCGTCTCGGGGATCGCCGCGTTCGGCTTGTCGTCGCTGCTGGCCGCTGGCGTGGTGAGCGTGTCGAGGATCGTCTTGGCCGTCGGCTCGTAGTTCTGGTAGCGGTCCGGATAGGCGGAGACTTCGACGGCCTGCGCGGCTTGGCCCTTGTCCATCGTCTGCCAGCCGGGGATGTCTAGGAGTCCGCGCGGCGAGGGATAGTTCGGGCCGGTGGGCCCGCCGAAGAACGCCCGCAACTGATACGCCGGGTCCATCAACTCTTTGACGCTGCCCCAGCCGGATTGGGGGCGCATCTGGAACAGGCCCAGCGAATCGTGGTCCCCGCCGTCCCCGTCGTTCGGGTAATTGGCGCTCTCGGGGTAGGTGCCGGTGTTCGACAGCATCCGCAGGGTCGATTCGGTCAGGGCGGCCATGAGCGCGATCTGCACCCCGTCACGCGTCACCCCCTGAATCTTCGAGCCCACCGCGATGATCGTCGCCGCATGGGTGAGCTGCGCCTTGTTGAGGGTGAAGGTGGAGCCGTCCCGAGTGGTCACGGTCAGGGAGCCGGGCACGGGGCCGACGTTCAGACCACCCGGCGCGGTGCAGGCGGCGCCGGCCGCCGGGCTGGCCAGCAGGCCCACACCCACCAGCAGCAGGAACGGGCCGAGCAGGAGCAGCGCCAACGCGGCGAGAGCGAGCTTCTTCACCATGACAGCCACCGGCTACTTCAGGGGATTGTCGAGCTGGGACAGGCGCAGCGCATGACACGAGCCGCCTGTCGGGCAGGCGAGGAACACGGTGAACGACACCGCGAAGTCCTCGCCCACCGGCCGGCCGTTCCACTCGCCGTTTCGGTGCCGGGTGCCGTGGATGGTGACGGCCGTCGCCCCGGACGGTATCTGGCCCGGCTGGGCCTGGCGCACTGCCTCATGCCATGCTTCGGGCACATACGAGCGCGTGATCGTGAGGGATTGGCGGGTGGCGTGCTTGCGCAGTTCGACCCACTGCTCGCGCGACGGCAGATACGCCGCCACATCCGAGGCAAGTCCGGCCTGCTCCATGCCGGTGGGATCGCCGACCGCGAGAATCGAAGCGCTGTAGTCCAACGGGAACAGGCCGCTGGCGGTATCCCACGTGAACAAGGAGGTGGCGAGGTTGCGGGCGAACACGTCCGGGTCCCGCGACCCCTTCACGGCCGGCGGCCTCGCCACCGTTGGCGATGGACTCGCTGATGCAGATGGCCCAGGAGCAGGCGAGGCGGACGGCGGGGACGAGGGTTGGCGCGTGGGCCCGGCGAGCAGGCCGTAGACGCCCACCCCGGCCAGCAGCGCGAGGACGAGGGCGGCGGCGATGAGCGCGTACAGGCGGACATGGGAACGGGAATCAGGTGAAGTCTTCATGCCCGGCAGGTACGCAGCGCGCCCCGCGAACGGTCAGAGCGCGTGGAGGCGGGGCTGCCCATCGCGCTGGTCGCGCAGTGCTCGGAGCTTGTGGGCTGCGGTGGCGGTGCCTTCGGCGGTGGCGTAGAACGCCTCGGCCTGCTCCTCGGTGAGTTCGCGGGCCAGCAGGTCGAAGTCGTAGCGCTCCCACCACTCGTACAGCTCGCCCCAGGTCAGGTTGAACGCCCGCACCGGATAACGCGCAGGCACAGCTTGCCGCCGCGCCGGGGCCTGCCGTTGTTTCTTCGGGTCGTCTTTGACCCGCGCCAGCGCCTCGTCGGCCAGCCGGTGCAATTGGGCGTCGCGATCCTGCCTGGCGGCATCCACCGCCGACCGGATGGCTTGGTAGATGGGGTGCACCGGCGCGTCGGCCTCGATCTGGGCCAGGCCGTCGGCAGCCTGCTGCCTGATCTCGTCGGAGAGTGTGGGGTTGGCGGCGATCTCGCGTAGGTAGCCGACCTTCTCCAAGGTCTTGTAGGACGCTCCGCCGGGGATGGTCGCCGCGGCTTGTTCGCGGGCGTCGCCGTGTGCTTCCGACGGTGCCGGAAATTTTCCGGGACCGTCACTTCCCGGCTGATTGTCCGCGCTGAACCGGCTGGCGGTCTGCCGTCGGGAGGCGTCCTCGGCGAGCAATTGCTTGATCTCCCTGTACAGGGCTTCGGCTTCCAGCGGGGTGAGTTCCTTGTGCAGCATGTTGTCGTCCTGCTCGGCCAATAAATGCGCGAGGCGGTCGCTGATGGCGGAGCGCACCCACACGTTCACCGTCTTCCACCCAAGAGCCCGCACTGCGGCGAGCCTGCGCGCCCCGCACACGAGGAGGCCGTCGGGGGTGATGGTGATGGGCTGCAACAGGCCCTCGCGCTGGATCGAGGCGACGAGGGCGTTGAGGTCGCCCAGGTCGCGGCGGTGCCGCTGGCCCACGCGGATGGAGGCGACCGCCCGGTCCAGCTCGATATGCCCGCTCGCCGTGTTCATCACGCACCCCGCACGCCCGGACTGCCGGGTGCCGACAAGACGATGAGGGCGACGAGTTCGTCGTCGGCCAGCAGGTCGACCAGCCGCTCGCCCAACAGCAGACGCAGCAGGATGCCCTGGCCGCGCCCGGTGGCCGAATAGGCGGCGTCGGGGCTGCCGAGCAGGACGCGCAGCAGGCCCGTCCACGACACCGCCGGCACATCCAGCAATGCCCGTGCGTGCCGGTCGCGGCGCAGCGCCTCGTACGTGCTGGCGCGGGAGCCGAGGCGGGCCAGGGCGTCGCACACGTGCCCGATCGCCGTGGCCGCGGTGCCTTCGGGCCAGCTCAGCAGCGCGAACAGCGCCACCGCATCCTCGACCACCGCCACGACCAGCCCGGTGTCCTCATGGTCTGGCTGTTCGTCGGCGTGCTGGTCGTGGACGTGGAAGGCGGGATGGTAGTCCGTCAGCAGGTTCTCGCGTTCGGAGAACCGCTCGGGATCATGGAACCGGGAGACCTGGGGGCGGCGGGCCTGGTGGGTGGAGCACAGGAGGCCTTGGGCGCGCTGCTCGGCGATGCAGGTGATGCGCACGGCGTGCGTGACCACCGCCCACGGATCATCGGCGGTGCGGGCGGCGCGGGTGCGCATCACGTCGAACGCGGCCCCGGCCGCCTCCCACGCATCCAGCCCATGCTTATGGGCCAGGGCAGAGTATTTCTCGGCGGTGAACGTCATCAGCTCCGCGGCCACCGGGTCGCGCCGCCACGCGCCCGGGCCGGCCTGGTGCAGGCGGGTCAGGAGGGCGCGCAGGCCCTCGCCGGTACGGAAATCATCCTCGCCACTGGTGGCGGTGTGCTGGGGTGTGGGTCTCATGGTGTATGTGCCTCCTGGGAGGCTGGTGCGCACCGGCTCCCTGGATGGGCGGGGCCAGACCGGTCGAAGCGTGTTCATGGGTCATCACCGCATCCCCACCCCGGAACGGGTCGCGGCCGAAACCGAAGCCGCGCGGCGTCCGAACGCCGAGACCGGCGGCAGCTCACGCACCCGCCTCGACACCGCCTTCGCGCTGGCCGCGAGGCCGCGTCGGGTGCGGGTTCCGGCGGCCTGGTGCAAGCGGATGCCCGTCCATGCGATGCGGCCGGTGCCGCGCGAGAGCAGATCGGAGGCCCGCACCCACTCGACCCCACGCGCCCGCGCCGAATCCACCTTCTCCTTGACCGTCTGGCGGGACGCATCCGTCTTGACCGCATCCGGCACCACGACGCTCTCAGCCGTCTCTTCTGCCGCGGCTACAGCGTTGCGAGTTTCGGCCTCTTGGACGGCCGTCGGCTCTGAGGCCAGCACAGTCGCGTGCGCGTCGAGACGGGTCTGCTCGTTTTCGACTCCATCGGGCGTCTCTCGCGTCTTGATGGGGTTCATCGCTGGTGTGTGCTTGTTCATGGTTCATCTCCTGCCGTATCCGATTCGATTCCAGTAATGGGGTGCGCGAGCGCGAACCAGCGGCCCACCGTCGAGGCATGCACGCCCAGATGCCGGGCGATCCGCTTGTTCGACCAACCAGACTCACGCAGCTCCTGCGCCCGCTCGCGCCGATCCGACGGCGACTCTCCGGCCAGTGAATCGCCGCCGGTGGACTCTTCAATAGGGGGCGCGTCGGTAGTCGGCTTCCTCTCGACGTTCTCCGTAAGCGACTCGATCTCGCTGAATGTCTGGCCGAGTTCCGGGATGTGCTCGACACTCGGGAGTTCTGGCGTTGTCTCGGCTGGTGCGGGACGCGGAGCCTCGTCCGGTGCCGAGACTTGATGGACGGCGATTCGCGGCGTCTCGGCGGGTTCGTCGGGTGTGCGGGTGAGGATGACCGTCAGATGGGTGATGGCCAGGAGCACGATGGGCGGGACGGCGGCGACCGCCGCGGCCAGAATGCTAGGCACGCTGGTGTCGGCGGAGACGATGGCGTGCACGGCGTTGGCGGTCACCGAGATCAAGGCCCCGCCGGCCAGGAGCATCCACGGATACCACGCGCGCTTCTGCCCGGCCAGGGCGACGACGGAGACGGTGGCGACCACGATGATCCCGTCCACGATCAGCGGCCACGCCCACGCCTGGCCTGACGCGATCCCGGAGCGGGCGGCGAGGTCGGCCAGTGCGGTGAAGGACAGCCAGAACGCGCCCAACGCGATCACACACGTCCCCGCCACAGCGGTCCTTGCCGCCCACCGGCGGCTTCTCATCCCAGTCATGGCAGCCTCCTTGCCGGTGAGGCGTGCTGAGGGTCACGACGTGCAAAGGAGTCGGGCGATGAAGTGCTGCTGACGGGCGTGGGCTGGGTGGTGCGGTAGGCCGAGCGCACCGTCACCGCGACCTCCCGCTCCGAGAGCCCGACCGTCTGCGCGGGGTCACGCAAAGCGTCGAACGCTTCAACAGGCGGCAGCCCGTGTTCGGCGAGGCGGCAGGCGGCCCAGAACAGGCCCCGGTTCCGCTCGCCCTCCACCAGCGTGCCCACCCACGACACAATCCGATCCACCGCATCCGCCGAAGACAACACAGGCTGTCGGATGTGTGTCTGCTCGGCTGGCTTGGGGCCGAGGAAATTCCGCAGCCTTGTCGCGTCCACCGGCTGACTGTCGGCGTGCAGCTCGACCACCTCATACGCGCGCAGCACGCCGTTCACTGGGACCGTCGAGGGTGGGGTGACGATATAGCCGCCGTCGCCACGGAAATCGATCCCGACCCGCGCCGCCTGCCACGACCGCTGCTCGACGACCTCGCTGGCCGGGTAGTAGAGGTGCATGCCGCCCGACGGGGTGCGCACCACCGCCAACGGCACCGGCAGCAGACCAGCCTCACGAGCACGACGCAGCGCCTCGAAGCCGTTGACGCCGTGCACGTCGACATCCACCACCACGACACCGGATGTCTGTCCGGTGGGGATGGCGAGATTCGCTGTTGGCACCCGCCGCCACCATGACTCGATCGGTGCAGGGTTGGTGGTGGCGTCGAGGAAGCCGCGGCTACCCGGAAGCGGCCGCTTGCCGCCGGGAACGCACGCGAACACCGGCACACCAGCCCCGGCCAGCTGACGCGCGGCAGTAGCGGGATCGGACGAGAGGCTCCTGAATGCGAAGATGAGAAGGTGCGTGGCCATCACAGCCTCCGTCCCGCAGCAGCCGGCTCACCGGCTCCAACCCGCTCGCGCTCGACGGGAGGAGCTGGCGGCTTGCGTGACGCCGTTCGGCGTGGGCCATCCACTGTGGCGGCCTTGTCGAGTCCGGGTGGGGTGCCGTCGCCCACCTTCATGGTGTCGAGCCGGTCGAGGATGCCGAGCGCCGTCTTGCGCACGCGCTCGCCCGTCGCCTTGACGACCTCCACCGGGCTCGTGTCCTTGACGGAGGCGGCCCACCCGGACACGTAGGGCACGGTGTAGCCGCTGGTATCCATGCCGTGCGCCGCGCCCACCATCAAGGCCACCGACTCGGCCTCCACTTCCGCCACGCCACGATGCCGCACGGCGTCGGGATTATTGGGGCCGTACAGGAGCACATGCGCCAGCTCGTGCGCCAGCGTCTTGACCCGCGCCGCCTCAGGCATATCCGACCGCACCGAGACGGTCTTCGCCATGTAGTCGGTCAGCCCATTCGTCCCAACAATCGACGCCGCGTCGGGAACTTGCGTCAGCTCGAAGCCCGCCGCCTTCACTTGTGTGGCCAACCCGTCCCACAGCCCTTCCGGGGCCTGGCCTTCCAGCAGTGTCGGGGCGGGTGGTTCGGGGATCGGCGTGCCGTCGGTCTGGCTCACGTCCCACACGTAGGCGGGCTTGACGCCCACCATGCGCGAACGCTCCACCTCGCCCGCCTTGCGCTTCTCGCGCGGTGCCAGACGCCGCCACGACATCGGGTCGGACGGGTTCGCGGAGGCGAAGCGGGCGGTGACCGGCGCATAGATCATGTAGCCCGCCTGGCCCCGGGCGACCTGGCGGCCCAGAGCCTGCCACTGCCGGTAGCCCGCCACCAAGGTCGGGTAGGGGTCGGGCACGCGGCCCTGCTCGAACGCCTGCTCGTGCTGGGCCCAGATCAGCAGCGTGTTGTTGAAACTGCGCGAACGGAACCTAGCCGCAAACGAGAGCGCCCGCGCCCAGTCATCGCCGGTCACCAGTCCTTCGACCGCGCCCGTCAGCTGCCCGTGCAGTTCCTCCAGCCGCGCCTCGCGCGCGGCCCGTGTCTCCTCTTTCGTCGCCATGTGGGGACCTCCCTCCGGTCGGGGACCACCCCAGACAAGAGGGCGGTCATGCGACTGTGAGGTACGCCAGGCAATCCGAGAAGCAGAAGAAGGAGCAGACCAAGAAACAAGCGGCCGCACCCGCCACGGCAACCCGAACAACCCAGCGAGAACTAACAGACATACCCGAAAACCAAGCGACACAGGAGACCAGACCGGGGAATGCCCCAGCACTGAGGAGATTGACTAGAGTTTCGGGTAAGTCACGCCAAGGCGTTGTGCGTGCGCCGGTACGTGCCGGGCGTCATGCCGACGTAGGCATGGAACGCGCGGATTGCGTAGCCCATGCTGTGCCAGCCGACCTTCTCGATGGCGTTCTCGACCAGCAGGTTGGTCTCCCGCAACAGGCGGGCCAGCTCTTCGATCCTGAGCATCGTCAAGTAGGCTATCGGCGTCTTGCCGTAGGCGTCAGCGAACACATGCGAAAGCCAGGACTCTGACAGGTGGACACGGTCAGCCAGCTCTTTGACCGTCCAATGATGAGCGAGGTCGTTTCGCTCCAGCTCGGCGACCTGCATGGCCTCGGGTCGCAGCGGCGCGAACCGGCGATGCCGGGGCATGGTGGGCCGCAGCCGCTCTCGCTGAGACGGCGACAAGCGCACCGGAGAGACCTTGACGAACGGCGTAATCACATCAGCGATAAGGAACCACATCGCCTGGACGCGGTTGAACCGCTTGATGCTATGGCCGGTGCCTGTCAGGCAGACCAGCTCGTCCAACCACGGCGCGATCCGGTCAAGCTGCTCAATGCCGATGCGGAGCAGTTGGACGGGTTCGAGATAGAGCTTTCCGGCCAGCTCCCGCGCGTCAAGCCGGTCAGACAGGAGACCGACATGCTCCCAGAACACCTGGCCGATCAGGTAGTCCGTGTCGATGCGAACGAGCGTGACAGTGCAGCGGTCCTCAGGCTCGACAGCGCACAGCGTGTTGGCACACAGCAGCAACGCATCCCCGACGGTGGCCGGCCGCTGGCCGAACTGAGAGCACACAATCGCCGAGCCATCGCGAACCACGGCAAGCTGCACGCAATCAAAGGCCACCGGGCCGACCAGCGATTCCAGAATCGCCGTCGCTGCTTGCAACGGGCGGCTTGCCAGGCTTTCGCTGCTGTCCCATCGACTGGTCATCTCATCGCCACCTGTTCACGAAGTGCTTCTTCAGTGCCAGGTCAGACCGTTGCCCCGCACTCACTCGTCCAAGCTGGGGCTCGACGTATGGACGTCCTCGCCCAGGATCGCCAATTCAAAGAGTTTCGGCCTTGGCTTGGCTTCCGGATTGAAGTTGGAGAGGGCTCTCTTCGTGATCGATGCCATAGTGTTCCTTGCCGGGTTGGAAGTTAAGCAGGCGCAGTGCATTGGCTACGACGAGCAGGGTGGAGCCTTCGTGTATCAGGACGACCAGGCCGATATTGAGCCCGCTGAAGGTCATTATGATTAGGAAAACAACAACCAGCATGCTGGCGGCGAGGTTCTGTGCAATGATCCGGCTGGTGGCCCGGCTCAGTCTGACACCGAACGGTACCCGGCCCAGGTCGTCGCTCATCAGCGCGATGTCGCAGGTTTCCAGTGCCACCGCCGAGCCTGCGGCTCCCATGGCTATAGCCACGTCGGCTTTGGCCATGGCTGGGGCGTCATTCACGCCGTCGCCGACCATGGCGATGGGCTGGTGCTGTTCACGCAGTGTGCTGATCTGGGTGACCTTGTCTTCGGGCAGCAGGCCTCCCAGCGCGACATCGACTCCGACCTCGCGTCCTACGGCGTCGACGACAGGCTGGTTGTCGCCGGAGATCATGACCATCTGATCGACGCCGGATTCGCGCAGCGCCTTCATGACCTGGATCGATTCACGGCGCGCCTGATCCATCACACCGACCAGGCCTAGGAAATTCCCGTCGTAGCGTACGATCATGGTGGTCTGACCACTGTTCTGGGTTTGGCAATAGCTCTCTTGGAGCCCGGTCGGCAGGTCCAGCCCTTGTTCGCTGAACATGCGCAGGTTGCCCACTTGCACGGGCTTGCCGTCAACAGTGGCGGTCAGGCCGCGTCCCGTCACGGCGTGCAGGTCGGCGGCTTTGAGTGTCTGGTCAACTGGAATCCGGCTGGTCAAATCACGGACGATGGCTGTAGCCAGCGGGTGGTCGCTCAGGGACTCGACGGCGACGAGAACCGGGACGAGCGCTTCGCCAGCAGGCCCTGGAACCGGTTTGAGGGCCGTCACGCTGGGCGTGCCCCAGGTCAGAGTCCCGGTCTTGTCGAAGGCGATGGCTTTGACGCGTCCGAGGGTCTCCAGCGGAGCGCCGCCCTTGACCAGCACCCCGGCGCGTGCCGCCCTAGCAATGCCGGCGAGCACCGCCGCTGGCGTGGCTATGGCCAAGGCGCAAGGGCTGGCGGCGACGAGTACGGTCATAGCGAGATAGAACGCGTCTTTGAAACCGTTGCTGAGAACTAGCCACGAGACGAGTAGTGTGGCGATGACGCCGAGGATGACTGCGGGAACGTACCAGCGTTGGAACCGGTCGATGAACAACTGGGTCGGCGAGGCGGTCTGGTCGGTGCTGGTCACCAGTTCGACAACGCGGCTGAGGGTCGAGTCGGCTGCGGTCGCGCTCACCTGGATTTCCAGCGCTCCGCTGCCGTTGACGGTGCCCGCAAAGACCTTGTTTGCGGCGGGAATGGCGTCGGCGTTCCGCATGTCTCGCTGCGGATCGGCCACAGGCTCCTTCTCTACAGGAATGGATTCGCCCGTGACTGCCGACTGATCCACAGCTGACATTCCCGAGATCACGAATCCATCGGCGGAAATCCGTGAGTTCGGGCGCACAACGACCACATCGCCGACGCGCAGGTCTTCGACCGGCACTTCGACCGCCTCTGCGCCGTCCCGCCGCACGAGCGCCGTGCGCGGCGCAAGCTGGGCGAGCGACTCGATCGACCTGCTCGCTCGACCCATGGCGTAAGCTTCCAGCGCGTGTCCCAAGGAGAACAGGAACAGCAGCACCGCCCCCTCGCCCCATTTGCCGATAGCGCCCGCCCCTATGGCGGCGACCAACATCAGGAAGTCGACCTCGAACTTGCCACGCAAGGTCGAGGCGATCGCCTCCTTGAAGGTGAAGAACCCGCCGAAGAAGTACGTAGCGAGGAAGAAGGCCAAGGGCAGCCCCACCAGGGGTACACGCAGAATGTATTCGGAGACCATCCCGGCCGCGTATGTTGCTCCTGCGAGGATAGCGAACCACAGCTCGATGTTGGACGTGCCGTGTTCTTGCTTGACATCTGAAGTAGTGTTCATACACACAACAGTACATCATAATATTTGGATATGTAAATATCATGTTGTGGGGTGTCGCCTGTAGAATGATTCTCATGAAGAAGACCCAGACGACCCCGAGCATGCCCACTCTCAGCGAGGAGGACGCGCAGTATCTCGCCGAGGTCATGCGGGCCTTGGCCTCGCCGCTGCGGCTGCGGATTCTTAGCTGTTTGCTTGAAGGTCCCGCCACAGTCAGCGAGCTGTGCGAGAGGCTGAGATCGGCACAGGCAGCGGTATCGAATCACCTGCGGCTGCTGCGCCACCTGAATCTCGTGACCGGCGACCGTCAAGGACGGAACATCTACTACCGGCTCTTCGATGAGCATGTCAACGACCTACTCAATCAGGCCATCGGCCACGCATCCCACCTGTCCGACCGAATTGCAAAGTAATCCTTCGCAACTTGGAGCCCACAAGCCCCAGCATCATAAAGTGAAGAGGCAGCACGAAAGCCGACTAGCGCGGGAGCAGTCGCAGTGAATCGATCGCCGTGGCGGCTTGCAGTGGGAGGACGCCGTTGCCGAGGACGGTGATCTGCTGGCTGTTGGTCAGTTCGCTGTGCTGGGGGTCGGTGACCCATCCTTGGGGCAGTCCCATGAGCCATTCGACGAAGGCCGGCGCTGGGCGTGGGCCTTCGGTCTGGTTCAGGAGCGCGGGTGCTGGGGCTTGTCGTCCGGTGATGCGCTGCCAGCGGGCGATGGCTGAACCGTAGCGTCCCCATTGTCGAAGAGTTGCTCGATCAGGGGCCACAGGGTCTCCGATTCGCCGCTCCTGTTCGCTGAGCCATGCGGCCCGTTCAGGGCGAGGTCGATGATCTGGTGCGAGAGCGCGATCGTGCCTCGACGCGCTCGTACGTGCTCCAGGCTCTCTCCGCCCCATTGCGAGTCCGAGGCCAGGGGCGTGCGGAATCTGACGATGGGCGAGGATGAAGACGCGAAACCGGTGGTGGGGAGCGCCGACAAGGGCAGCGGGTATGCCGACCCATCGCGCAGACATCCGCAGGTCGGCCAGATCGCCGAGTACATCACTTATGCGGAATTCCGCATAAGCGCCGGTATGTCGCCCTCGTGGTTATGTTGACCGGTGTCGCCGGGCCGCGTGGCTGCTGGGCTCGGGGGCTTTGCCGGTCAACATAACCATCGGCCGTGTCATTGGTTCTTGAGGAACGCGAGTAGCGCGTCGGAGGCTTGATAGCGGGCTGGCGGCTGTTCGTCGATGGTGGGGAGCCGGTCGAGGGTTCGGCGTTTGAGTTCCAGATCGGCGTGGAGGTAGATCTGCGTGGTCTGGATGTTCGCGTGCCCGAGCCAGAGCGCGATGCTCGCGGTGTCGATCCCGGCGTGGAGGAAGCTCATCGCGCAGGTGTGCCGCAGCGTGTGCGGGGTGACGTTCTTCGCGGCGATTGAAGGACATCGTCCTGCCGCGGTCGCCGCGTGCCGGGCGACGAGTTTGCCGACCGCGACCCTGGTCAGGGGCGTCCCTACGTGGGAAGGGAACAAGGGCGTGTCGGGTGCGGCGGGGAGCTCGCGGAACCAGGCGGTCAAGAGCGTGGTGGTGTTTTTCTGGAGCGGGATGACACGCTGTTTGCGTCCCTTGCCGACGCATTCGAGCTGACTGCGCAGCCCGATCTGGATGTCGCTGATGCGGAGGCTGACCAGTTCGCTGACGCGGAGCCCGGTCTGGATGCCCAGGTGCAGCAGGAGCCTGTCGCGCCTGCCGAGCCATGTATCCGTGTCCGGCGCGCCGATCAGAGCCTCGGCCTCGGGGACGGTGAGGAACGAGACGAGGGTGGTCTTTGTTCGTTTCGCGGGGATCGCGAGGACCTGGCTGATCGTGGCGATCGAGTCCGGGGCGCGGTAGCTGGCGTAGGTGAAGAACGACCGCAGTGCCGCCCGGCGGGCGTTGCGGGTCGCCGCGGAGTTCCCTCGGACGGTCTCCAGATGTTGCAGGAATCCGCCGACCAGGTCCGCGTTCAAGTCGGCCAACGTCAGCCCGGACGGGGCGACGCCGGTCGCGTCCTGGGCATAGAGCAACAGCAGCCGGAACGTGTCGGCGTAAGCGGCTTTCGTATGAACACTGGCGTTCAGGTGCCGGTCGAGCTTGTCGGTGAAGAAGCTCTGCAGCAGCGGTGCGAGGTCACTCATGGCCGGCTCCTGCGTTCTGGATGCGTTCGGCGAGAGCGGCGGCGAGTTCGGGCGTGTTCGAGAGATACCAGTAGGTGGATTCCGGGCTGACATGGCCGAGCCAGGTCGAGAGCACTGGCATCATCTGATCGACGTCTCCGCCTGCGCGGATGTGTTCGATGAGCGTGTTCGTCGCGAACGAGTGCCGCAGATCATGCAGCCTCACTGCGGGCTGGGTCGGCCCGCCAGACAGGCCCGCCATCGTGCGGATCTCTTGGAACGTCTGGCCCGCGGTCGATCTCGCGATCCGGGTGCCGCGACGCGCGACGAACACGGCCGTGGTCTTCGGTTCTGGGAACGTGCGATCCCGAAGCCGCTGGAACCTCCGGGTCGCGGCCAGTGTCGAGGCATGGATCGGAACGAGCCGGGACTTGCCGAACTTCGTGTCTGTGACCCGCAGCCAGCCGCCGTCGCTGTCCTCATCGGCGGTGATATCGGTGTCGTTGAGATTCCGGGCCTCGCTGATCCGTAGCCCGGTCACGGTCAGCAGCCCGAGAAGTGTCTGCCAGGACGCCGCGCGGACCGTCGGGCTCAGCCGGCCCGCCGCCGACAGCAGCGCGTCGACCTGCGGCGGGGTGAGAATCATCGGGTGAGCACGGTGACTGCCGTAGGGGTTGCCGTCGACCAGCGGAATCTCCGTAGCGGGGTCGAACCAGGCGGCGTGCTGGGCGAACTGGCGGATGTGGTTGAGGCGTTCCGAGACCGTGCGGCGGGAGAACTGCAAGACCCACTCGGTGGCCAGGTCGCGGCGGATCGTCGGCTCGCCGTGTTCGTCCATCCAGGTCACGAACGCGTCGAGCGTCTTGCCCGGTGCGGTCAGCTTGAACCCCAGCGCCCGCCGGGTCGCGAGGTAGCTGTCCGCGAGGGCGCGCAGATCGCTCATCGCGTCCACCTGCCCGATGCCGCACTCGGCCATTCCGAGACGAGCTGCGTGAGCCGGTTCGTGTCGACTTTCGCGTAGATCGCGGTCGTGCGCAGATGCGCGTGCCGCAGCAGCCCCTGGACTTCCTGCAGCGTCGCGCCCGAGGCGAGTGCCCCGGTCGCGAACGTCTGCCGCAGCCGGTGCGGGCCGAACTTCGTGACACCCGCGTTCACGCAGAGCTGTCGAACAGCGCCGCAGACCCCGTTCGCTGTCAACGGCTGGACCGGCGCGATCACGGTCCAGAACACCTCGTCACCTTCAACAAGGCCGCCGCGACCGTTCAGGACATAGTCTTCCAGCGCTTTCCCGACCTCGTCGGGCAGCGGGAGCTCGTCGACCCGGTCGCCCTTCCCGTGGATGCGGAGGCTGCCGGTCTGCCAGCCGATATCGCCCAGCCGCAGGCCGGCGATCTCGCAGGCCCGCAGTCCGAGTCCGGTCAGCAGCAGCAAGATCGCCCGGTCCCGCAACCCCTTCGGGGAGCGCGGATCGAGACTGTCGAACAGCATCTCGATCGTCCCGGCAGGGACCGGGTCAGGGATCGATGAGAGCCGCCATGCGGCGGCATGCGGAACCACGCCGGCGAAGTCCTGGCCGGTTCGGCCCGTGCGGTGGCAGAACTGCAGAAACGAGCGCAGCATCACCATCTGCTTACCCAGCGTCGACGCCTTCAACCCGCGGGCGGCTTCGAGGTTCACCCACTCGATCACGGTCGCGGCCGTCAGCGCCCGCAGCGTGTCATCGACCGGTGCGGGCAGCCACTCCACGAAGCCCGCGACACGGGCCGTGTAAGCGGCGGCGGTGCGATCCTGCGTCGATCGCTCCCGCAGCAGCCACCCTTCGAACTCGTCCAGCACGACACGCGTGTCCGCGCGGCGTTGATCACGATGAATCACCATCTCGGTCCTCCTTGACCTGACGCCAGACGATCACCGTGACCGCCCAGTCAGATCAAGCGAACCCCGCCAACAGCGCCGATGGTTATGTTGACCGGCAAAGCCCCCGAGCCCAGCAGCCACGCGGCCCGGCGACACCGGTCAACATAACCACGAGGGCGACATGCCGGCTCCCATAGCCCGCAGAGGTCGAGCTGCGCCGTCTGCCAGATGCCACGGGTCGGGTCCCAGGTCGCGAAGGGTTGCATCCGCAGGGGTTGCGAGGTCGGGGTTGCATTGCTCATTGTTGTCTCCTTGCGTTGGGAGTCGGATGGCGGTCGCGGAGAGCAGTCCGCGCACGTTCTCGATGACGACCCACTCCGGTTGCAGCGCGTCGATGGCTTCGGCCATATGCGACCACAGACCAGAACGAGTGCCGGGCTTCAAACCCGCCTTCTTGCCGGCCGTGCTCACGTCCTGGCAGGGAAACCCGCCGATGAGGATGTCCACCGGCTCGACCTGATTCCAGTCGATGGCGGTGATGTCGCCCAGGTTCGGCGCGTCCGGCCAGTGATGGGCGAACAGCTCGGCGACGGGCTGGTTGATCTCGGAAGACCAGATGGTCTGGGCGTTGAAGGCGTGCTCGACGGCCAGGTCGAGGCCACCGTAGCCGCTGAACAGCGACCCGACCCGAAGCCGGGGCGAGTGAGTGGTGTCGTGCATGAGGGCTCCCCGTGACGGGCGACCCCGACAGCGACTTCTCCTGAGCTGCTGCCGGGCTGGTCACCTGTCAGGTGCACGACCCTCCACGCCCGCCACTGCCGTCTGCCCGACGATGAGCGCCCGTCGGCCCACCGCGAAGCCTCCGGGATTCGCGGCCTTCTCGGCTGCCCGTCTCGCCGCCGCCCGACCGTCGTCGTTCCGGCTCTCAGCGCCGTCTTCTGGCCTGCCACACTTCTTTCAACGCGTTAGCGGGCGGCCGTGGCGGGTGCCTGGCTGGTGGCCGGGGCGGCGGGGGTTCACCTGCCTGGCATGACGGTTTCGATGCGAGTGATGAGCGCCGGCGACGGGTACGAGTACCTGCTGCGCACGGTCGCGGCCGGCGACGGCGACCGGTCGCTCTCGACCCCGCTGACCCGGTACTACGCCGAGGAGGGCACCCCGCCCGGCTTCTGGCTGGGCGCCGGCCTCTCGCGCCTGGGCCACGGGGAGCTCGAATCCGGCGGCCGGGTGTCCGAGGCCCAGCTCCAGCTGCTGATCGGCATGGGCCACGACCCCATCACCGGCCAGGCCCTGGGCTCGCCGTACCGGAAGTACACGAGCGTGCAGGAGCGCATCGACCGGCGTATCGATGCGCTCGATGATGGTCTTGGCCCGGCGGGCCGTGCCGAGCGAATCGCGCTGATCGAGGCTGAGGAGCACGACAAGGGCACCCGGCGCGCGGTCGCCGGCTACGACCTGACGTTTTCGGTGCCGAAATCGCTCTCGGTGCTGTGGGGGGTTGCAGACGCCGGCACGCAGGCCCTGATCGCGGACGCGCACCACACGGCGGTTGCGCAGGTGATTGCGTTCTTCGAGCGCGAGGTTGCGACCACCCGCGTGGGCGCGGCCGGCCCGGAGGGATCGGTCGCCCACGTGGATGTCGCCGGCGTGGTGGCGACCGCGTTCGACCACTACGACTCCCGGGCGGGCGACCCCCAGCTGCACACGCACGTCGTGGTGAGCAACAAGGTCTTCACCGTGCAGGACCAGAAGTGGCGCACCCTGGCCGGCCGGCCGGTGCACGCGTCGATCGTCGCCCTGTCCGAGCTGTACAACGCGACCCTGGCCGACCGGATCACCGGCATGCTCGGTCTGGCATGGGAGGCGCGCGAGCGGGGCCGCGACCGCAGCCCGGCGTGGGAGCTGGCCCCGGTGCCCGACGCGCTGATCGACGAGTTCTCCTCACGCTCCCGCGACATCGAGGACGAAACCCAGAGGCTCATCGCCCGCCACGTCGAGCGGCACGGCCGCCGGCCCTCGACCAGGACGATCATCAGACTGCGCGCGCAGGCCACGCTGGCCACCAGACCCGAGAAGCACGTGCATTCCCTGGCGGACCTGACCCGCGACTGGCGCGCCCGCGCCGACCTGCTCCTGGGCGAGGACGCGACCGGCTGGGCGCACACCCTCACCACCAGCAGCACTGAGCATGGCGGGCTGCTGCGCGCCGACGACATACCGCTGGACGCGATCAGCGAACTGGGCCGAGAGGTGGTGGCGGTGGTGGGCGAGAAGCGCTCGACGTGGCGGCGCTGGAACCTGCACGCCGAAGCCAGCAGACAGCTCATGGGCCTGCGCTTCGCCACCGCCGGGGACCGGGAGGCGGTCACCGGGATGGTCACCGACGCCGCCGAACAGGTATCGCTTCGCCTGACCCCGCCCGAACTCGCGTCAAGCCCGGCGCTCTTCCAGCGGCCCGACGGGTCCAGCCGGTTCCGCGACCGGGCTGCGGTGCTCTACTCGACCGAGGACCTGCTCGCCGCCGAAGACCGACTCCTCGCCCGCGCCAACCATCAGACCGGCCCCACCATCGCATTGCAGACCATCGAGACCGTCACGAGCAGGCCGGACAGGGAAGGCCGCATCCTCGGCCCCGATCAGGTCGAGGCGCTCACCCGGATCGCCCTGTCCGGCCGCATGGTCGATGTGCTGGTGGGCCCCGCCGGGGCCGGGAAGACCACGGCCATGAACGCGCTGCGCCGGATGTGGGAGAGCGAGCACGGCGACGGCAGCGTGCTCGGCCTGGCCCCGTCCGAGGCGGCGGCGCAGGTGCTCGGAGAAGAACTCGGCATCGAGACGGCGAACACGGCCCGCTGGTGGCAGCTGCACCTGCACCGGGGCGCGACCTTCCACCCGGGCCAGCTCGTCATCCTCGACGAGGCCTCCCTGGCCGGCACCGGCTCCCTCGACCGCATCACCGCCGTCGCCCAGCAGACGGGCGCGAAGGTGCTGCTGGTGGGCGACTGGTCGCAGTTGCAATCGGTCGACGCCGGCGGCGCGTTCGCCATGCTCGTCAACGAGCGTCATGACGCCCCCGAACTCACCGACGTCCACCGGTTCACACAACCGTGGGAGAAGACCAGCTCGCTCGATTTGCGCCACGGCCGCACCCGCGCCATCGACACCCTCATCGACCACGGGCGCGTCCACGGCGGCGAGCAGGAGCAGATGGTCGACGCCGCCTACACGGCCTGGCAGCGAGACATCGGGCAGGGTTTGGCGTCGATCCTGGTGGCGGAGACCCGCGAGACGGTCACCCAGCTCAACCAGCGCGCCCGCGCCGACCTGATCCTGGACGGCACGATCACGCCCGGCCGGGAGGCCGAACTACACGATGGCACGAGACTGGCGAGGGGCGACCGGATCATCACCCGCCGCAACGACCGCCGGCTGCGCTCGAAGAACGGGAGGGCCTATGTGCGCAACGGCGACCGGTGGAGCGTGGCCCATGTCGGCCGGGACGGCTCGATCACGATCCGGCCCGAAGGCCGCCGCTTCGGCGGCGCCATGGTGCTGCCCGCCGCCTACGTGGCCGAGCATGTAGATCTGGGCTACGCGATCACCGCGCACCGCGCCCAGGGCGTCACCACCGACACCTCGCACGTCGTAGCCACCGCTACGACGACACGGGAGAACTTCTACGTCTCCATGACGCGCGGCCGCCACGAGAACCACGCCTATGTCGCCATCGATCCGGTGGACGACGCGCACGTGGCCCCGCACCCCTCCGACAACCCCGACGCGACCGCCCGCAGCGTGCTCTATGGTGTGCTCCAGCATGTCGGTGCCGAACTCTCGGCGCACGAGACCATCGCCGCCGAGCAGGAACGCTGGGGGTCCATCCGGCAGCTCGCGGCCGAGTACGAGACCATCGCCGACACCGCGCAGCACGACCGGTGGGCGAGCCTGCTCACCGCATCCGGCCTCACCGACGACCAGGTGGACGCCGCGCTGGGCTCGCCCGCGTTCGGGGCCCTGATCACCGAGATGCGCCGGGCCGAGGCCAACCGCCACGACCTCGACCAGCTCATGCCCCGGCTGGTCCACGTCCGGGGCTTCGAGGACGCCGAGGACATCGCCAGCGTGCTGCACTGGCGCGTG
>NZ_JGZR01000024.1 GCF_000741775.1 Bifidobacterium subtile
AACAATCGCCGTATTCGTCCGTTACCGGTATCACTTCCCTGAGTATGTGTGGCAATGGTTATTGTGCCGTCATGCAGTAACCATTGATGTTCGAACCCGTGAAGATTTGCGGCGGTCAGACCGGCAAACACCCAGTGACCATGGCGGAGTCCCAATGTGCGCGCAATATGAGCGGACTTCTCGGCAGGGTTCAGCGACTTCCAAAAGTCAGGTTTCACAAACAGGCCGGGGAATACCCGTTCAAGCTCCTGTGCAGAAGCCCGTCTTTCCAATGCGCTTCGCTCTGCTTTGGTTCTGCCGAATGCACAACGACGCTCCTGTTGCGACACTTCCAATAATGTTTCCACTGCTTTGTGATGCTTCATAATATCGACGATATGCAATGATGCACTATTCCAGAAACCCGAACAGGTAATGTGGTTCCAGCTTCCTTTGGTCCCGTCTGGTTATCCGACGAAGACAATACCTCATACCGTTTTTGCAATATGGCGGTGTCGGTTTTTCTCAAATCGCTCACGCCCAGATGCATTCGTTATCGTCTTTCCCCTGCAACTAATTCGCAATTCGTGACTGGACGAAATCCATCATCTTTTTGTTGATCGCATCCGACCGAAGTCCACCACCCGGTGCCGATCTCGATTCATTTGCGATCATTTCAATAGAGTGGAAGAAAGAGGTATCGCAGTTTTGCCCTGCTAAGCTCACTTCATCGAGGCGAATCGGATATCTCAACCACGAAATTCCCCTCATGGGAAATCCAAACGAGGCAACACCAAGATGGCAGTCGTACTATTGCCCCGTTCCAGATACCTTATCGAGGCCCTGATGAGGCTGGAATCACGAAATTGCCCTACTGACGACATCTAAGCAAGGCAACGGCAAGAGAGCTATCAACATTCTGCCTCGCTCACTCATCTCAGCAAAGCAATTCCAAGACCGCCATCACGGTGCAACCCCACTAAAGCCATACCAACAAGACGATTCCAAGACCGCCATCATGGCATTGCCCCGCTGAAGTCATCCCAACAGGGGCAATCCCAAAACCGCTATGTGTTTTGTTCAAATTTTTGTGGGCCGTTTCGGCGTTTCTTTTAGTCCGTTTGAGCGGTTGTTTTTAGGCCGTTTCGGCTTTGGCCAGTCCTGTGGGTTGTCGGTTATTGCATGAGGGCGTGGGTCTTGCGCCAGGACTCGCCCTCGAATCTGATCATCCTGCCGTGGTGGACGGTGCGGTCGATGATCGCGGCGGCCATGTTGGGGTCGCCGAAGATCCTGCCCCATCCGGAGAACTCGATGTTGGTGGTGTAGATGATGCTCTGGGTCTCGTACGCGTTGGTGACGACCTGGAACAGGAGCCTGCTGCCTTCCTCGTCGATGGGCACGTAGCCGAGTTCGTCGATGATCAGGAGCGGGGTTCTGCCGATCATGGCGAGTTCCCGGTCGAGCCGATTGTCCGTCTGGGCGCGTAGGAGCCGCATGACCAGGCTTGCGGCCGTGTGGTAGCGCACGGGCATGCCCCTGCGGCATGCGTTCCTGCCAAGCGCGATGGCGAGGTGGGTCTTGCCGGTGCCGGGAGGCCCGAACAGGACGAGGTCCTCGTGGCCGCTGATGAATTCCAGGGATTCGATCCGCTGTCTTCCGTAGTCGACGGGGAAGCGGATCGGGGTCCAGTCGTAGCCGTCGAGTTCCTTGTCGGCGGGGAATCCGGCCTGTTTCAGGAGCCGGGAGCGTTTGGAGCGTTCCCGGGATTCGAGTTCGGCATTCATCCATTCCTCCACGAACTCCATCTGGGTTGGCGTGGCGTTGGCGAGCTGGTCGGCGAGGATCTGGCGGGTCAGGGGCAACCGGCGCGCGAGGTTCATGATCGTTTCGATCTTCTCGCCGGTGGACGCGCGGCGGCGTTTCATGTCGGGCATGACGACCGGTGGGCGGTGGATCCCCATGTTTACGCCTCCTTCCTTTCCCGCGTCCCACGAGGCTGCATGAACACGTCGTATCCGGTCAGGTCGGGTGCGGTCTGCTCGTATGGCTTCTCGCCGGAGGCGATGCGCCGTGCCATGGTGGTCAGGCTCGCCTCGTCGAGCGGGTGCCCCTGTTCGACCAGATGCTCACCAGCCTCGACGGCCGGCTCGAACCCGCACGCGTCGCTCGTTCTGGAGATGAGCCGGAACGCGTTCCTGCGCGCCTTGGCGTCCATCCGGTCGATCGCCAGACGCAGTTTGTCGGGAAAATCATCGCGGATGGTGGAATCGGGCCATGCGTTGGTCTTGCGGCCCAGTGCGGGCAGGAGCGTGGCGGGGTCGCGGATAGTGGCAGGCGAATCCCCGTACACGCGCGGCAGCCTGGCGCAGGTGCGCCCGTCCTGGGTGCGGATCGTCACGTCGAACGCGCGAAGGGCGACGTCCAACGTCCAGCCGCGCCACGAGGGTCCGGCGAGGTAATGGTTGCCGTCGACCTGCACGCGCCCGTCCTTGTCGGCCTTCCTGACCTCCCAGCGGATCGCGTCGTAGGGCTTGGACGGCAGGGGCTGCATCTCCGCCTTCTCCTCGGCGAACAGTCCGCCGATCGGCGCGCCCTTGCGGTAATGCGTCTCCTTGGCCATCGCGTCGCACCGCTCCAGCATGTACCGGGTCAACTGGGCGTAGGACTCCGCGTTGAGCAGGGGCACCATGATGTTGCGGCGCAGGAACCCGACCGCGTTCTCCACGCTGCCCTTCTCATTGCCCGAGTTCGGATTGCAGAACCTGGTCTCCAGCCGGTAATGCTCCACGAACAGTTCGAACACCTTGACGATGCTGACCCTGTCCCACGCGACCCGGTGACCGGCGCCGGTGGCGTTGTCGAGCACCAGCGTCAGGGGGACCGCGCCTATGTGCTCGAACACCGTGCGCAGTCCCGCGCACACGCATTCCGCGTTCTCCCCGGGCAGGGCCGCGCAGTAGCGCATGTTCGAATACGGGAACGTCACGACCAGGCAATGCACGTCGACCCGGTCCCCGCCGACCACGGCCCGCGCCATGCCGAAATCGACCTGCGCCTCGCCCGGATGCCACTCGAGCTCCAGATACCCGTCCGACGGGAGCCGATGCTCCTCGCGCCAACGCTTCACATACCGTTGCACCGACGAGTACGCGCCCCCGTAGCCCCTCTCCGAAACGAGCCGGTCGTACACGCGCTTGGCGGTGTGCCGCTGCTTGCGCGGCATGAACCGGTCCGCCTCCAGCCACCCGTCGACCGTCGCCTTGAACGGGTCGAGCTTCGACGGCCTCGATGCGGAGTGCTCCGGCTTGGGAGAGCAATCCTCCCTCCCGGCGTATTTCGCGACCGTGTCGCGGGCCACGCCCACCTCTTTTGCGATGCTTCTCCATGACACGCCATGCGCGTCAAGCACCCTGATACGTTGTTGTACGGACACCGGTACCGTCATTCCTTTCCTTTCCCGAGAAACCGAATGGTTTGCTTCCGACTCGGGAAACTAGTACGGGCAGGACGGGCCGGTGTTCATTTCTCGCCACACGCTGAAATGGACTAAAACCTGCCGCTCATCTGGAGACTTTCCACACGCTCACACGGCCCACTTTCTATTGAACAGACACACGCTGTTCGATCCCACCGCTCGCATCGTTGTCCTATCCCACGGCCTCCACATGGTTTTGCCGGGAAGGTCGGCCCCGTTCGTCGAATACTTGTTGGAGGCCGACGCCGGCAGGAGCCGGTGCGTGCAGAGCCTGGTGTTTTTGTGCCAGATCTCGAGCGTGTTCGCCCCGATCCCCAGGTCCACGGTGGAGCCGACGTACGCGTACGGGACGGAATACCAGTTGCGCGCATAGGCGACGTGGCCGTTGGCCTGAACCCTCCTGCCGTACACCCAGTCCATCACCTCGTATGCCACCGGAGGCAACGCGATCAGCAGCGGCTTCTCCTCGCCTTCGAACACCGACAGACGTGATCCGTCACGCTTCTGGAACGGGCGGGAATTGTATTCCACGAGCCACGCGCGTATCGCGGTCCGCAGCCCGTCCAACGAGCCGAACTGGTGGTCGCGCATCGCGCCGG
>NZ_JGZR01000025.1 GCF_000741775.1 Bifidobacterium subtile
GTACACGCTCGTCGGCGTGCAGCCCGCGTCGCGCGCCACGCGGGCGAGGGCTCGCCGCCGAGCGCGCGTCTGGCCGCGTTCGTCTTGCATTCCAGCGTATACGAACGCCTGCACGCGCCCGTGTAACGCGGGTCCTCGCGAACCCATTTCACCAGCGCGCCCTCGGACGGGTAGCCGAGCTCGGCGACGACCTTCCTGATGGTCATGCCCTCCGTGAAATACAGGTCAACGGCCCTGCGCCGATCCTCCATCGAAAACATGCGAACTCCAATCCGGACGCCAAAACGTCCAACTTTTCGTCCGCACCCCCGTTATATCTTCTCTGATGTTAAGTTTTCAGCCCTTTAGGAGAGGGCGTTCATAGAACAGCTACGGGCCGCCCTCCCCTCTCACAGAGTCGATAATCATGATTGCCGCCTCCTGAGGCTCAAGGCCAGACCGGCCACGGCAATCGCCACTGCGAGGAATCCCGCAGTGTACATCTTGTTCACCCCTTCGCCGCCCGTGCTAGGCAGGACGACACCGGGCACATTCTCAATATCACCAAGAGCGACGCTAAGCGTAACCGACGAATCGTTCGGACCGATGGTGAACTTATGCACCGTGGTGTCCAGGTTGAATCCGTCAGGTGCCACGGTTTCCACGAGTTCGTACTCACCCCACTTCAGGCCGCTCAATGCGAACTTGCCTGCCGCGTTGTCAGTATCGTAGGGATCGCCAGTGCTAGTTGGAGTGCACGTAGCGTCAACGCAGTCCGTGATGTTCCAGGCTTCAGCGGAGCTCATGGAAACAAAACTTGTTCCGTTCCACATGCGCACGCGCTTCAACGTCCACTGCGATCCGGAAAGCAGCCTACTCGTACCTTTCGAGACCTTCAACCAAGTCACGGAACCAGTCTTACGTATGTTGTACACGGTTTCCGCAGTCGCGCCGGAGCCACCTACGACCGTAAGGTGAATCTCACCATCGACCGAATTCGCGTCAATCGTGAACGTATACGTCGTGTCGTTGGTAGCGAAACCATCACGCGGCTGTTCCTTCAACGTGTACACGCCCCACGGCAGTCCCACGAACTTGAATTGGCCTGCAGCGGAATCCTTGTCGGCATACACACCTTCGCCACCGTTATCAATCAACGTGTGCACATAGTTGTCACCAGATACTTCAACCATGGAAGCCTTTTCAGCATTCCAAGCACGAGTCTGGGTCAACGTCCACTTGGTATCTCCAAGCAGCGAGTCGTCGCCGGTTCCAGATGAACCGTCATCACCGGTATCTTTCTTATTCCATACAACAGTGCCGGACTTGCGGTTGTTGGGAATCTTATTGCCGGTCGGAAGGATCGATTCGTTCGTTACGATCTGACCGTCACGAACCACGATCGTGTATTCCTTGGTGGAAAGCTCGTATCCGGCAGGAGCCTTGGTCTCCTTCAACGTGTACGTGCCGTTACTCAGGCTGACGCGGAATTTACCGACACCGGGATCCAGATCGGGAAGCGTGCCTGCAGCGGACGCACTCTCGGCAATCGGCTTGACCATGTTTGCGGCAACGTCGTCTACGGCAATACCGCTTTTCAGCACCGCGCTGTACACGTGAGCGCTGATATTGCGGGCTGCAGCCGTGGTGACGTTGCAATCGTAAACGTCGGGAACCGACAGCTTACGAGTTCCGTTCTTCACTGTCATCGCTTCAACATAGCCGTCCGAGGCGTAGCTATTCTTCGAACCACCATTGTTGTCCCAGTTATTGCCAACATGGAAAGTGACCTTGACTTCCTTACCATCCGGATTTGCAATCTCGTATGAATACCAGTTGTTGCATCCACTAACGGAAGCCATTGCGGGATCGTCATTTACGTTCAGCGTATTCCAGACATCACCGACCGCATAGTGGATTTGCGGAGTACCGTCTGTACGGTAGTAGTACACGACGGTGGACTTCGGCTTCACTGTGATATGTACGGTCCTCGACAGGTTGCCCGCCTTCACCGTGATATCGGTGTTGCCTGCGCTCACCGCAGTGACAAGACCGTCATTACTAACGGTAGCCACATTGGGGTTAGAGCTTTCCCACGTTTTAACGGTGTTTACGGGCTGCACCTCCGCAGCCAGTTGCAGCGTTCCGTTGTACTTAAGCGACACATTCTGATTGACCATACTGGTCTTGCTTGTATCGCCAGCCTTGTACAGCGTCAGCGATATGACGGAATCGCTACTAACCTTAACGTTCAACGTGGCGCACACCGAGCTATCCGACGCGGAGCAGACGGCGAACGACGTGCTGCCCTTGCCAACCGCAATGATGTTGAACGTGCCCGATCCTTCGTCGGACGAAATACGAGCCACCTGCTCATAGCCTTGGGTACCAGTCCACTTCACTTCCTGGCTGGCATCGCTCGGAGCGACAGTCACGGTAACCTGAGCGGTGTCTCCGCTCTTATCCAAAGTGAGATCACCTATGGAATTGCCGGAAGCGTCAGACAGAGCAACGCTGGTAGGCGTAGTCGTGTTGTCGGTGATGGTCCAAGACTGCTGCGGAGGATCAGTATCCGTGCGAGTCAACTGCCATTCGGAACCGGCAAGAGCACCGTCATTGTCAGTACCGTCGACCTTCGACCAAGCAAGCTCCGCACCGGCGGTTTCGTTGATAATGGCACCCTGGTTGTTCAGCAGTTTCTTGTTATCAACTGTAATCTCGACGCCGTCCGTATCGTATACCTTGCTGATGGTAGTCGAACTAGTCCCACCCTCTGCAGTATCAATGCGATAAATGTTCGTGTTCTTGGTATAGTGCGAAGCGGCTGCCAACTCACGAAGATAATAGGTGGCGTTGGGAGCAAGACCGGCAAGCGAGAACTGACCATCCGCATCATCGCCATCATTCCAACCGTTGTCGGTGATGGTGGTAAGCGGAGTAGCCGATGCGGCAACAGCGTCGTTCTTCGTGCCGTACACCAACCACGTGGTGCCACCCAATGCATTGCCATCAGCATCAACCTTGGACCACTGGATCGTGGAGCATGAGGTGGTCATCTGCCCGTACCAAGACAGGTTATGCCGTTCCTGGTCCATATCCACTGCAGAGGTGGAATATTTACCTTCGGAGTTGACAAAATTACCGTTGCCTGTGGTAACAACATCCTTGTTGTACATTTCGAAATCGCCGGTAGTCCACACACGACCGTTGGTGGAGACATGCGACTGGAAGTTACCCGCAGCACCGGAATCGTTGCCCGTTACCATAACGGAACCCATCCATGCGGCAGACGGATCATCGGTTACGTAGACGTTGTACCAGTCTTGCTTATCACCATGGTTCTGGTTCTCGTACCAGCCGGTATTGATATGCCCCGACCCCTTACCGCCAAGGATGGTAAGGGAGTTGGTGTTATAGAAGTTCCACATCAGCTGGCTTGCACGCTTGACGTATTCCTGCCCATGCGTATTGTTGTAGCGGTTTTCACCCGTCGAATTCATCATGACGTAGCCGTCGGAGATATCGACGTCGTTCCATTTGAACTGCCAGCCATTGCGGAACTTCACATCATTGCCATTACCATTAATATTGACGGCAACCGAAGCATTGTCGGAAATGTTCTTGAAGTTGAACACCACGCCGGCATCACTAATGCTATTCAGCATTGATGCATCCAGATTGAACACCTGCAACTCGTCTTTGCCGTTGCCAGTCAGCGTGATTTCCGTCTGCCGGGAATTGTTCTGAATATCGAACCGATAGACATTGTATTCGTAGGTGTTGTAGCCGTACGAGTAACGAGAACCTGTGTAATTATCCTCATTGCCTTTCGTAACAGTGTTGCTGGAAGAAATCTTCGCGAGCTTGCCGGACAGCGTAGCCACATAATTCTTATAGTCGGAATACGTGTAATCCGAACCCGTCGAAGGATTCTTCACTCCGGAAATAACGGTTTTGCTGCCATTCCAGTTGACTTTGCCCTTGCCGCCCATGGCATATACGGAATACTGTTCGCCGTTCTTCCAATTGTTACGGCTTTGCACTGTGGTTTGATTGCCCGCAATGTTCGCGTTGAAGTTATGATCATTCGTCTCGCCGGTAGCGCTATTTCCCGCTCCAGTTCCGAGCCAGCTGGAACCCTGATTAGCGTTATCGGTCCAGCCTTGGGCTCCACCGAACCAATTCAGCTCGGAATTGGTGCTATTGCCACCGACCGAAAGCACCGTTGAACCGTCCTTTGGGCGGAACTGCGAGCCAAAGCCGACGATACCCCAACGGAAACCACGCGAACGATTGAACGAACCGTCTTTATTCCAAATATTCCAAGCCTGCTTCATTGGATGGAGCAGAAGCTTTCCGTTCACAGCGGTCAAGCCTTCGGCCTCAACGGCGTAAGAACCTTCAGGAGCATTGTTGTTTTTAGCAGAAGTAATGCCCGACTTCTTGCCACCTACATACATGTCGCCGCCAACGAAAGTAGCAATACCCTCATCGTTACCGCTACCGGAAGTCTGATCGCCTAATGGCTCTGTAGTAGACGTGCAGATCGCACCGTTATTGTGACCATCGTCGGCGTTGGCGGTGGAGGAGCCGAGGACGACGGAACCTGTCACCATCATGCCGACGGCGACGAGGGTTGCGGTGAGCGCGCGGGCCGGTTTTACCCCTTGCCTCAGCGCTACGTGCTTCAGCCGTTCCACCTGATGCCTCATCGTTTCATGCTCCTCAAATAGCTCTATGTAGTGAATGTCATCGTCCCCGTTCCTACCCCTTCGTCGGTGAATTTTCCCCGTCATTGGGGAACGCTGGATTCAGTTATTCACAAGCCTAGATACGAGATTATAGCATTCGTTTGCATTGCGCAAATAGATGCTCGTAAAATTTTCGGGTTGGGGGTGCGGACGAAAAGTTGGACGTTTTGGCGTCCGGATTGGAGTTCGCATGTTTTCGATGGAGGATCGGCGCAGGGCCGTTGACCTGTATTTCACGGAGGGCATGACCATCAGGAAGGTCGTCGCCGAGCTCGGCTACCCGTCCGAGGGCGCGCTGGTGAAATGGGTTCGCGAGGACCCGCGTTACACGGGCGCGTGCAGGCGTTCGTATACGCTGGAATGCAAGACGAACGCGGCCAGACGCGCGCTCGGCGGCGAGCCCCTCGCCCGCGTGGCGCGCGACGC
>NZ_JGZR01000026.1 GCF_000741775.1 Bifidobacterium subtile
GATACCGTTCGATCACCGCCGACTCGAACAGGGCGCCCTTCAACTTCGGCACCCTCACCGCCATTTTCCCGGCCTTGACGGTCAGATCACGCTCGTAATGACCAGCCCGATACGCCTTCCTGCCATCGGAGCGCTCGTAGCGGGCCGCGCCGGCGATCTCGTCGGCCTCGGCGTCCAGCATCCGGTTGAGGATCTCGGTGACCTTCTCGGACACCATCCGGTCGAGTTCGGTCTCGAACATGGGTTGGTTGACTTGTATGATTTTCTCGGGCATGGTTCTGTCGCCTGCTTTTCTAGAGCGGTTAATGGTTTGGCGACTGAAATCGTACACAGGCGACAAGCCATGCTCCACTTCTTGAGAATCTTGAATGCCTCCTCAAACAAGACACCACTTGTGATTTAGATGTCTTGGTAATTGATAATAACAGCTCAGATGGAACTCTGGATGCCATTAAGAATCACAATCTACTCGATAAAATTATTTACATCAATACTGGTGAAAACCTTGGTGGTGCAGGTGGATTCCAATTCGGAATAAAATATGCTGCTGAAAGGCTATATGATTATATCTGGGTGATGGATGATGACTGCATGCCGAAACATGATTCCTTGGAAAAGTTATTAGAAGTTGCAGAAAAGAAACAAGATCATTTTGGGTTCTTGGCGTCGAAAGTTCTTTGGAAAGACGGCAGGATTTGTACCATGAACATACCACGTGAAACGATGTTTAAGTCAGTAACAGACTTTGATGATAAAATTGTTCCGGTTGTAATGGCAAGTTTTGTTTCGTTGCTCCTTCCCGTGCGAGTGGTAAGGGAAGTAGGTCTGCCTATCAAAGAATTCTTTATTTGGACGGACGATTGGGAATATACGAGAAGAATCTCTAGACGAATGCCGGGATATTTGGTTAATGGAAGTGTTGTCGTTCATAAATCTAAGAATAATTACGGCGCAAATATTGCATATGAGGCATCTGACAGATTATCGCGATATCAGTACCTGTATCGTAACGATGTATATTTGTATAGAAGAGAGGGGATCTTGGGGTTGTTGTACGAGATTGTGAGAATTCTTGGCCATACGCTGCGTGTCGTATTCAAGGCAAAGGATCACAAACTCATGAGATTGAGGTGCATTTGGAAGAGCACCATTCAAGGTCTCACGTTCAATCCAACAATCGAGTTCCCTAAGGAGAAGGTTTCCGAATGAGAAGAGTCCTCGAAGTCTTTGGCGAGCCGATTGCAACAGGCGGTCAGGAGACGTTTGTATTTAATAACTTGCAGGCGATGAAAGCCGATAATTTCAAGTTTGACTTTCTGACTCCGTATACATGTGAGAACGATGGACGTAGGGAGGATATAAAGCGTCTCGGTGGCTCACTTTTTGAATTGAACTGTTCTTTTTTGCCAGGAAAGAGCAGAGAATTAATCAAAAAACCGGTAAGTATCTTTTTTGCAAACAATAAGTACGATGTTGTTCATATCCATTCCGGAAGCACATCGGTTTTGGCAATAATTAGTCAGGTTGCCAAGAGGGCAGGGACACCAAAGGTCATTGTTCATTCTCATTGTGCGCTAGAAAGAATCACCTTGCTTAACAGAGTGAACCGACGTCTCTGTGGCATGCGTATGAGGGGTAACGTCGATCGGTACTGCGCATGTTCCAAGGAGGCGGCAAAGGCTAAGTTTTGTCCGGAAATTCTTCCGAAAGTGCAAGTCATTCGAAACGGAGTAGACCTCGGACGGTATCGGAGAACAACTAGTGTTCGTCGGGCGCTACGTGAAAGTCTCGGGGCCAAAGAGACAGATTTCATCATCGGTCATGTTGGGAGAATGTCATACCAGAAGAACCAAGAATACGCGATATCCGTATTCAATGAGCTGCACTCGATAATGCCCTCCAGTCAGCTTTGGTTAATTGGCGATGGCCCTGATCGTGAAGCGATAAAGGATAAGATTAGTGAGTTGCATCTTGACGGTTCCGTTAAGTTGCTAGGCCTAATTCGTGACACGAGTAGTTATTATCAGGCATTCGATGCTTTCATATTTCCATCTCGTTTTGAGGGGCTTCCAATCGCATTAATCGAGGCAGAAGCGGCTGGTTTGCCATGTGCCGTTTCTGATCGTGTCTCTCGAGAAAGTGATATTTGTAGTGATTTTGTGAGCTATCTTTCGCTGGATGATATGCAAGCTTGGATTCATTTTTTCGTAGAAAATGTAAATCGATATAACGATAGGGCTGACGAACAGCTTCGAGATGCCGGATTTCGTGTTGCGGATTCTGCAAGCATGCTTGAAAGAATGTATCTAGAGTAAGATTACGGGGAGCGTAGATTTGGTGCACACTGTACAAAAGGATTCAGAAAGATGTCGGACAATCCCTGTGTGGCCGACATCGTTGGCGTTCCTGTTTTCAATGCTGCTAGTTCTTTCAAATGCAACTTTATATGGACGATTTGGGTATTTTAGAGTGCTATCCCTATCGTTTTATTGTTATTATCGCTTCTGGCCATTTTTACCGTTCTGGTCGGGATAGGGATTCCTCTTACAGATCTAAAGCGTGGGGTAACCTGGTTCTCATGTTGCGTCATTGTTTGTGCCATAGTTTCATTGGGCACTCTTAGGTTGCCGACGATGGGACATTTTGCCTTCCTTTTATTATATGCTATTTTTCCGTTATTTATTTTAGTGTGTTATCGGAATAGCGTACTGGATAAGATATTTGATTATTTATCTTCAATAATCGCGTGGCTCGCACTTTCCTCTTCAATATTATGGTTATTCGGCCCATTCCTTGGAGTGCTGAAGCCAAATTGTACTTTCCCTGATACCTGGTCGGATGGAAGCTTGTCGAGTGGGGAAGCATTTGGGTATTATGGCTTATTGTACCAATTGCAATGGTCGGGATTCGGTTCATTTCTTGGTTTTCGTAATACTTCAATATTTGGTGAGGGGCCTGCGTTTGCTTTCTATTTAATCATTGCGTTGTTGGTTGAACTCCTTTATTTCAAGAAGTATAAACTATGGCGCGTGTTTTCATTTATAGCAGCCTTAGTTACTTCTTTTTCTACGACTGGTTGGATTCTTGCTCTTGGTATATTTGTTGCTTATTTTTATTGCAAGTCTACTATATCAAAAAGAGCTAGGAATCTTATCGTATTCATTGCATTCTGCTTGTTCTGTGCGGCATTTAGTGTTTCTCATGTGCTTTTTGCGAGCAAAGTCGATACGTCGTCTGGAGCAATACATATGGATGATTTCAAGGCTGGCTTTGCAGCATGGTTGTCGAGTCCGATCTTGGGTAACGGGATAGGCAACAATGATGCCGTAGTTCCATTCATGAGTTCTTTCAGGGATAACAATACAGGCTTTTCGAATACTTTCTTATTTGTTCTCGCTACGGGCGGTTTACTGTATTTTGCTCTTTGGCTTGCATCGTTTTGGGGATATTATCGAGCAAAGGGTAATGCCCGCTGGTTTGGCCTATTTTCTTCCTTGTAGTTTGTTTTAGTAATGTTTCTTATTTTGCTTTTGCTGCCTTTTTCCTGAGTTATGGAATTTCGCTGTTATTCCTTTCACACGATGAACCAAGTCATACGCCGGATAATCAGTCAGTCGGACATGTTCATAAGACTGTTATGAGAAGGTGACACGATAGTGGTGTTGTCGCGGTGTCGACATCGTATTGATGTACGAAATGCAAGTCCGGGTCAAACGCTATCGGGCTGAGAATGGCATCAGCGTCTGACACGGTGTGACCCCGGCGCTCTGAATCCCGCATGAACGACGATTCCGGCAAAGAGAAAATATGGTGGGCGATGTAAATCAAGCTTCTGTTCCATTGTGTTGTTTGATTGAAATTGTACATGGCGGAACGAGTTAAACGAGACGAACGGAAATACCTATATTATTATATTCTCGTGTCGTGTCGTGTCGTGTCGTGTCGTGCCGTGAACATGATTCTTACGACACCCCCGATTTCACTTCATGATTACCCAAACATAGGGTTAAATGACAAAATGTGTGTTTTATTCGGGCGTGTCGAGGTGGCGTCATCGGGTCTTGCCTGCCCGGCCTTTCCTGATGCCGAATCCTGATTCGTAGGCGTCGACGCCGGGTGCGGCCTCTTGTATGCCGCCGGCGGGCAGGCCGGTGCCCGTGGTGGGCGGCTCGGTGGTTTCGTCGTGTGCGGCGGTGATGAACGACCCGGGGTCGGGGTTGTGCGTCTTCATGTACAAGACCCATTCGCAGCGTTTCATGGGTTCCTCCGTCAGGCCGCGGTGGGCGTCGAGGACGCGCTTGATGTCGGCGTTGACACCGCCCTCGAGACGGTTGGTGGTGGACGGGACGCTGCCTGCGGGGGCGGGCTCGCAGCACGCGAACAGCGTACCGTCGCGTTGCAGGCGGATGAACCGGTAATAGGCGCGTCTCAACCGGGCGTGGGTCCACCACCATGTGCGTCCGGCGCGGGCTTTGGGGTTGCCGGGGTCGTCGCGTGCGGTGGTGCGTTGGCCGATGATGTCGGCGTAGCGGGTGTGCCAGTCGTCGGGCAGGTTGAGCCAGGCCGCGGCGGCGTCGGCGTCGCGGACCTTCACGGGTTTCCGGGCGAGCCTGGGCAGGTCTTTGCCCGCGTCGGTGCGTGGCCTGCAGGTGGGGTCCGTGCGCGTGTTGCGCAGCACGTGCACGAGGCACCGTTGGATTCTTGTGTCTTTCCACGTGTCGGCGGCGG
>NZ_JGZR01000027.1 GCF_000741775.1 Bifidobacterium subtile
CCACCACATCCCGTGCGCGCGTAATGGCGCGCACGACAATTAAAGATTGCGGCGGCCATGGCTGGGGAGACGCCCGGTCCCATTCCGAACCCGGAAGCTAAGACCCAGCACGGCGATGGTACTGCACTCGACAGGGTGTGGGAGAGTAGCGCGCCGCCGCAATAACACTTTCACGAGAGGCCCCGGGGATCACACGATCCCCGGGGCCCCTTTGTATGCCCGGAAAACAAAACACGCACAGGCACGCCCCGACAACCGACGCGAAGACGCGTTCGCCCCGCCCCCGCGCAGACGGCGCGAAAGCCACAAACAACACAAAGCCAGTCCAACGGCGCACAGCATCCGCAGCGACACAATACAGTAGAATCGAGGCATCATGGACGAGCCGTTGTACCTCGAAGATACTGGAACACTGGCAGAGGTAGAGGCAAGACGCGCAGATGACAGCGGAACCACCGATATCGATGATATCGATTGGGATCTGCTGTAATCGATCATGTAATCGATCAGATGCCGATTAACCATCCTACGAAGAGGGTCGCTTCTTGCGATATGACTGCACGGCATTGAACAGAGTATCGGTGTGCGGTTAGACGGGGCGTATGGTTATGTCAGCAAGCGCTGGTCTCACGATATAACCACACGACATTATGTCAGATTAAAAATCTGACATAATGTGGGTTATCGGATGGTTGAGTACGCGCTATTTGTGAATTCATTCCTTGCTGGGGGCGTCTCGGCCGAGTATAGCGGAGAACAGTGCAGTTACATTGTCAAAGCTTTCACCCGCGTCTGTTGTCGCCATATGCGCAGCTTCGCTGATAGCCTGACGTGTGGCATGAGGCAGCTCTTCTTCTAAGCATGCTTCATTCATTGCATGACTTTGTTGCATAGCGCATCTGCCTAATCTCGTGTTGCAGTCAATCTATGTGAAATCTGATTTATTTCAGTATTATCAAGTAAAGCAGGCTTTCGTTTGTAATACATTATCAATGTCGTCTGTCTTGCATAAGTGCCACGAATACAGCACTAGAGCACTTTTCTTTTGACGAAACTTTAGAACTGTTACTATACTGTTGTACGACAATAGATTATCAATGTGAGACAACAGTGAAAGCTGGTAGTGCTATGACAACGGTTACCGTGCGAGTGGACGATGAGACCAAGCTGAAGGCCTCCAATATTGCAGAGGATTTCGGCTTCGATCTTTCCTCTGTTACCAGGGCGTTTTATCGCCAGATGGTGCGGGAACGTCGCATTCCGCTGAACCTCAGCTACGAGCCGACGCCTAATGAGCAGACTCTCGCCGCGATTCATGAGGCGGAGGAGATAGCGCAGACTGGCCGTCAGCGATTCAAGAACGCTGATGAGATGTTCGATTCGCTGGAAATCTGACGATGCTTGTTCCCGAATACACAACTGGCTTTGAGCGGGATGTGAAGCGAATGACCAGGAAGCATGTGAACACCGAGGGCCTGCGCCGGGTCATCCGTCTGGTGCTTGCAGACGACGAGCAGTCGCGCGAGGAGCTGCGGCGCAGGCATCGTGCCCATAGGCTCACTGGCGACTGGAGCGGGGTGCTCGAGTGCCACATCGACAACAGTGCCGATAGTCTGCTGATATGGCGCACGGCCAGCGGCACTGCTGTCTTCCTTCGCGTGGGCAGCCATGATGAGCTGTTCCAATAGGACTGGCGGCAACGCAGGCAGAGTGAGGCTCCGACACGCCGAAGAACAGAAATATTCGAGGTATTTTGGCGGCCTCGCGTTGCATACAGAGCAAATCAAGGCCGAAAACAGGCGATTTCGACACGCCGACAGATGTCTTATATGCCAACGATTCAAGGGTATTTCGACAAGCCCGATTTGCGCCCGGGGGCCATCCCGTGTAAGTTAATCCCTTGCTGCCTGACAGCGACAAGAAATCTTCGGATTGCTTCGGTTTGTTGGTGTGGTGGTGGTTTGAGAACTCAAGAGCGTGTTTTGTACTACTTTTTATAGTCAGATTTTTGTTGTGATTGCCAGTCCGATGCCTGCCTGCGCGTGTTTTTGCGTGTGGGTGCCCTGGGGGGCTTAATGGGCGTCGGGGTTTTGTGTGGATCGTTTTCCTTATAAACGGTCCCGTCAATTATATATATGAGGGCCTTTTCGAGGCTTTCTGCATTTTTTTTGTGGAGGGTTCGATTCTGGCTCAGGATGAACGCTGGCGGCGTGCTTAACACATGCAAGTCGAACGGGATCCAGAGTGCTTGCACTCTGGTGAGAGTGGCGAACGGGTGAGTAATGCGTGACCGACCTG